>NZ_CP104554.1:0-3366281 GCF_025397955.1 Vibrio sp. J502 | reverse complement strand
ACATGGAGGCAAAGAGGGTAAATACAAAAATCAACGTCCGTTTAAACACTGTTTTTATAAACTCTGTTGTTATAAACACTGTGTGTTACTCCTTACCTTTTTTTTGTGAGCCACCAACCGACGCTATACAGCACTTGACCAATCAAATCTTCTAATACGAGGCGGATTTTGTGTCTTCAATTAAGTCGCCCTCTTTTAACATCTGTTCATCTTCAAAGACAAAACCGGGCACAAGCCCAATGTACTGCTCGCCGATCAATCCAGAAGTTAGAATTTGCACACTCGACGTTTCTGGAAATTGATCATATTGACTGTTAATAGCCATAGTGACCACCGGAAGCAAGCTCTTTCTATCGAGTTTAATCTCGGCCACTCGCCCAACGACTACACCACCCACTTTGACTGGCGAGCGCACTTTTAAAACTACCGATATTGTCAAATTCAGCTTTCAATTGGTAAGTATGGTTGGAACCCAACCCTTTTAACGTCAGCGACCTGAAAAATCATCACCAGAATTGCGCAAATTCCAGCAAGGACAAAGCTACCGACCCAAAGTTCTATTTTTCGTGTTTGCTGCATGATTAATTCCCAAACATCATGCGGTGAGTACAAAGTCTACCCTAATACAGCTAAAAGACGAATGCACTACGGTTCTTGTGGTGGCACGGCTAATACCTTCCGAGGTTGGAATAGCATCGTAACCGTTAAACAGTGCAATCCAAGTCACTGTGATGGCAAACATCACGCACTTGTCATACTGTTGCCAATATCTTGCCTAGCCTACCGATGACTGCATCGCAGACCAAAAACTGCCGTGATCAATCCCTTTTCCAATCCACGCCAACAAGCTGGCCTCCCCAAATGCCGACCGCCATAAAAATCATCGCTAGCAACGGCATTGATATTAGCCCAGCCCAAAAGCGAGGAGCGATAATACGTTTGAGCGGATCAACCGCCATCATCTCTAAACTGGAAGCTGCTCGGTGGCTTTCATCAGGCCGATCTCAGCGGTAAGTGCAGAACCAGCACGCCCAGCAAACAGCAGCGCAGTCACCACGGGCCAAGTTCACGCAATAAAGAGAGCGCGACCATCTGCCCAAGCTACCTTCCGCGCCGTAATCGACCAAAATCACATAGCCTTGCAGGCTCAACACCATGCCAATGAACAAGCCAGAAACGACAATAATCGCCAGCGACTGAACACCAACACTGTAGAGCTGCTTCACTAACAATGGAAAATTCTGAATAGGCCGTGGGCGGCTCACTAATGCGCCAAACAGCATCAAGCTCGCTTTGCCAAAGGCTTGGCAAAATTCGAGCGTACGGCGACCGAGCCCTTCAATCCAGTCAGTCAATGTAACATCATGAGAATAGATCCTTTTCTAGGCTTTGCGCTGGAAAGCGAAATGGTACAGGCCATCAGCCTCGCCTTGTAAAAATTGTTGTACGCGAGGATCGCTATTTTGGTAAAGATCGTTTGGCGTTCCTTGGCAATCACTTTGCCGTCAGCCAGCAAATAAACCCAATCGGCAATGCTCATCACTCAGGAACATCATGAAGACCACTATCGAGGTCACCCTAAAGCTTGATTCAAATTGCGGATCAATTCCACCAGCACGCCCATGGTGATCGGGTCTTGCCCACAAACGGCTCATCATACATGATCAGTTCCGGATCCAGCGCAATCGCGCGCGCTAATGCAGCCCTTCTTGCCATGCACCGGATAATTCGCTCGGCATGAGCAAGGCGGCACCGCGCAGACCAACCGCTTCTAATTTTAGTAAAACTAATGTCTTAATCACGATTCATCTAATTGAGTGTGTTCACGTAAAGGGAAAGCCACATTATCGAACACATTTAAATCGGTAAATAACGCGCCCGACTGAAACAACATGCTCATTTTTTTTACGAGCTTGATACAGCTTTTTGCGACTGAGCATCGGGATGTTTTGTTTGTCGAACCAAATCTCACCTTGTTCAGGAAACAGTTGTCCGCCAATAAGACGTAGCAAAGTGGTTTTACCAATACCCGATGGCCCCATAATGGCGGTAATTTTTCCTTGCGGAACGCTGAGACTCACGTCATCGAAAATCTTCCGTCCTGAACGGGAGAAGGTTAAATCTTGATTGTGACAAGATCGTTGATTGGCATCATGAGTGTTTCACTATTGTTGTTCCGCCCCAAAATGATGGGCAATCATAAGCATAACGTTCTAAAATTAAAAGCACTGTTCAATTACATCCTAAAGTAAAGCATCATCTTTCGCCAAAACAATCTTCCGGTCATTTATTGATGGATAGCTAACTAAACCATGAATTGAACGTAATTAATTGATCTTCAGCTTCCCTTTTCGCAACCAACACGTCAAAATTAGCGGTTAATTGCATCATTTTTCACTCATTTCATTAATTAGGTATCATCATGATCGAAGCGGTAGCGTTTTCTCATTGTAGGTTGGTGTTTTAGTCTGGAGCGCTGACAAGTTAGTCTTTGGTTCTGCGCGCTTGCTCGCAACTTCGGCATCTCGCCATTAGTGATCGCATGACTATTTTAGCAATGGGATCGTCAGCACCAGAGATGATGTATCGGCAACGGCCGCTTTGGATGGAAAACCGATACTGCCGTCGTAACGTACTCGGTTCTAACATCGCTAATATTGCTTTGATCTTGGGTATTACGGCACTCATCAAACCGCTGTCAGTTAGTTCTGCGGTGCTCCGCCGTGAACTGCCGCTGATGATTGCGGTCACATTACTTGCGGTGCGTTATTGTGGGATAACCACTTAGGATTCTATGAAGGTGTGTTGCTGTTTGCACTTTTCGCCGTGTTTATCATCGCGATGCTACGCATTAGCCGTAACGAACAAAAAAATGGTGACGCGCTACTTGCCGAGCAGGAATCTGAAAATACCGCAAGGCGTGAGCAACGCAAAAGCGGCTATTTGGGTAGTAATTGGGCTTATCATTCTGCCGATTGCTGCCAGCGTGTTAGTCGATAACGCCGTCATAATCGCTAAGTTTTTTGGCATGAGCGACTTCATTGGCCTGACGATCATCGCTGTTGGAACCAGCTTGCCAGAATTGGCCGCCTCACTCACAAGTGTGTTGAAAGGCGAAGATGATATGGCTGTGGGCAACATTATTGGCTCGAACGTATTCTAATTCAATATTCTTGCCGTGATGGGCTTACCCGGCATTCTTAATCCATCGATACTCAGTGAGCATGCGATGGGACGCGATTTTTGGGTGATGCTTGGCGTATCTCTGCTACTGGTTGCCATGGCTTTAGGGAAATCGCGTAGTATTAACCGCATTGAGGGAGGCGTGCTCTTCCTCGCTTTTATCGGATACCAAGCTTATCTACTTATGAATATGACCGCTTAACCCAAACTCGGAGTATCGAATGTCGAATCAGTTTGATTATCGCAGTGTTGCACAGCAAGTTCTCGCCACCGAAATGGCGGCTTTACAACAGCTAGAGCAATACTTTGACGATTCATTTTGCCAAGCGTGTGAAATGATCATTGCCAATGAACACGGCAAAGTGGTGGTGATGGGTATGGGTAAATCAGGCCATATCGGTAAGAAAATTGCCGCGACCTTAGCCAGTACTGGCACTTCGGCATTTTTCGTACACCCAGGAGAAGCGGCGCACGGTGACCTTGGTATGATCGAGCGTGGCGACATCGTAATTGCTATTTCAAACTCTGGCGAATCCTCGGAAATTTTATCACTGTTTACTGTGCTAAAACGGCTCAATATTCGCATCATTAGCATGACAGGCAACCCGTCATCGAATATGGCAAAGTTGGCCGATCTTCATTTGCAAATCACTGTCCCACAAGAAGCATGCCCGCTTGGTCTTGCGCCAACCTCCAGCACCACCGCAACGCTAGTGATGGGCGATGCGTTAGCCGTCGCACTCTTGCAAGCACGCGGTTTTACCGCTGAAGATTTTGCGCTGTCTCATCCCGGTGGGGCTTTAGGTCGAAAATTGTTGCTCAAGCTCTCTGATATCATGCACATTGGCGATGCACTACCAACAGTGCAACCAAATGCATTGATCCGCGATGCCTTACTTGAGATCAGTCAAAAAGGCTTGGGGATGACCGCGGTAGTAGACAGCAACATGCAGCTTATTGGCATCTTTACTGATGGCGATTTACGCCGCATCTTAGACAAACGAATCGATATTCACAGCGCGGCAATCAGCGAGGTGATGACGCAAAACCCAACGGTAGCAAGCCCTAACATGCTCGCGGTCGAAGGGTTAAACCTAATGCAAGATAAACGAATCAATGGCTTGATGCTGTGCGAAAATGGCACATTGGTCGGTGCATTAAACATGCACGATTTGCTCAAAGCAGGAGTGATGTGATGACCATGATTGATACACTCTACGGCCCGGTCTCACCGCCTATTCTCGATATAGCTAAGCAGATAAAACTTCTGATCTGCGATGTGGATGGCGTCTTCTCTGATGGCTTAGTTTATATGGGCAATCAAGGCGAAGAGCTAAAAACCTTCCACACTCGAGATGGCTACGGCATAAAATCATTGATGAATGCTGGCATTGAAGTGGCGATCATCACAGGTAGGCAGTCAAAAATTGTCGAAAACCGTATGGCCGTATTAGGCATTACACTGGTTTATCAAGGTCAGGATGACAAGGTCAAAGCCTATAACGATATTTGTCGCCAGCTCAATATTGCCCCAGAACACACAGGGTATATCGGTGATGACTTGATTGATTGGCCGGTAATGGAAAAAGTCGCGCTGAAAGTCTGTGTCGCGGATGGTCACCCGCTATTAGTTAAACGCGCAAACTACGTGACCCATATAAAAGGTGGGCATGGCGCTGTACGCGAAGTGTGTGATTTGATTTTGCAAGCTCGCGGTGAGTTAGATGTGCACAAAGGCTTAAGTGTATGAGTTTATCTCGTGTCCTCTATGTGATACTGATTTTTATCGCATCGTGGTCAGCCTATTACTTGTTCGATAAAGAACAAAGTACCGATATACAAGTTGCTCCGAACTTGGAGTTACCGTCGTTTAGTGGAAAAAATCTCGACAACACCACCTATAACGAGCAAGGTATCCGCAGCTACATCATTCAATCGACGCATCTGGATCATTACGCAAAAAGTGGCGACACCATTTTCGAGTACCCGATACTCAAAGTCTTCCGTGATGGTATTTTGCAAGAGTGGGAGATTACCGCTAAACGCGGCGTACTCGATGAAGAGCAAGTACTCACACTGTATGACGACGTACTGGCAAAAAACCTATTAGCAGATTCTAGTTTTGATACGCTTTCAACCATTAAGATGAGCATTCAACTCAATAATCGCGATTTTTGGGCCGATAATCAGGTCGATTTGGTTGGGCCACAATTCGAAACACAAGGACAAGCGATGAAAGGCAACTTTGCCGACAATACCGCTATTCTTTATAACCATGTACAAGGTAGATATGAAACTCTCACACCTTAGTCTTATTGCTTGTTTAGCGATTTCTGGTCACGTATCCGCGTTGTCTACCGACAGTGCTCAGCAGATTTATCTGAATGCAGACAGCCAACTGCTCGACATGAAAAGCAACCAAATGACACTCCTTGGTAATGTCAATCTCAAACAAGGCAGTATCAATATCAACGCCGACAAAGTGATTGTAACCCGTGATGCGAAAGATGGCTCCATTCAAGAAATTGAAGGATATGGCAACCTCGCCACTTTTTCGCAATTAACCGACGATGGCAAAACCTTGTATGGTGAGGCGAAAGAGCTCTATTACAAATTGGCCGAAGATCAGTTGACGATGATCGATCAAGCCATGTTGTCACAAGACGATAGCATCATCCGTGGTACGAAAATTCGTTACAAAATTTCGTCACAGAAACTGATGGCTGATGGTAACTCTAACGAGCGAGTATCGACCGTGCTTCAGCCGCAAGCCACTACGACACAAGAATAATTATGGCCATACTTAAAGCAGAACATTTAGCGAAAAGCTATAAAAAGCGCAAAGTCGTCTCTGACGTCAGCTTGCAAGTAGAATCGGGGCAGATTGTTGGATTACTCGGCCCTAACGGCGCAGGAAAAACCACATCGTTTTACATGATCGTCGGCCTTGTCGCTCGTGATGAAGGTAAGATCAGCATTGATGATCACGACATCAGCATTTTACCTATGCACAGTCGCTCACGCTTAGGGATCGGCTACTTACCTCAAGAAGCGTCTATTTTTCGAAAATTATCGGTCGAAGATAACATCATGGCGGTACTTGAAACCCGTGAATCGATGACCCGTGAAGAGCGCCAAGATAAACTCGAAGATCTACTAGAAGAATTTCACATTCAACATATCCGCCATAGTGCGGGGATGGCGCTATCGGGTGGTGAACGTCGCCGAGTTGAAATTGCCCGCGCTCTTGCCGCAAACCCACAATTTATTTTGCTTGATGAACCCTTTGCAGGGGTCGACCCCATTTCCGTTATCGACATTAAAAAGATCATCCAACACCTGCGAGATCGTGGCTTAGGCGTTTTAATCACAGACCACAACGTTCGAGAAACATTGGACGTCTGTGAAAAAGCCTATATTGTAAGCCAGGGTCGTTTGATCGCAGAAGGTACACCACATGACGTGCTCAATAATGAAGAGGTAAAACAAGTTTATCTCGGTGAACAATTCCGTCTATGATTAAGTAGAGAGTGACATCAATTCTAAAAATAATAAGGTAACTGGCACTGAATGAAACCCTCATTACAACTGAAGCTCGGCCAACAATTAGCGATGACACCGCAGTTACAACAAGCCATTCGTTTGTTGCAACTCTCCACATTGGAACTCCAGCAAGAGATCCAAGAGGCTCTAGAGTCTAATCCATTATTGGATGTTGAAGAGGCCTATGAAGAGAATGCCACCGCCGATGTTCATAGCATCAATGAGGAGAAAGAAACCAGTGCTGAGGTGTTAGATATTGAGCCACAAGACAGCTCTGACTTAATTGAAAAATCCGAAATCAGCAGCGAGCTTGAGATCGACACCACATGGGATGATGTCTACAGCGCGAACACAGGCAGCACAGGGATCGCCCTTGATGATGACATGCCCGTGTACCAAGGTGAAACAACGCAAACCCTGCAAGATTATCTACTGTGGCAATTAGATCTCACACCGTTTAGCGACACCGACCGCAGCATTGCTCTTGCCTTGATTGACGCCATCGATGACTACGGTTATCTCACCGTTTCTTTGGATGATATTTTAGAAAGCTTTGCCGATGAAAATATTGAGCTTGATGAAATTGAAGCCGTTCGTAAACGTGTTCAGCAGTTTGATCCCCTCGGTGTGGCTTCAGTCAACCTTCAAGACTGCCTGCTTTTACAATTAGCGACCTACCCTGCCAGTACCCCTTGGTTAGAAGAAGCTAAACAGCTGCTGATCCAACACATTGATCTGCTCGGCAACCGTGACTACAAGTTGATCATCAAAGAAACCAAGTTAAAAGAAGAAGATCTGCGAGAGGTATTGCAGCTCATTCAACAACTTGACCCAAGACCGGGAAATAACATTTCAACCGAGCACGCCGAATACGTTGTGCCTGACGTGTCTGTTTACAAAGATCACGGCAAATGGGTGGTCACAATAAACCCAGATAGCGTACCAAAACTTAAGATAAATCAACAATATGCAGCATTAGGCAAAGGTAACAGTGCCGATAGCAACTACATTCGCAGCAATTTGCAAGAAGCAAAATGGCTTATTAAGAGTTTAGAAAGTAGAAACGAGACACTGCTCAAAGTTGCCAAGTGTATTGTTGAACATCAACGTGATTTCTTTGAGTATGGTGAAGAGGCGATGAAGCCAATGGTACTCAATGACGTTGCTTTAGCGGTAGAAATGCATGAATCCACCATATCAAGGGTGACAACGCAGAAGTACATGCATACTCCGCGTGGTATTTTCGAATTGAAATACTTCTTCTCCAGCCATGTCAGTACCGACAGCGGGGGAGAGTGTTCATCGACTGCAATACGAGCACTGATTAAAAAACTGGTGGCCGCTGAAAATACAGCCAAACCATTAAGTGACAGTAAAATTGCAGATCTACTGGCTGACCAAGGGATTCAGGTAGCTAGACGGACGATAGCTAAATACCGTGAATCGTTGGGCATTGCTCCATCGAGTCAGCGCAAACGCCTACTGTAAGGCACAAAACAGAGAAGGAAAGTCTATGCAAATCAATATTAATGCCCATCACATTGATCTGACCGATTCAATGCAAGACTATGTAAACTCGAAGTTTCAAAAACTTGAGCGATTTTTTGACCATATCAATAACGTACAGGTTGTTTTACGTGTTGAAAAAGTACAACAGATCGCTGAAGCTACGCTCCACATAAATCAAGGTGATATCCACGCCGTGGCCGACAATGAAAATATGTATGCTGCCATTGACAGTTTAGTGGATAAACTCGTAAGACAACTCAACAAGCATAAAGAAAAGCTAAGTAGTCATTAATCATGCAATTAAGCGAAGTACTCTCATTGGACTGCACGAAAAGTGCGGTCCAATGCACCAGTAAAAAAAGAGCCCTAGAAATCATTAGCGAAATCGCTGCTGAGTATTCAGGTCAAAATTCCACCGAGCTGTTTGAATGTATGCTCAGCCGAGAAAAAATGGGCAGTACTGGTATTGGTAATGGCATCGCCATTCCTCATGCAAGAATGACCAACAGTGATCGTGCCATTGCCGTTTTGCTGCAGTGTGAAGAACCGATTGAGTTTGATGCTATTGATAATCGACCTGTCGATCTACTGTTTGCGTTGCTCGTTCCTGAAGAGCAGTGCAAAGAGCATTTAAAAACGCTCGCTTGTATGGCCGAGCGCCTCAATGACAAACAAGTTTTAAAACAGCTTCGAAGTGCACAAAGCGATCAAGAGCTGTACGACATCATGACTAACCAATAACCACCGAGCCGAAACTATGCGTTTAATCGTTGTGAGTGGTCAATCAGGCGCAGGGAAAAGCGTTGCTTTACGAGTACTGGAGGATCTCGGCTACTATTGTGTCGATAACCTTCCCGTCAACTTGTTGGATGCGTTTATTCAATCAGTCCAAGGCAGTAAACAAAATGTCGCGGTGAGTATTGATATCCGTAACTTGCCCCAAGAGCCTAGTTTGGTTGCGGATGTTTTAGAGCAGCTAAAACAGAATAACGACGTTAGTGTGCTGTTTCTCGATGCCAGTAAAGAGACACTACTCAAGCGCTACAGCGAAACGCGTCGTATCCATCCTCTCTCATTAAACGCCGATAAACCTTCACTTGCGCAAGCGATTGAATTGGAAAAGTCGCTGCTTGCACCGCTCAAAGAGCAAGCCGATTTAGTGCTCGATAGCAGTAATCAATCGTTGCATGAGTTGAGCGAAACCGTACGCATGCGAATTGAAGGACGTGAGCGCAAAGATCTGGTGATGGTGTTTCAGTCTTTTGGCTTCAAATATGGACTACCCAACGATGCAGACTACGTGTTTGATGTGCGTTTTTTACCCAACCCACATTGGGAACCCGATCTTCGCCCATTAACTGGCCTGGATGCGCCAATTAAGTCGTTTCTTGAACGCCATAGTGAAGTAATTGAACTTAAACAACAAATTCAAAAGTTTGTTGAATACTGGCTGCCGATGCTCGAAAAAAACAACCGCAGTTATCTCACAATTGCGATTGGTTGCACCGGTGGTAAGCACCGCTCCGTTTACCTGACTCAACAGCTTGGCGAGTACTTTGCTCAATTGGGTCACCAAGTACAGATACGCCATACATCATTAGAAAAACAGCAATAGGAGCGATGGTATGCCACTATTAAGTAAAACGGTTTTAATCCAAAATCGCTTGGGCCTTCATGCTCGTGCAGCCGTTAAGCTGGTTGAACTGTCGCAATCTTTTGATGCGGTGGTCACCATTCAAAGTGAAGAAGGAAAAGAAGCCACTGCAGACAGTGTGATGGGTTTATTGATGCTCGAATCCGCACAAGGTCAATACATCACACCATCAATGTTGAAGGCTCACAAGCAGAGCCTGCTATGCAAAGCGGTAAGTTCGCTGATTGAACATAACTTCGATGAAGACGAGTAAGCACAAGGCTTACACTCCACTCTCCCACAGACAGCGCATGCGCGCCCCCTGATAGTCACAAATAAATTCAGTGCTTAATAAGAACTTATTAAATAAGGCCCTAGAATTAAGTTACTATTCAACACATTGTAAGAATCCTAAGTAGGGGGAAACCATGGCCGAGCAAATTGAATTTGATCAAGCTCACCTAACCCTCCAAGAAGTCAGCGAGCTTTAGAAAATGGTCGTTTTGTCCCATGTCCGTCGCCAATTGCAGGACATGGAGCCAGAAGATATTGCTCACCTCTTAGAAGCCCTCTCCACGCTAAAAGCCGGGAGGTGTTATGGCCAACTCCACCGACCCCCAGAAGACTACGGTGAAATCCTTGATGAGCTCAACGAAGACGTCAAAGATGCCCTAGTTTCCAAAATGGCACCCGAAAAACTTGCAGAAGCGACCGAAGGCCTGGACACCGATGACGTGGCCTTATGTACTGCGTAGCTTGCCAGATGACGTGTCACGCGAAGTGCTTTCGCAGATGGACAGCGCTGATCGCCCAGCGCGTTGAAACCGCACTCTCCTATTCAGAGGAAACAGCCGGCGGGATCATGAATACGACGTGATCACCATTCGTGGTGATGTTGATATTGACGTGGTTTTACGCTATTTACCGCATGCGCAGGCGATCTGCCCGAAGCAACCGATGCAACTTTACGTGATTGACGATGAAGTAAGCTGATTGGCATCTCTCACTCACCCACCTTGCTGACCACGCAACCGGATATTCCAGTAAGTGAAGTCATGGATGATGCCGATGAGGCGATTTTGGTCACCACCAGCGACTCCGATGTTTGCCAGCCTGTTTGAACGTCGCAATGGGTGTCCGCGCCTGTGGTGGATGAAAACCAACACTTGGTCGCGTCGGATCACCATTGATGACGTCGTTGACATCATTCGTGAAGATGCCGAACACCTCAATGATGAGTATGGCTGGTATGAACGATGACGAAGATACCCTTTGCTCCGGTAGTCAAATCCGCTCGTAAACGGACCATCTGGCTTGGGGCAAATGTTTTGGCCGCCCTAGCCGCCGCCTCTGTTTCCAACATGGTTGAAGCGACACTGGATCAAATGGCTGCCATTGCCGTGCTAATGACCATTGTTCCCCTCAATGGGTGGTGTCGCAGGTAACCCAAACCGTGGCCCTTGGTCATTCGTGGTTTAGCATTGGGGACATATCGGTGACAGTAACCACAACGCGAATTGCTATTCAAAGAAGCGGCAATCGGTTTTTTAATGGCATACATGTGGGCCACCATCATTGGTGGCATTGTGGTGGCATGAAAGGCAATTGGATGCTTGGCGGCATCATTTTCGCAGCAATGATGGCCAACCTACTCATTGCAGGGATCGCCGGCGTCACCATCCCCAATTTTACTGAAAAAATGAAAATCGACCCGGCTCTTGCTGGCGGAATGGCGTTAACAACCCGTCACCGATGTGGTTGGGCTTTCTGTCTTTCTCGGCTTGGCGACCATTTTGATGTAGCCATATTTTGATGTAACCCTATAGTGATACATACCCCAAACCACCCATAAAAAAAAGCTTGGTTGTTATACCAAGCTTTTTTTATATTCAGATTAAGCGATTATTCGCCCGCAATTTTCATCGATCAAGTAAAATAGACCCAGTTTGGATTTGCGAGCGTCGTTTCGACATCACTCCCCTACCGCAACCATTGCTGGAACATATCTTTCAAATTGCCCGCGATAGTAATCTCAGATACAGGGTATTGAATCACACCCGTTTTCAACCCAGAAACCAGCGGCGCCACGCGAATAATTACCTGTCACTGCATTAACACCTTGGCCCATCACTTTCAGTGACTAACAAGCCTGTACCCAACGCTATTGAGCATCTGCTCAAAATTTTGCCCTGTGGATTGAACATACCAGTTATGGATGCCACCCGCGTGACCAGTTGGAGTCATCTTCATTTTACGAGCGGCCATAGCTGCTCAGAAGATAAGTCGAGAGCACGCCATCGGTAATGATTTGGCGGTCTTGCGTAAACACCCCTTCGACTATCAAATGGGCTTGATGCCAACGCACGCAATACATGGGGTTTTTTCGGCAATATTGAACCAATCGGGTAAAATTTTCTCGCCTAACTTATCAAGTAAAAAGGAAGATTTTACGATACAAGCTGCCACCACTGATCGCCATCACCAAATGACCAATCAAACCTGTCGCTACATCCGCGGCCAAACATCACCGGAACTTTGCCCCGTCTTCAATTTTTTTGCATCTAAACGGCTGATGGTTTTTTCTGCAGCTTGTGCCCCGACCAGCTTGGCGACCATAAATCGTCGCGGTGACGTGCAACGGTATAGCTATAATCACGCTCCATCTCACCATTTTTACCCCTCACCGATCACGCAGCAGCTAATGCTATGACGGCTAGAGGCATAACTCGCGAGCAAACCATGGCTATTCACATACACTTTCACACCGTAATGGCTGTCATAACTTGCGCCATCACTTTGTTTGATCTTGTTGCTGTAAGCTAACGCTTTCTCTTCTGCAGCAATGGCAATTTTAGCGGCCATGTCCGGGTTAGGTTCATCCGGATGGAAGAGATCTAAATCAGGAATATTTCGCACCATTAACTCTTTAGGTGCAGGGCCTGCATAAGGATCTTCAGAAGTGTAAAGCGCAATATCAAGCGCTGCAGCGACCGTCTGCGCAATTGCTTTTTCACTGAGATCTGACGTCGACGCACTGCCTTTACGCTGCCCACGATACACGGTGATGCCTAACGCCCCATCACTGTTAAATTCTACGTTTTCAACTTCACACATTCGCGTCGAAACACTCAGGCGGTACTTTTGGTGATCGCCACTTCGGCAGCATCAGAACTGAGCGCAGCCATCTCTAATGCCTTAGCAACCGCCGCTTCAAGTTCGATGCGCTGCTGAGCAACTTGTTGTTTTACGTCCATATCTCATCAATTATTAGCAAACAATGTCATTAGGATAACAAGAATTTCCGCTTTCTCCCCACGATTCTTGCTAAAATAGCTGACATACATAACTCAATAGATGAAGAAAATGGCGCGTAAGAATCAAAAAGCTCCTTGGGAAGAAGAAGAGGAGATCATTTGGGTTAGCAAAACCGAAATGAAAAACGACATGACTGAGCTACAAAAACTGGGTGAAGAGCTGGTTGCTCTGAAGCCGTCCTCAGTTAGCAAAAATTCCGATGTCCTGAAGACTTGATGGATGCCATCAAAGATGCTCAACGTTTTAGCATGGAAGCCAGACGCCGCCAACTGCAATACATTGGTAAAATGATGCGTACCATCGATGCCGAACCGATTCAAGCGGCATTGGATAAACTGCGTAACAAGCACTCACAAAATACCGCTATGCTGCACAAACTCGAACAGATGCGTGATCGTATTGTGGAGAAAGGTGACAGCGCGATTGAAGATGCGATGGCACTCTATCCAGAGATGGATCGTCAACGTCTGCGCCAATTAGCGCGTCAAGCAAATAAAGAGAAAGCCAACAGCAAACCACCAAGAGCATCACGAGAGATTTTCCAAGTGCTCAGAGAGCATAACGATAAGTCAGTTTAACCTGTCATAGTGCTGATTAGACGCAAAAACCTCACCTAAACGTGTGAGGTTTTTTTTTATTCCCCTGCACGCACAAAAATCACTGAGCTGCGCGTCTGCGTGTTGCGCGGAAAGTGCCTCAATGCGATCACTCACTAACACATGTCCTTGAGCCATAAACGCAAATGGCTCGCAATCGCTTTGGCATCACTAATATGGTGCGTCACCATCACAACAGTGATCGCTCTTTCTGCGGCTAACTGCTTAACCAAAAGCAGCATCTCTTCTCTGAGTAGCGGATCCAAGGCGGAAAAGGGCTCATCCAGCAGCCAGATAGGATGTGGTTGTACAAAACAGCGCGCCAGAGCAACTCGTTGACGCTGCCCCCCTGAGAGCTGCTCAGGCAAGCGATCAAGTAGCGCTGCCAAACCCACTTGCTGCGCGGCGCACTCAACTAACGCCTTTTGCGAAGTGGTTAATTTCAGCCCCGGATGTAACCCAAGGCTAATATTTTCACGCACAGTGAAGATGGGCAAAAAGATTGTGCTCTTGAAACAGCATCGAAAAAGGACGCAAGTGTGGCTCTTGCCCAAGTAAGGATTGCCCTTGTACTTGGATATCGCCGCTTTTCGGTGCAATAAAGCCCGCAACTAAGCTCAGTAAAGTCGACTTGCCCGCTCCGCTTGGCCCCATCAAAGAGAGAATCGCCCCCTCGCGGTACAGAAAGCGAAAATTCAAACCACTCTGTTGATACTCATAGTGCACGGCCTTGAGTTCTAACATTGCTTTACCTTTGAATGTGAATGAAATAACCGCTCAATGAGGGCAAAACACCCCACACTGAGTAGCAACAGCGTAAGAGAAACCACCGCCGCCGCCTGCATTTGGTAACTGCCCAGCAGTTGGAACAGGTAAAGCGGTAAGGTTCTAAACTCTTGGCTACCAAATAGAGCAATCGCACTTAAATCCCCCATTGAGAGCAAAAGCTGATCGCAAAGGCATGCGCTAAGGGTTTACGCAACGCACGCAGCTCAATCACTTGCAAACGCTGCCACCCTTTAATGCCAAGGCTGGCACATAACCATTGATATTGCTGCGCGATATGCAGCATAGGTTGCGCCAATGTTTTCAACACATACGGCAATGCATTAAGCCATTGACGAAAAAAACCACCCAATACGCTAGGCTAAATGCATCGGTCCAGATACGCAGCAACAGAAAAAGCCCCGGTGCTGATAACAAGCCCTGGCGTGACCAAAATAATCGCGCCAATCAACTCTAGTTGGTCCGCCTTACGGTTGTGCTGCTGCAGGCGCAAAGCGCGAGTCGTGATGAGTATGGCAACCCCAGCCGAAACAGCAACCACGCTTGCCAATAACGCCACTTGTAGTGAAGCCCAAAGCGCACGCCAGAATTGCTCATCACTCAAGACGTGAAAAAGCTGCGAATTTAAACCACTCAGATGACCATCACCAGCGGCGGAAGTACTAACAGCAACGCAAGGAAGACTCCATGCGCCGTCCCAGCATTGTGCTTTTCGATTGTCTCGACTAACCACATAATCACTCGCTTGACGCCCTGTGGTGATGGCTAATGGCTTCGCTAGACGTGAAATGGATAGAGACAGCAGCCCGCATAAACAGCATCTGCCACAGCGCAAGCAGCGCACCAGCTTGTAAATCAAAATCAAATTGATCGCCTGATAAATCGCCAGCTCAATCGTGGTTGATTTAGGCCCGCCGCAAGTGCCATCACAGTGGCAAAACTGGTAAAACAGAGCATGAAACACCAAACCACAGACATGAGGAAGCTGCTGACGCAAACGCGGCCATTCAACCCAACGAAATTTGTGCCAATGACTCATGCCAAGATGCGCGCATAACTTATGTTGTTCTGCCGGAATCGACTCTAACGCTTGCAGCAATAAACGGCTGGCATACGGGAGATTAAAAAACAGATGCGCCAGTAAAATACCGTTTAATCCGTAAATGGAAAACGGCAGTTTGCTATCAAACCACGCGAGCAGCGAGGCGAGCAGACCGCTATTACCATAAATGGCCAACAAAACCAAATACGCCCACCAGCACCGGAAGCACTAAGGTCGTTGCAAACAATTTGATCAGCAGCGCACGTCCCCAAAATCGACGACGGTAAAGTGCGTGAGCAACAGGAACGCGAAACCAACACTGAGCAGCATCGACAAGCTGGCTTGGTAAAAACTAAATTGAGTGACATGGCGATAATACGGGTCTTGCCATACGTGCATCACATTTAAGCTGGGTGCTTGTAACAGCAACGCCGCCAAAGCACTGATGACAAAGGTCGCGACAAGCATCGCGACCCCAATGCCTATTTTAGGAATAGCATTCAAACTTTATCGCACCTTAAAACGTTAAGGCGGTTTGCCACTCACGGATCCACGCTTTACGCATCTCAGACACCTCTTGTGCGCTAAAGGTAAGCGCCTTTGGTGGCACAGCCAGCGTTTCAAAACCTTTCGGTAGCGCGACAGACGTCACAGGATACATCCAGTTTCCGGTTGGCATCACCGACTGAAATTGATCACTTAAAATAAAGTGCATGAACTCATCGGCCAATTTGCCGTTATCACTGTGTTTTACTTCGCAGCGACTTCCATTTGCATGTAGTGTCCTTCGGCAAATCGGCAGCCGCGTACTTGCGTCATTTTCCGCAATCAAATGATAGGCTGGAGAGGTGGTGTAAGAGAGCACCAGATCGGACTCACCTTTTAGAAACATCGCATAGGCTTCTGACCAACCTTTGGTGACTGTCACCGTCTTATTGGCGAGCTGTTGCCATGCTAAATTGGCTTTCTCACCATAGACAGATTTCATCCACAGCAGCAAACCTTGACCGGGTGTTGAAGTGCGTGGATCTTGATAAATCACTTTAAGATCATCGCGCTTTTCTACCAACTCTTTTAAGCTTTGGGGTGGGTTTGCTAATTTCTCTTTATTGTAAACAAAGGCAAAATAGCCGTAATCATAAGGAAACAAATGTTTCATCACTCCAACCACCGGGTAGCGTGACTTGGCCCGTCTCGACATTATGATTTGCCAATAAGCCAGTCTGTTTTGCCTCGGCCATTAAGTTGTTATCTAAACCGAGTACGATGTCTGCTTTACTGTTATTACCTTCAAGACGCAAACGGTTTAGGATCGATACCCCATCATCGAGTGCCACAAACTGAAGATCGCAAGCGCATTGTGCTTCGAATGCTTTTTCAATCGCCGGTCCCGGGCCCCCATTCTGATGCGAACGAGTCATAGGTATAAACGGTAAGGATATTGTCAGCGGCATGCGCTGAAAAAGAGGTGATGGTGGCAAGTGCAATGGTATTAAGAGTGGTGTTCAACTGGTCGCTCTCCTTGGTTGAGCGGCACAGGCTTGAGGAGGATGAGAATATTCCATTATTCCTATTCTGAGATCCTAACCCAATTCCTACGCCAGCATTATCTGGTTCAGGTTTACGGGTCCCAAGCTCACGCTTGATCTCAGCAGCATTCATTGAGATGAATGATTTGCTCCCCGTTGAGTGAGGTGGATTGTAATTGGAATTAACGCAATAAGCTACACCGTTGGGCGTGAGTCATATCCCCAACGTGGCACAAGCCCTTGTTCAACGCCTAAATGGTCCAAAATACGCGCCACCATAAAATCGACCAAGTCTTCAATTGACTGCGGCTGATGATAAAAACCGGGGGCAGCGGGCATAATGGTGACGCCCATTTGCGACAACTTGAACATGTTTTCTAAATGTAAGGTGGAAAACGGAGTTTCGCGCACCACTAACACCAATTGGCCACGCTCTTTCATCACGACATCGGCAGCACGTTCGATCAAATTATCGGACATGCCATGGGCAATCGCCGCAACGCTGCCTGCCGAACATGGCACACCACCATCTGTTTTGGCGCGGCAGAGCCCGAAGCCACTGGTGAAAACCACTCTTCTTTGCCGCACACGACAAGCTGTGAGGCATCGCAGTGTAAATGTTCCACCAACGCTGCTTTGGCTGCCTCACTCCCACTGGGCAACTTCAAACCGTGCTCGGTTGCAAGCACAACGCGCGCGGCCGAAGAGATCAAAAGATACACTCGGTAATCTGCAGCCAATAAACACTCCAACAGACGAAGTCCGTAAGGAGCACCTGAAGCGCCAGTAAAGGCTAAAGTGATGGCTTTCTGTTGTGTTGTCATAACTCTCTATTTCGTTTGTGTCGCTGGCATTACATGGCTTGATTTAATGCAAGTAGGAGCTTGTTATGAATACCTTCAAAGCCACCATTGCTCATCACCAAAATGTGATCGCCCGGCTGGGCTTCCTGCGCAATTTGCGCGACGAAAGCATCAATATCATCATTCACTTGCGCTGGTTGTGAGCATGGTCAGCCACATCCTGCACCGACCAAGCAAGATTGTTCGGCTGATAGAGATAAACTGAATCGGCTTGCTGTAATGACGCCGCTAAAGTTTGCTTATGTACGCCCAACTTCATCGTAGCAGAACGAGGCTCTAAAACCGCGATAATTTTCTGATCGCCTACCTTGTTACGTAAACCGCCCAAAGTAAGTTCAATGGCCGTTGGATGATGAGCAAAATCGTCATACAACGTAATACCGTTCACTTCGCCTTTGAGCTCTAAACGACGTTTGGTATTGATAAATTTGCCCAAAGCTTGACAGGCTAAATCCGGAGTGACACCCACGTGACGCGCCGCGCCAATCGCCATTAAGGCGTTATCGACATTATGATCGCCAACCAAATCCCAAGTCACGCGCCCCACGCGTTCATTGTCAAAGAACACATCAAATTGCGAACCATCACGCGTAATTTTTTCAGCTTTCCACTGCGCTTGCTCACCGGTAAACTCAGTTTCGCTCCAGCAGCCACGTGCGAGAACATCCGCTAATGCGCGCTCTTTTTGCGGAGCAAAAATACGACCATTGCCCGGAACAGTACGCACTAGATGATGAAATTGGCGCTTAATCGCTTCAAGATCGTCAAAAATGTCCGCATGATCAAACTCTAAGTTGTTCAACACTAAAGTGCGTGGGTGATAATGGACAAACTTAGAACGCTTATCGAAAAAGCGCTGTCATATTCATCGGCTTCAACCACAAAAAACATGCTTTCGCCCAAACGCGCAGAAATACCAAAGTTGCCAAGTACGCCTCCCACCAAAAAGCCCGGTTGGTAACCGCAATCTTCTAAGATCCACGCCAACATGCTCGACGTGGTGGTTTTACCGTGTGTACCAGCCACCGCAAGGACCCAGCGGTCATGCAACAGGAACTCTTGCAACCATTGCGGGCCAGAAGTGTAACGCAAGTTGTGGTTCAGCACATATTCAACACACGGATTGCCGCGACTCATGGCGTTGCCAATCACCACCAAATCAGGCTTGGACTCTAATTGGGCAGGGTCAAAGCCTTCGATAATCTCGATCCCTTGAGACTCCAATAACGTACTCATCGGAGGGTAAACGTTGGCGTCGCTGCCGGTAACTTTATGACCTAATTGCCGCGCTAAAACGGCAACACCGCCCATAAACGTACCGCAAATCCCAAGAATGTGAATATGCATAAATCCTAGCCTCGCACATGGCGTTGTGAGTGATTGTCTCCATTATCACCATCCATTTAAGAAAAGCGAGCATGTTTGCAACTTCTAAAAAGTCGACAAACAAATTGAGATCTCAATCTGTTACTTCATTACCATTAAAAAGATCTAAGCCCTAAAATCGCAGTGTTACCCAAACGTTATCAAATGGGTGCCTCGTTTCGGCCGACATCCCAACAAGAGGATGCGTTGTGAAACAATCACTCCCCCCTATATAGCTATGTTAAGGAAATAACATGTCTGAGATTCGCACTCTTGGCGAGTTTATTGTTGAGAAACAACATGACTTCCCCCACGCAAGCGGTGATCTTTCATCTCTGTTGTCCTCTATTCGTCTTGCGGCAAAAATTGTTAATAGAGAAATCAACAAAGCAGGCCTTGCTGATATTACCGGTGCAGTTGGTACGGATAATATTCAAGGCGAAGAACAACAAAAACTCGATGTGTACGCCAACGAAAAATTTAAAGCGGCGCTTGAAGCGCGCGATCAAGTGTGTGGTGTCGCCAGTGAAGAAGAAGATGAAGCGGTTGCGTTCAGCAAAGAGCTCAACAAAAATGCAAAATACGTGGTGTTGATGGACCCGCTGGACGGCTCATCCAACATCGATGTCAATGTCTCTGTCGGCACGATTTTTTCTATTTATCGCCGCGTATCGCCAGTCGGCACGCCACCAACACAAGAAGACTTCTTACAACCCGGTAATAAACAGGTTGCGGCTGGTTATGTTATTTACGGCTCTTCAACCATGTTGGTGTATACCACTGGCAACGGCGTGAATGGCTTTACTTATGATCCGTCACTCGGCACTTTCTATCTTTCACACCCCAATATGATGACCTTCGATGATGGTAAAATTTACTCCATCAATGAAGGTAACTACATCCGCTTCCCAACCGGCGTCAAAAAATACATTAAATACTGCCAAGAGAATGTGCCTGAAGATAATCGCCCTTACACGTCACGTTACATTGGTTCACTAGTGGCGGATTTTCACCGTAATCTGCTCAAAGGTGGCATCTATCTATACCCAAGCACGCAAAGCCATCCAAACGGCAAACTGCGTCTATTGTATGAATGCAATCCTATGGCGTTTTTGATTGAACAAGCAGGCGGTATTGCTTCTGACGGTGTCAATCGCGTGTTGGATATTAAGCCGACAGAACTGCATCAACGTGTGCCATTCTTCTGCGGTTCAAAAAATATGGTCCATAAATTGGAAGAGTTCTTGGAACTCAATCGCGATTAAATCAGCTCAATGAGCGCCTAACTCTAGGCGCTTTTTTTATCGATAAATATGAGGCAAGACTCTCTTTTTACGGTTTACACCGTTTCCTATTTACCGCTAAAGTTGCAACACAAGCGTTTACGTTCTGTTAATCAACCCAAAACAATTCAAGTCCAGCGACGAAAAAGGAAATGCTAAATGAGCTTAAACAACGTTCCGGCAGGAAAATCACTGCCTGATGATATTTACGTGGTGATTGAAATTCCAGCCAACGCCGACCCAATCAAATACGAAGTCGACAAAGAATCTGGCGCGGTATTTGTGGACCGTTTCATGTCTTCACCTATGTTCTACCCATGCAACTACGGTTATGTGAATCACACCTTATCGCTCGATGGCGATCCTGTCGATGTGTTGGTGCCCACGCCTTATCCGCTCATGCCAGGCTCGGTGATTCGCTGCCGCCCAGTTGGCGTATTGAAGATGACCGATGAGTCTGGTGAAGATGCCAAAGTGGTGGCGGTTCCTCACTCCAAGCTCACCAAAGAGTACGACCACATTCAAGACGTAAATGACCTGCCAGCACTACTGAAGGCGCAAATTACACAGTTCTTTGAACGCTATAAAGAGCTTGAAGCGGGCAAATGGGTCAAAGTCGATGGATGGGAAGATGCCGCTGCCGCGCGAGCTGAAATCCTGACTTCATTTGAACGTGCTCAAAAGTAGTCACCATCATTAAACAGTCACGATAGTTATATACCCAAACAACTTGGAGTTGCAGGTAGGCGGCAAGTGAGTGAGTCCCCATGAGCATAGGCAAACTATGTGATTGGGGTGAACGAACGTAGCCAACACTGCTGCAGCTTCAAGTAGGAAGGGTATAAGTGTCGTTATAAATAAAAAGCCACATCCTGCTAATACGCTGTGTGGCTTTTTTATTTCCATTTTCAACGCCGTTCGTTACACCCGTTGGCACCAGTCTCCAGAATCAATCACAGCAGTAAGACGGCTGTGATCTTGATAGAGATAAATCCACGCACGGCCAAATGGGGTTTCGATCGTTTCACGGCGATATTCGATGGGAATATCTTCTAAAAGATCGAGTTTTGCTAGTGTCTGCTCATCCACTCGATATACCTCACCGACTATCGATTGCTGTCCCTGAGCCAAGCCAGGATATGGACCTAGATCATACAGCGCATAGTCAGCTGGCGTGTAGAACGATCCTAATATTTCGCTTGTCTCAAGCAGATGCGCATTACTTTCACCACGGCGTAATGTGCCGTAGACAAAAACCAGATGTTGCATATGACTGTCCCTAGTTAAATTCAAACTGATACAAAAGATCCACCGCGCTATCTAAACCGGATACCGCTTCAACGTACAAATCCCTCATCAAGCGGTAACGCACGGTAAATTCGCCCACCGAGCTGAAAATACCAACACCATATTTCACTTGTAGCCCCGGTAAAATATAGCCGCTTACCGTCACTTGTGAATCATCACCGGAACCGGCCGTATCCAATTGCAGATCTTGCACACCGAAGGCTTGACCAATTTCGCCCACCACCTTACCGCTTTGTGCCAAGCTCAAACCAATCAGTGCAGTGGTCATCGCATTGCCACCCGCCTCGCCATCAATATTCTGACCACGAAGTAGGTAAGAAAGTGCATTAGCTTGTGGCATCGCGGGTTCTGAAAAAATGGAGACTGCGGGTTCATCGGCAGAGCCGGTCACTTTTACCCCTGCAATCACGCCATCTTGAGTGTTATCTGGGTTGCGCACCGCTTTAATCGAAACATAAGGTTGATCAACCGGTCCATTCATTAAAATTTTGCCTTCTTGGATCAGCAAATCTTGTCCAAAGGATCGATACGAACCATTTTGGATATTTACTTCTCCAGTAATAAAAGGGCCTTTATCCTTTTGCGCCACATTGAGGCGGCCAATCAAGCCGCCTTGCAAACCAAAGGCACTGAGCCGGAAATCATCACCAATCGAGATGTTTACATTCGTTTCAACGTTAAATGGCATGGCGCTTTGCTCGCTCACAGGCTGTAAAGCAGCGTCCAATATCACTTGATCTTTGGAGACACCAATCGCGCTCGGAGGCAACTCTTCTACCACGATACGTCCCCAAGGTAGGTTAATATTCCCTGTCACAGTGGCCAGTTGAGGTTCTAGTGTGATGCTCATGTCTGGGATAACTTTAATCTTGACGATAGGCGGCAGATCCACCAACAGCTCATCGGCTAGCACACGTAGGTTGGCGCGCCACTGCTCCATTTTCTGCCAGTCGGCATCCCCCTTGATACTCAACTCACCATCCGCAGTTTGAATCGCTGCATTGAGCAAGGCTTGGTAACCATTAAAGTCCATCGCCACTCGGCCCGAGGTAACATCCAGCGGCGAAATATCGCCTTTGACGACAATGTCATCCACCACCACGCTGCCCATCACTTTCGGGTGCAACATCGGCCCACTGAAGGCAAGTTGACTGCTAATCTTCGATTTCGCTTGGCTATAATCCCCAAGCAGCGGCTGTAGAAAATCAATATTAAAAGTGGAAAGCGTTAATGCGCCATCCATCATTTTTTCTTTTGCCATTAGATCCGCAATGGTGATTTGCCCCGACAGATCGCCATTATCGGTCACATCCACTAGCCAACGAGCAAACAGCTTGTTCTGTTCAAGCGTACTTTCAATAGTGACGCTATCCCAACCTAAAGTAATGGCTTGGTCGATGTGCTGCGTGACTGCACCTTGGCTTAAGCTGAGTGACACTTTCGCTTGAGGCGCAGTATTGGGCGCCCATTGAGCTGTGAGACTGACATCGGCTTGGCCTTTAAGTTGAGTCTCTTGCGGTAAAAACATTGCGATTTGCTGAAAATCAAAATGGTTGAGAGAGAGCTCGGCCGCGCCACTTTGCCCCACAGTCGCGTCTTTATCTAAGCAGAGCGATGCTCCCTCTTGCTGCCAACAATGCGCGGCAATCGTAGCTTGTTGTTTATCGATATTAACCGCAACAGGTGTCGCTTGGTTTAATAGCCACGGCCCTTGTTCTGTGGACAGTTGTACTCGTTCCAGCGCACCTTGCCACTGCATCGTCGGCTTATCTTCAAAAGATCCGCTGATTGCCAAGCTGGTTGAAATCAGATTTGAAATGACGTCTAAGCTCAGTTGATGCTGCGCCTGCGTGCCTGAAAAACGCAAGTCCACACTATCAACTAACTGCTGCTGGTAGCTCAACTGGCTCGCCTGCAATTTCACTTCGGCTTGTGGTACAGGAAGTGGCGTAACATCACCAGTTAAAGTCACCTGCTTTAGGGTCGCTTGTTGCTGCCAAGCAAGATCATTTGCATTGAGGCGCAGCTTAATTTGTGGCTGCTGTAAATCACCACGCAGATAAATATCGCCAATCACTTTGCCGTGCAAATCAGGAACACTTTTCACCAGATCCGCAAAATCAACCGATAAGCCCATACGCCACTCTTTATCCAGCTCACCTTTGGCCGTAATCTGGTTGGGTCCATGGGCTAACGTTAAGCCGCTGGTCGACACAGTAAAAGCGCCTTTCCCTGTCATATCTGATGCGTTTAATTGACCTTCAATATTCAGTGGGTAGCCACGCAACACACCCTCAATATCCAAAATAGGCAGCGCAACGTTCCAACCGCCCTGCTCGGTCAGCTCACCCGTGGTTTCGAGCTTACCGCTGATCACGCCTTCGGCTTGCGGCCACTGTAATCCCGGCTGAATCTGTTCTAAATTCAGCGCCGCTTGCCAGTGAATTGGGGCTTGCCAGTTGGCCATCACTTGGCCAGCAATTTGCCCCCCTAAGGTATCGATGAGCAAAGAATCTAAGTTGATTTGCTGTAAAGTGCCTTTACCAGCAACATCCAGCGTCACATCGGGCAGATCTTTACCTTGCAATTGGCCATTGAGCGCCACGCTATATCCGTCGAGTGAGCCTTGAGTTTTTAAACTCGGCACGCGAACAAAATAGTCTCCTTGCCCAATCAATGGCCACTGTGCTTGAACATCATCCAACGAAATATCAAACGGGATCTCAGGTTGCAGTAGCGCCAATTGCGCATTTAAGTTTGCTTGCGCAAGCCCGCCCAATTTCGCGTTTAGCGTTAAATCACCCAAGCTACCCGAAGCCTCTAGCGCCAGTGTTTGCCCCTGAGCTTCGGCCATTTTGAGCGTGCTTTTTAAAGAGAGATTGAGCGGATAGTCTCCCTTCAACTGCGCATCAGCTTTTAGGTTGGCAATCAATTGTGGCAGCTCAAGCTCAAGTGATTTTAATGAAACACTGCTCTGATAAGCATTGGCGACCAAACCAAGATGCTTGACAACCAAAGGCTCAGCTTGCTGAAGAGTAAACTGATTGATATCAAAACGCTCCACTTCCAATTGCAGCGGAATGATCACTTCTGGCAAGGTGATGGGCGTTTTCACCGTAGGTGCCGCCGTCGATGATACGGTTGTGGATGGAGTGGATTTAGATTGTGCGCTTGAGGCTGAATCGACATCTTCATTGGTCGCAAGCTTCAGTTGAATATCGCTCCAACTGGTTTTGCCAATCCGTAAGCGATTACCTTGAAATGAGGCATGAGTAGAAAATTGCTTCCATGCCAGCGTATTACCCAAAATATCCAGCTGAATATCATTGAGCTCCACACGGCCAACCTTAATTGGCACCGGTGTAGAGATTGACGTAATGGGATCAGAGGCAGACGAAGGCTCACCTTGCGTCGAAGGGGGAAGCTCTGGCAGTGCCAGCCTTAATCCACTGATCGCCAGTTCATTTAAGCAAATTGAAGGCTCCAATAAGCAGCTAGCACTTATGGCTAATGTCACTCGCTGTACATCGAGATCGAGCTTTAATGCTTCATCGGAAAAGGTGACTTGGTTGAGCGTGAAACGTGGAAAAATTGCACCTTGAGCGCTGGCAACCTGCAGTTGTGGCAGCGCTTTTTGCGCTCCCCACAACAGACCGTTAAGCCCTGTATTGGTAAACAACAAGGCTGCGAGTGCAATAAATACCGCGCCCAACAAGGTGAATAAAATCGCCGATGCCCATTTGGTTATCTTCAACATCACTTTGGTCATAGTTCAGGCCCCAAGGTGAAATGCAGCTGAAATTCATCGCCGGGATTAGCGTCAAGCCCCCATGCAAAATCTAAGCGGATCGGTCCAACCGGAGAAGCCCAGCGAATCCCGGCTCCCACACCAGTTTTCCAATCCGGCGAGTTATTAAAGGCATCGCCGTAATCGACAAACAGTGCGCCCCACCAATTTCCAACCAAGCGATATTGATACTCCAACGAACTGGTGGCGATGTATTTGGCCCCAGTCAGTGCGCCGCTGGCATCTTTAGGTGAGATAGATTGATAGCTATACCCCCGTAAATTGTTATCGCCACCAGCAAAGAAGCGCAGAGAAGGCGAGAGTTTGTCAAACTCTTCACTGAAGTTTGCGCCACCGTCTAAACGCAATAAACCACGATGGTTTTGCCCAGCGCTGCGTATCCAAGCCGTGCCCGCCAACAACCGCACCACACGCGTTTCAGAGACGAAATTTGGATCGCCATACTCAAGTGTGATGCTCTGTTTATCGCCCCACATCGGCATTGAACCACCACGAACACGCGTACGAGAATAGGTCGCTCCCGGTAATACAAACTGGCCGACATCGCTTTGCAAACCTTGTTCGTAGTTTTCTATCAAATAACGAACGAATAGGGTTCGATGCCAACCACCATCACGCAGCCAGTGGCGTTCAAACGATAAGTTAGACTCCAAACTCTTCGTATCACGGTTATCGACATTCTTCATTCCATACTGAATTCGATAATATTCACGCCGCACATCTTCTAGCGGTATTTTGTAGCCAGCGGTAATGGTCTGCTCTGGGGCAGAAAGGGAGAAGCTGCTATCAAAACTGTGGCCGAGGCTGTTAACCCAAGGTTTCTTCCACTTGAATGAACCACGCACTCCCACATCCGTTGAGTAACCTAAACCGGTTTCAAGCTGATTTCGAGCTTGCGGTGCAAGGGAAACCTTCATCGGCAGTTCGCGACCGTTCTCCAGTTGGCTAAGATCGGGTTCAACAAAAACAGAGGAAAACCAATCGGTATTGGATAAGTTTTGGTTATATTCCCCTACCTTGGAAACAAGGTAAGGATCATTGGTTTTATAGGGCTGAAGCGAGCGAACTCGCTGATCTTCAATTTGGCTGCCAGTAATGAGCGAAGGACCAAAATGGTAACGAATACCACTGTTAAAATGAAGGCGTACGAAAGCTTCATTCAACTCTGGCGCAACTTCCAAACGGCTTAATTCAAAATTCCCGTTAAAATAACCTTTTTGCAACGCTAAGTTACGGATACCCGATTTCAAAGCATCGTACTGGCCATGATTAACCGCCGCGCCCACTTTAAGGGCATTGCGGTTAATGAGATTGGCAAAATCAGCATCAGATTCAGCTTCCCCGCTGATCACCACATCCATCTCTTTAATGGTTGTTAGCGGTCCAGGATTGATATTGACCATCAGCTCTTGCTCATCGCTCACCACCACAAACTCAAATTGAGGATGGTAGTAACCCAGCGCGACAAGCGCTTCCGTCATGCTTTTCTCTAAACGAGATTGAAAACGAAGATGCGTTGAATAGTCGCTCTCTGGAATCGACGATAAATAGGCTTCAACGTTGTTTTCTAATTCACCCTCTAAACCATTAATGGTTAACGCCACCTTGGCGTACGCCGAAGTGGAAATAAGTAGCATCGTGAATAGAACTGGTAATGATTTTCGTCTCATGCTTAATTAAAGGAACAGTTGAGTAAACAGATCGTTAATAGATGGAAATCATACCGCCAATAGCAAGCTCCGTCTGTATGAAATCAGTCAATTATTCGGGCTGAATGTGAAACAGTGGCTCAACAACAATAAATAAAGCCAAAAATCGGTACACAAAAGGAAAGCTCATGCTCAATAAACAAACAATGGTCAGCGCACAAACAGCACTGAAAGGACGAGAAACCCCTATGTCAGTGGAGGAAATTCATTACGTTAACCACAGCAACATCACTGAGCAGCCTAATGAGCATCAGCAACAAATAGTGATTGGTATGGGCTGTTTTTGGGGCGCTGAACGCTTATTTTGGCAACTCGATGGTGTGGTGTCGACTTCAGTAGGCTATGCCCCAAACCCAACTTACGAAGAAGTATGCAGTGGTGAAACTGGCCATACTGAAGTGGTACGCGTAATCTTTGATCCACTGCGCTTGCCATTAGAAAAGCTATTAAGTCATTTTTGGGAAAAGCACGATCCGACCCAAGGCATGCGTCAAGGTAACGATAAAGGCACTCAGTATCGCTCCGCCATCTATACCTATTCAGAACAACAACAGCAAATAGCACAAGCCTCAAAGCAGCGATACCAGCAGGCGTTGTCAGCCAGTCAACGAGCCTTAATTACCACCGAAATTGCACCCGCTGGTCCTTACTACTACGCCGAAAGCTATCATCAACAATATTTAGCTAAAAATCCGAATGGTTATTGTGGGTTAGGAGGAACAGGCATCTGCTTCCCACCCCAGCTCAGCGAATAAAGCGTGTAGAATTGAGGCTTTGTTAGCATTTTGTTAACCGCTTAATGGCCTCTTTTCGTGGTTTTATTGATTCTATGCTATACCTTTGTTGCTCAACTAAAAGGGACCCCTACAATGAAAAGTAAACGAGTGATCGCCATTCTTATGGCCTGCTGTCCAGCGCTTGCCATGGCACACAACATTACCCAAGGTCAGCAAGTTGCTGATGTTTCAGTGGAAAAATATGGTGAAATCATCCTACAAGATGATAAAACGGCCTTTCAAACTTGGGATACCAGCCAACTGCTAGGCAAAGTGCGCGTCATTCAAGCCATTGCTGGTCGCAGCAGTGCTAAAGCGTTAAATGCACCATTGATGGCTGCCATTACGGCCGCACAATTTCCCGCAGAAGGTTATCAAACCACCTCGATCATCAACCAAGATGATGCGATTTGGGGCACAGGATCGTTTGTCAAATCTTCCGCTCAAGACAGCAAGAAAGAGTTTCCGTGGTCTTCCATGGTGCTAGATGCAGCGGGAAATGTAGCCAAAGCGTGGGATTTAAAAGAGGAATCATCAGCGATCATCGTTCAAGACAAGCAAGGTAAGGTACTGTTTGTTAAGGAAGGTGCATTGAGTGATGAGGAAATTCAAACGGTTTTAGGCTTGATCAAACAGAATTTATAATAACCTTAGGTGGCCGATAACACGGCTGCCTTTGCTAAACATATCGTGGTGAAAGGTGCTTTTATAAAAATAAGAGTACGCTTTATTCTCACAATATTGTTATATTATAACAATTATCATTTTACTACTGTATTGGTTTGATGTTTACCCGTCTACATTGCCCCCATTACCGAGCTCAAAGCATTGCATTATGTGCCATGCTGCTGATGCTATGGTTGAATGTCGCTTATGTAGATCATCACCTCGATACTAATCCTGCGCATCACGCGCAGCATCATTGCCAACTTTTTTCTGGCTTTCAAAATGGTCTAAGCAGTGCGCTGCCTATCCTTCCTGTCATTAGTGGCAGCGAAATTCGATCATCAGTAGAGAAAACTCAGCGTCGCCCGTCAGTTCATTACGCTTATCTTGCTCGCTCGCCTCCTCACTTTTAGACGTCTTATCTAGTTATTTATGATTTGTTACCCAAAGCCAACGCGCTAAGGGCTATTTTGATGTTTAAAAGGAATCACCCAATGTTTATCCAACGTAAACTCGCTCTCTCTATCGGCCTAATTTTAAGCATGCCAGCACTGGCAAATGAAGAGTTTCGCCAACATGAGGCTCATGTACATGGCCACGTCGAGTTCAATATTGCTCAAGATGGGCAAGATTTACTGATTGAAATCACCGCCCCCGGCGCTGATGTAGTCGGCTTTGAACATGCACCACAAAATGATGAACAACAACAGCGCTTAAATAAAGTCCTTGAGCAGTTCAGCCACGCCGATGGCATTTTCCAACTGCCCGCTCCGGCCAAGTGTCATTTAGAAGAAAGTCGTATCGCGCATACGTTAAATGGTGAGCACCACGACCACGACCACGACCACGACCACGACCACGACCACGACCACGACCACGACCACGACCACGACCACGACCATCATGAAAAACATAATGATAAACATCAAGATAAAGATGCTCAACACGCACACCATGACCATAAAAAAGATGTGCATGATGAAGGCGAGCACAGTGGTCACGGTGAATTCACGGTTCAGTACCAATATCACTGCGATAACATGCCGCAATTGCAGTACCTCGACACGCAATGGTTTAACTTGTTCCCAAATACCCAAACTATCTCTGCCAATGTACTGACAGACAAAGCACAATCTGCCTCTGAGTTGAAAACAAACAGCACTCGCATTACGTTTTAAGGCGTATAAGCAACAACCTAGAGTAAGCACATACTTACTCTAGGTTCACTGTCGTTAAAGGAATTCACAATGAGTGATTTGCATATTCTATCGCTGACGTCTGTCATTGAATTGAAAGAGGTCGAATTTCGTTGGCCGAATAGCTCACAACCAGCCTTATCTATCCAAGATCTTTGTGTAAAACGTGGAGAGCACCTTTTTATTAAAGGGCCAAGTGGTTGTGGCAAATCGACCTTGCTGAGCTTACTGACCGGGATCAACCAAGCACAACGAGGGGAGGTCTCTATTTTAGGCACCAACCTGTCGACGCTAACTTCTCGTCAGCGGGATCGTTTTCGAGCCGATCACATTGGCTACATTTTTCAACAATTTAATTTATTGCCTTATCTCTCAGTGATTGAAAACGTTACGCTACCTTGCCACTTTTCCAGCACTCGCCAGCAGAATGTGGCAGGCGATCTGATTGAGAAAGCACAGCAGCTACTCACTCGATTACATCTTGCACCAGAACTATTGGCCAAACCGGTTATCGAACTGAGTATTGGCCAGCAGCAGCGTGTCGCGGCGGCGAGAGCACTGATTGGCGAACCCAAGCTGATCATCGCCGATGAGCCAACCTCGGCGCTGGATCACGACAATCGACTCGCGTTTATCGAACTGCTATTGGAAGAGACGAATCGGGCAGGTTCAACACTGGTGTTTGTGAGCCACGATCCCACCTTAGAAGCTTTATTTGACCGCGCAGTTTATCTCCCTCAATTGAATCAGGCAGGAGTGACAGCATGAATGTAATTACCAATCTGGCGTGGAAAAGCGTACTTAACCGCAAAACCACAGCGCTACTCTCATTCTGACGGTTGCCATTTCAGTCATTCTGTTAATGGGGGTTGAACGCATTCGAACTCAAGCCAAAGAGAGCTTCGCCAACACCATTTCAGGGACGGATCTAATCGTCGGCGCCGCTCTGGACAAGTCAACTTGCTGCTCTATTCGGTATTTAGAATTGGTAATGCCACCAATAATATCGACTGGAAAAGCTACCAAGCCTTCAGTGAGCATCGCAGCGTCAAGTGGGCGATCCCCATTTCTTGGGTGACTCACACCAAGGGTTTCGCGTTATGGGCACCAATCACCATTATTTCGAGCATTTCAAATATGGAAGTAAGCAACCACTCACCTTCTCTCAAGGCACTGATTTTCATGGTTTATTTGAAACGGTATTGGGGTTCAGATGTCGCCGAAACCTTAGGTTACCATATTGGCAGTGACATCATTATTGCGCATGGGATCAGCGATGTGGGTTTTAGCCGCCACGACAACCTCCCCTTTAAAGTGGTGGGCATTTTAGCGCCAACGGGAACGCCCGTAGACAAAACGGTGCATGTCTCATTAGAAGCGATTGAAGCCATTCACGTGGGTTGGGAATCGGGTGCGCATTTAGGCAATTCACCATCCAAAGAGCAGCTTGAACAACACAACTTCCAACCCAAGCAGATCACCGCCATGTTGATCGGTTTAAAATCGAGAATTCAAACCTTTGCACTGCAACGTGAAATCAATAACTATCGCCAAGAACCCTTGAGCGCCATTATGCCCGGCGTCGCTCTGCAAGAACTGTGGGGTATGATGTCGATAGCAGAACAAGCTTTAATGGCGGTGTCGGTATTTGTGGTGGCAGCCGGGTTACTTGGTATGCTCAGCAGCTTACTGACAAGCTTGCAGGAAAGACGCCGTGAAATGGCGATTCTGCGCGCCATGGGCGCACAACCTAAACATATTTTTGCTCTGCTTATCAGCGAAGCGACGACGCTGACCTTTATTGGCATCTGCGTTGGATTAGCGGGGTTATATTCACTGCTCGCACTGGCGCAACCTTTTATTGCGCAGCATTATGGAATTCAAATCACACTCAGCACCTTAAGCAGCTATGAGTGGCAATTATTAGCTTATGTACAACTGGCTGCATTATTATTGGTGTTATCCCAGCTCTACGCGCCTATAGACAATCACTTAGCGATGGAATGACCATTCGAATTTAGGACTTAACGATGAAAAAACTACTGCTTATCAGCACGCTGCTGCTATCAGGCTTGTTACCGATGTACGCACAGAGTAATGAACAAGTACTGACGCTCGATTGGATCGATCTGATCCCCGAGAACGAACGTAACCAATTCAACGCCGATGGCATGCCAGCATTGAACCATGATGGCGAAATGACGGCTGCACAATCAAAAATCGGCGGAGTTAGAAAAGAGCTCAATGGCAGCGTGGTCAAAATACCCGGCTTTGTGATCCCACTGGAAGGTGACGCCAACAACGTTACTGATTTTCTACTGGTGCCCTACTTTGCGCATGCATTCACGTGCCGCCACCGCCACCAAACCAAATTTTTATGTGAAATATCCCGCAAGGTGCTCCAATCAGCAGCTCTGGGATGTAATTTATCTGATTGGGACACTGAAAACCGAAAGTGTTAGCCACGATCTGGACGAAACTACAAGCGTATGTGTTCGAAGTGCACTGCGATCCGAAGAATACGACGACATGTAGTTAACAAAATAGGCAACCTATTGGACTTCCTCTAAAACTAAACGATAATTTAGATAAATACGCTAGCAAAGCGACATATATCAACAATAAGTAATGTAATCGATAGTGCGGGTGGCCTTTTTTCAGTCTATTTTCTTTCCAACACCTGCATAAGCGCCCCACAAATTCCGATAACAAATTTTAACAAGATATTTAAAATCATTAGAGGATAGCTGCAAATTTTGATCTAGAACGAATGTTTTTCCTAGATGGAAAATGCGTTACACGTTACATTTTAATCCATGAATGAAATGGGTGATTGAAGCGGACATAAAATGGCAGATACAACAACCCTGTAGTGATTGAACATCAAGCCAACTCAGGTCAAAGCACGAAACAAAATCGAGCTACATCAAAGACAGTGGTAGTCGCATTTTGAATATTGCTCAATATCACGGCTTAGATGCGCTGCTACAAACGGATCCGCCAGAAAAAACGCTCGCTGATCGCGCCTTATTTAGAGAACAGCAACGTACAAGAGCAGCGACAAAAAAACCTAGAGCAGATCGTCAAACTGGCGCATATCTCTTGTAAAAATGAGACCGCGGGAGAGCCTGATCAAGATTGGTTACACCGTTTTTTCGATATGGCGCAAGACATCCACAACTCTTCGATGCAGCGACTTTGGCGCAAGTACTCAAACGCGAGGTGACCACCCCGGTTCAACCTCAATGAAAGCACTGCAAGTATTACAAGACATGACACCAAAAGAGGCGCAGATACTCCAAAAAGCCTCAGCGTTAGCCTGCTGTTTTGGTAGCGATAATAGCCGCAAGCTGTTGGTCGGCATTCGTGCTACTAACGGCAATTTTAGTTTAGGAAAACGCATCAGCACATTTGTCATCAATATGGGTAGTTCCAATTACCTATTCGAGCCTGTTAGTACTGATCGAGCTTGGCTTACTGCACGCCACTGAACTGGAATCTGGAGAAATTGAACTTGAACCGGCACTGCTGTTGACCTATCAAGGCAAGAATCTGTCACTGCAATCGATGAGTAAAGGAGTCAGGCTGCTCTATTACCGTTTCAGTCCCACTGGCAATGAGCTGTGTAAGCTACTGGGTAATAAACCGAATATGCCAGTACTACGATCAGATGTTGGCGGTGCTTAGCCAGAAATTCACTGTCCACACCGAAGTTGCCAGCAGCTCTTTTCATCACGCCGTCTAGCCTCAAAAATAAAGGCTCAAGCTGATGAGCCCTCTTCTACATTAGGCGATAATCGCTCGCACTTGCAGCGCTGTTAGGCAAATTTCCACCAGCTCATCAATGCTTTTTTCGCCAGCCGCAAGATACGATCTCAGGGTTTTGCGGCGACTCATACTCAGAGTCAATGCCCGTAAAATTACTGATTTCACCAGCGCGCGCTTTTTTATACAGCCCCTTCGGGTCGCGCTGCTCGCACACGTCCAACTTGGTATTGACAAACACTTCGATGAATTCACCTTGTGGCAGCATATCGCGCACTAATTGACGCTCAGCGCGATGCGGTGAAATGAATGCTGATAACACGATTAACCAGCATCGGCCATCAGCTTCGCGAGTTCACCAATACGGCCGAATATTTCTCGCCGATCTTGCTCTGAGAACCCAAGGTCGCTGCACAAGCCGTGGCGTACATTATCCCCATCGAGCAAATAGGTGTGATACCGAGTTGAGCTAAACGCTGTTCCAACGCACCAGCAATGGTTGATTTTCCCGCCCCTGACAGCCCCGTAAACCACAATACTGCTGGCTGTTGTTGTTTAAGTTGGCGCGGAACGACTTATTCACCGTATGCTGATGCCAGACAACATTTTCATCTTTATTGGCCAAATTCGTACTCATTACTCAATCCTTTGTTGTCTCAAACTAGCCAATAGAGGGACGCTGTAAGCGGCAATCCCTCCCACCGAATCACCACAGTTAAGCCTTGAGTAACTGACGAAGATCTTTGGCTTCCCAGTGTGGAAAGTGCTTGCGGATCAAGGCATTCAATTCAACTTCAAACGCAGAATGGGCACTTTGAGCATGAGCGATGTTTTGCAAACTATCTCGAACCAAGCCCGCCCCCACCGTCACATTCGTCAGGCGATCGATGATGATAAAACCACCAGTATTGGCACTGTCTAAGTATTTATCCAGCGCGATCGACTCTGTTAGCGACCATTCACACAAGCCAATGCCATTGAGCGGCAACTCTTCACTGTGATAAGTCGATAAATTATTAATATCGTACTGGTGACGCACTGCTTGCAACTGGCCGACGGTTTTCTTACCTGCAATTTTGATGTTGTATTCACGCCCGGCTTTGAGTGGTTGTTCTGTCATCAGACCACATCGGCTAATAGATGGTTAGTTGATTCAACCTGCGCTCCTTGCAGCACAATAAGATCACCACGGCTGATGTCAATTTCATCGCTGAGCGTTAACGTCACCGCTTGGCCTGCTTGCGCTTGCGGCAAATCTCCATCGAAAGTAACAATACGTGCCACGGTGGATGTTTTTCCAGACGGAAGAGCAGTGATTGCATCTCCAACGCTGATGCTGCCCGCTGCAATCGTGCCAGCAAAACCGCGAAAATCGAGATTCGGTCGGTTCACATACTGCACTGGGAAAACGAAACTCACCAGCTCCTTTTTGCTGATCTACGTCCCACCGTTTCAAGCAGCTCCAGCAGTGATGGGCCTTGATACCAACGCATATGTTGACTTGCTTCGACCACGTTGTCCCCCTTCCAGAGCAGAAAGCGGGATGATCTGAATATCAGTATCACCTTGCAGATGCTTTGAAAATTCCACGTAGTCTTGACGGATCTGCTCAAAACGATCTTGTGAGTAATCGACAGACTCCATCTTATTCACCGCCACCACAAAATGCCTTCAAACCTAACAGATTGGCAATGAATGAGTGGCGACGCGTTTGATCAAAATGCCTTTACGGGCATCGATCAAAATCACCGCGAGATCGCAAGTGGATGCGCCCGTCGCCATATTGCGCGTGTACTGCTCCATGCCCCGGAGTATCGGCAATGATGAATTTGCGCTTTTGAGTAGAGAAATAGCGATACGCCACGTCAATGGTGATCCTTGCTCACGTTCCGCTTGCAGGCCATCAACTAACAGAGCTAAATCGGGGCGCTCGCCCGTCGTGCCAACACGCTGGCTATCGGAATGGACGGCGGCCAGTTGATCTTCATAAATCTGTTTTGTGTCATGAAGCAAACGACCAATCAAGGTACTTTTTCCATCATCAACTGAGCCACAAGTCAGAAATCTCAGTAACGATTTGTGCTGGTGTTGCGTGAGATAAGCTTCAATACCGATCTCAGAAAGCTGAGCCTGAACTGCACTATTCATAATCTTTCCTTAGAGGCTTAGAAATAACCTTGGCGTTTTTCAATTCCATCGATCCTGATTGATCGTGGTCGATCGCGCGGCCTTGTCGTTCACTGGAAGTGGCCACCAGCATCTCTTCAATGATGCCCGTTAGCGTACTGGCCTCTGATTCAATTGCGCCAGTAAGTGGATAACAACCTAACGTGCGAAAACGCACACTCTTGTGCTGAACTTCTTCTCCAGGTTGCAGCTTCATCCGCTCGTCATCGACCATGATCAGCATCCATCGCGTTCGACAACTGGGCGAATGTCCGATAAATACAGCGGTACGATCTCGATGTTTTCCAAATAGATGTATTGCCAAATATCCAATTCAGTCCAGTTCGACAACGGGAAAACACGAATGCTCTCACCTTTATTGATTTGGCCGTTGTAGGTTTTCCATAGCTCCGGACGCTGGTTCTTCGGATCCCACGTGTGGTTCTTATCACGAAAGAATAAACACGCTCTTTCGCGCGTGATTTCTCTTCATCACGACGCGCACCACCAAAAGCAGCATCAAAACCATATTGGTTCAACGCTTGTTTTAAACCTTGGGTTTTCATGATGTCGGTATGCTTTGAAGAACCATGCTCAAAAGGGCTGATCCCCATCGCGATCCCTTCTGGGTTTTTGTGTACCAAAAGCTCAAAACCATACTTGTGCGCCATACGATCACGAAATTCAATCATCTCGCGAAACTTCCAGTCAGTATCGACATGCAGCAAAGGAAACGGAATTTTCCCCGGATAAAAAGCCTTGCGCGCTAAATGCAGCATCACCGAAGAGTCTTTACCAATCGAATACATCATTACTGGGTTATCAAATTCAGCAGCCACTTCACGTAAAATATGAATACTTTCGGCTTCGAGCTGTTTGTAAATGGGTTAAGCGTTGTTGATCCATCTGCATGCTTCCTTTTCGCTCGCATTGCGAGCCTTGTGCAATGAGAAATTGGTTTGAGTATTGAGTTGGAACTAACTGACTAGCCTTGCAATCAGGCGTAATTCACTTGGTTTTGCTGCGCGGGTTGTTCACCAAACCAATGCAGTTTTTCCGACAGCGCAACCACTTCGCCCACCACAATCAAGGCCGGAGCCTGTGCCTGCGCCGCCAGTTGTGATAAGTCACTGAGCTGCCCTTTGAAGACTTTTTGCGAACGCTGAGTACCGCGTTCAATAATCGCGATTGGTGTGTTGGCTTGGCGTCCATGTTCAATCAACTGCTGCTGGATATAACTCGACTTCATCAAGCCCATGTAAATGACTAAGGTTTGATTACCACGCGCCAGTGTTGACCAATCCATGTCATCGTTTTCCGCTTTAAGGTGACCGGTGACAAACAGAGCGGATTGCGCATAATCACGATGAGTCAGTGGAATTCCCGCATAGGCCGTTGCGCCTGCCGCCGCTGTAATACCGGGGATCACCTGAAATTTCACCCCCGCATCAAACAGCACTTCCAACTCTTCACCACCGCGGCCAAACATAAACGGATCACCGCCTTTAATACGCACGACTTTGTAACCTTGCTGCGCAAAATCGATCAGCAATTGATTGGTTTTTTCTTGAGGAACACTGTGGTGTCCAGCGCGCTTACCCACGCAGACTAAGATGGTATCGCTCGGCACCAGCGCCATAATTTCATCAGACACTAGGTAGTCGTACAACACCACGTCGGCTTGTTGTAGAAAGCTCAACGCTTTGAGCGTCAGCAGTTCTGGGTCGCCCGGCCCTGCACCAATCAAAGCCACTTCACCGCAGGTCAATTGGCTTTTGACGTACGATGGAGCGCTACTTGCCAAAGCATCATTGTTGACCGCAACTAAGCGCGGCCCTTTGATTGGCAACTGAGAAATGGTTTCCGTCGTACTCATTGTTGTTATCCATAACTTAATTCATGGATGCATTATGGCGGGCTCTTCATATTACCTGAAATTCTAAAATTTCATTTTTTATATCAAAAGCTGATAAGGGAATGGATAATTCCGAATAAGAAGTGACTATCTCTCTGATTAAAAGCCAATCAATGATGAGATCTTGTCGACAGAATGCCGGTGAGTTAACGCGTAACATCACAAATTGATATTCATTGAAATCATCGTTTCATAAGATTTTGTTACATTAGACGAGTTATTTGTTCCCTACCCCTAACTGGAGTACACAATGAAAGTGGCAGTGAACCTCTCTCCATCGCGATTTTGAGCGGTATGTTAGCAATGGCTGGCCCAGCAATGGCGGACACCATTAAACTGCGTATCGTCGAAACGACCGATATTCACACCAATGTGATGGATTACGATTACTACAAAGACAAGCCATCGAACCAGATTGGTTTATCCCGTGCGGCGACGTTAGTGAAGCAAGCGCGCAGCGAAGTCGAAAACAGCATTTTGGTCGATAACGGTGATTTACTCCAAGGTAGCCCAATGGGCGACTATATGGCCGCCAAAGGCATCAAGGTTGGTGAGGTTCACCCAGTTTACAAAGCGATGAATCAGCTCGGCTACGATGTAGGTAACATTGGTAACCATTAATTTAACTACGGTTTGTCCTTTTTAAAGGAGAGTATTAACGACGCCGCATTCCCGTATGTCAATGCCAACGTCTATGACCAACAAACGGGCAAACACCTCTTCAATCCCTATCTCATTAAAACGCACACGTTCAAGATACCGATGGCAAAGAGCACCAAATTAAAGTGGGTTACATTGGTTTTGTCCCACCACAAATCATGGTGTGGGATAAGAAAAACCTTGATGGCAAAGTGTTTGCCAAAGACATCAAACAAACAGCCGAGGAGCTGATCCCGCAGATGAAAAAAGAGGGTGCCGATGTGATCGTGGCAATCCGCACTCTGGTGTCTCAGCTAACCCATATTCCGTTGGTGCAGAAAACTCGGTTTACTACCTCACCCAAGTAGAAGGCATTGACGCAATTGCTTTTGGTCACTCTCACGCGGTATTCCCTAGCCAAGATTTTGCCAAACTGCCAGGAGCAGATGTAACTAAAGGCACCATTAATGGCGTAACCGCTGTCATGCCGGGGCGCTGGGGTAGCCATGTTGGTGTGATGGATCTGACTTTGCAAAGCAAAGATGGCCAATGGTCAGTCGTGAATGGTCAATCCCAAGCTCGCCCAATCTTCGATAAAGCCAATAAGAAATCATTGGCAGCAGCCGATACAGGCATAGTGAAAGCCTTAGAGTCGGACCATAAAGGCACGCGAGATTTCGTGAATCAACGATTGCCAAGCGAATGATGTGATGTACAGCTTTTTAGCCTTGGTACAAGATGACCCAACCGTGCAAATCGTTAACCTTGCACAAAAAGATTATGTGGAACGCTTTATTCAAGGCGACCCTGATCTTGATGGTTTGCCGGTGTTATCCGCCGCGGCACCTTTTAAAGTCGGTGGCCGTAAAGATGATTCCTGCCGGTTTCACCGAAGTCGAAGCTGGCCAACTGACATTTCGTAACGCAGCAGATCTCTATCTTTACCCTAATACATTAGTAGCGCTGAAATGACGGGTAAAGAAGTGAAGGAATGGTTGGAATGCAGCGCGGGGCAGTTTAATCAGATTGATCCGCACAGCACTCAACCACAATCCTTGATCAATTGGGCTGATTTCCGCACGTATAACTTTGATGTGATGGATGGGGTGAATTATCAAATCGATGTGACTCAACCCGCCAAATACGATGGTGATTGTAAAGTGGCGCATAAAGATGCTGAGCGCATTGTAGGCTTAACTTATCAAGGTAAACCTATCGATGTAAAACAGACCATTATTGTCGCCACCAATAACTACCGCGCTTATAGTAATAAATTTGCAGGCACGGCGCACAATTTGTTGCCTTTGACTCACCCGACGAAAACCGCACGGCCGTTGCAAACTACATTTCGCGCGTGAGTAAAGAAAAAGGTCAAGTCACGCCAAGTGCTGATAACAACTGGTCGTTTGCTCCGATTAAAACTAATACGCGTTAGATATTCGTTTGAAACCTCTCCAAGCGAGAAAGCAGCACAGTTCATCAAAGAGAAAGGCCAATACCCAATGACTTGGTGGAAAACGATGAGGTTGGTTTTGCGGTTTACAGGATTGACCTTACACAATAACTCCCCACTCAAATCGATTGAAAGAGGCCAATGAATTAAGGCGCTTTCACCCACAAACGCAGCCTTTCGCTGCGTTTTTTATTTCCCGCTCGGCAACCCTAACTCTGATCTTGATGGTTCTTGGCTATCCACGCTTCATTTAAGGTTCGTTACAACCTCGGTTTAATTTTCAAACATTAGTTTGATTAAATTTAATTATAAAAAATCATCAAATATGCAATTTTTCTATTCTTTGGCAGGTCTTTGTCCTCGTAATGAGAATAAAAGCGCAATCAGCGCCTTATTCTATACTTGATCATAATTTGCTAGGAGGAAGTGTGGCGCTTGCTATCGACATTCAAACCTTTCTAACAGCCGAAAGTCATTCACTGACTTTACTATTCATCGGCGTAATTTTGCTTTCCCTATTTGTTAGAGGATGTCGCTATTGTCACCGCCGCCACACTGGCTTTGCAAAATCTCATGTCCCCCGGCTTGGCGTTGTTGGCTATTTTTGTCGGCATTGTTAGTGGCGATCTCGGTTTGTATTACTTAGGCCAAGTGGCACAACGCGTTCGTCCGCTTCGTTATCAAGCGCTGACAATAAACATTTTCGAACCGTCCGTCGCAAACTGCACCATCATACTTTTTAAATCTGTTTATTATTCGCTTTGTCCCCGGCCTAAGAACGGTGGGCTTTACTTGAGCGGCTTTTTTTCTATTCCGTTGGCGCTATTTCTGTGCTCCGTACTGACGGCCACAGCACTGTGACACTGATCGTTTTTCAACGCTTTATTACCTAGGGAGTCAGGTTTTGCAGCAGTCCTCTCATTATCAATGGAGCATTATTCCTATCGCGGTTGGGCCTATTAATGCTCACCAATCGTCTTCTCAACAAATCATTTTCTAAAGGATTGTCATGAACGCCAATTAGAAATACCTTGCATTGCACATGGCCAAATCAACGCGGGTATGCCGCTTTTAGAGCAAGACACCAAACGCAGCATTTCTCCTTATGAATTTCTGCCAGTTGGTTTTTCTACACTCGTGGTGATTCAAAGCCTGCTGCAAGGCTGCGTTATGGCAACTGGGCTTACCCTTAATTGCAAACCCCGGCATCAAGCTCAGCGGCATGGTTGGAGAGTCAAAACACGACATTCTTAAATCTAGCCGGTGAATACGCTCAGCAGTGGATATCGCCCTTTATCACCCGAACGAAAAGCCATCAAACCCGTCAGCAGCAACAGCACAGGCTCTGTCTGCAATGCAACAAGCATCGTTGGATTTCCCTCTTGTCGCTAAACCAGATTTAGGCAGCCGCGGCGTTGGCGTAAAACTGCTGCAAAATGAACAACAACTGAGTGACTACATCCAATCATTCCGATTAACGCCGTTTTTTACTGCAACAAAAAGCGCCGTATCAAGCTGAAGCTGGCGTGTTTTATGTGCGCTATCCGGTGAAGCTCAAGGCAACATTATTTCATCACGCTCAAGTACGCCCCGTTTGTCACTGGGATGCATTCACACTTTAAAGCAGTAATTGAACGCTGCCCACGCGCAGGCAACTCCCCTCACCTCTATTTTCCTCGCCACCTTGAGAAGCTCGATCAGGTCTTGAAGCAGGGCAGGAGTTTCAACTCGCCTTTGCGGGCAGCCATAGTCGCCGGATCGATTTTCCGCAATGGTAACCGCTATATCACACCTCGCTCTCACCAACAAGTTAGATGAGATTTTTAACAATGTTGACGGGTTTCACTATGGGCGGCTCGATATCAAGTTTGCCAATATTCACCAATTGATGCTGGAGAACAGTTCACGATTTTGGAAATCAATGGCGCAAGCAGTGAAGCCGCTCATATTTGGGATAGAGAAACACCGCTGCGTGAGATCTTCTCAACCTTACTCAGACAGTACCGAATCTTATTCGACATAGGCGCGCAGCAGCGAAAGTTAGGCCATCAAACACCCAAAATGGCTGAACTGCTGAACGCTTGGCGCAAAGAAAAGGCCTAACCGAACACTACCCAAGCACGGATTAACCTTATCCATAAGAACAATCATAGGGATAGAAATATGTTTGCAATCACCACAATGTTCACAACAAAGTGCACCACAGCCTAATCATGCCCCCGTGATCCAAGGCGGCATTGAAACACTGGAATAAGCGCACCAGTTTCTCGAACAGTTAGAAGATAGGCACTACACCCACTTAGCCACGCCAATTGTCGCCAGTTCAGTGGGGCAACATTTTCGTCATTGGTTGGATCTGTTTCATGCGCTGGCTAACTCAACTAGCACTATTGATTACAACCAACGCCGTCGGGGCCACCTCGTTGAGACGTCCCGCGCTGCGGCCTTGGCCGAAATTGAGTATTTAATTCAATGGTTAACGCAGTGCTCGGCCTCACTCCAAAAATCCGTTACGGTACTTGTTGAAACCTCATTGCAGGAAACGCAAGTGTGCTCTCTCTCATCAACATGGGAGCGAGAGTTAAGCTTCGCCACTTTGCATGCACAGCACCATTTTGCGATGGCTAAAGTGGTCGCTCATTTGCTGCATGTAGAAACCGATGCCGCTTTCGGCTTAGCGCCAGCCACGGCCTCCTTCATTCGGGGGCAATAACATGTGCTCAGTTTCTTGGTTACTCGACAAACACGGCTATCATCTGTTTTTTAACCGTGATGAACAAAAAAACCGCCCATTAGCGTTGCCGCCTAAACAATACACGCAAGCTGGTGTTGAAGTGTTGATGCCGATTGATCCTGCCGGTGGAGGCAGTTGGATCAGCCTTAATGAATGCGGTTTGGCTTTGTGCTTGCTCAATAATTACCAAGGTAAAATCCCCCAAGGAGCCGATGCCGAACGCTTAGTGAGCCGCGGTCAATTGCTTAAGCATTTATCCAGTCAAGTCAGTGTCGAGAAGGTTATCCAAGCGTTTACACAGCTTAATCTTCAGCAATTTGCATCATTCACTTTGCTTGCTTTCGACCCTAATTTAACTGATGTATACCCGTGATCATTGAAGATGCTTGATTTTCAATAGAATCAGGATCATGCTACAAACCATGAAAATCACACTGACTCCTCAACAGAAACTGCAACTCGAACAGATGCACGACATTGAGCGTGATAGTCGAGTTTGCGACCGTATTAAGGCTGTTTTGCTGGCTTCTGAAGGCTGGAGTCAGACTATGATTTCACAAGCTCTTCGTATTCATGAATCGACCGTTGCACGTCACCTCAGTGACTACGTACTTTCTGAAAAACTTAAGCCTGAGAATGGAGGAAGCCAAAGCAAGCTTTCTGCTATTCAAACCATGCACCTAATCGAGCATTTGACTGAGAAAACCTATTCTCATACTCATCAAATTGTCGCCTATGTTAAAGAGACGTTTGGGCTTGATTATACTGTTTCTGGTATGAACAAATGGCTTCACCATAATGGTTTTAGCTACAAGCAACCGAAAGGCATACCACACAAGTTTGATGAAGCAAAACAGCAAGCATTCATAGAGGCGTATGAAGGCTAAAGGCAAGCTGTGGCGAGGATGAATCGATAGTCTTTATCGATGCAGTTCACCCAACACTATCAACAAAGATATCGCATGGCTGGATACGTACTGGTCAGGATAAAGTGATTGAACACAACAAGGGTAATCGTAGCCGATTGAACATTATTGGCGCACTGAACCTGTCGGATATTGGTGCAACCATTGTTCACGACTATGAGAGCATTAACAGTGAATCGATTGTTCGTTTTTTCTGTAAGTTAAGAGAGAGTTATTCGTTAGCCCATAAGCTTATATCATATTAGATGGTGCGGGATATCACACGCAGTGACTTAGTCAAAGATGCGGCGTTTGTCCTGAATATTAAACTGCATTTCTTCCACCTTACAGTCCAAACCTCACCCAATAGAGCGGCTATGGAAAGTAATGAATGAGAAGTCGAGGAACACGTTTACTTCAAAAGAAAACGGGACTTCAAGGCGGCAATAGACCAATTTTTTTCTGTGACTCTTCCAGAGATCGCAGGCTCTTTGACATCTCGAATTAATGATCATTTTCAGGTTCTCAAGCCTGCATCTTCAAGTTGATTCGGTATAGAATAGATAACTGCCATTTATTATATTTACCCAGACACAACTGGGTGGAGGCTACTATCTGCTAAGCATTTATCGATTGGCAACAAGATTGATAAAATATCAGTTTTTTTTTATCCAAACAAAAAGATTGTCCTTATTTATCAGTACGATGTATTTTTATAAAAAACCATAAAACAGAAAAATTTATGCATTTTATTCAAAACATTGAATCAAGTGATGAATAACAAGCCTTTACCTTGATACATTCACCAAATAAATTAATTACGTCAAAATTCAAAGCGTTTCGTCAATATTAGTTAAATGACACATAACTAGGGAAATCAACCTGCCGCCATAAAGACTGGCTCAGCTCTTCTATGATTATCCCATTTGCATTTTGTACCCATTCAACCAAGGCTTTCGCTACATTAGGATAGACAACGCGCTCGACCTGTTTTTCAATCCAACCAAACGGCGTAACTCCGACGGGTCCAAAAACTCATAGATGCAGCAAGCCCGAGATTCTCAAGAGTGGCAACGTTACTTTGCTGCTCAAATTGACCGATAGTGGCTTAAGTAGCAGCTTTTTACCAATGAAAGTGCTTCTGATGGTAATTCAAAGCCACCATTAGCAATTACGCCATCGCAGCAATGCAAGTGATATTGAAAATGGGTATGACATAAGGGACGCAACTCAACATTTTCAACGGATTGCGCTTCCATTAAGAAGGTGATAACAAATAAATGCTTGATTGAAAAACGAAAAAGCAACTCAAGAATATCATCAACATGCTCAAATGGAAGATAGACCAAAATGAAATGCTCGCTAGACGTATGCTGCTCTGAACGATAGATAATCGGAGGAAGGATTCGGTTGATCAAAATGATACCACTGTAAACCGACGTGGTAGTTGGCAGGCGCAAAACTGTTGAATAATCTGTTTATCCAGCCAACTTGCCCCTTTCAAGGCACATTATAACGAATGCCATTTTGATGACTTATCCAATACACGGAATACCTTGCTGTTTAGCCGCCCACTGCGATACTGGTTCAAAGTCATTAATGACCAGATCATACGGAGACAAATCGAGGTTTTTTGTCTCACTCACGAAAGTCAGCAAATTATTATTCAGCGCCGTTTTAACGTAATTTACGTGTCCTGTTCAGTTTCAAAAGTAAAAACCGCGCCGAGTTTGGTAATCACCGAAACTTTCCATCGAAAAGTATTTCTCTTTTTCACGTCCAGAAAAGAGAAATTGCACATCAATTTTGGCTTCTCTCAACGCTTCACTCATCACTCGTGAACGAGCAATATGGCATTTCCGGTGCCTTGGACACCATACAGAATTTTCAAAAGCCTCTCTCCACCAACCACAAAGCAAATCTTGCGCTGCTTACACAAGCAGCGCGCCAATCACGATATCCGTCAAGAAGTGAACCCCAAGTAGGATGCGAGATACGCCAATTAAGCCAGCCCAAACCAAGACAAAAGCATCGCTATGAGGATAGAAGTGGCCAATTAATGTCGCCATAACAAACCCTGCAGCCGTATGACCAGAGGGCAAAACTGTAGCGATCCGAAGGGGTATAAAGGCAATGAATGAAGGAGAAAACTCTTCAGGGCGACGACGCTGAAAGCTATTTTTCAATCCCCAATAAATAGGGAGTTCAATCGCGAAAGCGGCCAGTCCAGCCATTAAGAATAGCTGGCCATTAAGCGGGTCTAAATAACCAAGCTAAAGCACCAATCAACGCGTACAAATGCCCATCCCCAGTATGGGAAATAGCTTTGCTGATCTGCGCTACAGGCTGATTAAAACGATGCTGTAAACAAAATAGCGAAAACGCTACGTCAAACTTAACAATTTGTCCGATGGCACGCATGAGCGACTCCTGTCATTCCATAACCTCTTACGCTCTAAACGTAGAAGTTTAAAATGACAAATACGTGACTGTTTGTTGGATAATGAATGAATTTAACCGATGACAAACGTTCTTGCGTGAAAACATTCCGTGCTACAAAAAGTGATCCTCTCTACCAATTCTGCTCATTTTTACCGCTTTTGACTAAAACTGATCCGATATGAATAAAAAAAAACTTAATGGTTGACGAGTTAAGTCGAGTACGGTACTAATTTGTTAACTTAATCTTGTGGAATGTACGAATGACTATCCGTTTTTCTATCCTGCTGGGCCTGCTCCTTATCGTGAACCATTCGCGCGGGTAGGTTGTGGAAGAAAAACACAACACAGATGACAAGAGCCCGCACTGAGATGCGGGTTTTTTTATAACTACATTTAGGAAGTAAACGATTAACCATCGGTGCAAGGGAGCAACATGAATAATCAAGTCATTATATTCGACACCACACTACGTGATGGCGAGCAAGCTTTGTCAGCAAGCTTAACCGTTAAAGAAAAACTGCAGATTGCTTACGCATTAGAGCGCCTTGGTGTTGATGTTATTGAAGCAGGTTTTCCAGTTTCCTCCCCCAGGTGATTTTGAATCGGTCAAAACGATTGCCAAACACATTAAAAACAGCCGCGTCTGCGCGCTTTCTCGCGCGGTAGCAAAAGATATTGATGCAGCAGCCGAAGCTCTGAAAGTCGCCGATGCTTTTCGTATCCATACGTTTATTTCAACTCAACCATTCATGTGCAAGATAAATTGCGCCGCAGTTATGATGATGTGCTCGAGATGGCAGTCAGCTGCGGTGAAACACGCCGTAACTACACTGATGACGTCGAATTTTCCTGTGAAGATGCGGGCCGAACGCCCATTGATAATCTCTGTAGAATGGTCGAAGCCGCAAATTAATGCCGGAGCTAAGACATCAATATTCCAGACACGGTCGGTTATACTGTTCCTAGCGAATTGGTGGCATTATTCAGATGCTGTTTTGAGCGAGTCCCTAAACATAGATAAAGCCATTATTTCCGTTCATTGCCATGATGACTTGGGAATGTCAGTCGCAAACTCGATTGCGCTGTACAGGCCCTGGCGCAAGGCAAATAGAAGGCACCATCAACGGTATTGGTGAGCGCGCTGGTAACTGTTCACTGGAAGAGATCGCGATGATCATCAAAACTCGTCAAGAATTCCTCGGCGTACATACTGGCTTAAAGCATGTGAGACTCCACCGCACCAGTAAGTTGGTTAGCCAACTGTGCAATATGCCGATTCAAAGTAACTCAAAGCGATTGTCGGTGCCAAACGCATTTAGCCACTCCTCGGGTATTCACCAAGATGGTATGCCTAAAAAATAAAAAATACATATGAAATCATGACTCCAGAGTCAATTGGCCCTAAAAAACCCAAGCGCTGAACTTAACGAGCGCAGTGGCCGCGCCGCAGTAAAAAGCCATATGGACAGCATGGGTTACAACGAGAACGAATACAATTTGAACGCATTGTATGAGATTCTTGAAGTAGCCGACCGAAAAGGACAGGTATTTGCTACGATTTAGAAGCGTTGATGCACTTCTCTAATCTGCGTGATGAAGATGATTCTATAAGTTAAATTATTTGAGTGTCCAATCTGGTAGTGTCATGGCAACCACCAGTATTAAATTGCTTTGTTGGTGATGAAGAAAAATGTGAAGCTGCCGTTGGTAATGGCCCCTGTCGATGCGCTTTACCAATGTATTTACCGTCTAACTGGCTATGAGATCGTATTGGATAAATTTGACCTTACCGCCAAGGGCGAAGGTGAAGATGGACTCGGGCAAGCCGATATTATTGCCAACTACAAAGGGCGAAAATATCACGGTACAGGCGTCTCTACGGATATTGTCGAAGCATCAGGGCAAGCCTTATTGCACGTGATCAATAGCATTCATCGTGCCGATCAAATTGCAGAAATTAAACAAAAGAAAGTGGCAACCGTTTAACGTACCTAGATTAGAGTTTTCAATCTTTAGAGCTCACTGGGGCAAGCAAATATAAAAATAGTAAAGGACTAACATGACAGACAAAACATACAAAATTGCCGTTCTTGCAGGTGATGGTATCGGCCCAGAAGTAATGCAACAAGCACACAAGGTATTGGATGCGATTGAAAAAAAACATGCTATCCGGTTTGCCAGAGAAGAACATGATGTCGGCGGGATTGCGATTGATAACCACGGTTGCCCGCTACCTGAAAGCACCATTAAAGGATGTGAAGAGGCAGACGCCGTATTGTTTGGTTCCGTAGGCGGTCCTAAATGGGAGCATTTACCACCCAACGACCAACCAGAGCGCGGTGCACTCCTACCGCTTCGCAAACATTTTCAACTGTTTTGTAACTTGCGTCCTGCTCAAATTCACTCAGGCTTAGAAAGCTTTTCTCCTTTACGATCCGATATCTCCGATCGTGGCTTCGATATTGTGGTTGTTCGAGAATTGACTGGTGGTATTTATTTTGGCCAACCCAAAGGACGCGAAGGAGAAGGGGCAAATGAAAAAGCATTTGATACCGAAGTTTACCACCGCTACGAAATCGAACGCATTGCAAAAATAGCGTTTGAGTCCGCACGATTACGTCGTAAAAAAGTATGCTCAGTCGATAAAGCGAATGTATTACAAAGCTCTATCTTATGGCGTGAGGTCGTGGAAGAGATCGCAAAAGATTATCCGGACGTCGAGCTTTCACACATTTATATCGATAATGCCACTATGCAGCTCATTAAAGATCCCTCTCAATTTGATGTCATGCTGTGCTCTAATATTTTTGGTGACATCATTTCCGATGAATGCGCCATGATCACAGGCTCAATGGGTATGCTACCTTCCGCTAGCCTTAATGAAAGCAATTTCGGTCTCTATGAGCCAGCAGGTGGCTCTGCACCTGATATCGCAGGAAAGAACATCGCTAACCCAGTAGCACAAATTCTTTCCGCCGCTTTAATGCTACGTTATAGCTTGGGCGAAGAAAGTGCCGCTCAAGCTATCGAAAATGCCGTATCAAAGGCGCTTACCGCAGGAGAACTCACCGCAGATCTTGCCAGTGGTAAAGCGGCACTTTCAACCTCTGAAATGGGCGATAAAATTGCCAGCTATATTTTAAATTCATAATTAGTAGGACTAGGCTCGCCTAGTCCTTTATAAAGCTCAAAGAGCTCAAGGAAGAAGCAATGTCGCAAGCAAAAACCTTATACGAAAAAATTTATGATGCCCACATTGCGGTATCAGCTGAAGGGGAAACCCCCATCCTTTATATCGATCGTCATCTCGTTCATGAAGTGACATCACCGCAAGCATTTGATAGTTTACGCGAAAAGGGACGTAAAGTTCGTCAGACGAGTAAAACATTCGCTACCATGGACCATAACGTTTCAACCACCACAAAAGACATTAATGCCTCGGGTGAGATGGCTCGAATCCAAATGGAAACATTGTCCAAGAACTGTGCTGAGTTTGGCGTAACACTCTACGACTTAAATCATAAATACCAAGGCATCGTTCATGTCATGGGGCCAGAATTAGGTATTACTCTTCCCGGTATGACCATTGTCTGCGGTGACTCACACACAGCAACACATGGCGCATTTGGCTCGTTAGCGTTTGGCATCGGTACATCAGAAGTTGAGCACGTACTTGCAACCCAAACATTGAAACAAGCTCGCGCGAAAACGATGAAAATTGAGGTGACAGGCAAAGTCGCTCCAGGCATCACCGCTAAAGATATCGTGCTAGCCATTATAGGTAAAACAACGGCGGCCGGTGGTACAGGCTATGTCGTTGAATTTTGTGGTGAAGCGATTACCGATCTTTCAATGGAAGGTCGTATGACGGTGTGCAATATGGCGATTGAGCTTGGAGCAAAAGCCGGTCTTATCGCCCCTGATCAGACTACTTTCGACTACATTAAAGGTCGCAAGTTTTCTCCTCAAGGAAACGATTTAGAAGCTGCCATTGAGTACTGGGCAACGCTAAAAACCGATGATAATGCCAAATTCGATGCAGTCGTTACCCTAAATGCCGCGGACATCAAACCACAAGTAACGTGGGGCACAAACCCAGGCCAAGTAATTGCTGTCGATGAAACCATTCCATCTCCCGATAGCTTTAGTGATCCTGTCGAAAAAGCATCAGCAGAAAAAGCATTAGCGTATATGGGACTGGAAGCGGGTAAATCCTTATCAGACTACAAAGTGGATAAAGTTTTTGTCGGTTCTTGCACAAACTCTCGCATTGAAGATATGCGAGCAGCAGCTCAAGTCGCGAAAGGTAAAAAAGTCGCACCACACGTTCAAGCATTGATTGTTCCAGGTTCAGAGCAAGTTAAAGCGCAAGCGGAAGCGGAAGGCTTGGATAAAATATTTATTGAAGCGGGTTTTGAATGGCGCTTGCCGGGCTGTTCAATGTGCTTGGCTATGAACAATGACAGGCTCGGTGCAGGTGAACGCTGTGCATCAACATCCAACCGCAATTTTGAAGGCCGCCAAGGTCGAGATGGCCGCACACATTTAGTCAGTCCTGCAATGGCCGCCGCCGCCGCCATCGCTGGACACTTTGTCGATATCCGTAATATTCATTCTTCAACACTCAACTAAACAGGGGATCACCAATGTCAGGTTTTAAACAGCACACAGGTTTGGTCGTTCCTCTTGATGCAGCGAACGTCGATACAGATGCCATTATCCCTAAGCAATTTTTACAGAAAGTAAATCGCACTGGTTTTGCAAACACCTTTTTCATGATTGGCGTTTTCTAGATGATGCAGGTCAACAACCTAATCCAAATTTTGTCATGAATAAACCTCGCTATGAAGGAGCGAGCATTCTACTTGCTCGTGAAAACTTTGGGTGTGGTTCTTCACGAGAACATGCCCCTTGGGCTTTAGCGGATTACGGCATCAAAGCCATGATTGCACCCAGTTTTGCGGATATTTTTTATGGTAACTCAATCAATAACCAAATGGTTCCAGTCCGCCTTACAGAGCAAGAAGTTGATGAAATATTCCAATTTGTTGAAGGAAATGAAGGTGCTCAACTAACTGTAGATCTTGAACGAATGGAAGTTAAAGCCAATGGAAAAACATACTCATTTGAAATTGATGAATTTCGTCGCCATTGCTTACTTAATGGATTAGACAATATCGGTTTGACGCTACAGCACGAAGATAAAATCGCTGATTATGAAACAAAAATTCCTAGCTTTTTGAAATAGCGAGTATCGATTTAATTTCCAGAGGTTGGTGTAGATGCACCAACCTTTTATTTTATCTGAAATTTATCAATCCCTACCTAGGTCATATAACCTATGAGATGAGAGGTAAATGATGAAATATCTATTAACGCTATGTTTGACACTCGGGTCAACGAATGTATTTTCTGCTCCTAAATCACAACTATGGGATTATTGGAACTCTAGTAATGAAGAAAATACACAAGCCATTTCACATCAAATTTGGCAGACAACACTTGATACTTATCTAATCCAAGAAAATCACAACAACCTCTTCGATTATCAAAGGGTCAACTCAAAAGATAAAGAGCAATTAGAGCTCTATATTTCACAATTATCAGCCCTTGATCCAAGAGAGTATGCAAAGCTGGAACAATATGCTTACTGGGTCAACTTATATAATGCCTTAACAGTTAACTTAATCGTCGATCATTATCCAATACCATCCATCACTAAACTGGGAGGATTTTTCTCATTTGGCCCTTGGGAACAAAAGATCATTACCATCAATCAAAAAGAGCTGACTCTCAATGATATTGAACATCGAATTTTAAGACCCATTTGGAAAGATCCTCGAACCCATTATGCGGTCAACTGCGCAAGCCTTGGCTGCCCAAACTTACAAAAGCAGGCTTTCACAGCAGAAAATACTGAATTATTACTGGAGAAATCAGCCACTGAGTTTATCAATAGCGAAAAAGGAGTAAAGGTCACCAATGATAAATGGGTTCTGTCTTCTATTTATGACTGGTTTGCTGAAGATTTTGGAACGAAACAGCAATTATTTGAGCACTTAGTGCAGTACAACAAGGCACTAAAAAGCGAGAAAAAGAGTATCAGCTATCACTATGATTGGACATTGAATGATACGAATAGATAGAAAAAAACCTCAGCATTTCTGCTGAGGTTTCGTAATTCAAACCTGGCGATGTCCTACTCTCACATGGGGAGACCCCACACTACCATCGGCGCTGTTGTGTTTCACTTCTGAGTTCGGCATGGGTTCAGGTGGGTCCACAACGCTATGGTCGCCAAGCAAATTCTTTTAGCTTACAGAGCTATAAAACTGGTGCTGATACCAGAATCGAACTGGGGACCTCATCCTTACCAAGGATGCGCTCTACCGACTGAGCCATATCAGCACACTGTATCTTGTGTCACAAGTGACTAAAAAGCCCGCTCTTACAAACGGGCTCTTATAAATTCAAAGCCTGGCGATGTCCTACTCTCACATGGGGAGACCCCACACTACCATCGGCGCTGTTGTGTTTCACTTCTGAGTTCGGCATGGAATCAGGTGGGTCCACAACGCTATGGTCGCCAAGCAAATTTCTTAATTCGGAAAGCTGTTTCGTTCTCATTCACACATTCAATGTTCTTCCATTGAGCCCACAAAACCCCTTCGGTGTTGTATGGTTAAGCCTCACGGGCAATTAGTATTGGTTAGCTCAACGCCTCGCAGCGCTTACACACCCAACCTATCAACGTTCTAGTCTCGAACAACCCTTTAGGACACTTAAAGTGCCAGGGAAGACTCATCTCAGGGCTCGCTTCGCGCTTAGATGCTTTCAGCGCTTATCAATTCCGAACTTAGCTACCGGGCAATGCCATTGGCATGACAACCCGAACACCAGCGGTTCGTCCACTCCGGTCCTCTCGTACTAGGAGCAGCCCCCTTCAATCTTCCAACGCCCACGGCAGATAGGGACCGAACTGTCTCACGACGTTCTAAACCCAGCTCGCGTACCACTTTAAATGGCGAACAGCCATACCCTTGGGACCGACTTCAGCCCCAGGATGTGATGAGCCGACATCGAGGTGCCAAACACCGCCGTCGATATGAACTCTTGGGCGGTATCAGCCTGTTATCCCCGGAGTACCTTTTATCCGTTGAGCGATGGCCCTTCCATTCAGAACCACCGGATCACTATGACCTACTTTCGTACCTGCTGCTCGAACCGTCATTCTCGCAGTTAAGCGGGCTTATGCCATTGCACTAACCTCACGATGTCCAACCGTGATTAGCCCACCTTCGTGCTCCTCCGTTACTCTTTGGGAGGAGACCGCCCCAGTCAAACTACCCACCAGGCACTGTCCGCAACCCCGATGAGGGGCCTACGTTAGAACATCAAAACGACAAGGTGGTATTTCAAGGTCGACTCCACGCAATCTAGCGACTGCGCTTCTAAGTCTCCCACCTATCCTACACATGTAGGTTCAATGTTCAGTGCCAAGCTGTAGTAAAGGTTCACGGGGTCTTTCCGTCTAGCCGCGGGTACACTGCATCTTCACAGCGATTTCAATTTCACTGAGTCTCGGGTGGAGACAGCGTGGCCATCATTACGCCATTCGTGCAGGTCGGAACTTACCCGACAAGGAATTTCGCTACCTTAGGACCGTTATAGTTACGGCCGCCGTTTACCGGGGCTTCGATCAAGAGCTTCGACCTAAGTCTAACCCCATCAATTAACCTTCCGGCACCGGGCAGGCGTCACACCGTATACGTCATCTTGCGATTTTGCACAGTGCTGTGTTTTTAATAAACAGTTGCAGCCACCTGGTATCTGCGACTCTCGTCAGCTCCATCCGCGAGGGACTTCACCAATAAGAGCGTACCTTCTCCCGAAGTTACGGTACCATTTTGCCTAGTTCCTTCACCCGAGTTCTCTCAAGCGCCTTGGTATTCTCTACCCGACCACCTGTGTCGGTTTGGGGTACGATTGCTTATAATCTGAAGCTTAGAGGCTTTTCCTGGAAGCAGGGCATCAATGACTTCACTGCCGTAGCAGCTCGACGTCGTGTCTCAGCCTAACAAGAAACCGGATTTACCTAGTCTCTTAGCCTACGCACTTGAACCAGGACAACCGTCGCCTGGCCCACCTAGCCTTCTCCGTCCCCCCATCGCAATTATAAGCAGTACGGGAATATTAACCCGTTTCCCATCGACTACGCTTTTCAGCCTCGCCTTAGGGGTCGACTTACCCTGCCCCGATTAACGTTGGACAGGAACCCTTGGTCTTCCGGCGGGGAGGTTTTTCACCCCCCTTATCGTTACTCATGTCAGCATTCGCACTTCTGATACCTCCAGCATGCTTTACAACACACCTCAACGGCTTACAGAACGCTCCCCTACCCAATACAGTAAACTGTATTGCCGCAGCTTCGGTTTACTACTTAGCCCCGTTACATCTTCCGCGCAGGCCGACTCGACCAGTGAGCTATTACGCTTTCTTTAAATGATGGCTGCTTCTAAGCCAACATCCTGGCTGTCTGAGCCTTCCCACATCGTTTCCCACTTAGTAGTAATTTGGGACCTTAGCTGGCGGTCTGGGTTGTTTCCCTCTCCACGACGGACGTTAGCACCCGCCGTGTGTCTCCCGGATAGTACTTACTGGTATTCGGAGTTTGCAAAGGGTTGGTAAGTCGGGATGACCCCCTAGCCTTAACAGTGCTCTACCCCCAGTAGTATTCGTCCGAGGCGCTACCTAAATAGCTTTCGGGGAGAACCAGCTATCTCCGAGTTTGATTGGCCTTTCACCCCTAGCCACAAGTCATCCGCTAATTTTTCAACATTAGTCGGTTCGGTCCTCCAGTTGATGTTACTCAACCTTCAACCTGCCCATGGCTAGATCACCCGGTTTCGGGTCTATATCCAGAGACTGAAGCGCCCAGTTAAGACTCGGTTTCCCTACGGCTCCCCTATTCGGTTAACCTTGCCACTGAATATAAGTCGCTGACCCATTATACAAAAGGTACGCAGTCACACCACGAAGGTGCTCCTACTGCTTGTACGTACACGGTTTCAGGTTCTATTTCACTCCCCTCACAGGGGTTCTTTTCGCCTTTCCCTCACGGTACTGGTTCACTATCGGTCAGTCAGTAGTATTTAGCCTTGGAGGATGGTCCCCCCATGTTCAGACAGGATAACACGTGTCCCGCCTTACTCGATTTCACTTATAATGATGGAACAGTTACGGGGCTATCACCCTTTATTGCGCCACTTTCCAGAGGCTTCACCTGCATCATTAAAAGCTTAAGGGCTAGTCCAATTTCGCTCGCCGCTACTTTCGGAATCTCTGTTGATTTCTTCTCCTCGGGGTACTTAGATGTTTCAGTTCCCCCGGTTTGCCTCCTTACCCTATGTATTCAGGTAAGGATACGTACTTATGCACGTGGGTTTCCCCATTCGGAAATCGTAGACTCAAGTGGCTGTTACTGCCTAATCTACGCTTATCGCAAGTTACTACGTCCTTCATCGCCTCTGACTGCCAAGGCATCCACCGTGTACGCTTAGTCACTTAACCATACAACCCGAAGAAGTTTCGTGTTGTAGACAAGTCACCAAGGTTGTCTCTCATTATTTGAATGAGCGAGAGACGTTTGATTTTGCCGGACTCAATTTTGAAAACTTACCGAAGTAAGCTTTCCCAAGAACACTTGAATGTGTTTGGTATCAATACGTTAAACGCATTGATGTTGAGAACTTTTATTTGATAACAACAAACACGTTCGTTGTTATCAGTCAGCTTTCCAAATTGTTAAAGAGCACGATTTTCTAATGAAAACCATTTTTAAAAACACTATTGCTAGTGCACTTAAAGATGGTGGAGCTATGCGGGATCGAACCGCAGACCTCCTGCGTGCAAGGCAGGCGCTCTCCCAGCTGAGCTATAACCCCATCAGGTGTGTGATACTGTGTGCCAATCTTCTGGGATGAAGAATTGGTGGGTCTGAGTGGACTTGAACCACCGACCTCTCGCTTATCAGGCGAACGCTCTAACCACCTGAGCTACAGACCCAGCATCGTCTCTTAAACTGTATAAACCATCAATCTGTGTGGACACTCATCAGTGTAATCTTCGTATAAGGAGGTGATCCAGCGCCAGGTTCCCCTAGCGCTACCTTGTTACGACTTCACCCCAGTCATGAACCACAAAGTGGTGAGCGTCCTCCCCGAAAGGTTAAACTACCCACTTCTTTTGCAGCCCACTCCCATGGTGTGACGGGCGGTGTGTACAAGGCCCGGGAACGTATTCACCGTAGCATTCTGATCTACGATTACTAGCGATTCCGACTTCATGGAGTCGAGTTGCAGACTCCAATCCGGACTACGACGCACTTTTTGGGATTCGCTCACTATCGCTAGCTTGCTGCCCTCTGTATGCGCCATTGTAGCACGTGTGTAGCCCTACTCGTAAGGGCCATGATGACTTGACGTCGTCCCCACCTTCCTCCGGTTTATCACCGGCAGTCTCCCTGGAGTTCCCGACATTACTCGCTGGCAAACAAGGATAAGGGTTGCGCTCGTTGCGGGACTTAACCCAACATTTCACAACACGAGCTGACGACAGCCATGCAGCACCTGTCTCAGAGTTCCCGAAGGCACACCTGCGTCTCCGCTGGCTTCTCTGGATGTCAAGAGTAGGTAAGGTTCTTCGCGTTGCATCGAATTAAACCACATGCTCCACCGCTTGTGCGGGCCCCCGTCAATTCATTTGAGTTTTAATCTTGCGACCGTACTCCCCAGGCGGTCTACTTAACGCGTTAGCTCCGAAAGCCACGGCTCAAGGCCACAACCTCCAAGTAGACATCGTTTACGGCGTGGACTACCAGGGTATCTAATCCTGTTTGCTCCCCACGCTTTCGCATCTGAGTGTCAGTATCTGTCCAGGGGGCCGCCTTCGCCACCGGTATTCCTTCAGATCTCTACGCATTTCACCGCTACACCTGAAATTCTACCCCCCTCTACAGTACTCTAGTGAACCAGTTTCAAATGCGGTTCCGAGGTTGAGCCCCGGGCTTTCACATCTGACTTAATCCACCACCTGCATGCGCTTTACGCCCAGTAATTCCGATTAACGCTCGCACCCTCCGTATTACCGCGGCTGCTGGCACGGAGTTAGCCGGTGCTTCTTCTGTCGCTAACGTCAAATGATGCTGCTATTAACAACACCACCTTCCTCACGACTGAAAGTACTTTACAACCCGAAGGCCTTCTTCATACACGCGGCATGGCTGCATCAGGCTTGCGCCCATTGTGCAATATTCCCCACTGCTGCCTCCCGTAGGAGTCTGGACCGTGTCTCAGTTCCAGTGTGGCTGATCATCCTCTCAGACCAGCTAGGGATCGTCGCCTTGGTGAGCCATTACCTCACCAACTAGCTAATCCCACCTAGGCATATCCTGACGCGAGAGGCCCGAAGGTCCCCCTCTTTGGCCCGTAGGCATCATGCGGTATTAGCCATCGTTTCCAATGGTTATCCCCCACATCAGGGCAATTTCCTAGGCATTACTCACCCGTCCGCCGCTCGCCACCCAAGGAACAAGTTCCTCTGTGCTGCCGCTCGACTTGCATGTGTTAGGCCTGCCGCCAGCGTTCAATCTGAGCCATGATCAAACTCTTCAATTAAAGTTTTGTTGGTCCTAAGACCGGCTCAATGAATACTGACTTCAAAACTGTTTTTACTCGAAAGTAAAAAGTAATTTTAAAGCTATTGTTGTTCCAACAGAACAACAATGAATTGACTGTGCCAAAATCAAGTAAACTTGATTCTGATTGGTCACTCAGTTCATTGATAAATCTTTTTTGATTATCATCAATGAGTGCCCACACAGATTGATAGGTTTATATTGTTAAAGAGCGTTCTTCGCTGGGTTGCCGAGGCTTCCTTTGAAGAGGCGGCCATTCTAGCGAGATAATGGAAAGTGTCAAACACTTTATTAAATTATTTCGTCTTATTGATTTGACCTACTGATTGGCTGCTGGTTGGGCTTGAACCCTTACTGGCTGTGCCGTGTCAGTGAGGCGGCATTATAGGGAGAACGAAGATGAGTGCAAGCGGTTTTTAGAAAAAAGTACCTTCTGATAGCTCAAGTGAACAAAAAGACGCCAAAGCGTTAAATATCGATTAATTAGCGACCTATTTCCCTCTCTAAATCTCCTTGTTATCACCAGAGCATTGAGGTGACACACTTCATATTGCGTGCTTTTCTTCGTCAATGAAAGCTCGCACTGAGGCAGTACAAAGAAGCATATTACTCATCACTATCGAAGAAATAAGAGATTCTAGAGCGTGGGTTAAGATAGTCTCGGATTTTATCCGGAAGTTTATGCGGAAGAATAGCATTAACAATTTTCAAATCTCGATCAGCTAAATCAATAATGGGCGCTTGGGTTCGCGGAACCTAAGGGTCGTAAATCAATACATTAGGATATAGTAAGTGGCTGGCGTTTACGGAGATGACTAACCCAACCATATTGTTAGAAAGCTGAACAACGGTTCCCGGAGGGAAAACGCCCATAAATTTAACCAATACGTTTAAGTTTTCGTTACTATATAAATGATTACAATGCTTATACATATAGGAAAGTGCAATATAAGGAATCTTCTGCTCTGCAACGATATTGGGATGACACAAATTATCAAATACATTCGCGACCGTAATGGGTAGTGTTTAGAAATCTGTGTCATTTCAGTATGATATACAAAACAGGAATGACACATGAACAAAGACTTCGATCTAGAACAAGCTATTAAAGCCCTTCAGTCAGGCCAAGACCTGACAGGTAAAGATGGCTTCTTAACTCCGCTCATTAAACAAATCACAGAAGCTGCTTTGAAAGCAGAACTCGAACAGCACCTTGAAGGTGATGAGCAACCTAACCGTAAGAACGGCTCAAGCAAGAAAACGATTAAGTCTTCTGTCGGCACGTTTGAACTGGATACCCCACGCGACCGCTCTGGAACATTTGAACCCCAGTTAGTTAAGAAGAACCAGACTAAATTGACCGATGAGATCGACCGTAAGATCCTATCCATGTTCTCGCTCGGTATGAGCTACCGTGATATCCGTGGTCACGTAGAAGATATGTATGGCATTGATGTCTCTGAGGCCACCATCACAGGTGTTACCGACCGTTTGATACCTGAGCTGAAGGAGTGGCAGCAACGTCCGCTCGATGCACTTTATCCCTTTGTCTGGCTTGATGCCATCCACTATAAAATCAAAGAAGACGGACGCTACGTTAGCAAAGCGATATACACAATATTGGGCTTAGATGTTGAGGGGAAAAAGGAGCTACTCGGTCTTTATCTGTCAGAGTCGGAAGGCGCTAATTACTGGCTCTCCGTGCTAACAGATCTGTATAACCGCGGCGTTGAAGATATCTTGATCGCCTGCGTAGATGGGCTAACAGGCTTCCCAGAAGCGATAGCAACCATCTATCCTGATACAGAAGTTCAGCAATGCATCATTCACCAAATCCGTAACTCTATGAAATATGTTGCCTCTAAGCATCAGAAGGCGTTTATGGCCGACTTGAAGCCAGTCTATCGGGCTGTCAGCAAAGAAGCGGCCGAGATGGAGTTGGATCGTTTGGAAGCCAAATGGGGACAGCAATACCCAATAGTGATTCGTTCCTGGCGGAACAAATGGGCAAATTTATCGGTTTACTTTAAATATCCAGAATACGTCCGAAAGGCTATTTACACGACAAATGCTATTGAAGCCGTACATCGCCAATTCCGTAAACTGACCAAAACTAAGGGTGGGTTCCCAAATGAAAATAGCTTGCTTAAGCTACTGTATGCTGGGATATTGAATGCTTCTAAGAAATGGACAATGCCAATACAGAATTGGAATATGACATTGTCTCAACTGGCGATTCATTTTGAAGGTCGCTTGGATGACGTCTTAGATATTTAGCCAAAATTAGCTGACACAGAATTCTGAACGCCCTCCCGTAATGACCTGTGAAAGCTCATCAATAGCCGATTCCTTTAAACCAAGCGGATACCCACTGCCGTCATTGAGTTCATGATGCTGTTCTATTACTCTCTTTGCACTTTCTGGAAAGCTATCGATATGACTCGCAATATCCAAACCATACTTAGTATGTAATTTGAGATAATTTTGTTCGGGCTCTGTCAGTGTTGTTTTCTTTCTAACAATCGCGGTGGGAACCTTAATTTTGCCTATATCATGAAACAGCGCAGCAAAAGCAAGTTCTTTGATTTTTTGAGCATCATACCCTTTCGCTTTTCCTATCATCATTGCAATGACCGAAACGTTGAGTGAATGAAAGTAGATGCCTTCAAACTCACTTTTGCCATTCATTAAATGCAGCGTAACGCTATCTTCACTCAGTAGCTTATCGACGATATCTTCAACCAAAATTGAAGCTTCATCTATCGCATCCTCTGGCCGATTGCGTATCTTGTTCATTACCGCACGCATGCGGGATAGAGAACGCTCAAACTCTTTTTCACAGTTTAGAACTCGCCTACGATATGCGTTCAACTTTTCAATCCGTTTCTGCTTCTCTTCCCACAATTTTTCAGCCTCACTCTCCATCTCTGAAGATTTTTCTATGGCTTCCGGCTGCGTATTGACAGGTAAGGGTTGAGTATCGCTTTGCGCAGGATTGATATAAACATGTTGAATCCCCAAGTGTTTTATCAATTGAATCTGTTCTTGGGATTTAATCTTAAAGCTATTAAAAAGAAAGGGGTGTTCGTTCCACTTTACGGGCAACTTAATGTGCAGGCCAGGCTGCAATCTATCTACTGTGATTTTTATGCTTGCCACAATTTATATAACACCTTAAGTACTAAGTAGTTAATGAGTTTAAAAGAAGTCACTCAAAAGTTCATCAACTACATATTAGTAGTGTTGATATAAATGTGTATGGCTAGAAGCAAGAAATGTGCGCTGTTCAATATAGAAGTATGTGAAGGCTATCAAAAGAGTCCCATTCATCTAAGATAGTGGACTATTATTTCGAGGACAAAAACAACAAAGCCCCGACTTTCGTCGAGGCTTTGTTGTTTAAATTATGGTACCGGTGGGCGGACTTGAACCGCCACTCCCGAAGGAAACGGATTTTGAATCCGTCGTGTCTACCAATTTCACCACACCGGCATCTTGGGCATTGCCCTTTGATGGTTGGCATTATACGTAAGAAAGTTATTGGCGCAATAACAAAATATTGAAATACAAATCGTTTGCCGATATTTTCGCCACAAACCTTCAAGCTGTGCGTCTCTTCTCTTTTCAGATCCTCTTCGAGGCTATATGCTGCTGCAATTTCGCGAATACAAAAGATGTTTAGATATGATGAGTAACTCTATTTCTCTACCGCCTGCCGGATTACTACGCCGATTTGGTGCGCTCATTTACGATGCATTAATCATCATTGCTCTTGAGATGATGGCTGCTGGTGTTGTCGTTGCTATATTAGAAGCTCTCGTTGCGTTGAATGTGATGAGCTATGGCTCGTATGCAGATGTCAGCGACTTTCTCACTCGTCATCCCATTTGGAGCTATGTTTACACATTTTACCTTGCCGCTGTCTGGGTCTACTTCTTCGTCTTTTTCTGGACAAGAGCAGGCCAGACATTAGGGATGCGTGCTTGGCGACTTTTGATAATTAACGAACAAGATGGAAATTCAATCAGCGCCACGCAAGCTTTAATACGTTTGTTCACCTCAGGCTTTGGCTTGGCAAACCTCACCGTACCCTTTGATCAACAAAAAAGAGGGTTCCAAGATATTTGGGCCAAAACGAAAGTAGTGGTACTTCCTAAAGTTAATTGAGTCGGAATAACAAAAAGGAAAGTTTGCCCTTCCTTTTTGTTAATAGTTCTTACCTGTCATTTTTAGAGTTTTCGTCTTAACAACATTACGGCAACGCTGAGAAACACCAAACTGGGTGCGACGGCACCAAACACTGGTGGGATACCATAAACAAGACTCAGTGGGCCGAAAAACTCACTGGAAATATAAAATGTAAAGCCTGCAATCACGCCTGACAAAATCCTTGCGCCCATAGTAACGCTGCGCAATGGCCCAAAAATAAACGACAGTGCCATTAGCATCATCACAGCAATAGAAAAAGGTTGAGTAATTTTACGCCACAACGCCAGATCGTACCGTGAAGCATCTTGCTCCGACGTTTTTAAATAGCTGACATAATCATACAAGCCACTCAGTGACAACTCTTCAGGCTTGACCGTGACAACCGCCAGTTTGTCTGGAGCTAATGAGGTCGTCCAACGGTATTCAGGTAATGTTTGCTTTGTTATCAATACATCATCGCGCATGTCGGTGATTTGAACATTTTTCATTACCCATTGATTGTCTTTATCGTAATCCACCTCTTCGGCAAAAAGGATGTTTTGCAAACTCTTATTGTTATCAAAGCGCCACATATTTAAGCCATAGAGTTTGTTGTCATCAATTTTACCAATAAAGATAAAATCATTCACATCGCGCGCCCACACACCGCTGCGCACTGAAACAATACTACCGCCAGAGAGAGAAAAAGCTCGCAGATCTCGCGCCATCTTCTGCGCTTGGGGTGCTCCCCATTGGCCAAGCAAGGTGACAATGATCATTAATGGCACTGCGGTTTTTAATACCGACATACCGATATTAAGCTTAGAAAACCCCGCAGCTTGCATGACAACGAGCTCAGAACTGATGCCAACATACCTAACCCAATCAACGCACCGAGTAAGGCGGCCCTAGGAAAAAACATCTCGATATCACGAGGAATGCTCAACACCACAAACAGTAAAGCTTGCAGTAAATCGTAGCTTCCTTCCCCGACTTCCTCAATTGCTCAACATATTTGATAATGCCGGACAAACCAACAAAGGTCGCCAGCACTAGCGAGGTTGTCGCAACAATAGTCGGCCGACGTATAAATCTAAAATCTTAAACACGCGTTATGCTGCCTTCTTTAGTCTTAGTTTATCTTGAAGCGCCGCACTGGCACACTGTCCATGATATCACTGAAATCGCCGCCAAAAGTAACGCAGCATTGATTGGCCACATACCGATCACCGTAGCAAGTGAGCATCTTCAATGGCGGACTTGGTTGCGCTGATGGCCATAAAATAGGCCAAATAAATTAAGATTGCAGGTCCCCTTTTCGCAAAGCGTCCTTGCCGGGGTTAACCGCCGACAAAGGGACCACCAGCATGGTGAGTAATGAATACAAATCACCAGAGAATTCGCCATTGCAACTCAGCTTTCGCTCTTCGATCCGGGTTGGAAAGCAGATTGGATGTCGGTAAACGCCTCCCAATCACGTCCTTTCGGTTTAACTTCACGCTGCCCAATTAAACCTTCGTATTCGTCAAATTTTGTGATCATATAATCAACGCGTGTTGGCACGCCTTCATAGCGAATCCCGTCATACATGGTGATCATCTGACGGCCATCACTGAGCTCTTTAAACATCACCAGAATTAGAGAACATCACACTCGGGAGTATCGAATCCTTTGGTGCAAGCTGCGCAACAAACACATTATGCAGTTTTTTGTTTTCAATATTTTCGATGAAAACTACTGAGGGAAACCATCTGGTGTGCGTTGAATTGTCCTTTCTGTAGCAAATCAACACTATTTTCTGCTGCGAGCTGCTCCATTAATTGTGCTTCTTTGTCTTGGCTCCAAGGCGCCAACCAGAATGCGTTAAATGCTGCAGCACCTGAAGTGATCAAAGCCAAATAGAGTGCAGCACGGATCAAAAATTTATTGCCGATGCCAGTGGCATCATCACCGTAATTTCGCTTTCTGCGTACAAACGCCCAAAAGTCAGTAAGATGCCGATATACAAACTCAAAGGCAGCATTAATAACCCCATTGCGGGCATATTTAAACTCACAATAGATAAGATCATTCGTGCTGGAATGTCACCATCGGAAGCTTCAGCCAAAACGCGAATAAATCGGTTGGCTAAGAAACACGAGAAACAGTACGAAAAAGATCGAAATTGGCTCTTGAGTGTCTCGCGGATCAAATATCTAACAATAATCACTGAAATTACCTATACAAAACTTGTTTTTTTGATTGAATCACTATAATTTCCCGTTGAACCTTTTATTTTTAAAATTTTCACTAACTGTTAGACGTTCAATTAAAAGTAGAATCCAAACTCGGATTCAACCACTAAGAGCACATTATCTAACATTTAGTTCTATTTGTCTTCAGGATGTAGGAGTACGCATGGAGTTCAGTGTAAAAAGTGGCAGTCAGAGAAACAACGTAGCGCATGTATCGTTGTTGGAGTGTTCGAACCACGCCGCCTTTCTCCAGTAGCAGAGCAGCTTGATAAAATCAGCGACGGCTATATTAGTTCACTACTTCGCCGTGGGGATCTCGAGGGTAAACCCGGCCAGATGCTACTGCTGCATCAAGTCCCTGGTGTTCTGTCTGAACGCGTTTTACTGGTAGGTTGTGGTAAAGAGCGCGAATTAGGCGAACGTCAGTACAAAGAAATCATTCAAAAAACCATCAGCACACTGAACGAAACGGGTTCAATGGAAGCCGTATGTTTTCTGACTGAACTACACGTTAAAGGTCGCGATACTTATTGGAAAGTACGCCAAGCGGTTGAAGCAACGAAAGATGGTCTGTACACCTTTGATCAATTCAAGAGCGTGAAACCTGAGACTCGCCGCCCACTGCGCAAACTTGTCTTTAACGTACCGACTCGCCGTGAGCTTAACTTAGGTGAGCGCGCGATTACACACGGCCTTGCGATTGCATCCGGTGTGAAAGCGTCGAAAGATCTCGGCAATATGCCACCCAACATTGCCCAACCCAGCTTATCTTGCATCTCAAGCGCGCCGCTTAGCGGACGACTACGAGAGCGTCACCACCAAAATCATTGGTGAAGAAGAGATGGAAAAGTTGGGCATGACCTCTTACCTCGCTGTCGGTCGTGGTTCAAAAAATGAGTCGATGATGTCGGTCATTGAGTACAAAGGCAACCCAGATCCAGATGCAAAACCAATTGTGTTGGTGGGTAAAGGCCTAACGTTTGATTCCGGCGGTATTTCATTAAAACCAGGCGAAGGCATGGATGAAATGAAGTATGACATGTGCGGTGCGGCGTCAGTCTTTGGCGCAATGAAAGCATTGGCTAAATTGAAATTGCCATTAAATGTCGTGGGTATCTTAGCCGGCTGTGAAAACATGCCAGGCAGCAATGCCTATCGCCCTGGTGACATTCTCACGACTATGTCTGGCCAAACGGTTGAAGTACTCAATACCGATGCCGAAGGTCGCTTAGTGCTATGTGATGCACTCACTTACGTTGAGCGTTTTGAACCCGATTGCGTGGTAGATGTGGCGACACTAACTGGCGCTTGTGTGATTGCATTAGGTCACCACATCAGTGGCGTGGTTTCAAACCACAACCCATTGGCGCATGAATTGGTTAATGCTTCCGAACAAGCAAGCGATCGCGCATGGCGTCTACCAATGGCCGACGAGTACCACGAGCAGCTAAAGAGCCCATTTGCTGATATGGCAAATATCGGTGGTCGCCCTGGTGGTACGATTACCGCTGGCTGCTTCTTATCTAAATTTGCTAAGAAATATAACTGGGCGCATTTGGATATTGCTGGCACCGCGTGGAAGTCAGGTGCAGCAAAAGGATCAACAGGTCGTCCCGTCTCATTGCTCGTCCAGTTCTTATTGAACCGCAGCGGCCAAGAGTCTGAGGAATAACCTCAAAATGTGAAAAGGGCCGCAAGGCCCTTTTTTGTTGATGAGCGATTAGATAGTAGGTGACAACATGCAGCGAGCCACCTTTTACATTGTGAACGAAGAAAGCCCTCAGGCAACGCTGGCAGGCTTTGAGCAATATGTCCTATTTCTGGCTCATCACTTCGCCAAACAAGGGGCAAAAATTTATCTGCATTGTGATGATAAAACTCACGCTGAACAGTTTGCCGAACATTTATGGCAAGTGCCTGCAGAACAGTTTGTCGCGCACAATCTGGTGGGTGAAGGCCCGAAATACTCAACTCATATCGAGATTGGCTACCCCAACGTCAAACCCAATTGGAATCGTCAACTGGTAATAAATGTGGCGGATAATCATACAACCTTTGCGAACGCCTTTGCTGAGGTGGTAGACTTCGTCCCCTGCGAAGAAAAAGCAAAGCAACGAGCACGCGAAAGGTATAAAATCTACCGTCAAGCTGGCTACCAATTACAAACAATCGAGATCCAACATCCATAGGTCAAACCTTATAGTTAAGGCGATCTTTAACAAGATCCTTCACTTATGAAGTTTGACTAAGATTAACCATTCACAGTATCCATTTAAGAGCACTATGGAAAAGACATATAACCCAACAGCAATCGAACAAGCTCTGTATCAGACTTGGGAAGAGAACGGCTACTTTAAGCCTCACGGTGATACATCAAAAGATGCGTACAGCATCATGATCCCACCGCCGAACGTCACTGGTAGCCTTCATATGGGTCACGCATTCCAAAACACCATTATGGATACTTTGATCCGCTGCGAACGCATGAAAGGCAAAAATACCTTATGGCAAGTGGGTACAGACCACGCCGGTATTGCTACCCAAATGGTGGTTGAACGTAAAATTGCCGCAGAAGAAGGCAAAACCAAACACGATTACGGTCGTGATGCCTTCATTGACAAAATTTGGGAATGGAAAGACGAATCAGGTGGCACCATCACTAAACAGCTTCGCCGCCTTGGCGCATCGGTAGACTGGGATCGTGAACGATTCACTATGGATGCGGGCCTATCAAATGCCGTTCAAGAAGTGTTTGTTCGCCTTTACCAAGAAGATTTACTCTACCGTGGTAAACGTCTTGTGAACTGGGATCCAAAACTGCACACTGCAATTTCTGATCTAGAAGTAGAAAACAAAGACGTCAAAGGTCACATGTGGCACTTCCGTTACCCACTGGCTGACGGCGTAAAAACAGCAGACGGTAAAGACTACATTGTTGTTGCGACCACTCGTCCTGAAACCATGCTGGGTGACACAGGCGTAGCGGTTAACCCTGAAGATCCACGCTACCAAGCTCTGATCGGCAAAGAGATCATGCTGCCAATCGTCAATCGTCGCATTTCTATCGTGGGCGATGAGCACGCAGACATGGAAAAAGGCACAGGTTGTGTGAAGATCACCCCTGCTCACGACTTCAATGACTATGAAGTCGGTAAGCGCCACCAACTGCCGATGATCAACATTTTCACCTTTGATGCCAACATTCGTGACGCCGCCGAAGTGTTCAACACCAATGGTGAACCAAGTGACGCTTACAGCAGCGATCTTCCTGCTAAATACCAAGGCATGGAGCGCTTTGCGGCACGTAAAGCCATCGTAGCTGAATTTGAAGCTCTCGGCCTGCTTGAAGAAATCAAAGATCACGACCTCACCATTCCTTACGGTGACCGTGGTGGTGTGGTTATCGAACCGATGCTGACCGACCAATGGTACGTACGCACAGCGCCACTAGCGGAAGTCGCAACCAAAGCCGTTGAAGATGGCGAGATTCAATTTGTGCCTAAGCAGTACGAAAACATGTACTTCTCATGGATGCGTGACGTGCAAGATTGGTGTATCTCACGCCAACTTTGGTGGGGTCATCGTATTCCTGCTTGGTATGACAACGACGGCAACGTTTATGTCGGCCGTAACGAAGAAGAAGTGCGCGAACAAAACAACCTAGCACCAGTGGTGGTACTGCGCCAAGATGATGATGTATTGGACACTTGGTTCTCCTCTGCTCTTTGGACTTTTGGTACACAAGGCTGGCCAGAAAATACTGAGGCACTAAAAACATTCCACCCGTCTGACGTTCTTGTTACTGGTTTTGACATCATCTTCTTCTGGGTTGCACGCATGATCATGATGACCATGCACTTCTGTAAAGATGAGAATGGTAAACCACAAGTGCCATTTAAAACTGTTTATGTCACAGGCCTTATCCGTGATGAAAACGGCGACAAAATGTCAAAATCTAAAGGCAACGTGCTTGATCCTATCGACATGGTCGATGGTATTGATCTTGAATCTCTGGTTGAAAAACGTTGTGGCAACATGATGCAGCCACAGCTTGCAGCCAAGATCGAGAAAAATACACGTAAAACCTTTGAAAATGGTATCGAATCTTATGGAACCGACGCACTGCGTTTCACGCTAGCAGCGATGGCTTCAACCGGTCGTGATATCAACTGGGACATGAAACGCCTAGAAGGTTACCGCAACTTCTGTAACAAACTCTGGAACGCGAGCCGTTACGTGTTGATGAATACCGAAGATCTCGATTGTGGCTTTAACGCAGGTAGCGAGCTTGAGTATTCGTTAGCCGATAAATGGATCGAGTCTCAATTTGAATTGGCGGCTAAAGAGTTCAACAACCATATCAACAACTTCCGTTTAGATATGGCGGCAAATACCCTTTACGAATTCATCTGGAACCAATTCTGCGACTGGTACTTAGAGCTGACTAAGCCCGTATTATGGAAAGGCAGTGAAGCGCAGCAACGTGCAACACGCCGTACATTAATTACGGTATTAGAGAAAACATTACGCCTCGCGCACCCAGTGATCCCGTATATCACTGAAACCATTTGGCAAAGCATTAAGCCATTAGTGGACGGCGTTGAAGGGGATACCATCATGCTGCAAGCGCTGCCTCAGTACGATGAAGCGAACTTCAACCAAGCGGCGCTGGATGATATCGAATGGGTGAAAGCCTTTATTACTAGCATTCGCAACCTACGTGCCGAGTACGATATCAACCCAGGCAAACCTCTTAACGTGATGCTAAAAGCCGCCAACAAGCAAGAAGTGGCACGTTTAGAAGCGAACAAAGCGGTACTGTTGTCACTGGCTAAACTGGAGGCTCTACGCGTTCTTGAAGAGGGTGAAGAGACTCCCGCTTGTGCAACGGCGCTGGTTGGTCAATCTGAACTGATGATCCCAATGGCTGGTTTGATTGATAAAGATGCGGAGCTAGAGCGCTTAGCAAAAGAGATTGCTAAAACTCAAGGCGAAATCAAACGCATTGAAGGCAAACTCAATAACCAAGGGTTCGTCGCTAAAGCACCCGAAGCCGTTGTCGCTATCGAGCGTCAAAAGCTGAATGGCTATCAAGATACCTTGGTTAAACTGGAAGAACAGAAAGCGACCATAGCCGCGCTATAATCGCGATTGCGTTACCATTAAAAAGGTCGGTGTGAAAATACCGACCTTTTTTGTTTATTCACGCCATCAGCAGACGCGATTTTTGTGCTCTCCGCGCTCAAACGCGGCAATGTTATCCATCAAAATCGTTGCCAATTGTGAAATAGCTGAGTCACTACCCCATGCCACGTGTGGTGTAAGCAACAAATTTGGCAAATCCATATTGGCTAGTAAGGGATTTGTTTTATCCGCTGGTTCTCGACTGAATACATCCACTCCAGCGCCAGCAATTTGCCCAGATTTCAATGCTGTCACAAGTGCTTGCTCATCAACCAAACCACCACGGCCTGCGTTAATCAACAATGTATTAGGCTTCATCATCTTTAATTCGTTCTCACCTATCAGATTTCGGGTTTGTTCGCTCAATGGGCAATGTAAACTCACAACATCCGCCTCCGCTAACATTTGTTCAAAGGGCATAAAACCTTGCCGCATAACTTGGCCCCCTTTCGTTCAGCAAATATCACCTGCATGCCTATCGCTCGTGCCAACGTTGCGGTTGCCTGTCCGAGCGCGCCACTCCCGACTACACCAAGCGTTGAACCTGCAACATCCCCTATCGGATGAGTAAAAAAGCAAAATTGTTGATTGCGCTGCCACTCGCCATTGGCAATATCTTGATGATAAGCAAACAGGTTACGCCTTAAGGCATAAATCATCCCAACTACATGTTCCGGAACAGAACGGGTGGCGTAGCCTTGAACATTCACCAGTGCGATGCCTGCTTCACGACAGTAATCGACATCGACGTTATTGACGCCTGTGGCCGACACAGCAATCAAGCGCAATTTCGGACATTGTGAGAGTAGCACCCTATCCAGCACCACTTTATTGGTGATTACGATATCGGCTTGAGATAGGCGATCGAGCGCTTGTTCGGCAGAAGTAAAGTCAAACTCAAGCCAATGATGAGCAAAAGGTAAGCTTGGCAATCGAATATAAGCAGGGATTGTGGCCCTATCGAGAAAGACAACCGTGGGTAGTGACATATCAGCTCCTTGTCGCCACCCACATCACACTAAGGTCGTGGCAACGTTTTGTAATCTGGTAATTTTCGCTCAGGATCAAAGTGTTGCAAAATTTGCTCTTGTGCTTCGGGATAAAAGTCACAAGCAACAAAAAGGTTACGCAACCAATGACTCTTTGGGTGATAAAAACTGAGCTCTGCGGCATGCAATGCTAAGCGATCAGAAAAATCTTGCGCTTCTTGCGGGGCATAAAACTCATCACCCACAATCGGATAACCCAAAGCTTGCATGTGAACACGTAATTGGTGCGAACGGCCAGTTACGGGAAGAAGACGTACAATTGTCGTTTTTTCTTCTCTTTTCGCTACTTGATATAAAGTTTTTGATGGTTTTCCATCTTCAAAGCAGACTTTCTGTTTAGGCCGATTTGGCCAATCGCAAATCAGGGGTAACTCAACCACCCCCTCGTCAAGCCCCATTACGCCCCACACGCGAGCGTAATAAATTTTATGCGTTAAACGGTATTGAAACTGCTTTTTCAATGCCCCTTCCGCGTATTTATTTTTTGCCAGCACCATCAAGCCAGAAGTCGACATATCCAAACGATGCACAACTTGGATCTCTGGATATTGCTCAGCCAAACGACTCCACATACTGTCGTGATGCTCAGGCAAGCGTCCTGGAACCGACAGCAGACCTGAAGGTTTATTCACCGCGAGAATCTGCTCATCTTCATAGACAATATCAATCCAAGGATCTGTGGGCGGCGTGTATTCAAGCATAGCCATCGAAGGTTTCTCCTAAAAAAATCGGCGCATTATAACAACCTCTCCGCCAAGCCAATAGAGAAGAGTCATCTTAGTTTCGTTAAATCACGAAATCGTCAGTAAGTTAGCCTTGCTTAGAAATATCACTTGAAATGTAACTTAAAATTGACAGATTAACTGGGTGTGATATTGATTGATGAGCTTGACATTAAAGTCAGCTTCAAAAGCAAAAATTATAAATAACACAACATCAAGTCTAAGGAACAAGAATGGAACACAGCGTCCCTTATCAATCGGCCAAACGTTTAACCCTATCACAACTGCTTCGTTCACTCGGGCCGGGCATTATGATGGCAGCAGCAGCCGTCGGCGGCTCTCATCTCGTCGCGTCAACTCAAGCAGGCGCAATTTATGGCTGGCAACTCGCAGGCCTCATTTTGCTGGTCAACTTATTAAAATACCCCTTTTTTAAGGCTGGCATTCAATACACCATGGGGACAGGCAAAAGTTTAGTACAAGGCTATGCTCATCTCGGGCGTGCTTACTTATGGGTTTTTGCCCTCTTAAGCGTGGTATCGGCCATTATAAACACCGCCGCGTTACTGCTGTTTAGCGCCAGCTTACTGGCCTATTTTGTCCCTTTTGAGCTGGGCAATATTGTTCTTTCCGTGATTGTGCTGACCACTTGTTTGCTGATCCTTTTTGCAGGCCACTTTCGCGCGCTCGACTCACTTTCTAAAATGATTATGGCAGTACTGACAATCGCCACCTTACTCGCCGTGGTGATTGCCGTCGCAAACCCAGCGCAGATAGTAGTGGAAACTATTTCACCTTCACCTTGGACACTCGCCGCGATCGGTTTTTTGGTAGTAACTATGGGCTGGATGCCCGCACCCATTGAGATTTCGAGCATCACTTCAGTGTGGCTCAAACGTCAATGCCAAGAGCAGCAAGTGACGCCGCAATCCGCACTATTTGATTTCAATGTGGGCTATATCGGTACTGCAATCTTGGCGATTGTATTTTTGGCGCTTGGTGCCTTAGTACTACACGGAACAGGCGTTGAGCTCTCGAAATCTGGCGTCGGCTTTTCGCATCAATTGGTCGGATTGTACGCTTCAACCATAGGTGAGTGGTCACGTTATTTGATTGCAGTGATCGCCTTTTTCTGTATTTTTGGTAGCACCATCACCGTTATTGATGGCTATTCACGAGTGATTGCAGAATCACAACGTCTTTTGCAAAACAAAGAGAGCCAAAGCCCACGTTGCTACCAAGCTTGGGTCATCGTGGTATCGGCTTTAGCGCTGGCCATCATTGCCTTTTGGGCTTCAGCACTGATGCCAATGCTGAATTTTGCGATGATCATGGCGTTTATGACCACGCCAATTTTTGCGCTGCTCAACTATATACTGGTGACTAAAACACCTTTACCAGCTGAACTCGCAGTAGGAAAAAAACTCAAAGCGCTGTCTATCGTAGGGCTTGTTTATCTGTTTGGCTTTTTAGCGCTATTTATTTGGTGGAAGTGGATTATGTAACAGCAGACAAAACAAAGGCCTTATCGAAAAGGCCTTTGTTATTTTTAATGTAACGCCACAAGGGCCAAGTAAAGGGATCAGTTATGCGTCACAACGATTAAACGCAACGAATCCAGTTGGAATTGCGCTTTACCGATGTAACCGCTTAACTCGTTAATCTGCTCTTCAATCGCGCTGATCTCTTCATCACGAATGTTCGGGTTGACTGCTTTAAGCGCCAATAAGCGCTCCAGTTCACCGTTTAAGCTCGACTGCATCTCTTTTTGCGCTTGTTCACGAATCGCTTCAACACGGCTCACAACTTGGCTTTCACTGGCAGCAATTAAGCTATGCACATCATTTTGTACCGACGTAACAAGCTTGCTGGCCAAATGACGATTCACAGGGCTTAATTGGCGGTTGAAGCTTTCAAACTCAACTTGCGCGGAGAGATCATTACCACGCGCATCCATCATCAAACGGATTGGTGTTTGAGGAAGGAAGCGGCTGATGCCACTGCGTTTTGGCGCTTGTGCATCCACCACATAGATCAACTCAAGCAGCAAAGTCCCAACAGGCAGAGCTTTATTTTTCAGCAGAGAAACCGCTGATGTTCCCACGCCTTCGCTCATCAGTAGGTCGATCCCGCCTTGAATCATCGGGTGTTCCCAACTGATGAAATTCATATCTTCACGCGATAATGCCGTATCACGATCAAAAGTGATGGTCGCTCCTTCATACGGCAAACCGGGGTAGCTTGGCACCATCATGTGCTCTGATGGTGTGACCACCAGCGCGTTTTCACCCCGATCATCTTGGTTTAAACCGATCGCATCAAATAAGCTCAAAGCGAAAGTAACCAAGTTAGTATCGCCATCCGTTGATGCTATACTTTCGACGATTTTCAATGCTTTTTCGCCACCGTTTGAATGCATTTCAAGCAGTCGGTCACGCCCTTGTTCAAGCTGAGCCTTCAACGTTTTGTTGAGCGTTGCTGACTGTTCAATGATCTCATCCAGCGTATCGATATTTCCCGAAGCCAGCATGTCAATCAGATCATCGGTATATTTATCATACACAGCGCGGCCTGTTGGGCAGGTTTCAGCAAATGCATTCAAGCCTTCATCAAACCAACGCGCCAAAATCGCTTGCGATGTGCCTTTAAGGTACGGCACATGGATATCGATATCACGGTGTTGACCAATACGATCCAAACGGCCAATGCGTTGCTCTAAAAGATCTGGGTTAAACGGCAGATCAAACATCACCAACTGGTTAGCAAATTGGAAGTTACGCCCTTCAGAGCCGATTTCACTACAGATAAGCACTTGCGCGCCACCCTCTTCTTGTGCGAAATAAGCGGCGGCTTTATCACGTTCTAAAATCGACATACCTTCATGAAAAACCGTAGCGCGAATGCCTTCACGCTCACGCAGCGCTTGCTCCAGTTGTAACGCGGTGCTAGCGCGAGAAGCGATCACTAAAATCTTTTCGCTGCGTTCTCTTTCACTTTTTCAAGCAGCCAATTCACGCGAGAATCGAACTGCCACCAGCTTGCATCATCGCCTTCAAACTCTTGAAAATCTCTTCGGGATAGAGCATTTTCATCGCGCGAGCCTGAGCACTGAGCTTACCGCCGATCATGCCAGCCACTCGCATCGAAGTCGTGTATTGCGTGGGGATTTCCATCGGCATCAAGTGCACATTACGCACAGGGAATCCTTTAATCGCAGCGCGGGTGTTTCTAACAGCACGCGGCCTGTGCCATGGCGATCCATCAGATTATCAATCAGCTCTTGGCGAGCAGAGGCTTTGCTCTCTTCATCGGCATCGCTTTCAATAATGCGAAACAGCGGCTCAACGTCTTGCTCTGAAAGTAGCTCGGTGATTTGGTTTTTGGCTTCGTTTTGCAACTTCTCACCCGAAAACAGGGCACTGACTGAATCGGCTACGGGCGCATATTGCTCTTCTTCTTCAACGAACGCCTCATAATCGTAAAAACGATCGGGATCGAGCAAACGCAAACGCGCAAAGTGGCTTTCACGGCCCAATTGCTCCGGCGTTGCCGTTAGCAGCAGTACCGCTGGGGTGTTTTGCGCTAGCCCTTCGACCACTTGGTATTCGCGGCTTGGTTTATCTTGGCTCCATTCTAGATGGTGCGCTTCATCCACCACCAATAGATCCCACTCCGCCTCAAGTGCTTGTTCAAAACGTTGACGACTTTTACGCAGAAAATCGAGCGAACAAAGCACATATTGCTGAGTATCAAAAGGGTTATGTGCTTCAGCGAACGCTTCAACACAGCGCTCCTCATCAAAAATGGAGAAATGAAGATTAAAGCGACGCATCATCTCCACCAACCATTGGTGCTGCAAGGTTTCCGGCACCACAATTAAAATACGTTCCGCGCGGCCAGAAAGCACTTGTTGATGAATGATCATCCCCGCTTCAATGGTTTTACCTAACCCGACTTCATCGGCTAATAACACGCGGGGCGCATGGCGACGGCCAACCTCATGTGCGATATAAAGCTGATGAGGAATCAGGCCCGCGCGCATGCCACATAAACCACGCATTGGGCTTTTGTGTTGTTGATATTGGTTAGTCAGGGCGCGATAACGCAACACAAAATTATCCATGCGATCAATTTGACCTGCGAACAATTTATCTTGCGGTTTGTTGAAACGGATTTGGTGACTTAAGAAAATTTCACGTAGCGCCACGCCGCTTTCATCGTTGTCTTCGCGCGTACCGAGATAAGTGAGTAGTCCTTGTTCTTCAACAACTTGCTCAACGCGTAGCGACCAGCCTTCTTGGCTTTCAACCACATCGCCGCTGTTGAACGTCACTCGTGTTACCGGGGCGTCACTGCGTGCATAAACGCGGTTTTCTTCTGATGCAGCAAACATCAAGGTCACAGTACGCGCATCAAGCGCTACCACAGTACCTAAACCAAGATCACTTTCTGTATCGCTTATCCAGCGTTGCCCCAAAGCAAAACTCATGAATCGACTACCTTATTTATTTGGAATGATTGTATCGATCTGCTACACGTGAAGGCAACCCTAATTATGATTGTTGTTGGAGTGTGGTGCAGAAAAGGTCGCTAATCTTACTTGATGGCGTGATACAGGTCACGTGTAAAGCGAAGGATAACCAAGATTTTTTTCTTCAACTTTTGGTTGACATCAAACTGTAAGAAATCGGTGGCATTTGTAGTAAACAAGGTTGCTATACTTGTTGTAACGATGCTTGCTTTGCCCAGCCAAAAGGATGACTCTGGCACGAAGCATGCAGAACCAAACAGACAATGAGTATCAACACAGGCTTGCAGTAAGTCATCGAGCGATCGAGTCACTACCGGCATCCATTGATCGATAACCTCCTACTTGCTGGCATCTTTTGTTAAGCACGCTGCGTAGCAGCAAGGAGACGCTTATGGGCGATACCGATCGGAAACTGTTTGTACTTGATACCAACATCCTGCTTCATGAACCTTTAGCCATTTACTCCTTCAAGAGCATGACGTCGTCATTCCGATGGACCGTTCTTGAAGAACTTGACCGGATCAAAGACAGCAAACGCGATGTTGCACGAGATGCGCGGGTCGCAATTCGTGCTTTAGAACACTTATTTCACGATGCCACCCCAGACGAAATTACCGAAGGTATTCCATTCTCTAAAGAGGCCAGCAAGACGGGAACTATCTCGATTCTCGCCGACTTTGAGTTGCAAGAAACCGTCAAAGCCTTTGCTGACAAAGCCGGCGATAACCGTATCCTCAATGCTGTTCTTTACCTGCAAGCGAAACGAGCGCCACGCGCTGTGGTTCTCATCACCAAAGACATCAACATGCGATTGCGCGCTAAAGGTGCAGGCGTGCGCTATGTTGAGGATTACCGCACTGACCAATTGATTGATGATGTTCAGTACCTGACCAAAGGCTTCCAAGTTCGTGAAGGCAACTTTTGGAGGCAACGTCGATGAAGTTGAGAGCAGAACCGTCGCGGAAAAGCCTTTCATACGCTAGATAAGGCGCCATTTGATCGACCTTTATTAATCAATATGTCATTGATGAAGAAAGCGATTTTCGGCGCGCGTGCATGAAATCAACACAGACAAAATCACGCTGCTTGATATTGGTCGCGAGAGAATGATGCACCGCAAAGCGTGGGACATCACCCCGAAAAATATCTACCAAGCGATGCACTTGATGCTTTGCTTGATCCAAGCATTGATTTGGTGATTTTAACTGGAGCCGCTGGTAGCGGAAAACGCTGCTCGCGATGGCCGCCGCTCTTGAACAAACCATTGAGAAGAAGATGTTCGATAAGATCATCGTCACCGTAACACGCCAGATATCGAGAGTCGATCGGCTTCTTACCCGGAACAGAGGAAGAGAAAATGATGCGTGGCTGGCGCGGTAACGGATACACTGGAAGCCTTGCACAAAAACGATCACTGCACCGAAGGTTCACTCAAATACATCTGCGATAAAGCCAATATCCAGTTTAAATCGATCAACTTTATGCGTGGGCGCTCAATCCAAAATGCCTTTGTGTTACTCGATGAGTGTCAAAATTTAACCGCTTCTCAAATCAAAACCATCATCACGCGCTGTGGTGAGGGCACTAAAATTGTCTGCTCTGGTAACTTAGCGCAGATTGACTCCCACTACTTAACCCCGGTGACCTCAGGTTTGACCTACATGGTTGAGCGCTTTAAAAACTTTGAAGGCAGCGCCAACATTCACTTAAATGGCGTCGTGCGCAGCCGCTTGGCCGAATTCGCTGAAGAGAATTTATAATCACATTAGGCGAGATATTATTAATATCTCGCCTTTATTTTAAAATAATTATTCACAAATTTAGCATTTATATGTTTTACTAAGGCCATTCATCATTCACCGTTTAGGACTGGGATATGGCTTTCAATTTACGCAACCGCAACTTTCTAAAACTGCTCGATTTCACGCCGAAAGAGATCCAATTTCTGCTCAATCTCTCTGCTGATCTCAAAAAAGCGAAATACGCCGGATCAGAACAGAAAAGATTAGCGGGTAAAAATATTGCGCTGATTTTTGAGAAAGCCTCAACACGAACACGATGTGCATTTGAAGTGGCCGCGTTTGATCAAGGCGCTCAAGTCTCTTACATCGGGCCATCAGGGTCGCAAATTGGTCATAAAGAGTCGATGAAAGACACCGCTCGCGTACTCGGAAGAATGTACGATGGCATCCAATATCGCGGTTTTGGACAAGAAATTGTCGAAGAGCTTGGCGCACATGCTGGCGTTCCTGTATGGAACGGGCTCACCAACGAGTTCCACCCAACACAGATTTTAGCTGACTTTTTAACCATGATTGAGCATGGCCGTGGTAAGCAGTTGCACCAAGTGTCACTGGCTTATCTAGGCGATGCGCGCAATAACATGGGCAATTCCCTGATGGTGGGCGCAGCAAAAATGGGCATGGATATTCGCCTTGTGGCACCCAAACAGTTTTGGCCAGAAGCATCACTCGTCACCACTTGCCAAGAAATTGCCAAGCAGACGGGAGCCAAAATCACGCTCACTGAAAATGTACAAGAAGGCGTGCAAGGATGCGATTTTCTCTATACCGACGTTTGGGTTTCCATGGGCGAATCAGCCGATGCATGGGATGAACGCGTGGCCTTAATGACACCTTACCAAATCAATATGAATGTGATTAAGCAAACTGATAATCCACAGGTAAAATTTATGCACTGCTTGCCTGCGTTTCATAACGACGAAACCACTGTAGGTAAAGAGGTGGCGGAAAAATATGGTATGAAAGGTTTGGAAGTCACCGAAGAGGTGTTTGAGTCTGAATATTCGATTGTGTTTGATGAAGCTGAAAACCGCATGCACACCATCAAAGCTGTGATGGTCGCGACTCTCGGCGCTTAAAAAAAACAAGGCAACAATGGATCGAAGCCCGATGAACTTACATGAGTAAGTGATTCGGGTGAGTGAAAACAGCTAACGCCGCGACAGTGCCAAAGCGACTTTTAATCCTCAAAATCATTGGTGCTGTCGCAAGGCAGCAAGAGAACGAAGCCCGATGAACTTACATGAGTAAGTGATTCGGGTGAGTGAAAGCAGCTAACGCAGCGACAGTGCCAATGATGAAGAGGATTGCGAGGTAATCGCTTGCGCTCACACAACGAAAGCGTATAATTCCCAGCAATTTGTCTGAGGGGTAGCTATGAAAACGGACGTTGTTATTCACATCTACAACGCAATTCGATTCAATGTAGGTCAGCGTGCTGACTTACTGGGCGCGTTATTTTTCCCCTCTCTTGATTTTTAAAGCCTCCCTATTGGGGGGCTTTTTTATGGCTACTAGAAAATTATAGGGAAGACGACCATGGTGAATTCGCTTTATCAAAAGCACATTATTTCGATTCCGGAGCTCTCTCGTGACGAGCTGGAATTGATTGTGAAAACCGCAGGCCAACTCAAAGCGGAACCAAAACCAGAGCTGATCAAGCACAAAGTGGTAGCAAGCTGCTTTTTTGAGCCGTCGACTCGTACTCGTTTGTCTTTTGAAACCGCTATTCAACGCATCGGCGGCAGCGTGATTGGCTTTGATAATGGTGGCAATACGTCACTGGCGAAAAAAGGCGAAACATTGGCCGATTCTGTACAAGTGATCTCCTCTTATGTGGATGCGTTTGTGATGCGCCACCCCCAAGAAGGCGCAGCACGTTTAGCCTCTGAATTTTCAAACGGCGTTCCTGTGATTAACGCTGGCGACGGTGCTAACCAGCACCCAACCCAAACACTGCTTGATTTGTTCACCATTGCCGAAACACAAGGCCGTTTAGATAACATTAATATCGCCTTTGTTGGCGACTTGAAATATGGCCGTACCGTCCATTCTTTAACCCAAGCTTTGGCTAAATTTAACCACATTCGCTTCTTCTTTGTTGCGCCGGATGCGCTGGCTATGCCTGACTATATTTGCGAAGAGTTAGATGATGCAGGCATTGAGTACAGCCTGCACACCGATATGGAAAGCGTTATTCCACAGTTAGATATTCTGTATATGACGCGCGTCCAAAAAGAGCGCTTTGATGAATCAGAGTACGCGCACATTAAATCGGCGTATATTTTAACAGCCGCCATGCTTGAAGGTGCGCGTGATAACTTAAAAGTGCTGCATCCGCTTCCGCGCGTGGATGAAATCACCGTTGATGTGGACAAAACGAAGCACGCTTACTTCTTCCAACAAGCAGAAAACGGGGTCTACGCCCGTGAAGCTTTGCTGGCGCTTGTGTTAAACGAAACCCTGTAATAAAGGAGCCCCAACCATGACTAAAGAGACTCAATTGCAGGTTGAAGCAATTAAAAACGGCACGGTTATCGACCACATTCCTGCGCAAATCGGTATTAAAGTATTAAAGTTATTCGATATGCACAATTCTCATCAACGTGTCACGATTGGCTTAAATTTACCCTCTTCCGCGCTGGGCGCAAAAGATCTGCTGAAGATTGAAAATGTGTTCATTAATGAAGCCCAAGCCAATAAATTAGCACTTTATGCACCGCATGCGACTGTCAACCAAATCGAAAACTACCAAGTGGTGAAAAAGCTAGCGTTGACACTGCCTGAGCAGATCAATGATGTTTTTGCCTGCCCAAACAGCAACTGTATTTCCCACAATGAACCAGTCGAAAGCAGCTTTAAGGTTTTCGAAAAGAAAAACGATATTCGTTTGAAATGTAAGTATTGTGAGAAAGTTTACTCACGTGAGATTGTGACCGAACGCGAGTCATAATTAACCCCGTTTAAGTCTATCGATGCCTCACTTTAGTGGGGCATTTTGCACTTTACCTGCCGTTTCTTTAAAGGCAAACTGACGCCTACCCTTCCCATAAAAACAGATGGAACACAATCATGACTAAAGTACTTCATACCGAATCCGCTCCTGCCGCAATTGGCCCTTATGTACAAGGTGTCGATCTTGGCAATATGGTGCTAACTTCAGGGCAAATTCCAGTCAACCCAGTCACCGGTGAAGTGTCAGCAGATATCGCAGTGCAGGCTCGTCAATCTCTCGACAACGTAAAAGCCGTGGTCGAATCTTCTGGCTTAACAGTTTCTGACATCGTAAAAATGACTGTATTTGTTAAAGATCTGAATGATTTTGGCACGGTGAATGAAGTCTACGGTAAGTTTTTTGATGAACATAACGTGGCAAACTACCCAGCGCGTTCATGCGTAGAAGTCGCTCGCTTACCCAAAGATGTGGGTATTGAAATTGAAGCGATTGCGGTACGTAAATAAGTATTGCTCATAATCAGCACAGTGTAAGCACCACCAGCATACCACTCTGACGTGAATGTGCTTTTTCAAACCTCGAACCCCGTTCGAGGTTTTTGTTTAATCCAAAAAATCAATTTTTACACCTCACACTTGCTACTTTAGGGTTAGTCACCAACACTTATCATACTTTGAACCGTTCGAGGTAGTGAAATGCAAGGGATTATCTATACCGTTCTTTCTGATTTAGTCATCGAAAAATTTGGCGCACTGTTTTGGGATCAAATGCTCGAGGATTTAAAACCTAGCTCTCAAGGTATATACACCGCTGGAGAGCAATACTCCGATGACGAACTGCTTGCAATGGTGGCTTATTTGAGCGAGAAGAAAAACATCCCCACCGATGATTTAGTCCGGCTTTATGGACAATACCTATTTTCTCGCCTGTACAACAGCCTTCCTGAAAATTACCCAAATAAAAACAACTTATTAGAGTTTTTGATTTCGGTCGATCAAGTGATCCATAAAGAAGTGAAGCGGCTCTACCCTGATGCCTATTTGCCGCAATTTCAATATAAAAGCGAGGGCGATCGATTAACCATGTATTACACCTCGAAAAGAAAATTATGCGCTGCGGCGGAAGGACTCATCATCGGCGCTTCAGAACAATTTGGTGAAGAAGTCGAAATCGAGCAGCCCCAATGCATGCATCATGGTGCTTCATTTTGTGAAATTGTTGTCACCTTTAAGGGCAAACATGAGTGAAATAGAGCAATACCAACGCATTTATGAGCGTGAGCGTCAGGCTCGTTTGCTGGCAGAGCGGTTACTGCAAGAAAAAAGCCGCGAGCTCTACGATAAAATTTTAGAGCTGCAAGAGACTCTAGATCAACTTCATAGCGCGCAAGCACAGCTTGTACAATCAGAAAAAATGGCCTCTGTCGGTCTGCTGGCGGCTGGCGTTGCTCACGAGATCAATAACCCAATCGGTTTTTGTCTGAGTAATTTAAATACGCTGCGTGATTACTCTCACGCCTATATAGGAATTGTCGCTTTGGTAGCACAGCACAAAGCCGAAATTGCTAACACAGATTTCTACCGCAATTATCAAGATTATTATCAACGACATGATATTGGTTTTGTCGAAAGTGATTTAACTGACATGCTTCAAGAGACTTCGGGTGGATTGCTCCGCGTAAAAGACATTGTCACTAGCCTACAAAGCGTTTCTCACTCCAGTGATGGCCGATTTGTCGAGTGTGAGTTAAATTCGTGTATTGAATCGACACTACACATGGTCTGGAACCAATTTAAATATACGATGGAAGTCGAGCAGCGATTGGATGAGGCTTTGCCGAAAATCAATGGGATATCAGCAGAGCTACAACAAGTGTTTATGAACCTATTTATTAACGCCTCTCACGCTTGCGAAGCACAAGGAAAGTTAACGATTAGCACCGATTCTGTGGTCGAAAAAGGGAAACGCTGGGTGAGGGTCACTGTGGCGGATAATGGGCATGGCATGAATCAAGACATCATCAACAAGGTGTTTGATCCTTTCTTCACCACCAAACCTGTCGGCGTAGGGACGGGTTTGGGTTTATCGATTTCATACAGTATTGTTGAAAAGCATGGTGGGAAAATGCAGGTCGAATCTGAAGTGGGACAAGGCACCACCTTCATACTTCTTTTCCCCACCATTCGGTAAAGCGGTTACTGGCTGCGTGATGTGACTTTCTTACCATCAAGCATCGCGACCTCTTCATCCAGTTGCGCTAATTTGGCCACCATCTGCTCACGGCATAATGTCGCTAATTCCCGTAAGTTTTCTTTCCCATATCCTTCAATACTGATCGGTGGCAGCATCTCAACAATCACATGACCATTGTCCCAACGGTTCAGCTTAATATCATTAGTTGAGCTACAAACGATGGGGATAATCGGTACACCTGCGCCAATTGCCGCATGAAACGCCCCCATTTTAAAGGGCAGCATGCCACGGCCACGCGAGCGAGTACCTTCTGGAAACATCCACACAGACACATCACTGGTTTTGATGCTATCGACAACTTGATCAATGGTGCCTTTGGCTTTGTTGCGATTGGCTCTATCAATTAAAATATTTCCTGTTAACCAATACAACTGACCAAATACAGGTGTCCAAACTAAGCTTTTTTTTCCTACTGTCACGACTTTCGGCGTCACAGCCGCAGCAACAGTACACAGATCCCAGTTATTTTGATGATTCGCAATGTAGATGTGCTGGCCGCGTTGATAAGCATCTTCTGGGATACGCAGTTCTAATTTAATGCCCATCAATTTTGACATACGGGCAAATAAACGCCCAAACGTAAATACATGTTTGGGATTGCGTGGGCTAAGTAAGCAGTAACCACATCCAAAAACAAACATCACAATGGCAAACAGTGCGACTGCCAATAGACGCAAAAGAGCAATCATTTCAGTTCTCCATGGAACAAAGATAAAAAATGAGCAAAGATAAAAAAGCCGAAACCCAGAGATTTCGGCTCCATTGCATGAGCGAGAGTTTAACTGCTGACTTGAATGCGCTCAATATTAGCGCCAAGAGCCGACAGTTTATCTTCAATTCTTTCGTAACCGCGATCGATATGGTAGATGCGATCGACGATGGTTTCACCTTTTGCGATACAACCGGCAATCACTAGGCTGGCTGAGGCACGTAGATCGGTCGCCATCACCTGCGCGCCACTCAACGATTCCACATCACCACAAATCACTGTATTCCCTTCAATCTCCGCTTTTGCTCCCATACGCATCAGTTCAGGAACGTGCATAAAACGGTTTTCAAAGATGGTTTCAGTGATCTTGCCACCACCTTTTGCCATCATATTGAGTAGGGTAAATTGTGCTTGCATATCGGTTGGAAAGCCAGGATGAGGCGCAGTGCGAATCGAAACCGCTTTAAGCTCTTTTCCGGTCATATCAAGGCTTATCCAGCCCTCGCCCGTTTCAATCTCAGCGCCCGCTTCTTCCAGTTTTGCTAGCACGGCCTCTAACAAATGCGAGTGAGTGTTGTGGCAAACAATTTTTCCGCGAGAAACAGCCGCCGCGACTAAAAACGTGCCCGTTTCAATGCGATCAGCCACAACAGCGTGTTTACCACCACCCAAACGTTCAACACCTTCAATGGTAATGGTATCGGTGCCTGCACCGGACACTTTTGCACCCAGCTTATTCAAAAACAGTGCGGTATCGACAATTTCAGGCTCACGCGCAGCGTTGTCGAGCACGGTTGTGCCTTCGGCAAGGGTTGCAGCGCACATAATAGTAATCGTGGCCCCCACGCTCACTTTATCCATGACGATGTGTGCACCTTGTAGACGACCTTCGACACTGGCTTTCACGTAGCCATCTTCTAAGGTGATGGTGGCACCAAGCTGCTCTAAACCGTGAATATGCAGATCGACAGGGCGGGCGCCAATGGCACAGCCTCCAGGCAATGAGACTTGTCCATAACCAAAACGAGCCACTAATGGACCGAGAGCCCAAATAGAAGCACGCATGGTTTTGACTAAATCATACGGCGCGCAATATTCATCAATTTGACTAGGATCGACATGAACTGAGCCATTACGTTCGACTTTAGCGCCTAAACGTTTGAGCAGTTCCATTGTGGTATCAATATCACGAAGGTGTGGCACATTGGCCACTTCTACTGGCTCAGAGGCCAAAATAGACGCAAATAAAATAGGCAGTGCAGCGTTTTTGGCACCGGAAATGGTCACTTCACCTTGAAGAGGTTGTGTTGACCCAATAACTCGAAACTTTTCCATCAATAAACCTTACAGCGACATCAACTTTTTATCACGAGCCCACTCTGTTGGTGTGAACGCTTTAATAGAAAGAGCATGAATGTCGTTTCTTTGAATGTACTCCATCAGTGGAGCATAAATTAGTTGTTGTTTTTTAACGCGACTCATCCCTGCAAAACAAGCATCAACAGCGATAACTTCATAGTGGCTACCTTCACCTTTGACGTGGATCTCTTCAAGGTTTAGTGCTTGTTCTAATAACTGTTGTACTTTTGCGCTATCCACAATGTTCCCCTGCTTAATTCTTTATATGTTGAGCCATTAAACGATCAACGTTGCTCAATTGGAATAGTGTGCGCAGTTGCTCTGGCACGAAACTGAGCATTATATGACAGTTTCGTTTTTTTGCATGCTCTATTAGGTGGATTAACATCACCATTCCAGCAGAGTCTATGCGTTCAACGTTTTTCAGTTCAATCTCAAACTGTGTACTCACCGGGTTCCATTTTTGGATAAACGCCCATAAATCAGGCAAATGCTCTCTGTCTAATGCGCCCGACAAAGCCGCAATCGGCATATCAGTTTGATGCCACTGCGGATGAATCATTGCGCTTTACCTTCAAAACGGATCGGCTGATCCGCCAATTGTTGCAGTTCATTGGCAACCGCTAAGATGCCATCTTGGCGAATTTTACCGCTCCATTCAGATTGCTTACTGGAGAGCAAACTCACTCCTTCTGCAATCATATCAAAGGCTTGCCATTCGCCATTTTTCTCTTTGCGCAATTTAAACTCAAGTTTGATGTTCGGTCGTGGCGTATCAATAATATCCACCTTCACGCTGGTAATGCGTTTATCATCCGACACCGCCTGTTCAGGCTCGAACTCAATAATTTGGTTACTGTACTGAGTCAATACTTGCGCATATGCACTGACAAGATAGGCACGAAATGCGGTGATGAAAGTGGCGACATCTTCACGCTTGGCCCCTTTTAAGTTTGGGCCCAATAACTTCAGTGCCGCATACTGCTCATTGACGTAAGGCATCAGCTCCTGTTCCACAATTTCTTTCAAATATTCAGGATGGTGGTGAATCGCTTCTTGTTCGGCTTTCAAACGAGTAAATGCCGTTTCAGACACCTGCTTCATCATGGTATAGGGCTGGGTTTTATCCACATTGGCCGCTTGCACAAACATGGAGGCAAAGAGGGTAAATACAAAAATCAACGTCCGTTTAAACACTGTTTTTATAAACTCTGTTGTTATAAACACTGTGTGTTACTCCTTACCTTTTTTTTGTGAGCCACCAACCGACGCTATACAGCACTTGACCAATCAAATCTTCTAATACGAGGCGGATTTTGTGTCTTCAATTAAGTCGCCCTCTTTTAACATCTGTTCATCTTCAAAGACAAAACCGGGCACAAGCCCAATGTACTGCTCGCCGATCAATCCAGAAGTTAGAATTTGCACACTCGACGTTTCTGGAAATTGATCATATTGACTGTTAATAGCCATAGTGACCACCGGAAGCAAGCTCTTTCTATCGAGTTTAATCTCGGCCACTCGCCCAACGACTACACCACCCACTTTGACTGGCGAGCGCACTTTTAAAACTACCGATATTGTCAAATTCAGCTTTCAATTGGTAAGTATGGTTGGAACCCAACCCTTTTAACGTCAGCGACCTGAAAAATCATCACCAGAATTGCGCAAATTCCAGCAAGGACAAAGCTACCGACCCAAAGTTCTATTTTTCGTGTTTGCTGCATGATTAATTCCCAAACATCATGCGGTGAGTACAAAGTCTACCCTAATACAGCTAAAAGACGAATGCACTACGGTTCTTGTGGTGGCACGGCTAATACCTTCCGAGGTTGGAATAGCATCGTAACCGTTAAACAGTGCAATCCAAGTCACTGTGATGGCAAACATCACGCACTTGTCATACTGTTGCCAATATCTTGCCTAGCCTACCGATGACTGCATCGCAGACCAAAAACTGCCGTGATCAATCCCTTTTCCAATCCACGCCAACAAGCTGGCCTCCCCAAATGCCGACCGCCATAAAAATCATCGCTAGCAACGGCATTGATATTAGCCCAGCCCAAAAGCGAGGAGCGATAATACGTTTGAGCGGATCAACCGCCATCATCTCTAAACTGGAAGCTGCTCGGTGGCTTTCATCAGGCCGATCTCAGCGGTAAGTGCAGAACCAGCACGCCCAGCAAACAGCAGCGCAGTCACCACGGGCCAAGTTCACGCAATAAAGAGAGCGCGACCATCTGCCCAAGCTACCTTCCGCGCCGTAATCGACCAAAATCACATAGCCTTGCAGGCTCAACACCATGCCAATGAACAAGCCAGAAACGACAATAATCGCCAGCGACTGAACACCAACACTGTAGAGCTGCTTCACTAACAATGGAAAATTCTGAATAGGCCGTGGGCGGCTCACTAATGCGCCAAACAGCATCAAGCTCGCTTTGCCAAAGGCTTGGCAAAATTCGAGCGTACGGCGACCGAGCCCTTCAATCCAGTCAGTCAATGTAACATCATGAGAATAGATCCTTTTCTAGGCTTTGCGCTGGAAAGCGAAATGGTACAGGCCATCAGCCTCGCCTTGTAAAAATTGTTGTACGCGAGGATCGCTATTTTGGTAAAGATCGTTTGGCGTTCCTTGGCAATCACTTTGCCGTCAGCCAGCAAATAAACCCAATCGGCAATGCTCATCACTCAGGAACATCATGAAGACCACTATCGAGGTCACCCTAAAGCTTGATTCAAATTGCGGATCAATTCCACCAGCACGCCCATGGTGATCGGGTCTTGCCCACAAACGGCTCATCATACATGATCAGTTCCGGATCCAGCGCAATCGCGCGCGCTAATGCAGCCCTTCTTGCCATGCACCGGATAATTCGCTCGGCATGAGCAAGGCGGCACCGCGCAGACCAACCGCTTCTAATTTTAGTAAAACTAATGTCTTAATCACGATTCATCTAATTGAGTGTGTTCACGTAAAGGGAAAGCCACATTATCGAACACATTTAAATCGGTAAATAACGCGCCCGACTGAAACAACATGCTCATTTTTTTTACGAGCTTGATACAGCTTTTTGCGACTGAGCATCGGGATGTTTTGTTTGTCGAACCAAATCTCACCTTGTTCAGGAAACAGTTGTCCGCCAATAAGACGTAGCAAAGTGGTTTTACCAATACCCGATGGCCCCATAATGGCGGTAATTTTTCCTTGCGGAACGCTGAGACTCACGTCATCGAAAATCTTCCGTCCTGAACGGGAGAAGGTTAAATCTTGATTGTGACAAGATCGTTGATTGGCATCATGAGTGTTTCACTATTGTTGTTCCGCCCCAAAATGATGGGCAATCATAAGCATAACGTTCTAAAATTAAAAGCACTGTTCAATTACATCCTAAAGTAAAGCATCATCTTTCGCCAAAACAATCTTCCGGTCATTTATTGATGGATAGCTAACTAAACCATGAATTGAACGTAATTAATTGATCTTCAGCTTCCCTTTTCGCAACCAACACGTCAAAATTAGCGGTTAATTGCATCATTTTTCACTCATTTCATTAATTAGGTATCATCATGATCGAAGCGGTAGCGTTTTCTCATTGTAGGTTGGTGTTTTAGTCTGGAGCGCTGACAAGTTAGTCTTTGGTTCTGCGCGCTTGCTCGCAACTTCGGCATCTCGCCATTAGTGATCGCATGACTATTTTAGCAATGGGATCGTCAGCACCAGAGATGATGTATCGGCAACGGCCGCTTTGGATGGAAAACCGATACTGCCGTCGTAACGTACTCGGTTCTAACATCGCTAATATTGCTTTGATCTTGGGTATTACGGCACTCATCAAACCGCTGTCAGTTAGTTCTGCGGTGCTCCGCCGTGAACTGCCGCTGATGATTGCGGTCACATTACTTGCGGTGCGTTATTGTGGGATAACCACTTAGGATTCTATGAAGGTGTGTTGCTGTTTGCACTTTTCGCCGTGTTTATCATCGCGATGCTACGCATTAGCCGTAACGAACAAAAAAATGGTGACGCGCTACTTGCCGAGCAGGAATCTGAAAATACCGCAAGGCGTGAGCAACGCAAAAGCGGCTATTTGGGTAGTAATTGGGCTTATCATTCTGCCGATTGCTGCCAGCGTGTTAGTCGATAACGCCGTCATAATCGCTAAGTTTTTTGGCATGAGCGACTTCATTGGCCTGACGATCATCGCTGTTGGAACCAGCTTGCCAGAATTGGCCGCCTCACTCACAAGTGTGTTGAAAGGCGAAGATGATATGGCTGTGGGCAACATTATTGGCTCGAACGTATTCTAATTCAATATTCTTGCCGTGATGGGCTTACCCGGCATTCTTAATCCATCGATACTCAGTGAGCATGCGATGGGACGCGATTTTTGGGTGATGCTTGGCGTATCTCTGCTACTGGTTGCCATGGCTTTAGGGAAATCGCGTAGTATTAACCGCATTGAGGGAGGCGTGCTCTTCCTCGCTTTTATCGGATACCAAGCTTATCTACTTATGAATATGACCGCTTAACCCAAACTCGGAGTATCGAATGTCGAATCAGTTTGATTATCGCAGTGTTGCACAGCAAGTTCTCGCCACCGAAATGGCGGCTTTACAACAGCTAGAGCAATACTTTGACGATTCATTTTGCCAAGCGTGTGAAATGATCATTGCCAATGAACACGGCAAAGTGGTGGTGATGGGTATGGGTAAATCAGGCCATATCGGTAAGAAAATTGCCGCGACCTTAGCCAGTACTGGCACTTCGGCATTTTTCGTACACCCAGGAGAAGCGGCGCACGGTGACCTTGGTATGATCGAGCGTGGCGACATCGTAATTGCTATTTCAAACTCTGGCGAATCCTCGGAAATTTTATCACTGTTTACTGTGCTAAAACGGCTCAATATTCGCATCATTAGCATGACAGGCAACCCGTCATCGAATATGGCAAAGTTGGCCGATCTTCATTTGCAAATCACTGTCCCACAAGAAGCATGCCCGCTTGGTCTTGCGCCAACCTCCAGCACCACCGCAACGCTAGTGATGGGCGATGCGTTAGCCGTCGCACTCTTGCAAGCACGCGGTTTTACCGCTGAAGATTTTGCGCTGTCTCATCCCGGTGGGGCTTTAGGTCGAAAATTGTTGCTCAAGCTCTCTGATATCATGCACATTGGCGATGCACTACCAACAGTGCAACCAAATGCATTGATCCGCGATGCCTTACTTGAGATCAGTCAAAAAGGCTTGGGGATGACCGCGGTAGTAGACAGCAACATGCAGCTTATTGGCATCTTTACTGATGGCGATTTACGCCGCATCTTAGACAAACGAATCGATATTCACAGCGCGGCAATCAGCGAGGTGATGACGCAAAACCCAACGGTAGCAAGCCCTAACATGCTCGCGGTCGAAGGGTTAAACCTAATGCAAGATAAACGAATCAATGGCTTGATGCTGTGCGAAAATGGCACATTGGTCGGTGCATTAAACATGCACGATTTGCTCAAAGCAGGAGTGATGTGATGACCATGATTGATACACTCTACGGCCCGGTCTCACCGCCTATTCTCGATATAGCTAAGCAGATAAAACTTCTGATCTGCGATGTGGATGGCGTCTTCTCTGATGGCTTAGTTTATATGGGCAATCAAGGCGAAGAGCTAAAAACCTTCCACACTCGAGATGGCTACGGCATAAAATCATTGATGAATGCTGGCATTGAAGTGGCGATCATCACAGGTAGGCAGTCAAAAATTGTCGAAAACCGTATGGCCGTATTAGGCATTACACTGGTTTATCAAGGTCAGGATGACAAGGTCAAAGCCTATAACGATATTTGTCGCCAGCTCAATATTGCCCCAGAACACACAGGGTATATCGGTGATGACTTGATTGATTGGCCGGTAATGGAAAAAGTCGCGCTGAAAGTCTGTGTCGCGGATGGTCACCCGCTATTAGTTAAACGCGCAAACTACGTGACCCATATAAAAGGTGGGCATGGCGCTGTACGCGAAGTGTGTGATTTGATTTTGCAAGCTCGCGGTGAGTTAGATGTGCACAAAGGCTTAAGTGTATGAGTTTATCTCGTGTCCTCTATGTGATACTGATTTTTATCGCATCGTGGTCAGCCTATTACTTGTTCGATAAAGAACAAAGTACCGATATACAAGTTGCTCCGAACTTGGAGTTACCGTCGTTTAGTGGAAAAAATCTCGACAACACCACCTATAACGAGCAAGGTATCCGCAGCTACATCATTCAATCGACGCATCTGGATCATTACGCAAAAAGTGGCGACACCATTTTCGAGTACCCGATACTCAAAGTCTTCCGTGATGGTATTTTGCAAGAGTGGGAGATTACCGCTAAACGCGGCGTACTCGATGAAGAGCAAGTACTCACACTGTATGACGACGTACTGGCAAAAAACCTATTAGCAGATTCTAGTTTTGATACGCTTTCAACCATTAAGATGAGCATTCAACTCAATAATCGCGATTTTTGGGCCGATAATCAGGTCGATTTGGTTGGGCCACAATTCGAAACACAAGGACAAGCGATGAAAGGCAACTTTGCCGACAATACCGCTATTCTTTATAACCATGTACAAGGTAGATATGAAACTCTCACACCTTAGTCTTATTGCTTGTTTAGCGATTTCTGGTCACGTATCCGCGTTGTCTACCGACAGTGCTCAGCAGATTTATCTGAATGCAGACAGCCAACTGCTCGACATGAAAAGCAACCAAATGACACTCCTTGGTAATGTCAATCTCAAACAAGGCAGTATCAATATCAACGCCGACAAAGTGATTGTAACCCGTGATGCGAAAGATGGCTCCATTCAAGAAATTGAAGGATATGGCAACCTCGCCACTTTTTCGCAATTAACCGACGATGGCAAAACCTTGTATGGTGAGGCGAAAGAGCTCTATTACAAATTGGCCGAAGATCAGTTGACGATGATCGATCAAGCCATGTTGTCACAAGACGATAGCATCATCCGTGGTACGAAAATTCGTTACAAAATTTCGTCACAGAAACTGATGGCTGATGGTAACTCTAACGAGCGAGTATCGACCGTGCTTCAGCCGCAAGCCACTACGACACAAGAATAATTATGGCCATACTTAAAGCAGAACATTTAGCGAAAAGCTATAAAAAGCGCAAAGTCGTCTCTGACGTCAGCTTGCAAGTAGAATCGGGGCAGATTGTTGGATTACTCGGCCCTAACGGCGCAGGAAAAACCACATCGTTTTACATGATCGTCGGCCTTGTCGCTCGTGATGAAGGTAAGATCAGCATTGATGATCACGACATCAGCATTTTACCTATGCACAGTCGCTCACGCTTAGGGATCGGCTACTTACCTCAAGAAGCGTCTATTTTTCGAAAATTATCGGTCGAAGATAACATCATGGCGGTACTTGAAACCCGTGAATCGATGACCCGTGAAGAGCGCCAAGATAAACTCGAAGATCTACTAGAAGAATTTCACATTCAACATATCCGCCATAGTGCGGGGATGGCGCTATCGGGTGGTGAACGTCGCCGAGTTGAAATTGCCCGCGCTCTTGCCGCAAACCCACAATTTATTTTGCTTGATGAACCCTTTGCAGGGGTCGACCCCATTTCCGTTATCGACATTAAAAAGATCATCCAACACCTGCGAGATCGTGGCTTAGGCGTTTTAATCACAGACCACAACGTTCGAGAAACATTGGACGTCTGTGAAAAAGCCTATATTGTAAGCCAGGGTCGTTTGATCGCAGAAGGTACACCACATGACGTGCTCAATAATGAAGAGGTAAAACAAGTTTATCTCGGTGAACAATTCCGTCTATGATTAAGTAGAGAGTGACATCAATTCTAAAAATAATAAGGTAACTGGCACTGAATGAAACCCTCATTACAACTGAAGCTCGGCCAACAATTAGCGATGACACCGCAGTTACAACAAGCCATTCGTTTGTTGCAACTCTCCACATTGGAACTCCAGCAAGAGATCCAAGAGGCTCTAGAGTCTAATCCATTATTGGATGTTGAAGAGGCCTATGAAGAGAATGCCACCGCCGATGTTCATAGCATCAATGAGGAGAAAGAAACCAGTGCTGAGGTGTTAGATATTGAGCCACAAGACAGCTCTGACTTAATTGAAAAATCCGAAATCAGCAGCGAGCTTGAGATCGACACCACATGGGATGATGTCTACAGCGCGAACACAGGCAGCACAGGGATCGCCCTTGATGATGACATGCCCGTGTACCAAGGTGAAACAACGCAAACCCTGCAAGATTATCTACTGTGGCAATTAGATCTCACACCGTTTAGCGACACCGACCGCAGCATTGCTCTTGCCTTGATTGACGCCATCGATGACTACGGTTATCTCACCGTTTCTTTGGATGATATTTTAGAAAGCTTTGCCGATGAAAATATTGAGCTTGATGAAATTGAAGCCGTTCGTAAACGTGTTCAGCAGTTTGATCCCCTCGGTGTGGCTTCAGTCAACCTTCAAGACTGCCTGCTTTTACAATTAGCGACCTACCCTGCCAGTACCCCTTGGTTAGAAGAAGCTAAACAGCTGCTGATCCAACACATTGATCTGCTCGGCAACCGTGACTACAAGTTGATCATCAAAGAAACCAAGTTAAAAGAAGAAGATCTGCGAGAGGTATTGCAGCTCATTCAACAACTTGACCCAAGACCGGGAAATAACATTTCAACCGAGCACGCCGAATACGTTGTGCCTGACGTGTCTGTTTACAAAGATCACGGCAAATGGGTGGTCACAATAAACCCAGATAGCGTACCAAAACTTAAGATAAATCAACAATATGCAGCATTAGGCAAAGGTAACAGTGCCGATAGCAACTACATTCGCAGCAATTTGCAAGAAGCAAAATGGCTTATTAAGAGTTTAGAAAGTAGAAACGAGACACTGCTCAAAGTTGCCAAGTGTATTGTTGAACATCAACGTGATTTCTTTGAGTATGGTGAAGAGGCGATGAAGCCAATGGTACTCAATGACGTTGCTTTAGCGGTAGAAATGCATGAATCCACCATATCAAGGGTGACAACGCAGAAGTACATGCATACTCCGCGTGGTATTTTCGAATTGAAATACTTCTTCTCCAGCCATGTCAGTACCGACAGCGGGGGAGAGTGTTCATCGACTGCAATACGAGCACTGATTAAAAAACTGGTGGCCGCTGAAAATACAGCCAAACCATTAAGTGACAGTAAAATTGCAGATCTACTGGCTGACCAAGGGATTCAGGTAGCTAGACGGACGATAGCTAAATACCGTGAATCGTTGGGCATTGCTCCATCGAGTCAGCGCAAACGCCTACTGTAAGGCACAAAACAGAGAAGGAAAGTCTATGCAAATCAATATTAATGCCCATCACATTGATCTGACCGATTCAATGCAAGACTATGTAAACTCGAAGTTTCAAAAACTTGAGCGATTTTTTGACCATATCAATAACGTACAGGTTGTTTTACGTGTTGAAAAAGTACAACAGATCGCTGAAGCTACGCTCCACATAAATCAAGGTGATATCCACGCCGTGGCCGACAATGAAAATATGTATGCTGCCATTGACAGTTTAGTGGATAAACTCGTAAGACAACTCAACAAGCATAAAGAAAAGCTAAGTAGTCATTAATCATGCAATTAAGCGAAGTACTCTCATTGGACTGCACGAAAAGTGCGGTCCAATGCACCAGTAAAAAAAGAGCCCTAGAAATCATTAGCGAAATCGCTGCTGAGTATTCAGGTCAAAATTCCACCGAGCTGTTTGAATGTATGCTCAGCCGAGAAAAAATGGGCAGTACTGGTATTGGTAATGGCATCGCCATTCCTCATGCAAGAATGACCAACAGTGATCGTGCCATTGCCGTTTTGCTGCAGTGTGAAGAACCGATTGAGTTTGATGCTATTGATAATCGACCTGTCGATCTACTGTTTGCGTTGCTCGTTCCTGAAGAGCAGTGCAAAGAGCATTTAAAAACGCTCGCTTGTATGGCCGAGCGCCTCAATGACAAACAAGTTTTAAAACAGCTTCGAAGTGCACAAAGCGATCAAGAGCTGTACGACATCATGACTAACCAATAACCACCGAGCCGAAACTATGCGTTTAATCGTTGTGAGTGGTCAATCAGGCGCAGGGAAAAGCGTTGCTTTACGAGTACTGGAGGATCTCGGCTACTATTGTGTCGATAACCTTCCCGTCAACTTGTTGGATGCGTTTATTCAATCAGTCCAAGGCAGTAAACAAAATGTCGCGGTGAGTATTGATATCCGTAACTTGCCCCAAGAGCCTAGTTTGGTTGCGGATGTTTTAGAGCAGCTAAAACAGAATAACGACGTTAGTGTGCTGTTTCTCGATGCCAGTAAAGAGACACTACTCAAGCGCTACAGCGAAACGCGTCGTATCCATCCTCTCTCATTAAACGCCGATAAACCTTCACTTGCGCAAGCGATTGAATTGGAAAAGTCGCTGCTTGCACCGCTCAAAGAGCAAGCCGATTTAGTGCTCGATAGCAGTAATCAATCGTTGCATGAGTTGAGCGAAACCGTACGCATGCGAATTGAAGGACGTGAGCGCAAAGATCTGGTGATGGTGTTTCAGTCTTTTGGCTTCAAATATGGACTACCCAACGATGCAGACTACGTGTTTGATGTGCGTTTTTTACCCAACCCACATTGGGAACCCGATCTTCGCCCATTAACTGGCCTGGATGCGCCAATTAAGTCGTTTCTTGAACGCCATAGTGAAGTAATTGAACTTAAACAACAAATTCAAAAGTTTGTTGAATACTGGCTGCCGATGCTCGAAAAAAACAACCGCAGTTATCTCACAATTGCGATTGGTTGCACCGGTGGTAAGCACCGCTCCGTTTACCTGACTCAACAGCTTGGCGAGTACTTTGCTCAATTGGGTCACCAAGTACAGATACGCCATACATCATTAGAAAAACAGCAATAGGAGCGATGGTATGCCACTATTAAGTAAAACGGTTTTAATCCAAAATCGCTTGGGCCTTCATGCTCGTGCAGCCGTTAAGCTGGTTGAACTGTCGCAATCTTTTGATGCGGTGGTCACCATTCAAAGTGAAGAAGGAAAAGAAGCCACTGCAGACAGTGTGATGGGTTTATTGATGCTCGAATCCGCACAAGGTCAATACATCACCATCAATGTTGAAGGCTCACAAGCAGAGCCTGCTTTGCAAGCGGTTAGTTCGCTGATTGAACATAAATTCGATGAAGACGAGTAAGCACAAGGCTTACACTCCACTCTCCCACAGACAGCGCATGCGCGCCCCTGATAGTCAAAATAAATTCAGTGCTTAATAAGAACTTATTAAATAAGGCCTAGAATTAAGTTACTATTCAACACATTGTAAGAATCCTAAGTAGGGGGAAACCATGGCCGAGCAAATTGAATTTGATCAAGCTCACCTAACCCTCCAAGAAGTCAGCGAAGCTTTAGAAAATGGTCGTTTTGTCCATGTCCGTCGCCAATTGCAGGACATGGAGCCAGAAGATATTGCTCACCTCTTAGAAGCCTCTCCACGTAAAAGCCGGGAGGTGTTATGGCAACTCACCGACCCAGAAGACTACGGTGAAATCCTTGATGAGCTCAACGAAGACGTCAAAGATGCCCTAGTTTCCAAAATGGCACCCGAAAAACTTGCAGAAGCGACCGAAGGCATGGACACCGATGACGTGGCCTATGTACTGCGTAGCTTGCCAGATGACGTGTCACGCGAAGTGCTTTCGCAGATGGACAGCGCTGATCGCCAGCGCGTTGAAACCGCACTCTCCTATTCAGAGGAAACAGCCGGCGGGATCATGAATACCGACGTGATCACCATTCGTGGTGATGTTGATATTGACGTGGTTTTACGCTATTTACGCATGCGCGGCGATCTGCCCGAAGCAACCGATGCACTTTACGTGATTGACGATGAAAGTAAGCTGATTGGGCATCTCTCACTCACCACCTTGCTGACCACGCAACCGGATATTCCAGTAAGTGAAGTCATGGATGATGCCGATGAGGCGATTTTGGTCACCACCAGCGACTCCGATGTTGCCAGCCTGTTTGAACGTCGCAACTGGGTGTCCGCGCCTGTGGTGGATGAAAACCAACACTTGGTCGGTCGGATCACCATTGATGACGTCGTTGACATCATTCGTGAAGATGCCGAACACTCAATGATGAGTATGGCTGGTATGAACGATGACGAAGATACCTTTGCTCCGGTAGTCAAATCCGCTCGTAAACGGACCATCTGGCTTGGGGCAAATGTTTTGGCCGCCCTAGCCGCCGCCTCTGTTTCCAACATGTTTGAAGCGACACTGGATCAAATGGCTGCCATTGCCGTGCTAATGACCATTGTTCCCTCAATGGGTGGTGTCGCAGGTAACCAAACCGTGGCCTTGGTCATTCGTGGTTTAGCATTGGGACATATCGGTGACAGTAACCAACGCGAATTGCTATTCAAAGAAGCGGCAATCGGTTTTTTAAATGGCATCATGTGGGCCACCATCATTGGTGGCATTGTGGTGGCATGGAAAGGCAATTGGATGCTTGGCGGCATCATTTTCGCAGCAATGATGGCCAACCTACTCATTGCAGGGATCGCCGGCGTCACCATCCCAATTTTACTGAAAAAAATGAAAATCGACCCGGCTCTTGCTGGCGGAATGGCGTTAACAACCGTCACCGATGTGGTTGGGCTTTCTGTCTTTCTCGGCTTGGCGACCATTTTGATGTAGCCATATTTTGATGTAACCCTATAGTGATACATACCCAAACCACCCATAAAAAAAAGCTTGGTTGTTATACCAAGCTTTTTTATATTCAGATTAAGCGATTATTCGCCCGCAATTTTCATCGATTCAAGTAAAATAGACCCAGTTTGGATTTGCGAGCGTGTTTCGACATCACTCCCTACCGCAACCATTTGCTGGAACATATCTTTCAAATTGCCCGCGATAGTAATCTCAGATACAGGGTATTGAATCACACCGTTTTCAACCCAGAAACCAGCGGCGCCACGCGAATAATCACCTGTCACTGCATTAACACCTTGGCCCATCACTTCAGTGACTAACAAGCCTGTACCCAACGCTTTGAGCATCTGCTCAAAATTTTGCCCTGTGGATTGAACATACCAGTTATGGATGCCACCCGCGTGACCAGTTGGAGTCATCTTCATTTTACGAGCGGCATAGCTGCTCAGAAGATAAGTCGAGAGCACGCCATCGGTAATGATTTGGCGGTCTTGCGTAAACACCCCTTCGCTATCAAATGGGCTTGATGCCAACGCACGCAATACATGGGGTTTTTCGGCAATATTGAACCAATCGGGTAAAATTTTCTCGCCTAACTTATCAAGTAAAAAGGAAGATTTACGATACAAGCTGCCACCACTGATCGCCATCACCAAATGACCAATCAAACCTGTCGCTACATCCGCGGCAAACATCACCGGAACTTTGCCCGTCTTCAATTTTTTTGCATCTAAACGGCTGATGGTTTTTTCTGCAGCTTGTTGCCCGACCAGCTCTGGCGACCATAAATCGTCGCGGTGACGTGCAACGGTATAGCTATAATCACGCTCCATCTCACCATTTTTACCCTCACCGATCACGCAGCAGCTAATGCTATGACGGCTAGAGGCATAACTCGCGAGCAAACCATGGCTATTACCATACACTTTCACACCGTAATGGCTGTCATAACTTGCGCCATCACTTTGTTTGATCTTGTTGCTGTAAGCTAACGCTTTCTCTTCTGCAGCAATGGCAATTTTAGCGGCCATGTCCGGGTTAGGTTCATCCGGATGGAAGAGATCTAAATCAGGAATATTTCGCACCATTAACTCTTTAGGTGCAGGGCCTGCATAAGGATCTTCAGAAGTGTAAAGCGCAATATCAAGCGCTGCAGCGACCGTCTGCGCAATTGCTTTTTCACTGAGATCTGACGTCGACGCACTGCCTTTACGCTGCCCACGATACACGGTGATGCCTAACGCCCCATCACTGTTAAATTCTACGTTTTCAACTTCACACATTCGCGTCGAAACACTCAGGCCGGTACTTTTGGTGATCGCCACTTCGGCAGCATCAGAACTGAGCGCAGCCATCTCTAATGCCTTAGCAACCGCCGCTTCAAGTTCGATGCGCTGCTGAGCAACTTGTTGTTTTACGTCCATATCTCATCAATTATTAGCAAACAATGTCATTAGGATAACAAGAATTTCGCTTTCTCCCCACGATTCTTGCTAAAATAGCTGACATACATAACTCAATAGATGAAGAAAATGGCGCGTAAGAATCAAAAAGCTCCTTGGGAAGAAGAAGAGGAGATCATTTGGGTTAGCAAAACCGAAATGAAAAACGACATGACTGAGCTACAAAAACTGGGTGAAGAGCTGGTTGCTCTGAAGCCGTCTCAGTTAGCAAAAATTCCGATGTCTGAAGACTTGATGGATGCCATCAAAGATGCTCAACGTTTTAGCATGGAAGCCAGACGCCGCCAACTGCAATACATTGGTAAAATGATGCGTACCATCGATGCCGAACCGATTCAAGCGGCATTGGATAAACTGCGTAACAAGCACTCACAAAATACCGCTATGCTGCACAAACTCGAACAGATGCGTGATCGTATTGTGGAGAAAGGTGACAGCGCGATTGAAGATGCGATGGCACTCTATCCAGAGATGGATCGTCAACGTCTGCGCCAATTAGCGCGTCAAGCAAATAAAGAGAAAGCCAACAGCAAACCACCAAGAGCATCACGAGAGATTTTCCAAGTGCTCAGAGAGCATAACGATAAGTCAGTTTAACCTGTCATAGTGCTGATTAGACGCAAAAACCTCACCTAAACGTGTGAGGTTTTTTTTATTCCCCTGCACGCACAAAATCACTGAGCTGCGCGTCTGCGTGTTGCGCGGAAAGTGCCTCAATGCGATCACTCACTAACACATGTCCTTGAGCCATAAACGCAAAATGGCTCGCAATCGCTTTGGCATCACTAATATGGTGCGTCACCATCACAACAGTGATCGCTCTTTCTGCGGCTAACTGCTTAACCAAAAGCAGCATCTCTTCTCTGAGTAGCGGATCCAAGGCGGAAAAGGGCTCATCCAGCAGCCAGATAGGATGTGGTTGTACAAAACAGCGCGCCAGAGCAACTCGTTGACGCTGCCCCCCTGAGAGCTGCTCAGGCAAGCGATCAAGTAGCGCTGCCAAACCCACTTGCTGCGCGGCGCACTCAACTAACGCCTTTTGCGAAGTGGTTAATTTCAGCCCCGGATGTAACCCAAGGCTAATATTTTCACGCACAGTGAGATGGGCAAAAAGATTGTGCTCTTGAAACAGCATCGAAAAAGGACGCAAGTGTGGCTCTTGCCCAAGTAAGGATTGCCCTTGTACTTGGATATCGCCGCTTTTCGGTGCAATAAAGCCCGCAACTAAGCTCAGTAAAGTCGACTTGCCCGCTCCGCTTGGCCCCATCAAAGAGAGAATCGCCCCTCGCGGTACAGAAAGCGAAAATTCAAACCACTCCTGTTGATACTCATAGTGCACGGCCTTGAGTTCTAACATTGCTTTACCTTTGAATGTGAATGAAATAACCGCTCAATGAGGGCAAAACACCCCACACTGAGTAGCAACAGCGTAAGAGAAACCACCGCCGCCGCCTGCATTTGGTAACTGCCCAGCAGTTGGAACAGGTAAAGCGGTAAGGTTCTAAACTCTTGGCTACCAAATAGAGCAATCGCACTTAAATCCCCCATTGAGAGCAAAAAGCTGATCGCAAAGGCATGCGCTAAGGGTTTACGCAACGCACGCAGCTCAATCACTTGCAAACGCTGCCACCCTTTAATGCCAAGGCTGGCACATAACCATTGATATTGCTGCGCGATATGCAGCATAGGTTGCGCCAATGTTTTCAACACATACGGCAATGCCATTAAGCCATTGACGAAAAAAACCACCCAATACGCTAGGCTAAATGCATCGGTCCAGATACGCAGCAACAGAAAAAGCCCGGTGCTGATAACAAGCCCTGGCGTGACCAAAATAATCGCGCCAATCAACTCTAGTTGGTCCGCCTTACGGTTGTGCTGCTGCAGGCGCAAAGCGCGAGTCGTGATGAGTATGGCAACCCCAGCCGAAACAGCAACCACGCTTGCCAATAACGCCACTTGTAGTGAAGCCCAAAGCGCACGCCAGAATTGCTCATCACTCAAGACGTGAAAAAGCTGCGAATTTAAACCACTCAAGATGACCATCACCAGCGGCGGAAGTACTAACAGCAACGCAAGGAAGATCCATGCGCCGTCCCAGCATTGTGCTTTTCGATTGTCTCGACTAACCACATAATCACTCGCTTGACGCCCTGTGGTGATGGCTAATGGCTTCGCTAGACGTGAAATGGATAGAGACAGCAGCCCGCATAACAGCATCTGCCACAGCGCAAGCAGCGCACCAGCTTGTAAATCAAAATCAAATTTGATCGCCTGATAAATCGCCAGCTCAATCGTGGTTGATTTAGGCCCGCCGCCAAGTGCCATCACAGTGGCAAAACTGGTAAAACAGAGCATGAACACCAAACCACAGACATGAGGAAGCTGCTGACGCAAACGCGGCCATTCAACCCAACGAAATTTGTGCCAATGACTCATGCCAAGATGCGCGCATAACTTATGTTGTTCTGCCGGAATCGACTCTAACGCTTGCAGCAATAAACGGCTGGCATACGGGAGATTAAAAAACAGATGCGCCAGTAAAATACCGTTTAATCCGTAAATGGAAAACGGCAGTTTGCTATCAAACCACGCGAGCAGCGAGGCGAGCAGACCGCTATTACCATAAATGGCCAACAAACCAAATACGCCCACCAGCACCGGAAGCACTAAGGTCGTTGCAAACAATTTGATCAGCAGCGCACGTCCCCAAAATCGACGACGGTAAAGTGCGTGAGCAACAGGAACCGCGAAACCAACACTGAGCAGCATCGACAAGCTGGCTTGGTAAAAACTAAATTGAGTGACATGGCGATAATACGGGTCTTGCCATACGTGCATCACATTTAAGCTGGGTGCTTGTAACAGCAACGCCGCCAAAGCACTGATGACAAAGGTCGCGACAAGCATCGCGACCCCAATGCCTATTTTAGGAATAGCATTCAAACTTTATCGCACCTTAAAACGTTAAGGCGGTTTGCCACTCACGGATCCACGCTTTACGCATCTCAGACACCTCTTGTGCGCTAAAGGTAAGCGCCTTTGGTGGCACAGCCAGCGTTTCAAAACCTTTCGGTAGCGCGACAGACGTCACAGGATACATCCAGTTTCCGGTTGGCATCACCGACTGAAATTGATCACTTAAAATAAAGTGCATGAACTCATCGGCCAATTTGCCGTTATCACTGTGTTTTACTTTCGCAGCGACTTCCATTTGCATGTAGTGTCCTTCGGCAAAATCGGCAGCCGCGTACTTGGCGTCATTTTCCGCAATCAAATGATAGGCTGGAGAGGTGGTGTAAGAGAGCACCAGATCGGACTCACCTTTTAGAAACATCGCATAGGCTTCTGACCAACCTTTGGTGACTGTCACCGTCTTATTGGCGAGCTGTTGCCATGCTAAATTGGCTTTCTCACCATAGACAGATTTCATCCACAGCAGCAAACCTTGACCGGGTGTTGAAGTGCGTGGATCTTGATAAATCACTTTAAGATCATCGCGCTTTTCTACCAACTCTTTTAAGCTTTGGGGTGGGTTTGCTAATTTCTCTTTATTGTAAACAAAGGCAAAATAGCCGTAATCATAAGGAACAAATGTTTCATCACTCCAACCACCGGGTAGCGTGACTTGGCCCGTCTCGACATTATGATTTGCCAATAAGCCAGTCTGTTTTGCCTCGGCCATTAAGTTGTTATCTAAACCGAGTACGATGTCTGCTTTACTGTTATTACCTTCAAGACGCAAACGGTTTAGGATCGATACCCCATCATCGAGTGCCACAAACTGAAGATCGCAAGCGCATTGTGCTTCGAATGCTTTTTCAATCGCCGGTCCCGGGCCCCATTCTGATGCGAACGAGTCATAGGTATAAACGGTAAGGATATTGTCAGCGGCATGCGCTGAAAAAGAGGTGATGGTGGCAAGTGCAATGGTATTAAGAGTGGTGTTCAACTGGTCGCTCTCCTTGGTTGAGCGGCACAGGCTTGAGGAGGATGAGAATATTCCATTATTCCTATTCTGAGATCCTAACCCAATTCCTACGCCAGCATTATCTGGTTCAGGTTTACGGGTCCCAAGCTCACGCTTGATCTCAGCAGCATTCATTGAGATGAATGATTTGCTCCCCGTTGAGTGAGGTGGATTGTAATTGGAATTAACGCAATAAGCTACACCGTTGGGCGTGAGTCATATCCCCAACGTGGCACAAGCCCTTGTTCAACGCCTAAATGGTCCAAAATACGCGCCACCATAAAATCGACCAAGTCTTCAATTGACTGCGGCTGATGATAAAAACCGGGGCAGCGGGCATAATGGTGACGCCCATTTGCGACAACTTGAACATGTTTTCTAAATGTAAGGTGGAAAACGGAGTTTCGCGCACCACTAACACCAATTGGCCACGCTCTTTCATCACGACATCGGCAGCACGTTCGATCAAATTATCGGACATGCCATGGGCAATCGCCGCAACGCTGCCTGCCGAACATGGGCACACCACCATCTGTTTTGGCGCGGCAGAGCCCGAAGCCACTGGTGAAAACCACTCTTCTTTGCCGCACACGACAAGCTGTGAGGCATCGCAGTGTAAATGTTCCACCAACGCTGCTTTGGCTGCCTCACTCCCACTGGGCAACTTCAAACCGTGCTCGGTTGCAAGCACAACGCGCGCGGCCGAAGAGATCAAAAGATACACTCGGTAATCTGCAGCCAATAAACACTCCAACAGACGAAGTCCGTAAGGAGCACCTGAAGCGCCAGTAAAGGCTAAAGTGATGGCTTTCTGTTGTGTTGTCATAACTCTCTATTTCGTTTGTGTCGCTGGCATTACATGGCTTGATTTAATGCAAGTAGGAGCTTGTTATGAATACCTTCAAAGCCACCATTGCTCATCACCAAAATGTGATCGCCCGGCTGGGCTTCCTGCGCAATTTGCGCGACGAAAGCATCAATATCATCATTCACTTGCGCTGGTTGTGAGCATTGGTCAGCCACATCCTGCACCGACCAAGCAAGATTGTTCGGCTGATAGAGATAAACTGAATCGGCTTGCTGTAATGACGCCGCTAAAGTTTGCTTATGTACGCCCAACTTCATCGTAGCAGAACGAGGCTCTAAAACCGCGATAATTTTCTGATCGCCTACCTTGTTACGTAAACCGCCCAAAGTAAGTTCAATGGCCGTTGGATGATGAGCAAAATCGTCATACAACGTAATACCGTTCACTTCGCCTTTGAGCTCTAAACGACGTTTGGTATTGATAAATTTGCCCAAAGCTTGACAGGCTAAATCCGGAGTGACACCCACGTGACGCGCCGCGCCAATCGCCATTAAGGCGTTATCGACATTATGATCGCCAACCAAATCCCAAGTCACGCGCCCCACGCGTTCATTGTCAAAGAACACATCAAATTGCGAACCATCACGCGTAATTTTTTCAGCTTTCCACTGCGCTTGCTCACCGGTAAACTCAGTTTCGCTCCAGCAGCCACGTGCGAGAACATCCGCTAATGCGCGCTCTTTTTGCGGAGCAAAAATACGACCATTGCCCGGAACAGTACGCACTAGATGATGAAATTGGCGCTTAATCGCTTCAAGATCGTCAAAAATGTCCGCATGATCAAACTCTAAGTTGTTCAACACTAAAGTGCGTGGGTGATAATGGACAAACTTAGAACGCTTATCGAAAAAAGCGCTGTCATATTCATCGGCTTCAACCACAAAAAACATGCTTTCGCCCAAACGCGCAGAAATACCAAAGTTGCCAAGTACGCCTCCCACCAAAAAGCCCGGTTGGTAACCGCAATCTTCTAAGATCCACGCCAACATGCTCGACGTGGTGGTTTTACCGTGTGTACCAGCCACCGCAAGGACCCAGCGGTCATGCAACAGGAACTCTTGCAACCATTGCGGGCCAGAAGTGTAACGCAAGTTGTGGTTCAGCACATATTCAACACACGGATTGCCGCGACTCATGGCGTTGCCAATCACCACCAAATCAGGCTTGGACTCTAATTGGGCAGGGTCAAAGCCTTCGATAATCTCGATCCCTTGAGACTCCAATAACGTACTCATCGGAGGGTAAACGTTGGCGTCGCTGCCGGTAACTTTATGACCTAATTGCCGCGCTAAAACGGCAACACCGCCCATAAACGTACCGCAAATCCCAAGAATGTGAATATGCATAAATCCTAGCCTCGCACATGGCGTTGTGAGTGATTGTCTCCATTATCACCATCCATTTAAGAAAAGCGAGCATGTTTGCAACTTCTAAAAAGTCGACAAACAAATTGAGATCTCAATCTGTTACTTCATTACCATTAAAAAGATCTAAGCCCTAAAATCGCAGTGTTACCCAAACGTTATCAAATGGGTGCCTCGTTTCGGCCGACATCCCAACAAGAGGATGCGTTGTGAAACAATCACTCCCCCCTATATAGCTATGTTAAGGAAATAACATGTCTGAGATTCGCACTCTTGGCGAGTTTATTGTTGAGAAACAACATGACTTCCCCCACGCAAGCGGTGATCTTTCATCTCTGTTGTCCTCTATTCGTCTTGCGGCAAAAATTGTTAATAGAGAAATCAACAAAGCAGGCCTTGCTGATATTACCGGTGCAGTTGGTACGGATAATATTCAAGGCGAAGAACAACAAAAACTCGATGTGTACGCCAACGAAAAATTTAAAGCGGCGCTTGAAGCGCGCGATCAAGTGTGTGGTGTCGCCAGTGAAGAAGAAGATGAAGCGGTTGCGTTCAGCAAAGAGCTCAACAAAAATGCAAAATACGTGGTGTTGATGGACCCGCTGGACGGCTCATCCAACATCGATGTCAATGTCTCTGTCGGCACGATTTTTTCTATTTATCGCCGCGTATCGCCAGTCGGCACGCCACCAACACAAGAAGACTTCTTACAACCCGGTAATAAACAGGTTGCGGCTGGTTATGTTATTTACGGCTCTTCAACCATGTTGGTGTATACCACTGGCAACGGCGTGAATGGCTTTACTTATGATCCGTCACTCGGCACTTTCTATCTTTCACACCCCAATATGATGACCTTCGATGATGGTAAAATTTACTCCATCAATGAAGGTAACTACATCCGCTTCCCAACCGGCGTCAAAAAATACATTAAATACTGCCAAGAGAATGTGCCTGAAGATAATCGCCCTTACACGTCACGTTACATTGGTTCACTAGTGGCGGATTTTCACCGTAATCTGCTCAAAGGTGGCATCTATCTATACCCAAGCACGCAAAGCCATCCAAACGGCAAACTGCGTCTATTGTATGAATGCAATCCTATGGCGTTTTTGATTGAACAAGCAGGCGGTATTGCTTCTGACGGTGTCAATCGCGTGTTGGATATTAAGCCGACAGAACTGCATCAACGTGTGCCATTCTTCTGCGGTTCAAAAAATATGGTCCATAAATTGGAAGAGTTCTTGGAACTCAATCGCGATTAAATCAGCTCAATGAGCGCCTAACTCTAGGCGCTTTTTTTATCGATAAATATGAGGCAAGACTCTCTTTTTACGGTTTACACCGTTTCCTATTTACCGCTAAAGTTGCAACACAAGCGTTTACGTTCTGTTAATCAACCCAAAACAATTCAAGTCCAGCGACGAAAAAGGAAATGCTAAATGAGCTTAAACAACGTTCCGGCAGGAAAATCACTGCCTGATGATATTTACGTGGTGATTGAAATTCCAGCCAACGCCGACCCAATCAAATACGAAGTCGACAAAGAATCTGGCGCGGTATTTGTGGACCGTTTCATGTCTTCACCTATGTTCTACCCATGCAACTACGGTTATGTGAATCACACCTTATCGCTCGATGGCGATCCTGTCGATGTGTTGGTGCCCACGCCTTATCCGCTCATGCCAGGCTCGGTGATTCGCTGCCGCCCAGTTGGCGTATTGAAGATGACCGATGAGTCTGGTGAAGATGCCAAAGTGGTGGCGGTTCCTCACTCCAAGCTCACCAAAGAGTACGACCACATTCAAGACGTAAATGACCTGCCAGCACTACTGAAGGCGCAAATTACACAGTTCTTTGAACGCTATAAAGAGCTTGAAGCGGGCAAATGGGTCAAAGTCGATGGATGGGAAGATGCCGCTGCCGCGCGAGCATGAAATCTGACTTCATTTGAACGTGCTCAAAAGTAGTCACCATCATTAAACAGTCACGATAGTTATATACCCAAACAACTTGGAGATGCAGGTAGGCGCAAGTGAGTGAGTCCCCATGAGCATAGGCAAACTATGTGATTGGGGTGAACGAACGTAGCCAACACTGCTGCAGCTTCAAGTAGGAAGGGTATAAGTGTCGTTATAATAAAAAGCCACATCCTGCTAATACGCTGTGTGGCTTTTTTATTTCCATTTTCAACGCCGTTCGGTTACACCCGTTGGCACCAGTCTCCAGAATCAATCACAGCAGTAAGACGGCTGTGATCTTGATAGAGATAAATCCACGCACGGCCAAATGGGGTTTCGATCGTTTCACGGCGATATTCGATGGGAATATCTTCTAAAAGATCGAGTTTGCTAGTGTCTGCTCATCCACTCGATATACCTCACCGACTATCGATTGCTGTCCCTGAGCCAAGCCAGGATATGGACCTAGATCATACAGCGCATAGTCAGCTGGCGTGTAGAACGATCCTAATATTTCGCTTGTCTCAAGCAGATGCGCATTACTTTCACCACGGCGTAATGTGCCGTAGACAAAAACCAGATGTTGCATATGACTGTCCCTAGTTAAATTCAAACTGATACAAAAGATCCACCGCGCTATCTAAACCGGATACCGCTTCAACGTACAAATCCCTCATCAAGCGGTAACGCACGGTAATTCGCCCACCGAGCTGAAAATACCAACACCATATTTCACTTGTAGCCCCGGTAAAATATAGCCGCTTACCGTCACTTGTGAATCATCACCGGAACCGGCCGTATCCAATTGCAGATCTTGCACACCGAAGGCTTGACCAATTTCGCCCACCACCTTACCGCTTTGTGCCAAGCTCAAACCAATCAGTGCAGTGGTCATCGCATTGCCACCCGCCTCGCCATCAATATTCTGACCACGAAGTAGGTAAGAAAGTGCATTAGCTTGTGGCATCGCGGGTTCTGAAAAATGGAGACTGCGGGTTCATCGGCAGAGCCGGTCACTTTTACCCCTGCAATCACGCCATCTTGAGTGTTATCTGGGTTGCGCACCGCTTTAATCGAAACATAAGGTTGATCAACCGGTCCATTCATTAAAATTTTGCCTTCTTGGATCAGCAAATCTTGTCCAAAGGATCGATACGAACCATTTTGGATATTTACTTCTCCAGTAATAAAAGGGCCTTTATCCTTTTGCGCCACATTGAGGCGGCCAATCAAGCCGCCTTGCAAACCAAAGGCACTGAGCCGGAAATCATCACCAATCGAGATGTTTACATTCGTTTCAACGTTAAATGGCATGGCGCTTTGCTCGCTCACAGGCTGTAAAGCAGCGTCCAATATCACTTGATCTTTGGAGACACCAATCGCGCTCGGAGGCAACTCTTCTACCACGATACGTCCCCAAGGTAGGTTAATATTCCCTGTCACAGTGGCCAGTTGAGGTTCTAGTGTGATGCTCATGTCTGGGATAACTTTAATCTTGACGATAGGCGGCAGATCCACCAACAGCTCATCGGCTAGCACACGTAGGTTGGCGCGCCACTGCTCCATTTTCTGCCAGTCGGCATCCCCCTTGATACTCAACTCACCATCCGCAGTTTGAATCGCTGCATTGAGCAAGGCTTGGTAACCATTAAAGTCCATCGCCACTCGGCCCGAGGTAACATCCAGCGGCGAAATATCGCCTTTGACGACAATGTCATCCACCACCACGCTGCCCATCACTTTCGGGTGCAACATCGGCCCACTGAAGGCAAGTTGACTGCTAATCTTCGATTTCGCTTGGCTATAATCCCCAAGCAGCGGCTGTAGAAAATCAATATTAAAAGTGGAAAGCGTTAATGCGCCATCCATCATTTTTTCTTTTGCCATTAGATCCGCAATGGTGATTTGCCCCGACAGATCGCCATTATCGGTCACATCCACTAGCCAACGAGCAAACAGCTTGTTCTGTTCAAGCGTACTTTCAATAGTGACGCTATCCCAACCTAAAGTAATGGCTTGGTCGATGTGCTGCGTGACTGCACCTTGGCTTAAGCTGAGTGACACTTTCGCTTGAGGCGCAGTATTGGGCGCCCATTGAGCTGTGAGACTGACATCGGCTTGGCCTTTAAGTTGAGTCTCTTGCGGTAAAAACATTGCGATTTGCTGAAAATCAAAATGGTTGAGAGAGAGCTCGGCCGCGCCACTTTGCCCCACAGTCGCGTCTTTATCTAAGCAGAGCGATGCTCCCTCTTGCTGCCAACAATGCGCGGCAATCGTAGCTTGTTGTTTATCGATATTAACCGCAACAGGTGTCGCTTGGTTTAATAGCCACGGCCCTTGTTCTGTGGACAGTTGTACTCGTTCCAGCGCACCTTGCCACTGCATCGTCGGCTTATCTTCAAAGATCCGCTGATTGCCAAGCTGGTTGAAATCAGATTTGAAATGACGTCTAAGCTCAGTTGATGCTGCGCCTGCGTGCCTGAAAAACGCAAGTCCACACTATCAACTAACTGCTGCTGGTAGCTCAACTGGCTCGCCTGCAATTTCACTTCGGCTTGTGGTACAGGAAGTGGCGTAACATCACCAGTTAAAGTCACCTGCTTTAGGGTCGCTTGTTGCTGCCAAGCAAGATCATTTGCATTGAGGCGCAGCTTAATTTGTGGCTGCTGTAAATCACCACGCAGATAAATATCGCCAATCACTTTGCCGTGCAAATCAGGAACACTTTTCACCAGATCCGCAAAATCAACCGATAAGCCCATACGCCACTCTTTATCCAGCTCACCTTTGGCCGTAATCTGGTTGGGTCCATGGGCTAACGTTAAGCCGCTGGTCGACACAGTAAAAGCGCCTTTCCCTGTCATATCTGATGCGTTTAATTGACCTTCAATATTCAGTGGGTAGCCACGCAACACACCCTCAATATCCAAAATAGGCAGCGCAACGTTCCAACCGCCCTGCTCGGTCAGCTCACCCGTGGTTTCGAGCTTACCGCTGATCACGCCTTCGGCTTGCGGCCACTGTAATCCCGGCTGAATCTGTTCTAAATTCAGCGCCGCTTGCCAGTGAATTGGGGCTTGCCAGTTGGCCATCACTTGGCCAGCAATTTGCCCCCCTAAGGTATCGATGAGCAAAGAATCTAAGTTGATTTGCTGTAAAGTGCCTTTACCAGCAACATCCAGCGTCACATCGGGCAGATCTTTACCTTGCAATTGGCCATTGAGCGCCACGCTATATCCGTCGAGTGAGCCTTGAGTTTTTAAACTCGGCACGCGAACAAAATAGTCTCCTTGCCCAATCAATGGCCACTGTGCTTGAACATCATCCAACGAAATATCAAACGGGATCTCAGGTTGCAGTAGCGCCAATTGCGCATTTAAGTTTGCTTGCGCAAGCCCGCCCAATTTCGCGTTTAGCGTTAAATCACCCAAGCTACCCGAAGCCTCTAGCGCCAGTGTTTGCCCCTGAGCTTCGGCCATTTTGAGCGTGCTTTTTAAAGAGAGATTGAGCGGATAGTCTCCCTTCAACTGCGCATCAGCTTTTAGGTTGGCAATCAATTGTGGCAGCTCAAGCTCAGTGATTTTAATGAAACACTGCTCTGATAAGCATTGGCGACCAAACCAAGATGCTTGACAACCAAAGGCTCAGCTTGCTGAAGAGTAAACTGATTGATATCAAAACGCTCCACTTCCAATTGCAGCGGAATGATCACTTCTGGCAAGGTGATGGGCGTTTTCACCGTAGGTGCCGCCGTCGATGATACGGTTGTGGATGGAGTGGATTTAGATTGTGCGCTTGAGGCTGAATCGACATCTTCATTGGTCGCAAGCTTCAGTTGAATATCGCTCCAACTGGTTTTGCCAATCCGTAAGCGATTACCTTGAAATGAGGCATGAGTAGAAAATTGCTTCCATGCCAGCGTATTACCCAAAATATCCAGCTGAATATCATTGAGCTCCACACGGCCAACCTTAATTGGCACCGGTGTAGAGATTGACGTAATGGGATCAGAGGCAGACGAAGGCTCACCTTGCGTCGAAGGGGAAGCTCTGGCAGTGCCAGCCTTAATCCACTGATCGCCAGTTCATTTAAGCAAATTGAAGGCTCCAATAAGCAGCTAGCACTTATGGCTAATGTCACTCGCTGTACATCGAGATCGAGCTTTAATGCTTCATCGGAAAAGGTGACTTGGTTGAGCGTGAAACGTGGAAAAATTGCACCTTGAGCGCTGGCAACCTGCAGTTGTGGCAGCGCTTTTTGCGCTCCCCACAACAGACCGTTAAGCCCTGTATTGGTAAACAACAAGGCTGCGAGTGCAATAAATACCGCGCCCAACAAGGTGAATAAAATCGCCGATGCCCATTTGGTTATCTTCAACATCACTTTGGTCATAGTTCAGGCCCCAAGGTGAAATGCAGCTGAAATTCATCGCCGGGATTAGCGTCAAGCCCCCATGCAAAATCTAAGCGGATCGGTCCAACCGGAGAAGCCCAGCGAATCCCGGCTCCCACACCAGTTTTCCAATCCGGCGAGTTATTAAAGGCATCGCCGTAATCGACAAACAGTGCGCCCCACCAATTTCCAACCAAGCGATATTGATACTCCAACGAACTGGTGGCGATGTATTTGGCCCCAGTCAGTGCGCCGCTGGCATCTTTAGGTGAGATAGATTGATAGCTATACCCCCGTAAATTGTTATCGCCACCAGCAAAGAAGCGCAGAGAAGGCGAGAGTTTGTCAAACTCTTCACTGAAGTTTGCGCCACCGTCTAAACGCAATAAACCACGATGGTTTTGCCCAGCGCTGCGTATCCAAGCCGTGCCCGCCAACAACCGCACCACACGCGTTTCAGAGACGAAATTTGGATCGCCATACTCAAGTGTGATGCTCTGTTTATCGCCCCACATCGGCATTGAACCACCACGAACACGCGTACGAGAATAGGTCGCTCCCGGTAATACAAACTGGCCGACATCGCTTTGCAAACCTTGTTCGTAGTTTTCTATCAAATAACGAACGAATAGGGTTCGATGCCAACCACCATCACGCAGCCAGTGGCGTTCAAACGATAAGTTAGACTCCAAACTCTTCGTATCACGGTTATCGACATTCTTCATTCCATACTGAATTCGATAATATTCACGCCGCACATCTTCTAGCGGTATTTTGTAGCCAGCGGTAATGGTCTGCTCTGGGGCAGAAAGGGAGAAGCTGCTATCAAAACTGTGGCCGAGGCTGTTAACCCAAGGTTTCTTCCACTTGAATGAACCACGCACTCCCACATCCGTTGAGTAACCTAAACCGGTTTCAAGCTGATTTCGAGCTTGCGGTGCAAGGGAAACCTTCATCGGCAGTTCGCGACCGTTCTCCAGTTGGCTAAGATCGGGTTCAACAAAAACAGAGGAAAACCAATCGGTATTGGATAAGTTTTGGTTATATTCCCCTACCTTGGAAACAAGGTAAGGATCATTGGTTTTATAGGGCTGAAGCGAGCGAACTCGCTGATCTTCAATTTGGCTGCCAGTAATGAGCGAAGGACCAAAATGGTAACGAATACCACTGTTAAAATGAAGGCGTACGAAAGCTTCATTCAACTCTGGCGCAACTTCCAAACGGCTTAATTCAAAATTCCCGTTAAAATAACCTTTTTGCAACGCTAAGTTACGGATACCCGATTTCAAAGCATCGTACTGGCCATGATTAACCGCCGCGCCCACTTTAAGGGCATTGCGGTTAATGAGATTGGCAAAATCAGCATCAGATTCAGCTTCCCCGCTGATCACCACATCCATCTCTTTAATGGTTGTTAGCGGTCCAGGATTGATATTGACCATCAGCTCTTGCTCATCGCTCACCACCACAAACTCAAATTGAGGATGGTAGTAACCCAGCGCGACAAGCGCTTCCGTCATGCTTTTCTCTAAACGAGATTGAAAACGAAGATGCGTTGAATAGTCGCTCTCTGGAATCGACGATAAATAGGCTTCAACGTTGTTTTCTAATTCACCCTCTAAACCATTAATGGTTAACGCCACCTTGGCGTACGCCGAAGTGGAAATAAGTAGCATCGTGAATAGAACTGGTAATGATTTTCGTCTCATGCTTAATTAAAGGAACAGTTGAGTAAACAGATCGTTAATAGATGGAAATCATACCGCCAATAGCAAGCTCCGTCTGTATGAAATCAGTCAATTATTCGGGCTGAATGTGAAACAGTGGCTCAACAACAATAAATAAAGCCAAAAATCGGTACACAAAAGGAAAGCTCATGCTCAATAAACAAACAATGGTCAGCGCACAAACAGCACTGAAAGGACGAGAAACCCCTATGTCAGTGGAGGAAATTCATTACGTTAACCACAGCAACATCACTGAGCAGCCTAATGAGCATCAGCAACAAATAGTGATTGGTATGGGCTGTTTTTGGGGCGCTGAACGCTTATTTTGGCAACTCGATGGTGTGGTGTCGACTTCAGTAGGCTATGCCCCAAACCCAACTTACGAAGAAGTATGCAGTGGTGAAACTGGCCATACTGAAGTGGTACGCGTAATCTTTGATCCACTGCGCTTGCCATTAGAAAAGCTATTAAGTCATTTTTGGGAAAAGCACGATCCGACCCAAGGCATGCGTCAAGGTAACGATAAAGGCACTCAGTATCGCTCCGCCATCTATACCTATTCAGAACAACAACAGCAAATAGCACAAGCCTCAAAGCAGCGATACCAGCAGGCGTTGTCAGCCAGTCAACGAGCCTTAATTACCACCGAAATTGCACCCGCTGGTCCTTACTACTACGCCGAAAGCTATCATCAACAATATTTAGCTAAAAATCCGAATGGTTATTGTGGGTTAGGAGGAACAGGCATCTGCTTCCCACCCCAGCTCAGCGAATAAAGCGTGTAGAATTGAGGCTTTGTTAGCATTTTGTTAACCGCTTAATGGCCTCTTTTCGTGGTTTTATTGATTCTATGCTATACCTTTGTTGCTCAACTAAAAGGGACCCCTACAATGAAAAGTAAACGAGTGATCGCCATTCTTATGGCCTGCTGTCCAGCGCTTGCCATGGCACACAACATTACCCAAGGTCAGCAAGTTGCTGATGTTTCAGTGGAAAAATATGGTGAAATCATCCTACAAGATGATAAAACGGCCTTTCAAACTTGGGATACCAGCCAACTGCTAGGCAAAGTGCGCGTCATTCAAGCCATTGCTGGTCGCAGCAGTGCTAAAGCGTTAAATGCACCATTGATGGCTGCCATTACGGCCGCACAATTTCCCGCAGAAGGTTATCAAACCACCTCGATCATCAACCAAGATGATGCGATTTGGGGCACAGGATCGTTTGTCAAATCTTCCGCTCAAGACAGCAAGAAAGAGTTTCCGTGGTCTTCCATGGTGCTAGATGCAGCGGGAAATGTAGCCAAAGCGTGGGATTTAAAAGAGGAATCATCAGCGATCATCGTTCAAGACAAGCAAGGTAAGGTACTGTTTGTTAAGGAAGGTGCATTGAGTGATGAGGAAATTCAAACGGTTTTAGGCTTGATCAAACAGAATTTATAATAACCTTAGGTGGCCGATAACACGGCTGCCTTTGCTAAACATATCGTGGTGAAAGGTGCTTTTATAAAAATAAGAGTACGCTTTATTCTCACAATATTGTTATATTATAACAATTATCATTTTACTACTGTATTGGTTTGATGTTTACCCGTCTACATTGCCCCCATTACCGAGCTCAAAGCATTGCATTATGTGCCATGCTGCTGATGCTATGGTTGAATGTCGCTTATGTAGATCATCACCTCGATACTAATCCTGCGCATCACGCGCAGCATCATTGCCAACTTTTTTCTGGCTTTCAAAATGGTCTAAGCAGTGCGCTGCCTATCCTTCCTGTCATTAGTGGCAGCGAAATTCGATCATCAGTAGAGAAAACTCAGCGTCGCCCGTCAGTTCATTACGCTTATCTTGCTCGCTCGCCTCCTCACTTTTAGACGTCTTATCTAGTTATTTATGATTTGTTACCCAAAGCCAACGCGCTAAGGGCTATTTTGATGTTTAAAAGGAATCACCCAATGTTTATCCAACGTAAACTCGCTCTCTCTATCGGCCTAATTTTAAGCATGCCAGCACTGGCAAATGAAGAGTTTCGCCAACATGAGGCTCATGTACATGGCCACGTCGAGTTCAATATTGCTCAAGATGGGCAAGATTTACTGATTGAAATCACCGCCCCCGGCGCTGATGTAGTCGGCTTTGAACATGCACCACAAAATGATGAACAACAACAGCGCTTAAATAAAGTCCTTGAGCAGTTCAGCCACGCCGATGGCATTTTCCAACTGCCCGCTCCGGCCAAGTGTCATTTAGAAGAAAGTCGTATCGCGCATACGTTAAATGGTGAGCACCACGACCACGACCACGACCACGACCACGACCACGACCACGACCACGACCACGACCACGACCACGACCACGACCATCATGAAAAACATAATGATAAACATCAAGATAAAGATGCTCAACACGCACACCATGACCATAAAAAAGATGTGCATGATGAAGGCGAGCACAGTGGTCACGGTGAATTCACGGTTCAGTACCAATATCACTGCGATAACATGCCGCAATTGCAGTACCTCGACACGCAATGGTTTAACTTGTTCCCAAATACCCAAACTATCTCTGCCAATGTACTGACAGACAAAGCACAATCTGCCTCTGAGTTGAAAACAAACAGCACTCGCATTACGTTTTAAGGCGTATAAGCAACAACCTAGAGTAAGCACATACTTACTCTAGGTTCACTGTCGTTAAAGGAATTCACAATGAGTGATTTGCATATTCTATCGCTGACGTCTGTCATTGAATTGAAAGAGGTCGAATTTCGTTGGCCGAATAGCTCACAACCAGCCTTATCTATCCAAGATCTTTGTGTAAAACGTGGAGAGCACCTTTTTATTAAAGGGCCAAGTGGTTGTGGCAAATCGACCTTGCTGAGCTTACTGACCGGGATCAACCAAGCACAACGAGGGGAGGTCTCTATTTTAGGCACCAACCTGTCGACGCTAACTTCTCGTCAGCGGGATCGTTTTCGAGCCGATCACATTGGCTACATTTTTCAACAATTTAATTTATTGCCTTATCTCTCAGTGATTGAAAACGTTACGCTACCTTGCCACTTTTCCAGCACTCGCCAGCAGAATGTGGCAGGCGATCTGATTGAGAAAGCACAGCAGCTACTCACTCGATTACATCTTGCACCAGAACTATTGGCCAAACCGGTTATCGAACTGAGTATTGGCCAGCAGCAGCGTGTCGCGGCGGCGAGAGCACTGATTGGCGAACCCAAGCTGATCATCGCCGATGAGCCAACCTCGGCGCTGGATCACGACAATCGACTCGCGTTTATCGAACTGCTATTGGAAGAGACGAATCGGGCAGGTTCAACACTGGTGTTTGTGAGCCACGATCCCACCTTAGAAGCTTTATTTGACCGCGCAGTTTATCTCCCTCAATTGAATCAGGCAGGAGTGACAGCATGAATGTAATTACCAATCTGGCGTGGAAAAGCGTACTTAACCGCAAAACCACAGCGCTACTCTCCATTCTGACGGTTGCCATTTCAGTCATTCTGTTAATGGGGGTTGAACGCATTCGAACTCAAGCCAAAGAGAGCTTCGCCAACACCATTTCAGGGACGGATCTAATCGTCGGCGGCCGCTCTGGACAAGTCAACTTGCTGCTCTATTCGGTATTTAGAATTGGTAATGCCACCAATAATATCGACTGGAAAAGCTACCAAGCCTTCAGTGAGCATCGCAGCGTCAAGTGGGCGATCCCCATTTCCTTGGGTGACTCACACCAAGGGTTTCGCGTTATGGGCACCAATCACCATTATTTCGAGCATTTCAAATATGGAAGTAAGCAACCACTCACCTTCTCTCAAGGCACTGATTTTCATGGTTTATTTGAAACGGTATTGGGTTCAGATGTCGCCGAAACCTTAGGTTACCATATTGGCAGTGACATCATTATTGCGCATGGGATCAGCGATGTGGGTTTTAGCCGCCACGACAACCTCCCCTTTAAAGTGGTGGGCATTTTAGCGCCAACGGGAACGCCCGTAGACAAAACGGTGCATGTCTCATTAGAAGCGATTGAAGCCATTCACGTGGGTTGGGAATCGGGTGCGCATTTAGGCAATTCACCATCCAAAGAGCAGCTTGAACAACACAACTTCCAACCCAAGCAGATCACCGCCATGTTGATCGGTTTAAAATCGAGAATTCAAACCTTTGCACTGCAACGTGAAATCAATAACTATCGCCAAGAACCCTTGAGCGCCATTATGCCCGGCGTCGCTCTGCAAGAACTGTGGGGTATGATGTCGATAGCAGAACAAGCTTTAATGGCGGTGTCGGTATTTGTGGTGGCAGCCGGGTTACTTGGTATGCTCAGCAGCTTACTGACAAGCTTGCAGGAAAGACGCCGTGAAATGGCGATTCTGCGCGCCATGGGCGCACAACCTAAACATATTTTTGCTCTGCTTATCAGCGAAGCGACGACGCTGACCTTTATTGGCATCTGCGTTGGATTAGCGGGGTTATATTCACTGCTCGCACTGGCGCAACCTTTTATTGCGCAGCATTATGGAATTCAAATCACACTCAGCACCTTAAGCAGCTATGAGTGGCAATTATTAGCTTATGTACAACTGGCTGGCATTATTATTGGTGTTATCCCAGCTCTACGCGCCTATAGACAATCACTTAGCGATGGAATGACCATTCGAATTTAGGACTTAACGATGAAAAAACTACTGCTTATCAGCACGCTGCTGCTATCAGGCTTGTTACCGATGTACGCACAGAGTAATGAACAAGTACTGACGCTCGATTGGATCGATCTGATCCCCGAGAACGAACGTAACCAATTCAACGCCGATGGCATGCCAGCATTGAACCATGATGGCGAAATGACGGCTGCACAATCAAAAATCGGCGGAGTTAGAAAAGAGCTCAATGGCAGCGTGGTCAAAATACCCGGCTTTGTGATCCCACTGGAAGGTGACGCCAACAACGTTACTGAGTTTCTACTGGTGCCCTACTTTGGCGCATGCATTCACGTGCCGCCACCGCCACCAAACCAAATTATTTATGTGAAATATCCGCAAGGTGCTCCAATCCAGCAGCTCTGGGATGTAATTTATCTGATTGGGACACTGAAAACCGAAAGTGTTAGCCACGATCTGGCCGAAACAGCGTATGTGATCGAAGGCACTGCGATCGAAGAATACGACGACATGTAGTTAACAAAATAGCAACCTATTGATTCATCTAAACTAAACGATATATTTAGATAAATACGCTAGCAAAGCGACATATATCAACAATAGTAAAGTAATCGATAGGTGCTTTTTCAGTCTATTTTCTTTCCAACACTGCATAAGCGCCCCACAAATTCCGATAACAATTTTAACAAGTTATTATCATTAGGGATAGCGCAAATTTATGATCTAGAACGAATGTTTTTCCTAGATGGAAAATGCGTTACACGTTACATTTTAATCCATGAATGAAATGGGTGATTGAAGCGGACATAAAATGGCAGATACCAACAACCCTGTAGTGATTGAACATCAAGCCAACTCAGGTCAAAGCCACGAAAAAAAATCGAGCTACATCAAAGACAGTGGTAGTCGCATTTTGAATATTGCTCAATATCACGGCTTAGATGCGCTGCTACAAACGGATCCGCCAGAAAAAACCTCGCTTGATCGCGCCTTATTTAGAGAACAGCAACGTAAAGAGCAGCGACAAAAAAACCTAGAGCAGATCGTCAAACTGGCGCATATCTCTTGTAAAAATGAGACCGCGGGAGAGCCTGATCAAGATTGGTTACACCGTTTTTTCGATATGGCGCAAGACATCCACAACTCTTCGATGCAGCGACTTTGGGCGCAAGTACTCAAACGCGAGGTGACCAACCCCGGTTCAACCTCAATGAAAGCACTGCAAGTATTACAAGACATGACACCAAAAGAGGCGCAGATACTCCAAAAAGCCTCAGCGTTAGCCTGCTGTTTTGGTAGCGATAATAGCCGCAAGCTGTTGGTCGGCATTCGTGCTACTAACGGCATTTTTAGTTTAGGAAAACGCATCAGCACATTTGTCATCAATATGGGTAGTTTCCAATTACCCTATTCGAGCCTGTTAGTACTGATCGAGCTTGGCTTACTGCACGCCACTGAACTGGAATCTGGAGAAATTGAACTTGAACCGGCACTGCTGTTGACCTATCAAGGCAAGAATCTGTCACTGCAATCGATGAGTAAAGGAGTCAGGCTGCTCTATTACCGTTTCAGTCCCACTGGCAATGAGCTGTGTAAGCTACTGGGTAATAAACCGAATATGCAGTACTACGATCAGATGTTGGCGGTGCTTAGCCAGAAATTCACTGTCCACACCGAAGTTGCCAGCAGCTCTTTTCATCACGCCGTCTAGCCTCAAAAATAAAGGGCTCAAGCTGATGAGCCCTCTTCTACATTAGGCGATAATCGCTCGCACTTGCAGCGCTGTTAGGCAAATTTCCACCAGCTCATCAATGCTTTTTTCGCCAGCCGCAAGATCGATCTCAGGGTTTTGCGGCGACTCATACTCAGAGTCAATGCCCGTAAAATTACTGATTTCACCAGCGCGCGCTTTTTTATACAGCCCCTTCGGGTCGCGCTGCTCGCACACGTCCAACTTGGTATTGACAAACACTTCGATGAATTCACCTTGTGGCAGCATATCGCGCACTAATTGACGCTCAGCGCGATGCGGTGAAATGAATGCTGATAACACGATTAACCCAGCATCGGCCATCAGCTTCGCGAGTTCACCAATACGGCGAATATTTTCTCGCCGATCTTGCTCTGAGAACCCAAGGTCGCTGCACAAGCCGTGGCGTACATTATCCCCATCGAGCAAATAGGTGTGATACCCGAGTTGAGCTAAACGCTGTTCCAACGCACCAGCAATGGTTGATTTTCCCGCCCCTGACAGCCCCGTAAACCACAATACTGCTGGCTGTTGTTGTTTTAAGTTGGCGCGGAACGACTTATTCACCGTATGCTGATGCCAGACAACATTTTCATCTTTATTGGCCAAATTCGTACTCATTACTCAATCCTTTGTTGTCTCAAACTAGCCAATAGAGGGACGCTGTAAGCGGCAATCCCTCCCACCGAATCACCACAGTTAAGCCTTGAGTAACTGACGAAGATCTTTGGCTTCCCAGTGTGGAAAGTGCTTGCGGATCAAGGCATTCAATTCAACTTCAAACGCAGAATGGGCACTTTGAGCATGAGCGATGTTTTGCAAACTATCTCGAACCAAGCCCGCCCCCACCGTCACATTCGTCAGGCGATCGATGATGATAAAACCACCAGTATTGGCACTGTCTAAGTATTTATCCAGCGCGATCGACTCTGTTAGCGACCATTCACACAAGCCAATGCCATTGAGCGGCAACTCTTCACTGTGATAAGTCGATAAATTATTAATATCGTACTGGTGACGCACTGCTTGCAACTGGCCGACGGTTTTCTTACCTGCAATTTTGATGTTGTATTCACGCCCGGCTTTGAGTGGTTGTTCTGTCATCCAGACCACATCGGCTAATAGATGGTTAGTTGATTCAACCTGCGCTCCTTGCAGCACAATAAGATCACCACGGCTGATGTCAATTTCATCGCTGAGCGTTAACGTCACCGCTTGGCCTGCTTGCGCTTGCGGCAAATCTCCATCGAAAGTAACAATACGTGCCACGGTGGATGTTTTTCCAGACGGAAGTGCAGTGATTGCATCTCCAACGCTGATGCTGCCCGCTGCAATCGTGCCAGCAAAACCGCGAAAATCGAGATTCGGTCGGTTCACATACTGCACTGGAAAACGAAACTCACCAGCTCCTTTTTGCTGATCTACGTCCACCGTTTCAAGCAGCTCCAGCAGTGATGGGCCTTGATACCAACGCATATGTTGACTTGCTTCGACCACGTTGTCCCCTTCCAGAGCAGAAAGCGGGATGATCTGAATATCAGTATCACCTTGCAGATGCTTTGAAAATTCCACGTAGTCTTGACGGATCTGCTCAAAACGATCTTGTGAGTAATCGACCAGATCCATCTTATTCACCGCCACCACAAAATGCTTCAAACCTAACAGATTGGCAATGAATGAGTGGCGACGCGTTTGATCCAAAATGCCTTTACGGGCATCGATCAAAATCACCGCGAGATCGCAAGTGGATGCGCCCGTCGCCATATTGCGCGTGTACTGCTCATGCCCCGGAGTATCGGCAATGATGAATTTGCGCTTTTGAGTAGAGAAATAGCGATACGCCACGTCAATGGTGATCCCTTGCTCACGTTCCGCTTGCAGGCCATCAACTAACAGAGCTAAATCGGGGCGCTCGCCCGTCGTGCCAACACGCTGGCTATCGGAATGGACGGCGGCCAGTTGATCTTCATAAATCTGTTTTGTGTCATGAAGCAAACGACCAATCAAGGTACTTTTTCCATCATCAACTGAGCCACAAGTCAGAAATCTCAGTAACGATTTGTGCTGGTGTTGCGTGAGATAAGCTTCAATACCGATCTCAGAAAGCTGAGCCTGAACTGCACTATTCATAATCTTTCCTTAGAGGCTTAGAAATAACCTTGGCGTTTTTTCAATTCCATCGATCCTGATTGATCGTGGTCGATCGCGCGGCCTTGTCGTTCACTGGAAGTGGCCACCAGCATCTCTTCAATGATGCCCGTTAGCGTACTGGCCTCTGATTCAATTGCGCCAGTAAGTGGATAACAACCTAACGTGCGAAAACGCACACTCTTGTGCTGAACTTCTTCTCCAGGTTGCAGCTTCATCCGCTCGTCATCGACCATGATCAGCATCCCATCGCGTTCGACAACTGGGCGAATGTCCGATAAATACAGCGGTACGATCTCGATGTTTTCCAAATAGATGTATTGCCAAATATCCAATTCAGTCCAGTTCGACAACGGGAAAACACGAATGCTCTCACCTTTATTGATTTGGCCGTTGTAGGTTTTCCATAGCTCCGGACGCTGGTTCTTCGGATCCCACGTGTGGTTCTTATCACGAAAAGAATAAACACGCTCTTTCGCGCGTGATTTCTCTTCATCACGACGCGCACCACCAAAAGCAGCATCAAAACCATATTGGTTCAACGCTTGTTTTAAACCTTGGGTTTTCATGATGTCGGTATGCTTTGAAGAACCATGCTCAAAAGGGCTGATCCCCATCGCGATCCCTTCTGGGTTTTTGTGTACCAAAAGCTCAAAACCATACTTGTGCGCCATACGATCACGAAATTCAATCATCTCGCGAAACTTCCAGTCAGTATCGACATGCAGCAAAGGAAACGGAATTTTCCCCGGATAAAAAGCCTTGCGCGCTAAATGCAGCATCACCGAAGAGTCTTTACCAATCGAATACATCATTACTGGGTTATCAAATTCAGCAGCCACTTCACGTAAAATATGAATACTTTCGGCTTCGAGCTGTTGTAAATGGGTTAAGCGTTGTTGATCCATCTGCATGCTTCCTTTTCGCTCGCATTGCGAGCCTTGTGCAATGAGAAATTGGTTTGAGTATTGAGTTGGAACTAACTGACTAGCCTTGCAATCAGGCGTAATTCACTTGGTTTTGCTGCGCGGGTTGTTCACCAAACCAATGCAGTTTTTCCGACAGCGCAACCACTTCGCCCACCACAATCAAGGCCGGAGCCTGTGCCTGCGCCGCCAGTTGTGATAAGTCACTGAGCTGCCCTTTGAAGACTTTTTGCGAACGCTGAGTACCGCGTTCAATAATCGCGATTGGTGTGTTGGCTTGGCGTCCATGTTCAATCAACTGCTGCTGGATATAACTCGACTTCATCAAGCCCATGTAAATGACTAAGGTTTGATTACCACGCGCCAGTGTTGACCAATCCATGTCATCGTTTTCCGCTTTAAGGTGACCGGTGACAAACAGAGCGGATTGCGCATAATCACGATGAGTCAGTGGAATTCCCGCATAGGCCGTTGCGCCTGCCGCCGCTGTAATACCGGGGATCACCTGAAATTTCACCCCCGCATCAAACAGCACTTCCAACTCTTCACCACCGCGGCCAAACATAAACGGATCACCGCCTTTAATACGCACGACTTTGTAACCTTGCTGCGCAAAATCGATCAGCAATTGATTGGTTTTTTCTTGAGGAACACTGTGGTGTCCAGCGCGCTTACCCACGCAGACTAAGATGGTATCGCTCGGCACCAGCGCCATAATTTCATCAGACACTAGGTAGTCGTACAACACCACGTCGGCTTGTTGTAGAAAGCTCAACGCTTTGAGCGTCAGCAGTTCTGGGTCGCCCGGCCCTGCACCAATCAAAGCCACTTCACCGCAGGTCAATTGGCTTTTGACGTACGATGGAGCGCTACTTGCCAAAGCATCATTGTTGACCGCAACTAAGCGCGGCCCTTTGATTGGCAACTGAGAAATGGTTTCCGTCGTACTCATTGTTGTTATCCATAACTTAATTCATGGATGCATTATGGCGGGCTCTTCATATTACCTGAAATTCTAAAATTTCATTTTTTATATCAAAAGCTGATAAGGGAATGGATAATTCCGAATAAGAAGTGACTATCTCTCTGATTAAAAGCCAATCAATGATGAGATCTTGTCGACAGAATGCCGGTGAGTTAACGCGTAACATCACAAATTGATATTCATTGAAATCATCGTTTCATAAGATTTTGTTACATTAGACGAGTTATTTGTTCCCTACCCCTAACTGGAGTACACAATGAAAGTGGCAGTGAAACCTCTCTCCATCGCGATTTTGAGCGGTATGTTAGCAATGGCTGGCCCAGCAATGGCGGACACCATTAAACTGCGTATCGTCGAAACGACCGATATTCACACCAATGTGATGGATTACGATTACTACAAAGACAAGCCATCGAACCAGATTGGTTTATCCCGTGCGGCGACGTTAGTGAAGCAAGCGCGCAGCGAAGTCGAAAACAGCATTTTGGTCGATAACGGTGATTTACTCCAAGGTAGCCCAATGGGCGACTATATGGCCGCCAAAGGCATCAAGGTTGGTGAGGTTCACCCAGTTTACAAAGCGATGAATCAGCTCGGCTACGATGTAGGTAACATTGGTAACCATTAATTTAACTACGGTTTGTCCTTTTTAAAGGAGAGTATTAACGACGCCGCATTCCCGTATGTCAATGCCAACGTCTATGACCAACAAACGGGCAAACACCTCTTCAATCCCTATCTCATTAAAACGCACACGTTCAAAGATACCGATGGCAAAGAGCACCAAATTAAAGTGGGTTACATTGGTTTTGTCCCACCACAAATCATGGTGTGGGATAAGAAAAACCTTGATGGCAAAGTGTTTGCCAAAGACATCAAACAAACAGCCGAGGAGCTGATCCCGCAGATGAAAAAAGAGGGTGCCGATGTGATCGTGGCAATCCCGCACTCTGGTGTCTCAGCTAACCCATATTCCGTTGGTGCAGAAAACTCGGTTTACTACCTCACCCAAGTAGAAGGCATTGACGCAATTGCTTTTGGTCACTCTCACGCGGTATTCCCTAGCCAAGATTTTGCCAAACTGCCAGGAGCAGATGTAACTAAAGGCACCATTAATGGCGTAACCGCTGTCATGCCGGGGCGCTGGGGTAGCCATGTTGGTGTGATGGATCTGACTTTGCAAAGCAAAGATGGCCAATGGTCAGTCGTGAATGGTCAATCCCAAGCTCGCCCAATCTTCGATAAAGCCAATAAGAAATCATTGGCAGCAGCCGATACAGGCATAGTGAAAGCCTTAGAGTCGGACCATAAAGGCACGCGAGATTTCGTGAATCAACCGATTGGCCAAGCGAATGATGTGATGTACAGCTTTTTAGCCTTGGTACAAGATGACCCAACCGTGCAAATCGTTAACCTTGCACAAAAAGATTATGTGGAACGCTTTATTCAAGGCGACCCTGATCTTGATGGTTTGCCGGTGTTATCCGCCGCGGCACCTTTTAAAGTCGGTGGCCGTAAAGATGATCCTGCCGGTTTCACCGAAGTCGAAGCTGGCCAACTGACATTTCGTAACGCAGCAGATCTCTATCTTTACCCTAATACATTAGTAGCGCTGAAAATGACGGGTAAAGAAGTGAAGGAATGGTTGGAATGCAGCGCGGGGCAGTTTAATCAGATTGATCCGCACAGCACTCAACCACAATCCTTGATCAATTGGGCTGATTTCCGCACGTATAACTTTGATGTGATGGATGGGGTGAATTATCAAATCGATGTGACTCAACCCGCCAAATACGATGGTGATTGTAAAGTGGCGCATAAAGATGCTGAGCGCATTGTAGGCTTAACTTATCAAGGTAAACCTATCGATGTAAAACAGACCTTTATTGTCGCCACCAATAACTACCGCGCTTATAGTAATAAATTTGCAGGCACGGGCGCACAATTTGTTGCCTTTGACTCACCCGACGAAAACCGCACGGCCGTTGCAAACTACATTTCGCGCGTGAGTAAAGAAAAAGGTCAAGTCACGCCAAGTGCTGATAACAACTGGTCGTTTGCTCCGATTAAAACTAATACCGCGTTAGATATTCGTTTTGAAACCTCTCCAAGCGAGAAAGCAGCACAGTTCATCAAAGAGAAAGGCCAATACCCAATGACTTTGGTGGAAAACGATGAGGTTGGTTTTGCGGTTTACAGGATTGACCTTACACAATAACTCCCCACTCAAATCGATTGAAAGAGGCCAATGAATTAAGGCGCTTTCACCCCACAAACGCAGCCTTTCGCTGCGTTTTTTATTTCCCGCTCGGCAACCCTAACTCTGATCTTGATGGTTCTTGGCTATCCACGCTTCATTTAAGGTTCGTTACAACCTCGGTTTAATTTTCAAACATTAGTTTGATTAAATTTAATTATAAAAAATCATCAAATATGCAATTTTTCTATTCTTTGGCAGGTCTTTGTCCTCGTAATGAGAATAAAAGCGCAATCAGCGCCTTATTCTATACTTGATCATAATTTGCTAAGGAGGAAGTGTGGCGCTTGCTATCGACATTCAAACCTTTCTAACAGCCGAAAGTCATTCACTGACTTTACTATTCATCGGCGTAATTTTGCTTTCCTATTTGTTAGAGGATGTCGCTATTGTCACCGCCGCCACACTGGCTTTGCAAAATCTCATGTCCCCCGGCTTGGCGTTGTTGGCTATTTTTGTCGGCATTGTTAGTGGCGATCTCGGTTTGTATTACTTAGGCCAAGTGGCACAACGCGTTCGTCCGCTTCGTTATCAAGCGCTGACCAATAAACATTTTCGAACCGTCCGTCGCAAACTGCACCATCATACTTTTTTAAATCTGTTTATTATTCGCTTTGTCCCCGGCCTAAGAACGGTGGGCTTTACTTTGAGCGGCTTTTTTTCTATTCCGTTGGCGCTATTTCTGTGCTCCGTACTGACGGCCACAGCACTGTGGACACTGATCGTTTTTTCAACGCTTTATTACCTAGGGAGTCAGGTTTGGCAGCAGTCCTCTCATTATCAATGGAGCATTATTCCTATCGCGGTTGGGCTATTAATGCTCACCAATCGTCTTCTCAACAAATCATTTTCTAAAGGATTGTCATGAACGCCAAATTAGAAATACCTTGCATTGCACATGGCAAAATCAACGCGGGTATGCCGCTTTTAGAGCAAGACACCAAACGCAGCATTTCTCCTTATGAATTTCTGCCCAGTTGGTTTTTCTACACTCCGGTGGTGATTCAAAGCCTGCTGCAAGGGCTGCGTTATGGCAACTGGGGCTTACCCTTAATTGCAAACCCCGGCATCAAGCTCAGCGGCATGGTTGGAGAGTCAAAACACGACATTCTTAATCTAGCCGGTGAATACGCTCAGCAGTGGATATCGCCCTTTATCACCCGAACGAAAAGCCATCAAACCGCTCAGCAGCAAACAGCACAGGCTCTGTCTGCAATGCAACAAGCATCGTTGGATTTCCCTCTTGTCGCTAAACCAGATTTAGGCTGCCGCGGCGTTGGCGTAAAACTGCTGCAAAATGAACAACAACTGAGTGACTACATCCAATCATTCCCGATTAACGCCCGTTTTTTACTGCAACAAAAAGCGCCGTATCAAGCTGAAGCTGGCGTGTTTTATGTGCGCTATCCCGGTGAAGCTCAAGGCAACATTATTTCCATCACGCTCAAGTACGCCCCGTTTGTCACTGGGGATGGCATTCACACTTTAAAGCAGTTAATTGAACGCTGCCCACGCGCAGGGCAACTCCCTCACCTCTATTTTCCTCGCCACCTTGAGAAGCTCGATCAGGTTCTTGAAGCAGGGCAGGAGTTTCAACTCGCCTTTGCGGGCAGCCATAGTCGCGGATCGATTTTCCGCAATGGTAACCGCTATATCACACTCGCTCTCACCAACAAGTTAGATGAGATTTTTAACAATGTTGACGGGTTTCACTATGGGCGGCTCGATATCAAGTTTGCCAATATTCACCAATTGATGGCTGGAGAACAGTTCACGATTTTGGAAATCAATGGCGCAAGCAGTGAAGCCGCTCATATTTGGGATAGAGAAACACCGCTGCGTGAGATCTTCTCAACCTTACTCAGACAGTACCGAATCTTATTCGACATTGGCGCGCAGCAGCGAAAGTTAGGCCATCAAACACCCAAAATGGCTGAACTGCTGAACGCTTGGCGCAAAGAAAAGGCCTTAACCGAACACTACCCAAGCACGGATTAACCTTATCCATAAGAACAATCATAGGGATAGAAATATGTTTGCAATCACCACAAGTTCACAACAAAGTGCACCACAGCCTAATCATGCCCCCGTGATCCAAGGCGGCATTGAAACACTGGAATAAGCGCACCAGTTTCTCGAACAGTTAGAAGATAGGCACTACACCCACTTAGCCACGCCAATTGTCGCCAGTTCAGTGGGGCAACATTTTCGTCATTGGTTGGATCTGTTTCATGCGCTGGCTAACTCAACTAGCACTATTGATTACAACCAACGCCGTCGGGGCCACCTCGTTGAGACGTCCCGCGCTGCGGCCTTGGCCGAAATTGAGTATTTAATTCAATGGTTAACGCAGTGCTCGGCCTCACTCCAAAAATCCGTTACGGTACTTGTTGAAACCTCATTGCAGGAAACGCAAGTGTGCTCTCTCTCATCAACATGGGAGCGAGAGTTAAGCTTCGCCACTTTGCATGCACAGCACCATTTTGCGATGGCTAAAGTGGTCGCTCATTTGCTGCATGTAGAAACCGATGCCGCTTTCGGCTTAGCGCCAGCCACGGCCTCCTTCATTCGGGGGCAATAACATGTGCTCAGTTTCTTGGTTACTCGACAAACACGGCTATCATCTGTTTTTTAACCGTGATGAACAAAAAAACCGCCCATTAGCGTTGCCGCCTAAACAATACACGCAAGCTGGTGTTGAAGTGTTGATGCCGATTGATCCTGCCGGTGGAGGCAGTTGGATCAGCCTTAATGAATGCGGTTTGGCTTTGTGCTTGCTCAATAATTACCAAGGTAAAATCCCCCAAGGAGCCGATGCCGAACGCTTAGTGAGCCGCGGTCAATTGCTTAAGCATTTATCCAGTCAAGTCAGTGTCGAGAAGGTTATCCAAGCGTTTACACAGCTTAATCTTCAGCAATTTGCATCATTCACTTTGCTTGCTTTCGACCCTAATTTAACTGATGTATACCCGTGATCATTGAAGATGCTTGATTTTCAATAGAATCAGGATCATGCTACAAACCATGAAAATCACACTGACTCCTCAACAGAAACTGCAACTCGAACAGATGCACGACATTGAGCGTGATAGTCGAGTTTGCGACCGTATTAAGGCTGTTTTGCTGGCTTCTGAAGGCTGGAGTCAGACTATGATTTCACAAGCTCTTCGTATTCATGAATCGACCGTTGCACGTCACCTCAGTGACTACGTACTTTCTGAAAAACTTAAGCCTGAGAATGGAGGAAGCCAAAGCAAGCTTTCTGCTATTCAAACCATGCACCTAATCGAGCATTTGACTGAGAAAACCTATTCTCATACTCATCAAATTGTCGCCTATGTTAAAGAGACGTTTGGGCTTGATTATACTGTTTCTGGTATGAACAAATGGCTTCACCATAATGGTTTTAGCTACAAGCAACCGAAAGGCATACCACACAAGTTTGATGAAGCAAAACAGCAAGCATTCATAGAGGCGTATGAAGCGCTAAAGGCAAGCTGTGGCGAGGATGAATCGATAGTCTTTATCGATGCAGTTCACCCAACACTATCAACAAAGATATCGCATGGCTGGATACGTACTGGTCAGGATAAAGTGATTGAAACAACGGGTAATCGTAGCCGATTGAACATTATTGGCGCACTGAACCTGTCGGATATTGGTGCAACCATTGTTCACGACTATGAGAGCATTAACAGTGAATCGATTGTTCGTTTTTTCTGTAAGTTAAGAGAGAGTTATTCGTTAGCCCATAAGCTTCATATCATATTAGATGGTGCGGGATATCACCGCAGTGACTTAGTCAAAGATGCGGCGTTTGTCCTGAATATTAAACTGCATTATCTTCCACCTTACAGTCCAAACCTCAACCCAATAGAGCGGCTATGGAAAGTAATGAATGAGAAGTCGAGGAACAACGTTTACTTCAAAAGAAAACGGGACTTCAAGGCGGCAATAGACCAATTTTTTTCTGTGACTCTTCCAGAGATCGCAGGCTCTTTGACATCTCGAATTAATGATCATTTTCAGGTTCTCAAGCCTGCATCTTCAAGTTGATTCGGTATACAAGGCAATGTAATGGCTCTGGCGTGGAATGGTGAACAGAGCCAAATTGCGGTGACGCAATCGCCTCTATTTTCATCCAGTGCCGATTCAGAACAGGTGAAACACTACCGCTCACAGCTCTATCAAGCTTTAATCGCTGAGGAAGATAGTGTGCAACAGCGACTAAAGTTTCACACCCACCACCATGTCGCCCATCCACATTGGGCACCCTGTATGCATCGTCAAGATGCGCACACCGTTAGCTTTACCTATTTACGCGTCACACAACAGCAGCAGTATATGACCTATATCTCAGGTTCACCTTGCTTACAGCTCAGTGAGACATCACTCCACCAGCAGCGCGATGAGATCGACAAAACCACGCCTTGGGTCGCCAATTTATGAGGAATCAACAATGAAACGTTTACTAGGACTATTACTGCTGTTTGTCAGCAGCGTGAGCCTCGCTGAGGATGAAATTTACACCAGCTTTCTGAGCAATAAAGCGCTGAGTGGCTATGACACCGTCGCCTACTTCACCAAAGGAGAGCCAGTAAAAGGCTCCTCCGATTTTTCGACCCTTTATAAAAATGCGCAGTGGTATTTTTCTTCAAAAGAGAACCTTGAACTGTTTCTGAATAACCCTAACCAATATGCGCCGCAGTATGGCGGCTACTGCGCTTGGGCCGTCTCTGAAAAGAACGATTTTGCTCCGGGAGATCCCAATCAATGGGCGATTGTCGACGGCAAGCTCTATCTCAATTACGACAAAAAGATCAAAACATTATGGGATGCCAACCAAGCGGTGCACATCCAACAAGCCGATAAAAATTGGCCCAATTTAATTAAGTAGGAGCTACACCATGACGTTTAAAGCTAGCCAGCATCTTCCCTCACTCTTGATTGCGTTTGTTTTTATTCAATCGCTTGTCTTTAAGTTTTCCGGCTCTTACGAAACCAACTATATTTTTGGCACCTTAGGTGCGTGGTCTGGCCTCGGTTGGTTTGCTGTGTATGGCGGATATTTAATCGGAACGGCTGAACTGATAGCCTCTATTTTGCTGTTTAGCCGCTGGCATGGCCTTGGTGCACTGATGAGCGTCGGCATTATGAGTGGTGCGATTTTCTTTCATTTATTTACGCCTCTTGGCATTGTGATGCCAGAGTTTAACCAAGTAGGAGAAGTGGTCGGCAATGATAGCGGCCTGCTATTTGCGATGGCTTGCCTTGTTTGGTTGTGTGCGGCTTTTTTGGTGCGACGAGATCTCAAAAACGGTGATGGTTTATTGCACCAGTGGCTGAATAAAGGAGTGTAATTATATGCTAGCCAGTCCTTTTCGTTTACCACGACACACTCCATTTGGCGTCGCAGAATCGATTGTTGAATGGGCCTCTGGTCTTGCAACACTGGATAAACTGTATCAGCAGCGTCCTGCCAAACCCTCTTGCTTTGAGTTTATGCGCTACACGCTAGCGGCACTCAATATCGAATATCGCCTTGCTTTAGGCAGCATCGATAACATTCCACAAACAGGCCCAGTGGTGATCGTCGCTAACCACCCGCTGGGCGCAATTGAAGGGGTGATATTAGCCGATTTAATTGGTTCAGTACGCACCGATATTAAAGTGCTGGCGAATCAGTTGCTAAAGCGCCTGCCTGAAATTAGTGAACTCTTTATCGGTGTCGATGTGTTCAATAGCAAAAGTGCTCGCAGCACCAATGCGCAAGCCATTCGAGATGCGAACCTTCATTTGGCTCAAGGTGGCTTATTGATTATCTTCCCCGCAGGTGAGGTATCTACTTACCCCAAAGGATCGCAAACACTGTCGGATATCGAATGGAGTCAATCCGTCGCCAAATTTGTTAAACGCGCCCAAGCCACCACCGTCCCGATCTTTATTAATGGTAAAAATAGCACTCTGTTTTATCAAGCGGGGCGAATTCATCCACTACTGCGAACGGCATTGCTCGGCCGCGAGCTACTGAATAAGCAGGCGCACAACATTGAAATTTCCATCGGCAATCCCATCCCCTATTCCGAAGTAAAAGCATTTGAACAGGAACGAGACATTGTTCATTATCTGCGTCTCAATACCTATTTAATGAGTGCAGCACCTTCCGCAACGCCATCCTCACCAGAGTTAGTGACATCGCCCCTTCCTATTATTGATGCGCTTATTGTAGAGAAGCTTGAGCAAGATCTCGCCGCGCTGCCAAGCGAAAGCAAGCTCTTAGAGCAAGGTGATTGGATTGTCTATTGCGCCGCAAGCGAGCAGTTACCCCACATACTGCAAGAGATTGGTCGAATTCGTGAAGAGAGTTTTCGCGCCGTAGGTGAAGGAAGCGGCTTAGCTTGTGATCTTGATGAGTATGATCGTCATTACTACCAACTCTTTGTTTGGCACAAGAAAGACCGTCAAATTGTTGGAGCTTATCGATTGGGGTTAGTGGATGAACTGATAGCGAAGCAAGGGTTAGCAGGGCTCTATTCCCGTAGCTTATTTCAGTACGATGAAGCCTTCATCAACACACTCGATACCAGTATTGAGCTAGGTCGCTCGGTGGTTTCCTCGAAATACCAGCGCAACCTCAACTCACTGTTAATGCTGTGGAAAGGTATTGCTGCGTTTGTCGCGCGTCATCCACAATACACGCACTTGTTTGGCCCAGTAAGCATTAGCAACGATTACAGCCACACCGCGCGACAATTAATGGCCGCAACACTCTCTATTCATCATTATGATCATGAAAAGGCAACCTTGGTTTCACCTTCCACTCCACTACGGAGCAATGGGAACACATTTTGGCAAACCAACTTGCTCTCCTCTTTGGCAAGCATTTCTCTGCTGTCGAAAGTGTTAGCAAAAATGGAAAATGGCAAGGGCCTTCCTGTATTGCTGCGCCAATATTTAGGGATGAATGGCAAGCTCGTCTGTTTTAATGTCGACCCCGCGTTTAACAATGCGTTAGATGGCTTAATTGTGGTGAACTTGAAACAAGTTCCGCTGCATACACTGGCAAAATATATGGGTAAGGAGCAAGCCAGCGCTTATTTGGATTCGACACCCGTCAGTTCAAAGCCCTCATAAACGCAAAAGCCAGCGAGTTATTCGCTGGCTTTAATTCTAAATGAAGGGGCTTATTTTAGAAGGCGTGCTCTAAATTGGCGTCCTTTCATCTTACCGCTTTCCATTTTCTTCAGTGCTTTTTTCGCCACCGATTTATGGACTGCAACGTAGCTGCGCATCGGTAACATGTTAATTTTACCGACATATTGACCGTCAATACCGTCGTTACTGGTCAACGCCCCTAGAATATCCCCCGGGCGCACTTTCTGCTTTTTACCGCCATCAATCTGGATAGTGACCATATTGGCTTGATAAGGCGCGTTGTTTAGCGCACTGGCATCAGGCAATTTAGCGGGTTCGATGGGCATATCCATATATTCATCAATCATCGCCACTCGGTGCATTTCACTGTCACTGAAGAAGCTAAAAGCTAAACCTTTACTGCCCGCTCGGCCAGTACGCCCAATGCGGTGCACGTGCACTTCAGGATCACGTGATAACTCAAAGTTAAATACCGCATCTAAGTTATCGACATCAAGGCCACGTGCCGCCACATCGGTTGCGACTAAAATGGAGATACTTTTATTAGCAAACTGCACCAAAGCTTGGTCACGGTCACGCTGCTCTAAATCACCATGCAGTTCCACCACACTAAAGCCCTTGTGATGTAGATCTTCAGCAACACTTTGTACTTCTTTCTTTGTATTACAGAACACCACGGCAGATTCAGGCTGATGGTGTAAAAGCAGCAGTTCTAACGCGCGATCACGCGCCTCTGTACCCTCTACTTTATAAAAATATTGCTGAATGCTGGACGTATCATGGGTGGATTCAACTTTGACCATTTCAGGCTCACGCATAATCCGCTGCGCAATTTGTTTGATTTGATTTGGGAACGTAGCACTAAACAGCAATGTTTGACGGCTGGTTGGCGTTTCATTGATGATCGCATCCAACGCTTCTTGGAAACCCATTTCGAGCATTCGGTCCGCTTCATCAAGCACTAACGTATTGAGTTCAGAGAGATCGATACGACCTTTGTCTAAATGGTCAAGAATACGCCCCGGAGTACCAACCAAAATATGTGCACCGTGCTCTAACGAACCAATTTGTGGACCCATTGGCATGCCGCCACACAAGGTGAGCACTTTAATATTATGAATGGCGCGGCCGAGTGTACGAATATCCGTTGCGACTTGATCGGCTAACTCCCGCGTTGGGCATAGCACCAAAGCTTGAACACGAAAACGCTTAACGTTGAGGTTAGATAATACGCCTAAACCAAACGCTGCTGTTTTTCCTGAGCCTGTTTTTCCTTGGCCAATCACATCCTTACCCGCCAAAATGGTTGGCAAGCTTAACGCCTGAATCGGCGTCATCTTGGTGTATCCCAAAGTATCGAGGTTAGAAAGAAGTTCTGGTTGTAGATTTACCGTTGAAAAAGAGAGATTACTCAAGAGACCGTCCTTTCGTTAGACGAAAATTAAACGCCTATTATCGTTATTTAACCTCGTGTGGCTAGTGAATCTTTATTTATCATTCATCAAGTTTGTAGCTCACTCTTAACCTTTGTTAATGAATCATGCACTTAAGCTTGATAGAGTAACAACATCCATTTTTAAAGGGGCACTACGATGATTACTTGGCACTGTCTTTCATTCTCACAATTAACCACTCATCAACTTTATGCGCTACTTAAACTGCGCGTCGATGTCTTTGTGGTCGAACAAACCTGTCCTTACCCTGAATTGGATAATAAGGATATTCAGCCGGGTGTTTTTCATTTAATTGGTGAACAGGATCAGCAGATTGTTGCCTGCGCGCGCTTACTCCCTGCGGGGATTAGCTACCCAAGTGTCAGTATTGGTCGCATTGCAACCCAAAAAGAAGCGAGAGGAAATGGCCTTGGACACCAATTAATGCAGCAAGCATTAGCCGAATGCCAGAAGCTGTGGCCCAATCAAGATATTGAAATTGGTGCACAGCACTATCTTGCTAGCTTCTATCAAAGTTATGGTTTTCAACAAACGTCGGCGATGTATCTAGAAGATGATATCCCGCATATCGACATGCAGCTCAGCAAGTAAATAGCCCCCTTGATCAAAGCGTGTTATTTACTACGGCCAAATCCGCCATCTGAGCGCCTGAAAAACATCACTGATTGATCGTTTTTCTCAAGTTGCAGGATATCGAGTTGCCCATCAGCCGCGAGTTTGAAGCGAACTAATTGGCCTTGGGTAATTTGGCTGAGCGGTTTGTCACTGCCTTCAATTTTGACTAAGGCATTAAGATCAGACATCGGCAGATCATTTGCCCGAAAAACCTGCGACAAAGTGTCCCCGTTTTTAACCGTGTACTCTCGCCAGAACTCAGATTTACGATCGGTTTGTTGAGGCGTTTTTTGTTCACTCAACCCAACCGTATTAATGCTGATTTCCACACGCTCATTACTTTTCGGTAGAGCGGCCTGCTCTGTTCGCTCAGGAAAAGGAATAATAATGAGCAAACACACTACTGGAACGATCGCTAATAAAGCGCGCTGGTGAAGCTTAGGCAGCGCCAGCCAAACTGTGCGAACACGTAAAATAAGGCCACGCCAATCGAATGCATGCCACTTCTGTTGGATAAACGCTAAATAATCAGTTTGCGGTTTCTTCTTGTGACGACGATTCATCTTAACCCGTCTCCTTTTCTGTCGAGCTACAGTATAAAAACTCAAGAGGGATCAGTATAGAGCCAAGGTGGCGATAACGTAAACGTTGACACAATCTTGAACATTTTTCTTTGGGATCTGCGATTTGTCACAACCTGAAGGTTCAATATTGGATATTTCCCATTAGCATTTCATCCCATGCTTGAAACTGATATCCTTTGGCACTTGTTTATTTACATAAAAAGAGTGACTGTTTATGTCTGAAGTAAAATTTGACACTGTAGAGCAAAAAGCAAGCTACGGTATCGGTCTACAAATGGGCCAACAACTTGCGGGTAGTGGTCTAGAAGGACTTAACGTTGACGCCATCGCCGCAGGTATCGCAACCGCATTAGTAGGCGACATGCCATCAATTGAAATTGATGAAATCAATAATGCACTGCAAGAGTTGCACATGCGTGCAGAATCTCTACGCCAAGAAGCTGCCAAAGCAGCCGCCGCCGACGGTGAAGTATTCTTAACAGATAACGCACTACGCCCTGAAGTGACCATGCTTGAATCTGGTCTACAGTACGAAATTCTTACAGAAGGTACGGGGGATATCCCGACATCTGACAAGCAAGTACGTGTTCATTACCACGGTGAATTGACTGACGGTACAGTATTTGATAGCTCTGTATCTCGCGGTCAACCAGCTGAATTCCCAGTAACAGGTGTAATCAAAGGTTGGGTAGAAGCACTACAACTGATGCCTGTGGGTTCAAAATGGAAACTCTATATTCCACAAGATCTTGCCTACGGTGAGCGTGGCGCTGGCGCTGCAATTCCTCCTTTTGCAGCTCTAGTATTTGAAGTAGAGCTACTCGACATTCTATAAATAGAATTGATAATGAGAAGGTTGGCATTCGCTGACCTTTTTTTATTAGTATTTCTTACTTAGCATCTATCAAAAACGACACTACGCATACTTATCTGGTTAGCCCGTGTTCAAAGATAAAATCTACGCGTACAAAAAAGCCGAGTATTACTACTCGGCTTTTTTAATTATACGAACTGATTACTCAGCAGCAGCTTCTACAGCTACTTCTGGGCGATCGACAAGCTCAATGTATGCCATTGGAGCTTTATCACCAGTACGGAAACCGCACTTTAGGATACGTGTGTAGCCGCCTTGGCGAGCTGCAAAACGTGGACCTAGTTCGTTAAATAGTTTTGCCACAACTTCGTTATCACGAGTGCGAGCAAATGCTAGACGACGGTTTGCAACACTGTCAGTCTTAGCTAGTGTAATCAAAGGCTCAACGACGCGACGTAGCTCTTTTGCTTTTGGCAAAGTAGTCTTGATAACTTCATGACGTACTAGAGAGCTAGCCATGTTGCTGAACATCGCTTTGCGATGACTGCTGTTGCGGTTGAGTTGACGACCACTCTTACGATGGCGCATGACCTAATCCTTCTAACTAGTATCGATTAATCTTCAGCGATAGACGCTGGCGGCCAGTTCTCTAGGCGCATGCCCAAAGATAGACCACGTGATGCAAGCACGTCTTTAATCTCTGTAAGAGATTTCTTACCAAGGTTTGGCGTTTTAAGTAGCTCAACCTCAGTGCGCTGTACTAGATCACCGATGTAGTGAATCGCTTCTGCTTTCAAACAGTTAGCAGAGCGAACTGTTAGTTCAAGATCGTCTACAGGACGCAGTAGGATTGGATCGAATTCTGGCTTCTCTTCCTTCTCCTCAGGTACACGTACATCACGAAGATCTACGAACGCATCCAATTGTTCAGCAAGAATAGTTGCTGCACGACGGATTGCTTCCTCAGGTTCTAGAGTACCGTTCGTTTCCATATCGATAACGAGCTTATCTAAATCAGTACGTTGTTCTACGCGAGCGGCTTCCACAGAGTAGGCAATTTTGTCTACTGGGCTGTAAGTAGCATCTACAAGTAGACGACCGATTGGACGCTCATCTTCTTCAGTATGGATACGAGCTGAAGCTGGAACATAACCACGACCACGTTCTACTTTGATACGCATAGCGATCTCAGCGTTGTCATCCGTTAGATGACAAATCACGTGCTCAGGGTTAGTGATCTCTACATCACCATCATGGGTGATGTCACCTGCAACAACAGGGCCCGAGCCTGATTTGTTCAGCGTAATGAACACTTCATCTTTGCCTTCGGCAACGCGAACAGCCAAACCTTTTAGGTTCAGAAGGATCTCAAGGATATCTTCTTGAATGCCTTCTTTGGTGCTGTACTCGTGTAGTACGCCTTCAATCTCCACTTCAGTTACAGCACAACCTGGCATTGAAGATAGAAGAATACGGCGAAGTGCATTACCCAGAGTATGGCCGAAACCACGCTCTAACGGCTCAAGAGTTACTTTTGCGTGTGTCGTGCTAATCTGTTCGATATCAACAAGACGTGGCTTAAGAAATTCTGTTACAGAACCCTGCATTGTGTCCTCTCTTTAGTTTAACCTTACTTAGAGTAAAGCTCGACGATCAATTGTTCGTTGATGTCAGCTGACAGGTCAGAACGCTCAGGCATACGCTTGAATGTACCTTCCATTTGGCCGCCATCTACTTCAATCCAAGTTGGTTTTTCGCGTTGTTCAGCAACTTCTAGAGCTGCTTTAATGCGAGATTGCTTTTTAGCTTTCTCACGGATTGCAACAACGTCGTTAACCGCAACATTGAAAGAAGGAACGTTTACAACTTTACCGTTAACTAGGATAGCTTTGTGGCTTACTAGCTGACGTGCTTCTGCGCGAGTAGCGCCAAAGCCCATGCGGTAAACTACGTTATCAAGACGACCTTCAAGAAGCTGAAGTAGGTTTTCACCAGTATTGCCTTTAAGACGTGCAGCTTCTTTGTAGTAGTTACGGAATTGTTTTTCTAGAACGCCATAAATACGACGAACTTTTTGCTTCTCACGAAGCTGAACACCGTACTCAGATAGACGACCGCGACGAGCGCCGTGTACACCTGGTGCGTTGTCAATTTTACACTTGGTATCAATCGCACGAATGCCTGACTTAAGGAACAAGTCAGTACCTTCGCGGCGGCTAAGCTTCAGCTTAGGACCCAAATATCTTGCCATGATCTTTCTCCAATCTTCCTAGAAACGTTATACGCGGCGTTTCTTAGGTGGACGACAACCGTTATGAGGGATTGGTGTCGCATCAACAATGTTAGTGATACGGAAACCAGCAGCGTTCAGTGCGCGAACAGTTGATTCACGACCTGGACCTGGACCCTTAACCATAACCTCTAGGTTCTTAAGGCCGTATTCTTTAGCCATTTCAGCACAACGCTCAGCAGCAACCTGTGCAGCGAACGGAGTAGACTTACGAGAACCGCGGAAACCAGAACCACCAGCAGTTGCCCAAGCTAGAGCATTACCTTGACGGTCTGTGATAGTTACGATTGTGTTATTGAAAGATGCATGGATGTGCGCTACGCCATCAGCAACTTGCTTGCGTACACGCTTACGTGCGCGAGTTGGTTGTTTTGCCATTGTACTCTATACCCTTCCGACTATTTCTTGATCGGTTTACGCGGACCCTTACGGGTACGAGCGTTGGTTTTAGTACGCTGTCCACGTAGTGGTAGACTGCGACGATGACGAAGACCACGGTAACAGCCAAGGTCCATAAGACGCTTGATGTTCATGGAAACTTCACGACGAAGATCACCCTCTACAGTGTATTTAGCTACACCATCACGCAGTAGATCGATCTGCTCTTCAGTTAGTTCACTGATCTTAACACTTTCAGCAATACCCAAATCAGCTAAGATAGCTTTCGAACGGGTCTTGCCGATGCCGTAGATTGCAGTTAATGCAATTACAGCATGCTTCTGATCAGGAATGTTAATGCCTGCTATACGGGCCACTATTCACTCCTAGTACTTATATAAGAAATTATCCGCAGCAAAGCCCGTCGAGGATACGCTGCGGCATACTACTTCTTTTGCACACAAAAGGTAGGCCGAGGAATATACTCGACCGACCTTTATATTTCAAGTAAAAATTTCTGCTAATTAGCCTTGGCGCTGCTTGTGCTTTGGCTCACTGCAAATCACGCGAACGACGCCGTTACGCTTGATTACTTTACAGTTACGACAGATTTTTTTAACGGAAGCACGAACTTTCATTGCTAAACTCCGTAAGTGAAATCTGAATTAACGGCCGTAGCCCTTCAGATTTGCTTTTTTCAACACAGAATCATACTGTTGGGACATCATATGAGTCTGTACCTGTGCCATAAAGTCCATAATCACAACCACTACGATAAGTAGTGATGTGCCGCCGAAGTAGAAACGTACGTTCCACGCGACCATCATGAACTCGGGAATCAGACAGATAAAGGTAATGTAGAGAGCACCCGCTAAGGTTAGTCTGGTCATTACTTTATCAATGTATCTCGCTGTCTGCTCACCTGGGCGGATGCCGGGTACGAACGCACCGGACTTCTTCAAGTTATCCGCTGTTTCACGAGGGTTAAACACCAACGCTGTGTAAAAGAAACAGAAGAAAATAATCGCTGCTGCATAAAGCATAACGTACAGAGGTTGACCAGGGCTAAGAGCCAAAGACACATCAGTTAACCAACCGAATGTGCTGCTCTCACCATTTTGACCAAACCACTGAGCTAATGTTCCTGGGAACAAAATAATACTCGATGCAAAAATTGCAGGTATTACACCCGCCATATTAATTTTCAATGGCAAGTGAGTACTTTGCGCTGCAAACACTTTACGACCTTGTTGACGCTTTGCATAGTTAACGACAATACGACGCTGACCACGCTCCATGAAAACAACGAAATAAATTACAGCAAAAGAAAGTACCGCAATTAACAACAGAAGAAGCACATGCAATTCACCTTGACGCGCTTGCTCAATCGTTTGTCCGATTGCCGAAGGCAATCCAGCAACAATACCTGCAAAAATCAAAATGGAAATACCATTTCCTATTCCACGCTCAGTAATTTGTTCACCTAACCACATTAAGAACATGGTACCAGTTACTAAACTCACGGTAGCAATCAGGGTAAACATGGTTTGGTCGATAACAACCAGATTGTTGACCATGTTTGGTAAGCCTGTTGCGATACCAATAGCTTGGAATATTGCAAGTACAAGCGTGCCATAACGCGTATATTGGCTAATCTTACGACGCCCTGCCTCACCCTCTTTCTTGAGTTCGGCTAACGCTGGATGAACTACAGTTAGCAATTGGACAACAATTGATGCCGAAATATACGGCATGATGCCCAATGCTAAGATAGATGCACGCGAAAGAGCACCACCGGAGAACATGTTAAACATTTCAACGATGGTACCTTTTTGCTGTTCGAACAAATCGGCAAGTACAGCTGCGTCAATACCAGGAATCGGCACAAAAGAACCGGCTCGGAATACTAAAAGTGCACCAATTACGAATAATAAGCGCGACTTTAGCTCACTTAAGCCGCTCTGAGCACTACGAAAATCTTGTCCTGGTTTCTTAGCCATCTGTACCTCGTTCCTCGAGATTATTCCTCGATTTTACCGCCTGCAGCTTCGATTGCAGCTTTAGCGCCTTTAGTCACGCGAAGACCTTTCACAGTCACTGCTTTGCTAATCTCACCAGAAAGAACAACTTTAACATTTTCGATGTTCTTAGTGATTAGGTTAGCTGCTTTCAAGCTGTTTAGATCGACCACGTCACCCGTAACTTTCGCTAGCTCAGCTAGACGAATTTCAGCAGACACTAGGCTCTTACGAGAAGTGAAACCGAATTTAGGTAGACGTTGTTTTAGAGGCATTTGACCGCCTTCAAAACCTGGACGAACTGTACCGCCAGAACGTGACTTTTGACCTTTGTGACCGCGGCCACCTGTTTTACCAAGGCCAGAACCGATACCACGGCCTAGACGCTTAGGAGCGTGCTTAGAACCAGCAGCCGGTGATAGAGTATTCAAACGCATTCTGATTACTCCTCAACTTTAACCATGTAGTAAACCTTGTTGATCATACCGCGTACACACGGTGTATCTTCAAGTTCTACTGTATGGTTGATACGACGAAGGCCTAGACCACGCAAAGTAGCTTTGTGCTTTGGTAGACGACCAATTGAGCTTTTAGTTTGAGTTACTTTAATAGTTGCCATGGTGCTTACTCCGAAATCGCTTCAACAGTGAGACCACGTTTAGCTGCAACCATTTCTGGTGACTTCACATCTACTAGACCAGCAACTGTTGCACGAACAACGTTGATTGGGTTAGTAGAACCGTACGCTTTCGCAAGTACGTTATGTACACCGGCAACTTCTAGTACAGCACGCATCGCACCACCGGCGATAACACCTGTACCTTCTGCAGCTGGCTGCATGTAAACTTTAGAGCCCGAGTGACGACCTTTCACCGCGTGGTGAAGAGTGCCTTCGTTAAGAGCGATAGTAACCATGTTACGACGCGCTTTTTCCATTGCTTTTTGAATCGCTGCAGGTACTTCACGAGCTTTGCCGTATCCGAAACCTACGCGACCATTACCGTCACCAACTACAGTTAGTGCAGTAAAGCTCATGATTCGACCACCTTTAACCGTTTTAGAAACACGGTTAACTGCGATTAATTTTTCTTGCAAATCACTAGCTTGTTGTTGTTCTTTAGCCATCTTCCAACCCTACCTTAGAATTTCAGACCAGCTTCGCGAGCAGATTCTGCTAGCGCCGCTACTCGACCGTGGTATTGGAAACCCGAACGATCAAACGCAACAGCTGATACGCCTTTTTCAAGAGCGCGTTCTGCAATAGCTTTACCTACCGCTTTAGCTGCGTCTACGTTACCGGTGTTCTTAACTAGCTCACGGATCGCTTTTTCTACAGTAGAAGCTGCTGCGATAACCTCAGAGCCGTTTGATGCGATAACCTGAGCGTACACGTGACGAGGAGTACGGTGTACTACTAGGCGAGTTGCACCCAGTTCAGCAATCTTACGACGTGCGCGTGTAGCACGACGGATGCGAGATGCTTTCTTATCCATAGTGTTACCTTACTTCTTCTTAGCTTCTTTACTACGCACATTTTCATCTGCGTAACGGACGCCTTTACCTTTATAAGGTTCTGGCTCACGGTAAGAACGGATGTCAGCCGCAACTTGACCCACTACTTGCTTATCGCAACCAGTTAGGACAATTTCAGTTTGGCTAGGACATTCAGCATTGATACCCGCTGGTAGTTCATGCTCTACAGGGTGTGAGAAGCCTAAAGTAAGACTTACTGAGTTGCCTTTAATAGCAGCACGGTAACCAACACCTTTAAGAACAAGCTTCTTAGTAAAGCCTGCAGTAACACCAACAACCATGTTGTTTACTAGCGCACGAGCAGTACCTGCTTGTGCCCAAGCGTTAGCAACACCTTCACGAGGACCGAAAGTAAGGTTGTTTTCTTCCTGTGCAATAACTACGCCTTTATTCAGGACGCGAGTCAGCTCACCTTTACCACCTTTTACAGTGATTTCTTGGCCGTTTAGTTTCACCTCTACGCCAGCTGGAATAGCGACAGGTGCTTTAGCAACACGAGACATATCCTACTCCTTACGCTACGTAGCAAATGATTTCACCGCCAAGACCTGCTTTGCGAGCAGCACGGTCAGACATCAGACCCTTGGAAGTGGACACCACAGCAACACCCATACCGCCCATCACTGTTGGTAACGCGTCTTTTTTCTTATAAACGCGTAGACCAGGACGTGAAACACGTTGGATTTGCTCGATTACTGGTTTAGCTTGGAAGTACTTAAGAGTAACTTCTAGCTCAGGTTTTACTTCGCCTTCAACAGCGAAATCTGCGATATAACCTTCAGCTTTTAGCAGTGCAGCAATTGCAACTTTAAGCTTTGAAGAAGGCATTTTTACAGCAACTTTATTTGCTGCCTGACCGTTACGAATGCGGGTCAGCATATCCGAAATCGGATCTTGCATGCTCATAATATTTACTCCAAATGATTAAGTGGCAATTACCAGCTAGCCTTACGAAGTCCAGGAATCTCGCCTTTCATGCAAGCTTCGCGAACTTTGATGCGGCTTAGACCGAACTTACGTAGGAAACCGTGTGGACGACCAGTTTGGTTGCAACGGTTGCGCTGACGTGAAGCACTTGAATCACGTGGAAGAGCTTGCAGTTTAAGAACTGCGTTCCAACGATCTTCTTCAGATGCGTTTACATCGCTGATGGTAGCTTTTAGCATTGCACGCTTTTCTGCGAACTTAGCTACTAGCTTTGCACGTTTTACTTCACGTGCTTTCATTGATTGTTTAGCCATAACAGTAACCCTTCACCTTACTTACGGAATGGGAAGTTAAAGGCAGCCAGCAGAGCACGGCCTTCCTCATCGGTACCAGCAGAAGTCGTGATAGTGATATCAAGACCGCGTACACGATCGACTTTATCGTAGTCGATTTCTGGGAAGATGATTTGCTCGCGAACGCCCATGCTGTAGTTACCGCGTCCGTCAAAAGACTTAGCGCTAACACCACGGAAGTCACGTACACGTGGAAGTGCAATAGAGATTAAACGCTCTAAAAAATCCCACATACGTTCGCCACGCAAGGTTACTTTACAACCAATTGGGTAGCCTTCACGAATTTTGAAACCTGCAACAGATTTACGAGCTTTAGTGATCAGTGGTTTTTGACCAGAGATCGTAGCCATATCAGCTGCTGCATTTTCTAATAGTTTCTTATCGTTGATAGCTTCACCAACGCCCATGTTTAGGGTGATTTTATCAATCCTAGGGACTTGCATGACGCTTGTGTAACCGAACTGTTTGGTCAGTTCAGTCACTACAGACGACTTGTAGTAATCATGCAGTTTCGCCATAGTAGAACTCCAAATTACTTCTAATTAGTTAGAAACGATTTCACCGTTAGATTTGAAGAAACGAACTTTTTTGCCGTCTTCAAAACGGAAACCGATACGGTCCGCTTTACCAGTTGCTGCGTTAAAGATTGCAACGTTAGAAGCATCAATAGCTGCTTCTTGTTCAACGATGCCACCTTGTTGACCTAGAGCCGGAACCGGCTTTTGGTGTTTCTTAACAAGGTTGATACCTTCAACGATAACTTTACCAGTTACGAGAACCTTAGTTACTTTACCTTTCTTGCCTTTATCTTTACCAGCAAGAACGATTACTTCGTCATTACGACGGATTTTAGCTGCCATGTGTGCCGCTCCTTACAGAACTTCAGGTGCTAGTGACACGATTTTCATAAATTTCGCATTGCGAAGTTCACGAGTCACTGGACCAAAGATACGTGTACCGATAGGTTGCTCTGTATTATTGTTCAACAATACGCAAGCATTACGGTCGAAGCGAATGACAGAACCGTCTGGACGACGTACGCCTTTACGGGTGCGAACTACCACCGCCTTCAGTACATCACCTTTTTTAACTTTACCGCGAGGAATTGCTTCCTTCACTGTAACTTTGATGATGTCACCGATATGTGCATAACGGCGGTGAGAGCCACCCAGAACCTTAATACACATTACCTTGCGCGCGCCTGAGTTATCAGCTGCATCAAGTGTACTTTGCATTTGGATCATTGTTAGTGCTCCGCTAAATATTAAAACTAGACCCTCTCGGGTCGGGCTGCCTCTTTAAAAGGGACGCGAATTGTACCACCCTTTCCTAAGATTGGGTAGACAAAAAATAAACGGCTCCAAAAAAACTTTGGAGCCGTTTAAAATCATAGAATAACGATGATTACATCTTCGCTTTTTCTATAACTTTAACCAATGTCCAAGACTTAGTCTTAGACAGAGGACGACACTCACGAATCTCAACGGTATCGCCTAGGCCACACTCGTTGTTTTCGTCATGTGCGTGTACTTTAGTCGTACGCTTTACGAATTTACCGTAAATTGGGTGTTTCACCATGCGCTCGATAGCAACAGTGATAGATTTATCCATCTTGTCACTAATAACACGACCTAGTTGAGTACGAATTTTGTCGCTCATTATTCGCCTGCCTTCTCAGTCAAAACAGTTTTAACGCGTGCGATATCACGGCGTACAGCTTTCAAAGTATGAGTTTGCTGTAGTTGACCAGTTGCAGCTTGCATGCGCAAGTTGAACTGTTCACGTAGCAAATTCAGTAGCTCAGCGTTAAGCTCTTCAGCGCTTTTTGCGCGTAGATCTAGTGCTTTCATCACATCACCTGTTTAATTACGAATGTAGTTTTGAATGGCAGTTTACGAGCCGCTAGGCGGAACGCTTCACGTGCCAATTCTTCAGGTACACCGTCCATTTCGTACATAACCTTACCAGGTTGGATTTGGGCTACCCAGTACTCAACGTTACCTTTACCCTTACCTTGACGAACTTCTAGTGGTTTTTCAGTGATTGGCTTATCTGGGAACACACGGATCCAGATTTTACCTTGACGCTTAACGTGACGTGTCATTGCACGACGTGCCGCTTCGATCTGACGAGCAGTTAGACGACCACGTCCAACGGCTTTAAGACCAAATGTACCGAAGCTTACGTCAGTACCTTTAGCTAGACCGCGGTTGCGACCAGTATGAACCTTACGGAACTTAGTGCGTTTAGGTTGTAGCATCAGTCGACTCCTTACTTACGGCCTTTACGCTGCTTCTTAGGCTTGTCAGCCTTTGGCTCAACAGCGTTTGCAGCTGGCATACCACCAAGGATTTCACCCTTGAAGATCCAAACTTTAACGCCGATCACACCGTATTGAGTGTGAGCCGAAGAAGTTGCGTAATCAATGTCAGCACGTAGAGTGTGTAGAGGCACACGGCCTTCACGGTACCACTCAGAACGTGCAATTTCAGCGCCGCCAAGACGACCGCTTACTTCCACTTTGATACCTTTAGCGCCTAGACGCATAGCATTTTGTACCGCACGCTTCATAGCACGACGGAACATAACGCGACGCTCTAGTTGAGACGCGATGCTATCAGCCACTAATTGGCCGTCTAGCTCAGGCTTACGTACTTCAGCGATGTTAATTTGCGCTGGTACACCTGCAATTTTAGCTACAGCTGCGCGTAGCTTCTCAACGTCTTCACCTTTTTTACCGATAACAACGCCTGGGCGAGCAGTGTGGATAGTCACACGAATGCTCTTAGCAGGACGCTCGATAACGATGCGTGATAGAGACGCTTTTGAAAGTTCCTTAGTAAGGAACTGACGTACCTTGAAGTCGCCGTCTAGGTTGTCAGCGAAATCTTTGGTGTTAGCAAACCATGTAGCATTCCAAGGCTTAACGATGCCAAGACGAATACCATTAGGATGTACTTTCTGACCCATTGCTTACTCTCCTAGTCTCTTAGCGGTCTGCTACAACAACAGTGATGTGGCTTGAACGCTTCAAGATACGATCCGCACGGCCTTTTGCACGAGGCATAATACGCTTCATGACCGGGCCCTCATCTACGAAGATTTTAGCGACATTAAGATCGTCGATATCTGCACCTTCGTTGTGTTCTGCGTTAGCGATAGCTGACTCTAGAACTTTCTTAACTAATACAGCCGCTTTTTTGTTGCTGAAAGTTAGGATTTCAAGAGCCTGATCCACAGATTTACCACGGATTAGATCTGCAACTAAGCGAGCTTTCTGAGGAGAAATGCGAGCAAAGTTATGTTTAGCAATAGCTTCCATCATTTACTCCTTAGCGCTTCTTAGCTTTCTTATCCGCAGCGTGACCACGGTAAGTACGAGTTGGTGCGAATTCGCCCAGTTTGTGACCGATCATTTCATCAGTGACAAATACTGGAACGTGCTGACGACCATTATGGACAGCGATGGTCAAACCAATCATTGATGGAATGATCATTGAACGACGGGACCAAGTCTTAATAGGCTTTTTGTCTCCGCTTTCCACCGCTTTCTCTACCTTCTTCAGCAAGTGTAGGTCAATAAATGGACCTTTCTTGAGAGAACGTGGCATGGCTTATCCTCTTATATAGATTACTTATTACGACGACGTACGATGTACTTGTCGGTGCGTTTGTTGCTACGAGTCTTGAAGCCCTTAGTAGGCATACCCCAAGGAGATACTGGGTGACGACCACCAGAAGTGCGGCCTTCACCACCACCGTGTGGGTGGTCAACCGGGTTCATTACGACACCACGTACAGTTGGACGTACGCCGCGCCAGCGTGAAGCACCAGCTTTACCTAGTTCACGTAGCATGTGCTCAGAGTTACCAACTTCACCGATTGTTGCACGGCCTTCAGAAAGTACTTTGCGCATTTCACCAGAACGTAGGCGGATAGTTGCATAAGTACCGTCGCGAGCGACAAGTTGAGCATATGCACCAGCCGAACGAGCTAGCTGTGCACCTTTACCAGGCTTAAGTTCAACACAGTGAATAGTAGAACCCACTGGGATGTTGCGCATTGGCAGAGTGTTACCTGCTTTAATTGGCGCATCAACACCAGACTGGATTGTATCACCAGCTTGAACACCTTTAGGTGCGATAATGTAACGACGCTCGCCGTCTGCGTACAGAACTAGAGCGATATTTGCGCTACGGTTTGGATCGTATTCTAGACGCTCAACTTTCGCTGGGATGCCATCTTTAGTACGTTTGAAGTCAACCAAACGATAGTGTTGCTTATGACCACCACCGATATGACGTACTGTGATACGACCGTTGTTGTTACGACCACCATTCTTAGAGTTTTTCTCTAGAAGAGGTGCGTATGGCTTACCCTTGTGTAGGTCAGCGTTAACAACTTTAACGACGTGACGACGACCAGGGGAAGTCGGCTTACATTTAACAATAGCCATTATTCAACTACTCCTGTTATTCCGCGCCGCCAACAAAGTCAAGATCTTGACCTTCTTTCAAAGTCACATACGCTTTTTTAACGTCGCTGCGGCGACCTTGGCGTAGACCTTGACGTTTGGTCTTACCCTTAGTGATAAGAGTATTTACAGACTTAACTTCAACTTCAAATAGCTTTTCTACAGCTGCTTTGATCTCTTTCTTAGTTGCATCTTTTGCTACTTTGAAAACGATAGTGTTCGCTTTCTCAGCAGTCATAGTTGCTTTTTCAGAGATGTGCGGTGCACGTAGAACTTTTAGTAGACGCTCTTCACTGATCATGCCAGCATCTCCTCAACTTGCTTAACTGCTTCTGCAGTCATTAGAACCTTGTCAAACGCAATTAGGCTAACTGGGTCAAGACCCGCTACGTCACGTGCGTCAACTTTATATAGGTTGCGAGCAGCTAAGAATAGATTCTCGTCTACTTCGCCAGTAACGATGAGTACATCGTTAAGCTCAAGTTCTTTAAGCTTAGCTAATAGCTCTTTAGTTTTTGGTGCTTCTACTGAGAAGTTATCAACAACGATTAAACGCTCTTGACGAACTAGTTCAGAAAGAATGCTCTTCATAGCACCGCGGTACATTTTTTTGTTTACTTTTTGGCTGTGATCTTGTGGTTTCGCAGCAAAAGTAACACCACCTGTACGCCAGATTGGGCTACGAATTGTACCAGCACGTGCACGGCCAGTACCTTTTTGACGCCATGGCTTAGCGCCACCGCCAGAAACTTCTGAACGTGTCTTTTGAGCACGAGTACCTTGACGAGCACCTGCTGCATACGCAACAACTACTTGGTGTACAAGGGCTTCGTTGAACTCACGTCCGAAAGTAGTTTCGGAAACAGTTAGTGCGTTAGCACCTTTAACCATCAATTCCATTACTTACTCCTAGACGTTATGCTTTAATAGCTGGTTTGACGATCACGTTAGCGCCAGTTGCACCTGGTACTGCACCTTTAATAAGAAGCAGATTGCGCTCAGCGTCAACACGTACGATCTCTAGGTTTTGAGTCGTTACACGCTCAGCACCCATGTGACCTGCCATTTTTTTGCCTTTGAACACGCGACCTGGAGTTTGACATTGGCCAATTGAACCCGGTGCACGGTGAGACAAAGAGTTACCGTGAGTCATATCTTGGGTACGGAAATTCCAGCGCTTAACAGCACCTTGGAAACCTTTACCTTTAGATGTACCAGTAACGTCTACTTTTTTAACTTCGTTGAAAAGTTCTACATTTAGCTCAGTGCCAACTTCAAACTCTTCGCCGTTTTCTAAACGGAATTCCCAAAGACCGCGACCAGCTTCTACACCTGCTTTCGCAAAGTGACCAGCTTCTGGTTTAGTTACACGGTTGGCTTTCTTAGTACCAGTAGTTACCTGGATTGCTGCATAGCCGTCAGTCTCAAGAGTTTTCACTTGAGAAATACGGTTTGCTTCAACCTCAACAACAGTTACTGGGATAGAAACGCCTTCTTCAGTAAATACGCGGGTCATACCCACTTTACGTCCGACTAGACCAATCATTCTTCTAATCTCCCTTAACCTAGGCTGATTTGTACGTCAACGCCAGCAGCTAGATCTAGGCGCATCAGTGCATCAACAGTTTTATCTGTTGGCTCAACGATGTCGATTAGACGTTTGTGAGTACGAATTTCGTACTGATCACGAGCATCTTTGTTGACGTGTGGAGAGATAAGAACAGTGAAACGCTCTTTACGAGTAGGAAGTGGAATAGGACCACGAACCTGTGCGCCGGTACGCTTAGCTGTTTCAACGATTTCCGCTGTAGAAGCATCGATTAGTTTGTAATCGAACGCTTTAAGGCGGATACGGATACGTTGGTTCTGCATGAGACAGAGCTCCAATAATTAAAAATTACACAAACAATATCGCCACTCAAACTCGTTAAAACGAGAGAATGCCAATTGATTTATGTGAAACCGTAGTGCCAAAATTAGGCACATTGTCAGTTAATTTTCGATTAACTTTAATCTATTACTAAACGCAACAGAGCTAATTGTATTAACTGCGAACATAAGCTGAGTATACGTTACTAAACTAACAGCTAGGTCAGTTTACTCCTCACTGCTCATTGGTTCACAACTGGATTTAACCAGTGCGGTGCATTATACAGATCACCATTACACATGCAAGCGCTGTGTAGAAATTAAACTTATAAACTATCTATTTCTTCTACTGAAGAAGTAATAGAAGGGATAGAAAGATGAGGTGAGCACTCACTACCTATCCTTTTATCCCTGATGCACAATTATACCGCTTGGCGCTGTCTCACTGCTTCAAACAGACAGATCCCAGCCGCTACTGATACGTTTAGGCTAGAAACGGTGCCCGCCATCGGTATTTTGATCAGATCATCGCAGGTTTCGCGCGTTAAACGGCGCATACCATCCCCTTCTGCGCCCATAACAATCGCAAGGGGCCCTGTCAGTTTGGCTTGGTAAATGTCATGCGTCGCCTCACCCGCAGTGCCAACAAACCATACGCCTTGTTCTTGAAGGGCGCGCATGGTACGTGCAAGATTCGTCACTCGTACTAAAGGCACAGTTTCAGCCGCGCCACAAGCGACTTTGCTGACCGTTGCTGTCATTGGTGCTGACTTATCTTTCGGTACGATCACAGCAGCGACCCCGGCAGCATCAGCGTTACGCAAGCATGCGCCGAGATTATGCGGGTCGGTAACACCATCCAAAACCAGTAATAGCGGTTGTTCATGCTGTGCGATGATTGCTTCTAAATCATGTTCATTAAGCTGTTTTGCTGGTTTTACACGAGCAATGATGCCCTGATGATTCGCCCCTTGAGCCTTATCATCCAATGTTTTACGTCCCATCTGTTGAATAGAGACACCGCAATGTTGCAGTTCATTTAACAGTGGAAGCAGGCGATCATCTTGCCGCCCTTTCAGTACAAACGCTTCAATCAATCGCGCTGGATCTTTTTCAAGTACAGCGCTGACCGCGTGAATACCATAAATACATTCGTTACTCATGATTTACCCATTGATCGTTATTTACTAGCACGCGCTTTATTTGCTTTGGCCGCGGGTTTCTTTTTGCGTGCTTTTGTTGTTTTGCTTTTTTTTCGTTCAGGTTTTGAGCCTGCACTGCTTTTTTCATCTGGGCGTTTAGTCGCTTCAACTAAAGGAGTTGCCTTTCCTTTACTTGACGTCACCTTCTTGCCACGTGCTTTCTCTCGTGCATCCGTTGCACGTTTCTTCGCTGTCTTGCCTTCTCCGCGCAGCTTACGGCTAGTGCCCACGATTTCAAAGTCAATTTGACGATCATCCAAGTTGACGGATAACACTTTGACTTTAACGGCGTCACCTAAGCGATAAATGTTGCCAAAACTTTCGCCGATCAATCGTTGCCCAACGGGATCAAATTGATAGTAGTCATTCGCTAGCGTTGAAATATGGACCAATCCATCAATGTGCAACTCAGTTAAACGAACGAAGAAACCGAAACCTGTCACGTTGGCTATGACTCCATCAAGCTCTTCGCCTACATGATCTTGCATGTATTCACACTTGAGCCAATCGGATACTTCACGCGTCGCATCATCAGCACGGCGTTCTGTCATTGAACATTGCTGACCATAGAAGTCCATGTCATCAAAAGAGTAGTGATAACCACCTGTGGTTGTCCAACGGTCGGTGTGATTACCCGATTCTTTGGCAATCAAATATTTAATTGCGCGGTGCAATAGGAGATCAGGGTAGCGACGAATAGGTGAAGTAAAGTGCGCATAGCGTTTGAGCGCTAAACCAAAGTGACCACAGTTATCCGCGTTATACACAGCCTGCTTCATGGAACGCAGTAACATGGTTTGGATCAACTCTTTGTCTTGGCGCTCACCAATCTGTTTCATTAAGTTAGCGTAATCGGTTGGCGAAGGCTCTAGCCCACCCGCTAAGTTCAAGCCAAGCTCGCCTAAGAAATCCCTAAAGCCGGTCAAACGCTCTTCTCCCGGTGATTCATGGATACGGTACAGAGCGGGCTCTTTCGCTTTTTCCACCAGCGATGCTGAAGCAATATTAGCGAGGATCATGCACTCTTCGATTATTTTGTGCGCATCATTACGGACAACAGGTTCAATGCTGTCGATTTTACGCTCAGCATTAAAGATAAACTTAGTTTCAATCGTTTCAAATTCGATACCGCCACGCTCATCACGCGCTGCTTTTAGCACCTTATACATCGAATAGAGTTCTTCAAGATGAGGAACCACGGCTTGATAACGTTCGCGTAGCTCTTCATCCCCTTCAAGAATGGCGTGTACTTTGTTGTAAGTTAAACGGGCATGAGAGTTCATCACGGCTTCGTAATGTTTGTAACCCGAAATTTTGCCCGTTGCAGAGACTGTCATCTCGCACACCATGCATAGACGGTCGACTTGTGGATTAAGTGAACAAAGACCGTTCGACAGTACTTCCGGTAGCATAGGGACGACTTGCGATGGGAAGTAAACTGAGTTACCACGGTTGATCGCTTCTTTATCCAAAGCCGTATCGGGGCGTACATAATAACTTACGTCAGCAATCGCAACCCAGAGACGCCAGCCACCACCTTTTTTGGCTTCGCAATAAACCGCGTCATCAAAGTCACGCGCGTCTTCACCATCAATAGTCACTAAAGGTAATTGACGCAAATCCACGCGCCCTTGCTTCGCCTCTTCTGGAACTTCTTCTCTCAGGTTTTCGACTTGCTTTAATACTTCTTGCGGCCACTCATGAGGGATCTGGTGAGTGCGAATCGCTATTTGTGTCTCCATACCGGGAGCCATATTTTCCCCAAGTACCTCAACAACTCTGCCTGTCATTCCTCTTGCTCTGGCACCACGATCGGTAATTTCAATCACCACCACGTTCCCCATGCGAGCTCCGCCTTTGTGCTCATTAGGGATCAAGATGTCTTGAGTGATGCGTGAATCATCGGGCACGACATAAGAGTAGCCATTTTCGAGGAAGAAACGTCCAACAAGTTGGGTTTTACGTTCTTCCAAAACTCGGACCAAACGTCCTTCTTTACGGCCTCTTTTATCCGTGCCTGTCGGTTGTACCAGCACGTAGTCGCCATGAATAATGGTACGCATTTGGTGATGAGGTAGCAAAACATCGTTATCTTTGCCAACGCTGCCATCAGGACGAACCCACCCATGACCATCTTTATGTCCGATTACGTGACCTTTGATCATTTCCAGTTTTTCTGGCAATGCATAGCATTGGCGACGAGTAAATACCAATTGGCCATCTCGCTCCATCGCACGCAAACGACGGCGTAGCCCTTCGTATTGCTCTTCACCAGACAAACCCAATGCCTCAAAAAGATCATTACGATTCATCGGTACATTGGCTTCGGTTAGAAATTCGAGGATGAATTCTCGGCTTGGAATTGGATTTTCGTAATTGCTAGATTCTCGATCCGCAAAAGGATCGTTATTGATAATTTCAGACATAGGCAGACCTGCTAAAGCAAGGAGAGATAGCCAGAGTATAACTGACTCACGGCAGAAGCTACAGCAGCGTATTGATTATTATAGGCTAATGCGTTAGAGGAAAAGCGTAGAAATGACTTCGCCCAACCGTGTGGGCGAAATAAAAAAAGCAATAATGAAGGCTACCAAAACGTATCTCTGCGCTTAGCTCGCGCAACCACATTTTGTGGCATTCTCTGCTCTAACCCCTGCCGGAGCATAGAGATCCGAGAATGTATTCTTTGATCGATAGTCACCGAATTATAAAGCCAGCGATAAGCATCTTCATAATCAAGCGGGCTGCCATAATCACGCAGCAGAAGCTCAGCTAGATGGATACGAGCATTAATATTACCCATCGCAGCGGCTTCACGCAGATAGGGAATAGCTCGCTCTTTATCCTGCTGTACTAAAGTACCACGCGAATAATAACGCCCAAGCTGCTCTAACGCAGCGGGTAAACCTTGATGAGCTGCATTTTCCATATAGTACAAGCCAAGTTCGACATCTTGATCTACACAGACCCCCCACGCTAGCATATCTCCATACAAAAACTCGTAGGAAGGCAGGCTGATGCGAGTAGCACGCGCAACAATATCTTCTACCAATTGGCAGTTGTCGGCCTTGACTTGCTCTAAATGTTTATTTTGCTCAATTAACTTGATTAGTTCAGCTTCGGTGTAAATAGGGACTGGCTCACCCACTTCCGCCACGTTGGCATGACTCAAGGATGAGGTCAGCGCTAAAAACAATGAAGCTGCTACCGTTCGTAGCTTCATACCTGCACTCTTTATGTCTATCGATAGCCTTAAAATTATAGCCTCAGTTTCATCTAGGGCTGGGCTTGATAACTTTATCGACCAGTGCGGCAAACTCTTTAGACAAAATTTGCCGTTATTCGGCCATTTATTGCCACACCAAGGACAAAATATCATCAATACAGGTATAAAAAAACCGGCTCTGAAAGCCGGTTTTAAAAACATTTATCAATCAACCATTAAACTGAAAATGGGTGAACCTTGATAATGGTTTCGTTACGATCTGGACCTGTAGAAACGATGTCAACAGGTACACCAGTCAACTCTTCAATACGTTTGATGTAATCAAGCGCCGCTTGTGGCAGGGCATCAATTGATTTAGCACCGAAAGTATTTTCAGACCAACCAGGCATAGTTTCGTAAATAGGTGTTACCGCTTCAAAAGCGTCAGCTGCCATTGGTGATACTTGAGCAATTGAGCCATCTGGCATTTGGTAACCCGTACAGATTTTTAGCTCTTCTAGACCATCAAGTACGTCAAGTTTAGTCAAGCAGAAGCCTGTGACTGAGTTAATTTGAATGGCGCGACGCATCGCTACCGCATCAAACCAACCACAACGACGCTTACGGCCTGTTGTCGCACCAAACTCATGGCCTTTAGTGCCTAGGTGATTACCGATTTCATCATCCAATTCGGTTGGGAATGGACCTGCACCAACGCGAGTACAGTAAGCTTTCGCGATACCTAGGATATAGCCTAGATGACGAGGGCCGAAACCAGAACCGGCAGCAACACCACCAGCAGTCGTGTTAGAAGACGTTACGTATGGGTATGTACCGTGGTCAATATCAAGCATAGTACCTTGCGCACCTTCGAACATGATTTTGTCGCCACGCTTACGCGCTGCATCAAGTTCATCGGTCACGTCGATCACCATCGAAGTCAGCAAATCAGCATAGCCTTGTGCTTGCTCAAGTACAGATTCGTAGCTTACTGGTTCAGCTTTGTAGAAATGCTCAAGTTGGAAGTTATGGAACTCCATCACTTCTTTTAGCTTTTCTGCAAATGAAGCCATATCGAACAAGTCACCAACGCGTAAACCACGACGAGCCACTTTGTCTTCATAAGCAGGACCGATACCACGACCTGTCGTACCAATTGCTTTTTTACCACGAGCCGTTTCACGAGCTTGGTCAAGCGCAATGTGGTAAGGAAGAATAAGTGGGCAAGCTTCAGAAATGAAAAGACGTTCGCGGACTGGAATACCACGCTCTTCTAGAGGCTTCATTTCATTGATTAGTGCGTCAGGTGAAAGCACAACACCGTTACCGATGATGCATTTCACTTTATTGCGAAGAATGCCGGATGGAATTAAATGAAGAACGGTTTTTTCACCGTCAATGACCAAAGTGTGGCCTGCATTATGGCCGCCTTGGTAGCGAACCACGTATTTTGCATCTTCAGTTAAAAGGTCTACGATTTTACCTTTGCCTTCGTCACCCCATTGGGTGCCTAGAACGACTACGTTATTTCCCATCTTTCCAAGTCTGATTGCTAGTTAAAAAAGGATTCTAGCACCGAATCCTTTTCCTTGCAGTCCTTTTTTAAACACGAAAATGTCATAAAAATATAACTTAATAAATGATTCAGTTATTAGGCACGTAAGTTACTCATCCGAATATATTTTTACGATCAGCTCTCCTTGACGATCAACACAAGCACGGTACATACCGGAACTGTTCATTGCAAAATGAATGTCGCCTTGCGCATCAATGGCGATCAATCCACCCTCACCACCGAGCGTTTTAAGTTCACCCTGAATAATGGTTTCACATGCGGTATGAACATCTTCTTTTAAATAACGCATGCGAGCGGCAACGTCACTAGCAACCATTTTACGAATGAAATATTCCCCCATGCCCGTTGTCGATACCGCCACATTACCATTTTCAGCCACCGTTCCTGCACCGATGATGGGAGAATCGCCGACGCGACCAAATTTTTTATTCGTGATGCCACCGGTACTAGTAGCAGACGCAAGGTTGCCTTGTTTATCTAATGCAACTGCGCCAACAGTGCCAAATTTCTTGTCATCTGGGAATTTTGATTCCGACAAAGCAAATTGATTGCTGCTTTTCATCGCTAGCAACTGTTCATAACGACGCTCAGTAAAAAAGTAATCTTGTTCTGTATATTGATGCCCTTGAGTAAAAGCAAACGCTTCTGCGCCCTCACCAATCAACAACACATGATCACTTTGCTTCATTACATCACGCGCGAGCTGCACTGGGTTTTTAATGTGCCGTACCCCAGCGACCGCGCCTGCGTCCATCATTTTGCCATGCATGACAGAGGCGTCCATCTCCACCATCTCTTGATGCGTTAACACCGAACCTTTTCCTGCGTTAAACAACGGAGAGTCCTCAAGTATTTTCACTGCCTCAACCACCGCATCCAGTGCATCACCACCTTGTGTCAGTACTTGATGCCCCGCTCGGACAGCACTTTCTAGCGTGTTCAAAATATCGCGCTTTAATGATTCGCTCATTTGTTGACGAATGATGGTTCCAGCGCCGCCATGAATTGCTATAGCAAAAGGTTGTGACATGAGAATTCCTTAACTTAATAAATTGAGAGGCAATACACTTCTGTTCTACACATTAACTATACCCAAATAACTTGAAGTTGCAGGTAGACGGCAAGTGAGTACTGTAATAATTAACAAGCAACAAAAAAGCGCTAATCGCATGACGATTAACGCTTTCCATTTCATTGTATCAGTCGGTTATTACTGCCTACTTTGGCACTACCAACCAAAAAATGATTAATGTGAACCGCAGCTGCCGCCACCGCAACAACCTTCTTTTTTCTCACCATGGTCATGGCCTTCACCACCACAGCAACCACCTTCATGATCGTGGTCATGGTCGTGGTCGTGGCCATGTCCACAGCCACCAGCTTGGTGAATGTGACCATGTTGGATCTCTTCTTCAGTTGCAGCGCGAATCGCAACGACTTCTACATCAAACGTTAATGTTTGGCCAGCCAACATGTGGTTACCATCAACTACTACTTCGTCACCATCCACTTCCGTGATTTCAACTGGAATTTGGCCTTGGTCAGTATCCGCTAGAAAACGCATACCCACTTCAATTTCATCAACGCCTTGGAAAACTTCAGCAGGTACACGTTGTACAAGCTCATCGTTGTATTCACCGTACGCTTCTTCAGGAGCGATAGTTGCTGTGAACTTATCGCCCACAACTTTTCCTTCTAACTCATTTTCAAGGCCAGTGATTAGATTGTTGTGACCGTGAAGGTAATCTAGTGGTGCATCAACTGTTGATTGGTCTACGACTGCACCATCTTCCAATACTAATTGGTAGGCTAGGCTTACAACCACGTTCTTTTCAATTTTCATAACAACTCCAAGGAGGTTTGTTCCTAGGTTGTCATCTTCAAACCTAAGAAATCGATCGGTATGGGACGTATTATGAAGATCTATTCCAGAAACTCAATTATTCTGGTTTAAAAATCCCGATCATCTCTTGCCGAGCATGTTCACTTTTTTCTACAGATTTGGGCTTTCGCTGTTCATGGTAGTCGCACTCGACACACTCAACGAGCTCTATGTTGTTTTCAACCCACCAGCGCAGAGTATCTTGTGACTGACAACTTGGGCACTTTGCACCGGCAATAAAGCGTTTTTTCTGTTTCACGTTACATCCTACAACTGAATATTGATTGGCGTTATTTTTCCCAATAATGACGAGATTGGCGATCATTATCCATTTCACGCCCAAATATTTCTTCCAGCTCTTTACGTGCCTCTTTGGCGCGCAGTGCGAGTTGTTTGTCTTGGTTATGTTGCGGTAGCAGCTCTTTGAGCATCGCATTATCGAGTTTTCTAAAATGTGCTTCGGCGCGCTTGGCTTGGTAAGGGTGCATGCCCAATTCGACCAGTACTTGTCGGCCGAGGTCCAAAGCGCCTAAGAAAGTTTCCCGCGAGTATTTATCGACCCCATGGCTGAGTAACTGATACGCCTCTACCCGGCTACGAGCGCGAGCTAAGATCTTTAACTGCGGGAAATGGTGCTGACAAAGCTCGACAATTTTCATCACTTCATCGGGCGCATCAGTACAGATGACGATCGCCTCAGCTTCTTCTGCACCCGCGGCGCGCAACAGTTCAAGTTGAGTTGCATCACCATAAAAAACGTTATAACCGTACTCTCTCAATAATTTAATTTGACTGGCATCGCTTTCTAATACGGTAATTTTAATCTTATTGGCGTACATCAAACGCCCTACAATTTGCCCAAAACGGCCAAAACCCGCAATGATGATTTGCGGCTGTTTATTGACGACATCGGAATGCATCTCATCGTCACTGCTGAGGTTCAATTTTCGCGCAAACCATTTGTCCTGAATCGTCAGTAATAAAGGTGTGGTGACCATCGACAGACTGACCACAACGAGCAAAAAGGCCACTTGATCCTGTGATAGCACACCCTGTGCGCTTGCCGCAGTGAAAATCACGAACGCGAACTCGCCGCCTTGGCTGAGGATCGCCGCCATTTTGCTGCGCGCTTTGGAACGTGTACCCGATAAACGCGCGAGGAGATAAAGGATTCCTCCTTTCACCATAACTAAACCTAATACAGCCGCCAACACTTGCAGCGGCGCTTGCGCCAATAAGCCCAAATTAACCGCCATTCCAACGGCAATAAAAAATAGCCCGAGCAATAACCCTTTAAACGGTTCAATCGCGATCTCAAGTTCATGGCGAAATTCACTTTCAGCCAGCAACACGCCAGCAAGGAAAGTACCGAGCGCCATTGACAAGCCAAGTTGCTGCATTAACAGTGCAATCCCAATCACCAACAGCAAGGCAGCAACGGTAAAAAGTTCACGCACACCACTGGTCACAATATAACGAAACAGCGGGCTCAAGAGGAAATGGCCCCCCACTAGCAAAGCGGCAATGCCACCCAACATCCAAACCACATCTAACCAGCTTCCCCCCGCGTTGCCTGCCAGCAAAGGCAAAAAAGCCAACATCGGGATGACGGCAATATCTTGAAAAAGCAGTACCGCAAAGCCAGACTGGCCTGTTTCACTGCGCGTAAGCCCTTGTTCTTCAATCACGCGTAACGCGATTGCGGTCGACGATAAAGCAAGGCCCATACCAATCACTAAACTACTCTGCCAGTTAACGCCTAATAGATAAGCAATACTGGCGATGACTAAGGTACTTACCATCACCTGAGCACCGCCCAAACCAAGGATCGGCCCACGCATCTGCCACAATTTTTTGGGGTTTAATTCCAGCCCAATCAGAAACAACAGCAGCACCACGCCAAACTCAGCAAAGTGTAATATGGCTTGCACATCACTGATTAAGCCTAGCCCCCAAGGCCCTATCGCTACGCCTGCCAATAAATAGCCGAGCACCGAACCCAGCCCTGCACGCTGAGCAATCGGTACGGCCACCACAGCCGCGGTTAAAAACACCACGCTGCTTTGTAAAAAATCACCGCTTAACGCCATCAAGCTCTCCTTGTGTGGCCAGTGGGTGTTGCAACCAGTGTCGATAATGCTCAGCGTGTTGATAGCGCTCCATATCACTCACATTACGTGACCAGTAGAGAACTAACGGTTCCATCCAGTTCATACAACACAGAGCCGCGGTTAATTCAAATGGTTGGAGAATTTGATCCAGTGGGTATTTGTTGTAGCCCCGCTCATCAAACGCTTCTTTTTTTCCGCCCGTGGTGATGACGCTACGCCAGTATTTACCATGCAACGCCGTCTGTCCGCCGAAGGCAAACCCTTTGGCAAGCACGCGATCAAACCACTCTTTGAGTAGCGCTGGGCAGGAATACATATAAAGAGGGTGTTGAAACACAATCACATCATGCTCAAGTAGTTTTTGCTGCTCTGCGTGCACATCGATAAAAAAATCGGGATAGGTTGCATACAAGTCATGCACTGTGACGTGGGGAAGTGACGCAATATTGAGCAGCATGGTTTGATTGGCGATGGAGTTTAATGGCTCAGGATGCGCATAAATCACCAATATTTTAGGTGTAGTTTGGTCAGGCATGACGGTAGTGGACATTTTTGTCTGCGCTCCCAATAGTTATCAATATGTTATTAAGCATAATAACGCAATTTGCATAATGATCGACATTTATCCTTATTGCCCCTACTATTCCACGTGATAACGTCTCGATATGAAAAATAGATTTTTATGATTACCTTCTCTGATATTCAATTACTGCGCGGCGGTAAACCGCTCCTTGAAAAGGCCTCTGCAACTATCCAGCCGGGCGATAAAGTTGGCCTAGTAGGCAAAAATGGGTGTGGCAAATCAACGCTCTTTGCCCTACTCAAAGATGAGCTATCTATTGACGCTGGCTCCTTCAGTAAACCAGCTCATTGGGAACTGGCTTGGGTTGCCCAAGAAACTCCGGCTCTTGATCGCAATGCGATTGAATATGTCATCGATGGCGATCGTGAATATCGTGAATTAGAACGGCGCCTCAGCGTTGCTGAAGAGGCAGACCAAGGAACCTTGGTTGCAGAGCTGCATGGAAAAATTGAAACCATCGGCGGATACAGTATTCGTGCCCGTGCTTCTGAACTGCTTGATGGTTTGGGGTTTAGCCAAGAACAGATGGGATGGAGTTTAACGCAATTTTCGGGTGGTTGGCGGATGCGCTTAAACTTAGCGCAAGCGCTGTTGTGCCGCTCGGATTTACTGCTGCTTGATGAACCAACCAACCACTTGGATTTGGACGCCGTCATGTGGCTTGAACGTTGGTTACAAAACTATCCCGGCACCTTGATCTTGATTTCCCATGACCGCGATTTTCTTGATCCGATCGTCGGACGCATCATCCATATCGAAAATCAAACCATGAATGAATACACCGGAAACTACTCATCGTTTGAAAATCAACGGGCGCAAAAACTGATCTTGCAGCAAGCCATGTACCAGAAGCAGCAAAAGCAGATGGTGCACATGCAAAGCTACATCGACCGTTTCCGCTACAAGGCCTCCAAAGCTCGCCAAGCACAAAGCCGTATCAAAGCGTTGGAACGAATGGAGAAAGTGCTGCCAGCTCAATTTGATAACCCATTTAATTTCGAATTTCGAGAGCCTTCAGCACTGCCTAACCCAATCATGATGATGGACGAAGTCTACGCCGGGTATGGTGAACGTTTAATTTTAGAAAAAATTCGCCTCAACCTTGTACCGGGAAGCCGTATTGGATTACTCGGGCGTAACGGTGCGGGTAAATCAACATTAATTAAATTGCTCTCCGGTGAGTTAAAACCGCAAGGCGGCGATCTCACTTATTCGCAAGGTGTAAAAATTGGTTACTTTGCCCAGCATCAGTTAGAAACACTGCATCCAGAAGAGACCCCTCTGCAGCACATGATGCAAATCGCCCCAGATAAAAACGAACTTGAGCTGCGTAATTATCTGGGTAGTTTTGGTTTCCAAGGCGACAAAGCGCTAGAGAAAATCGCTCCGTTTTCCGGGGGTGAAAAGGCTCGCTTAGTGCTTGCGCTAATTGTGTGGCAAAAACCGAACTTGCTGCTGCTTGATGAACCCACCAACCACTTAGACTTGGATATGCGTCAAGCCCTAACGTTTGCCCTGCAAACCTTTGAAGGTGCGATGGTCATCGTCAGCCATGATCGCTATCTACTGCGCGCAACCACCGATGACTTGTACTTGGTGCACGATCGTCAAGTCGCGCCTTTCGATGGGGATTTGACCGACTACTACAAGTGGCTGACAGAACAACAGAAAGCGGAACGTAGAGAAGTTCAATCTCAGCAACCTGCCAAAGACAGCAGCAACAGTGCCGCAGCCAAAAAAGATCAAAAGCGCCGAGAAGCGGAATTTCGCATCCAAACTGCACCAATTCGCAAAAAACTGACACAACTCGAAGCGAAAATGGACACATTGAACGCGGCACTGGCGCAAACTGAAGAGCAATTGTCTGATACTTCGCTGTATGAAGCCGAAAACAAAGCTAAACTTACCGAAGTGATTGCGCTTCAAGCTCGCAGTAAATCGGCACTTGAAGCGATCGAAATGGAATGGATGTCGGAACAAGAGACACTCGAGCAACTAGAGCAGGAATTCAGTCGCTAAGATGAGCCAAGAGCACGTACGATTATCACTGACCTTAGAACGCTTATGGCAATTCAGTTTGCAATACTACAGCGTGCGAGAAGTGAAAGAGGCGTGCTTAAGTTTACAAAATAACTTCCACGGCAACGTCAACTTATTGCTGCTACTCAAATGGCTTGATGAGCAACAAGTGACGGTTGCCGATGCTGACTGGCAAAATGTCACTCAATGTATCGGCCGTTCAGAAGCGCTGCTGCACAGTTACCGAGAGTTAAGACGACGTTTGAAAAGCATGGTGCCAGATACGCTGTACCGCGAGGCGCTGCAATTTGAGCTGCAGCTTGAAAAGCAGCAGCAAGCTGACCTCGTGGAATGTATCAACGCATTGGCATTGCAGAATAACCATGGTGAACAATTAACGCTGCGTTACTGTCGCCAGCTTGGCTGTGAGCATTTGCATCTCGCTTTTAAAACCCCGGCGCCTCATTCTCAAAAACCGTAACTACATCAATTGCTCGCTCGGTGTATACTGGTCGCAATTCATAAAAATAATACGCTATGGTTATGACTTCATTTATCGCTGCTACTGGACTAACAAATCCACACCTTCAGACTCTGCTTCCTCGTTTGTTGCGCAAACGCGCACGTTTTGAGCCGCTGTGGCAAACGCTGTTTACACCTGATGGTGATTTTTTAGACCTTGCTTGGAGTGATGATTGGCGCTCAGAGCGAGTACAAAATAAACCCCTATTTATCTTGTTTCATGGCTTAGAAGGCAGTTTTCATAGCCCGTATGCCAATGGCTTAATGTACGCCTTCGCACAGCAGGGATGGTTATCGGTCATGATGCATTTTCGCGGCTGTAGCGGCAAACCGAACCATCTGGCACGTGCTTACCATTCTGGTGAAGTTGAAGATGCACGCTTTGTGCTCGAATACATACGCAAGCAATGCCCAAATCGACCTATCGTGGCAGTGGGCATTTCTCTTGGCGGCAATATGTTGGTTAATTACTTAGCGCAATATAATCACGACCCGATCGTTAGTGCGGCAACCGTTGTCTCCGCTCCGCTCGATCTGGCAGCGTGTTCCACACGCATTGAACAGGGATTTTCAAAGGTTTATCGCGCTTACTTACTGACATCATTGAAAAAAAATGCACTAAAGAAACAGCATCTTTTACATAATGAGTTAGGTATTTCTCACCATCAAATTAAACACATCAAAAAACTTTACGAATTTGACGATCTCATCACCGCGCCTTTGCATGGTTTTCAAGATGCGCAGGATTACTACCAGCAGTGCTCAGGCCTTTCAAAGCTGACACAAATTCGCGTGCCGCTACAAATCATTCAAGCGCAAGATGATCCCTTTATGACGGATGCCGTGATCCCCAAATTTTCCTTACCAGAGAATATCCATTACCGCTTATTTACCCAAGGTGGCCATGTCGGTTTTCTCAGCGGTAGCGCGCTTAAGCCTAAATTTTGGCTCGAAGAAGCACTTCCAACCTATTACGAAAACCTGCGTCACGGCAACCCTATTGACCATCAATGCAACGCATGATTAATCACATATCGCTTTAAATCGATACCCTTTTCTCCATGACAGTTTAAGAGGTCGTCATGCTTATTCCTTGGCAGCACATTGCGCCTGAAACACTGGATAATTTGATTGAAACGTTTGTATTACGCGAAGGTACTGATTACGGAGAGCAGGAAGTACCATTGCAGCAAAAAATCGAGCAAATAAAGAAACAGCTCGCAACAGGGGAAGCGATCATCGTCTATTCTGAGTTGCATGAAAGTGTGGATATTCAATTGCGTAAATAATTTCAGCTCAAAACAATCTACTCTTTTCGTGCTATATTGCAGCCATCGATAACAAGTACGTTACATACAGACAGGGTTTGTCATGTCAGCAAAACATCCAATTATCGCTGTCACCGGCTCGTCCGGTGCCGGTACAACTACGACCTCAGAAGCCTTTCGCAAAATGTTCAATATGATGAACATTAAACCAGCATGGGTTGAAGGGGATAGCTTCCACCGCTTTACCCGGCCAGAAATGGATGTGGAAATTCGTAAATCGCGCGAACAAGGGAAGCACATCAGCTACTTTGGTCCACAAGCCAATGATTTTCCTGCATTGGAAGAATTTTTCCGCCAATATGGGAAATTAGGCACAGGCCAAGTTCGTCGTTATCTGCACTCTTTTGACGAAGCTGTGCCCTACAATCAAATGCCCGGCACCTTTACACCTTGGCAAGATTTACCAGAAAACTCGGATGTGATGTTTTACGAAGGTCTGCATGGCGGTGTAGTCGATGGCGATGTAAACGTCGCGCAGCATGTCGATTTTTTGATAGGCATGGTGCCAATCGTTAACCTTGAGTGGATACAAAAATACGTGCGTGATACACGTGATAGAGGCCATTCACGTGAAGCGGTGATGGATTCCATCGTCCGTTCAATGGACGATTACCTCAATTACATCACCCCCCAATTCTCGCGAACTCACATCAACTTCCAACGGGTACCGACGGTTGATACTTCAAACCCACTTAACGCCAAGGGCATCCCTAGTTTGGATGAAAGCTTCGTCGTGATACGCCTGCGCGGTATAAAGAATGTTGATTTCCCCTATCTGCTCGCCATGATTGATGGCTCTTTTATGTCGCGCCACAACACCATTGTGGTACCGGGTGGCAAGATGAGTTTTGCGATGGAATTGATCGTCAGACCGATCCTGCAGCAATTGATTGAAACAGGTAAAATTGGCTAAGTGATCGGACAAGTTGACGGTTACTTTTCATACCGTGATCATGTGCACAGTTTTGCGTAAAAAATCATGCCACTGACACGATTAAAATCAAGAAATCGTTTCTGAAAAAGGATACTATCCTTAACCGAAACACAAGTTAGCTTGCAGCATTTGGAAAGTGCTCTTATCCTAGTAAGCTTATTTTAGGCTTAGCTACAATATGGAAAGCGGCAAGCGTACCCTGCAGAGGAAGTGAGATATTATGGTTCTAGGTAAACCTCAAACCGATCCAACACTAGAGTGGTTTCTTTCACACTGTCATATTCATAAATACCCATCGAAAAGCACGTTGATTCATGCGGGCGAAAAAGCAGAGACGCTGTACTACATCGTCAAAGGCTCGGTAGCGGTATTGATTAAAGACGAAGAAGGTAAAGAGATGATCCTCTCTTACCTCAACCAAGGTGACTTTATCGGTGAGCTTGGTCTATTCGAAGAAGACCAAGAGCGTACTGCTTGGGTTCGTGCAAAATCTCCTTGTGAAGTTGCGGAAATTTCATTTAAGAAATTCCGTCAGCTTATCCAAGTGAACCCAGACATCTTAATGCGTCTGTCTGCACAAATTTCTCGACGCCTGCAAGTCACCAGTCAAAAAGTAGGCGATTTAGCCTTCCTAGACGTGACGGGTCGTATTGCACAAACGCTACTCAACCTAGCGAAACAACCTGATGCAATGACGCACCCAGATGGCATGCAAATCAAAATCACCCGTCAAGAGATCGGCCAAATTGTAGGCTGTTCTCGTGAAACTGTGGGACGTATTTTGAAGATGCTCGAAGAGCAGAATTTAATTTCTGCCCACGGTAAAACTATCGTGGTGTACGGAACTCGTTAATTTCAATCAAAATGATTGAGATTGAATGCATAAAGCCACCTTGGGGAACTCAGGTGGCTTTTTCTTTGGCGATATTTCAGTACGAAAGTAAAAAGATGAGAGGCTATTGCATGTCTGTGCTTTCAAATATTTTATCTGCAGAGGCCGCCACAAAACCGCTATAGAGTTCACCGTTGGCCATTGGATAGCGTTTGGCAAATTCATAGAATCCACCGGGAATCACCTCCACCCCTTCCGTAAATTGCACTGATACTTTATCGGCCATGGTCGACGACTGCTCAAGCAGCACATCAGGTGTACCTTTCACTTCTCCACCATTTTCATTGATGGTAAAACCCGCTTGGCGTAGATGATCATTGACCACTTTCACTTCATTAAACGCCTGCAGTTGATTAACACTAACAGTGAAATGGTTTGCGCCATAACCATGCGCCGCCAACCAAGCGGCGTATTCACTTTCGTTGGCAAGCTGCAAATAATCGCTGTAGCTTAGTTGCCACAGGCGACCGCCATATAAAAAGTCACTGCTGTTTAATTTATTGCTATCGACTTGATGTAGCAGTTTCTCCACAATGGCTTGGAGCACAGGTGAGCACTCTTCCACTTTCAGCTCGCTTATGAATACTTTAGGCTGGGTCGGATCAGGGTGTTCATAGTGCTTCGCTACCAGCTTCTTACTTTCAAACACATAATCACCACAGGCAAGGTAGCCTAAGGCAAGAAAAGGCTTAGCCAGCGTTTCAATACCTAATGGCGCAACATTGAAGGTTCGCAACGCAATATGGTCATTAATCAAGGCTTCGTCTTCTTGAAGCAAGTGATGGACTTTGTCGGCAGAAGGGCAAAGGCGCTGAATGTAGTCATTCCATAATGATTGAAATAAAACGGTTGGCGTCATAACGCCTCCTTGTCTGTGCTCGGTTTAAACCATGCTAGTAGGCATGGGGTTTTAGATAAAGTTTACTGCTATAGCTCAACCCCTGGGCTGAGCGTGGCAGGCAGTTCAGTCGAACAACCTTCCATTGATGCCATTGGGTATGCGCAGTAATCGGCCGCGTAATAGGCGCTTGGTCTTAAATTTCCCGATGCTCCCGGCCCACCAAACGGTGCATCACCACTGGCTCCGGTTAATTGTCGATTACGATTTACAATGCCAGCGCGGATATGATCGACAAAGTAATCCCATTCGGCATCATTGGTCGACACTAAGCCTGCCGATAAACCAAAGCGAGTTTCATTAGCCAGTTGCACCGCTCGATCTAAGCTTTGGTAACGCACGACTTGTAACAATGGCCCGAAATACTCTTCATCAGGCAATTGACTAACTGCGGTGACATCAATAATGCCCGGAGTGACAAACGCCGCCTGCAAAGGTGTCGCGGCCAGCAAGCTGACGCCACCTAAGGTGCGTAAATTATCCTGAGCAGCAAGAATGAACTGCGCCGCCGCTTGTGATATTTGTGGCCCCATAAAAGGTGCTGGCTCAGCAAAGGGATGATCAATACGCAATTTTTGAGTGGCACTGACCAGCTTTTCAAGTAACAGATCACCTTCATTCCCTTCAGGAACGTAAAGACGCCGTGCGCAGGTACAGCGCTGGCCTGCACTTAAAAATGCGGATTGAATAATGGTATACACTGCCGCATCAAGCTCGCCATACTGCTTAGAGATGACCATTGGGTTGTTGCCGCCCATTTCTAAAGCCAGCATTTTCCCCGGCTGCCCAGCAAACTGGCGATGGAGTAAATGACCTGTATTTGCGCTGCCAGTAAAAAGAAGGCCATCAATACCTTTGGCCTGAGCAAGCGCAATACCCGTTTCCTTCGCGCCCTGCACTAGGTTAAGTACACCCGCAGGTAGGCCTGCTTCTTGCCACAACTTCATCACAAACTCACCCGTCCACGGAGTCTGCTCTGAAGGTTTAAACACAACCGTATTACCCGCTAAAAGTGCAGGCACAATATGACCATTCGGCAGGTGGGCAGGAAAATTATACGGACCAAAAACCGCAAGAACACCCAATGGACGATGACGTAATACCAGTTGATTACCCGCCGCTTCGCGTGTGTTTTCACCAGTGCGATCATGATAAGCTCGAATGGATATAGCGATTTTACCCGCTACTGCTGCCGCTTCAGTACGCGTTTCCCAGAGTGGCTTCCCTGTCTCTTTAGCGATGATCTGCGCAAGCTCTTCACTGCGCTGTTTCACTTTTTCAGCAAAAGCTAAGACATATTGCTCACGCTCAACAAAAGGGCGTTTTTTCCACTCTATAAATGCGACTCTTGCCGCCGTAACCGCCGCTTCTACTTGCTCGGGTGTGGCGCTATCGCCCTGCCAAATCGTCTCATTGTTATAGGGACTAAGCGAAAGCATTGCCTCGCCTTGTCCAGCTAACCATTCACCTGCAATCCACTGAGTCATCTGTTAATCCTTACCTTCCAATGTACCTATTTTACTGCGCCAAAATTCGAACAAAATCACCACTATCAACCGATAGAGCTTGCGCCACTTTAGGTGAGATGATCACCGTTTCCGTTTCGCGGTTATAAGCACCTTTTGCAGCAGTAGCACGAAAGTTTTCAAACGAGCTATTGCAGATAAGATAATCTTGCGAGCTTGAATGCTCGGCCAGTTCCACTTTCGCTCGCACCGAGTGACGTACGGATTCGATATTGCGCAAATCACACTCAACCGTTGGACCTGCATCAAAAATGTCCACATAGTTACGGCAGGTGAATCCTTCACGTTCCAGTAACGTTAACGCTGGACGGGTATTGTCATGTACTTGACCAATCACCGCCTGTGCCTCTTTACTCAATAAGTTGACGTAAATCGGCAGTTTGGGCATCAGATCAGCAATAAACCCTTTTTTACCAATGCCGGTTAAATAATCAGCCATAGTGAAATCAATCGAGAAAAAATGCTCTTGCAGCCATTGCCAAAAGGGCGAGTTGCCTTCAGCATCAGACACACCACGCATTTCAGCAAAGATGGTTTTAGAAAAACGATGTGGGTGTTCCGCCATCATCAGAAAACGGCATTTCGACATCAAACGCCCATTCAACCCTTGACGAAAATCTGGACGTAAAAAAAGCGTACAAATTTCACTGCATCCAGTGTAGTTATTGCCAAAAGTAAGCAACTTGACGGTATTGTTGACCTTCAGCTTAGGCGACGAATGCACTATCGTGCTGATGTGATAAGAATAAAATGGTACGTCATGGCCAATCGATGCTTCAACGCCAGTCGTCCCTGCGACCTCACCGGTTTCAGAATCAAAACCGACCATCAGGTAACCTTCATCTCCTGGCTCTGAGACGTCGGGTTTAGCGAAGCTGTATTCAGAATGAGTAATACGGTTGGTTAAGAGCTTTTCATTCACGGGTAGTGATGTAAACCCGTGACCGGATTCAATAGCGCATGTGTGTAGCGCATCGTAGTCCGACATTGCGATAGGGCGAACAACTAGCATCAATACTTCCCTCCAGATGCTTGAAGTGGCCCAAGGCATCCTACCTTGGGCTGCTAGGCTTTTTCACTACATGAGTGATGCAATAGCTTTATCTAATCTTGCTAAGCCTTCTTCTATTTCTTGTTTGGTGATCACTAATGAAGGCGTCATACGAACCACGTTCATACCCGCAACCAACACCAGTAAACCTTGCTTGCCCGCGGCTTGTAGGATATCGCGAGCGCGACCTTGCCACTGCTCATTTAATACCGCGCCAAGCAGTAGACCTTTACCACGGATTTCACTAAAAATGTGGTACTTCTCATTAATGTTAGCCAATCCTTCACGAAAGAGCGCTTCACGCTCTTTCACGCCAGCCAAGGTTTCTGGCTGGCTAACCACATTAACTACCGCTTCTGCTACCGCGCAAGCCAGTGGGTTGCCACCATAAGTCGAACCGTGAGTGCCCACTTTAAAATGCGCGGCTAATTCGTTTGTGGTGAGCATAGCGCCAATAGGGAAGCCGCCACCGAGTGATTTCGCGGTACTTAAAATATCCGGCGTGACGCCCAATCCTTGATAAGCATAGAACTCACCAGTGCGGCCATTACCGGTTTGCACTTCATCAAAGATCAACAGGGCGTTGTGCTTATTGCACAATTCACGCACGGCTTGGACAAACTCAGCCGAAGGCGACACAATGCCACCCTCGCCTTGCAAGGGTTCCATAATTACCGCACAAGTGCGATCAGAGATGTGTGCTTGCAACGCTTCAATATCGTTATACGGTAGGTGGGTAACATCCGCAGGTTTAGGACCAAATCCATCGGAATAAGTCGCTTGCCCCCCGACCGTCACTGTAAAGAAAGTACGGCCGTGGAAGCCTTGGTTAAAGGCGATAATTTCTGATTTCTGTTCGCCATGGACATCAGCGGCCCAGCGACGCGCCAGTTTGAGCGCCGCTTCATTAGCTTCCGCGCCGGAGTTAGCAAAAAACACCTTTTCAGCAAAACTGACTTGCGTTAATTTTTTCGCCAAGCGCAAAGCAGGCTCATTAGTCATCACGTTACTGAGATGCCACAACTTATTGGCTTGCTTGGTAATCGCATCAACCATCGCCGGATGGCAATGGCCCAAACAACTCACCGCAATACCGCCAGCAAAGTCGATGTATTCATGACCTTGTTGATCCCACACTCGAGAGCCCTGCCCTTTAACTGGAATCATTTCCATCGGGTTATAACAAGGGACCATCACCTCATCAAACAGACTGCGCTCTACACTATTTTCCACTGTCATTACACATTCCCTCTTGATACCGCATGCCAAGCAGATTGCGATCTTCCTATTAAACGCTTGAGTGGAAGATATTGTTTTGCTTTTTAGCTAATGCAGCATTGTATTTACAAATTATTAACCATTTCAATAGTGATTTATTCTTTTAGATCGGCAGAAGTACCGATAATCGTCACTACTTATGATTATTTATGCATTAAGTCACCTCTTTTATGAAGCACTTTTTTATAAATAATATGAATAAGCACAACAAGGCCTTGAGACGACAAGCCATCCCTCATTCCAACAGGATGTATGGTGCATAATATTGCAAAGATAAAAAACAGCAGAAATGATGAAGAAAATGTTAAGAAAGGTGATCGCAGTCCGGTTGAGAATGGTTCAACGGCGCAAAAAATTTGCGAGCAGTTGATGGCCCTGTTCTGTTTTAATTGATTCAGGATGAAACTGCACGGCATCAATTGGCAGTGTTTTATGTTGGTAACCCATGATTTCGTCCATCGAACCATCAGCCTGTTGAGTCCAAGCGGTGAGCTCAAAACAGTCCGCAAGAGAATCAGCTTTGACCACCAACGAGTGGTAGCGAGTAACGGTTAACGGGTTATTGAGCCCTAGAAAGAGGCCACGGTTGGTGTGTTGGATCGGTGAGGTTTTACCATGCATCACCTTTTTGGCTCGCACCACTTGCCCGCCAAACACTTGCGCAATGGCTTGATGCCCAAGGCAGACTCCCAAAATCGGAAGTTTACCCGCAAAATGTTCAATCGCGGCCAGTGAAATCCCCGCCTCATTCGGCGTGCAAGGCCCAGGGGAAATCACCAGATGCGTTGGGCTGAGCGCTTCAATGCCAGCGATATCGATTTCATCATTACGCACCACCGTCACTTGAACTCCCAGCTCACAGAAGTATTGGTACAAGTTGTAGGTAAACGAATCGTAGTTATCGATGATAAGTAGCATGTGAATTAAAACGCTCTGGGTAAAAGTCAGCGAGAGGCGCTATTGTGCAATACTGGTTTGGAAAGGCAAGAAGTTATCGATTCTGTGCTAAATACACTATTTGCACATTCGTTCATTATGTAACCAGTTCGGTTGTGATCATTATTTTACTTGCTCTCATTTGAAAGTAACACTTCTCATCGTATGGTCGAATAAGAGAGCGGAAACAACGATAAAATAAATCTATCCCATAGTTAATGATCGATAAAAATAAAGCCAAGTAATCCGCTTACTTGGCTCTTCATGCTTATTTCCTAAAAATGTCGTTTATTTAAGCTGGGCTTTCTTGTAAATGCTCACTACTTGGTTGTTTGTTATGAGGCTGCCAAGGGGAATTTACCGAATAAGGCTGACGCACCGCTAATTCTGTTTCGGATAACACGCCATAACGAAGTACGGTGTGGTTATTCACCAGTAATATATCGCCAAGTTGTAAATCAAACACATGCTGTACTTGTGAACGTTCAAGAATAGGAGTTAAAACATTGGCTACTTGATTGATATTGTCAATTTCAGTCGACGACGATATATGCTTCGCCAATGATGGGCTCCAGCGTAAATTCATTCCCCAATCCCCCGACATAATCACAGGATAAGCAGCCATATCATCGTACTGCACAATGGTATTTTTCAGCCAACCACTTGCTTGACCATTAAGACACAAGGCAGCCAGTGAGACATCCAGTAAGTTAACCTTCAGCGGAGCAGATGAACAGTAAATCGCCCATTCATCAGGAGTCATGTCAGTATAAGAATAGCGACGCGCTATGCTCGTTGACGGTGTTTTGAGCCCGTACCAACTGGGCTCTGCTAATGTACTACTCCGAACATATTCTTCCGGAAGCAGAGCATGATTTCCGGCAAACCACGAAGACCAAAATGAAGCTTGAGGCAACGGGCCAAAGCCTTTTAAACAGACAGCAGAGAACGCCTTCACCAATTGGCTCACTTGAGCCTGCGGTAGCGCGGTCAGTGAGCATCCATGGTGTGACTCTAACGTCAGGCCAAACTGCTCTGTTTGTAGAGTGGCTTTTACCTCACGCATCAACTGTGCCTCGTTAGCGTCTTCGATATTGAAACGCAGTAAACACCACAGCGTTCCTTGATGCATTACGGGAATAATCACGCCTTCACGTTGTTTGTGATTGGCCTGCGTATCAATAATAAATTCTCCGCGGCAAGCATCAAATAAAACACAAGTATGCCAAGGCGTCTTAAACGATCGCTCATCAAAAAGAAACAGCGAATATTTTTTGCCTTGCATTGGGTGTTCATGAATGCTGAGACGAATAGCGTGGCTCAAATGAGTATTGAGGAAATTATCGAGTGCACGTCCTTGCACCATCATTCCCTTAGCCATAAGGGCTAGGCGCTCACGTCGCTTCTTATAACTCAGTGGAGCAAGCGCATATTTCTGATCCTGATGCATGAATTTTTTCAAGCCCAGATAGGTATGATGCATTGCATTATCATGCTGTTTAAGACGTGCAAAATCACGCTCATATTCCGCATCACCAAAGCGCTGCTTTAATCCATTGAAATATTGATATTCATTTAAGTCATCAAACGCAGAGAAGTGCTCAAAGTTTATAATTTTTAGACAATCACTGGCGTTCATATTTTCCACCATATTCCGTAATTCATCAGAATAAGTGTAATGATGTTCTAAATCGACATTAATATAATCAGAAAATGTATGATAATCAGAAAAAATGTAAAACATCACTCCTGGAGAATAGACAGATTGAATATCACGAATGGCATTAACAAATTTTTGTAAAACTCGATATTCACCCAAATCAGGCTTATAACCTAATACCTTATCTAGGTTATTCGTTTTACATGGAAAGGCAGGTAGTAATAATGTAATGACTTTGTTTTCAATGACACACTGAGCTATCTGTTTTTTTAACTTCTGATACCCACTAAAAGTGGCGTCTGTTTGTGCTAATAATTGGTCTAATAAAATAAAAGCAATATTATCCACACATTGCTGCTGTTGATGATCAAGCATAGTGTTTCCTTATTAAAGGCGAAGACCATTGACGGAATGATGCAGAACCCTCGGCCTTCACTCTCGGTTAAAAAGTTTATAGGCCAGCCAACAGTTCAGCCGCGTGCGCAAGCGACGCGAAAGCCGCAATATAACCATCAGGGCGGATCAGTAAAGCCTGCCCCTGGTAGAATGAACTCTCACTCCAATACTGCCCAGGCTTCGCTTGATCGTACAGATGAAGGCAACGCACAAACGGAGGAATTTCTGGTGGTAACTCCGCATCGCCAGTCAACAGAAGCGTAAAGGAGCGGTAATCTAGCCATTGGTAAAAGCGGCAACTCTGCTGATCGCTATGCATCTCAAAGTCATACACTCGAGAACCGTTTAAGCCACCATTGCCATACCCAATGCCCATACCTGTGATATTACCAGCTCGCTGTTCAACGATTTGTACATAGTCCTCCGCATGGGTTCCTCGCGCAGAATATTTAGTTGCACGCACCAATGCACCAGAGCTTTCAATCACGCTGCGAGCCACTGGTTGGCGCTCAGCCTGATAACTGTCCAGCAGCGTAGTTGATGCCTGACCACGCAACACCATGTTGAGCTTCCAGATCAAATTGAACGCGTCAGCAACTCCGGTATTGAGCCCTTGCCCGCCATTGACCGAATGTATATGGCAGGCATCTCCTGCTAGAAAGACCCGTTGCTGGTGGTCATACCGTTCTGCAACAGACTCCTTAACCGAGAAATAAGAAAACCACTCAACCTGCTTAAACGTCAGTGAATGCGGCGACATTGCTCGGTTAATACGCGTAATAACCTCTTGCTGAGTAAATTCTTCGGTGTCCATACGGATATAAAAACGATCCAAATCACCTTCACGTGGAATCCAGGCAACATCTGACGTCTCAGCCTGAAATACGATGATTTCTGGCACTTTCGGAAAATCTGACTCAATAACACCATCAATCACCGCCCAGATAATTTCTGGTCTCTCTATTTCAAATGGAATCGAAAAATGCTGACGTACAAAAGAACGCCCACCGTCTGCACCAATCACGTAACGTGAACGAACTCGCTCGCCACTGCTCATTTCCGTCACGCAGCCTTGCTCATCAACAGTGATATCGACCACAGATAAACCACGGCGCACGGCCGCGTTCTGCGCTTTGACTGCACTATCTAGCGCTTTTTCTATATGTGCTTGCCCCAACATCAGAAAGTGAGGATAGAAGCAGCCTTGCAGCGCTGTCCACCAATGAGACTGGCGTGACAAAAATTGACCATCAGCCCATACCGAACTGGTATTACAGGGTTTGCCTTGCACGTAAAGTGGTTCAAATAAGTCAACGATATCAAGTAACTGCAGAGTTCTAGCATTAAGCGCATCGGCCCGTCCGACCACCAGTGGTCCATTAGATTTATCAATAATTTGTGAGTTCAGACCGCAGCGCTGCGCTAAATAGTGGCACATAAGCCCGATAGGGCCTGCCCCAACGATCATAATATCAGTATGGTAATCACTCATCGGTAAGACTCCAAACTTGGGTTATCAAACGGTGGATCGCTTAGCACCTGAACTCGACGGATATGACGTGGGGTATGCGATAAAAAGCTTTCTCGACCATGCAGTAAGTTAAAGTTATCCGTAATGACCACATCATCATTTTGCCACTCGTGAGCATAAAAATGACGAGGGTCATACAGTGCGTCACGTAAGCTACGGTGGAACTCAGCTATTTGCTCACTACCAATGCCACTAAAGGTCACATTTGGTGGGTTTAGCAGCTCGCCACGTTCAGCGAAATGCGGTTCGGCGTAACGAATGACCTCGTGTGAGAGATAGGGATGTTGAGCAATAATCGGGGAAATGGTGTGACTGCAATAGAACTCCATCTCTCGCTGGTAGTGCCCCGTGACTTTTCGCCACAATGAGCGCTGCTGTTCGGTTGCGTTCTGTAGCGCCTTGGTTGTATGAGTGAAGGTCGTCCGGCCGCCTTGTGCTGGCAATGGCGCCTGAACACATTGAAATATCTGATATTCAGGCACTTGAGGGCGGAACATGCCATCCCAATGCAGCGGCATATAGCTACTATCAAAAATATGGTCCTTTGGCTGATCTTTTTGAATTAAATCTAACACTTTGCCAAATGGCCAAATACTGATCTCTCCCCATTGCTCGCAATATTCCGCAAATTGCTCGGCCTGTTCAAAGGCTTTAAATCCACGTATCAATACCAACTGATGCTCAATAAATAGTTTACGCAGTAGTGCTATTGGTACTTCGCTAATGGGAATTTTTAATCCATTTGCTTCTATTTTTACTCCAAAAGGATGGAGCTTCGTGACCTGATAATTCATCACCCGTTCCTTTAAATTAATTTTTAATAAAACGTTAGAAATAAAAATATTGTATCCATCATTTTCGAAATTTCGGTTGGATAATATTGAAAATATTCACACAACATTGATATTTATAAGATTGACATTGCTAATTTAATTATTAATCCCAGTTTATTTAGGAATAGATATCTCAATAGTGCCATCATTCAGAAGAAATTTATTATTTGCCCGTATTTAAAGGAAACCAAAATGGTTTATATCTCTCTAATTAGAGCTGTCATTATTTGATGAATGACAAAGGTTGGCTAGATAACAAAACAAGAACGAAAGGTTACCAATAAGGGAACAATTATGTTGAGTGAGTTAAAACGTATTGCCATTTTTAATAAAGTGGTTGAATACGGTTCGTTTACCTCGGCTGGTGAATCGTTAGGCATAGCAAAATCGAAAGTGAGCGAGCAAGTTAGCTTGCTAGAATCACATCTTAACGTACGTTTACTGCATCGCTCTACCCGTAAAGTTAGCCTAACGACTGAAGGGCACGCATTTTATCAACATACCAATGGCCTCTTACCGCTGGCAGAAGACGCGCTACGGGCCGTCCAGCATTTGTCTACCGATGTGGCAGGCGTGATTAGGATCGGTACAACCATTGATGTCGGCAGCTATATTTTAAGTCCGCTGATTTCAACATTTTCTGAGAGTTACCCCAATGTGCTGTTTGATATTCAACTCGACGATGGTTTACAAGATCCAGTAGCCACACAATTAGATGTGCTGATCAGAATGGGTGAACTGACATCTTGCTCAATGGTTGGCCGCGAATTAATGCCTTTTAAAATAGGGATATACGCCAGTAAAAAATACTTAGCTAGTGCACCTTTATTAAGGAAACTACGAGATTTAGAGCAGCACCCATGGGTTGCGCTAACTTTATTGAATCTTCCTCAAGATAAAGTCACGCTAATCAATCCAAAGGGAGTGAGATGCGACATCAAAACCCGCCCTAAACATATCTGCAATGCGCCGCTTGGTGCGATGTCAATGGTACAACAAGGCATGGGAATCGGCTTGATTGCTAATTTTCTCGCTGACGAAATCAATGATCCTAACCTCGTCAGGCTTTTTCCAGATTATTATCTATCAGATAACACCATGAACATTCTCTACCCGAGCCGTCACCACCTTGCGCCACGAGTAAGGCTATTTATTGATTATTTAATTGAAAAAATCCGAGCGTGAGCAAAACAAAAACGCCCCGTCAGTTAACGGGGCGCACTTTAAGCCTTAACGACGACGTCGCCACATACCAAAGCCGAGTAATGAGAAGAGTGCTCCTAGGCCGAATGAACCGCCATAGATGTTCAGTTCTAACACGGCAGGATCATGATCAGATGCGCGGAAATGATCTTGATATTTAGGTAAATCACCTTTGAATTCACTGTTGTAATCAAACAGTGTCGATTCACCGCCGTTGATATGCCAATCGGTCGCATCCACCACTTTGCCTTTCAAACTTTTGCTGACCAGCAAATGATCCAGTGCGCCAACTTCATCATTAAATGAGTAACTCCAGCTCTCTGGGTGTTTTATCGCCACGGCGTTAAGGTACCCATAATTGTGAGTAATCAACGCGCCATCATCACCAAACTGAGGAGTACCTGCAATGTAAGTGTTACGTGCCGCACGAATGGTTTTGCCATACTTCTCTGGGCTGTAGTCGGTCAATACAAGCATCGGGTCTTCCATACCGTAAGAGTTCATATCACCCAAAATGACTTTATGCCCTTTTATTTTTTGTAACGCTTCACCTAAAGCAACTGCAGCTGCGACACGGAATTGTTCACATGCACCTTGAAAATCAAGATCTTTGCCGCCTTGCCCACCTTGTTCAACTGGTGCGGCATCTTCCCAACATGCCGAACCTTTGGATTTTAGATGGTTAACCGCGACGGTAATTTTCTCATTGCCACCTTTAACTTTGAAGGTCGGTGCCAGCGTGTCACGCTGGTAATTTTTACCATCTTCAATCACTTTGCCTTTGTCATCCAACACTTCTGGTGCTTGCTGGCTTGGCATTGGAATTACACGATTTTCTGTCAACTTCACCACTTTTTCACGATAAATCACTCCTGTGGTGATAACATCCGTGCCAATAGAATCAAGTTCATCGGTCACACCATCATTATTTGAGTCAATCGCGACAAAACGGTAATGCTTTTTCTTATCCGAGATCTGGCTATTGATCTGATTGACCAATTGCGCAATTGCCGACCCTGCACCGAAACCGTTATTCTCAATTTCCATCAAACCGACAATATCGGCATCCAAACGTACAATCGCATTGACGATCTTCGCTTGCTGCAATTCAAATTCTGCAAGGTTATTAGCACCACGATTATCACCATGCTGATTTGCATCACCGCCAAACGGCGAGTTGAAATAGTTAAGCACGTTGAATGTGGCAATACGCAGATCGCCTTCATCAATATCCGGTTTCTCGCTGCGAGGATCATTGTGCACGAAATTCTCTTGGTTGAGCGAATTGGTCACAATCAGACGATATTCGTTGTAACCGTATGAGAGCACACCTTCTAAACCTATGATGCTGTCATCAATGCGGATGTAATCTTCCGTCGAACCATTTTGATCAATATCACTGCGACCAAACTCTGGGTAGTACGGAATTTGGCCATCGGCAGCTTTCGCATCTGATTCAATAAACAAGCGGCGCTGCGCGTTTTCGATGCTCTGCTGTTTGGCTTGCTCAGAGCCCGCAGCGAATAGCTGGTTCGGCTGCATGTTAATACGACCTTGCGCTAACACCATGTTATTGCGACGAGAAGCATAGTCATAACCAAAGGTGCGCGTCACACGCATATCCAGCTCTGGTGTGGTTTTTACCAACATGCCTTCATAACGCTCTAATGTGTGCTCAAAGTTCTCATCGGTGGGCAAAATCTCTATCGCGGTCGCTTGTGGAGCCTCTTGCTCACCTTGCTTTAGCCATTGGTTGTTTTCGACTTTAAGCTGTGTGAGGTTGTAATACTCCTGTACTTTACCTTTCACACAAACCACATCCCCCGGTTTTAAACTTGAGCTTGATTGATCGGTAAAAACAAACAAACCTTCAGAGGTATTTAAGTTGTAATCATCTTCCAACGCTTGCAGATAAAAACCTTTAGTCAACCCTGTGGTAATGGCACTCACGACACCTTTGACAAAATATTCTTGGTCGGTGATATAAGGGTAGCCACTAATAAAAGGAGAGGTTTGCCCTTCGCCTTGAATGGCTTGAATAGAAGTAAAGGCGGGCTCAGATCCCTCTTGAGTACAGGTAAATTCAGCCGGTGGCTCAACGGCATCGAGTGCGCCTAACCCTTCAATATTATCCTTGCCTAACGCGCTCCACTGCGCAGCTTGATAAGCCGCTGAGGGCGTGAGGCTATCGCTATTACGCACTAAAGTGGTGTCCTTGCCCCAGTTAATGCCGCCCATCACTCCCAACACATCATGTACGCTACCATCACTGTTTAGCAGCGCCACCGGATCATCACCGTTAAAATTAATCACCGAGCCATCATTTTCATCACTCACCGCTTGGATAGCACTATTGGCGCTGGCATGAGAAATCACTAACACATCGTTCGCGGCAATTACTCGCCCAGTCAGGGGCAACTGTGTATCCCAGTTCCCACCGCCATTGCTTGATTTCGCTAAAATGAAATTGTCTAAACTGACGGATGCATTGCTAGTGTTAGCAATTTCGATGGCCTTATTGAAGCTGCTGCCTTCTACATACTGAGAAATAATAATCTCAGCTTGAGCTGATACAGCCAATGTGGAGCTTATCGCCGCAGCGAGTAATGTTCGGCCAAAGGGTTTAATTCGTGTCGATTCCATTGTTCACCTCTTTCCCTGCTCTGTAACCGAAGTGGTAAGCAAGGTGTTGTAAATCACGTTTTATAAAGGGGATTGGTTCCATTTGCGCGTACAGTGTTGTGTTTTTAAATGAAAGATAAAAACATTCACCACTCATATCGAGATCAACATCGCATAGCTAGAGCAAATACTTGAACTAAGCGCAAACTTTCAACAAAGAAGGTAAAGGGGGTTTTCGACAGTGATATTGCAGTGAGGTGAACAGTCTTATTTTTCTAAAAAGAAAGGCAAACAAGGTGCTCCGTACACGGCAAACACCTTAGTTTGATTATTGTGGCTGGCTAAAAGAGAGGTAGCGATCAAAGACCGCCTGCGCGCGACCAGTTTGCTGCGCATCGAGAAAATAGTCATTAAGCTGATTTAACAGCGGCATCGAATTTTCTAAGCTACGGCGAACTTGCACGTGGTACGGCTTGTTTCTAGCGAGAAAATGATGAACGATTGGCCGATCAATTTTATATAGACCCAACTGAATTCCACCATAAATGGGTTCAATTTCACTCACAAACCAATCACACCGCTCTTTTTGCAGCATATTCAGCGCTTGCTGTACGGAATTTAAATAGAGAGAGGGTTCTCTAGACAGTGCAAAATTCTCATAATTAAAGCCATTAACTCCGCATAATACGCCATCAACGGATGGGTCTTTTAAATCTTCATGGTTGTCTGGCAGCGTAAAATAACCGAGTTGAATCGTATAAAGTGGGACCGAAAAATAGCTGTACTCAGCCCTTTCTGCGCGATAACTTGCATCCCATGTCAGATCGCAGCGACCGCGCTCTTGCGTCAGTTCATGTTGGACTCGCGCCCAAGGCATAAAATAAAACTGGTAATCGATGTTGTGAGATTTTAATGCGTCCAACACCAGCGTTGTCGCTGAGCCAGTCAAGGAATCGGCTTTTTCTTGATACGAGCTCCCCTGCCAATAGGTGAACGGGGGCCAAACATTCACATCACCAACACAAATACGAACTGGCTCTGCGGCGGCGGCACTACAGATGAACATCAATCCTAATAATAGCAGTCGTCTCATGTTCAAAACTCATCATCATGGTTATGATTTAAAGTGTAGACCTAAGCCTACAATACAAAGAGAAAGATCAAATTTTATTAAGCAGAAGTAAAAAATAAAGCTAGGAAAACCTAGCTTTATTTAATGCGAAAAGAGTTAGATTGTCGCAGGAAAAACTAAGGACGCTCGACAAACCCTACCGCTTTAAATGCTTTTTTCAAGGTGATCGCAGCGCGGGCCGAGGCTTTTTCTGCACCCGCTTTCATTACTGAATCAAGATACGCGCGATCTTCTCGAATGCGCGCGTATTCAGCTTGTACAGGCTCCAGCATGGCAACCAGCGCTTCGCCAACATCTTTCTTGAAAGGACCGTACATCTCAACACCTTGATATTGCGCTTCGATCTCAGCAAAGCTTTTGCCTGTCGCTGCAGAGTACAAACTCATCAAGTTGGAGATACCCGCTTTATTTTCGGTATCAAAAGCGATGCGCGGTGGTGTTTCAGTATCTGTCTGAGCCTTATTAACCTTCTTGATAATCGACTTTGGATCTTCCAGCAAAGTGATGACATTCTTACGGTTATCATCTGACTTAGACATCTTTTTCATCGCATCTTGCAGGCTCATTACTCGCGCGTTCACTTGAGGAATGTAAGGCTCTGGAATGGTGAAGATCGGCTTTTCAGGACTATAGATGTTGTTAAAACGAGTCGCGATATCTCGCGCAAGTTCTAAGTGCTGCTTTTGGTCACTGCCCACGGGTACTTGGTGCGCGCCATAAAGTAAAATATCGGCCGCCATCAACACAGGATAACCAAATAAGCCCGCATTCACATCGTTCGCATAACGTGCTGATTTGTCTTTGAACTGAGTCATGCGGCTCAATTCACCCATCTGCGTGTAGCAGTTGAGAAGCCAACCCAATTGAGCATGCTCTGGTACGTGAGACTGAACAAATAGCGTGCTCTTTTTAGGGTCAACACCAACTGCAAGACAGATTGACAATGCATCTAACGTGGCTTCATGCAGTGCTTTCGGATCTTGACGAACCGTGATCGCATGCAGGTCAACCACGCAGTATTGACAATCATAGTCATCTTGCATCTGTTGCCATTGACGTAGAGCACCCAAATAGTTACCGATACTTAGTTCACCTGACGGTTGAACACCACTCAATACAATGGGTTTGCTCATAGGGATGATTTCCTTGCTACTTAAAATGAGATAAGACTGAAAATGTCTGTGAAAAAAACCGCGCTTATTCGCTAAGTGATACTTGATTTAGCGATAACGCGGTTTATGCAGTGTACTCATTGACGAGTATTTTACTAGCGCATTGTGTGAACTTTTATGCTGAAACTCGCAACACATCAAGCAATTGGTCGATACAGTCCGCCACGTAATCAGGGTTGGAAGCTGAAATGGGCTCACCGTGATTGTAGCCATAAGTCAAACCAAACGAATAACAACCCGCATTTTTAGCCGCTAAAATATCGTTTTTCGAATCCCCAACCATCAACATTTCCTTGGCCGTTAGTTGATGTTTATCCAATAGCCAGTTAAGCGCCATTGGATCAGGTTTTTTGATCGGGAAGGTATCACCACCAATCACATCACTAAAAAAGTGCTCAATACCATGTTGTACCAATACGTCAGGTACAAACTTAGACGGTTTATTGGTCACCAAAGCTAATCTGAACCCAGCGCTGTGTAGCTGCGCTAAGGTTTCTTTCACTTGGGGATATAAATGGCTCAGTTTATGGCCCGTTTGGGCATAAAATTCATCAAAACGCTCACGAGCGGTGGCTTTGATCTCATCGCTAAGATCAGGGTTGATGGTTAAACTTTGGCTAAGTGAGCGAGCGATCAGCACATCTGCACCATTGCCGACGTAATCACGCACTTGCATTTCTGATACTGATGAATAGCCTAACGATTGTACCGCTTGGTCGGCGGCTACGGCTAAATCTGGCACGCTGTCGAGCAAGGTACCATCGAGATCAAAGGCGATTAATTTAATTGAGCTTAAAGACATCTTAACTTCCGAATAATAGACAAGGGGCACAAAGCCCCTTGTTGCGTTATAAGTATGTTGCGTAGTGATTATTGAGGTGTAGTCAGTATTATGACTTAGCGCGCCACTTTGGCTAATTCTGCGCGCATCTCATCAATCACAGTTTGGTAATTAGGTTGACCAAAAATAGCCGAGCCTGCGACAAACATATCTGCGCCCGCTTGTGCAATTTCACGAATGTTATCGACTTTGACTCCACCATCAATTTCAAGGCGGATATCACGACCCGATTGCTCAATCAATTGACGCACCGCGCGCAGTTTATCCAACGTATGCGGAATAAAAGATTGGCCACCAAAACCAGGGTTAACCGACATCAGCAAAATGAGGTCCACTTTATCCATGATAAATTCGAGATGCGCAAGTGGCGTAGCTGGGTTGAGCACTACACCCGCTTGGCATCCGTGCTCTTTGATCAATTGCAATGTGCGATCAACGTGATCAGAAGCTTCCACATGAAAAGTGATCATCGAAGCCCCTGCTTTGGCAAAATCAGGAATGATGCGATCAACCGGTTTAACCATTAAGTGGACATCAATCGGTGCCGTAACACCATAGTCACGTAGCGCCTTACAAATCGGAGCACCAAAGGTCAAGTTGGGAACGTAGTGGTTATCCATTACATCAAAATGGACAACGTCTGCCCCAGCGGCAAGCACTTTCTCAACATCTTCGCCAAGACGAGCAAAATCTGCTGAGAGTATAGATGGGGCAATTAGGAAATCTTTCATACCTGACCTCTTAGGCTAGTGGGCGCAAATGCGTGATGAGCAAAATTCGCCCGCAATTCTACCTAAGCTGACCAAGATATCCTAGCGCGACACCCGATTTAACGGAGAAATGTTAATCTTCGCATTCCGCTGTATTGAACAGTGCCAACAACTCATCAACTTTGTTGCGCCCTGCTCCATTACGGCTAATGGTGCGCTTAACCTTGACCACGTTAAGTTCTGCACCATTATATAAACGGCGCGTTAACTTAGTGTCATGATTGGAAATCAGTACCGGTATGCCACGATCATTGGCGGCTTTTTCAGCGACATCGGCCAATGAGGCTTGATCATCCAATGAAAAGCCATTACCAGAATAAGAAGTAAAATTGGCGGTAGTAGAGAGTGGCGCGTATGGCGGATCGCAATAGACAACACAGCCCTTGCGAGCACGACGAAACGTCTCTTCGTATCCTTCGCAAATAAAGGTCGCTTTCTTGGCTTTCTCGGCAAAAAACTCCAATTCTGCTTGCGGGAAATAAGGCTTTTTGTAGGAACCAAAAGGCACATTGAAACCGCCTTTTTTGTTGTAGCGACATAAACCATTAAAACCAAAACGGTTCATGTATAAAAACGCCAATGATCGATACAGTACATCATCGGTTTTATTGAACTCTTTACGAATATCGAGATACGCTTCTTTACGGTTGTTATCGGCCGTGAACCAACGCTTAGATTCGGTGATGTACAGTTCAGGTTGATCTTTAATCAGGTTGTACAAGTTGATGAGATCAGGATTGATATCGGCCAACAAATACTGTTCAAAATCAGTATTGAGGAACACAGAGCCAGCACCAACAAAGGGTTCAACCAGTTTACGCGCTGGCGGCAGGTGACGTTGAATCTCTTCGACTAGGCCATACTTACCACCAGCCCATTTAAGAAAGGCACGCTGCTTCTTCATTTACTGCTCTATCTTTCAACCACGAAATAAGGCTGCGGAATGTAACATATTTTTGCGTCAAGCTCAGCGTTATTTCGCACGATCAATCTCTCGCTGTACTTGGCTGAGTGATTTGGCCCAAGGGCCTTGCAATTGCAACGCTTTCGGTAAGGTTTCAACGGCATCACGCGCAAACTGGATGGTTGGGTAATTACCATAGGTGATGATGTACCACTCCACATCATTGCGTGCTGTCGGATAAATACGCACCTTTTCTTGCAGCGCGTAGGTGTTAATAAAGTTTTGTGCTTCAGCAAGCGAACTGACTGCCGCTAATTGCAAAGTATAACTGCGTGGCGAGAAGGCTTTAAGTTCTTCTCTCGCAAAGGAGAAGGTGATTTTCGTTGGCGCAGCAGCAGTGGCAGACTCACTTACTGGCACAGTTTGCGCCGTGCGGCTTTGTGCATCAGCAAGTGCATTATTAATCACTGACGTATCGGCTTTGGTCGAATTGCCTTCCAAAAGCGCATCCACAACATCAGACTCAATCACCACTCGTTGCTGATCGCTGTCAATTATGCCCACGCTCTCTGAATTCTCCATCACATCGGGTGGTAACGAACTGGAATCATCTTCAGCATCTAAATAACTCGGGTCACTTTTCGCAAGCTCCTTCCCATTATTGGCGGCGTCAGTTGCTGAATCATCGTTAAGCGTATTGACTGTTGGTGCAGCAGCATCCCCGAGCGTCGGAATCACCGTCTGCTCGAGTGTGCCTGTAATTTGCGACGCTTGCTCATCGGGTGAGGGTTGGGTAAATAGCCACCAGTAACCACCACCAATGATGAGCAGAAGCAGTAAAACCAAGGCAGCGATCTGCACAGGAGAACCGATAATCGAACGGATGATGATCCTTTTTTCCATTTTCTGCTCTCCTAATGCCATGATTTCCCCAGGCACGCGTTTCACCTTTTTGTAAGCGTTGCGTACGCGGCGCTCCATCTCATCGGGTACATAACGCATGACCAGATTTTCAAAAAAGCGGTCCGCTTCTTCATTGCTTAGGGCTTCAATCTCAAGCTCTACGGGTTTATGCTCTTGTCCGTAGCTTAAACGAGTCAGCAAAGCATCAAGGCTATTGGCTTGTGCAAATAATACGACATTGATGGTCCACAATGGATTGGCTTGTGCTTCTAACACCAGCATCCATAGCTCAGACACTAAGGTTTCAGAGAGTAGATGAGCGTCATCGACAACAATCACCACATCACAACCGCCACCATCAAGCAGGCGAGCTAAGCTGTCAGAAAGTGTATCGTGAGGATTAAATAACGGGCCTGAAACGATTTGGGTAAGAATGGTCGCTCGACGCTGCTGGTCATCTTGATTGGGATGGCACAGCAACAGCGATTGGTTTTTATCTTCGGCCCACGCTTCTAAATAACGCTGCGCTAACCAAGATTTACCAAAACCTAATCCACCACCAACGGTAATGACATTTGAGCCAAAATTGGTCAATAATTGCAAACGCTCAAGTAGCTCGACTTGCGAATCTAATTCCAATATACGTAATTCATTCGCCAAACTCATTAGGCCGTCCTACTGACAGACAACTGTCAAATTAGTATCAATGAAGATTTACAGGGTGCGGCAGAAGTCAATCGCTTGTTCAATGACCGCTTCGGGTACACCTTTCACTACTTGTGATGTACCAATACTGGTTGGTAGCACCAAACGTAGTTCGCCTGAAAGCACTTTTTTATCACGCATCATGTGTTGCATAAAGTCAGAAAACGACATGCTTTCGGGCGTATGAATCGGTAAATTTGCTCTTTTGAGTATAGAAACAATCCGCTCAACTTGCTGATCGTTAATTAAACCTTGTAACTGCGCCGTTTTAGCGGCCATCACAGTTCCGGTAGAAACCGCTTCACCGTGTAGCCAATTACCATACCCGAGCTGCGCTTCAATCGCATGACCAAATGTATGACCTAGGTTCAACAACGCGCGAATTCCCGACTCTTTTTCATCTTGAGCGACCACATCGGCTTTAATTTGACAGCAGCGAGCGATGGCATAACTTAGCGCTTGCTCATCTAAGGCATAGAGTTTATCGAGATTCTCTTCCAACCAGACAAAGAAATCATGATCGTAAATGATGCCATATTTGATCACTTCCGCCATACCAGCGGCAAATTCTCGCGCAGGTAAAGTCGCCAAACATTCAGTATCAATAATGACGGCTTTCGGCTGATAAAATGCACCAATCATGTTTTTACCTAAAGCATGATTGACCGCGGTTTTACCGCCAACGGAGGAGTCCACTTGCGAAAGCAGCGTGGTCGGTATTTGGATAAAATCGACTCCGCGCTGATAACAGGCTGCGGCGAATCCAACTAAATCACCAATCACGCCACCACCTAAAGCGATGATCACCACATCACGACTGTAATTACCTTCCAGCAGGTAACTCATCACCGTGTTAAATGTATCTAAAGTTTTGTACTGCTCGCCATCTGGCAGTTCAAGCAAGGAGACGTTACAACCATGCGGTGCAAGAAGGGCGAAGATTTTATCCGCGTACAAAGGCGCGACCGTCACATTACTGATGACGACGACTTTTTGTTTGGCCGATAAGAAAGAAAGGAGGGCCGGATCATTAAATAATCCGGCGCCAATTGAGATTGGGTAGCTACGCTCATCTAAACTGACCGTAATCCGTTCCATGGTTTGCACTCCAAATAAAGAACTTAGGAATGTTCTTCTAGCATTTTTACGATCTCGTTGGCTACCACTTTTGCACCTTGATCGTCAGTACGAACCGTAAAATCAGCGATCTCAGCGTAAAGATCGTTACGTTCATCAGCCAAGCATTCTAAGACTTCACGTGGATTGTCTGTTTGAAGCAATGGCCGTTTTTTGTCACGGTTCGTGCGTGCAAGTTGTTTTTCAATCGTCGTTTCAAGGTAGACCACAATACCACGAGCAGATAAACGATTACGGTTTTCTTTACTCTTAACAGAACCACCGCCTGTTGCGAGTACAATACCTTGTTTCTCGGTTAGGTCATTAATTACAGCTTCCTCACGTTTACGGAAGCCCTCTTCACCTTCGACGTCAAATACCCATGCGATATCTGCGCCTGTACGCTCTTCAATGACTGTATCTGAGTCTAAAAACTCCATATGCAGTTGTTGAGCAAGATGTCTACCAATTGTACTTTTGCCGGCGCCCATTGGGCCAACAAGGAAAATATTGCGTTTCTCAGCCATGTTTAGCAGTAATTTACAACGTTAATTCAATGACATCGCCACAAGATTAGCCAGTATAATACTGACCGTTAAGACGCTCGTGGCACCTATTCCTCACAGATGATTCGTGATAAGACCCGAAATTATCTAGATATGGTGCCACTAATGCAACTTTATTTTTTAACCAATCGCAATATCAGCCGTAAGTTATTGAATGACGACTTTCGGTGTCACGAAAATCAGCAGCTCACTTTTGCCCACTTGCTCATAGGAACGGCGGAACAATGCACCAAGTAATGGCAAATCACCAAGTAATGGCACCTTATCTACCGTATTGTTGACGCTATGTTGGAATATTCCACCAAGGACCACGGTTTCTCCATTATTGACCAATACTTGAGTGCCAATACGCTGAGTATTAATTGCAACCGCTTCTCCCGTCCCTGTTTTTACAATATCCCCAGGCCGGTCTTGAGTGACACTGAGATCTAACACTAAACGATTATCCGGCGTTATCTGTGGCGTCACTTTTAAACTCAGCACTGCTTTTTTGAAGGCGACTGTCGTTGCCCCGCTGGAAGAAGACTCCAAATAAGGGATCTCCGTACCCTGCTCGATATAAGCGGGTTTCTTGTTGGTCGTGATCAAACGAGGGCTGGAAATGATCTCCGCTTTCGACTCACGTTGTAGCGCTGAAAGCTCTAAATCCAACAACATATCCGACCCCAACTTAGCCACTTGGAAGGCAATACTTGAGGCGTTAGCGGAGGTCGCCGCTAAGTTTACGTTAAGGAAGTCATCAACGGGCAATGTGCTTTCCCCCAACTTGCCCACTTGGAATAAATTACTTTCAATACTTCCGCCTGCGGTGTTGTTGCCATTGGTCGAAGTAAAGCCCCAGCGTACGCCAAGTTCATCCAAATTACCTTCGTTGACCGTAACAATGCGCGCTTCAATCTGTACCTGTTTGACCGGGATATCGAGCGATTCAACAATTTGGCGTATCACCACAATATTCTCAGCCAATTCGCGGATCAGCAGTGAGTTGGTTCGCTCGTCGATACTGATGGAACCTCGCTCAGACAACATGCTGACCGCCCCTTCACCGCCAATCATCTGCGCAATATCAGACGCCTTAGCAAAATTAATTTTGATGATTTCAGAACGCAGATCGCCCAACTCTTCAGCCAAACGTGCCTTTTCAAGCTGCTGCTTTTCACGTAAATCCAACTCTTCTTTAGGTGCAACTAAAATCACATTGCCGTCAACACGCTTATCTAATCCCTTGACTTGCAAAATGATATCGAGCACTTGCTGCCAAGGCACGCCATCAAGCCGTAGCGTCAGGTTACCAGTGACCGAATCTGAGACGACTAGGTTAAACGCGTTATAATCTGCGATAAGCTGCAAAACATTTCGCACAGGAATATCTTGAAAGTTAATCGAGATAAGCTTGCCCTCTTTCTCAAGAATGCTCTTCGGCTTAGGTTTTTCTTGTTCTTTCAGTTTGCCAATCACCACCTCAAGGTATTTCCCTTTCAAGCTGTAATCATACTTAAACTCGCCATGAATGGTCGCCAGTAACTGTGTACTTGGCTCTTTGCGCAATACCTCGATACTCTCAACAACGGTTGCAAAATCTTTGACGTCTAAGACATAGAGTTTCTCATTGGAGACATCCGTCTTAAGCAGTTCAATTTGTAAACCGTCAGCCACTTTCTGCACATTAACTACTGTCGAAGGTGATGCGAGTTCAACAATCAATACAGCGTCTTTGTTTTTATTGACTCGAAAATCAATGCCTTTAAGCTCGTTGGTCTGCGCCGTTTCTGCCGCCACACTTAGCCCTGCCACACTCAATAATAAGCCAAATAAGAGGCTCCGAAATACCATAGTCATTTGTGTCTGTAGTCCTTTAATCATAGTGATTTCTCTAAATTCAAATTCTATTTCAGAGCCAATTTGACGTTACGTTGATTCCAACAACCTAAGCCGTCTGGCAAGGTTTCATTGATCAGCAGGTAATTGGAATTAACTCGAGTAACTTTGCCGTGATTCAAACCTAAATATTGTCCCGCTTTCACGTTGACGACCTTGCCTTGGGGCGTTTGCACTAATGCCGATACCGCGCCCCCGCTACTCATCACGCCTTTTAATCGCAGTTGATTAAGCGGATAGCGCTCTAGCTGGCCATTTTTACTGCGAGCCGGAGGTTGCCAGCAGTCTGCCTTCACTACAGGCTGATTTTGTACAATCGCTTCTTTAGGCAGCACAAAAGGTTCGCGGGATTCATGTTGCGCATAATGAGCAACTTCAAATTGAATAATGGGTTTTAATTTGGAGACTTCTTTGCGTGCTTGCCCCTCAACCTGCTCCACATAAACCTTCAATGAATCTTGATTAGCTTTACAACCAACCAATACACTGGTACTAAACAGCACCATCAGCAGCAGATTATTGTTTTTCATCGTCCACCTCTTGCTTGAATTGATAGGTATAAGCGCGCACCCTAAAATGCAACGTGCTGCTTTCCTGGCTAACCCGTTGCCAATCAACATCATCGAAATTAATAATGCGGGGCAATTTCGCGATCGCCTCTGAGAAATCACCAATGTCGTGGTAATTACCAGTTAATTCGATATTGAGCGGCAAACGATACAGAAACTCTTTATTCTGTTTTTCTCCCCAATCAATACGTGTAAAGGTTAACGCGTTATCTAGCCCTAGTTCATTGACCGACGCCAGCATGCTTGCGAGCTCTTTTTGCACGGGTAATTGGCGTAATAAAAAATCATAACGTTCAGTTAATTCATCCAGTTGAGCTTGCAACTGGGGTAAGGTGGCGGCTTTGCTGGCCTTAATCCGTAAGGTCGATTTCAGCACCTCTTCTTGCTGTTTTAAGTTCTGCAATTGCTCATTTTGAGGCATAAGATAGAACCACGCGCCAACGCCTTGAATAATCAGCATCAACACCAAAATAACCAGCAGTTGAGGCAGCAACGGCCACTCAGCCATTTCATCCATATCAAGATCTTGAAAACTAGTCATGGACAGCTCCTGTAGGCCGAATCTTGGTTAGCACAGAGCCCTGCGGTGTCGGGGAATGAAACATAAATGACACTTTAAACGTCTGAAACTCCTTACCAAATCGCTTATTACCGTGCACGATAGAGTGCATGTTGACATCGGAAAGTAAGGCTGATTTTTCAAAATTATCGAGCATGGTCGCAAGACGCGCAGTGCTGTCACTGATGCCCGTAATTTCAATTTCTTCACCATTCATTTTGATCTTATCGACGTAGACTCCTTCAGGCATAAGCTGTGGCATCAGGTTCATCAACTCGGTGGTTTTATTGCGTTGGCTTTGCAATGACTCAACAACCGATAAGCGAGTTAATAGTGCCTTGTGTTCTTGTTCCGTCATTTTTAATGCATTGATCTGTTTATCAAGCTGCTGAATGTATTGATTCAAATAAGCCAGACGAGACTCTTGCTGCTGCGCTTGCCCAGAGAAATACAAACCGATACCCCATTGAATACCAACAGCGCTCATCACACCTAAGACGACCAAGCCCATAAAACGACGCTTATGCGCCGCTCTTTGTTCCTCTCGCCAAGGCAGTAAGTTAATACTATGCAACATGAGAAGACTCCAACCACTCGATACCACGCAGTGCAAGGCCAGCCGCGGTGCTAAAACTCTGCCCAGACTGCTTATCTCGCTGGCGTTTCGCTAACTTATTGTTAAACAGAAGGAAGGGATCGAGAATCTCGCACTCAAGCTTGAGACGCCGCGAGATCTCTTGCGCCAACATCGGAGTATCTGCGCCACCACCTGAGAGCCAAATGCCTGCTAAACTGCCCGCGCCATTGACGGAGGTGAAAAGCTGCAACTGACGTTGAAGTCGCTCGATCAACTCATGCACAAAGCGCTCGTTTTTATCGGCTAATTCCGCATTGGTGCCCGACATCGCGCTGTCTTGGGACAACCACTGACAACCGAGAGGGATCTCTTTATGAAAAGGGGCTTTATCAGTAAAATCAATACAGAGCGCCGTTTGGGTATGGCCCACATCCATGAGCATCCAATCGCTGCGATGTTGTGCCCTGCTCGCCAACTGCCAGATGCTTAACAAACTGTGTATTTGCACATCAACCGCGATCGGTAAAAAGCCCGCTTTTTGAGCCGCTAACGCACGGCTTTCCACGACGTCTTTACGAGTGGCGTAAACTTGATAACTTACGGTGCTACTGCGACTTACGCTTTTTTCCATCACTTTGACGAAATCGAGACTCAGTTCTTCTATCGGGAACGGTGACTGATGAGAAAATGCCTGATAAATAGCAAACTCTTTTTCACGCGCCTGCAGGTCACTATCTATCTGTAATACCTTACTTATTACCGCATTGTCCGGTACCGATATGGCGACTTTGCGACTAAATAGTGGTAAACCCTTTCTTAGTTCTTTGAGTTTCTTTACAATTTTCTGATAATCCAGCGTGTGGTTATCGGAGAATATGTCCTCAGTAATAAATAATTCTTTATAACCGACGAGTGCATATGAATCACCCGCTAGCTTTAACACCACCGCTTTAATACTATGGTGGCCAATATCTATACCCGTAACCAATGATTTACCCATACGGCTTAGCTCCAGTAACGCTGCTTAGGCTTAGCTCGATTTGCTTATTTTGAGGTTAAATAAGCCACAATTTATTTTTAGAGCTAAATTTTTAGCCTAGAGTACAAGGGTTTGCATAAGGGCAGCCTTAACTAAACAGGGATTATCCGGTGAAGTTCATAAAGCGATTGTTATTACTTTCATTGATTTGCATTATTCTTGGAGTCACTACGATATTTGGCTTCTATTTTTACGTGAAGCCAGACCTCCCCGATGTAGCGACTTTACGTGATGTACAATTGCAGACACCGATGCAGGTCTATAGTCAAGATGGCAAGCTCATCGCCCAATTTGGAGAAAAGCGCCGAGTTCCGTTGCGTATTGAAGAGATCCCGCCTGAACTTATCGAAGCGATTATCGCCACCGAAGATAGCCGCTTCTACGAACACTATGGTTTTGACCCAATTGGTATCACTCGTGCTGCGGTGGCTGTGATCGCCTCAGGTAGCGCTAAACAAGGTGCAAGTACCATTACTCAGCAGCTTGCTCGTAACTTCTACCTCTCTAATGAGAAGAAGATCATGCGAAAAATCAAAGAGATTTTTATCGCTATTCATATCGAGCAATTGCTGACGAAAAAAGAAATCCTAGAGCTTTATCTCAATAAAATTTATCTCGGTTACCGATCGTATGGAATTGGAGCGGCAGCCCAAGTTTATTTTGGAAAAGAAGTCAAAGATTTAACACTGAGTGAAATTGCCCTGATTGCAGGACTTCCCAAAGCACCTTCAACCATGAACCCTATCTATTCTCTAGATCGCGCGACTAACCGCCGTAACGTGGTACTACAGAGAATGCTTGATGAGAAATACATAACCCCAGCGCAATATGCGCAAGCCCGCTCTGAGCCCTTAATGTCGAAATACCACGGTGCTGAAATTGAACTTAATGCACCTTATGTGGCAGAAATCGCCCGTTCATGGATGGTGGAGCGCTATGGTGAAGAGTCGGCCTATACCTCTGGCATGATTGTCACCATAACGGTAGATTCCAAACAGCAGCAAGCCGCGAGTAAAGCTGCAATCAATAACCTACTCGCCTATGATGAGCGTCATGGCTATCGCGGTGCTGAAAAAGTAGTTTGGAAAGAAGGCCAAACGCCATTGAATGAACAGCAACTGGCCGAGCACTTAAATAATGAACCGACTTATGGAGATTTATTACCAGCCGTCGTTACCCACGTAAGCAACCAATCGGCTACGGTTTGGGTTAAGAACCAAGGATTGCAGACCATTGAATGGCAAGGCATGAACTGGGCTCGCCGTTTCTTAACTGATTCTCGACAAGGACCAGTTCCGAGTACAGCGACGGAAATCATCGCCGCTGGTGAACAAATTTGGGTACGTAATCGTGCTGAATATAGTGATGAGCATACCACCGACGAAGTACCACAGTGGTACTTAAGCCAAGTACCCAATGCCAACACTGCCTTTGTTGCCATGAACCCAGAAAATGGTGCGGTACTGGCGCTGGTTGGCGGCTTTAACTTTGTGCACAATAAATTTAACCGTGCGACTCAATCGGTGCGCCAGGTCGGCTCAAGTATTAAACCCTTTATCTACTCTGCCGCCATCGATAAAGGCATGACCTTAGCGACGCTCATTAATGATGCGCCGATTAACCAGTGGGACCAAAGCCAAGGTACAGCATGGCGTCCTAAAAACTCACCACCGACTTATATTGGCCCAACTCGTCTTCGCGTTGGCTTGGCTCAATCCAAAAACGTGATGGCGGTGAGAGTGCTACGCGCTGTTGGGCTGGATGAAACACGTGAATATCTCACTCGCTTTGGTTTTGATATTGACCAAGTACCACGCTCAGAAACCATTGCCTTAGGTGCGGGAAGCTTAACGCCGGTTAAGATGGCGCAAGGCTATTCCGTGTTTGCCAATGGTGGCTATTATGTTGAACCCTATTACATCAGCAAAGTTGAAGATCCCTTTGGCAAACTTGAGTATCAAGCCACACCAAAAGTCGTTTGCCAACAGCAATGCACCCCAGACACAAATGAGTTCGATGAGCAAGATGTTGCATCGCACTATGCTCCACAAGTAATTTCCGAACAAAACGCATTTCTTGTCCGAGAGATGATGTACAGCAATATTTGGGGTGGCGGAAATTGGCGTGAAGGAACGGGTTGGAATGGTACAGGCTGGCGTGCACAAAAGCTGGGGCGTCGTGATATTGGTGGTAAAACAGGAACGACCAATGACTCCAAAGATGCGTGGTACAACGGCTATGCACCGGGCATGGTCGCTATTGCTTGGGTCGGATTTGATGATCATAACCGCAACTTAGGTAGGACAACCGAAAACAGCAATGTAGATGACGATGGTGTATCCGGTGCAGAAGCGGGAGCAAAAACGGCACAACCGGCTTGGATTGATTTTATGCGTCAAGTACTGCTCGATGTGCCAGCGCAAGACAAACCCATTCCCGCCAATATTGTGCGGGTAAGAATCGATATCGATACCGGCTTATTAACCAATAAGTTTGATTCAAGCTCGATGTTTGAATACTTCATTCAAGGCACAGAGCCAACCGAGTATGTCGCAGAGAGTGTCTCTGACAACATCTACTCTTCACCTACAGGTGAAGAGCTGTTCTAAAGCTCAGTAAAAAGAGGCTAAATTTAGCCTCTTTTTTTATTTCTCATTTAGCTTTGTTTTGATTGCATGAGCCAACTGCTCAAAACGCTGCCTCAGCGGCGATCCCGGCCGATAAGCTAATACTAAGCGGCGTGAAGGCTGCGGGTTGACCGCTTTAAGGTAACAAACGCCATCCTTCTCTTTGACATCTGGTAAAGAGAGCTCAGGTAACAGGGTAATTCCCCCACCCGCTGCGACCATATTACGCAGCGTCTCTAAGCTGGTCGCTTTAAAACGTTCGTCATCTTTTGCGCCTGCCGCAAAACAGAAACCTAAGGCTTGATCGCGTAAGCAATGACCGTCACCTAAAGCCAATACCGTTCGCCCTTTCAAATCCAACATACTTACTTCACTTTTTGCAGCCCATTCATGCCCACTAGGCACGGCAATACTCAATGCTTCGTCATACAGATCAATCTCTTTAAAATGAGCCGTTTCCGCAACGGAGGCCAACACTAAACAATCGAGTTTGCCATCTTCTAACTGGCGCACAAGCTGTTGGGTTTGCGCTTCGTGTAAATAGAGCTCCAGTTCAGGAAATTGCTCTTTTAAAAAAGGCACAATACGCGGCAAAAGGTAGGGACCTAAAGTGGGAATGAATCCAATATGGATAGGACCACTCATCGAGCCGCCTTGGCCGCTGGCCATATCTCTGAAGGTTTTGATTTCACTTAAAATACGCTTGGCCTGATCGACCAATTGTAGGCCCGAATCGGTGAACAATACTCGGCGACTGCTGCGCTCTAATAATACTGTTCCCAGCTCATCCTCCAGTTTGCGGATCTGGCCACTGAGTGTTGGCTGGCTCACAAAACAAGCTTCTGCTGCTTTACGAAAATGTTTATGTTCAGCTAATGATACTAAGTACTCAAAATCACGAATGTTCATCTTCAATCTCAATAGAATCCACCTATCAAAACCATAGCATCAAACGATTGGAGCTATCAAAGGTTTTCTTCCATAATGGCTTCAACAAATGAGAGCAGCGGCTCTTAAAATCATAACCTAACTTAGAAAATCACAAGGAAAATAGAATGTTAGTATCTAAAGAAGGCCAAGCGGTACCACAAGTCACTTTCCCTACTCGTCAAGGTGATGCTTGGGTTAATCTCACAACAGATCAATTATTCAAAGGTAAAACCGTTATCGTATTTAGCTTGCCAGGTGCCTTCACCCCAACCTGTTCATCAAGCCACTTGCCGCGTTACAACGAACTGTACCCGGTGTTTAAAGAGCATGGCGTTGATGACATCCTATGTGTTTCGGTGAACGATACCTTTGTGATGAATGCTTGGAAAGCAGACCAAGAAGCAGAGAATATTACTTTCATTCCTGATGGCAATGGCGAATTTACTGACGGTATGGGTATGTTAGTTGATAAAAGCCAAATCGGTTTTGGCAAACGTTCATGGCGTTACAGCATGCTAGTCAAAGATGGCATCATCGAAAAAATGTTTATCGAAGCTGATGAACCGGGTGACCCGTTCAAAGTATCAGATGCTGACACTATGCTGAAATACATTGCACCTAACTATAAAACACAAGAATCGGTTACCGTATTTACTAAACCAGGTTGCCCATTCTGTACTAAAGCAAAACAACTCTTGATTGACCACGGTCTTCAATATGAAGAAGTGGTATTGGGTAAAGATGCAACCACAGTGAGCTTACGAGCTATCACAGGCCGTACCACCGTTCCGCAAGTTTTCGTTGGTGGTAAACACATCGGCGGCAGCGAAGAGCTAGAAGCTTACCTGGGCTAATCACGCCTGCCCTAGGAAAATCTTCCTAGGGCATCCTCCTCATTTAGACTCAATGACAGCATTATTAAATGTTGCCATCGACTATTCACATTCCAAATTTAGAGAAAGCGATGATGAAACAGTTAAACGTTGATGTAGCCATTATTGGTGGTGGGACCGCAGGACTCGGCGCTTATCGTGCCGCAAAAGCACATACGACCAGCGTCGTCATGATCGAAGGTGGCCCGTACGGAACCACATGTGCTCGCGTCGGCTGCATGCCATCCAAATTACTGATTGCCGCAGCAGAGAGTGTCCATCACATCCACAAAGCTCCTGCTTTTGGTGTTCATCCTCAAGGTGAAATTGTCATTAATGGACGTGAAGTGATGGCGCGGGTAAAACGTGAACGTGACCGCTTTGTCGGATTTGTGCTTGAAGGCGTTGAGGAGATCCCCGCTGAAGACAAAATCTCAGGCTACGCCCAATTTATCGACAACCACACCCTACAGGTCGACAACCATACACGAATCAGCGCCAAGCGGATCGTGATTGCTACCGGTTCTCGCCCAGCCTACCCCGCGGTATGGCATGAACTTGGCGATCGCTTAATCATTAATGATGACCTATTTGAGTGGGACGACTTACCCGAATCTGTTGCCGTATTTGGCCCGGGAGTTATTGGCTTAGAACTAGGCCAAGCCTTGCATCGTTTAGGGGTGAAAGTGAAGCTGTTCGGCATTGGTGGACAAGTTGGCCCATTAACCGACCCTGATGTGATGGCTTACGCTGATAAAACGTTTAAGGAAGAATTCTATTTAGACGCTGACGTTAAAGTGGAAAGCATGAAACGCATTGCTTCTCCAACAGGCCAAAACGACAAAGTTGAAATCCAATTCATCAACCGTGAAGGGCAGCTCGAGACATTTGTCGTTGACTATGTGTTGGCGGCAACTGGTCGTCGCCCGAACGTAGATAAATTGGCACTTGAAAATACCGATGTAGCCCTTGATGCGCGCGGCGTACCAACGGCCGATCACTATACGCTGCAAACCTCTGTAGACAGTATTTTCATTGCTGGTGATGCCAGTAATCAACTGCCACTGCTTCATGAAGCAGCCGATCAAGGTCGTATTGCAGGGGATAACGCTGGCCGCTACCCAGATATTCGTGCCGGGCTTCGTCGTTCCTCTATCTCAGCGGTTTTTTCAGACCCACAAATTGCGATGGTCGGTGAATCCTACAAACAGCTAACCACTCGTTTAGGAAATTGTGGCTGTTTTGCTATCGGTACTGTGTCGTTTGAAAATCAAGGCCGTTCACGCGTCATGCTGCGCAATAAAGGGTTATTGCATGTGTATGGCGAACAAGGAACAGGGCGATTTTTAGGCGCTGAAATGATGGGACCGAATGCGGAGCACTTGGCTCATTTACTGGCGTGGGCACATCAAAATCAGATGACGATTTCACAGATGTTGGATATGCCTTTTTATCACCCCGTAATTGAAGAAGGCGTGCGCACCGCGCTGCGTGATCTAAACGCTAAACTGCATTTAGGTCCTGAGATGATAAAGCATTGCATGGACTGCGGTCCGGGCTGTTAATTTTCAACATCCATTCATGCGGTCGCCCTTGGGCGGCCGTTTTTTATACGCTTTAGTTTCAGCCGCGCCTTAGACTCACACCTTCACGCACGTTATACTGCCGTTATTTTCTCTTTAATGAACGCGCTTATGCCTTGCAATAACTGCCAATCTTCGTGGTTTTGGAAAAAAATCGGCCGCTGCCAACGTTGTATGGATCAGCTCATTGTTTTGTCAGTTGGGTGCTGGCTTGTGTGGTGGTGGTTATACAGGGAGAACCCTAAAACCATTGAATCGATCAGCTTGCTAATAGCGGGCTTTGCCTTTAACGGTTTGCTGTTTTTACATCTGTGGATGAAGTTTGTGGTACTCCCTTGGCGTAAGCGGCAAGGGCGCGACAAATAAAAAGCTAAAGAGCACAAAAGAAAAAGCCCCAGAACCAATAGTAGGTTTGGGGCCTTCTTAGATTCTTCTAAGAAAAAGCAGTGGTACAGTTATAGACCACGCTTTTCTTAAATTGTTCCGTGATCATTCGATCTTTTTGAGATCTTTTTCCAAGGCCTCATTAACGGCAATGATCGCGTTGGTAATCAACGCATTAAGCGACGTTGACTCGCTTGATGATCTGCTCAACCAAATTGATCTCAAGCGCCACTTCATCACAAGCGTGCTGCCGTAGGCATTGTTCACAATCTTTGAGCACTTTCTCTGGCAGTAAGCTTTTTGAGGTTGGAATAAAATCATGCTTCATGAAAAACTCTGGCGTTCGAGTCAGAACAAACACTTTCTTAATCGCCATTTGCCGCGCTTTATTCACCAAATACGAGACGATCGCTTTTCCTTGTCCTTGACCTTGCCAACCTGCTTCTACACCAAGCGAACGAATTTCAGCCAACCCAGAGTCATAGACATATAACGAGGCGCATCCCGTCACTTCACCATGGTGTTCCGCCACGGCAAATGAACCAATATCGCGCACCAACTCATTGCGTGAACGAGGCAGATTTTCTCCCATATTCGCCCAATAAGTGACCATACTTTCTAGCGTTTCAATATCCGTCAAACGGGCAGGACGAACTTTCACCGCCGTGGTGTCACGTTTGTCTAAACGCGCTTTGGCTTGATCAACCGCATAGGCCACTTGTTTTGGCGAAACGCCACCTAAAGCGCTGCGTTTTTCTAAGCAAGATTCAATAGTGAGGATCGCATAAACATCATCTTCAATGACCGACGAAAACTCTTTAAGCTCGGCAAGGGTCAGTTCTTCAAGCGCACACCCTTTCGCGATCGCGCCAACCACCGCTACGCCCACAATATGGTGCGCTTCACGGAAAGGGATCCCTTTGGCGACTAAATAATCAGCTAATTCGGTAGCATTGGCATAGCCTTGTTTGGCCGCTTCTAAAGTCCGTTCGGTTTTAATTTTGATGCCATCAAAGCAAAGCGCAGCCATTTCCATGCAGTCGTTCCAAGTATCCAGCGCGTCAAACAGCCCTTCTTTGTCTTCTTGCATATCTTTGTTATAAGCCAATGGTAAGGCTTTGACCGTCATCATCATGCCCGCAAGCGAGCCATAAACACGGCCAGTTTTGCCACGGATCAGCTCTAATGCATCAGGGTTTTTCTTTTGCGGCATCAAGGATGAACCCGAAGTCACGGTGTCAGCCAGTTCGATAAAACCAGACTCACCCGAGTTGTAGAAGATCATATCTTCCGCCAAGCGCGATAAATGCAGCATCGAGATCGACGCCACCGACATCAATTCCATCACGTGATCTCGGTCGGATACTGAATCGAGCGAGTTACGCGTGGCACGGCGAAACCCTAAATGATGAGCAAGCTGTTCACGATCAATCGGATAGGCCGTACCTGCCAGCGCGCCGGAGCCAAGCGGGCAAGTATCAAGGCGCTTAATCGCATCATTTAAACGAGAGTAATCACGCTCAAACATTTCAACATAGGCCAAACACCAATGCGCAAAGGTCACTGGTTGCGCACGTTGCAGGTGGGTATAACCGGGCAAAACCGTCGCTTGGTGCTGCTGAGCAACCGACACTAATTTCGTTTGCAGGCGATCTAACCCCAACAGTAATTGCTGACCCTGCTGGCGGCACCACAATTTTAAATCGGTCGCGACTTGGTCATTACGAGAGCGCCCAGTGTGCAGCTTTTTGCCTAAATCACCCACTTTACTGATCAACTGCTGCTCAACCCAAGAGTGAATATCTTCTGCATCAGAGCGTAAGATCTGCTCAGGATCTTCCATCACTTCCAGTTTGAGTTCGTTGAGCGCAAGTTCTAGTTTTTGCTGCTCCTCTTCGCCCAAAACATTCACTGACACCAACGCCTTTGACCATGCTATAGAGCCCACAATGTCTTGTTCAGCCAATCGGTAATCAAAGCGAAGTGAATCGTTGAACTCTTTGAACCTCGTGTCTGCTGCTTGGGTAAATCTACCGCCCCATAATGCCATTGCGTATCTCCTGCTCTTAGGTCGCGACTGAGCGTGACCACATCAAATTGCTCAATCATTTTTATAATAAAGATCGCTACTAGAGCGATCTTTTATTGTTATTTTTGTGTCTCTACCTTGGGTGTTAACCTAGGCTTTATTCTTCTTCGCTTCGTTCAACGCTCTGATCCGGCTTGCCAACGAATAGAGACGAATGAAGCCGCCTGCGTGGCTTTGGTCATACACAACATCTTCACCAAAGGTCGCAAACTCTTCCGAGTACAAGCTGTTTTCCGAACGTTTTTGCGTCACTGTCGCTTGCCCTTTGTAAAGCTTCACAACCACTTCACCATTAACGTCCTGTGCCAGCTCATCGGCTGCAGCCATGATGGATTTACGCAGCGGAGTGAACCAACGGCCATCGTATACAAGATGCGACGCTTTGACACCCAGTTCTTCACGAAATTCGAATGAGGCTTTATCGAGCACTAACTGCTCAACAGCACGCAACGCTTCCATCATGATGGTGCCTCCTGGGGTTTCATAACAACCACGAGACTTCATACCAACCAAACGGTTTTCGACGATGTCGATACGACCAACGCCGTGTTTAGAGCCTTTCTCATTAAGGTAAACGAGTGCGTTGTAAGGCGTCATCAGTTCACCATCGACGCCAACGACTTCGCCTTTCGCGACCTGCAGTGTGACAAACTCTGGTTCATTTGGCGCTTGCTCTGGATCTACTGTCCAGACCCAGCAATCCTCATTAGGGGCGTTCCAAGTACTCTCAAGCACGCCACCTTCGGTCGAAATGTGCCACGCGTTCGCATCACGCGAGTAAATTTTCGTCAATGAAGCGGCGCAAGGAATGTTACGCTCAGCAAGGAAATCAAGACACTCTTCACGACTCACGATGTCCCACTCACGCCAAGGAGCAATTACATGTAAATCAGGCGCTAGGGCTGCAAACGCACCTTCAAAACGCACTTGGTCATTACCTTTCCCCGTACAGCCGTGACACAGCGCATCAGCACCCACTTTACGCGCTACTTCGACTTGCGCTTTGGCAATGATTGGGCGAGCCATTGACGTCCCAAGTAGGTATTTACCTTCGTAATAAGCGCCTGTTTTTAGTGTTGGGTAGATGTATTCAGCGACCATCTCTTCTTTAAGATCGACCACATAACACTCTGACGCGCCAGACGCTTTCGCTTTCTCTTCAATGCCGACCAATTCTTCTTCACCTTGGCCGACATCGGCAACAAAGGCAACCACTTCACAATCGTAGTTTTCTTTTAACCACGGAATGATTACCGAGGTATCTAGACCGCCAGAGTATGCGACAACGACTTTATTGACTTGAACCTTGCTCATATTACTTTCTCCATTTCCCGGCGCTGCGCTTGGCGGTCAGTGCTCTGGGTGATTAATTACTTACAGCTGTTATCAACAACTGATTAAATACGTTTATTGAGGTAAAAATTGGGTCCCGATACTTTCGCCCGCAAACAATTTGCTGAGCTTATCTGGGTAACGCCATGTCGCCACTTCAATCGGGCGACCTAAATCATTTGCCGCTTCCAGCGCCGCTTTCACTTTGACAATCATGCCATCCGTGATCACTTTGCCTTTAATCAGCGCATTGGCCTGCTGCTCATTGAGGCTCGACAACAAATGGCCTTTGCCATCCAGCACGCCGCTCACATCGGAAAGCAGAACGAGTTCTGCATCCAATGCGCCAGCCACTGCAACGGCTGCTTGATCGGCGTTGACATTCATCATTTGTCCATCAGCGGTCAGGCCAATCGAGCTGATAATAGGCAAACCACCAGCGGCTAAAATCGCTTGCACGATTTGTGAATCACCAGGAGAAGCCTTGCCCACTGCGCCGAGTTCTGGATCCAACTCTTCGACTTTGCATAACCCGCCATCAGCGAGTGATAAACCAACCGCATTTAAGCCATCTTTAATCGCTTGCCCTTGCAGCATTTTGTTGGCTGTCCCAGCCAGCGCGCCTGCAATCAGCGGAATTTGGTCATAAGGCGTGACACGCAAACCTTCTTTCTTCACGGTTTTTAGTTGTAATTTCGCCATCAGGTCATCGACGAGATAACCGCCCCCGTGCACGATGACAATTCGTCGCTGAGCTTGGGCTTGATACAGTGCGATTGCGCCAAACAGTTTGCTTAGCGTTTCAGAACAAGACAGCGCCGCGCCGCCTAACTTAATCACTAATGGATTTTGCTTTGTATCTGTCATATTTAACCCTTACGCTTGGTGCGTTACACCAAAGCCGTTAGCTCAGAAAAACCGTAATGAATATTTAAACACTGCATCGCTTGGCTCGATGCCCCCTTTAATAAATTATCGATCGCGGACACGACGATAATATGCTCACCTTGCACTCGCCAACCGAGGTCGCAAAATGGCGTAAATTCAACATCTTTGATGCTCGGCAAGGTTGATTTGAGCCGAACCGCTGGTTTGTTAGCGTACGCCTTCTCAAAAGCATGGCTGACTTGTTGCTCTGAAACACCCGATGCAAGCTTCATCGTCACGGTGGCCAAAATACCGCGTTTGAAATTCCCTAAGTGAGGCGTAAAAATCACATCACATCCTAAATGGGCGACGATTTCAGGTTGGTGGCGATGAGTAAACACGCCGTATGGCTGTAAGCTCACTTCACAAAAACTGTTGGTTAATGTCGCTTTTCTGCCCGCGCCGGTGACACCGCTGGTGGCATTAATCACCGGCCATTGAGTTGTATCTAACAAACCCGCTTCAACCAAAGGCTTTATCGCAAGTTGCGATGCGGTTGGATAGCAACCTGCAACGGCGATCAATTGGCTCTGCTTAATTGCCTCATAATTCCATTCCGCCAGTCCATAAACCGCGTTTTCTAACCATTTAGGGTGTTGATGTTTAAAACCATAGTAATTTTGGTAAAAATCATCACCTTTGACGCGAAAAGCACCAGAAAGGTCGAAAACTTGACAATTTTGCGCAAGAAAAATAGGCGCGAGATCATGGCTCACCTCATGAGCCGTAGCTAAAAACACCACATCACATTGGCTTGCAACGCTCACCGGATCCACTAATGGTTGTACCTGCATGTCGACAATACCGGAGAGTTTGCCATGCAGCTCAGCCATTGGTTTTCCAACATCTAGGCTATTGGCGGAAACGTATAAACCTGATAGCGTGAGTTGTGGGTGTTTTTGCACCATATACGCCAACTCAGCGCCGGTATAACCGCTAGCTCCGATAATTGTGGTTTTCAACATCTCGTGACATCCAATTTCAAGGTAAAAAAGACAATCTAAAAATGACTATAAATTTCAAAAAAGACACTTAAATCGGTTTTTTATTCAAACAAAGTGATTTAATATGTGTTTTACCTTCTCGCAATTACTCTGTCAATACTAGGAGCAAAGATAATATGCAATTACCCAGTTTTCTTGAGGTTTACCAAGGTCTGATTTCAACCTCTTCCATCAGCTCCACAGATGCTCGTTGGGACGAAGGTAACCAGAATGTGATTGATAAATTGGCAAGCTGGTTTTCCAGCTTAGGGTTTGTAGTCGACACCATTGAAGTCGCGCCGGGAAAATACAATTTAGTGGCGAAGAAAGGGTGCGGCGAAGGTGGCCTACTGCTCGCGGGGCACAGTGATACCGTTCCATTTGACGAAGGACGTTGGAATTTTGAACCACACGCGTTAACGCAAGCCAATGATCGTTTCTATGGCTTAGGCACGGCAGACATGAAAGGCTTTTTTGCTTTTATCTACGAAGCGGTGAAAAAAGTCGATTGGAGTAAACAGAGTAAACCGCTGTATGTGTTGGCTACCTGTGATGAAGAAACCACTATGCTCGGCGCGCGTCATTTCACTGAACATGCACCATTTCAACCGGATTACTGCATTATTGGTGAGCCGACTAGCCTTGTGCCCATCCGCGGCCATAAAGGCCACGTAGCCAACGCTATTCGAGTGACAGGAAAATCGGGCCACTCGTCTGATCCTGCTCTGGGCGTAAATGCCATCGAAATCATGCATGAAGTGCTGTTCGCGTTAATGCAACTGCGCGACAAATTGATCAAAGAGTACCATCACCCAGGCTTTGCCATTCCTCACCCCACTTTGAACCTCGGCCATATCCACGGTGGCGATAGTCCAAACCGCATTTGTGGCTGCTGCGAATTGCATTACGATGTGCGCCCGCTGCCCGGCATGAGTCTAGATGGGCTCGATAACTTGCTGCGCAATGCACTGAATGAAGTCAGTGCAAAATGGCCCGGCCGCATTGAGATTACCGCGCTGCATGATGCGATTCCGGGTTATGAATGTCAGCATGATCACCCCTTTATTGGCAACATTGAAGAGATTTGCAATACCGCTTCACAAACCGTGAATTACTGTACTGAAGCACCGTTCTTACAACAATTATGCCCAACACTGGTACTCGGCCCAGGTTCGATCGATCAAGCGCATCAACCGGATGAATTCCTAGCGTTTGAATTTATTGATCCAACCATCTCGATTTTGTCCAAAGCAATGTATAAATACTGCTTCTAGCCTACCAAGCTTACTCAAGCGATAAATGCCTGACAGGGTTTCTACGGTCGGGCATTTTTGTAATAAAATTTCAGTAATTTACGCCAATTATTCACCAAATGATCACGTTCAATAACATTCAGCAATAATCGTAAAAATAGTCGGCTTTATTTGACTCTACAGGGATCTTTTCGCTAGATTGTGTACTTAGCAAGGAACAATGGATGTAATTTTTTTACAAGGCAGGATGACAATGAACGAAAAATACGCTGCGCTCAAAAGTAACGTGAGCATGCTTGGCCGTTTGCTGGGCAACACCATTCAGGACGCCCATGGTGACGTTATCTTAGAGAAAGTGGAAACCATCCGAAAACTTTCAAAATCAGCCCGTAATGGCAATCAAGCCGACCGAGACAGCTTGGTTGAAGAGATCAAAAACCTTCCCAATGAACAGCTCACCCCAGTAGCGCGGGCATTCAACCAATTTCTTAACTTAACCAACATGGCCGAGCAGTACCACACCATTTCACGTCACTGTGAAGAACATGTGTGTGAGCCTGATGCGATTAATTTACTGTTTACTAAACTGAATCAAAATAAAATCAGTAAATTGGATGCTGCTCAAGCGGTACGCGATCTCAATATCGAGTTAGTGCTAACGGCTCACCCAACCGAAATTACACGCCGCACGATGATCAACAAGCTGGTGAAAATTAACGAGTGTCTCTCCAAGCTTGAACTCAGTGACCTTTCATTTAAAGAGCGCCAAAAAACCGAACGCCGTTTAGAACAGTTGATCGCGCAAAGCTGGCATTCAGATGTGATTCGTAAGCAGCGCCCTACGCCACTGGATGAAGCAAAATGGGGCTTTGCGGTGGTGGAAAATTCTCTATGGCAAGCCGTGCCTGATTTTCTTCGTGAATTTGATGAGCACCTCACCAACTACTTAGGTGAAGGGCTACCAATTGATGCACACCCTGTGCATTTCTCTTCGTGGATGGGCGGCGACCGTGATGGTAACCCCTTTGTGACTCATAAAATCACCCGTGAAGTAATGCTGCTTTCTCGATGGAAAGCGGCCGATCTCTACCTAGGTGATATCAATGAGCTGGTCAGCGAACTGTCGATGACCAAATGCAGTGACGCGCTACGCGATCTGGCTGGCATAGATGAACACGAACCTTATCGCGCCATTCTCAAACGACTGCGTGAACTGCTCAGCGAAACACTGGAAGTGTTGGATGCCAAGATCAATGGCCAACAACTGGCACGCAAAGCACCACTGCAAAATATCGCACAGTTGTGGGAACCGCTTTATGCCTGCTACCAATCTTTACATCAATGCGGCATGGGCGTAATTGCCGATGGCTCGCTGCTTGATACTCTGCGCCGGATTAAAGCGTTTGGTGTGCATCTTGTACGTTTGGATATTCGCCAAGAGAGCACTCGTCACTCTGATGTGATCTCCGAGCTCACCCGTTATTTAGGCATTGGTGATTATGACCAGTGGAGCGAGCAAGACAAAATTGCGTTTCTCACCAATGAGTTGAGTTCAAAACGTCCTTTGTTACCTCGTGACTGGCAGCCTTCAGAAGCGGTGCAAGAGGTGATCGACACCTGTAAAATCGTTGCTTCTCAGCCTCGCGAAGCCTTTGGTGCTTATGTGATTTCGATGGCTCGTACCGCATCAGATGTACTTGCCGTACATCTATTGTTGCAAGAGTGTGGCTGCCCTTATCGCATGGACGTTTGTCCACTGTTCGAAACTTTGGATGATTTAAACAACGCAGAAACGGTGATCCGCCAGCTAATGGGCATTGATCTCTATCGGGGCTTTATTCAAAACCACCAGATGGTGATGATTGGTTACTCTGATTCCGCTAAAGATGCAGGTGTAATGTCCGCTGGTTGGGCGCAATACAGCGCGATGGAAGCTTTGGTTAATGTCAGTGAAAAGGCCGGAATTGAACTGACACTATTCCATGGACGCGGCGGCACCATTGGTCGCGGGGGCGCTCCAGCACATGCGGCACTGCTTTCACAACCACCCAAAAGCTTAAAAGGTGGCTTGCGTGTGACGGAGCAAGGCGAAATGATCCGTTTTAAACTTGGTCTACCAGAAGTAGCGGTCAATAGTTTTACGATGTACGCCAGCGCCATTTTAGAAGCGAACCTGCTGCCACCACCAGAGCCAAAACAAGATTGGCGCGACTTAATGGAGGTATTGTCTGAAGTCTCTTGCGAAGCGTATCGCCATATTGTTCGCGGCGAGCCGGACTTTGTCCCGTACTTCCGCCAAGCAACGCCAGAGCTAGAGCTGGGTAAATTGCCGCTCGGTTCACGTCCGGCTAAACGCAACCCTAATGGTGGGGTCGAAAGCTTACGTGCAATCCCGTGGATCTTCTCTTGGAGCCAAAACCGCCTCGTGCTACCAGCCTGGCTAGGTGCGGGAGAAGCAATTCAGTTTTCTATCGATAAAGGACACCAAGCACTGCTGGAAGAGATGTGCCGTGAATGGCCATTTTTCTCAACGCGTTTAGGCATGCTAGAGATGGTTTACTCCAAGTGCAACATTGAAATCTCACGCTATTACGATGAACGCTTAGTCGATGAATCGTTACGCCCGCTCGGTGAGCGTTTGCGTTCTCAATTACAGAAAGACATCAAAGCGGTGTTAAATGTAGAAAACAATGAGAACTTGATGCAAAGCGATCCTTGGGGTCAAGAGTCAATCCGTTTGCGCAATATCTATGTTGAGCCATTAAATATGCTGCAAGCAGAGCTGTTGTACCGCACCCGCCAAACCGAAACCGCACCAGCAGAGTTAGAAGAAGCCTTAATGGTGACTATCGCGGGTATTGCAGCAGGAATGCGTAACACAGGCTAAGTAACAGCATTTTATTTCACAAACTAGCTAAAAGGCCGCCTCTGTGCGGCTTTTTATTTTAAATCACAAAAATTATTGAGCATATTATCAGTTTTTTTAAGCTAAACTAACAAAGTATTCTACTTTATGCTTATTATTTAGATATACTACTGCTCCTCTGCGGTAGCATACAAACATAACAAATCGCAGGTCGATATGCGTCACGCATATAATCCTAGGTGATAAACGGCTTTTTAAGGTGACACAACCCACTCCGTCAATAGAACGGTGGGTGTTGCTTAAACTCATTCATGATTGATGCCATCAGAAGCACAACACGAGTTTGAGCAAGTTGTTTTTGAGTTTATTAACCATTTGGATTAAAGACATGTCATTACCACACGTTATCCTCACTGTTTTGAGCACTCGCGATGCCACAGGGTACGACATCACAAAAGAGTTCTCTTCAAGCATTGGCTATTTTTGGAAAGCCAGCCACCAACAAGTTTACCGCGAACTGAATAAAATGGGTCAACAAGGCCTAGTCACTTGTGTATTAGAACCGCAAGATGGCAAGCCAGATCGTAAAGTTTACTCCATCACCGATGCAGGTCGCAGCGCTTTAGGTGAATGGTTTGACCAACCTACAGCTCACCCAACCGTACGTGATGAATTTAGCGCTAAATTGATCGCTTGCGCGGTACAACCAGCAACACCTTACCGAATTCAACTGGGTGAATTGGTTGAAGAATCGAAAAAACTGGTTGCTCACTACAAAGAGATTGAGTCTGCGTACTATGCAACACCAGCTACCCTCGATAAGCTACAGCGCCTTGAGCGTCTAACACTACGCCGCAACCTACTGGTTCGCCAAGCGTGGGTTGATTGGGCTGAAGAGGTGCTTGCTGAACTCGATGCAATGGCTTAATGCCAACCATAAAAAAGGGTGATGCTCTGTGAGCATCACCCTTTTTGTTTTCCGCGACCAAATCAAATACCATCACCGGCAATGAAACTTTGAGAACGGCCATTAAATTGTTGGTCCATATCTAACGAAGGCTTATCGGTTTGCGGACGACCGACAATTTTGGCTGGCACTCCAGCGACGGTAGTGTGCGGAGGCACCGCTTGCAATACCACCGAACAAGAACCAATTTTCGCCCCTTCGCCCACTTCAATATTACCGAGAATTTTGGCACCCGCGCCAATCATCACGCCTTCACGAATTTTCGGGTGGCGATCGCCGCACTCTTTACCCGTTCCGCCTAGCGTTACATCTTGTAAAATAGAGACATCATTCTCCACCACCGCGGTTTCACCGATCACAATGCCCGTAGCATGGTCAAGCATGATGCCGCGACCAATACGTGCTGCAGGATGGATGTCCACTTGGCAAGCTACCGAGATTTGGTTTTGAAAATAGGTAGCCAACGCCACTCGACCTTGCTTCCATAACCAGTTCGCGACGCGATAGCCTTGTAAGGCATGGTAGCCCTTGAGATAAAGTAGAGGCATTGAAAACATAGATACCGCGGGGTCACGATTGACAGTCGCGCAGATGTCACACGCCGCCGCTTCCATAATGCTGGGGTCTGCGGCAAATGCCTCTTCGACCACTTCACGCACCGCCATCGCTGGCATTGAGGCCGTATTCAGCTTATTGGCAAGAATGTAGCTCAAGGCCGAGCTTAAACTATCATGCTTAATAATAGTGGCATGATAAAAACTAGCCAGCATCGGTTCTTGCTCTGACTGCTCGCGCGCCTCTTTGACTATGGCTTGCCACACTTTGAGTTTTTCGCAATGTTTCATCGTTGGTTGATCACCCTTCCTCATCCAATCTCTAGAGCGTCAATGTAGATTGCTAATAGGCTTTGTGCCTAATCATGAGCAATGAATTAGCGTTCTGCTTTTTTATCACGAGCCAGCAAATCTTGTGCTGCAACACGCGCATCTTTTCCTTGATACAGCACTTGATAGATTTGATCAACTATTGGCATTTCAACCTCCATGCGCGCCGCTAATAACCACACCTCTTTGGTGTTGCGATAACCTTCAACCACTTGGCCAATTTCTTGCTGCGCCGTATCCACATCTTTTCCTTGTCCCAGCGCCAAACCAAAGCGGCGGTTACGTGATTGGTTATCGGTGCAAGTGAGTACTAAGTCACCCAATCCGGCCATCCCCATAAAGGTTTCAGGCTGAGCACCTAACGCTGCACCCAAACGGCACATTTCGGCCAGACCGCGCGTAATCAATGCAGTACGCGCATTCGCACCAAAGCCAATCCCATCGGACATGCCAGCGCCAATCGCAATCACGTTTTTAACCGCACCACCTAGCTGCATGCCAATAAAATCACTATTGGCGTAAACGCGGAAAGTTTTGCTGCAGTGAATTTTGCCTTGCAGATCTTCGACAAACTGCGCGTCAGGCGAAGCAACAGAAATTGCGGTAGGCATTCCCATCGCCAACTCTTTAGCAAAAGTCGGCCCAGATAACACTGCCAATGAATAGCGCTCGCCAATGGTGTCATAGGCCACATCCATCAGTAACCGGCCCGTTTCAGGTTCAAGCCCTTTGGTTGCCCAACAAATACGGGAATCATCACGTAAGTGAGGCTTTAAACTCTTCATAACAAGGCCAAATACGTGGCTCGGAACTACAACCAACAAATCGCGGCTCGCTTGTACCGCTTTTTTCAAATCGGTTTCCACAATCAGCGAATCGGGAAAATCAATACCGGGTAAAAATTCTTGGTTAGCACGATCAGCGTCAAGACGAGCCATATGCTTAGCATCGTGTCCCCAAAGGACAACATTAGCACCGTTACGTGCTAAAGAAATCGCCAGAGATGTGCCGTAAGAACCCGCACCAACTACTGTCATGGTGATCGCTTTACCGTAAATACTGTTAGGATCTGTCATTGTTTCGTCCATTGCTATTCGTGTTGTCATGTTATACCTAAATTCCTTCCGATACAGCTTTCAATACGGAGTAGCAAGGAACGGAGGTATTGGCATTCGAAATAAACAAAAAATGCACAACGCACCATCATTATCTGGGATGCTTTGTGCATTTTTTATCATCAAAGTCTGACATGGAACGCCAACGTTAATGATCTCACGTCATTAACGATTAAGCTTCTGCTTGCTCGCCTTGAGTCGCTTGTTGTTGTAGGTAGTTCATAAACAATGCATCAAAGTTCACTGGTGCAAGGTTAAGTTGTGGGAATGTCCCTTTAACAACTAAGCTAGAAATTGTTTCACGTGCATATGGGAACAGAATGTTCGGGCAGAATGCACCTAAACAATGAGCAAGTTGACCCGCTTCCATTTTTTCAGCAGTAAAAATACCACCTTGTTGCACTTCGCATAAGAACGCGATTTCTTCCGCGTTTTTCACTGTCACCGTTAGGCGTAATACGACTTCATACACACCTTCACCCAGATCACGACTTTGAGTGTCAAGATCCAACTTCACATCTGGATTCCACTCTTTTTGGAACATAACAGGTGAGTTTGGCGCTTCAAAAGAGACATCTTTTAGAAAGATACGTTGAATTGCGAAATTTTGTTGTGCTGTTTGTTGTGCGGCTTCAGCCATGATTAAATCCTTAAATACTTACAAATTCAGTGTTGCTTTTAGACTAACCGAGCTGATTTCGAATGACTAGATGAGCTCACGATTACGTGGAAAACATCACAACTCTTAGCATCAAATGCTGGCTTTTCAGCCAGCACACTCAGTTCAAGATAACCGCGATCAGTGAATTATTTATTGCCACGAACCAATGGCAAGTTCGCTTCATTCCAAGCTACAAGACCATTTTTCAGTAAATTCACATTCTCAAACCCAGCTTTAGCAAGCAGGTTGGCACTCTCTTGCGCGGTTTGACCCGTTTTACATACCACAATGATTGGGTCAGACTTGTGCTTTTCAAGGCTAGCCAAGTTACCGGATTTAATATCTGACGGTAAAATGTGAACCGCATCGGTAATATGGCCTTTTTTAAATTCATCTTTCGTGCGGATATCGACAACAACACCGTTTTCACGATTCATTAAAAGCGTCGTTTGTGAAGCGGTGATCTCTTTATAGGCTGCCGTGGTTGATTTCACGATGCTCATGATTAAGGCGACGAGAATACCTACCCATGCCAAAGATAGAATCATATTGTGTTGGAAAAATTCGATGTACTCTTGCATATTCTGTGCTCTTGCAATGTGGGCTTAAAATCAAACAAGGAGTATAACGAGGTTGTCAGCCAGACGCGAGGGCTTACATTGCATAATAAGAAACTGTTGCCGTTTTTCAGCGCGCTCATCGCACTACAAGCGCGCAATCCACATCAGCTTAAAAGCTTAAGCTATCGGAAAAGGAAAAGCCATCACGTTATCAATATGATCTTGGCCTAACGCCAGCATAATCAAGCGATCAATACCAAGCGCCACTCCTGAACATTCAGGTAAGCCAGCCTCTAACGCCGCTATCAAGTGGTAGTCAATCGGCTGTTCGACCAGCCCCATCGTTTTACGCTTTTGGTTATCCGCTTCAAAACGAGCCAGTTGCTCTTGTGGGTTGTCCAGCTCATGAAAACCATTCGCAAGTTCAATCCCTTTGAAATAGACCTCAAAGCGATCCGCAACACGATGATCTTGCGGGTTAATCTTAGCTAGTGCCGCTTGTGATGCAGGAAAATCGTAAACAAAAACGGGTACCTGTTGACCAATTTCCGCCTCAACACCGACACTAAATAGCAGTTGCAGTAAGATATCTCTATCCTCTTCTGGCTCAGCAATGTCACTTAGACCTAATCGGCTCGCAGCCGCTTTTAACTCGTCCATTGAGCCTTCTAACGGACAAACCCCAAGTACCTGCAAAAATGCTTGTTGGTAGCTCATTTTCTGCGCCGCTCCACACTGCAAAATAAGTTGCAGCAATTGATCCATCTCATCCATTAAATCATGGTGAGTAAAACCAACCCGATACCACTCTAACATCGTAAATTCTGGGTTGTGATAGCGGCCATTTTCCTCGTTGCGAAACGCTTTATTGATCTGATAAATCGAACCACTCCCCGCCGCCAAAAGTCGTTTCATATGAAACTCTGGGCTGGTCATTAAATAGAGTTGACGGCCATCAGCATACCCTGGGCCAACAAATTGGGTTTGGAAGGTTTGCAAATGAATGTCGGTTACCGTGGCATGACTCATGGCTGGTGTATCGACTTCCAATACATCTCGTAGTTCAAAGAAATGGCGGATCTGCTTGAGTAACTGAGCACGCTGTTTGAGTTGTGGTATTGATGCGGTTGGCATCCAGTTTTTTCTATTCATGTTCTGGCACACATAAGTTTGGATGATATGAATTTTACTGACTTAAAGCGCAATTCCAAATTCTAACGTGATTATTATCACACAAAGAAAAATAAGTATGCTCGCGCTTGCACTTCCGAAGCAAAAACCTAACAGAATCAATTTTTTCCTTACACAGCTCTTCTACACTACCCGTACCACTTAAGGCTTACGAACCTTTAACTATAACAAGCGGATTTTCCGCATCACACACCGGAGGATAACTGTGCAAATTATCACCACAGATATCGCAGTCATCGGCGCAGGCGGCGCTGGTCTTCGCACTGCAATTGCAGCCGCTGAAGCAAACCCTGATTTAGAAGTTGCTCTGATTTCTAAAGTTTATCCTATGCGATCTCATACGGTTGCAGCGGAAGGAGGCTCAGCAGCAGTTATCAAGGAAGAAGATAGCCTTGACAACCACTTCAACGATACCGTTGGTGGTGGAGATTGGCTATGTGAACAGGATGTTGTTGAATATTTTGTGGCCAACTCGACCCGCGAGATGGTGCAAATGGAACAGTGGGGTTGCCCATGGAGCCGTAAAGAAAATGGCGAAGTCAACGTACGCCGTTTTGGTGGCATGAAAGTCGAGCGTACTTGGTTTGCGGCTGACAAAACAGGCTTCCACATGCTGCACACCCTCTTCCAAACTTCAATGAAGTACCCACAAATCAATCGATTTGATGAGTATTTCGTGGTGGATCTACTTGTTGAAGATGGCGAAGTTCAAGGGCTTATCGCGATTCATATGTCCGAAGGTGAGCTAGTAACCATCAAAGCAAAATCTGTGGTATTAGCCACTGGTGGCGCGGGCCGTGTGTACCACTGCAACACCAACGGCGGCATTGTAACTGGCGATGGTATGGCGATGGCTTATCGTCATGGCGTCCCTCTACGCGATATGGAGTTCGTGCAATACCACCCAACTGGCCTACCTGGCACGGGTATTTTGATGACGGAAGGCTGCCGCGGTGAAGGTGGTATCATCGTCAATAAAAATGGCTATCGTTATCTGCAAGATTACGGTATGGGCCCAGAAACTCCAGTGGGTCAGCCTAAAAACAAATACATGGAACTCGGTCCTCGCGACAAAGTTTCTCAAGCTTTCTGGCATGAACAACAGAAAGGCAACACCATCAAACATCCGCTTGGTGATGTGGTGCTGCTTGATCTTCGCCACCTCGGTGAAGAGTACTTACAAGAGCGTTTGCCGTTCATATGTGAACTAGCGAAAGCTTACGTCAACGTTGATCCAGCAAAAGAGCCGATCCCAATTCGCCCAACCGTACACTACACCATGGGTGGTATCGAAACGGACGGTCAGTGTGAAACGCGCATCAAAGGTCTGTTTGCTGTCGGCGAATGTGCCTCGGTTGGCTTGCATGGTGCAAACCGTTTGGGTTCTAACTCGTTAGCTGAATTTGTGGTCTTTGGCCGCGTTGCGGGTGAAAGTGCAGTGAAACGCGCAGCGGAATTCAAAGGTTGGAACGATGAATCTATCGCCAAACAAGTCAAAGCCGTAGAAGAGCGTATTGCAGCGTTAATGAACCAAGAAGGTGATGAAAACTGGGCCACCATTCGCACTGAGATGGGTCACACCATGGAAGCGGGTTGTGGTATCTACCGCCAAGAAGATTTAATGCAAGCGACGATTGATAAAATCACCGAGCTAAAAGCACGCTACAAGAACATTAGCATTAAAGATAAAGGCAAAGTGTTCAACACCGACCTTCTGTACGCTATCGAAGTCGGTTATGGCCTTGAAGTGGCTGAAGCTATGGTTCACTCAGCTATCTTGCGTAAAGAATCTCGCGGTGCGCATCAGCGTTTAGACGAAGGTTGTACTGAGCGTGATGATGTGAACTACCTCAAGCACTCTTTAGCTTTCTATCAACCTGATGCCGCTCCAAGTATCGACTATAGTGCGGTTAAGATCACGAAATCTCAGCCGAAAGCTCGTCTCTATGGTGAAGCGGCAGAACAGGCTGCCGCCGCGGAAAAAGCGGCAGAAGAGAAAAGCGCAGAGGAGCAAAAATAATGTCAGCAAATCGCATTCAAAAAGTAGACATTTTGCGCTACGACCCAGAAAAAGATGCTAAGCCACGCCTGCAAGCTTTTGAAGTTCCCTTTGATGACACCATGTCAGTGCTCGACGCGATTGGCTACATCAAAGATAACCTCGATAAGGATCTCTCTTATCGCTGGTCTTGCCGTATGGCGATCTGCGGTTCGTGTGGTGTGATGGTCAATGGCGTACCTAAATTGGCTTGTAAAAGCTTCCTGCGCGATTACCCCAATGGCGTGAAGATTGAACCTTTAGCCAACTTCCCAATTGAAAAAGATTTGATCGTGGATATGACTTCGTTTATCGAGCGTCTTGAAGCCATTAAACCCTACATCATTGGCAACGATCGCAAACCTGAAGATGGCACCAACTTACAGACGCCAGAGCAAATGGCCAAATACAAACAATTTGCTGGTTGTATTAACTGCGGTCTTTGCTACGCGGCCTGCCCTCAGTTCGGTTTGAACCCTGAGTTTATTGGCCCCGCAGCATTAACCCTTGCTCATCGCTACAACTTAGATAGCCGTGACCATGGTAAAGCCGAGCGTATGAAGCTTATCAATGGTGATAACGGTGCTTGGGGTTGTACCTTTGTTGGTTACTGCTCTGAAGTGTGTCCAAAACACGTTGATCCAGCAGCAGCCGTCAACCAAGGCAAAGTTGAGTCTTCAATGGACTTCGTGATTGCCATGCTAAAACCTGACGGTTCACCAAAGAAAGTGGAGGGATAAGGATGAGTAACCGTAAACCTTACGTTCGTGAAATGACACGTACTTGGTGGAAAGATCACCCATTCTACCGCTTCTACATGTTGCGTGAAGCCACGGTACTGCCACTGATATTCTTTACCTTATTCCTTACCTTTGGCTTGGGCTGCTTGGTTAAAGGCCCTGAAGCATGGGAAGGCTGGCTAAGCTTTATGGCAAACCCAATTGTGGTCGCAATCAATATTGTCGCGTTAGCGGGGAGTTTGCTGCATGCACAAACCTTCTTTAGCATGATGCCGCAAGTGATGCCAATCCGCTTGAAAGGTAAGCTAATCGACAAGAAAATCATCGTCTTAACTCAGTGGGCAGCGGTTGCGTTTATCTCACTGATTGTTCTCATCGTGGTGTAGGAGCTTATAGTCATGAACAACAATTATAAGGTAAATCGCACGCCAAAACGTTCTGATGAACCTATCTGGTGGGGGCTGTTTGGTGCCGGTGGAACATGGTTTGCGATGATTACCCCGATCACCATTCTCGTGTTGGGTATTTTAGCACCATTAGGCATTATCGATGCTGAAGCAATGAGTTATGAACGCGTTTCGAGTTTTGCGACTAGCATCATCGGCGCACTGTTTATCATTGGCACATTAGCCTTACCGATGTGGCATGCCATGCACCGTGTCCATCACGGTATGCATGACCTAAAATTCCACACCGGTTTAGTGGGTAAAATCGCTTGTTATGCGTTTGCTGGGCTGATTTCCGCGCTCGCAGTCGTTTTTATCTTTATGATTTAAAGATAGAAAAGTGATGACATCAAAGAGCTGCCTCGGCAGCTCTTTTTTATTACGGCACTCACTCAGCTTTGGAGCAATAAAAAAGGCCGCTTACCGAGCGACCGTCTTACTTACTTTTAGGTGATTATTTGACTCGACCTACGTATTCACCAGAGCGGGTATCCACTTTGATCACTTCACCGATAGAGATGAACAGTGGCACACGTACCACAGCACCTGTGACCAACGTAGCGGGTTTACCACCCGTACCTTGCGTATCGCCTTTCAAGCCTGGATCCGTTTCAGCCACTTCAAGTTCAACAAAGTTTGGTGGCGTTACCGCAATTGGGTTGCCGTTCCAAAGCGTCAACATGCAAGTGTTGTTTTCCACTAGCCATTTTGCGCTTTCACCCACCGCTTTATTATCCGCCGCAATTTGCTCGAATGTTTCATTATTCATAAAGTGGTAGAATTCGCCGTCGTTATAGAGATAATCAAGGTCGATATCCATTACGTCAGCCGTTTCTACTGAATCACCTGACTTAAATGTTTTTTCCAACACTTTGCCAGAAAGAAGTTTACGGATTTTGACACGGTTGAAGGCTTGGCCTTTACCTGGTTTCACATATTCATTTTCGAGAATGACACAAGGCTCATTATCAAGCATAATTTTGAGACCGCCTTTAAATTCATTCGTGCTAACAGTAGCCATTTTTTCCTCTTACCATTCTTCGAGTTAAATTCAATGCCGCATATAATAACCCGAAAACTTGATTCTGTTGAGCAAAACTGGCTTCAACAATTAACGAATGCGATCTCAAACCCTGCCGAGCTTCTCCAGCAGTTAGAGATTGATCCTGCCCTTTGGCAAAACGGGTTTGCCGCACGCAAACTCTTCGCACTACGGGTGCCACAAAGTTTTGTCGATCGCATGGAGAAAGGAAACCCTTACGATCCCCTGTTGCGTCAAGTTTTGCCACTCAATGAAGAGTTTGAATGGCATGATGGGTACTCAAATGACCCGCTTGATGAGCAAAACAATGCCATTCCGGGATTGCTGCATAAATACCGCAACCGAGTGCTAATGATAGTCAAAGGTGGTTGTGCGATTAACTGCCGTTATTGCTTTCGTCGTCATTTTCCCTACCAAGAGAATAAAGGCTCAAAGCAGGTGTGGCAGCAAAGCGTCGACTATATTGCCGCGCATCCCGAGCTCAATGAGGTCATTTTATCGGGCGGTGATCCGTTAATGGCGAAAGATGAAGAACTGCGTTGGCTCATCGATGCAATCAGCAGCGTGCCTCATATTAAACGATTGCGTATTCACTCGCGCTTGCCCGTGGTGATCCCCGCTCGAATCACCGATGCATTGTGTGATCTGCTGCGTGAAACTCGCTTACAAGTCATTTTGGTGACGCACATTAACCATGCCAATGAAATCAATCTAGAATTCAAACAGCAGATGAGTCGTCTGCGCGCCATCAATGTTACCTTACTCAACCAAGGTGTATTGTTAAAAGGTGTCAATGATAGCGTTGACGCGCAAGTCGCGCTCAGCGAAACCTTATTTGATGCAGGAATTTTGCCTTACTACTTGCATGTGCTGGATAAAGTGCAAGGCGCAGCGCACTTTTTTGTTAGTGATCAAAAAGCAAAAGAAATAATGGCAGGTGTCATTGAGCGAGTCTCGGGCTATCTTGTTGCTAAGCTAACTCGAGAAATCGGTGGCAGAGCCAGTAAAACGCCACTCGATCTGCATCTTGAGTAATTACAGAACTTCAAAAGAGCGGTTCGGTGTCAATCAACGAACTCTTACCTTCATACTTTTGGGAAAACCATCATGCAATCTCTCGGACAATTTCTTGATCTTAGTCCATTCAGTTGGTCTGCATTATTGTGCTGTGCTATCAATGGGTTACTGATTGGTGTTGAACGCCAAACCCGTGGTAAACCTGTGGGCATTCGCACATCAATATTAATCATCTCAGGGACTTATCTCTTTCTAGCGATGGCCGTATCACTGTCCCCTAACACCTTAGATCAAGCTCGCGTGCTTGGACAAATTATTACTGGGGTTGGTTTTTTAGGCGCAGGCGTGATGATGACTCAAGATGGGAAAATCCATGGCGTCACCTCAGCCGCTGTTATTTGGGTACTGGCATCACTGGGATTGATGATCGGTCTTGGTTACTTACAGCAATCCATCATTATCACGGTATTGGCATTGTGTGTGTTGTATGGCGTGGATAAGGTAGAAAATAGCTTTCAAAGTTTGCGCCGTGGTGTTCATCAACGCTTTCGTCGTCGTACATAAGGTGAAAAAAAGAGCAGCTTGATGCTGCTCTTTCGATTTCAATTCATCGGCTATTTAGCAAAGTTGATGATAGGAAAACACTTAAAGAAACCATTATCCGCACAGTTAATTAGACCAACCTGAATACCTTCAATTTCTGTGGTTTTGTTGAACAAACCCACTTGCACTTTCGATGTATCTGAGAAGTTTGCTGCACCAACATCAACCATGGTATTACCTTCAGAGTAGTTCACTAGACTGACGTTAGCACCTTGTACATTGTTGGTCAGATTCACTATACCCACGTTAGCACCCACGGTTTGCCCTGTATTCCAGTTTAACAAACCGAGTGAAGCACCGGTCATCTCTTGATTGACTTTCGATGCCCCTAAAAGACCTAAATTTACACCCGTCGTAGAGTCAGTTTCAGATAATCCAACAACGGCGAGATCTAAGCCTTTAACCTCATTCACTTTACCGTAAAGAGCCGCAACACGAACGCCTGATACCGCATTTTCATCCGGCGCATTGAAGTTATTGATGGAAGAAAACATAACTGGAGTGCCAGCCATCGCAACAGAAGAAGATAACGCAGCCACTACGGCTAGTGCTGAAAGTACTTTTTTCATAAAGATCTCCATTGACCAATGAAACCGTTAATATTTGGTTTGTTCACGCTATTTCACTCACATCATCACCAAATTGTGATCAGTGAAGAGACGAAGTCTAGAAGAGTCGGATCACTCAAACGTCAGGATTGAGCTAATTATGCGAAAAAAACCGGAGGCAAGCTCCGGTTTCTTATTGAGAGAGGATGATGTCGGGTAGCAGCGACACATTACTGCGCCACCGCCCCCTAAGAACCGTACGTGCGAGTTTCCCCGCATACGGCTCAAGCCTTTATAAACCTACATCTAGACGTAGGTCAGCAACTTAACCATTCCAACCGTTGCGACGTGCATTGTCTTCGCAATCAGATTTATTTACATAGCCCTGACTTGAGGCTCCGACAATACGACCATTAGAAGCAGTACGTCTCCAACGCCATAGGTCTGAACCGTCTTTATAAAATTCCCATTTATCCATTTTAGTATCCAAAATAGTTAGTGAAAGCAAATTGCAACTTGTTTTATACAAAACACTTTCTTATACGAAATCTATAAATCAGATGCAACCTAATGGCTCACAAAGTTCACTCTTTGCTGTGAATTTGTTTATGACAGTTAATATGCAACATCATCAAATTCGAGCTGATGTCCGAGCCGCCATCCACTCTTCTGACGATATGGTGAATATCCCATTCGTCCTCCGAGTGAAATTGCTGATTACATACAACACATTTGTAATCTTGCCTCTCGACAATCTTCCACAGCTTCCAGTTACCCGACAAAGATTTCTTTAATCTTTGCATCTTCAGACGTTCAAAGTATTGTTCGTCCTCTGGTAGGTAACAATTCGCTGTTGCCCGAATTTTCACATGTTTATCGACTTTCACTCTCGCTGCACTCAGCAAGCGGTAGTGACCGTCTTCCCCTTTCGGTTTCGGTGCACTGAATACCCAGTTTCTATCACCCACTGTTTTAAAGTATTTGTCTTTAATCCAGCGCTTACGGCGATTCAAATGTATTCGGCGGCACCACTGCCACAACATTTTCCAGATCCGGTAATCGGTATACTTGAATGTCTCACTCGCACATACCCAGCGGTGATAATCGCACCATCCTCTGATCATCGGATTTAACTTCGCTATCACCGCTGAAGCTGGCACCGTTTTATGGCTGTTGAGATAATCTCGTATACCGCGCAGAAAATTCTTCACGTTTTTCTTTGACGGCTTAATCAACATCTTGCCATCGTATTTACGCAAATTCTGCCCGAGAAAGTCGAACCCGTCGTCTATGTGCGTGATCAGCGTTTTTTCTGCTGACAATTGCAACCCACGTTCTGCCATAAAGGCTTCAACTATTGGTAAGACCTTATCTTCTAGTAGCTCTTTCGAGATCCCAGTGATGATAAAGTCATCTGCATAACGCACATAGTTGACCTTAGTTTTGTAGCTGGCTTTTGTGTTCTTCTTCCCGAAGTGGGTTTCAAGCACCGTTTCCAGTCCATCTAGGGCCATATTAGCGAGTACAGGTGAGATAATCCCACCTTGCGGTGTACCCGCCTCCGTCGAGTAAAACGTCCCAGATTCCATGAATCCGGCTTTCAGCCACTTCTTGAGTATCACCTTATCAATAGGAATATTGGTGATAAGCCAATCATGGCTGATAAAGTCAAAACACCCTTTGATATCACCCTCCAGCACCCAACGAGCACTAGCCTTGCGACTGAGATTCACGAAGCATTGTTCGATAGCATCAGCACACGAGCGATTCGGGCGAAAGCCATAGCTGTTTCGATCCGCCGTGGTTTCCGATATGGGTTCAAGAGCTAACAGGTATAGTGCCTGCATTGCTCTATCACGCATGGTTGGTATTCCCAGCGGCCTACGCTTGCCATTAGCTTTAGGAATATAGACTCGCCTCAACGGCCTAGGCTTATAACCTTTACGCGTCAGCTGATCTATGCCTCCCCACTTCAAAACCGGAGTGTTCCAAATTTCTCCATCAACACCCGGAGTGTTTTTCCCTCTGTTTTCGGTGACACGCCGAATGGCTATCACCTTGGCAGCAAACGAACGAGTTAACATGCGTTGCAGTCGTTTGACTTGTCGCCAGTCAGATTTTTTCGTTGCTTTTGCGATCCGGACCTGTAGCCCTCTCACCGTACGATACATTAGTGACCAGTCGATGCTGTGCCATTGCTGTGTCTGGTGGGAGGATGCAGATACGTCAATTTGCATTGATGTATGCACCTTGCTTTCCTCCATTAACGATAAGTTAATCAAACAACACAAGGCGCATCTGTACCCTATAGGGCAGAGATTTACCCTATGAGGCTTGAGTTTGTTGCTGTCAGTACTCGAAATCCTCAAATAGGAAAGGTAATGTCCACGATTGGACTCTGACAGTTTCAATTACCGTAGAACTTAACGGCTTTACTGATTTTCACACAATTAAAGACCAAGCAGACGTGGGCTCCGTTTCCGGTGAAAGCACGTTGTCTTTCTATCCAGCTCATTACAACCTGGCTTTCGCTTTTTCTGCTCTCCTATGCCCGCACCCTCGACAGTTTCTCTTGTGAGTTACCTGCCTATTGATAGGCGAGGATACGGGGTTTCCGAGTTCCGTTTTCATTACATAAGTTACTTAGGTTCTACCTATCCACCGATGGCGCATGAGTCAGCGTATCCCCAGATGTAAAAGAGATAACCGGCCATATACCTTTTGGTCGGAGCGTTAGTGACGACTAATCTTCCCAAAGGGATAATTAATCGACACGACAATAGCGTTACGCTCGTCGAGGCTGACGGTGTTTATCAGTAGTTCACTTACGTTAACCATATAACCCAGCCTAGCCCCTAAACCGCCTGCTATTAGCGATTGTCTTAACCTTCACTTCGCAGCAAGGGTTAACCACTTGCGTGGGGGTACATTATCAGGAAGCTCCGCACACCGCGTTACCGCAGATGCACTATCCCTAGGCTACTATTGGCTGAACAACAGGTCTTACTATCCAATAACCTACCCGTCCGAGTAAGAAATTGGCTAAGACAATAATGAAAACAGCTTCGCACCGTGCAGGTGGCTCAAGCTTAAATAAGACACGAATATTCCTGTTACTTCACAGACACTGATAGCGCTGCTTCAACGTATATCATTCGCCTAAAGCGAGGGACACAAACTTTCGCCCATGCCTAAAATCGGACCTCTTACGAGGACCGATATTCGGGCTTGGGTTAAGCCCGAATATCGGGTTTTATTTATTTGCTATTTTGGCGGGTGGGATAGTAACCACAACATAAAGTTAGTGGTTACTATGGACGTAGCCCGCTCGGCTAGCTACCTACGCGACTCTCGTCGCACTACATCATCCCTCCCATACCGCCCATGCCGCCCATATCAGGCATTGCCGCTTCTTTCTTCGGTAGCTCAGTCACCATAGCTTCTGTGGTGATCATGAGGCCCGCGACTGAAGCTGCGAACTGTAGAGCACTACGAGTCACTTTGGTTGGATCCAAAATACCCATGTCGATCATATCGCCATATTCACCCGTCGCAGCGTTGTAACCATAGTTACCTTCACCAGCGCGAACATTGTTAGCTACAACAGAATCCTCTTCGCCCGCGTTTTTCACGATTTGACGAATTGGTGCTTCCATCGCACGTAGTGCAACACGAATACCTACGTTTTGCTCTTCGTTGTCACCTTCAAGGCCCGCAACTTTAGCAGCCGCACGGATCAGTGCAACACCACCACCCGCAACCACGCCTTCTTCAACGGCTGCGCGAGTTGCATGCAGTGCATCTTCTACGCGATCTTTCTTCTCTTTCATTTCAACTTCAGTGGTTGCACCGACTTTGATCACTGCAACGCCACCTGCCAGTTTGGCCACGCGTTCTTGTAGTTTTTCTTTGTCGTAATCTGAAGTTGCGTCTTCAATTTGTTGACGAATTTGTGCAACGCGACCTTTAATGGCTTGCTCTTCACCTGCACCATCAATGATGGTGGTGTTTTCTTTAGTGATAGAGATGCGCTTCGCTTGGCCTAGATCTTCCAAGGTCACTTTTTCAAGCTCAAGACCGATCTCTTCAGAAATCACAGTACCGCCCGTTAGGGTAGCAATGTCTTGTAGCATCGCTTTACGGCGATCACCAAAACCAGGTGCTTTCACGGCAGCAACTTTTACAATACCACGCATATTGTTCACAACTAGCGTCGCCAATGCTTCACCTTCAACATCTTCCGCCACAATCAGTAGTGGACGAGAAGCTTTTGCTACCGCTTCAAGTGCAGGAAGCAGTTCGCGAATGTTAGAAATTTTCTTATCAACCAATAGGATGAATGGGCTATCTAGATCAACACTGCCCGCTTCTTGGTTATTAATGAAGTAAGGAGATAGGTAACCACGATCAAACTGCATGCCTTCCACTACATCGAGTTCATCTTGCAGTGCTTGGCCTTCTTCAACAGTGATAACGCCATCTCGGCCCACTTTTTCCATCGCTTCAGCAATGATGTTACCCACGCTTGAATCCGAGTTCGCAGAAATAGTACCCACTTGCGCAATCGCTTTAGTGTCTGAACAAGGTACTGAAAGCTCTTTCAACGCTTCAACCGCCGCCACGACAGCTTTGTCGATGCCACGCTTAAGATCCATTGGGTTCATACCCGCTGCTACAGCTTTCAAGCCTTCAGTGATGATCGCTTGCGCTAATACCGTTGCGGTTGTCGTTCCGTCACCCGCTGCATCGTTAGCTTGAGAAGCAACTTCTTTCACCATTTGTGCACCCATGTTCTGGAATTTGTCTTCCAGTTCAATTTCACGCGCAACAGTGACACCATCTTTGGTGATAATAGGTGAACCAAACGATTTATCTATCACAACGTTACGGCCTTTAGGGCCAAGGGTGACTTTTACTGCATCGGCTAGAATATTAACGCCTTCTAGCATTTTAATACGTGCATCGTTACCAAATTTAACGTCTTTAGCAGCCATCTTTAATTTCCTTTTCTAAATTCTGTTTTAATCAATCGTTTTTGAATCAGAGCAAAAATTACTCAATGCTTACTCGACAATCGCCATGATGTCGTTTTCAGACATAATGAGCACTTCTTTACCGTCGATCTTTTCCGTTTTAGTACCGTAGCTTTCTGCAAAAATAACCGTATCACCTACTTTGACATCCAGCGGTTGTACCGAACCATTTTCAAGGATTCGGCCTTTGCCTACTGCTAAGATGACGCCGCGAGTCGATTTCTCTGCAGCGGAACCTGTTAGAACAATGCCACCAGCAGATTTAGATTCAACTTCTTGGCGTTCAACGATAACTCGGTCGTGTAATGGACGAATGTTCATCGGTCGTCTCTCCTGATTAGATTTTCCGTTAGGTTTATGAAAAGGCTGATTACTCAGCTCGTGAGTGATATGTGGGGGAGCAAGCAAGGGATCCCAAGGGGGGAAAGCGAAAATTTTGTGATCTATTTAACGAATTGATAGCGAATCTTGGTTCTGTGCTGACAAAAGTTACTAGCGGCTCATCCTGTATAGTCAATAATTTGCTTTATTAAGCTGCTTCTTCATAATAGATAAGGCAAACAGAGGAATGCGATGAAAACCATTGACCGAATACTTCAAACCATCAAACGCGATGGAGCGGTAACCGCTAAACGACTGGCCGACGACCTAGGTATTACCACCATGGGGGCTCGCCAGCACCTACAAAGTTTGGAAGATGATGGCATTGTGGCGTTTCATGATGTCAAAGTAAAAGTCGGACGCCCTACTCGACACTGGTCTTTGACACAACAAGGCCACGACCAATTTGCTGATCGGCATGGCGAGTTAATCATCCAAGTGATTGATGCTGTTGAGCACCTTTTTGGTAAAGAAGGACTAGCCAAAGTGGCGGCAGAGCGTGAAGCTCACACATTAGCACAGTATCAACAAGCATTAATTGATTGCCACAGTTTAGAAGAAAAACTAGCTAAGCTAGTGACGCTTCGTGAGCAAGAAGGCTATATGGCAGAGCTCATACCATCAACGAACGGTTACACTTTAATTGAGAACCATTGCCCTATCTGTAAAGCTGCGGCACGCTGCCCTAATCTGTGCCAATCTGAACTTAATATTTTCCAAACGTTGATCGGTGAGCAATATGTAGTTGAGCGGAGCGAACACATCATTATGGGTGAGCGTCGCTGCCGTTATCAAATCACACCACGCTAAGATCGTCTCATTAGTAAGAAATGGCGATTTCGTTCCAACTCCTACCTCATTGATCGGTTATGCTTTCATTGTGTTGATAAAATAATCAACAGAGAAATAGTGTAAAGGAGAAAGATATGGAGCCCCCTCAAAAACAGGCCTTACCTTCTTTTGATGAGTTGGTTGAACTTGCCAAACATAATCCAGATGCCTTTACGCAACTGAAAAAAGATATCTGTGAAGAGATGATCCTCTCCTCTTCCAACAACATGCAAGACAGGTTATGGGCTCAGCAAAGTCACATTGACTTGGTGGTGAGCCAATGCAAAAACCCTGTCCATGCTAATGTTATGCTGATGCGTGAGCTCGGCGAACAGATGATGAAATTTAGAAATGCCTTAGATGGCGAATCGGCGCGCACTCAACCGAGCGCGACCATCATTCCATTTGTGCCGCGCCACAGCGACTGGCGTTAACCTCGCTATTTGAAGCTTTTTAAAACAACAGGAGGCATTGGCCTCCTGTTGTTTTATCAATTTGTTTTCTATCAAGTTTACTCAGGTTCAGGTCCGTAGCGGTTGCGGCTTTGCGTTCCCTTCATAAAACCACATTCGACTAAAATCCATGAGCCACAAACCAGTGCGACCAGCGATACCAATGACTCTGTCATACTGGCTTGAGTGGCAATCTCGGCACTGGCAAAAGGCATACTCATACGGCCTATCACCAAAGGGACATTAAGCAATAACCACCAAGCAGACTTATCTCTGTCATGCCAACGTTTTACCGTGATGGCCAAATCAGGCAGTAACACCACTAGCAAAAACAGCGGCAAGATCAGGTGCGTATAGGCAGGAAACATTTGGTTTGCAGCGAGTGCGAAGCCCATAATGGACGCGTAATAACAGAGATTCCACATCCAAAATACTTTGCGCCCGATGCGTCCTTGAAATGAAAATAGCAGTTCTTTAATTGACATCTTGTTACCTAAAATGGTTAATTTACAACCTTTTGGAAGCAATCTTTATCCATATCACGCACATTCACGGTCAGACTCCTGACTTGACTAGCTTGCTGTTGCAATACCGCCATTAATTGACGTGACAACTCTCTTTTTTGTTCAGGTGTCCGCCCTGACAGCAAATCAAAGCTGAGGTGAATAAAATCAACACTGTCGCCCTCTTCACCAATACACCAATGGTGGCAGCGTAGCGCCCGTGATTTCACTGAGTCAGCGTCAAATAATCCGCAGCGAAGTGCGACTTGGTGAAGATCTTCCAATAACCCTTGAACATTCACACGTTCATCCACAGAGTTCGAGTATTCCATAACAAGGTTGGGCATACGAATTCCTTTTCTTCATTCATGATCAAATTTCAACACTGGTGAGTCTTATTGGTATCACTAGCTTTTCTTTTAACAGCCACTAATAGCAATTAATCTCGTAAAATCCGAGCCATTATCGACTATTCTGTCTATCTGATCACTGATAAGGGGTGTCACGCATTGCTTAAGATCCCATAAAGTCATGACTCGAATCATGATCTGACCGATTTTATCTGTTATATTCTTTCGCAATCACGTTTATTTTTGACATTCATTCATTTTAACTTTGATAGATAATGGAGATATTCCTATGCGTCATCCTGTAGTTATGGGTAACTGGAAACTAAACGGCAGCAAAGAGATGGTTGTTGAGCTGCTAAATGGTCTGAATGCAGAGCTTGAAGGCGTAACGGGTGTTGACGTAGCCGTTGCTCCACCAGCACTTTTTATTGACCTAGCAGAGCGCACTCTGACCGATGCGGGTAGCGCGATCATTCTGGGTGCCCAAAACAGCGACGTACACAACAGTGGCGCATTCACTGGCGATATGTCTCCAGCAATGCTGAAAGAATTCGGTGCAACACACATCATCATTGGTCACTCAGAGCGTCGTGAATACCACAATGAATCCGATGAATTTGTGGCGCAAAAATTTGCATTCCTAAAAGAAAATGGCCTAACACCAGTACTTTGTATCGGTGAATCTGAAGCACAAAACGAAGCTGGCGAAACAGTAGCCGTATGTGCACGTCAACTTGACGCTGTGATCAACACTCAAGGTGTTGAAGCGCTAGAAGGTGCGATCATCGCTTACGAACCAATCTGGGCGATCGGCACAGGTAAAGCAGCAACAGCAGATGATGCTCAACGTATTCACGCTGCCATTCGCGCGCACATTGCTGCAAAATCAGAAGCAGTCGCGAAGAATGTCGTTATCCAATACGGCGGTTCTGTAAAACCTGAAAATGCAGCAGCTTACTTCGCACAACCAGACATTGATGGTGCTCTAGTTGGCGGCGCGGCACTTGATGCGAAAAGCTTTGCAGCTATCGCAAAAGCAGCAGCTGAAGCGAAAAAAGCGTAATTATTCACACTAATTATCGTTAAGAAGGTCAGCATTTGCTGGCCTTTTTTGTTTCTTCACTCTCGTCACACTTCCCATCCTAGCAGCTATAGTCGCGATCGCCAGAATCAAGTATCCTAACGTTTTGCTTAACCTACGTTGCCAGTAATGCACGATAAACACGGCCTATTAACCGCCCCAATTCCAAATGTGCTCAGTCAAATGACGATCCCAATGATTTTTGGTTTGATCGCGATTTTGATGTTTAACTTGGTCGACACCTTTTTTATCTCACTACTGGGCACCGAATCTCTTGCCGCCATCAGTTTTACCTTTCCCGTCACCTTTGCGGTCAACTGCATTACCATGGGAATTGGTATTGGACTTTCGACGAGTATTGGCCGCTTACTCGCTCAAGGTGACGCTAAAAATGCGGCGCGTTTTTCTAGTCACGGCGTGTTGCTGGCTGTGGTGCTGGTGACATTCGCTTCAATTCTGGGTTTACTGACCATTAAGCCACTCTTCCTACTGCTTGGTGCCACTGACGATTTAATCCCTTTGATTGAGCAATACATGCAGGTTTGGTATTTGACCATTCCTTTGCTCGTTATTCCCATGGCTGGTAACAGCGCAATTCGAGCCACAGGTGATACTAAAACGCCGGCTAAAATTATGATGCTCGCAGGTTGTATTAACGGTCTGCTCGATCCGCTGCTGATTTTTGGTTATGGCCCTTTCCCTGAATTAGGAATCCAAGGTGCTGCTATTGCCAGTGCATTCAGTTGGTTAGGTGCACTGTGTGGATCACTATATGTCTTAATCAAAAGAGAAAAATTATTGGCATGGCCGTATTTTCCTACTTTATGGCATGATTGGCAGCAGATCTTAAAAGTGGGCACACCAGCGGCACTCTCCAATGCAATGAATCCACTCTCTGGCGCGCTATTAATGATAATGCTGGCAAGCCATGGCACGGCTGCCGTGGCCGCTTACGGCGCCGCGCAGCGTATTGAGTCGATACTCATTTTGGTCTTGATGTCACTAACCTCAGCACTGACTCCCTTTATGGCACAAAACATCGGCGCAAAAAATATTGAGCGTAGCTTTGCTGGCCTGTTCCTCAGCATGCGTTTTTCTATCGTATTTCAATTGATGATTTTTGCGATGATGGTACCGCTGAGCATCCCTTTGTCAGCCCTATTTTCTCAAGAGCCCTCGGTGCGCGATCTATTGTGGCACTATTTGCTGGTGGTGCCACTGAGCTATGGCTTTCAAGGCATTGTGATGATGCTTGTCTCTGGATTGAATGCATTGCATCAACCCATGCGCGCCTTTCAGTGGAGCGTTATGCGGCTGTTTGTGTTCACTCTTCCTGCCGCGTGGTTAGGTTCGTATCTCTATGATGTCGAAGGGCTGTTTATCGGGATTGCCGCAGGCAATACCTTAGGTGGGCTGCTGGGTTATTACTACGCCCTGTGTCTAAAACGAACTTACCTGTTTCGCTAATGCTACCATTTATCTGGTTAAGCACGTCGTGGTGAACTAAATATAAAAAAGCCAGCATTCATGCCTGTCTCTTGATCACAAGTCTTGTTCAAGAGACAGGGCGAGTTCGTAGCCTTCGAGGATAGCTTATAATTTAAGCCATCCTTCCCAGAGCGTCTTAACTGACGCTCTTCCATTTCTTTTGCTATCTTTCTTTCCAGCCTCCAAATCGTGCGAGATGTGCATAAGCCCATTTTGCAGTAGGTATTCCCTCTGGGAGCGGTGTCTTGATTCTCTTCACCCAAAGCAACTTCCAAGCTCTTGGGGACAGGATTTCCTCACAACTAATATCTTCAACTTGCTCATTGGCAAGTTTCAACTGGAAGATCCTTACGGCTAAAAAGCATAAATGGTCGTCAATCTATCTAAGTCGTCTTTACTCTGTACTCGAAGCTCTTCAACTGGAATCAAGTTTCACCCCAACAAGCCTGGTTCGCCTCACTTGAATGGCAAAGTTGAACGCTCACAGAAAACAGATAAAAGTGAGTTCTATCCAACTATAGATGTTTCTGTGGGGCTGGAAGAGCTGGATCTGCTACTAACACTACTACAACAGGGAACGGCCTCGCAGCTCGTTAAAGGGTCTAACACCGATAGACAGGATTACTGAGACCTCTGATCAAACACCTCTGTCTGAAGAGGTATCTCAGCACTACCAGATCAGAAAAGAGAGGTTTCAAGAGCAGAATTACAAGCTCGATCTCCAGCTAAGAAAATTGAAACCATCTCTATGAATCACACAATTTGACCATGTAATCGTAAAGTATCAGTCCGTTCACTTTCGCCGTCTAGATGATGCTACAGCAAAGCACTCGCATCAGCACCAAGTGGATTCGTCGAGAATAACCAATTTTTTTCAGCCAATGACCAGCGATTTGATTGCGCGTTCCGCTCGGTTGTTGCCGGTAGATAAATGCCCATCTTCCACATAGCGTATCAGCTTAGACCACTGACTAAAGGTGTACTTAATGGCTTCTCCAAGAGGACTCGATTCAATGACTTTCTGCGACGTTAACCAGTCATAGAGGTCATCCAGCAAGGGTTTGGCACGGGATTGTCTTTCAGATCAACACTCTCCAGTCGAAGCGAGTTTTAATCGCGATTCCAGTGAATACAGCTTTTGGATTTTGGCTCATGCTGATATTTGCCTAAAATAATGTTGGCAAGCAGACTTTCGGTAGCGAAGCTTTTGGGAATGATTCTTTCTGGTGTGGGTTGTTGGTAAATGTGGCTTTTTTCAGCATGCTGTTCACATCGACGACACGCGTATTTGGGGCTAACATATTCCCATACTTTTAAGACGGCGGGCGTGAACTCCAGCTTTTCACTGCGGTCTTCGCCGCTTCACATTCCACCTCATTAAAGAGGTCGCCCAGTGCTCCATTATAATGCTTTAACGCTTCCGAGCGTTTGGCTAACTGGCGGTCAAGGGCGAGTTGGAACTGTTCGATTAAGGATTGGCGCTCTTGCTGCCATTGCGCTTCCTTCTTTTGCAGCTCATTTTTCTCCGACATCAACGCTGTCACCATAGTTTGAAGCTCGGCGATGTCTTGGCTGTCAGGGTTAATTATTGGGCGCCTTTTTCATGGCATTGATTATACTAAAAACACCACACCAAGGCTTGGTATAACTGATTTTTATCGTCATTAACTCATTGTAACGCTGTCTATTTTTATCGGTTTATAGCTGATTGTCGTGAAGCCAGATAATAGTCTATCCAAGTCAAATTGAGTCAGGGTGTACACCTGTTTTTTCTCTTGATTGGGCAATTTAAATTTGGCTTTTTCCAACCGTTTGTACCACAGGGCGAAGCCCGTTTTATCCCAGTACAACACTTTGACTTTGTCGCGTTGTTTATTGCTAAACAGGAACAGTGCGCCCGTGCCGAGCGGCAAATCGGTTTCGGACTCGACAATCGCCGCCAGGGCATTGATAGACTTTCTAACATCCACGTACTCCCGATACAGATAAACATTAGGGGCGCTCAACATTCGTTTCATGATAGTGCTCCGATTAACTCTGCCAGATACGAGGCAGGTGTACCTTATGGAGTACTGAGTTCAACATCATTAATAAATAATGTTATGTTGGCGACGGGCGCTTGAGCTACTTGGTAGCGAGTCGTTTTTTCGATAACTTCTGTTTTAACAAAGCCGCCGATATTGGCTGACTCAGTAGTCTGTAACTGCTGGCGTTTGGTATAAAAGGTAGACATACTTAGCCCGTTACGTTCACCAAAGACCCGCTGGGATAGATGACTAGATTGGTATTTTTCAAACAGGTTTTGCCATTCTTGGTTGGTGCGTCGTTTTGCCATTTCAAATCTCCTTGAGATTGGAGATTTGATCGTATTGCGTGCTGAGGTTGATTAGAATGCGGGGTTTATGACGTGTTTACGGTTTACGTAAGGTGAGCATTTTCTAGCGGAAAAGGCTTTTCAAGAGCCAAAATAAGTGATATGTGTACGAGCTCCTACTGATTATCTACGGTGCTCTACTCAACTGCGATAGCATCCACGACGCCTTTATTTTTAATCTTGTTATGATAACTCGAATTTTGCTCCTTGCTCCTTATTGACATCATATTCAGCCTATCCTGTCTTATCTACTCGCAGGTATCTGTCCCAGAGGATGCGCCTTTAGACTATCAGCAAGTCAAGCGCAACGCTGAGCAAGGCGATCGAAACGCGCAATATCAACTAGGTCTCATGTTGCTTGAGGGACAAGGAGTTGAAGCCGCTCCAACCAAAGCATTGGGCTGGTTTCATCAGGCTGCACAACAGGGAGATCCGCAAGCACAATATCAGATAGCACGACAATTCCAACGCGACTATGAGTCCACTCAGATGGTGGCGGACGCCAAGCCGGCCTTACAATGGCTCAAAAAGGCAGCGAATGGTGGCAGTAGCGCAGCACAAACAGAATTGGGACGCTGGTATATCAATGGCCTATATACAGAAGATTGGATTGTGTGGGTTGATGTTGAAGCCGCTGAACAACTATTTCGACAAGCCATTGAGCAAGACAATAACGATGCACGTTATGAACTGGCACGTTTGCTAGAAGCGAATCCTAACCTAGTTCAAAAGGGTGACAAACGGGCTGATCTCTATCGACAAGCGGGCAATGCCGATGCACAATATCAGCTTGGGCGTTTGTACTTTGAAGGCAAGGGGGTCATGAAAAATCACGACGACGCCTTGGAATGGATGCAAAAAGCAGCGCAGCAAAAACATGCCTATGCGGAGTTCGTTCTTGGGTCTTACGCTGAGCAGTCGGGACAAATACAAGAGGCGATAAACTACTACCAAAGGTCAGCGGAACAACAATTTGCGTCCGCACATGCAAAACTTGGCTTTATCTATTTTAATGGAACCGGTATCGATAAAGACATCAAACAAGCGGAATTTCATCTGCGAGAAGGTACGCGTTTGGGACATCAGACAGCTAAAAATTATCTAGTGCAGCTACTTGCTGAGCAAGGAGACGCGGAAAATCAATTCTATTATGGCCAGCAACTTAACAAAACCTTGCGACAACGAACCCGTAGTGGCCAAACCATGCCAGATATCTTTCAGCCTTTTACATGGTATGAAAAATCGGCACTTCAAGGTTATGCACCGGCTCAAAATCAACTCGGTTTTCATTATTCTTCCAGTGATCCAGAGCTATCATTCGAGTGGTACACCAAAGCCGCTCAACAAGGCTTTGGCCCCGCAATGTGGAATCTGTAGTTAAATTATGCTCTGGGCGAAAACGTCGAGAAAAATTTGGTTACGGGAAAAATGTTGCAGCTCGTTTCTGACCATCATCGGTCACATCAGGGTTCGTCCTGGATTAGAACGGTTCAACTACTTAATAATTCCTGATACGGTTTTAACTCCATCACAATTAAACCAAGCAAAAACGTTAGCCAATAAGTGTATTGCGAGTAACTATGTAATCTGTCTCTAACTTCGCTGTTAGACTGGAAAACCGGCATATATACCGAAACAACTTGGCGTTGCAGCACTGTTGCGACGGTATATGACCCTCTTAGCGAGTAATCTCCAACACCCGCCCGATGATTAACGCTGGCATACTGGTCAAGAATAGCAACTGTGCCAAATTTAACCATTCGCCAAAATTGCCTGGTGGACTGAAATAGAACAACATTGCAAGCAACAAAGTGAGGTATATTAACAAGGAAAACATAATCTGCTTGTAAGCTTGAGTGCGATTCTTCATCGTAGCAAAAGCAATAACGAACACCAATGTCGGGACTAAAATGCGGCTCAACATCGAGAGAAATCCAATATCGAAACTCGCCACCATGACATTCATGGCGGTAGTGATAAGAAATGCACCAAGACCGGACAATACGATTCTTGGCCAACTCACAGTCACAGTCACAGTCACAGCATTATAGTGATTAAATAACGTTTCTAAGCGATGATCGAGTGAAGAAAATGTCGCTTTAATAACCTGCTTTATACTGCTACTTCGAATAGGAGTCGGAGTCCAGATATGCTCATGCAGAGCGTCAACGCAGACGTAATGAATGAAATTCCTATCCATACCCATACGCTTAGTGTTTTGTTTAGCAAAATGGCGCACATCATTGTCGGTTTCACCGAGCATAAGTACGGTGATGCTCACACTGTGCAAGTTGTTTTTACCTAACTCAAAACTTGCGACGACTTTTTGTCTTACGGCGTTCGCATACTGGATCAGTAATACTTTATTGGGCCGTGGATAATTCGCGTCGGTGATTAGTATAATTTGGGTGTTTAATCCGTCAATTTTGACCAATATACGTTTAGCGTATTGCTGTAGTTCTCGCAGTGCTGGAATAGCGATTTTATCCGGTGACCAAATGATCTCTTCCCCACGCTGAATCACTGACTGTGTTAACTCGCCACCCACAATAGGAAGACTTTCAAGATGCTGTTCTCGCTCATTAAGATAGGCCAAAAAATTCGGCTCCCAACTATCCGGTTCACTTTGTTCAAGGCGGCGCTGCCAATCCTCTTCATTGGGTAGATCCAAGTCATTCTGATCTGCATCGATCAACAAGGAAAAATTCTTCTCGACTAAGAAACGATTGAGTACTGCACATTCGAATATTGTTTTATTCATAATTTTCTTCATGTTCTAGCATTTAGATAATGATCACTGTTACAACGCTGAGGAATTAAACGACAGTAAAGAATTACGCCAAGTGCTCCTAAAAAGTGGCCAATATGGTCAACTTTAATATCAAACATATAGTCATCTTGTCCCCTGATTTCCCCTTCTAGTATTAGCAGTATTACTAAAAACGTGAATAGAAAAATGGCAGTTAACTGATCTGCTCCAGCCAGACTGGACACTTCATTAAGCGACATTTTTATTTTCAAAGTTAACTGGACTTAGATACCCAAGAGCACTGTGCCTTCTTGTCCGATTATAATCAACCTCGATGTATTCAAAGAGCGTTTGACGCATCTCGTCTCGCGTCATGATCGGCTCATATTGGATCGCTTCAACCTTCATTGAATGGAAGAAGCTCTCAACACAAGCATTATCCCAGCAGTTTCCTTTCCTACTCATACTTTGCTTTAGATTATAAGCGGTTATGATGTCTCGATAATCTTTTGAGCAGTACTGACTACCTCGGTCACTATGAACGATCACCTGCTCAGGGAACCCACGACGGAACAAGGCCATTGATAATGCATCGCAGACCAGTGTTGCGGTCATTCTGGTATCCATAGACCAGCCGACTACTTGCCTTGAATAAAGGTCAATAATTACCGCCAAATACAGCCAGCCTTCACTTGTCGCAACATAGGTGATGTCTCCCGCCCACTTTTGATTCGGAGCCTCCGCGTTAAAATCCTGAGCTAGCAGGTTCGGAGCAACTGGCATTTTATGTTTGCTATCCGTAGTGCACCTAAACTTACGTGCCGCTTTCGGCGTTAAATCCTGACGCTTCATACTAGCGGCAATGGTTTTAACATTACGGCTATCACCGTTCTCTGCCAGCTCTTTCTGGATACGCCTTGAACCATCACGGCCTTTGCTGTTGTCAAAAGCCTTTTTGACCTTCGTATCAAGCTCTTGGCGAGTTACCTCGCGCTGAGTGGCCTTGTGGCGATGCTTAATCCAGTAATAAAACCCACTTCGTGAAACCCCGAACACCTTAGCCATGCGGACAGCACTGAAGCACAGCAGGTGTTCGAGCATAAATTCGTAGCTATCTACTTTAGATTTTTCGCGAAGTAGGTGGCGGCCTTTTTTACGATATCTAGCTCTTCAGCTTGCTCGGCCAATTGCCTTTTGAGCTTTGCGACTTCAGCGGCTAGATCTTTTTCCCGCTGACTGGTGCTAGTATCTTTCTTGGCTGCTTTACGCCAACCGTAGATCTGGGATTCGTGTAACGAGAGATGCTGCGCTGCCGTAGCTACTCCCAGCTTTTCTGCTAGCTTCAGTGCTTCTGCTTTAAATTCAGCAGAATGGAGAATACGTTTTTTCTTGTTTGTCATGGTTCACCTCATTAGTGATTGTACTCACTTAATTAGGTGTCCAAAACTGGTGGTGCGGATCAAAGCACTCCTTAGTCGTTAACTCTTTTTCATCGGTAAAATAGGCTGCAGCCAGTCCGAAAACCCCACCAGATATTCCACAAACTGTAGTGTTGTCGGAATAGAATAATACCGAAGGTATCGAGGACAACGCTCCCACAACAAGCACTGATAGATATCTCTTAGCCCCAACTCTACGTTCATAAGTAGAAGCTATACCTAAGCCAATAACGTTCGTGGCAAGATGCAGCAGATTACCATGGACAAACAGATGGGAGACAAGCTGTAATGGCCTGCTCATAACCTTCTCACCGTCATTACTCAGGACAAAAGTTCTGTACAGGCTTTCATCGACATTAACGAAACTAAAGTTTGTGATGAACAGAAAAATGAAAAGGATGAACACCCCTGAGCATATCGACGCCCAAACAAGCTTTAAATTTTCAATATAACTAATTGATGCTGATTTCAGGCTGCTTGGTGCAGGCTTAACAAGAATCAATGAACCAACATACGCCGTAACGGCAATAAAAAATAGAATCATTGGGACAAGGTCATTCTACTTTCAATATATTGCTGTACTTCTGGCAGTAGTTTCGCAACCTTACCAACGCCTTTTAACTGCGCTCTCACCGTTATTTTTCGGTTATTTTGAAAAGTAAACTTCATTGGTCTTTGTAACAGTCCCTTCCCTATTTTTACGCTCTCAATTTCGGAAAATTCAAAGAAATCATGTTCTTTAAATTTTCCGAGCAAACTGAGTTTGTGAAAAGAGATACCTTTTTCGGTAACAGCTAGGAAGTATGTTCTCATACTAAGAACAAAAAGTGGTCCCACTAGAAGAAACAACCAGAATTGGGGAGGACTAACGGCCTGAAAAAAGCCAATTAATTGATCATCTTTATTCATTTTTTCTTCTATGTATTCTTTTGCTTGTTCTTTAATCATCGTTATTCCTGAAATATGTATGTGCTCTATGTAATAAGTATTTAATAGGTTGTGAAATGAGACCGACCTTAGGCTCCAAACGGTGGATTCGTTTCACACTGTCGATCACTCTTTCACTAATTTGAAAAATAACTGACCGTGCTGGATACCAATAAACTCAATTAACTCCCCAGAAACATTTTTTCCCGTAAAGTTAGTCTCACCAATTTCGAGATATAACCCACGTGCATTCGAATTGAGCTCACAATATGAAAATGCCGTGTAAGGGCTTGCTTCCATACAAACAAGCGTCACAGGAGCCGCATTATAACCGGCCGTATCCACACGGAAGCGCTCACCCAGTTTAGGCGCTTGTTTTATCCCCACCAAAGCGTTAATCGAAGGCTCAGTTTCGGCCGCCACCGTACTCGTCGACAGGATAAGGCTCATTAGTATGCCAAACATTCTTGTGTTCATTTTTTGCTCGCTTATTCTCGTTTTGCCATTTCATAGTGGCAATATTGACTAAATTCATGCAGTTAGAAAGCGTTGAAATCGTCCGCTTCCATAAGTAGTTCAGGAAAAGGAAGGCCATACCTCCCCTATCCGATTAAAGGTATGGCGCGGATTCTGGCAATGATAACACACTAAAATCAGGGGCAAAAACTTGCTCAAATGGCAATATGTTGCATTGGAATTCAGGTGATACATCCTATACGACGTCGCCATAGCCAAAGTCGCTTCACAGCAAAATCAATTCATTGCACATCAAAAAGTTCTTCGGCGCTCTTGGCCATAGAGCTAAAAACGATCGCTTAGATGTAGTTCTTATCGCCTATAATCAATCGATTGCATTCTGTAGGGGAAAGTCGTTGTCAAATCATGCCCGAATTTATTACTTCATCAATTAACTCCCTACTGACAATGATCAAAAAATAGATAGAAAGCATTGAGACCAGAATCGAAAAACTCATCGAGGCTTTCCCAGAAAATTGGGAAGCTTATCTATATAAGGTTATAAAGCTGCTTCCTAGTGGCTGGGGAAGGTCGTATAACAAATTTGTTGGATTTGTGATATTTATTGTAAAACCAGTCTCTTACGATCTCTCAGCTTTTGAACAAGTTAGAAGACCTAGATATTGGTATTGAACAGTTTTTTGAACTAGAAAAAATTGCTACATTTAAGCTCACCCGATAGCGAGAGCAGTCATCGATAGCTGTGTACTGGTAGACTCCAGGTGCTATTTTACAGGTGTCCATCTGGACTCTATCACCAGGGATTGGGCGTTCGTATCTTTGGAAATCTTTTCTGCGTCGGTAAGTTACGATGGGTTTGACTGATGCTTCGGACAAAACTTTATGGAGTGTCGCTGTGCTTAGGTGTACTTGTAGTGGTCAACTAAAATTGGCCACGGTTTTAGAGTTTTCCCAATATAATCGTTCTGATTCATTGGGAGTTAAACCACCGTTATACTGATGTGGTCTGAGTTGGCAGTAATATCCGATAATGTAACGGGTAACCTCTTGTTGAGCCTCAGCGAAGCTACGGTAACCCACAGTTGGCACCCATTCCGTTTTCAGACTTCTAAAGAAGCGCTCCATCGGCGCATTATCCCAACAATTTCCTCGGCGAGATAAACTCTGTTTTATTTGAAAACGCCACAGCAATTGACGGTATTTACGGCTAGTATAATGACTGCCTTGATCGCTATGGAACATAACACCTTTAGGCTTACCACGAGACTCATAAGCCATCGAAAGAGCTTTGCCTGTCAACTGACTATCAGGCGACAAAGACATCGACCAACCAATCACTTTTCGGGCAAAAAGATCGATAACAACTGCTAAATACATCCACCGATTACCTGTCCAAATATACGTAACATCACCAGCCCAGACCTCATTTGGGGCGGTAACCGCAAACTGACGACCTAAGTGATTTGGAACGTCAATATGTTCTTGTGAAGCCTTTCTGTAGCGATGCTTTGGCTCTTGGCAGCTCACTAAACCAAGCGTTCTCATAAGCTTTGTTGCTCGGTATCGGCTCAGCTTTACACCCTGATTTGTGACTATATCTGCAATGGTTCTCGCTCCCGCAGAGCCATTGCTTGCGGCATGAGCCTCACTGACCAAGCTGCGCAGTTTTATTGTTTCCGCATTAATTAACGCTGGGCGTTTAAGCCAATAGTGATAACTACTTCGATGAACATTGAAGACTTCGCATAATATTTTTACGCTGTGGCTCTGCTTGAGTTTCTTGATTGTCAAGAATTGTTCAGTGAGTCCGACATCAAGAGAGCCGTGGCTTTTTTTAGTATTTCATTATGCTCTTCAAGGCGAGCCAGCTTCTTTTTCAATTCCCGAATTTCTATTTGCTCAGGGGTCATAGGTGAAGCTTTCGGTGTTTTCCCTTGGCGTTCTTCTCTAAGCTGGCGAACCCATTTATCCATCGTGGACTTGCCCACATTCATGGCTTGGGCTGCTTCAGTCACTGAGTAATTTTGGTCTAAGACTGGTTGCGCTGCTTCTAACTTAAATTCTGCGCTAAATAGTCGTCTTGTACGTTTTGTCATAGTGTCACCTGTTAACTTATGAGGTGATGATATCACCTCTAACTAAGTGACCAAATTCACTATACCACTACAGACCCCCTTTCAATTCTTAATTAACTCTTGCAGTTGCCTGACCACAAGACGTTTTTATCAAATTGAAAGGGGTTATATAACTGACTTATAGCTGTAAGCTTTACGGAACCCCTAGCCTAGCTGGGGGTTTTCTCGATACAAAAAATCCCTCACATCATGTGAGGGATTTCTGTATAAAAGCCAGCATTCATGCTGGCTTTATCACTTAGAAACATCGCCTTTCAGCGCGAGAAACTACTCTTCAATCTCGTCAAGGTCATCATCTAAGTCCATATCCACATTTAAAGGCTCAGGAGATAAAATAATACCCGTATTATCAGCGTACAAATAATCTTCAGGTAGGAAAGTGACGCCACCAAAATTGACAGGCACATCCACTTCACCGATACCTTGATTGGATGCTCCAACAGGAATAGAGGCGAGCGCTTGAATGCCGATGCTCATCTCTTCGAGTTCATCCACTTCACGGACACAACCGTAAACAACGATGCCTTCCCACTCATTTTCTTCAGCAAGAGCGGCCAATTCTGCATCAATCAGCGCACGGCGCAGTGAACCACCACCATCAATTAACAGCACCCGTCCTAGCCCATCTTGCTCTAATACTTCACGGATTAAGCCATTATCTTCAAAACATTTAATCGTCGTAAGCTGGCCAGCAAAGGATGCGCTTCCACCAAAGTTACTAAACATTGGCTCCACCACATCGACTTGGTCGAGATAAATATCACATAACGCAGAGGTGTTGTATTCCATAATGGTTCTTCTCTTGCCGAAAATTATCTTCACCGAGTATATAGGGTCATTAAGTCATTGCAATGACAAGCGACAATTAACTCGTCAGAGTTTGAGCTATAACAATTCCAACAAACAACAAGTTGGTGATCAGTGAACATTTGACGATAGCGGGCATCATAGGTGCTATCTGCGCAGGTTGATCACTCACCCACACCGCTTTACTGTGTTTTACCACTACCACAATGCTCAACAAAAAGGGCAAACTTATCCACGCTGGGCTGCTTTGCATCACTAAATACCAAGCAAAAGCGACCACCGCACCCGCCAATAGCATAAAGTGATATTGCTTGGCGCGCGTTTGCCCAAGACGTACGGCAACGGTTTTTTTTCCGCAAACTGCATCATTTTCAATATCACGCATATTGTTGACATTGAGCACAGCGACCGCCAATAAGCCACAGCCTAACGCGGGTAAGAACAGGCTCGGTTCCACATGGCCGGTATGCAAGAAATAGGTTCCAGACACCCCAAGTAAACCAAAGAAAATGAATACGGATAAATCACCTAAGCCGACATAGCCGTAGGGTTTGTTACCGACCGTGTAAGCAATCGCGGCCACAATGGCGAGCACGCCCAACCCGACAAAAGCCAGAATACTTTGCACGCTATCCAGTGCATAAAAAATCAACACCAAACCCGAGATAACCGTCAATGTGATGTTAATCAACATCGCTTGCTTCATATCATCGAGCGTCACCGCACCGGATTGAATCGCTCTGATTGGCCCTAAGCGAGCCTCATTATCCGTACCCTTGACCGCATCACCATAATCATTTGCAAGGTTGGATAAGATTTGTAATAAAGTTGCGGTAAGCAGAGCAAGCAGCGCTACTGGCAACGAAAAATGGCCCGATGAGAAAGCTAACGCGCTGCCCGTTAAAATAGAAACTAGCGCGAGAGGGAGCGTTTTAGGCCTGGCCGCATCAAGCCAGATATGGAGCGAATTCTTCATGCAAGGTCACTGCCGTTCAAAAAAGGGGTCAGTATATACTGTTCTGCTGGCGAGTATAACACGGCAATAAAAAGCCCGTCACTTTGGACGGGCTACAAACAGTGTACTGGCCATTCGATCCGCTAAAGAATAAAGCGGCTCAAATCTTCATTCTCGACTAACTCACCTAGGCGCTGCTTGACGTAGGCGGCATCGATAATCATTGAGGAGCCAGGCTTTTCTGTTGCATCAAATGAGATTTCATCCATCAAACGCTCCATCACGGTATGCAGGCGACGTGCGCCGATATTTTCCGTGGTTTCATTCACTTTCCACGCGGCTTCCGCAATTTGAGTGATGCCATCTTCAGTGAATTCAATGTGCACCTCTTCCGTCTTCATCAGCGCAATATACTGCTCGGTCAGAGAGGCTTTCGGCTCAGTCAAAATACGTTTAAAGTCATGGCTCGATAATGCTTCAAGTTCGACGCGAATCGGCAAGCGGCCTTGCAACTCGGGGATTAAATCAGAGGGCTTCGCCACTTGGAATGCACCCGACGTAATAAAGAGGATATGATCAGTTTTAACCATGCCGTGCTTAGTCGAGACAGTACTGCCCTCAATCAAAGGTAGCAAATCACGTTGTACCCCTTCACGCGACACATCTGGACCTGAGCTTTCGCCGCGTTTACAGATTTTGTCAATCTCATCAATAAAGACAATGCCGTTATTTTCAACATTAAAAATAGCTTGATCTTTCAGCTCTTCCTGATTGACCAATTTTGCCGCTTCTTCCTCAGTCAAAGCTTTGAAGGCCTCTTTGATTTTGAGTTTGCGTTTTTTCTTGGTATCCCCTGCAAGGTTCTGAAACAAACCTTGCAGCTGATTGGTCATCTCTTCCATGCCCGGAGGTGCCATAATTTCAACCCCCATTTGAGGGACAGCGACATTGATTTCAATCTCTTTGTCGTCGAGCTTTCCTTCACGCAACTTTTTACGGAAGATTTGGCGAGTGTTCGAGCTCTCTTCGCCCTTTTCATTCTCTCCCCAAGCATCACGAGCTGGCGGCAATAAAGCATCTAAAATACGCTCTTCTGCTTGCTCTTGCGCGCGAAATTGCACTTTTTCCATCGCTTGCTGGTGAGTCATTTTTACCGCGACATCGGTTAAATCGCGAATAATGGTTTCCACTTCTTTACCAACATAACCCACTTCGGTAAATTTGGTCGCTTCCACTTTAATAAATGGTGCGTTGGCAAGCTTGGCGAGACGACGAGCAATTTCTGTTTTTCCCACCCCAGTTGGACCAATCATCAAAATGTTTTTCGGCGTTACTTCGGCGCGCAAACTCTCTTCGAGCTGCATGCGACGCCAGCGGTTACGCAGCGCAATCGCTACCGAACGTTTGGCTTTATCTTGACCAATAATATGGCGATTTAATTCGTGAACAATTTCACGTGGAGTCATTTCAGACATCAGATTTTCCTTAATTCTTTACCCTAACACTGTCTTTATTTTTCGGTGATCACTGTTTGTTGCAGTAGCAATTCCGCCGGTATTTCTAGTTCTTCGATAGTGTGGAAATGGTTGGTAAACACGCAAATGTCGCCCGCAATTTTCAGTGCTTTTTCAGCGATTTCACGTGCATCTAAATCGGTATTTTCTAATAATGCAGTCGCCGCAGCTTGAGCAAAATTACCACCCGAACCGATAGCAATCAGGTCGTTTTCTGGTTGAACGACGTCACCATTGCCCGTAATAATGAGCGATGCCGTTTCATCAGCCACCGCTAAAATCGCTTCTAGCTTACGCAGTGCTCGGTCACTACGCCAATCTTTTGCCAGCTCAACCGCGGCCTTAGTAAGATGACCTTGATGCATTTGCAGCTTACTTTCAAAGCGCTCAAACAAGGTAAACGCATCGGCTGTGCCACCTGCAAACCCTGCCAAGACTTGATTATTGTACAGACGGCGAACCTTGCGCGCGTTGCCTTTCATTACGGTATTACCGAGCGATACTTGTCCGTCACCGGCGATGACAACTTTATTATTACGACGTACAGAGACGATGGTAGTCACGACAGGACCTCTTATTTGTTTTCACGATGGAGTTAGCAAATATATGAGGATGGTTGGGGAAGATTTCAAGTCACAAAAAACACTCACCGCGAATCGATTGGATGCGGTGAGTGATCGCTCTTATTGTGGTTCAGTCCAAATGGCGCACGGCTCAATTTTAGCGCGTTGTAATTTATGCTCGTCACGCTGCGCATCACGCTTATATTTGTATGGCCCTAATACCACGCGATACCAACTGCTGCCTTCCGTTTTTCGGATTTCACTTTTTAAACCCTGAAACGCGATATCAAGTTTACGGCTTTCAGCTTGTGCCGAAGTTTTGTACGCCCCACACTGCATAATGTAAGGGATTTCAGACACTTTCTGTTCTTTGGCTACCACTTCCACTTCACGTTTCGGCAAGCTATCCACGTAATCCCATTTTTCCTCTGGGGGCGGTGGGATCACTTTCTCTGGCTTAGGCTTTGCGACTGGTTTTGTAGGAACCACAACCGCTTGAGGCGGCTCAGGATCACGGCTGAGTAAGAACAGCCCATAACCAAAACCGGAAACGAGCAACAGTGCCAATAAGCCACTACGCCAAGGTTTACGACGTGGAGCTGTTTTTTTCGGGGTCGGCTTTTTCGGACTACGACCGCGCCTTACATAATCTTTATTAGCCACAGAGAATTCAAAAGTTGATGGTTTGTGCCAATGTTAATGCAGTTTCCAACGACTTAATAGTGCTGAAAGAGTTGCAGCGCATCAAAAATGCGCTGCATGTGGTTAGCTCAAGCGAGGAGGCGCTGCGCTTTCTCGAATCACTAACTTGGTTTCTAATAGTCGAGAACCTGCGCCAACCTCTTGACCGCGAAGAAGATCGAGCATCATGAGCATCGCTTGACGCCCTATCTCATAGCGCGGCTGTGAGATGGTCGTTAACGGTGGATCGCAGTAGAGCGCAAATTGAATATCATCAAATCCCACCACTGAAATATCTTGTGGAACGCGCAAGCCCAATTTTTTGGCTTCCTTAATGACACCGATCGCCATACTGTCATTATGACTAAAAATGGCTGTGGGTGGCTCAGATAACGCCAATAATTGGCGCAGTGCTTTAGCCCCAGCTTCAAAAGTAAAATCACCATAAGTGCAATAATTAGGGTTCATGGTAATTCCTGCGCGGCGTAAAGCTTGTTGATAACCTTGATGGCGGAACTTACACAGCGTGGCCTCTGCTGGCCCCGATATTTGCGCGATGCGTTTGTGCCCGAGCTGCGTCAAATAGTTCACCGCTTCAAACGCTGAAGTAAGGTTATCAATATGTACCGTCGGCAACTCAAGTTCTGGCGCAAATTCACATGCCATGACCATAGGTGGCAGGTTTTTTTGCTCCGGCTTACTAACATCAAACGGCAAATCCGTTCCCAGCAACAACATGCCATCGGCCTGCTTAGTAAATACGAGGTTAACTAACGAACTTTCTCGCTTTTTCTGCTGACCACTATCACCCAACAGTACTAAATAACCATGTTCCATCGCCGCATCTTCGATACCACGAATGATCTCTGTGAAGTAAGGGTCACAAATATCAGGCACGATAGCGACAATGGTTTTAGATTCATTACGGCGTAAGTTGCGAGCGAGAGAATTTGGTGAGTAACCAGCTTCCAAAACAGCATCTTCGACACGCTTTCGCGTTGAAGATGATACTTTTTCAGGGTTCATCAACGCCCTAGATACCGTGGCGGTTGATACACCTGCAAGCTGGGCAACATCCTTCATTGTCGCCATAGAAATTAACCTCTTTAAAAGTTGTTACTGGGCTGAAATCACCCGTTGTTATGTTTATAAAATCCGGTTGTAAAATCTGGTTATCCATTTTGAACGCTGAGCTGTTATTCACAGCGGATATATGAGTGATAGTCTATTCATTTCCACCCAGAAAGTTACGGTCAGATTAACAAATTTTACATAATAAGCGTGAAGCCACTCACATTAGAGAGAATTAAATTGGCTGACAAAAGTAACAGTAACCTTTTTAGCATTCGATTGCTTCAATATGTTACATCTCATTTCATCGAAAACGCTACTGAGGTTTAACTGAGATCTTGCGGTTCAATATCTAACGACCAGCGAATTTTCTTGGCTAATGGTAACAGTCCAATCGCAGGCTTAGCACTCATCAATAGTTTTTGCATTTTGGAGCGATGTTGAGTTTGCAGTAATAACTGCCAGCGATATTTGCCCGCTCTTTTCGCTAATGGTGCTGGGGTTGGCCCTAAGACTAAGCACGAATCATCAAATAACGGATGCGCTTCTAACGTATGCCTAATTTGGCGTAAAAACTCTTCCACCATCGAAGCTTGATTGGATTCCGCTTTAAACAGTGTGAGATAGGTGTAAGGCGGCAACATCGCTATTTTCCGCTCTTCTAACGCGGTTTCTGCAAAATGACGATAATCCTTTTGCAACAGTGCTTGCAGCAAACTGTGTTCTGGGTGATGCGTTTGTAAAATGACTTCGCCGGGTTTACTAGCGCGCCCTGCTCGACCTGCCACTTGAGTAAATAGCTGCGCCAAGCGTTCGGCGGCGCGAAAATCACTGCTGTATAGCGAACCATCCACATCCAATAACGCCACTAAAGTCACATCGGGAAAATGGTGCCCTTTAGCAAGCATCTGCGTGCCAATTAAAATCTGATACTCACCTTGTCGAATCGATGATAACGTACTTTCTAAACTGCCTTTACGACGCGTACTATCGCGATCAATACGCACCGTTTTATATTCGGGGAAAAGCTGCGCCAGTTGCGCTTCAAGTTGCTCGGTACCTACCCCAACCGTGACCAACTGAGTTGAACCACAACCTTGACACTGATGAACCACCGGACGTTGCGAGCCGCAATGGTGACAACGCATGTCACTGCTGTATTGGTGAAAGGTATAGTACGCATCGCAACGTTTGCACTCGGCAATCCAACCGCATTCATGGCACATCAGCGCGGGCGAGAAGCCGCGCCGATTGAGAAACAGCATCACTTGGTTACCTGCGCTGAGGTGTTTTCTCATCTCAGCAATCAGCGGCGCTGATAACCCACTCTCTAAAAACAGGCCTTTCACATCCAACACTTTGTTTTTAGTGGGAACCGCTACGCCCGCACGCTGAGTTAAGCTTAAGTGATGATATTTGCCGCTCAATGCATTATGCAACGTTTCTAATGCTGGAGTGGCGGAACCGAGCACAATCGGGATCTGCTCAAGGTTTGCACGCATTACCGCGACATCTCTTGCATGGTAGCGTAGGCTATCTTGCTGTTTATACGAAGCGTCGTGCTCTTCATCAACAATGATGATACCTAGGTCTGCAAAAGGCGTTAGCAGCGCTGAGCGAGTACCAATAATAATGCCCGCGATATTATCACGCGCCGCTAACCACGCGTTGAGGCGCTCGGTTTCATTGAGCCCCGAGTGGACCACGGCAACTGGCACATTAAATCGCTTACGAAAGCGGTTAATGGTTTGTGGTGTTAGACCAATCTCAGGCACCAGTACCAATGCCTGACGTCCTTTTTCTAAAACGGGCTTGATTAAGTTTAGATAAACTTCGGTTTTCCCTGAACCGGTGACCCCTTCAAGTAAATAGCATGCGAAATGGTGATGGCTATTAATTGAAGCAATCGCGATCGCTTGTTCTTGGTTGAGCTTGGGCTTTTCCACATCCGCTTCAACATTTTGCGGCCAAGCCGTCAGTGTCGGCCGTTTTTCCAGTGATTCTATCCAGCCTTTCTCTTGTAAGGTTTTGAGTACGCTGCTACCTACCTCTTCATCAATAAACAGTTGATGGGGCACAGCGCCAGACTCAAGCATCGCCATCACTTTGGCTTGCTTTACCGCTCGCCCGAATCCTTGCATGAGTTGATCGCGCCCACTGGGCGTCAGTTGCCACTCCACTAAAGTCGAAAAATCGGCCGCTTTCCCTTTACGTAATGCGCCAGGCAATGCATTAAATAGCGTGTCGCCTAATGGGTATTGATAAAACTGGCTACACCACAACAGCAATTGATAGAGTTTCTCTGGCCAGACTGGCTGGCTATCGAGCACCGCTTTTAGCGGCTTTAATTGATCGACTGAAAACTCAGACTCACTGACTATAGCGGTGACGATACCCACCAGCGTTTGCCGACCAAATGGCACCGACACTCGTCCACCAACAATCGGAAACAGATGACTTGGGATCTGATAATCAAACTGCTTATCCAATGGGACAGGTAAGGCAACGCGTGCAATGGTGGGGCGCATAATCGACCGTTCGTTCTACAAAAAATGTGAAAAGACAGTCTACTGGATGCGTCACCGAAATTCGAGCTTCGTCATTGGACAAAAATGTGGCGAAAATAGCGGCGAAATGGCTTGATCCACTGAAGAGGATTCATTAATATATCGCGCCTTGATGATATGGCTTCTTGCTTGATGTTAAGCAGTCAGCGGTATCAACATTTTTTTATTAACTACGTGTGGTGTCCGGCATAGATTCGGATAGCGACGCGGCCCAATTTGAGGTTATCCCATGAAAGCTGGTATCCATCCAGAGTACAAAGCAGTTAGCGCGACTTGTTCTTGCGGCAACTCTTTCGAGTTCAGCTCAACGCTAGGCAAAGATTCTATCCACCTAGACGTGTGTGACAAATGTCACCCATTCTACACTGGTAAGCAACGTATCGTTGATACTGGCGGCCGTGTAGATCGCTTCAACAAGCGTTTCGGTGCTCTTTCTAGCAAATAATCTCTTTTTTGCTAGAAAATTAAAAAAGGATGCTTCGGCATCCTTTTTTGTTGGCATTTTTTGTATAGTTGTCAGTACGCACTGGTCTTATCTGCGACATTTTCTCCATTTTTTGATGAAGCACGTCAGGTTCCCGCCTAGGAAGTTTGAGCGACATCCATTAGAATTATGGACCTTTTCCAATCCAACACGAGCACTTATACCTATGTCTGATGACACTCACCAAGAATTAACGGCAGAAGAACAATTTCGCCAACGCGCACTCGATTACCATGCTTACCCAACCGCGGGTAAAATTGCCATTTCACTAACTAAGCCTGCCGACTCGGCTGAAGACCTTGCTTTAGCTTACAGCCCGGGCGTTGCTGAACCGGTTCGTGAAATCGCACAGAACATCGACAACGTTTATAAATACACTGCGAAAGGCAACACCGTCGCTGTGATCTCAAACGGCACGGCTATTCTTGGTTTAGGTAACTTAGGTCCGATGGCTTCCAAGCCCGTCATGGAAGGAAAAGCGCTACTGTTTAAACGCTTTGCTGGGCTTGATTCAATTGATATTGAAGTAAAACACCGCACAATCGATGAATTTGTCGATACGGTTGCCAACATCGCCGACACCTTTGGCGGCATCAACTTAGAAGATATCAAAGCACCAGATTGCTTTGAGATTGAACGCCGCTTGATCGAGCGCTGTAATGTGCCTGTTTTCCATGACGATCAACACGGCACTGCGATTGTTACCGCCGCTGGCATGCTCAATGCGATTGAACTGCAAGGCAAGAAACTCAACGAATGCACTATCGTCTGTCTTGGCGCTGGCGCAGCAGCCACCGCTTGCATGGAACTACTGATTAAGTGCGGCGCAATGCGTGAAAAAATCTACATGCTTGATCGCAAAGGTGTGATTCATACTCGTCGCGATGACATTAATGAATATAAGCAGTTGTTCGCTAATAACACCGACAAACGCACACTGGAAGATGTGATTGAAGGCGCTGACTTATTCCTAGGTGTGTCAGGCCCCAACCTGCTGCCTGCCGAAGCGCTAAAATTAATGGCCGATAAACCGATCGTATTTGCTTGCTCAAACCCGGATCCGGAAATTAAACCGGAACTCGCACGCGCGGTACGTGACGATTTAATTCTCGGCACAGGTCGTAGCGATTATCCAAACCAAGTCAACAATGTGTTGTGCTTCCCATTTATTTTCCGTGGCGCTTTGGATGTCCGTGCTAGTGAAATTAATGACCAAATGAAGCTAGCCGCCGTTGAGGCGATACGTGAACTGGCTAAAGAAGAAGTGCCGGCTGAAGTGTTGAAAGCTGCAGGCGTAAAAGCGTTAAGTTTCGGCCCTGAATACATCATTCCAAAACCGATGGACCCACGCCTACTGCCTCGTGTTGCTAAAGCGGTTGCTCAAGCAGCGGTTGACTCTGGCGTCGCTCGAATCGAGATGCCTGTCAATTACATGCAAGAATAATCACAAGCTTGAGCGGCTAAATGCCTCGCTCGAAAAAAAACCGCTGACTTTCAGCGGTTTTTTTATATTCTGAGACACAGAGCCAAAGTCACAATGGCAACTTACCCAGTATCCTCTCTATTTTATCTCGTTGTACCGCAATTACGCGCTACACTTCTTCATCATCATACGCTTCAAATTCAATGCCCATGGCGGTCATTAATGCTTTTGCTTCCGTCGGAATATCGTCTGGACGATCTTTTCTCAAATCTTCGTCGGTCGGTAAAGGTTGACCAGTATAAGCATGCAAGAAGGCTTCACACAGCAGCTCACTGTTCGTTGCGTGGCGTAAGTTATTGATTTGACGGCGAGTGCGCTCATCAGTTAATACTTTCAACACTTTCAATGGGATTGAAACGGTGATTTTTTTGACTTGCTCACTCTTCTTCCCATGTTCAGCATATGGGCTAATGTATTCCCCATTCCAGTCTGCCATTGCGCACCTTCGTTATCGTAATTGGTCGTTAAAAATTTGAAAGTTGGATTTTAGCGGGATTTACCGCCACAAGCAAAGATATATAGACGTCTGGATATATTGACGTCTTCTTTTTGGTTCAGTAAAGTGTGCCATTATCGACTGAGAGATAGCAATATAGCGCACTATCGGATATAGCTAATACTCTAGACAATTGAAATTGCCACCTTAGTTGTCCCCGAATAAGGCAGGAACCCCCTCAATAAAAGTCAGTTTATTGAGTTTATTAAGTAAGGAAACCGTCATGACCACTCGCAAGCCAGCCACCATCGCCGTTAGAACCGGTATTGAATCCGACTCTCAATATCATGCTGTTGTGCCTCCAATTTATCTTTCGACAAATTATAGCTTTCCTGCGTTTGGTGAAGTGCCTAAATACGATTACACACGCTCTGGCAACCCGAATCGAGGTCTGCTCGAAAAAGCGTTGTTTGAACTCGAATCGGGTCAAGGCGCGGTGGTGACTAACTGTGGCACTTCGGCGCTGAATCTATGGGTTTCCGCCTTTTTAAGTCCTGACGATCTGATTGTGGCCCCGCATGACTGTTACGGTGGCACATATCGCCTGTTTAATACACGCGCCAAAAAAGGCGATTTTAAGACACTCTTTATTGATCAATCCGATCCAAACGCTTTGCAGGCCGCTTTGGCGAAAAAACCCAAATTGGTACTCATTGAAACCCCATCCAACCCATTAGTTCGCGTGGTAGATATTGCTGATATTTGCCAACAAGCACACGCCGTCGGTGCATTAGTGGCGGTTGACAACACCTTCTTAACGCCAGTGTTCCAAAAACCATTAGAGTTGGGCGCAGATTTTGTCATCCACTCCACCACCAAATTCATCAACGGCCACTCCGATGTGATTGGCGGAGTTGTTATCACCAAAACAGAGCAGCACGCTGAAGAGCTAGCATGGTGGGGCAACTGCCTTGGCTCAACGGGAACCCCTTTTGATAGCTATATGACGCTGCGTGGCATTCGTACCTTAGGCGCAAGAATGCGCGTCCATGAGGAAAGCTCACGTGCCATTTTGGACTATCTGCAAAGCGAAGCCTTAGTAAAGGTCATTTATCACCCGAGTTTGCCAGAGCATCCTGGCCATGAGATAGCGAAAAAGCAGCAATCTGGCTTTGGATCTATGCTAAGTTTTGAGTTTGCGGGCAGCTTTGAACAGCTCAAATATTTTGTCTCTCAGTTAACATTATTCTCACTGGCAGAATCATTAGGAGGCGTGGAGAGCTTAATCTGCCACCCCGCTTCGATGACTCACCGAGCGATGGGCGAAGAAGCGTTGGCCGAAGCCGGTGTTTCACAGCAGCTATTACGCCTATCGGTCGGCTTAGAAGATGCCCAAGATTTGATTGACGATCTCGCTCAAGCCTTTGCTAAAGCGAAGGAGGCCTATTAATGACTGCCCTACGTCAATTGCACAAGTTTGGCGGTAGCAGCCTTGCCGATCCTGAATGCTACAAACGGGTCGTTAATATCTTAAAAGAGTATTCTCAAGCTGATGATTTGGTGGTGGTTTCTGCCGCAGGAAAAACCACCAATCGTTTAATCGAATTTCTCGACGCTCTCAATAAAGATGGCCGAGTGGCTCATGAGAACTTGCAATCGGTCCGTCAGTACCAAATCGATTTAATCAACGCGCTGCTCGATAAAGATGCAGCGCAACCGCTCATCACTTTACTCACCAACGAAATTCGCACCTTGGGTCAGCTTTGCGCGCCCCTATCGCCAGCTCAACAAGCGGCGGTACTTGGCCATGGTGAAGTGTGGTCATCACGCTTATTGGCGGCGTTACTCAATCAACATAACCTTGCGGCTGTGGCACAAGACGCCCGCGAATTTCTTCGCGCGCAAGCAGGCACACAACCGGAAGTGGATCGCGCTCGCTCCTACCCTTTGCTGAAAGAAATTTTGGCACAACACGCGCATCACCGAGTGATCATCACAGGCTTTATGGCTCGCAGTGAACAAGGTGATACTGTGCTACTTGGGCGCAATGGTTCCGATTACTCCGCCACTATGATCGGCGCACTTGCGGAAGTAAACCGAGTAACGATTTGGAGTGATGTGGCCGGTGTTTATAGCGCCGACCCGCGCATTGTTAGTGATGCCTGTTTACTGCCGCTACTGCGTTTGGACGAAACCAACGAGTTAGCGCGCCTTGCCGCCCCAGTATTGCACAGCCGAACTTTGCAGCCCGTGGCGCAAAGCACCATGGATTTGCACTTGCGCTGCAGTTATCAACCCGAAGCAGGATCGACTCGTATTGAGCGTGTATTGGCATCGGGACGCGGTGCCAAAATCATTACTTCACTTGATGATGTGCTGTTGATTGAGCTTAATTTTGCTCACGGGCATGACTTCCAGCGCCTACAAAATGATGTACTACGCAGCTTGCGTCGTGCTCAACTCGAACCGCTAGCTTTCGATACTCAAGCCGATCAACACCAACTGCGCCTTGCCTATACTGCTGAGATTTCAGGTGGAGCCCTAGCCCATCTGCAAGATGCCGCTTTTGAAGCAGAAATTAAACTCAAAGAAGGCTTTTCATTAGTCGGTGCCGTGGGTGCGGGAGTGACGAAAAACCCCAATCACTGCTACGGCTTTTATCAACAGCTACGTTCATCACCGATCGAGTTTATCTGTGAAGCCGAATCTGGGCTGAGTTTAGTCGCAGTACTGCGTAAAACGCCGATCACCCCCTTAGTGGTGGGTATGCATAACCAACTATTTCAGGCGCAAAAACGGGTCGCACTGGCACTGTGTGGCAAAGGCAACATTGGTTCGAGTTGGTTAAAACTTTTTGCTGAACAAAAATCAGAGTTAGAAAAACGCCATGGCATGAACTTCGAGTTGGTCGCGGTGGTCGATAGCCAAACCTATTGGTTTGATGAACAAGGTATTGATGCGGCATCGGTTTTAAAGCATTTTGACGATGAAGCGATTGCCAGTGAAGGAATCGCTTGGCTACAACGATTAAGTAATATTCAAGGATATGACGAAGCGGTTGTGCTCGATGTAACCGCAAGCAAAGAACTGGCTGATCACTACCTCAACATTGCTGAAAATGGGGTGCACCTCATCTCAGCGAATAAAGTCGCGGGCTCTTCCTCTAGCGTCGATTACCACCAAATAAAAGAAGCGTTCGCGAAAATTAGCCGCCATTGGCTCTACAACGCGACGGTTGGCGCAGGCTTACCCATTAACCACACGGTACGTGATTTGCGTGAAAGCGGTGATGAAATCGTCGCCCTCTCTGGTATTTTCTCTGGCACTTTATCTTGGTTATTTCAGCAATTCGACGGCTCAATACCGTTTAGCGAACTGGTCGATTTAGCATGGCAACAAGGACTTACCGAGCCTGACCCGCGCAGCGATCTGGATGGTTCAGACGTAATGCGCAAACTGGTGATCCTAGCCCGTGAAGCGGGATTACATATCGAACCGGAAAATGTCAAAGTTGAATCACTGGTTCCTGATGAGCTCAAGCACCTCTCACTGGATGACTTTTTAGACAAAGGCCAACTGCTGAGTGAAAAATTAGCAGAGAGACTAACCAAAGCACAACGTGAAGATAAAGTGCTACGCTATGTCGCAAGGCTTGAGAAAAATGGCAAAGCAACGGTGGGGGTTGAAGCTTTAGAGCGTGAACACGCTTTGGCTAACCTTTTACCTTGTGACAACATTTTTGCTATCGAGAGTAAATGGTATCGCGATAACCCGTTAGTGATTCGTGGCCCGGGCGCTGGTAGAGAAGTGACAGCAGGAGCTATCCAATCGGACCTCAACTTGCTGTCAAGCTTGCTGTAACACTCCAGCTTATTCCAGATTAAGGGGCCACTAGGCTCTAATGCCGATCAGTTAAGGCCAAAGGGATCGGTTGAACGATCCTTCAGAGCTGTCAAAATCCAAGTGTATTTAATGCACTTGGATTTTTTTATGGATGTTTCCCAAGCTCTAAACATAATTAATGATTGGAAACCTAGCAACGTTGAGACTTTGTCTGACTTACTTCCAATTGACCTCATCAACGAAGCTTATTCTCTTACTGATACCGTCACGATGAGAAAGAGGAAATTAACTCTAGAATCCATGGTTTGGTTACTTGTTGGAATGGCTATCTATAACAATAAATCCATGAAAGACTTAGTTAACCAGCTTGATATTGTCGATCGTACGGGTAAAGCTTTTGTCGCACCGAGTGCGTTGACTCAACGTCGAAAGACGTTGGGTGAAGGCGCAATTAAAGCGGTCTTTGAGCAAATGACGACTTCATGGTTAAAAAGTGCAAAGTTACCCCAGTGGAATGGATTAACGCTTCTTGGCGTCGATGGAGTGGTTTGGCGCACGCCCGATAACCCGCAAAATGAAAATGCATTTTCTCGACAAAAAGGGACACAATATCCGCAAGTGAGAATGGTCTGCCAAATGGAACTAAGCAGTCATATTATCACGGCCAGTGCTTTTGATAACTACAATACAAACGAAATGGTATTAGCTGAAAAACTGATAGAAACAACACCGAATCATAGCGTGACAATGTTCGATAAGGGGTTCTATTCTTTAGGCTTATTACATAAATGGCAAGACTCTGGCTCAGAGCGCCATTGGCTTATTCCCCTCAAGAAAAATACACAATATGACATTGTTCAATCTTTAGGGCGAAATGACAAACTTGTTCAATTACACAGTAATCCAAGAGCTAGAAAGCGATGGTCTGATTTACCAAAGTCGATAACCGCTCGACTTGTCACTCGTAAAATTAAAGGAAAAGACTACCAAGTATTAACTTCTATGACAGATCCGCTGCGTTACCCATCAAAAGATATTACTGGTCTTTATGAGCATCGTTGGGAGATAGAGCTAGGCTACCGAGAGCAAAAACAATACATGCTTGGAAACCGTCTCACGCTGCGAAGTCGTTTGCCAGAGTTGGTAAAGCAGGAGTTATGGGGCATCTTACTTACTTACAATTTAATTCGATATCAGATGGTAGAGCTCTGCTTCAATTTAAAGGGAAACTACCTTCCTTATCAACTGAGTTTTAACGGCACATTAGCTCATGTATCTGCGTTACTTGTAGGCTTACCTTACTCAACACCAGGAGCAATACCTCGTCAGTTAAAGGGTTTTCACAACATGGCTGAAAGCTTAATACTTGAAGGGCGAAGGGAAAGAACATTCCCTAGAACAGTTAAGCCTAGACCACAACGGTATGCTAAGAACAAAAATGCCGTTCACTCTTAAGTGAACGGCATTAGCCACTAGGCTCCTTAATTTAACTGCGAAAGGATGATATTAGTTCATGCATACCGAGGTTGAGCATGACTTGAAGGTCACTCACAATCAACATGAATAATATTCATAATTACAGTGTTGACATTAAATTCTATTCAATACATTCTGTGGACATATAGACGTCTAAACGTCAACTTAAGGAATGATAGATTGGCGGAAGAACGCCACAGGGAGAAATAAAATGGGATACACGCACGCCGGTCATATTGATGCACTCAACCAGAACGTGGCTGAGCTATCAGATAATATCAATGTCTCATTTGAGTTTTTTCCACCCAGCTCAGCGCAAATGGAAGAGACATTGTGGAATTCCGTTCACCGTTTAAAAACCCTGCAACCTAAATTTGTTTCTGTGACTTACGGAGCAAACTCTGGCGAGCGCGACCGCACCCATTCGATCATTAAAGAGATTAAAGATCAAACTGGCCTTATTGCAGCACCGCACCTCACTTGCATCGATGCCTCTCGCGATGAGCTTATTCAGATTGCCGATGACTACTGGCACAACGGCATCCAGAACATAGTTGCACTGCGTGGCGATATTCCCGCTGGTGGCGGCAAACCAGAAATGTATGCTTCCGACTTAGTGACTCTACTCAAATCTCGCCATGATTTTGATATTTCTGTCGCGGCATTTCCAGAAGTCCACCCTGAAGCGAAAAGCGCGCAATCCGATCTGGTCAATCTAAAACGCAAAATTGATGCAGGTGCAAACCGCGCAATTACTCAATTCTTTTTTGATGTTGAAAGCTACTTACGATTTCGCGACCGCTGCGTAGCTGCTGGTATTGATGCTGAAATTGTACCGGGCATTCTACCGGTATCAAACTTTAAACAAGCTTCTCGCTTTGCCGCGCAAAACAACGTTAAAGTCCCCGGATGGATGGCGAAACAATTTAATGGATTAGATGATGACCCAACCACACGCCAGCTCGTGGGTGCAAGCCAAGCAATTGACATGGTTCGTATTTTAAGCCGTGAAGGCGTCAAAGACTTCCATTTCTATACGCTCAATCGCGCTGAAATGACCTACGCATTGTGCCATACGTTGGGCGTAAGACCGAAAGCATAAACTTTCTCTGCACTCATAACGCTATTATTGGTAAATGTTGCTCGTGATAAAACGCGATGATTGATTAAAAGTAACGCCGACTTGATGTCGGCGTTGTGGTATCACTTAAGCGAGCAGATTATTCCACGTCGTCCATTTTACCAAGTAAGCTACGAATACGATCTTGCCATGCATTCTGCTCTTGCTCCATTTGTTGCGCTTTTTGCTCAAGCTCTTCACGCGCTACTTTTAGCTCATTCGCTTCATTCACGAGCTGCTGTTTCTCTTCTTTAAGCTCTTCCACTTCCATTTGTAGAAGTGCGATGGTGTCAACTGCGGTTTGAATTTTTGCTTCTAGTAGTTCTAATACTTCAAAAGACATGGTGCATACCCTTAGTTATTCGGTTGAGGTGAACAAAATTTCACTTATTGGTTCATTCTACTCAGCACAGCGCTCAGAAACACTCACTATATGCAAATTTTCTCGCTATTTGGCTAAAAAATCGGCTCAACTTAACCGTCAACTCACTTAAGCGCCAAACCTAGACCGAAAAACACTTTATCTGGCCATGGATTTGCTCAATTTGAGGCTTAGCTTTGATCAAGTGCAACCCTTGTGAACTAAAAAAGCAAACGTTTACTATTTGATATGCTAAAATTCCCGCCGAAATTTCCTATTCCCTTTTCTTTGGAGCTAGCATGAAACGCGATTTAGCAATGGCATTCTCTCGAGTCACTGAAGGTGCCGCACTGGCAGGTTACAAATGGCTTGGCCGAGGCGATAAAAATGCGGCCGATGGCGCAGCGGTAGAAGTCATGCGCAACCTACTCAATAAAACCGACATCCAAGGTGAAATTGTAATCGGTGAAGGCGAAATTGACGATGCTCCAATGCTCTACATTGGCGAGCTTGTTGGCCTTGGTGGCGATGCGGTTGATATCGCAGTGGATCCTATTGAAGGTACGCGCATGACGGCAATGGGCCAGTCAAACGCATTGGCTGTTTTGGCGGCTGGCGAAAAAGGCAGCTTCCTTAAAGCACCTGATATGTACATGGAAAAATTGGTGGTTGGCCCCGGCGCTAAAGGGTGCATTGACCTCAATAAGCCTTTAAAAGAGAATTTAGAAAATGTCGCCGCCGCGCTGAATAAACCATTAGACACTCTAGTTGTGATCACCTTAGCGAAACCTCGCCATGATGCCACCATAGCGCAGATGCAAGAGATGGGTGTTCGCGTGTTTGCTGTGCCAGATGGCGATGTCGCCGCCTCGATCCTAACTTGCATGCCTGATAGTGAAGTCGACGTGATGTACTGCATCGGAGGTGCACCTGAAGGAGTGGTTTCAGCCGCGGTCATCCGAGCTCTAGATGGTGACATGCATGGTCGTCTACTACCACGTCATGAAGTCAAAGGCGATACGGAAGAAAACCGCATTTACGGTGCAAAAGAGTTAGCTCGCTGCGCGGAAATGGGTGTCGAAGCTGGCATAGTGTTGAAAATGGAAGAGATGGCCCGCAGTGATAACGTCATTTTCTCAGCTACTGGTATCACCAAAGGGGATCTGCTGGAAGGTATTACCCGCAAAGGCAACATCGCCACCACAGAAACGCTATTAATTCGTGGCCGCTGTCGTACCATTCGCCGTATTAAATCAATTCACTACTTAGAGCGTAAAGACCCAGAAGTGCGCGCGATCATTTTGTAATCCGCCAGTGCTTTGCTCTGTTTTATTTTAAAGACAAAGCATAGAGAGACAAAAAAGACCGCAATGCGGTCTTTTTTACTTAATCACTTTATACCGAGATGGAAGAAGCGATTAAAACAGCTCTTCCGCCACTTTATACAAATCAGTGCGAACTGGACGCTTCATATTTTCAATTGCGTCGATAATATCGTGGTGAACCAACTGCTCTTTCTGAATACCAACACAACGACCACCGTGGCCATCAAGCAGTAAATGTACCGCAAAATTACCCATGCGTGACGCAAGAACACGGTCAAACGCCGTCGGGCGACCACCGCGTTGAATATGACCCAGCACGGTAGCGCGAGTTTCACGTCCCGTTGCTTTTTCAATTTCTTTCGACAGTTGGTTAGCATCCATCATCAACTCAGTCAGTGCAATAATGGCGTGTTTCTTACCTTTCTTAATACCGTCTTGAACATTTGCAATCAGTTGCTCCATATTCAGGCCAGTTTCAGGGGTGATGATGTATTCACAACCGCCTGCAATCGCCGACATCAGAGTCAAATCACCGCAATGACGACCCATAATTTCAACAATAGAAATACGTTGATGAGAAGAGGAAGTATCACGTAAACGGTCAATCGCATCGATAACCGTATTTAATGCTGTTAAGTAACCAATGGTGTAATCGGTACCTGCAATGTCGTTATCAATCGTGCCTGGTAAACCAACGCATGGAAAACCCATTTCGGTCAGTTTTTTCGCACCCATGTAAGAACCGTCACCGCCGATGACAACTAAAGCATCAATACCATGCTTTCTTAGGTTTTCGATCGCTTTTTCACGTACTGCGACTTCACGAAATTCAGGGAAACGCGCAGAACCTAGGAAAGTACCACCTTTATTGATAACGTCAGAAACGCTTGAACGATCCAATTTTTTAATACGATCTTCATAAAGACCAAGGTAGCCATCGTAAATACCAAATACTTCCAAATCAGCACCGAGTGCCGTACGAACAACACCACGGATTGCTGCGTTCATGCCAGGTGCGTCACCGCCACTAGTCAAAACACCGATCTTCTTAATCATGCTCACCCTCGATTTTTTGGGAACTTAATACTAATTTTTTACGCTGTCCGTTAGCGATAAAACCGACAGCAAAATCTTTCTAATCTGTGCATAATGTTACCTTTCCTAAAGAGGAATACTACTGTTATTTGCACGAAATTATGTAAGTTTGCTACTTATGTAAGAGTATTACAGTTTTGAGTTAATGCTTTGTTGATTCATATCAGAATCAGGCTTATTTATTGTTCTTAAAAAGATAGTTAATAAGCGCGTTTTTGTCGCTACCACCCTTGTGATTTTTGCTTTTTTTCTGGTCCAAACACCACAGAATAAGGATCTTGGTGGATTAATACATCAGCTCCGGGAAAAGCCTCGAGTAGCTTATCTTCCACCTCATCGGAAATGCGATGCGCCTCAATCAAGCGGATATTGTCATCTAGTTCCAGATGTAATTGAATGAATCTTACAGGTCCAGACATGCGAGTTCTTAATTGATGCACACCCAACACACCAGCCACAGAAAGACATTCTGTGCGGATTTGCTTCAATTCCTCATCAGGTAACTTACGATCCAATAAGGTCTGAATGGCCTCTTGCACCATACGAAAAGCGCTGTAAAGAATATAAACGCCAATGCCGATCGCAAAGATGGCATCGGCCTGTTTAAAGCCAAACCAGCTCAATATAAGCGCGATCATAATCGCCGCATTCATGAACAGATCGGTTTGGTAATGCAATGAATCCGCGGCAATGGCTTGGCTGCCCGTTTTTTTCACGACATGCTTTTGGAACAACACTAAGCCAAAAGTCACTAGCATTGCAAACAGGCTGACATAAACGCCATATTCAGGAGAAGTTAATTCGTGTGGGCGGAAAAAACGGTCAACCCCATTGAGGATAAGAAAACAGGCCGAGCCTGAAATGAACATCGCTTGGGCAAGAGCCGCAAGCGATTCCGCCTTACCATGACCAAAGGCGTGCTCTTTATCTGCGGGCTGCAGTGCGTAACGCACCACAATTAAATTGACCACGGAAGCGGCAATATCAAGTAAGGAATCAATCAAGGATGCGAGTAGGCTGACCGAGCCAGTAACCCACCAAGCGATCACTTTTACTATCAGCAACAATGAGGCTACAAGGGTTGCTGTCCAGGCAGCAAGCGTAACAAGGCGTGCGTATTCTTGTTTCATATCACTAAAATCAGCTTGAGAATGAGCAGGTAGTATACCTTCTCAAATTAAGAATGAATATGACACAAAAATGAACAGGCCTCACCCGAGGCCTATTATCAATGATTAGCGGTTATCAATGACTAGCTATTTTTTTTCATGTGCTTAGGACCATTTTCCATGCACTTCTGCATGCGATCTTGTTGTAGCGTTTGCAGTTTTGCTTTTTGTTCCGGAGTTAGCACACTCATCATGTCATGACGTTTTTCTAGCATCTTGACACGGTGAGCGACCTGTTGATCGACCATCTCTTTGGCTAGTTCATTTGCCGCTGCCGCATCAAAGTTTTCAGCGAGCACGAGAGCCTGTACTTTGTCATGGTGCGCTTTCATTTTCGCTTGGCGTTGACCTTTGTGCTCACCCTTCATCGCTTCGCGCTTCGCCTCACGCATTCCTTTCAGCTTTGCTTGTTGATCAGACGTCAAATCAAGCTGCTGCATCATGCCGCGATCAAAACCGCCACACTCATCATTTGGGCCTTTATGCTGCTCTTTACCACCAAATGCAAAGACGCTTGCTGTGCTAAGAGTCAGAGGAAGTATCACCGCCGCGAGTACTAATTTTTTTGCCATTTTCATCATTCTATTCCTTCACTAAGTAGATTCTAACAAGCTGTATTCACAGCGCTTGAGTGTAGAATAGGATCTGTACGGTAAAGCAACGTATAGTGAGCGTAAAGAATCGTAAAGAGCTTATTGCTCACTGAATATCTTGCCTATTTCGCAGTAAACTGTACCCATAACTTCCCCAACGACGAGGCGACACATGGCGCATATTCTTCTGATTGATGATGATACTGAGCTCACCAGCTTACTAAAAGAAGTCTTGAGCTATGAAGGCTTCGATGTCTCTGAAGCGAATGATGGAGAGAGCGGGCTCGCGGCCATTCATGATCGCATTGATCTTGTCTTACTCGATGTAATGATGCCTAATCTTAATGGGATGGAAACGCTGAAAAAGTTACGTGAAAACTGGCATACCCCGGTATTAATGCTCACCGCCAAAGGAGAGGAGATCGATCGCGTCATCGGTCTAGAACTCGGCGCGGATGACTATTTACCGAAGCCTTTCAGTGACCGAGAACTGCTGGCACGCATTCGCGCGATTTTGCGCCGAACCCAAACCAGCAATGGCACCAAACATAATGAAGTCATTGAGTGCCAAGATATTCAAGTATACCCCAGCAAGCAGGAAGCCTATTGCCAAGGGCAATTGTTGGACCTTACCACCACGGAATTTGCCCTGCTGACTCATTTTGTGCAAAACCCAGGCGAAACCTTAACTAAAGAAGCGCTCAGCCTTGATGTTCTAGGAAAACGGTTGGCGGCCTTTGACCGCGCGATTGATATGCACGTCTCGAATTTACGCAAGAAATTACCTGAGCGTGTCGATGGTAAATCACGGATTAAAACGCTGCGTGGTCGTGGCTACCTCATGATTCTGGAGGATTAATGCGCCTACCTAAAATCAACAGCCTTTATGGCAGAATTTTTGCCATTTTTTGGTTTACGATGCTGCTGGTGCTGATCGCAGTATTAGCACTGCCGCACCTTGATCCTCGTAAAACACGTGATATACCTAGCGATGAATACCAACGTCTTACACACTTAAAACAGAAAATAGAGAGTATGTTTAAAGATGAGCATGAACTCACACGCATCCTCTTTCGTTTAGAAAGTAGCAGCAACAAGCGTGGTGAAGGGCACATGCGCGAGAAGAACGGCACTCCACAATTCTTTATCACAACGCCAGATGGCACAATCCTCACCACCAAAACTCAAGCCGACTTTAAGTTTAAAGCACTCCAAAATTTCGTGACCAGCATTGAATCCATTGATAAGCCACAACAGAAGCTCTATGGCCGTTATATGATTTCAGGTCCATTGCCAATTACCCTTGCTAAGCAAGATCTACTCATGTTTGTCGGTATTCGCTGGAATGAGCCCCCCCCGTTCTTATTGCAACTATTTGACCGTCCGTTCGGCCTACTGCTTGCCGTGATGCTCGTCAGTACACCACTACTCTTATGGCTCGCATGGGCATTGAGTCAACCCGCCAGCCGCCTCGAGCAAGCCGCCAAACGGGTCGCTCGCGGCGAATTTGTGGTCGACCCAAGCTTAGAAAAAGGCACCAGTGAATTTCGCCAAGCGGGAAAAAGCTTTAACCAAATGGTAGAAGCCGTCAATCAGATGATTTCTGGCCAGCAGCGATTGCTGTCGGATATTTCACACGAACTGCGCTCCCCTTTAACGCGACTGAGAATGGCCAATGCACTTGCCACTCGAAAACAAGGTAGCAGCTCAGAATTGGAGCGGATCGACACCGAAGCACAGCGTTTAGAGCAGATGATCGGTGAACTTCTGACGCTTTCGCGTATGCAAACCAATAGCCATCTCAGCCGAGAAACTCAACCGCTATCCAGTTTATGGGAGGAATTATTGAGTGATGCCCAATTTGAGGCGGAGCAGATGGAAAAAAGACTCACCTATAATGCGATTCCACCGCACACGATTTCCGGTACACCAAAACTGCTGATGAGCGCATTGGAAAACATTGTGCGTAACGCCATTTACTATGGCAAAGATGAAATCAATATTACCTTTTCGGTCGAAAAAGGCAGACTATCGGTTTGCGTGGAAGACAATGGTGAAGGCGTTCCCGAAAACGAGTTAGACGATATTTTCCGCCCCTTTTATCGTGTTTCCACTGCGCGTGATAGGCACAGTGGTGGTACAGGGTTAGGTTTAGCCATCACCGAAAGTGCCATTCGTCAACACAGCGGTACGATTCACGCAAGTCGCAGCCAATTAGGTGGGTTAAAAGTACAATTCACGCTCCCATTGGATAGTTAAATTCCACTTATGCCTATATCGCCAAATAACGGGTGACTTGTACTCAATAGGCTCGTCACCTTATACTTCCGGCCCACACTCTTTAAGAGCAGCTATACCATGTTTGATATCGCACTTTACGAACCTGAAATCGCCCCTAATACCGGAAATATTATTCGCTTGTGTGCCAATTGCGGCGCTAATTTGCATCTTATTGAACCGCTAGGTTTTGATCTAGAAGAGAAGAAAGTGCGCCGCGCAGGACTTGATTACCACGATTTAGCGCGCGTAACGCGTCATGCCAACTTGGATGCCTTTATGGACTACCTTAATGCAGAGCGCGAAACGTACCGGATTTTTGCTTGTACCACTAAAACCACGGGGCACCACGTCGATGCGCAGTTTCAAAAAGGAGATGTGTTGATGTTTGGCCCAGAAACTCGTGGATTACCAGCGCAAGTCATCGAAAGCCTACCGATGACACAACGTATTCGTATTCCGATGATGGCAGAAGCTCGCAGTTTAAATCTCTCTAATGCGGTCGCTATTATTGCGTTTGAAGCGTGGCGTCAAATGGGCTTTGAAGGTGCGCAATAACAGCGCTAGTGTTCTAAAACGGTAGGAAGATAAATCACCAAATAGCAAAAAGGCCGCCTAGGCGACCTTTTTATTAATTCTAGATATTAGGCTAGATTACAGAACAGTTACTTGAGCTGCTTGTAGGCCTTTTTGACCGTTTTCTACATTGAAAGACACTTTTTGGCCTTCAATTAGAGTTTTGAAACCGTCAGAAGCGATTGCATTGAAGTGTACGAACACGTCAGCGCCGCCGTTATCTTGAGTAAGGAAGCCGAAACCTTTAGTTTCGTTAAACCATTTTACAGAACCAGTTGTTTTGTTAGACATAATGTGTCCCTTTTATTTAAATTCATAAAGTTATCGCGCTTATGCGCAATGCACTGATAGATTGAATTATTTAATGTTACTAATAAGGTAAGGGAAACACTGAGGACATCAACTTTTACGATGGGATTCTGAGAATTTACTTTTACTTTTATTTTTTGTTTCATTAATAACCCCTGAACAACAGAGCGAGGTAACTATATTCGCTAACGTTGCACTAAGCAATCTATTTCGGCATTTAATTTTTACAACTCAAAACAATAGAGTAAGAAACACCATAAAAAGTCTTTTATTTCAACCTATTATGCTCATCATCTTTACGTTCAAATTCACCTTCGAAGGTTTTTCCCGTTTCAGATGGTTCAAAGTCACGATCAAATGGGGCTTTGTTATGACGGCTATCATCAAACTGCGCCTGAAAACGGCCTGATACACCATTCACCACCACTTTATTCATCAAATAGTTGGCAAGCAAAGCCCGAGGCGCAGGCAATAACACCACCATACCAAGTGCATCGGTCAAAAAACCCGGTACTAAAAGTAGCACACCCGCCACCGCCAGCATCACGCCCTCAATAATTTGCTGCGCAGGTAGCTCACCTTGGTGCAAACGGTGTTGAACGCTAAGTAAAGTTTGTATCCCTTGACTACGAACCAATGATGCACCAACAAATGCCGTAATCAGCACCAAGGCGATAGTTGGCCACATACCTAGCAAGCTGCCTACTTGGATAAAGAGACCAATTTCAATGATTGGCACAAAAATAAAAGCCAGAAGTAAGATTGGAAACACACGCCCTCCTTTGTTTATTGCTCTCACCTTACCGCCAACCACAGGCGACTACAACACTCAACGCTCAATAAAAGAGCACCACCTCACAGCCTAAATGACTAGATAGAGCCAGTATCTATCTTAAAATAGACCTAATATTGGCTCTATCTGAAATCCATTCATTCGTTCATTTTGCTAACAAAACCTGAACAAATCTCATACCACACAGACAAATCCAACCGCCTGCATCACAACTATTTATCAACGCGATAACTGTTTTTAAAACCTAAAAATAACGCATGTGAGTGCGTATCAAATTTTCATAAAATATTGACCTAAAAGGTGATCCACTTACTATTTTTTAAATCTAGGTTGAGTATGATGTGCCACAGAAGTCAGGACGGATTTTCCAGCCTAAAATTCTGACGAATGGATTCTTAAACTGCAGAAATGGCTAATAATTTCACTAATTATCAGAATAATTCTCTAAGGATCCTGTTATGGCTACCCTATCAGAAACGACAGCTGCTACAGCTAACTCGGCCACTCGTATCGAAGAAGATCTATTAGGTCAACGTCACGTTCCTGCTGACGCGTATTACGGCATTCATACGCTGCGCGCTATCGAAAACTTTAATATTTCAAAATCAACCATTTCTGATGTGCCTGAATTTGTACGCGGTATGGTGATGACCAAAAAAGCCGCCACGCTAGCCAACAAAGAGCTCGGCGTCATTCCAAGCCAAGTGGCTAATTACATCCTCCAAGCGTGTGACTTGATCCTAGAAACAGGTAAGTGCATGGATCAATTTCCGTCAGACGTATACCAAGGCGGTGCCGGTACTTCCGTCAATATGAACACCAACGAAGTGATCGCAAACCTTGCTCTGGAATTGATGGGTAAAGAAAAGGGTCAGTACGAGTTCATCAACCCTAATGACCACGTTAATAAAAGCCAATCAACCAACTGTGCTTACCCTACCGGTTTTCGCATTGCGGTATACAACAGCATCCTGAAACTGATTGATTCTATTGCCTATCTAAAAGGTGCATTTGAGCTAAAAAGCCAAGAGTTCTCTGGCATTTTGAAAATGGGTCGTACTCAATTGCAAGACGCCGTACCGATGACCGTAGGTCAAGAGTTCCGCGCTTGGGCGGTCACCATTAATGAAGAGATCCGCAACCTAGAGTACACCTCTAAACTGCTGCTTGAGATCAACCTTGGCGCAACAGCGATCGGTACTGGCCTGAATGCGGCGCCGGGATATCAAGCGGCGGCGGTGAAACACCTTGCTGCGGTGACTGGCTTAGCTGTGGTACCAGCGGAAGATTTAATTGAAGCAACCTCTGACTGCGGTGCTTATGTTATGGCGCACGGCGCGCTAAAACGCCTTGCTGTGAAACTCTCTAAAATCTGTAATGACTTACGTCTTCTTTCATCTGGCCCTCGCGCGGGTCTAAACGAGTTGAACCTACCTGAACTGCAGGCTGGGTCTTCCATCATGCCTGCAAAAGTAAACCCTGTGGTGCCTGAAGTGGTCAACCAAGTGTGCTTTAAAGTACTTGGTAACGACAACACTATTTCCTTTGCCGCAGAAGGTGGCCAATTACAGCTAAACGTGATGGAACCTGTGATTGCACAAAGCATGTTTGAGTCAATTGAAATTCTTTCAAACGCCTGCATAAACCTTCGTGACAAGTGTGTTGACGGCATCACTGTCAATAAAGAAGTGTGTGAAGCTTACGTATTCAACTCTATCGGTATCGTGACTTACCTTAACCCATATATTGGCCACCATGAAGGTGACATCGTGGGTAAAATTTGTGCGGAAACGGGTAAGAGCGTACGTGAAGTAGTGCTTGAGCGAGGCTTACTCACCGCCGAAGAGCTCGATGACATCTTATCTGTCGAAAACTTTATGCGCCCGCAGTACAAAGCGAAACGCTACGAATAATCAAAAAAGGCTCTGATTCAGAGCCTTTTTACTTTCTACAAGTTATTAAGTGAGAAAAAATTGCGTTACATCATGGCGCAAAGCATACCGTTCAATATCGCTGAACCTGTAGAATGACCCTATTTTTCATTATCTTTAGGAGTATAAGATGTTCTTAATTGAGTTCCTTATCGTATTAGGATGTATCCTAATTGGTGCAAGGATTGGTGGTATTGGGCTTGGTGTGATGGGCGGTATTGGCCTTGCTGTACTGAGCTTTGGATTTGGCATGCAACCAACCAGCCCACCGATTGATGTGATGTTGATGATCATGGCCGTGGTTGCAGCAGCAGCCTCAATGCAAGCGGCTGGCGGTTTAGATTATTTGATCAAAATTGCCACTAACATTTTGCATAAAAACCCTCGCCACATCACTTTCATCGCCCCTTTGGTAACTTACTTTTTTACAATGATGGCTGGTACAGGTCACGTGGCCTATTCAGTACTGCCCGTTATTGCTGAAGTAAGCCGTCGCAGTGGTATTCGTCCAGAACGTCCTTTAGGTATGGCGGTGATCGCGTCACAATTTGCGATTGTAGCTAGCCCAATTGCGGCCGCCGTCGTGGCGTTAGTCGCCTTCTTAGAACCACAAGGCATCACGCTAACGGATGTGTTGATGATCACCATCCCAAGTACCATTCTTGGTTTGGCTTGCGCGTGCTTATTCGTCAATAAAATCGGTGTTGAGCTGAAAGACGACCCAGAATATCAGCGTCGCTTGCAAGACCCAGAATTCCGCGCAGAGATGGAACAAGAAGTATCGATTGCTGATATTCAAATCACGCCACAAGCGAAAAAATCGGTCGGGCTATTTTTGTTCGGTGCCATTGTGGTGGTGGTGATGGGTGCATTGCCTAGCTTGCGCCCACAATTTAACGGCTCAGCCATGGGGATGGCGCACACGATTGAAATCGTGATGCTGTCTATCGCGGCGCTGATCATTTTACTGTGCAAACCTGACGGCAACGCCATCAGCCAAGGTTCCGTATTCCATGCAGGTATGCGTGCCATCGTGGCGATCTTCGGTATCGCTTGGTTAGGTGACACCTTCATTGCTGGCCATGGTGCCATGGTCAAAGAAGCGGTCTCTGGCTTAGTGGAAGTCGCACCATGGACATTCGCGTTCGCGTTATTTGCTCTGTCGGTGATGGTCAATAGCCAAGGCGCAACAACAGCCGTGTTAGTCCCTGTTGCAATAACCTTGGGTTTGCCACCAGCCATTATTATTGCGGTTTTCGTTGCCGTTAACGGTTACTTCTTCATTCCAAACTACGGCCCTATCATCGCATCTATCGACTTTGACCGGACTGGTACCACTCGTATTGGTAAGTATATTTTCAACCACAGCTTTATGCTCCCAGGCTTGTTAAGCATGGTGTTTAGTATTGGTTTTGGTTTGTTGTTCTCCAATATTTTGATGTAATCTCTACTATTGTTATAAGGGAGCTTTGGCTCCCTTTTTATTTGTCACGTATAAAATATTGATACATATCAATAAAGCAATAAATAATTACTTCTCTTCACTCATTCAGCTTAATGAATAAAATTTCAATATATTTACCCTACAACGATTATCCGCCTATCTCCATGTCTTCGAATAAAAAGCGTAAGAATATAATTCCATTATTTACACTCAATTACCCTAAATTAAATTCCCTAAAAAAATGGTGTGTAACTCGGTACTATTGTTTTGTGAAGCAAGACAAAGTTACGCTTTAAAACTCACCTTAGAATTTATACAGATATCTGAGCAAGTGAGCATTTATGTTCACTTAATAATAATTAAAACTTTTCATTTAACGTATTTAATTGAAGTTCCAATAACTTTTTATTCTTTCACCCCTAGTAAATAATATTTTAATGGGATGGAAGACTGAAGAACATTAGCCGCTGAACACACTCAGAATCTCGTTGTTCTCTGAGTGTAAGGAGATCGCTATGACAACCCAAACTGTATCCACGGAACCTAAAGGTGGCTTCTTTGCTAACTTTAAGTTTCCTTCCGCTTACACCATCCTTTTCATTCTAATTGCTCTTGTAGCCCTTTTAACCTGGATTGTGCCTGCCGGTCAGTATCAGCGCACCATGAATGAAGAACTGGGCAAAGAAGTGCCTATTGCGGGAACTTATCAACACGCAGAAGGTAACCCACAAGGGGTGATCGATGTGTTGATGGCACCGATTGACGGCTTTTATGACCACAACAGCTACGAAGCTGCCGCGATTGACGTGTCTCTGTTCATTTTAGTCATTGGTGGCTTTTTGGGCCTAGTGACCAAAACAGGTGCGATTGATGCGGGCATTGAACGCGTAACAGCGCGGCTTGAAGGGCGTGAAGAGTTGATGATACCCATCCTGATGGCGCTGTTTGCCGCAGGCGGTACGATTTACGGTATGGCGGAAGAATCCTTACCTTTCTACACCTTACTCGTACCTGTGATGATGGCCGCTCGTTTTGACCCACTGGTTGCCGCCGCTACCGTACTGCTTGGCGCGGGTATCGGTACGCTGGGCTCCACTATCAACCCGTTTGCCACCGTAATTGCGGCCAACGCAGCGGGCATTCCGTTTACTGATGGCATCATGTTGCGCTTAGCAATGTTAGCTGTCGGCTGGGTTATCTGTGTTCTGTACGTGATGCGCTATGCGAAAATGGTGCAAGCAGATCAAAGCAAATCGATTGTGTACGATAAGTACGAAGAGAACAAAGCTCACTTCCTTGGCAATCAAAGTGGAGAGAAACTCGAATTCACCGCCACCCGCAAAGTTATTTTGACCATTTTCGCGGCCGCTTTTGGCGTGATGATTTATGGGGTATCTGTTGCTGGATGGTGGATGGCTGAGATCTCAGCGATGTTCTTGGGTGCAACCATCATTATCGGTTTAATTGCTCGTATGAGTGAAGAGGAATTCACCACCAGCTTTATTGATGGTGCACGAGACCTATTAGGCGTAGCGCTGATCATTGGTATCGCACGCGGCATTGTGGTGATCATGGACCGCGGGATGATCACCGACACTATTTTGTTCTCAGCCGAGCAAATGGTTACTGGCCTTTCATCCGTCATTTTTATTAACGTAATGTATTTACTGGAAATTCTTCTCTCTTTCCTTGTACCTTCGTCTTCTGGCCTTGCGGTATTAACCATGCCCATCATGGCTCCATTGGCTGACTTTGCAGGCGTTGGTCGCGACCTTGTCGTCACGGCTTACCAATCGGCTTCAGGGATAGTCAACCTCATCACGCCAACCTCTGCGGTAGTGATGGGCGGCTTAGCAATTGCTCGTGTACCTTATGTTCGCTGGGTGAAATGGGTCGCACCACTGTTAGGCATATTGTGCGTATTCATTATGCTATCTCTCAGCATAGGTGCGATGCTATAGCGCCAAACTGATCAACGATATGTCGTAGGTAAAAACCGCGTCACACCCTTTAAAAGCCGCATGATTGCGGCTTTTTTATTGGCAGGCCGACTTAGGCTCATTGGCTGCGCAGCTACTCAACTCTAAACATGATACGTTAGCCAAATCAGGAAATGATGGCTTTCAACGTCGTTAGATAGTCATTAGTTTTGATGGCTATTTTTTTATAGCAATCGGCTGGGATAAATAACCACTTTTGGTGACTAAATAAAACGCGGCCTATACCGAATCAACTTGAAGATGCAGGCTTGAGAACCTGAAAATGATCATTAATTCGAGATGTCAAAGAGCCTGCGATCTCTGGAAGAGTCACAGAAAAAAATTGGTCTATTGCCGCCTTGAAGTCCCGTTTTCTTTTGAAGTAAACGTTGTTCCTCGACTTCTCATTCATTACTTTCCATAGCCGCTCTATTGGGTTGAGGTTTGGACTGTAAGGTGGAAGATAATGCAGTTTAATATTCAGGACAAACGCCGCATCTTTGACTAAGTCACTGCGGTGATATCCCGCACCATCTAATATGATATGAAGCTTATGGGCTAACGAATAACTCTCTCTTAACTTACAGAAAAAACGAACAATCGATTCACTGTTAATGCTCTCATAGTCGTGAACAATGGTTGCACCAATATCCGACAGGTTCAGTGCGCCAATAATGTTCAATCGGCTACGATTACCCGTTGTTTCAATCACTTTATCCTGACCAGTACGTATCCAGCCATGCGATATCTTTGTTGATAGTGTTGGGTGAACTGCATCGATAAAGACTATCGATTCATCCTCGCCACAGCTTGCCTTTAGCGCTTCATACGCCTCTATGAATGCTTGCTGTTTTGCTTCATCAAACTTATGTGGTATGCCTTTCGGTTGCTTGTAGCTAAAACCATTATGGTGAAGCCATTTGTTCATACCAGAAACAGTATAATCAAGCCCAAACGTCTCTTTAACATAGGCGACAATTTGATGAGTATGAGAATAGGTTTTCTCAGTCAAATGCTCGATTAGGTGCATGGTTTGAATAGCAGAAAGCTTGCTTTGGCTTCCTCCATTCTCAGGCTTAAGTTTTTCAGAAAGTACGTAGTCACTGAGGTGACGTGCAACGGTCGATTCATGAATACGAAGAGCTTGTGAAATCATAGTCTGACTCCAGCCTTCAGAAGCCAGCAAAACAGCCTTAATACGGTCGCAAACTCGACTATCACGCTCAATGTCGTGCATCTGTTCGAGTTGCAGTTTCTGTTGAGGAGTCAGTGTGATTTTCATGGTTTGTAGCATGATCCTGATTCTATTGAAAATCAAGCATCTTCAATGATCACGGGTATATATTCCTTTATCACCAAATTCAGATCGCCTGCTATTTCATCTCTCATTTTCCGTCCTCTATTACGCCAATTCAGACAAAACATCTACATTAGAAAGCCTGCGTGAGATCAAGTTTTATTAAGAAAGTTATGTTAACACAACCCATTTCTTCGACTCATATTCAACTATATACCCTTTTCAAGTGCATATTCTTAACCCATTCGATGAATTATCGATGGGTTTTTGGTGCATAAAATTCCCAACCAAAATACCGATCCTATATGGAGTAGTGCTGCGTGAGATTTAAATTGAATGAACATCCATAAAAAAAGCAGTAATAAATATGACACTCACAATATAAACACTGCATAAACATTGTTAAAAAACTATTATTTTCGCCGAATTTCAATATAAATCATTCTGTGATGGACCTCTAAGAACATATACAGACCAAGGGTAATATTAATTGCAGAACAAAGAAGTGAATAAATAAATTCATACTGAATTCCCTACAGAAATAATTATGTATTTATCCAGAACAAGTTGAATTTAATGTCAAAAATATAACGGCATAAATGCATATAAATTAAGAGAGATACTATTATGAGTAAGTTATATGTTGGTTCTGAAATTGGTCAATTACGTCGAGTTCTTGTTCACCGCCCAAGACGCTCACTCACTCACTTAACACCATCCAACTGTCACGACCTTTTGTTTGATGATGTATTGGCCGTAGAGCGTGCGGGGAAAGAGCATGATGCGTTCACACAAACGCTACGTGACCAAGGTGTTGAAGTTTTACTGCTGACCGATCTATTAGCCGACACGCTAGCGGTTCCCGTCGCAAAAGAGTGGCTGCTTACTCAACAAGTATCGGATTACCGCCTTGGCAAAACATTTGCGAATGACGTGCGCTGCTACCTCAGCGATCTGCCAAACCTTGAATTGGCAAAAATCCTGACAGGTGGTTTGTCTTACGCTGAAATGCCAATGAAATCCTCTTCAATGATGCAAGGCTTGCATGCACCAACCGATTTCATCATTGAACCACTGCCAAACCATCTCTTTACTCGCGATACGTCTTGCTGGGTATACGGTGGCGTGTCAATCAACCCGATGGCAAAACCTGCACGTCAACGTGAAACCAACCATGTGCGTGCGATTTACCGCTGGCACCCAAGCTTTGCGGGCCAAGACTTCATTAAATACTTCGGTGATGACGAGAGCATTAATTACGATAATTCAACCATTGAAGGTGGCGACGTTCTTGTGATTGGCAAAGGTGCAGTACTGATTGGTATGTCTGAGCGCACCACAGCGCAAGGTGTTGAACACTTAGCTGCGGGCCTATTTAAACATGGCCAAGCGAAGCAAATCATTGCGATGGAACTACCAAAACACCGCTCTTGCATGCACTTAGATACCGTCATGACACACATGCGTGAAGACACCTTCTCTGTTTACCCAGAAGTGGTACGCAAAGATGTGAAATGCTGGAGCCTCACAGGCGATGAGTCTGGTGCCGTGAACGTGAAAGAAGAAGGTTATTTCGTGACCGCCATCGAAAAAGCACTTGGCGTTGACAAGCTCAACCTAATCACAACGGGCGGTGACAACTTCAACGCAGAACGTGAACAGTGGAACGATGCAAACAATGTCCTAACCGTCAAACCTGGCGTAGTGATTGGCTATGAAGGCAACACCTATACCAATGAAAAATACGACAAAGCAGGCATCACTGTTCTGTCTATTCCTGGTGACGAATTGGGCCGTGGCCGTGGCGGCGCACGCTGCATGAGCTGCCCAATTGAGCGTGACGGTATCTAGCCCTTAGGTTAATCAAATGGGTTGAGGCAAATTTCCTCTGCACGCCTCAACCCACCTTAGAAGAGATAGAATTATGAGCAAACAAACTGTCGTTGTTGCATTAGGTGGAAACGCGCTACTTCGTCGTGGTCAGCCATTAGAAGCAGATGTTCAACGTCGCAACATTGAAATTGCAGTCAAAACCATTTCCGAAATAGCCAAACACTATAACGTGGTGCTGGTGCATGGCAATGGCCCTCAAGTTGGCCTGCTGGCACTACAAGGTCTCGAATACAAAAAAGTAGCGCCGTACCCACTCGACGTATTGGGCAGTGAAACTCAAGGGATGATTGGCTACATGTTGATGCAAGAGTTCAAAAACATGCTGCCTGAACGCAACATTTCGTGCATGTTGACCCAAATGATGGTCGACCCGAAAGACCCTGCCTTTGCCAACCCAACCAAACCGATTGGCCCAGTTTATCAAGAAGCAGAAGCGCGTGAATTGGCTGAGAAATACCACTGGACAGTCAAGCCCGACGGCCAATACTTCCGCCGTGTGGTTCCGAGCCCTCAACCGATAGGCATCGTCGAACATGATGCGATTTCCCAGCTTATCAGTGCTGGTCATTTAGTGATTTGCACCGGTGGTGGCGGTATTCCAGTCAAACGTGAAAACGGCAAATTAGTCGGTGTAGAAGCAGTGATCGACAAAGACATGTCTGCTGCCTTTCTTGCCAAACAATTGAACGCCGACGCGCTGCTCATTTTGACCGATGCTGACGCCGTTTACCTTGATTGGGGTAAACCAACCCAACATGCGCTGCGCAGCACAACGCCAAGTGAGCTTGCCAACTATCAATTTGATGCTGGTTCTATGGGGCCAAAAATTGAAGCCTCGTGCGAATTCATTCAACAAGGCGGGAAAGTCGTTGGGATCGGCGCGTTAGAAGATGGCCTACGCATCTTAGAAGGCACAGCAGGTACCAATATTACGCGTGACTAACACATTGTTTTTAAAAACTATTTTATAAACCGAATCTGTTTTAACTTTAAACAAATAGTAACGCTTTCTTCCACCCTCTCACCAGAAGCAAGCGTTGCAAATGAGGAAAAGATCATGGCTTTTAACTTACGCAACCGTAACTTTCTAAAACTTCTTGATTTCACTCCACGCGAAATCCAGCACCTATTGGATCTATCACTTGAGCTGAAAAAAGCCAAATACAACGGTTATGAGCAGCCTCGTCTCAAAGGCAAAAACATTGCACTTATTTTTGAAAAAACCTCAACGCGCACTCGCTGTGCATTCGAAGTAGCAGCGTTTGACCAAGGTGCTCAAGTCTCCTACTTAGGCCCATCAGGTTCACAAATTGGCCACAAAGAGTCGATGAAAGATACCGCGCGCGTCTTAGGCCGTATGTATGACGGCATCGAATATCGCGGCTTTGGTCAAGAGATCGTTGAAGAGCTTGGTTCCTACGCTGGCGTACCAGTATGGAACGGCTTAACTGACGAATTCCACCCAACACAAATTCTGGCTGATTTCCTTACCATGATCGAACATGGCCGTGGCAAACGCCTCCATGAAATGAAATTTGCCTACCTCGGTGATGCACGCAACAACATGGGTAACTCCTTGATGGTGGGCGCTGCGAAAATGGGCATGGACATTCGCCTTGTTGCACCAAAAGCGTTCTGGCCAACCGAAGAATTAGTCGCGGAATGTCGCACTATTGCAAAGCAAACAGGCGCGAAAATTACGCTCACAGATGATGTTCAAGAAGGCGTTCAAGGCTGTGATTTCCTTTACACCGATGTTTGGGTATCGATGGGCGAAGCGAAAGAAGCATGGGCAGAGCGCATTGAATTGATGCTGCCTTACCAAGTGAACATGGCAATGCTAAAAGCCACTGGTAACCCACATGTGAAATTCATGCACTGCTTGCCTGCTTTCCACGGCGAAGATACCACCGTTGGTAAAGAGCTTGCGAAAAACTACCCAGTGCTTGCCAAAGGCGTTGAAGTGACCGATGAAGTGATTGAATCTGAGCATTCCATCGTGTTCGATGAAGCTGAAAACCGCATGCACACCATCAAAGCCGTGATGGTGGCCACCTTAGGTAACTAACTTAGGTAACGAATAGTAGATAATGAATGTAGGCGATGAATCGTCTACTTCATCTCTTTGATGTTGAATCGATGCGAGCTTGAATAAAGCTCGCATTTTTTTTCAGTCAATAACACTCACAAATCGCACTTATGCTTTAGCTGTAAACGCGTAGTAAATAACATCTAAATCAAGCTAATTTCGCATAAAAATCCATTTTCTGGATATTTTTCAAAGAGTATTGCCAGCGTGTTTTTTGTCCGTATAATCCTTCGCAATTTGTCTAAACGGAGCAGAAAATGAACCGCAGCACTCCCCATCAACGCCATCCATTACACCCGGCGCCGGTCGAGTTAGCTGTTTTGTTTTTCTATTCTGAACGTTATTGAAGCCTCCTATTTTAGGGGGCTTTTTTTTAAGCAAAATTTCGCAAAGGCTAGTAGCCAAAGCGAACCATACAGAGGGAAGACACGTTATGGCGCATTCGTTATTTAACAAGCACATCATTTCCATTCCAGAACTGAGCCGCACGGAACTGGAGCTGATTGTTGAAACCGCAACAAGGCTTAAAGCGGAACCAAACCCTGAACTTCTCAAAAATAAAGTAGTAGCAAGCTGCTTCTTTGAACCTTCTACACGTACCCGTTTGTCGTTTGAAACGGCAGTGCAGCGCCTAGGCGGCACAGTGATTGGTTTTGATAATGGCGGCAATACGTCACTTGCCAAGAAAGGGGAAACCTTAGCTGACTCGGTGCAAGTTATTTCCTCTTATGTCGATGCATTTGTTATGCGCCACCCACAAGAAGGCGCTGCACGTTTAGCCTCTGAGTTTTCCAACGGCGTTCCAGTAATCAACGGTGGCGATGGTGCTAACCAGCATCCAACTCAAACCTTGCTCGATCTGTTTTCCATTTATGAAACGCAAGGCAGGCTCGATAACCTTAACGTCGCATTCGTCGGCGACTTAAAATATGGCCGCACCGTCCATTCGCTCACCCAAGCCTTATCGAAATTCAACAATGTACGTTTCTTTTTTATCGCTCCAGAAGTACTGGCGATGCCGGATTACATTTGCGAAGAGCTCTCAGAGGCTGGCATTGCGTTTAGTTTGCACGCCAGCATTGAAGAGGTCGTGCCTGAACTGGATGTGCTGTACATGACGCGCGTACAAAAAGAGCGCTTTGATGCATCCGAATACGCACATATGAAATCGGCTTACATCTTAACCGCAGAAACATTAAAAGAAGCGCGCCACAATTTAAAAGTGCTGCACCCACTGCCTCGGGTCGATGAAATCACCACCGATGTCGATAAAACACCTTACGCCTACTATTTCCAACAAGCCGAAAACGGCGTTTATGCGCGTGAAGCTTTATTAGCCCTTGTTCTTAACCCAACCTTATAAGTAGGAGATAACATCATGGTAAAAGAGACCCAATTACAAGTTGAAGCGATTCGTAACGGTAGCGTGATTGACCATATCCCTGCCAACCTTGGGATCAAAATTCTCTCTTTGTTTAAGTTAAATGAAACCAATCAACGTGTGACGATTGGCCTAAACCTACCCTCTTCTGCGTTAGGTAATAAAGATCTGATTAAAATAGAAAACCTTTATCTCACCAAAGAGCAAGCGAACCAATTAGCACTGTATGCCCCGAAAGCCACCGTCAATCAAATTGAAGAGTATAAAGTGGTCAACAAACTGACCCTCACTTTGCCAGAGCGAATTGACAGCGTATTTCGTTGCCCAAACAGCAACTGCATCTCTCATGGCGAGCCTGTCGAGAGCCGCTTTAAAGTGCAGCTCAAACAAGAGAATGTGCATCTCAAATGCCACTATTGTGAGAAAGTATTCTCGCGCGAAATCATGACTGAACGTTGCTAAAACAGCACTAAGCGCGCATCCATCGCGTTTACAGCCCTGCCAGCCTCCAGCGTCCTAACTCGGCGCTGGACCAACTTACGAATCTTGCATATTTCCGTGCATATTATTCCATCAAATCAACATAAAACGCCAAAAATCAATCGGTAATCTAGTTTATTATTTGGTGATCCCCCGCAAAAAGCGACACATTGATTAATGTTAAGCTACAGGCATCAATAATAATCCCCCACCACTTATAGAGGGGAAAAGAGCAATGCTCAACCGTTGCGCCATTGGCGTCAAACATAACGTGAACTCACACTCTATGGCTTTGGGAGTGTGCTGGCATGGTAAGGATCACCGATACCCCAGACGCAGTAGCGTGTATAAAAGGAACCGCCCGTGAACAGAAAAATCCCCCACGGCGCAATGCAAACCGATGACAAAACGTTAGCTTCCGCTTGTAAAAAAATCCTACAACAACAAAGTTTTGCTAACCAAAATGAGCTACGACTCAGGCTAATAGAGCTCGGCTACGAAGGCATTAGCCAATCCACTGTGTCACGCTTGCTTTCCCAACTTGGTGTGGTGAAAGTGCAAAATGCGTGCGGCAAAAAAGTGTACTGCATTACGGTCGAAACCGCGCCAGTGCGTGTTGAGTCATCTATCGCCTCACAAATTGAGTTTATCACTCACAATCAATCCACTGTGGTGGTAAAAACTCATCCTGGAAGTGCTCAATTGGTCGCGCGATTGGTTGATATTGATCCCCACACTGAGATTTTAGGAACGGTCGGTGGTAATGACACTGTGCTTATTATTCCCAAAGACATCAATAATATTGAAGCGTGTGAAGCGGTGGTGAAAACTCGCCTAGGTGTCGCTTAACCCCCATCGCCCAGCCAAGTGAGGTCCACAACCTCACTTGGCTTTTCTCGCTTCACTGCCTCATCAGCGACGATTTTTCCATCACTGTGAAACTTATTGCGCCGAAAAGCGGTCTGATTGGGTTAAGATGACACTCACCTAATGAAGACTCGATTTTTGTATGCGCCTACTCTTTTCCTTTGTACTGCTAGCTCTGCTGACACTTTCCCAACCTGCGTTGGCGGTCTTCGGCAATGACAATCCATTCAATAGTGGTAACAACCTCGGTTTGGCCTCAGCCGACAATCAATTTGTCCCAGTTGACCAAGCGTTTCCTTTTCATGCCGAGCAGCAAGGTAAGCAGATCTTCTTAGATTGGCAGGTCAAGCAGGGCTATTACCTCTACCAAGATCGGATCAGTATCAGCGCCGAAAATGCACAGCTTGGTGAAATCGAGATGCTCGATGGTCAGCCATATCACGATGAATTTTTTGGTGATGTGAAGATTTATACTGAGCCACTGTTTGTCGACGTACCGCTCCTCAGTGCAGCAGCGAACGCCAAATTAATTATCCAGTACCAAGGGTGTGCAAAAGCGGGCTTTTGCTATCCACCAGAAACGCGAATTATCGACCTTCAAGCTGTGGCAAGCGATACTCGCTCTGACAACAACACGGCGGCCAATATGGCGAAAAGCGAAACAGATTCGCCAAAAGCGCCCGTGGCTGAACAAGACGGGCTAGCAAACCGCCTCGCCGATTCTTGGTGGACACCGCTACTCTTTTTAGCACTTGGCGTTGGCCTAGCCTTTACCCCTTGTGTACTCCCTATGTACCCGATCCTCACCAGTATCGTGCTTGGTCGTGGTCAACTTTCACAACAGCGCGCGTTGATTTTGTCGTTTATTTACGTGCAAGGTATGGCGCTCACTTATACCGTACTTGGCCTAGTCGTCGCTTCGGCTGGGTTACAATTTCAAGCCGCGATGCAGCACCCTTATGTACTGATTGGTCTCAGTACCCTATTTGTGCTACTCGCCCTGTCGATGTTTGGCGTTTATACCTTGCAACTGCCAAGCAAAGTGCAGACGTGGCTAAACAGCCTGAGTAATAAGCAGCAAGGCGGTAGCAGTGTTGGCGTGTTTGCCATGGGCGCGATTTCCGGTTTGGTTTGCTCACCGTGCACCACCGCGCCTCTCTCTGGCGCGCTGCTGTATGTCGCGCAAAGTGGCGACCTATTCACGGGGGCGATTGCACTGTATGCCTTAGCAATGGGCATGGGGATTCCGCTGATTTTGGTCGCCGTGTTTGGTAACAAACTACTCCCCAAAGCCGGTGGCTGGATGGAGAGAGTAAAAACACTATTTGGCTTTATTTTACTGGCTGCGCCGACCTTCTTACTAGAACGCTTATTGCCACCAGTGTGGTCAACGGCGCTCTGGTCTGTGCTTGGGATCGCCGCGTTTGGTTGGCTCTATCATTGTAAAAACAGCTTGCCGTTTGGTGGCTGGAAACAGAGCATGGTTGGCATTATTGCGGTATTGGGTCTGTTTGCTTCAGCGCAACCCGCACTGGATGTGTGGTTTAAGCCAGAACAAACCAACCTAGCAAGCCGTAGCCATGTCGAGTTCATTCGGGTGAATAATATTGCTGAGCTCAACTTGCAGTTGAGCCAAGCCAAATTAGCAGGTAAACCCGTCATGCTCGATTTCTACGCCGACTGGTGCGTGGCGTGTAAAGAGTTTGAAAAGTACACTTTCCATCAGCAAGAGGTCGCGCAGAAACTGCAAAACTTTGTGCTATTGCAAGCGGACGTCACCAAAAATCAGCCACAAGATATTGAGCTACTCAAGGCGATGAACGTGCTAGGGTTACCGACGATTGATTTTTGGAATGCGCAAGGTGAACGCGTTTCAAACGCACGTATCAGCGGTTTTATACCAGCCGATCGCTTTTTAGCGCACCTCACCGCCCACCAGCTTTAAGGTTTACCGATTATTGCCGACTGTTTGAGCAAGCCATTGCAACCGTCGGCAATAATAGCGCGTGAACGCCATCACTTCTTCTCGAACCGCTTGGCATGCACCACTCTCAGATCAGGCTCAGTCACTACTAAGTATCAGACAAAAAGTGGATACAGTTCAGACTTTTAGCGTATAAAGATTGTTCAGCGAGAGATCGCGGTCAATAATCGATTTAACGACATTGCTAAAAGTGTAAAACGTCATGGATTCGACCTACACCATCATCATTGCTGACGACCACCCTCTGTTTCGCAATGCGCTATTTCAATCAGTGCATATGGCGATAAGCGGTGCCAATTTATTGGAAGCGGATTCGCTAGATGCCCTGTTAGCCTTATTAACCAAACAGAGCGATGTGGATTTGCTGCTGTTGGATCTCAAAATGCCAGGCGCAAATGGGATGTCAGGGCTCATTCACTTGCGAGCCGAATACCCTGATTTACCGATTGTGGTGATTTCAGCCAGTGAAGAACCTTCGGTGGTGGCGCAAGTAAAAAGCCACGGTGCCTTTGGTTTTATTCCTAAATCGAGTGACATGCGCGCGCTGATCTCGGCGCTCAATCAAGTCCTAGCCGGTGACCCATTTTTCCCTGAAGGGCTAATTGCCAATCACGCCGCATGCAATGATTTAACCAAGAAAATTGCCGCCTTAACCCCACAACAATACAAAGTATTAGGCATGCTCTCTGATGGGCTACTCAACAAACAAATCGCCTATGAGCTTAATGTTTCTGAGGCGACCATCAAAGCGCATATGACGGCTATTTTCCGTAAACTTGGGGTGAAAAACCGCACTCAAGCAGTAATTTTACTCAATGAGTTGGGCGAGTAGTCGGCTACTCGCTCGCTTCATCTAACGTCTCTTCTAAAGGTAATCGTAAACCGACTTTGGTTGCTTGCCAATCGGCCACGTCCGCCACGACCAGATACAGACCTTGCCATTCAAAATGGTCACCCAGTACTTGTGTGGCTCCGAGCTCTTGGATCAGTAAATCGTTGAGCGTCATCTCTTGATTGAGGTGCTCAATCGTCAAACCATAATAAGCAGCAACGTCAACGAGTTTTGCATCCACATCCAAAAAGAAGTCACCAAAGAAGCGCTCTAACGAGGCTTTTTCTGGCGCTTCACTGAATAGGTTGCTCAGTGATTCGAGATCTTTCTCCTGTGCTAACACGCACAAGACATCGCCCTCTTGCAACTTGGTGCTGCCCGATGGGTGAAGCAGTTGCTCGTCACGAAACACAGCGGTAATACGTGTTCCTTCAGGCATTGAGAGATTGCGTAATGGCTCACCAATACACCATTTATCTTGTTTGAGTTTATAGACCAACATTTCCCATTCGCTGCACGGGTATATCTCAACACCGGTACGTGAAATTGGCTCAGGTTTGGGCGGTAGTTCAACGCGAGCCAAAGCGGCCGCTTTCATCAAGGTTCCCCCTTGTACCACTAGCGACACCATCACCACGAAGAAGGCTAAGTTGAAATAGAGCTGCGCATTCGGTAAACCAGCCATCATTGGGAAAACCGCTAAAATAATGGGTACAGCGCCGCGCAGTCCAACCCAAGATATAAACCACTTTTCACGCGCAGTAAATGCTTTGAATGGCAATAAACCAATCCATACAGAAATGGGGCGCGCAAACAAAATCATACCAAAGGCGAGCGCAAAGCCCGGCACCGCAATGGTCAGCAATTCAGAAGGTGTGACCAATAACCCAAGCACCAAGAACATACCAATTTGGCTAAGCCACGTCATCCCATCCAGTACGTTCAGAATGGAATAGCGGCAACGAGTCGGTTTATTGCCCAGCAATAAACCCGTCAAGTAGATGGATAGAATACCACTGCCGCCGAGTGAATTGGACAGCGCAAAGATAATCAAACCGCCACTGATGGCCAAAATGGAGTAGAGCCCTTCTGGAAGTTGATTGCTATTAATCAGCTTCCAGAGCAGCCAACCTCCGGCTAATCCAAATAAAGCCCCGAGACCAAATTGCTGGATAAAACTCAGCAGCAAGAATCCTGCGCTGAGATCATCGCCTTGGCTACCCAGTACCGCAATTAATGTCACGGTTAAAAACACCGCCATTGGATCGTTAGTGCCCGATTCAATCTCTAACGTTGAACCGACGCGCTCATTCAAGCTTCTCCCTTTAAGCAGGGAAAAAACCGCCGCCGCATCGGTTGAGCCAACAATCGCACCCACCAAAATACCTTGCAGCAATTCCAAATTAAACAGCCACGCCGCCATCAAGCCGGTGAGAATGGTGGTGATCGCCACCCCAAACGTCGCTAACGAAACTGACGGCCAAAAGGCAATCCGAAAACTGGCAACACGGGTACGCATGCCGCCATCCAATAAGATGATGGCAAGCGCTAAGTTACTGACTAAATAGGCAATCGGATAATTATCAAATAAGATGCCACCGGGGCCATCCTCCCCAGCCAACATACCCACCAATAAAAAAACGAGCAGAATAGGAATTCCTAGCTTAGAAGAGACTGGACTTAACAACACACTTAATGCAATCAGCAAAGCACCTACGAGAAAAAAACCATTGATAGCGATTGCATCCATATTCCTTCCTTATTGATTTAATTATTATTGATTGAATAACCAACATAAATTCGCGTTCCATTGTGCCTTAGTTTAATCCGTTTTTAAGACAACTTTATGTAAACATTGATCGTTTTTATCGCGGCATGAATAACCAACCACATAAAAAATCGTTAACTCGCCATGAGCGATTTTCCAATCAAGAGCTTATGATCTTATACTTTTGGCTAATTTAACATTTATTCAACATAAGAAAGACCTTCTAAATTGAGGCATTTCATTTAGTTACAATGAATTGGAAAAAACAACCTCCCGACTAAAGTTGCACAGACCCACCACCCTTTCACTGCTATCTTAATTTCGTAACATTAAATTAACACCACGATATGCAAACCGAAGGAGAAGGTCATGGCGTTCCAATCAACCGAACATGCTCAAGCCTACTGGAAAGAAAACTTGGGAATTATGGGCTCACTGCTGGCAGTGTGGTTCTTGGTATCATATGGTGCAGGCGTTCTTTTCGTCGACGCACTTAATACGATTCATTTAGGCGGGTTCAAACTAGGGTTCTGGTTCGCACAACAAGGGTCCATCTATACCTTTGTCGCCTTGATCTTTATTTACGTTGTGCGCATGAATGCGCTCGACAAGAAATACAACGTGCAGGAAGACTAAGAGGTTTACGAAATGGATATTCAAACTTGGACGTTTATTCTGGTCGGTATTACGTTTGCACTCTATATCGGCATTGCCATTTGGGCCCGTGCAGGATCGACCAGTGAATTCTATGTTGCTGGCGGTGGTGTTCACCCTGTTGCCAACGGCATGGCAACCGCAGCGGACTGGATGTCAGCCGCTTCATTTATCTCAATGGCGGGTATCATTTCGTTCATTGGCTATGATGGTACCGTGTACTTGATGGGCTGGACAGGCGGCTATGTGTTATTGGCACTTTGCCTTGCACCTTACTTGCGTAAATTTGGCCAGTTCACCGTGCCAGATTTTATCGGTGAGCGATACTACTCAAAAACCGCGCGTATGGTGGCGGTATTTTGCGCCATCTTTATCTCGTTTACTTATGTTGCGGGGCAAATGCGCGGCGTCGGCGTGGTATTCTCTCGCTTCCTCGAAGTGGATATTAACGTTGGTATCGTCATCGGTATGGGGATCGTGTTTTTCTATGCGGTACTCGGTGGCATGAAAGGCATCACTTATACGCAAGTTGCACAGTTCTGCGTGCTCATTTTCGCCTTCCTTGTTCCCGCCATTTTCACCTCGATCATGATGACAGGTAACCCTCTGCCACAAATTGGTATGGGCTCAACCATTACCGGTACCGATGTTTACCTACTCGATAAACTCGATGGCTTAACTCAAGAGCTCGGCTTCACCGCCTATACCGAAGGCAACAAGAGCAAGGTTGACGTGTTCTTTATCTGCGCAGCCTTGATGGTGGGTACTGCTGGTCTTCCTCACGTCATTATTCGCTTCTTCACTGTGCCTAAAGTGCGTGATGCGCGTATCTCAGCAGGTTGGGCATTGCTGTTCATCTCTTTGCTATACACCACAGCGCCAGGTGTTGCCGCTTTTGCTCGCGTGAACATGATTGAGACCATTAATGGCCCAGACATGCAAGGCGTACCCGCAACAGACGCGCCTACTTGGTTTAAGAACTGGGAGAATACTGGCCTTGTAAGCTGGAAAGATAAGAACAATGACGGTCGTATGTTCTATTCTGGCGATGAGCGCAACGAGATGAACATTAACCGTGACATCATCGTATTGGCGTCTCCTGAACTGGCAAAACTGCCAAACTGGGTGGTTGGCTTGCTCGCAGCTGGGGGTTTAGCTGCTGCGCTTTCGACAGCTGCAGGTCTTTTATTGGTTATCTCGACGTCAATTTCTCACGACTTATTGAAGAAAGGCTTCAAACCAAACATGACCGATAAACAAGAGCTGTTAGCCGCACGCTTAGCCGCCATCATTGCGATTGTGGGTGCTGGTTACCTAGGCATTAACCCACCGGGTTTTGTGGCTCAGGTGGTAGCGTTTGCCTTCGGCTTGGCAGCCGCCTCCTTCTTCCCGGCCATTATTTTGGGCATCTTCTACAAGAAGATGAATAAAGAAGGCGCGATCGCGGGCATGGTCGCAGGGATTATCTTTACTGCAACCTACATCATCTACTTCAAATTCATTAACCCGGCAGCCAGCACGCCAGATAACTGGTTGTTTGGTATCAGCCCTGAAGGCATTGGTACGTTAGGTATGTGTTTGAACTTCGTGGTATCGATTGTGGTGAATAAATTTACCGCAGAAGTTCCAACCGAAGTGCAAGAAATGGTGGAGTCAATCCGCTTCCCGAAAGGCGCGGGGCAAGCTCACGACCACTAATCTTCACCTGCGAGCGTCATGCTCGATGTTCGCTCCGCAGTGAAGTGTGATAACAACCATAAAGCCGATGCCCACGCATCGGCTTTATGCTGCATGCTTAATTAACTCGATTCAACAGCGCGCGCAGTTTGAGTGGTTTTATTGGTTTGGGAATAAAGCTAAAGCCATTGGATTTAATCGCATCCATCATCTCTTCAGTGCGATCAGCGCTGATGATGACCCCTTCAAAGCTATCTCCAAGCCGCAAGCGACACTGCTGCAACACTTCTAAACCAGTGCGACCATTATCTAAGCGGTAATCCGACAAAATAACATCAGGCAACCAATTGTTTTCTAATGCTTTCAGGCTTTGCAGTAAGTCCGCTGCTACTTTGACATCACACCCCCACCTTGCGAGCAGATCGTTCATGCCGACTAAAATATCAGCTTCGTTGTCCACACACAGTACGCGCAGATGATTGAGATCAGATGGCATACCTTGCTCTATCGCCAGTGTCGGAGCCTGTTTGACAGGTTCAGCTCGCGTCAAAGAGAGCGAAAATACGCTGCCTTTTCCATGCCAAGAGCGCATCGAAATTTCATGCCCCAGCACATATGCAATGCCTTTTGAAATCGCTAAACCGAGCCCCAAACCTTGGTCAGAACGGACTTGGCTACCACGGTTAAACTCTTCGAAGATTTCTTGCTGCTTATCTTGCTCGATACCAATGCCATTATCCCAAACATCAATCCTGACCTGATCTCGCACTCGGCGTACACCCAGCACCACTTTACCTTTAGGGTTGTAGCGAAACGCATTAGTGAGAAAGTTTTGTACCACGCGACGTAATAATTTAGGGTCAGACATCACATAGTTCGAGGATGGGATCACTTTAAAATCAATCCCTTGCTGCTTAGCTAAGGCGCTAAATTCAGCGTTAAGATTCGAAAATACATCATTAATAGCAAAGCTATGAGAATGCACATCGAGCTTGCCGGACTCTAAACGTGAAATATCCAGCAAATCACCAATCAGATCTTCAGCCGCGCCCAGAGCACTCTCTATATAACCCGCCAACGTTTTCACTTCCGTCTCTTTGGCTACTTCCGAGAGCGAAGAGGCAAACAGGCGCGCAGCGTTCAACGGCTGCATTAAATCGTGGCTGACAGCGGCCAAAAAGCGCGATTTTGATTGCGATTCTTGGTCTGATTTTTGAGTTGCCGCCACCAAGCGTTTGTTGAGGGTTTCAAGCTCTAGGGTGCGTTGGTGCACGCGCTCTTCCAAGGTTTCATTGGCCTCTTTTAATGCCTGCTCCGCTTCGCGAAAAACGGTGATGTCGCTAAAGCTCATCACAAACCCGCCGCCCGGCATCGGGTTTCCTTGCACTTCAATAACTCGTCCATCAGGACGAATACGCGCCGAGGTGTGTCTGGTTCCTTGCTCAAGGTGATACACCCGCCGCCGCACGTGATCCTCTGGGTCACCAGGGCCGCATAATCCGTGTTGCGCGTTGTGCCGTATCACATCCGCAATCGGCCGCCCCACTTGAATCAGCCCAGCGGGAAACTCAAACAGTTCGAGATAGCGTTGATTCCACGCCACCAGCCGTAGCTTTTTATCGACCACGGTAATTCCTTGACCAATATGCTCAATGGCCCCTTGCAATAAGCCGCGACTAAAGTCGTACAGCTCGGATGCTTCATCAACAATGGTCGCCACTTCCTCAAGCTGCATGTTGCGTCCTTGCAGCGCGGAAGTGAGCACCAATTTGGCTGAAGAAGCACCAAACACCCCCGCCAGCACTCTTTCTGTATGACGGATTAAGGTAGATGGCGCTTGTTGGTTAGGTAGTAACGTCTCTCTCTGCTGGCTCCAATATTGTCGAAAGGCAGTGCGAACACGAGTGCGCCCCACAAAACGAGCGGCCAACATTTCAAGCTCAGCCACTGTCACGCGGCTTTGATACAAGCTGAGATTCTCACTCTCAGGCAGCGGCGTACCGACAAAAGAGGCCGATTGTAAACGCTCACTCAAACTCGGACGAGTCACCATAGAGACAACAACGTAGCAGAATGTGTTAAGAGCAACACTGAGCATCATGCCCCAATCTGAGTTTTTCAGTCCCATCTGCACCAACCAATCCGGCGGGGTGATCATCCATAACAGAACGTTAGTTTGTGCATCGCCCGCCAGCATGTCGGTTTGGCTCATTAAGGTTACTAGCCATAAGGTAAAACCAACCGCCAATCCAACATAAACGCCTTTGCGGTTGCCTTCACGCCAGTACATGCCACCAATCAATGAAGGGGCAAATTGGGTAATCGCCGCAAATGAGAGAAAACCGATCGCCGATAAGGAACCAATCGCATCCAACGCCTGATAAAAACCCCAAGCGCCAAGCAGCAGCAATAGAATCAACCCGCGACGGATGTTGAGCAACAACCCTGATAAATGACGGTAGTTGCGCTGAGTTAAACGCATGCGGCGCAGCAGAAGCGGCATCACCAAATCATTAGAAACCATGATCGCCAATGCAATGGTCGAGACAATCACCATGCCGCTGGCCGCTGATGTGCCACCTAAAAACGCCAGTAACGCTATCTGCTCGGCGCCCACCGACATAGGCACGCTGAGTACATAAGTATCGGCAGGGCTGCCGCTTAGCAAACTTTGCCCAACCCATGCAATAGGTAGAACAAATAACCCCATCAAAGTCAGGTAAAGAGGAAATAACCAGCGCGCCGTGTGTAGATCTTGCGCGCGTTCATTTTCTACCACCATGGTATGAAACTGACGCGGTAAGCAGATGATCGCCATCATGGTTAATACGGTGTGGATCAACAGCGTTGGCCAGTTGGGCGCTTGATACGTCTGCTGGGCAATCGCACTTAGATCAACCGTTTCACGGCTTGAAGCCAGATAAATGATGAAACCGCCCACGGTTAAAAAAGCGACCAATTTAACAATCGATTCAAACGCAATCGCCATCATCATGCCGCGGTGGTGCTCGGTGTTATCAATATGCCGTGTACCAAACAGCATAGTAAATAGCGCTAAAGCCGCGACCACAAACCACGAGACGTGATAATTCTGATAACCAAATTGCGTAGCGAGGTTGGGGGCGACAATCTCAAGCCCCATAGTGATGCCGCGCAGTTGCAAGGCGATGTAAGGTAAAATGCCCACCACGGCAATCAAAGTTACGGTTACCGCTAATCCTTGCGATTTTCCGTAGCGAGCAGCAATAAAATCGGCGATGGAGGTAATATGTTCGCGCTTCGCGATCAAAATCAGCCGCGCCAACATACGCCAGCCAAGGGTAAACACTAAAATAGGCGCAATGTAGATAGGCAGAAATGACCAAGGGTTGCTAGCCGCTTGACCGACAGTGCCGTAAAAAGTCCAAGAGGTGCAATAAACCGCGATCGATAAGCTGTAGATCCACGGTCGCCATTTCGCCAGCCATTGGCTTTGCCTATCACCATACCAAGCGACGAGAAACAGCACGCCTAAGTAAGCGAGCGAAACGGGAACGACGATCCATCCTTGCATTTGATATCCTTATCGGTTCAAAAAAGCCTCTTCAAAGAAGAGGCTTCATTTAACTAAGGATAATTTTTAATCTCAATCAGTTAAGGTTAATTCTGTGCTTCAGGCGCTGCTTTCAGTACCTGACTCATTGGATGATGTGGGTTCGACTTTAATCAACAGCGCCAAGATGCCCATTGCCGCCATCGCCCAAAATACATTAGCGCCCCAGCGTTCATAACCCCAGCCACTCAAGGTGGTCATCAAAGCAATAAATGCCCCAAGTGGAATGGCATTATACAGCGCTTGCATAGCCACCATTTTGCTTTGCGGTGCGTGCTGAATGTATTGAATCGCCGCTATATGCGCCATCGCAAACGTCACCCCATGTAGCAGTTGAATCGTCCCTAGCGCAAGCAGCGCGGTGGTCGATGCCATTAACGTCCAACGCACCACAACCCCAATCGACGCGACAACAAATAATGTGCGTAGTGACCAGCCTGAAAAAAGGCGTTTGCTGAGCGCAAATACCGCGACTTCAGCGGCAACCCCTAAACTCCATAAATAGCCAATCAGCTCTTCCGAATGCCCCGCCGCTTTCCAGTGAATCGAACTGAAACTGTAATACGCCGCGTGACTGCCCTGTATTAGCGCCGCTAAAATCAAGAATTTTATCACTGGCCACTCACGCAATAACTGCGTCAGTTTAGGTCGGACGGCATGTGCATCACCAACCGTCACGGGCATTGGGTTGGGATTGCGCAAGCTAATCAATAGTGAAACAAACACCCCAGCCAAGGCGGTGTAGAGGATCATGTCAGAACCATAACGTGCCACAAGTACGCCAACCACAGTAGAACCAGCGATAAAAGCCACCGACCCCCATAAGCGAGTGCGACCATAATCGAGCATTTTTAAGCGTGCATAATAGTTAGCCATCGCATCAGATAGCGGCACCACGGGGCCACAGCAAAGGTTAAACAACACAGTAGCTAACGCCATCAGCCAGAAACTGCCGCCCGTAAAGAAGTGAAAACCAATAAATAAAAACGCCGCCAAACTTAACCAACGCAGTGCTGGTAGAAGAAGCTCGGCCTTATGGATACGCGGCGTAATCACCAAATTAGCGACGCAACGCGTAGCAAAGCCCATACCGATTAATACGCCGATATCGGTTGCAGACACACCTTGGGTTTCAAACCACAGCGCCCAAAATGGCAAGTAAACGCCATACGCAAAGAAGAAACCAATAAAGTAGTGCGATATCCAACCATATGGAGAGGGGTTAAGCATGATTCATCCTGAACAAAACGAGGGAGAGAAAACCGCCGTATTATGCAGGCAGTTTAAGATTCTAAAAAGGGAAGTTTACTGATAAATCTGTTTCCTTATTCACAACCTTGCGGGTCATATCACTCATTAGACCAAAGTCGTCTGGAGGTAGTGGCGATTTTTGTCACACTTAGATAGGAATTTCTTCTGAGTGACGATCGTTATGCCTGACAAATTCAACATGCAGTCACCGCCCTTTGACCGCTTAACACCGCCGCAGCAACAGCGACTTCGCTCATCCTTGGATGTGGCGTATTTTCGTAGCAACGATCTGCTGCAGGCCAGCGACAGGCCCAGCGTGTATCTACACGTACTGATCAAAGGCGCGGTCGAAGAACGCTCGCCAGATGGCAAAGAGATTTTTGCTCACTACGCCAACGATGACATGTTTGATGTACGCGCACTGTTTGAAGAAAAAGCCAAGCATCAGTACGTGGCGCTGGAAGACACCTTGAGCTATCTGCTGCCGAAAGCCGTCTTTCTCGAACTGTATAATGACAACGGTCAGTTCGCCGCCTACTTCGACAATAACCTCGCCAAACGCCAAGCTCTGCTTGATGTGGCACACCAGCAAAAGAATTTAGCCGAATTTATTTTAACTAAGGTGGATGACTCAATTTACCATCCACCGATGATTTTAAGCCCAGATCAACCGCTCAACCAAGTGACCAAGCAATTACGCGATAACGGAGTTGATGCGGCCTTAGTTCGTCTTGCCGAGCATGATCAACGCTTAATCGAAAACCCCAGCGCGCACCCTTATGCTATCGTCACGCGCACCAATATGCTGCATTCCGTTATGCTCGATAACCACCCGCTCGATACCCCTGTTGGGGAAATTGCTACCTTTCCTGTGCTGCACATCAACGATGGCGATTTTCTGTTTAATGCGATGATTGCCATGACGCGCAACCGCATAAAACGAGTGATGGTGTGTGATGGCCATCAAGCGGTTGGCATGCTGGACATGACACAAATTCTCAGTGCTTTCTCCACTCATTCTCACGTGCTGACGTTAAGTATTGCTCGCGCCAACTGCGTGGAAGAGTTAGCTCTCGCCTCCAACAAACAGCGGCAACTGGTTGAAAGCCTAATCAACAATGGCATTCGCACTCGTTTTATTATGGAGCTGATTTCAGCAGTCAATGAACAGATCATCGAAAAAGCCTTTCATTTGGTTGTGCCACCCGCGCTGCATGATCACTGCTGCTTGATCGTACTCGGCTCCGAAGGCCGTGGAGAGCAGATCCTCAAAACCGACCAAGATAACGCGCTGATCATCAAAGATGGCTTGCAGTGGCATCAAATGGGTGTGGTCATGGACACGCTCACCCACACCTTACAGCAGCTCGGCTATCCGCTTTGTCCGGGCAATGTGATGGTCAATAATCCCAAATGGGTCAAAAGCCAAACTGAGTGGAAAACCACGCTTAGCCAATGGGTAAAAGCGGCCAAACCCGAGCAAGTGATGGAGATTGCGATCATGGCCGACGCACACGCCGTCGCGGGCAACAAACACTTATTGGCCCCTATTAAACATCACTTGAGCCATTTAATGGCCGACCAAGAATTGATTTTGATGGAGTTTACTCGCCCCGCGCTGAGCTTTTCTGTACCACTCACGCTGTTTGGCACCGTAAAACACTCCAAATCTGGCTTAGATATTAAACAAGGTGGCATTTTCCCGATTGTGCATGGCATTCGCGCCCTAAGCCTTGAACATCAAGTTCAACAAAACAACACCTTTGAACGCATCGAGGTGCTAGTAGAGCAACGGGTTTTGGAAAAAGAAACCGCCGATAATCTCAGTGAAGCGCTCAAACAGTTCTTTAAATTGCGCTTAGCTCAGCAACTGAGCAATCAACACAGCACCAATAAACTCGATTTAAAACAGCTCGACCGAACCGAGCGTGACCTGCTCAGGCACAGTTTACACGTGGTGAAAAAATTCAAGCAGTGGCTTGGCTATCACTATCAAATTCGCGAATAGTGGAGGCGAACAATTGAATTGGTTTACACGCCATTATTGGTTTCACAAGCTGAAAGACTCGCCTTATCAGCCGTTGTTTGCAACGCCGATGCAAGGGGAATATGTGTCGCTCGATTGCGAAACCACCAGCCTTGACCCGAATCGCGCCGAGTTAGTGACGATTGCCGCCACCAAAATCATCGACAACCGCATTTTAACCAGCCAGCCATTTGAAGTGCGTTTGAGCGCGCCACAATCGCTCGACTCGGGTTCAGTCAAAATCCACAAAATTCGCCATCAAGATCTGGTCGATGGCATCGACGAGCAAGAGGCCATCACTCACCTATTAGACTTTATCGGCAACCGACCTTTAGTGGGCTATCACATTCGTTATGACAAAAAAATCCTCGACCTCGCTTGCCGGCGACATTTAGGCTTTCCACTGCCCAATGCCCTCATCGAAGTAAGTCAAATCTATCATGATCAGTTAGAGAGAATGCTGCCGAACGCGTACATCGACCTCAGCTTAGAGGCGATTTGTCGCCATCTTGACTTGCCGATGCAGGATAAACACGACGCGCTGCAAGATGCCATCGCCGCGGCATTAGTGTTTGTACGCTTGACCAAAGGTGATCTGCCTCCCTTTGTTGCACCTTACTCGCGCTAGCACTTACCCCACACTCATCCTAAAGTCTAATTGTAGAAAATCGCACTCTGACTGACAGTTACCCACATACAGATTTTCCTTTCAGCGCAATTTGATCGCCAATCAACAGGGAAATTGTTCGAATTCACAAGGAGAAAAGCAATGAGTGAAGCCCACGTTTATCCGGTAAAAGAGAACATCAAAGCCAAAACACATGCGGATAATGACACTTACCTAGCGATGTACCAACAATCAGTGACCGACCCAGAAGGCTTCTGGAGTGAACACGGCAAGATTGTGGATTGGATTAAGCCTTTCACTCAAGTGAAACAAACCTCGTTTGATACTGGCCATGTAGATATTCGCTGGTTTGAAGACGGCACATTAAACGTCTCTGCTAACTGCATCGATCGCCACCTTGCCACTCGTGGTGATGAAGTGGCGATTATCTGGGAAGGTGACGATCCGGCTGACGATAAAACCCTCACCTTTAAAGAGCTCCATCAACAAGTGTGTCGCTTTTCTAATGTGTTAAAAGATCAAGGAGTACGCAAAGGAGATGTGGTCTGTCTTTACATGCCAATGGTGCCAGAAGCAGCCGTTGCGATGCTCGCTTGTACTCGAATTGGCGCAGTGCACACTGTGGTGTTTGGAGGCTTTTCACCGGAAGCCCTTTCCGGTCGCATTATCGATTCCGATTCCAAAATAGTCATCACTGCCGACGAAGGTATACGTGGCGGTCGCGCTGTGCCCTTGAAGAAAAACGTCGATGAAGCCTTGACTCATCCTGAAGTGAAAAACATCAGCAAAGTGATCGTGTTTAAACGCACTGGTGGCCAAATTGACTGGCACGAACATCGTGATGTGTGGTGGCATGAAGCGACCGCAAAAGCTTCCGACCATTGCCCAGCCGAAGCCATGAAAGCGGAAGATCCCCTCTTCATCCTCTACACCTCAGGCTCAACCGGTAAACCCAAAGGAGTGCTGCACACAACCGGTGGCTACCTTGTTTACGCGGCGATGACCTTCAAATATGTGTTTGACTATCAGCCGGGCGAAGTGTTTTGGTGTACCGCCGATGTGGGCTGGATCACTGGCCACACCTACTTGGTTTACGGTCCTTTGGCCAATGGTGCAAAAACCGTTCTGTTTGAAGGGGTTCCCAACTACCCAGACACCAACCGCATGAGTCAAGTGGTGGATAAACACCAAGTCAACATTCTTTACACTGCGCCGACCGCTATTCGCGCCTTGATGGCGAAAGGCAATGAAGCCGTCAAAGAGACGTCACGCACCAGTTTGCGCATTATGGGTTCGGTGGGAGAACCAATTAACCCAGAAGCGTGGGAGTGGTACTACAAAACCATCGGTAACGAAAAATCACCGATTGTCGATACATGGTGGCAAACCGAAACGGGTGGCATTTTAATTACGCCACTGCCGGGCGCGACAGCACTTAAACCGGGTTCGGCCACACGGCCATTTTTTGGCGTGCAACCAGCCTTGGTCGATAACATGGGCAACATCATTGAAGGGGCTGCCGAAGGTAACTTGGTTATTTTAGATTCATGGCCGGGTCAAATGCGCACCGTTTATGGCGATCATGACCGTTTTGAACAAACCTATTTTTCAACCTTCAAAGGTATGTATTTCACCAGTGATGGCGCACGCCGCGATGAGGATGGCTACTACTGGATAACGGGCCGCGTGGATGACGTGTTAAACGTTTCTGGCCACCGCATGGGCACCGCGGAAATTGAATCAGCTTTGGTTGCTTTTGATAAAATTGCAGAAGCGGCAATTGTCGGCGTACCACACGATATTAAAGGCCAAGCCATTTATGCTTACATCACCTTAAATGATGGCGTCTACCCCAGTGCCGAGTTGCACAAAGAGGTCAAAGATTGGGTACGAAAAGAGATTGGCCCAATTGCAACGCCCGATGTACTGCACTGGACCGATTCACTGCCCAAAACCCGTTCTGGCAAAATCATGCGCCGTATTTTGCGTAAAATCGCCACCGGCGACACCAGCAATTTGGGCGATACCTCGACACTGGCCGATCCTAGCGTAGTGGATAAATTGATCGCCGAAAAAGCAGAATTGTCTTAACGCTAACGATTCTACCTGCCGCGAGGCATTGAGATGATTAAGCCGTCACACTTGTGGCGGCTTTTTCTTTCCCTCTCAGTTCTTCTCATTCTGTTAACTCGGTTGCAGAATTAAATGAGTAAACTATCTGATAAGACCAGTAAATTGCTGCCATTTGCGCTGAATTAGCTATAATCTTGGGCAATTTCTTAAATTCAGGGAATTTTTGACGAAAAATTCACTCTGACCTAAGAATAATATGGGAATATTAATATTCGTTTCACGATATAGGGAGATGTCGACACAATGACTGCTAAATCTCGCATTCTGGTCTTAAATGGGCCAAATCTTAACCTGTTAGGGCTACGTGAACCTGCACATTATGGTTCTGACACCTTAGCGCACATTGTCGAGACATTACGCGAACAAGCGCAAAAAGCAGATATTGAGTTAGAACATCTTCAATCGAACCGCGAATATGAGCTGATCGAAGCCATCCATGCCGCTTACGGCAAGGTCGACTTCATCATCATTAATCCCGCCGCATTGACGCACACCAGTGTGGCACTGCGCGATGCGTTATTGGGTGTCGCCATCCCATTTATTGAAGTGCATCTATCCAACGTTCACGCACGTGAACCTTTTCGCCATCACTCCTATCTGTCGGATAAGGCGCAAGGGGTGATTTGCGGGTTAGGTGCACAAGGTTATGAATTTGCTCTTGCAGCTGCCATAAAAGCGCTACAGGCAAAATAACCCACAGACGATCAACGATAAACAAACACTCTACGGCCCAACCTTAAGGGCTGACGTATTCACAAGATAAAGAGAAAGAAAAGATGGATATTCGTAAAATCAAAAAGCTTATCGAACTGGTAGAAGAATCTGGCATTTCTGAACTAGAAATCTCTGAAGGTGAAGAATCGGTACGCATCAGTCGTAACACTGCGCCAGTACAGATGGCTCAGATGCATTACGCTGCACCAGCGCCAGCACAACAAGCCGCGCCAGTCGCTGCACCTGCGCCAACGGCTGAAGCCGCCGCGCCTGTAGCGCCAAAAGGTCACCAAGTGCTTTCGCCAATGGTCGGTACTTTCTACCGCTCACCAAGTCCAGATTCAAAAGCGTTCATCGAAGTCGGTCAAAGTGTTTCAGTCGGTGACACACTATGCATCGTTGAAGCGATGAAAATGATGAACCAAATCGAAGCCGATAAAGCAGGTATCGTTACGGCAATCCTACTTGAAGACGGCCAGACCGTTGAATTCGACCAACCGCTTGTTGTTATCGAATAATCGAGGTTTGCTTTATGTTAGATAAATTAGTCATCGCGAATCGAGGTGAAATTGCACTTCGTATTCTGCGCGCATGTAAAGAGCTTGGCATCAAAACTGTTGCCGTGCACTCCACTGCCGATCGTGATTTAAAACACGTACTGTTGGCCGACGAAACCATCTGTATTGGCCCAGCACGTGGTATTGACAGCTACTTAAACATTCCACGCATTATTTCTGCAGCAGAAGTAACTGGCGCAGTAGCAATTCACCCCGGTTACGGTTTTCTTTCTGAAAACGCCGACTTTGCTGAACAAGTCGAGCGTTCAGGCTTCATTTTTGTTGGCCCGAAAGCCGATACCATTCGCATGATGGGTGACAAAGTGTCAGCCATCAGCGCAATGAAAAAAGCGGGCGTTCCTTGTGTGCCGGGTTCTGACGGCCCACTGGATGGCGATGAAGTCAAAAACAAAGCTCATGCGAAACGCATCGGCTACCCTGTGATCATCAAAGCTTCTGGCGGAGGCGGCGGTCGTGGTATGCGCGTGGTTCGTAGCGAAAATGAACTGACTCAAGCGATCGCAATGACGCGTGCCGAAGCCAAAGCAGCATTCAACAATGACATGGTTTACATGGAAAAATTCCTAGAAAACCCACGTCACGTTGAAGTACAAATTATTGCGGATGGTCAAGGTGGCGCAATTCACCTTGGTGAACGTGACTGCTCAATGCAGCGTCGTCACCAAAAAGTGGTTGAAGAAGCTCCAGCACCAGGTATTACCGAAGAGATGCGTAAATACATTGGTGAACGTTGTACACGCGCTTGTCTCGAAATTGGCTATCGTGGTGCCGGTACGTTTGAGTTCCTATACGAAAACGGCGAGTTCTACTTCATTGAGATGAACACGCGTATTCAAGTTGAGCACCCAGTCACTGAAATGGTCACTGGCGTTGACCTCATCAAAGAACAGCTTCGCGTCGCCGCAGGTCAACCACTGTCGTTTACCCAAGATGACATCAAGATCCGTGGCCATGCAATTGAATGCCGTATCAACGCGGAAGATCCGGTTCGTTTCCTCCCTTCACCGGGCAAAATTGAACGTTTTCACGCGCCGGGCGGTATGGGCGTTCGTTGGGAATCGCACATTTATGCTGGCTACACAGTGCCGCCACATTACGATTCAATGATCGGCAAGCTCATCACTTACGGTGAAAACCGTGACGTGGCGATTGCGCGCATGAAAAATGCGTTAAACGAAATGATCGTCGATGGCATTAAAACCAATATCACCTTGCAGCAATCAATCATGCAAGATGAGAACTTCCAACACGGTGGAGCGAACATCCACTACCTTGAGAAGAAATTGGGTTTACAGCACTAATTTTCGCGTCGCGAGAGACCAAATGCTCACTTCGGTGAGCATTTTTGTTTTCGGCAGCCGAGTCAGTTTCTGCTAAACTCTGCGCCAACTGACGACATAACAGAGCAACTGACATGCCTTGGATTCAAATTAAACTGAACGCAACTAACGCCAATGCCGAGCCAATTGGCGACATGCTGATGGAAGAGACGGGCGCAGTATCCGTCACTTTTCTTGATGCTCACGACACCCCTGTTTTTGAACCGCTTCCGGGCGAAACTCGCCTTTGGGGCGATACCGACGTGCTGGCGCTGTATGATGCCGAAGCCGATAGCGCATGGATCATAGACCAAATTCGCTCAAGCAAACTGCTGAGTGATGACTTTGCCTACAAAGTTGAACAGCTCGAAGATAAAGACTGGGAACGTGAATGGATGGACAACTTCCACCCGATGAAATTTGGTCAACGTTTGTGGATTTGCCCAAGCTGGCGTGAAATCCCAGAGCCTGACGCTGTCAACGTAATGCTCGACCCTGGCCTTGCATTCGGTACAGGTACTCACCCGACGACCGCATTATGTTTAGAGTGGCTCGAAGGGCTCGATCTGACAGGCAAAACCGTCATCGATTTTGGTTGTGGTTCAGGCATCTTAGCCATTGCGGCGATCAAATTGGGCGCAGCCAAAGTCGTCGGTATTGATATCGACCCACAAGCACTGCTTGCTTCTAACGACAACGCAGGGCGCAATGGCGTAGCTGACCAACTTGAAGTGTATTTGCCACAAGACCAACCTGAAGGCTTAATCGCTGACGTGGTTGTGGCCAACATTTTGGCCGGCCCACTGCGTGACCTGAATGGTGTGATAAAAGGGTTACTTAAGCCCAATGGCCAACTTGCGATGTCCGGTGTTTTAGACACTCAAGCCGAAGAAGTTGCCAACCATTATCGTGACGAGCTTCACATTGACCCGATAATTGAGCTCAATGAGTGGTGCCGCATCTCGGGTCGCAAGCAAGGCTAGATAAGACTTTGCGTGCTAATAGACTGTATTTTATACGATTTACTAAAACAAATTGTAAATGCTCAAATATTAGTCTTTTCACGCAGTAAAAAAATGCGTAAAATGCGCGCCCTTGCTGGTACAGAACTGTGATGACGTTTTGAAAATCGGAAACTATCAACTTAAGAACAATCTTATCGTTGCCCCTATGGCAGGAGTAACTGACAGACCATTTCGAGAGTTGTGTCTTCGCTATGGAGCAGGCATGGCCGTCAGTGAAATGATGTCCTCTAATCCTGCTCTATGGAATACGTCAAAGTCGATGCAACGTATGGTACATGAGGGCGAATCGGGCATTCGCTCGGTACAAATTGCGGGAGCCGACCCACAGCTTATGGCCGATGCAGCCCAATTTAGTGTTGAGAACGGTGCTCAGATCATCGACATCAACATGGGTTGCCCAGCAAAAAAGGTGAATAAAAAGCTGGCGGGTTCAGCCTTACTCCAATTTCCGGAGACGATTGAACAGATCTTGAAAGCGGTGGTGAACGCCGTTGATGTCCCAGTGACATTAAAGACCCGTACTGGCTGGGACACAGACAACAAAAACTGTGTCTACATCGCTAAATTAGCCGAAGACTGCGGCATACAAGCTTTAGCCCTGCATGGCAGAACCAAAGCGTGTATGTACAAAGGCGAGGCCGAATACGACAGCATTAAAGCGGTGAAAAACGCCATCTCTATTCCGGTTATTGCTAACGGTGATATCGATAGCCCAGAGAAGGCGAAATACGTGCTGGATTACACCGGCGCTGACGCTTTAATGATTGGACGCCCTGCCCAAGGTCGCCCGTGGATTTTCCAAGAAATCCAACACTATTTGGAAAACGGCACCACGATGTCTGAACTTCCGGCTGCGGAAGTGAAAGATATTATGCTTGGCCATGTACAGGCTCTCCACAGTTTCTATGGTGAGTATTTAGGCCCTCGCATCGCTCGTAAGCATGTGGGTTGGTATCTGAAAGAACATGAACAAGCGAGTGAGTTTCGCCGTACCTTCAACGCTATTGACGCAGCACCGCTGCAAATTGACGCGCTCGAAGGTTATTTTGATAACGTTGCATCATAATTAAGAGAAGAGCTAGACCGCATATGTTCGAACAAAACCTGACTTCAGAAGCTTTCACAGTAACAACCGTAACTTCACAAGATCAAATCACGCAAAAGCCACTACGTGATTCAGTTAAAGCATCTCTTAAAAACTACCTTGCGCAGTTAAACGGCCAAGAAGTGACAGAACTATACGAGTTAGTTCTTGCTGAAGTTGAACAGCCACTACTCGACACCATCATGCAGTACACTCGCGGTAACCAAACTCGCGCAGCAACCATGATGGGCATCAACCGCGGCACTCTTCGTAAGAAGCTAAAAAAATACGGCATGAACTAATCTAGCTACTGCACAAATCTAGCAACTAGATACCATCGCTTTTAAAACCGAGCCTCTGCGCTCGGTTTTTTCATTTTCACCCAACGGATAACTAAAATATCAACGGGCTGCTTTACTTTGCATTAATGCAATAAAGAGATCTGATTGTTTGAGCGGGCTCTCTCTTCTTCTGTTGTCGCATTTACGCGACCGCAACAAACTGGTTACATTGTGCATGTGATGGAAATTTACCGACCGATCCCCAAATCACTTGTCGTGAACAGTGCATACAATGAGTAAGGCTTTATCCCCCCAAAAATGGAGTGACTAAGATGAGCTCGGCGACGCAACAATCTAAACACCAAGTCAAATGGGCCTATAATGATAAAACCACTCGGAAGATTGACAAGGAGTGACGTCAATGAGCTTACTGAACTTGCGCCAGACCAAAATTAGAACGCGTTTATACCTGCTGACCACGGTCACCACACTGCTACTGTTGATCCCATTTGTCTCCATGCTCAATAGTTATCAACACGATTTAATGCAATCAAAACAGACAAAAACTCGCCACATCGTCGAAACAGGGTACGGCGTATTAAGTTACTTCCACCAATTACAAATCGATGGCACTTTGTCCGAGCAACAAGCACAGACTCAAGCCAAACAAGCCATCGCGAAACTGCGCTACGATGCTGATGATTATTTTTGGATCAACGACCTTCAGCCAAGTATGATCATGCACCCAATGAAGCCCCAATTGGACGGCAAAGATCTCTCCAATGCCGCCGACCCGACCGGAAAAAAACTGTTTGTAGAATTTACTAAAGTCGCTAAACAGCAGGGTGAAGGCTTTGTCGACTATATGTGGCCCAAACCAGGTTCTAGCGTCGATGTGGGTAAAATCTCTTATGTAAAATTATTTAAACCTTGGGGTTGGATCCTCGGTTCTGGAGTCTACATCGACGATGTCAATGCGTTGATTTGGCAACGCCTACAATCGATATTGCTCATTCTTAGCCTCGTCATTATTGTGATGCTGATTCTTTCAGTAGTGATAGGAAATAGCATCACTAAACCGTGTGAAGAAACCAAACAGGCACTCGAAGAAATCGCCAAAGGCGACGGTGATTTAACCAAACAGCTCTCGGTGCAAGGTAGTGATGAGCTGTCACACATAGCGCAAGCCTTCAATGAGTTCACAGAGAAGATTCGTCATACCATTACCAATATCACACCGATCACCGACAATGTTAACCACTCGGCAAATGAGCTTACTCAACTCTCACAACATGCCTCAATCAAAGCCTTAGAGCAGCAGCAATCCGTCGATACAGTCGCATCAGCAATGAACGAACTGCATGCGAGCAATCAAGAAGTGGCTAATGCAGCGAGTAGTGCCGCGAAAGCCGCGCATACGGCCAGCAGCAAAGGCAAAGAAGGCAGCTCGGTGATTGGCAAAGCTTCTGATTTTATGGACTCCCTGTCTGCACTACTGACCACCACTGACACCACCACTAAAAACCTCGCGAAAGAGACACAAGATGTCGGAGCGATACTGGCGGTCATCCAAGGGATAGCTGAACAAACCAACTTATTGGCCCTGAATGCGGCGATTGAAGCAGCACGTGCTGGTGAACAAGGAAGAGGCTTTGCGGTCGTCGCGGATGAAGTACGGGCGCTGGCAACGCGTACTCAAACCAGCACCAACGAGATAGAGCAGATAATCAATAGATTACAGGCTCGCGCAAAAGAGCTGGGAGAATTTATGGCTCAAACGCAGCAACAATCAACCGCCACACAGCAACAAGCCGTTTTAGCGCAGCAAGTGCTCGATGAGATCGATGAGCAAGTAAAACAGATTCTCTCACTCAATGAACATATTGCTGAGGCAAGCGCCCAGCAAACCACCGCTACAGAAGAGATTAATCGCAATCTGACTCATATTGCCGAGCACAGCTCCCAAGCTGCAGCCCAAGCCGATCAAGTGTCGACAGCCAGTCAATATCTCTCAGACAGTGGCCAACAACTGAAACAGAGCATTAGCCATTTTAAAGTGTGAGTAACTCACGCCTTATCGGCTGATGAGATCACTCCAATGCCGCTAAAATTGAGCAGTGGCTGGCGTTGTCGTCTATATGACCGCAGCACGCATCGTTGATTTTTTTTAGCGCTTGACGAATCGCCGTTAACTCGGCGATTTTTTGATCAATCACCACCAGCTTAGCGCTGGTGATCGATTTCACTTCTGCACAGCTGTGTTCGGTCGCTTCCAGCTTTATTTCCAGTAACTCTTTGATCTCATCCAGACTGAGCCCTAGCTCTTTGGCTTTAAGAATAAAACTCACCTGCTGCTGATTTTTTTGATTATATAAACGATAACCAGACTCACTGCGCCCCGCCGGTTTTATTAGCGCATTTTTTTCATAAAAACGCAGCGTATCGGTTGAAACTTTACAGCGTTTGGCAAGTTCTCCAATTTGAAACATCTCATTCTCCTTTAACGTTTTTATTACGTTTGATACCCAATATCGCCGTTTTTATAAAAAATTTTGCGATGCCAAACGATTGCGCGAGCTTTTTGATGATTGTTTGGTTAGAATGTGCGCCATCAAATTTCCCATTAACTCCATGATTTGAGGAAGACCAAAGCATGAATAACGCTCGTCCTATTCACCGCGCATTGATCAGCGTATCAGACAAAACCGGCATTGTTGAGTTCGCTCAAGCTCTCGCGAAGCGCGGTGTCGATATTCTTTCTACTGGTGGCACCGCTCGCTTATTAGCAGACCAAGGTATTGCTGTTACAGAAGTTTCTGACTACACCGGTTTTCCTGAGATGATGGACGGTCGCGTAAAAACATTGCACCCGAAAGTACACGGTGGCGTGCTGGGCCGCCGCGGTCAAGATGACGACATCATGCAACAACACGGTATTAAGCCGATTGATATGGTGGTCGTCAACCTTTACCCGTTTGCCGAAACCGTTGCTAAAGCAGGTTGTACCCTAGCTGATGCGGTAGAAAATATCGACATTGGTGGGCCAACTATGGTGCGTTCTGCGGCGAAAAACCACAAAGACGTGACCATAGTGGTGAATGCACATGACTACGACCGTGTCATTGCCGAGATGGATGCGAACGACAATTCGCTAACACTCGAAACACGTTTTGACCTTGCGATTGCCGCTTTTGAACACACCGCCGCTTACGATGGCATGATCGCCAACTACTTCGGCACTATGGTTCCATCCTACGGAGAGAACAAAGAAGGTGATGAAGAGAGCAAATTCCCGCGCACCTTCAACCAACAATTCCTGAAAAAACAAGACATGCGTTACGGTGAGAACAGTCACCAAGCGGCCGCTTTCTATGTTGAAGCCAACCCAGAGGAAGCGTCAGTCTCTACTGCACGCCAACTCCAAGGTAAAGCGCTCTCTTACAACAACATCGCCGATACCGACGCCGCTCTTGAGTGTGTGAAAGAGTTCGCTGAGCCAGCGTGTGTGATTGTCAAACACGCCAACCCATGTGGCGTTGCCTTGGGCAGTGATATTCTTCAAGCCTACAACCGCGCTTACCAAACCGACCCAACGTCTGCCTTTGGTGGCATCATCGCTTTTAACCGCGAGCTAGACGCACAAACTGCAGCGGCGATTGTTGAGCGCCAGTTTGTTGAAGTGATCATCGCACCAACCGTTTCAGCGGAAGCGATTGAAGTGGTTGCGGCGAAGAAAAACGTGCGCCTGCTTGAGTGCGGTGAATGGTCAGCGAAAACCACGGGCTTTGACGTGAAACGCGTCAATGGTGGCTTACTGGTACAAGATCGCGATCAAGGCATGGTTAGCCTTGATGATCTCAAAATCGTAACCAAGCGCCAGCCGAGTGAAGAAGAGATCAAAGATGCTCTTTTCTGCTGGAAAGTAGCTAAATACGTCAAATCAAACGCGATTGTTTACTCAAAAGGTGACATGACTGTTGGCGTGGGCGCAGGCCAAATGAGCCGCGTTTATTCAGCCAAAATTGCGGGCATTAAAGCGGCTGATGAAGGTTTGCAAGTCGAAGGATGTGTGATGGCTTCTGATGCCTTCTTCCCGTTCCGTGACGGCATTGATGCCGCGGCGCAAGCGGGCATCAAGTGTGTGATTCAACCGGGCGGTTCGATGCGCGATGACGAAGTGATTGCCGCCGCCGATGAACACGGTATGGCGATGATCTTTACTGGTATGCGTCACTTCCGTCACTAAAAACCTTACCCCACCCTAGCCCTCCCCTAGAAGGGGAGGGAATAGAAACCAAGTGACCTCACCTAACTTTTAGAAAGAGGTATTGTTCTCCAAGTTCCTTCCCTTTAAGGGGAGATATTGTCATCCAAGTTCCTCCCCCTTTAAGGGGGAGGTTAGGAGGGGGTAAATGGCAACAAACAAACTCTATACGTTAAAGGATACTCATAGATGAACATTCTGATTATAGGTGCTGGCGGTCGTGAGCACGCTCTGGGTTGGAAAGTCGCTCAAAACCCAAATGTTAAAACTGTCTTTGTTGCTCCGGGTAATGCGGGCACAGCGCTTGAGCCTAAACTTGAGAACGTCAACATTGCAGTGGAAGACATTGCTGGTTTGGTCGCTTTTGCTCAAGAAAAACGTATTGAACTGACCATTGTTGGCCCAGAAACACCCTTAGTGCTTGGCGTGGTGGATGCTTTCCGTAAGGCGGATTTACCCATCTTTGGCCCGACTCAAGCGGCAGCGCAGCTCGAAGGCTCTAAAGCGTTCACCAAAGATTTCTTAGCTCGTCATCATATTCCTACTGGGGCTTACGCTAATTTCACAGAAATTGAACCTGCTTTGGCATACGTCCGCCAGCAAGGCGCGCCGATTGTGGTCAAAGCTGATGGCCTTGCCGCTGGCAAAGGAGTCATTGTGGCGATGACGCTGCAAGAGGCCGAAGACGCGATTCAAGATATGCTCGCAGGCAATGCCTTTGGTCATGCAGGCAGCCGCGTGGTGATTGAAGAGTTCTTAGATGGAGAAGAAGCGAGCTTCATTGTCATGGTCGATGGTGAAAACGTGCTACCTATGGCCACCAGCCAAGATCATAAACGCGTCGGTGATAAAGACACTGGCCCCAATACTGGCGGCATGGGCGCTTACTCGCCAGCTCCGGTGGTCACGCCTGAGATCCATGAACGCGTGATGCAAGAGGTCATTTATCCAACCGTTCGCGGTATGGCAGCAGAAGGCAACCCTTACACAGGTTTTCTGTACGCTGGGCTAATGATTGACGCGCAAGGCACACCAAAAGTGATTGAGTACAACTGCCGCTTTGGTGACCCTGAAACTCAGCCGATCATGATGCGGATGCAATCGGATTTGGTCGAACTCTGCTTTGCCGCTCTAGAAGGCAAACTTGATCAAGTGGAGTCAAAATGGGACCCACGCGCTTCTATCGGTATTGTTTTGGCCGCTGGCGGTTACCCTGCCGACTACGCGAAAGGGGATGTCATTTCTGGCTTACCAACGCAAGAAGTCGCGGGTGAGAAAATCTTCCACGCAGGCACAAGCAACCAAGCTGGAGAAGTCGTCACTAACGGTGGTCGCGTGTTATGCGCAACCGCACTTGGTAACACGGTTTCACAAGCGCAGCAGCGCGCTTACCAATTAGCCAAACAGGTCAACTGGGATGGCATGTTCTATCGCAGCGATATTGGCTACCGCGCGATAGCTCGTGAACAACAGACAACAAAATAACAACGACAAAGCTAGGTTATGATCCAATAAGGCGCTCATTGAGCGCCTTATTTTTATACTTCATATTCATACTTCGGTATTGGCTTGGTGTTAAACTCACTTCGAGATGAACTTAATCATCACTTCAACAATTGCGGTTTTTCGACACAGCCATGATTCTCATCAGCAAGCATTAATAGCTCTTCGATATAGACACGGTTATTGCGGATTTTACCTAAAAAGGCAATGTAGTTATCCAATGATGCTAAACGACTGACCACAAAACTGGGCAGCGTTTGGTTAAATTCCATCTGCGTGTATTCATGACCCGTGCAGGTTTCAAACACTTCGCCATCCCACACCCCTTGAATCAGCTCTAACCCTTGGTTGTCTTTATTTTTGGTTTCTGAGATCAGGTATTGTGCTTGTTGCAGGTAATGGGAAAGCTGTTCTTCATCGAGTGGCAGTATTTTTCCATCGACACGGTATTGTTGATAAATGGCCTCGCCAGCGTCATTAAAACGTAAGTGAACCGAATAAGGTACGAGCGATTTCTTTTGTAGCTGCTCACCTTCGCGCTTGAGCTCTCTTAATGTCCCTTCATCCCAGCGATAATTGGTTTTATACCAACCATAATCACCTGATGCGACATAATCGGCGGCGCTGTTTGGAGAAGCTGAACGCTCGATATACCAATAAAAACTGGTGGCATCACCCATGGTTTGCCCACTGGTATAATTGGAATATTGTTCGAGACTAGGCGTATGGCTAGAGGAGGAGCATCCCACTAAGACTAGGGGAAATAGAATGGATAAAAGAATTTTTTTCATGGGAGAAATCTACGCCGAGAGAGTATCTCGGCGTAGTATAAATTATTTCACTGAATCTTTCAGTGCTTTACCGGCTACAAATGCTGGAACGTTAGCTGCTGCGATTTGAATCTCAGCACCTGTTTTAGGGTTACGGCCAGTACGCGCTGCACGGTGGTTTACTTTGAATGTACCAAAACCAATTAGTTGAACTTGGTCACCCTCTTTGAGAGCGCCTTCAACTGCGCCTAAAGTCGCTTCAAGAGCAGCTTTTGCTTGTGCTTTAGATAAGTCTGCTTTTTCAGCGATAAAGTCGATTAATTGGGTCTTGTTCATTAGGTTTCCCTTCTCATGTGTTATCGAATTGACCTCACTCTAAAACATAAAGCCCCCGTCTGGCAAAGGTTTGTCGCTGATCTTTTGTCTCTATGCCGCACTTTTAACCACAATATGAGCAATAACTCACAATTTGTTACTGATTGACAAAGAATATCCGCTTGTTTTTGACGCTGTAAGCCCTTATTTATAGCGTACTTATGCTTGGATACCTGATATTTCAGGTCACTTAAGCGACCTAATATATCAGTACAATCCTACGCAGGTAGAGCCTCCAATGATCGACATTGGCATGGATCAAGCTCAACGCAGTATTGATTTGGTATAGATTAAAACTAAGGAACAATCATGTTTTTGCTTACGGTTTATATTGCCGTTGCCATCGGTGTCTCTTTTATCTGTTCGGTTCTTGAAGCTGTGCTACTGAGCATCACACCAAGTTACCTTGCTCAGTTGCGCCAAAATGCTCACCCTTCAGCTGATAAATTAAGCAAGCTCAAAGCGGACATTGACCGTCCCTTGGCATCGATTCTCACGCTCAACACCATTGCTCACACCATCGGTGCCGCCAGCGCAGGCGCACAAGCGGCGGTCGTATTTGGTAGCGAATGGCTCGGCGTATTTTCTGCGGTGCTAACTCTAGGCATTTTGGTGTTGTCGGAAATCGTACCGAAAACCATTGGCGCAACCTATTGGCGTCAACTTGCGCCAGCTTCTGCGGTAGTTTTACGCTGGATGGTGTGGGCTCTGACACCTTTTGTCTGGTTTTCAGAGCAGATCACCAAACGCTTAGCGCGTCACCATGAAGCACCCAAAATGCGTGATGAACTCTCCGCGATGGCCATGCTGGCCAATGAAAGCGGTGAGTTTGCCGATGGCGAATCAAAAATACTCAATAACTTGTTGGCTATCCAACACGTCCCAGTGACTCAAGTGATGACACCGCGCCCGGTTTTGTTTCGCGCCAGCGCGCAACTCACTATCGACGAGTTTCTCGTGCAACATAGAGATACGCCCTTCTCGCGTCCGCTTATTTATGGCGAAAGCAAAGAGGACATCATCGGTTTTGTACATCGCTTAGAGCTATTTAAACTGCAACAAAAGGGCCAAGGCAGTAAACGTTTAGAAGAAGTCATGAGGCCGCTTCATGCGCTGCTCAACAAAATGAGCTTATTAAAGGCGTTTGATCAAATGATGCAAAAACGGCTGCAATTGGCGTTAATCGTTGATGAATACGGCACAGTACAAGGCATTCTGACCTTAGAGGATATTTTTGAATACCTACTGGGTGAAGAGATCATTGATGAAGCAGATAAAACCACCGACATGCAGCAGCTCGCTTACCAGCGCTGGGAACGTTGGAAGAAAACACACGGCGTCATTGAAAACAGGGATGAGGAATAGTCGCCAATCTGCCTAAGTGTAGTTAACAATAGTAAAAGGGAAAATAGACTTATAAACTCACGCTTAATAAAGGTTAAATTAAATGCAAAAAATCCGATATCGAAACAAAGATATCGAATTTTTTGCACAATACACAACTTGCGGTTATGGATAGAGGCTCATGTAATACATATGAAGGTAGTAACGACTCTATGGTTTTTTAAAAGCAAATCTAACCAGCACAATAGCAATACCGAGCATTCCACCGAGTAACGTCGCTAAAACACAAATCAATGCCCGTTTCGGCCCTGCTTTTTCTTCAGGAACAACGGCTGGGTCAATCGTTTTAAAAGCAAATTCATCTTTAACTTCTGCCAGCATTAAACTTTTCATCTGCTCTTCAATCAACTGATAAAAAACAGACTGCATATCAACTAATTTGGTTTTTTCTAGTTGCTGCTCAAGATAACTAATATTCTGACGGGTTTCTGTCAATTTTTCATTTTTAATCCAATCATTTAAGTCTTTAACCAGCAATTCAACCCACTGCTGGGCTATAAGTGGTGAAAGATGGGTAATTGATACCTTTACCAACCCATTATCTTTCGCCTCTGAAACAGAAAAGATTTCTTTGAATGCTTTATGAGCCTCCCAATCACTAGGAGTAGAAGAGAGTGGAGGCTCAATTTTTCGGATCCATTGCTGTGTTTCTACGTCATAAAGAGCTGGGTCGATAACCATCTCACCAGATACACGATCCCAAGATTCAGCGGCCATTAGAGGCACAAGTAACTGATGGCGGTTGATAAAAGCATTGATAAACTGACGAGACTGCAATACAGCCAAAGACATCGCCTTATCTCCTGAGCGACCACTTCCTAGGTTAATGCCAGCTAAGGATGCCAATCCGCCCAGTTGCCCTCCCATTGACGTTAACCCACCACCACTATCTTCATTGGCAGCAACTAAACTCGCTTCCGCTTGATAGGTATTCGGTTTTGATAGCGCAACAATCACACCACCAACTGCAAAAACAGCCGTACATAACACGATGAGCAACTTACCTTTCCATAACGCCCCAAAAAGTTCTCGTAGGTCAATCTCATCATCTGAAACGCCTAACTTATCCATATGACTAAATATAGGTTGTTGTAACATTGGTTTATTCATAATCACACACTAGCAAACGTTGGCGCATTCAATACGCCAACATAAAAATGACGAAAACCCATTAATCTTTGATTGCGCTCCAAGCAACACCGATTTGGTACAGTATCTGAGTAGCAGAGGTTAAAGTACTTAGCCCATCTAAGTAATCGGTATCAATTGGAACCACTATCGTATCACTTGGCTCCAGTGGTTTTGATTTCCGGCTAAACCAGAAAGAATTATTTGGCAACATAACTGAACCATCAGCACGAATCACATAGATTCTATCAGTATCGGCTTGCTTTTTCGTTCCTCCAGCTGCGGATATATAATCTTCTATACTCATTCCCGGACGATAAGTATGATTCGAAGCAAATTGAACCTCACCCATGACACTGAGTATTGGTTGAAGAGCAGGCACGTATAACTTATCGCCACTCTCCAACATGATATTATTAGTACTATCACCCGCAACAGCTTGCTTTAAGTCGATAACCAACCGTCCAAGCGCCTCTGTTTTTTCTAACTCTTCAGCGATCGCCATGGCATCATTAGGGCTAGTGGTGTAGCTCGCTGAAGAGCTTTGACGGCGTAATGCTAGGCTAGCAATTTCCTGTTTCAACTGAACATTAAGTAACTTTAATCGCTCTTGCTCTTGGCGCTTTAAACTTTCACGACTAAATACCGCACCCGCAGGATAGGCAAATCGGGTAAAACCGCCAGCTCGAGCAATAACATCAGAGAGGGTTTCACCACGAGCAAAGGTGTACGTTCCAGGAAACTTAACCTCGCCTTGCAGCTCAATAGATAAATCGCGCTGCCAATCGGGTTGACGTTTTACCATGATCGAATCTTGAGCAACAAAATCAAACGACATGTCTCCATCGATTAGTTTTCGAGGGAAAATTGTATAGTGCTCGACATCAAAACTATCATTGACACGCTGAGAACGCGTTACTTCCGCCTGAGCAAGGTAGGCATGCTCAGCAAAGCCACCAGCAGCATCGATCAACGCCTTAAAGTTTACATCGTCAGGTAAAGGATAAACACCTGGATATTTAACTGCGCCGGTTACTTCGATAAGTTGAGCAGGAGAATCAAAGGTTGCCTGTGCTCTCAAACGCTCAATGATAGGTTCAAGTAATAACTCTCGGCTGCTTTTTTTAAGGCTATCACTCTTAGAAACCTTTTCTTCCCCTAAAAGATCAAGTTGACTAGTGGTGTCTAGTTCCACCAACGCACCTGTAGTTTGATCAACTACCTCAACAAACTTAGGTTTCTCCGTAGAGGCTACATCTACCTTTATATTTTTATCTTTGCGATACCAATATTCCAAATCAATACCATTATCAAAAATAAAAATTTGATCGCGAGCTTGAAGTGGCAAATTATCCGCAGATAAAGGCTGAGAGATCGCGTTAAGTAAACTGAATTGTTTTACTCTGAGCTTACGGGGAGCCACATCTTCTCTCACTAAAAGAGCGTAATGAAGATCGGCGGTTTCCTTTAAATCTTGTTCGATATCTTTAATCACATCATTTACTTTCATTCCAGGAACAAAAGAATAGGTACCTTGCCTAATGGCCTCCCCATGAACGGCAACCACATTACTAAAGCTTTGGTTAACAGGAGCTAGAGACACTTCATCCCCTGGTTGTAACATAAATGAACGGTGAGGTTGATTTAAAAAATCGAGGGTAATAAGTTCAACGCCATTAGTACTCACTCGTCGGACATTGACTAATGAAAGATAGGCATTAGGTAAAGCACCACCTGCCATTTTTAAGATGGATTCAAGAGTGGTTTTCCCTTTTAGCTCATATTTGGCGGGACGAATAATTTCACCTTTAACGGCAACACTTGCTTGTCTGGTGGGAATAAATAATGTATCACCCGCTTGCAACCGTATATCCTGTGAATTATCACCGTTAAGCAATAAATTATAAGCATCAAAATATTGAATGACCTTACCTTTGCGCTTGAGCTGAATGTTGCGCAAACTTCCACTCTCTTTAACGCCGCCACTTGCTACAATCGCTTGAGTGAGCGTAGTAAGCCCATTAACATTATAAGCACCTGGTTGAGTTGCCTCACCAGCAATGTATATTTGAATCGTTCTGATACTTCCTAAAGAAACGACCGCCTCAACACCAATGAGCTTTCTTTCAACCAAACTTACAATGTATTGCTTAATTTCGCCAAATGTTTGTCCTGCAATGTATTCGGCACCTAACTCTGGGAAATCCACTTTACCATCACGATCGATAGTCACTGAATAGCGCTGATTGGATTTACCATAAAGCTGAACCAGTATTTCATCGCCAGGTGCCATTACATAATCTAAAGGGATTGGAAGATTATCCACTGGCGTAAAATCCATTGGAGTGCCAACAAATAAATCGTAACCAAATAGCGGAAGTTCAGATTCATCAGATTCTTTTAAGTTTAACGACTCAACATTCGAATTCTCTTGAATGGAAGTTGCTCTTTTCGGCTCAGCAATTTTTTCTTTTCCATTTACTCCGTTTGATGCAGATGCTGAAGAGATAGCATTTAAATCAAACCCATACTGCTTTGCTAACTGCTCTTGCTGGGCCTTTGGAAGCGATTTAAATTGAGATATTTGCGCTGCTGTTGGAGTAAAACTTAACGCAGTGCTTGGCAAAATAGCCACAAACACCAGCAGGAAAGAGTTAAAGAAAAAATTACACTTCATCATTTTATGCTAGCCATCATCTTTAATTAGTTATTTTTATCTAAAAGAGCTACGTTAAAATCGAAATTCGTAGTTCGACCAATAATTCGTCTGACTACTTTCACTTTGCTCTCTGTCCACACCAAAGGTAAGTCTTCCACTCAACGCTGGGAGTCGATAACTTACCTGATACAATTCTTTGCCCTGCTGTTGGTACTGTGTTTGCTCTTGATATGTCGCTTCTATTTGATGGTCATTCGCTAACTGCACGTAACCAGATACAGACCAACCATCTTCCACTAAATAGCTATTTCTCATGAACTTATCATTAAATAACTTCATGTCTGTCAAGACATGTAAATCATCATCACGACCTTGTTGTCGTTCAATAACCAAACGAAAAGAGTATTTATCGAAGGGTATAAAACCAGACCAACCAAACAATAATGCCCCAAGCTGAGAGGCTCTAAGATCCGAAGCAACTTCAACATAGACGCTATGATAAAAATCACAAACGCTAGGTAGCGATAACTTAGCATCGAAGGTTACTTGCTCATCTAGATAATCACTGTCATCAATAGGTTTCAGCCACTGATGGTAAGTAAGGCCATATTCCAGTATAGAAAATGGCTTACTTATTAATCGAGAAGACCATTGGTATTGGTAAATATCATCAACATCACTGACTAATGTTTCCAAACTCCAAACACCCAACCAGTTATTTTCGCTCGTATAGCTAAGGCTAATCTCAGGTACCGACTCGTGTGTATTCAATACCAAATTATGCTGCCAACCTTGTCCCCACCAGCGAGGCAAAGTACCAATGCTAAAAACCCACCCACCAGTATTAAGCGCTAAGTAACTGTCTTGCCAACGGATATCGCGATCTTCACCATCATCAGAATACCCTGTCGTTAGACGAAAAGCGTAATGCGGCTTAAGCATTTCATAGCTAGCATAAGCGCCCCAATGATCATTACTCTCTCGACCAAAAGCATTATTTACCAATGGTTCGCTATTTACAATTACGGCAAATTTGCGATTTCCACGTTCTAACTGAGCGGCTTGATAACGGTATCTGAGATGAGAATATTCAGAATTTAAAGAGGAAGAAAGAACATTAAACTGAGATATAGAACTATCTAACATCGACCAGAGCATTGGAAAGTGATTGGTAGGGCTATTGACCCTCCCTGAATCTGACAGAGCCGCAAGATCTGAGCGCACAAAAGGATCGGATGTTTCTAACCATGGGGAAGCAAAAGCTTGCTTGCAAACAATGCAGCCCCCTAAGAGCACAACCAGTGATTTCATCATCCATCCATTATTAACCACTGCAAAGTCCTAAATGCTAATATTATTAAATAAACTAAAGTGTACACTGGCGCGTAGCATACTAAATACATCATACCAACTCAACTAATTCATAGTGACTGCATTTATATTAAAAAAATGAATACATTAAATGGGATATCACTCTTTAAAACACTCAATGACTATTGATAAACTTTTACTTTGGTGTCTATTTTGCATACCATGTCAATAGGCGTGCTTATGCATTGCCGACATCGATGTTTTTATTTGTAAATTTACAAGGATATACTATGAAAAAAATTGCATTAGCGGCATTAGTTGCTTTGAGTTTATCAAGTACAGCGTTTGCTGAAGAAGCTGCGGTAGCTGCAGGAGCAGAAGGTGCATCAGCCGCTGCTACTGGCGCTGTTGCTACATCAGGTATCGTAGCTGGTGCCCTTGCTGTTGCTGTTGTAGCAGTTGTTGCTGCATCAGACAGTGATGGGACAACAGGCACTGACGGCACAACAAACTAAGTTTGCTCCTACAAACATCCTTAACTTTGTTAAGGATGTTTTTTATGCTTACCAGAAACAACAAATTACTGACATAAAACGGATAATATCGATGTCGAGCAAAATAAAAACGGCGAAACCTCTGATCTCGGCTCTGCTGTCTTTGGGATTAATGACCGCTAGTGGCTGTTCAACTAAGTTTTCTAGTATTAATGATTCGATTAAATTTGCCGCATTCGGCGTCGATAATGTGACATTAACCAAGCAACAAATCGAGCAGATCCCTTATTTAAGCAGCTACGTGACTATCAACGATAAAGCACAAATTTTCATGGTATTGGCATTCATTGATATACATCCAACTTCAGGTAAAAAACAGTATAAATGGCTCTCTTCTGACAGTGCAATGATCGTTACTGAAAATGGTAGAATCATCAAAACAATCAATATGCCGACCGCAAACCTTTACAGCGTATTGCCTCTAAAAAACTTCCCGTCTTTAACCAACGATAATCAATGGCAAGCCCAATACGATTGGCAACCTGAGTATCAATTCGGTCAACGAGCCACCATATCAACTCGTCAAGTCGCCACCGAATATATCGAATCAGTACTGTGGCAAGAAAATACAAGTGTGTGGCAAGAAAACGTTCAGTTCGATAAAAGTGGTAAAAGCATGAGCAACACTTTCTGGGTTGATAGAAACGGCAATGTCGTTAAGTCCTCACAATGGTTAATTCCTGATGCCTTAAAAATCGACATGGAAATATTAAAACCTTACAAACCTCAGTAATTATAGGCTGTCATTTATGAATTATTGTCTTCTAGCACTATTTATGGCTGCTTTTTCAGCAAGCGGCTTTGCTTCCGTGTTAACGATACACTTACCCGATGAAAAAAAAGTACTTGAATATAGCCAACCAGAACGGCTGGAAAAAATATTCACTGACATTATTAACCAACAAAAAACCGTAGAAATGGCTTATAACAACCCAAACGGACCACTCGCTGCATTAACCACTTATCCATTGAACAATATGCTTTTTAATCAAGATAAAGCGAGCGAAGTGGAAAAAATAAAACAAACCTTACTTCAACGTTTAACTGCCTACACACATGATCATCCAAAATCTAAAGCAAGCATTGCTTTATTGAATGAGCAAATCAGTCGTTGGAATGTTGGTTATCGTGAATTCATCAATCTTGATTATGATGTAATACGGATCGCACCGAAGAACAACCCTCAGCTAGAAGGCAATTTCGAGATAATTACGCCCAAAAGGCCCAAAACAGTTCGTATTGAAGGGTTACTTTTCTCTCCGGTCACTAAACCGTTTATTGGTGGATTAACTGTCGCAGATTACCTTAACCAAACAACATTATTATCGAGCGCCAATAACAGCAATGTCTGGGTGATTTATCCTGATGGTCATGCCAAACAAGCGGGATATGCCTACTGGAATGATGAACAAACTCTCCTAGCACCGGGTAGCGTCATTTTCGTAGGATTTAACAGCTCAAACGCTCAGTTATTAGGTTTCGAAAGCGAGATTGTTTCGCTACTTCGGTCAAGAAAAGGCTTTTTATGAAACCTCAATATTCTTCATTTCTTATTTCGTCTTTAAGTCTGATCTCTGTTAGTTATGCATCGATTGCCCTAGGCAACACGAATGATTGGAAACCATCACAAATGGACTTTGGTGGTACTGGTCTAATGCAAATGCCTTCAGGCCGCATGGCAGAAGAAGGTGAATTTAATATCGGTGTCAGTTTTAATAACGACTACCACCATTACGTTGCTTCGATGCAAGTGATGCCATGGCTTGATGCGACAATTCGCTATACCCGCTTACCCGATGTTCTCTATAATTCAAATCCAGACTACAGCGGCGATAACCTGTATACAGACAAAGGTATGGATTTTAAAGTTCGCCTCATTGAAGAAAGCTACTGGCTACCAGAAACATCTATTGGCGTGCGAGATTTTGGTGGTACTGGTATGTTTGACGGTGAGTTTGTCGCTGCAACTAAACGTTTTGGCAACCTTGATTTCACACTGGGTATCGGCTGGGGATACATAGGGCAAAGTGGCAACGTCAGTAACCCGGTTTGTAAAATAAGCGACCGATTTTGTAACCGACCGAGTGATTTTAAAGACAATGGCGGCATGGTTGATTTTGAACGTTGGTTTAAAGGCCCCGCGGCATTATATGGTGGAATCGAATATCAAACACCTTACGAGCCACTGCGAATTAAAATTGAGTACGATGGCAACGATTATTCTGAAGATGGGCCACAAGTAAGAGCCAACTCTGATATGACTCAGCACACTCCTTGGAATATTGGTATGAATTACCGATTGGGGGACTGGGGAGATGCGAAAATCAGTTATCAACGAGGTGATACTCTAACGCTAGGCTTTAACTTTTATACCAACTTCAATCACATGAAAGCAAGTTGGTTGGATACGCCGAAACCCAAAGTTCAAGCAGCCCCTACATCCAATGATTGGCAGCAAGCATCAATTGAGCTGTTACATAATGCTGGCTATCAACAGAATACCATTGCGGTTTCTAATACCAAAGTTATCGTGACAGGTGAACAAGTTAAATATCGTGATAAAGACGAAGCACTTGAGCGAGCTGCAGCTGTTTTAACTCATTATGCTAGTGATGACATTACGGAATTTCATATCATAGAACAAAACAATGGTGTCGCATTAACTGAAACCATAATTAATAGAGAAGACTATATCTCGGCAGCCAATTATAACCAACTTGGGCTTACTCCTCAGTCTACTTTCGATAAATATCAAGAACCGACCCCAACATTTTCTTCTATAGTGGCTCAATCTATCAAACATTGGGATTACGGTTTATCACCGTCACTACAACAATCTCTTGGTGGACCGGAAGCTTTCTATTTATTCAGCCTAGGCCTGAGCGCGCACTCCAATTATTGGCTCACGCCTAAACTTGAACTTGGCGGCGCGATCTACATCAACATTATCGATAACTACGACAAATTCAATTACGGTATTGATAGCCCACAGTCACCACATGTTCGAAATGAAGCGACGCCTCGAGTTCGTACGATGTTCCGTAGCTACGTACAAGATCCCGTGCGTCTGAGCCAATTACAGCTAACTTGGTTTGAACAGCCAACAGAGAGTATCTACACACAAGTTTACGGCGGATATTTAGAATCGATGTTTGCTGGTGTGGGTAGCGAAATATTATATCGCCCCATGAACTCTAACTGGGCTCTAGGATTGGATATGAACTACCTCAGTCAGCGTGAAGCTGACTCTTGGTTTGGGATTTATTCAGATAATTACTTCTACTACAATGGTGTAAATCCAGACTCTCAGACTTGTATTAATAACCCAACAAGTTGCCGAGCTTATGTGTTAAACCAAGGTACGACAGGCCACCTAACCACCTACTATACCCCTGACTGGTCGTTTCTTAGTAATACGCTATTTAAAGTTAGTGCAGGCAAATTCTTAGGGGGAGATATTGGTGCCCGAATTGATTTTTCTAAACAATTCAAGTCGGGTGTGATTGCTGGTGTTTATACGGTATTTACAGACTTAACCGCTGATGAGTATGGCGAAGGAAGCTATAACAAAGGATTCTATGTCTCAATTCCTTTTGACATCATGACAGTGAAGCCATCAACGAACAGAGCAATACTAAATTGGGAGCCAATCACTCGCGACGGTGGGCAAATGTTGAGAAAGAAACATCAATTATATGATAGAACAGATGCCCGCTCTCCTTGGGTACAAAGGCCCAATACATCGCAGTAATGGCCTGTCAATGCAAGGCAATGTGGCAAAATACACACGGCGTCATTGAAAACAGGGATGATGGGAGCTTTAGCTCTAATGCCGATCAGTTAAGACTTTAATCGGCAGATCAGTTGAATGATCCTACCTTTATGTAAAAATCCGATAGACCTTGTTTATCGGATTTTTACACGTTTCTCAAGCCCTCGATATCATCAACAGTTATAAACCCAATCAAGTTGAAACGCTCGCAGACCTCTTGCTCATTGAGCTCATCAATAGTGCTTATGAGCTTACGGATACCGTTACTCTAAGAAAACGAAAGCTCACTTTAGAGTCGATGGCATGGTTACTGGTTGGCATGGCCATCTATAACGATAAATCCATGGCTGACATTGTCAATATGCTCGATATTGTTGACCGCACAGGTAAGCTATTTGTTGCTCCAAGTGCATTAACACAGCGAAGAAAAAAGGGCTGATTTATGAAGTCGTGAAGAAGAAGCCAAGCCGATACCCTAGAAAATACAATGCCGCTCACCTTAAGTGAACGGCATTAGTGCTTTAGCTCCCATTTTTCTACAAACTCACGCCAATGTTGCTCACGCCTTCGTCGCGTAGCTCTTGGCGTAGGTCTTTAATCAAATCAATATCTCGCTCTACGGCTTCACGCAGAGGGCGGAAAATAGCCCACTGTACATCCCATTCGGCGCAGACCGCTTCATTTTGTTTTTGATTGTCGTTGGTGATCTCTTCGCCCGTTTGCGCTTCTTCTAACTGCGCCACTGTCAGCACCGACACCTGACTGATTTTTTGCATGTTTTCATACAGATAATCGCGATCAAGCAGGCCGTGAAGTAGGTGAGACAAAGCCACACACGCATCAATTGCTGGATACACAGCGTAAACATCAAAATCTTCTGAGCTTGGAATGATCTCTTCCAACTTCTCCAATTGGTTCTCGAAATTGATTTTGGCACTTTTTACCGTGAGCAATTCCCAAACACTGTCGAGAATATCTCGATATACTCGCGTGTGAGCAAATTCAGTATTGTCGCAAAACATGGCATAGTTCGGGTACATACGTTCACACAAACACGCCATAAAAGTAATTTGTTGCCAAGGTTCAAATTTCTCAAGACGAACCTGCAGAGGGTTTTGTAGCATAATCACTCAATCGCAGCAGAAAAAGACAGCGGAAGTGTACTTGATAACCAACAGGGAAAAAAGCAAAGCCGATGAACAATTTCACTCATAAACTCTATATTCTGACCGAACACAACGATATTTATCGACAAGCGATTGAACAGGCGCAGTTGAGCGGCTTAGCCATCACTGACGATCGCAGCGAAGCAACCATTTTGCTGGCCGCACCACCACTGGCGGCAAAGTATTTGGACGATTTTCCGCAACTGGAATGGTTGCACTCGGAATATGCAGGCGTCGACACCTTAATGTCGCCACAACTTCGTCAAGATTATGAGCTCACCAACGTTAAAGGCATCTTCGGCCAGCAAATTGCTGAATACGTTCTGGGCAACCTGATTACACACTTTCGCCACTTTGCTTGCTACGCGCAGCAACAAGCGGCTAAACAGTGGCAGACCCACCCTTATCAATCGATCAATGATAAAACCATGGTGATCCTCGGCACAGACTCGATTGGCAGCCATTTAGCAAAAGTAGCCAAAGCCTTTGGTTTGCACGTGATTGGCGTCAACCGCACTGGCATCCCAGCCAAAAACGGGGGTTTTGATAAAACCTATCACATTAACGAGCTTGCTACTGCCCTCGCCCACGCGGAGGTTGTGGTCAGTACGTTACCCAACACGCCGCACACCAAAGGCTTACTCAATCAAAGTACATTGAGCCATTGCCACAATGCATTACTGTTTAATGTCGGGCGCGGTAAAAACCTTATTGAGAGTGATTTGATTGCATTGATTGAAGAGGGGCACATTCAACACGCCTACCTCGATGTATTTGAAAAAGAGCCATTAAGCGAAGATCACCCGTTCTGGACGCACCCTGCCATTAGCCTTACCCCGCACATCGCGGCAGTGAGTTTTCCTGAGCAAGTGGTGGAGATTTTCACCCGTAATTACGGCTTGTGGCGCGACGGGTTCCAACTTGAAAACAGAATTGATTTTGAAAAAGGCTATTAGGTCAAATAGCGGTTAATAATCGGCACTAAGCCTAGGGAAACCTTAACTCAATGTTACTATAGACACGCAAACCACTTGCCATTGCTGTCGAGAATACACTGCCGCATCGAACACGAGTTAATGCGGTAAAACAGGAACGGTATCGCCTAATGACACAAGGAGCAAATCATGCCTTCAGCCATCACTTCGTGGCTACAATCACTGAACATTAATTTAGAACAACTGCTGCCGATTGCTGAAGCACTTGGGCTTATCGCGCTTATTTCTATCGTTATCCATTTAGTGTTGCACCGAGGGGTGAGCCTATGGCTACAGCGGCGCACAACCAACGCACAAGTTTTACAAAACATTCTGTTTAGCAAAAAGCTTTTCAGCCGCTTTGCCTTGTTAATTCAAGGGATTGTCATTTCAATTCAAACTCAGTTATGGCTTAGCCACGCCAGTGCGACTTACGAACTGCTGCATACATTGACCTTACTGTGGATTATCCTCTTTGGCCTGTTAAGCAGTTACGCTCTGCTCAATGTGGTGGAAACGTTACTTTATCGCAGCGCAACCAGCCGTAACATTCCGCTCAAAGGCATTATTCAAAGCATCAAAATCATCGCATTTGTTATCGCGGCACTGTTCGCGACGTCGATTTTAATTGGCAAATCACCAGTGCTACTGCTGAGCGGTTTAGGTGCGATGACGGCGGTCATCATGCTGGTATTTAAAGACCCGATTTTAGGATTAGTGGCGGGGATTCAGCTTTCAGCGAACCAAATGCTAAGCGTCGGTGACTGGCTTGAAATGCCCAAATATGGCGCAGACGGTAACGTCATCGACATTAGCCTGACCACAGTCAAAGTGCAAAACTGGGATAAAACCATCACCACTATTCCTACTTATGCCTTGATCTCTGATTCGTTTAAAAACTGGAAAGGGATGCAAGAATCAGGCGGCCGACGCATTAAACGCAGCGTATTAATTGATGCCAATAGCATTCACTTTCTGACGCCAGAAGAGCAAAGCTACCTACGCAAAGCACAACTCTTAGAGCCCTACTTGGCCGAGAAAGAACAAGAGCTCAACGCCTATAATCAGATGAGCCAACTCGATTTAGCCTGCCGCATCAATGGCCGCCGCTTAACCAACATTGGCAGTTTTCGTGCCTATCTAGAACGTTACTTGCGTAACCATCCCCAAATTCACCAAGGCATGACATTAATGGTGCGCCAACTGGCCCCCACGCACGATGGCGTCGCGCTGGAGATCTATTGTTTCACCAATACGGTCGTGTGGGTCGAGTATGAAGGTATTCAGTCCGATATTTTTGACCACATTTACTCCGTACTGCCCGACTTCGGCCTACGCGTTTCTCAAGCGCCAACTGGCAGTGACTTTCAAGCACTCGCAAGGTAAACATGACATTGCCTGAGTTTCCTCCCCCTAATGGGGGAGGTTTAATCATAAAGTGATCGAGAAGGGTTACAGTTTAAAGCGGTTAATTTCTTGTTGAAGCTCTTTAGATAAGCTAGAAAGCAATTCAGCTTGTTGGGAAGCTTCTTGCGCTTCTTTTGCCAGTTCATCAGAGACGTCGCGTATACCTTGGGTATTACGCGTAATTTCCTCTGTGACTGACGCCTGTTCTTCTGCGGCGGTTGCAATTTGGGTTGCCATATCGCTGATCGTGCCGACCGCTTCACCAATTTTCACTAAGCTTTGCGCGGCCACGTTAGCATCTTCCACGCTACTTTCGGAAAGCTTGCTACTCTCAGTCATGATGTTCACGGCCTGAGTCGTGGTTTTCTGCAAGGTTTCAATCGTCTGTTGAATTTCTTGTGTCGAACTGTGCGTCCGTTGGCTGAGTACCCGAACTTCATCCGCTACCACCGCGAATCCACGCCCTTGCTCACCTGCCCTTGCCGCTTCAATCGCCGCATTCAGTGCCAGTAAGTTGGTTTGCTCAGCAATGCCCTGAATCGCTGACAAGATCGTATTAATATTTTGTGCGTGCTGGTTCAAGTTCTCAATGACTTCTTTGGCCACCGTCATCTCTTTCGACAACTCACTGATCGACTGTTGAGTATTTTTCACCTGCTCAACACCGTGGTTAGAAATTTTCACCGTATCCAAAGACGTGGCCGCTGTATTATCTGCATTGCCTGCAATCTCTTGCGTTGCGGCTGCCATTTCGTTAATCGCAGTGGCCACCATGTTGATTTCATCTTGTTGCACCATAATGCGTCGGGTACGCTCATGGGCTTGCGCTGCGGTGTTTTCTGCTTGCAGTGTTAACCCTTGCGACACTTCATGGAAGCGCTTGATCATGCCGTGCATATTACCGACGAACTGATTAAAGTTATTCGCCAGTGCGCCTACTTCATCTTGATAACGTGGTTCAATGCGCTGGGTAAGGTCAGCATCACCGTCTGCAATTTCCGCCAATGCTTGGGAGACTCGGCCCAAGTCACGCAGTAAGAAGCCAACCAATGCCGAAAACACGATCACGACCAAGATTGTAATGGCGACTGATATCGAGGTTAACTGCATAAAGAGCGCGCCAATATTGGTGTACTCCACCTCTTTATCGAGCTCAATGCCGAGCACCCAGTCAGTCTCAGGAACGGCGGTAAAGAATAATAATTTTTCGACATCACCAACCATCACGGTTTGTATTTTATTCTCTGCCATTGAGCGGTCGATGACTTGCTGCGTTAGGTTAGGGCTATAAGAAGCCAGCGGTTTGAGAATCAAATCTTTATTACGGTGTGCAACAATTAACCCGGTATCACGGTTGATCAACATAGCGTTTGATTTTGCCCCTGCATCAATCGCAATGACATCCTTCACCAATTGATCAATTAACACATCAGCACCAATAACGCCCCAAAACTGTCCGTCTTTTTTAATCGGTTCAGCGAGCGTTACCATCAAAGCGCCCGTGATCGCATCAGCATAGGCGGCAGTTAATATCGTGCCGGAGCTATTTTTCGCTTCTTGATACCATCCTCTTGTCCGAGGATCATAGCTTGCATTGTCTGCGCCTCGAGACGGAATAGAACGGTGCGTGGTGCCTTGCTCAGTGCCGAAATAGAGTAAATCAAACTGTGCGCCTTGCTGAGCTTGCTGTAAAAAAGGCAGTGAATCTTCCTTCATCGTGTGAGGGATCACCGCACTAATGACTTTGCTACGAACATCCAACCATTGGGTAATCGAACTCGTTGCCGATTTCGAGATACCATACACCCTTTCCTTGATGCCACTCTCCGTTTCATCTTTCAATAAATTTGCCGACAGTAACGTCAACACCACCGCCATCACAATAACAACAAGCAAACTTGTCATTATCAACTTACCTTTTAACGATAGATTCACAACTCACCCCCATTGGTGAAATAGATTAGATTTTACTTGTAAGAATCGCCCACTACACATGTACACTTTGCACTCACACCGCGTCGTAATTAACCGACAAAAAGTCCAAGCCACAATCTAAGCTACAAAGCGTTATCGTTTAGTTGCTAATGGATACAAATCTTTTACACCCATTAATAGTAAGTTATTGCTATTAACAGTGCAATTAACACGGCAAAACATTGCGCTCAATCTATCACCTCATAACCTAAACTGCGCAACGTAACCGCAAAAGCTTGCTTTGTGGTGGGCTCTCCATGAATCAAATGAATTTGCTTAGGCTTAGTGGCAATGCCCTCAATAAAGCGCAACAAATCGGCTTGGTCGGCATGGGCAGAATAGCCCGACATACTGTGAACCTGTGCATTCACTAGTACGTCATCGCCATCGATCATTACCGAGTGATCGCCTTGCGCAATTGCTCGGCCCAGAGTGCCTTGTGCTTGGAAGCCCGCAAAGATCACATCGGTTCTTTTATCAGGCAACAGCGCTTTTAAATAGGCCATCACTCGGCCACCTTCACACATGCCAGACGCGGCCACCACAATCGCCGCTTCCCCTGTTGAGGCTAAACGGTTGACCAATGCTTGATGGCTTCGATAATCTTGAACGGTAATACACTGTTCAAACGCAAGCGGATGCCTTTGTGCATCCAAACGATTTTTCGCCTCTTTTCCCCACAATTTTTTTAAACTTTCGGTAAGATTTCGTCACCTGTTGCGCCATGGGTGAATCTAAAATAATCGGAATATTGCCATCGATTTCACCGCTGAAGATCAATTGTTCAATATCAAACAGCAGCTCTTGTGTTCGGCCCACACTGAATGCTGGAATTAAAATGGTGCCACCGTCTTGCAAAGAACGGTTGATGATGTCCTTTAAGCGCTGCGCCCGCAGCTGCACATTGTCGTGGGTTTTGTTCGCGTAGGTTGATTCAATCAGCAGATAATCAGCGCGAGGCGGAGAGACTGGGTCCGGCAATAAGGGTGTGTTGCTGGGACCTAAATCCCCTGAAAACGTAAACGCTCAATTAACCAGTGAGGCCTTATTCAGCCTCACGGATTTCTACATTCCATGGCATAAGATCAGTCAGATCATCACTTGAAGAGCGCTTCGGTAATTCCCTGAACAGGTGCACGAAGTAGAAGTACGGATTGATATCGTTAGCACGACAAGTCATGACCAGGCTATAGAGGTTTGCACTGGCCTTTGCTCCGCCAACTGAAGTTGAGAACATCCAATTTTTGCGCCCAGTCGTAAACGGACGCACATCTCTTTCAGTCACGTTATTATCGATGCTGATATTTCCGTCTGCCAGATAGGTAAGGAGTTTTGGCCACTGGTTTATCGTATAGTTGATAGCAACCCCGAGCTTTCCCTTCGGTAATTGTGTTTCTTTGATTCCGACCAGCCATTTGTGGAACTCATCAAGAACGGGGCTGGATTTTTGTTGCCTAATCTGCTGTCGTATTTCTGGACTTAGCCCTCTGACTTCCCGTTCAATGCCGTAGAGTTTTCCAATATAGTTCAACGCTTTCTCTACACGGCCCACTTTCTTTGTTGGTTGGGCTTTTTGAGCATCGGTGAACTTACGTCTCACATGTGCCATGCAACCCGCTTGTGTTACTGTTTTCAGTGTGTCATAGGCAGGATATCCATCTGACAGTAGATACCCTGAGTAGTCACCCAAGAAGGTTTTTACACAATTTGCACTTCGACTCGGTTGGTAATCGTAGATGACTACGGGAGTCGTATGGAACTCGCCACTTCGGTAGACCCACATGTAGGATTGACTCTGAGCTGTCTTGCCTGGCTCCGATAGCACCTGTACCGTGGTTTCATCTGCGCAGATAAGGCTTTCTGATAACAGATGGGCTTTCATCTGGTCGATAATGACTTCAACTTTACTCCCTAACTGAACGCACCAGTTTGCCAAAGTACCTCGGCTGATATCAATATCACCGCGTTTGAGGATATCAACCTGTCTGTATAGCGGTAATGCATCCACATATTTTGCTGTAACGATGGCGGCGAAGGTTTCTGGGCTGCCGATACTTTTGGGGATCATGCTAGCGGGTTTTGGAGCTGTCACTATCTTACTACTGATTTCGGTATGCTCGCACTGGCGGCAAGCATATTTGGTTCGTTCATGACGGAGCACACTGATTTTCTGAGGGATGATCTTCAGCTCTTCCGAAGTCTCCACGCCACACTTATGCAGTTCATGACCGCAACATTCGCAGTGTGGCGCATTCAGCGTATGCACCTGAACTTCGCGCTCTAACTCTTTGGGTAAAGGCTTACGTCCTTTTTTATGATGGGCTGGCTCTGGCTTGTTCAGCGCATTTTGCTGCTCTGCTTCGTTAAAGGTACCTTTAGCCACCTTTTCACTTTGGGAAGAGAACCGTTTGGATTTACTGAGATTGAGTTGCTCAAGTAGAAGTTCCACCCGTGTTTTAAGCTCAGCCATTTCTTCTTGCTGAGCCTGTAGCAGTTTATCCTTAGCCAGGTTGGCTTCCTGAAGCGCTAACAGTATCGCTTTCAGTTGTTCTACATCATCAGGAAGGTCATTCATTTGTCAGGCTCTTGGTCAAGATTATGCTGTTAGTCTGACAGAGGAAAAGGATCGTTCAAGCCCTTTATATCGATCATGGTTTTAGCTCACACTTCAAGACCATATAAGGGCTGGTGAGCCTTAGGATGCTCCAGATTAAGCCCTGATAATAGCCACTGAAGTTGCTGTCTGGAAATAGCTACGTGACCCAATTTATTTGGTTTCGGCCATTTAAAGCGGCCTTTCTCCAGTCGGCGGTAATAAAGCCAGAAGCCATTGGTATCCCAAAAGAGAATTTTGATTTTATCTCGTCCACGGTTGCAGAAGATAAACCAGGCTTCACTGAAGTATCCGCCCCATGATCCCACGGGGCGATATTGTTAGTGTTGGAAGTTCCAAGGCAGGAGTGCATCGATATCAGGCTCAGATTTCGCTAGCTCTTTCATGCACTTAACCATGTAGTCGTAAAGGATAAGGCCGTTGGCTTTCGCTGTCTCGACGATACTGTAAAGCATCGCGCTCGCTTCAGCTCCATTGGGATTGGTCGAGAAGAGCCAGTTCTTTCTGCCTATAACCAGCGGTTTTATTGCGCGTTCAGCACGATTATTGTCTATCGATAAGTGACCGTCATCGATATAGCGGCTCAGCTTCGGCCACTGACCGAGCGTGTATTTTATCGCTTTACCCAGCGGGCTAGACTCAAGCACTTTCTGAGTTGTCATCCATTCATAAAGCTCATCCAGTATCGGCTTAGCATGCTCTTGGCGCTCTGCTTTCCGTTTTTCGGCACAGGCACCTTTTAAGCGTGATTCTATTCCATAGAGTTTCTGGATTTTAGCCAATGCACTATCCGCTTTGCCTGACTTGCCTTTGCCTTGCAGCTTTTTCGCCTCCATGAACTTGCGCCGAGCATGCGCCAAGCAACCGACATTGGTGACGAGATGAAGCCCATCATAAACACCATAGCCATCGGTTTGTAGATAACCACTGTAATCCCCCAAGAAGGCAACAGGGCACGCCCTAGCTCGACTGTTTTGATAGTCGTACAAGACGATATTTCTCACATTAGGGAGGGCGGCTTCAGGCGAGTCTGCGCCCGAGCAGTAAAGCCACATATAACACTGTTTATCTTCTTTGAGGACATTGAGCGGCGTTTCATCCGCCTGAATCACCACTTGCTCAAGTAGGTGCGTTTTTAAGGCCGCGTAAAGTGGAGCGAACTTCTCACTGACTTGGATAATCCACCTTGCCATGGTGGTTCGTGAGAGTTCGATACCCGACTGGGTAAACAGGGATTCTTGGCGGTAAAGTGGCATCGCGTATTGATATTTGCCGAGGATGATATTGGCCAACAAGCTTTCTGTGGCGAAGCTCTTCGGGATAATGCTTTGCGGCGCTGGCTTTTGAACGACGTGGTTTTTGTCTTCTGTTTGCTCGCATTGGCGGCAAGCATATTTAGGACGAACATATTCCAACACTTTTAGTACCGCTGGCGTGAACTCAAGTTTCTCGCTACGGTCTTCACCGATTTTATGCAGGTTATGTTGACAGCAAGTGCACTGCTTTTCATCGTCGTTTAAATCGAGTTCGATAACTTCACGAGGCAAGGTCTTTGGCAGTGGTTTGCGTTTACCACGTTTCTTCTTTGTGATGGTCGTTGTGACAACTTCAACCTCTTCTTCCTTAGCGGCCTCACACTCCGCTTCGTTGAAGAGATCACCTTGAGATTCATCGTAAGGCTTTAACGCCTCCGAGCGTTTAGCGAACTGACGGTCGAAGGCAAGTTTGAGCTGTTCAAGCAGCGATTGACGCTCTTGTTTCAATTGGGTTTCTGACGCCAACAGCGCTTTCACCATCGCTTGTAGCTCGGCAACATCTTGGCTTTCTGAGTTGATATTTGGCGTCTTTTTCATGGCATTGATTATACTAAAATCATGCCGTTAATGCTTGGTGGATATGGCTATATTATCGCTTAAGTCATTGTAAAATCGTTTATTCTAACGGGTTTATGGCCGATAATCGTGAAGCCAGAAAGCAGTCTGTCAAGCTCGAATTGAGTTAGGGTAAACACCTCATTTTGCTCTTTTGATGGCCACTTGTACTTGGCTTTTTCAAGGCGCTTGTACCAAAGAGCAAAGCCTGTTTTATCCCAGTACAGCACTTTGATTTTGTCGCGCTGTTTGTTGGTGAACAGGAACAGTGCGCCGCTGCCCAAGGGCAAGTCGGTGTCATTTTCGATAATCGCAGCGAGGCCGTTGATGGACTTTCTAAAATCGACGCTTTCGCGATAGAGATAGATTTCGGGAGCACTGAGCATACGTTTCATGACAGCGCACCGATAAGCTCTGCGAGATAGGTCGCTGGCGTGCCTTGTGGGATGCTCAGTTCAACATCATTGACGAGCAGCGTCATATTGGCAACGACAACGTGAGTGGCTTGATACTTTGTGGTCTTTTCAACGACTTCTGCTTTAACAAAGCCAACCGTGTTCGGTTTTTCGATGTGCTTTAACTGTTGGCGCTTAGCGTAAAAAGTGGAGAGGCTCAGTCCGTTACGTTCACAGAATAATCGTTGTGATAGTTGGCTGGATTCATAGTGTTCGAACAGGGTTCGCCATTCTTGGTTAGTGCGTCGTTTGGCCATTTCAAATCTCCTTTGGGTTGGAGGTTTGATCTTATTATTCGGGCTAGGTGATTAGAATGCGGGGTTTATGACGCGCTTACTCACTGAACGGATCCATGTCCAGTACATCAGCAACAATCAGTGACAGGCCATCAATGGACTTACGCATATCGGTAATACCAGAGACCAGATAAATACCCGAATTTGGTGTTAACACATCAGCGCCTGTAACCAGTTCTGGATTTGGTGTGCTGGCATTTCAGCGGGCAACTCAGCCGTTATTCCTGTTGGTAGTGAGAGCACTACCGATTGAATATTGCTTTTTATTTTCGGTTTATCTTCGATCACAACAGGATGGACAAGCTGACGTTGCCCCCCGCCGTAAAGTTTTTTACGCCAGTAATAAAAAGTATGTTCCGTCAATTGATTTGCTTTGCAGAACGTGACAATGGATAACTCACTTTGGCTCTGCTGTTCAATGATTTCAGCCCAGAACTGAGGTTTATTGGATGGGTGCATGGTGACTCCTTAGTTATGGAGTCACTATGCCGAGCATGCGGAAATATTAGTAGGTGGGGTTAAATCGACGCTTACCTGAAAACAGGACAATTTCATTATTTGGCAGTTTCACTTCAATAAACGCTGACCCTAAAATATGGCCCGCAGGCGTAAAGCGAAAATAAGTATTGTCTAAATCACGAGAAATACGCTGCCACACGCCATAATTCACCGGCTTTATTTGTTTATTCAGCCTTTCTAATATTCTTGTACGCTGTGCTTGCCCTAAGCCAAGTTGAAGCTTTAACCCATCTTCTAACATTAATGGGAGTAATTCTGCGGTAGCGGGTGTGCAATAAATAGGCTGATGAAAACCCGCCGCTAATAACCAAGGTATACGGCCGATGTGATCAATATGCGAGTGGGTTAACAACAACGCCTGCAGATGAGTTAATGGAAAATCAATCGCCATTGGTCGGCTATCACGCCCTTGGAATAAGCCGCAATCAACTAAAATCCCTTTCTTCCCGAGCCTCAGCTCATGACAAGAGCCTGTGACGGTCTCTTTTCCACCGTGGTGGATGATCTGCATGTTCAATCCTTTCATTTTTTATGGAGTAATTGAATCGATAGTGCGCGCTATTTATTCATCACAACAGATGGTCTGTTAAAAAATTCGTCGCAGCTGGCAAAGTTTCATTCTAACCGATGTATAGCTCACTAATATTTTTGCCCTAAAACGCAAAAGGGTTCATCACATAGTGATGAACCCTTTTATACCGTATCTGGTTTGGCTAATATGTTGCTAAGCACTCTTTGGACATTTCTCCTGGATGATTTCTCTTCCACACCAAATCACAAATACCATCACTAGGGGTAAAGCCTGTCGGCGCATCAAGCAATAGCTCACGGATACGCTCATGATCAAAGTTATGGCAAGCAATATCGAGTTCTTCCAAAAGATGCATGTATTGAGGTAACGGTAAGTTTACTTCTGTCGCAGTCATAATTCGCTCATGCGCCGTATTCTCAACATTGTCACCAATCAGAAGCTCTTCATACAGCTTCTCTCCAGGGCGTAGCCCGGTATAACTTATCTCAATGTCACCGTATGGGTTAGATTCGTCTTTCACTTCCAACCCAGAAAGCTGAATAAGATTTTTGGCAAGATCTGAAATACGCACAGATTCCCCCATATCGAGAACGAAGACATCACCACCTTTGCCCATCGCTCCTGCTTGGATCACTAACTGTGCGGCTTCTGGAATGGTCATAAAATAACGCGTTATTTCAGGATCAGTAACAGTTAAAGGGCCGCCTGTTGCTATCTGTTTTTTAAACAGTGGCACCACTGAACCAGAAGAACCCAGCACATTACCAAAACGCACCATACAAAAACGGGTGCCTTTAGGCTTCTCATTTTCTTGCTCTGCCAAGGCTTGTAAACCTAATTCAGCCATACGCTTAGTCGTACCCATTACATTAGTAGGCCTAACTGCTTTGTCTGTAGAGATAAGCACAAAGGACTCAACCTGAGCCTCCACTGCAGCTTTTGCAGTGTAGTATGTACCAAACACATTGTTTCGTACCCCTTCCACTACGTTGAACTCTACCAAAGGAACATGCTTATAGGCGGCGGCATGGTAAATGGTTTGAATGCTAAAGCTTTTCATCACCATTGATAAACGATTAATACGCTGAACAGAACCAAGCAGAGGTACGATTTCAATATTTAGTTTTTTGCGGACACTAAGTTGACTAAGCTCTCGATCAATTTGGTATAGCGCAAATTCAGAAAGCTCAAAAAGAATCAACTTTTTCGGCTGGCTGAGAATAATTTGTCGACACAGCTCTGAGCCAATCGAGCCCCCAGCCCCGGTGACCATAACAACTTTATCTTTGATGTTCGCTTCCATTAAAGAGCGCTGCGGTATAACCGGATCTCGCCCAAGTAAGTCCTCAATCGCAACGTCTTTTAGCTCATCAATACTCGCCTTACCTTCAACAATATCTTTCATATCTGGTACGGTAAGTACTTCTGCAGAAAGATAAACCAAAGAATCCAATATTTTCTTTCTTCGAGCACGCGAAGCACTTGGCACTGCAAGTAGTATCTGCTTTACATTATGTTTAGCAACTAACCTATCTGCATGACCAACATTATGTACACACAACCCCATAATCACGGTGTTTTCAAGGGTTTTATCTTCATCAATAAACCCTACTACTTTATGAGTTTCCGAATTTCTGAGCGCTAGTGCAAGCTGCCTTCCAGCTGAGCCCGCACCATAAATCAGCACAGGCTTGTTTCCTTGACCATTGAGTTGGGCAACGAGCACACGAACGATAAGTCGCGAGCCTCCACATAAAAGGCAGAGAAAGGTTCCGTAAATAATGGGTAAAGAACGCGGAATAGGCGCACTAAAATAAAATGCAAGAACGGCAACAGAAGCCGCTGAAATCACCGTGCCAATACTGACCACCGCTAACGCATGAAAAGTAAGGTAACGCAATACCGCACGGTAGAGCCCAAGCCGTGTGAAAGAAAGGATGGTGATGATAGCAACACAACCCAGAAGGTAAGGAACCGTTGGTGATTTGATCAAAGCAATTTCACCAATTCTTACCCAATAAGCGGCATAAAAAGAGAAGACGATAAAAAGAAGGTCAATAATGACGCTGATAATGCGCTTATTAACCCGCGATAAGTTCCAGATAAAGTTCAGCCTAGCCATGTAACGCCTTTATAAATTTCATTTAGTCTTCATTATCCGAGAGTGGCCTCAGTTAAAACTCTCCTAATCACATCACAACTTTTATTCATTTCTTGCTCAGTCAAAGTAGGATGAACGAGGAACATTAAACTGGATTCACCAACTAGCAGAGCATTAGGTAGACGCTCTGCAGGGCGCCATGGCGTGTTGTCAAAGGCTTTTTCGAGGTAAATCTCCGAACAGCTGCCTTGATATGCAGGCACACCCGAGGCGTTGATTTCTTCCACGATACGATCGCGGTTCCAACCGTCCTTCAATTGCTCAGGGTTAACAAACAGGTAATGCTTGTACTCTGCGTGCTCAATATAGTCCGCGACTTCCACTCGGCGCACAATGGCCAAATCCGCTACTGCTTGATCAATCAACTTGCCGTTGTGCTGGCGTTTGGCTGTCCACTCTGCCATACGCTGCAGTTGAATACGGCCCAATACACCTTGGATCTCCGTCATACGCCAGTTAGTACCAAAGCTTTCATGTAACCAACGAAAGCCCGGCGGGTGCTGACGGTTGTATACCGCATCATAGCTTTTACCGTGATCCTTGTAAGACCACATGGTTGACCAAAGCGCATGATCGTTGGTCGTCACCATGCCGCCTTCACCGCCGGTGGTCATGATTTTATCTTGGCAGAATGACCAAGCGCCAATATGACCAATGGTGCCGACACTACGGCCTTTGTATTTCGCGCCATGGGCTTGGGCGCAATCTTCAATCACATAGAAACCGCGTTCGGCGGCGAGTGCCATAATCACGTCCATTTCGGCTGGCATACCCGCCAAATGCACCACAATTACTGCTTTGGTTTTTTCAGTGACTACGGCCGCAATGGTTTCAGCAGTAATATTTTGGCTGTTGAGATCAACATCAGCAAACACAGGATTGGCACCAGCGGTGACAATGGCAGAAGCAGAGGCCAAAAAAGTACGTGAAGTGGTGATCACTTCATCCCCTTCGCCAACGCCCAAGGCCTTTAAGGCAACATCTAGCGCGAGCGTGCCGTTGCCTAGCGCAATCGCGTATTCACAGCCTGCCCAGGCTGCGAACTCTTTTTCAAACTCACGGCATTCCGTGCCTGTCCAGTAATTGACTTTGTTTGATAACAGCACACGGCTGACTGCATCGGCCTCTTCTTGAGTGAAACTCGGCCAAGGAGAAAAAGGGGTATTTAACACAGTTATAATTCCTTAGGGCAAATAGGTTTTGCAGGGACACCTACCACCACCTGATTCGATAATACATCGTTTATCACTGTTGCTCCTGCTGCAACAACAGCGTTTGAACCAATTTTGATTAATTGCTTAATCTGACAACCAATTCCCAGCCAACTAGCTTGTGCAACTTCTACCCCGCCAGCAAGGTGTACACCAGGACTCAGATGCACTCCATCCTCAATGATACAATCGTGATCTACCGTAGCAGCTGTATTAATAATACAGACCTGCCCAATACGGCTAAACGGGTTAATCACCGCACCAGCCATCACTACCGTACCATTTTCCACATTGGCATATCGACTAACTATGGCAGAGGGATGAACCAAAGGCAGACAGCTAGCTCCAGACGCAACCAGTTGATTATACTTCTCTAAGCGAGTTGCGTTATTGCCTATAGCAACAACAACATTAGCATAATGCTGCGCTTGCTTGAGTAAGGTTTCACTATTGCCTGACACCTGCCAAAGCTCTATTCGTCCTAGACTTGGCCAGCGGTCATCATAAAAATGAATATCAGAATAGCCATTGAGCTCAGCCATTTCAGCAATGACCTTGCCATGTCCGCTGGCACCGAGAATCGCACAAGAACCTAACGAGTTTTTACTCACAGGCTTAACGTTCATTACCTGTTCCTTGTTGATCTTTCCCTGTAAATGGGGCAATTGTGACGTGACCATCCGCCGAAATACCTTCTTTAACAAACACCTTTTTTACTGTTAACAACAGAATTCTTAAATCTAGCCAAAAAGAGCGATTATCAACATACCAAACATCGAGTTTGAATTTTTCTTCCCAACTTATGGCGTTACGACCATTAATTTGCGCCCACCCGGTCACCCCCGGACGGACTTCATGCCGACGAGCTTGCTCTTTGCTATACAGAGGTAAATATTGCATTAACAATGGGCGTGGGCCAACCAAACTCATCTCACCTTTTAGCACATTCCACAGTTCTGGCAGTTCATCTAGACTTGAATTACGCAACTTATCACCGAAAGGAGTCATGCGTTCAGAGTCCGGCAATGGGTTACCATTAGCATCCACAGCATCTTTCATGGTACGAAACTTGATCATTTCAAAAGGCTGACCATTTAAACCCGGCCTGATTTGGCGAAAAAGCACTGGGGAGCCAAGGTTTGAACGTATTTTCCAAGCAACGAGCACAGTGATTGGGGATAAAACAATGAGCACCGCGAGTGAAATCAGGAAATCAAATATCCTTTTCATTATCTACCTATAAAATTCAGAACTATACTTAAAAATCATGAACATTCTCGTAAATAAAGGCTTCCCAATACCTTCAAAAGGCACTCTGGATCCATCACCCTTTTATGTTTAATAATCGCTTTCAATGTCGTTTCACTTCAGACTTAGTACTAAGGGTAATCTGGGATGGCGTCAACATGCATAAATGGGTGCTGGTTACTCATTGTTTAACCTCCAATTTGTCTATGGAGATATTAGAAAACACTGAAAATGATCATCGGTTAATTGTTTGTTGTGTGATAACGCTATCCAACAGAGCAACCAATCTATGGAATTCACCCTTTAAACATAGGCATGTTGATGATTTTTCTCTGAAAGTATGTACATCTAAAGTCAAGGATGTTCATGCGGTTACCTTGTCAGAAGGCACTTAGTTAAACAATACTTTTATCAATTGATTAGCCAGTTGCCCATACTCATACTGCTTAAGTGCAGCTTTACGGCCATTTTCCCCCATAGCCAGCCTTTCCTCTGCTGGCATCTGATAAAGGCTTAAGACAGCATCAGCCAGTTGCTCTGGAGCTTGGGCCGGGACTTGTAGCCCCGCCTTAGAGTCTTCGATTGGCTTATACTCACCAGACTCAATACCGTAAACAATCGGCTTACCTGAATAAAGGTAATCAAATAGTTTGTTAGGTGAGACACCAAATCGGAATAATGGGTCTTTTGTAAGCCCGATGTAACAAGCATCAAACTCGCTCAAAATAGACTGAATTTCAACTTTTGGAATGGGGTCAATAAAGAATATATTACGCAATTGTTTCTCTGCAACCAAAGACTGGAGAGCGGCTTTCTCTTTTCCCGCACCCACTAACACGAAGGCAATCTCAGTATATTCCTGCAACCGCTCAGCAGCTTCAATTAGCGTTTGCAACGCGTTAGCCACGCCCAGCGTACCTGTATAGCCAATGATAAATTTATTTTTTGGAAGCTGAGCGGCAGCAGTATGATTGAGTGGGATTTTTTGATTCACTTCATCTAAAGAGAACCCATTAGGCACCCAACTGAATTTATCACGCGCCATACCACGGCCAGCCATATGTTCAACAGAGTTTTTAAGATTAGATACAACCGCATCAGAGTCACGATAGGCTTTATCTTCCACCCACTGCATCAAACGAATAAAAGGATGCTTAGGTGAATAACCACCAATTTCAGTCAAGGTCAACGGCCAGATATCACGTACCTCAAAAACCAAACGGGCTTTGAATTTTTTAGCCAGTCGTTGAGCGCCTAAAAAAGCAATAAGTGAGGGAGAAGAAGATAAAACAGCATCCGGCTTATCAGCAATTTTTCGTGCCAATTTTTGAATCTGCCAAGGGAATAAAAACCAATTCAAAGCACGTTGCTTGCTGTGTGCTTCTGTATAATCAGGCATATTAACCCACACAAAATAGAAACCTTCTTCCAGCGTTTCTATTTTAAATGGCTGATTTAAAACTGGCTTTTCACGTAACAGATGGTGTGAAGCAGAAGCAATCAAATATACCTTATACCCCAGCTTTACTAGTTCACGCCCTAAGTAGTAATGGCGCCCTCCAATCCCCGTTGCCGGGGTAGACGCGTACTGTTGTACAATCCAAACTGTTTTACTCATATACTAGCCTTCAGGATAACATCCACAATCTGCTGTGCAGCTTTCCCGCCACCATACAGATTGTGTGTATCTTGGATTTTACGTCCAAGATTACGAGTAGCGGCTTCAATAATCTTTGTAATGTCAGCACCAACTAACTCATTAGCTCCCGCTTTTATCAGCTCTACCCATTCGGTTTGGTCACGCATCGTGACACAGGCCTTACCAAAGAAAAACGCTTCTTTCTGCACACCGCCGCTATCTGTCAGTACCAACTGGCAGTGATCTAGTAGCCAGACCATCTCAAAATAACCGACGGGATCAGTCAAATGAACGTTCAACTCAAGACCTTGTTCGGCGATCAGTTTGCGCGTCCGTGGGTGCAAAGGGAGTACAATAGGAGCCAAAGTCTGATGAAGTTGATTCAGTGCATTCACAATATTCGCCAAGCGCTCGGGGCTATCTGTGTTTTCAGCACGATGTAATGTAGCCAAAATAAACTCATCTGGCAGCTCACCTGCTGGTGCAACCGCTTTTTGGGCAAATAAGAGCGCCGCATCCTGCATTACGTCGCCAACTTGCAATACCCGTACCTGCTTGTTTGCAAAGCCTTCGTTATTCAGATTTTGCACTGCCGTATCCGTTGGGCAAAAGAGTAAATCACTCACTTGATCGGTGAGGATACGATTAATCTCTTCCGGCATTTGCATATTAAAGCTGCGCAAGCCTGCTTCAATGTGAGCAACAGGTATATGCAGTTTTGCTGCCGCAAGCGCGCCAGCAAGTGTTGAGTTGGTATCTCCATACACCAAGACACGATCTGGCTTATGGGTTAGCAAGGCCTGTTCAATTTCTTTCAGCATACGCCCGGTCATGTCACCGTGGCTACCACCGTGAATATCTAACTGAATATGCGGCCGTGGAATATTCAGTTGGTTGAAAAAAATATCCGACATATTGGCATCAAAATGCTGGCCCGTATGCAGCATAATCTCTTCAATACCGTCGACTTGCTGAATAGCGCGCGATACAACGCTAGCTTTAATAAACTGTGGACGTGCGCCTATGATGGTAAAAATTCTTTGCATCTTTGTCACTTATATGGATTTATAGAAATTAAGTAGTTTTTGCTCTTCGATACCCCAGTTGTACTTTTCCTGCACCGCTTTCTGGCCATTACGTCCCATTTGTTCAGCCTCAACAGGATGAGTAACCAGGTAGTCAATCGCTTCTGCTATCGTTTGAGGAGCCAGTGGATCAACACACAAGCCACACTGATTACCCTCAATAATTTGTTTCCAAAGGAGAAAATTAGAACCGATGACAGGAACAGCAGCACTCATGTATTCAAACATTTTGTTGGGTTGCGCATCGATGTGGTTAGGTGAAGGTAAAAAAGTAACCAAACCACCGACACAACGAGACAGTATATCACGAACATCTTCCCTCCCAACAAAACCTAGTGCATCTACACGTTGCCAACCTTTATCAGCATGGGCGGCTGCTTCAACAACATGCTCATTAAATTTACCTGCTAGCTGTAAACGCGCATCTGAGTGCAACATACCCATAGCTTGAACAACTTGAGATATACCTCGAATCTGTCCAATACCACCAACATACCCAACCTGTGCTTTTTTCTGTGACCAATCGACCTCATCAGTTGAGAGCTCGCCTAATAGTGGATAGTTGTTGATATCCACAGAACGCACCCCTATCGCAATAAACTTATCACGAATGTAAGGGGTCGCTGCAATAACGGCATCCAACTGACGACAGGCCCAATGCTCATAAATGGCAAAGGTTTTAGACAGCAACAACTTGGCTGGCTTATTTAGATAGGGTTTACCCAACAACTGCTTGGGTACATCTTCATGGGCATCAAAAATCACCACCTTGCCGTGCTTTTTGAGTTTCAAACCAATGGGGATTAATTCAGGATCATGCAGATGGTAGATATCTGCATCCAAGTCCAAAGCTTTAGTCAACACACGACCAGGTGCATTACGAATGCGATCCAAACGCCCTTTAGATGCGCCTACATCGTAGATAGACACATTGTTTTTAGTTTCATCACCCTTACCGTCTGCTACGACCAGTGATACCGAGTACCCATTTTTAGCAAGGGTTGTACATTCCTTTAGGAAAATACGGGTGTCATAGCGAGTGTGTACTGAAGACAAGTGAGCAATTTTATTCATCTCTGTGCCTTATTCTTAAGGCGAAAACACACCTTTCCTAAAAGCGCAAAAACACGCATAAGAAAACTGTTGAGCCCCTTTTCCCAGACTTCTATAACATGTTGAATATCTGGGTTGTTGACTCGCTTATTGAGCCACTTGAGTTGTGTAATTTGAAGATTATGATAAGAGGGTGTGCAAAAATTTAAGCCCTTAGCCTTAACACTATCCTCATAAAGAGACCAACCTGCATAACACCAAATACTGATATTTTGACAAAGTGAGTTTACAAGCTTGTCAAATAAATCTTGATGAACGTTACTGCCCGTAACATCAATATATTCACCGAGGCCTATCAATGCATAAAGAAAGCCATTAAGAACATGAGTTGGTTTAAGTGAAGGATACTCCTCAAGGAAAATAGAACCATCAGGTAGTACAGACTGTACGCCACTCTCAGTGATAGGCAAAAACAATGGTGTAAGTGATTTTTCTGCCTGGAGTAAGTACTTGTCCTCACCCGTCAATTTGTAAGCTCTGATAAGAACACTTGCTGCTTCACCTTGAGCCATGCAGGAGATCCAGGGTGATTTAAGCTGCCCCCAATCAAAGTTATATTCATAGCGTGCATTATCCAGATCAAGAAACCAGTTAGCACACTTCATAAAAATTTCTTTATCATTATCAAAGGCCTTATCAATGTATCGGTTGAAATGGGCTAATCCATAGGCTGCTATTCGTGTCGGATTATATTGCACACCAACCGACTGATAAAACCTGTAGGGTATTCCATTATCATCTAAAAGATTATAATAAAACCTATTGTTTTCTAATGTGAAATTCAAGCATATCGGATATAAAAAACCACTATTACTCTGCGTCACTAATGAAAAATCAGCCGTACCTAAGATATATTTAAAAACGTCTTGTATTATTTTTTTCATAATAGCCTTGTTAGTGCATCCTGACCTTTGTTTTAAGCATTTTATTTAAAAATCTTTGCAAACCCTTCATCATATTATATCTTGAGTCCCAGTTTTTAAACTCTTTATAAGAACGGCCAGGACTACTGGTCATTTCATCTAAATTCTCTACTGTGATTCCAAGTTTTTTCGCCACGAAGTGTTTGTCTTCTGTTAATTCAGCCTCATCATATAAAGGTTTATTTAGCTCATCAAGTGCTTCTTCTCTTGTAATATCACCTGAAAGAATACGGCTTGCTAAGTGAGAGCGCCTTTTATCAATATTAAACTTAGTGGGTAAGTAGTAGTTTTGAAAGAATTTAGTAAAGCGAGACTCACCATGCTTACGACCGTATGCTTTATAGCCTACTTTATCTTCCAGTTCCTTTTGTGCAAAGTCTTTAGAGTAAGGTAAATAATTGAGCGGTCTAATGACCTTCATCTTCTTAACAAAAGGGTAGTAAAAGTAATATTGTAGAAATCCAATAACTTTATAATCTTTCAGCGGAAGCTTACCAAACTTTCTATGAATAGCCTTTAAGTTAATAGCATCCATTGCGCCATGCTGCCAAGCCGATGCAATCACAGATTCTGTCGCAATATTTCCACCACTAATAACATAATTAATTTTGTTATCAACAGCAAAATGATATAGCGATGCAAAAAAAGCATGATCCTGAACAACATCCTGATTCGCCACACCCGCTTTCAGGTAAGCCAGTTGCAAATCGCGAACTTCTGGCCAGTTCATCACATGGGTATGCAGATCGTAGCCGCAATATTTGACGATTTTTTCAATGTTATATACTGCTAGCTCACTGTTCCAGCCTGCATCAACATGAACAACCAATGGCCTCATTCCGTACTCTTTCATTACCAATGCAAGATACGCACTATCCAGACCACCACTTAAACCAAGGATACAGTCATACTCGTAATTTTTGCGCTCTTCCTTGATTCGATTGAATATCTGCTCCAGTTGCTGCTTGCCTTCTTCGTTCGGAAACCAACGCTTACTGATTACATTGTCAAATTCATGACAATGGTTGCACATACCTTGCTCGTCAAATGTAATTTCAGGATCTGTTGTATCCATCACACAGCGAGTACACATTTGATAGCTACTGTTAGTCATAAAACCTCAATCTAAAAATAAATATTCAAGCTCATGGAAAGCAGGATAAGTCAAAAGTACCGCCTTGTACTTTCCATGAAAAGTAAAGTATGTACCCGCAGCAACGGCTGAAGCTCCGGCCATTTTAACAGCATCTTTAATATGCTCTAAACTACCAACACCACCCTGCACAATTACAGGTATTTCAACGACTGATGTGACTTTTTTAATTAAATCAAGATCTAAGCCCTGCGCTGAACCCTCGCGGTCAATAGACGTTAAAATAATCTCACCTGCACCGTATTGCTGTGCCTTTCTTGCATACTCGATTGGGCAAGTGCCAGTTTTACAGGTGCCATTTTTAGTGTATACCTCATATTTGCCAAACAAGCTTTTTTTAACATCAATCGCTACTACAATGCTTTGAGCACCAGCAATCTGACTGCATTTTGTGACCAACTCTGGGTTCAGATGAAATTCACTATTGATAATGACTTTTTCAACACCAAGCCGAAATAATTTCTCAACCTGATCAACACGGCTAATACCACCACCATACGCGATTGGCATAAAAGCTTCAGAAGCCATGTCACCAATTAGTTCATAATCAGGCTCACCACGATTAACACCGACAGAAATATCAACAAAAGCCAATTCATCAACTTCCTTTTCGTTGAAAATTCTTACCGCATTGATAGGATCACCTACATACTTATGCTTTTTAAATTTTTCACCTTTAACCAAACCACCATCCTGCAATAGCAAAACAGGGATAACACGCTTTTTTAACATTGGATTAACTCTATAAACTGCTTGAAAAGCTGTTTGCCAAACTTATGACTTTTTTCAGGATGAAACTGAACACCGAAGATATTATTTTTGCGAATGGCACAAGTAAATTCATAACCATAATGACAGATAGCCAATTTATTCTCACTTGGTACATCTGCCGCATGATATGAATGAACAAAATAAAAGCGATCTCGGCGATCTGCTTCAAGTGGTTGCAAAATCTCTGGTGATTCAGCGGGAAAAATTTCATTCCATCCCATATGAGGGATTACGTGGCGTTGTTCGCTAGTGAGCTTAGAGAAATCAAAGCGTTTGACCTCGCCTTTAATCCACCCCAATCCTGGTAATTGCCCTTCTTCACTCTTTTCAAGAACAAGCTGCATACCAAGACAAATGCCCAGGAAAGGTATTTTCTCATGTAATACCTTTTGTTCTAACATGGCCTTGAAAGGCTCCAAATGTTTCACACCGTGATCATAAGAACCAACCCCCGGCAGAATAATAGCTTTAGAATTTTCCAAACCAACTGATTGATCAACAATCTCTGCCTCTGCTCCTAGGTAACGTAACATATTCTTTATCGAGCCGCAGTTACCCATACCGTAATCAAGAATTTTTATCATTATGCTAACATCCTCTGATACCCTTCAAGCATTACCCTTTCCTGTTGCTCCCAAGCCTGACCCTGCGCAAACTGGTAAGCATTATTCGATAACTCGGTTAGATCTCGTTCAGCCAAGCGATCCACCGCTTCATTGAGCGCTTCAACAGAATACTCGGTAAGCACCACCCCAAAATCTGCTGCCTGAACAGCCTCAGCCATTTCTTTCATATCAGAGACGATCACAGGTATACCTGCCATTGCATATTCAAAGAGCTTATTTGGCATACAAAAATAATAAGAAAGGCAGGTATTCTCAATTAACGAAATACCAATATCGGCAGAGGCAGTATAGTCAAGGACAACATTAGGTGAAACGGCTGGAAAGTAAAAAATATTCTGATGGTTTTTTGCTGCCTGCTCTACTTCAGTTGTTAAATCCCCATACCCCATAAAAACAGCGACCACATGACTATCTTTTCTTTCTTTGAAAGCGTCCAATATGAGCTGCACACCACGCCCTTTCATCAAACCACCTTGATAAAGCAAAATCTTCTGATTTGGCAAAATACCCAAACGTTCACGGAAGAGGTTTTTTTTAGCTTGCAGACGAAACCTGGGCGAGTTTTTCACAACTAAGGGGCGTTCTATCTTGTAGGCATTGGCATACCAGTCTGCAATATTTTCGCCCACTACGATTATTAAATCACACGAACGGATGAATAAAGATTCTATATACTTAGAGATGCGCTGGCGAAAGCCGTTCAGCCCATTCTTTTCAGTTTCCAGTTCATGGGCATCATAAACCAGCTTCACCTTAAATAACTTCTTTAGTAGCCACCCTAATGGCAAAAGAGCGAGGGTATGGATATTGACAACCTGGGCTTTTTCCTTCCTCACCATCAATAAGCATTTGAACATAAATTCAATAAACTTGAACAACTGAAAAAATGCACTTTTAGGCAACTTTCGAGTTAGCAACCTGATTCTACAGACCTTTGCTTTTGACTTTATAGAGTCTGCAATAGGCAGATCATCAGCGCCAAGCGCGATAACAGTAAAAGAGTCAAAGGTTTCAGAAGCCTCAAGTGATGAAATTTCTTTAAGTACACGAGATTCGTTCCGAAACTCTGTTAGTGTTATATGAATATTTTTCATTATCTAAAACCCAAAGGCTTGGATATAAAACCAAGCGTAAACCAAAGAACAGGCCACTCGATACCAGTGGACAAGTTCGCAAAAAATAGAATATAGAGAAACAGAAAAATGGAATAAAGTGCAACCATACTTAGCTGATAACCATAAAGCCCAGTATACTTAGCTTGCTTAGTCTCACGATAAAGCTGTAGTAGTACATTCGTAAAAAGAGTCAGCACGGCTAGTAATCCTACCAGCCCCAAGTTAGCCATCACATAAGGGAAAAAACTATGCAGAGTTTTGCCTGCATTACCAGTGGTAAGATAAGCAACATTTATGTTACCTAAGAAGGGAGCATAGTTGAGTTGATTAGCTCCAGTTTCTAATAAAATATCCACTCTGCTTAGTAAAGAAGCATTAGAACCAGAACCAAAGCCTAGTAACCGCAAACTAGTAATATCAAAACCTGATATACCTATAATCAGCACCAGTGCCCCTACAAAAATAGCTAAGCCAATTAGAGCCATCAGGCTAAGATTTTTCACTAGGCGCTTCGACCAAGGTAAGACTAGTTTATGCTTGAGATAGCTCAGCCAGACTGTTTTTTTAGCAGTTACAAGAGACATAACCAGCGTAATAAGATAAACACCTAAAATAACAGCGGTTGCGCTATTAGAGCCAAAAAGCTGTGATCCAACTAATGCCATCAAGGTTGATAAGGTATATACGGACAACCAGAAAAACCTAGCTAAAATAGTAGCACCTTGAGCAATATTCTTTAATACTAGATTAAGGTAAGCGAATGAAACAATAATAAATGAAATTGATAAGAAATTTCCAGACCTTTGATAGCTACCATCAATATCTTTTAAGTAGAAAAGCGAATCATGTAGGCGCTGAGAGAAATTGTAGAGCATCCAGATAGATAGAAAATAAAAAAGTAAAATAATATATTTTTCTATCTTTATATCACTCCTAAGGCTAGCCAGACTATGCCTCGTTAAACCTAGTGATGCACCTGTAATATAAAACAATAAAACGCCACCAGTGGTAGCCACTGTTAGTTGTTTTAAATATTCAAGATCATTTAAATCAAAAACTATTCGAAAAGCTATCCAACATATTAGTAAAAGGAAGAAAAAAAAGTGGATATGGAAGTAGAGCTTTTTTTTTACCCAAAACATCGCAAATAACAAACTTGTCAAGCCCACAAACTCTATAAGTAAGTGTAAGGCAACTCCCATCTCACCAACATCAACAATGTTTGCATTGAGATAAATTAGTAATGTGGTGAGTTGAAGAATAATTATTATCTTTAATACAATGACTTTATTATATGGTATAAATCTCACAACTGACTTCCTAGAACATTTTTATAAATATTCCGTAAATTAGAATTTTTAAAGTATGAATTATGCCATAGTAAACCAAAAGTACCGCTTACCTGCTGACAGCTCATTTTCAATTGCTGAATTTTTTCTTCTGCGGCATCAGTTACACCTAACCCTAAGTAAACAGCATCAATCACCGTACATTCCATCACCACCAGCGGCCTGATTCGAAGGTTCAATTGCTCCTGAGCCACGGGATCAAAAGCAGGATATTCAAAACAGGTGCCGCAGCGAAAACCCGGCCTGTCGGCATAACCAAGTGTAGAATCATAAGTCATACCTGCACCCGCCCAAGCACGCATGGTGGTGGATTGTTCCCAGCGCAGGTAGTGCATTCGTCCACCCCATACATGTTGATCAATACTTTCTTCCGCACAGATACGTTTCAGCCGTTCTGCTTCTTGCTTAATCAACTCAGGCTGCTGGAAAGTACCGTAACTAGGATGCAACCCTATTTCATGACCGCGTTCGTGGATTCGGCGCATCAAATTACGGATCGCAGGATGCTCAGGCAAATAGTCAGCATCATGAGAATGATTGCCACCACAGATAAAATAAAATGCACTTTTGATGTTGTTAGCTTCAGATATATCCATCAACCACTCAAAAGTGTTGTAAGGATCGGCTGGGTGTAGCTGGCTGTGTGTCGCAAGTTTAACATAGGGCGCAGTAAAAAAAGCCTTGAGATCGCGCCGTTTCAGCAGGTGCCCCGCCATCATCCGGCCGATGGTCGGCCAAGGTTTAAAGCCATACATGCTCGGGCTATCTACATCGTGCGAGACCTTAATACTGAACTCATGTTGCTTTAACTCAATATCAGGCCAAACACGCTGAATAACCTGCCCTAGAATCATCAGCCATTCATCAACAATTGGGCGCTCAAGATAACCATGTTGATAAGCGTGAGAAAAAACCGCTGGAAAGCGTTGATGATTATCTAAATCCTTACGTCCAACTTCTTCTAACCTCGTTAGCGTCCAGTAGGTTAAACTGAGAATATCGTAGTGTAAAATTGCTCCTTGCTCAGTAAACTCAATAAGCGGGTCTGGTAGTGCGTTTAAGGAAGGGGCTGGTATGTAGTCTTCGATTGGCGCTATAAAGCCTTCGCTGGAAGCTTGCCACTGCTGACACGGAAAATCTGAACGCGACTGATGAAATATGCCTTGCAACCTAGCGAACGTTATGGAACCCTGACTATCATTTAAATAAAATTGTAGTGTATTAGGTTGTTGAGCCAGTATAAAACGATGGCCAAAACGTTCAAATAAAATGGTCTCGAGCCAACGTATTGCACCCTCAGAAAAATGAATCATGTATTACCTATCTTGGAGTTTACCTGCCGTAGCAATGTTGCTAAAAGATTTTATAGAGTGAGTAATCATTCGTTCAAAACTAAGCTTGACCTTTTAGGGCTTTTTTAAAATGAATTGCCGTATTTAACCAACGCGAAGGTCGATGAGTGAGTGCAAAGTATGGAGTTTGTTTTGCGCCAAAAGCTCTGAAGAAACGTTCAACTGGTTCAATCATCGAACCTTCAAAGTCAAATCGCTTTGTAACAGTTGATGCAAATTTAATTGCTTCCCACATACAAAGGCTCGTTGCACCACTATTTCTTAGATCAGGATCACCACCACCCATTAAGTAATACGCCGATTCACTATCCCAAACCAGCAAAACACCTGCATGATTTCTGCCTTCGTTATCTTGAGCAATAAACCAGCGACATTGATTACGATCTTTTGCTGTAAATACCAACTGGTTTACAAAGCTTTCGGAATAAGGTAACTGCATTCCTTGTCGTAAGAAGGTTTGACGATTAAGTAATAAAAAATCACTGAATGGCAAATTTTCCTTTACAACAAGATTAAACTTATTCTCAGCCTTGCGAATATCTGTTCTGATATTTGCAAGCGAGGAATCCCAAACATCATCGATATTAGATAAGTCATCAATCAGATAAGTATAACGCGTTATTTGCTCAAATCCTTTCCAGTAAAAAGGTAACCAGTTGGTATTGGAATAATGCCAGTTTTGGCTGAAGTAGTGATATTTTGGTAGTTGATCAATCAGTGCTTCCATCAAATCTTTTTGCTGTGAAAGCTGTTTACTGTATTTTGCCGTTGAAGGTCTAAGCCAAGGACCGAGTGTTTGGGTTAGTTTAGGTTGGGTCAATAGGGTTAGCCCAAATTTCTTCTGTATTATATAAGGCATTGTTGCCTGTATTTTGTCACCTTTCTCGACAATACACACATCCCAGTTATCTCCAGCAACGGCGTCTAACCACCAAGCTTGACTGAAAATTGGAATGGTAGGTTCTTCTTCACACAATTGACGATATTTTTCTTTATTGATCATTGATTCACTCAAAATTTAAAATTAAGTACGAAAAGTAAAGCTTTTTTTAAGCTGAAGTTTATATCAATAAAAATATAACCATCTGGAGTCGCCAGAGCTTTTCTTCCTTTATAACGCACTATCGCACCCGGCAGATCAATATTGTCCTTTCTCTCGTACTCTCCGACGACCCATCGCTGGCCTTTAAAAATGCCTTTGGGTTGATCATTAGCATTAAGCCAAAGCTCTGTACCACGTAGCACATGCCAAATTCGTTCTATCGGCCAATTTTGCCAATCTATAATTTCTTTGTGTTCTTCGGATTTTAAGTTTCTGGCTCGAAGAGTTGAACTATGGCTTGGCTGGGGAATTCGTGGTGCCGAACCCGATTTTATAGCTTGGATTGCCTTTACAAGCAGAGAAGAGCCAACACCACCAATTAGCTTATCCAGCCTTTCAGGTGACTTGATTCCTAAAGGGATATGCACACGTTCCTGAAAGATGATATCTCCAGTATCTTCACCTTCATCAATATAATGGACCGTTACACCTGGGTTCATTTCCATATTATAGTACTGCCAAAAATCTGGATTAGGCCCACGATACTCTGGCAACATTGATGGATGTAGGTTTATAACCCCATATTTGGGAATATCTATTAAATCTTTTTTAAGGAGTTGAGACATGCTAAAAACTACAATCAGGTCGGGGTTGAGTTCCTTAACCCAATTAGTTACCTCTGCATCTCTTCCTTTTGATATATAGTTATATCTTATATTTCTAATCTCACAGAATTGCTTCAACGTTTTCTTTCTCCCCAAGAAAATCCTGTGTATTTTTTGGGCAAACTGAAAAAGAAAAGGTTTTTCTTGCTTTTCACTCCAACCTCGTGGCATAGACTCAACGATACCTAAAATCTCATGGCCACTATCTAATACAGGTGAGACAATACGCGTCAACCCACTTGTAATTATCAGAATTCGCATATATGAATCACCAAAAATTCAATTTATTAATAGTTGCAATATTCAGCTTTCTTATGCTCTTCTTTATATTACTTTTAAATTCAGTCTCTGCATCTAATTCTGGAGATATTTCTTTTAAAACTTTTGAATTCATTAATGTATCTGAAGCCCACAACCTCAAGTTTCCTCTGAACCAATGTTCTTCCGGAATTGGCCAACCCATTTTGTCTTTTCGCCAGGTAATTTCATCAGGTAGTTTTTTGTCGAATGCTAGGCGAGCCAAGTATTTAGTCCAACCATTATGCATTTTATAACATGCAGGAACTTGAGCTAAAAACTCGACTAATCGATAGTCCATAAAGGGCATTCTGGATTCTATACTGTGTCCCATTGAAACACGATCAGAGTAATGAATAAGGTTAATTAATCCCTTTTCGATAGCAGATTTTAATTCTAAATTTAATTCAGTAGGTGGTTGTCGCCCTTTTATTTTTTTGAATAGCGCTTGATAAGCTTTCATACCGAAGATGAACTTAAAATTTGCCATTAAAAAACTAAGCAGTAACGTTTTTTTCGCACCTGGTATTTTTAAGAAATAAAAGAACTCTTTATATAAGTCAATCAATGAAATTGATGTTAAATAACTAGCGATGTAAGGTAGATACCCAGCTAACTGCTCATCAGCACCTTGGCCATCTAAAGTTACCTTTACACCTGATTCTTTCACTTTAATAAAGGTGTGCCAACCAGACATACAGGTACTTTCTGGTGGATTTTCCATGGCCCAAATCATTTTTTGATGCTCAACAGGAATATCACCTTCCTGAGGCTCTATTTGATTTGAATTAACATTCAGCGCCTTTGCTAGAAGGTCTATATATACGCTTTCATCACAATTCTGGGTACCATCAGACTTGTAAACAGAAGAAAAGGTTTCCTGTAGATCAGCTTTACCTTGAGCTCTTAACTGTTCGTTGACTAGGTAAACAATCGAGCTACTGTCTAAACCGCCTGAAAGTGCAGAACCCACTTTTACGTCGGCTCTTAAGCGTAGTCTTACCGCATCTGCTAGTAGGTCGTAATATTGTTTGGCGTATTCTTTGGCTTTATTGGGGCAGAAGCGTTCTTTGCTGGTATTAGTGGTTAATTCCCAGTACCGAGTAAACTTCGGTTGATTGAGCAGTTGTTCTTTGCTACCAAGAAAGTAGTGTGCAAAAGGAAAACGATAAACGTTAGCGAAAGCCGTTTCTGCATCGTACTCATTAGGCCCGTTTTCCACGTAGTTTTTCAGGTAGCTTTTGTTGGGTGCTTTTTCTACCAATCCACTAGCATAGAGACCTTTAACTTCACTACAAAATACAAATTTATTATTATCTAAGCTGTAATAAAGCGGTTTTTTCCCAAATCGGTCACGTGATATAAAAAAAACATCCTCTTTCTTATCATATAGAACGAATGCCCACATACCATTAAAACGGTCAAGACAATTTACTCCCCAGTAATCATATGCCGCCATAATGACTTCCGTATCGGTATCATTATTGAATCGATATCCTACATCAATAAGCTCTTTTTTTATTTCTATATAATTATAAATTTCGCCATTAAAAGTTATGATATATCTATCTTGATAAAGCATTGGCTGTTTACCATGCTCGGTTAAATCAACAATAGCTAATCTACGATGTCCAAAGAAAAAACCATCTCCATAATAATGCCCCTCACCATCAGGACCTCGATGAATTATTGAATCAGTCATTTTCTTAAGATTCGATTTATCTAATACGCCACTAAAAATATAACCAGCAATTCCACACATATTAAACCTTAAAATTTTTCAGCATTTAGCTATTTCCTTAGTTCCTTTAAGAATAAGGAACAAATAAATAAGATATAAAACAACTTCATGCACAACAAAAGCAATCAGAAACTCTTCAATTGAAAGAGAAGAGGAGAAATACAATGTTACACTAATCGTACATAGATAGAGAACTTGCCATAAAACCCCCATCTTTATGTTTTGTTCTAAACCAAGAACTGCACTTAATGGGCTGACAGCGAAACGTACTGCAACAGCTATGACTAAATAACCTGCATAAACCCCAGCTTGTGACCATTCATTACCAAAAATAATTGAAAACAAACTTTCACCCCATATGAATAAAACAGGCACAGCGGGGAGGTATATAATAAAAAGTAACAAAAACATTTTTATTATATAAAGATTAAGTTTCTCTGGCTCTGTTTGACTTATTTCAACTACCTTTTGAAAGAGAACCTGTGCAATAGCAGATGAAATAATCGATGTCGGCATATTCAAAACACGAAAAGTCAGACTAAACATTCCCGTCACTGAATTTGAATAGAACTTCGTCAACAGTATAACCGGCATTTGTACAGCTCCTGCATCGCACAGAGCCCCCAAAACTCCATAAGTCGGGAACTTATGATACTTTATACCTTGTTTTTGTATCGAATTTATTTTTGACTTTCTTATTAGCGACTTATAGTTTCTATCTTTCTTTAAAAGGTATATTGAACCAGATACTATTCCTACGAACTGCCCACAAATAAGACCACCTGATACCTGTAAAAAACCAAGTGACGTTTGGGCGAAACCTTGAAATAAGCTTTGATTCACACGCGACACTGCTGTGTTTATGAATTTTTTCTGCCTATTATTCCAATAAGTTAGAGCTTGATAAATACCTGTGAACAACACAGATACAGGGACTAAGTACAACCAAACAGCAATATCCTCATTACCTAGAAAACGAGCAATTTGCGCATTCCAAATCGATATAGGTATACTAATCAGCAAAGAAAAAAACAGAGCAACTAGCATTGAAAGTTGCAAAAGAAGACGGGCATCCTCATCATCTTTTGGCAACATAATAGCTATTTCATAACGCCCAGTAGCAACCACTCCCAATATAGATACGCATGCTGCATAGAGAGCCAAAAGACCAAAATCTTCTGGTGAAAACATCCGAGTTAGTATAGGAATAATTGCAATGGGTATTGCTTGAGCAATACCTGTCCCTGTCATTAACGTAAGTACATTTTTTGAAAAGCTTTTATTCAACAATATTCCACTCTATAAATATCTCTTCGAAAGTCGGCAAGGCCTGCTTTGCATACTCAACCACTGCTACTTCATTTAAGTGGTGCTCGTCGTAATAAAGCAATTCACCATTATAAAAAGGAGGACTTTTGAAAACAGGCAAAAAATTAAGTTCAAGGTAATGAACACGATCAATGACCATGCTTAGATCATATAAGTATTCATTTGTACGCAAATAGTCTGGATTGATATTCACATACGGTGTCAACCCTAAGGACAAAAACCTCTTAGCACGCTGTGGATTTCGATTTAATAGTGGAACCTGACTCAAAATATAAACTTGCGCCTGTGACGCCATATTCTGTAAAAAATCACGTAAAGCACGATTAAATTCCTCACTACGGAGATGCCAATTCCAAGATGCCGTTATAAATATTAACTCAACATTCTCCAGATAGGATTTTGTCTGTTCAATTTGGGCAACACATGATTGCTGTGCCCATTCAGCAATCCGATTGTAATCAAATCCAGGAATAGTCACGCAACTACTCGCAGTTATAACCCTAGCTTTAAAGCCAATTTCTTTTCCAATATGATCAAAAAAGTGATTGAGCATAGCTGCGTGCGAATCGCCCAAGACCAATATCTCTTTTACACTATCCAGGTCCCCTCTCAGACAATCACCAACTATATGCCCATGGCAATTTTGTGAATCATCGCCATAGCGCAAATACTCTAGTGGCAAGGCTACAGGAGTAAACATGGCATTCACTTTCGCCATGGTCTGAGATGCACCTAATACACCAAAAACCAGAAGCCCCCAACTAAGTGCTTGTTTCTTGTTGGTACTCTTGCTTCTGAAAACCCGTTCAACCCCATAGTAGGAAACAATAGATAGTATGAATGTCAGCAGAACAAACAGGATGCTGAATTCTATATCGAGTACCTCTGCACTTGTGTAGTAGCGCAAAAAGGCCAATACTGGCCAATGCCAAAGGTAGAGTGAATAAGACAGCCCACCAAGCCACACCAGAGTTTTGCAACTCAACAATTCGCCTACCCATCCTTGTGTTGGCTGACTGAGTAGAAGCACGCTTCCAACGACAGGTAACAGAGCTAGAATGCCAGGAAAAGACCCTAGCAGTGGTTGGGTAATTGCAGAAATAACAATCAACAGCATCCCAAGTATACCAAGCCAGGCAGTGCTTCCCTCCACCCTAGACACTGTTGTTACATACAGAGCTGCCAGACCGCCCACAAAAAATTCAGGCAGCCGAGCATACAGACTGTAGTAAGTTGCTTGCTCCATGCCCAAAAACCGCAGGCGGTATTCGGCTAATGCAGTTAACCCAATCAATAAAACGACAAAAAACCATTTTAATAAGCGAATCGGCAGCAGTAATACAATAAAAGGGGCTAATAAGTAGAACTGGATTTCTACGGCTAATGACCATGTGTGTAGTAACGGCTGTTCATAACTGGCCGGAGCAAAATAATCACCAAAGTCAGCGAAATACCGATTGCTGCTAAACCAAGTTGCTTTTTCCAACCCTTTTCGAAACGTGTTGAAATCACTTGGTAGAAACAATATTGCTGCCACTAGAGCTACTATTATCAGCATCAAAAAGTATGCTGGAACAATCCTCTTAAAGCGACTCACATAGAAATATTTCAGAGTTTCAGTAAGAGAATAGCCAGCACTGGATTTTTTATGCAGCAAAATGCTAGTAATTAAAAAGCCAGAAATCACGAGGAAAACATCGACACCAACAAAGCCTCCAGGAAGCCATGTCGGGTTTAAGTGAAAAACCATAACAGCAAGTACTGCTATGGCTCTTAATCCTTGAATATCCTTACGATGAGGAACAGAACTCACTGTGCCAAACTCTCTACCACACGTTGAATATCTTGCTCAGTCAAATAAGGATGCATTGGTAAACTCATCACTTCTTCTGCAATTTCATCGCCTATCGGCAATTGAATACTGCTATCAGCAACTGCTGGTTGTTTATTCAAGGGAATGGGATAATGTACGGCAGTTGGAATGCCAGCCTCTTGCAGCTTGTGCTGAATTTCAGCTCTATTCTTAACTCGGATGGTATATTGTGCCCAAGCCGAAATATTATGTGCTTCCACAAATGGGGTTGAGAGAATACCAGCCTTATTTAATAAACGAGTATAGGTATTGGCTACCTGATTTCTTAGCTCGATTTCTTCATGCAAAACCTCAAGTTTTGGTAATAAAATCGCAGCTTGTAAGGTATCTAAACGGCTGTTTACACCTACACGAATATGATGGTAGCGACGATCCTGTCCGTGACGAGCAATTTGGCGCATGACAAGGGCCAATTCATCATCATTAGTGAAAATAGCACCGCCATCACCATAGCAACCTAATGGCTTAGTTGGGAAAAAACTGGTACAGGCAATGGTGCTTAAGTTACACGATTTTTTGCCTTTGTAACTGGCCCCAAAACTTTGCGCAGAGTCTTCAATCACTGGTATGCCATACTTGGCGGCAATCGTATTAATTGCATCAAAGTCAGCACATTGTCCATACAAACTTACTGGAATAATTGCTTTGGTTCTTGGCGTAATAGCCGCTTCTAGTTTAGCCGGATCTAAATTGTAAGTTTTCGGGCAGACATCAACATAAACCGGTTTCGCCCCTAAAAGGGCGACGGTTTCTGCGGTAGCGATATAAGTAAATCCAGGGGTTATCACTTCATCACAAGGGCCAACACCTAATGCCATTTGGGCGATTTGCAATGCATCAGTACCATTAGCAACCGTGATACAGTGCTTAGCTCCAGTATATGCAATTAATTTTTGCTCTAGTTCAGCCACCTCAGGACCCAAAATATACTGACCATGGGCGAGTACTTTCTGAATTCCGACATCAATTTTTTCTTTAATTCGCGCCTGCTGCGCACCCAAATCAATAAACTGCATTTTTAGCTCCTAGCCTGATAGCCAAGTGAATCCTCAGCAACTTGCAAATATATTTACATCAAAGAATTATTTATTAGCACTGATGTCTTTTAATCACAGTGTCACCGCTGAGGATATAAACAGCACCAGTATGAGGACAAATCACTTCAGCGTCTCCGCTCAATGGCAAGTCTAGCTGCTCACCAAATTCACTCATCCAACCTTTTTGTTTAGCTGGTACACCCACCATCATTGCATAAGCAGGAACATCTTTGTTCACAACTGCCCCCGCGCCGATAAAAGCAAACTCCCCAATAGTTACACCACAGACAATCGTACAATTAGCACCAAGCGTAGCCCCTTTTTTAACTAAGGTATCGCGATATTGATCTTTGCGTTCAATCAGTGACCGTGGATTATAAACATTGGTAAATACCATGCTTGGCCCACAAAATACTCCCTCCTCTAAATGCACATTGTCATACACTGAGACGTTATTTTGAATCTTACAATGATCGCCAATCGTAACTTTGTTTCCCACAAATACGTTTTGGCCCAGTGATACACCTTGGCCAATATGGGCACCGGCACAAACGTGTGTCCAGTGCCACACTCGGCTGCCATCACCTATTTGTGCACCATCATCAATAATGGCTGTTTCGTGTTTAAAATATTTCATGAAAAATGTTCTATCGATTGAGAAGGGAAGCTGAACACTTCCCTTGTGAAGGCTATACCCTTACTACTTGAAGCTGCAGCGGTGTTGGCTACGTTGGTTCACCCCTATCACATAGTTTATCTATGCTCATGGGGATTCATTCACTCACTTGCCGCCTACCTGCAACTCCAAGTAGTTTGGCTATTAATCAAAGGCGGATGTCTGCTTCATCGGCGGTTAATACATGCTTCACATCATAAAGTACATGCTCTTTTTTACCTAAACGACGTAACTTTTCAACACCCATCTGTTTGGTTTGACTATGATCCACGGCCAGTACGATTGCATCGTAGTAACCATCGCGCAGCTCATCAATCAACTCAATACCGTACTCATGCTTCACTTCCTCTTTCGAGGCCCAGCTATCGTATACATCAACTGACATGTTGAAATCTTGCAATTCGTTAACAATATCAATAATTTTGGTATTACGAAAATCAGGACAATCACCTTTAAAGGTAAAGCCCATGATCAGCACTTTTGCTTCATCAATATGAATTTTTTTACGTGACAGAGATTTAACTAATTGTGTGGCGACGTATTCACCCATACCATCATTAATACGACGACCAGCTAAAATCACCTCTGGTCGATAGCCAACTTCTTGTGCTTTATGGGTGAGGTAGTAAGGATCCACACTGATGCAGTGACCTCCAACTAACCCCGGCTTGAAATGCAAAAAGTTCCACTTTGTGCCAGCTGCTTTTAAAACAGCTTCAGTATCAATACCTAGTCGATTAAAAATTTTGGCAAACTCATTGATTACAGCAATATTTAGATCACGCTGGGTATTTTCAATAACTTTAGCGGCTTCTGCCACCTTGATTGATGGCGCTTTATGGGTACCAGCAGTGACTATCGAAGAGTATACTTGATCAACAAAATCAGCCACTTCAGGCGTAGAGCCAGAAGTTATTTTCATGATCGTAGTTAAACGATTCACTTTATCTCCTGGATTGATACGCTCTGGGCTATAACCAGCAAAGAAATCGCGATTAAACACTAAACCTGAATTTTTCTCGATGATAGGAAGGCACACTTCTTCCGTTGCACCGGGATAAACTGTTGATTCGAAAACGACAATATCACCGTGGGAGACCACTTTCGCAAGAGCTTCAGAAGCTTTTTTTAGTGGGTTAAGATCCGGTGTTTTTTCATCTGTGATTGGTGTAGGCACGGTAACGATATAAAAATTACAGTCTTTAATCTCTTCCAATTGGTGAGTGTAACTCAGCAATGGAGCACTACGCAGTTCCTCTTCGGAACATTCCAAGGTTAAATCAATGCCAGAGTGTAATTCAGCGACCCTTTTCTGGTTAATATCAAAACCTACCGTGCTAAACTTCTTACCAAACTCAACCGCAAGCGGTAAGCCAACATAGCCTAAACCAATAATGCCAATCTTTACATTTTCTAACTTCATTTTTCTTTACTCGTAATTACAGATTCAATGGCAAACCAATTTCTTTATGATCGCGAGCTGAGCGATAAATGCTGATCAATAGCTCAAGTGATTTTAAACCCTCACGGCCGTCGGTTTCTGGCTCTGCCTCGCCACGCAATACATCGGCAACGTTTTTAAAGTAAGGTGGATGACCAAATCCATAGACTGAAGTGGTTTGGTAGTTGGCTTGTTCAATTTGCTGATCGTAATCTTTTGATTCTGCAAAATTCCATTCTTGGATTTCATTAACCGCCACGCCACCAACACGCACTGTCCCTTTTTCCCCAAAAATAGTGATTGAACCCTCTAAATTATTGGGATAAGTACACATAGTGACCGCCATTGAGCCTAACGCGCCATTACGCCATTTGATGTTCACCACACCAGTATCTTCAACTTCAATATCACGATGAGTGGAGGTCATAGCATGGATGGTTTCAATAGGCCCCACTAGCCAATGGAGAAGATCGACATAATGAGTCGCCTGATTCATAAAAGCACCACCATCCATGTGCCAAGTACCAGACCAAGCAGCGCGGTCGTAATACTCTTGAGGTCTGGTCCAAAACACATTTAAATGCACCATATGGATTTTACCAAAACGCTTTTCCGTCACTGCACGCTTAAGTAATTGCAATGTTGAATTACGGCGGTTTTGTTTAACCACAAATAAACGCACCCCAGCGTCATCACACGCTTTAACCATTGCTAGTCCATCTTCCCACTTGGTCGCCATCGGTTTTTCGGTAATCACATGTACACCGGCTTTCGCAGCTTTAATAGTTTGTGGTGCATGTATGCCACTCGGGGTACACAAGGTGACGATATCAAGTGTTTGTGAAGCGAGCAGATCATCTATCGAGTGATAACCCGGAACGCCGTATTTATTTGAATGCAGCTCTAACACTTCTGGGTTGTTATCGCACACCGCGACCAGCTCATATTCTGAATCAAGCTGCTCAATTGAGCCAAAATGATTTTTAGAAATACGCCCACAACCAACGACTGCTATTCGAATTTTTCTATTTTTTATCATATTAATCACTCTAATTTGCTACTTTTTATCTCAGTGATAGTCCACGGAAATCGCATGAACATCACCGCCCGGTAAGGCTTTCGAGAACCTTACTTAGGTAGTTTTCGTCCATTGCGCAGTTCATCCGTTTGCGTTTAATGCCACCTTTAAAGGTGGTTTCACTCTTTAATAGGTTCAAACACATCTGCCTGATCCTTGCTAAAGCCTCTGCGCGATCATCGACTCTAATACGAGAGTTGTCCTCACTAAATGCGGTATCAAGGGACCAATGCATGGCCTCTACGCCCCAATGAGAACGCGTCGCTTCAAGCAGCGTTTGGGCTTCTAATTCTTTAGAACAGATATAGTAACGAATACTCACATCTTGCTCTGTTGCTACAGCCGATTCTTGGCGAATCGAAGCGACGATGCCCATTGATTTTAGCTCGGGCCATTCATGCTCAATATCACCTAAAACCGACAAATCACGGTTCGCTAAAGCCACTCTCGTTTCCGTTCTTCCGTGACTTTTTTCTTGTGTACTGTAAGAACTGCCGTCAAAGTCTTGAAGCATGTCCATTCGAAAATAATCATCAAAGGCTTGCTCAAGCATTCCCTGATTACCTTTCACTGCTAACAAATAATCCGCTTCTTTATCATCGAGAATTTTTTGCGCTATTTTCTTTTGGCATCCCATTGCATCAATCGTAACCAAGCAGCCTTTTACCTCTAGCAAGTCAAGTAGCTTGGGGATCGCGGTAATTTCATTACTTTTACTATCAACCTTCTGTTGGCCGATACTCATTCCGTTTGCAGTAGCAAAAGCGTTCACCATGTGAATCGTTCCTTTACCCTTCGAGCGGTCATAAGAGCCACGTAATGTTTTACCGTCGATAGCGATGACTTCTCCATCCGTCAGTGTATGGCAGTCCTTCATCCAAAAAGCTTCTTTGCAACGCTGTCGGATTAATCATGCCCATCACACGAGACAGCGTATCTGCAGAAGGAATACCAGCGTCAAAGTGACCATATCGTTTGAGGAAATCTAAGCGAGCATTGCCAAAATCGATAATGCCATCCCAGCCATCATGACCCGACAAAACGCCACAAATTGTCAGCAAAATAATGTCTGATAATTTGTGTGCTATTTTATTTTCCTGTCGATAATCTTTAATGATTTGAAAGTGCATAAATGGGTTGGTTAACTCGCTCATATTTAGGCTCCTATATTGTCTAGGAGCAATTAGAAAACAACAAAAATGATCCACAAGCAGATCTTGATTTTCATTTGGTTACATTCAATAGTTGGGATTCGTGATAGGTTCAAAGCGGATTCTTAGCATCTTTGCAGCCCTTATATATCAACGACCTTCATGCGGTTTCCCTGCTGCCTGGTCTAAGCTTTTTCTTCTTCTTTTCTAAACGCAAACCTCACCAGCACAATCGCAACGCCAAGCATGCCGCCCAGTAAGGTTCCAAGCACCGCTATCAATGCTCGTTTGGGCTCATCACGGCTAATCGGCGCTTCTGGTTGCTCTAAGTAAGCGTAACCTTGCACTTGCGCTGGTTTTACTTTACCTAATAGCTCAACCTGCTGAACTTGGGCTTGCAGCAGCGCTAAGCGTGGTTCAAACACACTTAAATTCGTTATACTTTTTAATGCATCGACTTTGGCTTGCAATGCTTTACTACCAATACTAATGGCAAACAGCTTCTCTTCATTCAGATTTTGTACAGGCTCATTAATATTGGCCGCTTTTGCAATTGCCAATGCATTCTGCACTCGCGCCAATTCCACCTGCAGGCGCAATTGGGTTTGCTGCTGCAAACTACTGTATTGCTGGCTAAGTTGGTTATGTTTTACCGTCAATTTACTGGTAAGGTCATTGGTTAGCTGCTGGTTCAGTTGTTGGTTAATAAAGTCGATATAGGCGTTAAGCAACACTAAACTGCTGGCTTTATCAATTGACTGAAAGCTGAGATAAAAATCACCCGCTTGTGTCTTACCCACTTCTTGAGCCGTAATTTTGCCATACCAACTTTGATAAAAGCGCGCCACATCATCAGTTTCGTTATTTTCATTCACTTTAAGCTGTTGCTGCTCAATGGCTAAAAAAGTAGGGTTACTTTGCATAAAGCGCTTTTTATTGTCATTAGTATTAAATGCACGCACAAAACGCTGGAAAATAGTGGCTGGGTTAATTAAGCCATCAAGCTCTTTACTCACAATAATGGTGCCATCTTCTTGGTAGAGATCAAACAATGGCTGATACTGCTTCACCTGTTGCAGGAAGGTTACAACTTGGCTTAATTCAGGCTGGGTAACGGTTGCTTTAGCGCTCCACCACTGCTGCGCCGTCAATGCATATACCACCGCCATCACAGCAAACAAAACAGTGCACAGCACTATGGTCAATTTCCCTTGCCATAGCACACTAAACAACTCACGCAGGTCAATTTCATCATTATTGCTTTGCTGATAGTAAGAAGGCACTGGTGGGTATGAAGAGTGCGAAAAAGGGGATTGATTCACAGTGTTGATCCTATCATTGGTTTTTAGGCACGCTACCGCCCTTAGGTATCCGCTCCTAAAGGCTGACTGTTTAAATTGTTGTTCAAGCTTTATCGAATTTGTCAATTTCGAGCCACCTTGCCACCTTGCGTGCCGAAGTTTAAAGCAAAACCCTTTTCAAGGCTAGACGTTCAATGAGAAAAGCGAGCTTTTGTGATTACAGCCACTAGCTAAGCCGCTATAATGCGCATAATTGTTCGTATTATAACCATAGGAATTTTGTATGATCATCGTAACGGGTGGCGCTGGCATGATTGGCAGCAACATTATCAAAGCGCTAAATGAACAAGGCATTACTGATATTCTTGTTGTCGATAACTTAAAAAATGGGCGTAAATTCAAAAACCTAGTTGATCTGGACATTGCCGATTACATGGACCGAGACGATTTCTTGGTGCAGATCATGTCTGGTGAGGATTTTGGTCCTATCGAAGCCGTATTTCATGAAGGCGCTTGCTCTGCCACTACCGAATGGGATGGCAAGTATGTGATGCTTAATAACTATGAGTATTCTAAAGAACTACTGCACTACTGCTTAGAGCGCGGCATTCCATTTTTGTATGCTTCATCAGCCGCAACCTATGGCGATACCAATACCTTCATTGAAGAAAAAGAGTATGAAGGTGCGCTGAATGTATACGGCTATTCCAAACAGCAGTTTGATAACTATGTACGCCGTATTTGGCAAGAAGCACAAGCACACGGTGAGACCCTTTCCCAAATTACCGGTTTTCGTTATTTCAATGTCTATGGCCCGCGTGAACAGCACAAAGGCTCAATGGCTTCTGTTGCTTTTCATTTAAATAATCAAATGAATGCCGGTGAAAACCCGAAACTGTTTGCAGGTAGTGAAACCTTCCAGCGTGATTTCGTTTATGTAGGTGACGTTGCGGCTGTGAACTTATGGTTTATGAACAACGGTGTATCTGGTATTTATAACTTGGGTACTGGCAACGCAGAATCTTTCCAAGAAGTGGCTAAAGCCGTTATCAAGCACCATGGTAAAGGTGAGGTTGAAACCATTCCATTCCCAGATCACTTGAAAGGTGCGTACCAAGAGTTCACTGAGGCCGATTTAACGAAATTGCGCGCCGCAGGTTGTCAGCATCAATTTAAGACGGTGGCTGAAGGTGTGGCTGAGTATATGATGTTGATTAATAAGTAGTGAGGCTGTAATCACCCCCTCCTAACCTCCCCCTAAAAGGGGGAGGAATTAATAAACATCTCTCCCTAAAAGGGGAGGAATGAAAAATTGATCATGTTTCTTAGACATATGAAAAGCCCTTGCTGCTAACTCGTGGAGTATTAATGAATATATTAATGGCCTTATCTCAACTTGAGGTCACTGGGGCAGAGGTTTACGCCACAACCGCTGGTGATGAACTAACAAAGCGTGGGCATAAGGTATTTTATGTTTCCGATACGCTAACAAAACCTCACCAAGGGCTATTTTATAAACTCCGTTTTAATAAACGCAGTATTCCTCGCCGCTTTTGGCATGTGGGTTATCTTATTTATCTGATTAAGAAACACCATATCCAGCTAGTGCATGCTCACTCTCGCGCCTCCAGCTGGAGTTGTCACATTGCTTGCAAATTAACAAATACGCCTATGGTCACCACAGTACATGGTCGTCAGCCTGTACACGCATCTCGTAAAAAATTTCACGCCATGGGTGACAAAGCACTACCGGTTTGTGAGGCCATTGAACAACAACTCATGACTGAATTGAATGTTCCACAAAGCTTGCTCGTCGTAAGCCGAAACGGCATTGAAACGCAAGAATTCACTTGGCAAAACGCTCCTCAAAATAGCAAACCCGTGGTCAGTATTATTGGTAGGTTAACCGGCCCAAAAGGGGATCTTTGTTATCGGTTGCTCGATGAGTGTTTAGACTCAGCGAAATACCACATTCAGGTCATATCTGGCTCTAAAATTGAAGCACGTTTTGATAAGTTTACTTCCGACGTTCACTTTCTTGGTTATTCACAAGATGTCGTCTCGATACTTGCTCAATCAGACTTAGTCATTGGGGCTGGCAGAGTGGCAATGGAATCTTTGCTATGTGGACGGCCTACCCTGGCAATCGGTGAGGCAAGTGCAATTGGTATTGTCGATGACGATAATATCGCTGCGGCCATGGCAAGCAACTTCGGTGACATCGGGCCGAAAGATCTCGATATTGATTTTGCAAAAATTAGTCAATATGTGGAACAAGGGTTAAAAACACCACACTGCTCGCCACAAGTCAGAGAGATAATTCAGCACAGCTACAGCTTAACCAATGTGGTCGATCAAATAGAAGATATTTATCAAACGGTTTACGTTGAAAAACTGCGTAAAGAGATGCCAATCATCATGTACCATCGTTTTATTAAGGATGATAGTGAAAAAGGCGTACATGGAACCTATCTGCATATTGACATGCTTGAAAAGCACTTCAACCTGCTAAAAAAAATGGGGTTTGAAACGCTAACCTTTAAAGATTTAGCGGATAAAGGACTCATTCACCGCCTTGAATCAGGCAAGCGCTATATCATCTTAACGGTTGATGACGGGTATCAAGATAACTACGAATTGATGTTGCCGCTATTACGAAAATATGGTTTTAAAGCGGTTGTCTATATAGTAACGGGGGAGGGTTTTAACCGTTGGGATGTTGAAGTACCGAGCAACCCAGAAAAACCAGTGCCTTTAATGTCTCGTCAGCAAGTCAAAGCATTACACGATTCAGGGCTAGTTGAAATTGGGGGTCATACAATGACTCATCCATTTCTCAGCAAACTCAGTGAATCTGAACAGCGTCAAGAGATCTCACGCAATAAGCTTGAACTCGAAGAGCTACTAGACGAACAACTGGTTTCTTTTGCATACCCCTATGGCGATCATGATGCGCACTCAAAACAGATCGTGCATCAATGTGGCTATCAATTTGCGGTTGCAACCAACAGCGGCCCATTGTTAATGCATCAAGATCCATATCAAATACGACGTATTGCTATTTTCCCTAAAACCGATGTATTTGGCCTATGGCGTAAAGTACGTGGTAATTATACGTTTCGTAAATTAGGAAACTAACTATGGCGTGCAAATAATAACAACTTTAGTTTATTAACCGAAACTCATACTAAGGGATTGAATATGTCTGGTTTCTCTTTTATAGAAAAATTGCGTAATAAAATTAGGATTAAACCGAACAATCATATTCAGGTTGGTAAAAATACTCGAATCCGTTACTGTGACATTCACGTTAATGGTAAAAACAATCACCTTATCATTCATGATGGTGCTAATTTAAAAGGCGTCTCAATTGAGTTGAATGGTGAAAACTGTACCTTAGAAATCGGGACAAATTGTGTTATAGGGGAGAATTGCTTTTTCTCTTGCCGAGAACGTAATACTCAACTTTTTATCGGTGACAACTGTATGTTTTCACGTAATGTAAAGATAATGACCAGTGATGGCCATGATATATTGCGTGATGGGAAGCGTATCAATTTAGCTAAAAGTATTTATATCGGTTCACGAGTTTGGTTAGCCGATAACGTCACTGTATTAAAAGGCGTGTCAATTGGCAATGGTTCGATCGTTGGTATTAACTCAACAGTAACACATTCCGTTGCCGATAACTCAGCAGCAGCGGGTAATCCTGCTCGAGTTATCGCTGATTCTATAGTTTGGCAGGAAGAGTTAACTTTTTAAACTAACCGTTTACTCATTATTCAATAAATATTATTTAAAAAGATGGCGAATTTTTATCCTTTCCTATCTCTGAAAAACGGATCAACAAGCCACATAAGATCGTTAGTAAATAAATAAGATGTGTATGGTGCAAAGGAACATCAGTTAAACCTGCAAGCATAAGCATAATAAGCATGCTATTAACTAGTGGATTACCGATATATTTAACACCCGAACAAGTAAAATTAATGATTAAAGTAAAACAAAATAAAAACATTACCAGAGTTCCCACCACCCCATAGCGGGCTAAAGAATCTAAATATTGATTATGTAAATGGGGCTGAATAGCTGCACCACGATTTTTCATACCGGAAATGCTGTCTTGCAAACTGTCATCCCCAAGACCCAAAATAGGGTCATGAACAATCACATCCAAACCATGCTTCCATAAGTCGAACCGAATACCGATAGAGGTATTATGGTTCCCTTTCTCTATCATCGAAATTTCGTATTGCGTCTGTTTAATCCGAGTATCAATTTCTTTCTCAAAAAATGCATAAAATAGCACCGAAATGACACATATTGAAAAACACAAAAAAATATAATGTTTAACGGTCGGCTTTACTGCAACAATCATCAAATAAAGAATCGCCACAGGTAAAAAGAGAATTACCCCTCGCACATCGGTCATGATAATGGCCGCCAATGAAAGCAAGCCGCCTATACCAGCAAGCGTTTTCAACACTTTATCTGATTGATTTAAAACAAAGTAAACGCAACACAACAAGAGAAAAGAGACATATAAAGCATAAGGTATCGGGTTTGTCGCAATGCCAACACGCGCAATGTTCATCACAAAATGTTCATACAACGCATTTAGCCCACAAATAACTGAAGCTAATGCAACAATGTAATAAATCCACTGGCGTGATATTTTATTCCACGGCACAAAAAGCAAATAAACCAAACTTGCAATCAACGTTCTAGGTAAAGAAAATTCATCACCACGGACAAAGTGATAGCCAGAGAAAATCACTATCATCAATAATCCAGAGATAAAAAAGCCCCTTAACTCTGAATTCCAGTTTTCACTAATTGCATGTCGATATTTTAACAAGCAATAAAGAGAAACTATTGGTATCAACCGTGAAAGAATAAACTTACTATCAGAAAAATTAAATATAAGCATTAACACGACCACTAATGGTGATAGTAAAAATAACTTTTCTATATGATTAATTTTTTTATTTTTTATAAGCATTATTTGCTAAGGCCATTTTTACTTTGCGATACAGTGAGTACAATTCACGAGTGGGTTTTCTGTGCAATGGAGCCTTGGGTTGCTGTTCGTTTTGAAACGTTGTGTCAAAGTATTGAGGATTTGCAACCACACTTGGTAAAAATAAAAATGAAGGCATCTGATGCAAATATAGTGACCCCATATAGTTATCAACAGGCATCGACCAATACTGTGAAGCTTTAAGTAATTTCGTTGCTGCATCAGGAGAAAGTGCATAAGCTCTAGTGCCACCAAAATTATTACTTAGAAAATAGATGTCGTAGTTCTTTGCCTGTTCCTTCAAGAACAGTTGACTGCGTTCACAAGCTTCCTCCAATCTCAAAAAGCCATATTCTTGGGTTTTAATTTTGATTAGATCAATAAAATGTATAAAGCAGGGTAATAGCTCAGCATCATCCTCTAAAACAATGATCGGCTCATTCAACTCAACACTCTTTTGCCAGAGTAGGTAATGGCTCGCGTAGCAGCCCATCTCCCCTTTTGAAGGCATTTTACCACTGGTAAACCATAACCGCTTGGTATAGTCATAATTGGCAAATAAAGGGTGTGGCGGAACAACTCGACCATCAATCGCATCAAAGAACTCAAAATCTAGGCCGTAATTAGCCATTTGTTGCTCAATGGATGCTCGTCTTTCTAGGCTGTTTTTAAGGCTAATAACGTAGATTTTCATCACAAAAACTCGAATTTCTATAATATGCTCGCCAACATGCTGCACAATACTTATTCTCAGGTTGAGGCGGATTAGAGCATATCTTGCCTAGCATTTGAATGCATTTTTTAATAGAAATTGAGTTTTATCAAACGAGCGCTGTGCTAGAATGGCCGCAAAATAAGAATGACGGTGAAAAATGAAGTTACTGATTGTGGGCCCTTCATGGGTAGGCGATATGGTGATGTCACAAAGTTTATATCAACGCCTTAAGCAACAGCACCCTGATGCACAAATTGACGTTCTAGCCCCCGCTTGGTGCAAACCTATTTTGGAACGCATGCCAGAAGTTAATTGCGCGATTGAAATGTCGATTGGGCACGGCGCTTTTAATCTTGCAGGTCGATGGGCGCTCGCACAAGAGCTAAAACGCAACAATTACACTCATGCCTATGTCTTACCAAATTCGGCAAAATCAGCACTCATACCGCTATTTGCGGGTATTCCTTCTCGTACTGGCTGGAAGGGTGAGTTTCGCTACGGCTTACTTACTGATCTTCGCCCTAATCGTAAAGTGTTCCAGTATATGGTTGAACGCTATGTGGCTCTTGCTTATTCAAAAGAAAGCATGCTCGATGAAGTACAGCTAGAAAACTGCCCTCACCCTTCTTTATTAGTTGATAGCAAAGCTCAGCAATATGCCATTTCAAGATTAGGCTTATCGACAACCAAACCAATTGTCGGTTTATGCCCAGGGGCTGAGTTTGGTCCGGCTAAAAGATGGCCTGACCACTATTATGCTCAAGTTGCACAACACGCTATTGAAAGCGGCTATCAAATCTGGCTTTTTGGCTCGACCAAGGATAGCAAAGTATGTGACCTCATTCGTTCAGCACTTAGCACCGAACAACAAAAATATGCCTTTAATCTAGCTGGACAAACCTCACTTGTTGAAGCTGTGGATCTGTTGGCTGCTTGCCATACCGTCATCAGTAATGATTCAGGATTAATGCATGTCTCCGCCGCCGTAGATTGTAATATCGTCGCAATTTATGGATCAAGCTCACCGCAATACACGCCACCGCTAACTGAGCGCTTAGAAATGGTGTATACCGATATTGAATGCCGCCCATGCTTTAAGCGAACCTGCCCATTAGGGCACTTAAATTGCCTAAATCAACTGCAACCGGTGCAAGTTATTCAAGCTTTAGATAGATTTATTGGAAAAGATTCATGAAACACCTCTGGTTTGAAAAAGGGGCTTATGCCTCGAAGGCCGCGCGCCAATACTTGAATGGTTATTTTAATCCTTTAGCGATCAAGAAAATTGCCGTCATTCGCCATGCTGCGCTCGGTGATCAAGTCATTGTGCGCCCCTTTTTGATTGAAGCTCGGAAGTTCTTCCCTCATGCAGAAATAACATTAGTCACCGTTTCAAACTACCTCTATGGAACACCAGCAGAGTTAGCGGATAAAACAGTGGTAATGAAAAGCCGTGAGGATTCAAAACACTTATCACTCAAGCAAAAATGGCAAGACTACAGCCAACTGGAAGAGCAAGATATTATATTTGATGTCGCTGGGACAAATCGTTCTTACTGGATGACATTACTGACTAAAGCAAAACTCAAAGTTGGCTTTCCTTACACGCCATTTTTATGTGGCACCTTGTATAACTTGGCAGTATTTCGCTCTGACTTTCAACCAGAAGTAGAATGCATGCTCGATATGCTTAAAATCCTTGGCCACAGCCCAAGCTATCCTCTCGATTTTGCCTACCCAGACAACAGGCAACTTTGTGATTTTGAGACACCTTACCTTGTCTATTTCAGTGGAGCTTCGCAGCTGAGAAAAATCTTATCTAAGCCTGAAATGCGTGCTGTCATCGAGCAAACTATTGAGCAGCAACCCAATGTAAAACATGTCTTCCTTGAGGGAAAAAATGAGTTTGAAAAAGGTGAGTATCTACAAGATCTTGCAAAGGCTGGAAAATTAACGATTCAGCCATGCTTACCTTTAGATGAATTAGTCACGTTTATTGCGAAAGCAACGTTAGTGATTGCTCCAGACACAGGCATACGCAATGTGGCCATATCGACCCACACACCAACTGTTGGTTTTTTTTACGCTACCGTCCCTTTTCGTTATACACCACTTTATGAAACACATACGATCGTGATGAATGCCAATGGTGAAAAGCCTTCTACTGAGCAAATTACTGCAGCGATTACTGCCACGTTGAAACAGCGCTCGATAACCGAAAAAAACAGATAGGATCAATCAATATGAGCCAAGTAACCGTATTAATCGCCAACCGATTAATCCGCTTGACCGGGAATATTTTTAAAATACTCGCTTACCCATTTCATTGGGTGTTTCCAAAATTGCGTTTTACCATTCCTGCCTATTCACCAGCAAAATTGGCACGCTCTAATCGCAGCGCTATCCCACGTACAATTTGGCAAACCAACTTTACCGATCAAGCCTCTCTACCCGTTTATATTAACTACTTATTTAATCGATTAATGTCGCTCAATTGTGACTATCGCTATGTGAGTACCGAAGCCCGTGGTGAGTATTTACAAACCCACGCATCAACTGAAATCTATGATGCTTACATGCGGCTAACCAACGGCGCTGCTCAAGCCGATTTATGGCGTTTGGTCGTACTCAATAACGAAGGGGGCGTCTATATGGACATTGATGCAACTTTGGTATGGTCTCTCGATAAACTGATTGGCGATGAACAACAAGCGGTTTACATAAAGATTGACAACAATACCCGTTTTACCAACTACTTTATCGCCTCAGCACCTAATAATAACGACCTCAGCCAAGCGATTGAAAAAGTACTGCATAACATTGAGAACTACGACCCTAAAATGGGCGTTTATTATTCAACCGGGCCTGGCGTATTTGATGAATTACTAAAAGGCAGAGAAGATCTTTGCACAAAAGATAGAAAATACGTTTGTATTCAAGGTAGTTTTACCAATGAACATTTTCAATATATAGATCGCCCTCGTTCGAAGTGGACTCACATTAATCCGGATGATTTGGTAAAGAAAAAGGAACCGTAGAGTGGTGATTCGAGCTCTCTATACCTTACTGCTCTGTGTAGCTTCTCCTTTTTTAATGTGGAGCTTGTACAAAAAGCGGCCGGGCAAGCCGTGTGTTGGTGCTCGCTGGAAAGAGCATTTTGGCTTCACGCCACCGCTTAAAACTAATCAATCCCCTATTTGGATCCACGCGGTATCCGTTGGAGAAACGCTTGCCGTTTCTCCACTGATAAAAAAACTCAAATCACAATATCCTGATCAACCGATTGTCATTACAACAACAACGGCTACGGGCGCTGAGCAAGCGGCTAAATTACAAGGCATTGCCGAACATCGCTATATGCCATTTGACTTCTCTTTTGCCGTACACGCTTTCATCAAGCGGATAAAACCAAGCCAAATGCTGATCATGGAAACTGAACTTTGGCCGAACACGCTGCATACTGTTGCAAAAGCGGGCATTCCTATCACTGTTATTAATGCTCGCTTATCTGAGCGTTCATGCCAACGCTACGCTAAATTTCAACCGATATTTAACTTGTTAGCCTCTCACTTAACCCATGTACTTTGTCAGTACCCAGATGATGCGCAGCGCTTCATTCGACTCGGATTACCTGCTGACAAAGTGACAGTCACCGGTTCGATGAAGTTTGATATCAATATCGATCAACAAACCATAGAAAAAGGCCAGCAGTTAAGGCATCAACTAGGTAAAGAACGACCAATTTGGATTGCCGCAAGCACTCACCAAGGTGAAGATGAACAAGTGTTAGCCGCTCATGCAAAAGTACTTAAAGCACACCCTAGCGCACTGCTTATGCTTGTTCCGCGCCACCCTGAGCGATTTAATGCTGTTTTTGAGTTATGCAAAACACAATTTATGAGTGTTCTGCGAACTCAAACAGAGAATAAACTCGATCTAGAAGTACAGGTCTATCTAGCTGATACTATGGGGGAGATGCTAGTACTCATGGGATCTGCTGACATTTGCTTTATGGGCGGAAGCTTAGCGGGTGACAAAGTCGGTGGACATAATTTACTCGAGCCAGCTGCGCTTGGTTTACCCATGTTGACTGGCCCAAGCTATTACAACTTCAGTGAAATCACTCAAGCCCTCAATCAAGCCGATGCTTGTGTGATCACACAAGATGCAGAGCAAATTGCACAAATGCTTTGTGAATGGTTCACTGATAACAAACAGCGTATTCATTGCGGCAAGCAGGGTTATCAAATCGTAGAACAAAACCGTGGCGCTCTTGCCAAAACACTTGAATATTTAGATTTATAAAGAGAATACTCTTAATGAAACGACTAATTGTTGATCTTGATGGGACACTAACTCAAGCCAATACTTCCGATTATAAAAACGTCCTACCGAGAATGGATGTGATTGAACAACTGCGGAATTATAAGCAAAAGGGGTTTGAGATTGTGATTTCAACGGCGCGTAATATGCGCACTTATGACGGTAACGTCGGTAAAATCAATATCCACACTCTGCCTATCATTACTGAGTGGCTGGATAAACACCAAGTTCCGTATGATGAAATTTTAGTGGGCAAACCTTGGTGTGGACACGACGGCTTTTACATTGATGATCGCGCCGTGCGCCCTACCGAATTTGCCTCGATGAGTTTGGAAGAGATCCACCAACTGTTTGCAAAGGAAAAATCATGTTCCTGATAATGTCTGGTGCCTACGTCGGCCAAGAATTGGAATCTGAATTTGGACGTATTCCACCTAGCTTTCTACCTTTAGGCAATCGACCTCTTTTCCAACATCAAGTCGCTTTAGCACCGCAGGGGGTGCATCCTTGCCCGAGTCGTTTACCATCTCAGAAATCGACAGTCAGTGGCTTGAACAGCATCAGGTGACGATTATCGCTACGCCTGATGGACTGAGCCTTGGCGCTTCTTTGGTTGCTGCACTCAATATTAGTGGCCACTCACTTAATGCACCATTGCACATCCTCTACGGTGATACGCTTTTTAATCAACTTCCTGTTGGCGATGATATTGTCAGCGTTTCCACCGCGAAAGACAGTTATAACTGGGCCGTATTGACTAATGATGAAGTTGATTGGCTACAAGATGCCAACACTCCAATGAATCACGAAAGTCAGCGGATCATTGATGGCTACTTCAAGTTCAGCCGCCCACGGGAACTGGTTCGCAGTATTACACAGAGTGAGTGGCAATTTATTGCTGGTCTTAACCGCTATCATAAAAACGTAGGCTTAAGTGCCGTTAACTCGATTGGCTGGCTCGATTTTGGTCATGTGAATACTTACTATCACTCCAAGGCTGAATTCACCACCCAGCGCGCCTTTAATGAACTAACCATAACCGCCAAATGGATTGAAAAATCGAGCATAAAGAACCAAAAAATCGCTGCCGAAGCCTACTGGTTTGACAATCTGCCGATGACGATGCGTGGTTTCATTCCACAATATTTAGGCAGCCAAAACAGCGAAGGGAAAATTTCCTATCGCTTAGAATATCTCTACCTCACTGCGCTGAATGAGTTATTCGTTTTTTCCAAGCTGCCGAGTCAAATCTGGCAAAAAATCTTAGCCAGCGCGGTGGAGTTTTTAAGCCTATGCCTTGAGCAACCTACCGAGCCGAATGATCCCATCAATACTCTCGACATACTGTTTGCCGATAAAACCACTCTACGCCTTAACGAATTCTGTGCATCGCGACGCATCACGTTAGAAAAAAAGTGGCAATTTGCAGGACAAGATGTCTCGCTCGCGCAAATTCTGCGCGATAGCCAAAAACATCTGCCTAATGGAGAACCCTTACTGGGCGTCTTGCACGGTGATTTTTGCTTTAGCAATATTTTGTATGACTTCCGAGACAACAAAATTAAAACGATCGACCCTAGAGGGATGACGCCTGACGGGCAGAAAACACTGTATGGTGATATCCGCTACGATCTCGCTAAGCTGAGTCATTCGATTCTAGGTTTATATGACTGGATTATTGCCGGTTACTACCATGTTGAGATTGCCGATAACGCGATCGAATTAAAGATTGCCGAACAGAGTCAACATAAAGAGACGCAGCAAGGCTTTATCGAGTTAATTGAACAGACTTTTGGCCTCACGGCGAAAAATCTCTACGCGATGCAAATTCAACTTTTCTTATCGATGTTGCCTTTGCATGCCGATGATCGTCACCGTCAAGATGCTCTATTTGCCAATGCATTTCGTCTCCACCAAATTTTATTGAGGCTTGATCAATGATTGTGATCCCAATGGCGGGAATGAGTTCTCGCTTCTTTAAAGCAGGTTATACACAGCCGAAATATATGCTTGAAGCCCACGGTCAAACCCTGTTTGAACACTCGGTCAACAGTTTTGCCGAGTATTTTGCTAACACACCGTTTCTGTTCATTGTGCGTAATGCTTACGACACCCCAGCGTTTGTGCGCGAAAAAGCCACTCAACTTGGCATTAAACAGTTTTACATCGCTGAATTGCATACAGAAACTCGCGGCCAAGCCGAAACGGTGACTTTAGGGTTAGAAGAACTCGCAAAACAGGGCGTGGACTATCAAGGTTCGATCACTGTGTTTAACATCGACACATTCCGTCCGAACTTTGTATTCCCGGACATTAGTCAACATAGCGATGGCTACCTAGAAGTGTTTCAGGGCAGCGGTGACAACTGCTCTTTCGCCAAACCAGAACATGCCGGCAGTACTAAAGTGATCCAGACCGCGGAGAAAAACCCGATTTCCGATCTCTGTAGTACCGGGCTTTATCATTTCAATCGCAAAGAAGATTACTTGGAGGCGTATCGCGAATACGTTGCCAGACCAAGCCAAGAATGGGAGCGAGGCGAGCTATACATTGCACCGATCTACAACCTGCTCATTGAAAAAGGGTTGAATATTCACTACCACTTGATCGCACGCCATGAGGTCATTTTTTGTGGCGTGCCAGATGAGTACAGTGACTTTTTGAGGCAGCCACAACCATGATCAATATTGATGATGAAGCGATCACCTTTGTTGTGCAGGGGCCAGTGCAAGCCAGTGCCAGTCGCCAGCAAATCTCGGGCATCACAGAGCAGTGCTTGAAGTCCATACTGCGCTTTTTTCCTAAATCGACCATCATTCTGTCGACTTGGAAAGGGCAGCCGTTGGATGGCCTTGATTACGACCAAGTGTTGGAATTGGATGATCCCGGCTCAAATACCGTTTTTTATGACGGTAAGCCGCTCAAACTCAATAACAATCGTCAGATGTACAGCACTCACATGGGGCTGAAAGCGGTAACAACGCCTTACGCAGTTAAGCTGCGTACCGATAATCTGCTGACTGGTCGCCAATTTGTTGAACTGTATCAAGAGTATGCCGATCTACCCAGAGCACAAAATTATCAGTTTTTGACTCAGCGAGTGCTCACCAGCAGTACGTTTTTTATTTCAAGCCACTACGGGCATCCGGTTCATTTTCATAAAAGCGATCTGTTTGATTTTGGCCTAGCTCAAGATCTATTAAAAATTTGGTCTGATCGCTGGATACCAGAACTACATTTCACTCTGAAACCGGGTTACAAAGCACGCCACCCAGCAACGGAGCAAATTTTATGTCTAAATTGGATCTCAGCGCTACTCAGTGAAGAGCACCATATCGAGAGTAAAACCTGCGATCATGCAGGGTTAGGTGAAGAGTTTTGGCCACAGTTTATGGCCAATAACTTACTCATGGATTGTCCAGAAAATATTGGATTGGATGTCACTGAGCGCTTCTATAAACGAGGTAATCTGGCGCTTGAATATGACTTAAATGATTGGCTATATCTTAACGGTTTGATCTCTAAAAATACTCTAATCGATAAAAAGCGTATTTATAGAGCATATAAAAAATGGACAGGATTGATGATTAAGAAAATCCATCCAACTCGAGTGACAAAATAAGAGTTTCCAATTGATAGCAAAGCGAGTGAACAAGATTAATTGACTATGAAAACCCAAAAACGCTTTTTAACTGTTAATGAGCTTATTCAGTTAAAAAAGTCCCATATCACGCTCAAAAAGTGGTTTAAGAAAGCCTATAAGATCGCTGAGCCACTCGCGATTGAGCCACACACACTTTAGTATCTCAAGAAATCATTTGTGGCAAATGGGGGCATTTTCATACTCCCATTCTGCACTGCCAGTAGATTCAATCGTTGGTCGATACTGCTCGATCTCTGGCGGTTTAAAAATAATCGGTACTGAGCATCCTCTCCACACCTTTACAACATCGCCATTAACTTATGAGTATGATTTTCTGGGTGGTGAGCGCCAGCCATTCGCACTAAAACCGCTCAAAACAGCAGAAAGATTGGTCATAGGTAATGATGTATGGATTGGACAGAATGTATCTTTAAAGGCAGGGATAAAGATTGCTGATGGTGCAGTGATCGCAGCCAATGCAGTCGTAACCAAAGATGTCCCTCCATACGCAGTTGTCGGCGGCATTCCGGCCAAAGTGATAAAATATCGCTTCTCAGAAAGTGAGATCTGTCAGCTCCTAGAACTAAAATGGTGGAATTATCACTATAAAGATTTTGTAGGTATGGATTTGAATTTCTCAGGTGCACAGCTGTGTGACTATTTTGGCCAACAACTCCTCAAACTTAAGCCATATACACCAGAAAAAATTCATCTAAGCTAGCTGACCTGTGCTTTATCCTACAAGACATATGCCACTGGACTAATGTATTCCCCCTCCGTTTTGGTCATAAAACAAAAAACGCAATCGTCAGCCAATTGCGTTTTTTAATATATCAATCACTAAGAATACAGAATTAAGCTACTTGAGGTATCACTCAGTTCAGATGGGTCAGCTAGCCCCTTACTGAAATTTCATTGATTTATCCCTAACCAGTGTTCTGCTAATACTCTCGCACCTTCATAATTAAGATGATTATTATCCATATACAAAGGAGTACTATTTAGCTGACTTTTACAACTAACCTCATCACAAATAATTGATAAGATTGGGATAATTTCAACTTGTGGATATTTTTTTGCAATCTCATCAATAATTGTATTTGTCATCTCCTGACGTTCAATCATTGCACTTAAAGGTAAATCACAGGATGCATCTTTCATCCATCCATAGGTAGCTTTCTTAACTAAACAATTGCTAGGATTGAAGTCATAATCTGGCACTTGTTCAAACAAAATAGGCTTGATACCAGCTTCAACCAAATGCTTAATTGTCCGTTCTAAACCTTCTTTGAAAGCTCTACGGCTATTATCAATCGATTCGCTATAATCCGTTTCATCGCCTAAGTAGACACGACTACCTTTCTCGCCAACAGAACGTGTTGTTTCTACATACATAGTCCAACGTCCAGCTAAAAAAACCACATCCGGCTTCAACTCAGCTAACTTAAGGGCTATTTCATTATTACGTTCAGAACACTTTTGCTCTGGCTTTCCATGTTTAATCAAATCGCTTCCAATAACAGGAGGGCAGCCACCTAAACCTCCAAACAGTGCAGCAAACCCCTCTTGCTTGCCTAAAACATCAACAAAACTTCTAAAATGGCCTGCATGTGAATCCCCCCAGATATAAGCTGTAATCGGTTGCTCGATGTCTCCTATCACTGGTGATTCAAAAGGGTACGAATCCACAATCTGCATACGATGATTCTTATTATCATCAAACGTATAAGCGGATTGGCTAAATATCGCTTGGACTGAATCACTGAATCGTGTTGGATAACCATCTTGCGCAACAATCTGTTTAGCAATCACGACCGAACATCCAATCGGCAAAATCAAATAAAACAAGTAAACCCATCGCTTGCCAATCTGCGCATGCCGCAAAGGGTTTTCTACCCACAGCCAAGAGGCAAAAGAGAGAATAACCGTGATCACTCCACAAATGATGGCATCGACAATCGTAAAGCTAATGAAATAGTAACGATAAAAAGCCAATACCGGCCAATGCCATAGATACAATGAGTAAGACAAACGACCGATGAGCACCATGGGGCGCAAACTCAATACGTACGAAATAGTGCTGGTTTTTGACGTCCCAGAGACAATGACTAAAGCGGAAGCGATAGTCACAAATAGCGCATGAATACCGGGAAACACATCACTTTCATTCAAAGAGAAAGAGAGCCAAACTAGGCTAACCATCCCGACAATCCCAGTAAAATGATAAAAGCCTCTGGGTAATTCCCTGCTGTTTTGGCTTTTTGGGTAAACCATTATTGCTAACAGCGCTCCCATCAAGAGTTCAAAAGCTCTACTTTGAATTAAATAATAACCAGAGCTGTCTCCTAATCTAGCCATATATTCAGAATAACCAATGAATCCAACTAAAGTCGCAGACATTACTCCCCAGAAAAAGCGCGAATTGAGGTAACGAGCAGCGAGGATTAAGACCATCGGCCAGACAAAGTAAAATTGTTCTTCGATAGATAATGACCAAGTATGGAGTAATGGCAACGTTTCTGAGGTTGGAGCAAAATAACCGGAGTGTTTTTCAAAGTAAACATTAGCAATGAATGTGCTTGCATACCGTAAGCTATCGGCAAAGCCCATAAAATCATTCGGAGTATAAAGCCAATATGCAAAAACAAGACTTGTCATCGCTACCAGATAAAATAGCGGTAGGATTCTTTTGATTCGTTTTACATAAAACTGATTAAACGAAAATTCTTTATTTACAATCTGAGGATAAATCGCTGACGTTATGATATAGCCAGAGATAACAAAGAAAATATCAACACCAATAAATCCTCCAGGGATCCAATCAGCATTCATGTGGAATAAAACCACCATCAAAACGGCTATCGCTCTCAAACCGTCAATATCTGCTCTATATTTCAGATTACTCATTTAATTCTACTTATTGACTCGCCAGCATTAATTCCCAATGCTCTTTGGTCCAATGGATTTTCCGTTTGATTAATTCCTTTTCAAACGATCGCTTCAATCTATCTAAATTTCCTTTCTTCCAGCTCTCACCTTGTTGCTGGCAGCACTTATCAAAATCAATAATCCATACCTTTTCTTGGCCATCAATCAAGATGTTATGGATATTGAGATCGGTGTGATTGACTTGCGCATCATGCATTTTGCGAATTTCTAGGCCGATTTTCTCATACATTTCAGTCGGTAATGGACGTTCTTGTAAAATAGACACCAGATCGCGGGCATTCGGGATTTTTTCGCTGAGTAAATCGGCCTGATAACAAAAAGTGCGCTTTACTGCTCGCGCTGCAATCGGGCGTGGGACATTTACCCCAGACTCTCTCAGAGTATTGAGCAATTCGAATTCTTGGAAGCTGCGAGTTTTCTTCCAACCTGAGAAAAAGTAGTGATCACTGACCAACTTACCGAACAATCCACCACGCTTATAGTGGCGTAGTGCCGCTTCTACTTTTTCAGCTTTTACAAACCATGTCGTGCCGCGCCCAGTTGCACTACCTGTGACGCTACCAGCCTGCTGCCAAAACTCGGGGTTAAAACAGCGGAGCGGATCTTCAACTAGCAAATGCTCGTCATACCAAATTGTTTGATTCTCTTTTTTCAGCGTTTTCATCGTTTCACTTTTTAATGACGAGATTGAATGTGCTTCATTGTGCTTGTTTGGCATTTTACATTTATCGGCGCTATCTGCATAATTCTTACTAACTTTCTCTCTATCGATGTCACTTATGGCTCTTTTTTCTTCTGCCCCACGCTCAATTTGTGTGTTGCGTCTGTCGGCGATTGGCGATGTGTGCAATGCAGTGGCCGCCGTGCAAGCAATTCAACACCAATGGCCTGAAACTCATATCACGTGGATCACAGGAAAACTGGAAGCGCAGTTACTCACTGATTTACCGAATGTAAACGTGGTTATATTCGACAAAAAACAGGGGTGGAAAGCGTATCAAAAACTGTGGGCAGAACTTAAAGGGCAATCCTTCGATGCGCTTTTGCATATGCAGTATGCCTTTCGTGCCAGTATTGCCACTCTGGGTATTAAAGCTAAATATAAACTCGGTTTTGATGCCGCCCGCAGCCAAGATTTCCAGCACCTATTTACCAATGTAAAAGTGATATCGCCTCAAGCGCCTCATGTATTAGATGGCTTACTCGCGTTTGCAGAATGCCTTGGAGTCAAAGTTCTAGAACCTAAGTGGTCACTCACTTATTCAGATTCCGATCATCAATGGGCCAAGCAGCAACTTGCACATTCAAAGCGTAATTTAGTCGTGGTTCCTGCCGCGAGTAAGGCTTATAAAAATTGGACCGCTGAAGGTTATGTAGCAGTGATAACTCATGCTCAACAACTTGGTTGGCATATTATTTTAGCCGGTAGCCCTGCGCAAATTGAAGTTGATCTAGCAGCCGAAATAGCGAGTAAACTGACTCAGCCGGTACTCAATGTCGTTGGTAAAAGCCAACTTAAAGAGATGTTGGCACTGCTCGACTTAGCCGATTTAGTGATAGCGCCAGATACAGGCCCAGCGCACATGGCCAATGCAATGAATACCCCAGTTATCGGTTTATACGCTCACCATAATCCGCAGCGCACAGGGCCTTATCAGTATCGTGATTATGTGGTGTCGGCTTATGACGAAGCACTGTTTGCCGAAACAGGAAAAACGAAAGAGCAAGTCAGTTGGCGTACTCGCGTCAAAGATGAACAAGCGATGCAGCGCATTCAAGCAAGCCATGTTATCCAAATGTTTGATAAGATAACGGCTGATTTTCAGCTAAACCCAATATCCGAGGAATGAATGTGAACAAACCTACTTTAGCCGTTGCGCTGATCGTTAAAAATGAAGCGCAACATCTGCAAGCTTGCTTGGAAACCGTTCACCAATGGGTAGATGAAATCGTCGTCTTAGATTCAGGTAGCAGTGATAATACCGAAGAGATTGCACGCCGTTATACTGACAAGTTTTTTGTCAATTCGCAGTGGCCTGGGTTTGGCCCACAGCGCCGCTTAGCGCAGTCGTATGTCGAGTCTGATTATGTGTTGTGGCTAGATGCCGATGAACGCGTGACCAAAGAGTTAAAAGAGAGCATTCAGCAAGCGGTCGCGGCTAATAAACCCAATACACTGTATCAATTTGCCCGTTTGAGTTGGGTTTTTGGCCGCTATATTCGCCACTGTGGTTGGTATCCTGATCGCGTGTTGCGCCTCTACCCAACTCAATTAACGCAATATAACGAGGCTTTGGTGCATGAAAAAGTCGAAGTCGCAGATGGCATGAAAGTCGAGAATCTTGCAGGTGATGCGATTCACTACACCTATAACGATATTCATCATTATTTAGTTAAATCCGCAGGTTATGCCAAGGCATGGGCAGAGCAACGAGAAAAACGTGGTAAGAAAAGCAGCATTAGCCAAGGTATTTTTCATGCGTTTGGCTGCTTTTTGAAAATGTACGTTTTAAAAGCAGGCTTTTTAGATGGTAAGCAAGGCTTCTTGCTTTCTTTATTATCGGCGCACTCAACCTTTGTTAAATACGCCGATTTATGGGTTAGAACCAGTACTGAGCCGCCCAAGGGTTAAGTTCAGCTAACACCGCATTAATATCAATGCGACTCATATCGGCCTGAGTTTCTTTGTCTTTTGCTTGTGGTGGACAAAAAGCGATATGGCGACCTTGTGAATTCAATGGTCGCCAACGCAGTGGCGTGGCTGAACGTTTGGCGGGGAAAAAGCCAACTGTGGGCACATCAATCGCAGCGGCAATATGCAAAGGCCCAGTTGAACCTGCGATAAAAATATCAGCGCAAGCAATCGAGCGTGAGAAATCAACAAGCCCTTCATTTTTATCATACAGTGCCGCTCGCCCGCCCTTTTCTTCAATCAAAGCTTTTAACTGCGCGGCTTTCACCTCTTCTCCCGGCCCAGCGGTGAGGATAATTTCTTGCTTGCTATCAATCCCCATCACTAACTGCGTGTATTGCTCTAGCGACAAATTATTCGCTGAGCCGCCGCTTCCGGCATGAACAAACACCCACGCTTTACTGGTATCGAGATGAAGTTGCGTAGCCAGTTTGCTTTTTTGTTCAACAAGCTTCGCTTGATCAAATTGTAGATAAGGTGCGCTCGGCTCGACAACCTCTTTGCCAATATCATGCAAAAAAGCGCGTACCAAATCTAAGTTATACTCATATTCTGGTTTGGCTGATTGAGAGCGTTTTTGCTTAATTCGTTTGTTGTAAAAAATTTGAGCGAATTTAGTCGCCGGCGCTAAACGATAAGGAATACGAGATTTCCAAACTAATAGTGCATTGTAAGTGGTCGAGAAGAGGTTGATCGAGGCATCAAAGTGTTGCTGTTTAATCGCTTGAATACATTGCTTTTTCTGCGCAGAGGACGCGTTTTCCGTTGGGTCGACCATCACCGCATCAATCCACGGGCAAAGCTCGGCCAGCGCGACGGTATAGCTGGGGACTAGCGCGGTAATATGGCAATCTGGCAACGAGGCTTTTAGCATCGCAAAACTTGGCCAAGCCAGCATGAAATCACCAATTTTATCGTTACGGATCACCAACAACTTATTCATCGTCTCTTCTCTCACTCGCTAAGTGTCACAGTTTAGTGCGGGCTACATCATACCGAGTTCAATAGGTAATTTTGAGTCTTTTTGTTAATATCAGTGCCAGTTAACCAATATGAGCCTTCCACTGTGAGCCAAAAAAGAATTTCGCGTGTGATTTATCCCGGCACTTTTGATCCCATCACCAATGGTCATTTGGATCTGATCGAACGCGCCGCCAATATGTTTGATGAAGTGATCATCGCCGTCGCCGCCAGCCCAAGCAAAAACACCATGTTTACTCTGCAAGAGCGGGTCGCCTTTGCCAGCGCCGTCACTCAACATTTAGAGAATGTCACTGCCAAAGGATTTGCTGGGTTAATGGTCGATTTTGCGCGTGATGAAAAAGCCAATGTGCTGATCCGCGGTTTGCGTACTACGGTTGACTTCGAGTATGAATTTGGTTTGACCAACATGTACCGCCGTTTGATGCCGGGGCTGGAAAGTGTGTTTCTTACGCCATCAGAGGAGCATGCGTTTATCTCCTCCACCATTGTGCGAGAAGTGGCGATTCATGGTGGAGAAGTTGATCAATTTGTTCCTGACATTGTCGCTAACGCCTTGCATGGCAAGAAAATATAGCCTTTAGGACGTACCTTATTTTTGGCAAGCAGAGCAGAAAAAGGTGTTACGCTGACCAATTTTCAGCGCTTCAATCGCTTGCCCACACGCTGGGCAAGGCTGCTGCGCTTTGCCATACACATTAAGCTCTTGAGCAAAATAGCCCGGTTTGCCATCCGCTTGTGCAAAATCTTTTAAGGTTGTGCCACCTTGTTGAATCGCCGTTGCTAAGACTGATTTAATTTCTCGCACGAGGCAATTCCATTCAGTCAGTGTCAGCGAATGAGCGGGCCGAGTGGGGAGAATTCGCGCATTAAACAGTGATTCACTCGCGTAGATATTGCCTACGCCAACCACCACTTTATTTTCCATAATAAATTGCTTAACGGCGATACGTTTATTGTTCGCTTTTTGCGCAATGTAATCTGCATCAAAATCATCGGTTAATGGCTCTGGACCGATATTACTCAACGCAGAGTGGCTTTCTCCTTGTTCGCACCATAACCAAGCGCCAAATCGACGAGGATCGTGGTAGCGCAGCACCTTGCCATTGGTTAATCGCAGATCAACGTGATCATGCTTGCCTGCCGGAAAATCACACTCCAATACTCGCAATGAACCTGACATTCCCAAATGAACAATCGCGCTGCCAATATCGGTCTCTATCAATAAATATTTGGCCCGGCGGGCAATATTGCGGATCACTTGCCCTTCTAACTGTTTCAGCTCTTGAGGGATGGCCCAACGTAATTTGGGCGTGCGAAATGTCAGTTGTTGGATCGTTTGCCCAACTAGATGCGCGCTAATCCCCATTTTACTTACTTCAACTTCGGGTAACTCAGGCATGATAAATCTCGATTCTTCGTTCGTCGTTATTGGTTTGTTCAACGCTCAAAGAGAAATAATGACTCAGTTCGGAAAAAGAAAAGCTTCTTCTACCGAAAGTGCCACCCATTTCTCTTGCCAATTTTTCAATAACCAAAACTGGGGGGTTTGGTAGTAGGTGATCCTTTGCGGCTCTTCGCGATCCTGATACCACACCTCCACGGTTTGTGGGTTGCGTAGTAGAGACGCAAGCGACTCGTAAGTGGCATCATCTACTTCTGTACCAACTAAACTCTGCCAGCGTTGTGCCAATATTTCAGGAGCAACTGAAATTGCTTTGCTTGATCGCCAACGGTTTTGATTCAGTTCAAGTGACCAGTCAGTAAAATGCAGTGCTTGCAGCTGTGCATTTGGATTAATCACATAAGGATAAGGGCTAGCAGGCGGTTCAATAAGATAAGTTTTGATGACTGTGGGTAAATTCAAAATGGCAATAAAAGCAATAACAGCCAAGATAAGAATATTATTCCAACGGCGGCGATTGATACGCATAAGTGATCCCTAAGAGTTTATCTTTGAGTAACTTAGCACATTATAGTGAGAGCTGACATTGCAGGGTACAAATTCCAGATAATAAAAAACCCAGCCAAAGCTGGGTCTTTCAATGCTTACAAAGCGTAAAATCAATTACTTGATTTTGCCTTCTTTGTAAAGAACGTGCTGGCGAACTACTGGATCAAATTTCTTGATCTCAAATTTGCCTGGCATGTTGCGTTTGTTCTTGTCAGTTGTGTAGAAGTGACCAGTACCTGCAGAAGATATTAGTCGAATTTTCTCACGAATGCCTTTAGCCATTGCTCAATTCCTCTTAAACGTTTTCGCCACGTGCACGGATATCAACAAGAACAGCATCAATGCCTTTCTTATCGATGATACGCATGCCTTTAGCAGTTAGACGTAGTTTAACAAAACGTTTTTCGCTCTCTACCCAGAAACGATGAGTTTGTAGGTTCGGCAGAAAACGACGCTTAGTAGCATTTCGTGCGTGTGAACGGTTGTTACCCGTTATTGGACGCTTACCAGTTACTTGGCATACTCGGGACATGAATGTCTTCTCCAAATCGTTTCAGCTCGATATCAACCTTGGTGGCCGAACCTCGTTCTCGATGTATTAAGAAGTTTGAGGTTAAAAACCGTTATGGAAAATCCATACAAGGCTATCAAAGGTCGCGTATTATACTAACTTGACATGCATTGCTCAAGACCCGAACAGATCCTTTTTACGGATTTGGCGATCTTTTTTTAAGCAGAGCTGATTTAGGTTGATAATTTAGTGCGCGAATCATACCAGAATAATCTTAAGTCACAACCTAAAATGTGATTCAAATCCACCCTCTTTCTGCAAAAGAAATTACCTCGCCGTCGCCCACCACAAAATGGTCCAAAATACGGATGTCCACTAACGCAAGCGCATCGGTTAATCGACGTGTGATTCTGCGATCGGCTTGGCTAGGCTCAGCAACGCCTGACGGATGATTATGGGCCAATATTAATGCCGCTGCATTATGGTGGAGTGCTCTTTTAACTACCTCTCGAGGGTAAACGCTGGCCGCGTCAATCGTCCCCTCAAACAGCACTTCATCGCTGATCACTCGGTGTTGATTATCCAAAAACAGAATATAGAAGGCTTCTCGATGGCGATCGCGTAGCACACTCGATAAATAAAGCTTGGTTTGCTCTGGGCTAGTCAAAGCGCCACCTCGTTTGAGCGTTTCGGCCAAATAGCGCTGCGTCATTTCAAGCACCGCCTGCAATTGAACGTATTTGGCTTCGCCCAACCCTTTATGGCGGCAAAACTCTTGCTGGTTGGCCGAAAAAAGCGCTCGAAGTGATCCAAACTCGCGCAGCAGCAGATCCGAGAGAGCGAGTACATTCATTCCTTGAGTACCAGTACGAAGGAAAATCGCCAGCAGTTCAGCATCCGATAATGCCTGAGGACCGCGAGCAAGCAATTTTTCGCGTGGCATTGATTCTGTGGGCAGTGATTTGAGGCTCATTAAGCACTCCTAGGGCTAAAGGTACTCAGACAACATAGAGAAATAGCCAAGCCTGCAACTTTGCTTCTCTTTATTTAGGCTTGATTCATGGTTTTTTGTAATTGATAAGTGATGAAAGACGCAGAAACACTCGTCCAATATGAAAGGATTGAGCGGATCATAAGGTCACTCGATGCGAGAGTTGTGCTAACATAATGCGCAGAATTTTTGAGGAAAAGATAATGCAAACACTGGCAGGAAAAAAGATTCTGCTCGGCATTAGCGGCGGTATTGCTGCGTATAAATGTGCTGAGTTAACGCGTCGTTTGATTGAACGTGGCGCACAAGTACAAGTGGTGATGACTCACGCTGCAAAAGAGTTTATAACGCCACTGACCATGCAAGCCGTCTCTGGCAGGCCAGTTTCAGATAGCTTATTAGACCCAGCCGCCGAAGCGTCTATGGGCCATATTGAACTTGCCAAATGGGCAGACTTAGTCCTGCTAGCTCCCGCGACAGCGGATCTCATTGCCCGCGTCGCCGCAGGGATGGGTAATGATTTACTCACCACTTTGATTTTAGCCACCAATGCGCCAGTGGCCGTCTCGCCGGCAATGAATCAGCAGATGTATCGCAATATCGCCACACAAGAGAATATTGCCACGCTTAAACGCCGAGGAATGATGATTTGGGGCCCTGCAGCTGGTGAACAGGCGTGTGGCGATGTTGGCCCGGGCCGCATGCTTGAGCCAATGCAATTGGTTGAGCGCTGCGAGTTTTTTTTCCAAACAGAGGTAGCGAACAACACACTGCTCGCGGGAAAATCACTGTTGATTAGCGCAGGCCCAACCCGTGAAGCGCTCGATCCAGTTCGCTATATCAGTAACCACAGTTCAGGCAAAATGGGCTATGCGATTGCGCAGGCCGCCGCTCAATTGGGCGCGAAAGTGACTCTGATCAGTGGCCCGGTCAATTTGCTCACACCGCCACAAGTACAACGTATTGATGTGGAAAGTGCCTGCGATATGCATCAGCAAGTGATGGCGCAAGCGCAATCACATGATGTATTCATCAGTTGCGCCGCCGTAGCCGACTATCGCCCTGAGATCGTCGCCGATCAAAAGATCAAAAAAACCGATGCGAGCGATCACATGCTCATCACCATGGTCAAAAATCCCGACATCGTCGCTAGTGTAGCCGCATTGAAAGAAAACCGCCCGTTCACGGTAGGCTTTGCAGCTGAAACGCAGCAAGTTGAAAAATATGCCCGTGCTAAACTGCTCAACAAAAAACTGGATATGATCTGCGCCAATGATGTTTCTGTTGCGGGCCAAGGCTTTAACAGCAACGACAATGCATTAACCGTCTATTGGCAAGGCGGAGAGCAAGCATTACCTTTGAGTTCAAAATCTGCATTAGCTCACGCACTGATGCAACTGATCGCGAGTCAACTGTAGGCGACAAACAGACGTTCTAAGCTTCTTTTAGGGTTCATAGCGTTTATTGGGTGGTAAAATCACCACCCAGTTCAATCATTTTCATTTTTACGCTACGCAGTCCGAAAACTGTCCGTTAAACTACTGCGCTTAACGGACAATACCCAAACCATCTGAAGGGTATAAATATTTGCTCACAAGCATGTGGTAACTAAAAGGAAATCGGGTCATGGCCGTCAATAAGAAAATCAATCGTCGTGAAGAGATTCTACAAGCACTCGCTGAAATGCTGGAATCTAACGATGGTGCATCACGCATCACCACAGCAAAGCTTGCTAAGCAAGTGGGCGTTTCTGAAGCGGCTTTGTACCGTCATTTTCCGAGTAAAGCACGGATGTTTGAAGGCTTGATTGAGTTTATTGAAGAGTCTTTAATGTCGCGGATTAATCGCATTTTGGATGAAGAGAAAGATACACTCAACCGCATCCGCTTAGTGCTACAACTTATCTTGGCTTTTTCGGAACGTAACCCGGGCTTGACACGAATTTTATCCGGCCATGCTCTAATGTTTGAAAATGAGCGACTGCGTGAACGGATCAACCAACTGTTCGAACGCATAGAAACGTCACTACGCCAGATCCTTCGCGAACGTAAACTGCGTGAAGGTAAATCCTTCCCCGTCGACGAAAGCATTTTAGCCGCTCAATTGCTTGGTCAAGTGGAAGGCAGCTTAAATCGCTTTGTGCGATCTGACTTTAAATACCAACCGACGGCAAATTTTGAAGCGTATTGGGCGTTATTAAGCGCTCAGATTGAGTAAAAACCGCCGCCAACGTCGTGATAAAGAATCATCAGTGAAAGAATCAAGAGTAATGAGCAAAGAAAAATACGGTAAACCTGAGTTTTCCCTCTCGCTACTGCACCCTAAATATTGGGGCGTGTGGCTTAGCTTTGGACTACTCGCTTTAATGGTCAACCTGCTTACTTATTCTGCGTTACTAAAAATAGGACGCAGCATGGGCGCGTTTGGAATGCGCTTTGCTAACAAGCGAGTACACATTGCCACGCGTAATCTACAGCTATCTTTTCCAGAGAAAAGTGCAGGTGAGATTGAGCATATTGTTAACGAAAACTTTAAAAACACTGGCATGGCGCTGATAGAAACCGGAATTACTTGGTTTTGGCCGACTTGGCGTTTTGCTCGCCTGCTTGATGTGAAAGATGTCAGTGCCCTTTTGCAACTCAAACAAGAAAAACGTGGCGCACTGCTGTGTTGCGTACATGCGTTAAATTTAGAAATTACAGCACGCGCTTTTGGTGTAATAGGCCTTGAAGGCTATGGCGTTTACCGCCCACACAGCAACCCTGCGTATGAATTTATCCAATACCGTGGTCGCACACGCAATGGCAATAAACTAATCTACCGCACCGACATTAAACAGATGATCCGCGTACTCAAAAAGGGCGAGCGCCTATTTTATCTACCCGATCAAGATTACGGCCATAACAAATCGGTGTTTGTTCCCTTCTTTTCGGTCAAAGAAGCGTGTACCACCACAGGCACCAGTATTCTGGCTTATACTAGCCAATGTGCGATTGTCCCTGGTTCAGGGTTTCGAAACGCCAACGGAAAATATGAAATCATCGCCGATAAAACCATTGATGGCGACTATCCAAAAGATGACATGACCGCTGCCGCCGCTTACATGAATAAATACGTTGAAGAAGTGATTCTACGCGCACCAGAACAGTGGATGTGGCTGCATAAGCGTTTTAAATCTTTGCCAGATGAAACGTTAACTAACTCTCGCTATTTATAACTAGAAAAAGGTTTTGCTTTCAATGAGCAACAACGAAAACAGCACAGACAAACACTTGCACAACCCCACATTCCAATGGTCTTTTTTACACCCAAAACATTGGGGAACTTGGATTGGGATCTTCTTTGCCGCTCTGTTCGCCTTTATGCCACCCGCATGGCGAGATAGGCTAGCACGCAAATTATCCACCTTTGCGGTACGCAAAAACGGTCGTGTTGTACGCCGCACGCGAGTGAATCTGGAAAAATGCTTTCCTGAAAAATCCCCGCAAGAACGCCAGGCTATTTTGGAAGAAACCTTTGTCAAAGCAGCACAATACATGCTCGGTTATTCGGAGTTTTTGGTTCGTTCCACAAAACACAATCAGCAACGCGGCATCATGATTGGTGAAGAGAACTTATTGCCATTGTTAGATGCTGGCGAGAACGTGATCATCCTCGCTCCTCACGCTTGGGCGGTCGATTACCCTGCGGTAATGCTTGCGGCAAAAGGCTATAAAGTAACCACCATCATGAAGCCACAGCGCAATCCTATCGGTGATTGGTTAATGCACGTCCAACGCATGCAATATGGCGGGCGTATTTTTGCACGTGATGCTGGAGTAAAACCGTTTGTACGTTCAATTAAAGATGGATACTTAGGCTACTGGCTGCCCGATGAAGACTTTGGCCCGGCCAACTCGGTCTTTGTTCCATTCTTTGGCACTGAAAAAGCCACGTTAAAAGGTTTTGGTAAAATGGCGCGCCTATCAAAGGCGAAAGTCGTGCCAATTTTGCCTGCTTATAACGATAAAACCTGTAAGTACGAAGTGCATATTTTGCCTGCATTAGAAAACTTTCCAACTGGCGATGAAGAGCAAGATGCACGTGCTATGAATAAGGCGATTGAAGATTTAGTCACACCACGCCCAGAACAGTACATGTGGAATTTATCACTGTTGAAAACGCAGCGTGATGGCTCGGAAATTTACGATAACTCGCACCATGGCGATCAAAGTTAATCGCTAGAATAACTAAACTAATAACAAACAAGCCCCGAGCGACAAACTCGGGGCTTTTACTTTTCAATAAGTGGCTCTACGATTCGCAAATAAGTTGATGCTTAAATTCCGTACTGAGCACGATACGCTTTTACCGCCTCAAGGTGCTTAGCATCTGCCCCTTTCTCTTCAAGGTAAGTAACCAGATCGGTCAGGCTAACAATTGAGATGATCGCGCAACCAAAATCACGCTCGACTTCTTGAATTGCAGAAAGCTCTCCTTTGCCTTTTTCTTGGCGGTCAATTGCTACCAAAACACCAGCAAGATCCGCACCGTTAGCTTGAATGATTTCCATCGACTCACGAATGGCAGTACCAGCTGTAATGACATCATCCACCAGCATAATGCGCCCTTCTAATGCGCTACCGACCAAGTTACCGCCCTCACCGTGGTCTTTCGCTTCTTTACGGTTAAAGCAATACGGCGTATCAACATCATGATGATCAGCCAACGCTACTGCCGTTGTAGTCGCAATTGGGATCCCTTTGTACGCCGGTCCAAATAGCACATCAAACTCAATCCCAGAATCGACCAAAGCAGCGGCATAAAAACGCCCTAAGCGCGCTAAATCACGGCCAGTATTAAACAAGCCAGCGTTAAAGAAATAAGGGCTTTTTCGGCCAGACTTCAAAGTAAACTCGCCAAACTTCAAGACTTCTTTTTCTAGTGCAAATTCAATAAATTCACGCTGGTATGCTTTCATGATTTTCTCTCTCTTAACTCATACACTTTGGTTTATTTCTCTTTCTCAACAAGAACAACCCCCTCCTAGCCTCCCTCGAAAAGGGGGGAGGTACTAAGATGGTGCTCACCTCCCCTCAAGGGCGATATTAGGAACACTTCCTTCATTCCCTCCCCTTATAGGGGAGGGTTAGGGTGGGGTCATCACGTACAACAATACAATGAATAAAACGGGCAAAAAAATAGCCCCCAACTGGGAGCTACTTGATCAATCTAATAACGATGCTTTCTGCGCTTCAACAATATCAGCGATGCCTTTCTTGGCAACGGCCAGTAAATCCATCAGCTCTTCATGGCTAAACGGTTCACCCTCTGCGGTGCCTTGAATTTCAATCATCTTACCGTTTTCAGTCATCACCACATTCATATCGGTATCAGCGGCAGAATCTTCCACGTATTCCAAATCACATAAAATGTTTTCACCCAAGATGCCAACTGAGACAGCAGCAACATGGCCTTTCATTGGATTCTTCTTCAATTTACCGCTAGCAACCAAATGAGCAAACGCATCCGCTAGTGCCACACTTGCGCCCGTAATTGATGCAGTACGAGTACCACCGTCCGCTTGAATAACGTCACAGTCAACCGTGATCATCACCTCTGGCATGGCCTCTAAATCCACCACAGCACGTAAGCTGCGAGCGATGAGACGTTGGATCTCCATGGTGCGGCCACCTTGCTTACCGTTGGTCGCTTCACGACGAGTCCGTGAATGGGTTGCACGTGGCAGCATGCCGTATTCGGCAGTAACCCAACCTTTACCCTGACCTTTCAACCAGCGAGGAACACCCTCTTCGACAGTGGCATTACACAATACTTTGGTATTACCAAATTCCACCAATACTGACCCTTCAGCATAAGCAGTGTAGTTGCGAGTGATTTTAATTGGGCGAATTTGATCGGCCGCGCGGTCATTTGGACGCATAGTGCATCTACCTTTTATCGGGTGAGACGGAATCGATTGGGGCGAGATTATAGCGGATTAGCCGCCTTGACGCTAGGTTGGTCACCCTTTGCATTGGCGTGAACCTAGTATACGCGTGAAGCTAGTGCTAACATATCTCTCGTTTGATATTTCATCTTCGTGAGCAAAGGACAAATCAATGATTTACAGCATGACCGCGTACGCGCGTAAAGAAGTTAAAGGTGATTGGGGTACCGCGGTATGGGAAATTCGCTCGGTAAACCAACGTTATCTTGAAACCTACTTCCGCCTGCCGGAACAATTTCGTGGTCTTGAGCCTGTACTGCGTGAACGCTTTCGCCAACGTTTAGCGCGCGGCAAAGTAGAATGTCACTTACGTTATGAAGCAAACCCTGCGGCCAAAAGTGAGCTGAATATCAATGAAGCACTCGCCAATCAAGTGATTAAAGCCGCCAACCAAGTCATGCACATGACGGGCGAGTTAAGCCGCATTAATCCATTTCAAATCATGCAGTGGCCCGGCGTAATGGAAACACCAGAACAAGACATGGACAGTATTAATAAAGCCTTATTAGCAGGCTTTGATGACGCAATCATTGAATTCATTGACGCACGTGGCCGTGAAGGTGACAACATGAAGGCGTTAATCGAGCAACGCCTGACGGCGATCAGTGAAGAAGTGGTCAAAGTGCGCGCACGCATGCCAGAAATCCTGCAATGGCAACGTGAACGCCTATTGACTAAGTTTGAAGAAGCAAAGATTGAGCTTGATGCGACACGCGTTGAGCAAGAGCTGATTTTACTTGCACAAAAATCAGACGTTGCCGAAGAGTTAGACCGCCTCGATTCGCACGTCAAAGAAGCACGTAATGTGCTCAAAAAAGGCGGTTCATGTGGCCGTAAGCTCGATTTCATGATGCAAGAATTTAACCGCGAATCGAACACATTAGCCTCGAAATCAATCAGCACCGACATCACGGCCTCCGGCGTCGAACTTAAGGTTCTGATTGAACAAATGAGAGAGCAAATTCAAAACATCGAATAGTTTTTCAGCTTCGGCGATTCAGATTAAGTTGATGACGATGGATAAAAACACGGAAGGCACCATAGCCTTCCGTTATCTAGTTAACTCACAAAGTAACCATGCAGGCTACTTACTGACACTGATCATTTCGTTGAAGTACTCGACTTGCTGTTCCATGCTCAGACTTTGATTATTTGAACCCAGCGCCCAGATAAAGAAACCACCGTAACCATTCTCTTTTTGCCACTTGGCACGGTTGAGGTTGTTTTCACGGCTTTCCACAAAATTGCCGTTTGGCCCCCACTGGCTATTGATCGTATTGCCCAAAACAATTTTCGACTTGTCTCCAATGTATTGAGCGTAATTGGCCATCGCGACATCGTAGAGGAAGTTTTGGCCGGCGTCATAGGTCATGACGTTGAAGAAATCGAAATCGTTCTTGGTTGCTTGTAACAGATCGATCACTTCACCATGGTGAGACGAGCGACCTGATGGCTCAACGTAAGAACAATTTTCAAACACACTTGAATCCATGCATGCCACAGGATCAGCACCGACATGGTATGTGGTCAGCGACAACACTTTATTGTCTCCCACTTTTTGGCGTATCAGTTTAATCAATGCGGTTAGGTCTTGGTTCTCTTTATCGGTAATGCGCGCTGCTTTCTCGAAGTCGAAGTCAAGACCATCGATTTGCACATAACCCGCTAATTGGTACTTGCTGTAATCACATTGGCCATCACCCCCCGTCGCAAGGCAGTCACCCACCACCTCTTCTGGTTTTAGGTTCTTCTTATAGACAGGGAAGGGTTTGTTGACCAATTCAACGAGGCCATTGGCCACCGCCTCCCGATTTACATCGCTACCAATCGCAGACCAAATACTTTCATAAGTTTGACCACCAAACGCGACCATCATGGTGACATTGCTATTATCGTGTTTTAAGGTTGACCACGCTAAGTACTGAGATGGCATCCAATCTGGGTTGTAACTTGGTGGGGTTACCATGTCATCAGAAATCGTAATGTTGCCGCTAGCATCCCATTTACCGAACGATAATAAATAACCGTCACCTTCAGAATTAAACAGTTTTTCATAATCGTTTAATCCCCAAGAAGTGAGATAACTAATGGCACGGTCTGGGTTATCGGCAAGGCCACCACCACCGGTACTCTCTTTCACTGTAATATTGGATGGGGCTGACATTTGCTCTTGATTGGCACTGTTGAGCGCCTTTGCGTAAATAGCGTAGTTGCCTGCTTGCGCTCCAATCCACTCATATTCATAAGGTGCTTCGGTGTCTTGATTCAGCACCTTGCCGTTGGCAATAAACGTCACGGACGCCACCTCGCCTTCATAGCTCTTAGCATCCGCTTTGATTGAGATCGCTCGGCCTTCAAAGAAGCTTGAACCGTCTACAGGGGAAGAGAGTGACACCAGCAGATCTTTATCAGTAATGGCAATCGAAATCGGTGCAGTTTGAGCACTTGCGCCTTGATCGTCATACGCGGCAACCGTGAGTGTGTATTGTCCTTCAACTTGAGCAGGCACAGTGATGGTGTAGAGGTCGCCCGAAGAAGAGATGGATGTTGCAACGACTTCGCCATTCAATTGAACATCGACACGCGCCACTTGGGTATCGTCGCTCGCCTCAACGACCACCTCAAATGGCTGATTGGGTGCTATTTTTTGTCCATTTTCTGGCGATTGAACATGCACTTCAGGAACAGGGTTAGGATCGCACTCACCAACGTCATTCCATGCATCTTTCCATGCATCTGGATAATTTGGATGCCCAGTACCTGGTGTCCATACTGGGTTACCACACCAACCTGCGATTTCACATGAGTAGATATGGCCAATATTGGTTACCTCATCTCCCACTTGATAGCTCACGCCATCTTGGTACTGAGCAACGTCACCGCAACTACCACTCACATCAGTAACCGTAATCGTCAGATTTTTTTGTGTTACATGCCGTTCATCATCTTGCGCTTCAACACGTAATGCAGCGCTTCCGGCCGTTTGAGGGGTCCAGTCACAAGAGAACACTTGCTCTGTTTTGGCATCGATACTGCAAACTTCGGTGTCATTAGCAAAAAATTTAACGGTAGCCAGATCATTATCAGCATCGGTCACTTCAGCAGAGATCGTCAAACTTGTACCTTGTGGGTGGGACGATGCCGCTTCTGGGGAAATGAACTCAACGACCGGAGGATTAGGCGCCGTCGATTCTGACTCGACAGAAACAGGCACGCTTTGCTCAGAGAGCTTATCGCCTTCCTCATTGAACGCGATAACTGAAATGGAAGCGGCTCCTATTTCTTTCGGTTGCCACACTTGCTGATACTCGGTGACACCTTGCTTCAATGGTTGTTGAGCAATTTTGTCTTGGTTAGCCCAAAACTCAAGCTTACCAGCGCTCTCACCATCAATACGAGCCATAATGCTGACGCCTGTGCCTGTGTATACCACTGAATTTGGCGCTGGAGAGAGAATATCTAGCGAAAAATCGGGCGGTGGTGTGATGCCCCCTTCCATTTTCACAATAACAGAATCTTCAAAAGCACTCAGGTTTTCCAATGAACCACCAAAAGCGATCGTCAAGGAGAGTGATTCTGAGGCATTCAGAACGCTGTCAACCCAAGCACCTTCAGGGAATTTAAGCGCCACTGAATGGAGAATACCGCCTGCTTGAGCGGTATGAGATAGACTCCACGTAGGATGGGATAGCGCCGATGATTGCCAACCTATATCGTTAATCGCAACGGGTAATACAAATTCGATGACCGCATCGCGCATATCCGCTGAATCTGCTCCTGTATTTTTAATCGCTAAGGTGTAAGTGCTCCACCATTGCCCCTCTGACTCAGCAACCGCATCAGCGCTAAACTCAGCAGCAATAGCCTGAGATATTGGATTTAAAAGTAGGCCAGAGAAAAGGATGGTTAGGCCTAAAGCCCGATAGTAGTTTTTATCGGCTACTGAGACTAGCGTGTTTTTCTGATTAAACATTATTTAATACCCTCTTATTATTAAATTTATAATTTTCGGTATATTTATTAGCACCACCACTGAAAAATCATGAACATTGCCGAAAATAAAGACTTCCCAACACTGAAAAATCATGAACACTCCCGAAAACAAAGACTTCCCAGCACCTTCAAAAGGCTTTGTATCGTAGGCTCCATCAGCACAGACTTTCACAATTTGGTGGCGTAACGGGTTGAGCTACGTCGGTAGAACTTCATTTTCGCCGACAGATTCTAGGCTGACAACAGCGGAAATCAGTTCATGCGTACTTGAATCAATCGCAAGGTGTAGCTTTCGCCAAAAACGGCGCTTTTCCTTGCCATGCTTACGCATTTTCCACTCTCTCAACACCTTCAAACCTGTAGCAACGCCCCAGAAAAGAGTAATGCCAGGGCTTGTCAATTCCATATGACAGACCATTCTAATTTGAGGGTAAGTATTTTCGCGATGTTGATTACTTTGAGTTTCAAAGACTTGATGATTTTCTAACGTGTCTGCGGTTCGCCATACTACGCCATCAACGGCGAATAAATTAAGTCCCGCCCATTGTTCAAACGAATTCGTTTCATATACGTGTTGAGCGACGGCTTTAAATACCTCTTTTACTGCATCCGCCCCCAAACGTTGCCTTGCTTGGACCAAAGCACTTGGTGCGACCAACGGTTTTCTATTTGGCAACATGATATCCATCTGAGTAGCGATATCCCAGACAGACTTCTGACGATATAGTGCCATTCCGATGATTGACCATAGCACCGTTTCGAGTGGTAGTCGGCACTTTCTCAACGTGGCGACTCCAGCTTGTTCGAACCCTTGCTGAATAAGCTCTGGCGATAGCAACTCTGCGTATTTTTCAAAAGTATGGAAGGTATTACAGGACTTAAAGGCTGTGGCTAATTCGCTTTCAAAACGCATAAAAAAATCCGATATCAGATAACTAATATCGGATTTTGAAGCCTTTTAAAGATCGGTCAAATGATCTCGAAAATTTCTTAACTGATCGGCATTACCCCCAACAGGAGGCTCATTTTATTTTGAGATTGCAGAGGTAGTGCTGGGTAATATCTTAACACTCAGTCGTTTGTCTGCTTGTAAATATTGATTAGCAACATGACGCAGATCATTCGTACTCACCTGATTGATGGCGTGACGAACCTCCTGCCAACGACTATAGCGATGCGGATAAGTTTGAGTTAACGATGCGACATCAAGCCAAAATACATTCTTTTCTGGCAGGCTATCTAACCATTGTAGAAGCGGTTGTTTCGCTCGTTGCAACATATCAGCATCAATGCCATGATCAGCTTTCACTCGAGACAATACCGCATCGAAACTCTCTTCCACTAATTTAAGTTGCGTTGTGTCTGTCACACTGAACAGCCCCAAATAACCAAATCCTGTGGGAAGGAAATCATTGCTGCTAAATGGGTAAGGTGAGTAACTCGCGCCAGCCTTTTCTCTCACTTCTTCCGTCAACAAAATACTGAGAACCTCTTCAAGCAGCATCAGTTTTGCGTAGTGTTCGGCATTCACCTTATCAGTCGTTGGCCACAGCCAAGCCAGTGCCGCGGCATTGGCTGAACCTTGATGCTCAACAATATGTGAAGCAGGCAATGATGGAAACTCAACGCGCTCAACTTGCAGCTCTTTTTCTGGATGACGCGGCAAAGCGCCCAGTGTTTTAGCAACCGATTGAATCGTTTTCTCTTCGTCAAGATCACCCACAATGGCAATTTCTAAAAGGCCTTTATCTACCGCCGAGGCAAACACTGGGGCTAATTCTGAAAAATGACGCTTTAACAGTTCCTCGTCATGGCTACGAAATCGTGGGTCGTCAGGGTGCAATAATTCAGGTAATACCGTCCAAAATGCCTCTTCTGGCGTCGTGTTCTGGCTGTTACTCGCTGCCAGTACTCGTTGACGAAATTGGTTCATCCCCTCTTCTCGCCAGCCCGGGCTCGTTAAAAATGCCGTTTGCAGTGCTAACTGTTGGTCAAGCGACGCTTGATTGGTGAAATCCTGACTCGCAAAACCAAGCGTTCCAACATTGAACCCCGTCGTCACATTGGCAGCAGAAAAGAGATGAATTAACTGCTGAAACGAATGCTGCTCTAACCCACCAGCAACAAAGCCATCATTAAACAGTGCCTGAATGCCCTCTTTTCTAGGTAACGGATATTCGCCAAAACCTAATGAAAGATTGAGGTAGATGACGTTTTTCTCTAACTCAGTTGGCTTGATGTTGAGCTTAACGCCATTGGCAAATTTCAACATCCGAATCCCCGTTTCGGGATCTCGCTTGTCGTGAACGAGCGTGCCCGCCTCACCAAATTCACGGTAGGCAAATGCCTCGACCGATGATATTTGATAAGGCTCTACTGGCTGTTTTTGGCTTTGTTCATATACATCGAGTAGCGTTTGATTGATTTCCTCAACCTTGTATGGCCCAGAAAGATAAATCCACGGCTTACCTTGCCAACGTTCTGTAAGCAGGTCGCGCAATCGAGCTGCGGTGATTTGAGGTTGATAAGCTTCAAAAAAAGCAAGCGCGAACGTCGGTTCAATCGGGACAAATTGCTGAGCATCACTTGTCACTAGGCCTTGCGCAATCGAAAAACTATGCAAGGTATCGCTACTTGCTGCTCTTTGCTGATAATCAGCATGTATTAACTTGATCGCTTGATCAATTTCGCTCTGATTAAAGCCGTATCGAATCGCTTGTCGCACCGTCTGTTCAAGTAATGTCAGCCCATGCCGCCACTGCTCGGGCAAGGTTACCAGTGACAATTCCATCCGTGATGCGATGCCGAAGTCTTGATCAATATTAACAAAAGCATTCGTTATCCCCTCTTGGTCTATCAGATGGGGAAGTAACCGTTGGTAGAGTAAGTTCGACAATATTGATTCAATGATCATTTCATGGCGACTTTCAACGCTATCAGCTTGTCGCTCTTGTGGTGCAATCACACCAAGCGAAATTTGGGTCGGCAAGCGAGCATCAAAGAAAACATCGGCTTGCAAGTGCGTCCTTACTGCAGGCAACATCAAATGGTCAGCCCGTAGCGGTACCGCATCTCGGTGAGGTACCCAGTTAGAAAAAAGTCGTTTGATCTGCTCTTCGGCCTGAGCAACATCAAGGTCTCCCACCACAATGATCGTGGTACGTTCTGGCGTATAAAAACGTTGATAGAGTGAACGTAACTGCTCTGAGCTAGCATGTTTTACTACATCGAGATCACCAATTGGCAAACGTTTTGACAAAGGGCTCCTCGGATATAAGAAGCTCAGCTGTTGACGATAATTATCTACATCAGCGGAATTTCTCTCTTTCCATTCCGCAACAACAACCGGTTTTTCTTGCTCCAACGCCTTTGGTTCAAGCTTAAGGCGATCCGCAATCTCTCTCATAAGCCACAAACCAGTTGCTACTTTTTGTGAGTCTCCTTGAGCAATATTGAACTCATACACGGTTTGATTGAATTGAGTCACCGCATTGGTATCGGATCCAAAACTTAATCCTAAGCGTTCAAGTTGGCGAATCATCTCCCCTTCGGCTACAGAGTCCGAACCTTTAAAAGCCATGTGTTCTAAAAGATGCATCAAGCCTTGTTCTTGCTCTGACTCGACTAAAGAACCACCCGCAATGCGCATACGCATAATGACAGCATGAGCAGGTGTCGTGTTATGGACTAATTGGTACCTTAAGCCGTTTTCAAGCTGACCTTCGTGAATGCGATGACTTTTGGGTAACTCCGTCGATAGCGAACTGGCCGATATGACAAGCAGCAATAATAAGCTTAATGGGTGAAAAAATAGAATATTACGCAAATTAAGATTCTCAGTATGTATGGAACGACACTCATTCGAATTGAGCGCTTATTATCACCCATTTATTGAATTTATAAATGCATCAAGACAATTCCATACAAAACAGTACAATATTTTCAACATCATGCCATGGTGATCAAACGCGTATCACGCCCCCCTTGAATATCAGCTTGGCTGGCTTATATTGCTCTACAAAAACTTTGTGCAATAACGTAGCCAAATTACAAGAAAACACAGTATTATCACCCCTTATTCCACATACTTCGTGGAGATCATAAACGGAATAATTATGGAAAATATCGTCGAAAAACTACTCTATTCAGCGCGCTGGATTATGGCGCCTATCTATTTGGGGTTAAGTTTAGTGCTGCTGGCATTAGGCATTAAATTTTTCCAAGAAGTGTTTCATCTGTTACCTAACATCTTGAGCACCGATGAAGTCAGCCTGATTTTAGTGACACTTTCTTTGATTGATATTTCATTGGTTGGTGGGTTGATTGTGATGGTGATGTTTTCAGGCTATGAGAATTTTGTCTCTAAAATTGATATCGCCGAAGAGGATGATAAGCTCGGCTGGCTCGGAAAATTAGACACAGGATCGTTGAAAAATAAGGTTTCGGCATCGATTGTCGCCATCTCCTCAATTCATTTGCTGAAAGTCTTCATGAACACTGAAAATATCGACAGTGAAAAAATCAAGTGGTACTTACTGCTGCACATTACCTTTGTCTTATCGGCCTTTGCGATGGGTTATTTAGATAAAATCACCAAAAAATAGCCGCAAGCCCTGTATACACAGGGCTATTCGTTAACACTATCGATCATGTGGGTTACATATCGTTGCTACGCCAAGGCACTACCATCATTTTATTAATAAGAAAAACGACTTATCTGGCACAGTGAGCAGCTTTGTTACGATGCTAAATACCATCGATGCCAATGGTAAATAGACTGAGCTTATTTTGAACGATTGACCAACAGTAACAGCAAGAAATAGCTCCCACCGAGAATCGCCACCAGCGTGCCAGCCGCAATTTGCATCGGATAAACGATCACCTGTCCGAGCCAATCCGCCCACAACATTAATGATGCACCGACTAAACTTGCCACCAGCAGTTGGGTTTTACTTTGCTGCGCGCCTAGCATCATCGCCATGTGTGGCGCAATCAAACCCACAAACGACACTGGCCCCATCGTCGCCGTCACCAGCGTACATAACAGCGCCACAATGGTCAATAAAATCAAACTGGTGCTTTGCGCATTAACGCCGCGCGCACTGGCAAAACGACGACCAATGGAGATTAAAGTCAGCCAACGCGACAGCGCGATGGTGGCCGCGGCCAGCAACAGCACCAAAACGGCCAGCAACAGCGCTTGGTCAGGCGTAACGCGATAGGTTGAGCCTGCCAACCACTGTAAAATTCGATAACTGTCTTCTGACCCTTTAGCCAAGCAAAATTGCACTAAGGATTCAAGCAATGCGGTGATGGCTATCCCGGTTAAAATCAAACTCGACGCGGCGTATTGATGGCGCTTACCCAGCACAACTAATGCCGCCAACACCAGCAAACTACCCAACAACGCTGTCACCCAATGAGCGGCTAACAAGCTTTGACCTAAAAAGAGATTGGCAAACACCAACGCAAACGTCGCCCCTGACGAGACCCCTAAAATATCTGGGCTGGCTAACGGGTTGTATATCAAACGTTGCAAAATGCTACCTGCTAGTGCAAGACCAATACCGGCACACAATGCGGTAAGCATGCGCGGCCAGCGTAATGACCACTGATAGCTGCTTGGCAGTGCCAATTGCCAACTGAGTTCGTTCATTTGAAACAACGTATGCAACCCAAGTGCTGCCAGCATCATTAACAACAACCCCAATAATGCGACACGGCTTAATGATGCGCGCGACTGAGGCAGTGAGATAGTCAAGGTATCTTGCGCCTTGAGCTGACGGCGACTAAACCAGATCAATGCGGGCGCGCCAATCGCCGCGGCTGTGATACCGCTGGCGATGACTTGCGTAGTCCATAGGCTCAACCACATTGCGAGCATATCGGTTAATAAAAGCAGTAACGCGCCAAGCAGTAAGCTCGAATAGAGCTCTTGTTTGGGCGTTCTTGCCCCCATAGCACGGGCGATGTTTGGCGTGAGTAGCCCGATAAAACTGATGACGCCCACCGCTGTAATCGAGGCTGAAACCAACCAAATCCCGAGCACCATTAAGATTAAAAATGCAGGAATGACCGGCAGACCACGAGCCGCAGCACCTTGATGACCTAAACGCAATAACGTCAGAACCCTTGGTGCAAACAGTAAAATCAATAAAGAGACCGATAACCGCGGCAGCAACCACTGCACCCAATCCCAGCCATTTTGCGCCAGATCGCCCGCGCCCCACATGAAGACGTTTTTGGCGTATTGTTCATTGAGTAGAATCAGTGCCGTCGCAATCGCGCCAAGTAGCAGGTTCACCACCATGCCTGCCACAATTAACGGCAAGCCCGTCATGTTACGCACACCAGCAATCACCACGATCAACGCAAATGCGAGCAAAGCACCACTCATTGCCACCAACGCGCTGTAACTGGCAACTAGGCTTGGAAAACCAATGTTGAGAATAATCAGCGCCAGCCAAGCTCCAGATGAGGTGCCCAGCGTCAATGGTGAAGTGAGGTTATTCTGCGTCAGTTGTTGCATCACACTGCCGACCAAACCTAACATCGCGCCCACCAGCAACGTCATCACCAAACGGGGCAATTGACCATATAGGAAATTGAACTCCGCAAAAGAGCTCGCTTCACGTTGCGCCCACAACAGTTGCCATTGCGTGACTAGATCAACGCCATTGCCAATTTGCACACTGAGCATTGCCACAAGCAGCAGCGCACTACTCAGTGCGAGAAACAGTTTTCCGTTCATGACTTAGGCGCAACCTCAAGCAAACTGCGTGTCAGCGCTTCTGCAATGTATTGTAGTGACATCGCGCCGCCGTAGTTCCAGACACTCTCAACCGAGTTCACTCGCGCTTGACGCACAAACGGCATCGCTTGCCAAAGCATTGATTTTTCTAGCTGTGCTTGCTGGGCAAATGGCAAGAAATAGAGCACATAACCTTGCTCAACATACTGCAAATCCGTTAACCGATGTTGCACAATCCCCCACTCTTTGGCGGGCTGAGGCAGCGCTTCATACAAGCCCAATTGCTTCAGCACATAATGAGTGGTGGAGTTTTCACCGTAAAGGAACACCGAGGTTGGATTAGCAAAACGCATCGCCACCACCGCGGGTGTTTGATGAGAAAACGCGATGTCAATTTGTGCTTTTAACTGCGCAAAACGTTCCGTCATTGTGGTCAGTTTTTGCTCGGCGAGCGCTTGCTTGTCAAAGAGCTGCGCTAATTGGCGAAAATGGTCAATCGCGACTGCACCACTGTCATCACTGGCTTGAAAATTAGAGAAATAGAGTACCGGAGCAATGCGCTCTAACGGTGTGATTAAATCTTGCTGCGGCGCAGCAGCGAGAATGAGATCTGGTTTCAGTGCAGCAATTTTTTCCAAATTGGGTTCAACGCGCGTGCCGATATCTTCTACCCCTTGCGGCACTTGCGGTTTGACAACCCAATCTTGATAACTGGCAAGCTCTGGCGCGCCAACGGGTGTGATACCCAGTTCAATCACTTGCTCAAGTAAATCCCAATTGAGCACCACCGCACGTTGTGGCCGCTGCTGTAGAGTTTGCTCTCCGCGGCTGTCGTGTACGGTCAATGGCGCGCTAAAAGCGACACTCGAAAAAACAGAGAGTAAGCCAGCAACCAGCCAGCGCTTTACAAGGTTTAAGCACATACAATCGCGACCTTATGCGTGTGAGAATCTGAATTGGACATTGGGTGATCCAGCAGTTGGATCGGCGTTTGATAAAGCGCCGATAAACGTGCTTCATCGACCAATAAAGAGGCATCGCCTTCAAAAGCAACCTTGCCCTGCTTGAGCGCGACAATGTGGGTCGCGTAACGTAGCGCAAGGTTCAAATCATGCAAAATGACGATAATTCCGCAGCCTTGTGTTTGGTTTAATTGCGCAAGCAGAGCCATTAACTGATATTGGTGCTGCACATCTAACGCTGAAGTTGGCTCATCTAAAATCAGCACCGGAGACTGCTGCGCCAACAGCATCGCCACCCAAGCGCGTTGCCTTTCACCGCCAGACAATTCATCTGCCAAGGTATAGGCAAATTCAGTGACGCCGGTTTGGGCGATCGCTTGATCGATGATCACTTCATCCTGATTTTGCCAGCGACCAAAAGGACCACGCCACGGAAAACGCCCAAGGCGCACTAACTCTCGTACCGTTAACCCCGCTGAAGTTGGCAATTTTTGTGGCAAAAACGCCACCGCTTTAGCCAGCGCTCTGGCGCTGAGCTCGGCAATCGGCTGCTGGTTAAGTAACACGTCGCCACGGTCAGGTGCTTGCTGACCAGAAATCAAACTCACCAGCGTGGATTTACCAGAGCCATTATGGCCGAGTACCACAGTTAACTCTGTGGTGGGAATATTCAGTGATTCAATGGATAAAATGCTTCGTCCACCGCGTACCACTTGAACATTTGATAAGGTAAACATCACTCTCCCCCAAAAATCGAACCACCTAAAACACACATCCCCGCCGGCGCGGGAATGTTCAAAAACCGTCAAACTCACCTTCAGCGAAGGTGAGTTCATGCTGACTTACCAGCGGTAATTCACGCTTGCCACCATACGACGTGATTCGCCGTAATAGCAGGTTCCGAAATCACAACCAGCAAAGGACTCGTCATCCAAAATATTATTGAGGTTAACCTGCACATCCCACTGTGTATTGATGGCGTAGCTTGCCATTGCATCCCACAGCATATAAGCAGGCACCTTTTTATCGAGCGAGGCATCCACAGACGTTCCGGTATAACGCACGCCAGAGCCCAACGTCAGCCCCTCAATCCCAAGGCCTGCAAAATCATAGCTCGCCCAACCTGTCGCTAAGTGGCGCGGAATCATCGACTTGCGCTTCTGGCTCGTTCCTTCACCCGTATGAGCATCGAGATAGGTGTAGCTGGCATTCAGCATCAGATTCTCTGTCACAGCCATGCGAGCTTCCACTTCGAGCCCTTGCGTATTGGTTTTTGTGCCCGATTGACTGGTGGTTAACGCACCATTGCTGCCGACAGTAGAGGCGGTTGCGTTTTTCTGGTCGATATCAAACCACGCCAGATTGACATAGCCATCGAGCCAGCTTGGCATGTATTTCACACCCACCTCGGTTTGGTTGCTCTCGACGGGTTTGTAGAGTTTGTTGGTGGTAAAATCTAAGCTGCTGATCACATAGAAAGATTCAGAGTAGCTCACATAAGGTGACAAACCGTTATCGGCTAAATAGATCAAACCGCTGTTTAATGACAGTTGGCCATCATCAAGCTCATCTTTATTCAAACCTTTGCTTTCAACATCAATTTTGTCGTAGCGGCCACCTAAATTCAGAACCCATTTCTGTTGCCACTTCGTTTGATATTGCGCGTACACTCCCAGTTGCTGTTTGACAATCTCATTGTCATACAAGCTGCTTGAAAGATCTGGCACATTGCCGTAGGTCGGATTAAGGCTGTTGATCACGCCCACCGGTGAACCAGTGCCATTACCCAGCCATTTATTTTGGTGATACTGAATGTCAAACCCGGCCAGTAAGCGGTGCTCAAATTGGCTACTTTGCCACTGTGCTTGGGCGTTGTTATCTAAGGTTACGCTGTGTGCATCACCATCATTGATCAAGGTATAACGTGCCAATGTGTATGGGTCGCTATCTTGCCAAGCATTTTGATAGGCCGAAGAGCTTCGCAGGTACAGATCAACATAGGCGTAGTTGAAGTTTTGCTTGAGGCTCCAAGTGTCGTTCAGTTGATGAGAGAGTTGGTAGCCGAACGACAATTGTGTTTTATCGAAATCATCGTGATCCGGCTCGCCAAAGTTGCGGTTAGGCGCAATCGTCTCACCATTGGGCAGCGCCACTAATGTGCCATCGCTTGGGAAGAAACCGTTTTGTGGCACGCCGTTATCTTTCAAGAAAGTGGCCATCAGCGTTAGCGTGGTTTGATCTGATAAATCGATAGCGTAGCTTGGCGCAACATAAACGCGCTGGCTCTCAATGCCATCCAATTCACCCTCTTTTTGATTAACCATCGCCACCAAGCGGTAGCGCTGGCTGCCATCTTGGTTGGCCCAATCGGCAATATCGACACCCAACTGCTGGTAATTTTTATTCCCCACCGACAGAGATACGGAATGCTGCGCCCCATCGGTCGGCTTTTTCTGCACCACGTTGGCAATACCGCCCGGCATGGACTCACCATACAGCACAGAAGACGGGCCTTTCACCAATTCAACTCGCTCTAAACCAAAGGGTTCAACCGTCCAAGCAAAGAAACCTTCTTTATAAAGACGGTTACCATCGAGATAGACACTCGGTTCAAAACCACGCACAAACATCCATTCGGCGTCGTTATCCGCGCCATAAGGTGAGGTGTATCCCGGCGTATAGCGCAATGCTTCATCCAGTTTTTGTACGTTATGCTGGTCGAGTTCATCACGTTCAATGACAGTGACCGACTTTGCAGTTTCTTGTGTCGGGGTATCGACTTTCAATGCCGATGCCGTTACCACGATCGTGTCTAAAACTGGTGGCGGTGTTTGCTCAGCTTGTGCCGTAGCCGAAACCATGAACAGACAAGGTAATGCGCTGATTTTTAATATGTTGTGAATTGCTGTCCCCAGCAAGCTTGGGCGAATTAGATCCATTAAAGGATACCTCCTGCTTTAATTAGTTTGAGAAACGTTTTTATTATCATTATTATTGCCCGTCATTTTACTGATAAATTCAATATTTAACAGATAAAAATAAGAATGAATCTCACTCGCACATCACCATAAGTTGATCACCTATGTTTCAATGGTTTGAAAATCTCACGACGGCGTTTCCTAAAGAAGAGCCGCAACAACCGCCTAACTCCTTATTAGCCTTCTGCCGTCATTACACGCGAGGTTTTGAAGTACCGTTATTGGTCATGTCACTGCTCAGTGCTTGTGTGGCGATTGCCGAAGTCACCCTCATTCGCTATATGGGTGAATTGGTTGATATGCTTGGCAGCCAACAACGTGCCACATTCTGGGCTGATCAGAGTGACCGCTTGTGGGTAATGGCCGCGCTGGTGGTGGTCATTATGCCGCTGCTGGCTTTCTTCCACTCCATGATCATGCACCAAACGCTACTGGGTAATTACCCGATGTCGATACGTTGGATGATCCACCGCTACTTACTCAAACAGAGCGTCAGTTTTTTCCAACGCGATTTCGCGGGGCGGATCGCCACCAAAGTGATGCAAAGTTCACTCGCTGTGCGAGAAACAGTGATGAAACTGGTCGATGTACTGGTTTACATCGCGGTCTACTTCGTCTCGATGATTTGGATGATGGGCGAATCTGACCGCATCTTGATGATCCCGATTCTGATTTGGCTCGTGGCCTACATCATCATTCAATTGTATTTCATTCCCAAGATGAAAAAAGTGGCGACCGATCAAGCCGATGCTCGCTCAACTATGACGGGCAGCATAGTCGACAGTTACACCAACATTGCCACCGTGAAACTGTTTTCCCATTCGCAACGAGAAATGCAGTACGCCAAAAGCAGCATGAAACGGTTTTTGAACACCGTGTACCAACAGATGCGCATGGTGACGTGCCTGTTGTGGAGTGTTGACGCCATCAACTATTTACTGCTGTTTTCTATCGCCGCTTTATCAATCAATTTGTGGCTCGATGCCTCAGTGACTGTCGGTGTCATTGCGATTGCGATTAGCATTGCGCTGCGCGTACAAGGCATGTCGAAATGGATCATGTGGGAAGTGAGCGCACTATTTGAAAATATCGGTACTGTGGTGGATGGAATGAATACCTTGTCGCAACCAGTGACCATAACGGATGTAGCCAATGCGCCGCCGCTGCAAGTAACGCAAGGGCAAATCAGCTTCCATAACGTTCACTTTCACTATGGACAAGAAAACACTGTGTTTGAAGCGCTTAACTTTGAGTTAAAAGCGGGCGAAAAAGTGGGGTTAGTAGGTCGTTCGGGCGCGGGTAAATCCACACTGGTTAACTTGCTGCTGCGATTTTACGATTTGAATGGCGGCAAAATCTGCATTGATGGGCAAGATATTTCGCAGGTCAGCCAAGATTCACTGCGCCAACACATTGGTATGATCACGCAAGATACTTCTCTGTTGCACCGCTCAATCCGCGACAACATTCTGTATGGCAACCCAGATGCCGGGGAAGAAGCTCTGATAGAAGCAAGCCGTCAAGCGCATGTTCATGATTTTATCGCGCAGTTGCAGGATGAGAATGGCAACCTTGGCTACGATGTTCAAGTGGGAGAACGCGGTGTCAAACTCTCTGGCGGCCAACGCCAACGCATTGCGATTGCCAGAGTGCTATTAAAAAATGCGCCGATTCTGATCATGGATGAAGCCACCTCGGCCCTAGATTCAGAAGTAGAAGCGGCTATTCAAGAAAATTTTGAAACGCTGATGGAAAACAAAACCGTGATCGCCATTGCGCACCGTTTATCAACCATTGCCGCCATGGATCGCTTAATTGTGCTGGATGAAGGACGAATCATTGAACAAGGCTCACACCAAGAGTTGCTGCAACAACAAGGCGTTTATGCTCAGCTATGGGCGCATCAAACGGGTGGGTTTATAGGCGAACTTGCGTAGTGGATGCTCTTTAGGCCAAAGAAAAGGCCTTTAGACACATCCAACAGAGAAAGAAGATGTGCTAAAGGCCGCGCTATTTCACCCAATACCCTCACTTGACCGAGTTTGGGTATTTTGCATACCATACATAGGGGGGGGGGGTGAATTAGCTTAAATCGACATCTTTGCAGCCAAAAAAGTAGGTCGCGAGAAAGCCAACAGTGTAGGAGATTAAAAGACCGCCAACAAACACCATCATCCCAGCAAAAATCCCTTGCTCGGAAGTCATCAATGGAATGGCGACAATGCCTGACGGGCCAAACACCGTATTTAATCCTACTGGCAAACCAAGGTAAGAAACTAAGCCGACGAAGAAACCGCCCGCCGCCCCACCAATGCAAGCAGTGACAAACGGTTTAACCCGCGGCAAGGTCACGCCATAAATCAGTGGTTCGCCAATTCCCAAAATACCGGGAATGATCGCCCCTTTCACTTGCGTGCGCAGCAACGCATCTTTATTGGCTTTGAAATAGAGTGCCAGTGACGCACCCACTTGGCCGCCGCCCGCCATCGCCAAAATAGGAAACAGAGAGTTAAACCCTTGTACATCCATCAGCGCAAAATAGACTGGCACAAACCCTTGGTGAATACCAAACACCACCGAAATTAAGAACAAACCCGACAGTAACGCCGCGCCCAACGGGTTATCATTGAGGTTCAAAAACAACCATGACATACCTTTAAACAGCTCACCACCAATCGGCATGATCACCAAGAAAGTCACCGCGCCCATGATGAGTAACGTCACCACAGAGGTTAAGATCATATCCAAATCATCAGGCATGTATTGGCGCACTTTACGTTCTACTTGCGCGCCCAAAATAGAGGCTAATAGTACCCCGATGATGTTGCCGCGTGGGTCAATGGCGAAGCCAAAGAATTCACTCATACCCGAGTAGATACCCGTTGTCGCCTCTGGGTTATACCCCAGCACAAACAGCGAAGCTAAAATGGCACCATTAACACCCGAGCCACCGAAAGCTTGCTGCGCGTTATAACCAATTAAAATACTCAAGAAAGCAAAGAGCCCTTTACCAAACACTTTCATATAAGTAATGAGATCGAGCATAAACTGGCTAGGCGATTGATCGATAACGAACATTTGCTCCAGCAAAGTGGCAAAACCAAGCAACAAACCCGCAGCAATGAAACCGGGGATCAGCGGCGTAAAAATGGTCGCAAATTTGCTTAAAAAACGTTGTACGCCGCTGGTCTGCTTGCTCTTCATCTGCTTTTTCTGCTCAGCAGCAATCGCGGATAGATCGGCAGTTATGGCCACATCCGTCTCAGCACCGTCACCGTTGGCGATCATCTCATTCATCATATCGGCCGCCGTTTGCGCTTTGCCCGGGCCTAAAATGATCTGCAGTTGTTGGTCACTCTCCACCACGCCCATTACGCCGGGAAGGGTTTTCAGCAGAGCCTGATCGGCCAATGCCGTATTATTTAATGTCAAACGTAAGCGCGTCATGCAGTTACCGCACTTACCGATATTGCCACTACCACCGACTGCACTAAGCAGCTTGGCGATCATATTTGAGGTTATTTTTGCCATTGGGACATCCTTGGATAGATCCAGTCGGGTTATTGATCATTCAGTGCCGCGCGAATAAAACCATTATGCTTGGCCAGTTTTTGCGTCGCTTGCTCGGCGCTTAGCCCCGCAAGAATCATTACAATGGCGGTTTTACAGTGACGATGGCAGGCGCTCAGTGCTTGTTCTGCTTCCTCTTTGCTGCAACCTGTCGCTTCGACCACAATGTTATTTTGGCGCTGAATCAACTTAGCATTGGTTGCCTCGACATCGACCATGAGGTTGCCAAACACTTTACCGCAACGAATCATCGCGCCGCTGGTTAACATGTTAAGCACCAGTTTTTGCGCCGTGCCCGCTTTCATACGTGAAGAGCCCGTGACCACTTCCGCGCCCACCACAGGCACAATGGCAATGTCAGCCGCGTGCTGCATCGCGCAATCTGGGTTGCACACTACTGCCACAACCGTTGCACCCAGTGATTTAGCGTAAGCCATGCCGCCTAGCGCATAGGGTGTGCGACCACTGGCGGCGATACCCACCACCACATCGTTGCGGGTCAAATTAATATTTTTCAGATCGCTTTGCCCAAGCTCAACATTGTCTTCGGCATTTTCAACCGCTTTAAGAATCGCTGGGTGTCCGCCCGCAATAAGCCCAACCACTTGTTTAGGGTCAGAGCCGTAGGTGGGTGGGCACTCGCTAGCATCTAAAATCCCCAAGCGACCGGAGGTTCCCGCTCCCATGTAGATCAAACGTCCACCCGCTTGAAATGCCAAGGTAATGGCATCCACCGCTTGCGCTATCTGCGGTAAGGTTTTTTCAACCGCCAACGCGACCAGTTGATCTTCATGGTTAATGACTTGCAACATCTCGAAGGTGGAAAGGGTGTCAATGTCAGCACTGGCAGGGTTGCGGCTTTCGGTAACCAACTGGGTTAGGTCTAGGTTCATCGTCTATTTCTCGGTTTGAATTCGGAACTGAGGGCGATTCTATGGAATAAAATATTCCATTTTAGTGACAAAAATCACAACAAAGGTTATTCCTTGACCAGTCATTGCATGGAATAATGGCCTACAATGCACCGATATCTTTTAAGCCTCTGAACAAAAGGCTAGTTAATACAAGCCACTATACTAATGTTCGTTATTTTAAATTTGGAATAATTTATTCAAAACAATACAAGGATCGCGCATGTCTGTGATGCATAAAATCGTCAGCCGCCGCACTCAACTCTCTCGCAGTGAATTACAAATCGCCGATTGGATCATCGCTCATCCAGAAAAAGCCGCGCTCGCCACTAGCCAAGCATTGGCCGAACACGCAAAAGTCAGCCAATCGAGCATTGTCAAATTTACCCAGAAAATTGGCTTTAGGGGCTACAGTGAGTTTAAGTTAGCGCTGGCCGAAGAGCTTGGCCGTAAATTGGCGTTTCAGACCACGCCACTGCACAGCAATATTCTGGCTGACGACCCACTGGCGGTGATCGCACAAAAATTGGTGCAAGCGAAAACAGAGGCGATGTTTCACACCACCAACGCGCTTTCATTTCCCCATTTCAACCAAGCGGTACAGTGGATAAACCTCGCCAACCGCGTGCAAATTATCGGTATCGGCGGCTCTGCGCTCACCGCAAAAGATTTGGCTTTTAAGCTCCTGAAATTAGGCATCACAGCGCTCACAGAACAAGATAGCCACGTACAAATCGCCACCGCACGCACGCTGGGTGCGCAAGATGTTCAAATTGTGATTTCATTTTCAGGAGAGAGAAAAGAGATTTTGATTGCCGCCGAAGCGGCCAAGCAGCAAGGAGCAAGCGTTATCGCGCTAACCTCTCCGAAGAAAAATCGATTACGTGAATTAGCCGATCTCTCTTTTGATACGATTGCCGATGAAAGTGAACATCGCAGCTCATCCATCGCCTCTCGCACCGCGCAGAACGTTCTAACCGACCTGTTGTTTATTACTCTTGTACAGCAAAGAGACGAGTCGGCGCGTCAATTGATCCAAGACATTTCATCTGATATTCGTCAAATCTTTTAACGGAACTAATCGCTCTCTTCAATGCAGTGCATGCGATGAAAAACGCGATGAATGATCGGTGCAAATAGGGTAGCCAATGAAACGAAAAAGACCGTTTCGATAAATAAGCTGTAAAAGGCTAAAAAGAGATGCAAGCTCGGCGCAAGATACAGATTGATTATCGGGTAGGGAAGCTCGAGACCACTGACCATCGAAAGCGCATTCAACCACGCTTGCGCCGCTGGGAGATCAGCTAGGTAGACAAAACCCACCACTCCGGGAATGAGGCCAGTCAACAGCAGTAACGCAGCGATCGCCGCATAGCGTAAGCAGCGCCATGTAAAACGCTCAACGGAGATAACTTCTTGATGAATCGACTCAAATTTCACGCCAGCCTCCTTGATGTTGGCCTCATCATAAGCAATGGCGGCTTAATAATGAAGGACCAAAAGGCGGATATGCAGAGTTGATCTACACGCTTAGAAACCTCGCGCTAATAATTGCGCGAGAAACGCCAGCTCTTCTTGGCTCTCTTTGATGGCAAGTGCTTCAAGCCAAACCGACTCGCTGTAATGCTCGGCTTTGAGAAAAAGTAAGCAACCTTCAAAATCAATCAACCATGAGTGAATGTCCGCATCCCACTGTTTTTCTATCACTGTAGCCGAAAGCTGCTTGACCAAACGCTCGCCTAGTGCAGGAAAAGTATCGACGTCAAAACGCGGTGTACTCAGGACGAGTCGCCCTTCATCTTGTAAATTGTGTGCTAAACCGAACTCAGCCATGGTGGGTTAAGTGCTCCTGAATCAAGTCTAAGAATGGGTCGGCGTATTTTTCAAGCTTGCGTTGCCCAACGCCGTTAACGGCCAACATTTCTCCGTACGAAGTGGGCAATATTTCCGCCATATCAATTAAGGTCGCATCGCTAAAGACCACGTAAGGCGGCAGGCCATCTTCATCAGCAATCGATTTACGCAATTTACGCAATTTGGCAAACAGTGGTTTGTCGTAGTTTTTGTTGGATAACTTATCTGATTTCGCCGCACGAGCGGCAGTATCTAAGCGTGGAATAGCTAACTCTAATGGCATTTCTCCACGCAGCAGCGGCCGCGCCTCTTCCGTCAACTGCAAGGTCGAATTGCGAGTAATGTTTTGCTGCAACAACCCTTTATGGATCAACTGACGGAAAATACTCACCCAATAATCATGGCTATGATCGCGACCAATGCCGTAAGTCGTGAGCTTGTCGTGGCCATTTTCACGAATACGGATATTTTGCATACCGCGCATCACTTCCACCACATAACCAATACCGAAACTTTGGTTGACGCGATAAACGCACGATAATGCTTTTTGCGCCTCTTGCGTGGCATCGAAATGCTTGGGGGGATCAAGGCAGATATCGCAGTTGCCGCAAGGTTTGTCTCGATATTCACCAAAATAATTGAGCAACACTTGGCGGCGACAAGTTTGTGCTTCAGCAAAAGCGCTCATCGCGCCCAACTTATGGCTTTCCACCTGCTTTTGTGGCCCTTCCGGCTTCTCATCTAACATTCGACGCAGCCAACTGATGTCGGCCGGATCATAGAGCATCATCGCTTCGGCTGGCAAACCGTCTCGCCCTGCGCGCCCGGTCTCTTGATAGTAAGATTCGATGTTGCGCGGAATATCAAAATGCACCACAAAACGCACGTTGGGTTTATTAATCCCCATTCCAAATGCGACGGTAGCAACCACTATCTGAATGTCATCACGCTGAAATGCTTCTTGCACATAAGCGCGCTCATCGGCGTCCATACCCGCATGGTAACTGGCCGCTCGTAAATGGTTGTTGCACAGTTTCTCTGTCAGCATTTCTACTTTTTTGCGACTGCCACAATAAATGATGCCGCAATGTCCTCTTTGCGTATCAAGATAGCGGATCACCTGTGAAACCGGTTTGTGCTTTTCGACCAAGGTATAGCGGATATTAGGACGATCAAAGCTGCCCAGATAGACGTGCGGTTCTTGCAACTGCAAACGGTGCAAAATATCCACGCGCGTGGCGTCATCGGCCGTTGCCGTCAGTGCCATAAAAGGCACGTGTGAAAAATGCTGTTTAAGTTGGCCTAACGCCGCATACTCAGGGCGAAAATCGTGCCCCCATTGAGAAATACAGTGTGCTTCATCCACGGCAATCATCGCCAATGGCAACTGCTGCAAGCGTTCGATGAAATCGGGCATCAAAACGCGCTCAGGCGACGCGTAAATCAGCTTCAGTTGCCCCGCGTTCATTCGGTTATACACCGACATCAGCATCTCACGTGACATACTTGAATTAATACACTCAGCCGCGACACCGTTGGCTTTGAGCTGATCCACTTGGTCTTTCATCAACGAAATGAGCGGCGAGATGACTAAAGTGATGCCCTCTTTGACTAACGCAGGGATCTGATAACAGAGCGATTTCCCCCCACCCGTTGGCATGATAACTAAGCTATCTTGCCCCGCTAACGAAGCGTCAATCACCTCTTGCTGGCCGACACGAAACGACTGATAACCGAACACAGTCTGTAAAATACTGTGCTGTGTCTCAGGTTGAGGATCGGTTTGTTGAGCCATTAACGTTGCGGTCATGAAATTTCCAAGGGTGAACAAAAGGGGTAGAGCAACCGCTATACCGCAAAGCGTCTTATTGTAGTGGGGTTCGATGGTGAATAAAACCGCAAAATGTAGCGGTAAAGCGAATCACTTGATTCTCGGCCATTATTCGCCACTCAAACTCCCGAGTAGGCGGTCGATTAACAAAGCTGCAACTTACTTGAGGAACAGTATATACTGTCGAATCGTTTCGCTGGCTCAGCACTTCACTCCTTTGAGAATTCATCATGACCGCAGAAGAACAACAACGCTCCAGACAAGGCGTTTTACTCGCTATTGGTGCTTACACTATGTGGGGCATCGCACCGATCTATTTTAAAGCAATCAACAATGTTCCTGCACTTGAGATCCTCACTCATCGCGTAGTGTGGTCGTTTTTCTTGTTAGCAGCACTACTTCATTTTGGCCGCAACTGGCGTAGTGTACGCAGTGTGATTACTCATAAATCAAAGATGATCTATCTAATGACCACCGCTTGTCTGGTTGCGGTGAACTGGTTAATTTTCATCTGGGCGATCAATGCTAATCATATGTTAGATGCCAGTTTAGGCTATTACATTAACCCACTGCTCAATGTGGTGCTCGGCATGCTTTTTCTTGGTGAGCGATTACGCAAACTGCAGTGGGTCGCGGTAGCGCTAGCCACCATTGGTGTGGCCATTCAGTTAATTGTGTTTGGCTCGATTCCTGTGGTCGCCATCGCTTTGGCTACTACTTTTGGTTTGTATGGCTTACTGCGTAAAAAAGTGGCGGTTGATGCCCAAACAGGTTTGTTTATCGAAACCTTGGTGATGTTGCCCGCGGCGTTGATTTATCTATTGTTTATCGCCAGCTCGCCAACTTCAGATATGACGCTCAATCCGCTTAACCTCAACCTACTGCTGATCGCAGTTGGCGTCATCACGACCTTGCCTTTGCTTTGTTTCACAGGAGCAGCAACGCGTTTAAAACTTTCAACGCTGGGTTTCTTCCAATACATCGGCCCAAGCTTGATGTTTTTGCTCGCTGTCTTGGTGTATGGTGAAGCCTTCTCTAGTGATAAAGCCATCACTTTTGCCTTTATTTGGGCAGCATTGTTGCTGTTCAGTTTTGATGGTTTAAAAACAGGCCGAACCGCGCGACGCGCTCAGAGGGCATCCGTTTAATTAGGATTGTTTATTCCCCTCGTTCGTCAAAGCGATCGAGGGTTCTGTGATCATTTTTTACAAGACAGTGGCGACATGGCTGGCTAAGCTTGCATTATTCAACCCTAAATTTTGGTCTCTATGGATAAAGTGAGCTACAGCCAAACGGCCTATCCTGCGATCGGTCTGATTGATGCAGACTATCGCCAGTTTGCGTTTGATCGCCACTACCATCTTGATATTCATATTGGCCTTATCACTCAAGGAACGCAGCGCTTCTACCACCAAGGCGCCTGGCATCAGGTACAACGGGGCGGCGTAGTTCTGATGTCGCCAGATGAACTGCACGATGGGCAAGCGCACAATGGCTCTGGCTACCAAGTGCAAGTGTTTGCTATTGAACCTACTTGGCTACAGCAAACCTTAGAAGCCAAGCAGATTGAACAAGTGCTGGGTTTTGAGCAGTTAATAGTCGATGACGCGCCACTTTTTTGCTCACTGCTGCAACTTCATCACACCATGAAGCAGGATAAGCTCAGCCAACTCGCTAAAGATTGCTTACCCTACCAAGGGTTCACACCTTTACTTGAACGCTATAGCCACTTGAAACTGCCGGAGGTTAAACCGCTTGGCCAGCGCAACCTCGCCACGCTGAAAGAGTGGGTACTCAGTCAACTCGACCAACCAATCCGCCTCGAGCAACTCGCTCAGCTTTGCCAGCTTTCACCCACTCAGTTTCAGCGCCATTTCAAGGCGCAAACGGGCATCACACCTTATGCATGGTTATTGCGTTTACGTTTAGAGCAAGCGATGAAATTGTTGAAAACCGGCACCTCTAGCACTGAAGTCGCCTATCAAGTCGGTTTTTATGATCAAGCCCATTTCAGTAAGGCGTTCAAAGCAACCTTTGGCCTGCCACCCTCCGCCATCAATCGCACACTTTACTAACCAAACTGTCAGAAATTTACAAGGCAAGCACGTTTTCTCCACGCATACTCACCGTAAAACATGAGGAGAATACATGAACGAACTTTCCATATTGGCCACATTGGCTGGCGTACATTTTATGGCATTATTAAGCCCCGGCCCAGATGTGGCACTGGTGGTACAAAATGCCACCCGTTACGGTCGCAGAACCGGAGTTTTTATTGCGCTAGGGTTATCATGTGGCATTGTCATTCACTCATTGCTTAGCCTCACAGGGATAAGCTATTTGGTGCATCAACAACCTGCACTGTTTGCGATGGTGCAACTGGCCGGCGGGGGGTATTTATTCTATTTAGGCTTGGGCGCACTCAAATCCATCTACACCACCTGGCGATCGCCACAAGCTGTCGGAGTCAACAATGAGCGCTACAAGCTGATCGAAAATCAACGCCAAGCCTTTTCCCGCGGTTTTATCACCAATATTTTTAATCCAAAAGCTTTGGTCTTTTTTATCAGCTTAATGTCGAGTTTAGTGCCTGTGGGGATGTCCTTTTCAGGTAAAGGTATCGCCTTGCTGATTCTTTGGGGGCTCTCTTTTATGTGGTTCTCAACCTTGGCGTGGATGCTCTCCACCGCCCGCCTACAAAAACGTTTGCAATCACTCACTGTGTATATTGATGCGGTATGTGGCATCATTTTTACGCTCATCGGTGGACTTATTTTATTGCAAGCGCTGCTTAGCCTTAGCCATTGATGCAGCGATTCGCGCCCATTTTTGTGCGAGATCTCTTACAAACGAGTGAGCAAATATCGCTTTTTGAGTAGGAAAATCAACACCAAAAAACCTAAATAATTGATTTTAAATAAAATAATAACCAGCTAGAGAAACCCTTTGCGAAAAAAGAGTTTCTCTAGCATTGCCGATAAATTAGAGATGGGTAATATGAACCTTGTCGGAAGGATTCTGACACGGAACAGGAAAGCACCACGGATTGGTCATCTTCAGGATGAAGAGACGACTGCTCAGGATGAATGGTCGGCACGGAAAGCAAATTGGACATTGAATGGACGCAATAGTAGCTAGGATGGTTACTACTAAGGAAAGACGATGGACACCTCTGGACGAGGCAAGGACTGAACATCAGGATGATGTAAAGGACACCGCTCAAGGAACAAGTGAAGCGCGCTAACGTGGATGGTTAGCAGACTAGGAAGTCGCCAAGGACACCGCTAGGAAGGCGAAGAACGGATTAAGCTGACGGAATTCAGCCACTATCATGGATTTGATGCATGGAGCACTTTCGTAGCTGGATTGCTGCAAGTAAGACTATAACCCCGCAGGGCGCAAGCCCTCGGGGTTTTTCTTTTGGATTGGATAAGCATATGAGTTATCCAGCTTTCATATCTTGAACGGCTAGGTTAGGTATTTGGTTTAAACAACGCCATAAACACCCCTCCCTGCCTCCCCCTCAAAGAGGGAGGAGAACAATCCAACCATCTCAGCAAAGAAAAGTACCCTTTCTTTGTACAAGGAAGATCATAGTTTCTCTAGCTTGGCATAAGCAGTCACTAGCCATTTAATGCCTTCACCGTTAAAAGCGACTTGCACTCGACTTTGCGGGCCACTACCTTCGAAATTAATGATGGTGCCTTCACCAAAAATAGGGTGTTTCACGCGTGCGCCCAAACTAAAGCCCGTCTCGTTAAAGTTCTCTTTGACCGCTGTTTGACTAAAACGCCCAGCACTGCTTGGTCGGCTCACTTGCGCTTTCATGCGCACTTCATCAAGGCAGTTTTCTGGCAGCTCACGGATAAAGCGTGACGGCTTATGGTATTTATCCTGACCGTATAAACGGCGAATTTCAGCGTAAGTAATGTAGAGCTTTTGCATGGCGCGCGTCATTCCGACGTAACACAAACGGCGCTCCTCTTCCAATCGCCCCGCTTCTTCGGCCGACATTTGGCTAGGGAACATGCCCTCTTCAACGCCAACCATAAACACCAACGGGAACTCTAACCCTTTCGCGCTGTGCAGTGTCATTAACTGTACGGCATCATCAAACTCGTCAGCCTGCCCTTCGCCCGCTTCCAGCGCTGCGTGGGTTAAAAAGGCCGTCAACATGCTCATCTCATCCGCTTCTTCTGGCTTTTCAAATTGGCGTGTTGCGGTGACTAGCTCTTCCAAGTTTTCAATTCTGGCTTTGGACTTTTCACCCTTTTCAAGCTGATACATCTCAAACAAACCTGAGGTTTTGATTACATGGTCGGTTTGACTGTGTAACGGCATCTCAGCGCTATCATCTTCAAGGGCATTGACCAGTTCAATAAACCGGCTTAATGCGCTTGCCGCACGTCCTGTGAGCACTTTTTCTTCCAACAGTACAAGGCTCGCTTGCCACAAGGTACAGCCGCGATCTCGCGCCGCAAAACGAATGGTTTCCAGCGTTTTATCACCCAAGCCACGCGGTGGCGTATTTACGACTCGCTCAAAGGCCGAATCATCATTGCGGTTAGACATCAAACGCAAGTAACTTAACGCATCTTTTATCTCTTGGCGCTCGAAGAAGCGCATGCCGCCGTAGATACGGTAGGGCAAGCCTGCTTGAATCAAGGCTTCTTCCAAAACACGAGATTGGGCGTTGTTGCGATAAAGCATCGCACAATCCTCTAATGCGCCACCTTTATCTCGCCACTCTTTGATTTTATTGACGGTAAAACGCGCCTCATCAAGATCGTTGTAGGCCGAATAGAGAGAAATTGGCTCGCCTTCGCTGCCATCTGTCCAGAGCTCTTTACCCATTCGCTCGGTGTTGTTCGCGATCAGTGCGTTCGAGGCTTGCAAAATGGTTTTGGTTGAACGGTAGTTTTGCTCTAAACGAATGGTATTAACGCTTGGAAATTCCTGCGTGAATTTTTCGAGGTTTTCAATTTTGGCACCACGCCAGCCATAAATGGACTGATCATCATCACCGACGATCATCACGTGACAATCGCGCCCAGCCATCATGCGCAGCCACGCGTATTGGATGTTATTGGTGTCTTGAAATTCGTCGACCAAGATGTGTTTAAAGCGCGCTTGATAATGTTCACGAATGTGCTGCTTATCACGCAACATCTCGTGGCAACGCAGCAAAATTTCGGCAAAATCAACCAAACCTGCGCGATCGCACGCCTCTTGGTACGCGGAATAAAGCTGCAAATAGGTTTGAGTCACGGGATCGCGGTACGCATCGATGTGCTTCGGACGAAGACCTTCATCTTTTTTACCGTTAATCCACCAGCACACCTGGCGCGTAGGCCACTGCTTCTCATCTAGGTTTTGTGCTTTGATTAAGCGACGCAGCAAACGCAGTTGATCTTCAGAATCGAGGATCTGAAAATCCTCAGGCAGGCGAGCGTCAAGATAGTGAGCGCGTAAAATACGGTGGCAAATACCGTGGAAGGTACCATTCCACATGCCCGATGCACTGCCCATCATCAACTCTTCAATTCGGCCACGCATTTCCGCCGCCGCTTTGTTGGTAAAAGTCACCGACATCACTGAAAAAGGCGAGGCGTTTTCAACCGAGATAAGCCAAGCAATGCGATGCACCAATACTCGGGTTTTACCACTCCCCGCTCCGGCAAGCACCAGCAAGTTTTCTAAAGGCGCGGCAACCGCTTCGCGCTGTTTATCGTTGAGACCGTCGAGTAAGAGAGAAGGATCCATCATGGCTAAGCTACTGGTTATTTATACATAATTGTCCAGATTATAACCTCAAATCGCGGCAAGATGCTCGTCTCTATCACATTTTTCTGGGCATTCAAAAATGAAAAGCCCACCGCAAAGGTGGGCTAATTCGAGCTTCATCGCATTTTAAGCGCGTGACTACGCGGCGATCCCCGCATGACGCAGCAACGCATCAATTTTCGGCTCGCGGCCTCTAAAGCGTTTAAATAGCTCCATCGGCTCTTCACTACCACCCATTTCAAGGATGTTGTTCAAGAAACTTTGTCCAGTCTGTGGGTTAAAAATCCCCTCTTCCTCAAAGCGAGAAAACGCATCAGCCGAAAGTACTTCTGCCCATAAGTAGCTGTAGTAACCTGCGCTGTAACCGCCAGCAAAGATGTGGCTAAAGCTGTGTGAGAAACGGTTCCACTCAAGGCTTGGTAACACGGCCACTTTCTTTTTCACTTGGGCGAGAGTTTCCAACACTTGCGGCCCTACTTCGGGATCGTAAGTGGTGTGCAAGGTGAAATCGAACAAACCAAATTCAAGTTGACGCAAAATAAACATCGCTGACTGGAAGTTTTTCGCCGCGAGCATTTTATCGAGCATTTCTTTTGGTAGCGGTTCACCCGTTTCGTAATGACCTGAAATAAACGCTAACGCCTCTTCTTCCCAGCACCAATTTTCAAGGAACTGACTGGGCAGTTCAACCGCATCCCACGGTACACCGTTGATGCCAGATACCGCACCCACTTCAACTTGAGTCAACATGTGGTGGATCCCGTGTCCAAACTCATGGAATAAAGTGACCACTTCATCATGAGTAAATAACGCAGGTTTATCACCGATTGGGCGATTAAAGTTACAGGTCAAATAAGCCACTGGTGTTTGTAGCTCGCCATTTTGAGTGATACGGCGGCCACGGCAATCATCCATCCACGCGCCGCCACGCTTATGTTCGCGCGCATACAGGTCGAGATAGAAGCTGCCACGCAGTGATCCTTTCGCATCAAAAATATCGAAAAAACGCACCGATGGATGCCAAGTATCAACCCCAGAGCGCTCTTTGACGCTCATGCCAAATACGCGGTTGAGTACTTCAAATAGGCCGCTCACCACTTTCGATTCTGGGAAATAAGGGCGCAGCTCTTCATCTGAAATATCAAACAAGTGCTGTTTCTGTTTTTCGCTGTAGTAAGCGATATCCCACAACTCTAGCGTGGTCACGCCAAACTCTTGCTGCGCAAATTGACGCAACTCTTCGACTTCACGCTCACCTTGCGGTTTCACTTTGGTGGCTAAATCATTTAAAAACCCTAACACTTGATCGGGCGTTTGCGCCATTTTAGTCGCCAGTGATTTTTCACTGTAGGTATTAAAACCGAGCATACGGGCTATTTCATGACGCAGTTTGAGCTTCTCAGCGATGATTTCGCTGTTATCCCACTTGCCCGCATTTGGCCCGCGATCCGAGGCACGTGTGACATACGCTTCATAGAGCTCTTTGCGCAAAGCTTGGTTATCACAATAAGTCATCACTGGCAGATAAGAAGGAATGTCGAGCGTTAATAAATAACCATCGAGCTCTTTGGCTTGCGCCGCCGCTTGTGCCGCTGCTAACGCCGATTCTGGCATGCCCGCTAATTGATTGGCGTCAGTAATGTGCTTGGTCCAGCCCATCGTGGCATCCAGTACGTTATTAGAGAACTTAGAACCCAACTCAGATTGACGTTTACTGATCTCGCCGTACCGTTTTTGCTCTGCCAATGGCAAGCCGATCCCCGATAACTCAAAATCACGCAGTGCATCATTGATGGTTTTTTGCTGCGCTTGAGAGAGCGAGGAAAAAGTATCGCTGGCTTTCATGCTCTTATAGGCTTCAAACAGGCCTTTATGTTGCCCAACCCAAGTGCCGTATTCAGACAGCAGCGGCAAACAGCTTTCGTACGCATCACGCAGTTCATCGCTATTGAGCACAGAATTAAGGTGGCTTACTGGCGACCAAATGCGGCTTAAGCGATCATCCACCTCTTCAATGGGTGCAATCAAGTTTTGCCACGTTGGGGTGCTATTGCCAGCAAGGCGTTTTTCAATTTCGGTGCGGCAATCTTCTATCGCTTTCTCAACCGCAGGCTTCACATGCTCTGGCTTAATGGCGGAAAACGGCGGTAAATCCGTGAAAGTGAGAAGTGGATTAGACATAAAACATTCCTTTTAAGTTAAGACGCGCCTGCACGTTGATGCATTTCTCTGCAACAGTCACTGATTGTTTCACGGCAACCGTCGATTTTGTTTATCTGAAATAGTAAATATAGGTAGGTTCAGCAATTTTCAATAGTGGCGTATAATCAGCCAATACGTTTGATTGATGAAACACACTCCATTTGGGGTGTTTTGAGAGCCTATTTTGCTAAGTTATCGCCACAGTTTTCACGCGGGCAACCACGCGGATGTATTAAAGCATATCGTACAAAGCCTTATCCTCAATGCATTACAGCAAAAAGAGAAGCCTTTTGTTTATCATGACACCCACTCTGGTGTGGGCCGTTATGACTTGACCCATGAATGGTCAGAAAAAACTGGTGAATATAAACAAGGGATTGCTCGTATTTGGCAACAAAATGTAACGCCACCCGCCATTCAAAGCTACCTTGAGGCAGTAAAAGCGCTCAATGAAAGCGAAGAGTTACGTTACTACCCCGGCTCACCACGTGTGGCGCGTGCTCATCTACGCGCACAGGATCGTATGGTGCTCACCGAATTGCATCCGAGCGATTACCCTTTGCTCGAGCAAGAGTTCCACCGAGATCGTCAGGTATCGATTTACAAAGAAGATGGTTTCCAACGCTTAATCGGTAGCCTGCCACCGAAAGAGCGTCGCGGCTTAGTGTTGATCGATCCCCCTTACGAATTGGCCAAAGAGTACAGCGATGTCGTAAGAGCCATTGCCCAAAGTTATAAGCGCTGGGCGACGGGTATCTACGCCATTTGGTATCCCGTAGTGAATCGCGACACCATTGATGACTTGCTTGAAGGGCTGGCAAGCCTCGGCATTCGCAAAATCTTACAAATTGAATTGGGCGTGTCGCCAGACACCCATGAACGTGGCATGACCGCTTCAGGCATGATAGTGATTAACCCACCGTGGACACTGGAAGGGCAAATGCAGGAAATTTTACCGTTTCTTCAGCAAGCGATTGCCCCGGTAACCGGTCATTTTAAAGTCGAATGGGTTGTACCAGAATAAACTGACCCAATCTATCAAAGAAGTAGAGAACCTTTTTCGCCTTGCTATGGTTGCCAACACCGTACAAAACCAAGGTCAAATAGGATGAAAAAAGAATAATGGAGAAAGTAATGACAACGCATTTTGATTATATCTGTATCGGTGGTGGCTCTGGTGGTATCGCTTCAGCGAACCGCGCGGCAATGTATGGTGCGAAAGTCGCACTGATTGAAGCCAAAGACCTTGGCGGCACTTGTGTCAACGTCGGTTGTGTTCCGAAAAAAGTGATGTGGCATGGCGCGCAAATTGCTGAAGCAATGCACCTTTATGCCAAAGATTATGGCTTCGATGTCGATGTCAAAGGATTAGATTGGTCAAAACTGATTGAGAGCCGCCAAGCGTATATTGGCCGTATTCATCAATCGTACGACCGCGTATTGGGCAATAATAAAGTGGAAGTGATCCGCGGTTTTGCACGCTTTGTTGATGCAAAAACCGTAGAAGTAAACGGTGAACACTACACGGCAGATCATATCCTGATTGCCGTTGGCGGACGCCCAACGATTCCGGCGATCCCAGGGGCGCAATACGGCATTGATTCCAATGGTTTCTTTGACTTGACCGAACAACCTAAACGCGTCGCGGTTGTGGGCGCAGGTTATATTGCGGTTGAAATCGCGGGCGTACTCAACGCACTCGGCACTGAAACGCACCTTTACGTGCGCAAAGAATCACCACTGCGCAGCTTTGATCCCATGATCATCGAAACACTCACTGAAGTCATGGCGGCGGAAGGCCCAACATTACATACTCATTCAGTGCCAAAAGAAGTGATCAAAGAAGCCGATGGCAGCCTGACTCTACACCTTGAAAATGGCCAAAGCCAAAACGTTGATACGCTCATTTGGGCAATCGGCCGCCACCCAGCAACCGATGCGATAAACCTAGCAGCAACGGGTGTGGCAACCAATGCACAAGGCTATATTAAGGTTGATGAGTACCAGCAAACCAACGTCGCGGGCATTTACTGTGTCGGCGATATCATGGAAGGCGGTATTGAACTCACACCTGTTGCCGTCAAAGCAGGCCGTCAACTTTCAGAGCGCCTGTTTAATGGCAAAACCGATGCGAAGATGGATTACAAACTGGTCCCGACCGTGGTCTTTAGCCATCCGCCAATCGGCACAATTGGCCTCACCACGCAAGAAGCCCAAGCGCAATATGGCGAAGAGAATGTCAAAGTGTATACATCTAGCTTCACGGCCATGTACACCACCGTCACCTCTCACCGTCAACCATGCAAAATGAAACTAGTATGCGCTGGCCCTGAAGAAACCGTTGTTGGCCTACACGGCATCGGTTTTGCGGTTGATGAAATGATTCAAGGCTTTGGCGTAGCCATGAAAATGGGCGCAACCAAGGCCGATTTTGATTCAGTTGTGGCAATACACCCAACGGGTAGTGAAGAGTTTGTTACCATGACAGGTTAGTGTAGGAAAAGCATCTTACACACATAAATAAATCTGGAAAATAATCACTCACTGACTATACCGTATGTATGGTCAGTAGTTTTCTAGGTGAATTTATGTATCTCATACAATCAAGCAATGTCTATAAACGGACAGAACTATCAGTCAGTGATAACAACTGTCAATGCTCTCCTGTTGAGGGGAATATCGGCTCACTGCCTACACTGTTTAATCAAGATGGTTCGTTCAACCACGAAGCAAATAGTTACCTCTTCTACCAAAAAGCCATCAAAGCAGCTAAAGACCTCTCCCCCTGCGCTCAAGCGTTACATGCTTACTACCAATTCCTTGAGGATAAACAATTAGCATGGGATAAATTCCCTCCCGTCAAAAGACTAAAACCAACTTATCTATTTCGTTCTCACCTGTTAAAACAAATCAAGAACGGTGAATTAGCTCACAGCACAGCAAGCGTCCGAATGAATCAAATTGTTAACTACTACAAATGGTTAATGCATGATGGTTACTTAAAAATCAAGAACGAGAAAGAGGCTCCTTTTAAGATGGAGTTTGTATCCGTTCAAAGCACTGGAATGCTGGCACATATATCGCCAACGTTTACCGTTGAAACGAGTGACTTGCGAATAAAAGTACCCAAGGATGCAAGCAGTAAGAACATTCGACCTTTATCACCCCTCAGTCAAGAGTCACTGGGCATACTGACACAGCACCTTCCTAGCGCTTCCGAAGAGTTGCGCTTACAGGTGTTGGTCTCTATTGATACGGGAATGCGAATCCAAGAGGTGGCAACTCTCTCCCTGAATGCCCTTGATACCGCAACACCACTGGCTGAAAGTGAGCATCGTTACGAGATAGTTTTATCACCTCAATCGACAGGTGTTCAGACTAAATACTTAAAGCAAAGGCGTGTAGAAATCTCATCAGAACTATTAACCACACTGAATGAATACCGAACCTCTGAGCGGAGAATCAAACGGGTAAACAAACTCAATGTCAAATTAGAATCATTGCCCGAGAATGCACCGTCCCTAAAACAAGATGCCATCGAAAGGTTTGAGCTGTGCGAGCGTCATGAGCCTCTTTTTGTGAGTGAGCAAGGCAATCCAGTGACCGCTAAATCTATTGAAGCTCGGTGGACAGAGTTTAGAACGTCCATCAAAAAAAATACCCCTCCTTTACTCATCGCTTCCACGACCTGCGCTCAACCTACGGTACATACCGATTAAATGACTTGCTTGAGGCTGGCCTATCTCCAATGGAGTGTATGGAGCTGTTAATGGGCTGGATGGGGCATAGAAATGAATCCACGACTTGGAAGTATCTACGTTACCTACAACGCAAAGAAGCGTTCAAAGTGAAGTTTGGCATTTTAGATAGCATCATGCACGAAGCACTAGGTGGTGAGGATGAATAATAAGGTTTCATACCTCCACGGCTGGGATTCGGAGCTTTGTTTTCAGCTAAACACGGAGCGTAACAATGTCGCAGACTTTAATCGCTTTCTGGTTAAGTACTTTCCTGTCACGAAAAATCTACAGCAAGGCGGTCAATTTAAAGATGCCGACCGTCTAGGCTTTGTGCATCAAATCAAAGCCCGATTTGGTGAAAAGATAGAAGAAGGAGCGAGTCATGCAACTCTGTATAGTTATTACAATGGACTGTCTCAGTACCTTCGTTGGTGTGACTTAACTAACGCGATTGCATTTACACAAGACTCACTGGAAGGCTATATGTCTCATCTGCATACAAGGGTTATGCAGGGAACATTGAAAAGGTCTACTTATAAAAGGTACCACTCTGATTTGTTGGTGCTATTTCGTGATTATTTAGATTTACCATCAAGCTATTTTAACGCTATCACGGTGTTAGATGCCAGCGATACAGAGCCATTCGAAGCCTATACCCGCAGTGATTTAAACCAACTGCTCCCATTCTTGCGCAGTCTGTTCAAACAAACCTACCACCAGTTTATTGAATCGCCTGAGACGCACATCAAGGCTTATAACCACAAGAGTACAATGACCTTTGAGTGGAAAGGCCAAACCTATAACCTGTGTGGTGCAATTTCGAAGATGATGAGCGCTGGTGCGTACCTTTTGTCTTATTACACCTATGCAAACACCAGTGCCCTATTCCAGCTACCTCAGCCGCGCAATGCCTCGACGTCTGCCGGAGAAACGTGGTACACCATGCCTGCTTTTAAGCGCAGAGCATTCAAAACCATTCAGGTTGAGATAGGCGAGCATGAACTGGATATACCGAAATACGCCATGCGATTTTTCGACCACTTACTCAATGCGTCACGCTTAATATCAACGGATGAAAACGCAACACTGCTTCAAACCGTAGTAGCGCAGAAAGCGACTACGCTGAAAAGCGCAACTCTTAATGACTTCCTGAGGCACTGGGTTGAAAAGCACTTTACCTTCACCGGCCAAACTGGACGAAGACTACGCCCAGTTATTAGCCGTTTTCGTGAAACGGGCGCACAGATTACCGCCTATCACCAAGGCGAAATGATGAATGACATCATGCTAGGCAATACCCCTAACACGAGAAAGAAAAGCTATAGCGAAGGAAACCGAATAACTAACGATGGCATGATGCAGGATGCGATGTCGATACGCGAAGAAGAGATTAAGCGGGGGGTTAATACGAAACAGGCGCAGACCAATTTAGGCATTGATGTTCTGGTCATTGAAGAAGAAAACAAAATCAACCTACCGGATTTAAGTCGCACCCCCAACGGTGGGAGCTGTGCCACTCCCTTTGGTGAGAAGTCAGAAAAATACACCAAGAAAGCGCTTAAGCAAGGGCTGCTAAGAGAAGGGGAAAAATTGGCCTGTGCTGATTTACTCGGTTGTTTCGGCTGCCCCAGTCAGGTCATTGTTCAATCGCTCTCAGATATCTGGTGTCTACTCAGCTTTAAAGCGTGTATCGAGGAATCACTCTACCTACATCTCGATGCCAGCCACTACCGACAGAACTTTGAAAACATCGTGACCTTCATAGACGAGAACATCTTACCCAGTATCGACAAAAAACTACTCAAACAAGCAGAAAACAAGCTTGATGATGAAGGTTATCACCCCAACTGGGATGATGCGGACTCCGTTCTTGGTCTCATCCCATCGCACTCTCAGGAGTTATCATAATGAAAACCAGCCACTTATATACTTCAGATTTCCCCGAAGAGCATAAAGTGCAATGCGTGGACATCATTACTCTATATCACGAAGGGCGATTTGAAGAGTTGGATGCCGTGGTTATTTGCAAAGATAGAGACGGTAACGTGACAGCGACTTTTGGGCAAAGCAATTGGGATTGCCTTCCTTTCTCACGCAAGAAAGAGAGAAACACACTCAACTTCTCAATGTTTGACGCCGCACCTGAATTGCAACGTGAACTCAAGATATTTACCGTGGGCTGGCTTTTTAACGCCAGTCCAAAAGGGAAAAAAGCCCTGAGTTTTTCAGGTGCTAGTTCTCGACTAACAGACATAAAAAAAGTTTACTCATTCTTAAAGGAGCAAAACCAAACCTCACTGGCTGCACTGTCCTCTGCGCCACTTAGGTTAAAGCTTGATAATTTTCTTCAAGAGCAGGGTTATGCTCAGGGAACACTTGAGCAAACATTTGTTGCTATCAATGGCGCAATCGGTGATGCAGGTTGGCACAACATACCTCTGGATATCAAACCGATTAAATCAAACAAAGAGGCTCAAAGACTGAGTGATAAAGATGGGCAGCAAACTCTGGTTATTCCAGAGCGGTTATGTCACGCCATCTACGGCAAGGCGATAGCGCTCATTGAAGAGGCACTGCCTCACGCCCAACTGCTGGCCGATACAGAAAGTGCGCTACAAGACAACTATATTGCAGGCAAGAGGATTTTGGACAGTAAGGTTCAGCAAGGCCACTCTTATACTTTTATGAACGGTGATGGAAGTATTGATAACCGAAAATACTCAACAGCCATTGCGGACTACCAACCTCGTGAGCCTCACTCTCTTATTTCTCCATTGGCAGAAAAACTCCCTCACGTCCCACTTAAAAATGCTAACGAATTCAAACGCTACCTAGGGCAACTCATTACCGCGAGTTATATTGTATGCGGTGGGTTCAGTGGGATGCGAGATTCAGAATTGGATAAACTCACACCAAACAGTTATTACAAAGACACCTTGAGCGGTCGAGTACACCACATGCTGCAATCTCATACCTTTAAGCTAGGAGAAAAGCGCGAAACGTGGGTGACAGCGGCCTCTTCCAAAACAGCAATTGACTTAATGACGATGCTAACGAAACGCTGGCGAAGCGAAGCGACTTACCCTGATGAGAAGTACGCGGATTCATTATGGCTGAACCAGAGTGCTCGCTCGGTACCACCGAGGTTAATCACGAAGTGGAATGAGCGATTACAGCGTTTTTGTAAGCAATTTGATTTCGTGGTCACAGAAGAAGATTATCAAGAGTGTTTAACCTCCAATCCTCGCTCATTAGATAAAGTTAAAGAATTCGTTATTATCGGTAAACCTTGGCCTATGGCTACCCACCAATTTAGACGCACCCTAGCGTTTTACTGCGTGAAGAACCGTTTAGGGACACTGGTTGCGCTTAAACAGCAATTTAAACACCTGTATCTCTCAATGGCAGAGTGGTATACCAACGGTGGTAAACTAGCGAGCCTGCGAGATTTAAAGGTGGATACGAAAATACAGCAAGCACTCGAAGAGATTAATGCTGAATCCACCGCGAATAAAATTTTTAAACAATGGCACTCTGATGAAAAACTCTCAGGTTCTCACGGTCAAGCCATAATGAAGATGCGAGGTGATGTTCCGACAATCTACAGTTCATGGGACGTTATCTACAGAGCAGTCAAAAAAGGAAAACTGACCCTTCACGGCACAAGTCATAGCTACTGTAAAAATGGATACAATTGCGATATGGATGGTGTATTAATGCCTCAATTCTGTGTGGATTGTGGTTCTGGCAGTAGCATCATTGATGAGCAACAAGCTAAGTGGTGGCAGAGAAAGCACCGAAGCTTAACAACTTATATGGCTTATGGTGACGATATATCGGTAACAGACAGAAGTCACTATATTACTCAAATTAGGGCGGCAGAAAACGTGATGCGAGATTTTGGTATGGAATTTACGGTCTTTGAAGCAGAACTGGCCGTGATGGAGGTTTAGGCATGGGGAAAAGTGAAAATACACTCGTTGCGCTAGAAGCTGCTTTAGACCGAATTGCTAAAGGGAAACCCAGACGGATACCTACTCATCGTAAGCTCAGTGTGAGAGCCGTTGAAGAAGAAGCAAACTTGGGTAATGGCAGTGGTTATTACTACCCTGATTTTGTTGAAAAGATTAAAAAGACCAAAGCTGAAATTGCGGCAGGCAAAGGTGAAATCATCCGGCCAGAGATCCAGACGGTACGTGCAAAGCTGAACGAGGAAAAGCGCATCAAGGATAACTTCAAGGCCAAGTATGAGAGCGAACGGGAGAAGCTAGCCCTTTTCTCGGCTGCACAACACCATCTCAACGACAAGTTGGTTCAGGCATTGGCTCGTATCGATGACCTTGAGTATGAGAATGCGGAGCTTAGGGAGGAACTTGCCAAACTGAAAAGGAGCAAGGTCGTGCCAATTAAATAGAGCCGCCCTTACTGATCCGCACCACCAGTTTTGGACACCTAATTAAGTGAGTACAATCACTAATGAGGTGAACCATGACAAACAAGAAAAAACGTATTCTCCATTCTGCTGAATTTAAAGCAGAAGCACTGAAGCTAGCAGAAAAGCTGGGAGTAGCTACGGCAGCGCAGCATCTCTCGTTACACGAATCCCAGATCTACGGTTGGCGTAAAGCAGCCAAGAAAGATACTAGCACCAGTCAGCGGGAAAAAGATCTAGCCGCTGAAGTCGCAAAGCTCAAAAGGCAATTGGCCGAGCAAGCTGAAGAGCTAGATATCGTAAAAAAGGCCGCCACCTACTTCGCGAAAAATCTAAAGTAGATAGCTACGAATTTATGCTCGAACACCTGCTGTGCTTCAGTGCTGTCCGCATGGCTAAGGTGTTCGGGGTTTCACGAAGTGGGTTTTATTACTGGATTAAGCATCGCCACAAGGCCACTCAGCGCGAGGTAACTCGCCAAGAGCTTGATACGAAGGTCAAAAAGGCTTTTGACAACAGCAAAGGCCGTGATGGTTCAAGGCGTATCCAGAAAGAGCTGGCAGAGAACGGTGATAGCCGTAATGTTAAAACCATTGCCGCTAGTATGAAGCGTCAGGATTTAACGCCGAAAGCGGCACGTAAGTTTAGGTGCACTACGGATAGCAAACATAAAATGCCAGTTGCTCCGAACCTGCTAGCTCAGGATTTTAACGCGGAGGCTCCGAATCAAAAGTGGGCGGGAGACATCACCTATGTTGCGACAAGTGAAGGCTGGCTGTATTTGGCGGTAATTATTGACCTTTATTCAAGGCAAGTAGTCGGCTGGTCTATGGATACCAGAATGACCGCAACACTGGTCTGCGATGCATTATCAATGGCCTTGTTCCGTCGTGGGTTCCCTGAGCAGGTGATCGTTCATAGTGACCGAGGTAGTCAGTACTGCTCAAAAGATTATCGAGACATCATAACCGCTTATAATCTAAAGCAAAGTATGAGTAGGAAAGGAAACTGCTGGGATAATGCTTGTGTTGAGAGCTTCTTCCATTCAATGAAGGTTGAAGCGATCCAATATGAGCCGATCATGACGCGAGACGAGATGCGTCAAACGCTCTTTGAATACATCGAGGTTGATTATAATCGGACAAGAAGGCACAGTGCTCTTGGGTATCTAAGTCCAGTTAACTTTGAAAATAAAAATGTCGCTTAATGAAGTGTCCAGTCTGGCTGGAGCAGATCATCTTACTTAACCCTGTTAATTTAATCACTATTTATTACCTTTACTGAATTCTGGTACGTAACAACAAGAACATAAAATTAAAACCGCAGACCCAATTATTAATCACACATACCGGTGTTAAAGAATAGGGAGGATCACCGTGCCTAAGCGCTTCTTTAAGAGTTCGGATACAAAAGCTAATATGTATGGCGTTAGCAGTTATGCCAGTCGAAAATGGTAATAAAGGCAGACCGCTTAATTAGCTCGAATGTGCGATAAACTACATTTCATATTATTGCATAAATGAATGCGTATGATATCATAAATAAAAATGACATCCATTCTCATTATCTTTTGATTTGTTTAGACTAGTGAGGCTCTGTTTCACCCTAATTACTTTACATCTGTAGTAGATCTAAAAATTTTTGAGAGTTTAGTTGTGACCTTATTTTTTATTAAAAAGAAACATAGTTACCATTTTTTAGAATTCGACATTTATTGATGGTGATTCTATTTTATGAGTACTTCATTCTACTTGATTTTCCCCTGAATTTAGATGCTAGATGCGTCTCAATATCCCTACTATTTTGAAGAGCATTCTAAATGACTTTTCGTACGATTCTGGCGTTCTTAACTTTGTGCGCTACATCTCTTTTTTTTGGTGCGAACCAGATCGAGTGGTCATTATTGCCGACGCTTAATGAGAAAGCTTGGTTGCCTATTATAGCCAGCAGGTTACCAAGACTCGTGGCTCTGATTCTTACGGTAAGCGCGTCATAAACCCCGCATTCTAATCACCTAGCCCGAATAATAAGATCAAACCTCCAACCCAAAGGAGATTTGAAATGGCCAAACGACGCACTAACCAAGAATGGCGAACCCTGTTCGAACACTATGAATCCAGCCAACTATCACAACGATTATTCTGTGAACGTAACGGACTGAGCCTCTCCACTTTTTACGCTAAGCGCCAACAGTTAAAGCACATCGAAAAACCGAACACGGTTGGCTTTGTTAAAGCAGAAGTCGTTGAAAAGACCACAAAGTATCAAGCCACTCACGTTGTCGTTGCCAATATGACGCTGCTCGTCAATGATGTTGAACTGAGCATCCCACAAGGCACGCCAGCGACCTATCTCGCAGAGCTTATCGGTGCGCTGTCATGAAACGTATGCTCAGTGCTCCCGAAATCTATCTCTATCGCGAAAGCGTCGATTTTAGAAAGTCCATCAACGGCCTCGCTGCGATTATCGAAAATGACACCGACTTGCCCTTGGGCAGCGGCGCACTGTTCCTGTTCACCAACAAACAGCGCGACAAAATCAAAGTGCTGTACTGGGATAAAACAGGCTTTGCTCTTTGGTACAAGCGCCTTGAAAAAGCCAAGTACAAGTGGCCATCAAAAGAGCAAAATGAGGTGTTTACCCTAACTCAATTCGAGCTTGACAGACTGCTTTCTGGCTTCACGATTATCGGCCATAAACCCGTTAGAATAAACGATTTTACAATGACTTAAGCGATAATATAGCCATATCCACCAAGCATTAACGGCATGATTTTAGTATAATCAATGCCATGAAAAAGACGCCAAATATCAACTCAGAAAGCCAAGATGTTGCCGAGCTACAAGCGATGGTGAAAGCGCTGTTGGCGTCAGAAACCCAATTGAAACAAGAGCGTCAATCGCTGCTTGAACAGCTCAAACTTGCCTTCGACCGTCAGTTCGCTAAACGCTCGGAGGCGTTAAAGCCTTACGATGAATCTCAAGGTGATCTCTTCAACGAAGCGGAGTGTGAGGCCGCTAAGGAAGAAGAGGTTGAAGTTGTCACAACGACCATCACAAAGAAGAAACGTGGTAAACGCAAACCACTGCCAAAGACCTTGCCTCGTGAAGTTATCGAACTCGATTTAAACGACGATGAAAAGCAGTGCACTTGCTGTCAACATAACCTGCATAAAATCGGTGAAGACCGTAGCGAGAAACTTGAGTTCACGCCAGCGGTACTAAAAGTGTTGGAATATGTTCGTCCTAAATATGCTTGCCGCCAATGCGAGCAAACAGAAGACAAAAACCACGTCGTTCAAAAGCCAGCGCCGCAAAGCATTATCCCGAAGAGCTTCGCCACAGAAAGCTTGTTGGCCAATATCATCCTCGGCAAATATCAATACGCGATGCCACTTTACCGCCAAGAATCCCTGTTTACCCAGTCGGGTATCGAACTCTCACGAACCACCATGGCAAGGTGGATTATCCAAGTCAGTGAGAAGTTCGCTCCACTTTACGCGGCCTTAAAAACGCACCTACTTGAGCAAGTGGTGATTCAGGCGGATGAAACGCCGCTCAATGTCCTCAAAGAAGATAAACAGTGTTATATGTGGCTTTACTGCTCGGGCGCAGACTCGCCTGAAGCCGCCCTCCCTAATGTGAGAAATATCGTCTTGTACGACTATCAAAACAGTCGAGCTAGGGCGTGCCCTGTTGCCTTCTTGGGGGATTACAGTGGTTATCTACAAACCGATGGCTATGGTGTTTATGATGGGCTTCATCTCGTCACCAATGTCGGTTGCTTGGCGCATGCTCGGCGCAAGTTCATGGAGGCGAAAAAGCTGCAAGGCAAAGGCAAGTCAGGCAAAGCGGATAGTGCATTGGCTAAAATCCAGAAACTCTATGGAATAGAATCACGCTTAAAAGGTGCCTGTGCCGAAAAACGGAAAGCAGAGCGCCAAGAGCATGCTAAGCCGATACTGGATGAGCTTTATGAATGGATGACAACTCAGAAAGTGCTTGAGTCTAGCCCGCTGGGTAAAGCGATAAAATACACGCTCGGTCAGTGGCCGAAGCTGAGCCGCTATATCGATGACGGTCACTTATCGATAGACAATAATCGTGCTGAACGCGCAATAAAACCGCTGGTTATAGGCAGAAAGAACTGGCTCTTCTCGACCAATCCCAATGGAGCTGAAGCGAGCGCGATGCTTTACAGTATCGTCGAGACAGCGAAAGCCAACGGCCTTATCCTTTACGACTACATGGTTAAGTGCATGAAAGAGCTAGCGAAATCTGAGCCTGATATCGATGCACTCCTGCCTTGGAACTTCCAACACTAACAATATCGCCCCGTGGGATCATGGGGCGGATACGATGAGATCGACCGTAAGATCCTATCTATGTTCTCGCTCGGTATGAGCTACCGTGATATCCGTGGTCACGTAGAAGATATGTATGGCATTGATGTCTCTGAGGCCACCATCACAGGTGTTACCGACCGTTTGATCCGCACCACCAGTTTTGGACACCTAATTAAGTGAGTACAATCACTAATGAGGTGAACCATGACAAACAAGAAAAAACGTATTCTCCATTCTGCTGAATTTAAAGCAGAAGCACTGAAGCTAGCAGAAAAGCTGGGAGTAGCTACGGCAGCGCAGCATCTCTCGTTACACGAATCCCAGATCTACGGTTGGCGTAAAGCAGCCAAGAAAGATACTAGCACCAGTCAGCGGGAAAAAGATCTAGCCGCTGAAGTCGCAAAGCTCAAAAGGCAATTGGCCGAGCAAGCTGAAGAGCTAGATATCGTAAAAAAGGCCGCCACCTACTTCGCGAAAAATCTAAAGTAGATAGCTACGAATTTATGCTCGAACACCTGCTGTGCTTCAGTGCTGTCCGCATGGCTAAGGTGTTCGGGGTTTCACGAAGTGGGTTTTATTACTGGATTAAGCATCGCCACAAGGCCACTCAGCGCGAGGTAACTCGCCAAGAGCTTGATACGAAGGTCAAAAAGGCTTTTGACAACAGCAAAGGCCGTGATGGTTCAAGGCGTATCCAGAAAGAGCTGGCAGAGAACGGTGATAGCCGTAATGTTAAAACCATTGCCGCTAGTATGAAGCGTCAGGATTTAACGCCGAAAGCGGCACGTAAGTTTAGGTGCACTACGGATAGCAAACATAAAATGCCAGTTGCTCCGAACCTGCTAGCTCAGGATTTTAACGCGGAGGCTCCGAATCAAAAGTGGGCGGGAGACATCACCTATGTTGCGACAAGTGAAGGCTGGCTGTATTTGGCGGTAATTATTGACCTTTATTCAAGGCAAGTAGTCGGCTGGTCTATGGATACCAGAATGACCGCAACACTGGTCTGCGATGCATTATCAATGGCCTTGTTCCGTCGTGGGTTCCCTGAGCAGGTGATCGTTCATAGTGACCGAGGTAGTCAGTACTGCTCAAAAGATTATCGAGACATCATAACCGCTTATAATCTAAAGCAAAGTATGAGTAGGAAAGGAAACTGCTGGGATAATGCTTGTGTTGAGAGCTTCTTCCATTCAATGAAGGTTGAAGCGATCCAATATGAGCCGATCATGACGCGAGACGAGATGCGTCAAACGCTCTTTGAATACATCGAGGTTGATTATAATCGGACAAGAAGGCACAGTGCTCTTGGGTATCTAAGTCCAGTTAACTTTGAAAATAAAAATGTCGCTTAATGAAGTGTCCAGTCTGGCTGGAGCAGATCACTTTAGCCTTTAGTGTCGATTTGGTACTTCGTTGCTTATAGGCACATAGCGAAAACTTATGAATGCCCGATGACAAAACATGTAGCATTTAGCAAAGGTGGCGGAGGCACATTTCATGGGATTTTATACTACTTTTCAACCTTCATTCTCTTTGCGTTGGTTGTGTTATTAATTCGTGGAACATTTGGCTTGTAGCAACTAACAAAAGCCTCAAGAGTGACTGTCAACGCGTGGCGTTTCTAGTCCTATTGAGCCGAAGTGATTACGGCTGTTGCGTTTGAGTTACGTGTTAATGCGTTGCCAACCCCTTAGGCGGGCGTTAGGCTATTGAGGAGACTTTCTGTTGAAGAATGTAATTACTTTCTTAAGTATTCTGATTTTTCCTTTATTAGTAAACGCAGAAATTGATCTTCACGTTCAAGGCAACTACGAGCGCTATGTTAATGGGCAGCTAGATTCTAATTCTGCTTTTATTGATTTGATCAAGATTGATTTAAACAAATATAGAGTGTCAGGTACATCGTCTTGGATTGGAGATCCCACATCTGGCCTTATAAATGTCGGGGAGATAGGTGGAATTGTGGCCTTAGATGGTAACCAAATACATTATGATATCGATGGTTGTGAGCTTCTAATTAGTCTGGAGTATAATGTATTGGTAGTCAGTGATGACAATGGTTGTGGTGGTCTGAATGTCTCCTTCAACGGACATTATGTAAAGCGAGAGTGTCCTGAATTCTGTGTAACTGTCTAAACTTAAGCCTTAAAGGCTAAGGATGGACAATATGGATAAGAAAGCACTCGAAGCTTTTGCTCGTGAAGCAGCAAAGTCAATTAAGACAGAATCTGATCTTGATGACTTCCGCAAAATGTTAACCAAGGTGACCGTTGAAACGGCGTTAAACGCTGAACTCGATGAGCACCTTGGATATCAAAAACACCAATCTAGAACCAGCTCCAACTCCCGCAATGGCTACTCGGGCAAGTCAATCATCACCGATGATGGAGAAATCGATATCGACGTTCCCCGCGACCGTGAAGCCAGCTTTGAACCTCAACTCGTCCGCAAGCACCAAACTCGATTCCAATCCATGGACGACAAGATATTGAGCTTGTACGCGAAAGGCATGACCACACGTGAAATCGTCGCAACGTTCAAGGAAATGTATGATGCCGATGTCTCGCCAACGCTGATATCAAAAGTAACGGACTCAGTGCTTGAGCGTAAGCGCGTCATAAACCCCACATTCTAATCAATCTCGGCACGCCATAAGATCAAATCTCCAACCTCAAGGAGATTTGAAATGGCAAAAAGACTCTCTCATCAAGAATGGCATACCCTATTCGATCAATACGAATCCAGTCATCTGTCTCAACGCGTGTTCTGTGAACAAAATGGGCTGAGCCTTTCAACCTTCCATGCCAAGCGACAGCAACTAAAGTTCATAGAGCAACCTAAGAGCAGTGGATTCGTTAAAGCTGAAGTCGTTGAAAAAACGACACGCTACCAGATGACTCAAACACCGATTGCCAACATGACACTATTGATTAATGACGTTGAACTCAGCATCCCCCAGGGAACACCTGCCTCGTATCTGGCAGAGTTAATCGGAGCACTGTCATGAAGAGAATGCTGAGTGCCCCTAATGTTTACCTGTATCGGGAGTTCGTGGATTTTAGAAAGTCCATTAATGGTCTGGCGGCGATTATTGAATCTGAAACCGATTTACCGCTCGGAAGCGGTGCGCTGTTCCTGTTTACCAATAAACAACGCGATAAAGTCAAAGTCTTGTACTGGGATAAAACGGGCTTCGCTCTGTGGTACAAACGGCTCGAAAAAGCCAAATTCAAATGGCCCACTCAAGAGAAAAAGCAGGTCTACACCCTGACTCAATTTGACCTAGACAGACTGTTATCTGGCTTCACGATAATCGGCCATAAACCGATAAAAATAGACAACTTTACAATGAGTTGAACCCGATAAAAGTGAGTTATACCAAGCCTTGACGTGGTGTTTTTAGTATAATCAATGCCATGAAAAAGACGCCCGATATTAACCCAGAAAGCCAAGACATCGCCGAGCTTCAAGCTATGGTGAAAGCGTTGATGTCGGAGAAAAAAGAGTGGCAACAAGAGCGCCAATCCTTAATTGAGCAGTTTAAACTGGCCCTTGACCGTCAATTCGCCAAACGCTCGGAAGCGTTAAAGCCGTATAACGAAGCACAGGGTGACCTCTTTAATGAGGCGGAATGTGAAGCGGCGAAATCGGAAGATGAGGTTATCACCACGACGACAATCAAACGTCGTGGTAAACGTCAACCGCTTCCTAAAGACTTGCCACGTGAAATTATCGAGCTTGACCTAGATGAGCACGACAAACAGTGCTCATGCTGCCAACACATTTTGCATAAAATCGGCGAAGACCGCAGTGAAAAGCTTGAGTTCACGCCCGCCGTCCTAAAAGTGTTGGAATATGTTCGCCCGAAATACGCCTGTCGTCAGTGTGAACAAGAGGCTGAAAAAAGCCACATTCACCAACAACCCGCACCGATAAGTATCATCCCCAAAAGCTTCGCTACCGAAAGTCTGCTTGCCAACATTATTTTAGGCAAATATCAGTATGCGCTTCCGCTGTATCGTCAGGAAACCTTGTTCACCCAATCAGGTATCGAGTTATCGAGAACGACCATGGCCAGGTGGGTAATCCAGGTTAGTGAAAAGTTCAAACCGCTTTATCAGGCACTGAAGACTCACTTACTCGAACAAGTGGTGGTTCAGGCCGATGAAACGCCGCTCAATGTGCTCAAGGAAGACAAGCAATGTTATATGTGGTTGTACTGCTCGGGAGCCGACTCCCCTGAAGCTAAACTCCCTGACATGAAAAATATCGTCTTGTTCGACTATCAAAACAGTCGCGCGAGAGTGTGCCCCGTGAACTTCTTGGGTGATTACTCAGGCTATCTGCAAAGTGATGGTTACGCGGCTTATGATGGATTAACCAACGTCACCAATGTCGGTTGCTTCGCTCATGCACGTCGTAAGTTCATGGAAGCGAAGAAGCTTCAGGGCAAAGGTAAAACAGGTAAAGCGGATGTGGCGTTAGCCAAAATCCAAAAGTTGTACGCACTTGAATCTCGATTAAAACTGGCTTCGGTCGAAGAGCGTTGGGCAGAAAGACAAGCGCAGGCTAAACCGATGTTGGATGACTTCTATGACTGGTTAACCACGCAGAAAGTCATCGAATCGAGTCCTCTTGGTAAAGCCATCAAGTACACCTTGGGTCAGTGGCCTAAGCTGATACGCTATGTTGAAGATGGGCATTTATCTATCGACAACAACCGAGCGGAACGCGCAATCAAATCGCTGGTCATTGGCAGAAAAAATTGGTTATTCTCGACGAATCCGCTTGGTGCTGATGCGAGTGCTTTGCTGTATAGCATCATCGAGACGGCGAAAGCGAACGGACTGATACTCTACGATTACATGGTCAAATGTATGAAAGAGCTGGCAAAGTCTGAGCCTGATATCAACTCACTGCTTCCCTGGAACTTCTCACATTCAAATTAAAACGCCCCGTGGGATCATGGGGCGCATACTTCTTACGGGGTCCGGCTTGGCGATGTGCGGCGTTATTCTCCAACACATCGTTAGAAATCGTTTTGTTGAACCCGGAACTACCGGCAGCCTTGATGCGGCCAAACTAGGTATTTTGGTTTCAATCGTGATGCTGCCATCATCAGACAAATTGGAACGTATGTTCTTTGCTGTCCTGTTTTGCTTTGCCGCTGGCTTGGTCTACATCGCTATAATACGTAAGGTTAAGTTCAGTAATACTGCGTTGGTTCCAGTGATTGGCTTGATGTTTGGTAGTGTACTCAGTGCACTTGCTGAATTTTACGCCTATCAAAATAATATTTTACAAAGTATGTCTGGCTGGTTGATGGGGGACTTCTCCAAAGTGGTCCAAGAGCATTATGAAATCATTTTTTTGATCTTGCCTATAACCTTGTTGACCTACCTCTATGCTCATAGATTTACAGTGATGGGGATGGGGGAAGATATAGCCTCCAATTTAGGCATCAGTTACGCCATGACCGCCGCATTAGGGTTGATACTCGTTTCAATCACGGTTGCAGTCACAGTAGTGACGGTGGGCGCCATTCATTTTGTTGGCTTAGTTATCCCTAACTTAGTGGCGCTAAAATACGGCGACCACCTCAAAAACACTTTACCTATTGTTGCATTGGGCGGTGCCTCGCTACTGATTTTTTGCGATGTCATTAGTCGGGTAGTGCTTTTTCCGTTCGAGGTGCCAATAGGTTTGACCGCAAGTGCCGTAGGTGGAGTTATGTTTCTTGCCTTTTTGCTTAAGGGAGCAAAAGCATGACACCACTTAACTTGAACTTACGAGTGAGTGTTGTACTCGTGATCCTGTTATCTATCGCTTTTATTTTCATTAATTCAGGGTTTGACCTTGAGTACATCATCCCCAGAAGACTCATTAAACTCAGTGCGATCATAATCGGGGGCAGTTGTGTGGCTATCTCTGCTGTCATTTTTCAAGCCTTGGCCAGAAATCGCATATTGACGCCATCTATCATGGGTTACGAGTCCATTTATCTTGTATGGCAAGCTCTACTCTTATTATTTGTAGGCACCTCTGGCAGTGCTGTTTTGGGAGTGGTGGGTAATTTTGTCGTATCAGCGGTACTCATTTTGTTGTATTCATTCTTTATTCAATTCTGGGTGCTCAAGCGATTTCAACATGATATGCATCAAGTGTTGCTGATTGGATTTGTACTGACCATGGTACTGACAACGGTTGCTCAATTTATCCAGATTAGAATCAGTCCTGGAGAGTTCTCTATCTTACAGGGGTTAAGTTACACCTCATTTGAAAGGGCGAAACCATCTACATTGTTATTTGCTGGCACTGTGTTGAGCATTCTCGCCCTCTTTGCCAATAAATGGGCGAATGAGCTAGATGTGATAGGACTAGGGCGAGATCAAGCAATGTCATTAGGACTTAACGATACGCACTATATTCCGAAATACTTTGCTGTCATCGCAATTCTTGTGGCCATCTCTACTAGTTTAGTTGGACCAACGGCGTTCATGGGGGTTTTCATTGCCAACATTGCTTATTCCATCACAGGTTCTCCGCGTTACAGACACACCTTACCGATGGCTTGCATCATCGCTATTGTGATGTTTCTAACGGCTCAATTGATGGTTGAACACTTTTTTAATTATAAAACAACAGTCTCTATTTTAGTCAACGTCCTTTGTGGCGGGTACTTTCTTGTCATCACTATGCGAGCAAGAAGCCAGCTATAGAGTCTGCTTATCGCCTGTTTATTGGCAACTTACTGCAACATAAGGATCCTCACCCCATGTTTAAAAGTACCCTAAATCTTGCTGTCGCACTTGCTTGCGGCTCCCTTGTAACTCTAACGGGCTGCGAGCCGACTGCCGCTCAATCTCAAGTCGTTCAGCCATTAGAAACCCCTATCGTGATTGAACACAACTTAGGTCAAACCGTTATTTCAAACCGTCTTCAAAGAGTAGCTGCACTCGATATGAATGAAGTGGATTTCTTAGACCAGTTGAATGTACCGATTGCAGGTATGGTAAAAGACTTTATCCCTGATTTTTTGGCGAAATACAAAAATACTCCAGACATTGTCGATCTTGGCGCGATAGTTCAACCTAATATGGAAAAAATCTATGAACTGAGACCCGACCTGATATTGATGACTCCACTGCATGCCAATCAATATGAAGAACTCTCTAAGCTCGCACCTACGATACATTTTGATATCGATTTCCGTAATAGTCATGGACATCACGTCGATATAATTAAACAACACGTTATTGATCTCGGTGAGATCTTTGATAAGCAAGAGCTTGCACAAAAGAAAGTCGCTGAAATTGATGTCAAGGTCGATGAGGTGCGAGCTATCACGGCTGAACGTTCTGAAAAGGCCTTAGTTGTAATGCATAACAATGGTGCTTTTAGCTCATTTGGCATTGAGTCTCGCTATGGTTTTGTCTTTGATGTACTGGGAGTTAAACCTGCGAGTACTGAAGTTGCCGCAAATTTACATGGTCAGCCGATTTCCAGCGAATTTATTAATCAAGCCAACCCTGACATTCTTTATATCATTGATCGGACAGCTGTCATGGAAGGTAAACCGATTATTGATGCGGAACATTTGGCAAATCCTCTTCTTCGACAAACTAAAGCATGGAAAAACGGCAAAGTGATCTTTGTTGATGCTGATGCCTGGTACATCACTTCAGCAAGTATCACATCACTAAAAATTATGATTGATGACATTATCAAAGGGGCTCTTCTCCGCTTTCATGAGTCTGTATGCACAGGCTCATTCATCATAATCACATGATTTATAATGCTTATTTTAAAAATAAGTCAGTAGTCTATTTTGTCGTCTTTGTCTTCCTCGTTATTTAGCTTTAAAGGCCAGTGTGTTGAATCTTGTTCAATAGAAGAAATGTCCCAAGGCGTACTCGTTCGCTGTCGTCGAGATCGTAGGTATAAAGTCAAAGAGCCAATATCAGGGACTTCCTGCACCGTCGATCACTACGTTAAAAGACGTCTTCAAGATTTACCTGTGAGTGGGCGACCTTGTACGATTGAGGTTGAGCTGGCTAAAACTAGAGACAAAGAAGGACGACGGTTGATCGAAGAGACTGAATATGTGGCTAAAGGTGGTCGTTATACCGCTCGCTTTTGCAAGTTCATCAGTGGGTTATGTCGCCATATGAGCATACATGCCGTCTCTCAACATTTAGGAATCCGCTGGGAAACAGTAAAAAATATCGATAGGGAATACTTGCGTTCAAGCCTACCAGCATTAGACCCCGAGAAACTGAATAACTTGGTTCATATTGGCGTCGATGAAGTTGCCAGAGCCAAGAGACACGATTATATGACGGTTGTTTATGACCTCGTCTCTGGGCATTTAATTTGGGTTGAACATGGCCGAAAAGCAGAAGTTCTGATCTCCTTCTTTGAGCAACTATCAGAAGAAACCAAATCAGGAATCAAAGCAGTATCAATGGATATGGGCCAGTCTTACCAGTCGGCGGTCAGGAAAATGCTTCCCAATGCTGATATTGTTTTTGACCGATTTCATGTCATGCAGAACTACTGCATCTTAATCAAAAAAGAGAGAGCAAAAGCTTTTAGAAATGGCTCTCACGACGAAAAAAAAATGTTGAAAGGAACGCTCTTCCTCCTACTGAAAAACGCTCACAAATTGGATGATAGGCAGTCTGACAGACTTGATGACTTACTTGAGAGCAACAAGACTTTGTGCGTTGTTTACATGCTCAAAGAGCAGCTACAAGCCATATGGGATGAACCCGATTACGAAACAATGGTGGCAGCTCTAGAAGCTTGGTGTCGTCTTGCCAAATCGACCAGAATACTTTCCTTAATTAATTTTGCCGATGCTTTATTGGAAAGAAAAGTGGGTATTTGTAACTACGGAAAATACAAACTGACTAACGCTCGGGTAGAAGCAGGTAATGTCTCGATTGGCTTACTCAGACGAAGGGCAAGAGGGGTGAGAGATACAGACTATTTCAAATTGAAGATCAGACAAACATCGGTTCCCGATACACACTCAACTTTTTACCCAAATATCAAGCTCACCTAAGCGGAGAAGAGCCTCAAAGGTTATCAAAACTAGATTTAAAAATAATAAGCCAGACCAACGAAGTCTAGCAAAACAAGTCAGTTACTATTTACTAGTACAGATGTGAGCCAACCTAAAATAGGATAAAAAGGAATAATCAATGAATCACCACTATCATCAGATAGCGAATTTATCTAAAAAATGCTCAGTCAGTGGCAAGCCAACCCCAAGTCGTATCGCTCTTTTAGTCGCACTTCAAATAAGTGCTTCGGCATTGCCAATCAGTATCGCTCATTCTGAAGATCAAACTGATGAGTCAGTCACTGTTTACGGCCAAGCTAATGAAGCGTATGCGGCAGGAAAAATCTCACAGGCAACTAATATGGGGATGCTCGGCGATAAAGACTTCCTAGACACTCCTTTTAATGCCATTGGATACACAGAAAAACACATTCAAGACCAGCATGCACAAGATATATCCGATGTCATCTCTGCTTCTGATCCTTCTGTTTTTACCAGTGGGGAAACCGGGTTAAACAAAGAAAGTTTTAAGATCCGAGGGTTCAGTTCGGATATTGGCGATGTAATGTTCAATGGTTTATATGGTATCGCTCCTTACTATCGTAGCTCTCCAGAGATGTACCAACGCATCGATGTACTGAAAGGCCCGGCTTCTTTGCTTAATGGTATGCCACCGAACGGTTCCGTTGGTGGTTCGATCAATTTGGTGACTAAACGAGCTCAAGAAGCGCCCAACACCTCCTTTACTGGCACTTATATGTCGGATTCTCAATTTGGCGGTCATGTTGATATTGGTCGCCGTTTTGGTGAAAACGAACAATTTGGGGTTCGTTTTAATGGGGTTTTCAGAGATGGGGATGCGTCAGTTGATGGTCAAAGTCGTAAAGCGCAACTCGCATCGTTGAGCCTTGATTGGCGTAATGATATTGCGCTGATTGAAGCCGATTTATACTTTAGTACAGAGCGAGTTGATGGTGCAAATCGAGGTTTAAGCATAAAGTCTGGCGTTGACGTGCCGTCACCCCCTTCGTCAGATACTTTACTTAGCCTAAGTTGGGCATACAATGACAGTGATGATAAAGGCATGATGATCCGCGCAGAACTCGATATAACTGATTCCATAACGGTTTACAGTGCGTTGGGGGCTAGTCGTACCGACTTTGATTCAAATGGTGCGCAAAGTGTCAAAATTAAAGATAATACTGGTGATCTTGAGGTTTCTCTTGGTTCTGTGAAGCTAGACAGCAAACGTACTTCAGGTGAGGCCGGAATTCGAAGTAATTTTGATACCGGACCTGTCGAGCATTATTTAGTACTGAATAGTACCTACTTTAGAGAAGATAAAAACGATAATCCCGCAGGAAATAATGCGGCTGAATCATGGACGGCCAATATTTACGATCCAGCATGGGGGCCTGAAGATTCTAGCTATGACAACTATTATAAACTACTGGTCGATTCCACACAGATCAGTTATGGTATCGCTGATACCTTATCTTTAGCTGATGGCAAATACCAACTCACATTAGGTTTACGTCGCCAAAGTATTGATTATGAATCAGGAATCAGCTGGAATGGGAGTGCTTTTCCTACAACCAAGTTCAAGGAAAGCACCTACACCCCGGCGATTGCCGCGTTGTACAAACTTTCTAACTCAGCTTCTCTTTACGGTAACTACACCGAAGGTTTAACAAACGGAAAAACAGCAGGCTCAGGAGCCGCTAACGCAGGTGAAGCGTTTGAACCACAAAAAACCAAACAAACAGAAGCTGGCCTAAAGCTTAACATGAACGACTTTGCTCATACTTTCAGCCTGTTTGAGATCAAAAAGCCTAACGGATATCAAGATCCAGATACAAATATTTACTCTTTTGGTGGCGAGCAACGTAATCGAGGCATTGAATGGGGGTTCTACGGTACGTTATTAGAGGACTACACGCTGACTGGTGGTATCGCTTATACAGACGCAGAGATCACTAAAGCTACAGATGTCACAACTGAGGGGAAAAAAGCGATTAAGTTACCCGATCTTCAAGCTAAGTTAGCATTGGAATGGAACCTACCAACGATGCGTGAACTTACACTTATTGGTCAAGCAAATTACATGTCAGAGCAATATATTGATGCGCAAAACACTCAATCACTGTCTGCACAGACTATTTTTGATTTAGGTGCTCGCTATAACTCTACCATCGCCAATCAAAGTGTCATTTGGCGTCTTGCGGTCAACAACGTAACCGATGAAGCATATTGGACTACCACCCATTACGCTAACCTTGCGTTGGGTGCCCCTCGTACGGTGATGTTATCTGCTACAGCCGATTTCTAATCTCGGTCAATTTTGCCCTTGACCTTTCTGGTTAGGGGCACTTCTGAACGGCTACTCTTGAATTCAACCTAACTTTAGCGATTAAAGTCAATGGTAAGGGAGTTTCCGTATATCGACAGTACTTATATTCCTCAATAACTTTGTATTCATAACAATAGTTTAATTCTATCAACCTCATTTCAATAGGCTTTATATGAAACATGGAGAGAGCTCAACAAACTCAACAAACTCACCAAAACTCACTCTATCCCAACTTTGTTGGTTAACTAGGGTGGAAAAATGATAAATAAGATCGGCCAACATTACGTTACACCTGCCTTAATGCCGGCCTTAAGGCCGTCATTAGCAAAACTTACTTTAGGGACTTTAAGCGAAATTTTTGCTGCAGTGGCAAAAATTGGTGCATTGCTATGTTTAATACAATTAATCGATGATCTATCTAACCGATGGGTTTACGCAGCCATCGGGCTTTGGATTTTTAGCGCATTGCTCTCATCTTTGTCCTCTTGGTTAGTACACAATGCTGAATCTCTATTTTCAGCAAGATTACGTCGTCAGGTGGCACAACACTTAATGCGCCTTCCAAGCAAGACTCTCTCTCGGTATGGTGATAATCAACTTCGCCGCTTGGTTTCAGAAGACATCAATACTCTACATCATATGGTTGCTCATCTGCCTTCAGAATTTGTAACTTTCGCCATCGTTCCGGTAATGTCCATTACCATTATGCTAAATATGGCCGGTCCTATGGCGCTCTTAACCTTACTCCCTGGCCTTATTGCATCATTATACTACCTTGTCTTTCTGCCTAGATTCGCCGCTAAATATGGTGCAGAACGTATGAACATAATGGGAGAAATCGTCACCGCAGTAAATGACTACACCAGAGGCATTAGAGTTAACCGGGTTTATGGAACTCAATCAGGTGCGCTCGCGAGTTATCACGGGGCAACTCAACGCTTCACTAATGGCATTATAAAATGGGTAGGGAGTGTGGCACTTCCAGCTTCCATCGCAATAGCTTTACTTCAAGCAGTTTCTACTTTTGCTATAGCTTATTCAATTTCTTACCGACTAAGTCCATCAGCGATGGCTTCTGTGTTTTTTTTCGGCCTGGCTGTCGTTTCACCAGTATTAAAGCTTGGTCACGGATTAGACTATGTCACTGCAGGTAAGAATGCAGCTAAGAACATTGGTAAGCTTTTGAAACAAACACCTATAGGTTGTGGAAACGTCAATGTAGGTTCTAAAACACTTCCTTTGCAGGCTTCAAAAATCTCGGTAATTAATGACACCACAACCATTATCGATAGCTTCACCCACCGCTTTCCAACTGGTTCATGCACTGCCATTATGGGGCCAAGCGGCATAGGAAAAAGTACGTTGCTGCGTATTTTAGCCGGTCAAGAAGTACCTTATTCAGGAACCACCATGCTTGGCAGTTATGAACTGTCCACACTTACCGAAATGTCGCGTCACATGGCGATACGTTATGTTCCTCAAGAGATAGGGGTACTTAAAACGACAGTGAGACAGAACTTACAACTAACGGCACCAAATGCCTGCGATAGCGAATTCTTTGACGCCTTAGCTCTAGCCGAGGTAGATATTAACCTCGATTATGATGCCAGCCTTCTTTCTGGTGGCCAGCAGCAACGGGTCGCTCTAGCTAGTATATTTCTCAATCAAGCCAGCATTTTCTTGTTAGATGAACCAACGAGTGCACTTGATAAAAAAACAGCCTTATCCATCATGCAAAACCTAACGGAATTCGCGCAGAAAGAAAATAAAACCATAGTCATGGTAACCCATGATGCAGAGCTAGCCCAACGAGCCGACTTTATATTGACACTACCAAAAAATGCTCAATTACAGGATGAAGAAGTATGACATATCAAAATACCCCATCTTCCAAATCAAACATTCCCGTGAGCGCAAAATATCGTTTATACCGAGTGGGATCTGGATGGGTGTTGGTTGCAGCACTCGAAGCCTTAACCTACACAGTTCTTGCACTATCATTAGTAAAACAAGCCCCGCCACTAGGTGTCATATCAACAGCAATTATCGCTATTTTGGTGACGGTTTTAGTAACCCGATCGGGTTTTCTATCTGGTGCGCAACTAGCCGGCGATTTGTACTCAGCAGTCGGTCAATCTCTTAGTAAAGCAAAACTTTCTTGGTTTAGCGATCAGCATCGAACGCAACTGACTCAACTTGCCGAACGAGGCATACCTGGCTTTATGTCAATCCCAGCTCACCAATTACAAACATTTTTGCACACGCCATTAGTACCCTTATTCTTGATCGCTGGCATCGGAATCGTTGGGGGGGCAGATGTTGCACTAATCAGTGCAGTCTCATTGATAGGTGCATTTCTGCTGCAATACAAAGCACAGAATCACCTCAGTAACTCTGACAGCGAAAGACACAACGCTGATGTTCAAGCCACAAAATCAACGCTCGAACTCATAGATCACCTTGATTTACTTCGTTCATCGGCAGGACCTGAACGAGCGATAGAAAGGATTGAGCAAAGTTGGTGTACACAAGAGAAAGTACATTCGAGAATCAACCTAACAGCATCCATGGCCACTTTAACCTCAGCACTTGCAACGGTCTTCCCTTTGGCCTGCGTCACTATCTACCTAGTTACAGAAGGGATTACCCAACCACTATTGATTTTGGGGCTGCTGATATTAATTACCAGAGCGGCTGCACCACTAGGAGAATTAGCCTTAGCCGGTTTCGCCATCAACGACGTAAAGTCCTCAATAAGAGATTACAACCAGCTAACCAATGTACCAACTCTGCCTGAACCCAAACCGGAAAATGCTATTAGCCCTAATAGCTACAATTTCGAACTCAATCATGTTGGCTATTTGGACCTCTTCAAGGACGCCAATGTAGAGATAGAACAAGGTGAAAAAGTGGTAATCAATGGCGTAAGTGGTAGCGGAAAGAGCACGTTATTAGGATTATTCTTAAGGTTTGATGACCCTAACCAAGGTCATATTTCGCTAGGTGGTATAAACCTCCAGAATATTCCATATGACATATTAATCCAGCACATTGCCTATGTCGCTCAGGATCCAATAATATTTACTGGGACATTGGCCGAAAATATTCGTTTGGGTAATCCAGAGGCAAGTAATGCTGAAGTAGAACTTTTTGCTAGGCAAGCTCAACTGAGTGAACTTATTGACTTATCCGGCGATGGAATAAACCAAAGTGTAGGCCAGAAAGGATCAAGGCTTTCTGGAGGGGAAAGACAAAGAGTCGCAATTGCTCGCGCTCTTATAAAAAAAGCACCTATTCTAATTTTAGATGAAGCCACCTCTGCACTTGATGAAGTAACCGAACAGAAAATAGCACAACAAACTCAAGCATTAGGTTCAACTGTTATTGTGGTAACACACAGAGACAAGAAAGTTTGGCATCCAACGCTAGAACTCACGATTGATAAACAAAGAGTCAATGTTCTTCGCCACCATGCACTTGAATCAAGGTAGACGATATTACTTGTTTTACTGCGAGTGTTGCAGCTGGAAAGGCTCGTTGCAAGAACTGAAGATGGCTCTATCCTACCGCCTCGAGAGGGCTTTGTTAGCGCGCTCATTATGATTTGAGCGTGTCTTCTTTTAACCTTGCCCATCTGTCTTCGTATCCAACTCAATATTCATGCCTAAAGAATACAATGAATCCAGGTGTCATCATTTCAAAAAGCACACCTATCGACAAACCAATTATGCCGAATAGAAACAAAGTTTGCGTGATCGGGGGGCATTGATATTTGGTTATCTGACGACATCATAGTCATGATGAAGTATCTATAGATAGAAGGGTCCACCGTGCCTAGGAAGGTATTACAATCCGCCTATACGGCTTTATTGACTTGTTCTTGGTATAGCGGATCTTGATTGATTTTAGTGTGTGGCATGAATGGTTCTCAAATCGGTTAGATTGTTTTAATTAACGACTGCGCAATGCGTTTAAACGAGGCAAAGCAGGTATCAAAATCATGAGGCTCGGTGTTAAACACCATAGGGGTAACAAAGTCCTGAAAGCGCTGGCGAAAAACTGGGTTATCTTCAAGTTCTTTTAGCCCGAGCTGTAGCTCTTGTTTAGGGTTAGCTACAAACTCAGTGTGTTGATTACCAAAGCGATCGATATCTTCCTTCAATACCGTGTTAAACAACGCTGTCATTGCTGTAAGGTCGAAGTTTTCTAATTGTGCTTCGGTCTTTAAAATGCAGTAAACATCATAGATGTGGCGTACAAGCGTGGCATCGTCCTTACGTTGCGTATCGCGCTTTACTGACATGGTACGGCGCAACATTGAAATCACTTTCTCCACCAAGGTCGCTTGAATAGAGACGCAATCAAACGCTTTTACTTCTTGTGGCTGTCGATACAGTTCCGCTACCAATGATTGGACCGGCCGTGGTTCTACATCCAGTAGGGGGATCGTCTCTATTAACTCAAGTTTAATGATGGGGCGAAGACATGGCGCTTGGCTAAACTACTGCGGGTATCTGAGTTCAAACTCGACATAGCGATATTCATCACGAACGAGACGCGACTCAACGGTAAATCGCTCTGTTTGAGTGATCGCCATTTCAATCTCGTGAATGCATGTCTTACGGGCGGCTTTCTTTTGGCCGCGACTCAGCTCACCAAATTCTTGATGGGGAATGAGCTTTATATCCACATCTTCTGACATTCTCAGGATTTTAACGTTTGACTTGGCTAGCGCAGTCCCCCCAGAAAAAACCATTTGATGATTCACAGGCGATACCTTCGCTAATTCGCTAAGTAAGGCGACGACCCAGTAATCTTTTTCAATAATGGCTGGGTTTCCGAGCTCAAGCGCATCGGAAACCTCAAGGAATTGTTGTTTTAGTTTTTCCATATTAACTCGGTGAGTTTAAGACTCGGTTACCGACAGCTAACTTGCGATTAAACTGTTTATGGTTCCAGGAGTATTGAATGGAGGATGGGATTTGGGTGCTTTTACCAGATAGGCTTTGTAAAGACAGTTTGTCCATTTCAAAATCGACACCTTTCATCTTTAAAATTTCACGCATCAGGGCATCGCTTCCGCCAGGGTTTGTGGGCATGGGTCTGCCGGTTAGACTATTCATTCTTGCTTTTGTGTATAGACCGTAGCCAAGCTTGATTAACTCACCTTGCTTAACTAACTGCCTTAACGCTCGACCGATTTGGTCGTAGCTAGCAAAACCATCAAAGTCTTTGCGCTCAAAAACATAACGTCTCGAGCGCTTTATCTTTTGATAAACGCGTTCAACTGCTGTCATTTGAACCTCCTAGCTTTCATACGTGTCGGTAGTATAACGCAACCTTATAATGACAGAAAGAAATACGGCACATTCAAAAGAAGATATACGGCGTTAAAAAACACAAAAAAACCATAAAATATTGATTTATATTTACTTTTTTATGATAAATAAAAACGACCTATCTATGAGTTACATCCTAACCTCACTATGAGTCTATCCCCTCAGATATGTTTAGAGCATCCTCTATTTCTACACCTAAATAGCGAATGGTATTATCTAACTTCACATGGCCAAGCAATAACTGCACAGCGCGAATGTTTTTAGTTCTCGCATAAATTAAGGTCGCCTTGGTACGGCGCATCGAGTGTGTACCATAGAGGTAGGGATCGTAGCCGAGTTCGGTTACCCAGCGGCGAATGATAGTGGCATAGTTGCTATAACTCATCGATTTCCCCTGCCTCCTAGGACTAGGGAAGATATAGTCTGATGCCGTCAGCTGGCGCTGCATTAGCCATTGAGCTAATGATTGTGCAGTACGAGAAGTAATCTCAAATTGTACTTCTCTGCCAGTTTTACTCTGACTGTAAAGTACTCGTTCTTGAATTACACCACCAGAAGAGATATCCCTCACTTTCATTCTGAGCAAATCACATGAACGCAATTTGCAGTCGATAGCGAGATTGAGCAGAGCCAATTCCATGATGTTGCCTTCGATTTCTAGTCTAGTGCGAATCCGCCAGATATCTTCGAGCTTGAAGGGCTTTTTCTGCCCAGTGAGGTGACCTTTCTTTGTCCACATAATTGACCTCCAGTCTAACTTAAGAAGTGGCCTTAGTAAGGTTAGTGGATGGTGTAAAGAAGAAATGACAGTGGTTAATGGAAGATGCTTGACGGTTGGTTGTGACTACTTTAGTCTCGCTTTCCTTCTTGATGGCTCTTTTAATATCCGTCCAAGACTTTCGATGAGGCATCTTGAAGGAAGAATAGAAAACGTTTTTATTCTTTGGCGGCTTTTGTTCCATTCTTATGCAGCAATTAATAGGCGTTACAAAAGCCGCTTCTTGCTAATAGATAGCTTCCATCCTTAAAGCCTTGTTTATAAATTTTCCGTAATGTACCACGATTAACCCCAAGCATTCGGGCGGCCAGCGCTTGATTGCCACGAGTATGTATTAAGAGCGCTTCTACAATGATGTACTTCAGATCTGGTAGTAATTAACTGAGATCGGGCGCTGCGTGCTTTTGATCTACAATCCCTTTCAATTCACGCTCTTGTTTAACAAGTTGAATCACCTCATCACGTGTGATCAAGGTTGTCATATTGATTGTTTCTCTTAGATTCTTCTTTGTTCGATGTATAACAATGAGCGACTAAGCACCCTTTATTTGCTTTGTAAGGTAAGCCTGCGATACCAATATTGATTCTTTTACGCCAAACTAAAAGGTCTTCTAGTGAGCTTGCTCTACTTATTTGTCGTTGTATTTTTTCGAAGTATTCATTGAAGGTCATAAAAAGCGGTTTGTATTGTATTAACTTAGCGATTCTAGGATTGCTCCCATATGGTGGCCCCTATACTGCAAGTAACGGATCACCTGAGCTTTTTCTTTTTCATCTTTCGGCTTATTCGAGCCAAACTTTTTCACTTTAGCGGTTAGACAAAGCTCAAACCAATCAACATCGAGATCTTCAAGGGATTGTGCGATTAACAACGCATCAAGCCCTTATTTTCTTAATTCGTGCTTAATACGCGTTTCGCCATGGAGCTTTGTGAGCTGCTTTTGAATCTCTCGCTCGATAAGCCGTGTATCATCTACATAGTGGTGAGAAAGCAACCTTTCCATAACCGCACGCATCAACCTGATGATCATCGGATAAGCGCGATAGTTGGTATTTCAAATCTCCAGATGAGTAATCACGTTTTGATAGTAAAGTAACCGCATACTCGTAAAGCTCTTGCTCTGTCATACAACCTCCTTGGTGAACAGAAAAAGTCCATTATGAACTCAATTCAAACGAGCGTAAATGCAATCACGGTTGCTCTTTGTGTATGGTTGAATAAATATTCATACTCACAAGGACAGGTTGGGCTAAAAAGATAGCAACAAAACAGTGAAGATGAAGCGTGTGAAAATGATAAAGGGGCATAAATGAGCTTGGTGGTATTATCCATCAGCCACAACATCTTAAAACGCACTCTTTATTCAGTGACTAATTTTCTGGAAACTGGTACTATCAAAACTCAAATTTTAGGAAAAATAATTAAAATTCTCTATTTTTCTGGAAAAGGCTAACAAGCCTTACCACTCAAACCTTTCCAGATTTATTTCAGAACCCACTTGTGTTGGTAGTTTATTACTATGAGAAACTAAATATATTCTTTATCGTAAAATAGCAGCGAGTCATAAGCCGCCTCGCTGCTGTTTAAATTACGAATAGATATATCGCAATGAAATATAAAAATAAAAAGTAATATTCCTCAATCTACTCTTTCTGAATTGGGGCTTCTAAGTTATAAGATTCGTATATCCTAGTAATCTCTCCGGAACGACGCATTTCAGCTAAAATACTCTCTAGCTGATCGATATACTGATAGTTCGCCGATCGTTTGGGTACACTAAAAAAACGACCATTTAGGTAAATGTTTTTATAACTTATTTTCTTTAATTTAGGGTCATTTTCAAAAAGATTGAGCCCATGCTGTTCAGAGGTGATAGCAAGATCGATGCGACTAGCCTCTAGCATATTAATAATTTTTTCTACGCTAGTAACAAAACTGATTTTTAATTTGTCTGTATTTTGGTTAAATTGGTCACTATAAAAACTGCCATTGAGTGCACCAATAACAAAACCTCGGCTGACAATTTCATCAAAACTATTTGCATCAATATCCGAGTTCGTCCGAGTAAAATAAAACACCTCTCTTTCACCATACCCCATTAATAATGGGTGAAGAAACTGTTCTCTCTCTTCATCCATAGAGTGCAGAGGAATAAGATCAACTCCACCCTGTGGAGCGACACCAATGGTTCTTGCCCAAGGAACTTTTGTCCAATGGACTTTATGCCCCAACTTAAGAATAACCTGGTTAATCACATCACCACCAGGGCCTTTACACTCACCATTTTCAAAATAAAGATAGGGTTTTCTATCTCGGCAATGCCCCTCCCACGTAACATTCGCTAAAAGTGGGGCTGACATAAATAGGCTTAAGCAACCAATGATGAATATCCGTATAAACTTTATCATATCGCTTCCTTTAATTAATCAATTAATCCTAATGTTAAATATTTTTAGGAATAACTTAAATATAGTCACTAAGTGGCAATTTTGCTTATATCTCATGAATAACGGCTCATCAATATCATCTAAGAATATACCCAATAGCAAAAATCATCCTGTCATAAAGATAACCTCAGAATATGCTCTTAAAGATGATTAAAATCCCACCAAAGTAATTTTCCCTTGGGCTAACGCCCCCATTTGGCAGGAAAAATCGACCCGTTTATCCGCTTCTTTGGCAAATAGGGTTTCGAGCTTTTCAAACGATTGAGGGATAAAACTGATATTTTTTAACTTCAAGCTTTTGCGGGTTTGATTATCAAGAAACGCTAATGCGGAGGCACTTAACACTTTCTGGCAAGTATCGAGAATATCTTTACTGACCATTTTGCTGTGTACCGCTTGTTGTAGTTGCTCTTTGGTAATGCTGGGGTTGCCTTTAGCAAAGACACAAACGGCGTAGATATCAAGCAGTGCCACCGCGCGCGGCTTTTGCGTTTCGCCATCTTCATAGACTGCCATCAAACAAGGAATTTTGCTCTCATCAAACGATTGGCGACGAATATTATTCAGCACGATATCAGCACCTACCGCTCTTTTTAGCAGCTTCTCTAGCTGCGAAAGCTTTGGTAAAGCCAACTCATCTTGCAGCTCGACCATTTCATCTAATTCAATGCAGCTCTCTTCCGCTCCTTGCACTAAAGGAAGCAACTTTTGGTGCAGTTCACCATCGTCAAACGGTTTCGATAACACAAACGACGCTCCAGCTTCAAGCGCCTGTTTGATTTGTTGCTCATCGGCCACCGTGGTGAGCATTGCCACTTTTATCCCGAGCTTACGTTTGGTTATCGCTTGTGTCAGCTCCAGCCCCGTCATGCCGGGCATGTGCCAATCTGTTAAGACAATATCCGGCTGCCAACTGCCAATCAGCTTGAGTGCGGCCTTACCATTGTCTGCCTTTTGAATGGACAAACGTCGGTAGCCAAACGCCTCTAAGGCTCGTCTGACTATTTCAAGTGTCGCTTTACTGTCATCAACAATGAGAATCTTCACAGCACATTTTTCTATGACCTAACTTGTTCAAAGTATAGGCACATTTTTTTACAACAACTAAACTTACCTGAAAATACAGCAACAAAAGTGGGTTTATGTGATGCCAATACAAGAGTTCCTCACCGAAAAGGTTTTATCGCTCTTAGCGATCGATCTCGGGCTTATTATCTTGTTGGCTTGGTTTTTTATCCTACTGCTGATCCTGCGTGAATTTAGGAAATTTGCGCATGGTTTTACTCGTAGTAAAAGTGATAGCGATGAAGACACGCTTCATTTATGCCAACAATCCGTTGAAAATGCGTTGAACTACACCGCAGAGCATAGCTCGACTCTGAATGATTTAATCATCATTCAAAAAGCGCTCGAGCAACAGGTTTCTCTCATCAAAAATTCCTCTTCTCAGGGCATTAGTGCAGAAGATCAGGCTTCAATTGATGAGCTCAATGAGAAATTGAGTAAATCGCATAAGTTGATCCGCAAACTGAAAGGCGATCTCGATAAAAGTGTGAAAGGGCTACGAGTGACTCGTAAAAAACTCTTTGCTCAAACTGATACCGTTGACAGTTTGAAAGAAGAAAAAGCCACTATCGAAAAAGAGTTTGAACAGTTAGAAGCGGAATACATCAAGATCAGTAAAGCGGGTGATTTCTACGAAATGGCAAAAAATTATCAAGCCGAGAAAAAAGAACTACTAGAGACCATTGAGAAATACAAAGAGCAAGCCAAACAAGGTGGCACTTCTGTCGATGTCGAAGCGATGAAAAAACAGTTGTATCACATCAGTAAAGAGAAAGATTTTATCGAACAACGCTATCTACAATTACTCGAAGAGGGAAAGAAAGAGTAGCGCTGCCGCCATTTCTGACGGCAAACTGAGACACTTATTTAACGCAAATCACATTGAGTAATGAGGAACCTTTCAGTTGGCTGACTTTGCCGTTGGTAAAAAGCCCTTTTTGCGACCATCCCCAATAAGGTAAGTGCATTGGCCATTGGTTACTGTCCATCTGTTTTGAATCCAAAAGGCGTTGCCACTCTTCTTCCGTTACCAAACGCATCGCCATTTTTTGGCAGGTTTTTTCTGCCACCTCATAATTTAGGCGGCTCCATGCTAGACCATGTTCCATATAGAACTGTTCATCACTCGAACGTAAATGAGGCACCACAAACTGCAAACCGTTTGCGGTGGTGCTCAAACGAATTTCAACCGCTGGCGGAACATTAAGAGCTGGCGCTTTGGTTGATGGTTTCGTTGATAATGGCGAACTCGCCATTTCCACTTGTGGTTTCGGTAAAGACTTTTTGGTGATTTGTTTTGCGGCAGACGTTGCTTGAGCGGAAGTTGTCTTTTTTATCGGCGAGCTAGACTGTGGGCGCCCTTTGACAACCTCACGAATGAAAGCTTCTTTGTAACCGGGGATTTGCTGGATAAGAGGCAGTTCTTTTTTTACTTGCTCATAATCAGTATAAGGACCGATTAAGCAACGATACGTTTTCGCTTCTGGTTTTAGCCATACATCGGTAGAAATATGGGTATAAAACGCTTTGGCTTTCAGCAAAGATAATGGCTTATTTAACACACCACACTGAATCCAAAAAGTGGATGATTGCCCTTTGGGCTTTTTCTTTCCCCATAAACCTTGCCCTATTGGGCATGCTTTATCAAGAATGGGCAGCTGATCGACAGAAGCTTGAGTCGCATCACAAAGAAAATCTTCCGCCCAAGCGGGTTGAAATAAAGCCAGCGACGCCAACACCGTTAGGCTTGATGTCACACACAGGGTCGTTTTCCGCATCAGGGTCATCATATTGAGTCCATATACTTGCTTAATAGTAGTGACAACATTACCGATTCAATGTTCCCTAGTTCAATGGATTTGGGTTGGGTATAACAAAAATACTAGCAAAAAAAGAGCCGCATTTGACGGCGGCTTTTAGTTTAGGGATTTTCTTTAGCAAAAATCAATTGCCACATCACCCTTTGTAAATTTTTGGGTTAAAAACATCGCGTAGCCAGTCACCCAACAGATTGATCACCAACACTAATGTGACGAGTACAAAACCTGGGAAAGCCGTAATCCACCAAGCGCCAGAGAAGATGTAGTTAAAGCCCATGCTAATCAAAGCACCCAATGATGGCTGATCGACTGGCAAACCTAAACCTAGGAAAGAGAGTGCCGCTTCAGACATGATCGCATTGGCAATTTGTACAGTTGAGATAACCAAAATAGGCGATAAACAGTTAGGTAAAATATGGCGAAACATGATGCGTGGCGATTTAAAACCCATCACACGAGCCGCTTCCACATACTCTTTTTTCTTCTCGGCGAGCACTGACGCACGAATTGTCCGCGCGTATTGTGGCCACTCAGCCACACCGATAATCACCACCAACATCACAACCGCATACTGACTATAAAATTCACTCCCAAAACTGGCTTTGAAAATTGCCGAAACAATGATCGCCACCATCATGGTTGAAAACGATAGCTGTACATCGGCAAAACGCATCAAAAAGCTATCAATACGTCCGCCAAAGTAGCCAGCAGAAAGGCCAATCACGATACCAAGTAGCAACTGTAAACCGACCGCCAAAAAGCCAATCGTCAGTGATAGACGCGAACCATACAGTATGGTCGACAAAATATCGCGCCCTTGCTCATCCGTGCCGAGAACAAAACGCTCATCGGCTCCCTCCATCCAAGAGGGAGGTAATTCTGCATCCATCAGATCAATCGATGATAGGTCGTACGGGTTACTGGGGGCAATGAGTGGCGCAGCGACAGACAAAGTTAAGAATACCAAAAAGATGACGAAGCTGGTCATCGCCACTTTATCACGCAAGAAATAGTACAAAAAATCAGACTGTTTAAAACGCTCCCAACGAGATGGAGCAGCAGCAAATTGGCTCATGGTTAAGCTCCTTTTCCAGTAAGGTTCACAGTCGGGTTAATCAGACCGTATAACAGATCGACAATGGTGTTGGTGACAACAAAAATCAGGCCCACGAATATGACGTAAGCGGTGATCAGCGGAGTATCAACTCGGTTGATCGCTTCAAGGAAAAGAAAGCCCGTACCCGGCCACTGAAAAACAGTCTCGGTTAAAATGGTGTAGGCCACCATAGTCCCAATTTGTACACCGCCGACGGTTAGCACCGGTAACATGGTATTTTTAAGTGCATGTTGGTAGTAAATTTTGTTCAATGCCAAGCCCTTAGCTTTAGCAAATTTGATGTATTCCGAGCTCAGCACTTCCAACATTTCAGAACGCACTAAACGAATAAACAGCGGCAGCATGATCGACGCCAGTGAAACACAAGGCAGCACCAAGTGTGCTAAGCCATCAGCCGTGAAAAAGCCAGATTCCCAACCCAACCAATTGGCGGTTTCCCCTCGTCCATACGACGGTAACCAACCTAACGTGATCGAGAAAACGTACATCAACATAATCGCAGTTAAGAACACTGGGATAGAAATACCAATACTGCTGCCCGCCATCACCACTTTGGTAAAGAAGCTTTTGGGATGAATGGCTGTGTAAACCCCTAATGGAATGGAACAGACAATGATGATTACAGTCGCACCGAGCACAAGCTCTAACGTTGCGATTAATTTATCGAGAATAACGTCTACCGCAGGACGTTTGAAAAAGTAAGACGTGCCTAAATCACCCTGCACCGCGGCCGTAATAAAACGAGTATATTTGGCAATGAAAGGATCATTCAGTCCAAGTTCATCGCGCAGCGCTTGGCGCTCGCTTTCTGAAACAGACTGCCCAACAAGCTCACGCAATGGGTCGCCTAAGTTATCCTGAATGGCAAACGCCACCAGACTGATCACAAACATCACTATCAGTGCCTGAAACAGGCGCTTGACCAGAAACGAAAACATTCCTTGCCCCTTAAACTATCCATGATGGTTCTTTTTAAAATTGAATTAACTTTAATAGGAACGAAAAAATTCAGCCTAAAAAATGACACTCGACCCGACTGAAATAAAGCAAAGTGCGGAGATCTTAATAAGGCATCCAAGCGGATGCCTTGAGTGACTTAAGCGCCGCCCACATCACATGAGCGGCCAACTTAAGTAATTACTCGCTAACGACTAGGTCGCCGAAATAAGGGAATTCCATCGCGTTAACAATCGGTTTGATATCTAAAGTAGATTTCGCACCCCACGCTAGGTTTTGCCAATGCAGTGGAACAAATGCTGCGTCGTTGTACAAAGTCACTTCGACTTTTTGCAGCATCTGTGCACGTTTCGCAGGATCGGTTTCTACGTTTGCCGCTTCAACCAACTTATCCACTTCTGGATTTGAGTAGTGACCACAGTTGTACTGGCCTTTACCACTCTCTTCGTTACGTGTCATGGTTAAGAACTCGGTGAAGTTTGCTGAGTCTTCAGTATCTGAGTGCCAGCCAATCATTAACAGATCCGCGGCGCACTTATCAAACTCAGGCCAATATTGCGCTTTTGGCATGGTTTTAAGATCAACCTTAATACCAATTTTCGACAACATCGCCGCTGCAGCTTGTGCGACTTTCGCATCGTTCACATAACGGTTGTTTGGCGCGATCATGGTGAGCGTCAGCCCTTTCTCATAACCAGCCTCTTTCATCAGCTCTTTCGCTTTTTTCAAATCAAAACGAGGCACAAGGTTCGCGTCATAACCAGAATAACCCGCTGGGCCTTGTTGGCCAGCTGCTGTCGCAAAACCTTTCATGATTTTGTCAACGATACCTTGGTTGTTGATGGCGTGAACAATGGCTTGACGCACACGAACATCTTTCAGTGCTTCATTGCTGTTTTGGTTCATTTGGAAGGTGATGATGCGCGTACCCGGTAAGGTCACAAGATCAATACCTTTGGCTTCTTCCACACGTTTATGATCGTTTGGCGCAACAGGTGCAATCATATCCACATCACCCGAAAGGAGCGCCGCAACACGAGTGGCATCTTCTTTAATCGGTACTAAGGTCAGTTTGTCTACGTTGCCTTTTGATGCGCTATCCCAATAATCTTTAAAGCGTTCAAATTCCACTTTTACGCCTTGTTCGCGGAAAGTCACTCTAAATGGGCCAGTACCAGAAACGTTGGTCGAAGCAAACGAGTTGCCGTGCTTCACAATTTCAGATTTCTCTTTACCATCAGCCGCTTTGCCCGAATAGAACTTGCTGTCCATAGGGAAGATGTAGGTTGCGGTTTGCAGAACCAGCGGATAAGCGCCTTTGGATACGATCTCGACGGTGTAATCATCCACTTTGACCATCTTTTCATACGGTTCAAAAATAGCTTTGAAATCAGGAGAATCTTGTAAACGATCGAACGTCCAGACCACATCGTCTGCCGTCATTTCGTTACCTGAATGGAATTTCACCCCTTTACGCAGCGTAAAACGGAACGTTGTATCGTTGACACGTTCCCATTTCTCAGCAAGGCGAGGTTCAAAATCAAATGTCTGGGTGTAACGAACAAGAGGATCAAACACCATGTGAGACATTTGTAGCGTACCACCAGATAGCTGCTCATGCGGGTCAAGTGACACTGGGTCAGCATCATAAGCGACGGTAATATTGGCCGCGCTAGCTGCAAAGCTTAAGCCTGCCGCCATCAAAGCTACTGTTAGTTTGCTTTTCATGGTTTTCATTGCATAACTCCTTATGCGGGAATCCAAATCCCTAGTTGTTGTAATTGCTTCTGTTTATTCATTCCAAGCACGCTTGGTCATGATATCTCTATCTGTAACTTTTTTGGCTTACGCCGTTACTACATCTTCTCTTAAGCCCGTAAACTCAGGCATTAAAGAAATCAAATGCTGGCTGTATTGGTGTTGAGGTGACTTAAACAACTGCTCTGTAGGGGCGACCTCCAGTAAGGTCCCCATTTGCATGACCCCGACACGATCGCACATTTGGCGGATCACAGGTAAATCATGGCTGATGAACAGCATGGTCAAATTGAGCTCATCTTGCAGATCTTTCAATAGGTTTAAGATCTGCGCTTGCACAGACACGTCGAGCGCGGACGTAGGTTCATCACAAATCAATAAGCGAGGACGCGTGGCGAGTGCGCGAGCAATCGAAATACGTTGACGTTGACCGCCGGAAAACTCGTGCGGATATTTCACTCCCGCCATCTTACCTAGGCCTACGTGCTCTAAAAGATCATGCACAATTTGCCGTGTTTCCGCTTCGCTACGGGTTAATTTATGAAAACGAATCGGCTCGGCAATGATATCGAAAATCTTCATTCTCGGATTCATTGAGGTATAAGGGTTTTGAAACACCATCTGCATCTGGCGGCGCATCGGACGGCGCTCGTTTTCCGATTTCAGCGCAGTAAGATCAATTCCTTCAAAACAGACTTTGCCTGAGTTTGGAGCGTACAGACCCGCAATCACGCGTGCGATGGTTGATTTACCGGAACCTGATTCCCCAACCAAACCAAAAGTTTCCCCTTCAAACACCTCAAAACTGACGTCATTTGAAGCTTGGACATATTCACGGCGACTTTCAAACAATGAGTCTTTGGTCGTAAAGCGTAAATTCACGTTTTCTACTGTCAGCAGTGGGCCTGTGTATTGGCGATTATCTTGGCTCTGACCCAACCAATGGTTTTTAACATCCAGTGGTTTTAACTCACTTGCCTCTTCGATATAGCTCACCAGCGGAAAGCGATCGAGTTTTTTATCTGAGCGAGGAACGGCGGAAATCAAACTGCGCGTATAGGAGTGATCCGGAGCGCCCAACACTTTAGCTGTCGGTCCAAATTCAACCAAGTCACCGCGATACATCACCGCGACGCGATCCGTCACATTCGAGACCACACCCATATCATGGGTGACCAGCATACAACCAACATTGTTTTTAATGCATAGCTCGCGGATGAGGCTCAAGATTTGATCTTGAATAGAAACGTCTAATGCAGTGGTCGGTTCATCGGCAATAATAAGATCAGGTTCACCCGCCAGCGCAATGGCAATCACAACACGTTGACGCATGCCACCAGAGAATTGGTGTGGATACTGCTTCAAACGGTTTTCAGGCTGAGGAATCCCCACTTGCTTCATCAAAGAAAGTGCACGCTGATACGCTTCTTCCTCAGTCACTTTCATATTGGCGTGGATGGTTTCTGTCAGTTGATGTTCAACAGTAAATAGCGGATTAAGCGACGTCATTGGGTCTTGAAAAATAAAACCAATTTTAGAGCCGCGAACTTGGCGCATCTGCTCAGGCGATAGGCCTGAAATCTTTTCACCATCTAAGAACACATCGCCACTGGCAATGAGACCGGGTGGGCTCAATAAATCGATAACCGCGTTGCCTACGGTCGATTTTCCGGCGCCTGATTCTCCCACAACCCCAACAATTTCACCCCGCTCGATATTAAACGAAAGCGATTTCACAGCAACGTGAACACCATGACGCGATGGGTATTCAATACGCAGGTTTTTTACTTCTAAAAGTGACATCCCAGACCTCTACGACTTGGGCAGTGTTGTGCCCTGTCTGTAACTACCTTTGAACAACAAAGCGTTCAAAGCCAGTAAAAATGAATCCATTCATACCAGTACAATATTCTGGTAATTAACAAGGCCATCAATTTGGCAAATATTTCACAGAAAAGCAACATCGATAGGATAAAAAGTCGATATCAAATCAAACCAAAGCAGTAACATCGTATTTTTATGCACCACATATGCATTAATCATTGGTATGACCAATATTCTAGCACGCAGTAATACACCCCAAAACATAGACGTAACGCCTAAAAAAACGCCAATTCACCATGTATTCTAAAAAAGAATGCAGAATAAAATTTCAAATTATATTGCGGCATATCACGTAACACATTAGAAACAAAAACCAGAGTAACCAATAAAATGCCAGACTAAAAACCAATGACAAGACAGAAAAGCAGTGAATTCATCTGAACAGAAAATTTAGGGTTTAGCCTTTAAACATGATAATTCACCGTCTTAATGAGATAAGAGCCAATAAGGAATCGAACATTGAATAGAGAGAATCCTCTTTCGACTGAGGCTTATTAAAATGGCCGGTGAAGAGCCCGGTTTTGAAGATCAGGCGAACCCCACTTTGGCTCTCATTACCTTGATTAAGGCTCCAAACACCAGATGTTAAAAAGCCCCAGTCTTTCGACTGAGGCTTATTAAGGTGGTCGGTGAAGAGGGATTCGAACCCCCGACCCTCTGGTCCCAAACCAGATGCGCTACCAAGCTGCGCTATTCACCGATACAAATTCATTTTTTGGAATTAACGAGAGGAAACCCTCTGGTCCGCTATTCCTAACATCAGCATGCACTATCAAACTAGGTCATTCACCGATGTATCTTTCTTCTCGATTTTCACCAAGAACGGAAACCGAAGTTACCGAATAATGGGGTGGCTAACGAGACTTGAACTCGCGACAACCGGAATCACAATCCGGGGCTCTACCAACTGAGCTATAGCCACCATCAAACTTTGCAATAACCGCTTGCTTGCCGTTATTTTTCTTTTCATTTTTAACCAATGAGAAGAAAAGAAAAGTGGTCGGTGAAGAGGGATTCGAACCCCCGACCCTCTGGTCCCAAACCAGATGCGCTACCAAGCTGCGCTATTCACCGATACAAATTCATTTTTTGGAATAAGCGATAGAGAACACTCTGATCCGCTATTCCTAACATCATGATGCACTATCAAACTAGTCTATTCATCGATGTAAATCTTTTTTTCTCGACTTTCATCAAGAAAGGAAACCGAAGTTACCAAATAATGGGGTGGCTAACGAGACTTGAACTCGCGACAACCGGAATCACAATCCGGGGCTCTACCAACTGAGCTATAGCCACCACTGTTTTGCCAATTTGCTACTTATTTACATAAGCATCCGGATGGCGCGCCCGAAAGGATTCGAACCTTCGACCTTTGGCTCCGGAGGCCAACGCTCTATCCAGCTGAGCTACGGGCGCATGCCCTATCGGCGGAGTGGAATAATACGGAGTTCACACTAGGGCGTCTAGTACTTTTTCAACTTTTTTTATCGTTTGACGCCTTTTTCATCAGATAACCATTATTACCTCTATAATAAGGATGTGACTCACCCCTTGAAGATCGCAACTTGTTGTTTATTGCAACAACTTATCGGGATATAATCACCCAATATTTACATTGATTTAACAGCTTGAATGGCTTTTAAATCAGCCACACTCTAAATCTAAGTATAAATAGGTAAGCATGAACTTACCTTTGGAATATAAAGTGAGTTTAATGGATATGTCTCGACGAATCATAAGCGTGTTATTCGCTGCTTTAACCTTTTCTAGTGTTGCATTGGCAACCAGCCAAGCTGAATACGATGCCATTGCTGATCGCATTAAACCTGTAGGTGATGTTTACTTAGCGGGTAGTGAACCCGTTGCGGCAGAGCCGACAGGCCCTCGTGATGGCGCGCAAGTTTATGGTACATTCTGTATCGCTTGCCACTCTACAGGCATCAGTGGCGCACCTAAAATTGGCAATGCCGAAGAGTGGGCTCCACGTATCGCCCAAGGTAAAGATGTATTGAAAAATCATGCACTGCAAGGCTTTAATGCCATGCCAGCTAAAGGAACCTGTATGGATTGCTCTGACGACGAAATCGTTGCCGCCATTGAGCATATGATTGCAGGTCTTTAATACATTAACCCCTATAAAACAAAGGTTTGGCTTTAATTCCAAACCTTTGTTTTTATTATTTTTTAAGCACTATTTCTTAAACATGGCAGCGCGCAAATTAGCAATATGACTTTGTCCTTTCGCCATTCGCTCTTCTTGACTTACTGGCTTTTTGCTCTGTTCCCACTCAACATCGTCAAAGGGTAATTCATCCAAAAAGCGACTTTGTGTGGGTTTAAGCAGTTCCCCGTATTGACGACGTTCTTTACACATAGTGAAAGTCAGTTCTCGCTGCGCGCGAGTTATCCCGACATACATCAAACGACGTTCTTCTTCGACGTTGTCCTCATCGATACTGGTTTGATGAGGAAGAATACCCTCTTCAGTGCCAATCAAATAAACGTAAGGAAATTCAAGGCCTTTCGATGCATGCAGTGTCATCAACTGAACGGCATCACTCTCATCCTCTTCTTCACTTCGCTCCATCATGTCGCGTAGGGTTAAGCGCTGTACAACTTCTTTGAGCGATTTTTCTTGTTGGTCATAGTTGTCACCTTCAAGGTCGGCCACAATCCAAGAATAGAGATCAGAGACGTTTTTCATACGCATTTCGGCCGCTTTGGGGCTGGAAGAGGTTTCATACAGCCAATCTTCATAATGAATATCTCGGACTAACGATCGCACCGCTTCAACGGTATTGCCTCGTTCAGCTTGATCTGAGATAGCCACTAACCATTGCGTAAACTGACGCAAGTTGTCGAGCCCTCTTCCAGACAAATGATGCTCTAAGCCAAGTTCAAAACTGGCCGAAAACAAGCTTTTGCCACGCATATTGGCGTAACTACCCAATTTCTCTAACGTGACTGGGCCAATTTCTCGTTTTGGCGTGTTCACAATGCGTAAAAAAGCATTGTCATCGTCAGGATTCACCAACACTTTGAGGTAAGCCATGATGTCTTTAATTTCGGCTCTGGCAAAAAATGACGTTCCACCGGATAACTTATAAGGCACGCGGTTTTGCAGCAGCGATTTTTCAATTAAGCGTGACTGATGATTACCGCGGTACAATATCGCGTAATCACGATATTCGGTGCGATTGAGAAATTTATGCGCAATCAGTTCACCAGTGACCCGCTCCGCTTCATGATCTTCATTTTTCGCTAGCAGAACTTTGAGTTTTTCACCCTCAGGGATCTCAGAAAAAAGCGTTTTGTCATACACGTGTGGGTTGTTAGCAATCAGAATATTGGCCGCTCTCAAAATACGGCTGGTTGAACGGTAGTTCTGCTCAAGCTTAATCAGTTTAAGATTTGGGTAATCTTGCCCCAGCAACACGAGGTTTTGCGGTTTCGCCCCTCGCCAAGAATAGATGGATTGATCATCATCACCCACCACGGTTAAACGGCCACGTTCTCCAACCAACAATTTCACTAACTCGTATTGACTGGTATTGGTATCTTGATATTCATCCACCAGCAAGTAGCGAATGCGGTTTTGCCAACGCTGACGAACTTCGGCGTTGTTTTGCAATAACAGCACTGGCATTAAAATAAGATCATCAAAATCGAGCGCGTTATACGCTTTCATTTGCTTTTGATAAAGATCGAAGCAGTAAGCGAACAGCTGTTGTTGTTCACCTTGAGCAAAACCTTTCGCTTGCTCTGGCGTCAACATGTCGTTCTTCCAGTTGGAGATGGTGCTGAGCAATTGGCGCAGCAGATCTTTATCGCCCTCGAGCTGTTTCTCTGTCAACTCTTTGAGCAGCGCAAGCTGGTCTTGGTCGTCAAACAGAGAGAACCCCGCTTTCAAGCCCAAAAATTTATATTCCCGACGGATAATATTGAGGCCTAAAGTATGAAATGTGGAAACGAGCAGCCCTTTTGACTCAGCTTTTCCAAGCGTTTGTGCTACCCGCGCCTTCATTTCTCGAGCGGCTTTGTTAGTAAATGTAACGGCAGCAATGTTGCGCGCTTTATAATCACACTGTTGAACCAAGTAAGCGATCTTGTTGGTAATTACGCGCGTTTTACCCGAGCCAGCCCCCGCCAATACTAGACATGGGCCCGATACATATTTGACGGCTTCGTCTTGTCTTGGATTCAGCTTCATGAGGTACTCGTATCACTTTTATTTGGGCCGTCTATGATAATGCCGCGCTTTACCGATTACTACGTCATTCACCATAAGATTTTTGTCATTTTACTACACTAGTGTATTGCATAAGGGGCTATAGTTTGGTCTATAATGAATGAACGTTCATTCACTGTGGGATGTCAGCATGTCTAACTGTATTCACGTGGATAAGTACCAGCAGATATTGGTGGCCGCTGAAAAGCTGATCGCTGAATCTGGATTTCAAGGCTTATCGATGCACAAATTAGCCAAAGAAGCCGGTGTCGCAACAGGAACGATTTACCGTTACTTTGATGACAAAGATCATCTTCTCGTGACCGTTCGCTTGCACGTTTGTCAGCATATTGCTGATGCGGTGCAAGCCAATATTGATGATGAGATGCCTTTGAAAGAACGCTTTAAAATGATGTGGCTTAATATCTGGGAATTAGCACAATCAAGCAGTGCAACACTCAGCAACCGAGTTCAATATGAGTCATTGCCAACAACAATCAGTTGCAATGTTAAGGAACTTGAGCGAAAAATGTTTGCCAAAGTGGATTTACTATTTGATCAAGGTAAAGAGCAGGGATTATTCAAGCCGTTGGATAACCAGATTTTGTCTGCTTTAAGCTTCGAAACAACGGTCGCCCTTGCCCGTAAAAAAGCGATGGAATGTTATCAACTGGATGACAGCGCACTCAGTGCCGTGATTGACGCCAGTTGGGATGCAATTACTCAACACTAACTTGGAGTTCTGACTAGAATGAAAAAGTGGACATTCTTTATGTTACTTATCGCCTTCCTACTGTTTGGTAGCGTGATAGGTTTTAATCTGTTTAAACAACAAAAAATTGCCGAGTTTATGGCCAACCGTCCTGAACCTGAATTTCCAGTGACAGTGACCGATGTAACTCCTGTTGATTGGATCCCAGTGATTGAAGCGATTGGTTTTATTGAACCTAATCAAGGCGTGACACTGACATCTGAAACCAGCGGCGTGATCGATAAGATTTCATTTGAATCAGGGACACAAGTTGAGGAAGACCAACCTTTAGTTTTGCTTGATTCTGCGGTTGAGAAAGCGAATTTAAAAAGCTCACAAGCTCGCCTACCTGCTGCAAAAGCGAAATACGAACGCTATAAAGGTCTATTTGCTAAAGGGTCGATTTCAAAAGAAGCTTATGATGAAGCCGAAGCAAACTACTACTCTTTGTCTGCAGATATTGAAAGTTTAAAAGCTTCTATTGATCGTCGTGAAATCAAAGCTCCCTTTGCTGGTGTGGTGGGTATCCGTAATGTGTATTTAGGCCAATACCTACAGCCAGGCACCGATATTGTTCGCTTGGAAGATACCAGTGTAATGCGTCTGCGCTTTACCGTTCCACAAACGGATATTTCACGTATTTCATTAGGCCAGCAAGTGGATATTTTTATCGATGCTTATCCTAATGCAGCGTTTACAGGATCCATCACTGCGATTGAGCCTGCCGTTAGCGTTCAAAGTGGTTTAATCCAAGTGCAAGCCGATATTCCAAATAGTGACGGTAAACTACGCAGCGGTATGTTTGCTCGTGCCAACATCATCCTGCCGAAATTAGAAAACCAAGTCACGCTTCCTCAAACCGCCATTACCTTCACCCTGTATGGTGATAATGTTTACGTGTTGAAAGAAGAAGATGGCGTTAAACGAGTAGAGCAGCGCGTTGTAAAAGTAGGTGAACGCAAAGGTGCTGTGGCGCATATTTTAGAGGGTGTACAAGATGGAGACATCGTGGTCACTTCAGGTCAAGTGCGCTTAAGTAACCATTCGAAAGTTCGGGTAGTCGAAAGTAATGCGACTACACCACCTGCTGAAACACCGATGCTGTAATTGGAGGAATCATGCATTTTACTGATGTTTTTATAAAACGTCCAGTGCTCGCGGTATCGATCAGCTTTTTGATAGCTCTGCTTGGTTTTCAAGCTATTTTCAAAATGCAGGTTCGTGAATACCCTGAAATGACGAATACCGTTGTTACAGTGAGTACAGGCTATTACGGTGCAAGTGCCGACTTAATCCAAGGTTTTATCACTCAACCTTTGGAACAAGCAGTCGCACAAGCCGACAACATTGATTATATGACTTCTTCTTCGGTATTGGGTAAATCAACGATTACCGTAACGATGAAGCTCAATACCGATCCCAACGCTGCACTTTCAGATGTGTTAGCAAAAACGAACTCGGTACGCTCACAGCTTCCTAAAGAGGCCGAAGATCCGACGGTAACTATGTCTACCGGCTCAACCACCGCGGTGCTGTATATTGGTTTCACTAGTGATGAACTTAGTTCAAGCCAAATTACTGACTATCTTGAGCGTGTATTTAACCCTCAAATATTCACCGTCAACGGCGTCTCTAAGATTGACTTGTATGGTGGCATGAAATACGCCCTTCGCATTTGGCTTGATCCAGCAAAAATGGCAGGACTACAGCTCACTGCGGGCGATGTGATGAACGTGCTGAATGCCAACAACTATCAATCAGCAACAGGACAAGCCACTGGCGAATTCGTGCTGTATAACGGTAGTGCCGATACGCAAGTGTCAAATGTCGATGAGCTGAAAAACCTGGTGGTTAAAACGGGCGACGGCAATGTTATTCGCCTAGGTGATATTGCAAACGTCACGCTAGAAAAAAGCCATGATGTTTACCGCGCAAGTGCAAACGGCCGAGAAGCGGTTGTAGCAGCCATCAACGCAGCACCTAGCGCAAACCCAATCAACATTGCTCAAGATGTGTTGGATCTGTTACCGCAGTTAAAGCGTAATCTACCAAGTAACATCGAAATGAACGTGATGTATGACTCCACGGTGGCGATCAATGAATCGATCCACGAGGTCATAAAAACCATCGCTGAAGCCGCCTTGATCGTACTTGTCGTCATTACCCTATTCCTAGGCTCTTTACGTGCCGTTATCATCCCGATTGTTACCATTCCACTATCCTTAGTTGGTGTTGCTATGGTAATGCAGGGAATGGGCTTCTCATGGAACTTGATGACACTGCTAGCGATGGTATTGGCTATCGGCCTTGTGGTGGATGATGCAATCGTTGTACTAGAAAACGTTGACCGCCACATTAAGCTGGGTGAATCACCATTTCGTGCCGCGATTATTGGTACTCGTGAAATCGCCGTTCCGGTAATTGCGATGACGCTGACACTGGGCGCCGTTTATGCACCGATAGCGATGATGGGTGGCATAACAGGCTCACTCTTTAAAGAGTTTGCACTCACACTGGCTGGTGCTGTATTTGTTTCAGGTATTGTTGCACTGACACTTTCACCCATGATGTGTTCTAAAATGCTTAAAGCGCACGAAGAGCCCAACAAGTTTGAACAAAAAGTGCATGGATTACTTGATTCAATGAGTAACCGCTACACGAAATTACTCGAGAAAGTAATGCAGCGCCGTCCTGTCGTGATTGCCTTTGCGGTGATCGTGTTTGCCAGCCTGCCTATGCTGTTCAAATTCATTCCAAGTGAGCTTGCCCCTTCTGAAGATAAAGGCGTGGTCATGTTAATTGGTACGGGTTCTTCGAATGCGAACTTGGACTATTTACAAAACACCATGAATGACGTGAATACGATTCTGTCTGAACAGCCAGAAGTTCAGTTTGCTCAAGTCTTTACCGGTGTTCCAAGCTCCAACCAAGCGTTTGGTATTGCCTCTATGGTGCCTTGGAGTGAACGCCAGGCAAGCCAAGCTGAGGTTGCCACTCGAGTCGGCACCTTAGTGCAAGATATTCCAGGCATGGCCGTGACGGCCTTCCAAATGCCTGAACTTCCCGGCGCAGGCTCTGGATTGCCAATTCAATTTGTCATCACTACACCCAATAGCTTTGAAAGTTTGTTTGCTATTGCCACTGAAGTGCTAACAGAAGTGAAAGCAAGCCCGATGTTTGTGTACTCCGATTTAGACCTCAATTACGATTCTGCGACGATGAAAATCAATATCGACAAAGATAAAGCTGGGGTTTATGGCATCACGATGAAGGATATTGGCACGACATTAGGGACCATGATGGCGGATGGCTATGTCAACCGCATCGATCTCAATGGCCGCTCTTATGAAGTGATCCCGCAGGTTGAACGTAAATATCGCCTCAACCCTGAATCGATGAATCACTACTTTGTGCGTGCCGTTGACGGAAAAATGATCCCATTAGGGAGCCTAATTACCATTGATGTGATTGCAGAGCCGCGCTCACTGCCACACTTTAACCAGCTAAACTCGGCAACCGTCGGAAGTGTACCGGGCCCAGGAGTTGCAATGGGTGATGCGATTACGTGGTTTGAGGATGTTGCCGCGACTAAACTGCCCGCAGGCTACAACCACGATTATATGGGTGAAGCACGTCAATACGTGACTGAGGGAAGCGCACTCTACGCGACCTTTGGTTTGGCACTCGCCATCATCTTCTTGGTACTGGCGATTCAATTTGAGTCGTTAAAAGATCCATTGGTTATCATGGTATCTGTTCCTCTCGCCATTTGCGGAGCATTAATTGCACTGGCTTGGGGCGCAGCAACCATGAACATCTACTCGCAAGTAGGGTTGATTACACTGGTTGGTCTTATCACCAAGCACGGTATTCTTATTTGTGAAGTAGCGAAAGAAGAGCAGCTACACCATAACAAGTCTCGCATCGAAGCGGTGATGGAGGCAGCCAAAGTGCGTCTTCGCCCAATTCTAATGACGACAGCAGCGATGATTGCAGGTTTGATCCCGTTGATGTACGCAACGGGTGCAGGTGCAGCTCAGCGCTTTAGTATTGGTATTGTGATTGTGGCAGGTCTTGCGATTGGTACACTATTTACGCTATTCGTACTGCCTGTAATTTACAGCTATCTAGCCGAAAAACATAAGCCACTGCCTGTGTTTGTTGAGGATAAAGACCTCGAAAAGCTAGCCAGAGTTGACGAGGCCAAAGCAGCACAACGCCGACTCGCTGAAAATAAATAACACAATATAATTAAGACTGCTTCAAAAAAGGCCACCTCAGTGGCCTTTTTCTTACCTTGAATAACGACATTCTCAGCTCAATTGCTTAGAATGGAGACAAACTGACAGGAGTGTAAGCCGCTATGTTTGACCCTAAAAAACTTGAGCAAATTGCCAAACAAATTCACGATTCAATGCCTCAACCCGTAAAAGATTTGGGTGCCGACGTTGATCAAAAAATCCGCCAAGTGATCCAAGGCCAATTAAATAAATTGGACGTGGTGAGCCGTGAAGAATTTGATGTACAGACTCAAGTATTGATGCGTACTCGCCAAAAGCTCACTGAAATGGAGCAAAAATTGGCCGAGCTAGAAGCGAAAATCACCGCCAAATAATATTGCCCGGTTGAGATAAAAATTTCCCAATAAAAAAGGCTTGGTCAACGGCGACCAAGCCTTTTGTTTTATATTGTGTTTGCTTTTGTATTTATTCTCTCCAGTCAGTCTGGAGCTTTACGTCATCATTCTCGTCATTGAAAAGGGGCGAACTCTCGGCCCCTTCTTAACCACCGGAAGGTGAATTAGCCTTTAGCCACCGAAAGCAATGCGTTTCATATCTGTCATGTAACCGCGCAACTCTTCACCGATGTACTCAACCGGATGGTTGCGAAGAATTTCGTTCACTTCAATCAAGGTCGCGTTATCAACGAAATTCGAGCTTTCACCAAGGCCTTTACCAATCACATCAGTAGATACTTTTGGCATGAACTTTTCGCGCAGTAAAGGTGTTGCGACATTGGCAAACAGGTAATTACCATACTCTGCCGTATCAGAAATAACCACGTTCATTTCATACAAACGCTTACGTGCTACTGTGTTAGCTATCAGTGGCAGCTCATGCAGGGATTCATAGTAAGCTGACTCTTCAACAATACCGGAAGCCGTCATAGCTTCAAATGCCAGCTCAACCCCAGCACGAACCATGGCAATCATCAAAATACCTTTGTCGAAGTACTCTTGCTCAGTGATCTGTACATCAGACTGTGGGTAGTTTTCAAACGCAGTTTCACCGGTTTCAGCACGCCAGCCCAGCAAATCAGCATCATCGTTGGCCCAGTCAGCCATCATAGTGCTAGAGAAATGACCAGAAATAATGTCATCCATATGTTTGTTGTACAGTGGGCGCATCAAGTCTTTAAGCTCTTCAGATAGCTCAAACGCTTTGATTTTTGCTGGGTTTGATAGGCGATCCATCATGTGAGTGATGCCACCAAATTTCAGCGCTTCGGTTACCGTTTCCCAACCGTATTGCAGTAGTTTACCTGCGTAACCTGGGTCAATACCTTCTGCTACCATCTTCTCATAGCACACAATCGAACCCGCTTGTAGCATGCCACACAAGATGGTTTGCTCGCCCATAAGGTCCGATTTTACTTCGGCAACGAAAGAGGATTCCAAACAGCCAGCACGATGACCGCCCGTTCCGGCCGCCCAAGCTTTTGCGATATCCCAACCTTCACCTTGAGGGTCATTTTCTGGGTGAACAGCAAGCAAAGTCGGCACGCCGAAACCACGCTTATACTCTTCACGCACTTCGGTTCCCGGGCACTTAGGCGCCACCATCACAACCGTGATGTCTTTACGGATCTGCATCCCTTCTTCAACCACGTTGAAGCCGTGAGAATACCCCAATGCTGCACCTTTTTTCATCAGCGGCATGATGGTTTCGACAACATTGCTGTGCTGTTTATCTGGCGTTAGGTTAATTACCAAGTCTGCTTGAGGAATGAGCGTTTCATAGCTACCCACTTCAAAACCATTCTCTTTAGCATTTTTATAGGACTGACGCTGTTCGTCGATCGCCGCTTGACGCAATGCATAAGAGACATCAAGGCCAGAGTCTCGTAAATTCAGACCTTGGTTTAAACCTTGTGCACCACAACCGACAATCACCACTTTCTTACCTTTAAGGTACTCGGCTTCGCTTTCAAACTCAGAGCGATCCATAAAGCGGCAACGACCAAGTTGGTCAAGTTGTTGGCGTAGATTTAGGGTATTGAAATAGTTAGCCATGTTAGCGCTCTCCTTTAAAGATTCTTTCCATCAGGTCGGTTTCTAGAACCGAATAAACTGATACTAAAGCAGACATCAAGTTGCTTAAAGTGATATATTCACAATTAGTTATTGCAATTTATGCAACGTGATGTGATTAACTTATGAACATTAAAAACCTGCAGATGTTTATCCATCTGTGTGAGAGTAAAAACTTCAGTAAGACCGCCGCCGCGATGCACATCAGCCCATCCGCGCTCAGCCGGCAGATCCAGAAGCTGGAAGAAGAAACTAGCCAAAGCTTATTTGTGCGTGATAATCGTAGCGTTGAGCTAACGCCAGCAGGCAGTAAACTGGTTCCTGTTGCACTCAAAATCATTACAGAGTGGCAGCAATATAACGTACAAATGAAAAACCAAAACAGCGTATTACAAGGGGAAATTCGCTTGTTTTGCTCAGTCACCGCCAGCTACAGCCACCTGCCTCAGTTACTGTCCGATTTTCGAGTTCGCCATCCGTATATTGAGTTCAAACTCTTGACTGGCGATCCTGCTCAAGCGATTGATAAGATTTTGAATGATGAAGCGGATATTGCCATTTCAGCCATGCCCGAACAGCTACCAGCTCGCGTTGAATTTGAAACGATTGGTGAAATCCCCTTATCGGTGATCGCGCCGCTCGGGATCAGTAGCTTTATCGAACAACTGCAAAATGACACACCCGATTGGTCAGTTGTCCCTTTTATTGTTCCTGAAGCGGGAACGGCAAGAGATAGAGCCAATGCATGGTTTAAAAAAATGAAGATCAAACCCAATATTTACGCGCAGAGCTCAGGGCATGAAGCGATTGTCAGCATGGTCGCGCTCGGTTGTGGTATCGGCATTGCGCCGGATGTGGTGATCAACAATAGCCCGGTGAGAGACAAGATCCAGCGCCTTAAATTAGCACCCGTAAAACCATTTCAGCTCGGTGTGTGCTGCAAACGCTCACAGCTTGATAACCCATTAATCAAAGCATTGTGGGATGTTGCAGCGAATAAATACCTGACGCCATAACTCATCCCTCTTTTCAAAGAAAAAGCCACTGACGAGCAGTGGCTTTTTGATTCATGGTAAGGGCATTAAATTACCCGCGAAAATTGTTGCTGACGAGCACGAACACGAACACGCAAGTATTTATCAAAGCACATGCAGATGTTGCGGATCAACAACCGCCCGCGCAAAGTAACGCGGATCTCTTTTTCATCGACTTCCACTAACTCATCATCAATAAAAGTTTGTAGTAACTCAAGATCTTGCTTGAAGTAGTGATTAAACGTCACGTTAAACTGTGCTTCAATTTGGCTTTTATCCAGTTTGAAATTGCAGATAAGCTGCTTGATCACTTCGCGACGAAGTAAGTCATCACTATCCAGTGCCACCCCTTTCCAGAGTGCATGACGTAACTCATTGACTTGCTCATAGTATTTTTTCAGCTCTTTTTGGTTCTGCGCATACGCATCCCCAATCATTGAAATGGCTGAGACACCAAAGCCAACTAAGTCGCAGTTACCTTGCGTGGTATAACCTTGAAAGTTGCGATGTAAAATGCCTTCACGCTGCGCGACGGCCAACTCATCATTGGGCAGAGCAAAATGGTCCATGCCAATGAACTGATAACCAGCACCTGTCAAGGTCGCGATCGTGTCTTGTAATATGGCCAGTTTTTCTTCCGCCGTAGGTAGATCTTCATCTTTAATCTTACGCTGCGCAGCGAACAGCTGCGGCATGTGCGCGTAGTTAAATACCGACAATCGACCCGGCTTCATCTCCAACACTTGCGCTAATGTTTTAGCAAAAGAGCCTTTAGTCTGCTTAGGCAAGCCGTATATGAGATCAAGGTTGGTTGAGCGAAAACCCAGTTGTTTAGCTCGTTCCGCCATAGCAAAAATAAAGGTTTCATCTTGCTCGCGGTTCACCAGCTTTTGCACTTCTTTGTTGAAATCTTGTACGCCGATGCTCAGGCGGTTAAATCCTTCGCTGCGCAGGTGATCAAGCATCTCTAACTCGATTTCACGCGGATCAACTTCAATACTGATTTCTGCGTCATTTTCAAAGCGGAACTCACCACGCAAAATGGCCATTAAACGGCTAATTTGCAATTGAGTTAAAAAGGTTGGTGTGCCACCACCGAAATGCAGTTGTGTGACTCTACGGCCATGCAGCAAAGAGGCTCGTTGGCGAATCTCATGTTCGAGCACATCTAAATAGTCGTCAGCTTTATGCGAATGACGGGTAATCACCTTATTACAACCACAGTAGTAACAAAGTTTGTGACAAAACGGGATATGAATATAAAGCGAAAGTGGCCTGTCAGAGTATTGGGCACACGCCATATCATAATCGGCAATAGTAAATGCTTCATGGAATTCAAGTGCTGTAGGATAAGAGGTATAACGCGGGCCTGAATAGTTATACTTATCTAAAACAGCTTGATCCCATACGATCTGTTGGCTGGGTACGACTTGCGAAGACATGCTGTGCTTTCCGTTCGAAACTTTGACGGGCTATTTTGCCACATGACAATGATGGACGTCGGGTGACAAAACGAAATTTGTGTATAAATGTTCTAAACTGCTAACGCGATCACTCACTCGAAAGAGGCAGTCGAGCCATTACATCATTTGAATCGGAATTTGACTATTCAAAGGGGCAATGCGTTTTTGCAGAACTTTTAACTCTTCAACAATCGCATCCATTAAACGGGCCTCCGCCTTTTGGCGCACTAAGTTATGCTTCATTCGCTCTTGTTTAGCGAGTTGGCTGCGCTCTTCGCCACGCGGCATATCCTTCACTATAGAATACAGTTCGGAAATAGCGGGATACGAACTATCAAAGTCGATTCTCTGTTCGCCTTGAACATAATCCATAATGCAGTAGACACGGATGCTGATCTCGGAGAGATCACATTGGCCTTGAATCCCAGCCATGCAAAGCGTATTTACGCTATCAAAAATATTTGCATTGCGTTTTTCAATGGCCAATGTTTGATGTTGAAGCTGCAAATCCTTTTGCTTTTTCAGTTGCAGCAGAAGGTAACCAGCGTAAGACGCTAAGCCGAGAATAATGATTCCACCAGCAATGGCTAACAAGGTTACATTCATGGCACTTTCTATCCTTTTAAATCATTTAGGTCGAAGCCTTCAAAATCTGATAATAAATCATCATCTGAACGTGATTTTTTGGCACTACCGCCAGTCACGATTGGCTCGAAAACATCTTCTTGCTCTTCAGCATACAGACCAAGTTGCTTCATCAGTGCTTCAATACGATCGAGTTTCTCATCAACGTATTTTTGCAAGCCGGCACCTAGGTTTTCGCCATTATCAATACGATCGAGCAACACGTTCAATTGCGCATCATTTTCCAGCATTTCGAGCTCTTGCTCAGCCGACAAACGACGCTCTTGCTTGGTCATTTTCTTCGCTGGCTCAACCACCAGAGGAATTTTTTTCTTGCTGCCTAAACGTGGATCGCGCGCTTTAGCGGCTTCTCGCTGCTGCTGATCTGAACCATCGGAATGGCGGCTACCCGCTTTCAGACCTTTCTGTTTTTTAACTCGCTTACGCAAACGGCCTTCAACATCTGCCTCACTGCGATTACGCGTGACAATCACGTCGCCTTCACCGGCTGAACCCGGCTTTCTCGATTTTTTACTACGGCTCATTACTGGGGTTTCCTCAGTAAAATTACATCATTACCAATAAATTCAAGTTCAAGCTCATCCCGCTTGGCCAAGTACTGGAAGGTTTCACGACTAAAAAAGATCACATGTGTGAGATCATTTTTGTAGTGCCACCCAGCAAACGCCTCCACGTCTTTGACTAGTTTGGTCATTAACCCAATCCAGCCTCCTGGCTTAACTAAATTTAACCATTGCTGCCAAACTTGGTGCGGCTTATGTAAATGCTCAATCACTTCAGTGGCAGTCATAAAATCATAGGTCGCCTGCAACACCTTTTCATCTGGATGAAAAAAGATATCGTATAACGACATTGTGTGCCCAGCCTCTTCCAACATAATGGATAAGGTTGGCCCCGGCCCACAACCAAAATCTAACCCGTTAGATGCCGGAGAAAGCCTCTCCAACATCGGCGCACAAACGCGTGACAAAAACTGGCGATAACCCCTATCCTGCGGGTTATTTTCATGCAAATCATAAAATGCTTTTTCCGCTTTTTCGTCAAGACGATGTTCAGGGCTAACAAACACAAGTGCACAGTGTTGGCACTGCAGATAAGGGCGAACTTTATCGGCAAAATAAGGAACTATTTGTTCACTAAAACATAATGAGCAAATGTGCATGTAACATCCTCAAACAGGGATGCGCAACATACCAGAAAGTGGCATTAGAGTGGAGAGTCAGCGCGTATTTTTTCACCAGCTAGGCAAAAAAAGATAAAAAAAGCGATAGGTAAGCCGATCATTGAGCAAAAAATTACGTTTTCTTCAGTACAAAAGAAAACGCCCTAGCTCAGTGCTAAGGCGTTTTCAAACAACAGTGCTCGAACGGTGTAGGGTTTAGTGAAGGCCGCCAACGTATTTAGAAAGTATTTCGATGTCAGTGTCGCTGAGCTTTTTCGCGACATCACGCATCATGGCATTCATATCATTATTACGAGCGTCATCGCGGAATTTTTGCAGTTGAGCTTTGATGTAGTCAGCATGCTGACCAGAAATTTTAGGGAAACCTGAAAGCTCAGTACCATTACCACGCGGGCCATGACACGCAATACAAGCGGTTAAACCACGCTCTGCATCACCTGCGCTATAAAGTGCTTTTCCTTTCACTGCAACGTCTTCAGGCGTTGAGTTCGCTGAAATAGTTTGTGATGCAAAATACGCTGCAAGATCAGCTATATCTTCGTCGCTAAGAGGCATCGCCATGGCACTCATTACGGGATCGTAACGACCTTGTTTGCCACCGCTTGTCATTCCCAGTTTGAGATCATGCAATTGCTTCTCTATGTATTTCTCATGCTGACCAGCAATTTTAGGATAGATTGTAAGTAGACTATTGCCATCAGCACTGTGACAGGCAACACACGTTTGGGATTTTGCTTTACCAGCTTCAATGCTGCCTTGGGCCCACACTGAGCAGCTGGCTAAAAGACTCAAGATTAGCGCTAATTTCTTCATGACATTCCATTTATAATTATCAAGCTTCCAGTACCACTTTGCAGTTGCTACTCACTCTCAGTGGCGACTCATGGTACAATAGGCGACCTTATGCCGAGCACGGTTATTTTACACAATTTCACAAAAAAGTAATCAATCGACTACACAAAGTCGAGATGGAGTTAACAGTGAGCGTAAAAATTCATTATCAAAACACGCATTTCATTACCAGTGCGCCTGACATTCGTCATCTACCTGATGATGAAGGGATCGAAATTGCGTTTGCAGGACGCTCCAATGCAGGTAAGTCGAGTTCGTTGAATCGCTTAACGAATCAGAAGAGCTTGGCTAAAACCAGTAAAACTCCGGGTCGAACCCAACTGATCAACCTATTTAAAGTCACTGAAGGTTGTCATATTGTGGATTTACCGGGCTATGGTTTTGCTCAAGTTCCTTTGGAACTAAAGAAAAAATGGCAAAAATCATTAGGTGAATACCTACAAAAGCGTAAGAGCTTAAAAGGGCTGGTTGTGCTAATGGACATTCGCCATCCGATGAAAGATCTCGACCAGCAATTGATTTCTTGGGCTGTCGATTGCTACATCCCAGTACTAGTACTACTGACTAAAGCGGACAAGCTAAAAAGTGGCGCACGTAAAGCTCAAGTGTTAAAAATTCGTGAAGAGGCACGCTCTTTTGGCGGCGATGTCACTGTCGATGCTTTTTCATCATTGAAAGGCTTAGGCGTCGATGTGCTGCGTAACAAATTGGATACGTGGTTTGCACCCGCACTCGCACATTTAGCCGAGCAAGAAACAGTGGAAGAGATGGATGAGTGTGATTCAACTCATTTAGACTTAGAAGAGATAGAAGAGAATCCAGACCATTCTGAAGAACACTAAAAATCGTGACTCCAACAGAGCCCTACCTAATCGTGGGGCTTTTTTTATGGGCTTTAAATCCAAATGCGAATAGTAAAAAGAAAAATCCCCACCATCCTGGTGGGGCAACGGGAGAGAAGTAGGAGGTAATTTATTATTGTTTTGCTAAGCATTCCTTAATCCCTCCAACTTTTCAATAGGTCAAAGAGTCATCAATTCACTCACCTACCGAACACTCCTCTGGCTCACCCCAACAAAATCAACATAACACAATGAATATTAATGATATTTAAACATATTCTTTGTGTTTGAGGCGAACTTGATTTCTCATTAGAAATAATCAAAGTGTGACTGTTAGCCAGTTACAGAATTAGGTGTTTATAAAAGAAATAAAGTAACTACTCAGCAATAGAATAGTGTGTTTTTATCACCTAAATTCTCGTAAAAAACAGTGATGAATATTTTCTTTGGCCCAATAAAAAACGCCCCAGTCAAATACTGACTGGGGCGGCTGAATCAGCCTAATCCAATAACGTGAAACAAAAGGTCTGAAAGATAGAACATCTTACCTCTGTACCCTACGAGAGTTAATGTATAACAAATGGTCAGAAATGAAAACTATTTTTGTAGTTTTTTTTCATTAAAATTTTATTAAACAACACAAAGTTTAAAATCAAGAACACTTGTTTCTAGGCCATAAAAAAGCCGACATTTGTGCGTCGGCTCATATAAATTAGCTAATTCTGCTTAAAAAACAACTAATGCGCCTGATCCCAGTTGTCTCCATGACCAGTATCCGCGACCAATGGCACCGCTAGCGTTGCCGCTGATTCCATCAATTGTTGTACTTTAATTTCAATTTCGGCTAAAGCCGTCTCTTGCACCTCAAACACCAGTTCATCGTGCACTTGCATCAAGAGTTTAACGCGTCCCTGTCCATGCTCCTCAATCCAAGCATCGACTAATAGCATCGCTTTTTTGATGATATCCGCCGCCGTACCTTGCATTGGAGCATTGATCGCGGCACGTTCAGCGGCTTTGCGGCGCATCCCATTACGCGATTTAATTTCAGGCAGATGCAAACGGCGACCAAATAAAGTTTCAACATAGCCAAGTTCACTAGCCGTAGAGCGTGTATCTTCCATGTATTGCATCACGCCAGGATAACGCTCAAAGTATTTATCCATATATTCTTGGGCTTCATAACGAGGAATGCCGAGCTGCTTGGCTAAACCAAAGGCGCTCATCCCGTAAATCAAACCAAAGTTAACCGCTTTCGCACGGCGACGCTGCTCACTGCTGACTTGCTCAATACTCACTCCAAGAATTTCAGCCGCGGTCGCTGCATGGATATCTTTCCCTTGCTGGAATGCTTCAAGCAGCGCTCTATCGCCGGACAAGTGCGCCATAATCCGCAGCTCAATTTGCGAGTAATCGATAGCCAGAATTTTCCAGCCATGAGGAGCGATAAAGGCTTGACGGATCCGGCGTCCTTCTTCGTTACGGATCGGAATGTTTTGCAAATTTGGATCGGTTGAAGACAAACGACCAGTGGCGGTTACAGCTTGGTGATACGAGGTATGCACTCGCCCTGTGGTTGGGTTGATCATTTTAGGCAGTTTATCGGTATAGGTTGATTTCAACTTAGCTAAACCACGATGTTCAATGATTACTTTAGGCAGAGGATAACCGTCGAGTGCCAACTCTTGCAGTACTTCTTCATTGGTGGAAGGTGTACCTGTTGGCGTTTTCTTAATCACCGGTAGCCCCATCTGTTCAAACAAAATGGTTTGCAGCTGTTTTGGTGAGCTTAGGTTGAAAGGTTGACCCGCGATATCAAACGCTTGTTGTTCTAGTTGCTCTAAACGAGCAGCGATTTCATGTGATTGCGCGCCAAGCAACATATCATCAATCATCACGCCTGTGCGTTCCATACGTGACAACACGGGAACAAGAGGTACTTCTATCTGTTGGTAGATGCGATTGAGCTTCTCATCTTGCTCAATATGGCTCATCAAACGGTGATGAAGTCGCAAAGTCACATCAGCATCTTCCGCAGCGTACGGTGCCGCTTGCTCAAGTTCGATTTGGTTGAAGGTCAGCTGGTTTTTACCTTTGCCCGCCACCTGTCCGAATGAAATACAGCTGTGTTGCAAGAATCGTAGCGCCAAACTGTCCATATCATGTTTGCCACCGACGCTGTTGTACACATAAGATGCGAGCATCGTATCGTGCTTGATGCCTTTCATATTGATACCGTAACGCGCAACAATGCTGGCATCGTATTTTAGGTTCTGCCCCACTTTGGCTTGGCTTTCATCTTCTAAAATGGGTTTAAGTTGGGCGAGTACCCAATCACGGTCCAGTTGCTTTGGTGCGTCAAGATAGTCATGCGCAACAGGAACATACGCTGCAACGCCCTCTTCGATTGCAAAAGAGAGGCCAACTAAATTCGCTACCATATAATCGAGGCTGTCGGTTTCCGTATCAAACGCAAACACTTCTGCCGCTTTCAGTTTTTCTAACCAAGCATTAAACGTCTCTTCATCTAAAATGGTTTGATATTGGCTGCGATCAATCGTGGCGGCGGTTGTATCCATCTCCTTTGATTGTGAAGAAGAAGTGTTTACCGCACCCACTTTTTCATCAGCGTCAATCACCCCATTACCACCATCCAGCAATTCTGTTAACCAAGATTTAAACGTGAGCTGACCATAAAGCTTAATCAACTCATCAATATTGGGCTGGGTTTTGCACAAGGTCTCTGGTTTCTCTTCCAAAGCGACATCCAGCTTGATGGTGGCCAATTGGTAAGAGAGAAATGCGTTTTCACGGTTATCCGCCAGTTTTTGCGCCATAGTTTTAGAACCACGGAAGCCCAGTAGCGCAATTTTTTCGAGGTTATCGTAAATTTGCTCTAGGCTGCCAATGCCTTGTAGTAACGCAATCGCTGTTTTCTCACCGACACCCGGTACACCAGGAATGTTATCGACTTTATCGCCCATCAAGGCCAGATAATCGATGATAAGCTCAGGAGGGATACCGAATTTTTCAATCACCCCTTCACGGTCAAGTACCACATTCGTCATGGTATTGATCAAGGTGACATTCTCGTCCACCAGCTGTGCCATGTCTTTATCACCAGTGCTGATCAGCACTGGCATGCCAGCTTGTGATGCTTGAGAGGCTAGCGTACCAATCACGTCATCGGCTTCGACACCTTCAATCGATATCAGCGGTAGCCCCATCGCACGGATAACATTGTGCAACGGCTCAATCTGACAACGTAGATCATCAGGCATTGGTGGACGGTTAGCTTTGTATTGTGGGTACATATCATCGCGGAAGGTTTTTCCTTTCGCGTCAAAAATAACCACCATACGCTCAGCGGAAAACTGGCGCATCATGCTACGGAGCATATTGACCACGCCATAGACAGCATTAGTTGGAATTTCGCCATTACTCATGGTGCCTGGGTAGGCATGAAATGCACGGTAAAGGTAAGAAGAGCCATCAATCAGAATGAACGGGTTGTCAGGTATGCGAGCCATAGTCTTTTGCAATCCAAAGCGAGTACGAAATGTAGTGGCTAAGGATGCCATGACTGTCTTGAGGATTCCACGCCAATGCACCTTGAGCAACGAAACATTTTGCTGATTTGTCCACCACCGCAAATGACACTCTGTGGATAACTCTGTTCATAGTTTTTATCCACTGGTTATTAAACAGTGATTAACGAGGAAACAAATGACATTAAATTATTGTTTATAAATGAATAAAACAAAGATCGAACATTCCTATCATGATCTTTTTACGATCATTGATTGTGGAAAAGACTATCGATGGCCTTTTATTCACAACAAAAGCATCCTCTTGAAAATGAGCGATAAAAAAAGCGACACCCGAGGATGTCGCCTAGCAAAAACAGGTAAAACTAAGTGAAGTGATTCATTCAGCCTTACGATAAAGCTATAAATTACACTGGAAGCAATGTGAGCAATGTCGTGTCAAAAAGAACTTGCGTAAGTTCGTCGCCAATTTGTCTTGTTACTTTTAACACCTAGCAATTCGTTAATCGTAAACTCGACGTCCTTGTGAACTTCGCCATTCCCTAAGACATGGTTAATAATAATGATTCTCATTTAATTATCAACCCCTAAATGAGAAAAAATCTCATTTATTTTCTAATCATGCTAAAAACACCTACCCATCTATTTCATGAAATCTTTTTTTAATTGATTTTCAAATAGATAGAAAAACTCGCTCCCCAGACTAAATTCACAACTTAGTTATCTTGATGTAAATATTGTGCCGTTTTGGCGTTATCTTCTGCCAGCCACTGCGCAACGTCTTTAGCAAAATAGGTTAAAATGCCGTCTGCCCCAGCGCGTTTAAAGCACAATAATGACTCCATTACGGTTTCACGTTCTTTGAGCCAACCATTTAAAATGGCCGCTTTATGCATCGCATATTCGCCAGACACTTGATACGCAAACGTAGGAACTTGTAATTCAGATTTCACGCGGCGCACCACATCAAGGTATGGCATGCCGGGCTTCACCATCACCATGTCAGCCCCTTCATTGATATCCATCGCCACTTCGTGAATGGCTTCATCGCTGTTGGCCGGATCCATCTGATAGTTTTTCTTGTCTCCCCCTTTCAGGTTCGAAGAGGAACCAACCGCATCGCGGAATGGGCCGTAATAACATGACGCGTATTTCGCAGAGTAAGCCATGATCTGTGTGTGAATAAAACCCGCCTCTTCAAGCGCTTCGCGGATCTTACCAATTCGTCCATCCATCATATCGGAAGGGGCAACCACATCGGCACCGGCTGCAGCGTGAGACAGCGCTTGTTTGATCAACACCTCGGTGGTCTCATCATTCATCACATAGCCACTTTCATCGATGATGCCATCTTGGCCATGGGTCGTGAAAGGATCCAGCGCGACGTCGGTAATGACACCCATTTGTGGTATATGCTCTTTTAATAATTTCACCGCACGTTGCACTAAGCCGTCAGGATTATGTGCTTCAGCAGCACACAAGCTTTTAGCATCTTGATTAACCACTGGAAAAAGTGCGATGGCTGGCACGCCGAGATTAGCCAAATACAGCACTTCTTCGAGCATTAAGTCGATAGAGAGACGCTCAATACCGGGCATAGACTCCACTGGCTCGCGGCGATCTTTACCCATCAAAATAAACATGGGATAAATTAAATCATTAACCGATAACTGATTCTCAGCCATCAAACGGCGGCTAAAATCATGCTTGCGTAAGCGACGCATGCGACGCCCTGGGAACTGACCTTGAATGGATACTGACACTCTCTTCTCCTTGTTTATACGCGGTGTGAGAAAGCATTCTTTCTTCACTACCGCTATCGCTCAAGTGTGGCGAAATCATATCACTCTCGCTTTTTGACGCTAGCGCCAATCGACAAAAATCAGAAAAATGACCTCAGGCTCACACTTCCGTATACTGTTCTCCCACTCTCTGTTTATCGAGACACACCATGATTGACACTCACGCTCACATTTATGCCGCTGAATTTGATCACGATCGAGATGAGGTCGTGCAACGCGCTAAGGCGCAAGGCATTGAGGCTATTTTGTTGCCCAATATCGATCTTGCCTCCATTGAGCCTATGCTTAAAACAGAAGCGGCTTACCCTGAACTTTGCCGATCGATGATGGGGCTGCACCCATGCTATGTAGATGGAAATGTGAAGCAAACGCTAGCGGTTATAGAATCTTGGCTAGATAAACACCCTTTTATCGCCATTGGTGAAATTGGCATTGATCTGTATTGGGACAAAACCTTTCAGGCCGAACAAGAGATGGCTTTCGGCACTCAACTTAATTGGGCCAAAGAGCGCGATTTGCCTGTTGTCATCCACACTCGTGATTCCATCACTCAAACTCTACAACTGCTGGAAAAAGAGCAAGATGGCTCACTTAGCGGTGTATTCCACTGTTTTGGCGGCACGCTTGAAGAAGCTAAAGCAATTAATGAGCTAGGGTTTCATCTTGGGATTGGTGGTGTATCAACGTTTAAAAATGGCGGTATGGATAAAGTATTACCGCATCTCGATATGAACTTTGTTCTGCTAGAAACAGATTGTCCCTATTTAGCCCCTGTCCCTCACAGAGGTAAGCGCAACGAACCAGCTTACACAACGCTAGTTGCCAAACGCATCGCAGAACTCACTGAACTCTCGTTGGTTGAAGTGAATAACATTACAAACACTAATGCTAACTCACTGTTTAAATTATAATTTATAGAACTATAGATAGAGTGACATACACATCAGCGTGATATATGTCACAAAAATAATCACCCAAACACTATAGTATGCGGCAAAATTTTAATACATAAACGTGGCTAATATGTGTGAACATGGTAATCACTTACAACGTCAACATCGAACCTTCTGGCAAAAACTTCTGGGTATCAAGGAAGTCTATCGATGCTCTCAGTGCGGTTATCTTTTGAAGATTAAATAGTCCACTATCATAGGTACAAAAAAAGCGGCTATTCGCCGCTTTTTTCATGTATTAATGACTTTCATCTTCCGGATCTTCCTCATCTTTGCGCACATAAAAACGAGCAAAGAAAAGTCCAACCTCAAACAATAAACACATCGGAATGGCGAGCAAGGTTTGCGACACCATATCAGGCGGCGTCAGTAACATACCCACCACAAATGCCCCAACCACGATATAAGGCCTTTTCTCACTCAAGGTTTTCGGCGTCGTCGCCCCCGTCCAACACAGTAAAATGATAGCGACGGGAACCTCAAAGGCGATACCAAAAGCGAAAAAGAGCGCAAGCACAAAATCGAGATAACTGGCAATGTCCGTTGCAAACTCAACCCCGCCTAAAGAGATGGCGGTAAAAAAGCCAAACACCAGTGGAAATACCACAAAGTACGCAAACGCCACACCGCAATAGAACAACAATGAGCTTGAAAACATCAATGGCATGACTAAACGGCGTTCATGCTTATACAAACCTGGAGCGACAAAGGCCCAGATTTGATAAAGGATAAAAGGCACCGCGAGAAAAGCAGACGCGATCAAAGTAAGTTTGAGTGGCGTGAAAAAGGGCGAGGCAACATCGGTCGCAATCATCGTCGCCCCTTCAGGCAAACGCTCAACCAATGGTTTGGAGACAAAATCGTAGATGTCGCTAGAGAAATAGACTAAGCCGATAAAAATCACGATCACCGCAGCTATTGAACGCAATAAACGATCGCGTAGCTCTAGCAAGTGACTGATTAAAGGCTGTGTCTGCTCAACGGAAGACATATCGAACCTCGTATAAATAGAGCATAAGAGGAGGAGTTACAGTGGTAGCAATAACTCCTCCTACAGAGATGGGTCGGCTTTCTTATCGGCCGTTTCAGGCGACGAAATCGTTGTAGCGGGAATCACTTCAACGCTTTGTTCATCGCGCTCTGTTTTTGTTTCAGAGGGCGATGAGTTCGCATAAGGGCGTTGTACATCTTGCGCAGCCTGCTTGAGCTGATCCACAGAAGATTTAAGCTCTGGAGATAAATTTTCCATCCCCATTTGCTCTGCTTTACGCAAGTTTTCTTGCAGCTCTTGAATTTTGAGCTCATGTGCTAATTCATCTTTGACACTGTTCGCCATGTTCTTTGCCGTGCTAACAAATTTTGCCACACTGCGAATAGCATGAGGTAAACGCTCAGGGCCAAGAACGACCAACGCGACAACCGATATTAATACCAGCTCCCAAAAACCGATATCAAACACGTGTTAGGCCTGCTCTTTATCTTTTTTAGTCTCAGCAGTCGCTTCTGTCTTCTGCTGCTCTATATTTTTAGGTTCAAAATCTGCGTCTTTCTTGGTTGGCTCTTCATCGCTCATCGCCTTTTTGAACCCCTTAACCGCACCACCGAGATCGCTACCGATGCCACGCAGTTTCTTGGTTCCAAATAGTAATACAACAATCACGGCAATAATTAGAAGTTGCCAAATACTGATACCACCCATTCTCTACACCTCAGGAATTTCTCAACAAATTGATTTCAAATAAAAGACCGCTTAACGACGGTAAGCACTCCAACTGAGTAGCCAAAATACAACACCTGCAATCGCACTGGTTATTGCAAACGGCTGATAAGCACTGGTCACTAATATCGCCGAGCATACGACCAAAGTGGCGCCAATACCAAATAAAAACTTTCCTGTTGCCTGTTGACGCTTACTGGCTCGATAACCTTGGTACAACTGATCCAACCTTTGGTTCATTGCTTTACCTTGTTTGAGGCTATCGTAAAGCAGCTCTGGCAATTCAGGTAATTTTTCAGCCCAAAGCGGAGCTCGCTCTTTTACTGCACGGATAAACGCTTGCGGCCCAACTTGGTTCATCATCCATTTTTCTAAAAATGGTTTAGCGGTTTGCCACAAGTCCAATTGAGGATAAAGCTGACGCCCTAACCCTTCGACATACAATAGCGTTTTTTGCAACAAGACCAATTGCGGCTGCACTTCCATATTGAAGCGACGAGCCGTGTTAAACAAGTTTAGCAACACATGACCAAATGAGATTTCGCACAATGGCTTGGCAAAAATTGGCTCACAGACCACGCGAATAGCAAACTCAAATTCATCGATGTTGGTTTCACGTGGAACCCAACCAGAATCAACGTGCAATTGTGCCACTCGGCGGTAATCTCGGTTGAAAAAAGCTAAGAAGTTTTCGGCTAAATAACGTTTATCTTCACTGTTTAAGGTACCGACAATACCACAATCTAAGCCAATCCATTGTGGATTGTCAGGATGCGCGGGATTAACAAAGACATTGCCCGGGTGCATATCGGCATGGAAAAAACTGTCGCGGAACACTTGGGTAAAGAACACGCTCACCCCGCGTTCAGCAAGCAACTTCATATTAGTGCCGTTGGCCGCTAAACCTTCAATATCAGAAACTTGAATGCCGTATATTCGCTCAGAAACCATGACAGTTTCATTACTAAAGTCAGGAATTATCTCTGGAATGTATAACTCTTCACTATTTTCAAAGTTACGACGCAGTTGAATGGCGTTGGCTGCTTCTCGGCGTAGGTCGAGTTCAGCAAGCAGAGTTTTTTCGTATTCACGTACCACTTCAACGGGCTTCAGTCGCCTTGCTTCAGGTAATGCTTTGGCAACAATTTTTGCCATGCGATACATGAGTTTGATATCGGCATCAATCACTGGCCGAATATCTGGCCGAATCACCTTGAGTACGATTTCCCGGCCAGATGATTTGAGTTTGGCGGTATGGACTTGAGCAATCGACGCCGAAGCAAGTGGTTCAATATCAAATTCATCAAACCAAGTTTCTAAAGCGCCGCCCAACGCTTTTTCCATCTGAGTTTTAGCAAGTACACCATCAAACGGAGCGACTTTATCTTGCAGTAACGCAAGTTGGTCTGCGATGTGCGGTGGAAACAGGTCACGCCGCGTTGACATCATCTGACCAAACTTAATCCACACTGGACCAAGCTCTTGCAAGGCTAAGCGCAAGCGCTCACCTAATGGTTTGTCCGCATGCTGATTTTTAATCCAGAACAATCCTTTACGCGCTAATATTGGCGCTTTAGTGAGTTGATGTTCTGGCAACAATTCATCTAGACCATATTCCAATTGTACCTTGATAATTCGGTACAACCGCTTGAGTTCAGTTGGCGTCATGCTTGCTCCAACAAGTGTTGAATTTTGGCTTCGATACGCGCCGCTTGGCTATTGAGATCATCCACTTGGTCACAAAAATAAGCCACCTCGAGCGAGCTGGGCAATAAACACCACTCTTCCGTTAACACTTGGCTGAGATGGTTTTGATGCTTGCTTCGTTGTGATTGCAGCGCTTGACCTATGTCTTTCACACCCTGCACTAAAGCGTGAGCCAGCACATCGCCCGTCAGGCGTGACAACCACTCTTCAACATCCGGCTTGCAATCGGTGATCAACTGGGCAAATTTTTGCGCCAGTTGAATATCGCCCTCCAGCACCAACTTATCTTGTTTGATCAGTTGGGTGATGTTCGCTTGCTCGCGTAGCTCGGGCAAAATGGAAACATTGAGCGACAGGTAGCAATTCGACTCGCCTTCGTAAGCCGCTAACACATCAATTTGCTGGCTAAAAATGAAGGTCAGCGTTTTATTGAACTCTTTGAGATGCACTTGGATGACTTGCCCTTTCAGGCGTGATAATCGGCGCACCAACTCAGGATCGTCTTGAATTAAGGTGTTGAGTGTGGTCTCAATTGCGGCGGTAACTAAAGGCTCAAACGGCATGCTTAATCCTTAGAATTTGTAACCACGGTGCAGCGCAACAATACCGCCCGTTAAGTTGTAGTAACTCGTTTGCTCAAAACCAACCTGATCCATCATCCCTTTTAAGGTTTCTTGATCGGGATGCATGCGGATAGATTCCGCAAGATAGCGGTAGCTGTCGGCATCATTGGCAATGATTTGGCCCATTTTCGGCAATAGATGGAACGAATACGCATCGTATACTTTGGATAATGGCTCAAGCACTGGCTTGGAGAACTCAAGTACCAACAAACGGCCACCCGGTTTTAAAACGCGGAACATCGAGCTCAGCGCTTTATCTTTGTCCGTCACATTACGCAGGCAAAAACTGATGGTAATGCAGTCGAAATAGTTATCAGGGAAAGGCAGTTCTTCGGCATTGGCTTGAACGTAATGTACGTTGCCCACTACACCTTTATCACGCAATTTATCTCGTCCGACATTGAGCATCGAGTTGTTGATATCAGCCAGAATAACATGACCTTTTTCGCCCACAATGCGTGAAAATTTGGCGGTTAGATCGCCCGTACCACCACCAAGATCCAAAATACGTTGGCCCGGGCGAGCACCACTGCAATCAATGGTAAAACGCTTCCATAAGCGATGAATGCCACCAGACATCAGGTCATTCATCATGTCGTATTTGGCCGCAACCGAGTGAAAAACTTGCGCAACTTTGGCGACTTTTTCTTCTTTCGCTACGGTTTCAAAACCAAAGTGAGTGGTATTTTGTGTCTCTAATGCTGTTTTTGATTGCACGCTGGTATCCGTCATGAAGGTTCCTCTTGGGCAGCACTGTGTTGTTAAAGGCGACTGCGAGCGATCAGTTTACTTTATCCTCAGCGTGATGTCTTTCTACTAAAGGTGCATTTTCCACCGCACTGTCTGCCCATGCCTCATTTTGTGCTTGTTCGACCCATTCACTGTTTATGGAACGTTTTATCTCGACGCCAAGTTGTTTAAAACTTTCGGCTTGACGCAGTGCGTTGCCACGCCCTGTCGCGAGCTTATTCATCGCCCCTTGATAGTTTTGGTTTGCACGGTCTAACGCGCCGCCAAGCCCTTCCATATCCTCCATAAACAAGCGTAATTTATCGTACAATTTGCTGGCCCGCTCAGCGATCAACTTCGCGTTCTGGTTTTGTCGATCATTGCGCCATAAATTATCGATCGTACGCAGCGCAACCAACAAGGTGGTTGGGCTAACCAGCAAAATATTTTGCTCCATCGCCTCTTTTACCAAGCTGGGATCAGCTTGAATCGCCACTTGGAATGCAGGTTCGACGGGAATAAACATCAGCACGTAATCCAAACTTTGTAGCCCTTTGAGCTGATGATAATCTTTCTGACCGAGTCCTTTTATATGGGCGCGCAGCGCAAGTAAATGCTCACTTAATGCGCGAGCACGTTCACTTTCAGTTTGAGCATGGAAATAACGCTCATAAGCCACCAGCGCCATTTTCGAGTCAATCACCACCTGTTTGTCGTGTGGCAAATTGACGATCACATCCGGTTGATAGCGCTTACCCGCCTCGTTTTGCAAACTGACTTGAGTGTGATATTCGTGCCCTTCACGCAGGCCTGATTCGGTCAGCACCCGCGCGAGAACCACTTCGCCCCAATTGCCTTGCTGTTTATTGTCGCCTTTCAGTGCTTGGGTCAAATTGAGTGCCTCTTGCGCCATCTGTTCATTGAGGCGTTGTAAGTTTTTCAATTCATGAACCAACGTATGGCGCTCTTTCGCTTCATGATTGAAGCTGTCATTGACCTGCTTTTTAAACCCTTCGAGCTGCTCTTTCAGTGGAGAAAGTAGCCCTTCCAAACTTTGACGGTTCTGCTGATCCACTTTCGCGGTTTTGACTTCAAATAACTGATTGGCTAGCTGCTCAAACTGCTGCTTTAGGCGTTCCTCAGCGTGTTCAAGTAACTGTAGTTTTTCTTGGCTCGATTGAATTTGCTGTTCATGCCGCGCTTCTTGCTCACGCAGTTGAGCCTCAAGTTGCGATTTCTGCTCGCGCAGAGCGTGCGCATCTTCCATGCTTTGTTGCCGCTCTTGCTTAACCACTTCGAAGTAGCGCAACTTTTCCATCGCGGCCATGAATTTCCCGTGCGATTGCTTAAGCTCAAATGCGGCTTTATCTCGTTCTTCATCCAGCTCATCTAGCTCTTGTCGCGCCTGTTGCAAGGCTTGTTTGAGTTCGATTATCTGCTGCTGATGATGGGCTTGATGAGTCTCTAACTGCTGTTGTAATAACTCACTTTTCAAATTGAGCTTCTGCTTAACCCACCAGCCAGCCACTGAGCCGCTCAGCACGGCGCTGCTTAACGTTGAAAGCACTAACGCTTGATTTTCGATAATCCATTGCATGATAACGGGTTAACTCATTTTATCAGTCATGGACAAATGGTATTTCGATACTGGATAAATGTCCAGTTTGTACAACTTCAAAGCAAACGATAAACTGACATCATTAAGCAACATTTGGACAACATCTGTTCTTTTGCTAGCCACCTGCCCTTAATCGCACAGTAGTGGTTTAGTCACTAAAAATGAGGCCATATGAACGAGCGACGCGCATTGGGATTTGGGGTATTGGCAGTATTATTGTGGTCAACGGTTGCTACGGCTTTCAAACTTACGCTGGCTGAATTAACGCCGATCCAGATGCTGACGGTTGCGAGTGCTGTCTCTGGGTGCGTACTGCTGGGCATTTGCGCGCTGCAAGGCAAGCTCAACCAAGTGGTGAGTACCTTTCTCGCTAACCCTTGGTATTACTTGTTATTGGGCTTAATTAATCCTCTCGCATACTACCTCATTCTGTTTAAGGCCTACTCACTGCTGCCCGCCTCTCAAGCGCAAGCGATCAACTACAGCTGGGCCATCACCCTGACACTGATGGCCGCTGTATTTTTAGGACAAACCATTCGTAAACAAGATTGGATAGCGTGTGCACTGAGCTATTTTGGAGTGGTGGTTATCGCGACTAAAGGTGATATTTTGGCCATGCAGTTTGATAGCCCGTTGGGTGTTGGGCTAGCGCTTTTATCCACTTTGCTTTGGGCGGGGTACTGGATTTTAAATACCAAAAACCAAGCAGATCCTGTTGTTGGCGTACTACTCGGCTTCTTAGTCGCGACTCCGCTTGCTTTTGTGCTTAGTTATTATGAAGGAGCACAATGGCACCATATTAGCCTTCAAGGATGGGCAGCTGTCACTTATGTCGGCTTGTTTGAAATGGGGATCACCTTTGTTTTGTGGCTGAGCGCTCTCAAACTAACGCAAAACACCGCCCGCATCAGCAACCTAATCTTTGCCTCCCCATTTATCTCGCTCATTCTGCTAGCAACGATTATCGGGGAAGCCATTCACCCGACAACACTAATCGGTTTGATATTTATTATGTTGGGATTATTAGTACAGCAAATGAAGCGAAAAAAAGCACTGCCAACCCTCAATGAAGGCTAAATTGCGGCTCTGTTGTGCTGATCAGCTCTGCTATACTGATACACTGCGATAGCTATCGCAGTAAGTAACGAAGTGTGACGATGATGAATAAAGAACCTAACAACCTGCTCCCGAGCTTACAGGAGTTTTTAGACAGCCTTGATGAGCATGTTTGGTTAAAAGATCTGAACGGCGTGTATGTACTGTGTAACAAGGCTGTAGAACAAGCTTGGAACAAAAAAAAGTCACATATTGTTGGTAGCACGGATGAGCAACTTTTTGGCGCTGAACTTGCTCAGAAATTCATCGAAGCAGATCAATGGGTTGTAGACCAAAAACGACCTTTAGTAACCGACCGCTGCTCGCAACTTACCTCCAACGAACAACAGCACTGGTACGAAACAAGCAAATCCCCGGTTTATTCTACTGATGGGCATACCTTGCTTGGCGTGCTCGGCATGACTAGAGATATCTCACGCTATCGCCAACTCGAAAACCAACTCAACCTCACAACACAAATATTTAATCATTCACGTGAAGGCGTCGTGATCACGGATGCACAAGCCAACATCATCAGCGTCAATGTTGCCTTTAGTGTCATTACGGGGTACCAAGCAGAAGAAGTACTAGGTAACAACCCGCGCATTCTACAGTCGGGTTATCATGATGCCTCCTTTTACCAGCAGATATGGCAAACCATCCGCGATAAAAAGCCGTGGAAAGGTGAATTTGTTAATCGACGCAAAAACGGTAGCCTCTATCCTCAATTATCGACCATTACTCCGGTATTTGATAATGAACTAGAAGTGGTCAATTACATTTGTGTTTTTGAAGATATTTCCCTTCGCCGCGAGCACGAAGAAACCATCAAACAGTTGGCGCATTTTGATGTATTGACGACGCTACCCAACCGAACAACCGCTCTACGAGAAATGGCAGTACAAATCAAACATAGCCAAAAGATTGGGGAGTCATTCGCCATACTGTTTTTAGATATCGACCACTTTAAGCATATTAATGACAGCTTTGGCCACTATAGTGGCGATCAGGCACTTATTGAGATTGCCAATCGCCTCAAAACCTGCTTGACCGATACGGATCACCTTGCACGAATTGGTAGTGATGAATTTGTAATATTATTAACCCACCTTGCTCAAGATAGTCACTTAAGCCCCATTATCTCTAAGATTTTTTCGATTTTTGAACAGCATATTGTGCTCGGGGAGGAGTCATTACGTTTATCGACAAGTATCGGTGTGGCAATCTACCCACAAGATGGTGAGACACCAGAAGCATTATTAAAAAATGCTGACACAGCCATGTATCAAGCGAAAAAAAATGGCCGCAATGGTTATGCGTTCTACTCACCAGAACTGACTGATATAGCCTTAACGCAAATCCGCTTGCAATCAGCACTATACCAAGCGCTGGAGCATGACCAATTTTATCTCGTCTATCAGCCCCAATTTGAATTAAGCAGTAACAAATTGCTCGGTTTTGAAGCCCTGATTCGTTGGCAACACCCTCAACTTGGTCAAATTTCTCCCGCCGAATTTATTCCGATTGCCGAAAAATCTGGCCTCATTACTGCAATTGGAGAGTGGGTACTGCGTACGGCCTGTGAACAAGGAAAAAAATGGTTCGATGATGGATATCATATCGATACTTTGGCTATTAATATTTCAACCATTCAGCTTAAGCAAGCTAACTTTCTTAGTAAACTGAAGGCAATTTTAGCGCACTCACAATTCCCCGCATGTAAGTTAGAACTCGAGATCACTGAAGGCTTTCTAATTGAAAACCAACAAAAAGCGATTCATGACCTGCAAAAAATTGTCGAACAAGGCATTCGTATCGCATTAGATGATTTTGGAACGGGCTACTCATCACTATCGTATTTAAAAGGCTTACCGCTGCAGAAGCTTAAAATCGATCGCTCCTTTATTCACGACATACCCAACAACTCGGAAAGTAACGCCATTGTTGCCGCCGTTGTGGCCATGGGAAAAAGTCTGTCACTCAACATTACAGCCGAAGGTATTGAAGATGAACAGCAACGTCATTACCTTAACAGCATTGGTTGCCAATTCGGTCAAGGATATTATTTAGGCAGGCCGGTTGGTGTTAAAGAAGCAACCGAGTTACTAAAGCAGCACCAAAACCCATAATGGGAGTATTTTAGTACCATAAGGACCAAGGTGTGCTGAATTTGTGTAGAGACAATAAAGTTTGCCCGTAAGAGCATTTTGAGACGATAAAGTTTGCCCGTAGTAAGCAGTGAGAATAAATTAAACATCATATGCTAGAAGTGAGTTCGGTGGCTCCGCCCTATCTGCGTATTCCACCTCACCCGATCACTTATTCTGAGTAGCGCGATCACACCCCATTTCAGATGCCCGAACAAGAGAATATTCTGCTCTAACCGATCATTCCTTTATGATTGTGGGTCTCTGCTGTCTGACGCGACAGACGCAAACCAGAGAACTTTACTCAGTGGCAAATTGTGTCACGAAAATCGCTGTACTTTAGCTCATAGTTGCCGTTAAACATGTGGTGGAAGAAAACTCACAGTTCCATTCAAAAGCGGAGTTCCTAGCCCGAAATCAGCATCTGTATCGTTATATATTCCTAATTAAGGTACGACAGAATCGCTTGGTGATCACACATTCCTGCTTAGGTATGTAACTCAGAACTGGACAGAACTTTCTCAGCGCTTTGACTAAATTAGCATTTAATTAATTACACAAAGTATTACAAAGCCTCTAATTGAGTGGCTAATTAAATTCATCCACTACATAGGTGTTAAGATGCAAAAAACGAAAACGCTTATAAGAATTTAGCCAACTGTACTAATACCTTATCGATTGCATTAGCTACCTGAGCTAGCACTTTAACCTTGTCTTCCGCGCTCTTTAAAGCTTCCTTCGCTCCTTTCGCTTGATTGATAAGCTCCTTAAGACTTCCTTGTCCTTTAGCGAGTGTGACCGAATTGTTTTCTAGTATGACCACATTGTAGGCATAAATTTGGTCACCCAGTTGTTCGCATTGTAGTAACAACGGCTCATCTTCTGGATCTAACATGACGGAGTCAAGGTAGCTTTGAAGTTCGTCATACATACTTTCCAATTCAGCGTATACAGTGTTGTGGCTATGGTCCATTAGTTAGTCCTCTAGGCTATCGCGAAACTCTTTGATCGCATCGATCTGTGTCTTAGTAGATTTGAGCGCTTTCTTGGCCGCGTCCTTCGTTAAGTCGTCATCATTTTTTAAAGATATGACTATCGATTGGTTCAACTTTTGAATATCCACTAAGGCACGTTCAAGTTTTGCAAACTTCGCATCTAGCTCGTTTATACGCACTCTGATCTCATAAGCTTTCTTGTAAGCATCAGCTCGCTCTTCAAGTGAATGATAGAACGTCACACAGCGTATGTTGTCACTGGTTTCACAGCGATTGGGGTTGTTGAGTAGATACAGGCGAATACGCAGTTCTTTTTCCAAAGAAATCCTTGTCGCTTTCTTCCAAGAGTCCAATTCACCCTCTAATGATTTAAATGCGCTTTGAACTATATTCTCTGAATCAATGACGATTTTCTTTAATAGGTCATAACGCTTTTTCTCCGTATAAGCACGCGCGATTGCATTCACGCTAGTTGAGAGTAATTCAACGTCGTTTACATCAATCTCTCCGACTTGGGGCATCCGGGATAGAGATACCAACGACGAATTTAGCTTCTCCGAGTATTTATCCAGAGCTTCGCTTCTATCGTCGGTCGCAAGCAGATAAATACTCTGGGAAAATGTATTCAAGTTTTTGAGTAGAGCCTCTTGACCGGCATTGTTGATGGTAGAAATATTTAGGTCTGAGCCAGTGACACCATCCCGTGTTGCTTTCATCAGTTCAGCGTTAATGCGCGCGTCATCGGCAGATTCATATACAGCGATTAGCGCGTCTTGAACTTCTGTAGATTGCTTGGCGTACTCTCCCACCATTGTAATCGATTCATTCGATGCACAGCCACTAAGGCCTATCACTACCAGCGAAGCCGTTGTGATAAACCTCAACCTTGTAACAGCGGAGACTTTAAACCATTTAATCATGTATTTTCCCTTTTACTATTAAGGAGTGGACGCACTAAGCGATACAAATCCCGTACTTAGGTAGGACATCTCTGATCACTTCTATGCGATAGGTTTTGAGCGCATCATGAAAGAGTTTCCAGTCTGAATTTAAAAAGGATGACGAGTAGCGATAAACAAATTTACCGTCTTGTGTAAAACCTTGCCCCCTCGCCTGTTGCTTCCAACTGTTCTCTCCATCCTTGTCAAACGACAAATCGACTGCAGCAAAGCCAAATTTTCCTTCTCGCAGCCACTCAAGCCACTTGGTATGGCGAGCTTCACCATCTTCATCATCTATGGTTGTTAAAGCGTGCTCTATTAAAGAGCGCTGCTGCGTGGTCAAACCTGGTTGATTATCGATATTGATCTCGGCGTCACCATGTTTCCAACATTGCAATGCTTTGCACATCGCATCCGCGGCTTGTAGAAATATCAAGGTATTATCTCTTACTACGTGTTCCCCTTCTCCATTTAGATAATTCCAAGAAGTGTAAGGTCTATCAGGAAAAGATAGGGCCGCACCATGGCCAAGAGGAGAAGAAGCAGATACCCCACCACTAAACAAATCATCTTTAATTCGTTGTAACAGAGAGCTGGAGGACGATTCGAGGTTATCTACTTTGTTGTAGTCGTGGATCACCCCAGCAAAACCTTGATGGGCGAAAGTATCTGCATAAACATGCATGGCAATCCCCATCAGATGAACGCCGTAGGGCTTATACCAATGTGTTGCCACCATTCTCAGCATATCTCTTGCAACAGCGCTGTCTGGTTTGCAAACTAGCCGATGTATAAACCTTCCATCTGGTTTAACGTTTGAAGGAAAGCCTTGGTTGCCTGGAAGAAAGTGAAATGGTATCCATACCTTATGATTTGCAAGCTCTTGCGTGTTTCGATAGTCGAGCATTTTGTGAGCAGATACAATACGGTCGTACATCGCACCATTATCAAAATGGATTGGCTTATCATTTGTGGCCTCATCTACATATTGAGCCGAATACGCTACTTTTTCAGCGTCGGTATGCTCAATCCCCGCATACCGAGCGATAACGTAAGTTAGAGTATGATGTCCATCTATTTGCATTCGGGCCTCCATTGGCATGACTATTACATTAAGCATGCTGCAGCGAATAGAGTCACAACCGCCGAATGGCTAAACAGTATCAATCTCGCCTTACTTGCGTTTTTTGAACGGTCTGTTTGTCACTGCATACTGAATATGAAACTCTGGAAATATAACAATAATGAAGTCGAATTCATATGAGAAATAAATATGTAAACGAGGTGGGTCACAAATAGTTATGTACTTTAATCAAATGTTTGATCGAAGTAGGCTAGCGCTAGAAAAATAATTTTCCTAGAACGTAACCGTGATGGGGAAATGTTTAACAAGTAACGTTCTGGAATATAGGAAACAATATCATTCGATAATATCAACAGAAGCAATACAGGAGCTCTTCGCCAATCACACATTATTAACTGACTCGAAATTGTCGGATAGGCGGCATCTGTTACCAGGTGCCTCCCTCCTCAGAACCGTACAGGCAGAAATGAGCTTACCAACATTGTCCTATTTGATCCCAATCAGCAAAAAAACACTGCTCCTATAAGAACTATGCTTTCTTTCAGTTCACCCACGTAATCTTAGATATTAACTATTAAGGTAGGTGTTACACTTTTAAGGACTTATAACAAACCATATTGTCCTCCTACAAATGCAATTGATGCTTTAGTACTTTTAGTTCAATCATTACTGGCCGTTTCGTGTATAAACATCAATGTCAGAACGCCATGGTACTGAAGCCGAAATAGTTTTTTCCAATGTATACCCATGAGCTACTAAGTGATCGGCCATTAGCGGTTTTAGAAAAATACCCATGGCCAAAGAAAGTGAAACAGCAATGATAGGTATGTATATGCCTATCGCCTTTCTCATGGGCCGTGAAAGCTTCATTCTTGTATTAAAAAATAATGAATACGTGCCTACGATAACAATACTTAGAATCCAAAATAGGATGGGGGAAATAGCAAAAAAATAGCTTAACTCTATGGTTTTACTACTAAGTTTATAAACATTAAAAATGTCTTCTAAACTCAAGTAAAGTGCAAAGGGCAAACCAATTAAACTCACTAATGCACCGTATGAATATATAAGCTTATTAGCTATTTGTGGCATTTTTCAATCCTTCAACGATAGCATCTTCAATTTTAAATGATTCCCAAATTTCATTTATTGCCCAATCAACACCAACCCACAGGACAACACCTGCTAATATCGGTAGAGCAATACCCAAACCTACAGTTAAGCTAACCACATAAGCACTAGTAGAAAGAACGGTCATAGCTTTGAAAAAATCACTGCCAACATGCCCAAACCAATCAACTAAATGATAATCATCATTAAATACTAATTCGTTTGTGTTTATTCCGGCGGAGATAATCATGCTGATCTGCTCCAGCCAGACTGGACACTTCATTAAGCGACATTTTTATTTTCAAAGTTAACTGGACTTAGATACCCAAGAGCACTGTGCCTTCTTGTCCGATTATAATCAACCTCGATGTATTCAAAGAGCGTTTGACGCATCTCGTCTCGCGTCATGATCGGCTCATATTGGATCGCTTCAACCTTCATTGAATGGAAGAAGCTCTCAACACAAGCATTATCCCAGCAGTTTCCTTTCCTACTCATAATTTGCTTTAGATTATAAGCGGTTATGATGTCTCGATAATCTTTTGAGCAGTACTGACTACCTCGGTCACTATGAACGATCACCTGCTCAGGGAACCCACGACGGAACAAGGCCATTGATAATGCATCGCAGACCAGTGTTGCGGTCATTCTGGTATCCATAGACCAGCCGACTACTTGCCTTGAATAAAGGTCAATAATTACCGCCAAATACAGCCAGCCTTCACTTGTCGCAACATAGGTGATGTCTCCCGCCCACTTTTGATTCGGAGCCTCCGCGTTAAAATCCTGAGCTAGCAGGTTCGGAGCAACTGGCATTTTATGTTTGCTATCCGTAGTGCACCTAAACTTACGTGCCGCTTTCGGCGTTAAATCCTGACGCTTCATACTAGCGGCAATGGTTTTAACATTACGGCTATCACCGTTCTCTGCCAGCTCTTTCTGGATACGCCTTGAACCATCACGGCCTTTGCTGTTGTCAAAAGCCTTTTTGACCTTCGTATCAAGCTCTTGGCGAGTTACCTCGCGCTGAGTGGCCTTGTGGCGATGCTTAATCCAGTAATAAAACCCACTTCGTGAAACCCCGAACACCTTAGCCATGCGGACAGCACTGAAGCACAGCAGGTGTTCGAGCATAAATTCGTAGCTATCTACTTTAGATTTTTCGCGAAGTAGGTGGCGGCCTTTTTTACGATATCTAGCTCTTCAGCTTGCTCGGCCAATTGCCTTTTGAGCTTTGCGACTTCAGCGGCTAGATCTTTTTCCCGCTGACTGGTGCTAGTATCTTTCTTGGCTGCTTTACGCCAACCGTAGATCTGGGATTCGTGTAACGAGAGATGCTGCGCTGCCGTAGCTACTCCCAGCTTTTCTGCTAGCTTCAGTGCTTCTGCTTTAAATTCAGCAGAATGGAGAATACGTTTTTTCTTGTTTGTCATGGTTCACCTCATTAGTGATTGTACTCACTTAATTAGGTGTCCAAAACTGGTGGTGCGGATCATTGTTCGCCAATAACTAAACTGCTTTTGGGTTGGGACTAAGGGAGGCCTACCACTAGCTTCAGCTAATTTTATCTCTTTTGAATAGCTATCTTTGAGTAAGTTGTCATAGGTTTTTGCTAGTGTCAGACCTGACTCTCTAAGGTAATACTTTTTTAACGCTTTTCTGAATTTAATTTTATCATCATCATTCACAATATATTTAGCCACTCTATCCACAGCTAGAGTTCTTGGTTGTTTTGGTGCTCCCAATGGTTTCGTTGTTGGAATTCGCTCTAGCCCAGAACCTCCACTGTTCGAAAATGCGGGCAACAGAGCCATTCTGTCCTGTCCATTTCGCCAATATTGAGAAAGTAGTCGGGCTAAAGACTTACGGTCAACATTAACTTGTTTCGCATATTCAGCAAGCTGAGGTGAGCGCCTCTTAGTCGCATAATCAAAAATAAAAGTACTATCTGATATAACACCTTTGATTAAATTATAATTATTGTCTCGACGGCCAATATGTTCATCTGGGATGCTTTCTTCATCAACTAATAGATAAACTGGCAATTCATACTGAGCTTTTTTAGCTTTACGGCTAGAAACGAGCTCAATGAAACCTTCTAGAGAAACTGCTATAGGTCTTACCGTTGTAACCTCTAGCGAGTATAAAATGACAGACTCAACATCTTGCATGATATCCAGCAAACGATAGAGCCCATCTTCAAGCAGATCCGAATCATTCACACTCCAAACGCTATTTCTAGGAAGCTCCATATAGAATGCCTCCTTGTTGTTCAGTCACATACGTTACGTCAATAAGCCCTGATTCAACAATATTTGTAGAAAGATCCACTTCAATGTATCTATCAGCGATTAAGAAACGAATTAGTAATAGAGCATCTTCATGAGTAGTAACATTCAATGAGATTAGTTGATTACAAAGGTCTTCAATAAAGTACTGCCGAACGGTTATGATCCGCACCACCAGTTTTGGACACCTAATTAAGTGAGTACAATCACTAATGAGGTGAACCATGACAAACAAGAAAAAACGTATTCTCCATTCTGCTGAATTTAAAGCAGAAGCACTGAAGCTAGCAGAAAAGCTGGGAGTAGCTACGGCAGCGCAACATCTCTCGTTACACGAATCCCAGATCTACGGTTGGCGTAAAGCAGCCAAGAAAGATACTAGCACCAGTCAGCGGGAAAAAGATCTAGCCGCTGAAGTCGCAAAGCTCAAAAGGCAATTGGCCGAGCAAGCTGAAGAGCTAGATATCGTAAAAAAGGCCGCCACCTACTTCGCGAAAAATCTAAAGTAGATAGCTACGAATTTATGCTCGAACACCTGCTGTGCTTCAGTGCTGTCCGCATGGCTAAGGTGTTCGGGGTTTCACGAAGTGGGTTTTATTACTGGATTAAGCATCGCCACAAGGCCACTCAGCGCGAGGTAACTCGCCAAGAGCTTGATACGAAGGTCAAAAAGGCTTTTGACAACAGCAAAGGCCGTGATGGTTCAAGGCGTATCCAGAAAGAGCTGGCAGAGAACGGTGATAGCCGTAATGTTAAAACCATTGCCGCTAGTATGAAGCGTCAGGATTTAACGCCGAAAGCGGCACGTAAGTTTAGGTGCACTACGGATAGCAAACATAAAATGCCAGTTGCTCCGAACCTGCTAGCTCAGGATTTTAACGCGGAGGCTCCGAATCAAAAGTGGGCGGGAGACATCACCTATGTTGCGACAAGTGAAGGCTGGCTATATTTGGCGGTAATTATTGACCTTTATTCAAGGCAAGTAGTCGGCTGGTCTATGGATACCAGAATGACCGCAACACTGGTCTGCGATGCATTATCAATGGCCTTGTTCCGTCGTGGGTTCCCTGAGCAGGTGATCGTTCATAGTGACCGAGGTAGTCAGTACTGCTCAAAAGATTATCGAGACATCATAACCGCTTATAATCTAAAGCAAAGTATGAGTAGGAAAGGAAACTGCTGGGATAATGCTTGTGTTGAGAGCTTCTTCCATTCAATGAAGGTTGAAGCGATCCAATATGAGCCGATCATGACGCGAGACGAGATGCGTCAAACGCTCTTTGAATACATCGAGGTTGATTATAATCGGACAAGAAGGCACAGTGCTCTTGGGTATCTAAGTCCAGTTAACTTTGAAAATAAAAATGTCGCTTAATGAAGTGTCCAGTCTGGCTGGAGCAGATCAATTGATGGCTTCCGTTTGAAACCAGTATCCTCGCTCTGTAGATGACATATCTCGATGCAACACTTCATTCCACGCTAGGGTGCTTTGTTGTGGTCGGAGTGTATTGGAGCCTCTTGCAGTAGATTTACTTCTTGCTTTAGACAGCAGAGTTAAAGTTTCGTCTAGTAAAGTAACAGTGCCTTCTCTTGTAGGTAAATGCTCTTTGGCAAACTCATAGCACTGACGAATTAAATTAAACACAAATTTAGGCGGTAAAGAGCGGGTGCGTCCTGCTTTTTTGAAGTTAACTAACCGACTAATGTTACCTGCACTAACTCGCTCAGACAGGATTGAGGGACTTGCAGCATCTTCACGCTCAAGGTTGGTATGAATCAATCGAATTGCTTCAATGTAGCTCGAGATTGCTCGTTGAGTAGTGCCTGATGAAGTGTTTATATTGTTAACTGCACGATACTCTGTGTTTTGGGTTGGCTCTTTGAGTTGAAGCTCTGCATAGTTGGGAGCATTAATGTCATGATAAAGCATCTTGCCATCAAACAACAACTTGCCGAGCACAGCACTATTGCCAGCGTACTTAATTGCTTTCCCAGCATCTTGATAATAACCTTGCTCAAAAAGCCAAGCACACGCCTTCTCCCTCTCGGTTAGTGATAAGAAAGTTTCATCTAGAGCAATACGTTGTGAAATGCAGGGGTACTTCTCTTTAAACGTTTGTACATCTGCACCTGAAATACCCTGAGACGCATTATCCAATAATACTTTGGTGAGCTTATCAATCTCGTACACACCTTGGAAATTTCCGTACTCAGCGTATTTCGTCAGGATGTTCAACCAAAAGTCATCATTCACATTCAGAAGGTGGCATTTTGCCAACTTTAACTCCTTCGAGTGCAGCAAGATCGCATTGATGAGGGCGATAACTTTGCCAACTTTCGCAGAAGCCGTTGTTGGGCTAATAATCTTCCCACCATTTTCAAGCGGGTTATCTGCTGCTGTGATCCAGTATTTAAAACTGTTTAATAACTTGAGATGCTTTATGTCCGTGAGCCTCTTTCCGTCATCTAGATAAACACTATCCCAATGGATTGTTTTTGGAGTTTTACTAAATTTTAGTATCCATTTATCTGCGTCAAACCTGGACTCTAACCATTCAGGTTGTCTGTCATCGTAACCGTAGATGCCAGTATGAATATGAGTGATGATATCTAATGCTCGATAATCATCATTGGCTACTGAGAAATTTATAATTTGCTCAAGCGTTTCTGTGCTTAGACCATTCAGTGTCGAGTGGTCTAAAACGATGTCTTCAATGAGGCTAACAATGGAAGTATTGTCGATAGCGACACTTAACATAGCAGCGCTCCTTTAATTAAATCAGCATCAAGCTTGTTATTAATCGCAATATCAAGCATTTCCATTAAATCTGTATCAGCACAATGCTTGCCTGAATTTAATGTATCTAAGATAAACACCGCTGACTGATACCAGTGGAAAACAATATCTAAAAAGGAACATTCATCATCGCTACTATCAACAATAAGGCGTATCGCCATTAGCAACTGCAAAAGAGAGGTGGAAATAGTGTAGGTCAACTGGTCGAACGCTAAGGGTTCAGAGGTTTCATTATCAATAGCAGCCTTTTGGACAAAACCGTGTTCGAAATGCTCTGGAATGTTACTGATACCGTGATTGTTTAAGAATTCCTCAATGTCTTGAGCGCTCATGTTAACGGCATCAAGGCAATGCACGGAGTCTTTCATGGCTTCAAGCAAAATGGCATTCTGGAACTGACGCACCCAGCGGTCATTAAAGAAGTCCATCAGTGGTTTAGGAAGATAAGATGTCAGTAGTTTGGTATCTTTCTTTTTATGACCCAGCGCCTCGGCAACCGCATCCATTGATCGCGTCTCAAGATAAATTTGCAGACCACGGTGTCGTCTAATCGAGCGTAATGAATGTATACCCGAAATGGCTTGTGCATCCTCTAGGGTGATATCGCTGCTGTTATCAAGCAGTGATTCATCTCGTAACCAATCGCAGAATTCATTCGCGGAGTTAAGAGTAGTATTCAAGCTCTCTGGGCAGACAACATAGGTAGCGGTGGCGACTAAAATCATCTTTCTCCAATTGATATCCCCCTTCTCTTTTAGGTATTCACGGCTCATGTGAGTATGCTGTATCAAGAACTCAACTACAGATTTAGAAAACTCATTGAGTACAACCTCCTGCTGCGCATTGGTAGACCCTTTGCGTGATTTCCAACTTACGGCAATGTGCTGACTTCCCACTTGCTTTGTCAATTACAACGAAAATATGTAATATACATCACTAAAGTGTAATAGAACCACATTAGTCCCGCGGTTTAGGAAACCTTATACTCTTCCTTCATTTACCTATCATTATATAAACAGGCTCTTCTCCGCTTAGGTGAGCTTGATATTTGGGTAAAAAGTTGAGTGTGTATCGGGAACCGATGTTTGTCTGATCTTCAATTTGAAATAGTCTGTATCTCTCACCCCTCTTGCCCTTCGTCTGAGTAAGCCAATCGAGACATTACCTGCTTCTACCCGAGCGTTAGTCAGTTTGTATTTTCCGTAGTTACAAATACCCACTTTTCTTTCCAATAAAGCATCGGCAAAATTAATTAAGGAAAGTATTCTGGTCGATTTGGCAAGACGACACCAAGCTTCTAGAGCTGCCACCATTGTTTCGTAATCGGGTTCATCCCATATGGCTTGTAGCTGCTCTTTGAGCATGTAAACAACGCACAAAGTCTTGTTGCTCTCAAGTAAGTCATCAAGTCTGTCAGACTGCCTATCATCCAATTTGTGAGCGTTTTTCAGTAGGAGGAAGAGCGTTCCTTTCAACATTTTTTTTTCGTCGTGAGAGCCATTTCTAAAAGCTTTTGCTCTCTCTTTTTTGATTAAGATGCAGTAGTTCTGCATGACATGAAATCGGTCAAAAACAATATCAGCATTGGGAAGCATTTTCCTGACCGCCGACTGGTAAGACTGGCCCATATCCATTGATACTGCTTTGATTCCTGATTTGGTTTCTTCTGATAGTTGCTCAAAGAAGGAGATCAGAACTTCTGCTTTTCGGCCATGTTCAACCCAAATTAAATGCCCAGAGACGAGGTCATAAACAACCGTCATATAATCGTGTCTCTTGGCTCTGGCAACTTCATCGACGCCAATATGAACCAAGTTATTCAGTTTCTCGGGGTCTAATGCTGGTAGGCTTGAACGCAAGTATTCCCTATCGATATTTTTTACTGTTTCCCAGCGGATTCCTAAATGTTGAGAGACGGCATGTATGCTCATATGGCGACATAACCCACTGATGAACTTGCAAAAGCGAGCGGTATAACGACCACCTTTAGCCACATATTCAGTCTCTTCGATCAACCGTCGTCCTTCTTTGTCTCTAGTTTTAGCCAGCTCAACCTCAATCGTACAAGGTCGCCCACTCACAGGTAAATCTTGAAGACGTCTTTTAACGTAGTGATCGACGGTGCAGGAAGTCCCTGATATTGGCTCTTTGACTTTATACCTACGATCTCGACGACAGCGAACGAGTACGCCTTGGGACATTTCTTCTATTGAACAAGATTCAACACACTGGCCTTTAAAGCTAAATAACGAGGAAGACAAAGACGACAAAATAGACTACTGACTTATTTTTAAAATAAGCATTATAAATCATGTGATTATGATGAATGAGCCTGTGCATACAGACTCATGAAAGCGGAGAAGAGCCTATAAACAAATGCCACCAAAATTTCTAATGCAGCCTCTTACGTCCGTCCTTCCATATGGAGGTAAATGTTTTGATGTACCAGTTGGAAGACAATACAGTTTGGGCAATAGAACTGGCTAATGTGTAAAATATGCACATTGCTTATCAAGTAACTACCGAGGAGTTCTCGGCAGTTGAACTGTTGCAACCTTTGCAATAATTGTCTGAAATTGTCTGAGCCATGAGAAAATTCAGTTGTTGCAGAATCAGCAAACACTACCAACAACTCCAATTATGCAACAGCCTGTTGCACAAATTAGCCTGAATCAAGATTGCCCTGAAGCGTTAATGGTTGATAAGCTTTGGTAATGATTTCAGGCCCTATAATGTGCTGTAGTCTAAGAATTTTTATTACCAGTGAAGGTACTTTCATTAAGCAATAGTGTATGCGCCCCATGATCCCACGGGGCGTTTTAATTTGAATGTGAGAAGTTCCAGGGAAGCAGTGAGTTGATATCAGGCTCAGACTTTGCCAGCTCTTTCGTAAGCGCGTCATAAACCCCGCATTCTAATCACCTAGCCCGAATAATAAGATCAAACCTCCAACCCAAAGGAGATTTGAAATGGCCAAACGACGCACTAACCAAGAATGGCGAACCCTGTTCGAACACTATGAATCCAGCCAACTATCACAACGATTATTCTGTGAACGTAACGGACTGAGCCTCTCCACTTTTTACGCTAAGCGCCAACAGTTAAAGCACATCGAAAAACCGAACACGGTTGGCTTTGTTAAAGCAGAAGTCGTTGAAAAGACCACAAAGTATCAAGCCACTCACGTTGTCGTTGCCAATATGACGCTGCTCGTCAATGATGTTGAACTGAGCATCCCACAAGGCACGCCAGCGACCTATCTCGCAGAGCTTATCGGTGCGCTGTCATGAAACGTATGCTCAGTGCTCCCGAAATCTATCTCTATCGCGAAAGCGTCGATTTTAGAAAGTCCATCAACGGCCTCGCTGCGATTATCGAAAATGACACCGACTTGCCCTTGGGCAGCGGCGCACTGTTCCTGTTCACCAACAAACAGCGCGACAAAATCAAAGTGCTGTACTGGGATAAAACAGGCTTTGCTCTTTGGTACAAGCGCCTTGAAAAAGCCAAGTACAAGTGGCCATCAAAAGAGCAAAATGAGGTGTTTACCCTAACTCAATTCGAGCTTGACAGACTGCTTTCTGGCTTCACGATTATCGGCCATAAACCCGTTAGAATAAACGATTTTACAATGACTTAAGCGATAATATAGCCATATCCACCAAGCATTAACGGCATGATTTTAGTATAATCAATGCCATGAAAAAGACGCCAAATATCAACTCAGAAAGCCAAGATGTTGCCGAGCTACAAGCGATGGTGAAAGCGCTGTTGGCGTCAGAAACCCAATTGAAACAAGAGCGTCAATCGCTGCTTGAACAGCTCAAACTTGCCTTCGACCGTCAGTTCGCTAAACGCTCGGAGGCGTTAAAGCCTTACGATGAATCTCAAGGTGATCTCTTCAACGAAGCGGAGTGTGAGGCCGCTAAGGAAGAAGAGGTTGAAGTTGTCACAACGACCATCACAAAGAAGAAACGTGGTAAACGCAAACCACTGCCAAAGACCTTGCCTCGTGAAGTTATCGAACTCGATTTAAACGACGATGAAAAGCAGTGCACTTGCTGTCAACATAACCTGCATAAAATCGGTGAAGACCGTAGCGAGAAACTTGAGTTCACGCCAGCGGTACTAAAAGTGTTGGAATATGTTCGTCCTAAATATGCTTGCCGCCAATGCGAGCAAACAGAAGACAAAAACCACGTCGTTCAAAAGCCAGCGCCGCAAAGCATTATCCCGAAGAGCTTCGCCACAGAAAGCTTGTTGGCCAATATCATCCTCGGCAAATATCAATACGCGATGCCACTTTACCGCCAAGAATCCCTGTTTACCCAGTCGGGTATCGAACTCTCACGAACCACCATGGCAAGGTGGATTATCCAAGTCAGTGAGAAGTTCGCTCCACTTTACGCGGCCTTAAAAACGCACCTACTTGAGCAAGTGGTGATTCAGGCGGATGAAACGCCGCTCAATGTCCTCAAAGAAGATAAACAGTGTTATATGTGGCTTTACTGCTCGGGCGCAGACTCGCCTGAAGCCGCCCTCCCTAATGTGAGAAATATCGTCTTGTACGACTATCAAAACAGTCGAGCTAGGGCGTGCCCTGTTGCCTTCTTGGGGGATTACAGTGGTTATCTACAAACCGATGGCTATGGTGTTTATGATGGGCTTCATCTCGTCACCAATGTCGGTTGCTTGGCGCATGCTCGGCGCAAGTTCATGGAGGCGAAAAAGCTGCAAGGCAAAGGCAAGTCAGGCAAAGCGGATAGTGCATTGGCTAAAATCCAGAAACTCTATGGAATAGAATCACGCTTAAAAGGTGCCTGTGCCGAAAAACGGAAAGCAGAGCGCCAAGAGCATGCTAAGCCGATACTGGATGAGCTTTATGAATGGATGACAACTCAGAAAGTGCTTGAGTCTAGCCCGCTGGGTAAAGCGATAAAATACACGCTCGGTCAGTGGCCGAAGCTGAGCCGCTATATCGATGACGGTCACTTATCGATAGACAATAATCGTGCTGAACGCGCAATAAAACCGCTGGTTATAGGCAGAAAGAACTGGCTCTTCTCGACCAATCCCAATGGAGCTGAAGCGAGCGCGATGCTTTACAGTATCGTCGAGACAGCGAAAGCCAACGGCCTTATCCTTTACGACTACATGGTTAAGTGCATGAAAGAGCTAGCGAAATCTGAGCCTGATATCGATGCACTCCTGCCTTGGAACTTCCAACACTAACAATATCGCCCCGTGGGATCATGGGGCGGATACAGTACACCTTGGGTCAGTGGCCTAAGCTGATACGCTATGTTGAAGATGGGCATTTATCTATCGACAACAACCGAGCGGAACGCGCAATCAAATCGCTGGTCATTGGCAGAAAAAATTGGTTATTCTCGACGAATCCGCTTGGTGCTGATGCGAGTGCTTTGCTGTATAGCATCATCGAGACGGCGAAAGCGAACGGACTGATACTCTACGATTACATGGTCAAATGTATGAAAGAGCTGGCAAAGTCTGAGCCTGATATCAACTCACTGCTTCCCTGGAACTTCTCACATTCAAATTAAAACGCCCCGTGGGATCATGGGGCGCATACTTTATGACAGACTCTAAAGCAGGCCTTCTATCTATATCTGAAAGATCATGCAAACATTTATGACAAGTGGATATTGAGCCAAGATAAGTCCTGCGTTTGTCTTGGTGTTTATTACTCATAACTAAGACTGGCGAACCACACTTGGAGCATCTGTCTTCCAATAAGCAATTATGAACACAGCATACGGTCACAAAGCTTAAGCGCCATGTTTTCCTGAAATACGCCTTTCCTTCCTTAAGGCATATAGGACAAAACTGCTGAAAATAACGAAGTGCGCTCGTTTCCCCAGAGTTGAGAATATTGTACTTTCTATGACAACGGTTCGTATCAGTTTCACATACAAAGCCAACATAGCTATCTAGCGTTGTTTGGTGAACACATCGAAAAGAAGTATTCATTTTCGTTGAAACGCGCTTAATCATTGTTTCTGAAAGAAAGTTGTCAATACTCTTATCTATTGCTCTTAGTTCTGGAATCGTTAGCTTTATGAAGCGAGATAAACCTTCACCATTACATACGGCGGCCCGAGCCATCCAAGATGAAAAAATCTCATCTGGTAGAGGCTGAGGATGCATTGGCCAAGAAACATTAAACACTTTGAGTTTTCCGTTGAGTTGGAGACATCCAGTCAATTTATGATAGAAGCTCTATATCTATTTGTTCTTTACCTGTCTCTACGGCCATCACCGCGGCTTCGGACAACAGTTCTGATAACTCTCCTAACAGCCCCTCACTCATTGTGAGTAGCTTAAAAGCAATCTTTTTACTTTGCAGCCCTGACGCTTTTTTTAGAGGCAACATACATTCGAAACTTACTAATAAACGTCTAAAGTCTATTCCATATTCCCAACGCGGTAGCAAAACAGGTTTAAATCTATTTTCTAATTGAGGGTCGGTTTTTATAGCTCTCAATGCATCTCGGGTACCTAAGCCTACAATTGGAATTTGAAGTTCATTACCTAGATTTCTAAGTACGCTCAAAAACATCCTCTGCTTCTCTAGACTACCCGCTAGTAGGGAGTGAATTTCGTCAAGGACTAGCATTTTCACGTTGCAATGCTTCATCAACTGTAAGACTTGAAAGCTCTTCTTATCAATAGAATCAGACGGGCGATATGGTGCAAACAGCTTATTTAAAATATTGTTGTATAGCCTAGATTCATTGGGAACAGGAGGAGACTGCACATAAAGAGCTGGAATAACGATCCCCTCACCATCTTCTCGTTCATACGCAAGATTCATATCAAGAAATCGCTCAGCAAGCATCGTTTTCCCAGTATTACTCTCTCCTACAATAAGTAGATTTGGCATCCGGTGTCGTTTGGGATAAGCCTGTAAGTCTTCTAACTTACTCAGTATTTCTTTCGCCCGTGTATAACCAATCCACCTTGGAGAACGAATGTATCGAATTCTATCGTCTGTAGAACTGTCAACATATTCCAAAGCAGCGGAGCTCAAATGAGGGTACATTTTCTTTTTCAATTCACTCATAGCGATTCATGTCCAATAATTCGTCAAATGGTTGAACTGTTTCCTCATCGTCTTCATCAAATGAGAGCTCTTCAGATGGTTCGGATGGAAGGGTGAGTGCTGTATTTTTCAACTGCGTCTTAACTGATTTAGCAGAAGACGAACGTCTACGCTGATCCGCTCTACGTGCTTTCTTCGTATCACTAACTGCTGAAGACTCTATAAGACGCATTTTCTCAATTGCATCAAATATTATGTCCTCATCTACAGCTCTACGGCCTTCTTCTTTGAGTTTTGAAAGTGCAGCCTTGAACTCCCATATGGTTACCGCTGGAAAAGAAGTGTTCCGATAAGGTATTGGGTAGTACATTTCAAGCTGCGGATCATAAAACCAGATGGTACTGATATCCCGAGGGTCTCGACGAAAAATGAACTTGCGCTTCTGTTTACTATTTCCTTCTACGGTTGAGTTAATCCATATACGAAGCACGTCATGATAATAATGAACATTGTCTATCTGCACGCCATACGCTTGAATAGTCCGTTCTTCAAAGGGAAGAAAGTTAAGTCTGAGTGTTTTTTCATCTTTTACTCTCGCAGGCAGCCCAACGCCTTTCGAGTTCTTCCCTCCCAAAATACCTTCTTCATATCTAGCTAGAGGAGTGTTATTTATTCCTGTATGAAAACTATTATGGTACGACTGGACGATTAGCAACCCTAACCAACGCTCAAACTCTTTAAGAGTGAAAGCAGAGTGTTTAGCTGAATCATAACCTTCTCTTTCAGAAGTGCTTGAAAACGTTGTTCCCGGTAGAGCATGGATCCTTTTCGCAAATGTTCCGAGCAACCGTTCGATATGCGCACCAAAATGTGGTCTTGCAACAGGTCTCCACTCAAGGTTGATACCATACTGGTCACAAGCGAGTTGCAACATTCTTCCTCTGAATTCTTTTGCATTATCGGCATGAACGGTTCGAGGAAAGCCCCAGCAGGGCCAAGTAGCATCTACTTCATTTTCAACAATCCAATGCTCTTTTGACAAAATCGCATGAGATAAGCATGCACCTACACTAACTGCTCCTGGTGGGTCAAAAGAAACATAGAACCCCACAACCATTCGACTATATACATCTATCGCCATTGTTACCCAAGGACGCATTAGCGGTTGTCGATGAATTTCATCAACCAAAACAATATCTAGCGGAGTGTGATCAATTTGAATGACTGAGAGTGGATATTCCGCATGCGGAAACATCCCTTGGTTCATATGAAGAGACTCATGGGATTTTTTAGCTCCAAAGCGCTTTCTAATTTTTAAATCGGAGGAAAGCAGGTTAACTCGGTTTCTTACTGTATTGACATGTGGTGCACAAATTCCGGCGTTTCGGCATTGTCTTTTTATTTCTATATAAAGATTTGCTATCGATTTTCTCTGCTTAGATAAGTATTCATCTTCAATGCAGGCAGAGACTATAGCTTCACTCTCTTGTGATAATTTCTTTGATCCCGAGTCTGAGCGAGTTTTTGGAGCTAAACTGGACAGTAATCCTTGCGACTCATATAAACGAAGCCATTTATAGATAGTATTTCGATGCAAGCCATGGCTTTCTGCAACAGAATCTACGTCATCCTTAGTGCGTCCATCTTGGTGAACAAGAGGTCTTATAATTTCGAGTCTTGCTTGGGCTAATTGCCAATCCTTATCGGGAAGAGCATCTATTGCTACAGCAGAGGGTGTCATCTCTTTTGTTGGTTCCGCATTCAGATCATCTATTCTGAGACGACATATCTCTTTCGTTTTAATATTTTCACAAAGCACATAGGTGAGATCGATTATTTGAATGACTTGGAATTCATTTGCACCAAAATAAACCACACTACCTTGCTGAAATGAAAGTGTAGAACTTGAAGATTTAATCATTTTCATTTCCTAAGCCAAATATTGGATGACATCGTTAGAGGTATATTCAGATCTGTACAAACTCTACCTGAAGCAATTAAGTACCAAAGCGTAGGAACTAACTCAGCTTGTGCCCAACGATCATTAAAGATGGCCTTTATAAGTGCCTCAATGGAACACTGACGCATCTGAACAAGTTGACGTAACAACATATCACTGTGCTCTTCGTTAGTTTCTACTCGCAAGTAAGGAAGTAAAAAACGAGCGTTTTCCATATATGAGGTTCGAATTTCTACTTCTGTAATTAGCTTAAACCTCCAACCATTAGATTTTGCATGAGAAATAGCTGCTTTAAACTTTGGTTTTAGCTCTTTCCAGTTCGCTCTGAGGTCACTACGATATTTAACTTCATAGAGAATATTCTGTTGAGGAGGATAGTAATGAACTAAAACATCCGGTGTATAAACTCGGTGACGTTCATTGTCATCTGTCCAAGAAACCTCTATTGGCTGAACGTCATATGTATAGACGCTTCTATCAAACTCTAACAACGTTAAGAAATCTCTTTCTAACGTCGACTCAAAGAACGGCTTTTCCGCTTTAGTCGATGCAGCCAACCCTGTTAAGTTTCGGTAGTTTTTTGGAATTGTACGAACAGACATAATCTAACCCAGTAGCGCGTAAACATGTTTTAGTGAAGTCATTACACAATATCTTTGTTTATCAGTACATAAATATGATGTAAAAATGCACTGCATGTGTTCAATTATTACTCTTTAGCAATGTAAATGTCACCCGGCCTCGGAATAGAACCACCACCGACCAGCGCCGCCATTGAACTGGAATGATGAGGTGAGCGAAATGGCCTTTGCTTCCAGTTGTGCTGGTTGATGTCTTGTGGAGTCAGAGAAGCAACCGAAGCGGTTTCCATCGCTTCATCCTCATTCATTTCTGGCAATAAATCACACAACCGAGAGGCAAGCATGGTTTTACCCGTTCCGGGTGGACCGAGAAAAAGCAGGTTATGGTTGCCCGCAGCGGCAATTTCTAACGCTCGCTTTCCTTGCTGTTGACCAATGATATCTTGCAGATCGCGAGTGTTTTTATCTCGGCACGGCTTAGGTTCGGTTTGAAAAAGAGAGAGGGTTTGCTGGCCACACAAATCAGCACACACCTCAAGCAGCGTTTGCGCCGATTTATGCTGATCTTTTGCCACTAACGCGGCTTGATCACCATTACCATGAGGCACCACCAAACAGCGCTTGGCTCGATTCGCAGCTAAAGCGGCGGGTAATACACCTTTAACAGGACGCAACTCACCAGATAAGGCTAATTCACCAATAAACTCATACCCATCTAACTTCGTTAGCGCTATCTGCTGTGAGGCTGCCAAAATCCCCAACGCGATCGGTAAATCAAATCGACCGCCCTCTTTGGGGAGATCCGCCGGCGCTAGATTGACCGTAATACGCTTGGCGGGAAACTCAAAGCGGGAATTAATGATAGCGCTGCGCACGCGATCACGAGACTCTTTGACCGTCGTTTCTGGCAAGCCAACCAACGTAAAACCGGGCATGCCATTGCTAATATGTACTTCAACTGTCACTGTCGGTGCTTGCACGCCAACACTGGCTCGGCTGTGAATAATTGCGAGTCCCATTTCATTCCTTTGTGGTTGTTTAAAAAGCGTTCGTTCTGTTTCTGCGCCCTTATTTGCACACGAGAGATTGTTATATAGCTTGTTGTGATGCTGAAAGAATGTGAAAAAAGAATGAGTTTTTGCTTGTCATTTAACGGAATTGTGTGTTACCATTAGAGACGCAAACAATTTCGTAAGATATTACGCCAACTATTTTAAGAATTAAGTGATGAATTTGAACGCTCACATTAACCTACTGCTAAGCCTGATTATCGTGGTCATTATTGATTCCGCGCGGGGGCTAGTGGGCGCAAAATAACCACCAGATTCAAAAGACCCCCGCACTGAAAAGTCCGGGGGTTTTTTTACAACTATTAAACTAAAAAGTTCATACTGGTTGGCGATTATCCAACCCGATATGACAGGAAGAATGGGAGCGCACATGAAGTGCAAACACAACATGGTTTACTGTGCCATACACAGTTTGGGAGGGTTACGATGACAGGAGCACAACTGGTTGTAGCCGCATTAAAGCAGCAGGGAATCAAAACCGTTTTTGGTTATCCCGGCGGCGCTATCATGCCAATCTATGATGCATTATACGATGGCGGTGTAGAACACATCCTCTGTCGCCACGAACAAGGTGCAGCCATGGCGGCGATTGGCATGGCGCGCTCGACACAAGATGTCGCGGTGTGCATGGCCACCTCAGGACCCGGAGCGACCAATTTGGTCACTGGTCTTGCAGATGCATTTCTTGACTCAATCCCCCTTGTCGCCATCACCGGCCAAGTCGCAAGCTCGCACATTGGTACCGATGCTTTTCAAGAGATGGACGTGATTGGTATGTCACTCTCTTGCACCAAACACAGCTACCTCGTTACCGATATCCACGATCTCGCACCCACCCTTGCCGAAGCCTTTGAGGTAGCGAAAGCGGGTCGCCCCGGCCCGGTGATTGTGGATATCGCTAAAGATGTACAACTGGCAAAAACCCCCGTGACTGAGCTACCTGCGTTCACTGCGCCAGCCATGCCAGTTGCCAGCCAAGAGCAGCTTCACGCAGCGCAACAACTGCTTTCACAAAGCTCTCGTCCTGTATTGTATGTTGGCGGTGGCGTTCAACTGGCCAAAGCGACCGATTCCGTACGCGAGTTTTTACGCCTCAATCCGATGCCATCAGTAAGTACCTTAAAAGGCTTGGGCACGATTGAGCGCCATGACCCGCACTACCTTGGCATGCTTGGTATGCATGGGACTAAGGCGGCAAACTTGGTCGTTCAAGAGTGTGATTTGTTGATTGTGGTTGGAGCGCGCTTTGATGACCGAGTAACGGGAAAACTGGATACTTTTGCACCACACGCCAAAGTGATTCATATCGATATCGATGCGGCCGAGTTTAATAAACTCCGTATCGCCAATGCGTCACTACGTGGTGACATCAATCTCATTCTTCCACAACTGGAACTGACGCGTGATATCGCACCGTGGGTTCACCACAGTGAAAGTTTGCGCAGTGGCTTTAAGTGGCGCTATGACCACCCGGGCGATCTCATTTTTGCACCATTGTTACTCAAACAACTGTCCGACATGATGCCCGATTCAGCCATCGTCTCAACCGACGTTGGCCAACATCAAATGTGGGCCGCGCAGCACATTCAGCCGCGTGCTCCACAGAACTTCATCACCTCAGCTGGCCTTGGAACTATGGGCTTTGGGTTGCCCGCCTCAATGGGCGCTGCCGTTGCTCGCCCAGATGATCAATCCATTCTCATTTCTGGGGATGGCTCGTTCATGATGAATGTTCAAGAACTTGGTACGCTCAAGCGCCGCCAAATCCCGGTCAAGATGGTACTACTGAACAACCACCGTTTGGGTATGGTGCGCCAATGGCAATCGCTGTTCTTTGATGGCCGCCATAGTGAAACGATTTTGGATGACAACCCAGATTTCGTGATGCTAGCTAAGGCGTTCGATATTCCTGGCAAAACCATCACCAAAAAAGAAGAAGTTGAACCAGCACTTAAAGAAATGCTGGCCAGCAAAACAGCTTATCTGCTTCACGTTTTGATTGATGAAGAAGAAAACGTATGGCCGCTTGTACCACCGGGCGCCTCAAATAGTGATATGTTGGAGAACACCTAATGGATAGATACCTATTAGACATCAAAGCCGATGATAAACCGGTGCTATTAGAGCGTGTTCTGCGCGTGATTCGCCATCGTGGATTTGTGATAAAACAAGTGGCCGCAACGCAAAACCACGCCAGCAAAGTCGCCAGTGTTGAAATCATTGTTGATAGTGATCGCCCCATCAGCACACTGATCAATCAAATTGAAAAATTATGGGATATTCGCAGTGTCGATGTCACCCCAATAAAAAATAACGAACTACCGAATAACAATTTACAACAAAAGATTTGTGCATAAGGAAGGCAATAAATGGCAACAAAAACTGCAGATTACATTTGGTTCAACGGTGAAATGGTTCCGTGGGCAAATGCAAACGTTCATGTACTGACACACGCAATGCACTACGGCACTTCGGTGTTTGAAGGTGTGCGTTGTTATAACACTCCTAAAGGTCCAATCGTCTTCCGTCATAAAGAGCACGCTCAACGCCTAAAAGATTCAGCAAAAATTTACCGTTTCCCTATCCCCTATACGATAGAAGAGATCATGGAAGCGACACGTGAAACATTGCGCGTCAATAAACTGGATTCAGCCTACATTCGCCCACTTGGCTTTGTTGGCAACGTTGGCCTTGGCGTTTGCCCACCAGTGAATACTGAAATGGAGTTAATCATTGCCGCCTTCCCTTGGGGTGCTTACTTAGGTGATGAAGCGCTAGAAAATGGTGTGGATGCGATGGTTTCTAGCTGGCATCGCGCTGCGCCAAACACCATTCCAACCGCAGCCAAAGCGGGTGGTAACTATTTATCGTCTCTGCTTGTCGGTGGTGAAGCTCGTCGTCATGGCTATGCCGAAGGTATCGCCTTAAGCGTGGATGGTTATTTATCTGAAGGTGCAGGCGAAAACATTTTCGTCATCAAAAACGGTGTGCTGCTCACGCCACCAACCACCAGCTCCATCTTGCCGGGCATCACGCGTGATTCGATCATGACGCTGGCTAAAGAAATGGGCTACGAAGTGCGTGAAGTGAACATTGCGCGTGAAGCTCTCTACCTTGCTGACGAAATTTTTATGACTGGCACCGCCGCCGAAATCGTCCCTGTACGGAGCGTAGACCAAATTACGGTTGGAGAGGGCAAACGTGGGCCAATCACGAAAGTGATGCAAGAAGCTTACTTTGGCCTATTTAACGGCACCACTGAAGACAAGTGGGGCTGGTTGGATTACGTGTACCCACAACCGAAGTAATAGAGGACGATAGACAATGCCAAAGTATAGATCCGCAACAACGACACACGGACGTAATATGGCTGGAGCGCGCGCATTATGGCGCGCCACTGGCGTCAAAGATGAAGATTTCGGTAAGCCGATTATTGCGGTGGTTAACTCGTTCACTCAATTCGTACCGGGCCACGTGCACCTCAAAGATATGGGGCAATTGGTTGCGGGTGAAATCGAAAAAGCCGGCGGCATCGCCAAAGAATTTAATACCATCGCGGTAGATGATGGTATCGCCATGGGGCATGGCGGCATGCTGTACTCACTACCATCACGCGAGTTGATCGCAGACTCTGTCGAGTACATGGTTAATGCGCACTGCGCTGATGCGATGGTCTGCATTTCCAACTGCGACAAAATCACCCCTGGGATGATGATGGCGGCACTGCGCATTAATATTCCCGTCATCTTTGTTTCTGGCGGGCCAATGGAAGCGGGTAAAACCAAGCTTTCTGATCAAATCATCAAACTCGATTTGGTCGATGCGATGATCCAAGGCGCTGACCCTAAAGTCTCCGATGCACAAAGTGAACAAATTGAACGCTCGGCCTGCCCAACCTGTGGTTCTTGTTCTGGCATGTTTACCGCCAACTCAATGAACTGTCTCACCGAAGCATTGGGACTTTCTCAACCGGGTAATGGTTCGATGTTGGCCACGCATGCCGATCGTGAAGCGCTCTTCATCAACGCAGGTAAACGCATTGTTGAATTAACCAAGCGTTACTACGAGCAAGATGATGCATCCGCCTTACCGCGTAATATTGCCAACAAAGCCGCGTTCGAAAATGCGATGGCGCTCGATATTGCCATGGGCGGCTCAACCAACACGGTATTGCACCTATTAGCAGGCGCTCAAGAAGGTGAAATCGATTTTGACATGGGTGATATCGACCGCATGTCACGCCGCGTACCTCATCTGTGTAAAGTCGCGCCATCGACTCAAAAATATCACATGGAAGATGTACACCGCGCGGGTGGGGTGATGGCGATTCTTGGTGAATTGGATCGCGCCGGTCTCATCAATAATCAAACTCGCACCGTGTTGGGTTTATCGATGAAAGAGCAGTTGGCTCAATACGACATCATGCAAACGCAAGATGAAGATGTCTTAACCTTTTTCCGTGCCGGTCCTGCGGGCATTCGTACCACTAAAGCCTTCTCACAACAATGCCGCTGGGATCGCCTCGATGACGATCGCAAAGAAGGCTGTATTCGTACCAAAGAGTATGCTTTTAGCCAAGATGGTGGCCTAGCCGTTCTATCAGGCAACATTGCCGTTGATGGCTGTATTGTAAAAACAGCAGGGGTTGATGAAGGTAGTCTGAAATTTGCAGGCCCAGCCGTGGTCTTTGAAAGCCAAGAAAGTGCCGTTGAAGGTATTTTAGGCGGTAAAGTGAAGGCTGGTGATGTTGTCGTCATCCGCTATGAAGGCCCGAAAGGCGGCCCGGGTATGCAAGAAATGCTTTACCCAACCACGTACCTCAAATCAATGGGGCTAGGCAAAGAGTGCGCGCTACTGACTGACGGTCGTTTCTCTGGCGGGACTTCCGGTTTATCAATTGGTCACGTTTCTCCAGAAGCAGCCAACGGCGGCACGATAGGTTTGGTGAACTCTGGGGATATTATCGCCATCGATATTCCAAACCGCTCCATTACGCTCAACGTTTCTGAAGCTGAACTGGCTGAGCGCCGCGTGAAACAAGATAAGCTCGGTTGGAAACCTGTCAATCGCCAACGTGAAGTCTCTTTGGCATTGAAAGCCTACGCAAGTATGGCCACCAGCGCTGATAAAGGGGCTGTTCGAGACAAATCTAAGCTAGAGGGCTAGCGGATGAGCGACTCAGGTAACGCAACTCAAACTGGCGCAGATTATCTGCGCCAGATCCTGCGCGCCCCCGTGTATGACGTCGCAACGGTGACGCCACTGCAGGATATGCCCCGCTTATCGGCGCGCATCAAAAATCGCGTTCAGCTCAAGCGTGAAGATCGCCAGCCTGTGCACTCTTTTAAATTACGTGGCGCTTATAATATGGTGTCGAGTTTATCTGAGGTGCAAAAACAAGCTGGGGTGATTGCCGCGTCAGCAGGCAACCACGCGCAGGGAATGGCTCTATCGGGAACAAAATTAGGCATTAAAACCACCATTGTGATGCCTAAAACTACCCCTGATATCAAAGTCGAAGCGGTGCGCGGTTTTGGCGGTTTGGTGATTTTGCATGGCAACAACTTTGATGAAGCCAAAGCCGAAGCGGAACGCTTGGCTCACGAGCAAGGTTATACGTTTGTCCCACCGTTCGATCACCCACTGGTCATTGCAGGGCAAGGCACGATTGGCATGGAAATGCTGCAACAAAATGGCCACCTTGATTACATTTTTGTACCAGTCGGCGGTGGCGGTTTAGCCGCTGGGGTCGCGGTGCTCATCAAACAGCTGATGCCAGAAATCAAAGTCATTGCGGTTGAACCTGAAGATTCTGCTTGTTTAAAAGCAGCACTCGAGGCAGGTAAACCCGTGGTGCTTGACCAAGTCAGCATGTTTGCCGACGGTGTGGCGGTAAAACGTATTGGTGATGAAACCTTCCGTTTGTGTCAGCAATACATTGATGGCCACATCACGGTATCAAGCGATGAAATCTGCTCGGCGGTTAAAGATATCTTCGAAGACACGCGTGCGATTGCCGAACCTTCTGGAGCGCTTGCTCTGGCTGGTCTGAAGAAATTCGCGGAAAAACATAAGCTGGTGGATAAACAGTTAGGCACCGTACTTTCAGGGGCTAACACCAATTTCCACGGCTTGCGTTACGTGTCGGAGCGATGTGAGCTAGGCGAAAAACGTGAAGGGCTTTTGGCGGTGACCATACCTGAACGTCAAGGCGCGTTTTTTGAGTTTTGTAATATCATTGGCGGTCGCGCGGTCACCGAGTTCAACTATCGCTATAACGATGACAAGCTGGCCAATATTTTCGTCGGTGTACGCCTGTTAAGTGGGCAAGAAGAGCTCGACAACATCATTCACGATTTACGCCAAGGTGGCTACCCTGTGGTGGATCTATCGGATGATGAAATGGCCAAACTGCATGTCCGTTATATGATTGGAGGCAAACCCTCTAAGCCGCTAAAAGAGCGATTATACAGCTTCGAATTTCCGGAATATCCGGGCGCTCTGCTGAAATTTCTCAGCACGCTTGGCACACACTGGAACATTAGCTTGTTTAATTACCGCAATCATGGCGCCGATTATGGCCGCGTATTGTGTGGTTTTGAACTCGAAGAAAGCGATTTAAACCGCTTCTCCGCTCACCTTAGAGAATTGGGTTACCAATGCAAAGATGAGACGGACAATCCTTCATACCAGTTCTTCTTATCCTAAAGCTCAATGCCAGTCCCACGACTGGCATTTTTTATGAGTGATGCATAATACGCATAGAACCAATGCTAAAGTTTCATTTTAGTCATAGTTAATTCAGTACTACACTTAGCGACATCTTATGCTTGCTGTGCCAATCTGGAGATCCGAATGTTTAAAGCGTTAATCCTTAATCAACAAGAAAAAAACACAGTTGCCACCATTGAACAAATCGACGAATCACAATTACCGCAAGGTGAAGTTTTAGTCGCGGTCGATTACTCATCATTGAATTACAAAGATGGTTTAGCCATTACAGGTAAAGGCAAAATCATTCGCAATTTCCCTATGGTACCGGGCATTGATCTTGCGGGAACCGTACTTGAATCCCAAGATACTCGCTACCAAACCGGTGATAAAGTTGTACTAACCGGTTGGGGAGTGGGTGAAAACCATTGGGGTGGTATGGCGCAAAAAGCACGCTTGAAAGCCGATTGGTTAGTACCACTCGCGCACGGTCTTGATAGCAAAAAAGCGATGATGATTGGCACTGCTGGCTTTACTGCCATGCTTTGCGTGCAAGCCATTTTAGATGCGGGTATTCAACCGGAAAAGGGTGAAATATTGGTGACGGGTGCCAGTGGCGGCGTGGGTTCAGTTGCTGTAACACTATTAGCTAAGCTAGGTTATACAGTTGCTGCGGTAACTGGTCGTGTTGAACAAAATGGTCCACTGCTAGAAAAACTAGGAGCAAGCCGCGTTATTGATCGCAGCGAATTTGAAGAGCCAGCTCGTCCGCTGGAAAAACAGATTTGGGCTGGCGCGGTCGATACAGTAGGCAGCAAAATGTTAGCCAAAGTGTTAGCCCAAATGGACTACAACAGCACGGTTGCCGCGTGTGGTTTAGCGGGTGGTTTTGATTTGCCCACCACCGTCATGCCGTTCATTTTGCGCAATGTACGCCTGCAAGGTGTCGACTCCGTCTCTTGCCCGCTAGAAAAACGCATGGCAGCATGGGAAAGCTTAGCGAAACTGCTACCTGCAAGCTACTTTGAGCAAGCGTGTGAGGAAATCACCCTCGAACAAACAGCGCAGTACGCTGAAACGATCACCAATGGTCAAGTGACTGGTCGCGTGGTGATTAAGCTTTAAACCATTCATTCATCAAGCTTTGGTCTTACTCAAAGCTTGATGATTTTACCCCTCTAACTGCATCTCTTCAATACGCTTAGCAATCAACCGGCTGCACTCTTGCTTGACGATCTGCCTTAACCATTCTTGGGCAGGAGAATGCTCACATCGCGAGTGCCAAATCATAGAGTAGTCAAACGGCGTAAACTGAAACGGTAACAGCTTCACCACTAATGCGTAACGTTCTGCCACTAAATAAGCCAGATCCGCAGGCACCGTAATAATCAATGGCATGGTATCAACAATCGCTAGCGCGGCTTCTAAATGATAGGCTCTGAGCACCATTTTCCGTTTAGGCTGCCCACTTAATGCTTGTTCAATTAAGGCATTAACACCATCACTGATCGCAATCATCGCATGAGGGTATGTCAGGTAATCCGCTAAAGAGATCTGCCGATTCGCCAACGGATGGTGTTGGGAGAGCAAACAAAGCACACCGACTCGCCCAAGCACCTCACTCATCAATGGTGCTACTGGCGACGTTGGGCGACAAATCGCTAAATCAGCTCCTTCATAAGTCAGTTGATCGGCCAACCTATCATGCTGCAAAGGTAAAAACTCAAACGACACGTTTGGTGCCTCTTGATATATCCTTGGTAAAGCAAACGGTAAGATGGTCTGCATTGCGTAATCTGTCGTGGCAATGGTGAAGGTTTGTTCACATTGCTGGGGGTCAAATTCAATAGGTGAAAGGATTTGACGTAGAGACTCCAATGGCTCGCCTAAGGCGCGATTAAGCTCCAGCGCTTTTTCAGTCGGAATGAGATGCTGACCTTGACGCGTAAAAAGAGGATCATTGAGCAGATCACGTAACCGGCCTAATACACGGCTCATGGCTGACTGGCTAAGATTTAAACGCTGGGCCGCTTTACTGACACTGCTCTCTTCTATCAACACTCTCAGTGCAATCAATAAATTCAGATCGCGACGATAGATATCTTCCAACTCCATGCAATAACCCCACTTTTGTCATTGGTAAATAGGCTCAGTGTACGCGTTAGGCAAAAAAAATCCCGCCTTTCAGCGGGGAAGCCCAAGAAAATGGGGATAGTGTCGGAATGTGTTACGTGTCGTATTAGTGCAATGCGTTGATCAATATGTGATGGATTAGTGATTCTGCTCTTCTGAGATGCCTTTCCAAAGATGCATCTCAAGCCAGATCCCAACCAGTGACGCACTGACACCAAAAAGTGGCATCCACGACGTTTCTGCAGGCGTTCGCATCACTAAGGCACAAAATGAGATAAAGCAGAGAACCGAATAAATGGTTAACCTATCAAGCGCTGTTAACATAAGTGCCTCACTAAATTGTTATCAACTTGTTAAGTAAGTTAAAACAAAAAGATCACTTTGCCAAGTGGTTATTGAATATTTTTTCCTCGCCAGTATTATCTACGCCTTGCGATAACATCGATTAGGTTTGAATATGACATTTGATCCGGCACTTGCCACACAAACACTCGAAGCCGAAGGATTGCGCTGTCCCGAGCCTGTAATGATGGTCAGAAAAACCATTCGAACCATGCAAGATGGCGAAATTTTACTAGTGAAAGCCGATGACCCGTCAACCACTCGAGACATTCCCAGTTTTTGCCGCTTTATGGATCATCAGTTAATTGCGGAGAAAGTGGACACATTGCCCTATCTCTATTTGATTAAGAAAGGATTGAGTTAAGCCTCGATCTAAGTGATGCGTACGCAAAAGAAAAGGCGACCTCAAAAGGGCCGCCTTTTGCTATTAATTCATTGATTCATTGATTCATTGCGCTACACACTACTCATTAAACTCGATGGTGCGGATCTCTGATTGTAGTTTTGTGATCTGCTTTTGCAGGGTTCGAATTTCATCGTGCATCGGGATAATGTGCGCGACTCGGATCCAAGATTCCACCATTAAGCCACACAATATGATTGCGCCGGCCACCATGGGTAGCCACATTTCCGTCAACGCCATACCCAACAACGTCAGCACAAAACCGAACGTAAACAAGTAACTTTGGCTCTTGGCGGTCATTCCCATATAACGTGTCAGCATATGCATTCCCTCTTAGACTTGCATCATCTAGCACTACAGTAACATGACCAGTATGGCATAAATTTGTCACTCATCACGCAACCGTAGACGTTGGGCGACAAGTTGAGTAATAAATTGTGTCACGCTCACTCGCCCAATCATCTAATCGATTGGAATTACCAAATCGCCGCGCCGATCGCTAATATCAAAAAGAGTACCGCCGTGATTTTACGAATAAGTCCTAGCGGCATTTTATCGGCGGATAATTTACCAATCAGCACCACAGGTACGTTAGCTAGCAACATACCAATTGTCGTTCCGAGCACCACCCACAGTAGAGCATCAGCATATTGTGCACCAAGAATAGACGTTGCTATTTGGGTTTTATCGCCAATTTCAGCGACAAAAAAAGCAATAAAACTGGCGACAAAAGGACCTCGATTGGTAATTTTTTCATCGCCGTCGAGTTTATCTGGAATTAATACCCACCCCGCCATGGCAAGGAAGCTGGCGACCAACACCCATTTAAGGATTTCTGGTGACAGGTAATCGGCAACGACCACGCCCAGCCAAGCAGCGAGTGCATGGTTAACCATCGTTGCGACAAAAATGGCGGCAATAATAGGCAAAGGTTTACGATAACGACTGGCTAGCAGCAGAGAAAGCAGTTGGGTTTTATCGCCAATTTCAGCTAAGGCGACGGTAGTAATTGAAATAGCTAATACGCTCACGACAGGCTCAATGGGGCGGGATAATTATAATAACCATAGACAAACGCCACTCCCCGCCCCGGTTTGTGATGTTTGTCTAAGGTCTTGCTAAGCTAAAATGACTTTAGCCTCGAACGCCACGGTGATTTGGCACCAATTATGTTGACGAACGAACCATCAAGATAAGAAATCTCACTGGTAAGCTACTCCCCAAAGACGGCGCAATTCTAATCAGGCCGAGTGAAAATCTCAAGTTAGAAATAAGTCAAAATCGTTCATGTGCAGGAATTTGGCACAATCGATGCGATAAATTCGACCAAAACGGATTTTCGACCATTAATTAAGCAAGATTACCCCTACTCGCTGAGCGAATATCTGGGTATACTTGTTCGTTATTTTCATCCATTCAGACAGAAGAATCGCGCGAACCTGACTATGCAAAAATACGATATCAAAACCTTTCAGGGTATGATCCTCGCGCTGCAGGATTATTGGGCCCAACAAGGCTGTACCATTGTTCAACCATTAGACATGGAAGTTGGTGCAGGAACCTCTCACCCAATGACATGCCTGCGAGCTTTAGGCCCAGAGCCCATTGCAACGGCGTATGTTCAACCCTCTCGTCGTCCAACGGACGGTCGTTATGGTGAAAACCCAAACCGCCTGCAACACTATTACCAATTCCAAGTCATCATCAAACCTTCACCAGACAACATTCAAGAGTTGTATTTAGGGTCTTTAGAGGTGCTCGGTGTTGACCCACTAGTACACGATATTCGTTTCGTGGAAGATAACTGGGAAAACCCAACCTTAGGTGCTTGGGGTCTTGGCTGGGAAGTGTGGCTAAACGGCATGGAAGTAACTCAATTTACTTACTTCCAACAAGTCGGTGGCCTTGAGTGCAAGCCTGTCACCGGCGAAATCACTTACGGTATTGAACGTCTCGCCATGTATATTCAAGGCGTGGATTCAGTGTATGACTTAGTCTGGACAGATGGCCCATTAGGTAAAGTCACCTATGGTGACATTTACCATCAAAATGAAGTCGAACAATCCACTTACAACTTCGAACACGCGGATGTCGATTTTCTTTTCACTTTCTTCGACCAGTGCGAAAAAGAGTGTAAGCATCTACTTGAGCTAGAAAAACCGCTGCCACTTCCTGCCTATGAGCGTATTTTGAAAGCGGGCCATGCCTTTAACCTATTGGACGCGCGTAAAGCGATTTCGGTGACAGAACGTCAACGTTACATCCTACGCATCCGTAACCTGACCAAAGCGGTTGCAGAAGCGTACTACGCATCTCGTGAAGCACTCGGCTTCCCTATGTGTAAAAAGGGTGAGGACAAATAAGATGGCAAAAGAATTTCTAATTGAATTAGGCACAGAAGAGCTACCACCAAAACAACTTCGCACTTTGGCTGAAGCGTTTGCGGCTAACTTTGCCGCAGAATTGAAAACCGCTGAACTGGCACACGAAGGCATCAAATGGTTTGCAACCCCTCGCCGTTTAGCACTGAAAGTGACCAACTTGGCCCAAGGTCAAGCGGATAAAGTGGTCGAAAAACGTGGCCCCGCTATTTCTGTTGCTTTTGATGCCGATGGCAATCCAACCAAAGCAGCACAAGGCTGGGCGCGTGGTAACGGCATTACTGTTGAGCAAGCGGATCGCCTAACAACAGAACAAGGTGAATGGCTACTGTTCAAACAGGAAGTCAAAGGCCAAGATGCCAAAGCCATTGTGGTTGAACTTGCCGCCAAAGCGTTAGCAAACTTGCCTATCGCCAAACCCATGCGCTGGGGTGATAAAGAAACACAATTTATCCGCCCAGTAAAAACTCTGACTATTTTGATGGGTGATGAACTGATCGAAGGTGAGATCTTAGGCGTAGCTTCTGCGCGCACCATTCGTGGTCACCGCTTTATGGGCGAAAAAGAGTTCACCATCGATTCAGCAGAACAATACCCAGCGATTTTAGAACAGCGCGGTAAAGTGATCGCCGATTACGATGCGCGTAAAGCGATAATTATTGCGGATGCACAAAAAGCAGCGCTACAGGTTGGCGGTGTTGCCGATCTTGACGATGACTTGGTTGAAGAAGTGACCTCACTGGTTGAATGGCCAGTGGTGCTGACGGCGAAATTTGAAGAAAAATTCCTTAAAGTACCGTCAGAAGCTTTGGTTTACACCATGAAAGGTGACCAAAAATACTTCCCGGTTTATTCTCATCAGATGAGCGACGCGAATAAGCAATTGCTGCCTAACTTTATTTTCGTCTCTAACATCGAGTCGAAAGAGCCTCGCCATGTTATCGAAGGCAACGAGAAAGTCGTTCGTCCACGCTTAGCGGACGCGGAATTCTTCTTTAATACCGATCTCAAAAGCAAATTAGTCGATCGTCTACCACGACTAGAAACCGCAATTTTCCAGCAGCAGTTGGGTACGATTAAAGATAAAACTGACCGTATTACTGAACTGGCTGGTTACATTGCAGAACAGATTGGCGCGGATGTAGAAAAATCAAAACGTGCGGGCTTACTGGCTAAATGCGATTTGATGACCTCAATGGTGTTTGAATTTACCGACACGCAAGGCGTGATGGGTATGCATTATGCTCGCCATGACGGAGAAGCAGAAGAAGTCGCCGTTGCACTAAACGAACAGTACATGCCACGCTTTGCTGGCGATGCTCTGCCAACCAATGGCGTTTCCGCCGCTGTGGCAATCGCAGACAAGCTAGACACCATAGTCGGCATCTTCGGTATTGGCCAAGCGCCAAAAGGCTCGGATCCCTTTGCTCTGCGTCGCGCATCACTGGGTGTACTGCGCATCATCGTTGAATACGGCTATAACTTGGACTTAGTTGACCTCGTAGCAAAAGCGAAATCGCTGTTTGGTGATCGCCTTACCAACGACAACGTTGAGCACGATGTAATTGAGTTTATGCTTGGCCGTTTCCGTGCTTGGTATCAAGATGAAGGTTTTAGCGTCGACATCATCCAAGCGGTACTTGCTCGTCGTCCAACCAAACCCGCTGATTTTGACAAACGTGTTAAAGCAGTTTCCCACTTCCGTGAACTGGAAGCGGCTGAAGCCCTAGCGGCGGCAAACAAGCGTGTCGGTAACATTTTAGCGAAATTTGACGGTGAACTGGCTGCAGAAATCAACCTAACACTTCTTCAAGAAGCGGCCGAAAAAGCCTTAGCGGAAGAAGTGGAAGTGATGACCGAAGCACTAGAACCTGCTTTCGCTACCGGTGATTACCAACAAGCACTGAGCAAGCTGGCAGCACTACGTGAACCTGTTGATGCTTTCTTTGATAATGTCATGGTGATGGCAGACGATGAAGCATTAAAACAAAACCGTTTAACGCTGCTCAACAACTTGCGTAATCTGTTCCTACAAATTGCTGATATTTCACTGCTGCAAAAGTAGTCGCTGATATTTCGGCACACAAATTAATCTATCAAAGCCCAGCGGCCATCCGCTGGGCTTTTTGTTTTATCTGACCGCAGTGTGTTATTTGGCGAAAAATAGTGCTTTGACTCGCAAAAACATTGGGGTATGTTCAAGGATTACTCGATGGGCATGGCATCGTTTCATGCCCCTTTATGCAAGCAAATACAAGAATGAATTAGGCAGTCAGCAATGCAGTTTTCGAAATTTGGTGAAAAATTTAATCAGTATTCCGGTATTACCCAGTTAATGGACGATCTCAATGATGGCCTGCGCACTCCCTGAGCCATTATGCTCGGCGGTGGTAACCCAGCCGCCATTCCCGCCATGATTGACTACTTTCATCAAACCAGTGCTGACATGCTTAGCAGTGGTGAACTGATCGCTGCCCTCGCCAACTATGATGGCCCACAAGGTAAAGATCTGTTCGTTAAATCTCTCGCAAAACTGCTCAAAGAAACCTATGGCTGGGAAATCAGTGAAAAGAACATTAGCTTAACCAATGGCAGCCAGAGTGGATTTTTCTATCTATTTAATCTATTTGCTGGCCAGCAAGCTGATGGTTCACATAAGAAAATTTTACTGCCATTAGCGCCTGAATATATTGGTTATGGTGATGCCGGGATAGATGAAGATATTTTTGTCTCCTATCGCCCAGAAATAGAACTACTCGACAATGGCTTATTCAAATACCACGTGGATTTCGAAACCTTGAGCGTGGATTCGTCGGTAGCCGCCATTTGTGCTTCCCGTCCAACCAATCCGACGGGAAATGTGCTCACAGAACAAGAGATCCACAAGCTCGATAAGCTGGCTAGAGAGAACAATATCCCACTGATTATCGACAATGCATACGGCGTTCCATTTCCCAACATCATTTTTGAAGAGATTGAACCCTTTTGGAATGACAACACCATTTTATGCATGAGCCTTTCGAAACTGGGTTTACCCGGTGTGCGCTGCGGTATCGTCATTGCCAACGAAACCATTACCCAAGCATTAACCAACATGAATGGCATCATTAGTTTAGCGCCAGGCAGCATCGGCCCAGCCATTGCTCATCACATGATTGAAAAAGGCGATCTATTAAGGCTCAGTCGCGATGTGATCAAACCCTTCTACCAGCAGAAATCACAAAGAGCAGTCGAGTTACTCAAGCAAGCCATTAGCGACCCGCGCTTTCGTATCCATAAACCAGAAGGGGCGATCTTTTTATGGCTCTGGTTTGATGAGCTCCCTATAACCACCATGGAACTTTACCAACGTCTAAAAGCCAGAGGAGTATTGATTGTACCGGGTGAATATTTCTTTATTGGTCAACAAGACGATTGGCAACACGCGCATCAGTGTCTGCGCATGAACTACGTGCAAGATGATGAAGCCATGCAAAAGGGCATTCAAATTATTGCTCAAGAAGTGGCATTAGCTTATCAACAGTAATTCATCCTTTCTGCCATGAAAAAGAGCGCCAAAAGGCGCTCTTTCACTACTTTAATGTGGCCAGTAACTTAATTGTTCTCAATTAAGTTTTTGCCATTAATCGCAATTTTACGTGGTTGCATCGCTTCAGGTGTTTCACGTTCAAGATCCACGTGTAGCAAGCCATTTTCCATTGTGGCTCCGAGCACTTTGACATAGTCGGCCAATTGGAATTTACGTTCAAAATCGCGCTCAGCAATACCTTGGTAGACGTAGTTTTTATTCTCTTCGGGTTTACGTTCGCCACGTACAATCAGCGTATTTTCTTGTTGAGTAATCTCAATCTGCTCTTCAGAAAAACCAGCTACCGCCATCGTGATGCGATATTTATTGTCGTCTTGCTGTTCAATATTGTACGGAGGGTAACCCGCAGAACTATTCTTCGCTGAACTGGATTCCATCATGTTTAATAGACGGTCAAAACCAATTGCGTTACGGTATAAAGGAGTGAAATCTACTGTTCTCATCATACTATCCTCATCATAAGCAATAGCCTTAGCGCATAGACGCTAAGCCGTTAGCAGCCATTCTTTCAACATGGAGCTAACAACACATTTAATGATCACAACACAAGGCTCCTCTTAAGAGAGCAAACCTGTGTCGCCATTCCAGAGGTCCTTACGGCATCCTCTTCATTGATATATATAGGGGCACTAAAATTCTTTTCAAGGATTTTTTGAAAAATTTTTTAGTCCTCGCTAAAGCGAACAGAAACTAGAAAGAGGACATCGAATCAAACTGATACTCCGTAGAGTTACAAAGCCTTCCTTAGCAGGATATAGAGTCAATACAGAGACATAAAAAAGCCTAACGATATCATTAGGCTTTATTTTGCACTTTAACCGATGAAAACTTATTTTATTTTCCGCGTTTTTTCCTTTCTTTAATTACACTGCTTTCTTCCATTTTTTCTTGCTTTAATTTCCGCTTTTCTTTTAGGCTAAGTTGCGCTTTTTTCATATCTTTCTTACTCATAGTAATCTCCTTATTTTAACGAAGAAATTTAATTTACACACGTTAGTGACTTTTCAGGAAGAATATTAACCACTTTATATTCTCGCTCTTTTCCTAAAATATATAATTTAAAACACTCTTGTTCACGTAATCCAAAAATAGAAGCGCCTAAATAAGAGTAAAGTGATACGAGACCATCATTAGGGTTGTTCCGCTCACCAAGCACTATAATAATTTGATAAGGTTGACACTTTTCTGTATCAACAAAGCTGACCCTATCTCCAACGTTGACTCGGCGCTCTGCCGTAGAATATCTAGCCAATAATTCTGCTTCTATTCTCTCGAAAAGAGTCAGTAAAATCAGTGGAGACTGATAGGTAACAAATAAGCTTGTTATTATTTTACTTTTAAAAAAAACAAGCCAACGCTTAAATAAGTTGATATTTATTACTCCTTACAATAATTCCAAAAATAGATTAGATAATATCCGAAAGTTAGACCTTCGGATTTATTACTGTAAGATAAATAACAAACCCACATCTCCTAAAAAGTAATTAATGAATACTATATCGGCCAAAAAATATAATTCAAGCTCATAAAAACCTATAAAAACATGGAATAAAATAAAATAGTAGATACTTTTTTTTATTGAGAGAAAATCCCAATAAAAAAACGTTTATGACCTTTTATCCTTGAAGACAACCTAAGATAAGTAGAAAGTGTTGATGCTAAAAATGGTTGCTCCCACGTTGGGTGACTTTGTATTGACCATAAAAAAACACCGCTCTTGCGAAACGGTGTTTTTGGGATTTGCTTTATAGCAACGACTTAGACATCGAGGTTGGCAACTTTTAAGGCGTTCTCTTCGATGAATGCGCGACGCGGCTCAACTTGATCACCCATCAAGGTGGTAAACAGTTCATCAGCACCAACAGCATCTTCAATCGTGACTTGCAGCATACGGCGAGATTCAGGATCCATCGTCGTTTCCCACAACTGATCTGGGTTCATTTCACCTAGACCTTTGTAGCGTTGCAGGCTTAGGCCACGACGAGACTCTTTAATTAACCAGTTCAACGCCTCAACAAAGTTATCGACAGGTTGAATACGCTCACCACGTTGAATGTAAGCCCCTTCTTCAACTAAGCCATAAAGTGCTTCAGAAAGGTCCGCCAGCTTGCTGTACTCTTTCGAATTGAGCAAATCAGCACTTAATAGATGTTGGTGCGTTACACCATGAGTGCGCACTACAATCTTAGGCTGATAAATACCAAGCTCTGCATTGTGCTCAGTTTCAATGCTGTATTGGCTTGCGCCAACTTCTTTCGCATTTAACTGCTCCACCAGCTGTTTGCCCCACGCTTCTACTACTGCAGAATCAGCGCATTGATCAACAATGATACGCGGCATATAGATGAATTCATGGATCAAGGCGTAAGGGTAGCGGCGGCTCATACGCTCCACCAGCTTAATGGCGACATTGTATTGCTTAACCAAGGTTTCTAACGCTTCACCTGCTAATGCTGGCGCTTGAGGGTTAACATGCAATGAGGCTCCATCCAATGCTAAAGCAACTTGGTATTGGTTCATCGCATCTTCATCTTTGATGTACTGCTCTTGCTTGCCTTTTTTCACTTTATACAAAGGCGGTTGAGCAATGTAGATGTAGCCACGCTCAATCAGCTCAGGCATTTGACGATAGAAGAAGGTCAACAGTAGCGTACGGATGTGCGAACCGTCGACGTCCGCATCGGTCATGATGATGATGTTGTGATAACGCAGTTTGTCTGGGTTATATTCATCACGGCCAATGCCACAGCCTAATGCGGTGATAAGCGTTGCGACTTCTTGCGAAGAAAGCATTTTGTCGAAACGTGCTTTTTCAACGTTAAGAATTTTACCTTTCAGTGGCAAAATCGCTTGGTTTTTACGGTTACGTCCCTGCTTGGCAGAACCGCCAGCAGAGTCCCCTTCCACTATGTACAGTTCAGATAGTGCAGGATCTTTTTCTTGGCAATCGGCGAGTTTACCCGGCAAACCGGCAAGATCTAACGCACCTTTACGACGTGTCATTTCACGCGCTTTACGCGCCGCTTCACGAGCACGAGCCGCATCAATGATTTTTGAACAGACCATTTTGGCTTCGCTTGGGTTTTCAGCCAAAAACTCCGCCAATTTCTCACCCATTGCTGACTCAACCGCAGATTTCACCTCGGATGAAACCAATTTATCTTTAGTTTGGCTAGAGAACTTAGGATCCGGCACTTTCACTGAAACCACCGCGGTTAAACCTTCACGAGCATCATCACCCGAGGTCGCCGCTTGCGCTTTTTTCGAGAAGCCTTCTTTATCCATGAAGGTGTTTAGGGTACGAGTTAACGCCCCACGGAAACCCGCTAAGTGGGCACCACCATCACGTTGAGGAATATTGTTGGTAAAGCAGTAAATGTTTTCTTGGAAACCATCGTTCCACTGCATCGCCACTTCCACGGTAATCCCATCGTCACGCTCAGAGCTGAAATGGAATACTTTTTCATGGATCGGCGTTTTATTGCGGTTTAAATGGCCAACAAACGCTTTAATACCACCTTCATATCTGAAGTGGTCTTTTTTGTCTTCTTCGCGTTCATCAAACAGTTTGATGGATACACCAGAGTTTAGAAAAGAGAGCTCACGCAGACGCTTAGCTAAAATATCGTAATGGAATTCAATGTTGGTAAAGGTTTCAGCACTTGGCCAAAAACGCAGGGTTGTCCCTGTTTTATCGGTTTCACCCACCACAGCCAACGGCGCTTGTGGCACACCGTGACAATAAGTTTGTGTGTGAATAGCGCCGTTACGATAGATAGTCAGTAGCACTTTTTCAGACAGCGCGTTGACGACGGACACACCGACACCATGCAGACCACCCGAAACCTTGTATGAGTTGTCATCAAATTTACCGCCCGCATGCAGAACCGTCATAATAACTTCCGCGGCAGAAACTTGTTCTTCTTCGTGAAGGTCGGTAGGAATACCACGGCCATCATCGCTAACTGAAACTGAATTGTCTTCGTGAATAGTCACTACGATGTCTTTACAGTGACCTGCCAACGCTTCATCAATTGAGTTATCCACCACCTCAAAAACCATGTGGTGCAGACCGGTGCCATCATCCGTGTCGCCGATGTACATTCCTGGACGTTTACGAACCGCGTCCAGACCCTTCAGTACCTTAATACTCGATGAATCGTAATTATTCGACATGAGTTACTCTCTCACTATTTTATCCGTGCCCTATTGTGCCATGTTCCACATGAAACATCTTGCTGTTTGACTCAATCATGTCTGCAACTTGGCCTTGCGTAATAGAACTTACAAAAACTTGTGCCCCCGTCGATTTTAAGCAATCCGCTAAACGCTTACGACGATGGCTATCTAATTCGGAAGCAAAGTCATCAATTAAATAGATGCATTGCTTACCTGTCAGCTCGGTTAAGTGTTGTCCTTGTGCGACGCGCAGTGCACACACCATTAATTTAAGCTGACCGCGTGATAGAACATCTTCAACCGGTGTTCCATTGACCTTTATTTTTAAATCCGCTTTGTTCGGGCCACTGAATGTGTAGCCTAGCGATTGATCGCGTTCGAAGTTTTTCTCGAGGATTTGTTGATAGGGCGTCTCTTTTTCCCAACCACGATAATACTTCATTTGCACATCAAATTCTGGCAAAAAACTGCGACACAACGCCTCGGCAACACACTTCATTTGCGTCACATAATGTGTGCGCCATGCATCGATTTGTTCAGCCAAGCGCGCCATCTCCTGATCCCAATAACTGAGTTCACGATAATGGGTTGCCGTTTTTAACAACGCATTGCGCTGCTTATTGAGGCGCTTAAAACGCCCCCACGCATCATAAAAGGCAGGTTCACTATGAAATACCCCCCAATCAATAAATGCACGTCGTTGTTTTGGTCCATCGGTGAGCAGATCAAACCCTTCCGGATGAATCAATTGCAAAGGTAAAACTTGTGCCAATTGCGCCAGTTTTTGTCCAGATTGACCGCCTATTTTAACCTCTGTTGAACCGTCACGCTGCTTATTAATGCCAATCGGTAGCTCAAATTGATCCGAGGTCAAAAAACGCCCATGCACAAACAGCTCCTGACACTCATTTTGTATGACGCGTCCGGTTAAGGCGCTTTTGAACGAGCGGCCATGACCCAGCAGGTAAATCGCTTCCAGTACACTGGTTTTGCCGCTGCCATTAGGGCCAATAAGAAAGTTAAAGCCTGATGATAATGGGATATCACAGGCTTTAATATTGCGAAATTGTTGGACGATTAAACGAGTCAGCGGCATTGCGCAAACTTAAAGTCGGATCGGCATGACGACATACATTGCGCTGTCGTCATCGCGATTTTCAATCAGCGCGCTGGCGTTGGCGTCAGACATCGATACACGAACCTGTTCACAACGTAATGTATTCAGTACATCGAGCACATAGCTGACGTTAAAACCGATTTCGATGGCGTCGCCTTCAAAGGTGACATCCAACAACTCTTCCGCTTCTTCTTGCTCTGGGTTGTTGGCGGTAATGCGCATTTCATTATCCGCAAGATTAACCCGTACCCCGCGAAACTTTTCATTTGAGAGAATAGCGGCACGAGAAAATGCCTGACGTAACTCATCACAGCCCGTTTCTAAGGTTTTGGTCGTTTGCTGCGGCATAACGCGGCGATAATCAGGGAAGCGGCCATCAACCAGCTTAGAAGTGAAGATGAAGTTATTCACTTGGGCGCGCAAATTTGAGCTACCAATTTGCAGCACAACCGGCTGTTCTGGCGCATCAAGTAACTTGACCAGTTCCTGTATCCCTTTACGCGGCACGATGATCTGTTTATTGGCAAAATCCGCGCTGAGTGCCGTTTGCGAAACCGCCATACGGTGTCCATCGGTTGCCACAGAGCGCAAGGTTGAACCGTCGATTTCAAATAGCATACCGTTCAGATAATAACGCACATCTTGGTTAGCCATCGAAAACTGGGTTTTCTCAATTAAACTGCGCAGTTCTGCCTGAGTGAGCGACACTTCCACTTCACTTTGCCAATCTTCAATATTAGGAAAGTCACTGGCAGGTAAGGTTGCCAAAGAGAAACGGCTACGGCCAGAACGCATCTGAATGCGATCGCCTTCCAATACCACAGTGATCACGGCGCTATCGGGCAAGCCACGACAAATATCTAAAAATTTACGCGCAGGGACAGTGATGCTTCCTGCTTCGCACTCACCTTCAAGTGTCACGCGGCTAATCAGTTCGACTTCAAGATCGGTCGCCGTCATCGACAGCACGTTCTCTTCCACTTTGAGCAACAAATTACCAAGAATTGGCAAAGTCGCACGTCCGCCTAATGTTCCAGATACTTGCTGAAGTGGCTTAATGAAGTGGCTACGTTCAATAGTAAATTTCATAGTTAGCTCTTACGATGTTATCGGGCAACCCCAAATGTGAGGGTTAAAATAGCTGATATAAGAAGGTTGTGCATCAAGAAGACAGGGTACGAATTAAATTCGAATAGTCTTCTTTGATGTCGTGGCTCTCTTCACGTAACTGCTGGATTTTACGGCAAGCGTGCAGCACTGTCGTATGATCTCGGCCACCAAACGCATCACCAATTTCAGGCAAGCTGTGGTTAGTCAGCTCTTTAGCCAGTGCCATCGCCAACTGGCGTGGACGAGCAACCGAGCGAGAGCGACGTTTAGAAAGCAAATCCGCCACTTTAATTTTGTAGTATTCCGCCACGGTCTTTTGAATGTTATCAATGGTGACCAATTTTTCTTGCAAAGCTAATAAGTCACGCAGCGCTTCACGCACAAAATCGATGGTGATCGGACGGCCAGTAAAGTTAGCGTTGGCGATAACACGGTTTAGTGCGCCTTCCAATTCACGCACGTTGGAACGTAAGCGTTTGGCAATAAAAAAGGCAACTTCATCGGCAAGATGAATTTGGTGATCTTCTGCCTTCTTCATTAAAATCGCGACACGCGTTTCAAGCTCTGGTGGCTCAATCGCAACCGTCAAACCCCAACCAAAACGAGATTTAAGGCGATCTTCCACCCCATTGATCTCTTTCGGATAGCGGTCGGAAGTCAAAATGATTTGTTGGTTACCTTCAAGCAATGCGTTAAAGGTATGAAAGAACTCTTCTTGCGAACGCTCTTTATTGGCAAAGAATTGAATATCATCGATCAAGAGTGCATCAACACTGCGGTAATAGCGTTTGAACTCTTCAATCGCATTATTTTGCAGCGCTTTCACCATATCTTGCACGAAACGCTCTGAGTGCATGTAAATCACTTTCGCATTCGGGTTGTTATCAACAATCGCATTACCAACGGCGTGCAATAAGTGTGTTTTACCTAGCCCTGTACCACCGTATAAGAAGAGTGGGTTATAGGCCGCGCCGGGGTTATCGGAAACTTGACGCGCTGCAGCCAAACCAAGTTGGTTCGATTTACCTTCAACGAAGTTATTGAACTTATGTTTAGGGTTAACGTTTGATCTGTGATTAATGTCTGCCACAACCGTGTCGTTTTCCCACGTACGATGTACTGGTTTACGCGCTTGTAACTGTGCAGGAGCTGAAGATTCAGCCGCGACATCCGCTTGAGTACGAACGGGAGCAGCTTTAGGCGCGCTGACCCGGCGACTACCCACTTCAAAACGCAGGTTCGGGGTATCGTGGCCACAATGCTCTTGCAGTAGTCGGTTGATGCTGTTGATGTATTTATCGCGCACCCAATCAAGCACAAATCGGTTTGGGGCGAATAAAGTGAGAGTATTGTCATTGAGCTCCGCTTGTAACGGACGTACCCACATGCTGAATTCCGCTGCTGGTAACTCTTCTTGAAGCTGTTGCAAACATTGCAACCAAAGCGAAGATGACACGGTTGCCCTCACCCTAAGTAAATGATCGAAAAGACTGGCGATTTTACCTGTTGATAACCAAGATCGCCAGCGATTGATCCGTGATCCAGTGAATAAGATCGAAGTTATTCACACAATTTGCGCTTGATTTTTGTCGATCTTCACAATTAGCACCACTTTACCCACACGATGATCCACATATACAAGGATCCTCTATACTTATCCCCAATTGTGTCACTATGTTCGGTTATGGTTAATAACTACTGGTTATTTATTCTATTGAGTGCTTTACCAGTAACATCCCTCTCTATAAATATAAGGAGTTTCAAGATGAAAAACTGGGTTAAAGTCGCCATTACTGCAATTGCACTATCCGCTGCAAGCGTACACGCGGCAACGGAAATAAAAGTCGGCATGTCAGGGCGCTATTTTCCATTCACTTTTGTCAAACAAGACAAGCTGCAAGGCTTTGAAGTGGATGTTTGGGATGAGATAGGTAAACGCAATGATTACGATGTAAAATATGTTACTGCTAATTTCTCCGGTCTCTTTGGCCTGCTTGAAACTGGCCGAATTGATACCATTTCAAACCAAATCACCGTCACAGAAGCACGTAAAGCGAAATACTTATTTGCTGACCCGTATGTCATCGACGGTGCACAAATTACCGTTCGCAAAGGTAATGACAGCATTAAAGGGATTGACGATCTTGCCGGCAAAACGGTCGCGGTCAATTTAGGCTCAAACTTCGAGCAGCTACTACGCAGCTTTGACAAAGACAATAAAATCATCATCAAAACTTACGATACTGGCATTGAACATGACGTTGCTCTTGGCCGTGCCGATGCGTTTGTGATGGATCGCCTTTCGGCTCTGGAATTGATTAAAACAACGGGCTTACCGTTGCAATTGGCTGGTCACCCTTTTGAAACCATTGAAAACGCTTGGCCGTTTGTTAACAACGAGCAAGGCCAAAAACTGCAAGCTGAAGTGAATCAAGCGTTAGCCTCGATGCGCGCTGATGGCACACTGAGTGCGATTTCTGAAAAATGGTTTGCTGCCGATATCACCAATAAGTAAATTCCCCTATTATCAAAAGATAGGATTGAGGTGGAACCACACATTCCACCTTTTTTGTTTTAAAAAGGTAAGCCGATGGGATTTGATTTTCACTATATGCTTGAGCTGATGCCAATACTGCTCAGGTATTTAGGCACCACCATGGAGATGGCGACTTGGGGCTTAGTGTTTGCTTTGATCCTGTCGGTCATTTTAGCCAATATTCGTGTGTTCAAAGTGCCCATTTTGGATCCGCTAAGCCAGCTGTACATCAGCTTTTTCCGCGGTACTCCCCTGCTGGTACAACTATTTCTACTCTACTATGGTCTGCCGCAAGTGTTACCGTGGATGGTCGGTTTAAATGCATTTAGCGCCGCGGTGATCGGGCTAACTCTTCACTTCGCCGCTTATATGGCAGAAAGTATTCGCGCCGCCATTTTGGGTATTGATCGCAGCCAAATGGAAGCGAGTTTGTCTGTGGGTATGACCACAAGCCAAGCAATGCGCCGCATTATTTTGCCGCAAGCCACTCGTATAGCGTTGCCATCATTAATGAATTACTTCATTGATATGATCAAATCGACCTCATTAGCTTTTACATTAGGAGTCGCTGAGATCATGGCCAGAGCGCAGATGGAAGCTTCGTCAAGCTTTCGCTTCTTTGAAGCTTTCCTCGCCGTTGCATTAATTTACTGGGCCGTAGTGGTGGTACTGACTCGGGTACAAATTTGGGCTGAAGATAGGCTCAATAAGGCGTATGTACGATGATTAAACTCGATAATATTCATAAGCGCTTTGGCGATACTGAAGTGCTCAAAGGAATCAGCTTAGCAATAGAAAAAGGTGAAATCATCGTCATTATTGGCTCAAGCGGTACAGGTAAATCGACCTTACTGCGCTGCGTCAACTTCCTAGAACGCGCAGACCAAGGCTCCATTACTATTGATGATGTCACCGTCGACACCCAGCAACAGACCAAAGCAGATGTATTAGCACTGCGCAGAAAAACAGGCTTTGTTTTTCAAAACTACGCGCTGTTTGCTCATATGACGGCGAGGCAAAATGTCGCCGAAGGGCTCATTACGGTGCACGGTTGGAAAAAAGATCTCGCCCTGACCCGTGCGCAGCAGATTTTGGATGACATCGGTCTTGGGGATAAAGGAGAGAGTTATCCCGCAGCGCTTTCTGGTGGCCAGCAGCAGCGCGTTGGGATCGGTCGTGCGATGGCGCTACAACCAGAATTACTGCTATTTGATGAACCTACGTCAGCACTCGATCCTGAATGGGTTGGCGAAGTGCTTGCTTTAATGAAGAAATTAGCCACTCATCACCAAACAATGCTGGTGGTTACCCATGAGATGCAGTTTGCAAAAGAGGTAGCCGATCGCGTGATCTTCATGGCTGATGGGCAAATTGTAGAGCAAGGCTCTCCACAGGATATCTTTGGTAATCCACAGGATCCTAAGCTCAAGAAATTTTTAAATCAGGTGGGGATCGACGAAGGATCCTTGTGATTTAAAGGAGACTGCGTATAATCCCCCGACCGGAATTTTAGTGAACCCAATCGTTGACACTTATTGTGACAGTGATTACAATTCCGCCTCTTTGTTGAGAGGCGTCGGATTCCTTTCTTTCTATTAAAGAAGCGAAAATATGCCCACGCCGGGTTTATTTGAACCTAAAAACTACTGATCAGTAAGGTAATTACACATGTCTAAACGCACTTTTCAACCTACCGTTCTAAAGCGCAAGCGTACTCACGGTTTCCGTGCACGCATGGCAACTAAGAATGGCCGTAAGGTTATTAATGCACGTCGTGCTAAAGGCCGCGCGCGCCTGTCAAAATAATTCGCGATTATTTTGAATACGTACGCGTTCAATCGGGAGTTACGTTTGTTAACTCCCGAACATTATAAAAAAGTCTTCCAGCAAGCGCACAGCGCAGGCTCCCCCCATTTCACTATCATTGCTCGCGAAAACGCTCTTACCCACCCAAGGTTAGGGTTGGCCGTCCCCAAAAAACAGATCAAAACTGCTGTTGGCCGTAATCGCTTCAAACGCCTCGCTCGCGAAAGCTTCCGTAATAAACAGCATCAACTTCCTAACAAAGATTTTGTTGTGATTGCGAAAAAGAGCGCGCAAGATTTAAGCAATGAAGAAATGTTCAAACTATTTGAAAAATTATGGCATCGCCTGTCTCGCCCTTCGCGTGGTTAGCAATCGGATTCGTCCGTCTTTACCAAGGAATCATCAGTCCTCTGCTTGGACCACGCTGTCGTTTTACTCCAACCTGTTCAAACTATGCGATAGAAGCGTTGAAAGCTCACGGTTTTGTAAAAGGGTGTTGGTTATCAGGCAAACGTCTATTAAAATGCCACCCTTTGAACGAAGGGGGTTTTGACCCCGTTCCGCCACCAGTCCAAAAACAAGACAGAGATAATTAACGATGGATTCTCAACGTAATATCCTGTTAATCGCCTTGGCACTCGTTTCTTTTTTACTTTTCCAGCAATGGCAAGTAGCAAAGAACCCAGCACCTCAAGCGGTTGAGCAGGCACAAAATAGCAGCACTTTAACTGCACCATCTATGGCTGATGAGTTAGACCCAGCACCAGCAGTAACCAATGCGTCTGCAAAAACCATCACCGTCAAGACTGATGTACTGACTCTGTCAATTGACACGGTAGGTGGTGATGTAGTGAAGGCCGAGCTGAATAAGTACGATGCTGAACTCAATTCAGAAGACCCATTTGTGCTACTTAAAGACATTCCTGGTCACCAGTTTATCGCGCAAAGTGGTTTAGTGGGACCGCAAGGGATCGATTTAAGCAGCAACAATCGTCCAAACTATACTGTTAGCGCCGACACCTTTGCTCTAGCGGATGGTCAAGACGAACTGCGCATTCCCATGACTTATCAAGCCAATGGCCTTGAATACACCAAAACCTTCATCCTTAAACGTGGCAGCTACGCCTTGGATGTTGAATTTGATGTAGTCAACCAATCTGGTAATAACGCGACACTGGGTATGTATGCACACCTACGCCAAAATTTATTGGACGCTGGTGGCAGCTTGGCTATGCCAACTTACCGTGGCGGTGCTTACTCAACACAAGATACACGTTATAAGAAATACAGTTTCGATGATATGCAAGATCGTAACTTGTCACTGCCTTTGGTTAACGGTGAAGGTTGGGCGGCGATGATCCAACACTACTTTGCCAGCGCGTGGATCCCACGTGATGCAGCAGGTTCAAACTTATACACTCGCGTGATTGGCAACTTAGGTGATATTGGTGTTCGCATGCCAAATAAAACCATCGCCAACGGTGAAAAAGCAACATTCTTAGCCACACTTTGGGTCGGTCCAAAACTGCAAGATGAGATGGCTGCTGTTGCGCCAAATCTTGATCTAGTTGTCGACTACGGCTGGTTATGGTTTATTGCAAAACCACTACACATGTTGCTTTCATTCATTCAAAGCTTCGTTAGCAACTGGGGTGTAGCAATCATCTGCTTAACCTTCATTGTTCGTGGTGCTATGTACCCACTGACCAAAGCACAATACACCTCTATGGCAAAAATGCGCATGCTGCAACCAAAGCTGCAAGCAATGCGTGAGCGCATCGGCGATGACCGCCAACGCATGAGCCAAGAAATGATGGAGCTGTATAAGAAAGAGAAAGTAAACCCACTCGGTGGTTGTTTACCTATCTTCCTGCAAATGCCTATCTTCATTGCGCTTTACTGGTCATTAATGGAATCGGTTGAACTTCGTCATTCACCTTTCTTTGGTTGGATTCATGACCTTTCAGCACAAGACCCATACTACATCTTGCCACTGCTGATGGGTGTGAGTATGTTTATGATCCAGAAAATGAGCCCGACGACAGTCACTGACCCGATGCAACAGAAGATCATGACCTTTATGCCGGTTATGTTTACATTCTTCTTCTTGTTCTTCCCATCAGGTTTAGTGATTTACTGGTTGGTATCGAACATCGTTACCTTGATCCAGCAAACCTTGATTTACAAAGCGCTGGAGAAAAAAGGCTTACACTCTAAGTAGCCACTTCAGCAAGAAGTCACACTGACAAGTGAAAAAAGGCGACCTTTTGGTCGCCTTTTTGTTTTTGGCTGATTACAATTGCGCTCATACACCCCTATGTTAGGTACCCTTATGTCTACAGACACCATTGTTGCTCAAGCAACCGCTCCAGGCCGAGGTGGCGTGGGGATTATTCGCGTCTCAGGCCCGAAAGCCGCTCAAGTCGCGCTTGAAGTAACCGGGAAAACGCTAAAACCTCGTTATGCGGAATACTTGCCTTTTAAGCATCAAGATGGCACCGAACTTGACCAAGGCATCGCGATCTATTTTCCTAACCCTCACTCCTTTACCGGCGAAGATGTGCTCGAACTACAAGGACACGGCGGTCCGGTCGTCATGGATATGCTGATCAAACGCATTTTGGCTATCAGTGACTTGCGCGCAGCGCGCCCGGGTGAATTTTCTGAGCGTGCGTTTTTAAACGACAAAATGGATTTAACCCAAGCGGAAGCGATTGCCGATTTGATTGACGCCAGCTCTGAAGAAGCGGCCAAATCCGCCCTTCATTCATTGCAAGGTCAATTTTCCAAACGCATTCATACCTTGGTCGATTCCCTAATCCACCTGCGAATTTACGTTGAAGCAGCGATTGATTTTCCTGAAGAGGAGATCGATTTTCTTGCCGATGGTAAAGTTGCCGCAGATCTGCAAAATATCATCGACAACTTAGACGCCGTGCGCAAAGAGGCCAATCAAGGGGCCATTTTACGCGAAGGGATGAAAGTGGTGATAGCAGGGCGTCCTAACGCGGGCAAATCGAGTCTATTGAATGCGCTTTCAGGCAAAGATTCAGCCATCGTTACAGACATCGCAGGAACCACACGTGACGTGCTGCGAGAGCACATCCACATCGATGGCATGCCACTGCATATCATCGATACCGCTGGCTTACGTGATGCCAATGACGAAGTCGAAAGAATAGGTATTGAGCGTGCTTGGGATGAAATAGCAAAAGCAGATCGTGTGCTCTTTATGGTTGACGGCACCACCACCGATGCCACCGATCCGAAAGAAATCTGGCCAGATTTTGTCGATCGATTGCCTGAAAACATCGGCATGACGGTGATCCGCAACAAAGTCGATCAAACCAAAGAATCGCTCGGTATCTGTCATGTTAATTCTCCAACATTAATCCGCCTGTCGGCAAAAACTGGAGAGGGCGTTGATGCTCTGCGTACTCATTTCAAAGAGTGCATGGGCTTTGCTGGGGGCAATGAAGGCGGCTTTATGGCCAGACGACGCCATTTGGACGCGCTAGAGCGCGCCGCACAGCACCTCATGATTGGTCAGCAGCAGCTCGAAGGCTACATGGCTGGTGAAATCTTAGCGGAAGAACTGCGTTTATCGCAGCAACATCTAAACGAGATAACGGGCGAATTTAGCTCCGATGACTTGTTAGGGCGCATCTTTTCGTCGTTCTGTATCGGCAAATGATCGCAGAGAGAAGCTTGATCACTCTTAATTATAGGAATATCTCATGATCCATATCATCACTGGCAGCACCTTAGGAGGCGCTGAATATGTCGCCGATCATCTCAACGATCTACTGCAAGAGCAAGGTTATACTACGACTATCCACAACCAACCCAACTTAAGTGATATACCCTCACAAGGGACTTGGCTCATTGTCACCTCCACGCATGGAGCGGGTGACTACCCAGACAATATCCAACCTTTTATCGCTTCTTTGCAATCAACACCACCGAACACGAGCGAGTTAAAATATGCCGTGGTAGCACTTGGCGATTCAAGCTATGACACGTTTTGCGCAGCAGGTAAGCATGCATATCAACTGCTTGAGGATATAGGTGCAACGCCAATTAGCGACTGTTTCACCATAGATATATTAGAATATTCCGTTCCTGAAGATGCCGCTGAAGTATGGCTCAAACAGCACATCGAACAATTCTAGCGAATAGCATAAAGTCACCAAGCGGCCTGTGAGCCGCTTTTTTTGTACTTTTAAGCTCTGTGTATAACTGTCTCAATACTTGCCATAGAAAAGTTAAGTCCATTTTAAATATTTTAATGTGTATAACTATGCTGTTATTCGGTGATTAACCTATAGTTATCCAATTAATAACTTATGCATTTCACGACCCTGTGCATAACTAGCCTTTTTGATCCCAGCTAATACACGATTAGATCATGTCAGGATCACAGCTTATGATCCTCTTAAAAACCATGATCTTGTTGATCATTTATCGGTTATCCACAGATATGCTCGATCCTAATAATAGATCTAATAAAAGATCTCTATATAGATCTTATATATTATTAACTTACCAAGCTCAGATTAAAAAAGCAGAAAAGCGATTTTCTAGCCAGTGGAAAGCAGGTAGAATACGCCTCTTTTGTCAGTCCATGCTTCATTGAATACCTGAGGTCGGTTCATGCTTTATCACGAAAAATTTGACGTCATTGTGGTCGGTGGTGGCCATGCTGGAACGGAAGCCGCTCTCGCTGCAGCTCGTACTGGTCAAAGTACGCTATTGCTTACCCATAACATTGAAACTCTAGGACAGATGTCGTGCAATCCTGCGATCGGCGGAATTGGTAAAGGACATCTGGTTAAAGAAGTTGATGCCATGGGCGGTCTAATGGCACAAGCGATTGATCATGCAGGTATTCAATTTAGAACACTCAATGCCTCAAAAGGGCCAGCGGTTCGAGCGACTCGAGCCCAAGCAGATCGTGCGCTTTACAAATCGTATGTGCGTGATGTGCTTGAAAACACGCCAAACTTAACTTTGTTCCAACAAGCGGTCGATGATCTTATCGTTGAAAATGATCGTGTAATGGGCGTTGAGACTCAAATGGGCCTCAAATTCCACGCCAAAGCGGTGGTATTGACGGTAGGCACCTTCCTTGGTGGAAAGATCCACATTGGTCTTGAAAACTTCTCAGGAGGCCGCGCAGGAGATCCTCCATCGATCGCATTAGCGCAACGTTTACGTGAACTGCCGTTTCGAGTCGATCGTTTAAAAACGGGTACGCCACCAAGGATCGATGCCCGTAGCGTGGACTTCTCAGTGTTAGAAACACAACACGGTGATAACCCAACGCCTGTTTTTTCCTTCATGGGACAACGTGAACAGCATCCACGTCAAATACCATGCTACATCACGCATACCAACGATAAAACGCATGATGTGATCCGTGCCAATCTTGATCGTAGTCCGATGTACGCAGGTGTCATCGAAGGTATCGGCCCACGCTACTGCCCATCGATCGAAGACAAAGTTATGCGTTTTGCCGACAAAAATAGCCATCAAATTTTTATCGAGCCTGAAGGTTTGACCACGACAGAACTCTACCCTAACGGTATTTCCACCAGCTTACCGTTTGATGTACAAGTACAGATCGTTCGCTCAATGAAAGGGTTTGAAAACGCACATATTGTTCGTCCGGGTTACGCCATAGAGTACGATTTTTTCAATCCACAAGATTTAAAACAAACCTATGAAACCAAATTCATCAGTGGTTTGTTCTTTGCTGGTCAAATCAACGGCACCACCGGATACGAAGAGGCGGCAGCGCAAGGGTTAATGGCTGGTTTGAATGCAAGCTTATTTAGCCAAGAAAAAGAAGGCTGGAGTCCACGCCGTGATCAAGCTTACATGGGCGTGTTGATCGATGATCTTTCCACTATGGGTACCAAAGAACCTTATCGCATGTTTACCTCTCGCGCTGAATATCGCTTACTGCTACGCGAAGATAACGCCGATTTGCGTTTAACCGAAAAAGCCAGAGAGTTAGGTTTAGTCGATGATGTGCGCTGGGCGCGTTTTAATCAAAAAATGGAAAACATGGAAATCGAGCGTCAACGTTTGAAACAAACGTGGATGAACCCGAACTCCGTTGGTGTTGATGCACTGAATGCGTTGCTCAAAACACCCATGTCTCGTGAAGCAAGTGGTGAAGATCTACTACGTCGACCTGAAATCACCTATCAACAGCTCACGTCGCTTGAGTCATTTGCACCAGCATTGAACGATAGTGAAGCGGCTGAGCAAGTTGAAATTCAAATCAAATACGATGGTTATATTCAGCGTCAGCAAGATGAGATCGACAAATCATTGCGCCATGAGCACACTAAATTGCCGCTGGATCTTGACTATAAACAGGTCAAAGGCTTGTCCAACGAAGTGATCCTTAAGCTTAACAATGCCAAGCCTGAAACAGTTGGTATTGCCTCTCGTATTTCTGGTATTACACCTGCTGCTATTTCTATCTTATTGGTTTATTTGAAAAAGCAAGGTGTACTGAAGAAAGGGGAAGACGCCGCATGAGCGAGTTAAGAACGCGTCTCGATGATTTAATTGGTCAAACCGATCTCGAGGTCAATGAGCAGCAACGTAGCCAATTAGTCGGTTACGTGGAACTGCTGAATAAATGGAACAAAGCCTACAATCTCACCTCAGTGCGCGATCCTATGGATATGTTGGTGAAACATATTTTAGATAGTATAGTGGTAAGTCCTCACTTACAGGGTGAGCGTTTTATCGACGTTGGTACTGGGCCTGGTTTACCTGGTATACCTCTCGCTATCATGAATCCTGATAAAACCTTTTACTTACTCGATAGTTTAGGTAAGCGCATTCGTTTTATTAAACAAGTTCTGCATGAGCTTGGTATTAAAAATGTGACCACGATTCAAAGTCGAGTCGAAGAGTTTCAGCCTGAAGTAAAATTTGATGGCGTACTGAGCCGTGCGTTTGCTTCAATGCTCGATATGGTGGAATGGTGTCACCATTTACCAAAAGAAACATCGGGCCGATTTTTAGCCCTGAAAGGACAACGGCCAGATGAGGAAATAGCCACACTACCTGAGTGGTGTTCTGTGACTGATGTCAAAGCTTTGAAAGTTCCTGAGTTGGAAGGTGACCGTCATCTTGTAATCTTATCTCGCAAGGGATAACAGCGAGGCATACCGTGGGCAAAATCGTAGCAATCGCCAACCAGAAAGGTGGCGTAGGAAAAACAACAACGTGCATTAACTTAGCGGCCTCTATGGCGGCGACTAAGCGTAAAGTTTTAGTGATCGATCTCGACCCACAAGGCAATGCAACGATGGCCAGTGGTGTTGATAAGTATCAAGTAGATGCAACCGCGTACGAATTGTTGGTCGAAGACACCCCTTTTGATGAAGTCGTGTGTCGCAAAACAACGGGACACTACGATTTGATTGCGGCGAACGGAGACGTGACAGCCGCTGAAATCAAATTAATGGAAGTCTTTGCTCGCGAAGTGCGTTTGAAAAATGCCCTCGCGCCAGTTCGTGATAACTATGATTTCATCTTTATTGATTGTCCTCCTTCTTTAAATCTTCTTACAATCAACGCCATGGCCGCAGCGGATTCTGTGTTAGTGCCAATGCAATGTGAGTATTTTGCATTAGAAGGTTTAACGGCGTTAATGGATACCATCAGCAAGTTAGCCGCGGTAGTCAACGAAAACCTGAAAATCGAAGGGTTACTTCGAACGATGTACGATCCGCGTAATCGCCTAGCCAATGAAGTATCCGATCAACTGAAAAAGCACTTTGGAAACAAAGTCTATCGCACCGTTATTCCTCGTAATGTCCGTCTTGCTGAAGCGCCAAGTTATGGCAAGCCAGCAATGTACTACGACAAGTATTCAGCTGGGGCAAAAGCGTATCTCGCCTTAGCTGGCGAAATGCTTCGTCGAGAAGAAATACCCGCATAATCTCAACTAAAGGAATTCGTCTACATGACTAAACGTGGTTTAGGAAAAGGATTGGATGCATTGCTCGCAACCAGTTCTCTTGCTCGTGAAAAGGAGCAAGCCGCCTCACATAGCCAAGCACTCTCTTCTGATGGCGAATTAATGGATATCGCGGTATCAAATTTGAAACCTGGCATGTATCAACCACGTAAAGATATGTCGGCAGAAGCGTTGGAAGAGCTGTCTGCGTCTATCCAATCGCAAGGTATTATCCAGCCGATCGTGGTAAGACGTTTAGAGCTTGGCGGCTATGAAATTATTGCAGGTGAACGCCGTTGGCGCGCTGCAAAACAAGCAGGTTTAAAGCAAGTGCCCTGTTTGATCAAAAATGTCCAAGATCGCGCTGCGATTGCGATGGCACTGATAGAAAATATTCAACGCGAAGATTTGAATGCGATTGAAGAAGCACAAGCTTTAGAGCGGTTGCAAGACGAATTTAAGCTCACTCACCAACAGGTGGCTGATGTGATTGGTAAATCACGCACTACCGTGAGTAACTTATTACGCTTAAATCAATTGGCGGATGGCGTGAAGCGTTTAGTGGAAACCAAGCAACTTGAAATGGGCCATGCACGAGCATTATTGATGCTCGAAGGCGATCAACAAATTGAAATTGCACAACGTGTGGCCGCAAAACAGCTGACCGTGAGACAAACTGAGCAATTAGTGAAAAAGTGTCTAACACAGCCTTCTGAGGACGGATCGGCATCGGAAGACTTAGATGCACAACAAATGTCACAAAGATTGAGTGAAATGTTAGGGGCTAAAGTGTCGATCATTCGTTCAAAAGGTGGCAAAGCCAAAATGACGATTAGTCTTGATGAGCCTCACAAATTAGAGCAACTAATTGCCAAGCTAGAAAGCTAAATGAGATAATTGATTTAAGTCAATTATGCAAAAAACGTTTTTTTATTTGAAAGTTGTCGGTTTGTAAACAAAATTGTAACTTTTTGCTGTCTTTCAATTGCAATCAGTTCGACTCACCGTATAATTTTCGCCAATTTCCCAGCCCTATGTTGTAGATGAGCTGAGGATATTACTAGAGGTACGAATACATGGTAGCTGCGTTGGCTAGACCAGGACGAGAGCTTGCTAAGCGATTGTTAATGATCCAGTCTGGCGCGGTTATTTTTGTGGCGGCAGGAATGGCGGTAGCTGTAAATGCTGAATGGGGCTTTTCTGCGCTGATTGGGGGTGGCATCTTTGTCATTGCCAATGCGGTTTTTGCGCTGTGTGCTTTTATGTTTAGTGGAGCTCGTGCTGCGAAGCAAGTCGCGGCCTCTTTCTACACTGGCGAAGTACTCAAGATCCTCATCACAGTTGCACTGTTCTGTGTTGCCTACATGTATATGCAGGTGGAACTCGTTCCCCTCAAACTAACCTATTTGCTGGCTCTAGGTATTAATATCTGTGCGCCAGTGCTATTCATTAACAACAAAAAATAGGATGAGTTATGGCTGCGCCAGGTGAAGCGCTAACATCGTCCGGATACATTGAACACCACTTGACGAACCTCTCTCTTGCGAAGATTTCTGAGCATTACGATTTGGGGCTGTCAATTAGTGAGACGAGTTTCTGGAACGTACATATCGATAGCCTGTTTTTTTCCTTGTTTACTGGCTTAATATTCCTATGGATATTTCGCTCTGTAGCAAAGAAAGCAACAGCGGGTGTACCCGGTAAGCTGCAGTGTTTTGTTGAAATATTGGTAGAATTTGTCGATCAAAACGTCAAAGACACCTTTCATGGACGCAATCCACTTATAGCACCGCTGGCACTGACTATCTTTTGTTGGGTATTGTTAATGAACATCATGGACTTAGTGCCCATCGATTTCTTACCGTATCCAGCACAACATTGGCTTGGTATCCCTTATCTAAAAGTGGTTCCGTCAGCTGATGTAAATATCACCATGGCTATGGCTCTAGGCGTATTTGCTCTGATGATTTACTACAGCATCAAAGTGAAAGGCCTAGGTGGTTTTGCGAAAGAATTAGCTCTACATCCATTCAATCACTGGACCATGATTCCGTTTAACCTACTTATTGAAGTGGTATCGTTACTTGCGAAACCTCTCTCACTCGGTATGCGTCTATTCGGTAACATGTTCGCAGGTGAGGTGGTATTTATTCTTATCGCAGCGATGCTACCATGGTGGCTACAATGGATGGGTTCACTACCGTGGGCGATTTTCCATATTCTGGTAATTCTGATTCAATCTTTCGTGTTCATGATGTTGACTATTGTTTATCTATCAATGGCACACGAAGATAGTGATCATTAATTTTTTAAAGCTTTTTATTTGGGCACATAAGCCAACAACTATAAATTGGAGATAGTAATGGAAACTTTACTGAGCTTTTCTGCAATCGCCGTAGGTATTATCGTCGGTCTTGCTTCTCTTGGTACAGCGATTGGTTTCGCACTTCTAGGCGGTAAATTCCTTGAAGGTGCTGCTCGTCAACCAGAAATGGCTCCTATGCTACAAGTTAAGATGTTTATCATCGCGGGTCTACTTGATGCGGTTCCTATGATCGGTATCGTAATTGCGCTTCTATTCACTTTCGCGAACCCATTTGTTGGTCAACTAGGTTAATCAACCGATCACACAAATTGATGATTTGTCGTTGATTAATACTTTTCGTTGGTGAACAAATAGAGGGGTAGCTGTTGTGAATATGAACGCAACTCTGCTAGGTCAAGCAATCGCGTTTGCACTGTTTGTGTGGTTCTGCATGAAATATGTATGGCCGCCAATCATGAATGCGATCGAAGAGCGTCAGAAGAAAATTGCTGACGGTCTTTCAGCCGCTGAGCGCGCTGCTAAAAACTTGGATCTAGCACAAGCCAACGCTTCTGAACAAATGAAAGAAGCGAAGCGCACTGCAACTGAGGTCATCGAACAGGCAAATAAACGTAAAGCTCAAATTTTAGACGAAGCACGTGAGGAAGCTCAGGCAGAACGCCAGAAAATCCTTGCTCAAGCGGAAGCTGAACTTGAATCTGAACGTAACCGTGCCCGCGATGAGCTGCGTAAACAAGTTGCAACTCTGGCTGTAGCTGGTGCTGAGAAAATCCTTGAGCGTTCTATCGATAAAGATGCGCACAAAGATATTCTCGACAACATTACTGCAAGACTTTAAGGATGGGGGCGCTTTATGTCTGATTTGACTACAATTGCACGCCCCTATGCTAAAGCAGCATTCGATTTTGCGGTAGAGAAAAAGCAACTTGACCAATGGGGTCAGATGTTAGCTTTTGCTGCCGAGGTCGCAAAGAACGAGCAAATGAAAGAGCTACTAACGGGCTCTGTTTCGGCTGAGAAATTAGCGGAAATTTTCATCGCAATTTGTGGCGAACAGTTTGATGTTTATGGCCAGAACCTGTTAAAGGTGATGGCTGAGAATGGCCGATTAAAGGCTCTTCCTGATGTTAGTGAACAGTTCTTTGCTCTGAAACAAGAGCATGAGAAGCAGATGGATGTTGAAGTGATTTCAGCAACTGAGCTTTCTGATGAACAGCTTGTCAATATCAGCACCAAACTTGAGCAGCGTCTTGAACGCAAAGTTCAGCTGAATTGCAGTATAGATGAGACCCTACTTGGTGGGGTTATAATTCGAGCCGGAGACCTTGTCATCGATAACTCAGCCCGCGGTCGTTTAAACCGCCTGAGCGATGCATTACAGTCTTGATGGGGATTGGAGCATGCAACTTAATTCCACGGAAATTAGCGATCTAATTAAACAACGTATCGAATCTTTCGACGTTGTTAGTGAAGCTCGCAATGAAGGTACTATCGTATCGGTAAGCGATGGTATCATTCGCATTCACGGCCTAGCGGACGTGATGCAAGGTGAAATGATTGAATTACCGAGTGGCCGTTATGCACTTGCACTTAACCTTGAGCGTGACTCGGTTGGTGCGGTTGTCATGGGCCCATATGCTGACCTTAAGGAAGGCATGAAAGTAACAGGTTCTGGTCGTATTCTTGAAGTGCCAGTTGGTCCTGAATTGTTAGGTCGCGTAGTGAATACACTCGGTCAGCCTATCGATGGTAAAGGTCCTATCGAAGCGAAATTGTCTTCACCTGTTGAAATGATTGCACCTGGTGTAATCGACCGTAAATCAGTCGATCAACCAGTACAAACCGGCTATAAGTCAGTTGACTCTATGATCCCAATCGGTCGTGGCCAACGTGAACTTATCATCGGTGACCGTCAAACTGGTAAAACAGCAATGGCGATCGACGCAATTATTAACCAAAAAGATTCAGGTATTTACTCTATCTATGTTGCGATTGGCCAAAAAGCCTCAACTATCGCTAACGTAGTACGCAAATTAGAAGAGCACGGCGCGCTTGCAAACACAGTTGTGGTTGTTGCATCGGCTTCTGAATCCGCGGCATTGCAATACCTTGCGCCATATGCAGGTTGTGCAATGGGTGAATACTTCCGCGATCGCGGTGAAGATGCACTGATTGTTTATGATGACTTATCTAAACAAGCGGTTGCTTACCGTCAGATCTCACTACTACTCAAACGCCCACCAGGCCGTGAAGCATTCCCAGGTGACGTTTTCTATCTCCACTCTCGTCTACTTGAGCGTGCTGCTCGTGTTAGCGAAGAGTATGTAGAACGTTTCACTAAGGGTGAAGTGAAAGGTAAAACCGGTTCTTTAACCGCTCTACCTATCATTGAAACACAAGCGGGTGACGTTTCAGCATTCGTACCGACTAACGTAATCTCGATTACCGATGGTCAGATCTTCCTACAAACTGAACTATTCAACGCGGGTGTTCGCCCAGCCGTTGACCCTGGTATTTCAGTATCTCGTGTAGGTGGTGCCGCTCAGACGAAAATCATCAAGAAACTGTCAGGTGGTATCCGTACCGCGCTTGCACAGTACCGTGAACTTGCTGCATTTGCTCAGTTCTCGTCAGATCTTGATGAAGCGACGAAGAGACAGCTAAACCATGGTCAGAAAGTAACAGAGCTGATGAAGCAGAAACAATATGCTCCGATGTCTGTGTTTGACCAAGCGTTGGTTATCTTTGCGGCAGAGCGTGGTTATTTAAATGATGTTGCGTTGAATAAACTGGCTGATTTTGAATCTGCTCTACTGTCGTATGCTCGTGGTCAATATGTTGATCTTGTAAAAGATATCGACAAATCGGGTGCTTATAACGATGAAATCGAAGCTCAGTTCAAGAAACTGGTTGACGATTTCAAGGCAACCCAGACCTGGTAATTGGTGGGTGACCCTAGGGTCACCACTGACCAATAACGGATTACCTTAAAAGAGAGTAAAACGATGGCCGGCGCAAAAGAGATACGTAATAAAATCGGTAGTGTTAAAAGCACGCAGAAAATTACGAAAGCGATGGAAATGGTAGCAGCTTCAAAAATGCGTCGTTCGCAAGACGGCATGGAAGCTTCTCGTCCATACGCTGAAACAATGCGTAAAGTGATCGGTCATGTGGCGAGTGCAAATCTAGAATATCGTCATCCTTATCTAGAAGAGCGCGAAGCCAAACGTGTTGGTTACATCATTATTTCAACAGACCGTGGTTTGTGTGGTGGTTTGAACGTGAACTTGTTCAAAAAAGCTCTACATGACATGAAAGATTGGTCGGAGAAAGGTGCTGAGGTTGAGCTGGCAATTGTGGGCTCAAAGGCAACGGCTTTCTTTAGAAACAGTGGCGCTAAAGTCGCTGCTCAAGTCTCTGGTTTGGGCGATAGCCCAACCTTGGAAGATTTGATCGGTTCCGTTGGTGTTATGCTGAAGAAATATGATGCAGGTGAGTTGGATCGCCTATACGTAGTGTTCAACAAATTTGTGAATACTATGGTTCAAGAACCAACGATCGATCAATTACTACCTTTGCCTAGATCGAATAGCGAAGAGATGAAACGCGAACATTCTTGGGATTACATCTATGAGCCTGAACCAAAGCCTCTACTCGATGCACTATTGCTGCGTTATGTAGAGTCTCAGGTTTATCAGGGTGTGGTTGAGAATCTTGCTTGTGAGCAAGCTGCTCGAATGATTGCGATGAAAGCAGCTACCGATAACGCAAGCAACTTGATTGATGATTTACAGCTTGTGTATAACAAAGCCCGTCAGGCGGCGATTACACAAGAACTATCGGAAATCGTTTCTGGTGCAGCAGCGGTTTAAGCTTAGGTAAAACAAACAGTTTAGAGGATTAACGATGGCTACAGGTAAGATCGTACAGATCATCGGTGCGGTAGTCGACGTAGAGTTCCCACAGGGCGAAGTACCAAGTGTTTACGATGCTCTGAATGTTGTGGATTCAAAAGAACGTCTCGTTCTTGAAGTTCAACAGCAGCTTGGCGGTGGCGTGATTCGCGCAATCGTAATGGGTAGCTCTGATGGTTTACGTCGTGGTTTGGTAGTTGAAAATACTGGCGCTCCAATTTCAGTACCAGTCGGTATTAAGACTTTAGGTCGTATCATGAACGTGCTTGGTGATGCGATTGATGAGCGTGGTGAAATCGGTGCGGAAGAGCTTTACTCTATCCACCGTCCAGCTCCAAGCTATGAAGAGCAATCAAACGAAACTGCTCTTCTTGAAACCGGTGTAAAAGTAATCGATTTGGTTTGTCCATTCTCTAAGGGTGGTAAAATCGGTCTATTTGGTGGTGCAGGTGTAGGTAAGACCGTTAACATGATGGAACTTATCAACAACATCGCACTGCAACACTCAGGTCTTTCAGTATTTGCGGGTGTTGGTGAACGTACTCGTGAAGGTAACGATTTCTACTATGAGATGCAGGAAGCAGGTGTTGTAAACATCGAAGAGCCTGAAAAATCAAAAGTAGCGATGGTTTACGGACAGATGAACGAGCCACCAGGCAACCGTCTACGTGTTGCACTGACGGGTTTGACAATGGCAGAACGTTTCCGTGACGAAGGTCGTGACGTACTTCTGTTCATCGATAACATCTACCGTTACACGCTTGCCGGTACGGAAGTATCAGCACTGCTAGGTCGTATGCCTTCAGCGGTAGGTTACCAACCTACTCTTGCAGAAGAGATGGGTGTGCTTCAGGAGCGTATTACGTCAACTAAGCAAGGTTCTATCACGTCTGTACAGGCGGTATATGTACCAGCAGATGACTTGACGGACCCGTCTCCAGCCACAACGTTCGCGCACTTGGATGCAACGGTTGTACTTAACCGTAACATCGCAGCAATGGGCCTATACCCAGCGATCGACCCACTCGATTCAACGTCTCGTCAGCTAGACCCACTCGTCGTAGGTCAAGAGCACTACGACATCGCTCGTGGCGTTCAGCAGACGCTTCAGCGCTACAAAGAGCTGAAAGACATCATTGCGATCTTGGGTATGGACGAGTTGTCTGAATCTGATAAGCAAGTTGTATCACGTGCACGTAAGATTGAACGTTTTCTAACTCAGCCTTATCACGTAGCTGAAGTATTTACAGGTGACCCTGGTGTTTACGTACCTCTAAAAGAGACGCTACGTGGCTTCAAAGGTCTTCTATCTGGTGAATACGATGACATTCCAGAGCAAGCGTTTATGTACTGCGGTACTATCGACGATGCGATTGAGAATGCTAAGAAGCTATAAGGATAACTAGGAGGCGATATGGCAGCAATAACCTTTCACCTAGACGTCGTCAGTGCAGAGAAGAAAATCTTCTCTGGCCAAGTCGAAACGTTTCAGGTGACCGGTAGCGAAGGTGAACTGGGAATTTTCCATGGTCACACACCGCTGCTGACCGCTATTAAGCCTGGTATGGTGCGTATCGTTAAGCTACACGGCCACGAAGAAATTATTTATGTTTCGGGTGGTATTGTCGAAGTGCAACCGGGTACTGCTACAGTACTGGCTGATACGGCAATTCGTGGTGAAGAACTAGACGCAGCTAAGGCAGAAGAAGCCAAACGCAAAGCTGAAGAGAATATTTCAAATCAGCATGGCGATATGAACTTCGCACAAGCGGCCAGTGAACTGGCTAAAGCCATGGCTCAGTTACGAGTTATCGAGCTGACCAAAAAACGTCGTTAATGTGTTTTATAATTAAGACGTGATGTAAAAAGGCGACCTATAGGTCGCCTTTTTGCTTATTTTTTAACAGAAAATTATTTAGTTAAATTAACTATCTCTTTAATTACCGCTAAAATGCGGCTTAACTTTTTTAACGTCAATAGGTTGTCAATGAAATTTAGCGCAGTGATCCTCGCAGCAGGTAAAGGTACTCGAATGTATTCTAATATGCCTAAAGTGCTGCACACACTGGCGGGTAAGCCAATGGTGAAACACGTAATTGATACGTGCAATAGCTTAGGTGCCCAAAATATCCACTTGGTTTATGGTCATGGTGGTGAGCAAATGCAGCAAGCGCTTGCCGAAGAGTCGGTTAACTGGGTGCTGCAAGCGGATCAATTAGGAACTGGCCATGCCGTTGATCAAGCCTCGCCTCATTTCCAAGACGATGAGAAGATCCTCGTGTTGTACGGTGATGTTCCATTGATCTCGGAAGAAACCGTGGAAAGCTTGTTAGATGCACAGCCTAATGATGGAATAGCCTTGCTGACAGTGGTACTGGATAACCCAACCGGTTATGGCCGTATCGTGCGTAAGCATGGCCCTGTGGTGGCAATTGTTGAACAAAAAGATGCCACTGATGAGCAAAAGTTAATTAAAGAGATCAATACGGGCGTGATGGTGGCAACGGGGCGCGATCTCAAGCGCTGGTTGTCAGGCTTAAGTAATGAGAACGCACAAGGCGAATATTATCTGACAGATGTTATCGCTGCCGCGCACAATGAAGGCCGCGCAGTTGAGGCTGTTCATCCTGCCAGCTCTATTGAAGTGGAAGGAGTAAATGATCGCGCTCAACTGGCTCGTTTAGAGCGTGCTTATCAAGCAACACAAGCGAAAAAGCTATTAGAACAAGGTGTGATGCTACGTGATCCTACGCGTTTTGATCTGCGTGGTGAATTACAGTGTGGGATGGATGTTGAGATTGATGCTAACGTCATCATCGAAGGAAATGTCTCTTTGGGTGATAACGTGATTATCGGCATGGGTTGTGTGCTTAAAGATTGCGAAATTGATGATAACACAGTGATCCGCCCATACAGCGTCATTGAAGGGGCAACCGTTGCAGAAAACTGTACCGTTGGGCCTTTTACCCGTTTACGTCCTGGTGCTGAACTGCGTAATGATGCGCACGTGGGTAATTTCGTAGAAGTAAAAAATACTCGTTTGGGTGAAGGTTCAAAAGCCAATCACTTAACTTATCTTGGTGATGCTGAAATTGGCCAGCGTGTTAATGTCGGAGCTGGCGTTATCACTTGTAATTACGATGGTGTCAATAAATTCAAAACCACAATTGGTGATGATGTGTTTGTCGGTTCAGACAGCCAGTTGATTGCTCCTGTAACGATCGCCAATGGTGCAACGATTGGTGCTGGCACTACGCTAAGCAGTAACGTTGCTGAAGGTGAGTTAGTCATCACTCGCGCGAAAGAGCGCAAAATCAATGGTTGGAAGCGTCCTGTTAAGCGTAGCTAACAAATGAACGATTAAAAAGCCGCTCATAATGAGCGGCTTTTTATCAGTTCTTATTAAAAGACTTACTCTTCATCGCTGACTACGCGTGCATTATCTGGTGCGGTGAAGTGTTGAGAAAGTTCGCGGTTCGAGACGATATAACCAATCCATAGCCCGCCCATACAAATCATAATTGCAATACCCGTCACCATTTGTGCTTGGCTGGCCAACGTTGCGACCAATGCGCTGGCTAAACTACTAACGCAGATTTGTAAGCTATTTTGTAAACCCGCTGCAGTGGCTGGGCTTTGTTTGGCACTCGATAGTGCGCGGTTCACCACGATAGGGTAAAGCGCTCCGTTGGCAACTGCTATTAAGCAAAACGGTGCCAAAATTGGCCAAATTGAGGTCAGTTGCCACTGTGATGCAATGAATACTAATAAAGTGGCAACGCTGAAGAGGCCAATCAACTGCTTGAGCACTTTTTCGTCACCAAATTTATTCACTCCCACCTTACCTAAGTAGCCACCAACCATGAAAGCGATCGTTTGAGGAATGAAACTCAAACCGATATCTTTAGCGGCATAACCAAGGCGTGCCATAATCTCTGGCATCCCAGTCAAGTAAGCAAAGAAGGCCGCAGAAGCGCAAGCAAACATCATCACATTACCCAAGTAGGTTTTAGTGCTGAGCAGAGCTTTGATATCTTGCTTAATTGAGGTTTGTTTGGGTTGTGATTGTTCATTTTTTTGAGCAAAAGTACAGGCTACAAGCGCAACACCCATTAATGTCAATGTCACAAAAATACTGTGCCAACCAAAGTTATCGGCCAGTAAGACGCCTAATTGAGGTGCAAGCGCGGGTGAAAGCGCGACCAAAGGCATGATGGTGGCGAATATTTGCTGGCTTGTTTTAGCTGGGTAGCGTTGAATTACCATTGCTTGCCAGATCACTGCGGGAGCACACACCCCTAAAGCTTGCACAAAGCGCAACGCTAATAATTGCCACACCTGCTCGCTAAAAGCTAAACCAAATGATGCCAACGTGAAGAGAACTAGGCCAGCCGCTAAAGTGTTACGGTGACCATATTTATCGGAAGCTAAGCCCCACACCAGTTGACCTAATGCCATACCGACCAGAAAAACGGTGAGAGACAAGGCTATTTGCTCTGGCCCTGTGGCAAAGTCCATTTCCATCGCTTTAAAGGCAGGGAGGTACATGTCTGTGGCAATGAAGCCAAGCATAGAGAGCGCGGCTAAGTACAGCAACTGTAATTTTGATGCTTTCATTTTTATTACCATTCAAAAAAATTAATCAATATTTGGCCAGCATTAATCTATGCCAACCTTAATTTATCTACTCATCTATTCTATTTTTCGTTTAATATTAAATGAAACGCTAAATTTGTTGGTTATTCATCAAAAAAATTGAAGGCTTGTGTTTTCTAAATCCTCATTAGAAATGCTTGATACTGTCGCACGGTTGGGTAGTTTTACCGCCGCTGCGGAAGTTTTGCATAAAGTGCCGTCAGCGATCAGCTACGGCGTTCGCCAAGTCGAACAAGATTTGGATGTGCTGCTGTTTCGCCGTTTACCTAGAAAGGTGGAACTGACGCCCGCTGGTGAGCTGTTTATGGTGGAGGCTCGCCAATTGCTTAGGCAGATGGAAGAGATTCGTTCACAAACTAAACGCGCGGCGCATGGTTGGCAGAAAACGCTAAAATTGACGCTTGATAACGTGGTTAAACTCGACAAAATGAAACCGCTGGTGGAAGATTTTTATCGCACGTTTGAGTTTGCTGAGCTGCAAATCAACATGGAAGTGTTTAATGGCTCATGGGAAGCTATTGCGCAAGGTCGAGCTGACATTGTGATTGGTGCAACCTCTGCGATTCCTGTCGGTGGTGATTTTGAAGTGCGTGACATGGGTGTGTTGGATTGGGCATTTGTAATGTCTCCTCGTCACCCTTGTGCTCAAGAGCCCTATTTAAGCGAAGATTTTGTCAGTCAGTTCCCGGCGATTTGTTTGGATGACACGTCAAGTGTATTACCCAAGCGACATACGGATCACTACCCGCAGCAACGGCGTTTACTTTTACCGAATTGGTATAGTGCGATTGAATGCTTAAAAAATGAAGTCGGTGTGGGCTACATGCCAAGACACATTGCACAACCTTTGATTGTTGATGGTGGGTTGGTTGAACGGGTTCTCACCGTTGATAAACTGCTTAGTCAATGCTGTTTAGTATGGCGCAAAGATGATAATCATAAATTGATCGAGTGGATGGTGAATTATCTGGGCAGTAGCGATCAACTTTATCGTGATTGGCTTCAAGCTAAATAACCTAATAAGAAGAGCCAGCAGTGCTGGCTCTTAAAAGACTCTTCAGTGAGAAGAAAAACAGAATGGTTATGGGCGCTCAAAAATAGTCGCAATGCCTTGGCCTAAACCAATGCACATCGTTGCTAGACCATATTTGGCGTCTTTCGCTTCCATCAAGTTAATCAGTGTGGTGGAGATGCGCGTGCCAGAACACCCGAGAGGATGACCCAGTGCGATCGCCCCTCCATTTAGGTTAACCTTCTCATCCACTACATCGAGCAAACCGAGATCTTTCGCGCAAGGTAGAGATTGAGCTGCAAACGCTTCGTTTAACTCAATCACATCCATATCTTGCATGGTGAGGCCTGCACGCTGTAGCGCTTTATGGGTAGCCGGAACTGGCCCATAACCCATAATTGAAGGATCGCAACCAGCGACGGCCATTGATTTCACACGCGCGCGAATATTTAAGCCAAGCGCATTGGCTTTCTCTTCGCTCATGATCAACATTGCCGATGCGCCATCGGATAGAGCCGATGAGGTGCCTGCTGTTACAGTACCATTGGCTGGGTCAAAAACAGGACGTAACTGTGCTAGCCCTTCAACAGTGGTTTCCGGGCGGATCACTTCATCAAAATCCAGCGTGAACAGAGTACCATCTTCAGCATGAGCCTCGGTGGGAAGGATTTCATTTTTGAAGCGACCTTCAACGGTTGCTGCGTAAGCGCGTTGATGCGAACGAGCGGCAAAGGTATCTTGTTGCTCACGGCTAATGCCGTGCATTTTACCTAACATCTCAGCCGTTAACCCCATCATCCCCGCAGCTTTGGCAACGGTTTTTGACATGCCGGGATGGAAATCAACGCCATGGTTCATCGGTACGTGCCCCATATGCTCAACGCCGCCCACAAGGCAGATTTCAGCATCACCAACCATAATGGCGCGGGTGGCATCATGCAGTGCTTGCATTGATGAACCACATAAACGGTTAACGGTGACGGCACCAATTTCAATCGGCAAGCCAGCTAACAGTGCCGCATTACGCGCGACGTTAAAGCCTTGTTCTAAGGTTTGTTGCACACAACCCCAGTAGATATCTTCGATCTCTTTTGGGTTGACTTGTGGATTACGGGCTAAAATGCCTTTCATCAGATGTGCAGATAAATCTTCCGCACGAGTATGACGAAATGCCCCACCTTTTGAGCGACCCATCGGGGTGCGTAGGCAATCAACAATTACGACATTTCTCTTATGTGAAGTCATTTGGACATCTCTCCTTAGATAGAACTTGCTTGTTGAGTACCGTAGAAGGTCTCGCCTTTTTCTGCCATATCAAGCAGCAGTTGAGGTACATGATACATCGCGCCCAATGCTTGGTATTGGCTTGCCATTGCAACGTAGTTTTGTAAGCCAAGACTATCGAGATAGCGGAATACGCCGCCTCTAAAAGGAGGGAACCCCAAGCCGTACACCAACGCCATGTCAGCTTCTTGGGGTGAGGCGATGATCTTCTCTTCTAAACAGAGTGCCACTTCATTGATCATCGGAATCATCATGCGTTCAATGATGGTTTGATCGTCAAAAGTACGTTTATCACCACATTCTACGTTAAGAACAGTGAGGACCTCTTCAGAGAAAGTTTTCTTCGGTTTGCCTTTCTTATCTAAAGTGTATTGATAGAAACCGCTGCCATTTTTCTGGCCATATTTATTGGCGTCAAACAGTGCATCAATAGCATCGCGGCCCTGTTTGCCCATACGTTCAGGGAAACCTTGTGCCATTACTGCTTGTGCATGGTGAGCGGTATCAATACCGACCACATCTAGAAGATAAGCAGGGCCCATTGGCCAACCAAACTTACGTTCCATCACTTTATCGATTTGAGTGAAATCAGCGCCATCGAGCAGTAATAAACTAAAGCCACCAAAGTAAGGGAAAAGTACGCGGTTTACGAAGAACCCAGGGCAGTCATTGACCACGATGGGGGATTTACCCATTTTGGCCGCGTAAGCGACAACTCGATTGATGGTTTCATCGGAAGTGTGTTCACCACGAATAATTTCCACCAATGGCATACGATGTACTGGGTTAAAAAAGTGCATACCACAGAAGTTTTCTGGACGTTTGAGTGATTTGGCCAGTAGGTTGATTGGAATGGTTGAGGTGTTCGAGGTGATAACCGCATCCTCACCAACATGGGCTTCCACTTCACTTAGTACCGCGGCTTTGATTTTCGGGTTTTCAACCACAGCTTCAACAATCACATCCGCTTGCTCAATCCCCGCATAATGCAGGCTAGGCGTAATCGATGCCAGCACACTTGCCATTTTAAAACCATCAATTTTTCCGCGCTCTAGCTGCTTGTTGAGTAACTTAGATGCCTCGGTCATACCTAAATTAAGGGACGATTGAGCGATATCTTTCATCAAAACAGGCACGCCTTTTACTGCCGATTGATAAGCAATGCCGCCGCCCATGATACCCGCACCAAGTACAGCCGCTCGTCCGGTTTCTTTATTGGCTGATTTAGCCGCTTTTTTTGCCAGTGCTTTAATATATTGGTCGTTGAGGAATAAACCGACCAAGGATTTCGCCGCTTCAGAATGAGCGAGCTTAACGAAGTGTCTACGCTCAATGGCCAATGCTTCATCACGGCTACAGCGCGCGGCTTCTTCTATTGCAATAACAGCGGTTATTGGCGCTGGATAATGAGGTCCGGCATGCTGTGCAACCAAGCCTTTGGCCATGGTGAAGCTCATCATGGCTTCTAATTTGCTGAGTGTCAGCGCGGACATTTTTTGCTGGCGACGCATTTTCCAATCAACGGTTTCATTGATGGCCGATGTGATGGTTTTGAGTGCTGACTCAAGCAGTTTGTCGCTATCAACAATCGCATCGAGCAGTCCAATTTTAAGGGCTTCCTCAGCACGACATGCTTTGCCTTGAGTGATCACTTCCATAGCATTGTCGGCACCAATTACACGAGGCAGACGCACACAGCCACCGAACCCCGGCATAATACCAAGCTTTGTTTCCGGTAATCCTATGCTGGTGGTCGCGTCACCAATACGGAAATCGGTAGCGAGTACACACTCACATCCACCGCCTAGCGCGTGCCCTGTTAAAGCGGCTAGTGTCGGAACGGGTAGATCTTCTAGTTTGTTGAAAATGCTATTGGCAAATTGCAGCCATTGGTCGAGTTCTTGCGCAGGTTTAGCAAAGAGACCTAAAAACTCAGTGATATCAGCCCCGACAATAAAAGATTCTTTATCGGAAGTAAGAATAAGGCCTTTCAGTCCTTGGTGGGCTTTTAGGGCATCAAGTGCATGGTTGAGCGATTCAAGAGTGGCAAGGTCAAGTTTGTTCACTGACTCCTTGGAGCAGAAACGCAACTCCGCAATACCATCTTGTAATTCCTTTACCTGTAGGGTGTTGGCTTGGTAAATCATTGTCTATCTCCGTGACATACAACCTTAAGATCGTGTGTGAGAGTTTTTGTTGTATTAATGGTTCTGGTTTGACCAGTCGGTTTAGTTTGACCTGAGGATTGTTTAATTTCAATACATTTTTTAAACAACTGTTTAACATTGAGTGCGAATGGAGATCAGCGCTGCTTTTTTAAGTGCACGTGTTACACTCTTGCCATCCGCTCGATCTATGATTTCACATGAACGAACAACCTTATTTAATTCCAGCGTTGCCCACCCAATTTGAAGAGGAAATCAAAAAAAGCCTCTTTATTACCTATTTGGCCCATACTCCGAGTGTAGATGCTGCCAAAGCCTTCGTTGCGCAAATAAAGACAAAACATAGCGACGCCAGACATAACTGCTGGGGCTTTGTTGCCGGACGACCGGAAGATTCGATGTTGTGGGGTTTTAGTGATGATGGTGAGCCATCAGGGACGGCGGGCAAACCGATATTGGCGCAGCTAGCCGGATCGAGTGTCGGGGAGTTAACGGCCGTCGTCACTCGCTATTATGGTGGGATTCGTCTTGGCACTGGTGGGTTAGTTAAAGCTTATGGTGGCGGAGTACAACAAGCACTCAAGCAGCTTCAAACTATTGAGAAAAAAATCACCACAAAATTATCCCTAACGTTAGACTACAGTTTTGTGCCGATTGCTCAATCCATCATCGCGCAGTATGAAGCATTAGAAGTCGAAGCCGATTATAAAGAACAGGTTAAATTTCTTGTTGAGATAGAATTGCGCCATCTTGATGCCTTTACTCAAACTATCATTAATAAAAGCGGTGCAAAAGCTGTAGTGACCGCCATAAAAAATAATTAGGAAGTCAGAAGCTTCGCTTCAGAAAAAGCAATGCAAATTCGATCTATTATTCGTATCGTCGGGCTTTTGCTCGCGCTATTTAGTGTCTCTATGCTTGCCCCTGCGCTGGTGGCTTTGCTGTACCGCGATGGTGCAGGTGTACCTTTTGTCACGACCTTTTTTGTATTGTTGATGTGTGGCGGTTTTTTTTGGTTTCCAAACCGCCGCTATCGACATGAATTGAAAGCCAGAGACGGTTTTTTGATCGTTGTACTGTTTTGGACGGTTATCGGTAGTGCGGGTTCATTACCATTTTGGTTAGCGGATAACCCTAATGTATCGGTGACGGATGCGTTTTTTGAATCGTTTTCAGCATTAACCACCACCGGAGCAACCGTCATTGTTGGGTTAGATGAATTACCTAAAGCGATTTTGTTCTATCGGCAGTTTTTACAATGGTTTGGTGGGATGGGGATCATCGTTCTAGCGGTGGCCATTTTGCCAGTATTGGGAATTGGGGGAATGCAGTTATATCGAGCAGAAATTCCAGGCCCGGTCAAAGATACTAAAGTCACTCCAAGAATCGCCGAAACCGCTAAAGCACTTTGGTACATCTATTTAAGCTTAACGATTGCCTGCGCGACTGCTTTTTGGGCAGCAGGGATGACCCTATTTGATGCGATTTGTCATAGCTTCTCTACGATCGCTATTGGTGGGTTTTCGACTCATGATGCAAGCATGGGGTATTTTGACAGTTATGCGATCAATTTAATTACGGTTGTTTTTTTGCTCATTTCAGCCTGTAATTTTACGCTCCATTACGCGGCGTTTGCGACAGGTGGTGTTCATCCAAAATATTACCTTAAAGATCCAGAGTTTAGAGCTTTTGCTCTTATACAAGTCATTTTGTTTGCGGTTTGCTTTTCGATTTTACTCAAACACCATTCTTACGACTCTTTTTATGACGCTTTTGATCAGGCGCTATTTCAAACGGTATCCATTTCGACGACGGCAGGCTTTACCACAACAGGTTTTGCAGATTGGCCGTTATTCTTACCTGTATTATTGCTGTTTTCTTCATTTATAGGTGGGTGTGCTGGCTCTACGGGCGGTGGCATGAAAGTGATCCGTATCTTATTACTTACCTTACAAGGTGCTCGTGAGATGAAACGCCTTATCCACCCAAGAGCCGTGTATACGATTAAGGTGGGCGGAAGTGCTCTTTCACAGCGAGTTGTTGACGCGGTTTGGGGATTTTTCTCAGCGTACGCACTGGTCTTCGTGGCGTGTATGTTGGCATTGATCGCAACAGGAATGGATGAACTGAGTGCATTTTCTGCCGTCGCTGCAACATTGAATAACTTAGGGCCTGGATTGGGTCAAGTCTCCGTACACTTTGCGGATGTTAATGACAGTGCAAAATGGGTATTGGTTGTTTCGATGCTCTTTGGTCGCTTAGAAATTTTTACACTATTAATACTGCTTACCCCTACGTTTTGGCGCAGTTAAGGATATCCCGTGCAAAAAGCTCTTTTTCTCTATTCTTCCCGTGAAGGTCAAACCAAGAAAATTCTTAACTATATAAAAGAGGAACTTTCTGAGTTTGATTGCGAACTTGCCGATTTACATCAAATTGAGGATATTGATTTAGCTCTTTACGATCGAGTCTTAATTGGTGCTTCTATTCGCTACGGACATTTAAATAAAAAGCTTTATCAATTTATAGAAAAACATGCCGAGCAATTAGCACTCGCTAAAGCGGCGTTCTTTTGTGTCAACTTAACTGCAAGAAAAGAAGCGCAGGGTAAAGATACTCCAGAAGGAAGTGTCTATATTAAAACCTTTCTCAGTAAATCAGCATGGCAACCCAAGCTAATCGGAGTTTTCGCTGGTGCTCTTTACTATCCACGTTATCACTTTTTCGATAAGGTGATGATTCGTTTCATCATGTCATTGACTGGCGGTGAAACTGACACCTCAAAAGAAGTTGAGTACACAAACTGGCAAAAAGTATCTCTTTTTAGTGATAACTTTAAAAAATTGTAAATAAAAAGTCGATTTTTAGCGTCTTTTGGCTTTTTTCTGTTCGAACAAATAGAAAATCAAAAAAAACAGCAAAAAGGGGTTGCCAACGTGACGGCGATCTCTATAATGCCGCCTCACTGACACGGCACAGCCAGTAAGGGTTCAAGCCCAATTAGCCAGCCAATCAGTAGGTCAAATCGGTAAGACGAAATAATTTAATAAAGTGTTTGACACTTTTCATTATCTCGCTAGAATGGCCGCCTCTTCAAAGGAAGCCTCGGCAAGCCGGAGAGGAACGCTCTTTAACAATATAAACCTATTAATCTGTGTGGGCACTCGTTGATGATAATCAAAAAAGATTTATCAATGAACTGAGTGACCAATCAGAATCAAGTTTACTTGATTTTGGCACAGTCAATTCATTGTTGTTCTGTTGGAACAACAATAGCTTTAAAATTACTTTTTTACTTTCGAGTAAGAGCAGTTTTGAAGTCAGTATTCATTGAGCCGGTCTTAGGACCAACAAAACTTTAATTGAAGAGTTTGATCATGGCTCAGATTGAACGCTGGCGGCAGGCCTAACACATGCAAGTCGAGCGGCAGCACAGAGGAACTTGTTCCTTAGGTGGCGAGCGGCGGACGGGTGAGTAATGCCTAGGAAATTGCCCTGATGTGGGGGATAACCATTGGAAACGATGGCTAATACCGCATGATGCCTACGGGCCAAAGAGGGGGACCTTCGGGCCTCTCGCGTCAGGATATGCCTAGGTGGGATTAGCTAGTTGGTGAGGTAATGGCTCACCAAGGCGACGATCCCTAGCTGGTCTGAGAGGATGATCAGCCACACTGGAACTGAGACACGGTCCAGACTCCTACGGGAGGCAGCAGTGGGGAATATTGCACAATGGGCGCAAGCCTGATGCAGCCATGCCGCGTGTATGAAGAAGGCCTTCGGGTTGTAAAGTACTTTCAGTCGTGAGGAAGGTGGTGTTGTTAATAGCAGCATCATTTGACGTTAGCGACAGAAGAAGCACCGGCTAACTCCGTGCCAGCAGCCGCGGTAATACGGAGGGTGCGAGCGTTAATCGGAATTACTGGGCGTAAAGCGCATGCAGGTGGTGGATTAAGTCAGATGTGAAAGCCCGGGGCTCAACCTCGGAACCGCATTTGAAACTGGTTCACTAGAGTACTGTAGAGGGGGGTAGAATTTCAGGTGTAGCGGTGAAATGCGTAGAGATCTGAAGGAATACCGGTGGCGAAGGCGGCCCCCTGGACAGATACTGACACTCAGATGCGAAAGCGTGGGGAGCAAACAGGATTAGATACCCTGGTAGTCCACGCCGTAAACGATGTCTACTTGGAGGTTGTGGCCTTGAGCCGTGGCTTTCGGAGCTAACGCGTTAAGTAGACCGCCTGGGGAGTACGGTCGCAAGATTAAAACTCAAATGAATTGACGGGGGCCCGCACAAGCGGTGGAGCATGTGGTTTAATTCGATGCAACGCGAAGAACCTTACCTACTCTTGACATCCAGAGAAGCCAGCGGAGACGCAGGTGTGCCTTCGGGAACTCTGAGACAGGTGCTGCATGGCTGTCGTCAGCTCGTGTTGTGAAATGTTGGGTTAAGTCCCGCAACGAGCGCAACCCTTATCCTTGTTTGCCAGCGAGTAATGTCGGGAACTCCAGGGAGACTGCCGGTGATAAACCGGAGGAAGGTGGGGACGACGTCAAGTCATCATGGCCCTTACGAGTAGGGCTACACACGTGCTACAATGGCGCATACAGAGGGCAGCAAGCTAGCGATAGTGAGCGAATCCCAAAAAGTGCGTCGTAGTCCGGATTGGAGTCTGCAACTCGACTCCATGAAGTCGGAATCGCTAGTAATCGTAGATCAGAATGCTACGGTGAATACGTTCCCGGGCCTTGTACACACCGCCCGTCACACCATGGGAGTGGGCTGCAAAAGAAGTGGGTAGTTTGACCTTTCGGGGAGGACGCTCACCACTTTGTGGTTCATGACTGGGGTGAAGTCGTAACAAGGTAGCGCTAGGGGAACCTGGCGCTGGATCACCTCCTTATACGAAGATTACACTGATGAGTGTCCACACAGATTGATGGTTTATACAGTTTAAGAGACGAGGATGTTCCCAAACATTCTTACTTAGTGTCCCGTTCGTCTAGAGGCCTAGGACACCGCCCTTTCACGGCGGTAACAGGGGTTCGACTCCCCTACGGGATACCACTTCCGTTGTGAAGTAAAGGGGTCGTTAGCTCAGTTGGTAGAGCAGTTGACTTTTAATCAATTGGTCGCAGGTTCGAATCCTGCACGACCCACCATTTCTTCCACAAGAAATGTGAAAAACATGTGGGCGATTAGCTCAGTTGGGAGAGCACCTGCCTTACAAGCAGGGGGTCACTGGTTCGAACCCGGTATCGCCCACCACTCTCTAAGGATTTTTGGATGCACATTGCCAAACCAGATTAAGTAATTGAACTGGTTGGTCTGTTTGACTCTGAAAGTCATTAGAAAGTGATTCATTCCGTTAGGAATACCACTCGCTCTTTAACAATTTGGAAAGCTGACTGATAACAACAGACGTGTTTGTTGTTATCAAATAAAAGTTCTCAACATCAATGCGTTTAACGTATTGATACCAAACACATTCAAGTGTTCTTGGGAAAGCTTACTTCGGTAAGTTTTCAAAATTGAGTCCGGCAAAATCAAACGTCTCTCGCTCATTCAAATAATGAGAGACAACCTTGGTGACTTGTCTACAACACGAAACTTCTTCGGGTTGTATGGTTAAGTGACTAAGCGTACACGGTGGATGCCTTGGCAGTCAGAGGCGATGAAGGACGTAGTAACTTGCGATAAGCGTAGATTAGGCAGTAACAGCCACTTGAGTCTACGATTTCCGAATGGGGAAACCCACGTGCATAAGCACGTATCCTTACCTGAATACATAGGGTAAGGAGGCAAACCGGGGGAACTGAAACATCTAAGTACCCCGAGGAGAAGAAATCAACAGAGATTCCGAAAGTAGCGGCGAGCGAAATTGGACTAGCCCTTAAGCTTTTAATGATGCAGGTGAAGCCTCTGGAAAGTGGCGCAATAAAGGGTGATAGCCCCGTAACTGTTCCATCATTATAAGTGAAATCGAGTAAGGCGGGACACGTGTTATCCTGTCTGAACATGGGGGGACCATCCTCCAAGGCTAAATACTACTGACTGACCGATAGTGAACCAGTACCGTGAGGGAAAGGCGAAAAGAACCCCTGTGAGGGGAGTGAAATAGAACCTGAAACCGTGTACGTACAAGCAGTAGGAGCACCTTCGTGGTGTGACTGCGTACCTTTTGTATAATGGGTCAGCGACTTATATTCAGTGGCAAGGTTAACCGAATAGGGGAGCCGTAGGGAAACCGAGTCTTAACTGGGCGCTTCAGTCTCTGGATATAGACCCGAAACCGGGTGATCTAGCCATGGGCAGGTTGAAGGTTGAGTAACATCAACTGGAGGACCGAACCGACTAATGTTGAAAAATTAGCGGATGACTTGTGGCTAGGGGTGAAAGGCCAATCAAACTCGGAGATAGCTGGTTCTCCCCGAAAGCTATTTAGGTAGCGCCTCGGACGAATACTACTGGGGGTAGAGCACTGTTAAGGCTAGGGGGTCATCCCGACTTACCAACCCTTTGCAAACTCCGAATACCAGTAAGTACTATCCGGGAGACACACGGCGGGTGCTAACGTCCGTCGTGGAGAGGGAAACAACCCAGACCGCCAGCTAAGGTCCCAAATTACTACTAAGTGGGAAACGATGTGGGAAGGCTCAGACAGCCAGGATGTTGGCTTAGAAGCAGCCATCATTTAAAGAAAGCGTAATAGCTCACTGGTCGAGTCGGCCTGCGCGGAAGATGTAACGGGGCTAAGTAGTAAACCGAAGCTGCGGCAATACAGTTTACTGTATTGGGTAGGGGAGCGTTCTGTAAGCCGTTGAAGGTGTGTTGTAAAGCATGCTGGAGGTATCAGAAGTGCGAATGCTGACATGAGTAACGATAAGGGGGGTGAAAAACCTCCCCGCCGGAAGACCAAGGGTTCCTGTCCAACGTTAATCGGGGCAGGGTAAGTCGACCCCTAAGGCGAGGCTGAAAAGCGTAGTCGATGGGAAACGGGTTAATATTCCCGTACTGCTTATAATTGCGATGGGGGGACGGAGAAGGCTAGGTGGGCCAGGCGACGGTTGTCCTGGTTCAAGTGCGTAGGCTAAGAGACTAGGTAAATCCGGTTTCTTGTTAGGCTGAGACACGACGTCGAGCTGCTACGGCAGTGAAGTCATTGATGCCCTGCTTCCAGGAAAAGCCTCTAAGCTTCAGATTATAAGCAATCGTACCCCAAACCGACACAGGTGGTCGGGTAGAGAATACCAAGGCGCTTGAGAGAACTCGGGTGAAGGAACTAGGCAAAATGGTACCGTAACTTCGGGAGAAGGTACGCTCTTATTGGTGAAGTCCCTCGCGGATGGAGCTGACGAGAGTCGCAGATACCAGGTGGCTGCAACTGTTTATTAAAAACACAGCACTGTGCAAAATCGCAAGATGACGTATACGGTGTGACGCCTGCCCGGTGCCGGAAGGTTAATTGATGGGGTTAGACTTAGGTCGAAGCTCTTGATCGAAGCCCCGGTAAACGGCGGCCGTAACTATAACGGTCCTAAGGTAGCGAAATTCCTTGTCGGGTAAGTTCCGACCTGCACGAATGGCGTAATGATGGCCACGCTGTCTCCACCCGAGACTCAGTGAAATTGAAATCGCTGTGAAGATGCAGTGTACCCGCGGCTAGACGGAAAGACCCCGTGAACCTTTACTACAGCTTGGCACTGAACATTGAACCTACATGTGTAGGATAGGTGGGAGACTTAGAAGCGCAGTCGCTAGATTGCGTGGAGTCGACCTTGAAATACCACCCTTGTCGTTTTGATGTTCTAACGTAGGCCCCTCATCGGGGTTGCGGACAGTGCCTGGTGGGTAGTTTGACTGGGGCGGTCTCCTCCCAAAGAGTAACGGAGGAGCACGAAGGTGGGCTAATCACGGTTGGACATCGTGAGGTTAGTGCAATGGCATAAGCCCGCTTAACTGCGAGAATGACGGTTCGAGCAGGTACGAAAGTAGGTCATAGTGATCCGGTGGTTCTGAATGGAAGGGCCATCGCTCAACGGATAAAAGGTACTCCGGGGATAACAGGCTGATACCGCCCAAGAGTTCATATCGACGGCGGTGTTTGGCACCTCGATGTCGGCTCATCACATCCTGGGGCTGAAGTCGGTCCCAAGGGTATGGCTGTTCGCCATTTAAAGTGGTACGCGAGCTGGGTTTAGAACGTCGTGAGACAGTTCGGTCCCTATCTGCCGTGGGCGTTGGAAGATTGAAGGGGGCTGCTCCTAGTACGAGAGGACCGGAGTGGACGAACCGCTGGTGTTCGGGTTGTCATGCCAATGGCATTGCCCGGTAGCTAAGTTCGGAATTGATAAGCGCTGAAAGCATCTAAGCGCGAAGCGAGCCCTGAGATGAGTCTTCCCTGGCACTTTAAGTGTCCTAAAGGGTTGTTCGAGACTAGAACGTTGATAGGTTGGGTGTGTAAGCGCTGCGAGGCGTTGAGCTAACCAATACTAATTGCCCGTGAGGCTTAACCATACAACACCGAAGGGGTTTTGTGGGCTCAATGGAAGAACATTGAATGTGTGAATGAGAACGAAACAGCTTTCCGAATTAAGAAATTTTCTTGGCGACCATAGCGTTGTGGACCCACCTGATTCCATGCCGAACTCAGAAGTGAAACACAACAGCGCCGATGGTAGTGTGGGGTCTCCCCATGTGAGAGTAGGACATCGCCAGGCTTTGAATATTGTCTAACCAGACACGCTGCGGAGCGGTAGTTCAGTTGGTTAGAATACCGGCCTGTCACGCCGGGGGTCGCGGGTTCGAGTCCCGTCCGCTCCGCCACTTATTAAGTGCCTCAGCAGTCATGTTGAGGTTTTCTTCAATGAGTAAGATAAAGTTTTAGGGGTGTAGCTCCAACTGGCAGAGCAGCGGATTCCAAATCCGCGTGTTGGGAGTTCGAATCTCTCCACCCCTGCCATCTATCAAGCCTCCGCAGAAATGCTGAGGCTTTTTGCTATCTGTTCACTTCCTCTATAGATAGCAATCCGAAAAATTAACTAATTCCGTTTACCTCATCCCTTCGGCACATTTTTGTGGCCAGCTCTCTGTACTCAAGCTGTATCCAAGAAAGCGATCCCGAGCGTGAAATAGCCTTAATTAGATCATATTGTTACTTCAATTGGCATTAAGAGCGGTTTAGCTTATCCATTTACTCAGTAAGTGACGGATGTAACTTTTTAAAAGCACTAGATTATCAGCATAACTTTCCTTGATTATTTTAGTAATTAGGTTCGATTTATTATGCTTAGCGGTTAAAATAACGACGGTTACTTTTAGGAATTCGTTATGGGACAGCTGTCTATTTTAGGTTTTATTGCATTAGGTGGTGCATTTGGTGCGTGCGCTCGTTATTTGGTTACCGAGCTAAGTGTTCAGTTATTAGGGCGTGGATTCCCTTATGGAACGCTGATGGTCAACGTTGTCGGCTCATTTATTATGGGATTGTTGATCGCTGCTTTTGAGAGTGAATTACTTGCAACTGAGCCATGGCGCCAGATTATTGGTTTGGGTTTCTTGGGTGCATTAACCACATTTTCTACATTCTCAATGGATAATGTATTGCTGATGCAGCAAGGAGCCTTTCTGAAAATGGGTGTTAATGTCTTATTAAACGTGGTGCTAAGTATCTCAGCGGCTTGGATAGGTTTCCAGTTGTTGATGAAAAGTTAACGAAATTACAATTTCATCTTGGTTAATGGATAGTCTTTCCCTATAATCGTGATTCAACTTGTCGGAGTGCCATAAGGCTGAGACCGTATTTTCGGGATCCGTTGAACCTGATCAGGCTAATACCTGCGAAGGGAACAAGAGAATATAACCTGCTAGTGATCTATCTAGCGTTATGTCCTTAAGATCAAAATTCTATTTTGATCAACTCTTGTGCATTAATCCGTCAAGCATTTATCCCTAGTACAAAAAAGGAAGATGCTATGTCGAGTCGCAAACAAGCGAGACTGAAAGCCAAACAATTCATTGACACATTGTCTGTCGAACCCTACCCAAATTCCTCTAAAATCTATATTACTGGTTCACGTTCGGATATCCGCGTGCCAATGCGTGAGATTAAACTATCTGACAGCTTGGTCGGAGGCACAAAGTCCTCACAGATTTATCAACCGAATGAATCTATATGCGTTTATGACACTTCAGGTGTCTATACCGACCCATCTCATACTATCGACTTATATCAGGGTTTGCCTAAATTAAGGGATAAATGGATCGCTGATCGGGATGATACCGAGTGGCTTGATGAGGTCAGTTCTGCTTACACTAAAGAACGTTTATCTGATGATACATTGGACGAACTACGTTATGGGAACTTACCAGCTATACGCCGAGCAAAGAAAGGGAAGTGCGTTACTCAACTTCATTATGCGCGGCAAGGTGTTATCACACCCGAAATGGAATACATTGCCATTCGCGAAAATACGCGACGTGGAGAGTGTATGGATGCACAGCTGAGCCAGCAACATGCAGGGATTCATTTGGGGGCTAATCTACCAAAGCAAATAACTCCTGAGTTTGTGCGTCGTGAGGTTGCCGAAGGACGAGCCATTATCCCGTCGAATATTAACCATCCTGAATCAGAGCCGATGATCATTGGTCGTAATTTTCTCGTCAAAGTGAATGCGAATATCGGTAACTCATCTGTCTCTTCATCAATTGAAGAAGAGGTTGAAAAATTGGTATGGGCAACCCGCTGGGGTGGGGATACCGTGATGGATCTCTCTACTGGGCGCAATATTCACGAAACTCGAGAATGGATTTTGCGTAATAGCCCCGTACCGATTGGCACTGTGCCTATGTATCAAGCATTGGAAAAAGTAAATGGTATTGCGGAGGATTTATCATGGGAAGTAATGCGCGATACCTTACTTGAGCAAGCGGAGCAAGGTGTTGATTACTTTACAATTCATGCTGGTTTATTGCTTCGTTATGTGCCAATGACCGCGAAACGTGTTACTGGCATCGTTTCGCGTGGCGGCTCTATTATCGCTAAATGGTGTTTAGCCCATCATACCGAGAGTTTTCTTTACACTCATTTCCGTGAAATTTGTGAAATTTGCGCCAAGTATGACGTCGCCCTTTCCTTAGGGGATGGACTACGGCCAGGATCCATTGCCGATGCTAACGATGAAGCACAATTTGCAGAGCTGCGCACTTTAGGTGAATTGACCAAAATAGCGTGGGAATATGATGTACAGGTCATTATTGAAGGCCCTGGCCATATCCCCATGCATTTGATTAAAGAGAATATGGATGAACAATTAAAGCATTGCCATGAAGCGCCATTCTATACCTTGGGCCCATTAACTACCGATATTGCTCCGGGATATGATCACATCACTTCCGGCATTGGCGCTGCGATGATTGGCTGGTATGGTTGCGCGATGCTTTGCTATGTAACACCGAAAGAGCACCTTGGTTTACCAAACAAAGAAGATGTTAAAACGGGTTTAATTACTTATAAATTGGCAGCACATGCTGCAGACCTTGCGAAAGGGCACCCGGGAGCACAAGTGCGCGATAATGCGTTATCGAAAGCACGTTTTGAGTTTCGTTGGGAAGACCAATTTAATCTTGCATTAGACCCAGTTACGGCGCGTGCTTTTCACGATGAAACTCTTCCGCAAGAGTCTGGTAAAGTCGCGCATTTTTGCTCAATGTGCGGGCCGAAATTCTGCTCGATGAAAATCTCTCAAGAGGTTCGAGAGTATGCGCTAGATACCAAGCAAGTTGCTGCTGATGCGCTCATTTCCGTTACGCTGCTAGATGACCCGTTACAAGGCATGAGACAGAAATCGCAAGAGTTTAAAGCCTCAGGATCAGAGCTTTATCATCCTGCTGTTAGTCAACGGTCAGTCGTTAGCGAGGAGTAATTAGATGATTCAATTACTTATCCCCCGTGATGACATTGCGTTGACTGCTCAAGTACAACAGGTTTTGCTATTGGCCAAGCATCATGGTTTTGATATCGATGATATTTTTTTGGGTGCCAGCCCAACTTTATATTGTCAATTAGTAACGCCTTCATACTCATCTTTGATTGGCAGCGATTGCTTAGCCTCGTGCGAAGATGCGCTAAGTGTTTTAACTGATAAGCCCAATTTATTCTTGCAATACCAAGTCAATTTTTGCGCTCAAATGCCATTTGAGCACTCCCAGAAACGAGAAACTTGTTTGGTCAAGATAGGGCTTACAGCTGCTGACTCACACGACTATGTTGATGAGTGGTATCACGGAGAAGAGCTGCGTCGTATAAGATATTCTACGAATGCTCATGCTGCTGATGCAAAGAGTGAGCACTTTGCTTGGGTTCTATCATTGTTGTGTCTCGACTTTCCACTAGAGGATGCTTTAGTGGTTGCTCGCGCGGCAATGAGTGTTTCACGTGAAACATGGCCAACGGATAGCCGATATTTTCCTCAGCTACAACATTCAGTAGCTGGCATCTTTGCTGACGATAAACAAAATCATATCTATTTTCCAAAGATAGACAAAAATATTGGCCTTTACCCTGTTGTGGATAGCGCTGAGTGGGTCGAGCGGTTATTGAAGTTTGATGTAAAGACAATCCAACTGCGAATAAAAGATTCAACACATCCTGATCTCGAATCACAAATTATCGCCGCTATTGAGCTTGGACAAGCCTATCAAGCACAGGTTTTTATTAATGATCATTGGCAGCTTGCGATAAAGCATGGTGCTTTTGGCATTCATCTTGGACAAGAAGATCTCACCAATGCAGATTTAGCACAAATTGCTCAAGCTGGGATCTGTTTAGGCATTTCAACTCACGGCTATTATGAGATTCTGAACATCGCTTCACTAGATCCCAGCTATATCGCTTTGGGTCACATATTCCCAACCACCACCAAAATTATGCCCTCTAAGCCACAGGGGCTTGTTAGGTTGAAAATTTACCAGCTGCTAATTGAGAGTTTAAGTTGTGCCGCCAACTCAGATGAAGTTGTAAGTGCAAAAATACCCACAGTTGCAATTGGCGGAATTAACCTAGAGAACGCATTGCAAGTTTGGCAGTGCGATGTATCAGGCTTGGCCGTTGTACGTGCAGTAACAGAAGCAAAATCACCTCAGTTGGTCATTGATAGTTTCAATCGAATCATACAAAACCGATTACCAAGTAGTGCTGAGGAGGTATGTGATTATGCTTTCTGATGCGCAATTTATCCGTTATCAAAGACAACTTGCGCTCCCTGAAATAGGTGAGAATGGACAGCAATCTTTACTTGATAGCCGAGTGCTGGTTATTGGTTGTGGTGGTTTAGGGTCTGCGGCCGTTTTGTATTTGGCGAGTGCTGGTATTGGACAACTGGTAATAGTGGATGATGACCGAGTTGAAAGCAGCAACTTACCTCGGCAGGTGATCTACCGAGAGAGGCAAATTGGTCAAACCAAAGTCGATGCGATGGCAGAACAAATTAAAGCCATCAACGTTAATTGCAGAGTAAGAGCGATATCTAAACGCCTTATTGGTACTCAGCTCGAACTGGAAGTGCTGAATGCTGATGTCGTTCTTGACTGCACGGATAACATCCACAGCCGTCAGCAAATTAACCAGTTGTGCCGTAAACTAATTAAGCCATTGATTTCAGGTTCGGCTATTGGATGGAAGGGGCAAGTCATTGCTTTTGATCAACTGCCGTTGTCACCTTGTTATCACTGTTTAGTGCCTGATAGCGAACTGCCTGCCGCGCAGCGTTGTAATGAATTCGGTATTCTGGGGCCTGTCGTCGGAATCATCGGAACCCTGCAAGCTTTGCAAGCCATCATGATATTGACTCGACAGACGATGCGTAATGCTAACCAACTGACACTGTTTGATGCTCATTTGTTTCAATTCCAAACCTTAAATGTTGTTAAAGATCCTCAGTGTAAGGTGTGTGGGTACCCACAGACTGATCAGATGAAGGGAGAAGCCACATGTCAGATATAACGATCAAGATTAATCAGCAGTTTCATCAAGTTTCAGCGGGAACCAGTATTGCGGATCTCACCAAACTGCTTTCTATCGCTATTACCGGTTGTGTGTTTGCCCTGAATCAGAGCGTGGTGCCACGTAGTGCGTGGTCAACGACCCTATTAAGTGAAGGCGATCAAATATCGCTGTTTCAAGCCATTGCAGGAGGCTAAATGTTAACGATAGCGAATAAACAGTTTGAATCTCGCCTGTTCACTGGTACGGGGAAATTTGCCAACCGAGAGTTAATGACAAAAGCTATTGCCATATCTGGTTCACAAATGGCGACGATGGCATTAAAGCGAGTCGATCTTAACCAATTAAATGATGATATTTTAGCGCCACTTATCGAGTCAGGCGTCAATCTCTTACCCAATACATCGGGTGCGAAAAATGCGAATGATGCGATTTTTGCTGCCCATTTAGCGCGTGAAGCGTTATCGACATCTTGGCTGAAGCTAGAAATTCATCCCGATCCTAAGTATCTGATGCCTGACCCTATCGAAACGTTAAAGGCAGCGGAACAATTAGTGAAAGATGGATTTATCGTATTACCTTATTGCCATGCTGACCCCGTGTTGTGTAAGCGTTTAGAGGAAGTGGGGTGCGCGGCCGTAATGCCATTAGGTGCGCCAATTGGATCGAATAAGGGGCTGGTCTCACGAGATTTTTTAGAAATCATCATCAGCCAAGCTCGTGTCCCCGTGATTATTGATGCCGGTATTGGCGCGCCTTCGCATGCGGCTTTTGCGATGGAATTGGGCGCGGATGCTGTCTTAGTTAACACCGCAATTGCGGCCGCGCGCGATCCGATACAAATGGCGTTGGCATTTAAGTTGGCGGTAGAGTCGGGTCGAATGGCTTATGAGGCTGGGCTTGCAACTCAGGTTCATCATGCTATCGCATCCAGCCCTCTAACTGCATTTTTGGATCAATAGCGATGAGCTTTTTAGAACGTTTCAAACAACTCGATTGGGACGATATTGCGTTATCAATCCGTTCCAAAACAGCGTCAGATGTCGAGCGAGCATTGCATAAAGAGAAGCGCGATTTGGAGGATTTCAAGGCATTAATCTCTCCTGCTGCTGATCCTTATATCGAGCAGTTAGCGCAACTTTCTTACTCACTGACGAGGCAACGCTTTGGCAATACTCTTTCTTTTTATATCCCGCTTTATCTTTCAAATTTGTGTGCCAATGCGTGCACTTATTGTGGATTTTCGATGGAGAATCGCATCAAGCGGCGTACATTAAGTTTGCATGAAGTTGAACGTGAATTGGCAGTTATCAAGCAGATGCAGTTTGATAATGTGTTGTTGGTAACCGGTGAGCATGAAACCAAAGTAGGCATGAACTATTTCCGGCAGATACTGCCGTTGATAAAGCGTCAAGTCAGCTATGTTGCTATGGAGGTTCAACCGCTTCAGCAAGCGCACTATGCGGAGCTAAAGAGCTTAGGTTTAGATGCGGTAATGGTATATCAAGAGACTTATCATCCATCGACGTACGCTTTACATCATCTGCGAGGCAACAAAATGGATTTTAACTTTCGCCTTGAAACACCGGACCGACTTGCCCGGGCGGGGATTGATAAGATTGGTCTTGGCGCTTTGATTGGCTTGGAAGATTGGCGGGCCGATTGTTTTTACGTGGCCGCTCACCTGGATTATCTTGAAAAGAGATATTGGAAGACGCGCTATTCGATTTCGTTTCCTCGCTTGCGACCTTGTGAAGGTGGCCTGCAACCTAAATCGGTTATGTCTGACAAGCAACTGGTTCAGCTCATCTGTGCATTTCGCTTGCTAAATTCAGAAGTGGAACTCTCGCTTTCTACCCGCGAATCGGCGCACTTTAGGGATAAGCTCATTCCACTGGGGATCACCAGCATATCGGCGGGATCAAAAACACAGCCTGGAGGTTATGCAATGCAAGAGGCCGAGCTTGAGCAATTTGTGATTAGCGATGAACGTACAGCCGCACAAGTTGCCGCCGCTGTTAAAGGGCAAGGCTTTGAAGTTGTGTGGCGAGATTGGCATGCTGCCTATTCTGGATGAGGTCATGGCTTGCACGTTTCACGTGAAACATATGGATGCATTCATTAAAGTATGGTGATTTGGCTAATTAAGGTGAGTTCGAGTTAAGAGAATCATAAGTTAAAGTAAAGGCGACCCGAAGTCGCCTTTCATCTTTCTAGGTTAAGTTACTACACAGAGACTGCTTACAGCACATTTGTTTTATCATGTTGAAGTTTAATCATGCTCAATAGTTAGCGTCGCTTGGCGCAACCACGCTTTGTTATCACCCTCAACGAGTGGACCAACTTGATCCCATACTTTTTGATGATAGTCATTTAGCCATGTGAGCTCTGGTCGAGTTAACATATTGATGTTGATCGCGCGCTTATCAATCGGGCAACGCGTGAGAGACTCAAACCCCAACACAGAGAAATCACCTTGTGTTTCAACTTCGACCACCAGTTCTAAGTTTTCTATACGAATGCCAAACGCATCGGCACGGTAATAACCGGGCTCGTTCGACAGTACCATACCCGGAAGCAGTGCGACGTTGTTGAAAACTTTGCTGATGCGTTGTGGCCCTTCATGGACACTCAAAAAGTGGCCGACTCCATGACCAGTGCCATGATCATAATCGAAGCCATTAGCCCATAGGTGCTGACGGGCAAGTACATCAAGCTGATGACCACAAGTGCCTTTTGGAAAGCGTGCTCTGGCTAGCGCAATATGACCTTTAAGCACTAAAGTGAACTGTTTTTTCATCTCTTCACTGGGGTTACCAATGGCAATGGTACGCGTAATATCAGTCGTACCATCACAATATTGACCGCCAGAATCGACAAGATAAAGTGAGTCTTGAGCTAATTGTCCTGGTTTTACTTGGTTGATGTGGTTGTAATGGCACATAGCTGCATTACTGCCTGCCGCTGAAATAGTATCAAAACTAAGATCGGCTAGAGTTGGATCTTCCTCTCTAAATGCTTGTAAGCGGTCAGATAAATAGCCTTCGTCGTGCAGTCTTTGGCTAGCCACTTCATTATCCAACCAAGCAAGAAATTTCGTCATCGCCACACCATCACGCACGTGGCACGCTTTCATTCCAGAGACTTCGGTTGCATTTTTTGCCGCTTTTAGCAGTAAGCACGGATCGGCGTCATTAATGATTTCAGCAGCGGAATTTTGTAAAGTCAGCGTAAACCATGCATTACTGGTAGCAGGATCGATCATCACCTTTTTACCTGCGAGTAAGTTAAGCTGCTTTTCTAATTGATCTGGATGGTGAACGCGAACGCCGCCACCGACATGCTTGTCAAATTCCGCAGGAAGACGAGCAGGGTCAAGGAAGAAATCGACGCTGGAGTCAGCATAAATAATGGCATGGGAAAGTAATACTGGTAATCGGGAAACATCAAGGCCACGGATATTTAGCAGCCAGCAGATGGAATCAAGTTCTGTCAGTACCGCCGCATCAATCTTTTTCTTACTCAGCTGATGAGCTATTTGCTCACGCTTATCATGGCTACTGATACCGACGAGTTCATTACCCATCAAGCGCACTGCTGAAATTGCAGCGCTAGGACGGTCCTTCCATAATTCATCGATTGGGTTACTGCCGACGGCAATAAGCTGTAACTCATCAGACAATTTTGCCTGTGCTGCTTTAAGCCAGCTTGCTCGATGCATGCGCGGATCAAATCCCACTTTACTACCTGAGACCAATGCGCTTTGGAGCCAATCGAGAACGGGCTCTTCAATCAAGTGACGGTACTCAAAGGTTGCCTCTGGCACTTGTTTACGAACTTGCACTGTATAGCGGCCATCCACAAAAATAGCCGCGTTATCGTGGGTGATTACTGCCGCGCCTGCCGAGCCAGTAAAACCAGTTAACCAATGCAGGCGTTCGTTGTGTTGCGGTACATATTCCCCGAGATATTCATCTTCGTGTGGAATGATGATGGCATCAAGCCCTTGCTGTGTGAGCCAGCCACGTAAGGCTGATACGCGTTGTGCGATTGAATCATGCATCTGTGTTATATCCTTTCTCATAACCGTCCGTTGTAGGGAACTGTGCAAATCCATAGCGAACCCTGACTTTACTATTGTGTCTATGGGGTTGTGGCGATGGGGACGAGCTTCAATAAGCTACTCTTTTTATCGAACTGGCGCAAACCGCAGCTTCATCTGAGATGCAGTGTTTTGGTTTGGATCATCTGCCTTAACCAGCTCAATGCGGGGTCACTTTCTCTGTCTCTGTGCCAAAATAACGTATAAGCCATAGGTGGAAATTCCATCGGTAATGGCAACACGACGAGATCCATCTGCTTGGCTACTAGGTGGGTGAAGTGGCTCGGCGCGGTAAAGATAAAATCAGTATAAGTACAAAGGCTGGCGGCACTATTAAAATCCGGTACTGTAATTGCGATGTCCCTTTCTCGGCCGATATCCGCCAAGCGATAGTCGAGTAGCCAGCGATCGTTACCATCGCAGCGCACTTGTACATGACGTAGCGATAAATAGCGCTCTAACGTCCAATTGTCTCGTAATGCTGGGTGGTCTTTACGTACCACGCACATTTGGCTATCTCGATAGATCTCTTGCTCACAGATATCACTGGGTGGCAGCATTGTTAATTTGGCATCATTGATATCAATGTCCTTGCCGGTAATGCCTAAATCCAACTCACCAAGCTGCAATTTCTTAAAGGTTTGATCGTTCCATGAGTGAGTGTTGATGTTGAGGTTTGGGCCTTGGCTGAAAATAGCGGGCAAAAAATGGGGGAGAATCAATGGGTAGACGCTTTCTACGGCCGCAATATGAAAACGGTATTCACTGCTTTGTGGTGAAAATTGTTGTGGTTGAGTGAGTAGCTCGAGCTGATTGATGAGAGTGTCGAGTTTGGGTTTGAGATAGAGCGCTTGCGGCGTTGCCTTTAAGCCATGTGAATTACGAATAAACAACGGGTCATTAAACTGCTGACGAAGCTTGGCAAGCGATTTACTGACGGCAGATTGACTCAAACAGAGGCGATGGGCGGCGCGCGTTACGTTCAGTTCTTCTAGCAGTACGGACAGACAAACAAGCAAATTAAGATCGATTCTGGCTAATTTTTCTATATTCATCTGTATTTCCATTTGGGAATAATTGTGATGAGTATAAGCCATTTCTATTCATATCATCATTGCTCTATTATAGCTCAGTTGTAAAAGTGTGTTCTTTCTCATTATTGGAGTGTTTCGTGAAGCAAATAACCTCTGACGCGCATAGTAAGCGTCAATTGGCATTACTGATTTTGTTGGTTCTGTTTAGCCCGTTAGCGATTGATATTTATCTACCAGCTTTACCGCAAATTTCTCAAACGTTTCACGTGGAACACGCTTATGCACAAGATACGATTACTTGGTTTCTGTTTGCTATGGGAGTCGGTCAACTCTTCGCTGGCCCGCTAGCGGACAAACTCGGTCGTCGAACTGTTGCATTGGGAGGGATCAGTATTTATGCATTGAGTGCTTGCTTGGCGTGGGCCGCTCAAAGTATTGAATGGATGCTGATGGCTCGGCTACTACAAGGCTTCGGTGCGTGCGCGACATCGGTAGCGGCTTTTGCAACAGTTCGCGATATTTTTGGCCCACAACGTAGCGGCAAAATGATCAGCTACTTAAATGGTGCAATCTGTTTTATTCCTGCATTAGCGCCAATCCTTGGTAGTTGGTTAACTCAGCAATTTGGCTGGCGCAGTAACTTCAGCTTTATGGCTGGTTTTGCCGTGGTCGCGGGTTTAATGATGGTGATTGGTATGAAAGAAACCAACCCGCAAGCCACCGAACAGCAAGCGTTCTTTAAGTTATCGCGTTACTGGTCCGTATTGAAAACACCATCTTTTCTCTTCCATGCTTCATTATGTATGTTAGCGATGGCGGTTATTTTAGCCTATGTCACTTCTGCCCCAGTGGTATTAATGGAAGGTTATGGATTGACCATGAATGAATTTACTTTCTGGTTTGGACTCAATGCCATCATTAATATCGTTGCTTGCCTGAGTGCGCCGAAATTTATGGATAGGTTTGGTACCCATATGGCGCTGGTGGTTGGAATTGGCACGTTATTGGTTGCGGGGACTACCATGGTCGCGCTGGCACAACAGAAAACGGCGATTGCCTTTATGCTGCCCATTTTTATGTCATCAATCGGTTTTGCTTGGATTCTGGGAGCGGCCGCAGGAAAAGCACTGGCGCCATTTGGTGACCGTGCGGGAACCGCCGCAGCACTGCTTGGTTTGTTTCAGATGAGTGGTGCTGGCCTGTTAGTTGGCACCATGCAGCGTGTTGGGTTAGAGCCTCAGATATTAATTGCACTGCAAATGTGGCTGATTGCGCCAGCGTTGTTTATCCTGTTTTCTAAAGCAGGGCGTTATTGGCATCAATTAGTGGTGAATTAATAAATTGTCACCTGCTGTTTTATATTCTTTTTAACGGGTGTATATTTAGCCACTTAATTATTTCAATTGCACTTTGGAAACGAAACAACAATGTCAATGACAACCTATGAAATGGCTCGAATTTGGGAACAACTCGACGAGTCTCCAGAAAAGGTCATGTTCGGAAAATTGCTGAATGAATTAGGCAACCAAAGTAGTGAGCGTATTCGCAGTGCCGCCAAACAAGTACCATTACCAGTTCTGCGTGATTTAGTCTTTCAGTTTCAACAAGTGATTGAAGCGCGTAAAGGCGAGCAAGTCGAAATCATGGCGAAGGAATTGGCAAAGCAGGGTATTTCGGCTGAAGAGCTTTTAACTTATCTGAACAAATAATTTATTATCAGTACCGATGCCATAGCCCGGAATTTAGTTTCGGGCTTTTTATTGCGTGGTGTTTGCAGCTTCGGTGATTAAGGATTCACATTTCGGTTAATCGGGTTCTGCAAGGAAATAAGCGTCTCTGTGGATTGCACTTCATCAATTGCCTGTAATTTGTCGATCAGCACAAATTGTAATTCCTCAATCGAGCGGCACATTAACTTCACAAAAATATTATAGGCTCCTGTGGTGTAATAGGCTTCCACCACTTCATCCAGCGCATTGAGTTTGGCGAGCGCCGAATGGTAGTCTCGCGCGGCATTGAGATTGATACCGATAAAACAACACACGTCATAACCCAATTTTTTAGTATTGACGATCACTTCCGTACCCTGAATGATATCGGCCGATTTCATCTTTTCAATGCGAACATGGATAGTGGCAGGACTAACGTTGAACTGCTTGGCCATTTCTGCGTAGGGCGTGCGTGCATCGTCCATTAAAATTTTTAAAATGGCGCGGTCGAGTTCGTCCAGTTTAGCGGTAGTGGCTTGCATCACAGCATCCTTATCATTGAAATGGTTCGCTCAGTTTATCACTGGTCGTTGTTTCTCGTAAGCCGCCGTTTAAGAAAAGCGATAAGCTTTAGTCACGTCAGTGAAAATTGGGTAAACTCAAGCCTCCTCATTATTTCCTTTGTTTCGGAGTTAACTTGCAGCTACAACTGATTTGCGAAGTTCCTGCTCAGCAAGCACATTTGGATACATTAGCCGCGCGTTGGGGATTAAAACCATGCGCTGAGAGCCCATTTGCCTTGGTATTAACTCAGTATCGTCTTGAGTTGCGTAAACTGGATGAGCCTAAACTCGGCGCTATTTATGTCGATTTAGTCACGGGGGCGGTTGCTCACCGACGTAAATTTGGTGGCGGTAAAGGTCAGTCGATAGCTAAAGCTGCTGGACTAAACAAAGGAGCGACACCGACCGTGTTAGATGCAACGGCAGGGTTAGGTCGTGATGCTTTTGTGTTGGCCTCGCTCGGCTGTAAAGTTCAAATGGTCGAGCGGCATCCCGTTGTGGCCGCGCTGCTTGATGATGGTTTAGAGCGTGCCAAGCAAGATGCAGAGATTGGCGGCTGGGTAAGCGAGCGAATGTCGTTACTTCACGCTTCGAGTCATGATGCGCTCGAAAAACTGGCGCAAGATGAAGATTTTGTAAAGCCAGATGTGGTGTATCTTGACCCCATGTACCCGCACCCGGAAAGTAAAAAACAAACGGCTTTGGTAAAAAAGGAGATGCGCGTCTTTCAATCGCTGGTGGGCGCTGACTTAGATGCTGATGCATTATTAAACCCAGCCTTGAGTTTGGCGACCAAACGCGTGGTGGTGAAGCGCCCTGACTATGCCGATTGGTTAGACAAACAAAAGCCGAGTATGGCAATTGAAACCAAGAAAAATCGTTTTGATGTGTATGTGAAAGCGGCGATGGTCTAACGCATTCAATACGTTAGCTTTGGCGAGAAAATCTCGTGGCCCATAGATGTAATTTAGTGCTTGCTTAATCGTGTTTGGAATTGTATATCTAACTAATAATTATTCCTATTCGTGATCGAGGCGTACATGAATAAGCGTTTATGCAAATTGAACCGACACGATATTACTAGCCAGCTTGGGGATATCCATCAGATTGTGGCTGCGCCAAAATTTCTTTGTCGCTCATGTGCTCGTTCATCATCGGATAAAAACACGCTGTGTAAGCCTGCTGCTATTCCGAGTGCATCGACAAATCTTGTTTCGGAAGGGAAGAAACAACTGCGCTCTGGTACGTCAAATGGCATGACGGACAAAGGTAAAAAGGCCGCCAAGCGATCGGAAAAACAGAACAAGAAAGCGTTAAAAAAACAAAAAAAAGTACTGAAGAAGTTAGAAAAAGTGCTGAAACAGCAGCAAAAACTGTTAAAGAAACACCCTGTATTACAAGTAAAGTTTGCCGATGTGAATCAACGAATTTCTTCGGTTAGTGAACGTTCACTACAACGGCAGATTCACTAAAAACAGATAGTTTACTAAAAATAGATGGTTTACTGAAAACAGATGGTGAGTTAAACCGAGCCACGATAGCCCCTTTTTCAACAACAAAGCCCGCGATGATTGCGGGCTTTGTTATTTTTAACGCTCAACCTTATTCAGTGAGTACGGCTGGCAGGGACTTTGCGCTTTACCCAAGTTTCATTGACCCACAGTGAGAACAAAATGATCACGCCGCCAATTGCAAGGCGCATTAAATCTACGTCGCGATTCCAAATCAGAATATTCACCACTAATCCGGCGGGAACCAGCGCATTATTCATAATCGCTAATGCGCCTGCGTTGACTAAACAGGCTCCTTTGTTCCACACGAAGTAACCAAGCCCAGAAGCAATTACCCCTAAGTAGATCAAAATACCCCATTGCAAAGAGGTAGTGGGCAGTTTTTCACTATTACCAAACAGTAAAAATGCCACGCTTGCTACCACCAATGCACCTAAGTAGAAATAACCGAATACGCTGTGTTGCGCTAAAGTGATGGTCTCTTTTTCCATGACGTATTTATAAGCCACTTGGCCGATAGCAAAACAGAGGTTAGCCCCTTGCACCACCAAAAAACCCAGCAAAAAGTGCTCGTTTATTGCTGCAAATTTAATAAAAACGGCACCGATTACGGCAATGGCCGCCGTCACTAAGTACCACGGAGAAAAGCGGCCTTTCAGTAGATCGTAGATCAGCGTGACGTAGATTGGTGTAAACACCGTAAACAGCAAAACTTCAGGAACCGATAGCAGTAAAAATGATTGATAGTAGAAACAGTACATCAGGCCCAGTTGGATTCCACCAATGGTCATCAACTTAGCGATCAACGGAGCGGGAACGGTTTTAAACCTGATCAAAGGTAGAAATACTAAGCTCGCTAATGCAACGCGCATCCAAACCGCGAACCAAGAATCAACTTGACCGGCGAGATAAACGCCGATCAAGCTAAATGAAAATGCCCAAAGTAGGGTGACTGCAGAGAGATAGGCCATAACAAACAACGCTGAACAGTAAATAACCTGCAGTCTAACCGAGTTTTGGCTTGTCGTCAGTCGTGAAGTGGTATTACAAGCATATCGACTGGCGAACAGTTAATCAGTTGCCGAGTGGATGAGAGTAACTTGCTCCAAAAATCTTGATGATGACCGCAGACCACCAAATCAACACTGAATTCAGCGATGGTTTCGCATAGCTCATTACTGAGGTCGCCGCTGCCTACTAGTGTATGGCGGATAGGGTATTGCGCGTGTTCCGCTAAGGCTTGCAGCTGCTTTTGTGACGCTTCCATCGCGTGATGTTGAGTTTCTGCTAAATTGATATCAATGAGTCCGGTATACAGCTCGGCATAGTTGACATCAATGTGAATGAAAGAAACGTCAGCATCGAGTGGTTTTGCCAGTGCAACAGCTTTGTCGACTAAGAGTTTACTGTCTTCTGAAAGATCAATGGCAACCAAAATATGTTGATAACTCATTGTATTATCTCCTGATGGGGTACTGATTAAAGATTAGCACTGAGGCCGAGAGTTTTTTGTCGTCGTGATCTCATATCCGCATACCTGACTCAAAGTGTTATGGTGAGGTTCATGGTATAGTCAATTCAAATCGTTACATAAACTAGGAGTCGACATGTTGTCACAAGCTATGGTTGAAAAACTGAATGAACAAATTAATCTGGAATTTTTTTCATCCAATCTATACTTACAAATGAGTGCTTGGTGTGAAGATAAAGGATTTGAAGGTGCTGCCGAGTTTTTACGCGCTCATGCCGTAGAAGAAATGCAGCACATGCAGCGTTTATTCACCTACGTGAGTGAAACGGGTGCACTGCCTATCCTTGGTGCGATCGCAGCGCCAAAACATAAGTTTACGAGCCTTGGTGAAGTGTTTCGCGAAACTTATCAACATGAGCAGATGATTACTCAGCAGATTAATAAACTCGCTCATGCGGCGTTCACATCTCAAGACTACTCAACGTTTAACTTCCTTCAGTGGTACGTTGCGGAGCAACATGAAGAAGAGAAGTTGTTTAAAGGGATTTTAGATAAGCTAGAGCTTGTGGGTGATGATGGTAAGGCGCTGTTCTTCATCGACAAAGACCTAGCCGCAATGGCAAAAGCTGGCTCATCTTCTGTAATGGATACCCAAGCTGTGTAATCGCAGCAGAAAGAGTATGAAGCGATCGTCTTTTTCTTTGGGTTCTATGCAAAGGTGTAGGGAGGAAAAGATGATCACTGGGGATACAATTTTATTTGCGCTAATGCTGGTCACTGGGGTTAACCTAGCCAGGTATCTTACTGCGCTACGCTCACTTATTTACATCATGCGCGAAGCTCATCCATTGCTTTATCAACAAGTGGATGGCGGTGGCTTTTTTACCACTCACGGTAATGTCACAAAGCAGGTTCGTCTTTTCCACTATTTGAAAGGTAAAGAGTATCACCATCACCACGATCCCCTATTTACGGGTAAGTGTGATCGCGTTAGAGCGCTGTTTATCTTGTCGATGTCATTGCTGGCGGTGACAACCTTCGCGGCTTGTATCGTATAACTGAGCCAGTCATTGTATTGATTAAAGGAGCTATCGTGCTCCTTTTTTATCGTCTGTATAAAGTCATCGACTTATTTCTTCACTATTATGCATCTTCATTGTACGGCGACTATTATTAGCAAGAGCAATCGAAAGGAGAAAAATAATGGATGAAAAAGCACTGCTCGCACGTTTGAATGAGTTACCTCGTATTCAACAAGTATTACAAGAACTACTCGAAATGGTTAATAAGGAAGAGGTCGATTTTGGTGCGCTCACAAAAAAAATTGCCATGGAACAAGTGTTGAGTGCGCGGCTGCTTCGCCTTGCAAATTCGGCACATTTTGGCGGAAGCCGCACAGTGGCCTCTATCAATGATGCGGTGATTCGTGTCGGAAGTGGCTCGGTGAGAACTATGGTGGTGGCATCGGTATTATCCAGTGCTTTTCCTAAAATTGACACCTTGGATCTGCAGCAATATTGGTCCGATACCTTTGAAATTGCCATTATCGCCAGCAAACTGGGGGCCGCTTGTAAACTCGATGCCAATAGCGTTTTTACTACCGGAATATTGCACAACATTGGCCAATTGATGATCCACACATTAGCGCCGCAAGAAGCGTTGAAAATTCGTCTTTGTGTTGATGCTGGTGAAGTTGAACTAGAAGCACAACAGCAAATCATCCATACCGATGCTAATGTACTGGGGGCGAAGCTAGCCAAAGCTTGGAAGTTTCCTGATGAGATGGTCGATGCGATCGCCTACTCTGCGCAGCCAGAAAAAGCGCAGCTTTCACCAAAACTTGCCCGTGTATTGCATTTTGCCCGTGATATCCACCATCAATGGGATATCCTGACCGAAAAAGAAAAACGCTTATTTCTGGCTGAGCACCCAGATGCTCGTGTGCTGGCAATATCTGCCACATTTGCTGAAACAATTGACGCCGTTCGCGGAAAAGGGCGCGAGCTTGCCGAGCAGCTCGTCTAATACCGTCGCTGGTGGATTAACCTTGTCTTCACTCAATTAGTCGTTAAAATGTCCCCCATTGATAAGGATGTACGCTACTAGCGCTGCATCCTTTTTGTTTGTCATTAGGTGCGTATGCGTCTAGTTAAATGAAGGTGAAAGCATGAGTCAGTCGTTTGATGTTGTCGTTATTGGTGCTGGCGCCGCCGGGCTAATGTGCGCCGCGCAAGCTGGCCTGCGCGGGCGCAGCGTATGCGTTCTCGATCATGCCAAAAAGCCTGGCCGTAAAATTTTGATCTCAGGTGGCGGTCGCTGTAATTTCACCAATTATGAACTATCGGCCGCTAACTACTTATGCCGCAATCCCCATTTCGTTAAATCAGCGTTATCGCAGTACAGCCAGTGGGACTTTATCTCGCTGGTCAGTAAATACAATATTGCGTTTGAAGAGCGCGATCATGGCCAGCTCTTTTGCCTTGATTCGGCGAAGGACATCGTCAATATGTTGCTAAAAGAGTGCGATTTACCGACGGTCAAGCAGCGTTATCAAGTCGAGATTCAATCGATAGATAAGGTGCCAAACGGCTTTCAGCTCACCACCAATGACGGGCCGATCCAATGCCAGTCACTGGTGGTCGCAACGGGTGGCTTGTCGATGCCCAAGCTTGGTGCGACTCCTTTTGGTTACAAAATTGCAGAGCAGTTTGGACTGGCGGTGATCCCAACCACGGCCGGGCTCGTGCCTTTTACACTGCATAAACAAGATAAAGAAGATTTCGCCGAACTGGCCGGCATTGCCATTCCAACTGAAATCACTACTGAAGATGGCACAGTGTTTAAAGAAGCACTGCTGTTTACTCATCGTGGTTTATCTGGGCCGGCGGTGTTGCAAATTTCTTCTTACTGGAAAGCGGGGCAGAAGGTCAGTATCAACTTAGTGCCGGAAGTAGACATCGAGCGGCTATTAAATGAATCACGTGAAGCACACCCAAATCAAAGCTTAAAAAATACACTCGCGAAAGTACTGCCTAAGCGTTTAGTTGAAGTACTGATTGAGCGCAAAGCTTTTGTCGATAAACCGCTCAAACAGTTAAACCCACACGAAATAACCGCTATCGAACACGACTTACAACATTGGCCGATTCTTCCCAATGGTACTGAAGGTTATCGCACAGCCGAAGTCACATTAGGTGGCGTAGACACCGATTGCCTCTCATCGAAAACCATGGAATGCAAATCGGTTCCGGGCCTCTATTTTATTGGTGAGGTAATGGATGTAACGGGCTGGCTTGGCGGCTATAATTTCCAATGGTGTTGGTCAAGCGGCTATGTCGCCGGACAGTGGGTGTAATTCTGTGTAGAAACAATAAAGTTCGCCCGTAAGCACTAAAGTCTGCCCGCAAGAGCATTTTGAGACAATAAAGTTTGCCCGTAGTAGCTCTGCTTACTATGATTAGTTTAGGCGAACTTTATTGGATTTAGCATGGGACATGGCCGAAAAATTGAGTCGTTGGATGATTATCAACGGCACTTAAAGAACAAATACGGTATAGGCCAAGGCGCTAACTATAAACCTTGGCTTAGGATTCAGGATGTCAAATCTAAGGGTATACGCTCGCTGATTTACGGTAGGAAATCTCAAAGAGACCACCATATGATGTCCTCAATAGAAAGTGAGCACTTTTATCTTGCTGAGTTTTCGAACCGTGTAGTTGATATCAGAGAACAATTTCCTCTCTTCCCTTTAAATTTTACGCAGAAAGTTGCTAAAACCCTTGGGGTTAAACACCCTACCCACCCTCATACGAAAGAACCGATTATCATGACAACGGATCAGTTGCTCACGATAGACTCCCCTCAAGGTATTATATATCACGCTGTTTCTGCAAAATCAGAAGAGGATTCTAGTGATCTACGTGTACTGGAAAAAAATGATATCGAGAGGGTTTGTTGGGAGTTGCTTGGGGTTAAATTCAGTTACTTTACTGGGAATGAATTAACAAGAGTCCAAAGCAGCAACCTTCAATGGGCTACCTCACCTTTCCGTAAGAACCCTGCGAGCTTTTCATCCGATCTGGTTAATTGCGCGCTCTCTATCTTAACTGATCTGCTCCAGCCAGACTGGACACTTCATTAAGCGACATTTTTATTTTCAAAGTTAACTGGACTTAGATACCCAAGAGCACTGTGCCTTCTTGTCCGATTATAATCAACCTCGATGTATTCAAAGAGCGTTTGACGCATCTCGTCTCGCGTCATGATCGGCTCATATTGGATCGCTTCAACCTTCATTGAATGGAAGAAGCTCTCAACACAAGCATTATCCCAGCAGTTTCCTTTCCTACTCATACTTTGCTTTAGATTATAAGCGGTTATGATGTCTCGATAATCTTTTGAGCAGTACTGACTACCTCGGTCACTATGAACGATCACCTGCTCAGGGAACCCACGACGGAACAAGGCCATTGATAATGCATCGCAGACCAGTGTTGCGGTCATTCTGGTATCCATAGACCAGCCGACTACTTGCCTTGAATAAAGGTCAATAATTACCGCCAAATACAGCCAGCCTTCACTTGTCGCAACATAGGTGATGTCTCCCGCCCACTTTTGATTCGGAGCCTCCGCGTTAAAATCCTGAGCTAGCAGGTTCGGAGCAACTGGCATTTTATGTTTGCTATCCGTAGTGCACCTAAACTTACGTGCCGCTTTCGGCGTTAAATCCTGACGCTTCATACTAGCGGCAATGGTTTTAACATTACGGCTATCACCGTTCTCTGCCAGCTCTTTCTGGATACGCCTTGAACCATCACGGCCTTTGCTGTTGTCAAAAGCCTTTTTGACCTTCGTATCAAGCTCTTGGCGAGTTACCTCGCGCTGAGTGGCCTTGTGGCGATGCTTAATCCAGTAATAAAACCCACTTCGTGAAACCCCGAACACCTTAGCCATGCGGACAGCACTGAAGCACAGCAGGTGTTCGAGCATAAATTCGTAGCTATCTACTTTAGATTTTTCGCGAAGTAGGTGGCGGCCTTTTTTACGATATCTAGCTCTTCAGCTTGCTCGGCCAATTGCCTTTTGAGCTTTGCGACTTCAGCGGCTAGATCTTTTTCCCGCTGACTGGTGCTAGTATCTTTCTTGGCTGCTTTACGCCAACCGTAGATCTGGGATTCGTGTAACGAGAGATGTTGCGCTGCCGTAGCTACTCCCAGCTTTTCTGCTAGCTTCAGTGCTTCTGCTTTAAATTCAGCAGAATGGAGAATACGTTTTTTCTTGTTTGTCATGGTTCACCTCATTAGTGATTGTACTCACTTAATTAGGTGTCCAAAACTGGTGGTGCGGATCACTCAATGCGTTGCCAGTTAAGTCAGGTAGTCCACACGACTTATAACGCACACTTTGATGCCTTATGCGATTACGTCGAAACGGACTTGGTACAGTATGACAACGGTGAATACCGCCGTAATTACGTTCGTCAGCACCAATTAAGACGTTTCTTTGCAATGACATTCTTCTGGTCTAAAGGGTTCGATGGTATGGATGCCCTGCGTTGGATGCTCGGACATTCAGACATGGAACATCTATATCACTATATCTCTGAATCGGAAACTGGGGCGGTCCTAAACGGGGCTAAAGCTAGTGTAATTGTTCGTGGTGTGGTTGATTCTACCTCTGAGCTTGCGAAGCTCGAAGGGATAGAAGAGGTTCGTAAAATCATTGCAGAACACCTGACTGGTGATAGCTCAACACCAATCACTATAGAATCACTGAGTGAAGCAGCAGAAGATTACGATGATGAGTCTTATCTAACCGTCCCTCATATAAGCCAACTTCAAAAAGAACAGGACATTGAAACAGAGGTTATTCAGCTTTTAGAAGAAGGTCGAATCACGCTTGAGCCAGAGTTCTTTACCATCGAAGATGCTGATGGAAATACAACTCAAACCTTTAATCTAATTTTAAAAATCAGTGACCTTGATTAAGGATTGTGAAAATGAAAGTTTTAGAGAAAAACCAAACCAAGGTACTTGAAACAGAAAAGCTGTTAAGGGAAATCATCACAATCCCTGCTGAGTTTAAAAATGATGAAGAACTACTAAAAGCGCTCAAGTCTCAATCTGGTATCGCTAAATACCAGAATGAAGAGCGTAATATCACGTCGTGCTCGCTAAACACAGTAAAAAACATCTCAGAAGCACTTCTAGAGAGAGGCTTCTTATCCTTAGATGAGCTTCGTATTAATGCAAAACTGGCGATAGAGGCTGCACATCACGTTGAGAAAGCCTCCAAAGGCAACAAGCAAACCGTAGTGGGTTTAAAGCACAAAGTTGCTGAGCTTGAATCAGAGCTGGATACAGCACAGCGCAGCAATTCTTTACTAACCGTTATGGTCTCAGAGCTGCGCTCTAGACTAAAGCAACTGGCGATGCATGAAGGAACAGTAGAAGAGCGACGGGAGCTTTATCGAGAGCACAATCGGAAGATTGAAGCGCAGATGAATTTCACACTGAATGGAGAGGTATGATGGCGGTTCGTAAGCTTGAAGGCTTTGAGCAATGGAGTCACCTTGGGTTTGATGGCAAGCTTGTCTTTCGTAAGCCATTGGATATTCCTTTCGTAACCTACAGCGATCATACTCCTTGCTATGAAGCCAATGGCTACATCCATAGTTTGATGGTGAGAAACTTAAAAAGCGACACTATTCGAGGATATGCCCACGATATCATCCACTTGGTTCATTTTATTGAAAAACAGCCAATGCTGAGTCGGTTTAGTCAACTTACAGACGCAACATTCACCCTTTTCGTTCAGTCACTACAGGCTGAGAGAACGCCGCTTGGCGAGCTAAAACGCAAGAATAACTCAGTTATAAAGATTGCACACACCTGTCTGGATTTTTTGGAGTTTGTCCAAGGCTTCCATGATTTAAGCGCTTTTATTGGCAAAGATAAAGGTAACTCAATTCAGATACTTGAAAAACATTACAAGCGCAAACAGGAAGGCTATAAAGGGTTCATTGAAGGCACTAAAATTACGCACCCTGCTGTACCAACAAAAGATGAGATCAAGAAACGTCACCCTGTTTCGGAAGATGATGCCTTGCGTGTGTGGGAGTTTATAAAGATTCAGAAAAACAAAGATAAGCGCAGAAGGGACATGGCGTTATACGCTGCAATGGAGCAACTAGGTGGTCGTGTATCGGAGCTTCACTTGATTAAAATGACCGATTATGAGGAAGCTAGACGCACAGGTATGCTCACTCTCACCACTCTGAAGCGTAGGGACGATAACAGCACTCGAAAGATTCCTGTGCCACACCTTTTGTTATCAATGATTGCCGATTACGTCAAAGTTCGTAAGAAAGCGATGAGGAAGAAAAAGGTTCAGCATGACTACCTCTTTATCAGCTTAACCACAGGTCACCCCTTATCTGCTGGCTCATGGATAACGTACATGAACGCTTGGAAAAAAGAGCTTGGCATCGAGGGGGAGTTACATCCACACCTGTGGAGGCACGCATTCATTACAGACAAGCTTAAGGAACTTATTCTTGCCTCTAAAGAAGTGAATGATAAAGATGATTTCCGAAAACATTTGCTTCATACACAAACATTTAAAATGCAGCTTCAGCAATGGACAGGTCATACGCAATTGAGTTCTCTAGATACTTACATTGACCTCGCATTTGCTGATATTCATGGCTATACAGAGGTTTACAATGCAGTTTCTCTAAAGTCGAGTGTTAATCTAGCAAAACGTCAGGTCGAGCTATTAAGAGAACAGGTAGCAAGGAAAGAGCTGACCACTACCGCTGCGCTTAGGGAGTTCGAGGTGATGTTGGAAGCCTTTCAGTTAGATATTGATAAAAGTATTGTCTCATCGTGATAACAAATTGTGTTAGCAGGGATAGCAGTTAGCAGGGATAGCGCTGAAACATTTCTGGACAAAAACATGTCAGCTCGCTTGCTAATTTAGCGAACTATGGATTAGCTCAAGTATTGGTAACTATGGAAGGAAAAAGGCAATATTCGACACTATTATTTTTTAACCTGTGATGCAGAAACGGAAAAAACCCTAGCATTTCTGCTAGGGCTTAGAGTGTGGCGGAGAGATAGGGATTTGAAGCCTATCGCTCGCTAAAGTTATTTCGCAACCCTTTGATAAATAAGGGTTTTCATCACTTAAATCTGCAAGCCTAGTTACAAGTGTCTAAGTCAATTAACCTCATCATGAATATCAAAAGATAAAAACTAAGTCAAGTTGCTTTTAATAAAATAAGCCCTATTTTGCTTTCGCATCATCAGGTGCAAAATTACTAAGCGAATTGGTATCAGGTACTGCTTTAGTCCACATATTGTGTGCTTCTGAAGCAAAGCTTGTAACTTCCGAAATCAGCAACTTATCAGCTACAGTATCTGGCAAATCTTCATATGCGTCTGTTTTATATCGGTAATGAATTAAAGCTGTTTCTATTCTTCTTTGTGCTGTTCTATATACAGTCCAAAGGGTTTGTGGCTTTCTCAATTGGATCCACGCTGTCGAAAATGCAGCAATGGCCGATAATCCAGACGGAACAACCTTTGACAACCATATGCCCTCACCAAAACTTACAAACAACGGAGCGAGTAAAGAGCAAATCATAACGCCGCGAAAACACCAGATACTTTCAAACTTATTATGATCTGCTTTCTTTTGGTAATGTTTAGCCTGGGCTAAAGCGTAGCTATCAACAGAGTCCACACAGAAATCCTTGGGTTCGGACATTCTTTTCCTCAAACTTCTAACAAGTAAATATTAACAATTGTTTAGATAAACAGCTGTGTTTATGAATAACGAAGTCAATTAGAACTTTATATTAGTTCTTTGATCAATCCATATACAGCCTTAGCCGATATTAAAGCGGCAACTCGATGGTATTCATCCCCTTTACTTGTATTACCATTATCTACAACTGACTTTGCGCTAAAATAGTTTGGTTTTAATGGAGAACGTCTAGCAGCTTCATAAAGTGCGTACGATTCCATCTCAAAAGCCGTCTTTTTTCGATGTTGAGCAGTGACATGATCCAACATTGTTTCATCGGCAATGACACTACTTCCACTGGATGTAGTCGCTGTATATATTTTTACATCTAAGGATGATGAATCATCAATCATTTCAGAACCCTGTAAAAGCACATCGCAACTTATCTCATCAATAAAAGACTTTTCTTTCACTATCCGATTAATAGCTACCTCAGTATCGTGAATTAGTGGAATAGAGTAACTTTCAGGTACAAAGCCTTCACTTGACCATTTACCAGCATCATGCTGATCACATTGTGAAGGGATTACAATATCGTAAATATTAGCCTTACCTTCAATCCCAGCGCAAATCCCACTCATACATATTATTTTTGGTTCGAATAAATCAATGGCTCGAGCACTAACAATTGATGTATTAACTAGCCCCATCCTTGGAGGAACAATAATTATCCCACTATGACCATCGATCATAATATCTTGGCAATTCAATCCGAATTTAATTGAAGTCTTTGGTTTCGTATAACCAGCCTCTATATATGATTCTGCTTCCTTTTCCAATGCACATACAATTATAAAATCGTATGTCACCTTAGGTATGCAGGATACTATTTTCCTTATAAAAGATTTTTTCCAATCTTCAGAACCTTGCTCGTAAGTTATGACATTAATATCATGTCTATTTAAGTTCGAAAAATTACTTTCAGCTGAATCAGAAAACTGGGTAATTGCAATAACAGGAGTCTTATAATTTTTAGAATCATAATCTCTAATTATTTCAACCATTCTCGATGTAACATCCTGAGGCTTGTCTAGAACAGTTTCCCCAAATATAGGAAGAACCAGGTCAACAACTACTAAATCAAACGTTTCCTTATTTATCTCAGCACTGAAACTAATGATTGAATTACAGTCTTTTATTTTTATATCAAAACCTATGCCATTCAAAACGTCTTTTATTTCAGACAACTTCTCGGGGTTATCCTCAACAACTAATACTTTCATAATTCATCCAATATATTTTTCAAACTGTGTTGCCAAGAGGATTCACCCTCTTTATATTCTATGCAATCTATCACATCGCAACCTAATTGGTCTTTAAACTCAAATTTTGCTTGTTTTAAATCATAAAATTTTCCTGAAATATCAATATCAGGGTATTGAGTGACGACAATACAAGGGTCTTTTCTATTCAAATAATTAAGCTCTAATAATACATCTATCCCGCCAGTTAAAAGCGATGTAGGAGCACCACCTCCAGCAACAGAAGGATGGCTAGGTATTGCCATATCGACTAAAATCAAGTCAAAAACCTCTCTATTTACAGAATTAATAGCTTCAGCTAAGCTACCTGCAATCTTTATATCGGCTTTTGAATTATACTGAATCAAAAATTGTTCAAGACTGTCAGCTTTAAAGCTGTCGTCTTCGATAATTAAAATGTTTTTCATAGGTGGCCCAACCTGTAAATCATTTCAATACAAACTTTTCGTTTAACACATTCTATGTTAATTATTTCAAAGTTCTCGTCATACTTGTCTAAGTGGTAAAGTTTTTTAATACCACTGAGGTTTTCTACAGTTTGAGCTTGGTCAATATCATCATCATCTAAGCTAACTGTAAGTAGATCAACTATACTATCTTCATTTGAAGTGTCACATATTTCTGAGTCAAACTTTACTCGAACAAAAGCACTTGATTCATCACGATCAATTGTGAAGCTTCTAAATATTTCTCCAGACTCTTTCCCATGTTGTGCTGCATTAAATACTATTACGTAGAGAGCATCGTAGAGTACGTGATAAGCTCCACCTATCAATTCAATATCGTTTTCTTCCTCAAAACTCGTATCTGGTGAAAAGTTGGGATAGCTCTGTTTCACTTCAGTAACTACAACTTTATATAAAAGATTTAAAGATGCTTTGGGAGACACACTTTGAGGTTTTTTGAACCAACTATACATCTCTGTAAGTTTATCATTTACAAGACGCTGAATATCCCTCTGAAAACTAGATATTCTCGAGCTATCAATTGTGATTTGTAGTGATTTTTTCCTTATCTCACTTAGAATTTCCATATCTACGAGATTGTTTTTTCTACTCTTCAAAAAACCATGAACAGATCTCATGTCAATTTCTGCAAGTCTCCAGCAATATTCATTAATCAATAAAATTGAGTTATAGGAACTACTGTTTTTTTCAAAGTCAGAGTACACGTTGTTAATACAACCACTCAAAACCTCTATTTTATTAGCCCCGCTAATTTCTGGTGAAAGAAAACCTTCGAACGTACTACTTTTCTTTATATGAAGCTTGTTTTTAACAATTGAGTCCACTTCATTTTTATATTTATCTTTAAATGAAGACCATAGTGGATATATTAAAGGGTTGCTAATCATTTCGTTATAAGTTTGCTCTATTTCATTAACAACACTATGATAAAGGTGCCCTTTAAATGTCCCATGACGAAGTCGTCTTCCAAGGTAAGATGCAATACCAAATAAATTATTTGAACAAAACTCTGAATAACATTTTGATATTATCTGAATTATTTGAGGTTCATTGGTATTTACTGCGTCCTTATCATGTAATGAAAATGATAATACTGTAGTTAAATCTTGTGCGATTTCATCTTGCATCCATTCTAAGAATTTAGAAGTATCAACATATATTCTATTGTCATCTAACTCGCCTTTTACAAGATTTATCTTATGGTCAATAATTAAGTTTTTAGCTCTTACTTTATAACTATTATCACCTGTAACATCTCCCATCCAATCATGAAGGTTTGCTCTAGTTTCCGTTATTTTTTCTGTCGAGATAATTATGTGACTTAGCTTAGAGATAAAGTCTTCTGTACATACTTCATAAGTATATTCTGCTACTGCTTGAGATTTCTTAGAAACACTATCGACAAAATTAACTAAACTAGACCCATTTTTATCAATTACATAGTTTTGCAATTTTCTCCGCAACTTGTAATGATCTGCTTCATTCTTACTTCTTTTGAATATTAATAATAGTAAAACAATCTCAGATAATTCACTTGGAGCTGATAATATGAAGTTTTTAATGTGGTCTATATTTATTGTTCTAGCTAGATCTCGAGTATTTTCCATTAAACGCAGTAAAACTTCCTCCGTAGTGAAAATCTTTCCTTCATTTATATGAATAATTAAATTTAGCAGTGCAGAGTTAGAAATTGAAGATTTATTGACAGATAATTTATTGCCACCGAACTCTAATACCATTTCCTTACTAAGTATTTCTTCAATACTATTTATACTTATATTCTTAATTACTCTAGATACAAGATTATCGTTTATATCGAAATATGAAGACTCAGGAGCGTCATTAAAGTGATCAATAAGCAACCGATACTGAACAACTTCATCATTTTCAATCCAAGCACAACTTCTTTGAAAGAAAACACCTTCTGCATCGCCATAGTCCTTTGCAAGGTCGAGTATTTGCTGTATCGGCTTAGAATGAGCATTAATGAGGTTAAACACCCATTCAATATAACCATATTTTGAATTGTCAAAATGATAACCATTCACTTTTAAGATAATGATTGCATCTACTAAACTTGATTGTAAGCAACTTTGTGTCAACTGAATTAAGTCTGAAGGATCTTTGGCATGAGGGTGAAAGCCGATGCGCAATAAATCTCTTGTAAATTGATTAAAGGCGCCTTTATTTTTTGTAGACATTACAGACTTTTTGACACTCAAATAATCTTGCTCTTCCTTGTAACAATAAAGTAACGTATTTACCACATTACTTCTAATTCCATATGACTTAATAATCTCACTAAGACTCTCGAATTTAGACGTTTCATCTTGGGAAATGATAAATATTGCTTTTCTCAGTAAAACATGGCTATGACCGTGCTCATCGATAGCTCCTTTTAATAAACTCTCAGCTAAGAATAGATCATTTTTATATATACTCTCATTTATGTTGAACAAATCAAAAAAGAATTTTTCTATTTCTTTTTTATTTGATTTAATAACATTATCCATATATGAGAGTTTTTTATTCAGATCAAACTCATCTAGTCTTATAAAATCCTCCCGAAATTGAGGCTCCTTTGGGAATAGTTCGGGTAATAACTTGCTGCCAACGGATAAAGCTTTTACTGCTTTTTCTGCTTGGTATAACTCTGTAACATTGCATTTTTTCCGAAGATTATTCATTAGACCTACAGACTCTTTATCATTGGCAGAAGAAATTGCTCTGACCTTGTTTCTTGTCGATATCTTCAGCCTTCTAAGTTCAGAACCAATATTACTTTTTTCGTCAAATGGGAAAAACATGATTTATACCTTCATTATTATAATAGGTTGGTAACGTTAACACTCTAATGTTTTTAGCTATATTTATTAAATATCACTACTTAAACGATATATTACTTGTTAGAGTCCAGCCTATGTCTTTATTGTTCATACCTGCCAAAACTTGGACTTTTGACCAACTGACTTTTACGCCTTGGATATCTTCAATATATCCAGATTCTATTAGCCTAATTGGAGTTTTATGTATTAAAATATTTTTATATTCTGCGTTTGTTTTGTCTTTATTATATTTTAAAAAATTAGGACTTTTCATTAACAAAATTGTTTCACCATCAGCATTGATAATATAATTGCTACTTTCAGCTGAGATAATTGAACCTTGTTCTATAGCTTTTTTTCTATCTATTAGCGAGTATGCTAGTTGTAATTTACAGTCTCTAGAATCTAACATTTGCACTGAAAGCTCTTCGTAAGGGATACCTTTATATATGTTATTATGAACGATAAAGTCACCACTACCATCAATTTTGGCGCCAATCAGTTTCGAGATTGTCCCCGCATTGCCTTGTAATTTAGCTTTGACTTCGGTTGAGGAAACAGAGCCATTTGCCTTTATTTGCTCACAAATCTCCTTAGCAAACTGTGAAATCTCACTAAGCGAACTGATTGCCTGTACATATGACGGAAGCATTAATAAAATTATCATCACGATTCGATTCATAAGGATCCCCTTTTTCTCCTTATGCTTACAATTTCATGACAAGATGTCAATTTACAATCAATGAGTTAGCCTTACACATCAAATTTTTCAACAAGGTATACGTGTATCTTCCATCATTACGAGTACCTTGGATTCGAGAGTGACTAAATACAAAAATGAACGACCTATCGTTCCGCTAGCATCTGAAGCGATGCGCTCCACTAACTCTGACAATACTCACAATTTTCCAAGCATCAAACTGACAATATTTATTACTCAAACTCGATATTAGGAAAATGCCGGAATTTGAACGAAAAGTGCTCGACTCATTGCGTGAGCCATTAGAGTCAGGTGAAATTATTATTTCAAGAGCGCAAGGCAAAACGCGTTTTCCAGCTCGCTTTCAATTAGTGGGGGCGTTGAACCCCAGCCCAACTGGTTATTACGAAGGCACGCAAGCCAGAGCCAACCCGCAGAGTATTTTGCGCTATTTGAGACGCTTATCGGGGCCACTGCTTGATCGCTTTGACATGTCGATAGAAATCCCCTCGCTTCCCAAAGGAATGCTGGCAAATGGCGGCGAAAGAGGTGAAGCAACGGCTGTGGTTAAAGAAAGAGTGTTGATTGCTCGTGAACGGATGGTGATTCGTAATGGCAAGGTTAATGCTTTGTTGGGGAGCCGAGAAATTGAACAGTATTGCCCTTTAACTAAGGCTGACGCCGAATTTTTGGAAAATGCACTGCACCGCCTAGGGCTCTCCATCCGCGCGTATCATCGCATTATCAAAGTGGCGCGTACGATTGCTGATTTAGAAGGGGCCGAGCAGATTGCTAAGCCCCATCTAGCGGAAGCACTCGGCTATCGAGCGATGGACCGCTTGTTGAAACAACTGACCGCACAAGCGGTGTAATGAACTTAAAATTGGTAATTTAACCCTAGCGCTGTAAAGAGAGACGATTCGTCGTAAAACGAGAGGTTTGAGCTCGATTGGTTATAACCGGCTAAAGCGATTAATGACCAATCATCCCAATCCATAAATTGACTGTATTCGTACGCGAAGAATAGGCTCAGTTCATCGTCATTACGCACAGTGTGATTAAACAGTGAATTTCCACCTTGATAGTCGCGCTTGGTATAACCAGCGGTCAGCGCCAGTTTATGGCGATTGATAAACGTGAAGTAGGAGAGATCGGCGGCGTAAGAGTGATGAGTATTGGCGTCGCCATCCGCTTGGTGGTTGATATAAGTGATGGAGGGCTGTAACAAACTGGTTGGGCTCAGAGAATAACGATACTGCCCTTTTAGGTAGTAACTTTTACCATCACGAGCCAGTTCAGGGCTTGGAAACTGATCGTTGTCGATCTCTTTGGTCGCGTAAGCGACATCGATAGTCCATGGGCTGCCTTGAATACTATTGAATGTTAATCGGTAGGCATTTCCTGACTCATCGGTTTCTTGGCGCTGACTGTTTAGTTGGTAAGGATTGGCCCAGGTTTTTCCAGACATCACGGTCGGCAAAAAAGCCACATCAACCACGGTACCTGTCTCCATCTCATATTGATAGCCCAGCTGAAGCGCTAAAGTGCCGACGGCAATATCATCACGTGAGGTGCCTAGATAAACCTGTTGTTGACGTTTGTCCCCGAAGGTGTAAGCAAGGTTACCCAAAGGCCCAACGGCAAAGTTTGACTGCCGGCTACTCTTTGTTTCGAGTGATGTAATACGCTCATCTCCACCCGTATCAAATGATGATTGGGAAGATGCAAAAATAGTATTAATGGCAATCTCACCACTTAAACCTGTTTCTGGAGCCAGTTCGGCAGATACATGAAAAGCCAGAGCGCTAACAAGCGTCATGGACAGGTATTTATTCATTAGGAGTTTCCATACTTTGATTCAATAGTGGTTAAGTATATGAATAAACTTGGATGACGACACGATAAAACTAATCTGACCGTTTTATGAATGAAGGGTGAGCCTTGTCTTAGACATACACAGTTTTGTGCTGCGATGGCTTGTGTTTCAATATTGGTTGTATGAGAAAGCGCTGCAAGGTTGAACTTGATTAAGTAAAAATGAGGAGCCGTTGCTCCTCATTTTTGAATGATTACTTGGTCAGTAGGTAATTGACCAGTTCGAAGTATTCATTGGTCGATTTAACACCTTGTCCTTGCACCAAATAATGATTGTTAACCACGACAGCAGGCACACCTGAAAGGCCGCTTTCTTGGAACTGTTTGTCAAAGCGGCGCACCATTGAATCGACGGCAAAACCATTAAAGGCGGCATCAAATTTTGCTGCATCAATACCTTCGTCTAGGAAGATTTGGCGTAGATCCGCATCATCTCTTGGTGGTTTACGCATCGTGTGGATGCGGTTAAACATCACGGGCACCATTTTGTCTTCAACTTTGAGGGCAAGCATGGTGGCGTAAGCTTTACTCATTGATTTACCCATAGAGCCACCCATAAAAGAAACATGGTTTTTCTGCAGAGTCACCCCTTGTGGGAGCTGCTTTTTCAGTTGGGCGATGATCGGCTCAAAGGTATTACAGTGTGGGCAGTAAAAGGAGAAAAACTCCGTCACGGTTGGATTTTTAGAGGGTTCAAGATCAAGCACTTTATAATGCTCACCTTCTTTAAATTGGGCTGCATGAGCCGATAAGCTCAGCAGTAAGGTTGCAACCAGTGCAAAAAGCTTCTTCATTGTGTACTCCATTTATTGCTTCAAGGTGACTTACCATTGTGGCATTAGTGAGAGTGTGGGCTCGTCTAATGCTGCTATTTGTTCTTTAAACGCAAGCACTTGGCTTTCCCAATATTTAGGGTCATTAAACCAAGGGAAGGCGAGTGGAAAAGCAGGGTCCTGCCATCGTTTGGCCAACCATGCCATGTAATGCACCATTCGTAGACCGCGTAACGGTTCAATTAGTTTCAATTCGGCTGGATTAAAATCGTGAAACTCTTGATACGACTCCAAGATAATGTCCAACTGCATTCGCTTATCTTGCAATTCGCCATTGAGTAGCATCCACAAATCCTGTACTGCTGGTCCATTGCGAGCATCGTCTAAATCGACAAACATGGGCCCATCTCGCCACAAAATATTGCCTGGATGGCAATCACCATGCAAGCGGATGGCCGCGGATTTTGCTGGCCATTGCTGTTCAATTTTGTTGATCAATAACGATAAGTCACTGAAAAAGGTATTTTGCAAGTGCTGAGGTATAAAGGACGCATTTTCCAATAGCTGTTTGGGTTGATAAAGATACTCATCTAAGCTGATGGTCGGGCGATGAACAAATGTACGAGTGGCACTGATGTGATGAATGCGTCCAAGAAATCGGCCCACGCCTTCTAATTGGTCCATATTGTCCACTTCAAACTGCCGCCCACCCACACTGTTAAACAGCGCGAAATGATAGCCCTGATAGTGATGTAAGGTTGCACCGTTGATGAGTAATGGCTCAGCAATCGGAATTTCCGCCGCGTACAGCTCGCGTGTGAAATCGTGCTCCTCTTGAATTTGCTCAACACTCCAGCGCTGAGGTCGATAGAATTTCACCACATAGCGTTGGCGTTCTTCATCGATGAATTGATAAACGCGGTTTTCGTAACTGTTGAGTGCCAGAAATCCTGATTCAGCACGAATGCCGATGCTTTCTAAGGCATACCACATGGTATCAGGGGTGAGTGCATCAAAATGGAAAGAAGCTTTGGTCATGATTAAAAAGGGCCCATTACTGAGTAATGCCGTTCACTTAAGAGTGAACGGCATTTTTGTTCTTAGCATACCGTTGTGGTCTAGGCTTAACTGTTCTAGGGAATGTTCTTTCCCTTCGCCCTTCAAGTATTAAGCTTTCAGCCATGTTGTGAAAACCCTTTAACTGACGAGGTATTGCTCCTGGTGTTGAGTAAGGTAAGCCTACAAGTAACGCAGATACATGAGCTAATGTGCCGTTAAAACTCAGTTGATAAGGAAGGTAGTTTCCCTTTAAATTGAAGCAGAGCTCTACCATCTGATATCGAATTAAATTGTAAGTAAGTAAGATGCCCCATAACTCCTGCTTTACCAACTCTGGCAAACGACTTCGCAGCGTGAGACGGTTTCCAAGCATGTATTGTTTTTGCTCTCGGTAGCCTAGCTCTATCTCCCAACGATGCTCATAAAGACCAGTAATATCTTTTGATGGGTAACGCAGCGGATCTGTCATAGAAGTTAATACTTGGTAGTCTTTTCCTTTAATTTTACGAGTGACAAGTCGAGCGGTTATCGACTTTGGTAAATCAGACCATCGCTTTCTAGCTCTTGGATTACTGTGTAATTGAACAAGTTTGTCATTTCGCCCTAAAGATTGAACAATGTCATATTGTGTATTTTTCTTGAGGGGAATAAGCCAATGGCGCTCTGAGCCAGAGTCTTGCCATTTATGTAATAAGCCTAAAGAATAGAACCCCTTATCGAACATTGTCACGCTATGATTCGGTGTTGTTTCTATCAGTTTTTCAGCTAATACCATTTCGTTTGTATTGTAGTTATCAAAAGCACTGGCCGTGATAATATGACTGCTTAGTTCCATTTGGCAGACCATTCTCACTTGCGGATATTGTGTCCCTTTTTGTCGAGAAAATGCATTTTCATTTTGCGGGTTATCGGGCGTGCGCCAAACCACTCCATCGACGCCAAGAAGCGTTAATCCATTCCACTGGGGTAACTTTGCACTTTTTAACCATGAAGTCGTCATTTGCTCAAAGACCGCTTTAATTGCGCCTTCACCCAACGTCTTTCGACGTTGAGTCAACGCACTCGGTGCGACAAAAGCTTTACCCGTACGATCGACAATATCAAGCTGGTTAACTAAGTCTTTCATGGATTTATTGTTATAGATAGCCATTCCAACAAGTAACCAAACCATGGATTCTAGAGTTAATTTCCTCTTTCTCATCGTGACGGTATCAGTAAGAGAATAAGCTTCGTTGATGAGGTCAATTGGAAGTAAGTCAGACAAAGTCTCAACGTTGCTAGGTTTCCAATCATTAATTATGTTTAGAGCTTGGGAAACATCCATAAAAAAATCCAAGTGCATTAAATACACTTGGATTTTGACAGCTCTGAAGGATCGTTCAACCGATCCCTTTGGCCTTAACTGATCGGCATTACCATTACTGAGCCCTTTTCCATTCGTTACGAAGTTAGAGTTTATTAATAAACCGGCTCTCAACTTCTATCGTGAATTGGTTACTGTCCGTGAGTATAAACTGAATCGTCGCTATAGGAGAGCTGAGTTTGTCAGGAGCGACGCCAAGGCTGGTTGGTAGGTTCAATACCTCTCCTGGTTTGACTTGGATGGTTTGTTTACCATACCAAGAGACGTCCGATAGCCCTTTCACGTCAAGCTTATACTCTTGCGTTTGCTGAGTTTTGTTGATGACTTTCAAGGTGTAAGTGTTCTCAATTTCACCATTGCTGTTGGTTTTAAATAGCTGGTTTCTATCACGCAATACACTTAAGCCGACCGGATCAACGCTGGCTACTTGAGCGATGAATAAGCCAAACATCACCAGCAGTACCGTGCCATAACCGAGTAATTTAGGCCTGAGTATTTTGGTGTGGTGGCCGGAGAGGCGGTGCTCCGTGGTATAGCTGATAAGCCCTTTTTCATAGCCCATACGTTCCATCGTGGTATCGCACGCATCAATACAAGCGCCGCAGTTAATGCATTCGTACTGCAAGCCATCACGAATATCGATGCCAGTCGGACACACTTGTACGCACAAATCACAATCAATGCAGTCACCTAAACCGAGTGCTTTGTGATCGGCTTTACGAGCGCGTGGCCCACGAGTTTCACCGCGTTTGCTGTCATAGCCAACAATAAAGGTATCTTTGTCAAACATCGCAGACTGAAAGCGAGCATAAGGACACATATGAATGCAGACGATCGAACGCATCCAGCCTGCATTTCCGTAAGTACAAAGGGTGAAAAAGAGTACCCAGAAGACGGGCCAGAAACTTTCATCGAGTGTGAAAAAGTTCACCACGAGTTCGCGTACCGGGACGAAATAGCCGACAAAAGTAAAACCAGTACCGAGTGCAATCGCCAGCCAAGCAATGTGTTTGATGGCTTTTCTTATAGCAAGATTAGCGGTGAGTTTTCCTGAGTCCTGCTTGCGGCGTTTATTGGCGGCGCCTTCGAGTTTTTCTTCAAACCAAATGTAGATAAATGTCCACACAGTTTGCGGGCACAGATAGCCACACCAGACACGGCCAAGAAAAGTGGTAATAAAAAACAGGCCGAATGCCGCAATCATAAATAACAGGGCAAGTAGAGTGAGGTCTTGTGGATAAAGTGTGGTGCCGAAAAAGTTAAATTGCTGGTGGCCGATATCGAGCAAAATTGCTTGACGATCACCATAAGAGATCCACGGTACCAAAGTAAAAAGCAGTAATAAAAACCAGCCGCCATAACGGCGGAGTTGTTGATAAGTACCTTTACTTTCGCGCACATAAATACGGTTGCTGGGGTTAAAACGGTCACCGTTGCCTTTGTGAGTTTTGGGGTTGAATATTTTAGGAGTCACATCCTTTATATCGATTTTGTCCTGACTCATGAAATGATCCTTGTTGGGCTGTAAGGTGTGATTTCTTTTAGTTCACACTCTGCGACATTGCTGTTTTCTCTTTGGGTACAATACCAAGATGAGAAATTATCATTGTTCAATCTTTATTAAGCGGCAAGTATAACGCCAATAACAATTTTATTTCTTTAACACTATCAACCTTTAACAATAAAGCCTCAACTCGTGAGGCTTATCGCTAATAATAAAAAAGCGACCTAATAAGGCCGCTATCTTAATCATTATCACAGGGGCTACATCATTTTATGATGCCACGCGCGCGTAAAATGGCTGTTTTAAAATCATCTTCCTGATCTTTCTTCAGGCCAGGAATCATTTCGTCTTTGGCGCTGTTGCGCATTTTTAGATGGTAGATCAATACATCATCTGTAAGCGCTTCTAATGGTCCTTTATAACCCGCTTCTTGAGCCAGTTTGGTGATGAATTGCATTAAGTTGAGCTGCTGATCTTTTTGCCATTCAGGCGCAAGTAGTTCAATTAGCTCTTCAATTCGATGACATTGCATTCTCTTTTCCCCAATTTTTATAAGTATTTTGAGTAAAGGTATCAAATTGCGGATTGAAGTCCAATTGAGCGCAAAGAAAAAGCGCAGGGTTTAGCTGCGCTTTTTAATTATGCTGCCTGAACAACATTAGTTGTGCTCGATGCAGTAAGGGCATTTTTTTCAACTAAAGTCATTGCTGGAGCGACTTTTTTTGCAGTCGGAGCAGCAGCAAAACCACTACGACGACGCATTGCACTACGGTTTGTGTGCGAAAACCTGACAGCTGTTGGGCGCATTCATTAACCTAACGGTCAGGCACATCCATTGCCAATCTAATGGCCTGAATCACCATGAGTTGAGCTTCATAATTGAAGGGTGGCTCTTCTGGCTCTCGCCAATCCAAATAATGATTCAGGAATAACGATATGCTTTCATATCGTAGTTAGATTAGCACCAAGTTTTGAATTGATCGATAGTTGAACGATTGTTGAGATGAATATTCTTGCAAATAAAGCTTAAAATTGTGTGAGATGCTTGGTTGAGTTTGTCATCTGATCGGCATTACATCGCGTTTTGTTAAATAGGAGGTACCTATGTCGTTTACGAAAAACTCGCGATTTATCGCTCTCCTTGATACCCGTTTCGTTACGAAATTTGTATTTAGGCTTACAACTGTAAGCTGAGGTGTGCAATACTAAGCCCACATTTTATTGCTTTTGGTATGGTGTTTATGTCTGTTGTTGACAATGACGGCTATGGTGCTGGTGAAGAACGGGCGAATGCACTGAGTCATGGTTTGGGGCTATTACTTAGTTTTGTCGGTTTAGTCTTGCTGCTGATCAAGGCAACAAGTGCGCAGGCCGATGCATTGACTTATATCAGCATGAGTCTCTATGGTGGCAGCATGATAGCGTTATTCCTTGCTTCAACGCTGTATCACTCCGTTGCGACACCGAAAGCCAAACGCTGGCTAAAAACGTTCGACCACTGCGCCATTTATCTACTGATTGCCGGAAGTTACACACCCTTTTTGTTGGTTAGCCTTCGCACTCCTTTGGCGATAGGTCTTATGGTGGTGATCTGGCTGCTGGCGCTGCTCGGTATCATCATGAAAATTGCCTTTGTCTACCGTTTTAAAAAGTTCTCACTAGTGACTTATTTGGCGATGGGGTGGTTATCCTTGGTTGTGATCTACCAACTGGCCCTCAATATCGAGGTCGGTGGTTTGGTGCTACTTGCTGTTGGTGGTTTGGTCTATTCGCTCGGGGTGATTTTTTATGTAGCGAAACGCATTCCCTATAACCATGCGATTTGGCATTTATTCGTGCTAGGTGGCAGTACTTGTCACTTTTTTGCGGTTTACCTTTTTGTTCACCCAGTAAGTGCTTAACGCATTTCGACCCGCTCAATGTTGGCCGAAATTTGATAGCCTTGCTGGCGATCAATCTGAAGGGTAATCGGCTTTCCTTGCGCTTGAGTTTGTGGGCGTAAATAGCTATCAGCCATCCGTTTAATGGATTGCCAAATGGGTAACTGCTGAGTGAGCAGCGGTTGACCTTGCTTGTCATAAAGAGTGATACTGAGCACTACCGCAATGACAGATTGCGAGCTTTGATTGGTGATGGCTGTTGGGATAACGAGTGTATCTCCTTGGTAGTAAGCCGCGCCGAGTACCACTTCCACTCCAGAATCTGACAGTTGTAAAATCGGTTTTTCACTCCCCATCTCAAAGGTGGTTGCTCGGGCTTTTTGAGCAATAGGGGCCGCGTGAATGACGGTTTCCGGCGACATTGATTGCGGTTCAACATATTGCCATGTGAAATCATCATTGAGTTTCACTTGGCGGCCATCTTCTAAGGTCAGAACTTGCGCGCAAGATGCTGCGCTTGCTGTCACGCTTAACAGCATCATTATCACAGGTATTGTCTTCATCTTAACGTCGCCAAAATGCAGGGAAAAACAGAACGATAATCGTCAAAATTTCTAAACGCCCCATCAACATCCCTAAGCTCAGAACCCACTTTGCTGCGTCAGGCAGTGGTGCGAAGTTGCCCGTCGGGCCAATCACCGAGCCCATTCCGGGACCAACGTTGGCCACTGCTGTGATGGAACCTGAAATGCTGGTGACAGGGTCAAGGCCCATTGCACTGAGCGCGCCTGCGATAGCAATGACAGTGATCAAAAAGGTCAAACCAAAAGCGACGACTGAGCGGACAATATCATCATTAACCGGACGATGATTATAGCGCTGTACGAAGATGCCTGATGGATGGACCAACTTCATAATTTGTTTATTGAGCAGCGTCATCGCAATTTGGAAGCGGAACACTTTAATCCCACCAGAGGTTGAGCCGGAACAAGCTCCTGCTGCCATTAAGAAGATGAACAGCGTGCTTGGCAGTGCGCCCCAGGCGGTGAAATCTTCCAAACCAAAACCAGTAGTCGTGACCACTGAAACGATATTAAACATCGCCACTCGCAGGGCGTCCAACCAGTAGTAGCCTAGTTTGAGATTCAGCCACAACGCAATGATGAGACTGGCAATTAGGAAAAGATAAGCAAATCCGCGAACTTGTGCGTCTTTTATGATCACTTTGATATTTTGTTTTCGTGCCGCAGCAACAAACAGTAGAAAGGGCAAGCCCCCCAAAAACATAAACAGCGTTGCTACCCAGTGTGCACCGTTTGAGAAGTGGTTCATCGAACCGTCGGAGGTGGAATATCCACCAGTCGACAAGGTGGTGAATGAGTGGTTGATCGCTTCAAAAAGCGTCATGCCAGTGAGGATGTAGCCAATCAAGCACAGTAAGGTCAGTACCAAATAGACCAGCACAATATTTTTCGCGACAGTTTTGGCGCGTGGGCTACTTTTATCGGACCAATCAGACGATTCGGTTTGGAACAGTTTCATCCCACCCACATTGAGCATTGGTAATACCGCTACCGCCATTACGATAAACCCAACCCCACCAAGCCATTGCAGAATAGAACGCCACAACAAGATGCTGGGCGGCATATTATCAAGGCCACTGAGCACGGTTGAACCTGTAGTGGTTAACCCTGACATAGTTTCAAAGTAGGCGTCGGTAAAGCTGATGTGGTTGATAAAGACGAAAGGGAGCGCTGCGAAAGCGCTGGCAACCGTCCACACTAAGCTGGTGATGAGAAACATATCGCGCACGCTGAGCTTAAAGTGCGCGGTACGCCCCAAGCTTAAGCAGATAAAGGCGACAATATGAGTGATGATGACCGCTTGAGCAAAATCAAGGAAGCCACCCGTACCGGTAAAAAAAGCGACCAGTGTCGGCACATACATAAATAGGGCGAGCTTAGACAGCACGAGTCCTATAACGAATGAAATGGGGCGTAAATTCAGCATGACGCCAATGACCTATAGGAAAAATGGGCTAGGTTGGAACAAGGCTTCCACATCGGGCACGTACTTTTTATCCACTAAGAACATCACCACGTGATCATCTTGCTCGATAATAGTGCGGTCATGGGCGATTAACACTTCTTCACCACGCACAATCGCGCCAATGGTTGTGCCCGGTGGCAGTTTAATATCACCCACTGCGCGTCCCACCACTTTAGAGGTGTTTTGGTCGCCATGTGCAATTGCCTCAATCGCCTCTGCCGCGCCACGGCGTAGCGAAGAGACGTTAACGATATCGGCACGACGTACGTGAGTCAGCAGTGCGGAAATGGTGGCTTGTTGGGGTGAAATCGCGACATCAATCACGCCGCCTTGTACGAGATCGACATACGCGCCACGCTGGATAAGTACCATCACTTTTTTCGCGCCCATACGCTTGGCGAGCATGGCGGACATGATGTTGGTTTCATCTTCGTTGGTGAGCGCAATAAATACATCGACTTGGTCGATGTTCTCTTCGGCTAGCAGCTCTTGGTCCGCCGCATCACCACAAAATACTATGGTGTTTTCTAACTCTTCCGATAACTGCTCTGCACGTGGGTAATTACGCTCAATCAGTTTAACGCTGTAGCTGTGCTCTAAACGTTTGGCTAAGCTTGCCCCAATGTTACCCCCGCCAACAATCATGATACGGCGATAGGTTTTTTCCAGCCGCTGTAGCTCACTCATGACCGAGCGAATATGATTACTGGCTGCCACGAAGAACACTTCATCGTCAGCTTCAATAATGGTGGTGCCTTGCGGGCGAATCGGCCGACCTTGGCGGAAAATAGCCGCGACGCGGGTATCAATGTGCGGCATGTGTTCACGTAGCGCTGAAAGAGCATTACCCACCAATGGCCCGCCGTAGTAAGCTTTCACAGCCACTAGGCTCACTTTTTCTTCGGCAAAACTCACTACTTGCAGTGCGCCGGGGTATTGGATCAACCGTTCAATATAGCTCGTCACTAGCTCTTCAGGAGCGATGAGGTGATCCACCGGGATCGCGCCTGACTGAAACAAAGTCTCTTTTTCAAGCAGATATTCAGGAGAACGAATACGCGCAATTCGGTTGGGCGTATTAAACAAAGAGAACGCCACCTGGCATGCCGCCATGTTGGTTTCGTCGGTATTAGTGACCGCAACCAGCATGTCCGCGTCCTGTGCGCCCGCTTCACGCAGTACATCAGGGTGGCTGGCGTGGCCATGAATCACCCGCAAATCGTACTTGTCTTGCAGCTCGCGCAAGCGGTCACTATTTTTGTCGACAATGGTGATGTCATTGTTCTCGCCGACCAAGTTTTCGGCCAGTGTGCCACCGACCTGACCTGCACCAAGAATAATGATTTTCATACTCTGTTCTCTTTCTACCTGCCGAATATCGGCCACTGAAAAGGCAGCAATAATGCTGCCAATGTGCGTCGAATTTACGCTTGTTTGGTTAATACTGCGTAGTAAAAACCGTCCATATCTTCTTCTCCGGGGAGTATCTGACGCCCCGGCTGCTCACGATCGGAACCCACTAATTGAGCGTTATGAGTTCGTTCTAAGAAGGCTTTGACCTGCAAGCTGTTTTCTTGTGGAGTGATCGAGCAGGTTGCGTAAACCATAGTGCCACCGACTTTTAATTGCTTCCACATTGCGTCCAGTATTTCGCTTTGTAATTGAGCCAATGCCTCAATATCGCTACCACGACGTAGCCATTTGATGTCTGGATGACGGCGAATAACCCCAGTGGCAGAGCAAGGTGCATCTAATAAAATTCGGTCAAACTGTTCGCCATGCCACCACTCTTCAGGGTAACGAGCATCACCGCAGATCACATCAGCGCGAAGTTGCAGGCGTTCTAAGTTGTCATAGACGCGTTCAAGGCGGGTTGCATCGCTGTCAATCGCAACCACTTCAGTATCGTGTGTGTGCTCCAGGATGTGCGCGGTTTTACCCCCTGGGGCGGCGCAGCAATCTAAAATAAGCTCGTCTGCTTTAGGTTGAAGGTAGTCAATCGCTAGCTGCGCAGCGGCATCTTGCACCGATACCCAACCACGATCAAAACCGGGTAAAAGCGTTACATCGCAAGGTGCAGCGAGTTTTATTGCGTCGGCGGCGTGAGAGTGCACGCTGCACTCGATATTTTCGCTAGCTAGTAGTGCAAGATATTCATCACGAGTGTGGTGCTGACGGTTGACGCGCAACCACATTGGCGCTTTTTGATTGTTCGCTTGCACAACCGTTTCCCACTGTTCTGGGTACGCTTGTTGTAACAGTTTAAGTAGCCAACTTGGGTGGCCATATTTGCCTGCGTTGTGGCTAACGGCGATAGCGTCCAGTGCTTCTTGATCGCGCAAGTAGCTGCGCAATACGGCGTTGATTAGCCCACCTAAATTTTCACCGCGCAATGTTTTGGTGCCTTCAACCGTCTCGGCTACTGCGGCGTGAGCGGGAATGCGCATAAAGCTCAATTGGTAGATACCAACTAAAATAAGATGGTGAAAAACCCGCTTTTTCCCTTTCAGTGGGTTGTCCATTAGCTCATTGGCAATTGATTCCAAACGAGGCAAATAACGCAAAGCCCCGTAGCAGATCTCTTGCAACAGAGCGTGGTCTCTTGGGCGGATGGTTTTTTGCGCCGCAGGAAGTGCGTGAGAAAGTGAGTGGCCTTTATCAACCACTTGAAACAACACGTTAGCCGCAGCTGCGCGAACATTCATAGAAGTACCGACTTTAAATAAATGAAAATCAATGGGGGCATCTCTGCCCTCGTTAAGGTTTAGCTAAGTTGTGTGCCGACTTCAAACCAGCTTGCGCGCGAATTGAGAATATCTTGCACTGACATCGCTTTTTTGCCGGGCACTTGCAACTGCTCAAGCACCAGTAAGCCGTTGCCGGTTGCCACATAAATACCCGATTTATCGGCTTGAACAATCGTGCCTGCAGGGTGGTCGCTGGTTTGTGCTTCAACGCGACTTTGCCACACTTTAATGCTGTTCTCAGCCACATAAAAATGGCTCATTGGCCATGGATTAAAAGCACGCACGCAGCGTTCAATAAAAGCGGCATCCGCTGACCAATCGATTTTGGCTTCTTCTTTGCTAAGTTTTTGTGCGTAGTTAGCCAATGTATCATCTTGTTGAGTGGCAATCGCTTTGCCACTGGCGATATCGGCGATGCATTCTACCAACGCTTGTGGGCCTAACTCGGCCAGTTTGTCATACATAGAAGCGCTGGTGTCTGTTGCCTCAATCGGCAGCTTAGCAATTTTGAGCATATCGCCCGTATCTAGGCCGACATCCATTTGCATGATGGTTACACCCGTTTCACTGTCTCCCGCCCAGATCGAGCGTTGGATCGGTGCGGCACCACGCCACCGTGGCAGAATGGAACCGTGTACGTTAATACAGCCAAGCCTTGGCATATCAAGTACGGCCTTTGGTAGCAGTAATCCGTAGGCGACTACTACCATTAAATCTGCGTTGAGATCGGCGAGCGCTTGCTTGGCTTCGTCGCTCTTAAAGTTCGCTGGCTGATACACAGCAATATTGTGCTCAACGGCCATCTGTTTCACTGGGCTGGCGGTCAGTTTTTTACCGCGCCCTGCCGGGCTATCGGGCTTAGTGTACACCGCGATAACCTCATGCTCCGAAGACAACAACGCCGCCAAATGACGGGCGGCGAAGTCCGGAGTACCTGCAAACACAATGCGTAATGATTGGCTCAAGGTAACCTCACTTAAGTTAGTTTTTTTCGTTATAGCGTTTGATTTTCTCTAGCTTATCTCTAATACGCTTACGCTTTAATGGCGAAAGGTAATCAACAAACAGTTTGCCTTGTAAGTGATCAAGCTCGTGTTGAACACAAATGGCTAAAAGGTCATCCGCTTCAAATGAGAATTCGTTGCCATCACGATCTAACGCTTTGACTGTGACTTCTGCTGCGCGAGGAACAAGGGCGCGTGAGCCCGGGACCGACAGACAGCCTTCTTCAATGCCATCTTCACCGCGTTTCTCTAAAATTTCAGGGTTAATCAGAACCATTGGCTGGTCGCGATTCTCTGAAATATCGATCACAACGATGCGTTGGTGAATATCGACTTGCGTTGCGGCAAGGCCGATACCGTCCTCGTCGTACATAGTCTCAATCATGTCATCGACGATTTTTTGGATCTCAGGTGTCACTTTCTCTACCGGTTTTGCCACGGTACGAAGACGATCATCTGGGAATGTTAATACTTGTAATACAGACATATACACTCGAAATATTGAACTGTGCCGAAACAGCTTAAAGCTTGTTGGCTCAATTCTAGACATTTTATGACCCAAATGACAGCATCCAAATGTTAATAATCTGATTCATCCTTACTTATTTCGGCCAAGGAACAGAGGTCATGTCACGATTTATTCGTTATTTAGTGTGTGTGTTTTTACCGTTGTCATTGGTCGTTAATGCGTTGGCGGCGGAGGATATGGCGCTCACCGTCAAAGCAAATGCCCCGCAGACATACACGGTCGTCAAAGGAGATACCTTGTGGGATATTTCTGCGCTCTATCTTGATAACCCGTGGTTGTGGCCACGTTTATGGCAAATTAACCCAGAGATCGATAACCCGCATTTGATTTATCCCGGCGATAAGCTGACCTTAGTCTGGCGTAACGGACAGCCGGTGTTGAGTTTAAAACCTATGGTCAAGTTGAGTCCGAAAGTGCGTATGCTTGAGAAAAAAGCGGTTCCGACGGTGCAAGAGGGATTAGTGTTGCCGTATCTGCATACGGATCGCTTACTGGATAAGCAAACATTACAAGAGAGCCAGCGTGTGCTCGGTGCCAGCGACGGTAAACAATACCTGACGGCGCAAGATACGCTCTACATAAGCGGGCAACAGACTCACCCCAAATGGGGTATTTATCGTGAAATCGCTGAGTTTTCTCGTCATGATGCTGCCGCGAAAAATAAAACTATGGTTGCTTTGCGTTTGATTGCTTCTGGTGAATTGGTCTCCGCCGATGAGGCTTTTAGCGGGCTAACCATCACCGCACAGCAACAAGAGATAAGAGTCAATGATATTGCCCTACCTGAAGTGGGCGTCGAAACCTTAACGCTTTCAACCACTTTTTTCCCATCGCCATCGCTACTACAAGCTGAAACGCACATCCTCGGATCGTTGGAGGGTAGTGAGTATTCGGCGCAGAATCAGGTAGTTGTGATCGATAAAGGCCTTGCAGATCAACTGCGTCAAGGGACGATGTTTGATTTGATTCAAGCTGGTTCTAAAGTGTCTGGAAAAAAAGGACAGCACCAACAGAACCTTGATGAAACCCTGCAATTACCAAGCAGCTTGGTGGGCAGTTTGATGGTCATTCGACCTTATGAACATTTTAGCTTAGCTTTGATTACCGATAGCCGCGTGCCGATTGGTAAAAGTGTCATCGCGGTTTCGCCGCTCAAACCAGAGCTAACAATCGAGCCAAATGAACAAGCCGATATGGACTCGGTGGTTAAGGATGATACCGCAAGCTGATGGAGCAGAACGAATTAGCGGCGTGGCTAGCATTCAGCTTTGTGCCCAAATTGGGTGGCAAGAAACTTTCTCGCCTTGCTAGCGTCGCTTCTCTTGCTCATTTAATTGACTATTCCGAGCAGGAGTTAGCCGCGTTGGGTCTAGTTCAAGAGCAAATCCGTTATCTGCGCGAGACGGCCCCTCAAGAAGTTGAAGAATGCCTAAGTTGGCAGCAAGCTCATGAGTCTCATTACATCCTTACTCCATTTTGCGATGGTTACCCTTCTTTACTAAAAGAAATTGCTACCGTACCTCCGGTTTTATTTGTCAAAGGACGAATAACAGCACTCTCTGATCCGCAAATGGCGATCGTCGGCAGTCGTAATGCGAGCCCTGATGGCCAACGAGTTGCTCATCAGTTTGCGCGAGAATTTGTGCAACAGGGCTTGGTAGTCACCAGTGGTTTGGCATTAGGTATTGATGGACATGCTCATGACGGTGCGTTGCAAGCGGGTGGTGAGACGATTGCCGTGCTCGGTTCGGGCCTTGAATCTATTTACCCAGCGCGGCATAAAAAATTAGCGCAACGGGTGATGGAAAGCGGAGCATTAGTCTCGGAATTTCGCCCCAAAGCCAAACCAAGGCCGGATAACTTTCCGCGGCGCAATCGCATTATCAGCGGGTTAGCGGTTGGTGTTTTAGTGGTGGAAGCGGCGGAGAAAAGTGGCTCGTTGATCACGGCGCGTTATGCGGCTGAGCAAGGGCGAGATGTGTTTGTTATTCCGGGCTCAATTGCCAACCCAAATTGCCACGGTAGTAATCAACTTATTCGTTGTGGGGCGTGCTTGGTGCAAAACAGTGAACAAGTATTGTCCGAAATTGGCACCTTAGTGGATTGGTCATTGCGTCAAAAGTCGCCTCAACCGGATTTATTTTCAGCTCAGAGCGATCAGCAATTGCCATTTGCTGAACTGTTAGCTAACGTAGGAGTAGAGGCTACGCCTGTTGATATTCTTGCGAGCAGGACCGATACACCTGTCCATGAAGTCATGATGCAGCTTTTAGAGCTTGAGCTTTCAGGTTATGTTGTTGCCGTTTCTGGCGGCTATATTCGTAAAGGGAAGGGTTAGCTATGATGATGGATATATTGATGTATCTATTTGAAACCTACGTCCATAGCGATGTAGATTTGCAAGTCGATCAAGATGAGCTTGAAGATGAATTGCTTCGAGCCGGTTTTCACCAGAAAGATATCTATAAGGCCTTGAATTGGTTAGAAGAGCTTGCAGCATTGCAACAAAGCGATGCTCATTCAGCGATGGCAACCAGTGCTGCGACTTCGATGCGGATGTTCACAGCACAAGAGATGGACAGGCTGGATCTTGAAAGCCGAGGTTTTTTATTGTTCCTTGAACAAGTGAAAGTATTAACCCCTGAAATTCGTGAAATGGTGATTGATCGAGTGATGGGTTTAGAAACCAATGAATTTGAATTGGATGACTTGAAGTGGATCATTTTGATGGTGCTATTTAATGTTCCGGGAAATGAAAATGCTTACACGCTTATGGAAGAGCTGCTATACACCAAAGATCAAGGTATTTTGCATTGATTGCAGCCGTTCGTTTAGTTGAGCATTATGAGTCGTAAAACTGAGTCCCCCCTTTTTTCTGCGCATGGACAAGCGCTGCAGCATGAGCCTTGTCCGCAATGTGGTGGCCAATTACAGCTTCGTCAGGGTAAGCATGGGCTGTTTTTAGGCTGTAACCATTATCCCAATTGTGACTATATTAAGCCGCTGCAGCAAAATGATGGTCATATCGTTAAGGAGTTGGGTGTGCCATGCCCAGAGTGTGGCCATGAATTAGTGTTACGCCAAGGTCGTTATGGCATGTTTATCGGGTGTAGCCATTATCCGCATTGCCACCATATCCAAGATACAGATTCCCCTGCAGACAATGTCCCTCAGTCAAAACAGCTTTGTCCTGAATGTTTGAAAGGCCATTTAGTGGAGCGAAAAACGCGCCATGGTAAAACTTTTAATGCTTGCGATAATTACCCTAAATGCAAGTTTGCCCTCAATCAGCAACCTGTTGCTGTTAAATGCGAAAAATGTGGGTTTGGATTATTGATAGAGAAAAAACTCGCCAGTGGTATCAAGCTGCAATGTGCTGATCGAAAATGTGGTCATATTCAATCCGCCACAGAGTAAAGCGACGGCATATGAAAATGGCACATTGAACGTGCCATTTTTTATCCGTATTTATCGTCAATTAGGTTTATTTTAGAGAGTCGGCTTGAGCGCTTGAACAAAATGGTGCAAGGCTGGATACGTTGTCGCATCAAGCACTTCAGCCAAGCGACAGAGCGTTCGTTGCAACTGCGCGTTGTAATCTGCACTGACATTAATATGGCCCATTTTTCGCCCAGCACGTTTCTCTTTGCCATACCAATGAATGTGGCAACCTTCAATCGCCATAACGGCTTCTGGTAAATTGTCCTCACCCAAAATATTAATCATCGCGGTTGGGCGAAGTAACTTCGTGCTGCCTAAAGGTAAGCCACATACTGCGCGAAGGTGATTCTCAAATTGACAGGTTTCTGCGCCTTGCTGTGTCCAGTGACCAGAGTTATGGACTCGTGGTGCAATTTCATTCACCAACAATGTTCCCTGCACATCAAAAAACTCGAGCGCTAGCACACCGACATAATTGAGACGAGCGGCAACCGAGGTAAACATCGACAGTGCTTGCTCTTGCAAGGCTGGGTCATCTATCGCCGTTGATAAACTTAGTACACCGTTAATGTGCACATTTTCTGCCAGCGGGTAAACCGCGATGCTGCCATCTTTGGCACGCGCGCCGACTAAGGAGACTTCACGATCAAAGGGGACAAACTGCTCTGCCACTATCGCTTGAGTCGGAGTTGCTTGGATACAGGCTTCCATTTCTGGCCAAATGAGCTCTGCTTGTGAAGCTTCTTTTAAACGCCATTGCCCCTTTCCGTCATAGCCACCCAGTGCACTTTTTAGAACTATAGGCAGGCCGATGTTAGTTATCGCGGCATCTAAATCTTCACGAGTATTAATCACAAAGTATTGGGCATTTTTTGCGTTGGCTTCATCGAGTAGCGCTTTTTCAAGACGGCGATCGCCTCCGGCTTTAATGGCTTCGACGCTAGGAAGAAACTTACCACTTTGCTCACAAACAGTGAGAATTTCATGGGGAATATGCTCAAATTCAGCGGTAATGACATCCGCTTGTTTGATCGCATTGTCTAAACCATGACCAGTGATGTGTAATGTCAAAGGATGGACGATGTTACCGCTGCCCACATCAAAAGCGGAGATTTGAATGTTCAGAGGAGCGCCAGCCAGCGCCATCATGCGTGCCAGTTGCCCAGAGCCCAAGACTAAAACGTGCATAGTATCAATCCTCTGCAGGGTTAGGGTGGCTCAACACCGCTTCAGTTTGTGCTAAACGAAATGCTTCCACTTTTGCCATGACGGCCTCATCACTGGTGCCGATGATTTGCGCGGCAAGCAGCCCAGCATTGGCCGCACCTGCTTCTCCAATAGCTAAAGTGCCCACCGCAATCCCTTTTGGCATTTGCACAATCGAGAGTAAAGAGTCCATCCCTTTGAGTGCCTTTGACTGAACGGGAACGCCAAGTACCGGCAAGCTAGTAAACGCTGCCGTCATGCCCGGCAGGTGTGCGGCTCCGCCTGCGCCAGCTATGATGACTTTAAGGCCGCGTTCTCTTGCGCTGGTGGCGTAATCGGCAAGAAGTTGAGGTGTGCGGTGAGCAGAGACAACTTTGGTTTCGTATGCCACACCAAATTGATCCAACATGTCAGCAGCTAGCTTCATTGTGGGCCAATCGGATTTTGAACCCATGATAATTCCGACTTTCATCTCAAACTCCTTAATACTTCTAAAAATGGGGTGATCGGGATAATTTGAGCGCATTATACGAGTATTTTTTCCTTAGGAAAACGTTTGCGTCAGCTTAATTGTGCAATTGATACATTTTATAAACAAATAGCTTTAGCCAGTTTTCAACGAAGTTTGTACACTTAGCCGCACTGTATTAAAGAAACCGATGGACAGTTTTTGTGAATAACTTTGAACACACTTTGCAGGCTCTACGTGACGGTGAAGTAATTGCCTACCCAACGGAAGGCGTGTTTGGGGTTGGGTGTGACCCAGATAACCCGCAAGCCATTCAGAAGCTCTTAGCGCTCAAGCAGCGTCCTGTGGAAAAGGGGTTGATTTTAATTGCGGCCTCTTACGAACAATTGCTTCCTTATATTGATGAGAGCCAGTTGACATCAGAGCAGATCGCACGAGTACATGCCACCTGGCCTGGCCCTGTGACATGGATAATGCCGACCAGTGATAAAGTCTCTACTTGGGTGAGTGGGCAATTTGATTCAATAGCCGTACGTGTGACAGATCATCCTTTAGTGCAAAAGCTATGCAATGCGTTTGGAAAACCATTAACCTCGACCAGTGCGAATTTAAGTGGTCTTGCACCTTGCCTGACAACGGAAGAAGTTGAATCGCAACTGGGTGAGCAACTGGTTGCGATTTTAGATGGTCAAACCGGTGGTCGAAATAAGCCCAGTGAAATTCGTGACGCGAAAACCTCACAAGTATTAAGACAGGGTTAACCCTGCTAAGGAAGTAAGCGATGCCAACCATTGATAAGCAAGCCGTCAAACAATTTTTGCTTGAGCTGCAAGATTCCATTTGCCAGCAACTTGAACAAGCGGATGGCCAAGCACTGTTTGAAGAAGATGCATGGCATCGCGAACCGAGTGAGCGTTTGGGAGGCGGTGGGCGAACTCGAGTGATGAAAGAAGGCCGTGTTTTTGAACAAGGCGGCGTGAATTTCTCACATGTGCAAGGGCAGCAAATGCCCGCTTCAGCGACCGCGCATCGCCCTGAATTAGCTGGGCGTCATTTTGAGGCGATGGGGGTTTCTTTGGTGATGCATCCAAACAATCCCTATGTTCCGACTTCTCATGCCAATGTTCGTTTCTTCATCGCTGAAAAAGAAGGCGAAGATCCTATCTGGTGGTTTGGCGGAGGATTTGACTTAACGCCTTTCTATCCGTTTGAAGAAGATGCTCAATCATGGCATGCCACAGCGAAAGCCCTGTGTGTTCCTTTTGGTGAAAAAGTGTATGCCGAACATAAATCGTGGTGCGATGAGTATTTCTTCCTCCCTCATCGCAATGAAACGCGCGGTATTGGTGGCCTATTTTTCGATGATTTAAACGCTTGGGGATTTGAGCGCTGTTTTGCTTATATGCAAGCTGTCGGTAAAGGATACACCGCTGCGTATTTGCCGATTGTTGAACGTCGTCAAGCGATGGAGTACGGTGACAGAGAGCGCCAGTTTCAACTTTATCGCCGTGGTCGCTATGTAGAGTTCAACTTAGTGTATGATCGCGGCACATTGTTTGGTTTGCAAAGTGGCGGTCGAACGGAATCGATTTTAATGTCGATGCCGCCATTAGCTCGTTGGCAATATCGTTATCAAGCGGAAGAGGGCAGCGCAGAAGCGAAATTAAACACCTTCTTGCTGCCGAGGGAGTGGTGACCGCGGTACATTTTCAATGATAGGGGTGCCGAGGTGGTCCTGTTAATTATCGAGAGGCAAGGATATGGCTCATCACATTGATCAATATGCAGTATTTGGTAATCCAATCGGACACAGTAAATCGCCGATGATCCACACACTTTTTGCACGGCAAACCAGTCAGGAAATGCACTATACCGCTCAACTCGCGGCTCTAGATGGCTTTAAACAAGCGGCTGAAACCTTTTTTGCCTCCGGTGGTCGAGGGTGCAATATTACCGTGCCTTTTAAAGAAGAAGCGTATCAGTTTGCGGATCGATTAACCGAGCGAGCTCAACTTGCAGGCGCGGTCAATACACTGAAAAAATTAGATGATGGCGAAATCATCGGTGATAACACTGATGGTGAAGGGCTGGTTCAAGATCTGCTTCAGTACCAAGTGCCACTACGAGACGCTTCCATTTTAGTGATTGGTGCTGGCGGCGCGGCGCGCGGCGTGATTAAGCCCTTACTCGATCAGCACCCTACAAGTATCGTGATTACCAACCGCACCTTTGCAAAAGCCGAGCAGCTCGCCACGCTTTTTAGTCCCTTTGGCGCGGTAAAAGCAATCGCGTTGGAAGAGATTAATCAACATTTTGACCTCATCATTAACTCGACCTCGGCTAGTTTAGATGGTGAATTGCCAAATATCGCTCCGACGATCTTCAGTAAGAGCAGTGTGGCCTATGACATGATGTATGGCAAAGGATTAACAACATTCAATCAGTGGGCATTAAGTCATCATTGCGCTCATGCTTATGATGGTTTGGGGATGTTGGTTGGGCAAGCTGCGGAGAGCTTTATGCTATGGCGCGGACTCAGGCCGGGTTCTCGACAAATATTGAGAGAACTGAGAAAAAATCTAGAAGGCTAATCATGAACCAAGCGATTTTATTTCCTGACCGACAAACGTGGCACTCGGCAAGCCAAAGCGTACTTTTTCCTGCTCAACACGCGGGAGCTCTGCTCGAATGTACGGTACACAAGTCAGTACTGAGCCATCTGTCTGGTGAAATGATTACTAACGGTGAGCAAGCTATTCAAGTTTTTGAACAATGGCGATTTGACCTTGAAGAGCTTGCTGAAAGCTTGATTGAAGATGAAGCGTTCAATTTAGATGGACAAATAGAGATTAAAGCTTAGTTAATGGCTTTCTTTGACACTCGTAAGATAGTCATTTTTGTTCTGCACATAGTTGTCGGAAGATTTAAGCAAAAAAGCTCGCTCTTTATCTGTTAGCGGGCGGATCTGTTTCACTGGGGATCCTACATAAAGATAGCCGCTGGCCAATACCTTGTTTGGTGGCACTAAACTGCCAGCTCCAACCATCACCTCCGATTCAACGACTACGCCATCGAGCACAATTGCTCCCATGCCAATTAAGACTCGATCATGGATTACGCAACCATGCAGCATCACTTTATGGCCAATTGTGACGTCATCGCCAATAATAAGTGGAAAACCATCCGGGTTTTCGGTGTTTTTATGAGTCACGTGCAGTACGCTGCCATCTTGAATGTTGCTACGTTGGCCAATGTGAATATGGTTTACATCGCCTCTGGCTGCAACCAATGGCCATATGCTGGAATCATCGCCTAAAACAATATCGCCAACCAACACCGAGCTACTATCTATATAGACGCGCTGTCCGATTTGTGGGGATATTCCTTTATAACTACGAATTGATGACATGCTCGTCTCCTTTAATAACTGACGCCATAAGATAAATTAAACAGAAATAGCGTCAAAACAACTCTTTTTGAATAAAAATTATCCCAACGAACAGAAAATCAAAAAAAACAGCAAAAAGGGGTTGCCAACGTGACGGCGATCTCTATAATGCCGCCTCACTGACACGGCACAGCCAGTAAGGGTTCAAGCCCAATTAGCCAGCCAATCAGTAGGTCAAATCGGTAAGACGAAATAATTTAATAAAGTGTTTGACACTTTCCATTATCTCGCTAGAATGGCCGCCTCTTCAAAGGAAGCCTCGGCAATCCAGCGAAGAACGCTCTTTAACAATATAAACCTATCAATCTGTGTGGGCACTCGTTGATGATAATCAAAAAAGATTTATCAATGAACTGAGTGACCAATCAGAATCAAGTTTACTTGATTTTGGCACAGTCAATTCATTGTTGTTCTGTTGGAACAACAATAGCTTTAAAATTACTTTTTTACTTTCGAGTAAGAGCAGTTTTGAAGTTAGTATTCATTGAGCCGGTCTTAGGACCAACAAAACTTTAATTGAAGAGTTTGATCATGGCTCAGATTGAACGCTGGCGGCAGGCCTAACACATGCAAGTCGAGCGGCAGCACAGAGGAACTTGTTCCTTGGGTGGCGAGCGGCGGACGGGTGAGTAATGCCTAGGAAATTGCCCTGATGTGGGGGATAACCATTGGAAACGATGGCTAATACCGCATGATGCCTACGGGCCAAAGAGGGGGACCTTCGGGCCTCTCGCGTCAGGATATGCCTAGGTGGGATTAGCTAGTTGGTGAGGTAATGGCTCACCAAGGCGACGATCCCTAGCTGGTCTGAGAGGATGATCAGCCACACTGGAACTGAGACACGGTCCAGACTCCTACGGGAGGCAGCAGTGGGGAATATTGCACAATGGGCGCAAGCCTGATGCAGCCATGCCGCGTGTATGAAGAAGGCCTTCGGGTTGTAAAGTACTTTCAGTCGTGAGGAAGGTGGTGTTGTTAATAGCAGCATCATTTGACGTTAGCGACAGAAGAAGCACCGGCTAACTCCGTGCCAGCAGCCGCGGTAATACGGAGGGTGCGAGCGTTAATCGGAATTACTGGGCGTAAAGCGCATGCAGGTGGTGGATTAAGTCAGATGTGAAAGCCCGGGGCTCAACCTCGGAACCGCATTTGAAACTGGTTCACTAGAGTACTGTAGAGGGGGGTAGAATTTCAGGTGTAGCGGTGAAATGCGTAGAGATCTGAAGGAATACCGGTGGCGAAGGCGGCCCCCTGGACAGATACTGACACTCAGATGCGAAAGCGTGGGGAGCAAACAGGATTAGATACCCTGGTAGTCCACGCCGTAAACGATGTCTACTTGGAGGTTGTGGCCTTGAGCCGTGGCTTTCGGAGCTAACGCGTTAAGTAGACCGCCTGGGGAGTACGGTCGCAAGATTAAAACTCAAATGAATTGACGGGGGCCCGCACAAGCGGTGGAGCATGTGGTTTAATTCGATGCAACGCGAAGAACCTTACCTACTCTTGACATCCAGAGAAGCCAGCGGAGACGCAGGTGTGCCTTCGGGAACTCTGAGACAGGTGCTGCATGGCTGTCGTCAGCTCGTGTTGTGAAATGTTGGGTTAAGTCCCGCAACGAGCGCAACCCTTATCCTTGTTTGCCAGCGAGTAATGTCGGGAACTCCAGGGAGACTGCCGGTGATAAACCGGAGGAAGGTGGGGACGACGTCAAGTCATCATGGCCCTTACGAGTAGGGCTACACACGTGCTACAATGGCGCATACAGAGGGCAGCAAGCTAGCGATAGTGAGCGAATCCCAAAAAGTGCGTCGTAGTCCGGATTGGAGTCTGCAACTCGACTCCATGAAGTCGGAATCGCTAGTAATCGTAGATCAGAATGCTACGGTGAATACGTTCCCGGGCCTTGTACACACCGCCCGTCACACCATGGGAGTGGGCTGCAAAAGAAGTGGGTAGTTTAACCTTTCGGGGAGGACGCTCACCACTTTGTGGTTCATGACTGGGGTGAAGTCGTAACAAGGTAGCGCTAGGGGAACCTGGCGCTGGATCACCTCCTTATACGAAGATTACACTGATGAGTGTCCACACAGATTGATGGTTTATACAGTTTAAGAGACGAGGATGTTCCCAAACATTCTTACTTAGTGTCCCGTTCGTCTAGAGGCCTAGGACACCGCCCTTTCACGGCGGTAACAGGGGTTCGACTCCCCTACGGGATACCATCTTTAAATGTTCTTACGAGAATCTTTAAAAATGGTTTCTTTCTTTAGTAGAAAGTCAAATCGTGCTCTTTAACAATTTGGAAAGCTGACTGATAACAACGAACGTGTTTGTTGTTATCAAATAAAAGTTCTCAACATCAATGCGTTTAACGTATTGATACCAAACACATTCAAGTGTTCTTGGGAAAGCTTACTTCGGTAAGTTTTCAAAATTGAGTCCGGCAAAATCAAACGTCTCTCGCTCATTCAAATAATGAGAGACAACCTTGGTGACTTGTCTACAACACGAAACTTCTTCGGGTTGTATGGTTAAGTGACTAAGCGTACACGGTGGATGCCTTGGCAGTCAGAGGCGATGAAGGACGTAGTAACTTGCGATAAGCGTAGATTAGGCAGTAACAGCCACTTGAGTCTACGATTTCCGAATGGGGAAACCCACGTGCATAAGCACGTATCCTTACCTGAATACATAGGGTAAGGAGGCAAACCGGGGGAACTGAAACATCTAAGTACCCCGAGGAGAAGAAATCAACAGAGATTCCGAAAGTAGCGGCGAGCGAAATTGGACTAGCCCTTAAGCTTTTAATGATGCAGGTGAAGCCTCTGGAAAGTGGCGCAATAAAGGGTGATAGCCCCGTAACTGTTCCATCATTATAAGTGAAATCGAGTAAGGCGGGACACGTGTTATCCTGTCTGAACATGGGGGGACCATCCTCCAAGGCTAAATACTACTGACTGACCGATAGTGAACCAGTACCGTGAGGGAAAGGCGAAAAGAACCCCTGTGAGGGGAGTGAAATAGAACCTGAAACCGTGTACGTACAAGCAGTAGGAGCACCTTCGTGGTGTGACTGCGTACCTTTTGTATAATGGGTCAGCGACTTATATTCAGTGGCAAGGTTAACCGAATAGGGGAGCCGTAGGGAAACCGAGTCTTAACTGGGCGCTTCAGTCTCTGGATATAGACCCGAAACCGGGTGATCTAGCCATGGGCAGGTTGAAGGTTGAGTAACATCAACTGGAGGACCGAACCGACTAATGTTGAAAAATTAGCGGATGACTTGTGGCTAGGGGTGAAAGGCCAATCAAACTCGGAGATAGCTGGTTCTCCCCGAAAGCTATTTAGGTAGCGCCTCGGACGAATACTACTGGGGGTAGAGCACTGTTAAGGCTAGGGGGTCATCCCGACTTACCAACCCTTTGCAAACTCCGAATACCAGTAAGTACTATCCGGGAGACACACGGCGGGTGCTAACGTCCGTCGTGGAGAGGGAAACAACCCAGACCGCCAGCTAAGGTCCCAAATTACTACTAAGTGGGAAACGATGTGGGAAGGCTCAGACAGCCAGGATGTTGGCTTAGAAGCAGCCATCATTTAAAGAAAGCGTAATAGCTCACTGGTCGAGTCGGCCTGCGCGGAAGATGTAACGGGGCTAAGTAGTAAACCGAAGCTGCGGCAATACAGTTTACTGTATTGGGTAGGGGAGCGTTCTGTAAGCCGTTGAAGGTGTGTTGTAAAGCATGCTGGAGGTATCAGAAGTGCGAATGCTGACATGAGTAACGATAAGGGGGGTGAAAAACCTCCCCGCCGGAAGACCAAGGGTTCCTGTCCAACGTTAATCGGGGCAGGGTAAGTCGACCCCTAAGGCGAGGCTGAAAAGCGTAGTCGATGGGAAACGGGTTAATATTCCCGTACTGCTTATAATTGCGATGGGGGGACGGAGAAGGCTAGGTGGGCCAGGCGACGGTTGTCCTGGTTCAAGTGCGTAGGCTAAGAGACTAGGTAAATCCGGTTTCTTGTTAGGCTGAGACACGACGTCGAGCTGCTACGGCAGTGAAGTCATTGATGCCCTGCTTCCAGGAAAAGCCTCTAAGCTTCAGATTATAAGCAATCGTACCCCAAACCGACACAGGTGGTCGGGTAGAGAATACCAAGGCGCTTGAGAGAACTCGGGTGAAGGAACTAGGCAAAATGGTACCGTAACTTCGGGAGAAGGTACGCTCTTATTGGTGAAGTCCCTCGCGGATGGAGCTGACGAGAGTCGCAGATACCAGGTGGCTGCAACTGTTTATTAAAAACACAGCACTGTGCAAAATCGCAAGATGACGTATACGGTGTGACGCCTGCCCGGTGCCGGAAGGTTAATTGATGGGGTTAGACTTAGGTCGAAGCTCTTGATCGAAGCCCCGGTAAACGGCGGCCGTAACTATAACGGTCCTAAGGTAGCGAAATTCCTTGTCGGGTAAGTTCCGACCTGCACGAATGGCGTAATGATGGCCACGCTGTCTCCACCCGAGACTCAGTGAAATTGAAATCGCTGTGAAGATGCAGTGTACCCGCGGCTAGACGGAAAGACCCCGTGAACCTTTACTACAGCTTGGCACTGAACATTGAACCTACATGTGTAGGATAGGTGGGAGACTTAGAAGCGCAGTCGCTAGATTGCGTGGAGTCGACCTTGAAATACCACCCTTGTCGTTTTGATGTTCTAACGTAGGCCCCTCATCGGGGTTGCGGACAGTGCCTGGTGGGTAGTTTGACTGGGGCGGTCTCCTCCCAAAGAGTAACGGAGGAGCACGAAGGTGGGCTAATCACGGTTGGACATCGTGAGGTTAGTGCAATGGCATAAGCCCGCTTAACTGCGAGAATGACGGTTCGAGCAGGTACGAAAGTAGGTCATAGTGATCCGGTGGTTCTGAATGGAAGGGCCATCGCTCAACGGATAAAAGGTACTCCGGGGATAACAGGCTGATACCGCCCAAGAGTTCATATCGACGGCGGTGTTTGGCACCTCGATGTCGGCTCATCACATCCTGGGGCTGAAGTCGGTCCCAAGGGTATGGCTGTTCGCCATTTAAAGTGGTACGCGAGCTGGGTTTAGAACGTCGTGAGACAGTTCGGTCCCTATCTGCCGTGGGCGTTGGAAGATTGAAGGGGGCTGCTCCTAGTACGAGAGGACCGGAGTGGACGAACCGCTGGTGTTCGGGTTGTCATGCCAATGGCATTGCCCGGTAGCTAAGTTCGGAATTGATAAGCGCTGAAAGCATCTAAGCGCGAAGCGAGCCCTGAGATGAGTCTTCCCTGGCACTTTAAGTGTCCTAAAGGGTTGTTCGAGACTAGAACGTTGATAGGTTGGGTGTGTAAGCGCTGCGAGGCGTTGAGCTAACCAATACTAATTGCCCGTGAGGCTTAACCATACAACACCGAAGGGGTTTTGTGGACTCAATGGAAGAACATTGAATGTGTGAATGAGAACGAAACAGCTTTCCGAATTAAGAAATTTTCTTGGCGACCATAGCGTTGTGGACCCACCTGATTCCATGCCGAACTCAGAAGTGAAACACAACAGCGCCGATGGTAGTGTGGGGTCTCCCCATGTGAGAGTAGGACATCGCCAGGCTTTGAATATCGCTTACATATCATTAAAAATATGAAAGCAAAACTAAAAATATAGCATTATCAAAGTAAGACTAATTTTTAGTGACAATTTGTGGAGAGATGGCTGAGTGGTTTAAAGCACCGGTCTTGAAAACCGGCGATGGTTAATAGCTATCCTAGGGTTCAAATCCCTATCTCTCCGCCACTTTTAAAGAAAAAACCGCTGTTTTTACAGCGGTTTTTTTCGTTTTATATCAACATGCCAATCTGGAAAATTAATAGCTTAATTCAATCCCTCGAACATATCTTGATCACCCTATCTGTACTTTCCAAAAATCGATTTTACACATTGAACACCTCAGACATAATGTCGTTGTGATCCGCAAAACTTTGTTGGTTAGCGTGAGCCAACTGCACACTTGCTCTATTGGATTTAGCACGGTGAGTAGGAAGAAACGTGATGACACTGACATGACTAAACTGCACTTATATACCTACTAGCACCATCCATTATAACGACGGCCTCACCTATTCATTTTTAGGGGCATGACCCAAGCCGACCCAAATAAATACGCATATTCAAATCGCTGTGGCTTCACAGTTCGAGGTTTTGTGCCGTGCTCGGCCTTAAGTCAAATGGCATTTTGATCAAGAAATTATCCAGGAAATCCCAGGTGTTCAAGCGGGTAATAGTAGAATTAGGATGGTTTTTGTTGGCTCGCCAGCGTTTTGAAATCGGTGCTATTAAGGCTATCCATCGTGATATTTAACAATAGTTAGATAGCCTTAATGAGATCGTACTTTTCTTTAATTGGTATAAGGTTATTTTTAGGTGCTTAGTTAGATTGCCATTTAAACATGCTCTATCATGGTCAGTGCCTTACGTGAGACTTCTGCGGCGGCTTTAGGATAGTTTTGTTTTTCAAGGCTATCGGCAAGATAAGCGTAATCAGATACATTGGCACGGAGCGATAACGCTTTTTCCAAATGGCTTTGCGCCTCTGCCCATTTCTGCTCTCTCATATACAATTGAGCCAGTGCGCTGTGTGCTTCGGCGTTACCACTATCCTTACTAATGGCTTCTTGTAACAACAAAATTGCTGGGTATCTATCTGGTAAATTGAGCTCTGCCAATAATGAATACAGAGCTGGCATTGGATGTTTTTTTAATGTTTCTTTAATGACGGTAAATGCTTCCGAATCTGCTTTTCGTTGAATCAACTGCTCGATGAAGCATTGAGTTAAAATGACGTCGTTTTTGGTTTTCCTTGGAAGCTTGTCCCAATGATTGATTAAGCCTTCACTACCTTGCTGCTGGGCCACGTTTTTTAGTAAACCGCATTGTGCTTTTTGGTTCAGTTGTTGGCTCTCGTCCGTATCGATCTGTTTTGCTTTTTGGAGCTTAGGTAAAAGCTCAAGCAGCGGTTGCCACTGTTCTAGGTGTACGTATGTTGTCTTGAGTAAGTTGAGCACGATGGTGTTATTCGGATGAGTGGCTTGTAAGGCTGATAAAGTGCTTAGCGCCTGCTCAAACTCTCCTTCTCGTACTTGCTGTTTGGCACGAGTTAATTCAACAGCTAGGCCTGCATTACTTTGCTGACTAGCGAGATCTAAATAGTGATCTCGTTTTGCTCTGTCGCCCATTCCCTGCGCGGCTTCCGATGCAACAAGATAGCAGAGCAGCGGCATATCATGGTGGTTCGCCCAGCGAGTGACTTTCTTTTCTGCCTGCTTCCAGTCTCCCTCTAGAAGTTTAATGATACCTTCATTGGTATAACGGCGAGAGCGCTTTAACTTACGTACGCTGAACCAGTTTAATGTGTTTGAACTGGCGTAGAATGCTTTTTTGAGGAGATATTCTAAGCTAAATAATCCAGAGAGGAGTGCAATCACAAAGATCATTAAGGTGGTTACGCTCATCTCTATTGTTCTATTAGCTATAGAGATAAGAACATAACCTTGCTGGCCAGCATATTGGGTTCCGACAAATAAACCGGCTCCTAATACTACAAAAAGAAAGATGACTCTAAACATTACTTGTCCTCCGTAACGCTCATTGGAGAGACTTCACGGCGTAGGCGTTCAGTGATGACATCAGCGAGTTCGTGCTGAGTTTCAAGTTTAACTGGATATTGCACTTGTATATTTTGTTTACTGAGCTGCAATAGCGCGTGATTAAACTGCTGCACACTCTGATCATCGGAATTAAAGAAGCTGGCTGACCATTTATCTGCTGTGCTCAGTGCCGTTGTATAAATCTCTTGTTGTTCTGCATATACGGCTTTGATGGCGGTTTCTAATTTTGCTTTGAGATTTTCTTTTAGATAGAAGTGCTGTTCAGGTGACAGTAGCGGAATGGCATTACCGTCTCGAGTGCGGAAGGTAATGAAGTTCTCCGAGAAGTCTTTCAATGAGCTAACGAGATTATTTTGCCAGTCGTTAATATTTTCGGAAACTTGTGGTGCTGATTGCTGCTGAGTTTCAGGCAACATGGCATTGGCCAGCGGTAGAGTGTCAACTTGTTGCTGTAAGCTTGTTAAGCGTAACACTAGCCCTTCACGATCAATCAATGGGATGATTTTGAGCTGAGTAATGTCACGCGCCATGGCTTTGCGTAGCGGCACTAAGCTTGGGTCATTCAATTCAGCAATACGCTGATCAGCGCTTTCCATTAGCTTGGTCGCGCTGACGATGTCATGTTCTAGAAAAAGTTTACGGCCTGCTAGTTTCACTAAGTAGTCAGCTTCTGCTAGTAGCCAGTCGTTGGGACGGCGGCCTTTGATATCAGCTATCGCCAGTTGCAAGCTGTCGATACTTTTTTGCTGTTGATTCAAGGCTACGTCAGTTTTGTGAGTGAGTTGGTCCGCTTTGGCTTGTGTTTCTTGCTTTATTTGATTGATTTCAGCCGCGAGCTGACTTTGGGTTTGTGTTAATTGAGTCTGCAATGCGTTGATTTTGGCTTGGTAAAAGGCGTCTTTTTGCTGCATTTGATAGGCTATACCACCACTGAAAATGATGGATAAGCTAATTGCAATAACAGAAAGTTTGATACTGCGCTTTGCTCGTTTATCACTCTTTTCTTCAGGCTGAGACGTGGGATCCTGCACGTAACTTTTTGGTGAATCAAGGTTATCCGTTGCGTCTTTTTCTGTAACCAGAGGAGGTGTGGCTGCTTTTTCAGGTTCAATATGCGGGTTATTATTTTTGCTTGTCATGCTTAGAGTCCTGTCTAGATTGGCTAATACTAGCCGCGAGTTCTGTATTGGAGGCGCTTCCCACGTTCGTGACGCACCCAAATCCCATGTGCAGCGCCTCTTGTCGAATTCGCTCGCTTGGGACAAAAAGAGCTAAATTTAGCAGCCAGAGTCGTTGTGAATCAGAGAATTGATCCATCATAAAATTGAGTTGACCTGAGCTGGTGACAACTAACTGAGTGACTTGCTGTTGCTGCCACAGAGATATCGATTCGGCAGCAAAGAGGGTGATCGTATCGCGTCGATACACTTCCTTATACACCACATCAGCACCACGCTCGATTAAGCTGTCGTGGATGAGCTCACGTCCGCCATTACCACGTAAAATCATCACCTTAAGGCCCGATATTGATTGCAACTGCGGTAGGGCAAGCAGGTGTTCACTGTCACTTATCTGCGGATAGTGTACTTTTTGTTGGCTTAATTTGCTGAAAACATGTGCGGTTTTTTGACCAACGGCAAGGTATCTGGCGTCATTTGGCCAAAAATATCGGTGATCTTGCAAAAATTGATGACTGAACGTCACCGCGTTTTGGCTAACCGCAATAATAATGTCGCATTGCTGAAGTTCTGGGAGTAAATACGGGAGATCGGCTCCTGCATTAATCTGAATCAGTGGATGGTGAACGGAGCGGATACCGAGATCCGCTAATTGTTGGCAAAGTTCAATCCCTTGATTTTCGGGGCGAGTGACCAACACCGTCATGCGTTATTCGTGCTCGCAGTAGAGTTTGGACAGAATATCTCGCGCTCCATCATTGAGCAATTGATGGGCAAGCGTGATTCCTAGTTGCTCGGCATCGGAGCGGTGGCCGCGAATCTCACCTTGCACAATCTTAGAACCATCAGGCTCACCGACTAATGCTCTTAGCCAAATATGATCACCATCGAGCAATGCGTAGCTACCGATAGGTACTTGGCAACCGCCTTCTAATGTTAGGTTCATGGCTCGTTCACATTTCACGCGATCAGCCGTGTCAGAATGGTTGAGTGGCGCAAGCAATGCTCTTAAACGTTCGTCATCTAAACGGCATTCAATCCCGACTGCACCTTGCCCTACTGCAGGAAGCGATTGTTCTGGTTCAATAATGCTGCGAATGCGATCTTCAAGCTTCAGACGTTTTAAACCTGCTGCGGCGAGAATAATCGCATCGTATTCACCTGCATCGAGTTTTCCAAGACGAGTACCGACATTGCCACGCAATTCTTTAATCACAAGGTCTGGTCGATATGCTTTGAGTTGGCATTGGCGACGTAGACTGCAGGTGCCGACTATGGCACCTTGAGGCAGTTGTTCAATGCTTTGATAGGTGTTTGAAACGAAAGCATCACGTGGATCTTCGCGTTCACAAATCGTCACTAGTCCAAGCCCTTGAGGGAAATCGACGGGAACATCTTTCATTGAATGCACTGCCAAATCGGCACGGCCTTCAAGCATAGCGACTTCCAACTCTTTGACAAAAAGCCCCTTACCACCCACTTTAGCTAAAGGCGTATCTAAAATGACGTCACCTTTGGTTACCATGGTCACTAATTCCACTTCTAGGCCAGGATGAGCCGCTTGCAGCGCATCTTTAACATAATAAGCTTGCCAAAGGGCGAGCGGGCTTTTACGTGTGGCGATTCGAATGGGTGTTGCGTGAGTCATGATAATCCCGAGTGTAGGTAATGGATGGTTTAATCCTATCATTCCCGCTATGAAAGGTTTACTACTAGATCGTCGCTGTGAAGGATTGATGAAGAGATAGCATAAATTGGTCAAAATTGTGTGATTTATATCTCGTTTATATAATGAGCTATTACGACAAAGTGTAAATAGCTACGACACTATAGCCAAGGTCATTGGAGCGCATTGTAGGCATGCTCCGCCTGAGTGTGATATGCATCGAGAGGGCTTTACCAAATGGAAAGAAAATGTTAGATTGATCACGTTTTTTTGGTGCTTTAGAATAAAATATAATCAAAGCGCGTGTTAATGTTTCAACCAAGGAATCAACCTTGCAGGCTTACACCAAGACGTTAATTCAACGATTAGACAATCTCAACCAGCAACGTACCGAGCGTGCGCTGGCGCTTATGGATTTGCAAAGTCAACGTGTATTTCATTTCATTCCTGCATTACTGCACTTCAATCACCCGATTATTCCCGGCTACTACGATGCAAAAGTCCCTTATGGTGTCTATGGTTTTGAGCCTAACGACATCCAACGTCAGCTGGTTGAAGATACAGAACTAACCTTAGGTCAACCCTTACCGACCGCAGACACCCCCGCTATTCTTGCTCTGTATACCATGGGCAGTACCTCGTCGATTGGTCAAAGCACCTCGAGTGACTTAGATATTTGGGTATGTGTAGCATCGAGTATGAGCTGTGATGAGCGGGAAAGCTTAAGCAACAAATGTTTGTTGATCACTGATTGGGCAAAGAGCCAAGGGGTGGAAGCCAACTTTTTCTTGATGGATGAGCTACGTTTTCGCAGTAATCATTCTGAGCAGATGACAGGCGAAAACTGCGGTTCATCGCAACATCTTCTGCTATTAGACGAGTTCTATCGCTCTGCTGTTCGGTTGGCAGGCAAGCGTTTACTGTGGCAAATTGTGCCTCCTGAAATGGAAGAGTGCTACGACGAATACGTGCACGAATTGTGCAGCAATGATTACATTAATTGCAGTGAATGGAGCGATTTTGGTAAGTTGAACCGCATTCCTGCTGAAGAGTATTTCGGCGCAAACCTTTGGCAGCTTTATAAAAGCATCGACTCGCCTTACAAGTCAGTGTTAAAAGCGATTCTGCTTGAGGCGTATTCGTGGGAGTACCCACACACACAATTATTAAGCATTGATACCAAACGAAGGTTTTTTACTCATGAACCTGATTTGTACAGTATGGATGCTTACTATTTAATGCTTGAAAAAGTGACGCGTTACCTTGAACGCATTGGTGATTCTGCCCGTCTTGATCTGGTGCGTCGTTGTTTCTATCTCAAAACGCATGAAAAGTTATCCCGTGAGCCAAGCTTAGGCTCAGTGGCATGGCGTCGAGAAGCATTAAGCCACATGATTCAGCAATGGAATTGGTCGGAATCTGTTGTTCAAGAATTAGACAATCGCCGTAATTGGAAAGTCGAACAAGTTAAAGTTGTCCACCATGCGTTGTTAGATGCGTTGATGCTGAGCTATCGAAACCTGATCCAGTTTGCGCGTCGTAATGACATCACCTCGGCCATTAGCCCACAAGATATATCAATCCTCGCACGTAAGTTGTATGCGGTATTTGAGGTGTTGCCGGGTAAAGTCACGCTACTGAATCCACAAATTTCGCCAGATCTGCACGAGCCGGATCTCTCGTTTATTCAAGTTCGAGAAGGGCGAACCAATAAGGCAGGCTGGTATCTGTATAAGCAGCCTCTGGTTGCCCATCGTATGATTGGCCAACCTTTCCTTGAGCATAATGAATACCTCAGTAAGCTGGTTTCTTGGGCCTTCTTTAATGGTTTGATCACGGAATCAACTCATTTGCATTCAGTAGTACGTGACGCACAGTTGGATATTGATAAGTTCTATCAAATGGTTAGCGATTTGCGTAATACCTTCTCGTTGCGTAAGCGGCGGCCGACCATGCAGGCTCTAGCAAGTCCTTGTGAAATCAGCCAACTGGCGATGTTCATCAACTTTGAAAATGATCCTACCGCGGAATTAAGCGGTAAATCGCTCAAAATTGATTTGAAAAATATAGATATTTTCAGTTTCGGATCTGAGCAAAAAAGCTTAGTCGGTAGTGTCGATTTAGTGTATCGCAACTCGTGGCATGAAGTACGGACTCTCCATTTTACTGGCGAAACGGCGATGCTCGACGCGTTGAAAACCGTGCTTGGCAAAATGCACCAAGATGCGCTACCGCCAGAGTCTGTCGATGTATTTTGTTACAGCAAAAGTCTGCGTGGCGTGATGCGCAACATGGTGTACCAGTTGCTGGCGGAATGTATCGATTTGCGTTTGAAACCGGTAGAGCAAGAGAAACGTCGCCGTTTTAAAGCGTTACGCATTGGCGATCAAATGTATGGTCTGTTTTTTGAACGGCGAGGGGTTTCGGTACAGAAGTTGGAAAATTCGGTAGATTTTTACCGCAGTATTTCAACCAACAAATTGAAAGGTTCACCGCTGTTAATGCTCGATCGCGATCAAGATTATCAACTGCCGGAAATCGTCGATGGTTTTGCTAGTGAAGGCTTAGTGCAGTTTTTCTTTGAAGATACTGATAAAGGCTTCAACATTTATGTGTTGGATGAGTCGAACCAAATTGAAGTCTATCACCAGTTCAGCGGCGAAAAAGATGAGATGATCACTAACGTCAACAGCTTTTATACCTCAGTGCGCGACGGTAACCCACTCTCCGCTAAACTTATTAACTTCAATCTGCCGCAGTATTATCAAATCGTCCACCCAGAAGAAGGGGAAAGCTATATTGTCCCTTATCGTAACGATTCCGCGCTCTATTCTCGTCCTTCAAAAGCGGTCAACGCTTAGTTCGGTAGCGCCAAGTCACACATCTGTCACTTGGCGTTGTTGCTTTACACCCAGTCGATCGTTTCGCCAGCGTGTTTTTCACATTCTTGTTTCACCATCGCAATCAATTCCAGCCCTGTTTTTGAACAAATCCAGTTTTGGTCGATCAGTTTGAAATGGAAACCGCCTGACTTTGATGCCAGCCAAATTTCATGCATTGGCTCTTGGCGGTTAATAATAATTTGGCTGCGGTCATCAAATTCTAACGTCATCACATTGCCTGAGGTTTCGTAATCAATGTCGGCACCTGCGTCGTCTATCGCTTGTTCAATGATTTCTAGCTGCTCATCGACAAGTTGGTGAAATTCAGTATCGTTCATCCTGTCTATCCTATTGCTTTTCCTGATTGTGGTGCGATTATAGGGGGCATTGACTCAATAATCACGACATGCAAAATGAAAAAATCAATCGCTGCACTTTTTATGTTGTCACTCCTTGCTCTCGCAGGGTGTGGTCAAACCGGGCCGTTATACATGCCAGCAGAGCCTGAGCAGAGTGAACAACCTCAGCCATAGTCATTGATTTAGCTTAAAGGAAACGAATTTTGGATTACTTCAATTATCAGGACGATGGTCAGCTTTGGGCTGAAAATGTCGCATTAACAGAGTTGGCTGAGCAATACGGCACGCCTTTGTATGTCTATTCTCGCGCTACTTTAGAGCGTCACTGGCATGCTTTTGATAAGTCGGTAGGCGAACACCCTCATCTGGTATGTTATGCGGTGAAGGCTAACTCAAACTTAGGCGTATTAAACACCTTGGCGCGTTTAGGGTCAGGTTTTGATATTGTTTCGGCAGGAGAGCTAGAGCGTGTTGTGGTGGCGGGTGGTGACCCGGCGAAAGTGGTATTTTCTGGCGTCGGTAAAACGGAAGCTGAAATGAAACGCGCGTTGGAGCTCAAGATTAAATGCTTTAACGTTGAATCCGAGCCTGAATTAGCACGTTTAAATAAAGTGGCTGGCGAGCTGGGTGTCAAAGCACCGATTTCACTGCGCATCAACCCTGATGTGGATGCACAAACCCACCCTTATATTTCAACCGGTTTGCGTGACAATAAGTTTGGTATTGCTTTTGACCGTGCACTGGATGTTTATCGCTTGGCACAAAGCCTAGAGAATCTCAGCATTCACGGTATTGATTGCCACATTGGCTCTCAACTGACCGCTATTGCCCCTTTTATTGATGCAACCGATCGCTTACTTGCGTTAATTGATCAGCTTAAAGAGGAAGGGATCACCATTAAACATTTGGATGTTGGTGGTGGTTTAGGTGTGGTGTATCGCGATGAGTTACCCCCGCAGCCTTCCGATTATGCCAAAGCCTTGTTGGCGCGTTTGAGTAACCATCAAGGTCTCGAACTGATTTTTGAACCGGGACGTGCTATTGCGGCTAACGCGGGCGTGTTGTTGACGAAAGTAGAGTTTCTCAAACATACCGAACACAAAAACTTTGCCATTATTGATGCGGCGATGAACGATTTGATGCGTCCAGCGCTTTATCAGGCTTGGCAAGATATTGTTCCTGTTGTGCCGCGCCAAGGTGAAGCGCTAACCTATGATTTGGTTGGGCCTATTTGTGAAACCGGTGACTTCTTGGGTAAAGATCGTTCATTGGTCTTGGATGAGGGAGATCTACTGGCGGTTCGCTCAGCAGGAGCTTACGGTTTTGTGATGTCTTCGAACTATAATACACGTACTCGCGTGGCGGAAGTGATGGTGGATGGTGCACAAACCCACCTTGTTCGTCAGCGTGAAGCACTATCGAGCCTATGGGCATTAGAGCGTATTCTGCCGGAGTAAATTGAAGCATTATGCATTTCCATTTTTCTAAAATGCACGGTTTGGGTAATGACTTCATGGTCGTTGATTGCATTACACAAAACGTCTTCTTCTCCCCTGATTTGATCCGCCGCTTGGCGGATCGTCATACTGGCGTGGGGTTTGATCAGCTATTAGTGGTTGAAGCGCCGTATGATCCGGAAAGTGATTTTCACTACCGTATTTTTAATGCCGATGGCAGCGAAGTCGAACAGTGTGGCAACGGCGCACGTTGCTTTGCTCGCTTTGTGCGGATGAAAGGGCTGACCAATAAGTACAGCATTGGAGTCACGACTAAAAAAGGCAAAATGGTTTTAAATGTTGAAGAGGATGATCAAATCACCGTCAACATGGGCATACCAGAATTTGAGCCTAATAAGATTCCATTTCGAGCCAAACAGGCAGAGAAAACCTACATCATGCGCGTTGAAGAGAAAACCTTGTTCTGCGGGGCGGTGAGCATGGGCAATCCGCATGTGGTGACAGTGGTGGAGGATGTGACAACCGCTGAGGTTGAAATTTTGGGTCCACTGCTTGAATCTCATGAGCGTTTTCCAGAGCGTGTTAACGCAGGCTTCATGCAAGTGCTGAATCGCAATGAAGTGAAGCTACGTGTTTATGAACGTGGCGCGGGTGAAACTCAAGCGTGTGGCAGTGGCGCGTGTGGCGCGGTTGCCGTTGGTATTCTTCAAGGGTTATTGGCGGAAGAGGTGACAGTACACTTACCTGGTGGCTCGTTAGAGATCCACTGGCAAGGGCCGGGTAAGCCACTCTATATGACAGGCCCTGCGACTCATGTGTTTGATGGTCAAGTCTCTTGTTAGGGTTAAGTAAGATAAGGAATCATTTTGTCACACGTTGAAGCGGATGCACTCACAGCCGAAGTTGTGGCTGAATATTTACGAGATCACCCAGATTTTTTCCTCCAGCGTTCAGAGCTGGTTGACAGGCTCTCCTTGCCGCACCATCAACAAGGTGCGGTCTCTTTGGTGCATGTACAACTGAATCGTCAGCGCCAGAGAATTGAGGAGTTAGAGGAAGAGATCACAGCCTTTATGTCATTAGCGGCCAATAATGACCGCACTTTCCACGAATTTATGGATCTGCAAGAGCAGATCTTAAAATGTCATTCAATGCCGCAAGTATGCAAGGCAATAGAAAACAAAGCGCAAACCTTAGGTTTGGTAGCGTATATTCGTTTACTGGCCTCGCCTGAAACCGATTATCAATTGACCCAAGAGCAATGGCAGCGTTTTTCAACTAACCATTTTAATGGCAAAAATGCTTATTTAGGGCGTATGAAAAAGTTGGATCGCCAAGCGTTATTTGGTGAACAAACCGCTGTGCCAGAAATGGGTTCGTATGTGGTGCTACCATTAGGTAAGCGCTCATCACAAGGCGTGTTAGCGTTTGCAAGTGAAGATGGCGGCCATTTTCAACCGAGCATGGATACCCTCTTTTTACGTCATTTGGCGTTAGTTCTCTCTCATTTAATTGAGACTCTACCTTGGCAACCGATTGAGCATGACCGAATCAGCCACACCTCTGCCTAACGGCTTACAGCAGCCCTTAACTCGCTTCTATGAATATCTGCGGAGCGAGAAAGGGTTGAGCTTGCACACCCAACGCAATTACAAACAACAGCTGGAAACCATGGCGCAGCATTTAGTGCAGATGGGGCTGAATCAATGGCAACAAGTCGATGCCGCTTGGGTGCGACAGCTGGCGAGCAAAGGGATGCGTGAAGGGATGAAAGCCAGCAGTTTAGCGACGCGTCTCTCTTCATTGCGCAGTTTTTTTGATTTCTTGATCTTGCGTGGTGAACTGACGGCTAACCCGGCCAAAGGCGTTGCAGCACCGCGTAAAAAACGCCCGTTACCGAAAAACTTAGATGTGGATGAAGTCGCACAACTGCTCGAAGTCAAGGATGATGATCCGCTGTCAGTGCGCGATCGCGCCATGATGGAACTGATGTATGGTGCTGGGTTGCGTTTAGCGGAGCTCGTCAGCATTAACGTAAAAGACCTGAGCTTTAGCCGCGGCGAGATTCGAGTGGTGGGTAAAGGGGATAAAGAACGTAAGGTGCCTTTTGCAGGGCAAGCCAAAGAATGGGTGGCGCATTGGTTGAAAATACGGACGCAGTTTGCGAACGCTGATGAGCAAAGCTTGTTTGTTTCAAAGCTGGGTGTTCGTATTTCGCATCGCAACGTACAAAAACGCATGGCCGAGTGGGGGCAAAAGCAGGCGGTGGCTAGCCATATTAGCCCACATAAACTGCGCCACTCTTTTGCGACTCACATGCTTGAATCGAGCAATAATTTACGTGCTGTGCAAGAGTTGCTGGGTCATGAGAACATTTCGACGACGCAAATCTATACTCATTTGGACTTTCAACATCTTGCGCAGGCCTATGACCAAGCGCACCCAAGAGCACGTAAAAAGAAACAGAGCGAGTAACGCATGCACTTTTATCGCAATATCGGCCCCATTAGAGCGATGAGCTTTGATTTGGACGACACGCTGTATGACAACCATCCAGTGATCCGTCATGTTGAGCAGCAAATGGTCGTGTGGCTGCACACTCATCATCCGCTTTCCGCGACGCGTCCGATAAGTTGGTGGCAGCAACTTAAACAGCAACTGGCGCTGCAAGAGCCACTGCTCGGTCATGATGTCACTCAGTGGCGATTTAAGCAGATAGAACAAGGCTTAATTCAATTAGGCTATTCGCCGCAACTTGCTTTACAGGCTGCGCAGAATGCCATTGAAGAAGTGTTGCGGTTACGTCACTTAATCACGGTGCCAGAGAAGACGCACCGCGTGATGACCGAACTGGCAAAGCGCATGCCGTTAGTGGCGATTACCAACGGCAATGTTGACCCGCACAAAATTGGCTTGGGGCATTATTTTCAACAAATTTTTAAAGCGGGTCCCGATGGCTTGGCCAAGCCGTATCCGGATCTTTTTGACAAAGCGCAGGCTGCATTACAGCTACCTGCAGCCTCGATTTTACACGTTGGTGATCATCTGATAACCGATGTGCAAGGCGCAAAAAGCAATGGTTTCCAAGCCTGTTGGTATAACGATCAAGGCCAAACCTTGCTCGCCAGTCGTAAGGCCAAAGTTTTGCCTGATATTGAAATCCATCAACTGGATTCATTACTGCAGCTTTAGGGTGTGACCGCTTTTATCCGCTTGAAAAGCCTTGAGATAGTAAGTAAAAAACGCGCGTAACTCTCTCGCATTATTTGGTTCTCCGAGAGAGTTGAGCAGCTCAACGCCCACTTCTAACGTGCATAAATGACCAGCATCTTGATTTCGCCTTAATCCATACTGAGAGATTTGATTTGGGGTGAGGTGTAGCTGCGGTAAATCGGATAACCAAGGGCTCTTATTGAGTATCTTCTTGGCTTCTTGCCATGTCCCATCTAGGATAATAAACACGATTTCTTGAGTGTCAGACGTTGAGAGAGATTGGTATTCGGTGAGCGATTGACTGCGCGTCGAAGGGAAAATAACCACCGCGTTTAACTTCTCATCCAGAATTCTCTTTTGTAATGATTTCGCCGTAGAGACTCGGTCCCAGATATACACCGAGGAATTGGGCAAGCTACGCAGCAGCAGCTTGCCAGTATTGGTCGCTCGATGCGGTTCATTTTCATGCATCAGTAGTGCAATGCGCAGTTGGCTATCCAGTGTTGGTTGCAGTGAACAGAGGCATTGATAGCTAAAATGGCAAACTGGGCAAGGGCACGGTCTGGTCACTTATGGTGTCTCGATATTTTCAGAAAATAACGTTAAACCGCCATTGGCGATAGGGTAGAGAACATCGCCCACCTTCTCTTTTTCTGCTTTCAGTTGGTAACCAGTGCGAGTAAAGATACGTTCAGAAAGCAGATATTGTTGCTGGTGGCGCGTCATGACAACCTGGATCTGATTTAGGTTTAATGGCTGCCAAAACCCCTTTTCTACGGTCGATGGCTGACCATCGTTGTAGTCATAATGAGTGCTAGCGGTATGATCAGCATTCAGTTGCAAACGAATCGTGAAATCCCTATTTTGGCTCGAAGTAGCATGATAAGCCCCAACCCATGGAAGCGTCGCATCACTATTACCTAAGGTGGCACACCCCTGATAGCTTTTCTCACCGACCTTCAAGGTGGAACTCCAGCCGTACAGCGAGTCACTCATCCCGTCACTGCACATTTTTTGTGTGAGGAGCAGCGAACCTTGATTTATTTGGTACTCACGCTTGGTTTCAGATAGCTGACTTTTTGTGATAGCGAATGTTTGAGTTTCACCGCTGATGGTTTGAAAGTTAAGGTTTTTCCCTTCAAAGTGAATGGACCATGACGGTTCGTTGCCAAAAGCGCGTGTCGATTTGAGTGGTTGATTGCAGCGTTTAGGATTTTCAGCACTGAGCATATTGATGCTGGTCACGTTGAAACGTGCGCTGGAATCGGCATCGAAGCCTGTGCGGCTTGGCGCTGATAAAGTACCGATGAGCTCTCCATACAAAGGCTGATAAGGCGAGCGAGCCAAACTCAAGGCTTGCTGAGTCTGCTGTGGCGTCAGTGCTAGCCAATATTGTTGATTGCTACCACAAGGTGTAAAGGTTTGCGCCTCATGACCTACCACGACTTCTCCACGCATAATAAAGGACTGTGCTTTGATTGAACTGGGTTTATCCAAACTCGCCATCGGTACGGCTGGTGGCTGTGATGCGTTTTTTGTCGCGCAGGCTTGCAGCATTAACGTGGTCAATAACAGCGCGGAACAGTGAAGCACTTTCATAGCAGACTCTTTTTGGGCAATGCAACGAAGCTGGATTATGGCACAAAGGCGCTGGCAAATTGAACTGATGGGTGTGAATTTAACAACCCGCGGACAAGTATCAGAGATAAATCGTGAAGCCGTTATGAACAAAAACACAGCGCTCAAATGGCGCTGTGTTTTGTGACCGCTCGTTACTGCAGGCTGCTGTTACAATAAATTTTCACGCAAATAGTGAGCCACGGCGTCTTCTGCATTGCTACCAATCACTGTGTTATTCGGCAGTGCATTGAACACTTTTTGATGCGATGTGCCCATCACCAAGCCTTTACCAGCCATCGACAGCATTTCCACATCGTTCATGCCATCGCCAAACGCAATACAGTTATCTAGGGTCAGGTTTAATGATTCTGCAACGGCTTTGAGCGCATCCCCTTTCGACACTTCTGCTGCCATCACTTCCAAACACCAAGGTGTTGAGAAGGCGACGTTCAGTTTGTCGCCAAAAATATCGTTTAAGCGTTCTTCAAACTGAGCTAATAACTCATGATCTTGCGCTGGGTGGGTGAAGAATATTTTGGCGACGCCCTCGGTAGGTGCGTTATTGACATCAAATACTTGGTAGCTAAAGCCGGATTCTTCGTGGAAATCACGCAGCGTTTCATCTTCTTTATTCAATAACCACGATTCATCTTGATAGATGTGAACAAAAATATCAGGGTTTTGCTTAAACACGTCAATGACGGGCTGTACCAATTCTTGCGGTACATTTTTACTGTACATCAGGTTGTCATGTTGATCGTGAACGCGCGCGCCATTGGAAGTAATCATGTAGGCTGGAATGCCCGCTAACTGGCGAATACCCGCCACATCAACGTGATGGCGACCGGTAGCGAAGATGAAAGTAAAGCCTTTTTGGTGAAGTGCTTGTAGCGTTTGCTTGGTGAATTCGCTCAATTGGTGGTTTGGCGCAAGTAGTGTACCGTCGAGATCGGACGCCACGATATGAATCGCGTGCTCTTTACATTCGGTGGTCATAAAACCCTCATTATCATGGTCGATTTGGTTTGCAGATCGCAGATGGTGGAGAAACTTTGGTGTGGCTTAGTTTACGCCATCTTAAAGAGGAAAAAGAGGGTAAAACTCTCAATTGAAATTTCCTCTATTTGCTCTGTTCTAACACCGCGATTAAACCGTGTTTTCAAGAGATTGGAATTGCTTAAATAGCTCATCAAGTGCTTGGTTTCGATAGCAATCCTTTTCAAAAAAGAGCTCATGTTTTGCTCCTTCAATGATGACCAGCTTGCTAGATGGATTGGTTTTCGCCAGCTTAGTGACAAAGCGAATTTGATCCGCATTACTGACAATCTCATCCTGTCTTGCTTGCAAGATGAGTGTTGGTAACTTCACTTGACGAGTCATCAGTTGGCACTGCTTCGCTGCCATGAGCCCTTGCCATACCCAGCGCGTGCTAGGGCCGCCGACTTGCAATTCGGGTTTGCGTTGGTACAGGTCTCGAAACCATTGGTAACGCACCTGACTTTGACTTAATGGGTTAATCTCAAAAGGCTTTGCCGAATAGGCTTGATAGCCTGGCGCATAGGTTGGTTTGCTATACATCGCCGTCAGCACTTGGCTCAGTGTCATGGCGATAGGACGTAATTGCCATGGCATGTTGACACCAAACATTGGCGCGCTGAGCACCATAGCCGAAAATGGGTGTTGAGGGTATGTTTGTACATACCGGGTCGCAATGGCACCGCCCATCGAATGAGCGACGAGAAAACGTTGTGCATAATGGCTTAAGTCAAAGTGCTCAATGACACGCTGCATGTCTAAAATGTAGTCATCAAATTCACCGACATGGCCGATTTGTGGATCGTCGATTAATCGATCAGAAAGCCCTTGGCCACGGTGATCAAAAGAATAAATATCATAACCTTGTTGGAAAAAATCATAAAATAGCTCCTGATATTTCCAGCAAGATTCAATTCGTCCGTTGACGACGAAGATCGCCTTTGAGTGTTGAGGTGAGGTAAGTTTGCACCAATAAAGTTTTGTTTTATCAGCAGATTTGATAAAACCTTCTTCTCTGGAGTGCCAGAAATCGGCAATCGTGGTATTGATCACTTGCTCAAAGAAAGACTCTTGAGTATAAGGTGGGGAGTTTGGACTCGTCTGATTCATAGATTATTCTTATTGGACAGATTCGAGGAATAGTTCATTTTTAGGCTAGATTAGTCTAGTTGAGAGGAATTGCAATGGATACTCATGTTTGGCTTGCCTATGTGGTGACCGCGATACTGTTTAGTTTGGCGCCGGGTTCAGGTACGGTCAATTCCATCAGCAATGGCCTTAGCTACGGTACACGTAAATCACTAGCCGCGATTGTGGGTTTACAATTGGGTTTGGCTTTTCACATCATGTTGGTGGGAGCCGGAATTGGTGCCTTAGTGGCACAATCAGCCATGGCATTTAGTGTGATTAAGTGGGTTGGTGCTGCGTATCTGGTGTGGTTAGGTGTTCAAAAATGGCGCGATCGTTCGAGTATGATGGCCAATGCAACGGCTCAAATGCAAACGAGTTGGTCTTTATTGCGTCGAGCGGTGTTGATCAACCTGACAAATCCTAAATCCATCGTCTTTCTGGTGGCGCTTTTTCCACAATTTATTGACCCAACCCAAGATCAGTTCATTCAATTGCTGGTGTTAGGCGTGACCACGGTAACCATTGATTCGATTGTGATGCTTGGTTATACCTCCTTAGCCGCACGAATGGGGCGCTTTATTCGTTCAGAGAGTGTCATGAGTAAGATTAACCGAGTATTTGGCTCGATGTTTATTGGTTGTGGAGCGCTACTAGCAGTGGCGAAGTCCTAAGATGGCTATGTCTCAATTATTAGTTGTTAATCACTAATGCATTATTCTTATGTCGCACGACAACCGATCTTAAATGCCAAGCAGCATACGCTTGGCTATGAATTGCTCTTTCGTGATGGGGAAAAAAACGCGTTTCCAGCGCACATTGAGTCGAATCGAGCTACGTATCGCTTGATCGTCGAAAACTTTCTGGCAGTTGGGATTAATCCTAATATTCCCAAATCACGTTGTTTTATTAATTTTCCCTACAAGAGTTTAATTCGACGTCTGCCTTTAACGTTGCCGCGAGAACAAATTGTGGTGGAAGTGCTCGAAACCTGTGAGCCGACGGATGAACTGCTTGAGGCGATTAAAGAGTTGTATCGGCGTGGCTATCTGGTGGCGCTGGATGACTTTGTGTATGCGCCAGAATGGGAACGCTTTCTGAGTTATGTGCATATCGTCAAGCTCGATATTATGGCGCTGGGCTTAGATCACGCTTGCGAGTTTGTACGTCAGCGTTTAGCGGAAGGCAGTAAGCGTCGTTATTTAGCGGAACGAGTTGAAACGGATCACCAGTTCACCGTGACACGTAATGCCGGTTTTAGCTTTTTCCAAGGTTATTTCTTTAGTAAACCAGAAATGATCAAGCAGCGTTATGTTGGACCAGAGCAGATTATCGCCTTGGAGCTGTTTCGAGAAGTTTGTAAGCCAAATGCTGATTTTGAACGGATTGAATACATTGTCGCGCAAGATGTAGCGCTCTCATACAAGTTGCTCAGATTCGTCAACACTATGTCTGATCGCTTATCTGTGCCGATTTCCTCTTTTCGTCAAGCCTTGGTCTATCTTGGTCAAGACAAGCTCAAAACCTTTGTATCATTAGCCGTTGCTTCATTTGTCTCAGCTAAAAAGCCGAAAGAGTTGTATAACCTCTCTTTGCAACGTGCTCAATTTTGTCAATTAATGTCTGGGCATCCTTCATTTCGTCAACATCGCGAGCAAGCTTTTTTAATTGGTCTTTTTTCTGTGTTAGATGCCTTACTGGATATTTCAATTGAAGAGCTGGTTGCGCAGTTACCCTTATGTGACGTGGTCAAACTAGCACTGCAAAAGCGTGAAGGACCCATTGGCGAGCTGTTGGCACTTGAGGAGTGTTTTGAGCAAGCGGACTGGCAAGGAGTGGAAAGCCATTGTGATCTGCTAGGGCTTGAATTAAATCAAGTCAGTGATGAGCTTTCGGCGGCGCAGCGCTGGAGTCAAGATATTCATCGTTTGCTGTAATAAATTTCGTGCGAATGTAAAAACCGCCGTCATGAGCGACGGCGGTTTGCCCAAACTTGGGGTTTATTGCAGCCAAGCATTCAGCATCCATACCAGTTTCTCTTGTTCGCGGATGTAGTCACTCATCAGTGCTGAAGTGCCTTCATCTCCCGCCTGCGTTGCAATTTCAAGAATTTCTCGTTGCTGGTGGATCAATACACTGAATCCCTTAACCAATCCTTGCATGGTTTCTTGACCATTAGTTGCGTTAGTGTGTTCTGACACTTGTGCTGTTGCTAAATAGGCGCTGAAGCTATGCAACGGTTGATAACCTAAAGTCAAAATTCGTTCCGCTAACTCATCAATTTTGACCTGTATGTCAGTGTAAATCTCTTCAAATTTTGCGTGCAGTTCAAAGAACTCTTTTCCTTTGATATTCCAATGGTAACCACGAGTATTCATATAAAACACTTGGTAGTTAGCCAATAATTGGTTTAACGCTTGTGCAAGTTGTTGGCTTTGGTTGGTATCTAAACCGATCAAATTTGTTGTCATGTGTTCACCTCGTTGTCATGGATAAGTGATTTCTCTTGTTAAGCATTAGATTGCACCTTGAAGTGAACAAAATAAATTCGTTTTGATTGATTTATTCGATAGGTATTAGCTATTAATTATAATGGCATTAGTGATCCTTTACCGATAACTGACTTGCGGATTACATAGCCAACTATTTCAACTTTATAGTAGAAACCTTAAAACACTGTGGATAGGCACTATGACCAAACGAGTTATTTTTTTTGATTTATTGCGCTGTTTGGCTGCTGTAGCGGTGATCGGTATTCATGTGTTGGCCCCCTATCGGCAGCAACTCGGCGATATTCCTTTTGAGCAGTGGGTGGTTGCGGTTGGCATCAATAGTGTAAGCCGTTGGGCTGTGCCAGTCTTTATATTGATCACTGGAGCCTTAATGCTTAGTGATCGTCGCCCTTTTGATGCGCGTTATTATGTTCAGCGACGTCTTGGCAAAGTTTTGCTGCCATTTATCGTTTGGTCGCTCTTCTATGCTTATTTGTCCGGCTGGAGTGCGAGTGGATTTGATGGGCAAGTTGCAAAGGCGGTGCTGAGTAACAGTACGCACCACGCGACGTATTACCATTTAGGTTTTTTTTATTACTTTATCCCACTTTATTTTGTGATCCCTTTTCTACAACTGCTGGTCCGAAGAGTTGATGATAAAGCGCTGTACGCATTAGTTGCTGTGTGGCTGCTGACGACCACCTTATTTTTATGCGGTATTGATGGCCCTTGGAGCAATGAGCTATGGCTGTTTGCTGGTTATTTACCGTTGGGTTACTTGCTCTATCAGAAGGTGCCACTCAACCGGGTAACGCTATGTATGGCGATTCTGCTTGGCTGTCTGGCACTATTGACGACGGTATGGATGGTGGTTAGCCACAGTGTCGCAGCTGGTGAGTATACGATTGGTCGCTGGCTCTCTTATAAAACACTGAACGTTGTGTTAGCCGCCAGCATGATATTTATAGTGTGTCGATATTTTGCTGAGAGATTGCCCGCTCGTGCTAAGCAAGTCGTAAGTGTGATAAGCCAGCACAGCTTAGGCATCTATTTATTACATCCCATCTTTCTATGGCCTGTAAAAGAGTATGGGTGGGATCAAGGGAATCCCGCATGGGTGATCCCGTTATGGATTCTCGTAAGCGGCGCAGGATCACTGGCGGTGAGTATATGGGTTGCTCGCTCTGCAAAAACACGTTGGTTATTACCTTAACGCTTGAGTGCAAAGTGTAGAAACTTGTGTCCACAATAAGTCAGCATTCCTTGGTCGCCTGGGTTAAGTGCATGGTAATAATGCACGCCGACTTGAAATTCCCGCTTTGGGCCAAGTTTGCCTTTTTGGACGTAAATCCAGAACTCCTGATCCTCTTCCCCAGGACGAGCATGAGGGATGACGATGGCTTGCTTGTCGATAATCGTGACATTAGCAGTGCGTTCGGGGGCGTTTTCGCCTTGTACATGGCGACGATAGAAATAGCTAAATACCCAAATAGCAGAGATAACTAACAAAGCGACAACGATAAGTAATGAAAGCGGCATGGTGAACTCCTTAGCGATGAAGGCGACATTTTAGCGTGCAACATATGGCAAAGGAGTGTTGCTTGCTACTAAAGCGTGAGTTTGATTGGTTTGACGGTTTTTTTTCCGGCGGATATCACATTTCCTCGGCAGATTAGCGAGCAAAAATGCTCAACTATCTCGTGGGGAAGTATGATAAAAATAGATGGAGCGCCACCAGAGTTGGCACAGGAGGGCGATAATGTCAGATATTGAGAAAGTGGTTTTGCGAACGCGTCGATTGGAAAGCTTGTTGAGAGAGCAATATCACGCTGAGGGGAAGGGGTTACATCAATTGGTGACCAGCTGTGAAGAGCGTTTACCACATGATGTGGTGGGCAAGCTGAGGTTCATTGCCACTATTCGTAACAAAGTTGTGCATGAAGATAACTATCAGTTAGAAGATCGCAAAGCATTTCTTCGTGTGTGTGAGGAATGTGAGAAGGAGCTGACTCCGCGCAGCGGTCGTTTTATTTGGCGCGTAGCCATTTCATTGATGACCTTAATCACGTTAGCGGCGCTTCTTTTTTACTATCTTCATTGGGAAGCCCTATCGAAACACGTCACAATGCCATAAATGGTATTAGGTCGTTTTACTCAATCGTTAGATAAAAAAAGAGGACACGAAAGTGTCCTCTTTTTTTATTGGGAATTAGATACTTAGTACATCATTGGCAGTGTCATTAGGCCTACGATAACCGCGATCATTACAAGTCCCTGTTTTTGAGATGAAGAAATCATAACACTGCTCCTTTATTCTGTGGTTTCATTCTATGAATATGAGAATAGCACTACTTTGTTTAGTTGATCAACCTCAATTTGATGAAGCATCCAAAATAACACCTTAACATCATCATATTCAGGGAATATTGGCAATGTTTAGTGCTTGTTTTGGTGTGTTTATATAATGTTCTTCTTGGTGCTGTTTTAATCTGTATTTATTTAATTCTTTGAATTTGTTTAATTTTATTAGGTTAATGTGATGTTGCTTGTATGGTTTTTTTTGGTTTTACTATCTTAGGTGGCTTATCATTGTCAGAGTTTGGTGAATTCTCATTTTTCGAGAAAAATTAATTTAATAATGAGATGTTCTCGCAAATAAAATTGGTTAAACCAGTTTTTTTGCTAGTTAGTAAGTCAGTTGTTGCTGTTTTTTTATTAGAGGCTTTAAGTTCTAGTTTTTCTTTTGGTTTTTTGCCTAAATCATTGTTTTTATTTTTATTTTTATTTTTATTTTTATAATTTCTGTTTTAGTGTCGTTTTTTGTTGGTTTTTCTTTGTTTGTGTATTGTAAATGAGTGGAATGTCTCTGGGTGTCATTGTGGTGATTGAAAGTGAGGGTTAGTGAGTAAAGAGTGAGCTTTGATTGTTTTCGCACTCTTTGTTGTTGAATAAAGCCAACGTTCCGATTCGCTAGCAAGATCCAATTTTTGCGTTCATCTGCTGGACTTCAATGATGACATGCCTACACTGACCGCAGATTTTTAAAGGGGAAATGAGATGTGGAGTTGGCTCTCCGTTGCTTTGTCTGGATTCATTAGTATTTCGGCTGTTGAAAGTAACAAAATCAAGCAAGCGGTAATGCTTAAAACACTCAGTATGCTGTTATTGGTGGCGATAGTTCTAAACCATACCACGCAGCTCACTTCTCCTATCTTATGGGTCACGCTCGGTCTGCTTATTTCCGCAATCGCGGACACATTGCATCTGTTGCAACGCTACTCAAAACTCTGTTTTGCTAGCTTTCTTGTCGCACAGTTGATGTACAGTAAAGCCTTCTGGGCGCAACTTTCTGACACTATGGTGTGGTGGCTACCTGCCCTTTTGATTGCGACCAGTATTGTGGCTTTTTTCCTATTGCTGCCGCAAATTGACACCTTGATCTTTCCCGTAACCATTATGGGTATGATGTTAGTTCAGTTGGCGTGGGCGGCGGGAGAGTTGTGGCTGCAGACGCAAACAGTGCCTGCCTTTGCCGGGTTTGTTGGCTGTCTGGTGCTGATGCTCTCGGCCAGTTTGTTAGCCATTCACGATTACCGCAGGCCATTGCCTTGTGGGCGCTATCTTATTTCTGGCAGCTATTTATTAGCGCAAGCGTTAATCTCCGCCTCGGTGGCCTTATAAACATTATCGCTTCATAAACATCGTTACTTTCAGGAGCATCGAAATCTCATGACTGGGCTGATATACTGCTGCCACTTTAAATCGATGTGAGTAGTGAGAGATGGATATTTTATCGGCGGCGACCATGCTTTTTTTGATCATGGACCCGCTTGGCAACCTGCCGGTCATGCTCTCCATCTTAAAACACCTTGAACCCAAACGTCGCCGTGTTGTGCTCGTGCGTGAACTCTGTTTTGCGTTGATCATTTTGATGTTGTTCCTGTTTGCTGGCAAAAACATCATGGGTTTTTTGCACGTGCAACCGGAAACTCTCAGCATTTCTGGCGGTATCATTCTCTTCATCACCAAAGTTACCCCTAAAAGAATAATATTTAAATTAATTAGCACTATCAAATCCAGTTTTGATAGTGAGTTTGGGCTTAGTATGAAAGTATTATATACAATATTTTCATATAATATTTTCATGATCGGGGTTTGCGCACCAATGGAACGAAAACGTACTCTTACAGAGATCTAATGTGCCATTTAAGTGATGACAAAATTGTATGTGACATATAGATGGTGACTTATTGTGTTTTTGAGTCCAATAAAGGCAGTGATCTACTAGAGGTACAGTCAAATGGGCTTTGTTGTACTGTTTCCAGTTAGTTTTTTTGTAACGAGGTTTCGGCATATGACTACGATGATTGACTGATGTAGCTGATCAGGTCGTAAGTTCCTGAGCTGCTACATCGAATTACACAACAAAGCTATTTGAGGTGTTAATCTCACGTTTCTAGCTCTGGATGAATCAGAGTTTACGATAGCTCCAAAAATACTGTTATCACCTGTAAGCTTATTCAGCGATTTGATCATGGCATAACTCTCGCCAACTTGAGTGTTGTAGTTCCTCAGGCTTAATTTCCCCACCTAACAACTGTTTCACTCGATACATTGCTGTGGTCTATCAGGGAAAGATAGAGCCGCACCATGGCCAAGAGGAGAAGAAACAGATACACCGCCACTAAACAAATCATCTTTAATTCGTTGCAATAGAGAGCTAGAAGACGATTCGAGGTTATCTACTTTGTTGTAGTCGTGGATCACCCCAGCAAAACCTTGATGGGAAAAAGTATCCGCATAGACATGCATGGCAATTCCCATCACGTAGGGCTTGTGCCAATGTGTTGCCACCATTCTCAGCATATCTCTTGCAACAGCGCTGTCTGGTTTGCAAACTAGTCTATGTATGAGTCGTCCATCTGGTTTAACGTTTGAAGGAAAGCCCTGGTTGCCAGGAAGAAAGTGAAATGGAATCCACACCTGATGATTTGCGAGCTCTTGTGTGTTTCGATAGTCGAGCATTTTGTGAGCAGACACAATACGGCCATACATCGCACCATTATCAAAATATATTGGCTTATCATTGGTCGTCTCATCGTATGCGCCCCATGATCCCACGGGGCGTTTTAATTTGAATGTGAGAAGTTCCAGGGAAGCAGTGAGTTGATATCAGGCTCAGACTTTGCCAGCTCTTTCATACATTTGACCATGTAATCGTAGAGTATCAGTCCGTTCGCTTTCGCCGTCTCGATGATGCTATACAGCAAAGCACTCGCATCAGCACCAAGCGGATTCGTCGAGAATAACCAATTTTTTCTGCCAATGACCAGCGATTTGATTGCGCGTTCCGCTCGGTTGTTGTCGATAGATAAATGCCCATCTTCAACATAGCGTATCAGCTTAGGCCACTGACCCAAGGTGTACTTGATGGCTTTACCAAGAGGACTCGATTCGATGACTTTCTGCGTGGTTAACCAGTCATAGATGTCATCCAACATCGGTTTAGCCTGCGCTTGTCTTTCTGCCCAACGCTCTTCGACCGAAGCCAGTTTTAATCGAGATTCAAGTGCGTACAACTTTTGGATTTTGGCTAACGCCACATCCGCTTTACCTGTTTTACCTTTGCCCTGAAGCTTCTTCGCTTCCATGAACTTACGACGTGCATGAGCGAAGCAACCGACATTGGTGACGTTGGTTAATCCATCATAAGCCGCGTAACCATCACTTTGCAGATAGCCTGAGTAATCACCCAAGAAGTTCACGGGGCACACTCTCGCGCGACTGTTTTGATAGTCGAACAAGACGATATTTTTCATGTCAGGGAGTTTAGCTTCAGGGGAGTCGGCTCCCGAGCAGTACAACCACATATAACATTGCTTGTCTTCCTTGAGCACATTGAGCGGCGTTTCATCGGCCTGAACCACCACTTGTTCGAGTAAGTGAGTCTTCAGTGCCTGATAAAGCGGTTTGAACTTTTCACTAACCTGGATTACCCACCTGGCCATGGTCGTTCTCGATAACTCGATACCTGATTGGGTGAACAAGGTTTCCTGACGATACAGCGGAAGCGCATACTGATATTTGCCTAAAATAATGTTGGCAAGCAGACTTTCGGTAGCGAAGCTTTTGGGGATGATACTTATCGGTGCGGGTTGTTGGTGAATGTGGCTTTTTTCAGCCTCTTGTTCACACTGACGACAGGCGTATTTCGGGCGAACATATTCCAACACTTTTAGGACGGCGGGCGTGAACTCAAGCTTTTCACTGCGGTCTTCGCCGATTTTATGCAAAATGTGTTGGCAGCATGAGCACTGTTTGTCGTGCTCATCTAGGTCAAGCTCGATAATTTCACGTGGCAAGTCTTTAGGAAGCGGTTGACGTTTACCACGACGTTTGATTGTCGTCGTGGTGATAACCTCATCTTCCGATTTCGCCGCTTCACATTCCGCCTCATTAAAGAGGTCACCCTGTGCTTCGTTATACGGCTTTAACGCTTCCGAGCGTTTGGCGAATTGACGGTCAAGGGCCAGTTTAAACTGCTCAATTAAGGATTGGCGCTCTTGTTGCCACTCTTTTTTCTCCGACATCAACGCTTTCACCATAGCTTGAAGCTCGGCGATGTCTTGGCTTTCTGGGTTAATATCGGGCGTCTTTTTCATGGCATTGATTATATTAAAAACACCACGTCAAGGCTTGGTATAACTCACTTTTATCGGGTTCAACTCATTGTAAAGTTGTCTATTTTTATCGGTTTATGGCCGATTATCGTGAAGCCAGATAACAGTCTGTCTAGGTCAAATTGAGTCAGGGTGTATACCTGCTTTTTCTCTTGAGTGGGCCATTTGAATTTGGCTTTTTCCAACCGTTTATACCACAGAGCGAAGCCCGTTTTATCCCAGTACAAGACTTTGACTTTATCGCGTTGTTTATTGGTAAACAGGAACAGCGCACCGCTTCCGAGCGGTAAATCGGTTTCAGATTCAATAATCGCCGCCAGACCATTAATGGACTTTCTAAAATCCACGAACTCCCGATACAGGTAAACATTAGGGGCACTCAGCATTCTCTTCATGACAGTGCTCCGATTAACTCTGCCAGATACGAGGCAGGTGTTCCCTGGGGGATGCTGAGTTCAACGTCATTAATCAATAGTGTCATGTTGGCAATCGGTGTTTGAGTCATCTGGTAGCGTGTCGTTTTTTCAACGACTTCAGCTTTAACGAATCCACTGCTCTTAGGTTGCTCTATGAACTTTAGTTGCTGTCGCTTGGCATGGAAGGTTGAAAGGCTCAGCCCATTTTGTTCACAGAACACGCGTTGAGACAGATGACTGGATTCGTATTGATCGAATAGGGTATGCCATTCTTGATGAGAGAGTCTTTTTGCCATTTCAAATCTCCTTGAGGTTGGAGATTTGATCTTATGGCGTGCCGAGATTGATTAGAATGTGGGGTTTATGACGCGCTTACTATGCATTCAGTACCGGTTATATCTGTACATTCCCTTAATTCCATTAAAACCTTATGTTTAATAGTTAGCGGGATACAGAGAGTTAAAATCTTCCCGTACCCAGAGCCGTACCCAGATTGATTTTTATTGAATGTATAACCAGTAAAATACCTTATTTAATGCGTTCTAGCATTACACCCGCTTCCATGTGGTGGGTGTAAGGGAATTGGTCGAATAGAGCGAAACGAGTCACTTTGTGTGTTTCACATAGAGTGTCTAAATTCTCTTTTAAGGTTTCTGGGTTGCAGGAGATATACACAATCCGCTCGTAGCCTTGCACCATTTTGCAGGTATCGATATCCATCCCCGAGCGCGGTGGGTCAACAAAAATGGTGTTGCAACGATAGCTTTTGAGATCAACTCCAGCCTGTTGCAAACGGCGAAACTCACGTTGACCTTCCATCGCTTGAGTAAATTCTTCGGCAGACATGCGGATGATTTGCACATTGTCTATTTTATTCGCCGCAATGTTGTATTGCGCGGAATCAACAGAAGGTTTGGCTAATTCGGTTGCGAGCACTCGCTCGAAGTTTTTCGCCAATGCCAGTGAAAAGTTACCATTCCCACAGTAGAGCTCTAATAAATCGCCTTGGCTCTCTTGCGTACAGTCAACGGCCCATTCCAACATTTTTTGTGCGACAGTACCGTTTGGCTGAGTAAAGCTGTTTTCCACTTGTTGATAAATATAACTTTGACCATGTACGTTCAGCTTCTCAATCACAAAATCTCGATCGAGCACGACTTTCATTTTACGTGCACGGCCAATCAAATTGAGGTTGAATCCCTCATCATTGAGACGCTGTTTTAATGCTTTTGCTTGGGTTATCCATTCTTCATCGAGTTGGCGATGATAAAGCAGAGAAACCAGTACTTCACCACTAAGAGTGGAGAGAAAATCGACTTGGAAAAGTTTACGACGCAGTGAGTCGCTGCCTTTAAGTGCATCGACCAAAAGTGGCATCAAATCATTAATTAAACGACTGGCCGCAGGAAACTGGTCAACGCGGTATTTTTCACGCGTTTCTTGATTGAACATGATGTAATAAAGCTCATCACCTTCGTGCCAAACTCGAAATTCTGCACGCATACGGTAATGCTGCTCTGGTGATTCAAACACTTCCAACTGAGGCATGTTGTATTGTGCGAACATTTGGGTCAGACGCTCGGTCTTTTCCGCCAACTGTTGCTGGTAGTGTTGTGGGTTTACATCAAGAGTCGCCATGGTATTACCTTTGCTTGGGTATGGTGCATTCAAATAATAAAGAGCGCAGATTTTATTCAATCCCTCGCGCTTGTCCAGTTTTGTCCTGAATTAGTCATTAATTGCGAGCTAACAAAAATAGCTGACACCAATCAGTACTAGACAAATTATCAATAGAGCCATAGTATCGCCCTCAGCTGGTGCTATCTAGCGGTATAGATGGCCGAAAAGGGAATCTGGTGTGAATCCAGAACTACGGTTGGGATTTTTGTTAGATGTCGCAAGTTAATAATTAAAATGAATAAAAATTTAGACATAGAGAGGGGGAAGAGTTTAGTGTAACACCATAATTGTTTGATTATTCGGTGTTACTATGATTGAGCAGAGTGAGGCATTTCCAGAGGACTATGGTGTTGATTACTGTCTTATGTGGATCAATACGGATAAATATCCTTCATTTACCAGTAGGGTAGCCCCTGATAGTGGTGAGATAATCCACGAAGTAAATGACAATTCAAAACCACTTATTTATAAACTTCCGACTTTAGTTGACCCAGATGGCATTAATGTAGTGCCAGTCAATTTATACCTGCACTCTCTATTGTCAAATCCAGATATATCTTCCGTTGATACAATTGAATCTCATGCAAATGCTTTATTAAGCTTCTATCGTTGGATGAGTATGGAAATCCCAGAACATACTGACAAAAGAACAGGTGTCTTGATTGAAGAGAAGCTTCCATTAACAATATTTGACTGCACAGAGAAGGTAGAAGAAAGCCCTATCGTTAGATATCGTGATTATTTATTAGAGAATCTTTATACCGAAGATGAAAATGGAAAAATCGGTGGCTCTCCAAATACTGCGTCGAGTTACGTACTAAAAGTTGTCGCTTTCTATACCTTCCTTCATCGACAACGGGTCGTTCCACTCAGCAAAACTTTTCGGCCATTTGAATTTTCAGTAAAGAAAGTTCGTATAAGTCACCGAAATAGAAGAGCACAACATGACATGCTCTCACATCTCAATGGCTACCATGGTGAGGATATTATTGTATACACAACAGGTCTCACAAAACCGTTTAAAAATATACAAAAGCCTCAAAATGCCGACATCCGAGAACTTCGGCCACTCCTAGAAGATGAAAAACAAGAATTTTATAGATATCTTGATGTTGAAAATACATCTGATACTAAAGCCTTGATGCTGTACTTAGCAACAGAGGTGGGGTTGAGATTGGAAGAACTGATAACCTTTCCAGCCTCCGTCGTGGAGAAACCAAAAGCTAAAGTCGTTAAAGTTCCTATTGGTGAGCGAATAAACGGTTGTCTTACCAAATACAGAAAAGAGCGGACTATTGAAATTCCAGACTACGTTATGGAACTTTTGTATGAGTACAAGCTAAGCAAGGCAAGGAAGGAAGCCATTGAAAGTGGGTTATTACGACATAACCATCTATTCGTTCAATCTAATGGCTGCATCTACGCACCCAATACAATTCAAAAGTATGTGGAAGCTGTACGTAATGATTTGATTCTTAGTGGGCTGGATATTTATTTTGTTACACATGATTTGCGAGCTACTTTTGCGACTGATTGGTTGTACAAGAGACATATTGAAACAGGTAAGCCCTTTGAGGCTTTGATGCCCGAATTGGCAGTTCTGATGGGGCATGAAAGTACAGCTACCACCCAAAAATATGTAAATTATATGAATGATGATAAAACCTGGTTGGAGTTCGCACAGCGTAAAAATCAATTTGCACAACAATCGTTGAGGTGAGAATGTGGCAAAAAGTAGATTAGCAGCATCTATACCGAATCAACTTGAAGATGCAGGCTTGAGAACCTGAAAATGATCATTAATTCGAGATGTCAAAGAGCCTGCGATCTCTGGAAGAGTCACAGAAAAAAATTGGTCTATTGCCGCCTTGAAGTCCCGTTTTCTTTTGAAGTAAACGTTGTTCCTCGACTTCTCATTCATTACTTTCCATAGCCGCTCTATTGGGTTGAGGTTTGGACTGTAAGGTGGAAGATAATGCAGTTTAATATTCAGGACAAACGCCGCATCTTTGACTAAGTCACTGCGGTGATATCCCGCACCATCTAATATGATATGAAGCTTATGGGCTAACGAATAACTCTCTCTTAACTTACAGAAAAAAGTAAGCGCGTCATAAACCCCACATTCTAATCAATCTCGGCACGCCATAAGATCAAATCTCCAACCTCAAGGAGATTTGAAATGGCAAAAAGACTCTCTCATCAAGAATGGCATACCCTATTCGATCAATACGAATCCAGTCATCTGTCTCAACGCGTGTTCTGTGAACAAAATGGGCTGAGCCTTTCAACCTTCCATGCCAAGCGACAGCAACTAAAGTTCATAGAGCAACCTAAGAGCAGTGGATTCGTTAAAGCTGAAGTCGTTGAAAAAACGACACGCTACCAGATGACTCAAACACCGATTGCCAACATGACACTATTGATTAATGACGTTGAACTCAGCATCCCCCAGGGAACACCTGCCTCGTATCTGGCAGAGTTAATCGGAGCACTGTCATGAAGAGAATGCTGAGTGCCCCTAATGTTTACCTGTATCGGGAGTTCGTGGATTTTAGAAAGTCCATTAATGGTCTGGCGGCGATTATTGAATCTGAAACCGATTTACCGCTCGGAAGCGGTGCGCTGTTCCTGTTTACCAATAAACAACGCGATAAAGTCAAAGTCTTGTACTGGGATAAAACGGGCTTCGCTCTGTGGTATAAACGGTTGGAAAAAGCCAAATTCAAATGGCCCACTCAAGAGAAAAAGCAGGTATACACCCTGACTCAATTTGACCTAGACAGACTGTTATCTGGCTTCACGATAATCGGCCATAAACCGATAAAAATAGACAACTTTACAATGAGTTGAACCCGATAAAAGTGAGTTATACCAAGCCTTGACGTGGTGTTTTTAATATAATCAATGCCATGAAAAAGACGCCCGATATTAACCCAGAAAGCCAAGACATCGCCGAGCTTCAAGCTATGGTGAAAGCGTTGATGTCGGAGAAAAAAGAGTGGCAACAAGAGCGCCAATCCTTAATTGAGCAGTTTAAACTGGCCCTTGACCGTCAATTCGCCAAACGCTCGGAAGCGTTAAAGCCGTATAACGAAGCACAGGGTGACCTCTTTAATGAGGCGGAATGTGAAGCGGCGAAATCGGAAGATGAGGTTATCACCACGACGACAATCAAACGTCGTGGTAAACGTCAACCGCTTCCTAAAGACTTGCCACGTGAAATTATCGAGCTTGACCTAGATGAGCACGACAAACAGTGCTCATGCTGCCAACACATTTTGCATAAAATCGGCGAAGACCGCAGTGAAAAGCTTGAGTTCACGCCCGCCGTCCTAAAAGTGTTGGAATATGTTCGCCCGAAATACGCCTGTCGTCAGTGTGAACAAGAGGCTGAAAAAAGCCACATTCACCAACAACCCGCACCGATAAGTATCATCCCCAAAAGCTTCGCTACCGAAAGTCTGCTTGCCAACATTATTTTAGGCAAATATCAGTATGCGCTTCCGCTGTATCGTCAGGAAACCTTGTTCACCCAATCAGGTATCGAGTTATCGAGAACGACCATGGCCAGGTGGGTAATCCAGGTTAGTGAAAAGTTCAAACCGCTTTATCAGGCACTGAAGACTCACTTACTCGAACAAGTGGTGGTTCAGGCCGATGAAACGCCGCTCAATGTGCTCAAGGAAGACAAGCAATGTTATATGTGGTTGTACTGCTCGGGAGCCGACTCCCCTGAAGCTAAACTCCCTGACATGAAAAATATCGTCTTGTTCGACTATCAAAACAGTCGCGCGAGAGTGTGCCCCGTGAACTTCTTGGGTGATTACTCAGGCTATCTGCAAAGTGATGGTTACGCGGCTTATGATGGATTAACCAACGTCACCAATGTCGGTTGCTTCGCTCATGCACGTCGTAAGTTCATGGAAGCGAAGAAGCTTCAGGGCAAAGGTAAAACAGGTAAAGCGGATGTGGCGTTAGCCAAAATCCAAAAGTTGTACGCACTTGAATCTCGATTAAAACTGGCTTCGGTCGAAGAGCGTTGGGCAGAAAGACAAGCGCAGGCTAAACCGATGTTGGATGACATCTATGACTGGTTAACCACGCAGAAAGTCATCGAATCGAGTCCTCTTGGTAAAGCCATCAAGTACACCTTGGGTCAGTGGCCTAAGCTGATACGCTATGTTGAAGATGGGCATTTATCGTAAGCGCGTCATAAACCCCGCATTCTAATCACCTAGCCCGAATAATAAGATCAAACCTCCAACCCAAAGGAGATTTGAAATGGCCAAACGACGCACTAACCAAGAATGGCGAACCCTGTTCGAACACTATGAATCCAGCCAACTATCACAACGATTATTCTGTGAACGTAACGGACTGAGCCTCTCCACTTTTTACGCTAAGCGCCAACAGTTAAAGCACATCGAAAAACCGAACACGGTTGGCTTTGTTAAAGCAGAAGTCGTTGAAAAGACCACAAAGTATCAAGCCACTCACGTTGTCGTTGCCAATATGACGCTGCTCGTCAATGATGTTGAACTGAGCATCCCACAAGGCACGCCAGCGACCTATCTCGCAGAGCTTATCGGTGCGCTGTCATGAAACGTATGCTCAGTGCTCCCGAAATCTATCTCTATCGCGAAAGCGTCGATTTTAGAAAGTCCATCAACGGCCTCGCTGCGATTATCGAAAATGACACCGACTTGCCCTTGGGCAGCGGCGCACTGTTCCTGTTCACCAACAAACAGCGCGACAAAATCAAAGTGCTGTACTGGGATAAAACAGGCTTTGCTCTTTGGTACAAGCGCCTTGAAAAAGCCAAGTACAAGTGGCCATCAAAAGAGCAAAATGAGGTGTTTACCCTAACTCAATTCGAGCTTGACAGACTGCTTTCTGGCTTCACGATTATCGGCCATAAACCCGTTAGAATAAACGATTTTACAATGACTTAAGCGATAATATAGCCATATCCACCAAGCATTAACGGCATGATTTTAGTATAATCAATGCCATGAAAAAGACGCCAAATATCAACTCAGAAAGCCAAGATGTTGCCGAGCTACAAGCGATGGTGAAAGCGCTGTTGGCGTCAGAAACCCAATTGAAACAAGAGCGTCAATCGCTGCTTGAACAGCTCAAACTTGCCTTCGACCGTCAGTTCGCTAAACGCTCGGAGGCGTTAAAGCCTTACGATGAATCTCAAGGTGATCTCTTCAACGAAGCGGAGTGTGAGGCCGCTAAGGAAGAAGAGGTTGAAGTTGTCACAACGACCATCACAAAGAAGAAACGTGGTAAACGCAAACCACTGCCAAAGACCTTGCCTCGTGAAGTTATCGAACTCGATTTAAACGACGATGAAAAGCAGTGCACTTGCTGTCAACATAACCTGCATAAAATCGGTGAAGACCGTAGCGAGAAACTTGAGTTCACGCCAGCGGTACTAAAAGTGTTGGAATATGTTCGTCCTAAATATGCTTGCCGCCAATGCGAGCAAACAGAAGACAAAAACCACGTCGTTCAAAAGCCAGCGCCGCAAAGCATTATCCCGAAGAGCTTCGCCACAGAAAGCTTGTTGGCCAATATCATCCTCGGCAAATATCAATACGCGATGCCACTTTACCGCCAAGAATCCCTGTTTACCCAGTCGGGTATCGAACTCTCACGAACCACCATGGCAAGGTGGATTATCCAAGTCAGTGAGAAGTTCGCTCCACTTTACGCGGCCTTAAAAACGCACCTACTTGAGCAAGTGGTGATTCAGGCGGATGAAACGCCGCTCAATGTCCTCAAAGAAGATAAACAGTGTTATATGTGGCTTTACTGCTCGGGCGCAGACTCGCCTGAAGCCGCCCTCCCTAATGTGAGAAATATCGTCTTGTACGACTATCAAAACAGTCGAGCTAGGGCGTGCCCTGTTGCCTTCTTGGGGGATTACAGTGGTTATCTACAAACCGATGGCTATGGTGTTTATGATGGGCTTCATCTCGTCACCAATGTCGGTTGCTTGGCGCATGCTCGGCGCAAGTTCATGGAGGCGAAAAAGCTGCAAGGCAAAGGCAAGTCAGGCAAAGCGGATAGTGCATTGGCTAAAATCCAGAAACTCTATGGAATAGAATCACGCTTAAAAGGTGCCTGTGCCGAAAAACGGAAAGCAGAGCGCCAAGAGCATGCTAAGCCGATACTGGATGAGCTTTATGAATGGATGACAACTCAGAAAGTGCTTGAGTCTAGCCCGCTGGGTAAAGCGATAAAATACACGCTCGGTCAGTGGCCGAAGCTGAGCCGCTATATCGATGACGGTCACTTATCGATAGACAATAATCGTGCTGAACGCGCAATAAAACCGCTGGTTATAGGCAGAAAGAACTGGCTCTTCTCGACCAATCCCAATGGAGCTGAAGCGAGCGCGATGCTTTACAGTATCGTCGAGACAGCGAAAGCCAACGGCCTTATCCTTTACGACTACATGGTTAAGTGCATGAAAGAGCTAGCGAAATCTGAGCCTGATATCGATGCACTCCTGCCTTGGAACTTCCAACACTAACAATATCGCCCCGTGGGATCATGGGGCGGATACCATTTATCTATCGACAACAACCGAGCGGAACGCGCAATCAAATCGCTGGTCATTGGCAGAAAAAATTGGTTATTCTCGACGAATCCGCTTGGTGCTGATGCGAGTGCTTTGCTGTATAGCATCATCGAGACGGCGAAAGCGAACGGACTGATACTCTACGATTACATGGTCAAATGTATGAAAGAGCTGGCAAAGTCTGAGCCTGATATCAACTCACTGCTTCCCTGGAACTTCTCACATTCAAATTAAAACGCCCCGTGGGATCATGGGGCGCATACAATGCATACTTACTAATGGCAAAAAATATAAAAAGAGGCAGCTACATGCTGCCTCTTATCTAAATGAAAAACCACTATCAACAAACCTGCTGAAGATCGACAACTAGCTCACTTGATCCCATATGTTCAAACGTATCTCGTCTCGTTTTAAGGTTTTCAAGCAAATAGGAGTTTGTTAACTCAAACTCAGATTTGATAGAAGACCAAGTCTTCACATATCCTTTGATTCGCTCTTCTTTGAATACGATACCAGGTTCGTTATGAACTTCACACGACTTGAGCGCTCTCGGAATCCCCATATCATCATTCGAAACCTTTCTTCCTACTAGAATCAATTCGAATCGCATATTAGGTACACTAAAACCTGGATGACGGGCTATGATCCCTGCGTAGTCTTCAAGTTGCCTTAAGTGTTTTGTGTTCAACGATACACTCGGTTTCTTAATCTCTATAATCGTACACTTGAAATAGGGCTTACCAAAACTATCAAACTGTTTTGTCTTCCTAGCCAAAAATAGATCCACCTGACGTCTCACACCTTCAATAGTAAGACCATCATCTAAGTCTTGCTGTTCGAAGTCATCTTCTGCTAGTACATCGATTTCTTTAATATGCTGCCTAAGATTATGGGCTGTTTTTTGAAAATCGTCTTCTTCTGCACCTATCATTGAGTATTGTTCACCGAAAAGCCAAGTATTCGCTTCAATAATCCCTTGTAAGTGCGGAGTTTCTAAAACATCCTTGTAATTGTTAATCATAAGCTCTTCTAACTTTCTAACAACAGTCTCCCTACGTTGCAATACTTCAATCGTACTGACAATGTTCTCCAACGTTGTCTTATTTAGTTGCTCAGCTAACTGATGGAGACGATGTTCGTCCAGCTCTACAACACTTTCTAGCACTTCCAATAGACTGTCATTCTCATTAGAAACAAGCAATTTATCTAATAATGAGATCATGACTTTAGCTTGCTTCGCACCTAGATTATTAAATATTGAAGGCTCAACTAGCCAAATTTCCTTGATGACAGTTCGAACATTAGTGTGTCGCCACTCAGCATCATGCTGACTCAGGTTTTTGTAGGTAGGGAAATAGCCTTGTTGCTCATATCTATCTAACTGACTTTCAACCTGCTGCCTAAGAAATCCAGTATAGATATCTCGAGATATATCGAAAATCTTTGTTTTGAGGGACTTAAAGATTGGTGAGCTTGGGGTAGCAAGTGGAACATCCAGCTCATCAAAACTTAAAGATCCGCCGTTTTTATCAAATCGGTCAACCCAAGGCGATTGAATATAGACGCTCAAATAAAACTGGCTTTTTCTATTAAATGAGTTGTTTTCACTGTACGTAACTCTACCATCTGAATTTACAAAGTAGTTCTTTGAATTTTCAGTTCCCGGTTTGGTTTTCCACCTAAAAAAGTTAACCGTAAATGGAATTTCATCTATATCGATTGACTCGAAACGACTTTCATTAATCGGAACAGATACCTCAGTGTTGTTGAGATACAGCTTCAATTTGTCATTTAAGGCGAGTCTCCACCCGAATTCATTTTGCAATATACACAATAATGTTTCATCGTCAGGTAGGTTGGTCGTAAAATTTGTCAACTCAACACATGTTCCCCGACCATTTGCAACAACACTATGCTTTTGTTGTTCAGGCAGTAGACTCAGCATCGAATAATGTTGTAAATCATCACTGCTGATAGAGATCTTTGTATCCTTACAGCCACATCGAGAATACCAATCGGCATTCGCACATAAAAGATGAAACGCCAATCGGCCTCGGCCATGTGCACCTTGCGTATCATCATCACCAACTTTTTGAGAATCATTGAAACACGAAAAATGTTCTAGTTTTTTATCAGGATCAATCCCTAAACCATTATCAATAATCTGTACGGATGTAGTCCCAAGGAACTCTTCACTGGTACTAATTCTGACCTCAGTTGCTTTAGCATCAAAACCATTGGCGATTAGTTCTATAACGGCTCTCTCTGGAGTTAGCTTCCATCGATTAAAGTGCTTCTTGATACCTGCATGGTTTATATTCGTTGTTTCGATCTGTTCCTTTTGCATTAAACAGTCCCTAGCCTTATTAACGAAACAGAAGGTTGCTGTTTCATATATTTTTTATAAAAATCAGATTCAACTTAAATTTAAGTATGTAGAGACTCTTGTCCAAGAGTCTCTACTAACGTTCAATTCACACGCTCAACCAGTGCTGTCTATCAAGTACTTTTTCAGCAATAGTAATTTGCCTTGGGGTAAATTGCTGCTTTCTTGCGTTCCAAGAATGAACACCTTTGATAACTTGTTCGGTATTTTTTGCTTGTTCATATCGATTAAGCCAGTGCACCGTAGCAAGAAGCTCTAAGCCCTGTGGTGATTCAAAGCCTTCTACCAATCGAGATACCTTTTCAAATCTCTCTCGCGTATCAGGATGTTGGTCCAAGAATTCTTGTGCTTCTTTTACCGCTCCAGGAACCAACTGAAGTACTTTCTCCGGTGCATCACCGCCATCTGAATAACCAGAAACAAAATGCCCTTCAATTGCATTAAGAACATGGCGTAGGTTTTTTGCATAAGGCCCATAGTGCGCCTTCTGATAGGACAAGCGTAAAGGCTCTCCTGCTTCCTGCATAAAATACAATAACTTATGAACCTCAAGTAACGAGACTGATGGATCAAGTAAACCTTTCAGGTAGCGCTGAATCAACTCAATCAATACAGCCCTACCTGGTGTCATCTTTGGTACTTCTTGTTGCTTTGCCATTCTATCATTCTGCGGCGCGCCCGATGGCTCATAAAGTAGAACTTGAACATCTTTCAGCGGCTGCATTGCAACTTCGATTTTTTCACGTACCACCGTCCAATCAAGCCCACCTAAACCTGCGCCTAAAGGTGGTATTGCAATAGACTTAATACCTAGTCTTTGAATATCGTTAACAAGGGCTGACAAGCCAGAGTCAATATCTTCAATTCGGCTTGCGCCTCGCCAATGACGCTTCGTGGGAAAATTAATGATAAAACGAGGGTTTGCTAACTGCCCAGTTTCAAATATAAACATTTTCCCAGGCTGAACATCTTTGCTTTTACAAGCTGCGGCATAAACTTTGAAGTTTTCAGGCCATGCTTTTTTAAATTGCAGAGCAATACCACGCCCCATGACGCCAACACAGTTAACTGTATTTACGATTGCTTCTGCATCAGCACGCAGAATATCACCACGAGTAATTTCGATCATATCTACGCCCCCCTCAATAATACCAATCACGATTAATTGTAACAGGTGGCCGGTGTGCTGCCATTTGCAACGTGTTGACTACCTGATGATAAACATTGTCTGAATTGACCACTATCGCCTCTACTAAATGCCAGGGAAAGCTATGCTCGATAAGAAACTCGGCCTGTTTGCCATCCTTGCAACTTTGCCATTGTGTAGCGTTAATAGCTGGCCAATTTAGTTCATGTAATAAAGCTAAGTCGTTCCTATCTTCAAAAAAGTACGACCCCGCATTTGAAAGAGTAAATGCCCAACGATGTCCTTGCTGCTGCGCCCATTGTACGGTTGCATGAAGATCAGCTTGTAGGTGAATTATTGGTCCCTGTCCGCCTTTGTAAGCCAGTTCATCACTGTCTGCTCGATAAATCACATACAACATGATGGAGCGTGGACAGAAATAAAATGGTACACATTGTCCAACATGTAAACCAGGATGACTATCCAACGTTAACTCGTTGAGTCGACGCTGTTTAATAGTGTTCATACCTATTGTGGTTCCCACCGCATTTTGCGCAATGATCTGGGCATCACATAACAATCCATTTGCATCAAGAATAGACGCTAACCTATCAACATGAACAATATGATAAATCTTGGGCTGTAATGGTACTGTCATTTGTCATCCTTTTCTTGTAGGCAAGTTTAACTTCCTTGAATTATCACCCAATTGATTGTGTAGTGATGACTGTTCAAAGAGTTCACCAACTTGACAGTTAAATAAAATGCACAGTTTATCTATGGCTTCTAAATCCACTTTTTGTGCAGTTTCTTTATACAGTAATGTCACGGTGTTACGGCTTAAGCCTGTTTCACGAATGACATCTGAAATTTTTAGTTTCCTTTCCCCCATCATACGGGCAAGGTTGCATTTAATCATGTCTTCCTATCCATTCCGGCAAGACTTCTTTGATACTGCATCCTATCAGAAAATAACGACCAAGATTAAAAATTTCATTTCAACTCAACTTTTTAATCTTAAAATTTAAAAACTGATCACCCCCTGAGTCCCACTCACACATCCCTCTCAATCCAAAAATCTTCAGGCATATGTCATCCATGTGAATACCCATCATTGATTCGACAGGAGCCTGAAATGAATCCCAAAACTTCCGATTACCAAAAGCAGCAACGCTATCAGGAAAATGAAATCCTAGAGCATGCCGCTGAGATACTGGCAACACGCTACGTGCGTGGTGATTCCCTCACCAATCCTGATGCCACCAAAGAGTATGTGCGCTGCAAGCTAGGCTGCTATGAGCGTGAAGTGTTTGCCTTATTGCTGCTGGATAACCAAAACCGACTAATTGAATTTAAAGAGCTGTTTCAAGGTACAGTGGATGCGGCCAGCGTCTACCCACGTGAAGTGGTGAAAGCGGTGTTGGAAGTCAATGCCGCAGCGGTGATATTTGCCCATAACCATCCATCTGGAGACTCAACGCCTTCTCAAGCTGATAGACGCATAACCGAAAGACTCAAAGACGCTTTAGCACTGGTGGATGTTCGCGTTCTCGACCATATCGTGACAGGCAATACCTGCACCTCGTTTGCTGAAAGGGGATGGTTATGATTGAACAACATTATGGCAAGCTGTGCATTGATAATGCGTTACATGCGTTACTAGAAGCACTTCTGAATAGATACAACATCTCGGACAATGCGGAACGACTCGTGTTGAACTGCCGCCAAATGAGTTACTACCGACATCGACAAGGTTTGCATCCCATTGAAGTACAGCTTAAACGTGAGTCAGCCTCAAGCCCGTGGCTGGTGGTGTTCTTTGCCAGCTTCTCTTATCCCGATGACAACAGCACAACCGTTGAACCTGAACTGTACTTTCACCTTGCTAATCGCTGGTGCTATCAGCCCGATGTGGGGAGTACTGATTTATCCCACCCAGAGGTACAAGAGCTGCTCTCGGTCTGGATGAAAGCTTTTGCTCGTCATCTTTCCAGAAACGTCTTTGATGACGTGCAACTGACGATGGTCGGCACGTTCCAATAATTCTCACTCTGTTATTTCTTATTTGAATCCTGAAACAAGGAGGACTCACTATGTCCAAATTAACCTTCACAGCATCCTTACTACCTGTATCGAAACAACTGCACACGCTGCTAAGTGAGCACTTCAACGCTCATTTACTAAATAGTGAAACACTGACCACCAGCCGTTATCTAGTGTTTAACTTTCGCGATAATAGTTACAGTGCGGAAGAAGGTGGCTTCCATCCGGTTGAGATGGCGATTTGCCAAACCTCAACAGGGGAATGGAGTATTGAGTACATCACCGACTTTGCTTATATGGGGAATTACTATCCAGAGCTAGAGCGCAACTTGGATTTCGATTTTCGGGTTGGGCAGTTCTTTATGGCCTATCGTGGCTGGCTACCAATGCAGGGTAGCCGTGATGCTAAAGAGCTGTATCGGCTATGGGAGAATAACTTTCTTACCTATGTCGATACGGATGCTTACAACGAGATAGCCGTCACCCCGCAATAGCTCATGACTTCCCTTCTTCTACAAATCATCAAACTTGTCACTGCTCTCATCACGCTGTTTTCACTTTCCCCGTTCTTCGGTGCTATTGGAGCCCTATCCACTTTAGGATTTCTGGTGGTGCTGTTGATTGGGTTATTGGCAGCCATTGCCGAGCTCAGTGATAAGCATAGGCCTCGTTAATGTTAATCGGCTCACGCTTTAGTGATGCCGATTGATGCTGTTTTCACCGTTGGACATTATGTGTCTAACCCACCTCTATTCTCCCGACATTAAATGTCCGACTCCGGTGTGGAGCTTTGATGTATTGAGAGCGTAGTCATGAGCAATAAAACCAGCATTGAAGGGTTATCCGCTTTGCTGCACACGCTGATGCTTATTCCTCAACATCGATGGATTACCGTTAGGGAATTGCAGCAGCAGTTAGCCCTACTCGATATCCACCGCACCACGCGCAGTATTAAACGCTACCTCGATGACATCATTGTGGACGTGTTTAACGTGGAGTGTGATTCGATGAGCATGCCCCATGTTTATCGGAAAACCTCAGAGCAATTACTGAAGCTCAATAAGCAGGAAATGCTCTATTGGCAATTGACCAACAAGTACTTACTGCCGCTGGTTCCTGATGCACTGAATTATGGGCAAGGGTGCTCCTCGGAGAGAGACAAACCCTTGTCCTATATAGGTTCAGCACATTCAAAAGAGCAAGCATGGTTAGCCAAAGTACATGTGGCATTGCCCACGATTCGCGAGTGGAGTGACGAGCAACGGCACGTGTTGAATGCGGTACACACGGCATTACTGCACAACCGTATGCTCAAGATATCTAGCCAAGTATTGCAGCAAGAGAAGGCGCTCATTGAGCCACTGGGACTCTCGGTTCAGTGTGACGCGCTCTTGCTGCTCTTTCGATTATCCGGTCAACACACGATACGCACCCTAGCCTTGCCTTTGATTGATGAGGCCAGTGTATCGACGTTTTCTTTTACCTATCCAACTGATTTCAATCTTGAGCGGTTCATACGTGAACACGATGGAATCAGTGCGCCTGAATTTCACTCACCGATAAGGAGAGCACCGTTATGACATTAACCAACACCCTACTCCAATACGCCGCTATGAGCATCCTGTTTATTGGGCTTACCGCTTGTGGCGACCAAGAAGAGACTCAAGCAGCAACAGCAGATATTGAAGTGTCGATATCAGCTAACCCTCACTGGGGAACATTGGTCTTTGACCTGCAAGCTATCACCGACAACACCGTAATCAGCAATGTAGTGATTAACCGTGGCAACTGCCGATTACCCGCAGGCACAACCTCAGAGCTATCAAGAAACGTTTCATTGAACTTCGGCCAAACCTACACCGGATACAGCAACAACTGCACTGTAGACAGCGTGAAAGAAATCGAAGTCACCTCCAGCGCGGGCACCTTTGTCTACAACTTCTAACTTCCAATTCCCAAATAACACACTCAACCAAATCGTAAGGATAAACTATGAAAAAATCATCTCTACTCATTGCTACAGCGCTAGTTTTCTCAACCTCTTCCGCCTTTGCTGGTGGAACACTGGGCGGTAATCCATCCGCAGATTCGGGTGCAGTCAACGTCAGTGTAGGCAAATGTACTCAATACAAAATGGATGTAAAAGCGGCGCAGCAGGAAGGTAAGGATGTATCGAGCATCACCGTTCCTGAAGGCTGTGAAGCCATCACAGAAAAGTAATACCACCAGCAACGATAAAAATGACAATGGGGAGCCTGATTGCTCCCCATTTTTTTATCTTTGAAGCAAGTAGCTCAATCAAATCATAGGACTTAATTCTCACGAAACTATCAGCTTGATTTAAGAGACTGTGACAAAGACAACTAATTCAAATCACTTTAACATTGTAAGTTACTGTTATATAAATGCTTGTATACAGACATGAAAAAGAAACCTATTCATCCCTGTTAAGGGAAATATATAGCGCAGTGTGACATGAACAATGTTGAAAAGATATTGAGAGAAAATGGGCCTTGCCTGAGCTCTGACTTGAATAAAAGACTTGTAGAAAAGTTTGGCATATCTCCAGCGACTGCTCGAAAGCAAGTGTCTCGTGGATGTCCAGACATGCACCGATTAAATGGCATAAATTTTGTTAGAAATGCAAAATTCATTTACCTCAAAAAAGACTATCGTTCGCCTTTTTACTGGAACGCATTGTATGGTGCATTTCAAGAAACAAATTCTGCGTATTGGATTGCTATTGCTGCGCTTAAACAACGTGGAGGCCCCATACCTTATAAACACTTTCTCATTTGCTGCGGTTCTCCACTTAAACAACAAAAACATTTATCTCCCGAAGAAGTTCTGAAAAGGCTTGAGTCGGTGGGTGTTATCAAGCAAAAGTATTTTGAGGGATTAGGTAAGTGCGTAATTTTAATTGAACACGAAGATCGTGATTGGCTTGTAGCAGAGCAGCAAGCTCGTCTATTGGCGGAAAACATACTTATCAGTGCTATATCTACTTGGGTAAAGAACATCGGAATGGTCAGTTACAACAAGTTAGTACATAGAGATAGTGATGCTCTTCCTCAAGTTAGTACCACAGCGTGGGATATTTCTGGTCCCTCTTATGTATCTGGTCTTGCCGATTTCAAAAATGGATCAGATTCTGAAATTAAGCCTGGTTTTTTCACATGTGATGTTTATCTCGGTGATAAAGTCAGCACTATTGGGATAGAGCCATTCATAAGGAAATGCAAAGCTCTTCGAGGATTAAAGCGTGTTGGCCGAACACTACATTTCTTCGTTGCAGAAGAATTTCACGCCGAAGCATTCCAAGAAGCAAAAAAAGCGGGGGTCATGCCCGCCACCGTGGAAAACCTATTTGGAACCGAAATTGCTAAGGGCTTAAAATTCTTAATAAAGACCTTGAATGATGCTGCCAAAGTGTTGATATTAGAGCCAGAAAAGTTCAATACGCTATTTGATTCGCTTGGAAAAATAGAAGGGGCGGCAGGAAATCTAAGGGGGGCTCTCTTTGAATATTTTACAGCAATACTGATCCCCAAAATTCGCCCTTCTATTCGAATCAGAATCAACGAGAAATGCAAAATGCCATCCGGCGGTTCTGCGGAGGCTGATGTGATATCAGAAGGGAACGGAGAGATACTTTTTATCGAGTGTAAAGGACATCAACCGGGAGGCATGGTTGAGCATGATGAAGTAAAAAAATGGCTGCATCAGCGAGTGTCGATTTTGAAAAGTTACTCCAAAACTCATCCGGATTGGAAAAGTAAAAAGCTACGCTTTGAAATTTGGACAACTGGCCGCTTTAGTGATGAGTCAATAGCACTGTTGTCAGAGGCTAAACAATCACGAGTTCAGTATGACATAGATTTTCTGGACGGTAAGCGAGTGAAGCTTGAAGTTGAGAAGTGTGATGACAAAGAACTCAAGGCTACATTCTTCAAGTGTTTTTATGATCACCCATTACGCAAACTAGAGATATGACAAGTATTATTGTCATATCTCAGTGTCAGTTTAGTTACTTGAGTGCATCCTCTAAATCAGTAATATTACTCCATTCCACAGCGTTTTCAGGGAGTGGTTTTGTGAAATCAGTGAGCGCTTCAAGTAGCCGTCTTAATTTAGAGAACTCTTCACCATTTTCATCACTGATTATCTGTAAAGCTGCATAGGGTTTTTCTGAAGTTACCGCTTGACCAAAATAAGCCTCTTCTAGGTTTGGTACTGAAGCAACCAGTCTTACTTTTTTAAAATCAGGAGCTTGTTTAACCACCTCTAACAAATTGTTATTTGTTCCCCAAGCAGGGTTGGCCTTGGGAGATTGTCCTGCTTTAGCTTTACATAAAGGTCTGTCTGAGTCATGAAGTAAGGCATAAGGGGCACCAAACTGATTCAGTATTTTTGCAAGAGAAGCTAATGTCGCTTTACCCCTTGCGCGAACAATATGCGTATCTTTAAATAATTCAGGATGTTTCGCTATTACATGCTTAAACGCTGTATATTCTGTATCTCCCTCAACAAGAACAGTATTACCACCAAAGAAAAACTCCGCTACATGAGGGTCGAATACATTTAATAGCTTTAATCGTGCTTTATCGTCAGGATCTAATTTCGCCCTATGAGGTCTGAAAATCGTTGTTCCCTTAATATTCCCATCTCCTGATCTCTCAACCCTCACTATTGATGTATTGTCTCTAGATAGATCGATGAAAGCTGGGGAATGGGTTGTTACCATTACTTGCCAGTTTCCATTTCTAGGTAAATCATAAAGAACCTTACAAGCTTCTCTTACAGCGTTGGGATGTAAGCATAGTTCGGGCTCATCTAATAGAAGCAGATGAGGCCGTTCTAAACCTTTACCAGACTGCATTCGTTTCTGTTCAGAGATTATTCTTAATGCTGACCAAAGAAGAGTTCTACGAGCACCACTTCCTTGCTTTTCAATAGAAGTTTGATGACCATCAACATGTCCCATGCGAAGCTGAGGATCGTTTTTAAAGAGATTTATACATTTATCAACCTCATCTTCTGGTCTGGCATCAAACTTTACTTCATATCCAGGAAAGACTTCGCATACCATCTTCTCCATTTCAGATTGAATTGCTTGAATCTCTTTTTCCGTATCTTTCACAATGAGTTTTTGTAACTCGATAACGTTATGTAGTAGCTTCTGATAAGGAGTTAATTCACCACCTGATAACTCTTCCTCTGATAACGCTTTTACTCGTTCTGTTAATGCGCTTTGCAGAAGTTTTATGATTTCTTTGGATTGGGTATCTGGATCAGAAAAAGCATCAACTCGATGAGGCTCGGATCTGTATGCTTGAGCAACATTTGGAGCCCCCCACGGCCGCTTGGATGGATGCCAATCATTTGCTACCACATCCCATCCAACACGAGAGGCTTTACCTGGGGATTCCCAAATCCATTTTTCTTTGACGTATTTTTCTTCTGTCTCTGGATCAGTTATAACCCACTGCTTACCTGGTTGTCCCTCATCAAAGATTACGGTCTCAATAATTATTTCAGGGAGGTTCTCGGGATCAACAGATTCATTGGGAAAATCGTTTATTGTCAGTAACCCGGTTTTGGAAGCTTCTTCCATTGCCACCTCATATGCTCTGAGGATAGAACTTTTACCAACATTATTCGGACCTACGAGAACAACGATTTCATCTAGCTCAATCTCAACAGGCGTACTGCCAATACATCGAAAGTTTTTAATTGTTAGCTTCCGTAATCTTGGTCTTGGAACTGCCATTGCCAACCTCATTATGCACAAGAGTGTTTATGAAACCTTATTCTTTCTAGTTTTTATATTCCATAGCATCTCATCACAAAGAATGACGTTGACTTAAAATAACCTCTCATTATCGAGAAAAAGGATGATAAAAAACACCCTGCGTATTTAACTTCAGATATATGTTATCTAGAAAAACGCAAATAATCGGCAATAGCGGCTTGTTGGACGTAAGCGCGTCATAAACCCCGCATTCTAATCACCTAGCCCGAATAATAAGATCAAACCTCCAACCCAAAGGAGATTTGAAATGGCCAAACGACGCACTAACCAAGAATGGCGAACCCTGTTCGAACACTATGAATCCAGCCAACTATCACAACGATTATTCTGTGAACGTAACGGACTGAGCCTCTCCACTTTTTACGCTAAGCGCCAACAGTTAAAGCACATCGAAAAACCGAACACGGTTGGCTTTGTTAAAGCAGAAGTCGTTGAAAAGACCACAAAGTATCAAGCCACTCACGTTGTCGTTGCCAATATGACGCTGCTCGTCAATGATGTTGAACTGAGCATCCCACAAGGCACGCCAGCGACCTATCTCGCAGAGCTTATCGGTGCGCTGTCATGAAACGTATGCTCAGTGCTCCCGAAATCTATCTCTATCGCGAAAGCGTCGATTTTAGAAAGTCCATCAACGGCCTCGCTGCGATTATCGAAAATGACACCGACTTGCCCTTGGGCAGCGGCGCACTGTTCCTGTTCACCAACAAACAGCGCGACAAAATCAAAGTGCTGTACTGGGATAAAACAGGCTTTGCTCTTTGGTACAAGCGCCTTGAAAAAGCCAAGTACAAGTGGCCATCAAAAGAGCAAAATGAGGTGTTTACCCTAACTCAATTCGAGCTTGACAGACTGCTTTCTGGCTTCACGATTATCGGCCATAAACCCGTTAGAATAAACGATTTTACAATGACTTAAGCGATAATATAGCCATATCCACCAAGCATTAACGGCATGATTTTAGTATAATCAATGCCATGAAAAAGACGCCAAATATCAACTCAGAAAGCCAAGATGTTGCCGAGCTACAAGCGATGGTGAAAGCGCTGTTGGCGTCAGAAACCCAATTGAAACAAGAGCGTCAATCGCTGCTTGAACAGCTCAAACTTGCCTTCGACCGTCAGTTCGCTAAACGCTCGGAGGCGTTAAAGCCTTACGATGAATCTCAAGGTGATCTCTTCAACGAAGCGGAGTGTGAGGCCGCTAAGGAAGAAGAGGTTGAAGTTGTCACAACGACCATCACAAAGAAGAAACGTGGTAAACGCAAACCACTGCCAAAGACCTTGCCTCGTGAAGTTATCGAACTCGATTTAAACGACGATGAAAAGCAGTGCACTTGCTGTCAACATAACCTGCATAAAATCGGTGAAGACCGTAGCGAGAAACTTGAGTTCACGCCAGCGGTACTAAAAGTGTTGGAATATGTTCGTCCTAAATATGCTTGCCGCCAATGCGAGCAAACAGAAGACAAAAACCACGTCGTTCAAAAGCCAGCGCCGCAAAGCATTATCCCGAAGAGCTTCGCCACAGAAAGCTTGTTGGCCAATATCATCCTCGGCAAATATCAATACGCGATGCCACTTTACCGCCAAGAATCCCTGTTTACCCAGTCGGGTATCGAACTCTCACGAACCACCATGGCAAGGTGGATTATCCAAGTCAGTGAGAAGTTCGCTCCACTTTACGCGGCCTTAAAAACGCACCTACTTGAGCAAGTGGTGATTCAGGCGGATGAAACGCCGCTCAATGTCCTCAAAGAAGATAAACAGTGTTATATGTGGCTTTACTGCTCGGGCGCAGACTCGCCTGAAGCCGCCCTCCCTAATGTGAGAAATATCGTCTTGTACGACTATCAAAACAGTCGAGCTAGGGCGTGCCCTGTTGCCTTCTTGGGGGATTACAGTGGTTATCTACAAACCGATGGCTATGGTGTTTATGATGGGCTTCATCTCGTCACCAATGTCGGTTGCTTGGCGCATGCTCGGCGCAAGTTCATGGAGGCGAAAAAGCTGCAAGGCAAAGGCAAGTCAGGCAAAGCGGATAGTGCATTGGCTAAAATCCAGAAACTCTATGGAATAGAATCACGCTTAAAAGGTGCCTGTGCCGAAAAACGGAAAGCAGAGCGCCAAGAGCATGCTAAGCCGATACTGGATGAGCTTTATGAATGGATGACAACTCAGAAAGTGCTTGAGTCTAGCCCGCTGGGTAAAGCGATAAAATACACGCTCGGTCAGTGGCCGAAGCTGAGCCGCTATATCGATGACGGTCACTTATCGATAGACAATAATCGTGCTGAACGCGCAATAAAACCGCTGGTTATAGGCAGAAAGAACTGGCTCTTCTCGACCAATCCCAATGGAGCTGAAGCGAGCGCGATGCTTTACAGTATCGTCGAGACAGCGAAAGCCAACGGCCTTATCCTTTACGACTACATGGTTAAGTGCATGAAAGAGCTAGCGAAATCTGAGCCTGATATCGATGCACTCCTGCCTTGGAACTTCCAACACTAACAATATCGCCCCGTGGGATCATGGGGCGGATACTGTTGGACTATGTCTACAAGCCGCCTTACATACATCAATCTATACCACTTCTAGCAGCATCAACTGCTAACGAATCCGCTATCTCATTCCCTCTGACACCAGAATGCGCTCTAACCTTTTTTACTTCGACATACTTGTCTGCGCGAAGCGCATCGACTGTCTGCCACAGGCATCGATTCTTAATCTGTTTTTTATCGGCTCTACGCCAGCCTTTCTTTTTCCAGCCATCAAGCCAAAGGTTGAAACCTTTTACGCAGTACTCACTGTCTGAGTAGATGACATCACCATCTTCGGCATATTCCAGCCCTTCGATAAGTGCAAGTAACTCCAACTCTGCATTGTCTGTACTTCGGTTAATGGTGATCCCCTCTTCATGGACAATATCATCGTCTTCATTGAAAACCACCATCCCAACACCACCTCGTTTGCATTCGTGTTGGTTGTTTGGTGCTGCGCCGTCTACGTAAATTGAATAACTCATTTTTTTATCTCTCTAATTGAAAAAGGGCGCATGACTTTACTTAGCCAGCACCCCGTTGATATTTGTGTTACTGAAAGGATTCTGCGTTGTCTCGCATGCTCAGACGCGATTCCATCCATTCCTCTATTTCACTTTCTACCCAAGCTACCGCTCGTCCACCGAGTGGCACACTCTTAGGGAAGTCGGTTTCATCTGCCATGAACTTGTAGATAGTTGAACGGCCTAGTCCTGTTAGTGACATCACTTCTTTAAGTCGTAGAAATCTCATGGGAATTATCTCCTCTTGTATATACCCATGTGATAAGCCGCCACTGTAAAAAAATGCAGTCGGTCTACTCCAAACTAGAGCCAAAGAAATAACGCGTCTCGCTCCACGCTTCAGCAAGACTGCTCATCCGTTTATAGACGCAGTTCTTTATGTCAGTGTCTTTGCTTTTACAGCGTGTACCCAAGCTATAATTCCCTCGGTCGTTCAGTTGGACCATTGAGCGCTCATTACCTTTGTAGTGCTTTTTAATCGCTTCTCCCCAAGCTGTTTTCAGATGCCCCACAATTTCATTACGCTTGTCCATGGAAATAACATCACCAAAATGCTGTTTATAATCAGTAAACAACATCACTTGATACTGGTGCGAACAGCTATCCGCTCGCTTACGCCACACGTAATGCAACGAATTGGTGTTCAGCTTCTCTTTCAGGATTTCAAAGTAGTCCTTAAGGGTACTGAGATCAGTGTCTTGATGATCTTTAGGCAGGTATAAGTCCAAACGTGTTGCGAGAGCGATATCAAACTGACTGAGTGCCTGTTCAAAGATATCGGCCATTGAGGTCAGTGCTGATTCGTATAACCCCTTGTCGCTGTAATACAGCGGGTAATCTTCAAAAGTTCTATCAAGGGTAATGCTTGGGAGGTAGGTTCTATTCGCCATGAGTAATACCTTTTGTGTGTTAATGACATAGGCATTACTCGCTCTGTATTTTTTTAAGGTGAGTCGTGACTGCAACCAAAGCTCTTGTTGAAGTGATCGTTCCGGTTGGCAATGGGCTTCGCAAGACGACTGATTCGATAGAAGAATTCGTTTAACTGTAACGGGAACGTGTCTGTATCGGAGAATAGTTCAAAGCCCTCATTCGTAGGGGAATAAGCTAATCCTGAGCATGGTTGGTTGTAATAGGCTTCAACCACCCTATCCCATATTTTCCTCACTTTTTTGTAGAGAAAACGACCCCAACCCTCTCGACCAGTGCCTAAGTTTTGAAAGAGATCCCTATCAAAGAGCAAAATAAGATGATGGTGATCGCTGGTGGACTCACTCGCCGTCGTCCAGATATAGCGAATAACCGTTTGTTGGTATCGATAAGTTCTGTCGGTGTATTTTTCCTTACAGAGCTCGTTAGTCTCCGATTCTAAAATACGAAAGAAATGGGCAAACACCGCTAGGTAATCTTCCCCGAAGTCACTCGGTAGGTTTAGGTTGATGTGAACAGCAAAAATTCTTGGATATTGGTTTAGTGCTTCAGTCAGTACTCGGTCTATCTCCTCTAGGTATTCGAGGACGAGACCATCCTCAAAGTAGTAGAGTGGTTTCCCATTAAAGGTTCTGTCATGAGTGATAGTGTGGGCTCTTTGATGAGCCACGTTGAGTTGATGAATCATGATTGGTTCCTGTGGTTTGTTGTGATTCCCACAGGAACTGTTTCCAACGTAATTTTTAAGGGGATTAAGAGCTAGTAGCGAAGTTTCTCATAGTCACTCCGTATACCTTTGAATTAGGTTTAGCGAAATAACACACCCTTTTGAATAGCTCATTCTTCGATTGTTCAATATCCGATGCTTTCAGGTTTAAGCGATACACACCATTCTTGCAGAAATGAACTAGTGCTGGTTTCTCCTGTTTGATAGCACTGCACCATGCTTGCTTAATCAAGTCGGCTAGAGAGCCGTCTGACGCCCCTACATCCCCGAGTTGATAATAGATATCTTTGTTCAGGAAGAGTGCAACATGGTAGTGGTACTGCTCAGAGGTATTCTTCTCTTTTGCCCAGATGTAACTGGTCTTGTTCTTTAAACCCCTTCCCCAGCTTTTCTCTTTACGTTTTATATCTACGTCTAATTTGGCATTTAGGGATTTGAAGAATCGAGTGATGACTTTCGAATCTGCATCATCGAAATCTTCGGGTAAGTGTAGGTCTATCCGAAAGACGGATAGCCTAGGATGATACTTCAATGCTTTCTCTATCAATTGAGAAATCTTGTAGAGGTAAAACTTACGATAGAAGAATCGTTGCTTTCGTTTCGTTGGTTGAGGTAGGTCGTAGCTGTTGAACTTGTCTTCAGATGTGTATTGATGATTCATGGTGTTGTTATCCCTATTCGTGTGTCTCTCATACACACTGGGAATAACGTAAATTTTAGTAGTTGGTAGTTATGTATATTACCTATACCAACAACGATACATCACGGTGTTGTGAACACAGTGTCACAAATAACACGCTTACATTAGCTCACTTACTCTTTCCTCTTCTTCAAAAACAGTAAACCAACTGAAAAAAGAAATATTTCCATTTACGTCACTCGAACATTATCATGAAAAAAACCATTACAAAAATATCTAAAACAAAGCGACAGGCCCTGAAATTACTAGATTTAGAACTAACGCCGTTCATAATCAAAGTATAATTAAGGAACTTTTTTACTACAAAAAACCATCATAAAAACCACATATTAAACTCATTAAAATTGACATTAAATCATTTAAGAAACTTCATTAAAACTATAATTTTGATACAGTAAATCATCAAATAGACATCGATAAATCATCATGAATAAAACAGAAAGAGAACTTGCTGATAAGGGATTGTTTAGAGCAAACAACATCCGATACTTAAGATTTTATGCTGCTTATATTTCCGCCCATGCAGACATACGCTTCACATTTCAAAGCCAAGATAAAGAAGAGTTACAGCGTAAAATTAAGTTGGCACTAAATAATCAACATAATGACCTAGAGCCTAAGATTGAAGATATGAACAAACAGGCTTTAAAGTCATTACTAGCTGATCGTTCATTCGCTTGGATAGATAAAAAAGAGGATAGAATTGTTTACTTTGCTTGGTCGTTACTAAGATTTGTCTCAACTATCTCAGATGACTTAGATGTCCATAAGCGAGGATTTGACTACGCACTTGGAACGCTATACTGTAAAAACAATCTACATAATGAAGAGACAAATCCGTATAAAAAATCAGGCTTAAATCTGTTATCATTAAGCCGAATTGAAGCTCATGAGCTTATCTATGAGTTCTTTGACCAATGGCAAGCTAATACGTTAGCTAAAGATAGGTTGATGTCGCTTCTAAAGGAGAAATGGTTATACATAGCTAACGAGCTACGCCCCGACTATTCATGGATAGATCCGAAGAATAAGAAGCAAAACATATGGATTTACAACTACATAAAATCAAAGCTTGAGTTTTTACCTCATCTAACACCGCCAATATCAACAGCACAGTATTACAATACGAATATCGCGTTATTAGATACATTATTTACATGTAGAAATGGGGCAATAAGAAGAGAAAAGCCTCTTCCACGAGAATTAAAGTTGTCACCACTACGTACATTCAACTTACTTTCTAATGAAGTTATGTACACAATGATGAAGGCATGGAAGCAAAAGCAGTATCGAGAAAAGACCGGACGCACATCAGCTAAATCTTAACCAAGCTATACACAATTCGAACAGACACCGCTCCATAAAGAGCGGTTAATCTGACCGTAAAGAAAAGACTAAATTAGGCCATCTTAGCAGAGGGTAACGGGTGGACGTTCGCTTCCATTAGCGATTGCAACTTGTTACCCCATGCCTCCAGAACCTTCAACTGCTCATCGATATAATCATGATGGTTATAGACTCTGAGCATACCTGGTAGCTGGTGTCCGACTGTCTTTTCAATCGCTACGATATCTAACCCCATTTCACTACAACGGCTGATAAAGGTACGGCGCAAGTCATGAGGTGAAAAGCGCTCAAAATCAGTAGGTAGATTACGTTTGATCAATGCCCGTACTGTATCCGCCCCATGATCCCACGGGGCGATATTGTTAGTGTTGGAAGTTCCAAGGCAGGAGTGCATCGATATCAGGCTCAGATTTCGCTAGCTCTTTCATGCACTTAACCATGTAGTCGTAAAGGATAAGGCCGTTGGCTTTCGCTGTCTCGACGATACTGTAAAGCATCGCGCTCGCTTCAGCTCCATTGGGATTGGTCGAGAAGAGCCAGTTCTTTCTGCCTATAACCAGCGGTTTTATTGCGCGTTCAGCACGATTATTGTCTATCGATAAGTGACCGTCATCGATATAGCGGCTCAGCTTCGGCCACTGACCGAGCGTGTATTTTATCGCTTTACCCAGCGGGCTAGACTCAAGCACTTTCTGAGTTGTCATCCATTCATAAAGCTCATCCAGTATCGGCTTAGCATGCTCTTGGCGCTCTGCTTTCCGTTTTTCGGCACAGGCACCTTTTAAGCGTGATTCTATTCCATAGAGTTTCTGGATTTTAGCCAATGCACTATCCGCTTTGCCTGACTTGCCTTTGCCTTGCAGCTTTTTCGCCTCCATGAACTTGCGCCGAGCATGCGCCAAGCAACCGACATTGGTGACGAGATGAAGCCCATCATAAACACCATAGCCATCGGTTTGTAGATAACCACTGTAATCCCCCAAGAAGGCAACAGGGCACGCCCTAGCTCGACTGTTTTGATAGTCGTACAAGACGATATTTCTCACATTAGGGAGGGCGGCTTCAGGCGAGTCTGCGCCCGAGCAGTAAAGCCACATATAACACTGTTTATCTTCTTTGAGGACATTGAGCGGCGTTTCATCCGCCTGAATCACCACTTGCTCAAGTAGGTGCGTTTTTAAGGCCGCGTAAAGTGGAGCGAACTTCTCACTGACTTGGATAATCCACCTTGCCATGGTGGTTCGTGAGAGTTCGATACCCGACTGGGTAAACAGGGATTCTTGGCGGTAAAGTGGCATCGCGTATTGATATTTGCCGAGGATGATATTGGCCAACAAGCTTTCTGTGGCGAAGCTCTTCGGGATAATGCTTTGCGGCGCTGGCTTTTGAACGACGTGGTTTTTGTCTTCTGTTTGCTCGCATTGGCGGCAAGCATATTTAGGACGAACATATTCCAACACTTTTAGTACCGCTGGCGTGAACTCAAGTTTCTCGCTACGGTCTTCACCGATTTTATGCAGGTTATGTTGACAGCAAGTGCACTGCTTTTCATCGTCGTTTAAATCGAGTTCGATAACTTCACGAGGCAAGGTCTTTGGCAGTGGTTTGCGTTTACCACGTTTCTTCTTTGTGATGGTCGTTGTGACAACTTCAACCTCTTCTTCCTTAGCGGCCTCACACTCCGCTTCGTTGAAGAGATCACCTTGAGATTCATCGTAAGGCTTTAACGCCTCCGAGCGTTTAGCGAACTGACGGTCGAAGGCAAGTTTGAGCTGTTCAAGCAGCGATTGACGCTCTTGTTTCAATTGGGTTTCTGACGCCAACAGCGCTTTCACCATCGCTTGTAGCTCGGCAACATCTTGGCTTTCTGAGTTGATATTTGGCGTCTTTTTCATGGCATTGATTATACTAAAATCATGCCGTTAATGCTTGGTGGATATGGCTATATTATCGCTTAAGTCATTGTAAAATCGTTTATTCTAACGGGTTTATGGCCGATAATCGTGAAGCCAGAAAGCAGTCTGTCAAGCTCGAATTGAGTTAGGGTAAACACCTCATTTTGCTCTTTTGATGGCCACTTGTACTTGGCTTTTTCAAGGCGCTTGTACCAAAGAGCAAAGCCTGTTTTATCCCAGTACAGCACTTTGATTTTGTCGCGCTGTTTGTTGGTGAACAGGAACAGTGCGCCGCTGCCCAAGGGCAAGTCGGTGTCATTTTCGATAATCGCAGCGAGGCCGTTGATGGACTTTCTAAAATCGACGCTTTCGCGATAGAGATAGATTTCGGGAGCACTGAGCATACGTTTCATGACAGCGCACCGATAAGCTCTGCGAGATAGGTCGCTGGCGTGCCTTGTGGGATGCTCAGTTCAACATCATTGACGAGCAGCGCCATATTGGCAACGACAACGTGAGTGGCTTGATACTTTGTGGTCTTTTCAACGACTTCTGCTTTAACAAAGCCAACCGTGTTCGGTTTTTCGATGTGCTTTAACTGTTGGCGCTTAGCGTAAAAAGTGGAGAGGCTCAGTCCGTTACGTTCACAGAATAATCGTTGTGATAGTTGGCTGGATTCATAGTGTTCGAACAGGGTTCGCCATTCTTGGTTAGTGCGTCGTTTGGCCATTTCAAATCTCCTTTGGGTTGGAGGTTTGATCTTATTATTCGGGCTAGGTGATTAGAATGCGGGGTTTATGACGCGCTTACCCCGTACTGCCGCAGGTTCTTGCACTTTATCGACCGTTAGCTGAGGCCATACCAACTTCCACTTACTTGGCACACTGTCACGCTGCTCTTTTAGAAGTGCAAGCAAGTAGCCACTTAAAGGTACTTTACGTGCGTCTTGGCTTTTTGTGTGCCTCTCTTCTGAGCTGGCTGGTAATAGCCAAATTCCCTCATCAACATCTAACTCAGTCCAACGCATTTCCAGTACGGCACTAATACGCTGTCCACAACCAAGTAAGAACTGCATTAAACGGATGTTCGAAGGATCTGTACGCCATGACGGCATGCTCGTTAACAGAATCTTTAACTCTGAAAAGCTTAAATTACGTTTTGTGACTTTAGAGCCGCCGCCAACGTCTTTTGCTTTCAGTTGTGGTGCCGGATGAGTATCAAGCATATTTAGCGCTAGGGCATGGTTAATCACTTGATTGATGATTTTATGACAAACTCCAATGGCCCCCGCCATACGCTTACCGTTTTTATCAACCTTAGCATCAAAAACCCTATTGAGGTTATATATGCTTAAATCTACCAATTTGATGTTACCGAGAACTGGCTTGATATCTCGATTGTAAATGGTCCTCGACTGGTCACCCCGTAGCTGTTTTGATAGCCGTTTCTCATCAAAGCTAATAAACGCATCATCAAAGGTTTTCGCTTCATCTTGCGCTCGTTTCTCTATATCTAGTTCAACCTTTGGGTTCTTACCATTCTCCAACCAACTTCGATAACGGCCAGCTTCCTTTCGCGCCTGATCCAATGTCATCCCGCGCTCTGGTTTGATCTTAATGTATCGTCCCATAGAGATTTTTTCGTGTTTCTTCCCTACTTGAAAACGAAAGATCCAAGTCATTGTGCCTGTTGGACGAACTCGAATGTTCAATCCTTCGATCTTCTTATCGGGGATCGAGTATTCCTTATCCTGTGGCTTCAATGCTTGCAACGTTGCATTGGTACTGATTCGTTTCGTCATCGTTGGAAAACCTCTGCATTTCTGGGTACGGCTCTGGGTACGGCGTGGGGTACGGGAAACATCGAGTTTCTATTGTACGGCTTTGGACCTCAACGGACAACAAGATCATAAAAACACTAAAAATCATAGTCTTAAAGTTAAAAAATATAACTCTGTAGACTTTAACGGACTAAAGGCTCTATTTACCCACCACATGGAAGCAGGTGTGATGCTGGAGAAGATTAAATAAGACTTTCAATCGATATTTAAATTTCGATTTAATCGGCTTTCACGCATTCGTACTGACAACATTACCTATTATGCTGCTCGCTCTGACTAACGATTTAATCAGGGCGGGCGATGCAGAGCCCATACGATAACCGTTGAGATCGCCGCTTACCTTCTGTCCCCAATGCAGAATCTCTGCATACTCACCCAATTCTACAATCAGTAGAGCCTGCCCACCGGTTAATTCAATCAATGGTTATCTGTCATTTTGCCTGACTTTGAAGCAGGAAATTACATCGCATCACAATGAATAGAACAAAATAATCGGTGAGCCAAACTAAATGCATGGGAACGTTTACAGATTGATTTTGATATAAACGTCAGATCCAAAGCCAATCTCATCAAGGAAAGTTCATCACTCGCCGTTAAAATTGCTTAAAAACACATTCAAGAGAGGATGATCACACGAAAGAAGAATAAATCCGTTATTACTATGAAAATGTAAACTCCACAATGGAAACGTTTCCACATTTTATTTACACTGAGTAGCAAGCTAGGACTCAAAAAATAAAACGATTAGCTACTCTATGTATGGCACTGTTTTTGGCCGCGTTAGCGTCGATTACCAGAACAAAAAAGTCATCCATTACGGTATTCACTACCGTAGCTCAACACGGTTAGAAACAAAAAATCAAGTAGGAAAACCATGAAGGCATTTTCAGATATTCTCCAACGACGTGACTGGGAAACCCCACAATCAGTGAATATTCACTGCTTAAAAGCACACAGCCCACTTTCCAGTTACCGAGATATTGACCATGCCCGTGACGGCGTTTACGCCCAACGTCAATCGCTGAATGGCCAATGGAAATTCAAAGTGTTCGACTCGCCAGAACAAGTCGAAGGCGAGTTTATTCAAACCAAATTCAATGATACGAACTGGGATGAAATAACGGTTCCTTCCAACTGGCAGCTACAAGGCTACGACAAACCAATTTACACCAACGTAAAATACCCGTTTGAAGTAAACCCTCCATTCGTGCCCGCTGAAAACCCGACAGGTTGTTACCGCACTACGATTTCCCGCTCAGAAGCCGATCTTGCCAATACCCAGCGCATCATCTTCGATGGTGTGAACTCAGCATTCCACCTATGGTGCAACGGCACTTGGGTGGGATACAGCCAAGATAGCCGCTTGCCTTCCGAATTCGACTTATCGCCCTACCTAGTGGCTGGCGAGAATACACTTGCCGTGATGGTGATGCGTTGGTGTGATGGCAGCTACCTAGAAGACCAAGACATGTGGTGGCTAAGTGGTATTTTCCGCGACGTAACTTTGCTTTCTAAACCGCAATACTGCATTGAAGATGTATTCGTCACGCCAGATTTGGATGCGTGTTATCGCGATGGTTCACTATCAATCGTGACGCACATTTCAGCGCCAGATTGTTACCAAGTGCAAGTGCAGCTCTTTGATGGTGAATGCGCAGTGACTGAGCCGCGAATTGATCGCCCGCACAACCGCCGTATTGACGAGCGAGGTACATACGATGACGTGGTATTTCAAACATTGCATGTGCGCGAGCCAAAAAAATGGAGTGCAGAAACCCCCAATCTATACCGTCTAGTCGTTTCCCTATTGGATGAAAATGGCATGTACCTAGAGAGTGAAGCCTATCATGTGGGCTTTCGCAAAGTGGAAATCACTGACGGCCAGTTGAAACTCAACGGCAAGCCTTTGCTGATCCGTGGTGTTAACCGTCATGAGCATCATCCAGAGCTTGGGCATGTGATGACAGAAGAAGACATGATCCGCGACATCTGTTTGATGAAGCAATACAATTTCAACGCGGTACGTACAGCGCACTACCCAAATCATCCTCGTTGGTACGAACTGTGTGACCAATACGGCTTGTACGTGTGTGATGAAGCGAACATCGAAACACATGGCATGCAGCCGATGAATCGCCTTTCGAGCAATCCACAATGGGCGCACGCATACATGAGCCGCTACACCCAAATGGTGATGCGCGATAAAAACCATCCTTCTATTCTCATCTGGTCTTTGGGTAACGAGTCTGGCCACGGCAGCAACCACAATGCGATGTACGCTTGGTCGAAAAACTACGATCCGTCGCGCCCTGTTCAATACGAAGGTGGTGGTGCTAATACCGCAGCAACCGACATCATTGCGCCTATGTACGCCCGTGTGGATACAACGCTCGAAGATGAAGCAGTGCCAAAATGGTCAATCAAAAAATGGATTTCTCTACCCAACGAAACTCGCCCGCTGATCTTATGTGAATACGCCCACGCGATGGGTAACAGTTTGGGGAGTTTTAATGAATATTGGGATGCATTCCGCGAGTTTCCTCGCCTTCAAGGCGGCTTTATCTGGGATTGGGTAGACCAAGGCTTGAGCCAATGGGACGAGAACGGCCAACACTTCTGGGCTTACGGTGGCGATTTTGGCGATAAAATCAATGACCGCCAGTTCTGCATCAACGGGTTGATCTTCCCAGATCGCACTGTGCATCCAACATTGGAAGAAGCCAAATACTGCCAGCGTATGATTCGCGTGTCGCTGCAAGAACAAGTGAAAGGATTCTGTCATCTATTAGTAACTAACGAAAACCTATTTCGTGCAATAGATAACGAGCAATTGAACTGGTCACTTTTAGAAGATGGCAAATTGATTCAATCTGGCTCGGTGGTGCTGAACATCAAAGCCGATAGCCAAGCAACCGTAGAGATTGCTTTGGAATTTACACCTAAAGCAGAAACGCGATACCACTTGAATACTGACATCACCTTAGTGACAGAAACGCTTTGGGCACCCGCGGGACATGTGAGTGCTTCTGAGCAATTTGCGCTACGTAATACCGCAGGTCTCGCCATGCCTAAGTTGGAAACGCAACCAGCCCCAGCAATAAGCCAGCAAAAAGGTATGATCGTAGTCACAAGCTTAGATGAGAAGTATCAATGGTGCTGGGATAGTCAAACGGGCTTGATGATTAATTGGCAAGTCGATGGCAAAACGCAAATGCTGACGGCACCACAAGATAACTTCTTCCGTGCGCCACTGGATAACGATATTGGTGTGAGTGAAGTGGATAACGTAGATCCAAACGCTTGGGTATGTCGTTGGGATATGGCTGGTATTGGCCAATGGAAACGCGAATGTGTCAGTTGCCATAGCGACATTTTAGCGCATGCCGTGCAAGTAACATCAACTTTCGCTTACCACTTCAACGGTGCCGTGCAAGCCATCACCACTTGGACGCATACGCTGAAAAACAGTGGCGAAATGCAGCTGACCGTTGATGTGACACTTGCCGATGATCTACCACCCATGCCACGTATCGGCTTGGAGTTGCAATTGCCATTGCATGAGCAGAGTACACCAATCACTTGGCAAGGTTTAGGTCCGTTTGAGAACTACCCAGACCGCCTATCTGCAGCACGTTTTGGCTTGCACACGCAAACGCTAGAAGAGATGCACACTCCGTACATTTTCCCAGCAGACAGTGGCTTACGTTGTGGTACTCAATGGCTGCAAGTGAACGAACTGGCGATATCTGGCGATTTCCAATTTAGTGTCAGTCAATATACTCAACAGACGCTGGCAAAAGCAAAACACACCTGTGATTTAATGGCAGAAAAAACCATTTATGTGCGCCTAGACCATCAGCACATGGGCGTGGGTGGTGATGATTCTTGGAGCCCTAGTGTGCACAAAGAATTCCAGCTAACTGGCAACAATTACGTTTACCGAATATCGTTCAAAGCAATTTCGCATCGTATTTAAAAACGCACCGATAACGGCTATCGCCACTTACAACGATTACGTGGCAGCGGGATGCATGACGCTACGACAAGAAAACGGCGTCCACATCCCTGTGATATGTCTTTGATAGGCTTGGATGACTGTCACATGGCACGCTATATCTACCTAGTCATTGATGACTTAGTCGGTGCGATGGCGACCAAGAAAACCCAATTTTCTTCCAACCCAGAGTAGCAACAACAGCAGTACGAGAATGGCGAAAAAGTTAGAACCAGAATCTGGATACTGTGCTTTGATAAATGCCGAATGACCAAAAGCACCGACAAAGAAACAGGCAAGCGCTACCAATGGAAGATCTTCCGCCACCGGATGGCGCAAATATTCTTGATACAACGCCTGCACAGAAAGCACTAATGCAATCAATGGGAAAATGGAGAACGGAACTTGGCTAATGGTTACCCAAGACAACAAAGCATCGCCGCACATACCTGCGATGAGCGCTAGCACAAGTGTTTTTCTTTCCGAACCACGATGGGTTGTGTTGTTTTCATTCGACATTACTCTATCCCCCCTTTGAGCCGATTACGTTCACGTTCTTTGCGATACCAAAATGCCCCTTTGGCTAGCATTCGCAACTGCATGATCAAACGTTCAGCAAGCTCATCTCGCTCACGTCGATCTAAATCTAAAGCTTCAGCGCCGGAGCTGAACACCAAAATAACGGAAGCTTCGGCCTGAGTTAATGCCTCGTCACGACCCATGCCTGTCGTCATCAAATACTCGGTGAGCTCTGCGGAAAAGTGCTGTATTTCTCGCACTACCGCGGCACGAAACTCGCAAGAAGTACCTGAGCGTTCTCGCAGTAATAAGCGAAACACATTGGGACTACTTTCAATAAATTCCATGAAGGTTTCAACCGACGTGCGGATCACACTGCCCTCTTTGACAATGCGCTGCCGTGCTTGACGCATCAATTGGCGCAGCAGTAAACCGCCTTCATCAACCATGGTTAAACCCAACTCATCCATATCTTTAAAATGTCGATAGAATGAGGTGGGCGCAATCCCCGCCTCGCGGGCCACTTCTCGTAAACTTAAGTTAGAAAAACTCCGATCGGCACTTAATTGGCTAAATGCTGCATCAATCAATGAACGACGTGTTTTTTCTTTTTGTAATGCGCGAATTCCCATCGATTTCATATTAAGTCGCTTCTCTTTTACTATCTGAGCCATACTATAACGTGATTGAGCACGTTGTCTAAGCCACAACATCGCCTCTTTGGACAAAGTGACCAATTAAACAGTCACCTAACCTAATTTCAATCACTCGCCACAGTAAGATGGACAAAGCAATAGCATAAAGTGGCATTTTCACCTCTCGAGCGTGATCCTCTCCACTCTCTGATGGCAACATCGTTTACCGCACTGATGGATCAGTTAAAATCTCGCTACAGCAATGTTAAACAAATACAACAAGGAATAGAGTATGGCGAACCAAAACCACTTCGATGTCATCGTAATTGGTAGCGGCCCGGGCGGAGAAGGCGCCGCAATGGGTTTGACTAAAGCGGGGTTTAATGTCGCCATTATCGAAAAAGAGAGTAGTGTTGGCGGAGGTTGTACCCATTGGGGCACCATTCCCTCCAAGGCGTTACGCCATGCGGTCAGCCGCATCATCGAATTCAACAGTAACCCTCTATTTTGTAAAAACAACACCAGTATTCATCTCACTTTTTCTGATATTTTAGGCCATGCTAAATCTGTGATTGATAAACAGACGCGCTTGCGCCAAGGCTTTTACGATCGCAATCAGTGTACGCTGATTTTTGGTAACGCTAAGTTTACCCACAAAAATACCGTGGCGGTTACGCACGCTGACGGCAGCATCGAAAAATACAGCGCCGACAAATTTGTGATTGCGACTGGCTCACGCCCTTATCAACCTGATGATGTTGATTTTACTCATGAACGAGTTTATGACAGCGATTCGATTCTCTCGCTTAAACACGATCCTCGCCACATCATCATTTATGGCGCAGGCGTCATTGGTTGCGAATACGCTTCGATTTTCCGCGGCTTAGGGGTAAAAACCGACCTCATCAATACCCGCGACCGCTTGCTGTCGTTTCTGGATAACGAAACGTCTGATGCACTCTCGTACCATTTTTGGAACAGCGGCATTGTGATTCGTAATGATGAAACCCATGAAAAGATTGAAGGCACTGACGATGGTGTGATCGTTCACTTGCAATCGGGCAAAAAAATGAAAGCCGACTGTATCTTGTATGCCAATGGACGCACGGGCAACACTGACAAATTGAACCTCAAAGCGGTGGGCCTGAATGCCGACTCACGTGGCCAACTGGCCGTCAATCGTAACTATCAAACCTCGGTGGAGCACATCTACGCAGTCGGTGATGTAATTGGCTACCCAAGCCTGGCGAGCGCAGCCTATGATCAAGGTCGATTTGTCGCTCAAGCGATTGCTCATGGTCAAGCGCAAGGGCACTTAATTGATGACATTCCAACTGGGATTTACACCATTCCTGAAATCAGTTCAGTGGGCAAAACAGAGCAAGAACTCACCGTGGCCAAAATTCCGTATGAAGTTGGCCGCTCTTCGTTTAAACACCTCGCACGAGCACAAATTTCTGGCAAAGATATCGGCAGCTTGAAAATTTTGTTTCACCGAGAGACAAAAGAAATTTTAGGTATTCATGTGTTTGGAGAACGCGCGGCTGAAATCATCCATATCGGACAGGCAATTATGGAGCAAAAAGGCGAAGCCAATACCCTCGAATATTTCGTCAATACCACCTTCAATTATCCAACCATGGCCGAAGCCTACCGCGTGGCGGCGTTAAATGGCCTGAATCGATTGTTCTAATCATCGACCTAATTCTGCCTGCTAATAGAATGAAAGCCGCTAACGAGTGCGGCTTTCTTTTTGGTAACCTAGTAAGTGAAATACTTAGGGATAGATTCGGTGATCAAGTGAGAAAAACACCGCGTCGCCATTGTGAGATAAAGACCACACCTAAACTGATGCCGCGCATCGCCATAAAGCTGATCATCGCCATCCACAGGGCGTGATTACCCAAAGACTGAGCCAGATAGAAAACGCTGAAAAAACTGCACATCGCGACAAACATGCTGTTGCGCATCTCTTTACCTTTGGTCGCGCCGATAAAAATACCATCCAATAAAAAACACCACATCGCGGTTAACGGCATCGCCACCAGCCACGGTAGATAACGGTTAGCCGCTTGCTGAACTGCGTTAATGTCAGTGATCAGCGTGATCAACGCCGATCCCCACACCGCAAACATCACCGTTAACGCTAAACAGATTAGCGCACTCCAGAAAAAACTGCCGATCAGAGCACTTTTGAGCTGCGCCTCACTTTTTGCACCAATCGCTTTGCCAACCATGGCCTCCATCGCATAGGCAAAGCCATCCATGCCATAAGAGATCATCATCAAAAAACTCATTAAGACAGCGTTAGCCGCCACAGTTTGATCGCCAAAAGCCGCCCCTTGAAAGGTCATAAAGCTAAACGCCGCCTGCAAACAGAGTGAACGCAGGAAAATATCGCGATTCAATTTCACAAAGCGGCTAAGACCTTGTGTCACTAAAACACCTAGCTGCAGTGGCGAAGGGAGTTGATGCCGCAACCAATAGCGCCAAACACACAGTAAGCCAAAGCTCATGCCCGCATAATCGGCGATAACCGATGCCAGCGCAGCACCTTCCACTTTCCAGCCGAAACCCAACACAAACAGAATGTCCAACGCGATGTTGGTTAAGTTAGTGATGATTACCATCCACATTGGCGCTTTGGCATTTTGCGTGGCTAACAGCCAGCCGAGCAGTACAAAGTTGGCCAATGCGGCGGGCGCACTCCACGCTCGAATCACAAAATACTGCAACCCATATTGCTTTACTTGCTCACTGGCACTGCTGGCTGAAAAAATCGCATCGCCAATCCATCGATGCAGAATCAAAAACAACAACGCAAATGCCAGTGCCATCAAGAGCCCTTGCAACAAGACTAACGCCAGTTTTTGTGACGATTGTTCACCGTATGCTTGCGCCGCAAGGCCTGTGGTCGACATTCTTAAAAAACCGAGTAACCAGAAAGTGACACTGACTACCGTACCGCCAAGTGCTACCCCACCTAAATACCAAGCGTGTTCCAGATGACCAATCACCGCCGCATCAACTAAACCTAACAGCGGTACGGTAATATTGGACAGCACCATAGGTATCGCCAGTAGCAACACTTGTCGATGTACGGAACGATTCGATAACGTTTGTAAAATAGATTGCAACACGTTGACCTCTCATGGGTGAGAGCAAAGTGTAGCGGAGTGATAGGAGGACGGCTAGCGGTTACTCACCAACGGACATAAACTAAAACGGGTGTTAAGCGCAGCTTGTAAACCATCACCTTACTTAACCAACGTTGCCATAATTTCCAGCGGCCACAATGTTGATCGAGCGGTGAAAACGTTTTTGCCGACGAAGCCCAAGGCAAGACATTGAGTACCGCTTCGGTTGGATTAGCAAAACCATGTCCGTAATGGCCTGAGCCCATTTTCTGACCTAAAGTGGAAGCAGTTTTGTCTCCAGCCAGCATTAAACAAGCCGCCGCATTAGAAAAATGCAAACCCAATGCGCGGATAAAATAGGTGAGTTGCTGCGCCGTACAATCTAATAACGCATGCTCACAAACGATTAAAACGGCTGAGGATTCCGCAATAGGCAATCCATCCAACCACTGAAGATCATCGACACTGCCACACACATGTTGATAACGCTCACTGCGATGAAACAATTTCTGCCGCCACAGCAGGTTTTCGGTGATATCGAGTTCTATCCAATGGCAACGCCCGTTGTCTACCCGATAAAAACGGGTATCTAACCCTGCACCGACATTAATGATCCATCCATCAGGGTTGCGCTCAATAAACGCGCGCACTTGTTGATCGCACAATTGCGTTAAGGTCGCATGCAGCAATTGTTTTTGATCGATATCACCGCTTAAACATTCGGGGGCTAAGTGACAGCTCTGGCAGGCCTTTGCAGCGATCGGATCATACACTAACCCGTTATCAACCAAACTTTCGCGGCTACGAAACCACAACGGTTGAACTAAATTGGTTGGAATATGATGACGTGGGGTTAGTGAATGTTTATTGGTAGGCATTACCATCTTCCTTATGTCGCAACTCGATGTAACAACAAAGAAGATGATAATGAATATCAGTTAGAATAACAAGTTATTGAGAATAGATCTCAATAATAAATTACATCCAATCGGTATTGCGAATAATACCGACGGCCACACCTTCAATGGTGAGCTGCTGAGATTTAAGATCCACTTCAATTGGTGAGAACGCTTCATTCTCTGCGTGCAATAACACGGTAGAGCCTTTGCGTTCTAGACGTTTTACCGTCACATCATCTTCAACACGCGCCACCACCACTTGCCCATTACGCACATCTTGTGTTTTGTGCACTGCGAGTAAGTCACCGTCCATAATGCCAATATCTTTCATACTTTCGCCTTGCACACGCAGTAAGAAATCCGCTTGAGGGCGAAACATATTGGGATCCACTTGGTAATGCGCTTCGACATGCTCTTGCGCCAAAATAGGCTCTCCCGCCGCGACTCGACCAATTAAAGGCAGGCCAAGATCTTCTGGCTCATTGGCAGCTTCAAGTAAGATACGCAACCCACGAGAGGCACCCGGAATAATTTCAATCGCTTGTTTACGAGCCAGTGCTTTTAAATGCTCTTCTGCGGCATTGGCGGAACGAAAACCCAGCTCGCGTGCGATTTCAGCGCGAGTCGGTGGCATTCCGGTTTCGTCGATCTTACTGCGGATAAGATCAAATACTTGTTGCTGGCGGGGCGTTAACGGCTTCATATCTCACCTGTCTGTTTATACAGTTAACTGTGAGTATATCCAGTAATCGAATAAATGGAAGAGCGGACGCTTATTTTTTGGCTATTTACAAAAAATGCCGCAATCGACCGATAAATACCTTACCGATTCACTCACTGCGCTCGCAAGTGATGCTGTTTTACTAAACAATAATGATTAAAAGGTTTGACCAGTTTCTGGTATCCTTGCGGCTCAAAAATAGCTAGCCGCTTCGGCGCATATCGATTTCTCTGAGTATCAACTCACAGGGAAATGGACATGCGCTTAAGCATATTGAAATATTCTTGAGGCGACGACCTTTATGTCTTCTGGACACTCATTATCTCGTTCACTACTAAAATTACCTTTGTCTGCGTTGGTCAAAGGCACGGCGATCCCTTCTAATCCAATAGAAGACCACGGCATTGATATTCACAAGCCGATTGTTTACGCCTTACCTTTTCGCTCAAGTGTTGATTTGCTCACCTTGCAAACTCACGCCAAAGAACTGGGTTTACCTGACCCGCTGCAACCGCTTGAGCTAAACGGCAAAAGTTTTGCCCGTTATGTTTTCATCTCGGTGCGCCCAACCTTGATGCGCAATGATCAGCACGTTCCTAGTGACTCTATCGCTCTTTTTTCTGAACTGCTTGAGCTACATAAGTTTGATACGGAATTGGACGTTCAAATGATCCCAGCAACGGTGCTTTGGGGACGTAAACCAGGTAAAGAGGGGCAAGAGAAACCCTATCTCCAAGCCTTAAATGGCCCACAAAAAGCACTCGCGGTAATTTTTGCTGGACGCGATTGCATGGTGCGCTTTAGCCCCGTCGTTTCACTGCGCTATATGGCTGATTCACACGGCACCGACGAATCTATCGCGCATAAATTGGCACGAGTGGCTCGTATTCATTTCTCTCGCCAAAAGCTGGCAGCTTCTGGGCCAAATTTGCCCAATCGCCAAGCGCTGTTTAACCGCCTAATTAAATCACAAGCGATTGAAAAAGCGATTGAAGATCAAGCGAAAGCCAACAATATCTCCCTCGAAAAAGCGCGCAAAGAAGCGCATGACATCATGGATGAGATTGCCGCTGATTTCTCTTACTCCTTAATCAAGAAAGGAGAACGCATACTGGGCTGGTTATGGAACCGCATTTACCAAGGGCTTAATATAAATAATGCCGCCACCGTACGTCGCCTTGCGCAAGATGGACACGAGATTGTCTATGTCCCTTGCCACCGCAGCCATATGGATTATCTCTTACTTTCTTATGTGCTGTATCGCGAAGGTATGGTGCCACCGCATATTGCCGCCGGAATCAACTTGAATTTTTTCCCAGCAGGTCCGATTTTCCGCCGTGGCGGCGCATTCTTCATTCGTCGCAGCTTTAAAGGCAATAAGCTCTATTCGACCATTTTCCGCGAATATCTGGCCGAGCTATTTGCCAAAGGCTATTCGGTTGAATATTTCAGCGAAGGTGGCCGTTCACGCACTGGCCGTTTACTGCCAGCGAAAACAGGCATGCTGGCGATGACCATCCAAGCCATGTTGCGCGGCCTTAACCGCCCGGTGACCCTCGTGCCTGTTTATATCGGTTATGAACACGTGATGGAAGTGAGCACTTACGCCAAAGAGCTACGCGGCAAAAGTAAAGAGAAAGAAAATGCGGGTTTAGTGCTGCGCACGATTCGCAAGCTGCGTAATTTTGGCCAAGGCTATGTCAATTTCGGCGAACCGATCCCGCTGAACCAATACCTTAACGAGCAAGTGCCAGAATGGACGCAAGATATTGACCCTATGGGCAGCACCAAGCCGCAGTGGATCAACCCTATTGTTAACCAACTGGCCACCAAGATGATGACGCACATTAACGATGCGGCGGCGGCCAATGCCTTAACTTTGTGTGCCACCGCGTTACTTGCTTCACGCCAAAGCGCACTGGCTCGTGACAATTTGGTTAAGCAAATCGACTGCTATTTATCGCTACTAAATAACGTGCGCTACTCAGCAACCTGCACTGTTCCTAAAGCCAGTGCGGAAGAACTGGTTAACCACGCACAGTCACTCGACAAATTTGTAATTGAATCCGATACCATGGGTGAGATTATTTCTCTTGACCGCAATCAGTCGATTTTGATGACCTACTATCGCAATAACATCATTCATCTGTTTGCCATTCCCTCACTGATTGCGCAGATGTTGATCCGCCAGCAAACGCTATCACTAGAGCAGATAACCGCCAATGTGGCACTGATTTATCCCTTCTTAAAGCAGGAGCTGTTTTTAAGCTTTGCGCAAGATGAACTCGCAGATGTAGTCAACGCTTACGTTAACGAACTGCAACGTCAACAATTAGTGACGCTAGAAGAGGGTGTCGTGGCCATTAACCAAGCCAAAACACAAGTGTTGATGTTGCTCGGTCGTACCATTTCAGAAACCCTACAACGCTACGCGATTGCTCTCAATCTATTGGTTGCTAACCCTGAAGTGGGCAAATCTGATTTAGAGCAAAAAAGCCAAGAAATTGCACAACGTCTTGGCCGTTTGCATGGCATCAATGCCCCTGAGTTTTTTGATAAAGGGGTATTCTCCGCCCTATTTGTCACGCTCAAAGAGCAGGGCTATTTGGATGTTGATGGCAATTGCCATTTAGAACCAACCGTTCAGCTAGCACGCCTACTTTACTCGATGCTCTATCCTGAAATTCGCTTAACCATTCAAGAAAGTCTCTGCCAAGCGAACTAATCGGTCGTAAGAAACAGTAAAGGCATCCCAATGGATGCCTTTACTTTATTCGTGAAGTACTTACAAAAACTAGTGAACTACTTACCAAAAGGCAAAAAGCAGGCCCAACGTTAACACCATGCCAACGTGATTGTTATTGAGAAAAGCGTGGAAGCATAAATCACGATCACGATGACGAATTAAACGCTGCTGATAAACAAACAGAGCCGCTGCAGCCAATACTGACCAATAAAAACTCGCCCCTAACTGATAATAACCACCGAGTGCGATCATCAACGCCAGTACCAATAACTGTAAAATGCCGATGATGATTTTATCAAAACGACCAAATAAAATAGCGGTCGATTTGACTCCGATATTGATATCGTCATCACGATCAACCATCGCATACTGCGTATCATACGCCACAGTCCACAACGCATTGATCAAAAATAGCCCCCACATCACCGCTGGCAATTCGTTGGCTTGCGCCGCCCATGCCATCGGAATAGACCAACTAAAGGCCAGCCCTAATACCAACTGCGGAAGGTGTGTATAACGTTTAATGAACGGATAAACAAACGCTAATGCGATACCAACAAAGGAGAGCTGAACCGTGAGTGGATTCATGGTCAAAACCAGCAGGAAAGAAGTGATACCTAGCGTTAAAAACAGTGCAATCGCCTCTTTGGTTGTCACACGCCCGGCAGGCAAAGGCCGCTGTTTGGTTCGTTTAACATGCCCATCGACTCTGCGATCGGCAAAATCGTTGATCACGCAACCCGCTGAGCGCATCAACAACACCCCCAACACGAATACCAATAATACTTTAGGATCGGGGAAACCTTGCGCGGCTAAAATCAATGCCCATAAGGTTGGCCACAACAATAGCAAAGAACCAATTGGCCGATCCATGCGCATCAGTTGCCAATAAGCACGCGCCTTAACCAAAGTCATGACACTCTCTCCTTAGAGTAAATCGGTGAAAAGGGTAAAAACAGCTCCGCAACTAACATCGGTTTATTATTCATCCATAATCGTGAACGGCGTGCAAGCAACGGCCCCTCTTCCATCATTGCCCAGCCCACTTGTAGTGCGTCACGCTTAACGTGCTCAGCACGAAAAACCGTTAACCCAAGCGGAATATCACCTTGGCGCGCTAAGTCATATTGCTGACCCAGCATCGAAGATTGAGGAATTAAAGTACGGCCTAAAACCCATGGCTGTTGATCACCACGCAGCACAACCTGGCGTAACAAACAGGCTTCATCAGATAACAGAGCCATCTCATCACCCTGTAATTTTTCTGCCTCAACGAGCTTATTGTGCAGTAGTTCAACGCTCAATTGCTGACACTGCGCCTCTAACACGCGAGATAATGATCCTTGCTCTAAAAGCCAAGACTGAGAAACCTGATCAGGAAAAGAAAAAACGTCAGGTTGTTGCCAAATTACTTCTCGCAAAGCAGACAGATAGAGCGAAATTGATTGATTCATACTAGTATTCAATTAGTGGCTTTATCAACATACAATAAAGGTCCATTTTTGGTTAACACAACCATAAAAAGCGCTCACTCACAGAATCCCTCGGTTGGAGGTTAAAAACCCGCTTGTAAAAACGGGAAGCGACAACTGCGGTATATTCCAAACAACGAGATAAGCATTTTGATTACAATCCGATGCTCTATTGTAACAAGACTCAAGCGATTCGAGTATCGTGAACCAACTAAAGAAAAGATAGAAATATGCTTAAACGTTATGTAGCCCAAATAATTATCGCCCTAAGCTTGTTTTGTGCGTTACCAAGTTATGCACAAGATGAAAAAGCGCCTAGGCTGGCGTACTTTACCTTAGAGCCGGATCTCACCACCAACTTTTTCACTAAAGGAAATAAGTTAGGTTACATCCAAGTTCGTATCGACGTGATGGTATCCAGCGACGCCGATTTACCCGCCGTTGAACGGCATCAACCACTGATTCGTGATGCCATCGTCGAGCTACTCGGCAAACAGACCGAAGAGACGATAAAATCACTCGCAGGTCGGGAAGATTTAAGAAAAACGTTGGTCACAGAGCTCAATGCGGTGTTACTGCCTGAAATAGGCCGAACCATTATTGCTGACCTACTGTTTACTAAATACATCTATCAATAGAGCAGCGATTGTCGCTCTATTGATGTTTTTGCTTAACGAGTTCGATGACGGCTGGCGTCATTTAATCCAAAGGCGATTCCTGAAAATAGGCCCGCTAAATGCACGCTGTTGGCAATCGCCATAAAGGGTTGTACAAACCCGAGCACCAACCACACCAGCATGAAACCGATCACGGGTTTGGGCATTTGCAAGCCAAGATGAGGGGCTTTCCAACCAAGCATCCATAGATAACCGACCAACGCATAGACCACACCCGATAAACCACCCAAATTGGCTCCTTCAACCCAGTACTGAGCCGCACCGGACAACAATGCTGACACTAAAAATAGCTGTCCAAGTTTGAATGAGCCAAGCCGTTTTTCAACATCGCCCCCCAACTGCCACCACCATAACAAGTTAAAGACGATGTGTAGCACAGAGAAATGAAGTAAAGCATGACTAAACCAGCGCCAAATCTGCCATTGCTGCCCAGCCAAAGCAGGAAAATGTAATGCAGAAAATACTTGATTGGCTAGCCCAAACTGCTGCAATGCAAAGATAATGGCGCATGCCATCATCACGCCCAGTGTTAAAGGCCCAGCTTTGGCTTTGAGCATCGCCAACATGCTCGGTGAACGATATTGAAAGTGACTTTTACGGCTTTCAGCCACATCCCATGAAGCGGCTTGATACTTTCTGTCATTTGGATTGTGCAGAAAATGGTTGAGTTCCGCTTCGGCTTCAATCTGATGTTGCTCATCAAGTAACCATAACGCAAATTGACCACTCCCTTCCGGCATCATTTGAATCTCAATTTCACGAGAGGCCATGTAATCAATAAAGGCTTGCGCCATTCTTGGGTTATTGAGCGTGATCAGTCTTAACATAAGTCATCCTAATTGCTGGTTACGGGCAAGCCTGCACGATGCCAAGCTTCGAATCCACCATCCACACTATACACCTGTTCAAAACCTTGGTTAATCAGATACTGTGCAGCACCTTGGCTGCTAATACCGTGATAACACATCACTAAAATGGGTTGGTCAAATTCACTTTTTTCCATAAATGAAACCATGCTGTCGTTGGTTAAGTGGAATGCGCCATTTGCATGTGCAACCGCAAAAGATTGCGCATCACGAATATCCACTAATTGCGCATCATGTTGTTCCATTAAAGCTTGTGCTGCTTGAGCATTGATATGTTGAAACTGATCCATCGCTTCCTCTGATTGGTTTTATTTTTAGCATTTGATTGTAACCTATCCCAAGGCAATCAAGTACACGGCCTTTATAAGGTTATCCACCACTGATCACTTTTTCGCCACTTGTGGATAATCTTGTGGATTGCGTTGATAAAGTAGTAAATGAGAAATAGATCCACAACATGTAGTGATGATCCTTACTTTTCTGTGTGTAACACAATACATATCCCCAAATATAAAACGGTGTTCAAGCCTTGATTTAACCGACTTGATGACAGCTCACGAATAATTTTGTCACAGAGTTATCCACAATCAGCGCGCTGAAAATTTGATCACTTAAAGTGATCAAAAATAAAAAAACCGAGATCTTACGATCTCGGTTTTTAATGCGCTTCACAATGAGTCAGTGATTAGAACTCGCCGACAGCATCCTTTAGCTTCTTCATTGCATTTTTTTCTAGCTGACGAATACGCTCAGCTGAGACACCATACTCTTCCGCTAACTCTTGTAGCGTAGCTTTTTGATCATCCAACCAACGAGAGCGCACAATATGTTTACTGCGTTCATCTAAGCTAGCCAACGCCAAGCTTAAACGATTGTTGGTGTGATGCTCCCAATTCGCCGCTTCAATGTTATCCGCAAGATCCGAATGCTTATCTTCGAGATAAAGCACAGGTGCCGTGTAAGAAGAGCTCGAATCATCGTCTTCCGCCGACATTTCAAAGGTGGCATCTTGCGCGGCTAAGCGTGATTCCATTTCTCGCACTTCAGCCGGGTCAACGCCCAACTCACGGGCAACCGCTTCCACTTCACCGCTATTAAACCAGCCTAAACGCTTTTTCGATTTGCGTAGGTTGAAGAATAGCTTACGTTGCGCTTTCGTGGTCGCTATTTTTACAATGCGCCAGTTGCGTAACACGTATTCGTGAATTTCAGCTTTGATCCAGTGCACAGCAAAGGAAACCAGTCTCACCCCAACTTCTGGGTTGAAACGCTTCACCGCTTTCATTAAGCCAATATTGCCTTCCTGAACTAAATCCGCCATGGGCAGGCCATAACCAGAATAGCCACGAGCAACGTGAACAACGAATCGAAGGTGCGATAAGATCAACCCTTTCGCCGCTTCAATTTCACCTTTGTAATGTAATCGCTCTGCGAGTGACCGCTCTTCTTCCGCGCTCAGCATTGGGTAGCTGTTCACTGAACGAATGTAGCTGTCTAAGCTGTCTTGTGAAACGAGAGCCATTTGATACGTTTGGTTTGTCATTCAATTCCTCATCAATTTCTGATCTGGAGTAATGGATGTTTTTAACCCGACAATCTTGAACCTAAAATGAACAAGATTCAAGCAAGGGGAAACTATTATGCATAAACAAGTCGCCTATACAAGTGCTGTGGCTAAAGCTAGCCAACAGTTATTGCCTACATATGACAATATTCAACTAAACTGGTTCAATTTCTTTTAAATGACGCTGCGCAGATACTTTTGCCGCTACGCATCCTAAGAAAGTACCGAGCATCAACAGCAGTAAGGATTCATCCCAACTTAGGCCAATAAGACGAAAACGGCTGTCATACAGTAGGGCAAGATCTTCAACAGCACCGTTCAATAAAATAGTCACAAAAGCGGTTAACAGCCAAGCGGCGAATGCGCCCAACAAGCCAAACCACATGCCAGCATAGAGATAAGGGCGCAAAATGTAGCGATCGGTGGCACCGATCAATTTCATGGTTTGGATCTCTTCTTTATTGGCTTGTACGTTAAAGCGCAAGGTGTTGCCCACAATCAGAAATACAGCGCCCAACATCAATACCGATAAACTCGCGACAATGATCGCCGCTAAAGTTCGAATGGCGTTTAACCTAGCAAGCCAATCTTCATCCAAGCGAACATCCGTGACGTCTTGTTCTGCTTGTATTTTTTTCGCCAGCGCTTTGATTTGCTCTTGCTGCTCAACCTGCGGGGTAACAATAAGCACGCCAGGTAAAGCGTAATCATCCAATAAACTAATGGCTTGTTCAAACCCGGCGTATTGACTCAGGTCATCCAATCCTTGCTGCGGTGAGATGTACTCCACGCTGGCGACATCGGCCAAACTTTCTAGCTCATCTTTCAACACCATAATTCGTGCTTCAGGTGTGCGCTCATGTAGATAGACACTGATCTGAGCAGGGCTGGTGACATTATTGGCTACAGACGCGATATTTTTGCTCAGCAGGTACATACAGGCTGGCATCGCAAGCGCCATCGAAATAACGGCGAGCGTTAAAATATTGCCGAGTGGGCGTGACCATAAACTTGAAAATGAGGCCTTGGCCTGCTTAAAGTGGATGGCTAAAAAACTATCGGTTTTGGCCCGTTTCGGTTCACGTGCTTTCGCGTTCCTTTTATTCGACGACTTAACGGCCATAGTCTTCTACCTCGCTTAAAAAACCTTGGTTAAGTTCTAAATGACGATATTGAGGACGCGTGTTGACTAAGCTGATGTCGTGCGTCGCAAGCAAAATAGAGACTCCGGCACGGTTAAACTCTTCAAACAGTTTAAGCACACGGTTAGAAAGCTCTGGGTCTAAGTTACCCGTAGGCTCATCGGCCAGCAGTAAGGTAGGTCGGTTCACGACCGCTCTTGCGATACCCACTCGTTGCTGCTCACCCCCAGAAAGTTGGCTCGGTAAACAGCGTGCTTTGTCTAGCAGATCGGTTTTATCCAGCGCGGCTGAGACGCGACGCTTAATTTCATTTTCTGAAATCGATTCAATGCGCATTGGCAATGCCACATTGTCGTAAACCGTTCTGTCCATCAGTAAGCGATGATCTTGAAACACGATGCCGATGTTGCGGCGTAAAAAGGGAATATCTTGATTGGGAATACGCGTAATATCGTGACCGTTAAAGCTGATGCGCCCATCGGTTGGACGCTCAATCGCACAGATTAACTTCAACAAGGTGCTTTTACCGGCTCCGGAGTGCCCACCCAAAAACGCCATTTCTCCTCGGCGTAGGTGAAAGTCGACCTTTTGCAGCGCCTGACGGCCTCCGCGATACGCTTTGCTGACTTGTTGAAACTTAATCACTCGCTATTCCTCTCACCAGTCTCCATTGGATGATGAGGTGCTCATTGAGCACCCACGCACACTTACTCTTCGCGGCTAAACAGAGCTTCAATAAATTGCTGCGTTTCAAACGGACGTAAATCGTCAATCCCTTCGCCAACCCCAATAAAGCGGATCGGAATTTCAAACTGATCGGCCAGCGCAAAAATAACGCCGCCTTTCGCCGTGCCATCCAGCTTGGTTAAGGTGATCCCAGTAACCGGGGCCACTTCACTAAAGAGTTTTGCTTGGCTGATGGCGTTTTGCCCAGTAGCGGCATCTAACGTCAGCATCACTTCATGCGGCGCTGATTGATCAATTTTTTTCATGACGCGCACAATTTTACGCAACTCTTCCATGAGGTTGCTCTTGTTTTGCAAGCGACCAGCAGTATCGGCGATCACCACATCCACACCACGTGCTTTGGCGGCCTCAATCGCATCATAAATCACTGATGCGCTGTCTGCGCCAGTGTGCTGCGCAATTACTGGTACGTTGTTACGCTCGCCCCACACTTGCAACTGCTCAACAGCCGCCGCACGAAAAGTATCGCCCGCCGCTAAGATCACTTTTTTACCTTGAGCTTGAAACTGTTTGGCCAACTTACCTATCGTGGTCGTTTTGCCTACACCGTTGACGCCGACCATTAAAATAACGTAGGGCGTTTTTTGGCTATCGATCACTAACGGTTGCTCTACTTTAGCCAAAATGTCGGCCATTTCGTCTTTCAGTAAACCGTAGAGTGCCTCTCCATCTTTCAACGCGTGGCGAGAGGCTTTTTCTGTCAGATTGCTGATGATTTTGAGTGTGGTTTCCATCCCAACATCGGCAATCAGCAGTTGCTCTTCCAACTCTTCAAACAGCTCATCATCAATTTTCTTGCCTTTAAACAGGCCAAAGAAACCCGCACCAATATTGGCTTTGGTTCGGCTAAGGCTGCGTTTTAAGCGTGCGAAAAAACTCTCGCTGGGTTTTTCTTGCTCTTGAATTCGTGCTTCTGCTTCTGCTTCTGCTTCTGCTTCTGCTTCTGCTAGCGCAGTGTGTGGCTCTTCGATGGGTTGAGCAACTGCCGTCGTTTCTTGTTCTTGCTCAGCATCAACTGGTTCGACAAGCGTAGATGGCTCAAGCACTTGTTCTGTTTCGCTGGTTGATTTACTTGATTCTTCGTCACCAAAACCGAGCCAAGAGAGTAATCCACGTTTCTTTTTTTCCGTCATCTGGGGATATCCTAGATCTACCTAACTAACTAACTAACTAACTACGACCCTTTTCTTGAAGGATTATCCCTCGTAAGAAAAAGAAAAATGACAAAGCAGTGAAAACTTTCCAATTAGATTGGTAAACTTTGTCATTATTGAAATTCAATGGCTATACCAAACCCGTTTCGGGTTGGCAGATTGGGTATAGTATCACTTTATTAGCGGTCAAAAAATCTATGGTAAGACGTCGCCAACAAAACTCATCACAAAATAAGCCTTCAACGGGCTTTGTTCGCATTATTAGTGGCTTATGGAGAGGTCGAAAACTGCCTGTTCATGATGCCCAAGGTCTGCGTCCCACAACGGATCGCGTCAAAGAAACTCTTTTTAACTGGTTAGCACAGGAGATCGCTGGTGCACACTGCTTAGATTTATTTGCAGGCTCTGGCAGCCTTGGGTTTGAAGCTGCCTCAAGGCAAGCACAAGCCGTGACGCTGATTGAGCTCAACCCGACGGCATTCAAACAGCTTGAACACAATATTGGTGCGCTCAACGCAACTAACTTGCGAGCGATAAATAGTGATGCACTGGCCTTTCTCAAGCAGCAAGGGACGCCTCACCATCTGGTGTTCATCGACCCGCCTTTTCGACAAGGCTTATTAAGCGAAGCCGTCTCGCTTTTAGAACAAAATGGCTGGCTTGCCGATGAAGCGCTGATTTATATTGAGACGGAAAAAGAGTTGGCGCTAGAAGGTATTCCTGCCAATTGGCGTCTGCACCGTGAGAAAAACGCAGGCCAAGTCAGTTATCGACTATTTGAGAGGAGCTCGGAATGAGAGTGTTACTGGTACTTGCAAAAGCGGCGATTGCTTTTGTTTGGTTGATTCTATTACTGAATATTTTCATGCCATTCCCCGGTAAAGCGGCGATTGCACTTTATATTATGACGGCATTTTTGTTCATTATGCACGGACTGCAAATGCTGATTTTTATCGGTGCGTTTGGTGACAAGATCAGCATGAGCCGTTGGGAAAAATGGTCGATTCTGATATTTGGAGTCTTCGCACTGCTCGATATCCGCCGTAAACACATGATGTAAGTTAACGGTACAGAAAAAGCAACATAGGAAAAGCCGCTTCAAGTTCACACGATAGGCGGCTTTTTTATCCCCGAATCACAGCCCCATATAGCTTTTTACGCCATTTAAGAACATTTGCGTTGAGATCATAACTAGCAATAATCCCATCAAACGCTCGACCGCTTTTAAACCACGTTCACCCAGCACTTTGTGGAAGAAACCGTAGAACATCAAAATGATGAAAGTAGCGCCCCACGCGAGCAGTACAGAGGCTGACAGCTCAAGGAGTTTGTCAGGGTGCTGAGTCGAAAGAAGCAGTAAGGCCGCAATCACTGAAGGACCCGCGATCATCGGAATTGCCATCGGTACGATGAAGGGCTCTTCCCCCGCCGCTAATCCAGTAATGCTACCTGCACTAGGGAAAATCATTTTAATCGAGATGAAAGATACCCCTAAAAGTCTGTAATATTTTTTTGATATTTATACTACATTCGTTGAGTTTAGACATAAATACTGAACTCACCTTAAATAATCACCACAAAAAGATACCCCTAATAAAATAATATTTAATATTATTAAAGGAGACAATGACATGGGTAAAATTACGATTACTTGTAGAAACCGACAGGTTTCCATTGATGGCTTAAAAGCTATTAAGGTTCGAGTAGTTTCTCTAAACGGTGCAATCCTTGAATCCTTTCTTCGATATCAGGTAATAAAAAACGGTCGCGGTAAAACTTGGCACCACGAAAATGCTCTAGCCATGAGCCTACTCCTAGAATATTGGCAAGCAACATTAGGGGTATATGGATCACCTAGGCTAATGTTTGAAGCATTTTCTGTAGCAATCCATGACGGTACCGTTCAAGTCGATGGAACAGACCCAATAGGATTGCGCTGGAAACCGCGTAGCCCACACCACGCGAATAAACTAATTAGATATATTAGTGAGTATTCTGACTGGTTATATGTAGAAACTGGAGAAGAATCTGCATTACTCAACCCTATACGAAGTGCAACCCCCTATGAAAAAATGCTGAATCTCGCAGCGTATCATCATAGAAAGAACAACTCATTTTTGAAGCACACTTACGATGATTCCAAAGCCAGGGAACAAGCAGGGCATGTTCGTGCTATAGCTAAACATCAAGGGCCTAAAAACAAGCAAGTCACTTATACATTCCCAAGAGATAAATCATTGGAAGTGGAGGATAGTTTTATTATCTGTGGTTCAAAAATATCTGACCCTCCTCAAAATCGCCTAGATTTAGCTAAGGTACTTGTTTTTATACCCGTGATCATTGAAGATGCTTGATTTTCAATAGAATCAGGATCATGCTACAAACCATGAAAATCACACTGACTCCTCAACAGAAACTGCAACTCGAACAGATGCACGACATTGAGCGTGATAGTCGAGTTTGCGACCGTATTAAGGCTGTTTTGCTGGCTTCTGAAGGCTGGAGTCAGACTATGATTTCACAAGCTCTTCGTATTCATGAATCGACCGTTGCACGTCACCTCAGTGACTACGTACTTTCTGAAAAACTTAAGCCTGAGAATGGAGGAAGCCAAAGCAAGCTTTCTGCTATTCAAACCATGCACCTAATCGAGCATTTGACTGAGAAAACCTATTCTCATACTCATCAAATTGTCGCCTATGTTAAAGAGACGTTTGGGCTTGATTATACTGTTTCTGGTATGAACAAATGGCTTCACCATAATGGTTTTAGCTACAAGCAACCGAAAGGCATACCACACAAGTTTGATGAAGCAAAACAGCAAGCATTCATAGAGGCGTATGAAGCGCTAAAGGCAAGCTGTGGCGAGGATGAATCGATAGTCTTTATCGATGCAGTTCACCCAACACTATCAACAAAGATATCGCATGGCTGGATACGTACTGGTCAGGATAAAGTGATTGAAACAACGGGTAATCGTAGCCGATTGAACATTATTGGCGCACTGAACCTGTCGGATATTGGTGCAACCATTGTTCACGACTATGAGAGCATTAACAGTGAATCGATTGTTCGTTTTTTCTGTAAGTTAAGAGAGAGTTATTCGTTAGCCCATAAGCTTCATATCATATTAGATGGTGCGGGATATCACCGCAGTGACTTAGTCAAAGATGCGGCGTTTGTCCTGAATATTAAACTGCATTATCTTCCACCTTACAGTCCAAACCTCAACCCAATAGAGCGGCTATGGAAAGTAATGAATGAGAAGTCGAGGAACAACGTTTACTTCAAAAGAAAACGGGACTTCAAGGCGGCAATAGACCAATTTTTTTCTGTGACTCTTCCAGAGATCGCAGGCTCTTTGACATCTCGAATTAATGATCATTTTCAGGTTCTCAAGCCTGCATCTTCAAGTTGATTCGGTATATGCTCATGCGATATGCGGGGTTAAGAATTTCTGAGGTTCCAAATATATACGTTGTAGATATCACCGTAGATCCCGCTAAAAGTGATATGAGCAAAGATAAGAAAATACCACTAGTTAAAGTTCATCACCCTGATAAGGGTTTCGCTCCTGATGAATGGCGCAAAAAATATAACAGACCCGATGCTCGAAGGGCTGAGTATTTGATGACAGAATACGGCATGCTGCCAAGAAACAACCGTAACTCTCCCAAATCATTGTATACAGGCTGGAAAAACCCTGTGCTTATTCCAAATCAGAATTACATGATTGCGTACTTTAATAATACTCAAGCAGCTGAGATGTTTTTGATTTATTGGCAGTTATATTTGAAGTACCAAGCACCTAAGAATCAATCTCATCCCTTTGCATTTTCAAACCTCAAAGACGGCAACCCGTTGTCCTATAAAGCTATAGAAGACGGCCTTAAAAGAGCTGTAGAGAGAGTTGGGCTAATAAGTTCAAAAAGTGAGGGGACTACACCTCACGGCTTACGTCACTTATATAAGGACGACTTAAAAAAGATGAACTTAAGTAGCCATATCATTCAGTCCGTGATGCACCATAGAAGTATCCATTCTCAAGAAGAGTACGCTCTACCCTCGCATGAAGAAATTAACGCGGAAATGGATAAGGCAGAAAACAAAATTTCAGCATTTATGGAAACAAAAGAAAAACTCAATCTACTCAAGGGGGCTTTATGAGCCAGAGATATAAAACACTAAAAGAAGCTTCGGATGCCACTATAGCGCTATTTAAAAGTATAGGCATTCGTTTTCCTACTGTTGACCTATACAAGAAAAATTATAAGAAAGACCCTATGCTTCCGATAGATCCTCGCCGCTATGATGACTTTACCACATGGCAAGCATATGCAGGCAAAGCGGAGATGGTGCAGAAATACTCAACAATTGAAGAAGCAATAGCTGCCAATGTTGTCCTATTCAAGAAACTTGGCATAAGTACTCCAACCTATGAGTTATATAAAGATAATTATAAAAAAGATCCTAGACTCCCATCGGATCCTCGTAGATATGAGAGTTTCAAGACATGGAATGAGTATTTGGGTAAAGGAAAACCTGTTGAGAAGTACCCAACCTATAAAGAAGCCAAAGCTGCTGCAGCCGCGCTTTTTAAGAAACTCGGTATTAATGAGCCAACGGTGGCTCTGTATACAGAGCATTACGAAAAAGATCCAAGGCTACACGCAGACCCACGAGAAGTATTCAAGAAATTCAGATGGATAAATTACCTTGGCAAAAAGGAGCCTATTGGTAAATATAAAACGCTAGAAGAAGCATCGACTGCAATAATTGCACTATTCGAAGAGCTTGGCATAGAAAAGCCAACTAGAGTTTTATACAGAAAACACTACAAAGAAGACCCTAAGTTACCATCTGCGCCAGAGGAGTATTATAGTAAATTTACTACGTTCGCAAAATTCTTTGGTATTGAGCCTATTGAGCTGTATCCCACAGTGAAAGAAGCATCCGTTGCTGCAATTAGTATGTTTGAAGAGCTTGGTATCACTAACCCTACTTCAAATGACTATGTGAGAGAATATTGGAACGACCCTCGGCTCCCATCAAATCCTAGACGATACTACGACGACTTTATCTCATACTCTGAGTTTCTTGGTAGAGGAATAGTTGTTGATAAATACCAAACATTTGAAGAAGCAAAAGTGGCAACGGATGTTATTTTCAAAGAACTTGGGATTATTGAACCAACTAGAACACAATATGCGAAGTACTTCAAAAACGATCCGAAGTTACCGAGCAATCCATTTTATACATACCATAAACCAGTTGATTGGCCGTCTTACTTAGGTCGAAAACATTTTTATTCTCGAGAGGTTGCTCTAGTTCGTGCTATTAAGTTGCTTGGTAGTGCTGAAATTACAGAAGATGAATATAGAGCTATTTGTGGTTTAGATGAAAGGCTACCTATACAGGCAGTTGTATACTATGGGTTAAATAGTTGGAGTGAGTTTGTTGGTTTAAATGTAAGCGTCGATTTAACCCCACCTACTAATATTTCCGCATGCTCGGCATAGTGACTCCATAACTAAGGAGTCACCATGCACCCATCCAATAAACCTCAGTTCTGGGCTGAAATCATTGAACAGCAGAGCCAAAGTGAGTTATCCATTGTCACGTTCTGCAAAGCAAATCAATTGACGGAACATACTTTTTATTACTGGCGTAAAAAACTTTACGGCGGGGGGCAACGTCAGCTTGTCCATCCTGTTGTGATCGAAGATAAACCGAAAATAAAAAGCAATATTCAATCGGTAGTGCTCTCACTACCAACAGGAATAACGGCTGAGTTGCCCGCTGAAATGCCAGCACACCAAATCCAGAACTGGTTACAGGCGCTGATGTGTTAACACCAAATTCGGGTATTTATCTGGTCTCTGGTATTACCGATATGCGTAAGTCCATTGATGGCCTGTCACTGATTGTTGCTGATGTACTGGACATGGATCCGTTCAGTGAGTAAGCGCGTCATAAACCCCGCATTCTAATCACCTAGCCCGAATAATAAGATCAAACCTCCAACCCAAAGGAGATTTGAAATGGCCAAACGACGCACTAACCAAGAATGGCGAACCCTGTTCGAACACTATGAATCCAGCCAACTATCACAACGATTATTCTGTGAACGTAACGGACTGAGCCTCTCCACTTTTTACGCTAAGCGCCAACAGTTAAAGCACATCGAAAAACCGAACACGGTTGGCTTTGTTAAAGCAGAAGTCGTTGAAAAGACCACAAAGTATCAAGCCACTCACGTTGTCGTTGCCAATATGACGCTGCTCGTCAATGATGTTGAACTGAGCATCCCACAAGGCACGCCAGCGACCTATCTCGCAGAGCTTATCGGTGCGCTGTCATGAAACGTATGCTCAGTGCTCCCGAAATCTATCTCTATCGCGAAAGCGTCGATTTTAGAAAGTCCATCAACGGCCTCGCTGCGATTATCGAAAATGACACCGACTTGCCCTTGGGCAGCGGCGCACTGTTCCTGTTCACCAACAAACAGCGCGACAAAATCAAAGTGCTGTACTGGGATAAAACAGGCTTTGCTCTTTGGTACAAGCGCCTTGAAAAAGCCAAGTACAAGTGGCCATCAAAAGAGCAAAATGAGGTGTTTACCCTAACTCAATTCGAGCTTGACAGACTGCTTTCTGGCTTCACGATTATCGGCCATAAACCCGTTAGAATAAACGATTTTACAATGACTTAAGCGATAATATAGCCATATCCACCAAGCATTAACGGCATGATTTTAGTATAATCAATGCCATGAAAAAGACGCCAAATATCAACTCAGAAAGCCAAGATGTTGCCGAGCTACAAGCGATGGTGAAAGCGCTGTTGGCGTCAGAAACCCAATTGAAACAAGAGCGTCAATCGCTGCTTGAACAGCTCAAACTTGCCTTCGACCGTCAGTTCGCTAAACGCTCGGAGGCGTTAAAGCCTTACGATGAATCTCAAGGTGATCTCTTCAACGAAGCGGAGTGTGAGGCCGCTAAGGAAGAAGAGGTTGAAGTTGTCACAACGACCATCACAAAGAAGAAACGTGGTAAACGCAAACCACTGCCAAAGACCTTGCCTCGTGAAGTTATCGAACTCGATTTAAACGACGATGAAAAGCAGTGCACTTGCTGTCAACATAACCTGCATAAAATCGGTGAAGACCGTAGCGAGAAACTTGAGTTCACGCCAGCGGTACTAAAAGTGTTGGAATATGTTCGTCCTAAATATGCTTGCCGCCAATGCGAGCAAACAGAAGACAAAAACCACGTCGTTCAAAAGCCAGCGCCGCAAAGCATTATCCCGAAGAGCTTCGCCACAGAAAGCTTGTTGGCCAATATCATCCTCGGCAAATATCAATACGCGATGCCACTTTACCGCCAAGAATCCCTGTTTACCCAGTCGGGTATCGAACTCTCACGAACCACCATGGCAAGGTGGATTATCCAAGTCAGTGAGAAGTTCGCTCCACTTTACGCGGCCTTAAAAACGCACCTACTTGAGCAAGTGGTGATTCAGGCGGATGAAACGCCGCTCAATGTCCTCAAAGAAGATAAACAGTGTTATATGTGGCTTTACTGCTCGGGCGCAGACTCGCCTGAAGCCGCCCTCCCTAATGTGAGAAATATCGTCTTGTACGACTATCAAAACAGTCGAGCTAGGGCGTGCCCTGTTGCCTTCTTGGGGGATTACAGTGGTTATCTACAAACCGATGGCTATGGTGTTTATGATGGGCTTCATCTCGTCACCAATGTCGGTTGCTTGGCGCATGCTCGGCGCAAGTTCATGGAGGCGAAAAAGCTGCAAGGCAAAGGCAAGTCAGGCAAAGCGGATAGTGCATTGGCTAAAATCCAGAAACTCTATGGAATAGAATCACGCTTAAAAGGTGCCTGTGCCGAAAAACGGAAAGCAGAGCGCCAAGAGCATGCTAAGCCGATACTGGATGAGCTTTATGAATGGATGACAACTCAGAAAGTGCTTGAGTCTAGCCCGCTGGGTAAAGCGATAAAATACACGCTCGGTCAGTGGCCGAAGCTGAGCCGCTATATCGATGACGGTCACTTATCGATAGACAATAATCGTGCTGAACGCGCAATAAAACCGCTGGTTATAGGCAGAAAGAACTGGCTCTTCTCGACCAATCCCAATGGAGCTGAAGCGAGCGCGATGCTTTACAGTATCGTCGAGACAGCGAAAGCCAACGGCCTTATCCTTTACGACTACATGGTTAAGTGCATGAAAGAGCTAGCGAAATCTGAGCCTGATATCGATGCACTCCTGCCTTGGAACTTCCAACACTAACAATATCGCCCCGTGGGATCATGGGGCGGATACTTCAGTGAAGCCTGGTTTATCTTCTGCAACCGTGGACGAGATAAAATCAAAATTCTCTTTTGGGATACCAATGGCTTCTGGCTTTATTACCGCCGACTGGAGAAAGGCCGCTTTAAATGGCCGAAACCAAATAAATTGGGTCACGTAGCTATTTCCAGACAGCAACTTCAGTGGCTATTATCAGGGCTTAATCTGGAGCATCCTAAGGCTCACCAGCCCTTATATGGTCTTGAAGTGTGAGCTAAAACCATGATCGATATAAAGGGCTTGAACGATCCTTTTCCTCTGTCAGACTAACAGCATAATCTTGACCAAGAGCCTGACAAATGAATGACCTTCCTGATGATGTAGAACAACTGAAAGCGATACTGTTAGCGCTTCAGGAAGCCAACCTGGCTAAGGATAAACTGCTACAGGCTCAGCAAGAAGAAATGGCTGAGCTTAAAACACGGGTGGAACTTCTACTTGAGCAACTCAATCTCAGTAAATCCAAACGGTTCTCTTCCCAAAGTGAAAAGGTGGCTAAAGGTACCTTTAACGAAGCAGAGCAGCAAAATGCGCTGAACAAGCCAGAGCCAGCCCATCATAAAAAAGGACGTAAGCCTTTACCCAAAGAGTTAGAGCGCGAAGTTCAGGTGCATACGCTGAATGCGCCACACTGCGAATGTTGCGGTCATGAACTGCATAAGTGTGGCGTGGAGACTTCGGAAGAGCTGAAGATCATCCCTCAGAAAATCAGTGTGCTCCGTCATGAACGAACCAAATATGCTTGCCGCCAGTGCGAGCATACCGAAATCAGTAGTAAGATAGTGACAGCTCCAAAACCCGCTAGCATGATCCCCAAAAGTATCGGCAGCCCAGAAACCTTCGCCGCCATCGTTACAGCAAAATATGTGGATGCATTACCGCTATACAGACAGGTTGATATCCTCAAACGCGGTGATATTGATATCAGCCGAGGTACTTTGGCAAACTGGTGCGTTCAGTTAGGGAGTAAAGTTGAAGTCATTATCGACCAGATGAAAGCCCATCTGTTATCAGAAAGCCTTATCTGCGCAGATGAAACCACGGTACAGGTGCTATCGGAGCCAGGCAAGACAGCTCAGAGTCAATCCTACATGTGGGTCTACCGAAGTGGCGAGTTCCATACGACTCCCGTAGTCATCTACGATTACCAACCGAGTCGAAGTGCAAATTGTGTAAAAACCTTCTTGGGTGACTACTCAGGGTATCTACTGTCAGATGGATATCCTGCCTATGACACACTGAAAACAGTAACACAAGCGGGTTGCATGGCACATGTGAGACGTAAGTTCACCGATGCTCAAAAAGCCCAACCAACAAAGAAAGTGGGCCGTGTAGAGAAAGCGTTGAACTATATTGGAAAACTCTACGGCATTGAACGGGAAGTCAGAGGGCTAAGTCCAGAAATACGACAGCAGATTAGGCAACAAAAATCCAGCCCCGTTCTTGATGAGTTCCACAAATGGCTGGTCGGAATCAAAGAAACACAATTACCGAAGGGAAAGCTCGGGGTTGCTATCAACTATACGATAAACCAGTGGCCAAAACTCCTTACCTATCTGGCAGACGGAAATATCAGCATCGATAATAACGTGACTGAAAGAGATGTGCGTCCGTTTACGACTGGGCGCAAAAATTGGATGTTCTCAACTTCAGTTGGCGGAGCAAAGGCCAGTGCAAACCTCTATAGCCTGGTCATGACTTGTCGTGCTAACGATATCAATCCGTACTTCTACTTCGTGCACCTGTTCAGGGGTAAGCGCGTCATAAACCCCACATTCTAATCAATCTCGGCACGCCATAAGATCAAATCTCCAACCTCAAGGAGATTTGAAATGGCAAAAAGACTCTCTCATCAAGAATGGCATACCCTATTCGATCAATACGAATCCAGTCATCTGTCTCAACGCGTGTTCTGTGAACAAAATGGGCTGAGCCTTTCAACCTTCCATGCCAAGCGACAGCAACTAAAGTTCATAGAGCAACCTAAGAGCAGTGGATTCGTTAAAGCTGAAGTCGTTGAAAAAACGACACGCTACCAGATGACTCAAACACCGATTGCCAACATGACACTATTGATTAATGACGTTGAACTCAGCATCCCCCAGGGAACACCTGCCTCGTATCTGGCAGAGTTAATCGGAGCACTGTCATGAAGAGAATGCTGAGTGCCCCTAATGTTTACCTGTATCGGGAGTTCGTGGATTTTAGAAAGTCCATTAATGGTCTGGCGGCGATTATTGAATCTGAAACCGATTTACCGCTCGGAAGCGGTGCGCTGTTCCTGTTTACCAATAAACAACGCGATAAAGTCAAAGTCTTGTACTGGGATAAAACGGGCTTCGCTCTGTGGTATAAACGGTTGGAAAAAGCCAAATTCAAATGGCCCACTCAAGAGAAAAAGCAGGTATACACCCTGACTCAATTTGACCTAGACAGACTGTTATCTGGCTTCACGATAATCGGCCATAAACCGATAAAAATAGACAACTTTACAATGAGTTGAACCCGATAAAAGTGAGTTATACCAAGCCTTGACGTGGTGTTTTTAATATAATCAATGCCATGAAAAAGACGCCCGATATTAACCCAGAAAGCCAAGACATCGCCGAGCTTCAAGCTATGGTGAAAGCGTTGATGTCGGAGAAAAAAGAGTGGCAACAAGAGCGCCAATCCTTAATTGAGCAGTTTAAACTGGCCCTTGACCGTCAATTCGCCAAACGCTCGGAAGCGTTAAAGCCGTATAACGAAGCACAGGGTGACCTCTTTAATGAGGCGGAATGTGAAGCGGCGAAATCGGAAGATGAGGTTATCACCACGACGACAATCAAACGTCGTGGTAAACGTCAACCGCTTCCTAAAGACTTGCCACGTGAAATTATCGAGCTTGACCTAGATGAGCACGACAAACAGTGCTCATGCTGCCAACACATTTTGCATAAAATCGGCGAAGACCGCAGTGAAAAGCTTGAGTTCACGCCCGCCGTCCTAAAAGTGTTGGAATATGTTCGCCCGAAATACGCCTGTCGTCAGTGTGAACAAGAGGCTGAAAAAAGCCACATTCACCAACAACCCGCACCGATAAGTATCATCCCCAAAAGCTTCGCTACCGAAAGTCTGCTTGCCAACATTATTTTAGGCAAATATCAGTATGCGCTTCCGCTGTATCGTCAGGAAACCTTGTTCACCCAATCAGGTATCGAGTTATCGAGAACGACCATGGCCAGGTGGGTAATCCAGGTTAGTGAAAAGTTCAAACCGCTTTATCAGGCACTGAAGACTCACTTACTCGAACAAGTGGTGGTTCAGGCCGATGAAACGCCGCTCAATGTGCTCAAGGAAGACAAGCAATGTTATATGTGGTTGTACTGCTCGGGAGCCGACTCCCCTGAAGCTAAACTCCCTGACATGAAAAATATCGTCTTGTTCGACTATCAAAACAGTCGCGCGAGAGTGTGCCCCGTGAACTTCTTGGGTGATTACTCAGGCTATCTGCAAAGTGATGGTTACGCGGCTTATGATGGATTAACCAACGTCACCAATGTCGGTTGCTTCGCTCATGCACGTCGTAAGTTCATGGAAGCGAAGAAGCTTCAGGGCAAAGGTAAAACAGGTAAAGCGGATGTGGCGTTAGCCAAAATCCAAAAGTTGTACGCACTTGAATCTCGATTAAAACTGGCTTCGGTCGAAGAGCGTTGGGCAGAAAGACAAGCGCAGGCTAAACCGATGTTGGATGACATCTATGACTGGTTAACCACGCAGAAAGTCATCGAATCGAGTCCTCTTGGTAAAGCCATCAAGTACACCTTGGGTCAGTGGCCTAAGCTGATACGCTATGTTGAAGATGGGCATTTATCTATCGACAACAACCGAGCGGAACGCGCAATCAAATCGCTGGTCATTGGCAGAAAAAATTGGTTATTCTCGACGAATCCGCTTGGTGCTGATGCGAGTGCTTTGCTGTATAGCATCATCGAGACGGCGAAAGCGAACGGACTGATACTCTACGATTACATGGTCAAATGTATGAAAGAGCTGGCAAAGTCTGAGCCTGATATCAACTCACTGCTTCCCTGGAACTTCTCACATTCAAATTAAAACGCCCCGTGGGATCATGGGGCGCATACAGAAAAAACGAACAATCGATTCACTGTTAATGCTCTCATAGTCGTGAACAATGGTTGCACCAATATCCGACAGGTTCAGTGCGCCAATAATGTTCAATCGGCTACGATTACCCGTTGTTTCAATCACTTTATCCTGACCAGTACGTATCCAGCCATGCGATATCTTTGTTGATAGTGTTGGGTGAACTGCATCGATAAAGACTATCGATTCATCCTCGCCACAGCTTGCCTTTAGCGCTTCATACGCCTCTATGAATGCTTGCTGTTTTGCTTCATCAAACTTGTGTGGTATGCCTTTCGGTTGCTTGTAGCTAAAACCATTATGGTGAAGCCATTTGTTCATACCAGAAACAGTATAATCAAGCCCAAACGTCTCTTTAACATAGGCGACAATTTGATGAGTATGAGAATAGGTTTTCTCAGTCAAATGCTCGATTAGGTGCATGGTTTGAATAGCAGAAAGCTTGCTTTGGCTTCCTCCATTCTCAGGCTTAAGTTTTTCAGAAAGTACGTAGTCACTGAGGTGACGTGCAACGGTCGATTCATGAATACGAAGAGCTTGTGAAATCATAGTCTGACTCCAGCCTTCAGAAGCCAGCAAAACAGCCTTAATACGGTCGCAAACTCGACTATCACGCTCAATGTCGTGCATCTGTTCGAGTTGCAGTTTCTGTTGAGGAGTCAGTGTGATTTTCATGGTTTGTAGCATGATCCTGATTCTATTGAAAATCAAGCATCTTCAATGATCACGGGTATAAGCTTTTGATGAATGGGTTAAACTCTAACTAACAATGGGGCGTGCGACGTGAGGTCGTATGAAGCGCTGTTCACCGCTTAATGTGTGAACCATCTGTAAGGTACATTTCATCCACGTTAAAATCAGAGCCAAGCTCCAATAGGCGGTTAGCTATTCGTGTTTTTAGTTCCTGAGCTGCTTTTTCAGTGAATGTTACAACCAATAACTGCTCTGGTTTCGCTCCATGAACTCGAATGAGGTTCATAATTCGTTCAACCAGAGTATAGGTTTTACCTGAGCCAGGACCAGCAATGATAAGAAGAGGCCCTTTATGATGGTGTATTGCTATTTCTTGAGATGGATTAGCCAATGACATTGATACCTTCGTTTTTATCACCATGGACGTGTGCCTAAAGTGGCACACATCATGTTGTCGTTCTGACTTAAGCAGCGTGACTGCCTAAATCTGGTCCTATAAAAGAAGCTAATTCTTCTACAGTGACGGCTGTTAGTTTCGGTGCTGAAGAACGGTACGAATTTAAAAACTCAATCGCTCGATCATGTTTCAACAACTCACTTCCGCCACAGACCACTAAGTAGTCATCATAAGAAGATCTCGCTGCGTCCATTACGGTATAACCAAGTTTCTCAATCGCAGTCCCACTGGATTCTTGAAATTTGGCGACAACCTGAATTGTACGCATTGGTGTATGTACAACAAAGTGCGCATAGTCACTTTTATCCGGGAAAATGCTCGGATATTTGACATTACGCTGGTATGTCATTGGTTGATTAGACGTACTTTCTGAAAAACCAAGTTCCTGAAAAGTAATAGAAATGTCGTTTAGTAAATCTTTTCTACACATTCGTAGTTACCTCAATAAGGTTTATTACCCACGGATATAGCGTTAGTAACAGGGCCGAATCCGGGGAAAACATGTCGCTCCTTCAAATTTTTGTTAAAGAAACGGCTCGTAATATTGAGGTGAACATTAAAGAAAGGTACTATCATCGTTCTCAAAGGTTGATAGTCTGTTCTTCAATGGACAAACACTAGAGTGTTGTGCCTTATTCATTCTGTTGGCGCAGAAAGAATAAATCACCTCACAAGAAAAGCACTTTTCAGTCAAACTGATAAGTGCTTTTTTTATTTCTCCTTTCTAACTCCTTTAAATGGTTTTCCGTCACTTTTGACGTCCATGAATCGTCCAGTGTTTGCATCACGTTTAACCCAATGGCCGGAACCAGTTTGAGTTTGTGAACGTTCGCGAACAGCCCCATTGCGGTGGTTATCACCGACTTTTCCGTTAGTTGCCATAAGCAACCTCCTATCTTTGTGATCCGTTGAAGACCCATTCTCCAACTTTGATCGATGGTACGATCAAAAAATAACCACGTCAATGGTGACGTTTAATTTTTATAAGTGAAATAAACATCGATTAATATAAAAATTACACATAAATATAAAATCAACCTTAAAAAGTAGACTCAACATCAATGCTAGAGTAATATTTATATAACATATATATAGAGACACACCGACGATGCTTACCTACAAAGAACTTAAAGAAAAACATACAAATAACGCAGATCGTCTAGCATATATTGACTTTATGCTGCGTTTTACTGGTATTGTTAAACGTTCTGACATCGGCGAAATGTTTAACTTATCTGATGCTGCCGCTTCAAAAGTTCTAGCGGATTACAGTAGTGTTTGTGAAAAGAATATTGAGTACAACAGAAGTGTTAGGGCTAACGCTATTGTTAGGGATACCTATGAACCTCTTATAGATTTTGATGCAGAAACTGCATTGGGGATGCTTGCTCATGGCTTCAATAAGAACAAACTATCTCAGCCGACTAAAACGACTATCCCGTTTGAGAAAATAGGTCGGGTACCAAATCGGCTCTCAACCAAGTTTATTGCAAGAATTACTAGAGCAATTAATGGTAAATACGCCATTAGTTGTAAATATCGTTCTGAAAATAGTGGCAATCATGACAGACGAACGATCATTCCACTTGCGATGATGCACGATGGCGTGAACTGGATGTTTAGAGGCTATCATCGGGACGACAAAAGCAAAGTCTTCTTTAAGAACTTTCATTTTTCTAGAGCATTAGATGTAGTTGAGCACTTTGAAGAGAAAGAATACAAGGCATTGCCTCATGAAACTCTGGAATCTGACAAGGAATGGAACTTAGTTCTTCCTCTTCAATTGAGAATCCATCCGGATAGAGACGAAGATCAGAAAAGACGAATCAGAACTGATTTTGGTATCCCTGAAGGCAAAGACGAGCTAACCACATCTGTACGTTGTGCATTTCTTTGGATTATGGAAAAAGAATGGTTCATCGATAACAGAACAGATGAAGAAAAATCAGAGACTAAAACATCGAGATTCTACAAATTTGAGCTTTTAAATGCGGAAATGCTGAAGCTTGTAAAGGCTAGTAATCTTTAGTAACTGTGGAAATTAAAGCTTCATCTTATTTCAAATTTATACTTGGAGGGAATCAACATTGAATTTTTTAAAATATGATCTTGGCAATCTCAAAAGAGGTGAATTAGTTGAAGTCACTTTGACTAGCGGTGCCAATGTGCGCCTTATGGATAGTTCGAATTTTAATAATTATAAAAATGGGCGTAAGCATAAATACTATGGCGGTTTAGCAAAAAGATCTCCGGTTCAAATTGCTGTACCTAACTCTGGGCACTGGTACGTTGCTATTGATATGCAAGGCTTAAGAGGCAGTACAAATGCTTCAGTTCGAGTTGTTCCTGGTGCTTTGCCGGACCTCCAAGAGCGACCTCTTTCAGAGGTTCCTAGTTTGGTTCGAGATAACATCCCACCTCCTACAGATACAAGTAGAGAAACACATGATGTCTTCATTTCACATGCATCAGAAGATAAAGATGAATTCGTAAGGCCTCTTGCTAATGCGTTAATAAATGAGGGATTAAATGTTTGGTTCGATGAAATGACACTGAGAATTGGTGACAGTTTAAGGCAGAAAATAGATAAAGGGTTAGCAAACAGTAGAGTCGGTTTGGTGGTTTTATCTCCGTCATTCATTGCGAAAGGCTGGACCAATTATGAACTAGATGGAATTGTTACTCGAACAGTCTCTGGTGAACAGGTGTTACTACCAATTTGGCATAATATTACAAAACAACAAGTTATTGATTTTAGCCCATCTTTGGCTGATAAAGTGGCTAGGAGTACAGCAACTCATACTGTAAATGAAATTGCTGCTGAAATTGCTGAGCTAATACGATCCAGATCATGAAAAGTCAGCACATATAACTTAAATGTTAGTCTTTTTATCTCCAAAAGAATGAACTTTAGGCTAGTCACTATTAGTAAATTTCATAAACAACTTTATTAAATTTCAATAAATTAAACTGGCAATCAAATTGGTTTTGATTAAAATTAATTTTTTTGGCAGGTTTAGGTTTTCTGTCCGTCTATGTTGCAGGGAAAGTAAGAACGCGAATCTCATGATTCTCAATGGTCTAATTGAATAAAAAGTTAGACAGACCATAAGAGAATGTGAAAAATTTAGACAGTGATACGGATTGGGCAGATATTTTCAGTTTTAGACGCACTAACTTCCATTCTTAAAGGCTTTATCCCTATCTAGTCTATTTTTTAAACGTATTCTTTCCCAACTGTAAAAGTATGACGCGCAGCGGTAAGAGAGAACGAACACCCAATATGACACTGCAGGAAAATGCTGTGGGAAGTCGGGTTAGTAGGTCAAGAGCTCTCAAGTCCGAATACCTGCCAGCAGCCAAATCTATTCCACCTTTTGGTTGATTTGGTAGGACTTACGCGAATTAGGATCACAATATGAATAAATCCCTTTTAGCGGCGGCTGTAGCATCGCTGCTTTCACTTATCTCCAATTTACACGCCCAAGAAGCATCTGCTGACGAAACCATGGTGGTTACGGCTAACCGTTTTGAGCAAAGTACCGAAAGTGTTATTGCTCAAGTGGAGGTTGTGACACGTCAAGATATAGCTCGTATTCAAGCTAAGTCACTAACTGATGTATTCAAACGATTAACGGGTATTCAAGTTACACAGAATGGTGGTAGAGGCCAGCAAGCTTCGATCTTTGTTCGAGGTGCTAACTCTGATCAGGTTCTTGTCTTAGTTGACGGCATTCGTTTTGCTCGCGCTGCAAAAGGTGGTGTCGATTTCAGCCAGCTGCCAATCGCATTTGTTGACCGAGTAGAGTATGTACGAGGTGCTCGTGCTGCTATGTATGGTTCAGAGGCTATTGGTGGTGTGATTAATATCATTACAGTTGTCAGTTCTGACAATGAAGAAACTGTAGTGAGTGCAGGATTAGGCAGCCGTGATTATGAAGAATTAAGTTTTGTTAGTGGTACTAAAGTTGGCGAGAACGGTCATTTAAACGTATCGGTTGGTTACGATTCTGATGAGGGCTATAACGTTCACCCAATGCCCGGAGTAAACGATGGTGACCGTCATGGGTTTGAATCACGTAATGCTTTGCTCGGGTACGTACATAACTTCGACCAACAGTGGAGTGGCTTTGCGAATTTCCGAATGTTCGAGACTATCTCTCAATATGATGGTTCGTATGTTGATTATAATACCGGCAACCCTGTCCACTCTTACAAAGAAGCTGAAGTACAAAACTCTACTGTTGCTGCTGGCGTTAAATTTAATGGCAGTGAGCTAAAGTCTGAATTCCTAGTTAATTATCAAAACCAAGACAACTGGAATTACGAAAAGTCTCTAGGTAAGAACTCTTCTTCGGCTACGTCTGATGAGCTTGAGCAACTTAATGTTCAATGGGTAAACTCATACAAAGTTACTTCAGCACTGACGTTAAGTGGTGGTGTTGATTGGCGAGATGAGGCCTACATCGTTAAGCCATCGAATACTGAATATGATCGAACCAATGTTGCATACTTCACGGCATTAAACGCAGATGCGGATAAGGTGTTTGGTGAGTTGAGCATTCGTGCTGATGACAATGAACAGTTTGGTACTGAAACAACGTATAACACAGGGTTAGGTTATCGTTACGCAGAATGGCTTGTGGTTAAGGCTGCCTATGGTACATCGTTTAAAGCTCCGAACTTGTATCAACTATATAGTTACTACGGTAATGACAAGCTAGAAGCCGAGAAAGCGGATTCATTTGAATTAACTTTTAGTGGTTTAATCCAAGAGGTTGATTGGTCAATTACTGGATACGATACAAACGTTGAAGACTTAATTGATTATAATTACGCGACGAGTAAGTATTACAACACTGATGGTGAAAGCCAATTACGTGGTGTGGAAATGGTTGTCGGTTTTGATACAGGCTTTATTAACCACCAAGTGAGCGCTAACTTCCAAGATCCGAAAGACCAATCTGGTGAACAGTTAGTCCGCCGTGCTAAGAAGATTTATAAGTATAACGCGGCAGCTAGTTTCGATGATGTTGATTTGTCATTGGGGTACCAATACGTCGGTGAGCGACCAGACTTCTCTGAAGAGTTGGCTGCATACAGTTTGTTTGATGTTTCAGTTAACTACTACGTAAATGAAAATCTTACTTTAAACGGTCGAGTCGAGAACCTTACTGATGAAGAGTACGAGACAGCTGGTGGATACCCATCTCCAGAGCGTACATATTACGTAAATGCTACTTACCAATTCTGATTTTTGAAACCGCCTGTGGGCGGTTTTTACTTTGCGAGTGTGATGATGAAAAAGAACGTTATCGTCAGTTGGTCTAGCGGAAAAGATTCAACCCTCACTTTAGAGCGCTTATTGGAAGATAGCCGTTATTGTGTGGTGGGCATTTTTACCACTTATGTCGAAGATGAAGTGCCCTTTCAAGCCACCCCCTTGTATGTAATTGAGCTACAAGCACGACTTTTAAAATTACCCGTTGTCAAAATAGAGCTGCCTGCCGTATTTCCAAGTAACGAGCTTTATCAATCGACCATCATCAGCGCATTAAAACAAAGTGGATTAGAGATAGACGCCGTTGCTTTTGGCGATATGTTCTGTAACGGTATTGCGCAGTATCGCAAAAGCTATATTGAACCGGCTGGCTGGGAGTGTGTGTTGCCCTTGTTAGGCGAAGATAGTAGCGCTCTTGCGCGAGAGATCATAAATCGCGGCATCCAAACCATGGTGATGACGACAGATGGTCACAGCCTCACGCCAGACTATTGTGGACAACCTTATGGACGAGCGTTTATTGATTCTTTACCAGCAAAGGTTGACCCGTGTGGCGAAAATGGTGAGTTTCATACACTGGTCACCGATGCGCCCTGTTTTTTGGGTGGAACACTGGAGTTAGAGTTGACGCATCTCCAACTGGGGGAACGTTTTTGTCACCAAAGATACCGAGCAAGAGCATTGCCAATTGATAAAGAGCGAGTATGATCGGAACGTTTTCATTATAAGGTGCTCAGAGTGTCGCAACCGTCTCAGCTTAATGTGCTTATCTTTGACTCTGGTGTTGGTGGGTTATCGGTTTATCAAGAGGTCCAAGCCAAACTACCACAATTAAACTACATCTACCTGTTTGACAATGAAGCTTATCCTTATGGAGAGCTCAATCAAGAGGTGTTAATTAAGCGTGTGGTTAGGTTGGTAAGCGATGTCGTTGTGAAAGAGCGCATTGATTTGGTTGTTATTGCTTGTAATACCGCAAGCACCATCGTCTTACCCAAGCTGCGTTCTTGTCTTGCTGTACCAGTTGTGGGGGTTGTCCCTGCGATTAAACCGGCCTCGTCACTGGCAAATAAAGCCGTGGGACTCATTGCTACCCCAGCGACTATCACTCGTCAATACACTCACGATTTGATTCGAGATTTCTCATCTGACAAGAATGTTGAATTGCTAGGGTCAACGCGCTTAGTGGATATGGCAGAAGAAAAATTGAGGGGCAAAGCTGTCGATCTTGCAGAATTAAAAGAGATTCTTAGCCCTTTGGTGAACCGTATTGATGTGGCGGTCCTTGGCTGTACACACTTCCCATTAATAAAAGAAGAGATCCAAGCCGTATTAGGGAAGAGTGTCGTGCTAGTTGATTCCGGAGAAGCTATTGCTCGTCGTGTGCAAGAGCTATTGGGTGTGAAAAGCGAGCCACAATGCAAAATCAAACAACACAAGATATTATCAAGCGCACCTCCTTGGGAAGAAAGCGCGCTCAATAGCCGATTAGCTCACTTAGGTTTTACTCCTGTTCAAACATATCGTCATCAGGATGTTTAGGATCATTCGCCACACGTACTTTTAATGTACGCTGCATATAGTCTTTCTCATTCAAAGCTGAAATAGCACCATCTACATTTGCAGAAGCCATCACAACAAAGCCAAATCCACGCCTTTTGCCCGTTCGCTTATCTTTCATCAAACGTACGGCAAAGACCTCTCCATATTTGGCAAAAAGTTCACGAACATGAGCTTCATTCGCTTTGTATGGCAAGTTACCGACATACAGTGTTTTCGTTGAGAGTTTTGACTCCTCATCATCGGTTAGCGTTTTGCTGCCAAAAAATTTAAAAACAAGAGCGGAAGAGACAACACCAATAACAAAAGTAATTGCGGGAGAAAGCGCGACCAGAGAAAAAAGGATTGCGCCTATTATTGCAAGAGATGCAACCAGTAAAATCGATTTATTAGAGTTCATATTGGAATACTACATATCAAGTAAAAGAAGAAGGATGTCTAGGATTAACAAAATAGACACATCAATCTTACGTTTATGCTTGGTGTTTTTCCAACCTATTGCTGTGATAACCTTCAAATGTTGAAGTTTTATTCAATAAAACGCGACATTGGTGGCTTTTTAAGCGAATGAAAGGTGATTTTAAAAAAGAACTTGTCACATTGTAAAACCTCCCTATAATGCCGCCTCACTGACACGGAGTGAGGCAAGCCTCACAAACGAGTTACTAGTTGAAAGAGAAAGATAGTTAAAAATAACTCTTGACTCTTAAAGACTAAAGCGTATTATTCGCACCCCTAGCAACACGGACTTAACGGTCCTGTTCGGCAGGAACGCTCTTTAACAATATAAACCTATCAATCTGTGTGGGCACTCGTTGATGATAATCAAAAAAGATTTATCAATGAACTGAGTGACCAATCAGAATCAAGTTTACTTGATTTTGGCACAGTTAATTCATTGTTGTTCTGTTGGAACAACAATAGCTTTAAAATTACTTTTTTACTTTCGAGTAAGAGCAGTTTTGAAGTCAGTATTCATTGAGCCGGTCTTAGGACCAACAAAACTTTAATTGAAGAGTTTGATCATGGCTCAGATTGAACGCTGGCGGCAGGCCTAACACATGCAAGTCGAGCGGCAGCACAGAGGAACTTGTTCCTTAGGTGGCGAGCGGCGGACGGGTGAGTAATGCCTAGGAAATTGCCCTGATGTGGGGGATAACCATTGGAAACGATGGCTAATACCGCATGATGCCTACGGGCCAAAGAGGGGGACCTTCGGGCCTCTCGCGTCAGGATATGCCTAGGTGGGATTAGCTAGTTGGTGAGGTAATGGCTCACCAAGGCGACGATCCCTAGCTGGTCTGAGAGGATGATCAGCCACACTGGAACTGAGACACGGTCCAGACTCCTACGGGAGGCAGCAGTGGGGAATATTGCACAATGGGCGCAAGCCTGATGCAGCCATGCCGCGTGTATGAAGAAGGCCTTCGGGTTGTAAAGTACTTTCAGTCGTGAGGAAGGTGGTGTTGTTAATAGCAGCATCATTTGACGTTAGCGACAGAAGAAGCACCGGCTAACTCCGTGCCAGCAGCCGCGGTAATACGGAGGGTGCGAGCGTTAATCGGAATTACTGGGCGTAAAGCGCATGCAGGTGGTGGATTAAGTCAGATGTGAAAGCCCGGGGCTCAACCTCGGAACCGCATTTGAAACTGGTTCACTAGAGTACTGTAGAGGGGGGTAGAATTTCAGGTGTAGCGGTGAAATGCGTAGAGATCTGAAGGAATACCGGTGGCGAAGGCGGCCCCCTGGACAGATACTGACACTCAGATGCGAAAGCGTGGGGAGCAAACAGGATTAGATACCCTGGTAGTCCACGCCGTAAACGATGTCTACTTGGAGGTTGTGGCCTTGAGCCGTGGCTTTCGGAGCTAACGCGTTAAGTAGACCGCCTGGGGAGTACGGTCGCAAGATTAAAACTCAAATGAATTGACGGGGGCCCGCACAAGCGGTGGAGCATGTGGTTTAATTCGATGCAACGCGAAGAACCTTACCTACTCTTGACATCCAGAGAAGCCAGCGGAGACGCAGGTGTGCCTTCGGGAACTCTGAGACAGGTGCTGCATGGCTGTCGTCAGCTCGTGTTGTGAAATGTTGGGTTAAGTCCCGCAACGAGCGCAACCCTTATCCTTGTTTGCCAGCGAGTAATGTCGGGAACTCCAGGGAGACTGCCGGTGATAAACCGGAGGAAGGTGGGGACGACGTCAAGTCATCATGGCCCTTACGAGTAGGGCTACACACGTGCTACAATGGCGCATACAGAGGGCAGCAAGCTAGCGATAGTGAGCGAATCCCAAAAAGTGCGTCGTAGTCCGGATTGGAGTCTGCAACTCGACTCCATGAAGTCGGAATCGCTAGTAATCGTAGATCAGAATGCTACGGTGAATACGTTCCCGGGCCTTGTACACACCGCCCGTCACACCATGGGAGTGGGCTGCAAAAGAAGTGGGTAGTTTAACCTTTCGGGGAGGACGCTCACCACTTTGTGGTTCATGACTGGGGTGAAGTCGTAACAAGGTAGCGCTAGGGGAACCTGGCGCTGGATCACCTCCTTATACGAAGATTACACTGATGAGTGTCCACACAGATTGATGGTTTATACAGTTTAAGAGACGAGGATGTTCCCAAACATTCTTACTTAGTGTCCCGTTCGTCTAGAGGCCTAGGACACCGCCCTTTCACGGCGGTAACAGGGGTTCGACTCCCCTACGGGATACCATCTTTAAATGTTCTTACGAGAATCTTTAAAAATGGTTTCTTTCTTTAGTAGAAAGTCAAATCGTGCTCTTTAACAATTTGGAAAGCTGACTGATAACAACGAACGTGTTTGTTGTTATCAAATAAAAGTTCTCAACATCAATGCGTTTAACGTATTGATACCAAACACATTCAAGTGTTCTTGGGAAAGCTTACTTCGGTAAGTTTTCAAAATTGAGTCCGGCAAAATCAAACGTCTCTCGCTCATTCAAATAATGAGAGACAACCTTGGTGACTTGTCTACAACACGAAACTTCTTCGGGTTGTATGGTTAAGTGACTAAGCGTACACGGTGGATGCCTTGGCAGTCAGAGGCGATGAAGGACGTAGTAACTTGCGATAAGCGTAGATTAGGCAGTAACAGCCACTTGAGTCTACGATTTCCGAATGGGGAAACCCACGTGCATAAGCACGTATCCTTACCTGAATACATAGGGTAAGGAGGCAAACCGGGGGAACTGAAACATCTAAGTACCCCGAGGAGAAGAAATCAACAGAGATTCCGAAAGTAGCGGCGAGCGAAATTGGACTAGCCCTTAAGCTTTTAATGATGCAGGTGAAGCCTCTGGAAAGTGGCGCAATAAAGGGTGATAGCCCCGTAACTGTTCCATCATTATAAGTGAAATCGAGTAAGGCGGGACACGTGTTATCCTGTCTGAACATGGGGGGACCATCCTCCAAGGCTAAATACTACTGACTGACCGATAGTGAACCAGTACCGTGAGGGAAAGGCGAAAAGAACCCCTGTGAGGGGAGTGAAATAGAACCTGAAACCGTGTACGTACAAGCAGTAGGAGCACCTTCGTGGTGTGACTGCGTACCTTTTGTATAATGGGTCAGCGACTTATATTCAGTGGCAAGGTTAACCGAATAGGGGAGCCGTAGGGAAACCGAGTCTTAACTGGGCGCTTCAGTCTCTGGATATAGACCCGAAACCGGGTGATCTAGCCATGGGCAGGTTGAAGGTTGAGTAACATCAACTGGAGGACCGAACCGACTAATGTTGAAAAATTAGCGGATGACTTGTGGCTAGGGGTGAAAGGCCAATCAAACTCGGAGATAGCTGGTTCTCCCCGAAAGCTATTTAGGTAGCGCCTCGGACGAATACTACTGGGGGTAGAGCACTGTTAAGGCTAGGGGGTCATCCCGACTTACCAACCCTTTGCAAACTCCGAATACCAGTAAGTACTATCCGGGAGACACACGGCGGGTGCTAACGTCCGTCGTGGAGAGGGAAACAACCCAGACCGCCAGCTAAGGTCCCAAATTACTACTAAGTGGGAAACGATGTGGGAAGGCTCAGACAGCCAGGATGTTGGCTTAGAAGCAGCCATCATTTAAAGAAAGCGTAATAGCTCACTGGTCGAGTCGGCCTGCGCGGAAGATGTAACGGGGCTAAGTAGTAAACCGAAGCTGCGGCAATACAGTTTACTGTATTGGGTAGGGGAGCGTTCTGTAAGCCGTTGAAGGTGTGTTGTAAAGCATGCTGGAGGTATCAGAAGTGCGAATGCTGACATGAGTAACGATAAGGGGGGTGAAAAACCTCCCCGCCGGAAGACCAAGGGTTCCTGTCCAACGTTAATCGGGGCAGGGTAAGTCGACCCCTAAGGCGAGGCTGAAAAGCGTAGTCGATGGGAAACGGGTTAATATTCCCGTACTGCTTATAATTGCGATGGGGGGACGGAGAAGGCTAGGTGGGCCAGGCGACGGTTGTCCTGGTTCAAGTGCGTAGGCTAAGAGACTAGGTAAATCCGGTTTCTTGTTAGGCTGAGACACGACGTCGAGCTGCTACGGCAGTGAAGTCATTGATGCCCTGCTTCCAGGAAAAGCCTCTAAGCTTCAGATTATAAGCAATCGTACCCCAAACCGACACAGGTGGTCGGGTAGAGAATACCAAGGCGCTTGAGAGAACTCGGGTGAAGGAACTAGGCAAAATGGTACCGTAACTTCGGGAGAAGGTACGCTCTTATTGGTGAAGTCCCTCGCGGATGGAGCTGACGAGAGTCGCAGATACCAGGTGGCTGCAACTGTTTATTAAAAACACAGCACTGTGCAAAATCGCAAGATGACGTATACGGTGTGACGCCTGCCCGGTGCCGGAAGGTTAATTGATGGGGTTAGACTTAGGTCGAAGCTCTTGATCGAAGCCCCGGTAAACGGCGGCCGTAACTATAACGGTCCTAAGGTAGCGAAATTCCTTGTCGGGTAAGTTCCGACCTGCACGAATGGCGTAATGATGGCCACGCTGTCTCCACCCGAGACTCAGTGAAATTGAAATCGCTGTGAAGATGCAGTGTACCCGCGGCTAGACGGAAAGACCCCGTGAACCTTTACTACAGCTTGGCACTGAACATTGAACCTACATGTGTAGGATAGGTGGGAGACTTAGAAGCGCAGTCGCTAGATTGCGTGGAGTCGACCTTGAAATACCACCCTTGTCGTTTTGATGTTCTAACGTAGGCCCCTCATCGGGGTTGCGGACAGTGCCTGGTGGGTAGTTTGACTGGGGCGGTCTCCTCCCAAAGAGTAACGGAGGAGCACGAAGGTGGGCTAATCACGGTTGGACATCGTGAGGTTAGTGCAATGGCATAAGCCCGCTTAACTGCGAGAATGACGGTTCGAGCAGGTACGAAAGTAGGTCATAGTGATCCGGTGGTTCTGAATGGAAGGGCCATCGCTCAACGGATAAAAGGTACTCCGGGGATAACAGGCTGATACCGCCCAAGAGTTCATATCGACGGCGGTGTTTGGCACCTCGATGTCGGCTCATCACATCCTGGGGCTGAAGTCGGTCCCAAGGGTATGGCTGTTCGCCATTTAAAGTGGTACGCGAGCTGGGTTTAGAACGTCGTGAGACAGTTCGGTCCCTATCTGCCGTGGGCGTTGGAAGATTGAAGGGGGCTGCTCCTAGTACGAGAGGACCGGAGTGGACGAACCGCTGGTGTTCGGGTTGTCATGCCAATGGCATTGCCCGGTAGCTAAGTTCGGAATTGATAAGCGCTGAAAGCATCTAAGCGCGAAGCGAGCCCTGAGATGAGTCTTCCCTGGCACTTTAAGTGTCCTAAAGGGTTGTTCGAGACTAGAACGTTGATAGGTTGGGTGTGTAAGCGCTGCGAGGCGTTGAGCTAACCAATACTAATTGCCCGTGAGGCTTAACCATACAACACCGAAGGGGTTTTGTGGACTCAATGGAAGAACATTGAATGTGTGAATGAGAACGAAACAGCTTTCCGAATTAAGAAATTTTCTTGGCGACCATAGCGTTGTGGACCCACCTGATTCCATGCCGAACTCAGAAGTGAAACACAACAGCGCCGATGGTAGTGTGGGGTCTCCCCATGTGAGAGTAGGACATCGCCAGGCTTTGAATATTGTCTAACCAGACACGCTGCGGAGCGGTAGTTCAGTTGGTTAGAATACCGGCCTGTCACGCCGGGGGTCGCGGGTTCGAGTCCCGTCCGCTCCGCCACTTATTAAGAAGCCCTGCTAGTAATAGCTGGGCTTTTTTCGTTTGAGAAAAATAGCATTTTATTTTTTATCACTCTCAGGACCGTCGTGTGGTAGCTATACTTTGTTCAATCTATTCTTATTCTTTTCGGTCTCTATGTCTTAGGTATAAAAAAGCCGATGTATTAAACATCGGCTAGAGAGACATGGTTCAGGAGATTTAGCTACGCAAAGCGGCTTTGGCTGACAGTGCTTTTTTATCTGAGTCTGAAAGAAAGGCTAATTCTAATCCGTTAATTTGCGCTTGTCTGATCTGCTCTTGAGAAAGACCCGCTTGAGGTGCTGCAACTTCATATTCATATGGAAGTTCAATACCTTCAACCGCTGGGTCATCAGTATTTAAACAAGCAAGTATCCCATGCTCTAAAAACTGTTTTATAGGATGATGAGCAAGAGAGTTTACTGTGCTCGTTTGGAAGTTTGACGTTAGGCAAGACTCAATGCCAATACGATGTTTGGCAAGATAATCCATTAGCTTAGGGTCATGGACGGCTTTTACTCCGTGTCCAATGCGTTCTGCGCCTAGCTCTTTAATTGCCTGCCACATACTTTCTGACCCCGCCGCCTCTCCAGCATGTACTGTAACTCTTAGTCCTGCATCTCGTACTTGTTTAAAGTGAGAAATAAATCGCTCGCCCGGCTGCCCAAGTTCATCGCCCGCTAAGTCGACTGCAACAATGTGCTGCTTTTGAGTCAAAATAGCGTCTAGCTCCTGCTGACAAGCATCGGTGCCAAAAGTGCGGCTCATAATTCCTATTAGGTTAGCCTGAATACCGAAGTCTCGAACGCCCGCTTGTACCCCATCAACTACAGCCTCAACAACGCCAGCGATAGGCAGTTGATGTTTCATAGCCATATAGTAAGGAGAGAACCTCAGCTCGGCATAATCAATTTGAGCATTTAAGGCATCTTCGACATTTTCGTAGGCGACTCTTCGGCAAGCATCGAGATCACCCAATACGGCAACTCCCCAATCAAGTTTTGATAGAAAGGCGACCAATGATGGTTCTGCTTCGACGATTTGTACATGAGGTGTGAGCTCTTCTATGTTGCCAGCTGGCAGCGCTACACCAAATCGTTGCCCTAGTTCTAAGATAGTTTTGGTTCGAATGTTGCCGTCAAGATGGCGATGCAAATCAGTAAGCGGTAGATTTTTAGTTATCATTATGTTTTTCCGAAAGTGTGTATGGCATCAAGTATAAAAATCAATGTGGCCAGTGTCAGCTAGCAAAGAGTATTAAATCACCCAATTCTGTTTATTTGGCTTTTATGTTTACCATATCTGTTGACCATTCGTTAAAAGGGATAGCTTTACTAAACAGAAAGCCTTGTCCCTGAGTGCAGTTAAGCATGGTTAGGAGATGGACTTGCTCTTTGGTTTCAATACCTTCTGCCACAATTTCGACATTAAACCCACGAGTCATGTTGATGATTGCCGCAACGACTGAGCTACTGAGATTTGTCTGTTCGAGCTGCGATACAAACGCCCTGTCTATTTTTAAACAATCGAATGGAAGTTGATGCAAATAAGAAAGGGAGCTGTATCCGGTACCAAAATCATCTATCGCGATATGGATGCCCAGCTCTTTGAGTTTGTTCATGTTTGCTAAAATAACTGGGTCGTTATCAACAATTCTTGATTCTGTGATCTCTAAAGCGAGGTTATTGGGTTCAAGCCCCGTTCTTTCCAAAGTCGCTTTGAGTTCATGAACAAACTGAGGTTGAGATAGCTGGTTCACTGAGAGGTTGACGTGCATTTTAAACGTCGATCCCCATTTACCCATCTTGATGCCTTGCATCGTATCAAAACACGCTTGGTACAAGATTTGCTCACCAATCAGGCCAATAAAGCCGCTTTCTTCAGCGATAGGAATGAATTCCAAGGGAGGAATGATATCACCGCTTGGTGTCACCCAGCGTGCCAAGGCTTCAGCTCCGATGATATCTCCCGTTGATAAGTTTACAATTGGTTGATAATGCGGAATATATTCTTTGTTCTCTATGGCAAGCTTAATTTGAGTGAGCATTTGCGTACGTTTACGAGAAACATCGTCCATCTCTGGAGAGTAATAGCAGATCCTTGAGCGCTCTTGTTTGGCGTGGCTGAGTGCGATGCTACCATTACGTAACCATAGCGCCATAGTATGGAGTGTGTCATTAGGGAGTACGATGCCAATGGAGGCATTGACGACCACTTTTTCATTATGCATTGAGAATGGGACAGCAAACATTTGTAATATGCTGTTAGCCGCGGATTGGGCTTCATTCTTTTGTTGTAAAGAGGGGATGTAAATAGCGAATTCATCACCACCTGTACGAGCAATACATGAGGTGCTTGCAAATAGTGTGCGTAATTTTTCAGCAATAATTTGTAATAGTAAGTCACCTTGCTGATGTCCCAAGCTGTCATTAATATCTCTGAATTTATCGATACCGATAAGCAATAGGCTGCCATTAATTTGATTTGATTGACTAAAGTTATCAATTAAACCTTCACGGCTATAGAGCTTGGTTAGGGAATCGTAGATCAATTGGGAATGCAATGCCTTAAATGAGGCTTTTAGGTTGTTGGCCATTTCATTGAATGAATAAACAAGCAAACTCGTTTCATAAATATTGCCAGCTTTCGGCATGTTACTTTCCCAATCCCCTTTTGCTAGATGCTGAGCAGCCGCCGCGGTAGCGGTAATTGGAGTGGTGATTCTATTAAAGGCAATGAGCCCTATACCGATGCCGATAAGGCTAACAATGCTGCCAATAATCCAACTGTTTTGTTGGTTTTCTGGCAATCGACCAAGTAGATCGGTTTCTGAAATCGAGACGCCAATAAACCATTCGATGCCATGTTTATCTTTAAAGGGAGTGAGATGATTAAAATAGCGGGTGCCATCAACTACCGTTTCGAATTTGTTGAGTGTTGCTGACAGCATTTTGTCATGGTTATCAATATAATGTGCACTGGCTTGGATCACTGGGTTGGCATTTTCGATAGCCAGTAGTCGCTCTCCTTTTGCCGACAGTTCGGTCCCCCAAGAGACAACGGTGCTGGTATTGGAGTGAGCTACCAATCTTTTTTCTGGATCAATAATATACACGTTGGCATGAGTTTTCTGTTGCAGTGAGGCCAGAAACGCATTGAACGTATCGATTTTTACATCAGTCACCAAAACACCGATGAACTTGTTCATAGAGAAAACGGGTGCTAAAGCAGAGAGCGTGATCTCTTGGCGTTCATCAACATTAGTGTAGATTGGCGACCAACTTGGGCTTAAACTTTGTGCAACAGGAGTATACCAGGGGCGAGTTCTTGGATCATAATCGGCAATGGTGGAGCGAATATCTTGATTGATGGTTTTTCCTGAGTAGATCACCAAGTTTTGCTGAGTTCGATTATCTTTCACCATCAAGGTAAAACTATCACCAATCTCTTTGCGAAAGCCCACGTACTCCGCCTGTTCGCCACCAAATCCGATCACATCAATTTGTTCTAGCGGTCGATAAAGCGTTTCAAAACTGGCAAGCAGATATCCTTCTACTTTACTGACATCGTCCGCAGAATAGAACTGACTAAAGCCGATCGTGTGGCTTAAAGCGAGGCTGGCTTGAAAAGGTTCATCGAGAAAACTGATCAGTCGCTGCTCTACATTGGCATTTAATGATGAAAGCTGCTTGCTGCTAATGTCATCAACCATCTCTTCATAACTGTATTTTTGTACACCCACAATCACTCCAATCGTTATGAGGAAAATCATAACAAATGGTAGAACAACGGCTGTTTTCAACGTTATTTGATTCGTAAATGACATGTCGTGTCTTCTGCATCCATACAAATTATCGGTAAAACACGCAAGGTGGTGGGTGATTGCATTGTGCCAGAAAGTGAATCACTGCACCTGATCATTAAAAAATTATCAGTAAAGTTCTTTTAACTTCCTTGTCAACGTATTGCGCCCCCACCCAAGCACCTTAGCTGCGTCTTGTTTGTGACCATTGGTGTGATGAAGTGCTGCTTCCAAAAGTATGCGTTCAAATTCAGGAAGTGCATAAGAAAGCAGCTCTGTTTCTCCTGAAGCCAATGAAGATTTAGCCCAACTTGCGAGTTGTTGTTGCCAACTTATAGCACTATCAAAGTCACTATTTTTCTTTTCCGACAATAATTCGGGAGGAAGATCACTGGGTAGCACCTCGCTGCCACTGGCCATTACCGTTAACCAGCGACACATATTTTCAAGTTGTCGTACGTTTCCCGGCCATTCAAGACGATTCAAAATTTCAATGCTCTTAGGATGCAGCGTTTTCATTTCTACGCCTAATTCTTTTGCTGCAGAGGCGAGAAAGTGCTTGGTCAGTTTTTCTATATCTTGGCTTCGTTCACGCAGTGCTGGGATATGAATACGAATGACATTGAGACGGTGAAAAAGGTCGTCACGAAACTTTCCTTGATGAACGAGCTTTTCTAAGTTTTGGTGAGTAGCGGCGACAATGCGGACATCCACTTTGATTGCTGAATGCCCTCCTACTCGGTAAAACTGACCATCGGCTAAAACACGCAGTAGCCGAGTTTGAATGTCGAGCGGCATATCGCCAATTTCATCTAAGAATAGAGTGCCCCCGTTGGCCTGCTCAAAACGCCCTTGGCGGACACTGTTTGCACCAGTGAATGCTCCTTTCTCATGACCAAACAGTTCTGACTCGATGAGATCTTTTGGAATTGCGGCCATATTGAGGGCAATAAACGGTTTTTGGGCGCGTGGGCTATGGCGATGAAGCGCGTGAGCGACTAACTCTTTCCCGGTTCCTGATTCACCATTGATCAAGACTGAGATTGAGGAACGTGATAAACGGCCAATCGCCCGAAATACCTCTTGCATTGAAGGGGCTTCTCCAATGATTTCCGGTGTACTATCAACGCCAATCTGTTGATTGGATTGTTCTTTGCGCTGCTCCTGACTATGCGCAATGGCACGTTCAACCAAGGTGAGGGTTTCATCGACATCAAAAGGTTTAGGCAGATACTCAAAGGCACCCTTTTGATAGGCATTCACCGCGGCATCAAGATCTGAGTGGGCAGTCATGATGATGACGGGCAACTCAGGAGATCGTGAATGAACTTGGTTTAGCAGCTCAATACCATTCATGCCCGGCATGCGAATATCGGAAACGAGCACATCGGGCGTTTCTCTTTCTAGCGCCAGTAACACACTTTCGGCATCGGAAAACGTTTCGCATTTTATGTTGGCTGATGAGAGCGTTTTTTCCATCACCCAGCGGATCGAACTATCATCGTCCACCACCCAAACGTATCCTTTACTCATAATGTTTATTCCTTAGCAGCAAACCCAATCTGACAGCGGTCAAATGGGTAAATAAATAGTAAATGTGGTTCGACCTGGCCAGCTTTCAACCTCGATTTTTCCATTGTGCTGATCGATCAGGTTTTGTGAGATAGAAAGACCCAGCCCCGTCCCACCTTCACGGCCGCTGACCATGGGGTAAAACAGTGTGTCTTGTAATTCGGTAGGAATGCCTGGGCCGTTATCGCTGATTTCTATGCGTGCCACTAACTTATGGCGCTGTCCGTGAATATTGGCTTGGTGCACTGTTCTGGTGCGAAGTGTGATTTTACCATGCGGATCATGAGATAAAATCTGTGCCGCATTGCTGACGATATTCAGTAATGCCTGCTCGATTTGATCGGTATCCATCAAAATATCGGGCAAGCTGGGGTCATAATCTCGTTCAATCACCAAGTGTGTGCTGGCTTCTAGCTCAATCAATTGGCGGACTTTTTCCAAAATTACATGGAGATTTTCAGAGCACTTCTTGCCCGGTTTTTGTGGGCCGAGCAAACGATCAACGAGCGCGCGCAGTCGATCGGCTTGTTCAATAATAATTTGGGTGTACTCAGTGAGACTGTGGTCCGGCAACATTCTTTCTAGCAGTTGCGCCGCGCCGCGTAGCCCACCTAATGGGTTTTTAATTTCATGCGCCAGCCCGCGAACTAAGAGCTTTGCCGCTTGCTGTTGGGCGTGCTGATTGAGCTCTTGTGTTAACCGTCGTTGTTGGCCAATTTTGCGCATTTCGACCAAAAGCATCAGCTCGCGTTGCCAAGATATAGGGCTCACGGTCACTTCCAGCATCAGTGGCTTACCATCGACCACAAACGTAACATCGCTATCAGTAATACTTTGGCCACTTTGCAACGGCTGAGAAAGCAGCGCTAAATCAAGAGAAGCGTGCTGGATGAGTTTTGACAGTGGTTGGTTGATAATTCGCTTAGCACTTTGGGAGAAGAGTTGTTCAGCCGCTGGATTGGCATAACGGATACAAAGAGACTCATCGAGCATCAAGGTGGCGGTAACGATATTATTTAAAATCGTTTGGCTTAGCTCACAATTCACGTTTTCATCCTTGTCCGTGTTCCCAAATGATGCAATGCACAACTTTGGTGCATTGCATGGCTAAGTATGGCGCATCGGTGTCAGAAGAAAAAGTGAAACCTGTTGTTATATCGAGCTTATTGGCGAAGAGTTCATCACTTGATGCTGGCTCGATGTAAATGCACCGTCACAGGGTTAGACGATGCAATAATCTTGCCGTTTACAACTACTTGAATTAAAAAGCGATGCGTTCCTCTATCTAGATTTTTCAGCGTCCAAGTAGGTTGAGTGGCGGGGGCGCCATAGGCCTTGTCATTCATGACCAATTGCAACTGTTCACTGACGGTTAAGTTGCGATTGAGTTCGGCGTTGATTGAAATAACGCCCGCATTGCTGCGTAAGGTTTCATCGTCAGCCGGAGAGCGAATTGCAATGGTTAGCGGTTCTATTTTGTTGACATGGGTTGCGGATTTTTCCAGTGGCAGCTCTTTGGTAAGGTTAGTGACGGGGTGAGAGTTTTCAAAGGTTGGCTCAGGCGCATCGGCCTGAAAATCAGGAATCGAAATTTGCTTTGCTCCCTTATCTTGTGGGACATCGCTAAGATGCAACACGCCGTTCGCATCCACCCACGTATAGACGTTTTGTGCAATTGAAGTCGCGGAATAAAGCATGATGAGTGTTAGGAGTAAAGTTCGGATCAGATTCACAGGCATCCCCCTATATAGAGATGTTTTCACGTTAAGGGTATCGGCTTTTGAGTGCCGTTATTGTTGTAACGCTAATGTTACGACGTTCGGAATTAACCCCAAATATGAAAAAGGCTCACCTGCGAGGCGAGCCTAATAAATCCGTAACCTAAGTTACATTTTGTACTAAAGCTAAGAATTATACCGAGTAGTACAATTCAAATTCTAGTGGGTGAACGGCCATGTTGACGCGTTCTACATCTTTTGCTTTTAGCGTGATGTATGAGTTGATGAAATCATCAGAGAATACGCCGCCAGCGGTCAGGAATTCACGATCTTCATCCAGTGCTTTTAGTGCCACTTCAAGTGACTCGGCTACTTTTGGAATCTCAGCGGCTTCTTCTGCTGGTAGGTCGTACAAATCTTTATCCATCGCTTCTCCTGGATGGATTTTGTTCTTGATACCATCAAGACCAGCCATTAGAAGAGCGGCAAACGCTAGGTATGGGTTCGCTGCTGGATCTGGGAAACGAGCTTCGATACGACGTGCTTTCGGGCTTGGTACTACTGGAATACGGATAGACGCAGAACGGTTACGAGCCGAGTAAGCTAGCATTACCGGTGCTTCAAACCCAGGGACAAGGCGCTTGTACGAGTTTGTTGATGGGTTAGCAAATGCGTTGATGGCACGCGCGTGCTTGATGATACCGCCAATGTAGTAAAGCGCTAAGTCAGATAGACCGCCGTACTTGTCACCAGCAAATAGGTTTACACCATCTTTTGCAAGAGATTGGTGAACGTGCATACCTGAACCGTTGTCGCCAACAAGAGGCTTAGGCATGAAGGTTGCTGTTTTACCAAAGGCGTGCGCAACGTTGTGCACCACGTATTTGTAGATTTGGATCTCATCGGCTTTCGTGGTTAGCGTATTAAAGCGCGTGGCGATTTCGTTTTGACCTGCGGTCGCTACTTCATGGTGGTGAGCTTCAACGACGAGGCCCATCTCTTCCATGATCAAACACATGGCTGAACGGATGTCTTGTGATGAGTCAACCGGTGCAACAGGGAAATAACCACCTTTCACACCAGGGCGGTGACCTTTGTTACCACCTTCAATTTCAGCGCCAGTGTTCCAAGCCGCTTCGATATCATCAATTTTGAATGAGGCACCAGACATATTGTTGGTGTATTTCACGTCATCAAAAAGGAAGAACTCTGGCTCTGGACCGACAAGAACGGTGTCTGCGATACCTGTTGAACGCATGTAATCTTCTGCGCGTTTTGCGATAGAGCGTGGGTCACGATCGTAGCCTTGCATGGTTGCAGGCTCTAGAATGTCACAACGAATGTTAAGTGTTGCGTCTTCTGTGAACGGGTCAAGAACTGCACTTGATGCATCAGGCATCATCACCATGTCAGACTCATTGATTCCTTTCCAGCCAGCAACGGATGAACCATCGAACATCTTACCTTCTTCGAAGAAGTCTGCGTCGACTTGATGAGCAGGAATAGAGATATGTTGCTCTTTGCCTTTCGTGTCGGTAAAGCGCAGGTCAACAAACTTAACTTCGTTTTCTTGGATCAGCGATAGAACGTTTTCTACTGACATCTTGGATAACCTCCAGTGTTATTAAAGCGGTAATGGCCCGAATCGAATTGAAACTAGCATTGATTAATTTCATTCTAAACTTATTAATCGATGCTGTTTCTAATAAAGCTAAATTCGTGCCAATTAAATTAATCCTTTAATTTCAAGTGCTTTGGTTGTTCTTTGTCGAATTTAAATGCTTCTCTGCACCAAAAAGATCCTTATTTGCACTATTTTGGTGCCTTGAGTTTTATGTTGCACCATTAACTACCAAAGCGCACACTATTCAGCCTAGGTTTACTAGGCTTGTCAATGCTGATTTAGTCCATTTTGATGCAATTTGTTTTAAAGCAAGTAGCGGACTAAGCTTGTGGTGAGCGAAAATCAGCGCGATAGATCACATATTTCTAGGTTTTTCGCCAAAATCTGGTACATTATTGACCGTTTTTTTAATCAAGTTCTATGCTCGTTGCGGCCTCATGCCGAAGCGAGTTACTCCCTTAATAAGTGAAGCAAAATCCATGGCTACTCCACAGATTGATAAATTAAGAAATATCGCGATCATCGCACACGTTGACCACGGTAAAACAACGTTGGTTGATAAACTGCTGCAACAGTCAGGTACGTTAGAGTCTCGCGGTAATACGGAAGAGCGGGTCATGGACTCGAACGATATCGAGAAAGAGCGCGGTATCACTATCCTTGCAAAAAATACAGCCATTAACTGGAATGATTTCCGTATCAACATCGTAGATACTCCAGGACACGCCGACTTCGGTGGTGAAGTTGAGCGTATCATGTCAATGGTTGACTCTGTTTTGCTGATTGTTGATGCGGTTGATGGCCCAATGCCACAAACTCGCTTCGTAACACAAAAAGCCTTTGCTCACGGTTTGAAACCAATCGTTGTTATTAACAAAATTGACCGTCCTGGTGCTCGCCCTGATTGGGTTATGGATCAAGTGTTCGACCTGTTCGACAACCTTGGTGCAACAGATGAGCAGCTCGACTTTAAAGTGGTTTATGCCTCTGCACTGAACGGTTGGGCGACACTTAACGAAGGCGAAGTTGGCGAAAACATGGAACCTTTGTTCCAAGCGATCGTTGACAATGTAGAGTCACCACAAGTTGACCTTGATGGCCCACTACAAATGCAAGTTTCTCAACTTGATTACAGCTCTTACGTTGGTGTTATCGGTGTTTGTCGTGTGACTCGTGGTAGCGTAAAAGCGAACCAACAAGTAACAGTCGTCGGCGCTGATGGTAAGAAACGTAACGGTAAAGTTGGTACAGTTCTGGGCTATCTTGGCCTTGAGCGTAACGAAGTTGAACAAGCTAACGCTGGCGACATCATTGCGGTAACAGGTTTAGGTGAACTGAAAATTTCAGACACCATTTGTGACCAAAACTGTGTTGAAGCCATGGTGCCACTATCCGTTGATGAACCGACAGTGACCATGACTTTCCAAGTCAATACCTCACCGTTTGCAGGTAAAGAAGGTAAATACGTGACTTCACGTAATATCCTTGAGCGTCTGCAAAAAGAGCTTGTTCATAACGTAGCATTGCGTGTTGAAGAAACCGACAACCCAGATCGCTTCCGCGTTTCAGGTCGTGGTGAACTTCACCTATCAATCCTGATTGAGAACATGCGTCGTGAAGGCTTTGAACTTGCGGTTTCTCGTCCTGAAGTTATTTTGAAGGAAGAAGACGGCCAGAAAATGGAACCGTTCGAAACCGTAACGATCGATGTGATGGAAGAGAGCCAAGGCGGCGTGATGGAGAAAATCGGCCTACGTAAAGGTGAGCTGACGAACATGACTCCAGACGGCAAAGGCCGTGTGCGTCTTGATTTCATGATGCCTTCTCGCGGTTTGATTGGTTTCCAAACAGAATTCATGACCTTAACCTCAGGTTCAGGTTTGCTTTACCATACGTTTGATCATTACGGCCTACACAAAGGCGGTAACATTGGTCAACGTAACAACGGCGTGTTGATCTCTAACGCGACAGGTAAAGCGTTGACTTACGCTCTGTTCAACCTACAAGAGCGCGGTCGCCTATTTACTGAGCACGCAGATGAAGTGTACGAAGGCCAAGTGATCGGTATCCACAACCGTTCTAACGACCTAACAGTGAACTGCCTGAAAGGCAAGCAGCTGACAAACGTTCGTGCTTCTGGTACTGATGAAGCGCAAGTATTGTCACCTGCAATCAAGTTTACACTTGAGCAAGCACTTGAGTTTATTGACGACGATGAACTAGTGGAAGTGACCCCACAGAGCATTCGTATCCGTAAACGTCATTTGACTGAGAATGATCGTAAACGTGCAAGCCGTGGCTAATACCGTCATGGTATAAGTTAACGAGTTAATCTAAGGGCGAGGAGTGTACTTCTCGCCCTTTGCTTATCTGCAATATAGTCAGTTTTAGGTATAGAATGGTGATTGATGATAAAAATAAGCAGGGAGAAGGCATTTGAAAATCAAAAAGCTTGGCAAACAATGTTTACTGTTTACGCGTTATTTACTCAGCCGGATGGATCATGACCGCGTCAATGTTAATGCGGGCTATTTGGCTTATATCACGTTGTTGTCGATCGTACCTATGCTTACCGTGCTGTTATCAATTCTCTCCTCATTTTCTATTTTTGCCAATGTCGGTATGGTTATTCAAGATTTTGTGATCACCCATTTTGTGCCTGCCGCAGGCGATGTAGTGCGAGAGGCGTTGCTCGAATTTATCGCGAATACAGGTAAGATGACGGCCGTGGGCGGGGTATTTTTATTCGTTGCAGCTTTAATGCTGATTTCTAATATTGACAAGAATTTAAACTACATTTGGCGAGTTAAAGATAAACGGCGCATGGTGCTCTCTTTTTCAATGTATTGGATGGTTCTTACGCTCGGGCCAATTTTAGTCGGCGCGAGTATTGCGGCAACCTCGTATATTACCTCACTCAAGATTATTGACAGCGAAGCACTCTCTGGTGCTTATAATTTGTTGCTGCGCTGGCTACCTTTTATTTTGTCATTCTCTGCTTTTGTCGGTTTGTACCTGCTGGTGCCGAATAAAAAAGTGCATCTTTCACACGCCTTGGTCGGGGCAATGGTGGCGGCTATTTTATTTGAGTTCAGTAAAAAAGGGTTTGCTGCTTATATTACTCAGTTTCCCTCCTATCAACTGATTTACGGCGCACTGGCGGCGATCCCTATCCTGTTTGTGTGGGTCTACTTATGCTGGATGATTGTGCTCGTTGGGGCGGAGGTGACGGCGACTTTGGGTGAAAAAGAGCACTGGAGCAATGAGCAAGAAATGCTAAACTCATTGCCTATCTCCGAGCAAATGATAAAGGGAAATCAGAGTGATAGCGTTGATCCAGAGAGTGAGTGAAGCGGCGGTACGTGTTGATGGGGAAGTGGTTGGCGAAATCAATCAAGGCTTACTGGTGCTACTTGGGGTCGAAAGAGATGACGATGAGGCAAAGGCCAAACGTCTAGTCGAACGCGTGACTCAGTACCGCGTGTTTGAAGATGAAGAGGGAAAAATGAACTTGAACGTGCAACAAGTGAACGGTCAGGTTTTAGTGGTGTCTCAATTTACATTGCCAGCCGATACCAAAAAGGGGACGCGTGCCGGATTTTCAAAAGGTGCACACCCTGCTGATGCTGAGCGTCTGTATGATTACTTTTCGGATTTGTGTGAGCACATTTTGCCAACTCAGCGTGGCCGCTTTGCACAAGATATGAAAGTCTCGCTGATTAATGATGGCCCAGTGACATTCTGGCTTCAGGTTTAATAAAGAAATGGATAGAGCCTCCTTCGTTGGGATCATGCGGAGTATGAGAGGCTGTGATTTAGGGATAACCAAATGTTTAAACTGATTACGCCAAGTACCGACAACCAACTGAATAAATACTACCATTTTCGCTGGCAAATGCTGCGTGAGCCGTGGCATCTACCGATCGGCTCGGAGCGCGATGAGTATGATGGCATGAGCCACCACAGGATGATTGTCGATGGTCGTAACCGACCGATTGCCATTGGTCGCTTGTACATTACGCCAGATTGCGAAGGGCAAATTCGCTATATGGCGGTTAAAAGTAGCCGTCGCAATAAAGGTATGGGCTCTTTGGTGCTGGTGGCGCTAGAGTCGCTGGCTCGTCAAGAAGGTGCAAAGCGCCTAGTCTGTAGCGCCCGTGAAGATGCGATTGCATTTTATGAAAAGAACGGTTTTGAACGCCGGGGCTCGCTCAATGATGAACGCGGTCCGGTTCGACATCAACAAATGATCAAACCGCTTGATCCCATGGCCAATGTGATTCGCAAACCTGAATGGTGTACTGAACTGCAAGAACGCTGGGCCACGCACATTCCTATCAGCGAAAAAATGGGCATTAAGGTGACTCAATATACGGGCTACCAATTTGAGTGCAGCGCTCAGCTCAATCCGAATTTGAACCCACACAACACCTTATTTGCAGGCTCGGCATTTACCCTTGCCACCTTGACCGGATGGGGAATGGCATGGTTGCTGATGCGTGAGCGAAGCCTGAATGGCGATATTGTTTTGGTTGATAGCCGCATCCGCTATCGTCACCCTGTGGTGCATAACCCTTTAGCCTTCACTTCATTGGATGGCATTAGTGGCGATTTAGATCGTTTAGCCAGTGGACGTAAAGCGCGTATCGTCGTCAATGTCACTATCACCAGTGGCGGTAAACCCGCCGTTGAATTTACGGGAACCTATATGTTGAACCCCAATTACAAGGCATTGTTAGCCGCCGCATCATCGGCTGAGTAAGTGTCGGTTTCTGGATCACACGAATAGATGGTGTGCTGTGTGTTGTGGAGCAGTTCGAAGTGCATCTCACGGCACATCTGTTGGAGGTTAAGGTTAAGTTGTCCTTTCTCCAACTTGACCAAATCCACGTGACCATCAAGGTTTGCCTTGAGCGTCTTTCCAACCAGCGGCGTTGTATTAATCATCATCCGCCCTCTGTCTGAGTGAATGACTAAACCTTCGAGCGTAAACGGCTCATGGTTGAGGTTTTGCTCAGGATCGCTTAGCGTTAATATGCCTTGTCGAATATTGAGCGTTGCTTCACCTGTGAGGGAGTGGGCGAAGGTGGCGTAGTCTCCGGCGAGGCCGTTGACCTGCGCTTCCAATTCACTGAGACCCTCTATGGTAAAGGGAAGCTGGGTGACTTTATTGAGCACCGCTAGCGGTAGCCCATCGGCATGAATGTTGGTTTGCCAAGGCTGACTTAACGTTTGGAAATTCCAACGCGCAGTGGCATCGATATAACCGTTTTCTAACGGCATGAATAAACGATCTAGGTACCATTGGCCTTGCTCGCTGCGCATCTCAACGACGCTTTGCGTGCTCAATAGTGAATCGTAGCTGGCGCTGTTTGCGCTGATATTGAGCGTGCCTTGCCACAATCCCAAGCGTTTTTCTTTTACGAGAGTTAACTGCTTCCCTTTGGCATGGACACCAGACAATTGCCAATAAGGTGGCGCAAATAATTGAATGAGTTGGCTATTGGCGATGGTGAGTTGCTCGATGGTGAGGTTATCAACCCACGGCCAATGCTGGCTCAGCGACGTAAAATCATCTTTGCTTTCGCTCACCCATTTTACACCGCGTATAGTGAGCTGTTGCAGCGATGCTGAGGTTGGGGTGATAACACCCGCCCATTGAATATCACCTTGCTTAAATTCACTACTAAAATCCTCAATGATCAGTTTACCCGGCTCGGTGCGCAGGCTAAAGGTCGGCTCCACCCACTGCTGACCTAGCCAAGTTGCATCGTCGGCTTGCAGCGAGAACTTACCTTGTTGCTGCTGCCAAATATTGCTGTGTGGATAAATGTTCTCCAGCGAAATATCGACGTTACGCAAGCTGATATCCGCAAGCTCGATCTGACTGTTTAAAATATCTAAGCTATTGATATGGTCTATTTTGTCAAAGAGCTGAAACCAACCCGATTGGCGTAAGGAATGACTCATATCTCGGCTAAGATTGAGTTTTTCCAGTGTCACATTGATCAGCGACCAACCTTGAGGATACTGCTCGGCTTGACCTGAAATAGCCGCGCCGCGCCATGACAACGAGAGCCCATAGACGGTGCTGTTGGCAGGTTTGTAATCCATATCGAGCAGTAGGTTATTCAGCGCTTCTCCTTGCCAATAAAATTGTTCAGCTGAGAGTTGTATCTCGCCGAAAGGCAGAGCTGTTGGATCATCCGACCAATGTGGATTTTTAATCTGTAGGTTAACACCGCGCGCTAGCCAACCTTGTTGGGCGATGTCGGCGTGATTGAGCGCGATTTGGCTCACCGAAATGGGCCATGATCGCAAATCGGTAGGAAGGCCATTTTGTAGACTGATACCACTAAGTAGCACGCTATCAACGGCGATTTTTTGGTCGCGAATGAGCTGTGGGCTGAGCCAAATATCGGCTTGCTCTATCGGGATGTACTGCTTATTTTGCCGCAGTGTTAATTGGTTGAACTGAAAATGCAAAGGATACTGGTATTGAAGAGATTGAAACGTCACGTTTCCTTTCAAAAGTCGTTCAACGAGAGTTTGAGCAACGGGAGTAGCATAAGAGGTATGTAGCAGTGCAAACATACCCAGCATGAAAGTGAGAAATAGCGCGATGATCGCAATCAGCAATGCCAAAGCCTTGTTCATGGTGTCCTTACTCGTAAACCGTTACCTGCGACAGAGTGAAACAAATTACCTCACGCAGCAACAAAAAAAGCCCCTTATCAAAGGGGCTTGCTACTGACTTATCAGTTTTAGTCGAGTTGTGGGCCTGCGGCCACTAATGCTTTACCTTCTGCGTTATCAGTATACTTGGCAAAGTTATTGATAAAGCGCGAGGCGAGATCTTCGGCTTTGCTTGTCCATTGTAGAGGATCCACGTAAGTATCGCGTGGGTCGAGAATGGTTGGGTTTACACCAGGTAGTGAGGTTGGCACTTCAAGATTGAAGATTGGAATATGCTTGGTTGCTGCCTTCTCAATCGAACCATCTAAGATAGCGTCAATGATGGCGCGGGTATCTTGAATCGAGATGCGTTTACCGCTGCCGTTCCAACCCGTGTTGACTAGATAAGCTTCAGCACCAGCTGCTTCCATACGTTTTACCAGCACTTCGGCATATTGTGTTGGGTGGAGCGTTAAAAACGCTGCGCCAAAACAGGCTGAGAAGGTTGGTGTTGGTTCGGTGATGCCACGTTCAGTACCCGCTAGTTTTGCCGTAAAGCCAGACAAGAAGTGATACTTGGTTTGTTCTGGAGTCAATTTAGAGACTGGTGGAAGCACACCAAATGCATCCGCAGATAGGAAGATCACTTTATTGGCGTGACCACCTTTCGATACAGGCTTAACGATGTTTTCGATGTGGTAGATAGGATAAGAAACACGAGTATTCTCGGTTTTAGAACCATCATCAAAGTCAATCGAACCATCGCTACGTACTGTGACGTTTTCCAGTAGCGCATCACGGCGGATCGCGTTGTAGATGTCAGGCTCGGCTTCTTTGGAGAGCTTGATGGTTTTCGCGTAGCAACCGCCTTCAAAGTTAAAGACACCATCATCATCCCAGCCGTGCTCGTCATCGCCGATTAACGCGCGTTTTGGATCGGTAGAGAGTGTGGTTTTTCCTGTGCCAGATAGGCCAAAGAAAATCGCCACATCGCCATCTTTAGCCATGTTGGCTGAGCAGTGCATTGAAGCAATACCTTGCAGTGGAAGGAAGTAGTTCATCATTGCGAACATCCCTTTCTTCATTTCACCGCCGTACCAAGTACCGCCGATCAACTGCATTTTTTCCGTTAAGTTAAACACAGTGAAGTTTTCTGAGTTCAGGCCTTGCTCTTGCCATTTGTCATTGGTGCATTTGGCACCATTCATGACCACAAAATCAGGTTCGAAGTTAGCTAGCTCTTCTTCTGTTGGGCGAATGAACATGTTTTTGACGAAGTGGGCTTGCCACGCCACTTCAGTAATGAAGCGCACGCAAAGGCGCGTATCTGCGTTGGCACCACAGTAACCGTCAAGAACGAATAGACGTTTAGCGGATAGTTGACGACCCACTAGTGCTTTTAGATCATTCCATACTTCTTGGTTAATCGGTTTGTTATCGTTCTTCGCTTGTTCAGATGTCCACCATAGGGTATCGCGTGTGGTGTCATCTTTGACAATGAATTTATCTTTTGGTGAGCGGCCTGTAAAAATGCCAGTATCAACGGCAACAGCGCCAAGTTCAGTGACGACGCCTTTTTCGTAGCCTTCAAGGTCTGGGCGAGTTTCCTCGGCAAATAACAGTTCATAGCTTGGGTTGCGAACCACTTCGACTACGTTGGTTATTCCGTATTTGGTCAGGTCTAGTTGTGCAGCCTTTGTATGTTCCATAACGGTCATAGGTGCTCCTTGTAAGAGATTTTGTAGGGATTTTGTAATAATGTTTGTAATTGTTATCTGCTCACCATGCTAGCAACGGGTGGGGGATAAAACAGGGACACAGTTCAAAAATTGCCCATGACACTCCTGTGGTTTTAGGTGTCCCGTCACATATTGGCGCAACTATTTTATCGCGTACGCAAACCTTTGCGCTAGATCAATAAGATTAATACTTTTAAAAAAATAAGTACGCCATTCTGTTTGTTTAAGGCTTGATTTTGCTGGGTTTTGATCACAAAAAAAGCCAGCATAAAGCTGGCTCTGATACGTTTTCTTCGTGCTTGTTAATTCATGCAAATTAATGAATTGTGTCGCTTCCTGAGGAGGCTTGTGCGTAGAGTGTTGCGATCTCAGCCTCTTCAAATGAGTAGTTGGTGCCACAGTAATCACAATGTAAAGAAACGGATCCTTCAGACGATAAAATGTCGTAAATTTCCTCTTTGCCTATTGTGATGATGGCCGCCCCACTGCGTTCACGTGAACAACCACAATGGAATTCCACGGGTTGTGGGGTGAACAACTGAACTTTCTCTTGGTTATACAGGCGATACAACAGATCAGTGGCTTCTAAGGTGAACAGCTCTTCGTTTTTTACGGTGTTAGTTAACTGCTCTAAGTGCTCAAAATCATCGGGCGTACCCGTTCCATCTGGAATAGTTTGCAGTAACATGCCAGCGGCACAGGCTTTTCCATCTTGCGTACCAATGCGTATCCAAAGGCGTGTTTTCAACTGTTCAGAGCGGATGAAGTAACCTTCCAGCACTTCCACTAAGTTATCACCCTCTAAACCGACCACACCTTGGTAGCGCTCGCCTTTCTTGGGCTCGATAGTGATAACTAAATGACCTTTACCCATCAAAGTGTGTAGGTCGGCATCATCGGCAATATCGCCTTTCCAGCGTGCGACACCACGCACTTTCTGTTCATTATCACCATTGATAACGACTAAGGAAACTGGGCCATTGCCTTGCAATTGCATGGTAATTGAGCCTTCAAACTTCAGCGTTGCGGTTAGCAAGGTCGTTGCGACGAGCAGTTCGCCCAAAAGTTTTTGTACTGGGGCTGGATATTCCTGGCTCGAAAGGATGTGTTGATACGCGTCGTCTAATTGTACCAACTCGCCACGTACGGATAGATCTTCAAATAAGTAGCGATTTAAAATGTTATTTGCCATTTAGCTATTTCCTCGGAACATGGTCCAGCTTTTATTGATGTTTAAATTTAATGATGTCACGACGCTCTTTTTTGTCTGGTCTGCGTTCGGGGCTTGGGTTGTGTGCGTTGAGCTTACGTTGCTCGGCATGATGGGCACGTTTGGCGATGCTTGCTGCGGTTTCCGAATACAGGGTTTGTGCTTCTGGCGCGCTGCGCCTTTGCCCTAACAGATTGATCACAGTGACGATTTTCTCTTCTTGGCCTTGGCGCAAGGTAATCGTTGCCCCAAGCTCGACAATTTTACTTGGCTTGGTGCGTTGGCCATTATAATGGACTTTACCACCATCGACCATACTGCGTGCGATCGACCGCGTTTTATAAAATCGTGCTGCCCATAGCCATTTATCCAATCTTATTTGCTCTGTCGCAGAACTCATACTACAAATGTGCCTCAAAGGGAGTTAGTCTTGTACGTTTTATGGCCTTTATAATGGTGTTTTGGTTCCAGATTTTCAAGCTACCCGACAAAATAATGTCAGTAAAAATGACGAGAATGTCTCCTATGATATATTAATGTGTTTTTGTAGCGCGATCTTCGCGGTCTTATGTATCTGTTCCATTTAAATGGAAGCATAGTTTAAATGAAATGGAAGTATAGTTTGAGGCCAATCCGCCGGTTTTCGTCTGGCTAACGGCTCATGAATGTGAAATATCATGGTTGAAGTAAGAAAATATCAGTAAGGACATCTTTTGAGGCGAATCGATTTTAGCAGTATGACCTCATCTCGCTTATGGCAAGCAGGTTTGCTACAAAAAATACCGCAATGGCAGAAACAAATCAGCCAATTTCTTACCTTAGTATTGCTGGTCACGTCGGCTTGGATTCTAGGAAAAATGGTGTGGCTGATTCAGCAAAACGCGGTTGATATAACGCCTTGGTCTCCAAGAGCAATCGCATCAACGCCGAATGCGGCGCGTTCGCTTGATCTCTCTTCTTTACAACAAGGAAGTTTATTTGGTCGCTATAGCGAGCAGAAGGTCGAAGCCGCACAGCCTGTGGTCAAAGATGCACCTAAAACCAGCCTTAGCTTATTATTGGTTGGAGTGGTGGCGAGCAATGAACCGAGTAAGAGTCTAGCGGTAATCGCAAATCGTGGTAGTCAAGCGACCTATGGTGTTAACGAAGTCATTGAAGGAACCCGTGTCAAATTGAAAGCGGTGTTCAATGATCGCGTTATTATTGATAACTCAGGGCGCGATGAAACCTTGATGTTGGATGGAATTGACTATCATAAACCGAGTGTGGCAACGCCTGAGCGCGTTGTTGCATCGAATGTGCGTGGTAATAACCCAGCGTCTGCAGAAGAGAAGTTGGATGACATTCGCGCCGCTATTGCCAGCAATCCGCAAGAAATCTTTAAATATGTACGCTTGTCGCAAGTGAAACGTGATGACAAAGTGCTTGGATACCGAGTGAGCCCTGGGCAATCTCCTGAGTTGTTTGAGTCGGTAGGGCTACAAGATGGCGATGTCGCAATCGCGTTAAACGGTCAGGATTTAACGGACCCGGACGCCATGAATAAGATTTTTCAGTCAGTCTCTGAGTTAACCGAAATGAACTTAACAGTCGAAAGAGACGGGCAATCCCATGACATTTATATCCAATTTTAGACAGACTGATGCATGAGCATGAGTTTAGGGAGTAAGACGTGAAGCATTGGTTAAACAAAACGACGTGGTTATTGATGGGTGGCTTGTTGTCATCGCCGTTAGCCATGGCAAACGATTTTAGTGCCAGCTTTAAAGGCACCGATATTCAAGAATTCATCAATATCGTGGGCCGTAATCTTGAAAAAACAATCATTGTTGATCCTTCAGTTCGGGGGAAAGTCGATGTCCGCAGCTATGACACGCTTAATGAAGAGCAATACTACAGCTTCTTTTTGAATGTATTAGAAGTGTATGGTTTTGCCGTGGTGGAGATGGACAACGGCGTGCTCAAAGTGATCAAGTCGAAAGATGCCAAAACGTCTGCGATTCCCGTCGTTGGCGATGAAGGAAAAGAGAACGGTGATAGCGTGATCACGCGCGTTGTTGCAGTGCGGAATGTTTCGGTACGAGAGCTTTCACCTTTGTTGCGTCAGTTGATCGATAACGCAGGAGCGGGCAACGTAGTGCATTATGATCCGGCGAACATCATTTTGATTACAGGTCGTGCTGCGGTCGTCAACCGTTTAGCCGATATCATCAAACGAGTTGACCAAGCTGGTGACAAAGACATCGAAGTGGTGGAACTAAGTAATGCATCTGCCGCTGAAATGGTGCGTATTGTGGAGGCATTAAACAAAACCACGGATGCCAAAAATACTCCAGAGTTTTTGCAACCTAAGCTGGTGGCCGATGATCGTACCAATTCGATTTTGATCTCAGGTGATCCTAAAGTCCGTGAACGCCTAAAGCGATTGATCACTCAGCTTGATGTCGAGATGGCGACCAGAGGCAATAACCGCGTCATTTATCTTAAGAATGCGAAAGCGGAAGATTTGGTTGATGTGTTGAAAGGGGTGTCTGACAACTTGCAGGCTGAAAAACAGTCTGGGCAAAAAACAGGGCAAAGTTCACAACGCACCGAAGTGATGATTTCAGCACATGCACCGACCAATTCCTTAATTGTTACCGCTCCGCAAGACATCATGAAAGAGCTAGAAGATGTGGTTGCGCAGTTGGATATTCGTCGCGCTCAGGTATTGATTGAAGCGCTGATTGTTGAAATGGCCGAAGGGGATGGCATCAACTTAGGCGTGCAATGGGGCTCACTCGATAACGGCTCTGTAATTCAGTATGGCAACGCGGGCGCGCCAATCGGTAAGGTAATGATTGGTTTAGAAGAAGCCAAAGATAGCGTTGAGAAAAAACCGATTCGATATAGCTCAACAGGCGAAATAAAATACTACGAAGAAACAACGAAGAAAGGGGATTACTCTACTTTGGCGTCAGCGCTCGGTGCGGTCAATGGTGCAGCCATGAGCTTAGTGATGGGCGACTGGACGGCCCTTATCAGCGCCGTGTCGAGTGACTCCAACTCGAACATCTTGTCATCACCGAGTATTACGGTGATGGATAATGAAGAAGCCTCCTTCATCGTGGGCGAAGAGGTGCCTGTTTTGACGGGTTCGAGCGCGGGCGCAAATAACGATAATCCTTTCCAAACCGTAGAACGCAAAGAGGTCGGTATCAAGCTGAAAGTGGTACCACAAATCAACGAAGGCGACTCAGTTCAACTGAAAATTGAACAGGAGGTATCCAACGTATTAGGAGCGAATGGTGCCGTCGATGTCCGTTTTGCAAAGCGTCAATTAAACACATCGGTCATCATTCAAGACGGTCAAATGTTAGTGCTGGGGGGGTTGATTGATGAGCGCGCAGTCGAAAGTGAATCCAAAGTCCCACTATTAGGCGATATACCGGTTTTAGGCTATTTGTTCAAATCGACCAGTACCCAAGTTGAGAAGAAAAACCTGATGGTCTTTATTAAGCCGACCATCATTCGTGATGGCATGACGGCCGATGGCATCACTCAGCGTAAGTACAACTACATTCGTGCTGAGCAGCTCTATAACGCTGATCGCGGTTTGAAGTTGATGGCGAACGACAATATTCCTGTGCTGCCTAAGTTTGGTGATGACCGTACTCATTCTGCGGAAGTACAAGCCTTTATCGAACAAATGGAAAAACAGCAATGACCGAAGTTTTGTCGCAACCTCACTACCGTCGTTTACCGTTTAGCTTTGCCAATCGTTTTAAATTGGTATTAGAGCTGGTAGAAGACAACGAGCTGCCGACGTTATTTTATGTCGCTCCGCTGGCTATCGAATCATTAGTCGAAGTGAAACGAGTCGTGAAACAGCCGCTCAACTTGGTTGAAATTTCACTGGCCGAATTTGAAAGTAAGCTGACCCAAGCTTACCAACGAGACTCGTCAGAAGCGCGACAATTAATGGAAGATATTGGTGCTGACAGTGATGATTTCTTCTCATTAGCCGAAGAGCTGCCGCAAAATGAAGATTTGTTAGAGTCAGAAAACGATGCGCCCATCATCAAATTGATCAACGCCATGCTTGGCGAAGCGATCAAAGAGGGCGCGTCGGATATTCACATTGAAACCTTTGAGAAAATCTTGTCGATTCGTTTTCGTGTCGATGGAGTACTGCGTGAAGTGTTAGCGCCGAGTCGTAAATTAGCGCCGTTGCTGGTTTCACGCGTCAAAGTAATGGCTAAGCTTGATATCGCTGAAAAACGTGTACCACAAGATGGACGCATTTCATTACGCATTGGCGGCCGAGCGGTCGATGTTCGCGTGTCCACCATGCCTTCGTCTCACGGTGAGCGTGTGGTGATGCGTTTGCTAGATAAAAACGCCACGCGCTTAGATCTGCACAGTCTAGGAATGACGGCCGCCAACCACGAAAGCTTCCGTCAATTAATCAAACGACCGCATGGCATTATTTTGGTGACGGGTCCAACCGGTTCAGGAAAATCCACCACCTTGTACGCTGGCCTGCAAGAACTCAACAGCAACGAGCGTAATATTTTAACCGTGGAAGACCCGATTGAGTTCGATATTGATGGTATCGGCCAAACTCAAGTCAATCCTAAAGTGGACATGACTTTTGCACGAGGATTACGTGCTATTTTGCGTCAAGACCCGGATGTGGTCATGGTTGGGGAAATTCGTGATTTAGAAACCGCGCAGATTGCGGTGCAAGCGTCTTTAACTGGACACTTGGTGATGTCGACTTTGCACACCAATACCGCCATCGGTGCGATAACACGTTTGCGCGATATGGGAATTGAACCCTTTTTGATCTCATCATCGCTGCTTGGCGTATTGGCACAACGCTTAGTGCGTACCTTATGTCCCGATTGCAAAGAGGCCTACCAAGCAGACAATGAGCAGAAAAAACTGTTCAATTGTAAGAAAAAAGAGTCGCTGACACTGTATCGTCCGAAGGGCTGTGACAAATGCAATCACAAAGGGTATCGAGGCCGAACGGGTATACATGAATTGTTGCTGATTGATGATGAGGTACAAGCCTTAATTCATAGCGAAGCCGGAGAGCAAGCGATTGAAAAAGCGGTGCGGGCGAAAACACCGAGCATTCGTGATGACGGGCTTGATAAAGTGCTGAAAGGCATTACCTCACTTGAAGAAGTGATGCGAGTGACGAAGGAAGCATAATGGCGGCATTTGAATATAAAGCGCTCGACGCCAAAGGCAAACAAAAAAAGGGTGTTATTGAGGGGGACCATGCTCGGCAGGTTCGCCAGCGCTTAAAAGAGCAAGGGCTTATACCGATTGAACTCATTGAGACGCAAGCGAAAGCGGCTCAGCGTGAGCAATCGCCTTTGAGTTTTAAGCGCGGTATCAGTACACCGGATTTAGCGCTCATTACTCGCCAGTTATCCACTTTAGTGCAGTCAGGCATGCCATTGGAAGAGTGTTTGAAAGCGGTATCTGAACAATCGGAAAAGCCGCGTATTCGCACCATGTTGGCCGCTGTTCGTTCCAAAGTGACCGAGGGTTATACCTTGTCAGACAGCTTGGGTGATTATCCACATATCTTTGATGACCTGTTCCGTTCGATGGTTGAAGCGGGCGAAAAATCAGGCCATTTGGATTCGGTGCTTGAGCGTTTAGCAGACTATGCTGAAAATCGCCAAAAAATGCGTTCCAAGTTACAACAAGCGATGATTTATCCAGTGGTGTTGGTTGTGTTCGCGGTGTGTATTGTGGCTTTTTTGCTGGCGGCTGTGGTGCCTAAAATCGTCGGACAATTTGTCCAAATGGGGCAAGAATTACCGAAGTCGACTCAATTTTTACTCTCCTCAAGTGATTTTATCCAGCATTGGGGTGTCCAATTGCTGGTGCTATTGGTGATCTTGATTTATCTCGTCCGATGGTTGTTAAGCAAGCCAAATTTGCGGTTGAAGTGGGATAAAAAAATCATCGGCATGCCGTTGATTGGCAAAATCACTCGCGGTCTCAATACTGCGCGTTTTGCGCGAACTTTGTCTATTTGTACCTCCAGTGCGATTCCTATTTTGGATGGGATGCGTGTGGCGGTGGATGTGATGTCCAATAAATACGTCAAGCAACAAGTATTGTTGGCGGCTGACAATGTTCGCGAAGGGTCGAGCTTGCGTAAAGCGCTTGAGCAAACCAAGTTATTTCCACCGATGATGCTGCATATGATCGCCAGTGGTGAACAAAGTGGTGAGCTCGAAAGTATGCTGACGCGCTCGGCCGATAACCAAGACGCGAGTTTTGAATCGACGGTCAACATCGCATTAGGTATTTTTACCCCGGCGCTGATTGCATTAATGGCTGGGTTGGTACTGTTTATCGTGATGGCGACCTTGATGCCGATTTTAGAAATGAATAATTTAATGAGTCGTTGATCATGACTGAATTCTGCAATGATAACGACCAAACTATGTTGGAGATTGGAATGAGAACAAAAACAAATAAACAGTCGGGCTTTACTTTGCTTGAAGTGATGGTGGTTGTAGTTATTTTGGGTATTTTGGCGAGTTTTGTGGTGCCTAATTTGCTCGGTAATAAAGAAAAAGCTGACCAACAAAAAGCGATTACCGATATTGTCGCACTCGAAAATGCGTTGGATATGTATAAATTAGACAACAGCGTGTACCCAACGACAGATCAAGGCTTAGAAGCGCTAGTGACCAAGCCGTCGAATCCTGAGCCACGCAACTACCGCGATAACGGTTATATTCGCCGTTTGCCAAATGACCCTTGGGGCAACCCTTATCAATACTTAAGCCCTGGTGATAACGGTACGATTGATATCTTCACGCTGGGTGCTGATGGTCAAGAAGGCGGCGAAGGCGCCAGTGCCGACATAGGCAACTGGAACATGCAAGATTTCCAATAAGAGAGAGGGCGGCCTTAGCCGCCCCATTTATCTGATGCTATCTCAACGCGGTTTTACCCTACTCGAAATACTGCTGGTGCTCGTGCTGCTCTCGCTCAGTGCTGTGGCCGTTATATCGACGCTACCTAGCACGAACAACGATGATGCGAAACAGTACGCGATGAGCCTTTATCAGCGTCTACAACTGAGCAATGAAGAAGCCATTCTCAGTGGCAAAGATTTTGGTTTGCGGGTCGATGAAAAAAAATCGCATCTGGTTTTCCTATCGATGGAGGACAAGGGATGGCAGCCGCTAGAGAGCAAGAAAATGGCTTCACAGCTCCAACTGCCTGAGGGGTTATCTCTCCAGTTTGAGCTGGGAGGAAGTGCATGGAAAAACGATGATCGACTCTTCAAACCGGGCAGTCTGTTTGATGACGATAAGTTTGCTGATGAAGGCGAGCAAAAAAAACAATTACCACCACAAGTGTTTATTTTATCCAGTGGTGAGCTGACGCCTTTTGTCCTGAGCATCCATCTTAATCAGCAAGATGCAGAGCAAGGCTGGCGAGTGGTAGTGAAAGAAAACGGGGAAATCACGCTGTTCGCTCCGGGAGATGCGATCGATGGGTAAACAAAAAGCGATGACGCTGTTAGAAGTCTTGGTGGCGCTGGCTATTTTTGCCACCGCTTCCATCAGTGTGATCCGTTCGGTCAGCCAACACATCAATACCGTGAGTTATTTGGAAGAAAAAGCGTTTGCCGCCATGGTGGTCGATAACCAGATGGCGCAAGTGATGCTTACTCCTCAAAACGTACAAGCGAAAAATGGCAGTGAGGTATTGGCGGGCCGAACCTGGTATTGGAAAGTCACTTTAGTACCCACTGCGGATAATTTATTGAAAGCTTTTGATGTCAGCGTGGCTAGTGAAAAAGAAGGATCACCTTTGGTGACAGTGAGAAGTTATGTCGCCAAATAAACAAAACAAAGGCTTTACCCTGATTGAAGTGCTGGTGGCGATTGCGATTTTCGCTAGTTTGAGCGTTGGTGCTTACCAAGTATTGAACCAAGTCCAGCGCAGTAATGAGATTTCAGCCCAACGTAGCCAACGTTTGAACGAATTGCAGCGCGCCATGGTGTTAATGGATGGCGATTTTCGGCAGATGGCAACGCGTCAATTTCGCACCAATGGTGAAGAGCCAAGTCAACAGATGCTGATTTGGAAAGAGTACTTGCTCGACTCCGATCAAAAAGGAGTGCTGTTTGCACGATTAGGTTGGCATAACCCACAGCAGCAATTTCCACGCGGGGAAGTCACTAAGGTCGGCTACCGAATTAAAGAGGGCGTGTTAGAGCGTATATGGTGGCGTTATCCTGATACTCCTGCAGGGCAAGAAGGGATCATCACGCCATTGTTACATGATGTTGAGTCACTATCGCTGCGCTTTTATAACCAAGATAAATGGAGTGAAGAGTGGAGTGATGCCTTGAAAATCCCACGGGCGGTGGCCGTGAAATTGGCGCTGAAAGATTATGGCGAGATTGAGCGTATCTACCTTACTGCTGGTGGTGGCATCAATTCGACCAATAAAGAGGCTGATAATAATGGCGCACCCTAATCGAGCCCAACGCGGTGTGGCGTTAATCGTTATCTTGCTGTTGTTGGCGATTATGGTGTCGATTGCCGCAACCATGTCCGAGCGTTTATTCACACAGTTTCAAAGAGCGAATAATCAAATTAGTTACCAGCAAGCCTATTGGTATAGTGTGGGTAGTGAAGCTTTAGCCAAAGTTGCTATCGAGCAGAGCTACAAAGACAACGAAACGATTAACTTAAGTCAACCTTGGGCGATGAAAGAGCAAACGTATCCATTGGATTACGGCACTCTGAAAGGGCGCATCCTTGATAAACAGGCTTGTTTTAACCTGAATGTACTCTCGAGAGCCAGACCTGCGGCAGGGAGTGTCGAAAAACCCTATTTAGTGCAAGTGTTGCAACGGTTATTGGAAGAGCTTGAGGTCGACAGCTATCAAGCCGAAGTGATTGCCGATTCGGCTTGGGAGTATATTGATGGCGATTCAGATGTGCAGTCCTCTTATGGCGTAGAAGACAGCCAGTATGAATCAATGTCTCCTGCTTATCTGGCGGCGAATAGTTTACTTGCGGATAACAGTGAGTTGCGCGCGGTTCAGCAGGTGAGCGGTGATGTAATGAATAAAATAGCGCCTTATATCTGTACTCTCCCCACTGATGATTGGCGTTTGAATATCAATACCTTGGAACCCGATCATGCCAAGTTATTGGTGGCGATGTTCAGCCCGCACTTAAGTGAAGGGGATGCAAAAAACTTACTCGAGAGCCGACCATTTGATGGCTGGGCTTCGGTAGACAATTTTCTCGCAGAGGCCGCATTGGCTGCTGTGGAGAGCAAAGTGAAAGAAGAAGCGAAACAGTACCTAGCTGTCGATAGTGCTTATTTTGAACTGGATGCTCAAATCTTGGTTGATGACTCGCGAGTTCGTATTCGCAGTTTATTGTTTAGTGATAATAGAGAAACCGCAACGGTCATACGCCGTCGCTTTGGAGGGATCAGTGAGCGAGTTTCTGACCGTTCGGCTGAGTAGTCAACAAGATGCTGAAATACCTTGGCTGGTGTGGTCAACACAGCAGCAAGAAGTGATTGCCAGCGGTGAAATATCCGGATGGGAGCAGCTATCTCAGCTCTCTAGCTATGCGGCTGAACGCGCCACGATTGTGCTGCTCGCTGCCAGTGATTTAGTTCTCACTGAGGTCGCGATTCCATCAGGGGCGGCTCGTCGCTTAGAGTCAATGTTGCCTTATCTAATCGAAGATGAGATCGCACAAGATGTCGATGAGCTGCATTTTTCAATTTTGCATAAAACCGCTTCCACTGCTTACGTTGTCGGGGTGGATCGTGCTTGGTTGCGTACCCGCTTAGATGAGCTCAAAGCCGCGGGTTTTGACGTGAAAAAGGTATTACCGGATGTGTTGGCTATCCCTGCATCAGAGGGGTTGTCGGCACTGCAGATCGGCCAAGAATGGTTAATCCGTAAAGGTGAGTATTTAGGGGTGAGCATTGAACCGCAGTGGTTAACGCTGTTTAGTGCTTCAGAATGGGTCAAGCAAGAGGGGCACTATTTACCGCTAGAGGCGTATACCCCGCTCCCTGAGCTGACATTGGCTGAAGGGCAACATTGGCAACAGGCCGAGCCTCATTTAGTCATGGCGTTGCTGACTCAGCAAGCAATAGCGAGCAAAGTGACTTTACTGACGGGAAGTTTTAAAACCAAGTCCTCGTTTTTGAAGCATTGGCAAGTATGGCAAAAATGCGCATTAGCGGCCGCGGTGTTGATTGTAATTTCAACCAGCCACCATCTTTTGCAAGCAGGGCACTACGAAGCGCAAGCCGATGCTTATCGAGCGGAGAGTGAACGTGTTTTTCGCGCGGTTTTCCCTGATAAACAGAAAATACCCACCATCAGTTACCTGAAAAGACTGATGAATGATGAAGCTGCTCGGCTCTCTGGCGGTGAAGCCAATGGTTCGATGTTGGAGTGGTTGTCGAAGTTGCCCAGCAGTATCGGCAGCGTACCGAACATGCAGTTGCAAAGTGTTAAATATGATGGCAATCGGGGTGAAATTCGCCTTGAAGTTCAAAGTAATGATTTTGAAAGCTTTGAACAAGCGCGCCTTAAATTGGAAAAGCAGTTTGTGGTTGAGCAAGGGCAGTTAAACCGCTCGGGTTCTGTAGTTAATGGTACCTTCATACTGAAAAGCCAGTGAGGTTAGTGACATGAAAAATAGCCTGAGTGCACTTCAACAACGATGGGCGGCCTTTTCCCCTCGTGAACAGAAATTACTGTTAGGTGGTGTGTCGCTGTGTGTGGTTGCGATCATTTATTGGGGCATTTTAGCGCCACTTAATCAGAAAACCGAGCTTGCGCAAGCCCGGATTATCAGTGAAAGACAATTGCTTAATTGGGTGACGGATAAGGCCGATGCCATTACTCAATTGCGCGCACAAGGTGGTGGGGTGGCAACGACGCAACCGCTCAATCAAGTCATCTCATCAAGTGTGCAGCGTTTTCAAATTGAGCTTATTCGTATTCAACCGCGTGATGAAATGATGCAGGTTTGGATACAACCACTTCCTTTCTCTAAATTGGTCGATTGGCTTGCCTTTCTAAAAGAGCAGCAAGGTGTCGATGTCGAGTTTATGGACATCAACCGTGCTCAGCAAAGTGGCGTTGTCGAAGTAAAACGCTTACAACTGAAGCGAGGTGGTGAGTGAAAAAGAAATTGCTCTATAGCGGGTTCCTTGTAATGGTTTTTCTCATCAGTGTGGTCGCGCATATTCCGGCTTCCTTGGTGATGAATCAACTCTCCTCTTCCGAAGTCATGCGTGTCACTGGTGTTGACGGTACGGTGTGGTCTGGTAGTGCTCAGCAACTCTTTTGGCAAGGGCAAAATGTCGGCGATCTCAACTGGGACATCCAAGTATCACAACTGCTGATGGCCAAGTTTGAAGTGGCGGTACGCTTTGGACGCGGTAGTGATATGGGAGTTCGTGGCAAAGGCAATCTTGGTCTGGGGTTTTCTGGCCCTTATGCGGACAAGGTTGTGGTTTCTGTCGCGGCTAATAAATTAGCGACGCTGTTTCCGCTGCCTGTACCAGTGACTTTTCAGGGGCAAGTCGAATTGTCCCTGAACCATTACCGCTATGATAGCCCGTGGTGTGAATCTGCCGAAGGCTCACTTGCGTGGACTCATGGCCGAGTTGACTCACCTTTAGGAGAGCTCTCGCTTGGTCCGGTAGTGGCAGATCTGCAATGTCAAAGCAATCAGATGACATTGAACGGTCAGCAAAACAGTGATCAAATGAGCAGTGAATTTGCCCTGCAGCTGCAACCAGACATGAGTTACAGTGCGAAAGCGTGGTTTAAACCTGAAGCGCAATTCCCACCCGAAATGGCGGAGCAATTACAGTGGATTGGAGCGCCAGACAACCAAGGTAAATATCAGTTTAATTATCAAGGCCAGCTTTGATTGGTTTTTTTACCGTAATCATTTCATACCCCCAATAAAAATGCTGAGTCTATTGAGCAGCATTTTTATTGGCAATGGCCGTTATGGTTTGACTTGTAAAATGGTATTCCAAGGCAAATCAGCATCCCCTAACACAATAAAGTTGGGGTTTTCTAACGTTTCACGCTCATTGTAGGACAGCGGTTGTAGTTGCGTGTTGAGGATGCGTCCGCCCGCCTCTTCTACGATGCATTGCGTGGCGGCGGTATCCCATTCACCGGTTGGGCCGAGACGCAAATAGCAGTCGACAGCACCTTCTGCGACTAAACACGCTTTCAGCGCTGCCGAGCCCAGCGGCACTAACTCATAATTCCATGCGCTGCTCATGCAACTTGTAATACGGTTAATATCTTGGCGGCGACTGATCGCAATCGCGATGGATTGCCCAACGGTTTCGTGCTTGTGTGTTTCAATACGCAAGCTTTCAGACATGTCGGGGATCTTCCATGCGCCTTTGCCTGCGTAGGCGTAGTAGGTCACGCCAGAAACGGGCCCATAGACGACGCCCATCACTGGTTGGTTTTCTTCGATCAGTGCGATAATGGTGGCAAAGTCACCACTGCGCGCAATAAACTCTTGCGTACCATCAAGCGGGTCAACCAACCAGTACCGCTGCCATTGGCTGCGTTTTTCTAGGCTAATGTCCGCCGCCTCTTCCGACAAAACAGGAATATCTGGCGTGAGTTCACTCAGTCGTTCGCAGATCAGTTTATGCGCAGCAAGATCGGCACTGGTGACTGGGGTGTGGTCACTTTTGGTGAACGCTTCGTAGTTTTTCTTTTCGTAGATATCGAGAATCAATTGCCCGGCAGAGCGAGCGATTTCAATTACGTCAGGCAGTAAGTAAGATAAATTATTGGCTGTTGGCATCATCAATCCTATAGCTCTACTTTGTTATTTTAGGCTGCGCAGAGCAAGCAGTAGTGCGGTAATGCTTCGGGCTTCACAGAAATCGAGGTGAGTCAGTAGCTCTTCTGCTTGGGCCAGAGGCCAGCGAATGACCTCTAAAGGTTCGGGTTCATCGCCTTCCATTACTTCTGAGTATAGATCTTGTGCTAAGAAGAGTGTCATTTTGCTCGAAAAGTAAGAGGGGGCAAGTACCACCTCTTTTAAGGGGGTTAAGGTGCTTGCGCCAAAACCAATTTCTTCTTTGAGTTCACGATTTGCTGCTTGTTGCGGGCTTTCTCCTTGGTCAATCAAACCCTTAGGGAATCCGAGCTCATAGCGTTCAGTGCCAGCGGCATATTCTCGAACCAGCAGTAAATCTCCTTGTGCCGTTACTGGCACCATCATGACTGCATGCCGGCCGCTCGGTTTCATTCGTTCATAGGTGCGCTGTTCGCCGTTAGAAAAGCGTAAATCTAATGATTCGATGGTAAACAGGGTCGATTGAGCTGCCGTTCTTTGGGCTAAAATTTCGGGCAGTTTTCTGGTTGGCATACACTAATTCCCGTAAGGCAAATGACTTTTCTAACTATATGAGAAAATGACCTTAATTGAAAAGGACTTGAGCGCGGCAAATGATTTTAAGTATAAAAAAGCCGAGAATCTCATCTCGGCTCCGTTTTTCTGTAATCCACGTATCTAGCGAGTCACTAGTAGTAAGAGTGCTCACCACGATCATGTTCAGTGGCATCGCGCACCGCGGTTAATTCGCCTTCAAATTGTTGAAGCAGTTCTTTTTCAATGCCTTCTTTGAGGGTGACATCGACCATTGAACAACCGTTACAGCCGCCACCAAAGGCGACAATCGCAATACCATCTTCGGTGATTTCAACCAAGCTGACATGGCCACCATGGCCAGCTAACTGCGGGTTGACTTGAGTTTGAATCGCATATTCCACACGTTCAATCAGGCTTGCGTCATCAGACACTTTACGCATCTTCGCATTCGGAGCTTTAAGTGTCAGTTGTGAACCCATTTTATCAGTGACGAAATCGATCTCTGCGTCTTCTAAAAACGGCAAGCTCAGTTCATCGACATACGCAGAAAAACCTTCAAAGGCAATTTCAGTATCAGTCGCTTCCACTGCCTCTGGTGGGCAGTAAGAGACGCCACACTCTGCATTTTGAGTGCCTGGATTGACTACAAAAACTCGGATGTTAGTACCATCAGGCTGTTGCCCAAGCAACTTGCCGAAATGGGTTTGGGCTGTTTCGGTAATAATAATAGAATTTGACACGACGAATACCTGAGTAAATTTATAGGTTATTACTTGCCATTCTACTCCTGAAACACGGCGGATCCAGTCCTTTTTACGCGCTAAATAAAACCGTGTTGGTTAATCTTTAGGTTCAGGAGTGCGGCATATGCAGTAAATATCAATCCTTTCGACACCGACTTCAAGCAGTAATTGACAGATTTGCTGCACGGTGCTGCCCGTGGTCACGACATCGTCAACAAGTGCAATGTGCTTGTGCGTGGGAAGGTGTCGTAGTGTGAATGCATGTTTGAGATTTTGTTTGCGCTGTAATTTAGAAAGCCCTTGCTGCTGGGGTGTTGCGCGATTGCGTTTGATCAACTGGTTATCGCAGCTAGCCCCCAGTTGTTGACTTAATTGAGAGGCAAGTAGCGCACTTTGATTGAAGCCGCGTTTTAAGCGCCGTTGCCAGTGTAACGGAACGCTAGTGATGAGCGGGGCGGGAGTGTCGATACGTGGCGTCAGTAAGGCACTCAAATGGCGAGATTGCCAAAATTGACCTTCATATTTGAGTTGATGAATGGTGTGACTGAGCGGAAAAATATAGTCGCCGACACAGTATAGGCGTTGCCAAGGCGGAGGATTCGCTAAACATTGCCCACATTGAGGCACGGTAATAAGCGTTGGCAGGCCGCACTGTTGGCAGCGAGGTTGCGGTGCAAAATAGGTTAGGCAGGTCTTACACCAAGCCCCAGTTTGGTGAGTTTCAATCGGTAAACGACACAGTAGACACTGACGGCTTACCAAGCGAGTGATGGTTTTTTGAACCCAATGCGATAACATAACTCAACCAAAGCTGTGAAACGAAGTATGGTTATACTCTTGCAACTTGAATCAGTCTTTGTGTTGACCGTGATTTCAAGTGAGTGAGTGTATGATCGGTATTTTTTCAGTGAAGAAGTGTGAATTTAGTGGGAGAATTTGTGAGCATGGCCACAGCGTTATATTGGCAAGCCTCAGGCGAGGGCGATGATCTTGTCTTGGTGCACGGTTGGGGGATGAATGGTGCAGTATGGCAGCAAGCGGTCGATGTGCTTAAAGGACATTTTCGTGTGCACGTGGTTGATTTGCCTGGTTATGGTCACAGCGCTGCTAGCCACGCCGCTGATCTAGAAGAGATCGCGCAAGCGCTAATCATGCAAGCGCCTAAACAAGCCATTTGGGTCGGTTGGTCTTTGGGTGGGTTAGTGGCGACTCATATGGCACTGCATCACCCAAGTTATGTGAGCAAATTGGTCACTGTGGCGAGCTCTCCCAAATTTGCGGCACAGAAACCGTGGCGTGGCATTCTCCCTCAAGTGCTCAGTGCCTTTACTGAACAGTTAATGGACGATTTTCAGGCTACTGTTGAGCGCTTTATGGCACTGCAAGCGATGGGCAGCCCTCAGGCAAAGCAAGATGTGAAATACCTAAAACAAGCGGTGTTATCACGGCCCGCGCCGAACCCACAATCATTGTTAGCGGGTTTGGTCATGTTGGCCGAGGTGGATTTGCGCCAGCCTTTGACAGCACTCTCGATTCCCATGCTTCGTCTATATGGTCGGCTTGATGGTTTGGTGCCGGTTAAGGTGGCGCAAGAGTTGCAAAAAACCTTGCCCAATAGCGAGCAGTACATTTTTGGCAATTCCTCCCACGCACCGTTCATCACTGAACTGGACGATTTTTGCCAGCAGCTCATCGCCTTTGCACGTTAAGGCATTGATACCCATGCAATGTCTTTCTACTTAAAGCTACAGCTGTGTTGGCTCACCTCAATCACATCGTTGCTCTCTCATGGGGATTCGCCCGTTTGCTGTCTTTATCTGTAGCATCCTGAAACGTCAAGTCGTTGGGTGCAAATGTTAAATTAAAAATAAATTTGCTAAAAGTTTGAGCAATCTGGTCGATATAAAGTCTAACCCAGTAGTGCTGAGCGAAAGCAGGTCTATCGGGGCGGGCGATACTGAGGAGGTTTCGGCTATGATGGTGTCACCAACGAACGTAAGTGTGCCACTTATCGCCCCATCGGTTAATGTGCAAACGGAACAGGCCGCGCGTGACAATCGGATCCGCGCCCCTGTGATGCCAACCGTCGAACTGGCTAAAACCAACGCTGAGCGTAAGGTAAAGGCGGATGATAAAAGACGAAAACAGTCGTCATGGGACCCTTCAGAGCATCCAAGCTATGAGGTTGGCACCGAATACGAAACATCGACTTCTTATCAAGAGGAGCAGAAAAGCGAGCTCGAAAGGCTGTTTGACTTGCTCGCTCTCGCCACCTACAGCAAGGATCAAGGTAAAAGCTATACGATGCGGTTTAGGTTACCTAAACACATTATTGATGCTGCGATAACCGAAGGCAAAATGGCGCGCCGGCGAACTGTAATTAAGTACTATTATGGTCACGCGGTTGCCCCCAATACGCCTTCTGAAGTGATTGCGGTGTTGTAGGTCGATGAATGCGACTTATCGCGATAAATAAAATCCCCACTTAGGCGTTGGCCGCAGTGGGGATTTGTGTTTTTTGCGGCTCTGATATGAGCGACGTGGTTAGGTGCTTTTCACTGTGATTCGTTTATCCAGTAAGTTACGCATCGCTGCTATTTTTTCGCTTTAGCAAAGGCGGCGGCGAAAGCTCCACCCATTGCCGCGTTTTGTTGTGGCTCTTCACGACGGCGTTGCGGTTGGCCACTATTTTGATGCGAACGCGTGTTGCTACTTGTTGCGCCAGAGCGTTGGCTGCGGTTATCTTGACCCGGCTCATCGTTTAAGCGCATCGAGAGTGCAATGCGTTTTCGCTGCACATCGACTTCCATCACTTTGACTTTGACTATGTCGCCCGCTTTCACCACTTCACGCGGGTCGGCAATGAAACGATCAGTCAGCGCAGAGATATGCACTAAGCCATCTTGGTGAACGCCAATATCAACAAAAGCACCAAAGTTGGCCACATTTGATACCACGCCTTCCAAAATCATCCCAATTTCCAGATCTTTCATTTCAGTCACGCCATCAGCAAAGGTCGCGGTCTTAAACTCAGGGCGTGGATCGCGGCCCGGTTTATCGAGCTCTTTGATGATGTCAGTGACAGTCGGTAGGCCAAAATGCTCGTCGGTATAATCGACGGCGTGTAAATTGCGCAAAAACTCACTATTGCCGATCAGTGCTTTGATCTCTTTGCTATTTTTTTCGGCGATGGCTTTCACCACGGGATACGCTTCTGGGTGAACCGAAGAGGCATCGAGTGGATTTTTACCATCCATAATGCGTAAGAAGCCCGCACATTGCTCAAATGCTTTTGGCCCTAAGCGCGCGACTTTTTTCAGTGTAGCGCGTGAGGCGAAGCGTCCATTTTCATCACGATAATCAACGATGTTTTGCGCCAGTGCGTTAGACAAGCCAGCCACGCGTGTTAACAGCGCGGCAGAGGCGGTATTCACATCCACGCCGACCGCGTTGACGCAGTCTTCAACAATCGCATCTAAGCGTTTGGCGAGCATCGACTGGCTGACATCGTGTTGGTATTGGCCCACACCGATCGATTTAGGATCGATTTTCACCAGCTCGGCAAGTGGGTCTTGCAGGCGGCGAGCAATCGACACCGCGCCGCGTAGCGACACATCCATATTGGGGAACTCTTTGGCCGCCAACTCAGAGGCTGAATAGACCGATGCCCCCGCTTCGCTAACAATGATTTTCTGCACTTTCAGGTTGCCGCGCTTAATGACATCGGCGACAAAAGTATCGGTTTCGCGCGATGCGGTACCGTTACCAATCGCAATCAAATCAACGTTAAATTGGCGTACTAACTGTTCAACAATTTTCGCTGATTTGTCATGTTGGTTATGCGGCTGATGCGGATAAATCGTCTCGGTCGCCAGTACCTTACCCGTGGCGTCCACTACCGCAATTTTCGAACCCGTTCGCAAACCAGGATCTAAGCCGAGAGTGGCGCGTGGGCCAGCCGGTGCCGCCATCAACAAATCTTTTAAGTTAGTGGCAAACACTTCAATCGCTTCGATTTCGGCACGCTCTTTCATTGCGCCCATCAGTTCGGTTTCCATGTGCATTGACACTTTAATGCGCCACGCCCAACTGATCACTTGTTTGCGCCACCCATCGGCAGGGGCGCTGCTTAAGTGAATGCCATAGTGTTGTGCAATCAGCGTTTCGCAATACGATTGGCGCACGCCCTCTTCTTGCTCTGGATCGGCATTCATGCTCAAACTTAAAAAGCCTTCATTGCGGCCGCGAAGCATGGCCAATGCGCGGTGTGAAGGCACTTTACTGAGCGTTTCATTATGCGCGAAGTAATCTTTAAATTTCTCCCCTGCTTGCTCTTTGCCTTCGACCACGCGAGAGACCAATTCGGCACTGCGCGTCAAATGGCGGCGCACTTTGTCCAGCAGGTTGGCATCTTCAGCAATGCGTTCCATGATAATGGCGCGTGCACCGTCCAGTGCTGCTTTGATATCACTGATCCCTTTCTCGGTGTTCACATAGTGTGCGGCCTCGGTTTCAGGGTCGGTTTGCGCTTCATTCCACAGCTTGTCTGCCAGTGGTTCAAGCCCTGCTTCAATCGCAATTTGACCTTTAGTACGACGCTTAGGTTTGTAGGGTAAATAGAGATCTTCAAGGCGAGTTTTACTATCTGCTTGGTTGATCTCTTGTGCTAGCTCGGCGGTGAGTTTGCCTTGTTCTTGAATCGATTTCAGAATGGTTTGGCGGCGCTCATCGAGCTCGCGCAGATAGGATAAACGGCTGTCTAAGGTACGCAGTTGGGTGTCGTCTAGCCCACCTGTGACCTCTTTACGGTAACGGGCGATAAAAGGAACGGTGTTTCCGTCATCAATAAGTGTGACAGTCGCTGTCACTTGCTCAAGACGCACATTTAGCTCTTGTGCGATCAATTTGCAGATAGCTTGGCTCATCCGTGGTTTCTCTTTTGTAGTTCAGTAGCACCACCACTCAGGGTGGTTTGAATAGGGTAACTATTGGGGCACGTTAGACTTATTTCTAGTCTAACGGCGCGCTGTTATGAGATTAGTGAGATAACCTTCTACCCGATTGTGCCGAAGAGGTCACGTAACGCGTGTGATTTTGATGTCATTTTTCAGCGTTGGCAGCGCTAAAACCGAAGATGAGTTTGGTGGCTAAAGATAAGCTCAGTCAGTTGGTGCCGAGCGAAAATGACAGTATAGTAGCAAGCCATCGTGATGAATGTATAACCCGCGGCTACCTTGAATGTGCGGCGGTGTGTAATGGGAAAAGATCTTGAAGACCAAACTGATTACCCGTGAGGGCTACAATAAATTAAAGGCAGAGCATGACCATCTTTGGCATGAAAAACGGCCAGAAATTACCAAAATAGTCACTTGGGCTGCTGGCCTCGGGGATCGCTCTGAAAACGCAGACTACACCTTTAATAAGCGTTTACTGCGGCAAATTGATCGCCGAATTCGTTTTTTGAGAAAATTTTTACCGGAAGTGACGATAGTTGATTATTCGCCTCAACAAGAGGGGAAAGTGTTTTTCGGTGCTTGGGTGGAAATTGAAAATGAAGCGGGTGATGTAAAGCGCTTTCGCATTGTGGGCCCAGAAGAGATTTACGGTGACGCGAAAGATTACATCTCCATCGATTCACCGATGGCGCGTGCTCTGCTGAAAAAAGAGGTTGATGACGATGTGCAAGTGCCCACGCCCACCGGTATCAAAGAGTGGTTTATTAACTCGATTGAGTATGAAAAAGGGCAGTGAACGGAGTATTCGGTTCAAAATATTCCTCGGTCGCTCATTTTTCTCACCTCACTTGCTTCGCAACGCCTCTAACGGCTTTTTCAACACGGCGGGTAGCGAGTAGAGCAGCAGTAGCCGTAGGGCGTGGTTGATCATCACAAACGCGGGTTCCATGCCCAGCAGTAGGGCGACGGCGGTCATCGCTTCTACGCTGCCGGGGACCCAAGCTAAAAGTAATACCACCCAAGATTTATCCAGCAGTAACGCAAACAAGCCAGACACGGCGACGGCGACCAGCAGACCAATCAGTGTAAACCATCACACCCGCGCGCGAATAAGCCATGGCTTCGCGCAATGTGGTATCGGCAAGGCGTGCGCCAATCAAAATGCCCAGCAGTGCGGTGGCGAATACTACCATCCATGTTGGAAGTTGTAGCGCAATGCCTGTCGAAAAACTATTGAAACTGGCCGTGACCAGCAGTGCCGCCAACATATAGGGCGCAGGAATACCGAGCAAGGTCGAGCCTTTGCCCAGCAGTAGACTAAGCAGCGCAAGCGCAAAGAAAATCAACCACGCGTAAATCGTCAAACTGCTCTCAACGGGGGCAACGTCGGGCGTGCTATTGGAGATAAAAAGAGCCAGTAAAGTGAGGATCATCAAGCGCACCGAGTGCGAATAAACCACTTTGGTTGAAGGAGTCTGGCTTGATTCGCTGATCACCAAAATCGCTGCCATCGCGCCCGGTACCGCACCGAGTAGAGATTCAAACGGTGACCAACCTTCTCTTTTGCGGAGCCAAAGAAAGCTGCTGGCGATCTGCAAGCTTAAGCAGCAAACCAAACCGATAATCACCGGTAGGGTTAAGGTTTCGCCCAGTTGACTTAAACTGATGCTCGCCCCAACGCTGATGCCGAGCACAATTTGCACCGTCAACAATAACCCGTTAGGAACGCGAATGGATAAGAGGCGTTTTTTATGCAGCACAATGACTAAAGCTGCGGCAATAAACATTTCAGAAAGCGGAATGGCGAGCAGGCTTCCCACACTCGCCGCAACAGCTGCGATCACCACAATGTGAATAAACAGAGTAAAAGAAGCTCTTTCGAACATTATGACTTTCCTTAATAAATTGTGCAGCGTAAATGCCATCGTTCCTCTAGCACTTCACGTTGTAGTGCTTGCGTTTGGCTTTCTCCCGTATCGATATGACCGTCGGGGATGATGGTTTAGGCTATCGCAGGGTTTAAACGTGTCCAACTTACTAACAATAATGCAGCGAATGCCAACCACACCAAAGTGGCACATACCAGTGTACTGGTGAGAGGTAGCCAATAACTGAAGTAGTATACTGCCAACAGATATGTCGCATACGGGATAAGCGAGTAAAGGCCAAACAACGCGGTGGTGCGCAGGTCTTCCATCGTGCGTTCGGTGCCGACAATGTAATGCGCAATCAGAGCGAAGGTAGGAAACAGCGGTACAAGACCAGCAATAAAAAAGCTTTTGCTTTTGGAGAGCAGGGCGATGATCAACACGGCAAGCGCACCAAGCAGGCACTTGAAAAACAGAGCTGCCATGACATTTCCTTTTGTCAGAATAGATTAAGTGTTGCTCACTATAAATCACTGACAGGTTAACTAGAAATGTTCATTGATGGGTTTGTTATTTTCTATGCAACATTTCTTCAAATCCAAGTAAAATGGCCGCCACTCTTTTTATTCGGCGGCGTGTTGTATCATGCGGCTTGGTTGGGCAAAGATGAAATTAGGAAAACGGCTCACGCAACTAGTACAGCAGATCAACCGCCACTACGATCATATTTGGGATTGCTGCTGCGATCACGGTCTGCTTGGCGCGGCGTTACTGAAGCGCTGTCCAAATAGTGTGGTGCATTTTGTAGATATTGTGCCAGCGTTGATTGAAAAGGTGACGCTTGATTTAACGCGCTATTTCCCTGTAACGGCAGCGTTACCGCGCTGGCGTGCACATTGCCTTGATGTGCGCGATTTGCCGCTTGATAACCATTCTGGCTCGCATCTACTGATCATCGCTGGGGTTGGCGGTGATTTAATGAGTGAATTCATTGCCGCGCTGGTTGAGCGTTATCCGCATCGCTCGTTCGATTTTCTGCTTTGTCCTGTGCATCACGGCTACACCTTACGTGAACAGTTGATGACACTGGGCGCGAGATTACAACAGGAACAACTGGTGGAAGAGAATCGGCGTATCTACGAGCTGCTGAACGTGCAGATTAATCCGCCTGCAGTACGAGGCAAAGAACCAAAATTACCACCCCTTAGTTTGGTTGGCGAATCGATTTGGCAAGTGGCCAATGATGAGCAAAAAATGATTGCCCAGCGTTATCTGACGCAATTGCAACAGCATTATCAGCGTAAAGCGCAAGGCGGCGATGTTAGCGCGCAAAAGTGTTGGCAAGCCTATCAGCCGATTAATATCACTTGTCATGGAAATTTTTGCGATGGAAATAGCCCAATAGGCGGAGAATATGAAAGCACTCAATGATCTGAACTTGTTTGTCGAAACCGCACGCCAAGGCAGTTTTTCTAAGGCGGCCAACAGCGTATCGCTGACCACGGCCGCGGTCAGTGCCGCCATTCGCCGTTTAGAAGAGCAGGTGCAGTTTCCGCTCTTTGTCCGCTCGACACGTCATATGCGCTTAACCCAAGAGGGGGAGATTTTCCTCGCCAAAACTCAGACAGCCCTTGCCACGTTGCAAGAAGGGCTCGATCAGATAGCATGCGCGCGCGGTCAACTAGCGGGGAAGCTACACCTCAGTGCCCCTTCGGATTTGGGGCGCAATTTACTGCTGGATTGGATCGATGAATTTATTGCCTTGCACCCGAACGTCATCGTTAAACTGGATCTCTCTGATCGCTTAGCGGATATGTATGCTCACCCGATGGATATTGCGATTCGTTATGGCCATCCTGCTGATTCCAATTTGGTTGCGATGCCGCTGTGTGAATCAAACGAGCGCGTGTTGTGCGCCTCGCCAGAATATTTGGCAACGCATCCACCTATCCTCCATCCTGACGATCTGCAACATCACAATTGTCTTTGTTATATGCTGGCTGACACGCTGCATAATAAGTGGGTTTTGAGCCGAGAGGGCGAAACGCAGAGTGTGGTAGTGCAAGGAAACCCCGCATGCAACGATGGTGACGTGGTACATCGATTGGCTGTTAAAGGCAAAGGCATTGCCAATAAGTCATTAATGGATATCAGTCAGGATATTATTGATGGGCGCTTAGTACGCATTTTACCTCAATGGGAAAGTGGGCCAGTGCCAATTTATATCGTGTGCGCAGATCGACGTTTGATCACCCCAACCATTCGCGCTTTTCAGGAATTTATTCGTGGAAAAGGCTGCCAGCAACGACAAGCGGTACTGGCAGCCATCAAACAGCGTGAGAGTTAATCCCGCATTAGCCAACAAACGTTAGCGGGCGGATTTGTAGGTATTCCAATGCCTCTTGCTCGCTAAGCTGTAGTTGAAAGTGCTGAAAATGCGCACTCTGCTGGTGTTGTTGCAAGCTCTCCTCTGAGCACCAAATCTCCTGCATCAAGAATAACCCGTCAATCGAGTTATCACGATAGAGCTCATATTGGCAGCAGCCTGTTTCGTTGCGGCTTGGTTCAAGCAGCGCTTCAAGCATAGCTTGCACTCGCTCTATTGAGTCGGGAAGGGCTTTGATTTCGGCTAATAAGTGGATCATGGCTTATAACTCAGTAAAGACGGTTTGCTCTGGCCAGCGAGATTTCGGCAGCTTGGCGTTAAAATCTTCTTCGCTGTGGTAACCGAGCGGTACAATCACTAAGCTGGTGAACCCTTTTTCAGTCAGGCCAAACTCTTGGTTGAGCACCTCGGCATCAAATCCTTCAATGGGGACAGCATCAATGCCCATCGCAGCCGCTCCGAGCAGCAGTGTTCCAACATTTAAATAAACTTGTTTTTGCATCCAGTGTTCGGCGTCATTGAGCGTTTCTCGATGCAAGTTAACAAAATAGCTGCGTCCGCCGTGCATGCCTGTTTTGGCTTCTTCATTGGCAAAGCGGCCATCTTTCTCTTCGTTTTCCAGCAGTGCCAATAAGTAGTTATCATCAATATCGGTTTTGGCGCAAAACACCATCACGTGAGACGCATCCAAAATTTTGCGTTCGTTAAAGGAAAATTGACCTTGCGCCGCTTTGGCGATACGCGTTTTGCCTTCCTCGCTAGCCGCCAAAATAAAATGCCAAGGCTGCGAATTGACGCTAGAGGCGCTCATGCGTACCAGTTCTTTAATATCAGCGACTTGCTGTTCAGTCAGTTTACGGTTGGTGTCAAACGCTTTGGTGGAATAGCGCGCTTGCGATGCTTGAACAATATTCATTTTTCCCTCCTAGGGAAGATAACATTCGAGATGGCGCTAAGATAACGGACTGAGTCCAAACAAGAAACCGCCTCTTGCTTAATTCATTTTCAAAAAAAATTTGATAATCCGAATTTGAAAACGCCCTAGCTTGCGGAAAAAGTTAGCACTATCTCATGATATTTCTGAATTAGCGCATACACTTAATGTGTACGGTAGATCATCATTAAGGGATATGGTCACTCACTAAGCGTTAATGATTGTCTAATATATTCAAAAGGTTGCTTTGGCCGGAGAGTATGCATGACGGAGTGTAAGTGCATTTGTTGGTTTATTCTCTTTTCTCTTCCCATCCCCTCGGCGTGGGCGGACATTGAGTCGTGCGTTGACCAGCTATTTACAGTACCAGCTGGTGGATAAGCCTCATCACGGTTTGTCATTGGGAGTTTCACTCTATTACAACGATCCACACCATGGAATATTCAACCTATCCGAGTTTGAACAAGCGGTGCAGCTTAATTATGGCTACCGAAGAGGTAAGCATGCACTTGATACGCTGTTGGCTATCACCTTTCGCAACCCGACCAATGTACCAGGCCAAACACAGTATCATTCGAGTACTTGGTCGATGGGTACCAGTTATCGATATCAGTGGTTAGAACGCCATTATCTGATTGGGCAGGTCTCATTCTATCAAGGCCTTTCAACGGGGGAGGATGACTTTTCTAAACCATCGACCGAGTTTATTTTGGGGTATCGTTATCAAATGAGCCATTCAGCGATTGAAGTTACTGTGGTCGAAAATATGTTTAATGCCAACAACAGCACCGATATTGCCTTTGGTTTAGGCTATCGCTATCGTTTTGGCCGCTTTGATAAAGAGCCGAACTGACAAACGATGTCATCCGCTTAGTGTCTAACAACGAAGCGCGACAAAAGACATAAACGTTAACAATTCTTTGCATGATTTTAGCCGCAACGGTGTTACATTTTACTCGCTCGGTTTGATATTGGCTGAAGCTCAGAATTAGGTGGGATCTCAGATGCAAGAAAACTATAAAATTTTAGTGGTGGATGATGATGCGCGTTTACGTGCATTGCTTGAGCGTTACTTGTCAGAGCAAGGTTTTCTGGTGCGTAGTGTCGCCAATAGCGAACAGATGGATCGCCTGCTCACTCGTGAAAACTTCCACCTAATGGTGCTTGATTTGATGTTGCCGGGTGAAGATGGTTTGTCTATTTGCCGCCGCTTGCGTAACGCCAATAACATGTTGCCGATTTTAATGCTGACCGCCAAAGGCGACGAAGTGGATCGTATTGTTGGCTTGGAGGTGGGTGCGGATGATTACCTGCCCAAACCGTTTAACCCGCGTGAACTACTGGCGCGAATCAAAGCCGTGCTACGTCGCCAAGTGATTGAAGCCCCTGGCGCGCCAAGTGCTGAAGAGTCGGTGGTTGAATTTGGTGAGTTTCGCCTGAATTTAGGTACCCGCGAAATGTTCCGTGGCGATGAGCCGATGCCGCTCACTTCCGGTGAATTTGCCGTATTGAAGACCCTAGTCACCAATGCGCGTGAGCCAATGTCGCGCGATAAGTTGATGAATATGGCAAGAGGGCGTGAATACTCCGCAATGGAGCGCTCGATTGATGTGCAAATCTCGCGTTTACGTCGCATGCTTGAAGTGGATCCAAGCAAACCACGCTACATACAAACGGTGTGGGGCTTAGGTTACGTCTTCGTTCCAGATGGTAAAGAGTCTTAAATTTCAATCAGCTCCTGTCGGTTAACCCACAGGAGCTTTTTTGTCGCCTTTTTGATAGTACGTTCATAGCGGGTTTTCCTATGCGCATTCGCAGTTCCTTTACTCAATCGATTTTGCTCTTCTTTTCATTGCTGATCGCCAGCCAAGTGTATTCTTATTACGCCGTATTTAACTATGCTTTGATGCCCAGTTTGCAGCAGTTCAATAAGATTTTGGGCCATGAGATCAACCTAATGCTGGATGATGCGGCGAACAATACATCGAAGCTGGGAATGGACGCCTTACAGCGCCGCCGAGTGTTAGAACAGTTGGGTGTCACTATTCATGGTGAAGAGAGTGAGATGGCCCAAGAGTATCACGATGCCATCAGCATTGATTTGATGAGCGAGGAGATGAGCAATGAGCTCGGCTCGCCGACCGATGTGCGGATGATTTTGGGTAAAGAGAGTTATATTTTATGGATGAAAGTGGACTCTTTTCCGGGGTCATTAATACGCATCCCTCTCTCTGAGCTGCAAAAAGAGGATTTTGCGCCACTATTTCACAATAGTTTGGTGATGGCGTTATTGATCGTCTTAGGGGGATGGCTGTTTATTCGTCTGCAAAATCGTCCTTTAATTGCCTTAGAAAAAGCCGCCAAAGCCGTTGGCCGAGGTGAGAACCCGCCACCATTGCCACTCAAAGGCGCTTCTGAAATTCGCGCGGTGACGTTGGCGTTTAATCAAATGTCGAAAGGGATCCAAGCACTTGAAGAGGATCGCTCATTATTGATGGCGGGGATCAGCCACGACTTACGTACGCCGCTGACTCGTATTCGCTTAGCCACGGAAATGATGTCTCCAGAAGAGAGTTATCTCGCCGAAGGGATCATCAGTGATACGGAAGAGTGTAACGAGATCATCAGTCAGTTTATGGACTACCTTAAACCCGTCAATAAACAGACCTTTACCGCCGTTGATCTCAATGAGATCGCCAATGATGTCGCCACTGCCGAAGGGGGTTATGAGATCAAAATCGATGTCGCGCTGCATTTACCAATGCAGCCAGCCTTTGGCAATGCGATCGCCATTAAACGCGCGGTGAGCAACTTAGTGGTGAACGCCATTCGTTATGGTAATGGTTGGGTTAAGGTGAGTACGGGCAGTACCGCAGATAACAAAATGGCTTGGGTTTGTGTGGAGGATAATGGCCCGGGTATTGATCCTAGCCAAGTGAGTAAAGTGTTTGAACCTTTTACGCGTGGTGATACCGCGCGCGGCAGTGAAGGTACAGGGCTTGGTTTGGCGATAGTGAAACGGATTGTGAGCCAGCATCATGGCAGCGTTGTGGTGAGTAACCGCAGTGAAGGTGGCCTCAAAGCGCAACTGAGCTTTCCGACCAAATAAGCTTCGTAACTAAATAACACAATGGGCTCAGTTGAGCCCATTGTGTTTACGGTTTATGCCCTTTCGGTTACTGACCGAAGTTTTTGGGCACATCCATGCGATCAGTTGGTTTTGATCTCTTCGAGTTCTTCTTCTTCGCGTGGCAATTTTTCTGGCAGCAGCAAGTTGAGCAAAATTGCGGTGATACCGCCAGCCGCTACGCCGGATGAAAAAATGCTCTTAATGAACTCAGGCATAAATTGCAGAATCTCTGGCTTTTGCGCAATGCCTAACCCCATCGAAAACGATAGCGCCATGATTAAAATCGCGCGGCGGTCGAGATCCACACGGGAAATAATACGCACACCCGCGGCTGCAATGGTGCCGAACATGACGATGGTTGCACCGCCAAGTACCGGTTCAGGAATCAATTGTACAAAGCTTGCCACGCCTGGGAACAGGCCGAGCAACACCAACATGGCGGAAATAAAGTAACCCACATAACGGCTGGCAACCCCGGTGAGCATAATTACGCCATTGTTTTGGCTAAAGGTCGAGTTGGGAAAACTGTTAAAGATCGCCGCCAGCGCGGAGTTCAAACCATCAGCCAGCACACCACCTTTAATACGCTTCATGTAAATCGGCCCTTTGACAGGCTCGCCCGACACTTCAGAAGTGGCGGTGATATCACCAATCGCTTCCAATGCGGTGATCAAGAAAATCAGTACCAGAGGAATAAAGAGTGACCAATCAAAACCTAAACCAAACTGCATAGGTATTGGTAGGGCAATCAGGGCGGTTTCACTCAGTGAATCAGTGTTCACCATCCCCATCAAGTAGGCCATGATATAACCAACGAACATCGCAATCACAATCGATGCTACGCGAATGTATGGGTTACTTGAGCGGTTGAGCAGCACGATAAGTCCAAGCACGGTTCCCGCCAGCGCCAGTTTGTCTAAGCTGCCAAAAGTGCCATCGCTGAGCGCAGCATAGCCGCCACCCATAGAAACTAAACCAACTTGTACCAGTGTTAAGCCTATCAGGGTAACCACAATGCCCGACACCAGCGGCGTGATCACGCGGCGCGCGTATTGCAGCACTCGTGATAATAGGATTTCAGCAAAAGAAGCGACTAAAATGGTGCCAAAGATCGCCGCCATCATAGTGCTGATATCTGCACCACCCGCTTTTAATGACAAGCCTGCGCCAATAATTGGCCCAAGAAAGTTAAAACTGGTGCCTTGGATAGAAAGTAAACCGGAGCCAATCGGGCCAATGGTGCGGATCTGGATAAAGGAGGATAAGCCAGATGCAAACAGCGACATGCTGATGATGGTGTTAGTCTGTTCGGCAGAAACACCAAGTGTTTGGCAAATAATGAGCGAAGGGGTGATGACCGCAACAAACATGGCTAGCAAATGTTGTAAAGCGGCGAAAATGGTTTGGGGTAGCGGTGGCCTATCGTTGAGTTGATAAACCAAATCAGACTTACGCGAAGCGTTGTGGATAGTCATACTGTTTTCCTAATGGTGCGTTGTTGTCTTAGCGTTCGCTGAGTGGGAGCACTAAGTGGAGCAGACACGTCATCTGTGATTGCTGTTAATCAGAATCTGCTCGGACTGGATAAGTGAGTAGTTCACTAAAAAAATTGGCGAAATTATAGAGGGTTTACGCAAGAAAGCAAACGTTTGCTTTTGCTGTGTAAGGGAGAGGGGAATACAGAACGAACAATCTTATGCTTTGGCGTAGATGTCCTTCTCTCCTAACCAGCGATCGATAATGGCGGTCGCGTGGCTTGGATAATGGTCGTGTAAGTAGCGAGCAATGCGCTGTACTTCAGGAATTAAACGTTGGTCACGGACTAAATCCGCAATTTTGAAATCCGCGAGGCCGGTCTGTTTGGTACCAAGCAGCTCACCCGGACCGCGAATTTCTAAGTCTCGTTGGGCAATCACAAAACCGTCATTGCTCTCACGTAGTACACCCAAGCGTTTTTGCGCGGTTTTCGATAGCGGCGCATGGTAGAGCAATACGCAATGGCTGGCGACAGAGCCTCGCCCTACGCGGCCGCGTAATTGGTGCAACTGTGCTAAGCCCAAACGCTCAGGGTTTTCGATGATCATCAAGCTCGCATTCGGCACGTCAACGCCAACCTCAATCACCGTTGTGGCAACCAGCAAGTGCAGTTCATTATTTTTAAAGGCTTGCATCACCGCTTGTTTTTCGCTTGGCTTCATTCGACCATGCACCAAACCGATTTTGACATCGGGCAGAGTGCGTTGTAGCTCTTGCGCTGTGTCGGCGGCGGCTTGTGCTTCTAGCACCTCAGACTCATCAATCAAAGTACAGACCCAATAAGCCTGTTTTCCTTCACTCAAACAGGCATGACGTACGCGCTCGACGATATCATCACGCTTTGTATCTGGGATTGCGACAGTTTGAATGGGCGTTCGTCCCGGTGGCAGTTCATCAATAACGGAGGTTTCTAAATCAGCGTAAGCAGTCATCGCTAAAGTTCGTGGGATCGGCGTTGCGGTCATGATCAACTGGTGCGGATACGCGCCTTGCTTCGCTCCTTTCTCACGCAGTTCTAAACGCTGGTGGACGCCAAAGCGGTGTTGTTCATCAATGATGACGAGCGCAAGGTGATGAAATTCAACTTGTTCTTGAAAAAGAGCGTGAGTACCCACTATCATTTTTGCCTCACCGCTGGCAATGCGAGCCAGTTCTGTTTCTTTCGCTTTGCCTTTTAATTTACCCGCCAGCCAGCCGACTTGGATGCCCATTGCTTCAAACCAGTTGGCAAAGTTAATCGCGTGCTGCTCGGCCAGCAATTCCGTCGGTGCCATTAATGCTACTTGATAGCCATGTTCGATAGCTCGTGCGGCGGCTAATGCCGCGACCAAGGTTTTCCCTGAGCCCACATCACCTTGTACTAAACGCATCATGGGGTGAGCTTCTGCCAGATCGGCTTCGATCTCTGTCACAACACGTGTTTGCGCTTTAGTGGGAGAGAAAGGCAGTTGTGCAAGCAGTTGTTGTTTGAGTGTGCCAGACCCAGCCAGTGGCAATGCCATATCTTGCTGGCCTTGATGGCGTACAGCCAGCATGGAGAGGTTTTGCGCCAACAGCTCTTCCATAATTAGGCGAACCTGCGCCGGATGTTTCCCCTCATCAAACAGTTGCAGGTTAATGCCCGGTGGCGGCCGGTGAATGATGTGCAGCGCTTCAGAGAGCGTAATTTGGTGATCATACAACCCGGCAGGTAGCAATTCTTGTACGGCGGCTTTGTCGAGTAAACTTAATGCTTGATCAGTGAGTGTGCGTAGCGTGAGTTGGCGCAGGCCATCGGTTGTTGGGTAAACGGGTGTTAAGTTAGCTTCGACATCTGGCTGTTGCTGAGGAGCATAAAATTTATAATCAGGATGAACAATTTCAAGGCCGAATCCACCACGTTTAATTTCACCGTAAGCGTGCACTAACTTACCTTCAGCGAAATTGTTTTTCATCCCAGCAGTAAAGTTAAAAAAACGCAGCATAATGGTGCCGTTACCATCGCTTATTTTTACTGTGAGCATTTTGCGTTTGCCAAAAACCGTATCCACCGCCATGACTTTACCTTGCACGGCGGCCCAAAGCCCGGGATGCAATTTAGCGATAGGGTAGATCCGTGTGCGGTCCTCATAACGTAAAGGGAGATGGAACAGCAGATCTTGCACACTGATTAAGCCAACCTTTTCCAGTTTTTCAGCCACTTTAGCACCCACGCCAGAGAGTGAGGTGAGAGGAATCGCGGACAGTAGCTGTGACATAACAGGGCTCATTAACAGTATCGTTATCTATTATTCAACCATCGAACTGTTTTTTTGTACAGCATAAAATCATGTAATGGTCGATAAGCGGCAGGCCATCGACTAATTTGAATAGTGACGCCTAAAATGCAAGATGGGGGTAGGTATCGGAAAATAAAAACCCCCATGAGTGGTTAGCCGCAAGGGGTTTTATTTATTTGGATAGTTTAATTTTTCCGGCGTCGCACTTTCAGTGCATGAGGCATCACACGAATTTTTTTCATGATGTTTGCTAAGTGAATGCGATCTTTGGTGGTCAGCAGCACAGTGACAGTATACAAACGTCCATCACGCTCCTCGGTGGAGAGGCCATGAATGTTGGAACCTGTTTTCGAGATTACATTCGTCAGTTCCGCTAACGCACCTTGGTGGTTTTGCATGTCCACTTTCAGTTCGGTGATGAACTCTTGGTCGTAATCTTTAGACCACTCAATCGCCATGTAACGATCCGGCTCTTTTTGGTAGCCACGAACATTAGGGCAGGTTTCACGATGCACCACTAAACCACGACCCGGAGAGACATGCGCAATGATGTGATCGTCTGGGATGGGGTGGCAGCAGTTAGCAAACGTGAGCAAAATACCTTCAGCACCGCGGATCGGTAGTTTCTTTTTCGGTTTGCCATCATTGCTTTCCACTTCGGTCAGCTCATCAGCATCGCCAAGCAGACGACGCGCAATGACAATACTCATCAGTTCGCCTAAACCAATCGCGGCCAGCAGATCATCGACCGTGGCCATTTTAAGCTCACCAATCACATGCTTAATGTTCTCGTCACTGATGTCACTGAGTGAAAGATCACCCAGCGCGTGATTGAGCAAACGTCTACCAAGTGTGATCGATTCCTCACGGCGCATGGTTTTAAGCACTTGACGTATCTTAGTACGAGCGCGAGACGTGACCACATAGTTGAGCCAAGCGGCATTAGGGCGAGCCCCTGGTGCGCTGATGATTTCAATCGTTTGGCCGTTTTTCAGTGATTTACTTAACGGATAAGGGTTTCGATCAACACGAGCTCCAACACAGGTATTACCGACATCGGTGTGTACCGCGTAGGCAAAATCAACCGCAGTTGCCCCGACAGGCAGCTCAACGATGCGGCCTTTGGGGGTGAAGACGTAGATTTCATCAGGGAAAAGATCCGACTTAACGTTCTCAATAAACTCAAACGAGTTGCCAGCGCTTTGTTGTAGCTCAAGTAGGCTTTGCATCCAGCGCTGTGCTTTAATTTGCGCGGTGGTGCCAGTGCGTTCGCCATTACCTTTATAAGACCAATGAGCAGCAACACCTTTGTCGGCCATCTGTTCCATGTCTTCAGTGCGGATCTGCACTTCAACTGGGACGCCGTGTGGGCCGACCATCGAGGTATGCAAAGATTGGTAGCCGTTCGCTTTGGGCACGGCGATGTAATCTTTCATGCGCCCCGGGCGAGGTTTGTACAAGCTATGAACTTGGCCTAATGCACGATAACAAGTATCTGCAGTGTCGACCACGACTCGAAAAGCGTAGATGTCCATAATGGTGTGAAAGCGCTGTTCTTTGGTTTTCATCTTGTTATAGATGGAGAACAGGTTCTTTTCACGGCCGACCACGCGTGCTTTCAAACCGAAATCTTGCAAGCGGCCTTCAATTTCACTGTGGATGCGTTGGATCATCTCTTTGCGGTTACCGCGAGCGGATCTTACCACTTCTTTCAATACGCGATAACGATTTGGGTACAATGCTTCAAAGCCAAGCTCTTCTAGCTCAGTCTTGATGTTATGAATCCCTAAGCGGTGGGCAAGAGGCGCGTAAATCTCTAACGTTTCACGGGCAATACGACGCTTTTTATCCGGGCGCAATGCGCCAAGGGTACGCATATTGTGTGTGCGGTCAGCAAGTTTGATGAGAATAACGCGAATGTCTTGCACCATTGCCAGCACCATCTTACGAAAGTTCTCGGCTTGGGCTTCTTTACGATCACGAAATTTCAACTTGTCGAGTTTAGAAACCCCGTCTACCAATTCCGCCACGGCGTGACCAAATTGCGCTTCAAGATCGTCTTTAGTGACATCGCAATCTTCGATGACATCATGTAATAACGCTGCTTGTAGCGTTTCCAAATCAAGGCGCATATCAGCCAAAATTCGAGAAACCGCAACAGGGTGAATAATATAAGGTTCGCCGCTAGAACGGGTTTGCCCTTCATGAGCTTCACGTGCGACCACATAAGATTGACGCAGAGCCTCAATTTGAGGCTCTGTTAGGTATTCTTGGACAACGTCTTTAAGGCTATCAAATAGATACAAATTATAGGCCCGGAAGGTTGTTGAATTTGAATGGCAGAATTAACGGTTGTGAGCGATGCTGCTTACGGCGGCCAATTCTGCGGCTTCTTGCTCTTTCTGCTCTTGGCGCTCACGAGCATCAAGCACATCTTTCGTGATAAGACCTTCTTCGATTTCGCGCAGAGCGATAACGGTTGGCTTATCGTTCTCTTCTGGCACCAATGAATCTTTACCGCCAGTTTGCATTTGACGAGCGCGGCGAGCCGCAATCAGAACTAGGTCGAAACGATTGCCCACTTTTTCAACAGCGTCTTGAACAGTTACGCGTGCCATGAGAACTCCAAATAGTTAACTAAAAATTTTTAAATGACGAGAGAGTATACAGTCTAATCTTTGTTTATACTAGCGATAGACTTTGCCTTGTTTGAGCGGGTGATTATTCCGCCAGTAGCGCGTTGAGCATGCTGTTATATTTAGCAGCTTGCTTGTCTTGCTTCAATCGTTCAGCACGTAAAATAGCTCTGAAATCCATTAATGCCACATCGAAATCATCATTTATGATGACATAGTCGTATTCGGTGTAATGCGAGATTTCAGCTTGAGCTTCATTCATACGTTTAGCAATGACGGCTTCACTGTCTTGACCACGAGCATTCAAGCGGCGTTCCAATTCTTCTTTTGAAGGAGGAAGGATAAACACACTTTTTGCATCCGGCATTTTGTCGCGTATTTGACGCGCGCCTTGCCAGTCAATATCAAGAAAAACGTCAATGCCTTTGTTGAGGTTATTTTTAATCCATACCTTAGAGGTGCCGTAGTAGTTGCCAAATACTTCAGCATGTTCGAGAAATTCACCTTTAGTAATCAACTCTTCAAACAGCTCTTTTTGTACAAAATGGTAATGAACACCATCTTGTTCGCCCGGGCGCATGCCGCGTGTGGTATGTGAAACAGAGACTTTCATCGCATAGGTTGGGTTGGTTTCCAACATCGCAGAGATCAAGCTTGATTTGCCTGCACCACTGGGTGCAGAGACGATATAAAGAGTACCTTTGCCCATCTGTTCTGTTCCACGTTAGGTTAGGATTGAATGCTGATATTTGCGTCTATCAGCATGTTAAAAGATAGCACTGACCCAGAGAGTTTCATCCTAGAAAATGAAAATAAGGCCAGAAAAAATGGAGGCGAAGAGTAGCACGTTCCCATGGATGTCTACAACAAAAAGGTCGGCCTTTAGCTGTGAAAGGGGAATTTTGGAATGGTTATATTTTCTTCAATGAGTAAACGTTTGCTCTTATTTCAAGGCTTGTCGAGGGGGTTTATTACTGTATAATCGCCCGCCGCTGAGCTCGTGATTTGAATATGAACGCGTGTTAGGCCTATAAATTAATGCAAGACTAATTCTTCGATTTGGGTTCCCTCGCCCCCAAAACAAACTAAAAAGGTACACAATGAGTTACTTTACCCTTGCGCAGCAGCGCAAAGCTTTGGCACTTTTAGTGCTATTTCATTTGATCATTATTGCATCAAGCAATTATCTGGTTCAGTTGCCCTTTACTGTATTCGGTTTACATACCACTTGGGGCGCATTTACTTTCCCATTCATTTTTCTGGCAACGGATCTCACTGTACGCATTTTTGGTGCAGCGTTGGCTCGTAAAATCATTTTCTTAGTGATGTTACCGGCTTTGATTGTTTCTTATGCACTCTCGGTGCTATTTTTTGAAGGTCAATTCCAAGGGCTTGCCCAGCTTCATGAGTTTAATCTGTTTGTTGCGCGTATTGCGATTGCCAGTTTTATGGCGTATTTGCTAGGGCAAATTATGGATGTGCATGTGTTTAATCGTCTGCGCCAGATGAAGCAGTGGTGGGTTGCGCCAACATGTTCTACGTTATTTGGTAATGCACTAGACACGGTCGCTTTTTTTGCGATTGCTTTCTATCAAAGCCCAGATCCGTTCATGGCTGAACATTGGACCGAAATTGCCTTGGTTGATTATGGTTTTAAACTGGTGATCAGTTTAGGCCTGTTTGTGCCGATGTACGGTGTGCTGCTCAATTACTTGATCCGGAAGCTGACAGCGGTCAACCCTGATTTTCGAACCGTTGGGATCAATGCTCAGTAGTTGAAATGTTCAGTAGTGGAGTAGCAAGCCATTATACTAGGAAGAGAGAAAATCAAAGCCCGAGCAAGTGCTGCTCGGGCTTTTTTATGTATCTTATGACTATTTATGATTATGATGGGTCGATAATGAGTGGCCAACCAATGTCGCTTTGACGGTTTGCTTCAATATCCAGCTCGGCGGTGGTGAGAGGATTGGCCGCTAACCATTTGGCGGATAACCGAAGAGTCAGTTGGTCACCTTGAGCTTGCAGTGTAAATTTAGGCTGTAGTGCCTTGTTACGACGATGGCTGAGCAATACGGCAAGGCGCAGTAAACGTAACACCCGTTTGGCGCTGTTGCCCGACAGAGCGTACTGCTCTGGCAATGAAGAGAGCTGCTCGCGATAACGACGAGCAATTTCGCCTAGAAAGTGTTTCTGTGCACGGGTATAGCCGGGTAAGTCGAGGTTTTGTAACAGGTAGGCGCTGTGTTCACCGCCTTTTTTTAAATCAATCGCTAACCCTATTTCATGCAATTGTGCAGCGGTAGTGAGCAGCATTTCAGCTTGCGGTTCCGCAATCCAATCTTCCCCCCCACACTGTTTGAGCAGCGATTGGGCAAGTTGAGCCACTTGCTTGGCGTAGTCAACATCAATTTGATATCGCACCTGAACGCTATTGATGGTACGCGTTCGAATGTCATCTTGGCGCAGCTCTTCGACCATTTCATACACTAAGCCTTCACGCAATGCGCCGCCAGCTAAAGTCATCGATTCAATCTCGATCAGTTCAAAGATGGCAATTAAAATCGATAGGCCACTTGGGAAAACTAACGCTCGCTCTAAAGTTAAGCCTTCAATATCAAGCTCTTCCAAGTGATCGGCGAGCATCGCTTGTTTTTGCAAGCGTTTTAGTTTGGTATGAGTGATCACCTCATCCATACCTTGCGCTAACATAATTTCTTGCAACGCTTGTACTGTGCCACTGGCACCCACGCACACATCCCAACCTAACTGTGAGTATTGTTCAAGGATAGGCGCTAACGTCTGTTTTGCCGCATCGATCGCTCGATTAAAGTTAGCCGCGTTAAGCTGTCTGTCTTTAAAATGGCGCTCAAGCCAAGTGACGCAGCCCATTTTTAAACTGGTTAACGCTTTGGCATCGAACCCTTCACCAATGATGAGTTCAGTACTGGCCCCACCAATATCGACAACCAAGCGTCGTCCTAAGCCACCCGAAGTGTGCGCCACTCCTTTATAGATAGTCGCCGCCTCTTCTTCACCGGAAATAACCTGAATGGGGTGGCCGAGTATTTGGTTGGCTTGAGTTAAAAACAGCTCAACGTTGGTGGCTGTACGCAGTGTGGCAGTGCCAACAATACGGATATTGCTGGCGGGTATATCTTGTAGTCGTTCCGCAAATAAACTGAGGCAGTCCCATCCTCGCTGCATCGCTTCTTGGCTAAGAGCGTTGTTATCATCTAACCCGGCGGCCAAGCGTACTTTGCGCTTTATTTTGGCCATCGTTTGTACACTGCCATCAATATGACGCACGATGAGCATATGAAAACTGTTCGACCCAAGGTCGATGGCAGCGTAGAGCGGCGAGGAGACGGCTTTACTCATAAATGGATTACGAACCCTTATTACTTTGATGCGGTTGACGTGGGCGACGACTTTGTGGCTTACGGTTGCCAGTACGAGGGCCATTGTTATTAGTACGGCGCTGCTGAGGATTACGAGAACGCAGACGAATTGGCGGCGGTAAGTCTTCAATCAACGCCGATGCATCGTAATCAGAAACAGGAACCGCGTGCCCGGTGTACTCTTCAATCGCGGTTAGGTTAATGGCGTACTCTTCACAGGCAAAACTAATCGAGTGACCACTCTCTCCTGCGCGACCTGTACGACCAATGCGGTGCACGTAGTCTTCACAGTCATCAGGTAAGTCGTAGTTGAATACGTGTGTGACTTGAGGAATGTGTAAGCCTCGCGCTGCCACGTCGGTTGCAACAAGAATGTCGACATCACCGGTAGTGAATTGCTCAAGGATCTTTTCACGTTTCTTCTGCGGTACATCACCTGTTAGTAGGCCGACACGGTGCCCATCTGCAGCTAAATGACCCCAAATAGAGTCGCAGCGGTGTTTTGTGTTGGCAAAAATGATGGTGCGATCTGGCCAGTCTTGTTCTATCAGTGTCTGTAATAGCGCCATCTTATGTTCGTTAGACGGGTAGAACAGCTCTTCTTGGATGCGATGGCCAGTTTTTTGTTCTGGTTCAACAACCACGTGCTCAGGGTTATGCATGTGCTCGAACGCCAACTCTTGAACGCGATAAGAAAGCGTGGCTGAAAACAGCATGTTCAGGCGCTCTTTAGGTTCAGGCATACGGCGAAACAGAAAACGAATGTCCTTGATAAAACCAAGGTCAAACATGCGATCGGCTTCATCCAGCACTACAGCTTGAATATTATTCAAGTTAAACACGTGTTGTTTGTAGAAATCGATGATACGTCCTGTTGTACCGATCAATATGTCGACACCATCTTGCAGCTTAGACAATTGCTTATCGTAGCTTTCACCACCGTAAGCCAGCGCGGCTTTGATGCCAGTACTGGCAATCAGAGGTTCGGCGTCGTTATAAATTTGAATCGCTAACTCACGAGTCGGAGCCATAATAATGGCACGCGGCTGCGTCGGTTTTCGCCCTTCATGTTCAGGGGTTGTTAGTAAGTGGTTAAAAGTAGCAGCGAGAAACGCAAGCGTTTTACCAGTCCCTGTTTGGGCCTGGCCTGCAATGTCTTGGCCGGTGAGCAGTACCGGCAACGCCAAGGCTTGGATCGGGGTACAGTAATCGAACCCTTTTTTTTCCAATCCTTCAACAACTTGAGGATGTAATCCCAAATCGGCGAACTTTTGCTCTGTGATATGTGTCTTTTTCATCGCCATAGAATATCAGCTTAAGCTTGCAATACGAAAGTAAATACATTCCAATAGAGCATCTATTTACTGGTTAGCTTATAATCAGTGCAGAAAAACATATTGGAGTGGAAGATGAGCGATAAGATTTTGCAGCTTACAGATGATGGTTTTGAGAACGATGTAATCAAAGCTGCAGGCCCTGTTCTTGTTGATTTTTGGGCAGAATGGTGTGGTCCTTGTAAGATGATTGCACCAATTTTGGATGAAATCGCTAGCGAGTACGAAGGCAAACTGACTATCGGTAAATTAAATATCGACCACAACGCAGGTACTCCACCTAAGTTTGGTATTCGTGGCATCCCAACCTTGCTGCTGTTCAAAAATGGCAACGTCGCTGCAACGAAAGTTGGTGCGTTATCAAAAACTCAATTGAAAGAGTTTTTGGACGCAAACCTATAACGGGTATCGCAAAGCCGTACATTTTCTGATGCACGGCTTTGTTTTTTTGAAAAGAAACAAACTCTAGACTAGGCTATTATTTAGTGCTAGTTTATCGCACGTTAATTAGACAAGTGTTCACTTCTTGGTCGATCCTGAGACCAAAATCCATCTTAACTAGAAAATAGATCCTATTTTGACTAAACAAGTATCCACCACAATGAATCTAACAGAATTGAAGAACAGACCTGTGTCTGATCTTGTGAAACTTGGTGAGAGCCTAGGCCTCGAAAACCTAGCGCGTCTAAGAAAACAAGACATCATCTTCTCCATCCTAAAAGCGCACGCAAAAAGTGGTGAAGATATATTTGGTGATGGGGTCTTGGAAATTCTTCAAGACGGTTTTGGTTTCTTACGTAGCGCCGACTGTTCATATTTAGCTGGCCCTGATGATATCTACGTATCACCAAGCCAAATTCGCCGTTTCAACTTACGTACCGGTGACTCAGTATCCGGCAAAATTCGCCCACCAAAAGAAGGCGAACGTTATTTCGCATTGTTAAAAGTTAACACCGTTAACCACGATAAACCGGATAATGCACGTAACAAGATTTTATTTGAGAACTTAACTCCACTGCATGCCAATGAACGTATGATCATGGAGCGTGGTAATGGCTCGACAGAAGACATTACGGCACGAGTTCTAGACCTTGCCTCTCCGATTGGTAAAGGCCAGCGTGGTTTGATTGTAGCTCCGCCAAAAGCGGGCAAAACCATGTTGCTACAAAATATCGCGCAAAGTATTGCTAACAACCATCCTGATTGTGTGTTGATGGTGCTACTGATTGACGAACGTCCTGAAGAAGTAACGGAAATGCAACGCCTTGTGAAAGGCGAAGTGGTTGCTTCTACGTTCGATGAGCCAGCTTCACGTCACGTACAAGTGGCAGAAATGGTGATCGAAAAAGCAAAACGTTTGGTTGAGCATAAGAAAGATGTCGTTATCCTGCTTGATTCCATCACTCGTTTAGCTCGCGCCTACAACACAGTGATCCCGTCATCTGGCAAAGTGTTGACTGGTGGTGTGGATGCCAACGCATTGCAACGCCCTAAGCGCTTTTTCGGTGCGGCTCGTAATGTAGAAGAAGGCGGTAGTTTAACGATTATTGCGACGGCACTGGTTGATACTGGCTCTAAAATGGATGAAGTTATCTACGAAGAGTTTAAAGGTACAGGTAACATGGAATTGCACCTTAACCGTAAAATTGCGGAAAAACGTGTTTTCCCTGCTATCGACTTCAACCGCAGCGGTACTCGTCGTGAAGAGTTGCTTACTAAGCCTGATGAGTTACAAAAAATGTGGATTCTGCGTAAGATCGTTCACCCAATGAGTGAAAGTGACGCAATGGAATTCCTAATTGATAAGCTCGCGATGACGAAAACTAATGATGAGTTTTTTGATGCGATGCGCCGTCAATAATAGACGCTAAGTTTAGTATGACCAACGCCACCGTTTATCGGTGGCGTTTTTGTTTGCATTTGACCCATTAACCTTCCACAATAGGCCAAATGTTACAAGGAGGTTAAAATGCAACAAGGAATGTTGTCGTCGCTTCTCCTCTCGCTATTTTTATTTTGTGCGTGGCCAAGTGCTGCCTCTATAGAAATAACGTCTGATACAGCTCAGAAATGGCTTCAGGAAGAACAAATTCGCCATAAAAGTGCAGAGCTATTGCAGTACGCGGTACATGATGAATTTGATTCTTTGCGTTTTTCATTACAACGTTTAGCACTATTACCGCAAGAAGCCGCACGTTTTCTGTTGCTGCAAAAAATCGAGCAGTTGGATCTCGCGCTAACGCCGAATATGGTGATCTTCATTGAAGAGCAGCAAGCGCTTGCACCCACTTATCAAGTTGTCGAAAAAGAACAAGGCTATGAATTCTCAACCCCAGCTTTTGACTCTTCTGCGATAGCCAGCCGTTTATTAAAGCGTTGGCGGCAAGAACAAACCATTCTCGATTTCTTGGTGAAGGCGGAGCGCCAAGAGCTAGTACTGAAAACATGGTTGTCAGGGACTCAATATCAAGTAAAAATTCGCGAAACGTTACTGATCCGCGAGTTAGATACACTATCCCCAAGTGCGTTAGCTGCGCTCACTGAGCAACTGACATCAGAGCCAGTAACCGGATGGTTGCCTTCCACACAAGTGATGGTTCGATTAGCTCAAGTTAGTGCAGATCCTAAAATCTATAAACTCCTGTGGCTGATGCGGGTCGATTTCTCCATTCAGCAGGAACTCACACGATTAGCCAGTGTAAGCGATGAATTTGCGATAAAACAGATCATGGCCGCCAGTGAAAATCCAAGTTTAAAAGTACAAGCGATTAAGGCATTAGTTCGCATTAGCCCCATGCGTCCTGATATCCGCGACTTTCTGATAGCCAAAATGTCAATCAATGAAGAGGTCAATTTAGTGGCTACTGCTTTGGTCGAGCAAGGACACAGCCGCTGGCTAAAGGATTTACTGGTGAGTAATTCTCAGGTGAAAAGTCGTGGTATTTTGCAAGCCCTCTCTCAATAACCCTATGAAATTTGGGGATCGTTAATGGGTTGTTTTTGTTATACTGCCTGCAGTTTAATCAGCGATGTAGTAGGCCTATGAGCTTTAAGGATTTACGTGAATTTGTTGACCATCTGGAAAAAACAGGCCAACTAAAACGCATTACTTGCCCGATTGACCCTCATTATGAAATGACGGAAATTAGCGACCGCACTTTGCGTGCCGCAGGTCCTGCCTTGCTATTTGAAAACCCGATCGGTTATACGGTTCCCGTGCTCACTAACTTGTTTGGCACCGCAAAACGCGTCGCGATCGGCATGGGGCGTAAAGAGGTCCAAGAGTTAAGGGAAGTCGGCAAATTACTGGCTTATCTCAAAGAGCCCGAGCCACCACAGGGCTTCAAAGATGCTATCGATAAATTGCCTTTATTTAAGCAAGTGCTCAACATGCCAACCAAACGACTACGCAAGGCTCCTTGCCAGGAGATTGTTTGGCAGGGCAACGATGTTGACTTAGACAAAATCCCAGTGATGAGTTGTTGGGCCGATGATGTTGCTCCTCTTCTGACTTGGGGGCTGACCATCACTAAAGGGCCAAACAAGAAGCGACAAAATCTCGGGATTTATCGCCAACAGAAACTCAGTAAAAACAAAGTCATTATGCGTTGGTTGGCGCATCGTGGTGGTGCTCTAGATTTAAGAGATTGGATGGACACTCACCCCGGAGAGAATTTCCCCATTTCAGTGGCTTTTGGTGCTGATCCTGCAACCATTTTAGGTGCGGTGACACCAGTGCCAGATACGCTTTCTGAATATGCTTTTGCGGGATTGCTACGAGGCAGTAAAACAGAAGTGGTTAAATCGCTCAGTAATGATCTAGATGTGCCTGCTAGTGCGGAAATTGTGCTGGAAGGCTACATAGATCCAAACGAATATGCTGACGAAGGGCCTTATGGTGATCACACGGGTTACTATAATGAAGTTGAAAAGCATCGTGTCTTTACGGTTACGCATATCACAATGCGCAGCAATCCTATCTACCATAGCACTTATACCGGACGCCCACCTGATGAACCAGCTGTGCTTGGTGTTGCGTTAAATGAAGTGTTTGTACCTATACTCCAAAAACAGTTCCCTGAAATCGTCGATTTCTATTTACCGCCGGAAGGTTGTTCTTATCGAATGGCGGTGGTGACGATGAAAAAGCAATACCCTGGTCATGCAAAGCGAGTCATGATGGGAGTTTGGTCGTTCCTTCGCCAGTTTATGTACACTAAATATGTGGTGGTGTGCGATGAATCAGTCGATGCTCGTGATTGGAATTCAGTTATCAATGCAATGACAACACATATGGACCCAGTCCGAGACACTTTATTCATCGAACATACACCGATTGATTCACTTGATTTTGCCTCCCCAGTGGTGGGGCTAGGCTCCAAAATGGGCTTAGATGCTACCATTAAATGGGATGTTGAGAGTGACGGTACAAGACAACAGTCATCACCATCAACGGCTCCTCAGATCAAAGCTGAGCATGTGGATCAGCTTAGAGCACAGCATTCTGAGATTGTTGATATCTATTTAGTGCCATTTTCTAATGATGGTTTCTTGATGGTATCCATGAACAAAGCGTTCGCTGGTCAATCTCAAGAGCTGTTAAAAAAGATATGGGCATTTTTAGAGACATTTTCAAACCTGAAGTTTGTTGTGCTCTGTGATGATGATGTGAATATCCGAGATTGGAATGATGTGATTTGGGCGATAACCACGCGCATGGATCCGTCTCGAGATACTGATCGTATAGAAGCTAATGAAGGGCAATGTTCCAAGCTCCTACTGGATGCAACCAACAAACTCTCTGGTGAAGTTCAGCGAGAGTGGGGGACGCCAATCCAAAAAGATCACGAGGTCGTCACCAAAATAGACTCGCTCTGGGATGAGCTAGGTATTTTATGACTTATACGGTGATCTTGCTTCCGAAAGGCGATACTTTTGAAGTGCAAGACGGTACAACGGTGTTGGAAGCTGCGCTCAACAAGAACATCTCTTTTCCACACCGTTGTCAAATAGGTGCATGCGCTATGTGTATGTGCAGAAAATTAGAAGGTGTAGTGGAATATAACTTAGAACCGATGTTGACTGACGAAGAGCAGCGACAAGGTTGGATATTCCCTTGCCAAGCCTTTGCAACAAGTAACTTAGTACTTACTTTTGCAGAGTAAGTCAGAGGAAAAACATGACCACCCAATGTAAAGTAAAGTCAATTGAGCCATTAGCCTCTAATACTTATAAAATCATCCTCCAACCTGAAAGCGTTCTTGCATTTAAAGCTGGGCAATATCTCATGGTAGAAATGGGTGAGAAAGATAAACGTCCATTTTCTATCGCAAGCAGCCCTTGCCGTACTGGTGAACTAGAGTTGCACATTGGTGCCGCCGAGCACAATGCTTATGCACAGGAAGTGGTTGAGAAAATGAGAACGGCATTAAGCAACAAGGGTTTAGTCAATATAGATGCACCTCATGGTGATGCGTGGGTAAAAGAAAATGAGCGCCCTCTACTACTCATTGCTGGAGGAACAGGTTTTAGCTATGTACGCTCGATTTTAGATCACTGTATTAGCCAAAAGAAAAGTAACGCTATCTATTTGTACTGGGGAGCAAAAGACGTTTACCAACTCTATGCAAAAACAGAACTGAGTGAGATTGCTCAGCAATTTGAGAACATCCACTTTGTACCTGTTGTTGAAACGGCTGATGAAGGTTGGAATGGCAAGGTTGGCAATGTACTCCAAGCGATCAATGATGATTTCGAGTCGTTAGAAGCGTATGACATTTATATTGCAGGTCGTTTTGATATGGCTGGAGCAGCAAGAGAACAGTTTACCCAATACAAAAATGCAAAAAGCGATCACATGTTTGCTGATGCCTACGCTTTTATTTAAGATCGAGAGAGATTAAAGCCTATCACAAGAGAGCGAAATGCTCTCTTTTGACGCTTTGTGGCTGCTATTTAAACAAAATAGATGTTTTTCTTATTTTTTATTAAAAACTGCTTGCACTCATCTTCGTTCTCCTTATAATGCCGCCTCACTGACACGGCACAGCCAGTAAGGGTTCAAGCCCAATTAGCCAGCCAATCAGTAGGTCAAATCGGTAAGGCGAAATAATTTAATAAAGTGTTTGACACTTTTCATTATCTCGCTAGAATGGCCGCCTCTTCAAAGGAAGCCTCGGCAAGCCGGAGAGGAACGCTCTTTAACAATATAAACCTATTAATCTGTGTGGGCACTCGTTGATGATAATCAAAAAAGATTTATCAATGAACTGAGTGACCAATCAGAATCAAGTTTACTTGATTTTGGCACAGTCAATTCATTGTTGTTCTGTTGGAACAACAATAGCTTTAAAATTACTTTTTTACTTTCGAGTAAGAGCAGTTTTGAAGTCAGTATTCATTGAGCCGGTCTTAGGACCAACAAAACTTTAATTGAAGAGTTTGATCATGGCTCAGATTGAACGCTGGCGGCAGGCCTAACACATGCAAGTCGAGCGGCAGCACAGAGGAACTTGTTCCTTAGGTGGCGAGCGGCGGACGGGTGAGTAATGCCTAGGAAATTGCCCTGATGTGGGGGATAACCATTGGAAACGATGGCTAATACCGCATGATGCCTACGGGCCAAAGAGGGGGACCTTCGGGCCTCTCGCGTCAGGATATGCCTAGGTGGGATTAGCTAGTTGGTGAGGTAATGGCTCACCAAGGCGACGATCCCTAGCTGGTCTGAGAGGATGATCAGCCACACTGGAACTGAGACACGGTCCAGACTCCTACGGGAGGCAGCAGTGGGGAATATTGCACAATGGGCGCAAGCCTGATGCAGCCATGCCGCGTGTATGAAGAAGGCCTTCGGGTTGTAAAGTACTTTCAGTCGTGAGGAAGGTGGTGTTGTTAATAGCAGCATCATTTGACGTTAGCGACAGAAGAAGCACCGGCTAACTCCGTGCCAGCAGCCGCGGTAATACGGAGGGTGCGAGCGTTAATCGGAATTACTGGGCGTAAAGCGCATGCAGGTGGTGGATTAAGTCAGATGTGAAAGCCCGGGGCTCAACCTCGGAACCGCATTTGAAACTGGTTCACTAGAGTACTGTAGAGGGGGGTAGAATTTCAGGTGTAGCGGTGAAATGCGTAGAGATCTGAAGGAATACCGGTGGCGAAGGCGGCCCCCTGGACAGATACTGACACTCAGATGCGAAAGCGTGGGGAGCAAACAGGATTAGATACCCTGGTAGTCCACGCCGTAAACGATGTCTACTTGGAGGTTGTGGCCTTGAGCCGTGGCTTTCGGAGCTAACGCGTTAAGTAGACCGCCTGGGGAGTACGGTCGCAAGATTAAAACTCAAATGAATTGACGGGGGCCCGCACAAGCGGTGGAGCATGTGGTTTAATTCGATGCAACGCGAAGAACCTTACCTACTCTTGACATCCAGAGAAGCCAGCGGAGACGCAGGTGTGCCTTCGGGAACTCTGAGACAGGTGCTGCATGGCTGTCGTCAGCTCGTGTTGTGAAATGTTGGGTTAAGTCCCGCAACGAGCGCAACCCTTATCCTTGTTTGCCAGCGAGTAATGTCGGGAACTCCAGGGAGACTGCCGGTGATAAACCGGAGGAAGGTGGGGACGACGTCAAGTCATCATGGCCCTTACGAGTAGGGCTACACACGTGCTACAATGGCGCATACAGAGGGCAGCAAGCTAGCGATAGTGAGCGAATCCCAAAAAGTGCGTCGTAGTCCGGATTGGAGTCTGCAACTCGACTCCATGAAGTCGGAATCGCTAGTAATCGTAGATCAGAATGCTACGGTGAATACGTTCCCGGGCCTTGTACACACCGCCCGTCACACCATGGGAGTGGGCTGCAAAAGAAGTGGGTAGTTTAACCTTTCGGGGAGGACGCTCACCACTTTGTGGTTCATGACTGGGGTGAAGTCGTAACAAGGTAGCGCTAGGGGAACCTGGCGCTGGATCACCTCCTTATACGAAGATTACACTGATGAGTGTCCACACAGATTGATGGTTTATACAGTTTAAGAGACGATGCTGGGTCTGTAGCTCAGGTGGTTAGAGCGTTCGCCTGATAAGCGAGAGGTCGGTGGTTCAAGTCCACTCAGACCCACCAATTCTTCCTCCCAGAAGATTGGCACACAGTATCACACACCTGATGGGGTTATAGCTCAGCTGGGAGAGCGCCTGCCTTGCACGCAGGAGGTCTGCGGTTCGATCCCGCATAGCTCCACCATCTTTAAGTGCACTAGCAATAGTGTTTTTAAAAATGGTTTTCATTAGAAAATCGTGCTCTTTAACAATTTGGAAAGCTGACTGATAACAACGAACGTGTTTGTTGTTATCAAATAAAAGTTCTCAACATCAATGCGTTTAACGTATTGATACCAAACACATTCAAGTGTTCTTGGGAAAGCTTACTTCGGTAAGTTTTCAAAATTGAGTCCGGCAAAATCAAACGTCTCTCGCTCATTCAAATAATGAGAGACAACCTTGGTGACTTGTCTACAACACGAAACTTCTTCGGGTTGTATGGTTAAGTGACTAAGCGTACACGGTGGATGCCTTGGCAGTCAGAGGCGATGAAGGACGTAGTAACTTGCGATAAGCGTAGATTAGGCAGTAACAGCCACTTGAGTCTACGATTTCCGAATGGGGAAACCCACGTGCATAAGTACGTATCCTTACCTGAATACATAGGGTAAGGAGGCAAACCGGGGGAACTGAAACATCTAAGTACCCCGAGGAGAAGAAATCAACAGAGATTCCGAAAGTAGCGGCGAGCGAAATTGGACTAGCCCTTAAGCTTTTAATGATGCAGGTGAAGCCTCTGGAAAGTGGCGCAATAAAGGGTGATAGCCCCGTAACTGTTCCATCATTATAAGTGAAATCGAGTAAGGCGGGACACGTGTTATCCTGTCTGAACATGGGGGGACCATCCTCCAAGGCTAAATACTACTGACTGACCGATAGTGAACCAGTACCGTGAGGGAAAGGCGAAAAGAACCCCTGTGAGGGGAGTGAAATAGAACCTGAAACCGTGTACGTACAAGCAGTAGGAGCACCTTCGTGGTGTGACTGCGTACCTTTTGTATAATGGGTCAGCGACTTATATTCAGTGGCAAGGTTAACCGAATAGGGGAGCCGTAGGGAAACCGAGTCTTAACTGGGCGCTTCAGTCTCTGGATATAGACCCGAAACCGGGTGATCTAGCCATGGGCAGGTTGAAGGTTGAGTAACATCAACTGGAGGACCGAACCGACTAATGTTGAAAAATTAGCGGATGACTTGTGGCTAGGGGTGAAAGGCCAATCAAACTCGGAGATAGCTGGTTCTCCCCGAAAGCTATTTAGGTAGCGCCTCGGACGAATACTACTGGGGGTAGAGCACTGTTAAGGCTAGGGGGTCATCCCGACTTACCAACCCTTTGCAAACTCCGAATACCAGTAAGTACTATCCGGGAGACACACGGCGGGTGCTAACGTCCGTCGTGGAGAGGGAAACAACCCAGACCGCCAGCTAAGGTCCCAAATTACTACTAAGTGGGAAACGATGTGGGAAGGCTCAGACAGCCAGGATGTTGGCTTAGAAGCAGCCATCATTTAAAGAAAGCGTAATAGCTCACTGGTCGAGTCGGCCTGCGCGGAAGATGTAACGGGGCTAAGTAGTAAACCGAAGCTGCGGCAATACAGTTTACTGTATTGGGTAGGGGAGCGTTCTGTAAGCCGTTGAAGGTGTGTTGTAAAGCATGCTGGAGGTATCAGAAGTGCGAATGCTGACATGAGTAACGATAAGGGGGGTGAAAAACCTCCCCGCCGGAAGACCAAGGGTTCCTGTCCAACGTTAATCGGGGCAGGGTAAGTCGACCCCTAAGGCGAGGCTGAAAAGCGTAGTCGATGGGAAACGGGTTAATATTCCCGTACTGCTTATAATTGCGATGGGGGGACGGAGAAGGCTAGGTGGGCCAGGCGACGGTTGTCCTGGTTCAAGTGCGTAGGCTAAGAGACTAGGTAAATCCGGTTTCTTGTTAGGCTGAGACACGACGTCGAGCTGCTACGGCAGTGAAGTCATTGATGCCCTGCTTCCAGGAAAAGCCTCTAAGCTTCAGATTATAAGCAATCGTACCCCAAACCGACACAGGTGGTCGGGTAGAGAATACCAAGGCGCTTGAGAGAACTCGGGTGAAGGAACTAGGCAAAATGGTACCGTAACTTCGGGAGAAGGTACGCTCTTATTGGTGAAGTCCCTCGCGGATGGAGCTGACGAGAGTCGCAGATACCAGGTGGCTGCAACTGTTTATTAAAAACACAGCACTGTGCAAAATCGCAAGATGACGTATACGGTGTGACGCCTGCCCGGTGCCGGAAGGTTAATTGATGGGGTTAGACTTAGGTCGAAGCTCTTGATCGAAGCCCCGGTAAACGGCGGCCGTAACTATAACGGTCCTAAGGTAGCGAAATTCCTTGTCGGGTAAGTTCCGACCTGCACGAATGGCGTAATGATGGCCACGCTGTCTCCACCCGAGACTCAGTGAAATTGAAATCGCTGTGAAGATGCAGTGTACCCGCGGCTAGACGGAAAGACCCCGTGAACCTTTACTACAGCTTGGCACTGAACATTGAACCTACATGTGTAGGATAGGTGGGAGACTTAGAAGCGCAGTCGCTAGATTGCGTGGAGTCGACCTTGAAATACCACCCTTGTCGTTTTGATGTTCTAACGTAGGCCCCTCATCGGGGTTGCGGACAGTGCCTGGTGGGTAGTTTGACTGGGGCGGTCTCCTCCCAAAGAGTAACGGAGGAGCACGAAGGTGGGCTAATCACGGTTGGACATCGTGAGGTTAGTGCAATGGCATAAGCCCGCTTAACTGCGAGAATGACGGTTCGAGCAGGTACGAAAGTAGGTCATAGTGATCCGGTGGTTCTGAATGGAAGGGCCATCGCTCAACGGATAAAAGGTACTCCGGGGATAACAGGCTGATACCGCCCAAGAGTTCATATCGACGGCGGTGTTTGGCACCTCGATGTCGGCTCATCACATCCTGGGGCTGAAGTCGGTCCCAAGGGTATGGCTGTTCGCCATTTAAAGTGGTACGCGAGCTGGGTTTAGAACGTCGTGAGACAGTTCGGTCCCTATCTGCCGTGGGCGTTGGAAGATTGAAGGGGGCTGCTCCTAGTACGAGAGGACCGGAGTGGACGAACCGCTGGTGTTCGGGTTGTCATGCCAATGGCATTGCCCGGTAGCTAAGTTCGGAATTGATAAGCGCTGAAAGCATCTAAGCGCGAAGCGAGCCCTGAGATGAGTCTTCCCTGGCACTTTAAGTGTCCTAAAGGGTTGTTCGAGACTAGAACGTTGATAGGTTGGGTGTGTAAGCGCTGCGAGGCGTTGAGCTAACCAATACTAATTGCCCGTGAGGCTTAACCATACAACACCGAAGGGGTTTTGTGGACTCAATGGAAGAACATTGAATGTGTGAATGAGAACGAAGCAGCTTTCCGAATTAAGAAATTTGCTTGGCGACCATAGCGTTGTGGACCCACCTGATTCCATGCCGAACTCAGAAGTGAAACACAACAGCGCCGATGGTAGTGTGGGGTCTCCCCATGTGAGAGTAGGACATCGCCAGGCTTAAATTCCGACTGGTCTCAGTGAGACGAGTCACCATAATATTCTCATGAAAATGTGAGAGTTTTATGTTGACTTTCGAAGCGGAAAGCGTATTATACGCGTCCTGCTTAAGTGTTAAGGCACTGAAAGCAAAGCTCTTTAACAATATAAATCTATCAATCTGTGTGGGCACTCGTTGATGATAATCAAAAAAGATTTATCAATGAACTGAGTGACCAATCAGAATCAAGTTTACTTGATTTTGGCACAGTCAATTCATTGTTGTTCTGTTGGAACAACAATAGCTTTAAAATTACTTTTTTATTTTCGAGTAAGAGCAGTTTTGAAGTCAGTATTCATTGAGCCGGTCTTAGGACCAACAAAACTTTAATTGAAGAGTTTGATCATGGCTCAGATTGAACGCTGGCGGCAGGCCTAACACATGCAAGTCGAGCGGCAGCACAGAGGAACTTGTTCCTTGGGTGGCGAGCGGCGGACGGGTGAGTAATGCCTAGGAAATTGCCCTGACGTGGGGGATAACCATTGGAAACGATGGCTAATACCGCATGATGCCTACGGGCCAAAGAGGGGGACCTTCGGGCCTCTCGCGTCAGGATATGCCTAGGTGGGATTAGCTAGTTGGTGAGGTAATGGCTCACCAAGGCGACGATCCCTAGCTGGTCTGAGAGGATGATCAGCCACACTGGAACTGAGACACGGTCCAGACTCCTACGGGAGGCAGCAGTGGGGAATATTGCACAATGGGCGCAAGCCTGATGCAGCCATGCCGCGTGTATGAAGAAGGCCTTCGGGTTGTAAAGTACTTTCAGTCGTGAGGAAGGTGGTGTTGTTAATAGCAGCATCATTTGACGTTAGCGACAGAAGAAGCACCGGCTAACTCCGTGCCAGCAGCCGCGGTAATACGGAGGGTGCGAGCGTTAATCGGAATTACTGGGCGTAAAGCGCATGCAGGTGGTGGATTAAGTCAGATGTGAAAGCCCGGGGCTCAACCTCGGAACCGCATTTGAAACTGGTTCACTAGAGTACTGTAGAGGGGGGTAGAATTTCAGGTGTAGCGGTGAAATGCGTAGAGATCTGAAGGAATACCGGTGGCGAAGGCGGCCCCCTGGACAGATACTGACACTCAGATGCGAAAGCGTGGGGAGCAAACAGGATTAGATACCCTGGTAGTCCACGCCGTAAACGATGTCTACTTGGAGGTTGTGGCCTTGAGCCGTGGCTTTCGGAGCTAACGCGTTAAGTAGACCGCCTGGGGAGTACGGTCGCAAGATTAAAACTCAAATGAATTGACGGGGGCCCGCACAAGCGGTGGAGCATGTGGTTTAATTCGATGCAACGCGAAGAACCTTACCTACTCTTGACATCCAGAGAAGCCAGCGGAGACGCAGGTGTGCCTTCGGGAACTCTGAGACAGGTGCTGCATGGCTGTCGTCAGCTCGTGTTGTGAAATGTTGGGTTAAGTCCCGCAACGAGCGCAACCCTTATCCTTGTTTGCCAGCGAGTAATGTCGGGAACTCCAGGGAGACTGCCGGTGATAAACCGGAGGAAGGTGGGGACGACGTCAAGTCATCATGGCCCTTACGAGTAGGGCTACACACGTGCTACAATGGCGCATACAGAGGGCAGCAAGCTAGCGATAGTGAGCGAATCCCAAAAAGTGCGTCGTAGTCCGGATTGGAGTCTGCAACTCGACTCCATGAAGTCGGAATCGCTAGTAATCGTAGATCAGAATGCTACGGTGAATACGTTCCCGGGCCTTGTACACACCGCCCGTCACACCATGGGAGTGGGCTGCAAAAGAAGTGGGTAGTTTAACCTTTCGGGGAGGACGCTCACCACTTTGTGGTTCATGACTGGGGTGAAGTCGTAACAAGGTAGCGCTAGGGGAACCTGGCGCTGGATCACCTCCTTATACGAAGATTACACTGATGAGTGTCCACACAGATTGATGGTTTATACAGTTTAAGAGACGAGGATGTTCCCAAACATTCTTACTTAGTGTCCCCTTAGTGTCCCGTTCGTCTAGAGGCCTAGGACACCGCCCTTTCACGGCGGTAACAGGGGTTCGACTCCCCTACGGGATACCACTTCCGTTGTGAAGTAAAGGGGTCGTTAGCTCAGTTGGTAGAGCAGTTGACTTTTAATCAATTGGTCGCAGGTTCGAATCCTGCACGACCCACCATTTCTTCCACAAGAAATGTGAAAAACATGTGGGCGATTAGCTCAGTTGGGAGAGCACCTGCCTTACAAGCAGGGGGTCACTGGTTCGAACCCGGTATCGCCCACCACTCTCTAAGGATTTTTGGATGCACATTGCCAAACCAGATTAAGTAATTGAACTGGTTGGTCTGTTTGACTCTGAAAGTCATTAGAAAGTGATTCATTCCGTTAGGAATACCACTCGCTCTTTAACAATTTAGAAAGCTGACTGATAACAACGAACGTGTTTGTTGTTATCAAATAAAAGTTCTCAACATCAATGCGTTTAACGTATTGATACCAAACACATTCAAGTGTTCTTGGGAAAGCTTACTTCGGTAAGTTTTCAAAATTGAGTCCGGCAAAATCAAACGTCTCTCGCTCATTCAAATAATGAGAGACAACCTTGGTGACTTGTCTACAACACGAAACTTCTTCGGGTTGTATGGTTAAGTGACTAAGCGTACACGGTGGATGCCTTGGCAGTCAGAGGCGATGAAGGACGTAGTAACTTGCGATAAGCGTAGATTAGGCAGTAACAGCCACTTGAGTCTACGATTTCCGAATGGGGAAACCCACGTGCATAAGTACGTATCCTTACCTGAATACATAGGGTAAGGAGGCAAACCGGGGGAACTGAAACATCTAAGTACCCCGAGGAGAAGAAATCAACAGAGATTCCGAAAGTAGCGGCGAGCGAAATTGGACTAGCCCTTAAGCTTTTAATGATGCAGGTGAAGCCTCTGGAAAGTGGCGCAATAAAGGGTGATAGCCCCGTAACTGTTCCATCATTATAAGTGAAATCGAGTAAGGCGGGACACGTGTTATCCTGTCTGAACATGGGGGGACCATCCTCCAAGGCTAAATACTACTGACTGACCGATAGTGAACCAGTACCGTGAGGGAAAGGCGAAAAGAACCCCTGTGAGGGGAGTGAAATAGAACCTGAAACCGTGTACGTACAAGCAGTAGGAGCACCTTCGTGGTGTGACTGCGTACCTTTTGTATAATGGGTCAGCGACTTATATTCAGTGGCAAGGTTAACCGAATAGGGGAGCCGTAGGGAAACCGAGTCTTAACTGGGCGCTTCAGTCTCTGGATATAGACCCGAAACCGGGTGATCTAGCCATGGGCAGGTTGAAGGTTGAGTAACATCAACTGGAGGACCGAACCGACTAATGTTGAAAAATTAGCGGATGACTTGTGGCTAGGGGTGAAAGGCCAATCAAACTCGGAGATAGCTGGTTCTCCCCGAAAGCTATTTAGGTAGCGCCTCGGACGAATACTACTGGGGGTAGAGCACTGTTAAGGCTAGGGGGTCATCCCGACTTACCAACCCTTTGCAAACTCCGAATACCAGTAAGTACTATCCGGGAGACACACGGCGGGTGCTAACGTCCGTCGTGGAGAGGGAAACAACCCAGACCGCCAGCTAAGGTCCCAAATTACTACTAAGTGGGAAACGATGTGGGAAGGCTCAGACAGCCAGGATGTTGGCTTAGAAGCAGCCATCATTTAAAGAAAGCGTAATAGCTCACTGGTCGAGTCGGCCTGCGCGGAAGATGTAACGGGGCTAAGTAGTAAACCGAAGCTGCGGCAATACAGTTTACTGTATTGGGTAGGGGAGCGTTCTGTAAGCCGTTGAAGGTGTGTTGTAAAGCATGCTGGAGGTATCAGAAGTGCGAATGCTGACATGAGTAACGATAAGGGGGGTGAAAAACCTCCCCGCCGGAAGACCAAGGGTTCCTGTCCAACGTTAATCGGGGCAGGGTAAGTCGACCCCTAAGGCGAGGCTGAAAAGCGTAGTCGATGGGAAACGGGTTAATATTCCCGTACTGCTTATAATTGCGATGGGGGGACGGAGAAGGCTAGGTGGGCCAGGCGACGGTTGTCCTGGTTCAAGTGCGTAGGCTAAGAGACTAGGTAAATCCGGTTTCTTGTTAGGCTGAGACACGACGTCGAGCTGCTACGGCAGTGAAGTCATTGATGCCCTGCTTCCAGGAAAAGCCTCTAAGCTTCAGATTATAAGCAATCGTACCCCAAACCGACACAGGTGGTCGGGTAGAGAATACCAAGGCGCTTGAGAGAACTCGGGTGAAGGAACTAGGCAAAATGGTACCGTAACTTCGGGAGAAGGTACGCTCTTATTGGTGAAGTCCCTCGCGGATGGAGCTGACGAGAGTCGCAGATACCAGGTGGCTGCAACTGTTTATTAAAAACACAGCACTGTGCAAAATCGCAAGATGACGTATACGGTGTGACGCCTGCCCGGTGCCGGAAGGTTAATTGATGGGGTTAGACTTAGGTCGAAGCTCTTGATCGAAGCCCCGGTAAACGGCGGCCGTAACTATAACGGTCCTAAGGTAGCGAAATTCCTTGTCGGGTAAGTTCCGACCTGCACGAATGGCGTAATGATGGCCACGCTGTCTCCACCCGAGACTCAGTGAAATTGAAATCGCTGTGAAGATGCAGTGTACCCGCGGCTAGACGGAAAGACCCCGTGAACCTTTACTACAGCTTGGCACTGAACATTGAACCTACATGTGTAGGATAGGTGGGAGACTTAGAAGCGCAGTCGCTAGATTGCGTGGAGTCGACCTTGAAATACCACCCTTGTCGTTTTGATGTTCTAACGTAGGCCCCTCATCGGGGTTGCGGACAGTGCCTGGTGGGTAGTTTGACTGGGGCGGTCTCCTCCCAAAGAGTAACGGAGGAGCACGAAGGTGGGCTAATCACGGTTGGACATCGTGAGGTTAGTGCAATGGCATAAGCCCGCTTAACTGCGAGAATGACGGTTCGAGCAGGTACGAAAGTAGGTCATAGTGATCCGGTGGTTCTGAATGGAAGGGCCATCGCTCAACGGATAAAAGGTACTCCGGGGATAACAGGCTGATACCGCCCAAGAGTTCATATCGACGGCGGTGTTTGGCACCTCGATGTCGGCTCATCACATCCTGGGGCTGAAGTCGGTCCCAAGGGTATGGCTGTTCGCCATTTAAAGTGGTACGCGAGCTGGGTTTAGAACGTCGTGAGACAGTTCGGTCCCTATCTGCCGTGGGCGTTGGAAGATTGAAGGGGGCTGCTCCTAGTACGAGAGGACCGGAGTGGACGAACCGCTGGTGTTCGGGTTGTCATGCCAATGGCATTGCCCGGTAGCTAAGTTCGGAATTGATAAGCGCTGAAAGCATCTAAGCGCGAAGCGAGCCCTGAGATGAGTCTTCCCTGGCACTTTAAGTGTCCTAAAGGGTTGTTCGAGACTAGAACGTTGATAGGTTGGGTGTGTAAGCGCTGCGAGGCGTTGAGCTAACCAATACTAATTGCCCGTGAGGCTTAACCATACAACACCGAAGGGGTTTTGTGGACTCAATGGAAGAACATTGAATGTGTGAATGAGAACGAAGCAGCTTTCCGAATTAAGAAATTTGCTTGGCGACCATAGCGTTGTGGACCCACCTGATTCCATGCCGAACTCAGAAGTGAAACACAACAGCGCCGATGGTAGTGTGGGGTCTCCCCATGTGAGAGTAGGACATCGCCAGGCTTTGAATATTGTCTAACCAGACACGCTGCGGAGCGGTAGTTCAGTTGGTTAGAATACCGGCCTGTCACGCCGGGGGTCGCGGGTTCGAGTCCCGTCCGCTCCGCCACTTATTAAGAAGCCCTGCTAGTAATAGCTGGGCTTTTTTCGTTTGAGTTTCAATGAGCTGCTTAAGTCGTTTTAAGCTATCTCTAATGTAACTAGATTCCCTGTGCTTATTCCTTGATCTCCTCTTGAGCGCTGAAATTCTTTTGGTTTATGTTCATCGAACAGAGTAGCTGCATGAAAGGCGCTACTATCTCAATCAATAGCCATATGAAAACAACGTGTAGGCATATAAAAAAGCCAACACGTTGTGTCGGCTAATCGTCTAGTGTTGTGCTTTACAGAATCTGTTTGAGCACTCTATCGGCCTTAACTCGCGTTACTTTGCGCAGTAGTTTTTGTACCGCATCAGGGTAGTTTTCTATCTTCTCTAGTTGTTTGTAGGTACAAACAAGTTGAGTATGTCGAAGGATGTTGTCGATCTCTTGCTCAAACTTAGGTGTTAAGTGGTGATAGTGATCTTGGATCAGAATGGCATTCTCGAGATCGAGCTTCCATGCTCTTGGATTTAAGTTATTACCAGTGATCAACATATAGCGCTTATCCACCCATACGCCTTTTAGATGGAAGCTATTCTCTTCATGTTTCCAGAGATGGATAGAAAGATTTCGACTGGCAATATGGGCTTCATTTACTTTGGCAAAACGGCGTAGATTAAGCTCATATAAATAAGGTAAGCCGCCGATTGTCTTGAAGGTTTGCTCTGGGGAAATATAGAAATCGTTTGCCGTTTTATCGCCAACGACAATGTGAACTTTTACACCCCGTTTCAATGCTTTCTTAACTTCTTTAGCGACACTTTTTGGAAAATTGAAATACGGAGTGCAGATAAAGACTTCATCTTTAGCATGAGCGATCAGTTGGTTAATATTGTGGTTGAGTTTATTTCGACGCTTTCCAATACCTACCAGTGGCGTCAAAGCTACTTGATCGGCTGTTGGGATCTGTGACTCAAACTCATAGTTTGCTGTTGCTAGAGAGGCTCTAAATTGCCGAATGTCAGTTTTGATATCTTTCGTCGTTGGCTTCGATGTGTTTGATAAGTCATTGACAGCAGGATGACTTATCATTTTTTGCTGAATAAATTGTACCATGCTATCGGCAAGAGATTGATTGTCGATGGTGTGATAGCGGTCGAATCGATAGCGCTCTTTGTGATGCAAATAAACGTTATTAAGGCTTGCTCCGCTATAGATCACCTGGTCGTCGACAATAAAACCTTTGAGATGTAAAACACCAAAAACTTCGCGACCTCGCACGGGGATGCCGTATACGGGAATGGCGTGTTCGTGGTTCTGAGAGAACTCTTGATACATTGAAGCATTGCCTTCCGAAGCGGCCGCACCAATTAATCCACGTTGCGCTCTATGCCAATCAACGCAAATCGCAATATCTAAGCCAGGGTTTCTTTGCTTGGCATTATATAGCTCCGTTAAAACTTCTCTGCCTGCTTCGTCATCTTCTAAATACAGCGCTACAAGATAGATTCGTTTACTTGCCTGACGGATCGACTGGATCAGATGATTTTTAAATTCTTTTGCCGAAAATAAAACTTCAAAATGATCCGGTGATTGTGCGATGGTCGGCAATCGCTCGAATGGGTTTCTATGAGCAATCATATTGGATGATTTACCTTACTTATTTGCAAAATTGCGAACTGGGGATATTACCAAATTCAACGGTTCAATTGCTAGAAAAGCCGCGCATTCTCGTCATACTAGCCTAGGTATCTCATAGGAATGAGATCTTTACCACTGGATACATAGCGCTCAAACCGTTGCATAAGAGCTATTGGTAGTTCTTCTGTCATTATGGAGTGAAAACCATGACGAGCATAAAAGGGCTCAAGATGAGCGTATGCGAAGCAATAATCCTGATTATTGAGAATATTCTCGCTGCAATAATTGAGCAACTGCGACCCAATCCCTTTTTTTTGGTTTTCTGGCAGCACAAGCATGCCAGTCAGTAATCGATATACATCAATATTTTTAAATCTGACAACAGCAGATATCTGCCCATCGAGCGTGCCTATAACGCACAATTCATCTTTCCTAGCTTTTGCTGAAGGGTAATGTTCTTTGTACATTCGCTTGATCAAAGGAAGTTTTATCGGGGGGAGTATGTCAAATTGTAGTTGCCACATTTCTTCCTGCTTCGAATAGTTATCTGTTGTAGAATGGCGTGAGTTTAATTTATCCATAGAATGCCATGCAATTACATCCCAATGCGAGCTTAAAAAAATACCACACTTTTGGCCTAGAACAATCTTGTCAATTATTAGCTGAAGTTTTCTCTGTGCAAGATTTGGTGGAAATTTACCAGAGCGCAGAATGGCAGACTTTGCCTAAGTTAATGTTAGGAAAAGGTAGCAATGTCCTTTTTACTTGTGATTTTCAAGGAATGGTTTTAAGCAACCAACTGAAAGGGTTACAGCACACGCAGGATGATAATTACCATTATTTGCATGTTTCTGGTGGTGAGGATTGGCCTTCACTTGTTGAATGGGCTGCGAAGCAAAATATTGCAGGTCTTGAAAATTTGGCTTTGATACCTGGTTGTGCAGGTTCTGCTCCTATCCAAAATATTGGCGCTTATGGTGTAGAGTTTCAAGATGTGTGTGATTACGTTGATTATCTCTGTTTAGACTCCTTAACCGTCAAGCGCCTGAGCGCCAAACAATGTCTATTTGGTTATCGTGATTCTATTTTTAAGCACGCTTTGCACAGCAACGCGATCGTTGTAGCGGTAGGACTAAAGTTATTGAAGCAGTGGCAACCCGTACTGAATTATGGACCTTTGCAAGAGCTGGATAGTCACACCTGCCAAGCTATTGATATTTATAAACGGGTATGCGCTACTCGCAATGCCAAATTACCCGATCCGCGGGTGCTAGGTAACGCAGGAAGCTTCTTTAAAAATCCAATTATTAGTTTAGAACATTGGCAGGCTCTTCTTGAGAGTTATCCCGATCTTGTTTCTTACCCCGTGGAAGAAGGCAGAAAAGTAGCGGCTGGGTGGTTGATTGATCAGTGTGGGCTCAAAGGGTATAGCTTAGGTGATGCTCAAGTGCATCCGAAGCAAGCTTTAGTGTTGGTAAATAAAGGTAGCGCTACAGCCTTTGATGTTATTCAACTAGCGATTAAAGTTTGCATAGCAGTTCAGGATAAATTTTCGATATCTTTAGAGCATGAAGTCCGATTTTTAGATGCGATTGGTGAAACGAACCTTGAGCATCTTGCTAAGGAATTAAAGTGAAAGAGCACAGTGTCAAACTATCATTACTTCGTCATCTGGCCAGTGGCGAGTTTTGTTCTGGTGAGTTGCTAGGAGCAGAACTTGGTATTTCTCGCGCTGCAGTAAGTAAGCATATTAAAGGGATTCAGGAGTGGGGAATTGATATTTTCCGCGTCCAAGGCAAAGGCTATCAGCTTGCTCAATCACTGAATCTACTTGATGCGACACAGATCCAAAATGCCGTGCATAACCCTGTCGAGCTTTTCCCCATTATCGATTCAACCAACCAATACCTGTTAGAACGTGTAGATAACCTTGTTTCGGGCTGCGTTTGCTTAGCAGAGTATCAGGCTAATGGACGGGGTCGGCGTGGGCGTCAGTGGATATCGCCTTTTGGCAGCAATCTTTATGTTTCCATGTACTGGCGGCTCGACGCGGGGATGGCGGCCGCAATGGGGCTTAGCCTTGTGGTCGGGGTCGCGATTGTGGAAGCGCTAGCAAGCATCGGATTTGACGGTGTAAAGCTTAAGTGGCCGAACGATCTCTATTTTCAGGATAGAAAGCTGGCGGGCATTTTAGTAGAAATGACAGGGCAGGCTGGCGCAGCGGCACATTTAGTGATTGGGATGGGAATGAACATTTTCATGCCCGAAAATGAGCAAGCCATTGACCAGCCATGGGCAAGTTTGTCGCAGGTAGCCGACGGTCTGAAAATAGACAGGAACTTGCTCGCTACTGTCTTTATTCAATCATTAGACCAAGCGCTACGTGATTACGAGCTTTATGGGATGAAGGATTTTATACCGCGCTGGAATCGACTCGATAACTTTATTGGTCGAAAAGTTAAACTGCTTATGGGCCCCAAAGAGGTCTATGGTGTGGTGCACGGGATCAACGAATATGGAGCGGTGTTGCTAGAAACAGAGAATGGAATGGAGAGTTACATTGGTGGCGAAATATCGTTACGCAAGGCAGAGTAACCGCTTTACCAAACTATTTTCTTAGTAGTATCTCTTCCACAGTATGATTGAGGCCTTTACGCAAAACTAACTGAGCGCGCTCTTTGGTCGGTAAAATATTATGTTGCAGATTTTTACCGTTGATCGAGTGCCAAATGCTCTCAGCTTTTTCTCTCGCCTCTAGCTCAGACAGTTTTGTGTAGTGGCTAAAGTACGACCCCGTCTCCTTAAAGGCGCTGTGACGAAACTTCATAAAGCGTTCAACATACCACTTTTCAATAAGTTGACTGTCCGCATCGACATACAGTGAGAAATCTAAGAAATCAGATATAAACACTCGATGTGGATCGTGTGGATAATCCATGCCGCTTTGCAAGACGTTCAATCCTTCAATGATCAACACATCTGGCCTATCGACGACTTTCTCTTCAGTGGTGATGTCGTAAGTAAGATGTGAATAGATCGGCGCGCTTACATTTCTTTTTCCTGCTTTAACATCCGACACAAACTGTACCAGGCGTTTCATATCATAAGATTCAGGAAACCCCTTTTTCCCCATAATTCCTCTCTCATTAAGAATTTTGTTGGGAAAAAGAAACCCATCTGTCGTAATCAGTTCAACTTTGGGATGATTCTCCCAGCGTGAAAGAAGCGCTTTTAACAAACGCGCCGTAGTACTTTTCCCAACGGCGACACTTCCTGCGATGCCGATGATAAAAGGAGGCGATATATCGGTATTACCGAGAAATTGATGCAAAACCGCATTTCGGCTTTGTCTGGCGGCCACGTATAAATTAAGTAAGCGAGCCAAAGGCAGATAAATCTCAGCCGTTTCTTTCATCGTTAGGTTTTCATTAATACCTTGTAGCTCTTTTAAGTCAGCCTCAGAGAGAGTCATCGGGACAGAGTTACGTAGCTCGGCCCATTGATTGCGATCAAAAGAGATATAAGGACCCATAAAATACCTAACGATGAATGACAGAAAAAAGAAGAGGATGAAACATACATTAAGGTGAAAAGAATGGAAATGCCTTAAACGATAGAATTGAGTGAGAAAACGCATTTTGCTTGAAAAAGCAACGAACAGGCGAGATTTATGGAAAATTGGTTTTTTTTTAATATTTAGGCTTGCAAGGCTGAGCATCATTCAATAGAATGCGCTCCACTTATGCCGACTTAGCTCAGTAGGTAGAGCAACTGACTTGTAATCAGTAGGTCACCAGTTCGATTCCGGTAGTCGGCACCATTCTTTTTCGAAAGAATGAAGAAAAAATTTGGAGGGGTTCCCGAGTGGCCAAAGGGAGCAGACTGTAAATCTGCCGGCTCCGCCTTCGATGGTTCGAATCCGTCCCCCTCCACCATATTCTTAAGGAAATAGCTCTCAGAGTTACGTGTGCGGGCATCGTATAATGGCTATTACCTCAGCCTTCCAAGCTGATGATGCGGGTTCGATTCCCGCTGCCCGCTCCAATTTTTGAGTGCTGATATAGCTCAGTCGGTAGAGCGCACCCTTGGTAAGGGTGAGGTCCCCAGTTCAACTCTGGGTATCAGCACCAGCTCTCCAAGCAATTATCTCCTTTTGATATATACTCCTTACCAATAATTTTGGTTGCGTGGTCATCAAAGCCACCTAAATCCGTACCTAGAGGGACAACTCATGTCTAAAGCAAAATTTGAACGTACGAAACCGCACGTAAACGTTGGTACTATCGGCCACGTTGACCACGGTAAAACAACTCTAACTGCTGCTATCTGTACTACACTTGCAAAAGTGTACGGTGGTGAAGCGAAAGACTTCGCATCTATCGATAACGCTCCAGAAGAGCGCGAGCGCGGTATTACAATCAATACTTCTCACGTAGAGTACGATACACCAGCACGCCACTACGCACACGTAGACTGCCCAGGACACGCTGACTATGTTAAAAACATGATCACAGGTGCTGCGCAAATGGACGGCGGTATCCTAGTTGTTGCTGCAACAGATGGCCCAATGCCACAAACTCGTGAGCACATCCTACTTGGTCGCCAAGTTGGTATTCCTTACATCATCGTATTCATGAACAAATGTGACATGGTTGATGATGAAGAGCTTCTAGAGTTAGTAGAAATGGAAGTTCGTGAGCTTCTATCTGAGTACGATTTCCCAGGTGATGACCTACCAGTTATCCAAGGTTCTGCACTAGGCGCACTAAACGGCGAAGAGCAGTGGGAAGCGAAAATCATTGAACTTGCTGAAGCGCTAGACACTTACATTCCAGAGCCTGAGCGTGCAGTAGACCAAGCATTCCTACTACCAATCGAAGACGTATTCTCAATCCAAGGTCGTGGTACAGTAGTAACTGGCCGTATCGAGCGCGGTATCCTACGTGTAGGTGACGAAGTTGCGATCATTGGTATCAAAGACACAATCACAACGACTTGTACAGGTGTTGAGATGTTCCGTAAGCTGCTTGACGAAGGTCGTGCAGGTGAGAACGTTGGTGCACTTCTACGTGGTACTAAACGTGATGAAGTAGAACGTGGTCAAGTATTAGCGAAACCAGGTTCAATCACTCCACACACTAAGTTCGAGTCAGAAGTGTACGTATTGTCTAAAGATGAAGGCGGCCGTCATACTCCGTTCTTCAAAGGCTACCGTCCACAGTTCTACTTCCGTACAACGGACGTAACAGGCGATATCTCTCTACCAGAAGGCGTAGAGATGGTAATGCCAGGTGACAACATCCAAATGGTTGTAGAGCTAATCGCTCCAATCGCGATGGATGAAGGTCTACGTTTCGCGATCCGTGAAGGCGGTCGTACAGTAGGTGCTGGTGTTGTTGCTAAAGTTATCGCTTAATTGCTGATTTAGCCGTTTAAATACGAATAGTATTTGACTAACGACTACCAAAAAGGGCATCATTTGATGCCCTTTTTCTGCACTAAATTTGGCCGTTGTCGATTTGTTGGTCGATAAAGCCAGTGCAAAGGATTTAAGATAGAGACATTTCTATCTTGATGAGTATGTATAGGTAGCTTTACCTGTGCTATGGATTTGCCCTGCAACAGCGGGGTTGTTGTCGTCTATGTTAAGACTTGTAACAGGTTGGTTTATGAAAGCAAACAATGCTGAAATTCCTGATAGCTCAAGTGCAGCAGACACATTTAAGTGGATTGTCACTTTTGCTCTGTTAGCTGCCGCTGTTGTGGGTAATTACCTGTATGGTGAAATGTCTGTAGTGCTTCGCGCTGCAGGTGTGGTTGCGCTGATTATTGCAGCACTCGGTGTTGCTGCGACAACCACAAAAGGAAAAGCGGCGATTGCGTTTGCGCGTGAATCTCGTATGGAAGTTCGCAAAGTGGTATGGCCTACACGTCAAGAAACCATGCAAACAACATTAATCGTTTTAGCTGTAAGTATCGTAATGGCTCTAGCACTTTGGGGCATCGACGGCATTATGGTTCGTCTTGTCGCTTTCGTGACTGGGGTATAGAGGGTTTAATACATGAGTGAAGCTCCTAAAAAACGCTGGTATGTAGTTCAAGCCTTCTCTGGATTTGAAGGTCGCGTAGCGCAATCGCTGCGTGAGCATATCAAGATGCACGCAATGGAAGAATTCTTCGGTGAAGTTCTTGTTCCAACCGAAGAAGTTGTTGAAATGCGTGCAGGTCAACGCCGTAAAAGTGAGCGCAAGTTCTTCCCAGGCTATGTATTGGTACAGATGCTCATGAATGATGAGTCCTGGCACTTAGTTCGTAGTGTTCCTCGTGTAATGGGTTTCATTGGTGGAACCTCCGATCGTCCTGCACCTATCACTGACAAAGAAGCCGATGCGATTCTTAATCGTCTAGAGAAAGCGAGCGAAGCTCCGCGTCCTAAGACGATGTTTGAAGCAGGTGAAGTGGTTCGTGTTAATGAAGGTCCATTTGCTGATTTCAACGGCACCGTTGAAGAAGTGGATTACGAGAAGAGCCGCATTAAAGTGTCAGTATCTATCTTTGGTCGTGCAACTCCTGTTGAACTTGAGTTTGGCCAAGTCGATAAGCTTGATTAAAAAAACACCTTTTAGGGTTGTTAAGGGCGTGAAATGTGATTATAATTTCGCGCCTTATTTACACGTCTTTATGACAAAGTAACCGGGGAGCTGATCAGCTGATTGGCGTTTGTACCCACATTTAGGAAATATCATGGCTAAGAAAGTTGAAGCTTATATCAAGTTGCAAGTTGCATCTGGTATGGCGAACCCAAGTCCACCAGTTGGTCCTGCACTAGGTCAACGTGGCGTTAACATCATGGAATTCTGTAAAGCGTTCAACGCAAGAACAGAATCAATGGAGAAAGGCTTGCCTACTCCAGTTGTTATCACTGTATACAGCGACCGTTCTTTCACGTTCGTAACTAAGACTGCTCCAGCGGCTGTTCTTCTAAAGAAAGCTGCAGGCATCAAGTCTGGTTCAGGCCGTCCAAACACTGAAAAAGTGGGCACGGTTACTGATGCTCAAATCCAAGAAATTGCAGAAGCGAAAGCGGCTGATATGACTGGTGCTGACATTGAAGCGATGAAACGTTCTATTGCGGGTACTGCTCGTTCAATGGGCTTAGTGGTAGAGGGTTAATATCATGGCAAAACTAACTAAGCGTATGCGCACTATCCGTGAGAAAGTTGACGCAACTAAAGAATACGAAATCAACGAAGCTGTAGCTCTTCTTAAAGAACTTGCAACGGCTAAATTCGTTGAGTCTGTAGACGTTGCTGTGAACCTTGGCATTGATGCTCGTAAATCTGACCAAAACGTACGTGGTGCAACTGTTCTGCCACACGGTACTGGTCGTGAAGTACGTGTTGCAGTGTTCACTCAAGGTGCAAACGCTGAAGCGGCTAAAGCTGCTGGTGCAGATTTAGTGGGTATGGAAGATCTAGCTGAGCTAGTGAAGAAAGGCGAAATGAACTTTGACGTTGTTGTTGCTTCTCCAGATGCAATGCGCGTTGTAGGTCAACTAGGTACCATTCTTGGTCCTCGCGGTCTAATGCCAAACCCTAAAGTTGGTACTGTAACTCCTAACGTTGCTGAAGCGGTTAAGAACGCTAAAGCAGGTCAGGTTCGTTACCGTAATGACAAAAACGGCATCATCCACACAACTATCGGTAAAGTTTCTTTCGAAACTAACCAACTTCAAGAGAACTTAGAAGCTCTTCTAGTTGCACTTAAGAAAGCGAAACCTTCTTCTGCTAAGGGTACTTACCTGAAGAAAGTAAGCATTTCTACTACGATGGGTGCTGGTGTTGCTGTTGATCAGAACACGCTAAACGCTCAAGCGTAATAATACATTTGATTAGGTGTGGAATTTGTGTATAATTCTGCGCCTAATATTTGTGGTTGGGGCTGATTTTAGTTCTTAGAACTATAACCCAGTCTCCGTCCAAGACCGTAGGCGTTATTTGTCTGTTTGATAAATGACTTAATCGTACCTACGTAGATGGTGCCCGAACTGACAGAAAGCATAATTTATTTTTTGAATAGATAAACTTTCTTCTGGGACTGCACCGAAATAACTCTCACTGTTGTGATAATAGTGAGTGGTGTAACGACAACCAGGAGTAAATCCAAGATGGCTTTAAACCTTCAAGACAAACAAGCAATTGTTGCTGAAGTCAACGAAGCGGCCAGTGGTGCACTTTCTGCAGTTGTTGCTGACTCTCGTGGCGTTCAAGTAGGCGCGATGACTTCTCTACGTAAACAAGCTCGTGAAGCGGGTGTTTACATGAGAGTTGTTCGTAATACTCTAGCACGTCGCGCAGTGGAAGGCACAGCTTACGAATGTCTACAAGACGTATTCGTAGGTCCTACTTTGATCGCATTCTCTAACGAGCATCCAGGTGCTGCAGCGCGTCTTTTTAAAGACTTCGCTAGAGAGAACAAGCACTTTGAAATCAAAGCAGCTGCATTTGAAGGCGCATTAACTGACGCAGAACTACTAGCGACACTACCAACTTACGACGAAGCAATCGCACGCCTAATGATGTGCATGAAAGAAGCTTCTGCTGGCAAGCTGGTACGTACTATCGCTGCTGTCCGCGATCAAAAAGAAGCTGCGTAATTCGCATTGCTTTTTATTGTTTGCTAAATAAACTTATTGTTGACTTAAAAGAGAATTGTTATGTCTATTACTAACGAGCAAATCCTAGATGCAGTTGCAGAAATGTCTGTAATGCAAGTTGTTGAACTTATCTCTGCTATGGAAGAGAAGTTCGGTGTTTCTGCTGCAGCTGCAGTAGTTGCAGGCGGCCCAGCAGCAGCAGCTGTTGAAGAGCAAACTGAATTCGACGTAATCCTAACTGCTGCTGGCGCAAACAAAGTATCTGTAATCAAAGCAGTACGTGGCGCAACTGGCCTAGGTCTTAAAGAAGCTAAAGCTCTAGTTGACGGCGCTCCAGCTGCAATTAAAGAAGCAGTTTCTCAAGCAGAAGCTGACGCACTTAAGAAAGAGCTAGAAGAAGCTGGTGCGACTGTTGAAGTTAAGTAATTATTACTTAATTTCTTAGCCGCAAGGCTAATGGCTGGTGGTTTATTGACCATCGGCCTTTTTGCGCTGTAGGGTATGGGTGAATTTTCCCGCTGTTTAGACGCTTATACTCGTGCAAAAGCACACAAACTATCATTTTTGAGTGATGTTGTGTTACTACAGTAAACAGCTGTTAGTCACTGTCCTATGACCCTTTATTTTTGAATAATTGGTGGGCAGTTTGGGTCACTTATCAGCGAGCTGAGGAACCCCATGGTTTACTCTTATACCGAGAAAAAGCGCATCCGTAAGGACTTTGGTACTCGTCCACAAGTGTTGGACATTCCATACCTGCTATCGATCCAGCTCGATTCGTTCGACAAGTTTATCGAACAGGATCCTGAAGGACAATACGGTCTTGAGGCTGCTTTTCGTTCTGTATTTCCTATTCAGAGCTATAACGGCAATTCTGAGCTGCAATACGTTAGCTATCGTCTTGGTGAGCCAGTTTTTGACGTTAAAGAATGTCAAATTCGTGGTGTAACTTATTCTAAGCCACTACGCGTAAAACTACGCCTAGTGATCTTTGATAAAGACGCGCCAGCAGGTACTGTAAAAGATATTAAAGAACAAGAAGTCTACATGGGTGAAATTCCACTCATGACAGACAATGGTACCTTCGTAATTAATGGTACTGAGAGGGTTATCGTATCCCAGCTGCACCGAAGCCCAGGCGTATTCTTCGACAGCGATAAGGGTAAAACTCACTCATCAGGTAAAGTTCTTTATAACGCACGTATTATCCCTTACCGTGGTTCATGGTTAGATTTTGAGTTTGATCCAAAAGATAACCTATACGTGCGTATTGACCGTCGTCGTAAACTGCCTGCATCGATCATTCTTCGTGCACTTGGTAAATCGACAGAAGAGATCTTGGATCTGTTCTTCGAAAAAGTGAAGTTTGAAGTCAAAGACCAAACTCTTCTTATGGAGTTGGTACCTGAGCGCCTGCGTGGCGAAACAGCGTCATTTGATATTGAAGCAAATGGTACCGTTTATGTCGAAAAAGGTCGTCGTGTAACGGCTCGTCATATTCGTCAACTAGAAAAAGATAACGTTGATTTTATCGAAGTACCCGTTGAGTACATCGTTGGTAAAGTCGCTTCTAAAGATTATGTCAATGAAGCAACTGGTGAAGTCATCGTTAGCGCAAACCAAGAAATTAGCTTGGAAGCATTAGCGAATCTTTCACAAGCGGGCTATAAGAAACTTGAAGTTCTATTTACGAACGATCTTGATCATGGTCCATTTGTGTCTGAGACGCTCCGCATCGACAGTACGGTTGATCGTATTTCTGCACTAGTAGAAATCTACCGCATGATGCGCCCTGGCGAGCCACCAACAAAAGAAGCAGCCGAATCGCTGTTTGAAAGCCTATTCTTCTCAGAAGAACGCTATGACCTATCAACAGTAGGCCGTATGAAGTTCAACAGCTCAATTGAGCGTGAAGATGCCGGCGAGCTTGGTACGCTTGACGAAACTGATATCATCGAAGTGATGAAGAAGTTGATCGCCATTCGTAACGGCATTGGCGAAGTGGACGATATCGACCACCTTGGCAACCGTCGTATTCGCTCTGTTGGTGAAATGGCTGAAAACCAATTCCGCGTAGGTCTTGTGCGTGTTGAACGTGCAGTGAAAGAGCGCTTAAGCCTTGGCGATCTTGATGCGATCATGCCTCAAGATTTGATCAATGCGAAGCCTATCTCTGCGGCCGTTAAAGAATTCTTCGGTTCTTCACAGCTTTCTCAGTTTATGGACCAGAACAACCCACTTTCAGAAGTGACGCACAAACGTCGTATTTCTGCATTGGGTCCTGGCGGTCTAACTCGTGAGCGTGCTGGCTTTGAGGTACGTGACGTACACGTAACTCACTACGGTCGTCTATGTCCGATCGAAACGCCAGAAGGTCCGAACATCGGTCTGATTAACTCATTGTCAGCATTTGCACGTTGTAACGAATACGGTTTCCTAGAAACTCCGTACCGTCGTGTTGTTGATGGTGTGGTGACTGATGAAGTTGATTACTTGTCAGCTATCCAAGAAGGTCAATTTGTTATCGCGCAGGCAAACGCCATTCTGACTGAAGAAGGTACGTTTGCAGATGAGCTGATCACAGCTCGTCAAAAAGGTGAATCTGGTCTTCACCCTCGTGAACATGTTGACTACATGGACGTTGCGACTAACCAGGTCGTATCAATCGCCGCTTCGCTTATCCCGTTCCTAGAACACGATGATGCGAACCGTGCATTGATGGGTGCGAACATGCAACGTCAAGCGGTTCCAACGTTACGCGCTGAGAAGCCGTTGGTTGGTACTGGTATCGAACGTAATGTAGCGGTTGACTCTGGTGTAACTGCCGTTGCCAAACGTGGCGGTATGGTGCAGTCAGTTGATGCGTCTCGTATCGTAGTTAAAGTTAATGAAGATGAACTTGTATCTGGTGAAGCGGGTATCGACATCTACAACCTAACTAAATACACACGTTCGAACCAAAACACATGTATTAACCAACGTCCTACTGTGATGCCAGGTGAACCTGTAGCTCGCGGTGATGTCCTTGCTGATGGTCCTTCAACAGACCTTGGTGAGCTAGCGCTTGGCCAAAACATGCGTATCGCATTCATGCCTTGGAATGGTTATAACTTCGAAGACTCGATCTTAGTATCTGAGCGCGTCGTTCAAGAAGACCGTTTCACGACTATCCACATCCAAGAACTTTCTTGTGTGGCTCGTGATACTAAGCTGGGCTCTGAAGAGATCACAGCGGATATTCCAAACGTAGGTGAATCGGCTCTGTCTAAACTAGACGAGTCAGGTATCGTTTACATTGGTGCTGAAGTTAAGGGTGGTGACATCCTAGTTGGTAAAGTAACGCCGAAAGGCGAAACTCAGCTAACTCCAGAAGAGAAGCTACTACGTGCAATCTTCGGTGAAAAAGCCTCTGATGTTAAAGATACGTCACTGCGTGTACCAAACTCTGTTTCAGGTACCATTATCGATGTTCAAGTTTTCACTCGCGATGGCGTAGAGAAAGACAAGCGTGCGCTTGAAATTGAACACATGCAGCTAAAAGAAGCGAAGAAAGACCTTACTGAAGAGTTCCAAATTCTTGAAGGTGGTCTACTAGCGCGTGTGAAAGCTGTACTGATCAATGGTGGCTATTCTGAAGCGAAGCTTGATGCGATCGATCGTAAGAAATGGCTAGAACAAACACTAGAAAACGACGAGCTACAATCTCAACTTGAACAGCTTGCTGAGCAGTGGGATGAGCTAAAAGCTGACTTCGATAAGAAGTTCGAAGCGAAACGTCGCAAAATCACTCAAGGTGATGATCTAGCGCCTGGCGTTCTGAAGATTGTTAAAGTTTACCTAGCGGTGAAACGTCGTATCCAGCCTGGTGATAAGATGGCAGGTCGTCACGGTAACAAGGGTGTAATCTCTAAGATCAACCCTGTTGAAGACATGCCTTACGATGAAAACGGTCAGCCGGTTGATATCGTATTAAACCCACTAGGTGTACCGTCACGTATGAACATAGGTCAGATCCTTGAAGTTCACTTAGGTCTGGCTGCAAAAGGTATTGGTGACAAGATCAACCAAATGGTTAAAGAACAACAAGAGCTGTCTAAGCAGCGTGAGTTCTTACAGAAGGTTTATGATCTTGGCGATACGCGTCAGAAAGTAGATATTGCTGCTCTGTCTGATGGTGATGTTCGTACTCTTGTGAACAACCTTCGTGGTGGTTTACCGATTGCAACTCCAGTATTTGATGGTGCATCAGAAGCATCGATCAAAGAACTATTAAGCCTAGCCGACCTACCAACTTCTGGTCAGCTAACACTGTTTGATGGTCGTACTGGTGATGCATTCGAGCGTCCTGTAACTGTCGGTTACATGTACATGCTCAAACTGAACCACCTTGTTGATGACAAGATGCACGCTCGTTCAACAGGTTCGTACAGCCTAGTAACTCAGCAACCACTTGGTGGTAAAGCTCAGTTCGGTGGTCAGCGTTTCGGTGAGATGGAAGTGTGGGCACTAGAAGCATACGGTGCTGCATATACACTACAAGAAATGCTTACTGTTAAGTCAGATGACGTTAACGGTCGTACGAAGATGTATAAGAACATCGTTGATGGTAACCATAGCATGGAACCTGGCATGCCAGAGTCTTTCAACGTATTGCTGAAAGAGATCCGCTCGCTAGGTATCAACATCGAGCTAGAAGACGAAGAGTAATCTTGGCGGTAAACCCTCTGGATTATCCTGGTAGAAAGGCGCTCGCCGAGCGCCTTTTAACTCCTTACAGGAGCTGATTGTGAAAGACTTATTAAACTTTCTAAAAGCACAGCATAAGACCGAAGAATTTGATGCAATCAAAATCGGTCTATCTTCACCTGACATGATTCGTTCATGGTCTTTTGGTGAAGTTAAAAAACCTGAAACGATCAACTATCGTACGTTCAAGCCTGAACGTGATGGTCTGTTCTGTGCGCGTATTTTTGGTCCAGTCAAAGACTACGAATGTCTTTGTGGTAAATATAAGCGTCTGAAACACCGTGGCGTGATCTGTGAAAAATGTGGCGTTGAAGTTACACAAACTAAAGTTCGTCGTGACCGTATGGGCCACATCGAGCTTGCATCACCGGTTGCTCACATCTGGTTCCTAAAATCGCTACCGTCTCGTATCGGTCTGCTAATGGATATCCCTCTACGTGATATCGAACGTGTTCTTTACTTCGAAATGTATGTAGTAACAGAGCCGGGTATGACGGATCTAGAAAAGAGTCAGATGCTTACTGAAGAAGAGTATCTTGACCGTCTAGAAGAGTGGGGCGATGAGTTCACGGCGAAGATGGGCGCAGAAGCGATCAAGGACCTATTGGGTTCAATGGATCTTGTCGCTGAAACAGAGATGATGCGTGAGGAGTTACAAACCACTAACTCTGAAACTAAACGCAAAAAACTGACTAAGCGTCTGAAGCTTGTTGAAGCGTTTATCAGCTCAGGTAATAACCCTGAGTGGATGATCCTGACTGTGCTTCCGGTACTTCCGCCAGATCTACGTCCTCTAGTACCACTAGATGGCGGTCGTTTTGCGACATCTGATCTGAACGATTTGTACCGCCGTGTGATCAACCGTAACAACCGTTTGAAGCGTCTTCTAGAGCTAGCAGCTCCGGACATCATCGTACGCAACGAAAAGCGTATGCTGCAAGAGTCTGTTGATGCGCTACTTGATAACGGTCGTCGCGGTCGTGCGATCACAGGTTCTAACAAGCGTCCTCTGAAATCTCTTGCTGATATGATCAAGGGTAAACAAGGTCGTTTCCGTCAGAACCTACTTGGTAAACGTGTAGACTACTCAGGCCGTTCTGTAATCACAGTAGGTCCATATTTACGTCTGCACCAGTGTGGTCTTCCTAAGAAGATGGCACTTGAGCTATTTAAACCATTTATCTACAGCAAGTTAGAAACTCGCGGCATGGCCACGACGATCAAAGCAGCTAAGAAAATGGTTGAGCGTGAAGAAGCGGTTGTTTGGGATATCCTAGACGAAGTGATTCGTGAACACCCAGTACTACTAAACCGTGCACCAACACTGCACCGTCTTGGTATTCAAGCGTTCGAACCTGTACTGATTGAAGGTAAAGCGATTCAACTGCACCCACTTGTGTGTGCGGCGTATAACGCGGACTTCGATGGTGACCAAATGGCGGTTCACGTGCCTCTAACTTTAGAAGCACAGCTTGAAGCTCGTACACTGATGATGTCGACCAACAACATTCTGTCGCCAGCATCAGGTGATCCGATCATCGTACCTTCACAGGACGTGGTTTTGGGTCTGTACTACATGACTCGCGAAAAAATCAACGCACAAGGTGAAGGTATGTACCTGGCTGGCCCTAAAGAGGCTGAGAAGGCATACCGTACTAAGACAGCGGCGCTACACGCACGCGTTAAAGTACGTATCACTGAAACCGTTGTTGATGAAGATGGTTACAGCACAACTGAGACTAAGATGGTCGATACGACTGTCGGTCGTGCCATGCTATGGCAAATCGTTCCTAAAGGTCTGCCATACAGCATCGTGAACCAGAAGCTTGGTAAGAAACAGATCTCAAATCTATTAAACGAAGCGTATCGTAAGCTTGGTTTGAAAGATACGGTCGTATTTGCTGACCAAATCATGTATACTGGTTTTGCTTATGCAGCACTGTCAGGCGTGTCAGTTGGTATCGACGACATGGTTGTACCAGCAGCGAAATACACTGAAATTGCTGAAGCTGAAGAAGAAGTACGCGAAATCCAAGAACAGTTCCAATCAGGTCTTGTTACGGCGGGTGAGCGTTACAACAAAGTTATCGATATCTGGGCGTCTACCAACGACCGTGTTGCGAAAGCGATGATGGATAACCTATCTTCTGAAACTGTGATCAACCGTGATGGCGTAGAAGAACAACAAGAATCGTTTAACAGCATCTATATGATGGCTGACTCGGGTGCTCGTGGTTCTGCTGCTCAGATTCGTCAGCTTGCAGGTATGCGTGGTCTGATGGCGCGTCCAGATGGTTCAATCATCGAAACGCCTATCACAGCAAACTTTAAAGAAGGCCTGAACGTACTACAGTACTTTATCTCTACCCACGGTGCACGTAAGGGTCTAGCCGATACTGCACTTAAAACAGCGAACTCAGGTTACCTGACTCGTCGTTTAGTAGACGTTGCACAAGACGTTGTGGTGACAGAGCATGACTGTGGCACTCAAGAAGGTGTCGACATGATGCCTCATATCGAGGGTGGTGATGTTAAAGTTTCTTTAACTGAACTGGCTCTTGGTCGTGTTGTGGCTGAGGATGTGATGAAGCCAGGCACTGAAGAAGTACTTATTCCACGTAATACTCTGATTGATGAGAAGTGGTGTCAGATTATCGATGAGAACTCTGTCGATAATATGAAAGTACGCTCAGTGGTAACCTGTGATGCGGACTTCGGCTGTTGTGCGCTATGTTACGGTCGTGACCTTGCTCGTGGTCACCTAGTAAACCAAGGTGAGGCAGTTGGTGTTATTGCTGCTCAATCTATCGGTGAACCGGGTACACAGTTAACGATGCGTACGTTCCACATCGGTGGTGCGGCTTCTACTGCTGCGGCAGAGAACAGCATCCAAGCGAAGAACAAAGGTTCGGTGAAACTTCACAACGCTAAGTTCGTTATCAACAAAGATAAGAAGCTGGTTATCACATCTCGTGCATCAGAGCTGACTATCATTGACGAATTTGGTCGCACTAAAGAAAAACACAAACTGCCTTACGGCTCTGTGTTGAGTAAAGGTGATAACGACGCGGTTGAAGCTGGTCAAACAGTGGCTAACTGGGAAGCGCACACCATGCCAATCATCACTGAAGTGGCTGGTCGCATCCAATTCGTTGATATGATTGATGGTGTAACGGTTTCTCGCCAAACAGATGACCTAACGGGTCTATCTTCAAGCGAAGTAACCGAAGCTGCCGCTCGTCCAGCAGCAGGTAAAGATATGCGTCCAGCTATCAAACTTGTTGATGCGAAAGGTAAAGATGTCATGATCCCTGGTACTGATATGCCAGCTCAATACTTCTTGCCGGGTAAAGCGATCGTTAACATCGAAGATGGTGCTGAAGTTGGTATTGGTGACACATTAGCGCGTATTCCACAAAAATCTGGCGGTAACCGAGACATCACGGGTGGTCTACCTCGCGTAGCTGACTTGTTTGAAGCTCGTCGACCAAAAGAGCCTGCGATTCTTGCTGAGCACACAGGTACTGTGAGCTTTGGTAAAGAAACCAAAGGTAAACGTCGTCTAATCATCACTCGTGAGGGTGACGAAACTTATGAAGAAATGATTCCTAAGCATCGTCAACTTAACGTGTTTGAAGGTGAGAAGATCGAACGTGGTGACGTTATTGCTGATGGTCCTGAGACTCCGCACGATATTCTACGTTTACGTGGTATCCATGCTGTAACGTCTTACATCGCTAACGAAGTTCAAGAAGTTTACCGTCTGCAAGGCGTTAAGATTAACGATAAGCACATTGAAACTATCGTTCGTCAAATGCTACGTAAGTGTACGATTACTCATGCTGGCGACTCTGAGTTCCTAGCGGGTGAGCAAGTTGAATACTCACAAGTGAAAGTTGCAAACCGTAACCTAGAAGCCGAAGGCAAACAGCCTGCTCGTTTCGAGCGTGAGCTACTAGGTATTACTAAAGCATCTCTAGCGACTGAATCGTTCATCTCTGCGGCATCGTTCCAAGAGACAACTCGCGTACTAACAGAAGCGGCTGTTTCTGGTAAACGTGATGATCTTCGCGGTCTGAAAGAAAACGTAATCGTTGGTCGTCTGATCCCAGCGGGTACAGGTTTCGCTTACCACCAAGAACGTCAAGCTAAACGTGCGGCACAGCTAAAAGGCCCGTCTGCTGAACAAGCGACAGATAACCTAGCGGCACTGCTAAACGCAGGTTTCTCTTCTGAAGAGTAATCTCAGCGCTGATTAAAAAAGGCACCTTCGGGTTAATGCCGATCAGTTAAGGCCAAAGGGATCGGTTGAACGATCCTTCAGAGCTGTCAAAATCCAAGTGTATTTAATGCACTTGGATTTTTTTATGGATGTTTCCCAAGCTCTAAACATAATTAATGATTGGAAACCTAGCAACGTTGAGACTTTGTCTGACTTACTTCCAATTGACCTCATCAACGAAGCTTATTCTCTTACTGATACCGTCACGATGAGAAAGAGGAAATTAACTCTAGAATCCATGGTTTGGTTACTTGTTGGAATGGCTATCTATAACAATAAATCCATGAAAGACTTAGTTAACCAGCTTGATATTGTCGATCGTACGGGTAAAGCTTTTGTCGCACCGAGTGCGTTGACTCAACGTCGAAAGACGTTGGGTGAAGGCGCAATTAAAGCGGTCTTTGAGCAAATGACGACTTCATGGTTAAAAAGTGCAAAGTTACCCCAGTGGAATGGATTAACGCTTCTTGGCGTCGATGGAGTGGTTTGGCGCACGCCCGATAACCCGCAAAATGAAAATGCATTTTCTCGACAAAAAGGGACACAATATCCGCAAGTGAGAATGGTCTGCCAAATGGAACTAAGCAGTCATATTATCACGGCCAGTGCTTTTGATAACTACAATACAAACGAAATGGTATTAGCTGAAAAACTGATAGAAACAACACCGAATCATAGCGTGACAATGTTCGATAAGGGGTTCTATTCTTTAGGCTTATTACATAAATGGCAAGACTCTGGCTCAGAGCGCCATTGGCTTATTCCCCTCAAGAAAAATACACAATATGACATTGTTCAATCTTTAGGGCGAAATGACAAACTTGTTCAATTACACAGTAATCCAAGAGCTAGAAAGCGATGGTCTGATTTACCAAAGTCGATAACCGCTCGACTTGTCACTCGTAAAATTAAAGGAAAAGACTACCAAGTATTAACTTCTATGACAGATCCGCTGCGTTACCCATCAAAAGATATTACTGGTCTTTATGAGCATCGTTGGGAGATAGAGCTAGGCTACCGAGAGCAAAAACAATACATGCTTGGAAACCGTCTCACGCTGCGAAGTCGTTTGCCAGAGTTGGTAAAGCAGGAGTTATGGGGCATCTTACTTACTTACAATTTAATTCGATATCAGATGGTAGAGCTCTGCTTCAATTTAAAGGGAAACTACCTTCCTTATCAACTGAGTTTTAACGGCACATTAGCTCATGTATCTGCGTTACTTGTAGGCTTACCTTACTCAACACCAGGAGCAATACCTCGTCAGTTAAAGGGTTTTCACAACATGGCTGAAAGCTTAATACTTGAAGGGCGAAGGGAAAGAACATTCCCTAGAACAGTTAAGCCTAGACCACAACGGTATGCTAAGAACAAAAATGCCGTTCACTCTTAAGTGAACGGCATTACACCTTCGGGTGCCTTTTTTGTTGCGCTTAATCAATCTACGCGAATGATTACATCCAAATATTCAATATTAAGCACCCGGAGGGATAGCCAAGCTGTCCGCGATAAGTTGAATCAAACTATCTTCCACTCCAAAACGCACCTCAATAATTTCACCAATTAGCGAAAGGTCGTTGTCAAAGTTTTCGAGATCATCCTCATCACTCACTGCCGCGTATTTATCTGTAAAATTGAGTAACGGCTCGGTAGTAACAATAATTTTACCGTAAGTTTGGTTAATTTCATCGGTGGCCTCAAAGCCAGTAGCACGCCACTTATCCATTACCATATCGTAAATTTTGAAGTGGCCTTCGGAAATATAATCCACCAGTTGCTGGCAAAAACGTTGCAGCTCTTCTGGCGAGGGAAGCCCGTTAACATTCGTTTTGGCGGTGCAAGGTTGCAGCGCGGCTAATTTGCAATACTCTACAATTAAGGTTTGTCGCGTGTTTAACCAGTGATCAATAACGTCACTGTAACCGCCCCATTGCTCTTGTGTGCGTTTTAGTTTTTTTAGCATGACCATGCCCTCATGATCGGGTCACAAAGCTGGTGACCGTTTCCTTTGCGTAGGGTTGCACTTCGTAGATACAACTCATTGTCCTTACTAGAATTTATAGAACTAAATTTGGAACGTTACAAATTCTGGTATGAATTTAGATTGCCAGTAAAATGGGGTAACTGCAAGAAGAGAGGTCGCAACATGTTGAAAAATAGTGATACAAAAATCGCTTATTGGTGTGTAGTTTCCGGAAGTGAGATCTGGACCATAAATGGTGAGTTACCGCTAGGATCTGCGGGTGAATATTCCCTGCCTTTAGAAAAAGCGGTGGTGGTAGATAGTTGTGATGGTTACCCAGTGATGTGGGTTAATGATGCCGATCTTGATGGCGAGCGAGAAATGACTTCATTACGCGAATTGTTGCATCTCAAACCAGAACTGTTTTTGGCGATCAGCAAAGCGCTTCAATATGGTCACATGAGTCAAACGTTACGTTTTTGTCCACAATGTGGTGGGCGAAATTACCTAAACCATAACCAATTGGCGATGCAATGTTCTGAGTGTCGAACGTTACATTATCCGCGTATCTTTCCTTGCATTATTGTCGCGGTACGAAATCAGGATAAAATTTTATTGGCCCAGCACCCAAGGCATCGTAACGGCATGTATACCGTCATTGCTGGTTTTCTGGAGGTCGGGGAGACGTTAGAGCAATGCGTGGCACGTGAAGTGCTTGAAGAAACGGGGATTCATGTGAAAAATATTCACTATTTTGGTAGTCAGCCTTGGGCATTTCCATCGAGTATGATGATGGGCTTTGTGGCGGAATATGACTCTGGCACGATAAAACCCGACTATAGTGAATTGAGTGATGCACAATGGTTTTTAGCAAGTGCTTTGCCTCCCGTTGCGCCCGAAGGGACGATAGCCAGAGCATTAATAGAGCACACGTTAAGCGAAATCGAGAAAGATTCACTGCCGCATTGCTAAAAAAAAACCTCCGGTGAAGGAGGGGGTAAGTAAGATGTCGTTATGAGATGCCGAGTACAGAGTACTCAGTTTATAATTATAGTTTTCGCTAGCGAACAAATTTTTAACACCGTTAAAGGTTGCTTGCAAATTAACCATTGATTTAAAAGTTAATAACATGATCTCGCTTGCAAAGCACACCGTTTTTGGCGCTTATTCAGTGCTAGAATAACGCCACAAAAAATAACAAGCTTTAAATTGGAAGACGGAATGACTGAATTAAAAAATGATCGCTACTTGCGTGCACTGTTAAAACAACCTGTCGATTGCACCCCTGTATGGATGATGCGCCAAGCGGGACGTTACCTGCCAGAGTATCGCGCAACGCGTGCCGAAGCCGGCGATTTTATGGCGCTGTGTAAAAATGCAGAGCTAGCTTCTGAAGTGACATTGCAACCATTACGCCGCTTTCCATTAGATGCCGCTATTTTATTTTCTGATATTTTAACCATTCCTGACGCCATGGGATTGGGTTTGTATTTTGAAGCGGGAGAAGGGCCAAAGTTTGAACGCCCGATCACTTGTAAAGCCGATGTCGATAAAATTGGCTTACCGGATCCGGAAGGCGAACTGCAATATGTGATGAATGCCGTACGCCAGATCCGCAAAGATCTACAAGGTGAAGTTCCATTGATCGGTTTTTCAGGCAGCCCATGGACACTCGCGACTTATATGGTGGAAGGTGGCAGCTCAAAAGCCTTCACTAAGATCAAAAAAATGATGTACGCCGATCCTAGCGTGCTGCACGCCTTGCTCGATAAACTGGCAGACAGTGTTATTGAATACCTCAACGCACAAATCAAAGCGGGTGCTCAGTCTGTTATGATCTTTGATACTTGGGGCGGAGTACTGACGCCGCGCGACTACAACCTCTTTTCACTACAGTATATGCACAAAATTGTGGATGGTTTAATTCGTGAAAATGAAGGTCGCCGCGTACCCGTCACTCTGTTTACCAAAAACGGTGGCATGTGGCTGGAGCAGATTGCTGCAACGGGTTGTGATGCTGTAGGGCTTGATTGGACCATCAATATTGCCGACGCCAAAGCGCGTATCGGTGACAAGGTGGCGCTGCAAGGCAATATGGACCCTTCCATGCTTTATGCTCCGCATGATCGTATTCGCCAAGAAGTGGCGACCATTCTTGAAGGGTTCGGCCATGGTGGAACGGGCCATGTCTTTAACCTCGGACACGGTATCCATTTAGATGTGCCACCGGAAAATGCGGGCATATTTGTTGATGCGGTGCACGCCTTGTCTAAACCGTACCATCAATAATAGGTTTGCGGTGCCTTATCGCCGATAATGCACCGTTTCTCACTCTCATCCTGTTATTTGATAGGAGCAGGTTCACAGAAGTAAAGAGGTAATAAGACAAGATGAAGACCAAAGATAAGATCGTTTATGCTGCATTAGCGCTGTTTAATGAACATGGTGAAAGAACGGTGACCACTAACCATATCGCAGCACATATCGAAATCAGCCCAGGTAATTTGTATTATCACTTTCGTAATAAACAAGAAATTGTTCGTGATATTTTTGCTCTCTATTCAGCAGAGTTACTCGAACGTTTTCAGCCGATTGCGGCACAGCGCGAAAGCTTAACTCTGTTAAAGCATTATCTTGATTCGATCTTCACTTTGATGTGGAAATACCGTTTTTTCTATGCCAATTTACCGGAAATCCTGCAGCGTGATGAAGTACTACATGGTGAGTACATTCAAGTACAAGAAAAGCTGCAAACTAATCTCATTAATATTATGCACGCTTTTGTTGAGCTGAAATTGCTGTCTGTCGGAAAAGAAGATATGCAATCTTTAGTGACCACTCTCCATATGACGGCCTCGTGTTGGTTGAGTTATCAGTCAGCGATGTTTTCCAAAACGCAGATCACCGAGCAAGTGATTCATCAAGGCATGCTACAGATGATCGCAGTCGTTAAACCCAAAGCAACGGAACAAGGTCTTGAACAGCTTCTATTATTAGAGGAAGGTGTGCGGGCGATGCACGCATCATAATCTGTGCTTAGTTATAACCTTTGAGTATTGTTCTTAATCCTTTGAAGCTGTTAGCTTCTTAGCTATACATCTCTAAGGGTGGTGTTGATATGCACTATGACGTTTTTAACGGTGATGCTGATGGCATCATCTCTCTTCTTCAGCTGCGGCTTGCTTACCCTCGCACGACGACCCTAGTTACTGGGGTTAAGCGTGATATCAAATTACTCCAGCGTCTTAATCTTCAATCCCGAGATAGTCTGACCGTGTTAGATATTTCGATGGAGAAGAATCAGCGACCTTTACAGCAGGCTCTTGCGGTGGGGGTGACGGTGTTTTATGCCGATCATCACTATGCAGGCTCAATCCCCGAGACTCCGCTGCTTGACGCCCATATTGATTTGGACCCTAATACTTGTACGGCATTAATTATTGATCAGTGGTTAGGTGGTCCGTTCCATGAGTGGGCGATTGTGGCAGCTTATGGCGATAATTTGATTGCTAAAGCGGATACTTTAGCGCGCAACGCAGGGCTAACGACCACTCAAGCCGAACAACTAAAAAACTTAGGCACTTTGATTAATTATAACGGTTATGGAGAGACGATAGAGCAGCTTCATTATCACCCTGCTGATTTGTACCAAGCCTTGCTGGTTTACCCTTCGCCGTTTGATTTAATGAAGGATGACAACTCCCCTTTTTACCATTTGCAGCACGCTTATGAGCAAGATATGCAGCTTGCTCAGTCGTTAGAGCCTATCTATAAAAGTGCCTGTTTGAGCGTATACGAGCTGCCAGACTGTGCATCATCACAGCGAGTGAGTGGTGTGTTTAGTAATTGGCTAGCCAATCAAGCACCCGCTGCGGCACATATGGTTTTAACGGTAAATTCATCGGGTGGTTATACCGTTTCGCTACGTGCTCCATTAGCCAATAAACAGGGAGCGGATAGGTTATGCAGCGCCTTTGCAACCGGAGGCGGGCGAGAAGCGGCGGCGGGTATTAATTCGTTGGATAAAAGACAATTGACCCAATTCATTACTCAAGTAGAAGCGTACTATTCATCACACTAACGCTCGCCCGGATTAACTGGGTGATGAATGTATTTTGCTAGCGACTGAGCCAGCGTGTTGGGTCTTCGGCTTTACTGTTGCGACGAATTTCGAAATAGAGCGCTGGCTGAGATTGACCGCCAGTGTCGCCTGCTAAAGCAATGGTTTCACCTGCGGTGACTTTATCGCCCTCTTTTTTGAGCAAACTTTGGTTAAAGCCGTATAAGGTCATATCGCCTTTGCCATGATCGAGCAAAACCACCAGACCATAACCACGTAGATATTCAGCAAACACGACCGTGCCAGAATAAACCGCTTTGACGTTTTGACCATAATTGGCGTCAATGACTAGGCCTTTCCAATCAATTTGTCCACTTTGACGTGTACCAAAAGCATGTAGGATTTTGCCTTTGACTGGCCAAGGTAGCTTGCCTTTTTGCGGCGCTAACCCATCCATTAGTACAGCGTTACGTTTTGCTGCTTTGGCGATTTCCGCTTGTAATCGCGTTTCATTGCGTTGCAATTCCGCTAAGTAGACTTTATCACCGGAAATGCTTTTTTGAATTTTACCCACTGTACTGCGTCGTTCTGACTGCGTTTTTGCCAACGTGTCGCGCTTTTGGGTCTGTTGCTCTAAAAGCGAGGCTATTTGATCTCGTTCAAGTTGTAGCTGTTTTTCACTTTCATTGAGCTCTGTCTGCGTAAGTTCAAGCTGTTGGATGGTTTGGCTGCGCGCCTTCGCCAAGTGTTGGTAATACTGGCTGATGCGATCTTCTTCCACGCCATTATTGAGTATGTTGGATGAGGCTGTCGCTCGCTGAGTGGCGTAATAGGTTTTGATCAGTTGAGCTAATTTGGCGGTTTGTTGTGTTTGTTGTGTTTCTAAGGCCGTGATCTTTTGCTTGAGTTTAGCGATATTAGCGTTAGCCACTACTAATTCTGATTTGGTGTTTTTGATCTGATTTTCTAGACTTGAAATACCCACTTCTTGCTTTTTAAGCGCATTTTGCAACGAATCGAGCTCTTTTTGTCGATTATTTAACGCTTGCTGCTGACGAGAAATTTCGCCTTTCACCCCTTTTAGCTCTTGTTGTGTGGCAGCCATTAACGGTGAGCTGGAGAGGCAAGCTAGCCCTAACACCATCACTAGGCTAAGTGCATGCCACCAAGTCGTTATAGTAAGTGGGTGTGGTGAAGGCTTGTTTCTCATCCGTTTTCAAGTCTCTATCGACAAATTAGTGAGTCAGTATACTCAAAGCCATCCGCGAGGCGAAAGCCCTATGTCAAAACTTGCAATCAAATCGAGTTCTTGGGCGAAAAAAAAGCCTCGATATTTATCGAGGCTCAACATTACGTGGTTGGTGAGTTATTTAAACAACACTTGACCAGACATTTCTGCCGGGATGTCCATGTTCGATAGAGCAAGCATCGTTGGTGCTAGGTCAGAAAGCTTACCACCATCTTTTAGCTTAAGATCTTTGTTACCGACGTAGATAAGCGGCACTGGCAGATTGGTATGAGCAGTATGAATGCCCCCTGTTTCTGGGTTCACCATCATTTCTGCATTGCCGTGGTCTGCTGTGATCAGTAGCTGGCCATCGACTTCTTTAATCGCTTCAACCACTTTTCCGATACACTCATCAAGCGCTTCGCATGCTTTCACGGCCGCTTCGTAAATACCAGTATGACCAACCATATCGCCGTTCGGGTAGTTACAGATAATCGCATCGTATTTACCCGATTTGATTGCCGCAACGAGTTTTTCAGTCAGTTCAGGCGCGCTCATTTCCGGTTGCAGATCGTAAGTTGCCACTTTAGGTGAAGCAACCAATTGGCGCTCTTCGCCTGGGAATTCGTTCTCAACACCACCGTTAAAGAAGAAGGTGACGTGCGCGTATTTTTCTGTTTCAGAGATGCGCAACTGAGTTTTACCCGCCTTTGATAGCCACTCACCGTAGGTGTTTTCTAGTGATGCTGGTGGAAATGCGCACAACAGAGGAATGTCGGCGGCGTATTGGGTTAGCATCACAAAGTCAATTGCTGGGAACTTCGCACGTTCAAACCCGTTGAAATCTGGTATGAAGGCACGAGTAATTTCACGTGCACGGTCGGCGCGGTAGTTCATGAAAATCACGGCGTCGCCATCTTCAATCGCAGCAGAGTCTTGGCCTTCAGCTTTGATTTCTGTCGCTTTAACAAATTCATCATTTTCTTCACGTGCGTAAGCGGCTTCAAGGCCTGCCACGGCGGAATCAAAAGTAAATTCTGCTTTGGCTTCAACCAATAGGTCGTAAGCTTTTTGTACGCGTTCCCAGTTGTTATCGCGATCCATGGCGTAGTAACGACCAATCAGTGAGGCGATACGACCTTTACCTAATTTAGAAAATAGGTCTTGGAAGCGTTGCAATGAGGCTTCGGCACTGCGTGGTGGCGTATCACGGCCATCAAGGAAGCAGTGGAGGTAGATTTTCTCAGCGCCACGGGCAGCAGCCATTTCAACGGCAGCGTAGATATGATCTTCATGCGAGTGAACACCACCTGGCGACATTAGCCCCAATAGGTGAACCGCTTTGCCCGCTTTGATGGCTTTATCCATCGCGTTGACTAACACTTCGTTTTGTTGGAATTCACCATCAAGAATTGATTTAGTAATGCGTGTCAGGTCTTGGTAAACAATACGACCAGCACCGATATTGGTGTGACCGACTTCTGAGTTACCCATTTGACCATCCGGTAAACCTACATCCATACCAGAAGCAGAAATCAGAGTGTTTGGGTTGTTTGCAATTAAGCTATCCATGACTGGAGTATGTGCATTGCTGATTGCGTTGTGTGCGTTATCTTCACGGTAACCCCAACCGTCAAGAATTACTAAAGCCATTGGCTTCTTAGCTGACATAGTTATGACCTCGTCAAATTCAAAGTAACTTAAACAGAAATTAGCGTAATTTTACTACACTTTGAAGCGATTGCAGTAGGTTAAGATCAATGATTCTCCCTATCAATGCCTATAAAGGTAGCCTATTGATCAACATCGGTGCCTTTTTAGCGCCATTTAATAAACTAAAATTCCCGTCCCAAGCACGGCAAACAGTGCGCCGCACCAAGCGAAGCGGTTGGGCCGCTGTTTGGTATACATCCATAAAATAGGCAACAACATGATGGGCGTGGTTGAGGAGAGCAGGGCCACCATACCCACGTTGCCTTCACGCAGTGCGTAGAGAATTAACGTCATTCCGACCGCCATCGCAAGAAAACCGTTGATGGCAGTAATGGTAAAAATGGGCAGCGTAATGGCTTGAGTGGCGCGTGCTAATTTTGCACCAGTAGCCAACAGTAAGCAGTGTGCGGTGAAAGCGGTGAGCATTCGAATCGCGGAAGCGGCGATGGGGTCGATCCCCGTTTGCATCACAGGTTTGGCGATGATCCCACCCAATGCTTGGCATAGAGCCGCGATAAGGCCAAGTGCAATGCCAACCCATACTCGGCCTTTAATTGCTTCCAATGCATTATGATTTTGCCCTCGGCGGCCAAAAAAGATGGCCGTTAGAACGCCTGAAAAGACAAAAGTCGCGCCCACTAGCTCTGCATGGCTCATGCTTTCGCTGAATAAAAAATAGCCGAGAATGGCCGAAAAAACGGCATGGCAGGAAAAGAGTAAACCGGCTTGTCTTGGCCCCATGCGATTTAAACACGCAAACAGCGCCGTATCGCCAATGAATATGCCAATCAACCCCGAATACATCATGGGTGTTACCATCTCGCTGTTTACCGTTGCCCAGCCGCCAGTTGCCAACGCCATGCTCACTAAAATGAGAGAAGTACAGCCCATCCGCCAACGGCTATAAGCAAAGGTTCCTAAATGGCGAGCGGGAGTAACAGACAGTAAACTGGCTACTGCCCAAAGAAACGCGGCAGCAAGCGCGAGCCATTCGTAGCCCATGTAAACATCCTTGAACGAGGGAAGGATCTCAATATGCCTTAAGCGCTAGGGGAAAACAAAGGGAATTTATGGGCTTGCCTCAATGTGATTAAAAGAGGCAAGCCAAGAGGATTTACACTTTGAAGCGGCGAATATCGTTACGCATGGCTTCTGCCGATAAATGCATTTCATGAGCGCTGTGGCTGCTCTGCTGAGTTTGACTAGCAAGGTCATCAGAAGCGTCTTTGATACCTTGTGTATTGCGGCTAATGTCTTCGCTGACGGCTCGTTGCTCTTCAGCGGCACTGGCAATTTGCAAGGCCATATCATTGATCTCGGTAATGGCTTGCGTGATCCGCACTAAACTGTCGTGAGCTTGTTCGGCATAGTCAACACTGTGGTCGGCCAGTTTGGTGCTGGCTTCCATATTCTCGACCGCATGTTGAGTATTGCGCTGCAAGGTTTCAATCATGGTGCGGATCTCTTCCGTTGAGCCATGTGTACGTTGGCTGAGCACGCGAACTTCGTCGGCGACCACAGCAAAACCACGGCCTTGGTCACCTGCGCGGGCCGCTTCAATCGCTGCGTTGAGTGCTAACAGATTGGTTTGTTCGGCAATACTTTGAATGGTGGATAGGATCTGGTTGATACTTTGAGCATTGCTCTCCAACTCTCGGATCACTTTGGCCGCACTATCGACCTGATTGGCTAAGTGAGTAATGGAATCTCGATTCTTTTTGATAACCGCCTGCCCGTCATCACAAGCTGAGGCCGATGCTTGTGACGCGCTAGCGGTCAGTTCGGCATGGCTAGCCACCTCAGCGGCGGTAGCCGACATCTCGTGAATCGCGGTGGCTATTTGGTTGACATCATTTTGTTGGTGCTCAACTCGCATGGAAGCTTGAGCAGAAAGGTCATTGGCATCTTGTGCTTGCTGGGAAAGTTGTTGGCTACGGCTGACGATCCCTTTCAGCATCTCCTGCATTTGACTTAAAAAGAGATTCACTTTCTCGGCCAATTCACCGATTTCATCCATGCGTCGAATGTCGATGCGTTGGGTGAGGTCACCTTCTCCTTGCGCTAATTGCGCTAAAGCGTTCGACAATACCTGCAGTGGTTGCAGTAAGCGGGTTACAACCCAAGTGCTGATGCTGGCGATAATAATGTAGAGTACTAAAGAGGCAATGGCGGTAAAGGTGATCTGCTCAGAAACCGAGGCGTAGGCCATCTCTTTATCCACCACAATGCCCAGTAACCAATCGGTATTTGGTATTTGTGAGACGTAAATTAATTTGTTGCCTTGCTTTGGCCAAACAATAGTATCAACGCGATTCTCTTTAGCTAAGCTGGCCATATGCTGGGAATCTAATTCGTTGTTTAAATTGGTTAAAGGTTTTTGGCTTAAGGCTTCATCTTGATAGGCGACAATATTGTTATTGCCATCAACCAGAAACGCAAAGCCTTGGTTATCGAGTTTAACACTCAGTACCTCTTTAATGAGATTGGTTACGGTTAAATCGGCGGCGAGTACACCTTGTTTTTGACCTTTAAAGGCTTTGGCGAAGCTGACTACGATGCTGCCATCAAAATCTTGGTAGGGTTCGGTAATTATAAGCCCGGATTGTGCCATTGCATCTTTATACCAAGGGCGCGTTCTTGGATCATAATCACTTGGCCAATCTTCGGTTTTATCACCATAAGCGATGGTGCCATCACTGAAGCCAGCATAGACAGAAAGAAAATCACCGCCTTTTTTGGTGACCAGTAGCGCTTGATCTGCGTTGTCATTACTGGCGATAAAAGATTCATTGGCCAACATCATATTGCTACGGATCCCGAGCCAATCACTGATATAACGGCTGGTGGCGAGACTGACATTTTCCATTTCACTATTGATGGCGTGAGTCGTCTCCTGTTGCAGTTGGCTGACGGAGATCCAAGCTTGTACACCACTGACTATCGCAATGATAATGGCGATCGCCACTTGAATTTTAAATTTGATGGTATGTCTCATGGGTTATGCCCCTAGAACGGTTTGACAACAGCGTGTCGATAGATCAGAACGGAAAAAAGATGAATTAACGGCACCTGTGCTTATTTGCAGCCAAATGATGAGGTCTTTTCATGGTTCTTCAGATAAATGAATAACTAAAACAGGCTAATCCTACGAAAATATGATGTTGATTAATATGATCGCGCTCGATTATTACTCATCCAGTTGAGTCATTTTTGCTGAGTTTTAGATAGAGATGATTCATCTTGCGACTTGCATTCAGTCTTGACGCTCAATGCAAGTCGCAGTGACCAAAGGTTAGGTCAGTAATAGCGCGGCAGCATAGACAATGCACAAGCCAACAACGCCAATAATCAGACCTGTTTTGGCCATGTCTTTACTCTCAATAAGCCCGGTAGAATAGGCCAGTGAGTTCGGTGGTGTTGAGACAGGTAAAATCATACCCAGTGAGGCAGAAAAGGCGACAACCACTAACAAACTTTGTATACCACCAATACTGGCCAAGCTTTCCATGGATGTGCCAATTGCGGCGGCGATCGGCATGAGTAAGTTAGCGGTCGCGGTATTGGACATGAAGTTTGCCATGAGCCAACAAACGAGCGACAGGGTGATGACGACCGAGATAGGCGATAGAGAACTGTAATCAATCGCGTGAGCTAATGCTGAAGCGAGCCCTGTTTTATCTAGCCCAATTCCAATCGCTATCCCGCCAGCCACTAGCCATAAGACGTCCCAGTTGATCTGTTTCAGTTCCTCTTTACCCATAATGCCGGTGAGTGTAAAAACCGCCAAAGGAATAATAGATACCACATAGGTGTTCATGCCGTGTAGAGAGGTGGTCATCCACAGCACTATGGTGGCAGCAAAAGTAATGTAGACCACGATTGCACGCCAATTTTTTTGGAATGTTCCGTTTAGTTTCAGCACCATCTGTTTTTCTGAAGAGGGAAACAGTTTTTGTAGCAAAAACCAAGCTAACGTGAGCTGAATAATCACAAACGGCAAGCCCATCATCATCCAAGAAAAGAAATCAATGCTATTGCTTCCGGTGAGATATTGCAGCGCGATCGCATTGGGTGGCGTACCGATAGGCGTGGCAATACCACCGGTGTTCGCTGCAATCGGAATGCAGAGCACTAAGGCTTTGATGCCTAAATCCCCTTTTGGAGCTGAAGCGACGATCGGCCCGAGCAGCGCCAGCATCATCACAGTAGTCGCGGTATTGGACATAAACATAGAAAATACCGCAGTGATCAACATTAGCCCCAGCATAATAAAGCGGGGTTGAGTACCAAAAGGTTTGAGTAAAACTCGGGCTAAGTTGTTGTCCAATTCATATTTAGAAGCAGCAATCGCCAGTGCAAAGCCGCCCATGAACAAGATAATAATCGGTGAAGAGAAAGCGCTGAAAATATCGGTGTACTTCATTAACTCGCCGATATCATGCCCAGCGGGGGGCGAACGAAAGAGATGCAAGCCTTTATCTGAAATCATCACCAATTCGAGCGCAATGATCAAAATGGAGGTGGCAAATACAGGAACTGGCTCCAATACCCAAAGCAGAGCAGCCAATAAAAAAATAGCCAGTAATCGATGTTGAATTAAGGTTAAGTCATCAATCGGTATTGCATCAATGGGCATCAGTAAAACACCGATGGGCAGCAAAAAGCAGATCGCAAGCTTTATCAGCATTCCGGTATTCATGGTAGGCATATCACATGACCTTCATTAGGTTAACTTGAAGTAATTAGCGTAAATGATATGTGAATGAAGGTCTTAGACGCGGCTTGAAATTTTGAGTTTTAGCGAAGGAATATGCAGCAGCTTTGTTTTTTATCAATAAAGAAAAAAAGCGAAATATCTAGAGGCGTTAGCTCTGAACATGCAGAGCTAACGCATTTTGCAGGGAACATTAAGAGATGGCGATTAACGTTGCTGTGCGTATGGAGTACCCATAACCGTTGTAGCATTGTGTTGCATAGACTCATCAAAGCGAATTTTATCTTTTGCAAACAGGTTGATCACTGTTGAGCCTAGCTTAAAGCGACCCATCTCTTGTCCTTTTTTCAGTACAACAGAGGTATTGCCTTGGGCTGGATAATCCCAGCGATAAACGGTATTGCCGCGCGGAGGTGTTACAGTACCTGACCAAACTAGCTCAATACTGCCAACAATGGTCGCTCCGACAAGCACTTGTGCCATTGGGCCAAACTCAGTATCAAAAATACACACCACGCGCTCATTGCGAGCAAACAGGTTCGGTACATTTTCGGCGGTTAGTGGGTTAACCGAGAAAAGATCGCCCGGAACATAAATCATTTGACGTAACACGCCATCGCAAGGCATGTGTACGCGGTGGTAGTCGCGAGGTGATAAATAAAGTGTGGCAAATTCGCCATCTTCAAACTCTTGCGCCAGCTTGGCATCACCACCGAGCAGTTCTACCGCTGTAAAATGGTGGCCTTTCGCTTGGATCAGCTTGCCATCTTGAATTGGCCCGAATTGACTAACGCAAGCATCGGCCGGATGGGTGATTAAGCTATCACCGTCACTGATTGGCCGAGCATCGGCTTTCAATTCACGAACAAAGAATTCATTGAATGTTTTGAAATGGCTAGGATCTGAATGCAGAGCCTCATCCATGTTGACATTATATTGTTTAATAAACCAACGAATGACTGCAGTGGTTAGACCGCCAGCTTTCGCTGATGCGAGTTTACCCATCAGGCGTGTTAAGCCATGTTGTGGGATCCAGTATTGCAGTCCAACTTTAATTTTATCCATTGTCTCTGATTCCAATGTTAACTGTATGTTCTTCACTTTGAGCGCGAGATGTTACTGAAAAACTCTCACCATGTCAGCAGTTAGTCACCATTGCTTACGGATTATTCGATGGCGACAGATAAAAAATTTATCGATCAAGTCTGCGGACATTTGCCGGGGTAAAACTCGATGCTATTTATAAATCCGCTTTTTTGTTACGCGAATATTGGCGGTTAGCTTTGTTTTCCGACATGCTTTCTAAAATTCGGTGGTAGTTCTCAAAGCGCGTGTTACTAATATCACCTTTTTCCACGGCTTCACGTAGTAAGCAACCCGGATCGTCAGCGTGTTTACAGTCTCTAAACTTACAGCCGCCTAAGAAGGGACGAAATTCGACAAAGGCTTCAGTGATCGCTTCAGCTTCCAAGTGCCATAAACCAAATTCACGCACTCCCGGCGAGTCGATCAAATCACCGCCTGTAGGGATATGGTACAAGCGAGCCGCAGTGGTGGTATGTTGACCAAGTCCAGATGCTTGAGAAACTTCACCTTCTTCAATTTCATCTTCCAAATTTGGCATTAATGCGTTCACTAGGCTGGATTTACCAACGCCAGATTGACCAACAAATATGTTGATCCGTCCGCCAAGTTCCGCTTCTAACTCAGCAATCCCTTCACCGCTTTTTTTGCTGACAAAAAGCACTTTGTAGCCAATGCGTTCGTACACACGTAACGACTCTTGATATTGGTTACGCAATTCATCGCTGAGTAAATCAATCTTATTCAGTACCACTAGTGGCGCAATATTCACGGTTTCTGAAGCGATCAAATAACGGTCGATGATATTAAGTGACAGTTCCGGCAGTACGGATGACACAATGACCATCTGATCAATGTTTGCCGCGACTGGTTTCAAACCGTCGTAATAATCTGGACGAGTCAGAACCGATTTGCGCGGTTCAACCGCTTCGACAACGCCAGAGATACCCGCCATCGATTCGAGTCCAGGTCGCCAAATAACACGATCTCCTGAGACCAGCGTTTCAATGCCTCGGCGTAAATTACAGCGGTGGATGGTGTGAGTCTCTAAATCTTCAACATCGGCATGTTGGCCAAAACGAGTAATCACTAACCCAGTTTTTGCAGTGCCGAGCATGGCTTCATCCCACGAAACTGTGTCCTCTTTTTTGAGTCGTTTACTCTGATTATTACGAACGCGTCGTACTTGACCTTTCGTCAGCTTCTTTTTCTTTGCCACGATTATCTACTTCATGATTATGATACGTTTTGATCCAACGTTGAGATTTTACTCAAAATCATACCGTTTGGATCCAATGTCCAAAGGTATCTTGGGGATCTGAATTTGGGTATAGTACCTTTTTTATCTGCAAACCAATATAGGCAACGTATTTATGTCTTTTAGCGATCAAAACTTGATTTGGGTTGATCTTGAGATGACAGGCTTAGACCCTGAAACTCACAAAATTATCGAGATTGCCACCATTGTGACTGATAGTGAGTTGAACATTTTGGCTGAAGGCCCAGTGTTGGCTGTTCATCAATCAGAAGCTGAATTGGCTAAAATGGATGAATGGTGCACCACCACACATACCAAAAGCGGTTTGGTCGAGCGAGTACGTCATGACTCAGTGACACAACAAGAAGCGGTTGAACAGACCATTACGTTTTTGGAAAAGTGGGTGCCTAAAGGTAAATCTCCGATTTGTGGCAACAGTATTGGGCAAGATCGCCGCTTTCTTTATAAACATATGCCTGAGCTGGAAGCCTACTTCCATTACCGTTATGTGGATGTCAGTACGCTAAAAGAGCTGACTCGCCGTTGGAAGCCAGAAGTATTGGATGGCTTTTCTAAGCAAGGTAGCCACCTGGCTTTAGATGATATTCGTGAGTCTATTGCTGAGCTTCAGTACTACCGTAAGACCATATTCAGTATTTAATTTTCAGAACGGCATTTTTTGGTGATGGCGTGTTAACCAGTTTTTGTGATTAATACGCCATATTTGCGTTCTTTTTCGTCAAAAAAAAAAAAAAAGATTTTTTGCCAGTAAGGGCTTGCATCATAAGAAAATGCTCTTATAATTCGCAGCCCTGAACAACGGAAACGTTGTGAATGCGACACTAGCTCAGTTGGTAGAGCGCAACCTTGCCAAGGTTGAGGTCACGAGTTCGAACCTCGTGTGTCGCTCCAAATTCTTTTCGAAGAAAAGAATAGCGCCGCACAACCTAGTTAAGGTTGAGGTCACGCCTCTTTGTTTAAAGAAAGTGAACCTCGTGTGTCGCTCCACTTTTTTTGTTAGAAAGTGAACAGGTTTAAGTTTTCATCGTACTTAACGGTGACACAATACGGACGCGGGGTGGAGCAGCTTGGTAGCTCGTCGGGCTCATAACCCGAAGGTCGTTGGTTCAAATCCAGCCCCCGCAACCAAATTTAGATTAAGCGTAAATACGATTAATCATTGCGACACTAGCTCAGTTGGTAGAGCGCAACCTTGCCAAGGTTGAGGTCACGAGTTCGAACCTCGTGTGTCGCTCCAAATTCTTTTCGAAGAAAAGAATCGCGCAGCACAACCTAGTTAAGGTTGAGGTCACGACTCTTTGTTTAAAGAAAGTGAACCTCGTGTGTCGCTACAAATTCTCTTGTTAGAGAGTATAAGTTTTCATCGTACTTAACGGTGACACAATACGGACGCGGGGTGGAGCAGCTTGGTAGCTCGTCGGGCTCATAACCCGAAGGTCGTTGGTTCAAATCCAGCCCCCGCAACCAAATTTAGATTAAGCGTAAATACGATTAATCATTGCGACACTAGCTCAGTTGGTAGAGCGCAACCTTGCCAAGGTTGAGGTCACGAGTTCGAACCTCGTGTGTCGCTCCAAATTCTTTTCGAAGAAAAGAATCGCGCAGCACAACCTAGTTAAGGTTGAGGTCACGACTCTTTGTTTAAAGAAAGTGAACCTCGTGTGTCGCTACAAATTCTCTTGTTAGAGAGTATAAGTTTTCATCGTACTTAACGGTGACACAATACGGACGCGGGGTGGAGCAGCTTGGTAGCTCGTCGGGCTCATAACCCGAAGGTCGTTGGTTCAAATCCAGCCCCCGCAACCAAATTTAGATTAAGCGTAAATACGATTAATCATTGCGACACTAGCTCAGTTGGTAGAGCGCAACCTTGCCAAGGTTGAGGTCACGCCTCTTTGTTTAAAGAAAGTGAACTTCGTGTGTCGCTACAAATTCTCTTGTTAGAGAGTGTAAGTTTTCACCGTACTTAACGGTGACACAATACGGACGCGGGGTGGAGCAGCTTGGTAGCTCGTCGGGCTCATAACCCGAAGGTCGTTGGTTCAAATCCAGCCCCCGCAACCAAATTCAGATTAAGCGTAAATACGATTAATCATTGCGACACTAGCTCAGTTGGTAGAGCGCAACCTTGCCAAGGTTGAGGTCACGAGTTCGAACCTCGTGTGTCGCTCCAAATTCTTTTCGAAGAAAAGAATAGCGCCGCACAACCTAGTTAAGGTTGAGGTCACGCCTCTTTGTTTAAAGAAAGTGAACCTCGTGTGTCGCTCCACTTTTTTTGTTAGAAAGTGAACAGGTTTAAGTTTTCATCGTACTTAACGGTGACACAATACGGACGCGGGGTGGAGCAGCTTGGTAGCTCGTCGGGCTCATAACCCGAAGGTCGTTGGTTCAAATCCAGCCCCCGCAACCAAATTTAGATTAAGCGTAAATACGATTAATCATTGCGACACTAGCTCAGTTGGTAGAGTGCAACCTTACCAAGGTTGAGGTAACGGTTATGTGTCGCTCCAGCTCCTTTCAGAGTATTCTCTGAACTCAAACCAGTATTTGGTTTATGCTCTTTCTTTAATGCTGTGAAGCATAACTCCCTAAAATAAAAATAATCTGCGGTTCTAAGCGGATTTATTGCCGTCTTGATAACTTACGTGCTGAATTTCAATACACAGGTTAGTCTCTGTAGAATCTGGCTTTTCGTCGCTATTTATTCTTATTCATTAACAGAGTTATCCACAAAAATCAATTGTGGATAAGTTGGTGTATAACGTGTTTTTAGTGAAGTGCTGGTAAGCGTCAGTGAAAGATCTTTTAATGCGGCTCTGTTCTCTAATCTTGCTGTTTTTCTGTGTAACTAATTGTTTTTAAATTGATTTTTGTTTTTTTATCACCATTAGGTCAACTAACTGTATGATCATTAATATCAAGATCTTTGATCCTTGTCATTAATTGCTGATGTGGCTAACTTTTCTTAATTATAGAAAACAGTGTCGTGTTTAAAATTTTGTCCACAAATTGGTATTTTGAGATACATATCAAAGTCTGTGTTCATTAGTTATGCAATTACCTCATTTTTTACGCATCACGCGGTAACCCTTTCTCGACAATTCGAATTAAGCGCTGCTGCTTCTTATTGCTAGAGCATGCACTCGCTGGCTCCGATGATTTTCGTTTTTGTTCTACTAGCGCCCAATGTATATGTTCGTCTAATAAATCAGACAAGCCTAACCTCGTGTTTAGTGCTGCGATAATGCGTTGTGAATATGGCGCGTTTCCTAAAGCGATGGAAAGATTACGCAACCATTGCTGGTGGCCAATGCGGCGAATAGCCGAACCTTCCATATAACGTAAGAAGGTGGCCTCATCCCAAGCAAACAGTTCAACTAAGTCTGGTTCATCCAGTGCTTGACGGCGATGAAAATCACTTTGTTGAGTGAGGTCGGAAAAGCGATTCCAAGGGCAGACCAACTGGCAATCATCACAGCCGTAAATGCGGTTACCCATTGCCTTGCGAAACTCTTCAGCAATTACGCCATCATATTCTATGGTGAGGTAAGAGATGCATCGGCGAGCATCAACAACACCCTCTTCCACGATGGCTTGTGTAGGGCATGAGGTGATGCAGGCTGTGCATTTGCCACATTGATTACTGCTTGGTGTATCGACCGGCAGCGGCAAATCAATCAGTAATTCACCAAGAAAAAACCAAGAACCACTCTCTTTATCAAGGATAAGCGAATGCTTGCCAGTCCAACCAAGCCCAGCTTTTTGTGCTAAAGGCCGTTCTAGTATTGGTGCGGAGTCCACAAAAGGGCGATAGCCGAGTGCCCCCACTTCTTGTTCAATCTTTTCGCCGAGTTTTTTGAGCTGGTTGCGTACCAGTTTATGGTAGTCACGCCCCAGAGCGTAGCGGCTGATATAAGCGTAATTGGGATTACTCAAATCACTGGCAAACCGAGCATCTGGGGGTAAGTAATTCATGCGTGCGCTGATCACACGGACGGTGCCGGGAAGGAGTTCATGTGGCCTAGCTCGCATCATGCCATGGCGCGCCATCCAGTCCATCTCACCGTGAAATCCAGCATCCAACCATTTCTGCAAAGGCTCTTCGTGCTCACTGAGATCGATATCGCAGATCCCGACCTTTTCGAAGCCAAGTTCACGTGCCCAGATTTTAATTTTGTCTGCCAGAACTTGGTAGTCCATTATCGATGAGCTCGTTGCAAAAAGGGGCGAGGATCTTAACGGATCCTTTATTGAGGATCTAGGAAATGATCGCCTGTGATGTGGATTAAACTGACATAAAAAGCGAGTTTTTTCCTTTTACTTACAGAAGAGAGCTTGTCTCTCAATTCCAACCCAGTTTACTATTCGAGTTCTTTTGATTTTTATATAGTCAATTTTCGACACTTGAGAGCGGTAATTCATGAGTACTAAGATCTTTACCTTAAAAGACGAACAGCAAACGGTAAAATTAGGCGCAGCTTTGGCTAAGCGATGCTCTGCGCAAACCTCGCTTTATTTGCATGGTGATCTCGGTGCTGGAAAAACAACCTTCAGCCGTGGCTTCATCCGCGCATTAGGCCATGTTGGCAACGTCAAGAGCCCGACTTATACCTTAGTTGAACCTTATCAACTAGCCGATTGGCAAGTATACCATTTTGATCTTTATCGCTTGGCCGATCCGGAAGAGTTGGAATTTATGGGCATTCGTGACTATTTCACACCGGATGCGATCTGCCTTGTTGAGTGGCCAGAAAAAGGCAGCGGTCTACTTCCAACCGCAGATATTGACGTTGAGCTACGCTACGATGGCGAACAAAGGCAAGCTTTTCTGAGTGCAAACAGCCCCTATGGATCCTCATTGCTGAGTCAGTTGGAGTTATGTTGAACATCATCCATTTGTTACGAACGATAACTCTATCGCTTGCGGTTTGGGGCTGTGCTTTATTTACTTCAACGACGCACGCGAATGCATTAGAAGGCGTGCGCGTTTGGCCTTCTCCAGATGAAACTCGAGTGGTTATCGATCTCAAAACTGAAGCGGATTATAGCTATTTCACCTTAAGCAGCCCCGAGCGTTTGGTGGTGGATTTAAAAAACACCACGCTTAATACAAAATTGCCGCTTAAAGTCACGGAGAGTCCTGTTCTCAAACAAATTCGCAATAGCTCACCTCCAGAGAAAGGGACGTATCGCTTGGTGTTTGAGTTACAGCGCAAAGTGAACCCTCAGCCATTTAAACTTGCGCCAACGCCGGGTGGTCAGTATGGGCATCGTTTGGTGGTTGATTTACCCCACAATTTGGATAGTGGCAAGGCGACAGTAAAACCAGCCAGCCAAACTAAAGTCAGTCGCGATGCTTCGCAGTTATTAGGAACCGAGGATATCGTGGTGGCTATTGATGCCGGTCATGGCGGAGAAGATCCCGGCTCGATTGGCCCGACCAAAAAATATGAAAAAAATGCCACTTTAAGTATCTCTAAGAAAATCGCGGATCAAATTAACGCCGTTCCGGGAATGAAGGCAGTCATGACACGCAGTGGCGATTATTTTGTCAATCTCAATAAACGTTCTGAAATTGCGCGTCGTAATAAGTCACACCTACTTGTCTCCATTCACGCCGATGCGTTTCATACCCCGCAACCTAGGGGGGGCTCGGTGTTTGTGTTAAATACCAAGCGTGCGAATACGGAAATAGCTCGCTGGGTTGAGAACCACGAACAGCAATCAGAACTGTTAGGTGGGGCTGGTGAAGTGCTGGCAAAAAACAATAGCGATCGAAACGTTAGCCAAACCTTGCTGGACTTGCAATTTAGTCACTCACAAAAAGAGGGTTACAAGGTGGCAACTCATCTGCTAGGCGAAATGGGAAAAGTAGCCCACTTACATAAAGCAGAGCCAGTCAACGCAAGTTTGGCAGTACTTAAGTCGCCCGATATTCCTTCGGTGTTGGTTGAAACAGGTTTTATTTCTAACCCTACCGAGGAACAATTGCTATTTCAGCGCTCGCATCAAGATAAATTGGCTCGCGCATTGGCAACCGCTATTGTCAAGTATTTTGAAGAAAACCCACCCGAGGGCACTCTGTTTGCTAATCGCGGTAAGACGCAAAAGCACAAAGTGCAGCGTGGTGAATCACTCTCGGTTATCGCTAATAAATATGGCACCTCGACTCAAGCATTAATCGCAACCAACAAACTAAAAAATGCCAATTTGTCGATTGGTCAAATCTTAACGATTCCGGCCACGTCAGCTCCGATTCGTGTCCCTGTGGTCAGCAACCCAGTAGAAACGGAAATTGTTACGCATGTGGTGAAATCTGGCGAGTATTTGGGCAAGATAGCGAGCACCTATAAAGTGAGTGTGGATGCGATTAAACGCGAGAATAACTTGCGTTCAGACACCTTAACGCTGGGGCAGAAACTGAAGATAACGGTGAGTTTGAAGGATAAGCCGCTGCGTAAGCATAAAGTTGAAAAAGGTGAGTTTTTGAGCAAAATTGCCAGCCAATATCAAGTGAGTCTGAATAGTATTCGCCAAGTAAACCAACTTCGGTCTGATCAGCTCGCCATAGGGCAAGTGTTGATCATTCCCAATAAGTAGTAATGAGTATGACGATTAAGATTCTACCCGCACGTCTTGCTAACCAAATTGCCGCAGGTGAAGTGGTTGAAAGGCCGGCTTCCGTCGTCAAAGAGCTGGTGGAGAATAGCTTGGATTCGGGCGCCTCTCGTATAGATATCGATATCGAAAAGGGAGGTACGAAGCTTATTCGTGTGCGCGATAACGGACAAGGGATAGTAAAAGAGGAATTGGCGCTCGCTTTAAGCCGCCATGCAACTTCTAAAATTCACACCTTGGATGATTTAGAGGCGATCGTCAGCTTAGGTTTTCGTGGAGAAGCGCTCGCGAGTATTAGCTCAGTCTCTCGGCTTACATTGACGTCTCGTCCAGCCACGCAAGAACAGGCTTGGGCAGCATACAGTGAAGGTCGAGATATGGCGGTTAAGTTGCAGCCAACCGCACACCCGATTGGAACGTCTGTCGAAGTGCTCGATCTGTTCTTTAATACGCCCGCTCGGCGCAAATTTTTACGCACAGAGAAAACAGAATTTACTCACATTGATGAGCTACTAAAACGCATTGCTTTGAGCCGGTTTGATGTCACCATCAATGTGCGCCATAACGGCAAGATGGTACGTCAATATCGAGCGGCTAAAACGGCCGCTCAAGAGGAAAAAAGAATCGCGGCTGTGTGTGGCAACGCTTTTGTTCGCCATATGCTGAACATTGAGTTGGAACATCAAGGGCTTCGCTTGCATGGTTGGATAACGACTCCAGAAGGTGCGCGCCAGCAGAGTGATTTGCAATACTGCTATGTTAATGAGCGGATGATGCGTGACAAGCTGATTAATCATGCTATCCGGCAAAGTTATGAAACCAGCCTGAGAGGCGATCAGTTCGCCACTTATGTACTCTTCATTGAGCTCGATCCCCATCAAGTGGATGTGAATGTCCATCCCGCGAAACATGAGGTGCGTTTCCATCAAGCGCGATTAGTGCATGATTTTATCTATCAAGCACTCAGTAGTGCACTGGCTGAAAGCAAACACATTGAAAAGCCGCAGCTCAAACCATCGGCTTTTCATCAGCCCGATGCGGCGACTGTGGATCGCATTGAGAATGACACTGCAATTGATAGTGTGTGCCAAGAAACTGAGGGGCATAACACCGTTCCAGAGCAAGTGTGGCAAGCGATTGACAACACTCCCGCTTATCCACGAAAAGCTGAGCGAGAAAGCACAACCGCGCACGGCATAGCTGAAACGCCAAAGCGTAGCCATTGGCAGCAAAACGGCTCTCCATCTTCTTCTCGGGCGAAAGCTGAGCGCCAGCCAACGGGCTCACCTTCGAGCGGGGAAGTGAAGCTCTATCAAGAGCTGATGGCAACTCAACCGCCAGCTTCAGCAGTCGAACTTTCTCCTATCGCACATCAAGATCAAGGTGAAATGCTGCAGCTCGAACAGTTGGGTAAAGCTATTGCAGTAATCAAAGGGCAGTACCTGTTAATGGGGTCCAAACAGGGCGTCGTATTGCTTTCTCTTATCAAAGGAGCATGGCTGAAAACTCGCGGCCAATTGCATACCGAACAAGGCGGCTTGAAAAGCCAACCTTTACTCGTGCCGCTCTCCATCAAGCTCTCAGCACAAGAACATCAAGCGTTAGCGCATTGCCAGCCGATGTTGAATACGCTAGGGATTGAGCTTAAAGAACGTCATGGTTCAAGCATCATGGTGATGGGCGTACCTCAACCGTTGAGGCAACAAAACCTGCAAAACTTAATCCCAGATCTGCTATCTTACGTGTCCGCTAATTTTACGGCTGATGATGAACCTATTACGGTGGATCTTGTTGCCGATTGGCTGGCTGAACACATCACTGTGGTAAAAAGTGACTACACTTTGTCTGAAGCCATCCAAATGATTTCGGAACTTGAACAGCTTTGGCAAGGGCAACTTCCTCTTCATGATGCGAGTTTTGTCCGCCCCGTTGATTTTTCCACCACCATAGCGGCCTTGTTGGCATAACGAATTAAAAGAATGATGAATCAAACACAACCATTGGCTCTGTTTTTAATGGGCCCGACCGCATCAGGTAAAACAGATTTGGCGATTCGTTTGCGCCAAAAATACCCAGTGGAAATCATTAGTGTCGACTCGGCGCTGATCTACAAAGGCATGGATATTGGCACCGCCAAACCTAATGCACATGAACTGGCACTCGCACCTCATCGTCTGATCGATATTTTGGATCCAAGTGAAGCCTATTCGGCGGCGGATTTTCGTCGCGATGCATTACTTGCAATGCATGATATTACCGCGCAAGGTAAAATTCCTCTGCTCGTTGGGGGAACTATGTTGTATTACAAGGCTCTACTTGAAGGGCTTTCACCACTTCCTGCGGCTAACCCTGAGATACGGCAACAAATTGAGCAAGAGGCTTTGGCGCATGGTTGGGGTCAGTTACACGATCAATTACAAACGATTGATCCGGTTTCGGCGGCAAGAATTCATCCTAATGATCCACAAAGATTGTCACGAGCATTGGAAGTTTACCGAATTTCAGGTAAAACTCTTACAGAGTTAACTCAAACGAAAGGTGAAAGCCTGCCATTTCGAGTTAAACAGTTTGCTATAGCTCCCAAGGAAAGGGCTGAGCTCCACCGTCGAATCGAACTCAGGTTTGAAAAGATGATCGAAGCTGGATTTGAAGAAGAAATGAAAGCACTTTATGCTCGAAACGATCTTCATCCGGATTTGCCATCGATTCGCTGTGTTGGTTATCGACAGATGTGGGACTATTTGGATGGGAATTGTACGTTAGAGGAAGCGGTATATCGTGGAATCTGTGCAACCCGTCAATTGGCCAAGCGTCAGATCACCTGGTTACGCAGCTGGGATGATTTAACTTGGTTAGATAGCGAAAACATTGATCATGCAGTAGAAACTCTCTCAAATGCCATAGCATCTGATGGAGTTAGCTGTGTATAATGTGATCGCTTTTGCGTGATGTACCCTGTAAAGGATCCGTTACTTGATATTTGGCATTATCGCCGTCATAACAAGTAGCAACGGGGTTTTTATTCATTTAGCTCAGATGCAAAGGCCGCACCAATAATGCAGTGCACCACTAGCTAAATAACTACAACAAAATACAAATAAGGAAAATAAAATGGCTAAGGGGCAATCTCTACAAGACCCATTCTTAAATGCACTACGTCGTGAGCGCATTCCAGTATCCATCTACCTTGTGAACGGAATTAAGCTTCAAGGTCAGATTGAATCCTTTGATCAATTTGTGATCTTACTGAAAAACACAGTCAATCAAATGGTGTATAAGCATGCGATTTCAACGGTTGTTCCTGCACGTGCAGTGAGCCACCATACTGCTGAGCCACGCACTGGGTCTGATCGTCCATCAGACAAATCAGAAGAGTAATTCTCTGATTAGTATTATTTACTTACAAAGGAGTTGGTTGCTTGTTTGACCGTTACGAAGCCGGTGAGCGAGCGGTACTTGTTCATATCAACTTCACGCAAAAGGGTGAGTGGGATGATCTCAGCGAGTGTGAAATGCTGGTTTCTTCTGCTGGAGTGTCGACACTGCAAATTATTACTGGCAGCCGTCAAACTCCACACCCTAAATATTATGTCGGTGAGGGCAAAGCCCAAGAGATAGCGCATGCGGTTCAACTTGTTGAAGCGGATGTGGTGATCTTCAACCACGCCCTTTCTCCTGCCCAAGAACGTAATCTTGAACAACTATGCCAATGTCGAGTGATTGACCGTACTGGCCTCATCCTCGATATTTTTGCCCAACGAGCACGAACCCATGAAGGGAAGTTGCAAGTAGAGCTGGCACAATTGCGCCACATCTCTACACGATTAATTCGTGGTTGGACGCACCTTGAGCGACAAAAAGGCGGTATAGGCTTACGTGGACCTGGTGAAACGCAGCTAGAAACCGACAGACGTTTATTGCGTGAACGTATTAAAGCGATATTACGCCGCTTAGAGAAAGTCGCTAAGCAGCGAGAACAAGGACGCCGAGCTCGAAATCGAGCTGAGATTCCCACCATATCGCTAGTGGGTTATACCAATGCGGGGAAATCAACGTTATTTAATCGCATTACTGAAGCTGGGGTGTATGCAGCCGATCAACTGTTTGCAACCTTAGATCCTACCTTGCGGAAAATCGAATTGGCGGACGTTGGTACTGCCGTTCTCGCTGACACCGTAGGATTTATTCGTCATCTGCCGCACGATTTAGTTGCAGCATTTAAAGCCACGTTACAAGAAACTCAAGAAGCTGACATTTTGTTACATGTTGTTGATGCCAGTGATGAGCGTTTTCGTGAGAATATCAAAGCCGTCCATGATGTATTGGAAGAGATTGACGCCCATGAGGTGCCAACGCTTGTCGTCATGAACAAGATCGATAATCTAGAAGGCCAACAACCTCGCATCGAAAAAGATGATGAGGGAATACCGAGAACCGTGTGGTTATCAGCCATGGATGGACAAGGTATTGATCTGCTTTTCGAAGCATTGACAGAGCGATTAGCGAGTCAAGTCATTCAATATCAATTGTGTATTCCACCACTGCACCAAGGTCGCATTCGTAGTGCATTTTCACAAATGAAATGTATTCAACAAGAAGAATATGATCCAGATGGTAATTTGTTGATTAACATTCGTATGCAGCAAGTTGATTGGTTTAGACTAGAAAAAAGAGAAGAAGCAGTTTTGCGTGACTTTATAGTTACTTAAAGGACTGCTACAGTATAACGTCATATCAAATGATGGAGCTTTCTAATGGCGTGGAATGAGCCCGGTAATAACAACGGCAACAATGGCCGCGATAATGACCCTTGGGGTAATAATCGTGGTGACAAAAATAAAGGTGGCCGTGATCAAGGACCGCCAGATTTGGATGAGGTTTTCAATAAACTGAGCCAGAAACTGGGCGGACGATTTGGTAAGAAAGGCGGTAAAGGCCCTTCATTCTCTGGTGGTAGCGCAATTGGCTTTGGAGTCATTGCAGCAATCGCAGTTGCGGTGTGGTTCTTTTCTGGTTTCTATACGATTGGTGAAGCTGAGCGTGGCGTCGTGCTGCGTTTAGGTAAGTATGATCGCATCGTTGATCCAGGTTTGAACTGGCGTCCTCGCTTTGTTGATGAAGTGACGGCCGTTAACGTACAAGCGATTCGCTCACTACGTGCATCGGGTTTGATGCTAACCAAAGATGAAAACGTGGTCACTGTTGGCATGGATGTACAATATCGCGTGTCTGATCCATACAAGTACTTGTATCGTGTGACTAATGCTGACGATAGCTTACGCCAAGCAACTGACTCAGCATTACGTGCCGTGGTTGGTGATTCTTTGATGGACAGTATCTTAACCAGTGGCCGTCAGCAAATTCGTCAAAGTACCCAAACGACCTTGAATCAAATCATTGATAGCTATGATATGGGCTTAATGATTGTCGATGTCAACTTCCAGTCGGCTCGTCCGCCAGAGCAAGTGAAAGATGCATTCGATGATGCGATTGCGGCGCGAGAAGATGAAGAGCGTTTCATTCGTGAATCTGAAGCGTATAAGAACGAAATCCTGCCTAAAGCAACAGGCCGAGCTGAACGTTTGAAGAAAGAAGCGCAAGGTTATACAGAACGCACGATTAACGAAGCATTGGGTCAAGTGGCACAGTTTGAAAAACTGCTCCCTGAGTATCAAGCCGCGCCAGATGTGACACGTAATCGTCTCTACCTAGATACTATGGAAGAGGTGTATTCAAACACATCTAAAGTGCTAATTGATTCAGAATCCAGTGGCAATATGCTTTATCTACCGTTGGATCGAATTACAGGCCAAGACAGTAAGAATGACACCAAACGTCAAGATAAATCATCATCAACCTATGATCAGATAGAGCTTGATTCACCAACCAGCAGTGATACAGGTAATACACCGTCTCGCTCTAGCAATACACGTCAAGGGAGATACTAGTAATGCGTAAGTTAATGATCCCAGTATTAGTGATTGCACTGGTATTGATGTTGATGTCGCTGTTTGTGATTCCTGAAGGTGAGCGCGGTATTGTTGTCCGTTTCGGTCGTATTCTGAAAGATAACAATGAAATTGCTCGAATCTACGAACCGGGTTTGCATTTTAAAATGCCACTGTTTGATCGAGTAAGAACGTTAGATGCGCGCATCCAAACAATGGATGGCCGCTCTGACCGTTTCGTGACTTCAGAGAAAAAAGATGTGATCATCGATACCTATGTCAAATGGCGTATTGAAGACTTTGGTCAATACTACTTGGCAACGGGTGGTGGCAATGCATTGACGGCACAAGCACTGTTAGAGCGTAAAGTGACAGACATTCTTCGTTCTGAAATCGGTTCTCGTGAAATCAAACAAATTGTTTCAGGCCCACGTAATAAAGATGTCTTGCCGGAAAGTGCTGATGATGAAGTCGTCACGACTGAGGCTGCGAAACAAGCATTGGAAATCGATGGTCAGCGTGACCAAGTGATGGAAAATGTGTTGGAAGATACGCGTAAAGGCGCACTGAAAGATTTAGGCGTGAGAGTGGTTGATTTCCGTATTAAGAAAATCAACCTCCCAGATGAGATCAGTGAGTCTATCTATCGTCGTATGCGTGCTGAACGTGAGTCAGTAGCTCGTAAACACCGCTCTCAAGGTCGTGAAAAAGCCGAAGTTATTCGCGCTCAAGCTGAACTTGAAGTGGCGACTATCTTAGCGGAAGCGGATAAAACGGCTCGCGTAACTCGCGGTGATGCTGATGCTAAAGCAGCGAAGATTTACTCAGATGTGTACAGTAAAGATCCTGAGTTTTACGGGTTCTTACGTTCGCTGAAAGCCTATGAGAAATCATTTAGCGAGAAGAGTGATATCTTGGTGCTTGATCCTAAGAGTGATTTCTTCAAGTACATGAATAACACCAAAGGTTTGACAACGAAATAATTGACCGTTGTTTATTCAAAGGCTCCTTCAGGGAGCCTTTGTCGTTTATTGGCTTTAAGAGAGAAGGCACTATGTCGAATTCAATCTGGCTTGCTGTGGGGCTGGTGTTAATTGCAGAAGGTATTGGACCGTTAATCGCCCCTAATGGCTGGAGAAAGATGGTGGCGGATCTCAGCCAGCAGCCCGATCATCAACTGCGCCGCATCGGTGGTTGTCTCGTCGTTGCTGGGGGCATCATTGCTTACTACTTCGCACGATAGTGATGCACAATAGCGCGGTAACCGATTTATTATGATCAGTTTATCACTATCAGTATGATCACTATCAATAGTGAGGTGGTGGAGTCTCTTCTGATGGATCCGCTAAATGTGAGGCATCCATATTTTTGACTTTACCAGCCACATATTTCATTTGGTCTTGCATTTTCGTTAGCATGAGCTGCTGTGTTGATAATGCTTGATTGAGTTCATCAATGGTTTGTTCTTGGAAAGCAAGTTGGCATTCCAAGTCACTAACACGCTGTTCTAATTGCTGAATATACTTATCGTTCATAACTAATCGTCGAGTTTCCAAGCTTGAGCAATACCTGCAGAGCTTCCGGTAATAATTCGTTGCTGATGATCAAAGGCCGCATCATACACCACCGCAGTGGGTGGGCGAGCATCTTTTAGCGGTTCTACTTCGAATCCTTGCTGTTTTTTACCACTTTGAGTATCCCAAACCGCGACTTGGCTTGAAGGATTCCCTGTCACAAGCAACCTGCCATCATCGGAAAAACGCGCCGTAGAGAAAATCAATTGTCGTGAAAAACTGCGCAATTTCGCCTGTTCCTTACCCAAGGAGAGATCCCAAATAATGGATTGATTACCACCATCGGAGGTAAAGGCTAATTTTCCCTCTCGCTGCAGCGCTACTCGATTCACCCGCTGCTCATGTTCAAACGATCGTAAAATTTGCCCACTTTGCGTATCCCAAAGGTAGGCAAAATAATCATTACCTCCCGTCAGAGCAAAGCGGCCATTGGGCGATAGGGCGACAGAATTCACTTTTTCTCGATGAGCAAGGAACTCTAGTCGACGTCCAGTGACTAAATCGACGTAAATCGCTTTACCATTGGATAAACCGAGCAGAACTTGTTTCCCGTTATTGGCAATGTCAATGTCTCGGATCAGCCCATCGGAGATGGACCACAAACCTTGAGCTTGTGTCCAACCTAAGTCCCATACGGCAAAGTTAATTTGGCTAGCGGTCACGGCAAAACGGCCATTATCGGAGAGTCGAATATGAGAAACGGTATTGGCTTGTGGGTCTTGAGGTCCCAATTCGGCTAAGGTTTTGTTTTGTTCAAGATCCCATAGAACGAGTTGTCTTTGTTTGGAATAGAGTAGCGCAAAACGACCATCGCGGCTTAAACCGAAACTGGTCGAACCGTTTGGTTCTATATCCCAACGTTGTACATCGCTGTTAGAGAAAAAACAGCCATTTAACATCAAGATGACAATGCAACCTAGGATTGAATGAGAAATTATTCGCATCAAGTCTAATTATCCGCTTTGAGTGTAAAGACAATCTATCAACATATCGCTATATTGGTACAACTCTGTTTAGCGCACCAGTTTTTCAACGAAATTTGTGCGTAATAACAAAAGGTTTGCCTACAAATTGGAGAAATAAATGAAATCATTGTTTAAAGTGTCACTGCTTGCGGCAACCGTCATGCTTGCAGTTGGCTGCCAGAAAGATGAAGCCCCGAAAACTGAAGCAGCACCTGCAGCAGAACAAGTACAAACGGAAGCGGGAAAAACGGTTCACTTTAAAACAGAAGATGACAAAGCGGCTTACGCGATTGGCGTCTCTTTTGCAAATTACCTCAGCACCAGCATTGAAAAACCAGCCGAAATTGGTATCAATCTGAATAAAGATCTGGTTCTAAAAGGGATTGAACATGTCTTCGCGGGCAATGCTGAGTTGAGTGAAGAAGAGACACGCGCAGCGCTAGAAGCTCTAGATAAACGCGTTTCTGAAACCATGCAAGCGAAAGCCGCTGAAAAAGCGGCTGCTGCTGAAAAAGCTGGTGACGAATTCCGCGCTGAATTTGAAAAACAAGATGGCGTAAAGAAAACTGAATCTGGTTTACTGTACCAAGTACTGACGCCAGCAAAAGGTGAGTCACCAAAAGAGACCGATACTGTTCAAGTTCATTACAAAGGGACACTGGCTGACGGTACTCAATTTGATAGCTCGTATGATCGTGGTGAGCCAGCGACATTCCCACTCAATCGGGTTATTCCTGGTTGGACAGAAGGTGTGCAACTGATGCAAGTGGGAGCAAAATACAAGTTTGTTATCCCGCCGCAACTGGCTTACGGTGAGCAAGACACACCGACTATTCCAGCAAACTCAACACTTGTGTTTGAAGTGGAGTTGCTAAAAATTGATAACGGTAGCGATGCGGCTAAATAATATCAGCCATTGTTGAACCGTTGTAACCAGCTCAAAGGCCTGATGAATCAGGCCTTTTCTGTCTCTAACGACTCACGAATTAGTTGTTCTAAATCACTTGTTAGTGACTTAACAGAGTTTTCGATTAAAATTTTCTGATAAACTTACGTCAATTTGTTGATTTTTCGCTCTAAGGCTAGATAACAGTGACAACGACAGAAACTTTAAACGCGGATATGTTGCTTGAAATGGAATCCGTGCACGTGATGCCATTTAGTGATCACGATAAAATCATTCTTCGATCTTATGAAGCTGTGGTTGACGGTATCGCCAGCCTGATTGGTCCTTTTTGTGAGATCGTTCTGCACTCATTGGAAGATCTCAATACCTCGGCGATTAAAATTGCCAATGGTGAAAACACGGGACGTCAAGTGGGTTCCCCGATCACCGATCTTGCACTGCGTATGTTGAAAGATATTGAAGGATCGGAGCGTAACTTCTCACGATCGTATTTCTCTCGCGCCAAGGGTGGCGTGTTGATGAAATCGATTACGGTCGCGATTCGTAATGGTGATAACCGAGTCATTGGCTTACTTTGTATCAACGTCAATTTAGATGCTCCGTTCTCACAAGTTCTGCAATCATTCATGCCGACTCAGGAAGCTCAGGAAGCCGCCTCATCGGTTAACTTTGCCAGTGATGTTGAAGAGCTGGTGGATCAGACGGTAGAGCGTACAATTGAAGAGATCAACGCCGATAAATCAGTGTCTAACAATACCAAGAATCGTCAGATTGTGATGGAGTTGTACGACAAAGGCATTTTTGACATCAAAGATGCGATTAACCGCGTAGCTGATCGGCTCAATATCTCTAAACATACTGTCTATCTCTACATTCGCCAACGCAAGACCGGAGATGAATGTTAGTGGAGCCAGTATTGAGTTACACATTATTGGTCAATGGCTCAGTGTATGGCACACAGGCAGCGCGTAGTGCTTATCTGTTTGCCTGTGCATTGCTAGAAAAAGGGCATTCACTCAAGCAAGTATTTTTTTATCAAGATGGTGTTTTCAATGGCTCTGCGATCACCGCGCCTGCGAACGATGAGTTTGATCTTGTGAAAGCATGGCAGAAGCTGTCTACTGAACACCATGTACGCTTAGAAACCTGTGTTGCTGCAGCGTTACGTCGTGGCATTATCAGTGAAAATGAAGCTCAGCAACACCAGCTCACTGCGCATAATTTGGCACAAGGTTTTGCACAAACTGGGTTAGGAAGCTTAGCTGAAGCGTTATTAACTCAAGATCGAGTGGTACAGTTTTGAAAAAAATCGGTTTTGTTTTTCATTCTTCGCCTCATTCTAGTTCGGCTGGAAGAGAAGGGCTGGATGCTGTACTGGCAGCCTCTGCCTATTGTGATGCGATCTCGCTCTTTTTTGTTGGGCTTGGCGTGACGCAAATCGTCGCCAACCAATCACCGCAACAACTGCTTAGCCGTGATTACATCAGTGCGTTTAAACTGCTTGAGTTATACGATATTGAACACCTTTATCTGTGTGAGCAAAGCGTTGAAGAGTTGGGGTTAGCATCGGCTCAATGGGTCATTGATGTTGAAAAAAAATCGCCTCAGCAAATCGCTCAGTTACTTCACGAGTGCGATCAAGTACTAACGTTCTAAGGTGTACCTATGCTGCATATTGTAAAAGACACGGCAAAACTGGCCTTAGCGCAGCGTTATTGTTTGGCTGAGGATAGTATTATCTTGGTTGAAGAAGCGGTTTATATGAGTAACCCTAGTGCGGGCTCTTTTTTACTACTCAACGATCTGAACAGGGTTTATGTCTTACTTGAGGATCTCTGCGCGCGTGGGGTGCAGGATCTCTGCTCAGTACAAATTACCAAAGTGGATTTCTCTGGTTTCGTTGAACTTACTACTAACTATGAAAAATCAATCACTTGGTAGATTTTCTTATCGCTATTACCCCTCTATTACCCACCCTTTACTTATGGTGGTTAAAAAAGATCTGTATATTTCTTGACACACCTCTCACTGCTGCATAGAATTTTGCGTCCCTATTTGTACTAAGTGCACTAGGGACTAGATTTTTCACAAAGCTTACTTTAAGTAAATTCAGGAGCTAGTTAATGGCAACTATTAACCAGTTGGTCCGCAATCCTCGTGTAAAGCAAGTTGTTAAAAGCAACGTGCCAGCACTAGAAGCGTGCCCACAAAAACGTGGTGTATGTACACGTGTTTACACTACTACACCTAAAAAACCTAACTCAGCACTTCGTAAAGTATGTCGTGTTCGTCTAACGAACGGCTTCGAAGTGACTTCGTACATCGGCGGTGAAGGTCACAACCTTCAAGAGCACTCAGTTGTTCTTATCCGTGGCGGTCGTGTAAAAGACCTTCCAGGTGTGCGTTACCACACAATCCGTGGTGCACTTGACTGTGCAGGCGTAAACGACCGTAAACAAGCTCGTTCTAAATACGGTGTGAAACGTCCTAAATCTTAATGGATTTCCGTTAAGTAAGGCCAAACACTAAATTATTTAATTTTTGAAGAAACTGAAAAGTTTTGGATAACCTGAAAAAGACAACGGAGAATATCCATGCCACGTCGTCGCGTTATTGGTCAGCGTAAGATCCTTCCAGATCCAAAGTTCAAGTCTGAACTGCTGGCAAAATTCGTTAACATTCTTATGGTTGACGGTAAAAAATCTACTGCAGAGAAAATTGTTTACACTGCACTAGACACTATGGCTGAGAAATCTGGCAAAGGTCACTTAGCTGTATTTGAAGAAGCTCTTGAAAACGTACGTCCAGCGGTCGAAGTTAAATCTCGCCGCGTGGGTGGTTCAACTTACCAAGTGCCAGTAGAAGTACGTCCGGTTCGCCGTAACGCACTTGCTATGCGTTGGGTAGTTGATGCTGCGCGTAAGCGTGGTGAAAAATCTATGGCTGCTCGCCTAGCTGCTGAAATGCTAGACGCGTCAGAAAATAAAGGTACTGCTGTTAAGAAACGTGAAGACGTTCACCGTATGGCAGAAGCGAACAAAGCATTCGCTCATTACCGCTGGTAATACCTTCTGTGCTGCGAGGTTCTCTCGCAGCACATTTTCATACTCTAAGGATTACCTTAGTAAGAGGATACAATCGTGGCTCGGAAAACTCCTATTGAGCGCTACCGCAACATCGGTATCTGTGCTCACGTAGATGCAGGTAAAACAACCACTACTGAGCGTATTCTGTTCTACACTGGCCTTTCTCACAAAATCGGCGAAGTTCACGATGGTGCTGCAACCATGGACTGGATGGAGCAGGAGCAAGAACGTGGTATCACTATCACTTCTGCTGCTACGACAACCTTCTGGCGTGGTATGGAAGCACAGTTCCAAGATCATCGCGTAAACATCATTGATACCCCAGGACACGTTGACTTTACAATTGAAGTAGAGCGTTCACTTCGTGTGCTTGATGGTGCAGTGGTTGTATTCTGTGGCTCATCTGGTGTTGAACCCCAGTCTGAAACTGTATGGCGTCAAGCTGACAAATACGGTGTTCCTCGCATGGTGTTCGTTAATAAAATGGACCGTGCTGGCGCAGACTTTTTACGCGTTGTAAACCAAATTAAACATCGTCTTGGTGCGACTCCGGTTCCTATTCAATTAAATATTGGTGCGGAAGAAGAGTTCAAAGGTGTCATCGACCTTATCAAGATGAAAGCCATCAACTGGAATGAAGCCGATCAAGGCATGACGTTTACTTACGAAGACATTCCAGAAGATATGCTTGAGTTGGCCGAAGAATGGCACAACAACCTAGTAGAAGCGGCAGCGGAAGCTAGTGAAGAGTTAATGGAAAAGTATCTTGAAGACGGCGAGCTGACAGAAGCGGAAATCAAACAAGCGCTACGGACTCGTACCATTAACAATGAAATCGTATTGGCCACTTGTGGTAGTGCCTTTAAAAATAAAGGCGTACAAGCGGTATTGGATGCGGTTGTTGAATATTTGCCTTCGCCGGTAGATGTACCAGCCATTAAAGGCGTGGATGAAAACGAGAACGAAGTAGAACGTCACGCTGACGACAACGAACCTTTCTCGGCACTTGCATTTAAGATTGCCACTGACCCATTTGTTGGGACATTGACTTTTATGCGTGTTTACTCTGGTGTGGTGAACTCTGGCGATGCCGTTTACAACTCAGTGAAACAGAAAAAAGAACGTTTTGGTCGTATCGTACAGATGCATGCCAACAAACGTGAAGAGATTAAAGAAGTTCGTGCTGGCGATATTGCGGCTGCGATCGGCTTAAAAGATGTCACGACAGGCGATACGCTGTGTAACCCAGACCACAAAGTGGTTCTTGAGCGCATGGAATTCCCTGAGCCAGTGATTCAAATTGCGGTAGAGCCTCGCTCTAAAGCTGACCAAGAAAAAATGGGTATTGCGCTAGGTAAACTGGCGGCGGAAGACCCATCTTTCCGTGTCGAAACCGATAAGGAAACAGGTCAAACGTTGATCTCTGGTATGGGTGAGCTTCACCTAGACATCATTGTTGATCGCATGAAGCGTGAGTTCAGTGTGGACTGTAACGTTGGTAAACCACAAGTGGCTTACCGCGAAACTATCCGTGGAAAAGCGGAAGTAGAAGGCAAGTTCGTTCGTCAATCTGGTGGTCGTGGTCAATATGGTCACGTTTGGCTTAAGATTGAACCTGCGGAACTCGGTGAAGGCTTTGTCTTTGTCGACGAAATCGTTGGTGGTGTGATTCCTAAGGAATACATCAGCTCGGTTGCGAAAGGTATCGAAGAGCAAATGAACAACGGTGTGTTAGCTGGTTATCCGATTCTGGATGTGAAAGCGACATTATTCGATGGTTCATATCATGATGTCGACTCAAGCGAGATGGCGTTTAAGATTGCTGGTTCGATGGCGTTCAAGAAAGGTGCTTTAGAAGCGCAGCCTGTTCTTCTTGAACCAATGATGAAAGTTGAAGTAACTACTCCAGAAGATTGGATGGGTGATGTTGTGGGTGACTTAAACCGTCGTCGCGGCATGATTGAAGGTATGGATGAAGGCCATGCAGGCCTTAAGATTATCCATGCTAGAGTCCCTCTATCGGAAATGTTTGGTTATGCAACAGACTTACGATCTGCCACTCAGGGTCGCGCCTCTTACTCTATGGAGTTTGCAGAGTACGCTGATGTGCCAAAAAATGTTGCAGAAGCAATCATTGCAGAACGTGGTTAACTGTTATTTGTTTAATAACGAATCTATTGCGCTGATGAGAGTTGGCGCATAAAATAGCAATTTCTGGCGCGTCTTGAGCTATATGTGACTCAAGACGAATCATAACTAGGAAGGAACACGATCGTGTCTAAAGCAAAATTTGAACGTACGAAACCGCACGTAAACGTTGGTACTATCGGCCACGTTGACCACGGTAAAACAACTCTAACTGCTGCTATCTGTACTACACTTGCAAAAGTGTACGGTGGTGAAGCGAAAGACTTCGCATCTATCGATAACGCTCCAGAAGAGCGCGAGCGCGGTATTACAATCAATACTTCTCACGTAGAGTACGATACACCAGCACGCCACTACGCACACGTAGACTGCCCAGGACACGCTGACTATGTTAAAAACATGATCACAGGTGCTGCGCAAATGGACGGCGGTATCCTAGTTGTTGCTGCAACAGATGGCCCAATGCCACAAACTCGTGAGCACATCCTACTTGGTCGCCAAGTTGGTATTCCTTACATCATCGTATTCATGAACAAATGTGACATGGTTGATGATGAAGAGCTTCTAGAGCTAGTAGAAATGGAAGTTCGTGAGCTTCTATCTGAGTACGATTTCCCAGGTGATGACCTACCAGTTATCCAAGGTTCTGCACTAGGCGCACTAAACGGCGAAGAGCAGTGGGAAGCGAAAATCATTGAACTTGCTGAAGCGCTAGACACTTACATTCCAGAGCCTGAGCGTGCAGTAGACCAAGCATTCCTACTACCAATCGAAGACGTATTCTCAATCCAAGGTCGTGGTACAGTAGTAACTGGCCGTATCGAGCGCGGTATCCTACGTGTAGGTGACGAAGTTGCGATCATTGGTATCAAAGACACAATCACAACGACTTGTACAGGTGTTGAGATGTTCCGTAAGCTGCTTGACGAAGGTCGTGCAGGTGAGAACGTTGGTGCACTTCTACGTGGTACTAAACGTGATGAAGTAGAACGTGGTCAAGTATTAGCGAAACCAGGTTCAATCACTCCACACACTAAGTTCGAGTCAGAAGTATACGTACTGTCTAAAGATGAAGGCGGCCGTCATACTCCGTTCTTCAAAGGCTACCGTCCACAGTTCTACTTCCGTACAACGGACGTAACAGGCGATATCTCTCTACCAGAAGGCGTAGAGATGGTAATGCCAGGTGACAACATCCAAATGGTTGTAGAGCTAATCGCTCCAATCGCGATGGATGAAGGTCTACGTTTCGCGATCCGTGAAGGTGGTCGTACAGTAGGTGCTGGTGTTGTTGCTAAAGTTATCGCTTAATTTTCGATAATTTATGCACACACTGCATTAAAAAGGGAAGCTTAGGCTTCCCTTTTTGTTTGATGTGACCCTTAGTACATTTCCCTTGCTAATCCTGCTTCGTTTCTGTACTATTTGCCGTCCTTAATTCTCGGTCTTTTTTTTCGTTCCTTGCTTCCTATGGACGACCGAGCCAAACCTGGAAGCTGAATAATCCGTAAGGAGCAACCGATGCGTCATTATGAAATCGTATTCATGGTGCACCCAGATCAAAGCGAGCAAGTTGCTGGCATGATCGAGCGTTACACTGGTTCTATCACTGAAACTGGCGGTACTATCCACCGTTTAGAAGATTGGGGTCGTCGTCAAATGGCTTACCCAATCAACAAGCTTCACAAAGCTCACTACGTTCTTATGAACGTTGAAGCTGACCAAGCTGTGATTGATGAGCTAGAAACTGCTTTCCGTTTTAACGATGCAGTTCTACGTAACATGATCATGCGTACTAAAGCTGCTATCACCGAGCCATCAATCATGCTGAAAGCTAAAGAAGAGCGTTCTAAGCGTGATGAAACTCGTTTCGATGCAGACGCTGAGTAATTGATTTGATGACCAATCGGATGGAGTTGAGTGGCACTGTCGCAAAACCTCCCATTCGAAGCCAAAGTCCTGCGGGTATTGAACATTGCCGTTTCTGGCTTGAACATCGCTCAACAGTGATAGAAGCTGATTTACCGAGACAAGTCTATTGTCGTATGCCGGTAGTCGTCAGTGGGCAAAGGTCAACGAATCTCACTCAACACTTAGTACAAGGCAGCACCATAACCGTAAGTGGCTTTGTCGCTTACCAAACTAGCCATAATGGCGTAGGTAAATTGGTGCTACATGCCGACCACATTACTCAAATTTAAGATCAGGAGATAGCCCATGGCTCGTTTCTTCCGTCGTCGTAAATTCTGCCGTTTCACTGCAGAAGGCGTACAAGAGATTGATTACAAAGATGTAGCAACTCTTAAAAACTACATAACTGAAGCTGGTAAAATCGTACCTAGCCGTATCACTGGTACTAGCGCTAAATACCAACGTCAGCTAGCTCGTGCAATCAAGCGTTCTCGCTACCTAGCTCTATTGCCATACACTGATAAACATCAGTAATTGGCACCGTTTATTAAGAAAGAGGATTAATCAATGCAAGTTATTCTACTTGATAAAATCGGTAACCTAGGCAGCCTTGGCGACACTGTAAGCGTGAAATCTGGTTATGCTCGTAACTTCCTTATCCCACAAGGTAAGGCTGTAATGGCAACTAAATCTAACGTTGAAATGTTTGAAACTCGTCGTGCTGAACTTGAAGCTAAAGTTGCTGAGCAACTTGTTGCATCTCAAGCTCGTGCTGAACAAGTTAACGCTCTTGAAGCTGTTGTTATTACTTCTAAAGCGGGCGATGAAGGTAAACTATTTGGTTCTATTGGTACTCGTGATATCGCTGACGCTATTACAGCGGCAGGTGTTGCAGTATCTAAGAGCGAAGTTCGTCTACCTGAAGGTGCTCTACGTAACGTAGGTTCTTTCGAAGTGAGCATCCAACTTCACTCAGAAGTGTTTGCAACTGCGAAAATTCAAATCGTTGCTGAGTAATTTCAGTCTTCGGATGAATTGAAAACACCAGCCTTGGCTGGTGTTTTTTTATCTTCAAACTACCTAGAAACGAAACTGTAAACTAAATGAAGTAACGCTATCGGCTTTACTTAGTCCTGCTGGAACCTTATCGTGGTATTGGCGAGACAAGTTCACTTTCAACGCAATCGAATCAGTAATGTGATTGGTTAAAATGAGTTCGCTATCGGTTCTGATGTTACTTTCTCCTGCGACAAGAGTCAGTTCAGAGGAGATGGTTAAATTATCGAAAGTTGCCCAAACACCTTTTAAGTTACCACGAAATATGACTTCTTCGACTGTATTTGCAAATACAATATCTGTACTTGATATCTCATCTAGATTGGGTTTTTGGTAACGAAAACCGGGCCCTATTTCAATCTCTAATAGCAATATGTCGGTATTCATCAATTGGTAACCCATTCCACCAGATAGCGTGTAGTCTTTGGAATAGGCGCTGTATTTCGAATCAACACCGTTAAAGTTTGCGTATAGATAGGCTTTTGAAGCTAACTTATAGTCACTTTGCAGCGAATAGTTTGCCTGCCGCTTATTCTCTTTTCCATTTTTATCAAGACGATACAATTTCCACTCACCATTGGTTCGATGGCGACCTGTTATGTATTCTGTCTTGACTCGTGAATTCAATGACTCTGAATCAGTATTACCTGAGTGGGCTTGGTAACCCAATTCGACTTGGCTATTCCAAGGAGAAGGAACTTCGATTTCCGTATTGTTTTTAAGATCCTCATTAGCATAAGCTGCACTCATCGCGAACAGGCTAAAACTAAGAAACCAAATTTTGGACACGAAGCACCCCTAAAGTGAATAAAAATAGTGGGCGAAATAGTAGGTGTAGGGCGGTTCTGTTTGGTCAGCATGAGGTTAATTCTCTACGAGATAAACACAAAGTTTCGTTTACATAATTACAAATGATCTATTCTGGCTATAATGGTCGGTCATTAGATAGTATTGAGCGAAGTCATGGCTGCACCACGAACAGATCAACGAAATCGTAAACCGTTTGACGCACAAGTCGACGCAATTAAAGTTCCTCCACATTCGATCGAAGCTGAGCAATCAGTGATTGGAGGCTTGCTATTGGATAACGAACGTTGGGATACGGTGGCTGAGCGTGTGGTCAGCAAAGACTTCTATAGCCGTGCGCATCGTTTAATTTTTGATGCAGCTAAATCGATTTTGGAAGCCAGTAAGCCGCTCGATCTTATTACATTATCTGAGTATCTTGAGCGTCGCGAACAGTTGGAAGATGTCGGCGGTTTTGCCTATTTAGCAGACTTGGCGAAAAATACGCCCAGTGCGGCTAATATTAATGCTTATGCTGAAATCGTAGCGGAACGAGCGTTGGTGCGTAACCTTATCGGTGTTGCCAATGAGATTGCGGATGCAGGTTATGATCCGCAAGGGCGCAGTTCGGAAGATTTGCTCGATCTGGCTGAAAGTAAAGTGTTCGCCATTGCTGAGGAGCGTACCAGCGAAAATGAAGGCCCGCAGAATGTTGATTCGATTTTAGAAAGAACTTTAGAGCGTATCGAACTACTGTATAAAACACCACAAGATGGCGTCACGGGCGTGAATACGGGGTTTGCTGATCTCAATAAGAAAACGGCTGGTTTACAAGGTTCTGATTTGATCATTGTGGCTGCTCGCCCTTCTATGGGTAAAACGACGTTTGCCATGAACTTGTGTGAAAACGCGGCCATGGAGCAAGAAAAACCGGTTCTTATCTTCTCTCTTGAGATGCCGGCTGAACAAATTATGATGCGTATGTTGGCATCGCTTTCTCGCGTTGATCAAACCAAAATTCGTACTGGGCAGCTGGATGATGAGGATTGGGCACGAATTTCATCTACCATGGGTATTCTCATGGAAAAGAAAAATATGTACATAGATGATAGCTCAGGCCTAACGCCTACCGAGGTTCGTTCTAGAGCTCGTCGTATTGCGCGCGAGCATGGCGGCTTGTCGCTCATCATGGTCGACTACTTGCAGTTGATGCGAGTTCCTTCGCAATCGGATAACCGTACTTTAGAAATTGCGGAGATCTCCCGCTCGTTAAAAGCACTGGCTAAAGAATTGAATGTGCCCGTGGTGGCTTTATCGCAGCTTAACCGTTCGTTGGAGCAGCGCGCCGATAAACGCCCAGTCAACTCCGATTTGCGTGAATCCGGTTCGATAGAACAAGATGCCGATTTGATCATGTTCATCTATCGCGACGAGGTGTATCACCCTGATAGTTCGTTAAAGGGTATCGCAGAGATTATTATAGGCAAGCAACGTAACGGCCCGATTGGTTCTGTACGGTTGACCTTCCAAGGGCAGTATTCTCGTTTTGACAACTATGCAGGCCCTGCATTTGACGATGAGTAATTTGATGAGCTACATGAAAGCGGCAACCGCCTGCATCGATCTCGATGCGTTAAAGCACAACCTACAGCGAGTAAAACAGCAGGCACCAAACAGTAAAATTATGGCGGTGGTCAAAGCAAATGGTTATGGTCATGGGCTTCGGCATGTTGCGAAACATGCACTAGGCGCGGATGCATTTGGCGTGGCGCGCATTGAAGAAGCGCTGCAACTGAGAGCGAGCGGTGTGGTAAAACCTATCTTGTTGCTTGAAGGTTTTTATTCCCCGATGGATCTTGCTGTATTGGTGACCAATAACATTCAAACCGTTGTTCACTGTGAGGAGCAGTTAGTCGCCTTAGAGCAAGCTCAATTAGATGTCCCAGTCAATGTTTGGTTGAAAATCGATAGCGGAATGCATCGTTTAGGTGTGCGCCCAGAACAATACCCCGATTTTTTAGAACGTTTGCAAGCGTGTAAAAACGTAGTGAAGCCATTGCGTTATATGAGTCATTTTGGTTGTGCCGATGAACTCGATAAATCAACCACTTCTGAGCAAATTGAGCTATTTTTAGCAATGACAAAAGGTCATGAGGGTGAAAGATCACTTGCTGCCTCCGCTGGTTTATTAGCTTGGAAGCACAGCCAGTTAGAGTGGGTTCGCCCAGGTATTATTATGTATGGCGTTTCTCCTTTTGATGATAACTCGGCGCAAGCGCTGGGCTATCAACCTGTAATGACATTAAAATCTCACTTGATCGCAGTGCGTGATGTTAAAGCGGGAGAGAGTGTCGGCTACGGTGCCACTTGGACAAGCTTACGTGACACTAAGGTTGGTGTTATCGCAATTGGCTATGGCGATGGTTATCCTCGCACTGCACCCAATGGAACTCCGGTTGTTGTCAATGGGCGTAAAGTGCCGATTGCAGGGCGAGTTTCAATGGATATGCTTACGGTCGATCTCGGTCCACAAGCCTGCGATAAGGTGGGCGATGAGGTTATTTTATGGGGAAAAGAGCTACCAGCCGAAGAAGTGGCCTCTCACATCGGCACGATCGCTTACGAGTTAGTGACGAAACTCACTTCTCGTGTTGAGATGTCGTATCAATAAAGCCAGAGTATGCACCCATTAGGTTTACCTGACCTAACTCAATATGAGAGCGGGTAAGCTGCGTCATAATGGCGCTCACAAAACGAATAACGACGTGTTGCCTTCCAAATATAGGCAGTCGATACCATTTTCTTTTTTTGCTCAATCGGGGATTCCATCATTTTGAAACAGAGTTTAGGAATGATAGGAATAAAACCTACTGTCACATCGGGATAGATACCATGTTGAAAAATATCAATCCAACGCAAACCAACGCTTGGAAAGCACTGACTGCGCATTTTGAATCAGCGCAAGATATGGACCTTAAATCACTTTTTGCACAAGATGCACAACGTTTCGATAAATTCTCGACTCGTTTTGGTTCAGATATTCTTGTTGATTACTCAAAAAATTTGATCAACGAAGAGACCTTACAACATTTACAAGCATTGGCGAATGAGACTGAACTAAAGTCAGCCATCGACGCTATGCTGCAAGGATGCGCGATCAACCAAACTGAAGGCCGTGCCGTACTGCACACTGCGTTACGCAACCGCAGTAACACACCGGTCATGGTTGATGGTGAAGATGTGATGCCAGCCGTGAATGCGGTACTTGAGAAGATGAAATCGTTTTCTGAACGAGTGATTTCTGGTGAATGGAAAGGTTACACTGGTAAAGCGATTACCGATATTGTCAACATTGGTATTGGTGGTTCAGACCTTGGCCCATACATGGTCACAGAAGCACTTGCGCCGTATAAGAATCATCTTAATCTTCATTTCGTTTCTAACGTTGATGGAACACACATCGTTGAAACGTTGAAAAAAGTCAATCCAGAAACCACGCTATTTTTAGTGGCTTCAAAGACGTTTACTACCCAAGAAACCATGACCAATGCACATACGGCTCGTGATTGGTTCTTAGCGGAAGCAGGCGATGAAACTCATGTTGCAAAACATTTTGCGGCGCTGTCGACTAATGCGAAATCAGTCGCTGAGTTTGGTATTGATACAGACAACATGTTCGAATTTTGGGATTGGGTCGGTGGACGCTACTCACTATGGTCAGCGATTGGTCTATCCATTGTATTGGCTGTAGGCTATGACAACTTTGTGGAACTGCTGTCCGGCGCGCATGAGATGGATCAACATTTTGTGGCGACACCTTTTGAGCAAAATATTCCTGTGATCCTAGCCTTGATTGGTATTTGGTATAACAACTTCCACGGTGCCGAATCAGAAGCGATTCTGCCTTATGACCAATACTTACATCGCTTTGCCGCTTATTTCCAACAGGGTAATATGGAATCAAACGGTAAATACGTAGATCGTAACGGTCAAGCGGTAACTTACCAAACGGGTCCAATCATTTGGGGTGAGCCCGGTACTAATGGTCAACACGCCTTTTATCAATTGATCCACCAGGGAACAAAATTGATCCCGTGTGATTTTATTGCGCCAGCGCTCAGCCATAACCCAGCGGGTGATCATCACCAAAAATTGATGTCGAACTTTTTTGCTCAAACAGAAGCGTTAGCGTTTGGAAAAACGCAGCAAACCGTTGAAGCTGAGCTAAAAGCGGCGGGCAAATCAGCACAAGAAATGGCGGCAATCGCACCATTTAAAGTGTTTGAAGGAAACCGCCCAACCAACTCAATCTTAGTTAAGCAGATCACGCCACGCACTTTGGGCAACCTGATTGCGATGTACGAGCATAAAATTTTCGTACAGGGTGTTATTTGGAATATCTTCAGTTTCGATCAATGGGGCGTTGAGCTTGGTAAGCAGTTAGCAAACCAAATTCTGCCTGAGTTAGCCGACGATGCTCAAGTGAGTTCACACGACAGCTCAACCAATGGTTTGATTAACGCGTTTAAGACATTTAAAGCGTAATGCGTCAAAACCTTACTTGGATGTGAGTAAGGTTTTATCCAAATAAAAAAGGTTGATACTTAACGGTATCAACCTTTTTTTCTTTAATGAAAGAGCTTACTCGAAACAGATTTCGATAAAAGCGTTACCCCACTGAGAGGTAAACGGCATGATAATAATTGCACCTTCGCATTTATGACGAATCGTGTGGCCTTTTCCTGAGACAACAACCGGAGTTGCCATATCAAAGTCAAAACCACTCTCGGCAAGAATACGTTTAGCTCCGCCTGTCACCATGTTGGTGATTTCGCCGACCATATCTGTCACTTCTTCATTGAGACCGTTGGGGCGTTCACCTAACATATTTTGCATGATTTCCAATGCTAGACTTTCATCAAAAGTAATAGACATGGAACCGCGGCTTTGACTACCAACCATACCAATCAAGCCAGAGACATCACCACGGGCAATCTCATCTTTCTTTACACGAGGTTTCTGTGGCTTCAACTCTAATGAAGCCATCGTTTTTAACACGTTCATTAAAGAAGCTAAAAACGGGTTTACAAATTCAGCGCGCATAACCTTCTTCTACTGTTTTTATACTTTCAGACTTGAGGAACACGTTTGGCAAACACCATGAGATTCAATAACGTGATTAACGATGTTAAAACCGTGTTTCTCAGCGTTGCTTGCTAGCAAGGCTATCAGACTATCATCTTGAAGTTCAATAACATTGCCACATTTGTCACAAATTAATAGGTGTGAGAAATGCTTATTAGCATTACAAGAGCAACATGAAATAAAGCTATTTGTTGACTCCACTCTATGAATAAAGCCTTGTTCTAACAAAAAGTCCAGAGCACGATACACCGTTGGTGGTTTCGCTTGGGGCTCGCTTTGCTTTAAATCTTCAAGCAATTCATAAGCACTGGATGCTTTTTGGCTTGAACAAATCAGTTCAAACACTCTCTTTCGTTGAGAAGTTAGTCGTACTCCTCTCGCTGCGCATAGTTCTTCTATTTGTTTCGTTAGCTTGTGGTCCAAATTCATCACCATAACCATTGGACTTTAATAATAATATACTATTTCCAGATTAATAGCCTTGTAGCCTACAACATTTTCTGGAGTTAGTTAGCGATGTGATCGTTGTTTGCAACGAAAATAGTACTTAAATTACCTTATATCGATGCAAAACGATACAGAAGAAGAACTGTTGGCGCTATAAACTCGAAGCGATTACAATGCCAAACTTTGTTTTTGGCTGTAAGTTTAGCCATTGAAACTGACTGAATTGGGATATCTAAATCATGACTCACCCTTGTAAGCTATCAGTAGCCCCTATGCTCGATTGGACAGATCGCCACTGCCGATACTTTCATCGCTTGCTGTCCTCGCAAACGTTACTGTATACCGAGATGGTCACGACAGGCGCGATCATTCATGGTAAAGGGGACTTCTTGGCTTACAACGAGGAGGAACACCCAGTAGCGTTACAATTGGGTGGTTCGAATCCTCAAGACCTTGCTCATTGTGCCAAACTTGCCCAGCAGTACGGGTACGATGAAATCAACCTCAATGTAGGTTGTCCGTCCGATCGCGTCCAGAATGGTCGTTTTGGTGCTTGTTTAATGGCTGAGCCGCAACTGGTGGCGGATTGCGTTGCAGCGATGAAATCAGTCGTTGATATTCCGGTAACCGTAAAGACGCGCATTGGTATTGATGATATGGATTCTTATGAATTTTTGACTGATTTTATTTCATTGGTATCAGAGAAAGGGGGCTGTGAACAGTTTACTATTCATGCGCGTAAGGCGTGGCTTAGTGGTTTGAGCCCAAAAGAGAACCGTGAAATACCGCCGTTAGATTACTCACGGGCATATCAGCTGAAAAAAGATTTCCCACATTTAGTCATTGCTGTGAATGGCGGTGTCAAAACCTTAGCTGAAGTCAGTGAGCATTTACAGCATCTTGATGGCGTAATGATTGGCCGGGAAGCTTATCAAAGCCCTTATTTGTTGGCGGAAGTGGATCAGACCATTTTTGGTATGGATACGCCGATTAAAAAACGTTCTCAAATTATTGAAGAGATGTTTCCTTATATTGAACGTCAATTAGCTCAGGGGTCTTACCTTGGCCATATTACCCGCCATATGTTAGGTATGTTCCAAAATATGCCAGGTGCTCGTCAATGGCGACGTTATATCAGTGAGAATGCACATAAGCCCGGTGCGGGAATTGAAGTCGTGCAAGCGGCATTAGCAAAAATTCCGAAAGAGTTGAATGTGTAAAAATTACCAACTTAAGTGGTGATTTTTACCAACAATAGAAAGGCTAAATGACTCGGTGTTATTTGGCTTTTTTATTGAAATAAATATTGCTTTTCAAGTGCTTGATTGGCCAAGAAACTGTGATTTTTTTGGTCTTGACTTGAAATCAGAGGTGGTGATAACAAGTTGGCTCGATATCTGCTAGTGGTAAGAGAAACGGAGGAAAGCATCATGTTTGAACTTATTTTCTTATTGGTTTTTATTGCAACTTTATTGGCGACAGGCATCACTTTGGCGACTGTGTTTATTGCGACGGTCATGGGCTTCATAGTATTGGCATTACTAGGCATGATTGGAGTGATGTTTAAGCTACTACCTTGGATCATTGTGATTGTTTTGGGGGTCTGGTTCTTCCGTCATGTGGTGTACACCCCTCGCTAATGTGGCAGTCAACGAAACGTTAACTCACTTCAGGAATATGCTACTATCGCGTTCAATTAAGAACATGCATTAGTAGCGAATAAATAGGGAGCAATAGGGATGAATAAACCAATTTGGTTAGCGTTGGTCAGTGTGGCAATGATGATGTCAACCGCATCGGTTCAAGCAGAATCATTTTATCGTGGAGAAGTTGGCGCTGACATGTGGTGGGGCAGCACTAAAATCGACAATACTCGTCGTGATGATGTGAAGACACCTTCAATCCACGTTGCTTTTGAGCATCAGCTACCTTATTTGCCCAATGCGAGTATTCGTTATACCACGCTTGAGGCGGATTATGCATCCTTTGATAAGTACGACTATACCTTGTATTACAATCTGTTAGAGCGACAGTTAATGTCGTTCGATGCGGGTGTTACATTCACTCAATATAGTGGTTCTCAGTATCAAGCACCAGATAGCTTGAAGTACAGTTTTGATAAGACGACTTTTAACTGGTATGCCTATGCCACAATTAAAATTCCCAATACCCAAGTTGATGTGATTGGGCAGTTTGATTTTGGTGATAGTGGCGGAATTAAAAGCGCAGATGTACTAGCGGGTTTGCAGTATTCCATACCTATTCGTGCTGGCAATGTCGCATTGCGTGGCGGCTATCGTGTGATTGATCTTGAATTCACCGAACTTGACCCAAAAACGAAAAACTCATTTGTCTTTGTTGATGGTTGGTTCTTGGGGGCTGAATTTCAATTTTAAGTATCGATTCGATACTTACGCGCTAAATGCATTTTCCATAAAACGCTACCTCTACAAGGTGGCGTTTTTTATAACTGATAATTATATTATTGTGCAATTTCTTAGCAGAATAAGCAAAATGTACCATGCTTAATTCACGAGTGAATAATGTGAAAATGGTGTGGTGATGACGATTACCGAGTTAAGGGACTTGTATCGTGAGAACAAGCTTATCGAAGCCATTATTGAACCTTCTTTCCAAGAAGGGCATTGGATAGTCGAGTTTCGGCATTGCCGTGGTGGGTTCGTGCTATTAACCGATTCTCAGGGTGACGAATGCCAGTATACCGATCTGGATCTTGCCTCTAAATCGGCTATGGAGGTGGGTTTTAAGCAAGTTCGAGTCGAGTCTAAATGAGAGAATTAAGCGTAATGCCTACTTCCAAAAAGTTATAAAACATACTTATCTATTCTTTCTTGTTATTAAAGAGAGTGGTTAATCTATTGTCACGCAATGAATAGGGAAGTCGTGACCATGTCTTCAGGAAATACCATACCCCAAGAGCTAGCCAGTTTAGCTAGCCCACTCAATGACGCGCAACTGAACGGATTGCAGCGTACTATTTCAGAACTTTCCCCGCAGCAGCTTGCTTGGGTTAGCGGATATTTTTGGGGCCTCAGTCAGTCTCAAGCATCAAGTATTTCTACTTCCAGCTCACAAGCAGCCACTTTAGTATCAATGGAGCCTGCGACTCAATTAACCATTATTTTCGCTTCTCAAACAGGAAATGCAAAAGGCCTTGCTGAAGGATTGGAAAGAGAAGCTCAGGCTGCCGGTATCGCGGTTCAATTATTCGATGCGAGTGATTACAAGGGCAAAGATCTTGCGAAAGAAACGCATGTTATTTTTGTTGCATCGACCAATGGCGAGGGCGAAGCCCCTGACAATGCATTAGCGCTGCATGAATTTTTACAATCCAAGAAAGCGCCGAAATTACCTCACTTGCAATATGGTGTGATTGGCTTAGGTGACTCCAGTTATGAATTTTTTTGCCAAACGGGCAAAGATTTTGATGCATTTTTAGAGCAGCTTGGTGCCAAACGTTTTATTGAACGAGTGGATTGCGACGTTGATTACGAACATCAAGCCACCGAGTGGAAAGCCAAGGCATTAGCAGTGGTAAAAGAAGCTTTTGCAAGTACGCCTGCGCAAGTTGTGCAATTACCCGTGAGTCAAACCACGAGTCATCTATCTCAATACAATAAGCAAAATCCTTACAGTGCGACTTTACTGACGAGTCAAAAAATTACTGGGCGAGATTCAGGAAAAGAGGTGCACCACATTGAAATTGACTTGGGTGAGTCAGGTATAACGTATCAGTCTGGGGATGCGCTTGGAGTATGGTATGAAAACGATACAGAGTTAGTCAATGCCGTGTTATCTGCGACTGGGCTATCGGGTGTCGAAAGTGTTGAGGTCGATGGCGAAAGTTTATCCATCCATAGTGCTTTAATGCATAAATATGAAATTACGGCTGCAAATCCTCAGATGGTGACCAAGTTTGCTGAGTTATCTGGTTGTACGAAACTGCTTGAGCTGGTGGAGGATAAAGAGAAGCTCAGATTGTATGCGAGCCATCATCAAGTGATTGATGTACTGCGAGAGAAGCAAACTAAACTGACGGCCCAAGCGCTACTCTCTTTATTACGTCGTTTAACGCCGCGTCTTTATTCTATCGCATCAAGTCAAAGCGAAGTTGAAGTGCATCTTACCGTCAGCATTGTTCAGTATATACACCAAGATGAGCACCGTTTTGGGGGAGCGTCCAGTTACCTTGGCCAGCGCTTAGAAGAGGGCGACAAGGTAAAGGTTTTCATTGAACACAATAATAATTTCAAACTACCGCAAGATGATAATGTGCCTATTATCATGATTGGTCCTGGCACCGGAATTGCGCCATTTCGTAGCTTTATTCAAGAGCGTGATAACCGTGAAGCAAAAGGAAAAAACTGGCTGTTTTTTGGTGATCGTACATTTACTCAAGATTTTCTCTATCAAGTTGAGTGGCAAAAATATCTGAAATCCGGTGTGCTGAGTCGTCTAGATGTGGCGTTTAGCCGTGATCAGCATGAGAAAGTCTACGTTCAGCATCGATTACTTGAACAATCCGAACTGGTCTGGCAATGGATTCAAAACGGTGCGTATCTTTATGTCTGTGGTGATGCAACGCACATGGCGAAAGATGTGCATGATGCACTAATTGTTATTGCACAGCAGCAAGGTGGGTTATCACGTGAACAGGCAGAGACATATATCAACGATCTGCGCAAAGCAAAACGTTATCAAAGGGATGTGTACTAATGAGCACCAAACAACAATCTAATCATCAAGAAGTATTAGGACAAGAGCTAGGCCCATTGTCAGATAACGAGCGCTTGAAACGTGAAAGTCACTTTTTACGTGGGACGATCGAGCAAGATCTGCAAGATCACATCACAGGTGGCTTTAGTGCTGACAACTTTCAGTTGATTCGCTTTCATGGCATGTATCAACAAGACGATCGCGATATTCGTAACGAACGTGCAAAACAAAAGTTAGAACCTCTGCACAATGTGATGTTACGTGCGCGCATGCCTGGCGGGATCATCACGCCGAAACAATGGCTAGCGATAGATAAATTTGCAACTGAGCACAGCCTATATGGCAGCATTCGTTTAACCACTCGCCAAACCTTTCAGTTTCACGGGGTATTGAAGCCTAACATTAAATTGATGCATCAAACGTTAAACAGCATTGGTATTGATTCGATTGCCACAGCGGGTGATGTGAACCGTAACGTACTGTGTACGTCCAATCCTGTGGAGTCTGAACTGCATCAGGAAGCTTACGAATGGGCGAAGAAGATTTCGGAACATCTGTTACCTAAAACGCGCGCTTATGCCGAAATTTGGTTGGATGGTGAAAAACTAGAAACTACAGATGAAGAGCCGATTTTAGGTAATAACTACTTACCGCGTAAGTTCAAAACGACAGTGGTTATTCCGCCCCAAAACGATGTGGATGTACATGCCAACGATTTAAACTTTGTTGCGATTGCCGAACAAGGTCGGTTAGTTGGTTTTAATGTGCTGGTGGGTGGCGGCCTAGCCATGACGCACGGTGATACTTCTACTTACCCGCGTCGTGCTGATGATTTCGGATTTATTCCTTTGGATAAAACCTTAGAAGTCGCCGCCGCTGTGGTTACGACTCAGCGTGATTGGGGAAACCGGTCTAATCGTAAAAATGCAAAAACTAAATACACACTCGATAGAGTGGGCGTCGATGTGTTCAAAGCCGAAGTTGAAAAGCGTGCTGGTATTGAGTTTGCGGTCAGCCGCCCTTACGAGCTCACAGAACGTGGTGATCGGATTGGGTGGATTAAAGGTATCGATGGTAAGCATCATTTAACACTTTTCATCGAAAATGGTCGTTTACTCGATTTCCCTGATAAACCGCTAAAGAGTGGTGTGGCAGAAATTGCTAAAATCCACCAAGGTGATTTTCGTATGACGGCCAATCAAAACCTCATCGTAGCGGGAGTACCAGCTGTACAAAAAGCCACGATTGAGCAGATTGCGCGTCAGCATGGTTTGATCAATGACAATGTGAGTGAGCAACGTAAAAATTCGATGGCGTGCGTCTCTTTCCCTACGTGCCCATTAGCTATGGCTGAGGCGGAACGTTTCCTCCCTCAATTTGTAACGGACGTAGAGACGATCCTACAAAAACATGCGTTACCTAAAGAAGAAAACATTATCTTACGTGTCACAGGTTGTCCGAACGGATGTGGCCGAGCCATGTTGGCTGAAATTGGTTTAGTTGGTAAAGCTCCCGGTCGCTACAACCTACATCTTGGCGGCAATAGAGCGGGCACACGTGTGCCTAAAATGTATAAAGAAAACATTACCGATGTACAAATTCTTCAAGAAATTGATGAGTTGGTAGGACGCTGGGCGCTAGAGCGTCAATCCAATGAGGGTTTTGGCGATTTCACCATTCGCACTGGCATTATAGAAGAGGTGATCATCTCTAAGAGAGATTTCTATGCTTGAAGTACCAGTAGTTCCTAAATTGTCCGAGTTATTGGCGCTAACTAAAGTAGAGCAAACGTTACACCTTGCCCCATTAAATGCTTATCTCGAAACGTTAACAGCGCAGCAGCGAGTGATGTGGGCGATTGAGAATCTAGAAGGAACCCATGCGCTTTCTTCTAGCTTTGGCATTCAAGCCGCATTGATGCTGCATCTGGTTTCTAGCGTAAAAAGCGATATATCAGTGGTATTGACGGATACTGGCTATTTGTTTCCTGAAACATATCAATTTATTGACCAGCTCACGGAGCATCTAAATCTCAATCTGCATATCTTCAGCGCTACGATAAGTCCATCATGGCAGGAGGCGCGTTACGGTAAACTTTGGGAACAAGGCGTTACTGGCATTGAACAATACAATCACCTTAATAAAGTAGAACCGATGCGAAGAGCGTTAGATGAACTAAATATCGGTACTTGGTTTTCTGGCCTACGCCGAGAGCAATCACAATCGCGGGCGACATTACCTATTTTAGCGATTCAAAATGGTGTGTTTAAATTCCTACCTGTGATTGATTGGACAAATAAAGATGTACATTATTATCTGCAAGAAAATCACCTGCCGTATCATCCATTATGGGAGCAAGGTTACCTTTCAGTTGGTGACACTCATACCACTCGTAAATGGGAACCGGGAATGAATGAAGAAGAAACGCGTTTCTTCGGCTTAAAAAGAGAGTGTGGTCTTCATGAAGAGAATAACTAAGGAGATGATGCAGGTATTTAATCTTCTACATAGTGTAAAAAAGAAATGAGTGAAACGGAAAAAGCGTCTGAAGGCGCTTTTTCTACGTTTGAAAAGATAAAAATTACAGCTAATGTGCATAACTCTGTGGGTAACATGTTTACTTGATCTTAGTAAAATTGAATAAATAAGGCTTTGAGCAGTAATTTGGTGATTAAGCGCTATTTTTGCAATTTTTACAAAATAACGCTTGCCAACGTGACGACGATCCCTATAATGCGACCTCACTGACACGGCACAGCCAGTAAGGGTTCAAGCCCAACCAGCAGCCAATCAGTAGGTCAAATCGGTAAGACGAAATAATTTAATAAAGTGTTTGACACTTTCCATTATCTCGCTAGAATGGCCGCCTCTTCAAAGGAAGCCTCGGCAATCCAGCGAAGAACGCTCTTTAACAATATAAACCTATCAATCTGTGTGGGCACTCGTTGATGATAATCAAAAAAGATTTATCAATGAACTGAGTGACCAATCAGAATCAAGTTTACTTGATTTTGGCACAGTCAATTCATTGTTGTTCTGTTGGAACAACAATAGCTTTAAAATTACTTTTTTATTTTCGAGTAAGAGCAGTTTTGAAGTCAGTATTCATTGAGCCGGTCTTAGGACCAACAAAACTTTAATTGAAGAGTTTGATCATGGCTCAGATTGAACGCTGGCGGCAGGCCTAACACATGCAAGTCGAGCGGCAGCACAGAGGAACTTGTTCCTTGGGTGGCGAGCGGCGGACGGGTGAGTAATGCCTAGGAAATTGCCCTGATGTGGGGGATAACCATTGGAAACGATGGCTAATACCGCATGATGCCTACGGGCCAAAGAGGGGGACCTTCGGGCCTCTCGCGTCAGGATATGCCTAGGTGGGATTAGCTAGTTGGTGAGGTAATGGCTCACCAAGGCGACGATCCCTAGCTGGTCTGAGAGGATGATCAGCCACACTGGAACTGAGACACGGTCCAGACTCCTACGGGAGGCAGCAGTGGGGAATATTGCACAATGGGCGCAAGCCTGATGCAGCCATGCCGCGTGTATGAAGAAGGCCTTCGGGTTGTAAAGTACTTTCAGTCGTGAGGAAGGTGGTGTTGTTAATAGCAGCATCATTTGACGTTAGCGACAGAAGAAGCACCGGCTAACTCCGTGCCAGCAGCCGCGGTAATACGGAGGGTGCGAGCGTTAATCGGAATTACTGGGCGTAAAGCGCATGCAGGTGGTGGATTAAGTCAGATGTGAAAGCCCGGGGCTCAACCTCGGAACCGCATTTGAAACTGGTTCACTAGAGTACTGTAGAGGGGGGTAGAATTTCAGGTGTAGCGGTGAAATGCGTAGAGATCTGAAGGAATACCGGTGGCGAAGGCGGCCCCCTGGACAGATACTGACACTCAGATGCGAAAGCGTGGGGAGCAAACAGGATTAGATACCCTGGTAGTCCACGCCGTAAACGATGTCTACTTGGAGGTTGTGGCCTTGAGCCGTGGCTTTCGGAGCTAACGCGTTAAGTAGACCGCCTGGGGAGTACGGTCGCAAGATTAAAACTCAAATGAATTGACGGGGGCCCGCACAAGCGGTGGAGCATGTGGTTTAATTCGATGCAACGCGAAGAACCTTACCTACTCTTGACATCCAGAGAAGCCAGCGGAGACGCAGGTGTGCCTTCGGGAACTCTGAGACAGGTGCTGCATGGCTGTCGTCAGCTCGTGTTGTGAAATGTTGGGTTAAGTCCCGCAACGAGCGCAACCCTTATCCTTGTTTGCCAGCGAGTAATGTCGGGAACTCCAGGGAGACTGCCGGTGATAAACCGGAGGAAGGTGGGGACGACGTCAAGTCATCATGGCCCTTACGAGTAGGGCTACACACGTGCTACAATGGCGCATACAGAGGGCAGCAAGCTAGCGATAGTGAGCGAATCCCAAAAAGTGCGTCGTAGTCCGGATTGGAGTCTGCAACTCGACTCCATGAAGTCGGAATCGCTAGTAATCGTAGATCAGAATGCTACGGTGAATACGTTCCCGGGCCTTGTACACACCGCCCGTCACACCATGGGAGTGGGCTGCAAAAGAAGTGGGTAGTTTAACCTTTCGGGGAGGACGCTCACCACTTTGTGGTTCATGACTGGGGTGAAGTCGTAACAAGGTAGCGCTAGGGGAACCTGGCGCTGGATCACCTCCTTATACGAAGATTACACTGATGAGTGTCCACACAGATTGATGGTTTATACAGTTTAAGAGACGATGCTGGGTCTGTAGCTCAGGTGGTTAGAGCGTTCGCCTGATAAGCGAGAGGTCGGTGGTTCAAGTCCACTCAGACCCACCAATTCTTCATCCCAGAAGATTGGCACACAGTATCACACACCTGATGGGGTTATAGCTCAGCTGGGAGAGCGCCTGCCTTGCACGCAGGAGGTCTGCGGTTCGATCCCGCATAGCTCCACCATCTTTAAGTGCACTAGCAATAGTGTTTTTAAAAATGGTTTTCATTAGAAAATCGTGCTCTTTAACAATTTGGAAAGCTGACTGATAACAACGAACGTGTTTGTTGTTATCAAATAAAAGTTCTCAACATCAATGCGTTTAACGTATTGATACCAAACACATTCAAGTGTTCTTGGGAAAGCTTACATCGGTAAGTTTTCAAAATTGAGTCCGGCAAAATCAAACGTCTCTCGCTCATTCAAATAATGAGAGACAACCTTGGTGACTTGTCTACAACACGAAACTTCTTCGGGTTGTATGGTTAAGTGACTAAGCGTACACGGTGGATGCCTTGGCAGTCAGAGGCGATGAAGGACGTAGTAACTTGCGATAAGCGTAGATTAGGCAGTAACAGCCACTTGAGTCTACGATTTCCGAATGGGGAAACCCACGTGCATAAGTACGTATCCTTACCTGAATACATAGGGTAAGGAGGCAAACCGGGGGAACTGAAACATCTAAGTACCCCGAGGAGAAGAAATCAACAGAGATTCCGAAAGTAGCGGCGAGCGAAATTGGACTAGCCCTTAAGCTTTTAATGATGCAGGTGAAGCCTCTGGAAAGTGGCGCAATAAAGGGTGATAGCCCCGTAACTGTTCCATCATTATAAGTGAAATCGAGTAAGGCGGGACACGTGTTATCCTGTCTGAACATGGGGGGACCATCCTCCAAGGCTAAATACTACTGACTGACCGATAGTGAACCAGTACCGTGAGGGAAAGGCGAAAAGAACCCCTGTGAGGGGAGTGAAATAGAACCTGAAACCGTGTACGTACAAGCAGTAGGAGCACCTTCGTGGTGTGACTGCGTACCTTTTGTATAATGGGTCAGCGACTTATATTCAGTGGCAAGGTTAACCGAATAGGGGAGCCGTAGGGAAACCGAGTCTTAACTGGGCGCTTCAGTCTCTGGATATAGACCCGAAACCGGGTGATCTAGCCATGGGCAGGTTGAAGGTTGAGTAACATCAACTGGAGGACCGAACCGACTAATGTTGAAAAATTAGCGGATGACTTGTGGCTAGGGGTGAAAGGCCAATCAAACTCGGAGATAGCTGGTTCTCCCCGAAAGCTATTTAGGTAGCGCCTCGGACGAATACTACTGGGGGTAGAGCACTGTTAAGGCTAGGGGGTCATCCCGACTTACCAACCCTTTGCAAACTCCGAATACCAGTAAGTACTATCCGGGAGACACACGGCGGGTGCTAACGTCCGTCGTGGAGAGGGAAACAACCCAGACCGCCAGCTAAGGTCCCAAATTACTACTAAGTGGGAAACGATGTGGGAAGGCTCAGACAGCCAGGATGTTGGCTTAGAAGCAGCCATCATTTAAAGAAAGCGTAATAGCTCACTGGTCGAGTCGGCCTGCGCGGAAGATGTAACGGGGCTAAGTAGTAAACCGAAGCTGCGGCAATACAGTTTACTGTATTGGGTAGGGGAGCGTTCTGTAAGCCGTTGAAGGTGTGTTGTAAAGCATGCTGGAGGTATCAGAAGTGCGAATGCTGACATGAGTAACGATAAGGGGGGTGAAAAACCTCCCCGCCGGAAGACCAAGGGTTCCTGTCCAACGTTAATCGGGGCAGGGTAAGTCGACCCCTAAGGCGAGGCTGAAAAGCGTAGTCGATGGGAAACGGGTTAATATTCCCGTACTGCTTATAATTGCGATGGGGGGACGGAGAAGGCTAGGTGGGCCAGGCGACGGTTGTCCTGGTTCAAGTGCGTAGGCTAAGAGACTAGGTAAATCCGGTTTCTTGTTAGGCTGAGACACGACGTCGAGCTGCTACGGCAGTGAAGTCATTGATGCCCTGCTTCCAGGAAAAGCCTCTAAGCTTCAGATTATAAGCAATCGTACCCCAAACCGACACAGGTGGTCGGGTAGAGAATACCAAGGCGCTTGAGAGAACTCGGGTGAAGGAACTAGGCAAAATGGTACCGTAACTTCGGGAGAAGGTACGCTCTTATTGGTGAAGTCCCTCGCGGATGGAGCTGACGAGAGTCGCAGATACCAGGTGGCTGCAACTGTTTATTAAAAACACAGCACTGTGCAAAATCGCAAGATGACGTATACGGTGTGACGCCTGCCCGGTGCCGGAAGGTTAATTGATGGGGTTAGACTTAGGTCGAAGCTCTTGATCGAAGCCCCGGTAAACGGCGGCCGTAACTATAACGGTCCTAAGGTAGCGAAATTCCTTGTCGGGTAAGTTCCGACCTGCACGAATGGCGTAATGATGGCCACGCTGTCTCCACCCGAGACTCAGTGAAATTGAAATCGCTGTGAAGATGCAGTGTACCCGCGGCTAGACGGAAAGACCCCGTGAACCTTTACTACAGCTTGGCACTGAACATTGAACCTACATGTGTAGGATAGGTGGGAGACTTAGAAGCGCAGTCGCTAGATTGCGTGGAGTCGACCTTGAAATACCACCCTTGTCGTTTTGATGTTCTAACGTAGGCCCCTCATCGGGGTTGCGGACAGTGCCTGGTGGGTAGTTTGACTGGGGCGGTCTCCTCCCAAAGAGTAACGGAGGAGCACGAAGGTGGGCTAATCACGGTTGGACATCGTGAGGTTAGTGCAATGGCATAAGCCCGCTTAACTGCGAGAATGACGGTTCGAGCAGGTACGAAAGTAGGTCATAGTGATCCGGTGGTTCTGAATGGAAGGGCCATCGCTCAACGGATAAAAGGTACTCCGGGGATAACAGGCTGATACCGCCCAAGAGTTCATATCGACGGCGGTGTTTGGCACCTCGATGTCGGCTCATCACATCCTGGGGCTGAAGTCGGTCCCAAGGGTATGGCTGTTCGCCATTTAAAGTGGTACGCGAGCTGGGTTTAGAACGTCGTGAGACAGTTCGGTCCCTATCTGCCGTGGGCGTTGGAAGATTGAAGGGGGCTGCTCCTAGTACGAGAGGACCGGAGTGGACGAACCGCTGGTGTTCGGGTTGTCATGCCAATGGCATTGCCCGGTAGCTAAGTTCGGAATTGATAAGCGCTGAAAGCATCTAAGCGCGAAGCGAGCCCTGAGATGAGTCTTCCCTGGCACTTTAAGTGTCCTAAAGGGTTGTTCGAGACTAGAACGTTGATAGGTTGGGTGTGTAAGCGCTGCGAGGCGTTGAGCTAACCAATACTAATTGCCCGTGAGGCTTAACCATACAACACCGAAGGGGTTTTGTGGGCTCAATGGAAGAACATTGAATGTGTGAATGAGAACGAAACAGCTTTCCGAATTAAGAAATTTTCTTGGCGACCATAGCGTTGTGGACCCACCTGATTCCATGCCGAACTCAGAAGTGAAACACAACAGCGCCGATGGTAGTGTGGGGTCTCCCCATGTGAGAGTAGGACATCGCCAGGCTTAAATTCCGACTGGTCTCAGTGAGACGAGTCACCATAATATTCTCATGAAAATGTGAGAGTTTTATGTTGACTTTCGAAGCGGAAAGCGTATTATACGCGTCCTGCTTAAGTGTTAAGGCACTGAAAGCAAAGCTCTTTAACAATATAAACCTATCAATCTGTGTGGGCACTCGTTGATGATAATCAAAAAAGATTTATCAATGAACTGAGTGACCAATCAGAATCAAGTTTACTTGATTTTGGCACAGTCAATTCATTGTTGTTCTGTTGGAACAACAATAGCTTTAAAATTACTTTTTTATTTTCGAGTAAGAGCAGTTTTGAAGTCAGTATTCATTGAGCCGGTCTTAGGACCAACAAAACTTTAATTGAAGAGTTTGATCATGGCTCAGATTGAACGCTGGCGGCAGGCCTAACACATGCAAGTCGAGCGGCAGCACAGAGGAACTTGTTCCTTGGGTGGCGAGCGGCGGACGGGTGAGTAATGCCTAGGAAATTGCCCTGATGTGGGGGATAACCATTGGAAACGATGGCTAATACCGCATGATGCCTACGGGCCAAAGAGGGGGACCTTCGGGCCTCTCGCGTCAGGATATGCCTAGGTGGGATTAGCTAGTTGGTGAGGTAATGGCTCACCAAGGCGACGATCCCTAGCTGGTCTGAGAGGATGATCAGCCACACTGGAACTGAGACACGGTCCAGACTCCTACGGGAGGCAGCAGTGGGGAATATTGCACAATGGGCGCAAGCCTGATGCAGCCATGCCGCGTGTATGAAGAAGGCCTTCGGGTTGTAAAGTACTTTCAGTCGTGAGGAAGGTGGTGTTGTTAATAGCAGCATCATTTGACGTTAGCGACAGAAGAAGCACCGGCTAACTCCGTGCCAGCAGCCGCGGTAATACGGAGGGTGCGAGCGTTAATCGGAATTACTGGGCGTAAAGCGCATGCAGGTGGTGGATTAAGTCAGATGTGAAAGCCCGGGGCTCAACCTCGGAACCGCATTTGAAACTGGTTCACTAGAGTACTGTAGAGGGGGGTAGAATTTCAGGTGTAGCGGTGAAATGCGTAGAGATCTGAAGGAATACCGGTGGCGAAGGCGGCCCCCTGGACAGATACTGACACTCAGATGCGAAAGCGTGGGGAGCAAACAGGATTAGATACCCTGGTAGTCCACGCCGTAAACGATGTCTACTTGGAGGTTGTGGCCTTGAGCCGTGGCTTTCGGAGCTAACGCGTTAAGTAGACCGCCTGGGGAGTACGGTCGCAAGATTAAAACTCAAATGAATTGACGGGGGCCCGCACAAGCGGTGGAGCATGTGGTTTAATTCGATGCAACGCGAAGAACCTTACCTACTCTTGACATCCAGAGAAGCCAGCGGAGACGCAGGTGTGCCTTCGGGAACTCTGAGACAGGTGCTGCATGGCTGTCGTCAGCTCGTGTTGTGAAATGTTGGGTTAAGTCCCGCAACGAGCGCAACCCTTATCCTTGTTTGCCAGCGAGTAATGTCGGGAACTCCAGGGAGACTGCCGGTGATAAACCGGAGGAAGGTGGGGACGACGTCAAGTCATCATGGCCCTTACGAGTAGGGCTACACACGTGCTACAATGGCGCATACAGAGGGCAGCAAGCTAGCGATAGTGAGCGAATCCCAAAAAGTGCGTCGTAGTCCGGATTGGAGTCTGCAACTCGACTCCATGAAGTCGGAATCGCTAGTAATCGTAGATCAGAATGCTACGGTGAATACGTTCCCGGGCCTTGTACACACCGCCCGTCACACCATGGGAGTGGGCTGCAAAAGAAGTGGGTAGTTTAACCTTTCGGGGAGGACGCTCACCACTTTGTGGTTCATGACTGGGGTGAAGTCGTAACAAGGTAGCGCTAGGGGAACCTGGCGCTGGATCACCTCCTTATGCGAAGATTACACTGATGAGTGTCCACACAGATTGATGGTTTATACAGTTTAAGAGACGAGGATGTTCCCAAACATTCTTACTTAGTGTCCCGTTCGTCTAGAGGCCTAGGACACCGCCCTTTCACGGCGGTAACAGGGGTTCGACTCCCCTACGGGATACCACTTTCGTTGTGAAGTAAAGGGGTCGTTAGCTCAGTTGGTAGAGCAGTTGACTTTTAATCAATTGGTCGCAGGTTCGAATCCTGCACGACCCACCATTTCTTCCACAAGAAATGTGAAAAAACATGTGGGGCTATAGCTCAGCTGGGAGAGCGCCTGCCTTGCACGCAGGAGGTCAGCAGTTCGATCCTGCTTAGCTCCACCATTTCTTCCACAAGAAATGTGAAAAAACATGTGGGCGATTAGCTCAGTTGGGAGAGCACCTGCCTTACAAGCAGGGGGTCACTGGTTCGAACCCGGTATCGCCCACCACTCTCTAAGGATTTTTGGATGCACATTGCCAAACCAGATTAAGTAATTGAACTGGTTGGTCTGTTTGACTCTGAAAGTCATTAGAAAGTGATTCATTCCGTTAGGAATACCACTCGCTCTTTAACAATTTAGAAAGCTGACTGATAACAACGAACGTGTTTGTTGTTATCAAATAAAAGTTCTCAACATCAATGCGTTTAACGTATTGATACCAAACACATTCAAGTGTTCTTGGGAAAGCTTACTTCGGTAAGTTTTCAAAATTGAGTCCGGCAAAATCAAACGTCTCTCGCTCATTCAAATAATGAGAGACAACCTTGGTGACTTGTCTACAACACGAAACTTCTTCGGGTTGTATGGTTAAGTGACTAAGCGTACACGGTGGATGCCTTGGCAGTCAGAGGCGATGAAGGACGTAGTAACTTGCGATAAGCGTAGATTAGGCAGTAACAGCCACTTGAGTCTACGATTTCCGAATGGGGAAACCCACGTGCATAAGCACGTATCCTTACCTGAATACATAGGGTAAGGAGGCAAACCGGGGGAACTGAAACATCTAAGTACCCCGAGGAGAAGAAATCAACAGAGATTCCGAAAGTAGCGGCGAGCGAAATTGGACTAGCCCTTAAGCTTTTAATGATGCAGGTGAAGCCTCTGGAAAGTGGCGCAATAAAGGGTGATAGCCCCGTAACTGTTCCATCATTATAAGTGAAATCGAGTAAGGCGGGACACGTGTTATCCTGTCTGAATATGGGGGGACCATCCTCCAAGGCTAAATACTACTGACTGACCGATAGTGAACCAGTACCGTGAGGGAAAGGCGAAAAGAACCCCTGTGAGGGGAGTGAAATAGAACCTGAAACCGTGTACGTACAAGCAGTAGGAGCACCTTCGTGGTGTGACTGCGTACCTTTTGTATAATGGGTCAGCGACTTATATTCAGTGGCAAGGTTAACCGAATAGGGGAGCCGTAGGGAAACCGAGTCTTAACTGGGCGCTTCAGTCTCTGGATATAGACCCGAAACCGGGTGATCTAGCCATGGGCAGGTTGAAGGTTGAGTAACATCAACTGGAGGACCGAACCGACTAATGTTGAAAAATTAGCGGATGACTTGTGGCTAGGGGTGAAAGGCCAATCAAACTCGGAGATAGCTGGTTCTCCCCGAAAGCTATTTAGGTAGCGCCTCGGACGAATACTACTGGGGGTAGAGCACTGTTAAGGCTAGGGGGTCATCCCGACTTACCAACCCTTTGCAAACTCCGAATACCAGTAAGTACTATCCGGGAGACACACGGCGGGTGCTAACGTCCGTCGTGGAGAGGGAAACAACCCAGACCGCCAGCTAAGGTCCCAAATTACTACTAAGTGGGAAACGATGTGGGAAGGCTCAGACAGCCAGGATGTTGGCTTAGAAGCAGCCATCATTTAAAGAAAGCGTAATAGCTCACTGGTCGAGTCGGCCTGCGCGGAAGATGTAACGGGGCTAAGTAGTAAACCGAAGCTGCGGCAATACAGTTTACTGTATTGGGTAGGGGAGCGTTCTGTAAGCCGTTGAAGGTGTGTTGTAAAGCATGCTGGAGGTATCAGAAGTGCGAATGCTGACATGAGTAACGATAAGGGGGGTGAAAAACCTCCCCGCCGGAAGACCAAGGGTTCCTGTCCAACGTTAATCGGGGCAGGGTAAGTCGACCCCTAAGGCGAGGCTGAAAAGCGTAGTCGATGGGAAACGGGTTAATATTCCCGTACTGCTTATAATTGCGATGGGGGGACGGAGAAGGCTAGGTGGGCCAGGCGACGGTTGTCCTGGTTCAAGTGCGTAGGCTAAGAGACTAGGTAAATCCGGTTTCTTGTTAGGCTGAGACACGACGTCGAGCTGCTACGGCAGTGAAGTCATTGATGCCCTGCTTCCAGGAAAAGCCTCTAAGCTTCAGATTATAAGCAATCGTACCCCAAACCGACACAGGTGGTCGGGTAGAGAATACCAAGGCGCTTGAGAGAACTCGGGTGAAGGAACTAGGCAAAATGGTACCGTAACTTCGGGAGAAGGTACGCTCTTATTGGTGAAGTCCCTCGCGGATGGAGCTGACGAGAGTCGCAGATACCAGGTGGCTGCAACTGTTTATTAAAAACACAGCACTGTGCAAAATCGCAAGATGACGTATACGGTGTGACGCCTGCCCGGTGCCGGAAGGTTAATTGATGGGGTTAGACTTAGGTCGAAGCTCTTGATCGAAGCCCCGGTAAACGGCGGCCGTAACTATAACGGTCCTAAGGTAGCGAAATTCCTTGTCGGGTAAGTTCCGACCTGCACGAATGGCGTAATGATGGCCACGCTGTCTCCACCCGAGACTCAGTGAAATTGAAATCGCTGTGAAGATGCAGTGTACCCGCGGCTAGACGGAAAGACCCCGTGAACCTTTACTACAGCTTGGCACTGAACATTGAACCTACATGTGTAGGATAGGTGGGAGACTTAGAAGCGCAGTCGCTAGATTGCGTGGAGTCGACCTTGAAATACCACCCTTGTCGTTTTGATGTTCTAACGTAGGCCCCTCATCGGGGTTGCGGACAGTGCCTGGTGGGTAGTTTGACTGGGGCGGTCTCCTCCCAAAGAGTAACGGAGGAGCACGAAGGTGGGCTAATCACGGTTGGACATCGTGAGGTTAGTGCAATGGCATAAGCCCGCTTAACTGCGAGAATGACGGTTCGAGCAGGTACGAAAGTAGGTCATAGTGATCCGGTGGTTCTGAATGGAAGGGCCATCGCTCAACGGATAAAAGGTACTCCGGGGATAACAGGCTGATACCGCCCAAGAGTTCATATCGACGGCGGTGTTTGGCACCTCGATGTCGGCTCATCACATCCTGGGGCTGAAGTCGGTCCCAAGGGTATGGCTGTTCGCCATTTAAAGTGGTACGCGAGCTGGGTTTAGAACGTCGTGAGACAGTTCGGTCCCTATCTGCCGTGGGCGTTGGAAGATTGAAGGGGGCTGCTCCTAGTACGAGAGGACCGGAGTGGACGAACCGCTGGTGTTCGGGTTGTCATGCCAATGGCATTGCCCGGTAGCTAAGTTCGGAATTGATAAGCGCTGAAAGCATCTAAGCGCGAAGCGAGCCCTGAGATGAGTCTTCCCTGGCACTTTAAGTGTCCTAAAGGGTTGTTCGAGACTAGAACGTTGATAGGTTGGGTGTGTAAGCGCTGCGAGGCGTTGAGCTAACCAATACTAATTGCCCGTGAGGCTTAACCATACAACACCGAAGGGGTTTTGTGGACTCAATGGAAGAACATTGAATGTGTGAATGAGAACGAAACAGCTTTCCGAATTAAGAAATTTTCTTGGCGACCATAGCGTTGTGGACCCACCTGATTCCATGCCGAACTCAGAAGTGAAACACAACAGCGCCGATGGTAGTGTGGGGTCTCCCCATGTGAGAGTAGGACATCGCCAGGCTTTGAATATTGTCTAACCAGACACGCTGCGGAGCGGTAGTTCAGTTGGTTAGAATACCGGCCTGTCACGCCGGGGGTCGCGGGTTCGAGTCCCGTCCGCTCCGCCACTTATTAAGAAGCCCTGCTAGTAATAGCTGGGCTTTTTTCGTTTGAGTAAAATAGCATTTTATTTTTTATCACTCTCAGTGCCGTCTTCTAAAAATCAATTCCACGCATACTTACATACTCACTCCTTGTAATTCGTAACACTCTGATTAGCTAGGGCTCGCTTACCGGTCCGTAGTTTTACTTGGCGTCCTTCTTCAATAATCATTGAACCTGTTTGTTCAAACTTGTTCGGCTGACTTTAAGCTATTGTGTGATTATTTGTGTACATGAATGACTTTCTTTGGGGTGTGCGAGAGCCATCATCACACCTTCATTTGAATAGGGTTCGCCAGCTTTTTAAATAAGTGTTACTAAAGCTATCCATAGTGATATTTCACCATAGTTCAACAGCCTTAATTAGATCATATTTTTTTAAATTGGTATTACAGTAGATATAGAGAGAGGAGTAACAAAGTAAAGATAGCAAAAGCCGATGTTCTAGAACATCGGCTAGAGGTAAAATTGGTTTGATCAGTCATTACTGACAGTTTTCTTTCTACATTGACGATTTTTCAGCTTGTTTTGCTTTATCTATCAATGGGGTAATTGTTGAACCTTGAATAAGTATTGAGAACACCACGACAGCGTATGTCATAACAAGGATTATCTCTTTTACATCAATAAGCTTGTCTGGGATAACTAATATGCCAGATGGGATAGAAAGTGCCATTGCTAGTGCTAGCCCACCTCGTAGCCCTCCCCAAGTTAGTATCTTTATTGACCATGGATTGTAGGAGCGGTAACGCTTGAAGCCGATGTAAGAGAAAAAAACGCTTAGATAGCGAGCAGATAAGACAAGAGGAATGGCGAAAGCCATCAATATCCAGTCCTCTTCATGGAATTTGAAAAGTAGCATCGACATACCGATAAGTAGGAAGAGCACACCATTCAAAAATTCGTCAACCAATTCCCAAAAGTGGTCAAGGTGTTCTTCACTTTCTTTTGAAAAGCCAATGAAGCGTGTCCAGTTGCCAATCATTATCCCTGATACAACCATAGCTAAAGGTCCGGAAACATGAATAACATCTGCAAAAACATAGCCAGCAGTCGGTATACCAATGGTTAAAAGCAGTTCCATTGAGTGATCATCGGTGGCGCTGATGAGGTAGTGGAATAATAGCCCAAGAGCTAGGCCATACAGGATGCCCCCCATTGCCTCTTGAATAAACAACATAGTTACACTACCTATGGTTGGTGCTTCTGTACCAAATGCAATAGTGAAAATAGTGACAAAGATAACCAAACCAAAACCATCATTAAAGAGCGATTCTCCCTCGATTTGGGTTGAAATACGTTTTGGTGCATTTAACTTTTTAACAATAGCTAATACGGCTATTGGGTCTGTTGGTGATATGAGTGCACCAAATAGCAGACAGTAAACGAGATCGAAGTGAATACCGATAAATTGACAGAAGGCGTATAGCCCAAAACCGATGAAGAAGGTTGAAAATAGCGTTGCGCCTAGCGCAAGAACCGCGATTTCCCATTTCTGATCTTTTAGGTTGGGTAATTTGATGCCTAGGCCACCAGCGAAAAGTAGAAAACCGAGTATTCCTTTGAGCAGAAAATTTTCAAAGTTAATACTGTTGACGGTTTCTGTCGCTATTTGAGTTAGATGAAACCAATCATTTTGACCTGCAACTAAGATCAATAATGACAACATCATCGATCCTGCTGTAATGGCGATAGTGGTTTGCATATTGCCTATCTTACTGTTTAGAAAGGCAATCAACATTGCTGCTCCTGATAGGAAGCATAAAGTGTAATAGACAGACATTGTTTTCTCGTCGTGTAACAAAATATGAATGAAATTCTCCTTGGATGATGTACAAATAGCAAACACTTTTTAGCCATGATTGCAGATGTATCAAACGATAATTAAAGTGAAGTTTAGACGTCTAGATTTCTAATGGTTATATGATAGGATGAGCGAATAACCAAAAGGAATGAGGCTGTACTGTGGGAAGAGAAGTTAGAAGTCAAATTGAAGCTCAATTGCAACAGAGAATATTATTGATTGATGGTGGCATGGGCACCATGATTCAGAGCTATAAATTGGAAGAGCAAGATTATCGCGGAGATCGCTTTGCCCATTGGCCAAGCGATCTGAAAGGAAATAATGACCTTCTCGTCTTGACGCAGCCTCAGTTAATCAAAGAAATTCATAGTGCTTACTTGGAAGCAGGTGCTGATATCCTAGAGACGAATACCTTCAACGCGACGAGCATCGCAATGGCCGACTACGATATGCAAGCCATTAGCAATGAGATCAATTTCGCTGCTGCAAATCTTGCACGCCAAGCTGCTGACGAATGGACGGCGAAAACGCCTGATAAACCTCGTTACGTGGCGGGAGTGCTAGGGCCAACAAACCGCACTTGCTCGCTCTCCCCTGACGTGAATGACCCTGGGTTTCGAAATATCAGCTTTGAGCAATTAGTTGAAGCTTACTCAGAATCAACACGTGCTTTAATTCGTGGCGGCAGCGACTTAATTTTGATTGAAACCATTTTCGATACTTTAAATGCTAAAGCCTGTGCCTTTGCGGTGGATTGTGTGTTTGAAGAGTTGGGTTACAAACTGCCCGTGATGATCTCAGGGACAATCACCGATGCCTCTGGTCGAACGCTTTCTGGGCAAACAACCGAAGCCTTTTATAATGCACTGCGACACGTTGAGCCTATCTCATTTGGTTTGAACTGCGCACTCGGTCCGGATGAATTGCGCCAATACGTTGAAGAGCTATCACGTATTTCTGAATGTTATGTCTCGGCTCATCCCAATGCGGGGTTGCCTAACGCATTCGGTGAGTATGATCTTGAAGCTGATGAGATGGCGCAGCACATCGGGGAATGGGCGCGAGCGGGATTCTTGAACCTTGTTGGTGGCTGTTGTGGAACCACTCCTGAGCACATTAGACAAATGGCAAAAGTGGTCGAAGGTGTGAAACCAAGAGCGTTACCCGATATTCCAGTGGCTTGTCGTCTATCCGGTCTAGAGCCGCTGACGATTACCAAAGAGAGCTTATTCATCAACGTAGGTGAGCGAACTAACGTCACTGGTTCTGCGCGTTTTAAGCGTTTAATCAAAGATGAGCAGTATGATGAGGCGCTGCATGTTGCTCGAGAGCAGGTCGAAAACGGTGCACAAATCATCGATATCAATATGGATGAAGGGATGTTGGATGCGCAAGCTTGCATGGTCCGCTTTCTCAATTTATGCGCTTCTGAGCCGGATATTTCCAAAGTACCAATCATGGTTGATTCTTCTAAGTGGGAGGTGATTGAAGCAGGTCTCAAATGCATTCAAGGCAAAGGGATTGTGAACTCGATTTCCCTCAAGGAGGGAAAAGAGAAGTTTGTTGAACAAGCTAAACTCATTCGCCGCTATGGTGCTGCTGTGATCGTGATGGCGTTTGATGAAGTAGGCCAAGCGGATACCCGTGAGCGAAAACTTGAAATTTGTACCAAAGCTTATCGAATTTTGGTTGATGAGGTTGGTTTCCCTGCTGAAGATATCATTTTTGATCCCAATATTTTCGCGGTTGCGACTGGTATTGATGAGCATAATAATTATGCTGTGGACTTTATCGAAGCCGTGGCTGATATCAAACGTAATTTACCCCATGCGATGATTTCCGGCGGGGTTTCCAACGTCTCTTTCTCTTTTCGCGGTAACAACTATGTGCGTGAAGCGATCCATGCTGTATTCCTTTATCACTGTTTTAAAAACGGCATGGACATGGGTATCGTCAATGCTGGTCAGCTTGAGATTTACGATAACGTGCCTGAGAAACTGCGTGAAGCAGTCGAAGATATCATTCTCAATCGCCGCAGCGATGGCACTGAACGCTTACTGGATATTGCGGCTGAATATGCGAACAAAGGTGTCGGTAAGGAAGAGGATGCCAGTGCGCTGGAATGGCGTTCATGGCCAGTCGCAAAACGTTTAGAGCATGCGTTGGTCAAAGGTATCACCGAGTATATTGTTGAAGATACAGAAGAAGCTCGTCAAAATGCCACTCGCCCATTGGATGTGATCGAAGGGCCTCTCATGGATGGAATGAACGTGGTCGGCGACCTCTTTGGCGAAGGGAAAATGTTCCTGCCGCAAGTAGTGAAATCGGCGCGCGTTATGAAGCAAGCCGTTGCGCATTTAGAGCCCTACATCAACGCGCTTAAGCAAGCGGGTTCCAATAATGGCAAAATCCTTCTTGCCACAGTTAAGGGGGATGTACACGACATCGGCAAAAATATCGTTGGCGTCGTTTTGCAGTGTAATAACTACGAAATCATTGACCTCGGCGTTATGGTGCCATGCGAGCAGATCCTCAAAGTCGCGAAAGAACAGAATGTCGACATCATTGGGTTATCCGGCCTCATCACTCCCTCTTTAGATGAAATGGTGCACGTCGCTAAAGAAATGGAGCGACAAGGGTTTAAATTACCGCTTTTGATTGGCGGAGCAACCACCTCTAAAGCACATACCGCAGTTAAAATTGAGCAAAATTATCACCAGCCTGTTGTGTACGTGAATAATGCTTCGCGCGCAGTAGGCGTTTGTTCTTCGCTTCTTTCTGATGAGTTACGTCCTGCTTTTGTGGAAAAATTAAACCTCGATTATGAACGCACGCGTGATCAACATCACCGTAAAACCCCCCGAACTAAGCCTGTCTCATTAGAAGTGGCAAGGGCAAATAAAGCGGTTATCGATTGGGATAACTATACGCCGCCAGTTCCGGCTAAATTGGGCGTACATGTGTTTGATGATTTTGATGTGGCTACCCTTCGTCGTTACATCGACTGGACACCATTTTTCATGACATGGTCATTGATGGGTAAATATCCGACGATTTTTGAACACGAAGAGGTGGGAGAGGAAGCGCAAAGTTTGTTCCATGATGCTAATGCATTGCTTGATAGAGTTGAGCGAGAAGGGCTACTCAAGGCTCGCGGTATTTGCGCTTTATTCCCGGCCGCGAGTGTGGGGGATGATATCGAAGTGTATCGCGATGAATCGCGCACCGAGGTTGCTCATGTTCTTCATCACTTACGTCAACAAACCGAAAAGCCCAAAGGTTATAACTACTGCTTGTCCGATTACATTGCACCAAAAGAGAGTGGTAAACGAGATTGGATCGGTGCATTTGCCGTGACAGGCGGAATTGGTGAGCGAGAATTAGCAGACCAATATAAAGCGCAAGGCGATGATTACAACGCCATCATGATCCAAGCGGTGGCTGATCGTCTTGCTGAGGCTTTTGCGGAATATTTGCATCAGCAAGTTCGTAAAGAAATTTGGGGTTATGCTGCTGACGAAGAGTTGTCGAACGATGATTTGATCCGTGAGAAATACCAAGGTATACGTCCAGCACCGGGCTATCCAGCGTGTCCTGAGCATACGGAAAAAGGCACCTTGTGGGAGATGTTACAAGTTGAGCAGACCATCGATATGTCTTTAACCACCAGTTACGCTATGTGGCCGGGTGCTTCGGTGTCAGGTTGGTACTTCTCGCATCCTGATTCTCGTTATTTTGCCATTGCACAAATTCAGCAAGATCAGATGCAAGATTACGCGCAACGTAAAGGTTGGAATGCACAAGAAGCGGAAAAATGGCTTGGGCCGAATTTAGATTAAGTAATAAAAAACAGGTTGGCTAAGCCAACCTGTTTTTTATTCAGCGTGTAACTACTCAATGTGGTTTTATCGTTCAAACAAATCTTGATGAAGTTTCTGAATTGCCGCTTTAGAAACCGACTCGTGTAATAAAAAGCAGAGGTTGTGCGGGCTGGCACCATAGCAAATCATACGCAAATTGAAATCTTCTAAGGTGCTAAAAACTTGTTTTGCATAGCCTTTGCTTTCACTCATGTTATTGCCGATCAGCGCAACTAAACACAGATTATGTTCGACTTCAACTTTACACAGCTCTTCTAATTCTAAGCGCACCGCTTGAGGCAGTTCAGGCGCTCCACCTGAGGTATCGGTTTTATCTAATGTTAATGAGACGCTGATTTCAGAGGTGGTGATCAAATCCACCGAAATTTTGTGTTTGGCTAAAATTTCAAACACCTTCGAAAGAAAGCCGTATGCGTGAAACATGCTAGCGCTGCGTAGTGTAACCATGGTTTGATTGCAGCGTAGGGTTAAGGCTCTAAATAGAGGTGAGCTTTCCACACGTTTACGGATCCAAGTGCCGCCTTTTTCAGGCTCTTTTGAGGAGCCGACAAACACAGGGATATCGTGGCGAAGCGCGGGCAGCAACGTCGATGGATGCAAAATTTTAGCGCCAAAGTTTGCCATCTCCGATGCTTCGCTAAAGCTTATCTCCGCAATCGGAGCGGCTTTAGGCGCAATGCGTGGGTCAGTTGTATAAATCCCCGGCACATCAGTCCAGATTTCTAAGCCAGAAGCTTGTACCGCTTCGGCGATCAAGGCCGCAGAATAATCACTGCCGCCTCGGCCTAATGTGGTTGTATTCCCTTGTTCATCAGCGCCGATGAAACCTTGAGTTACCACTACGTGTTGCAGACAAAGTGGTGTTAACTTCTCTTGGGCTAATTGCTGGATCTGCTCTAATTGCGGTTCCGCCCGACCGTAGTGATCATCAGTACGCAGCACTTCTCGAATATCAAAACGGATCGCATCCATGCCACGTTCACGCAGTAATTGCGTCAGAATGAAGGTCGACATTAACTCGCCACAAGCCACTAAGTGATCGGTCAGTTTTTTACTCGCTTGAAAAGAGGCCGCTTCTGCGACACTGGCCACCATATCTAAAATTGAGTGTACCTCTTTTTCAACTTGTAGCGGGTCGGCAAGTTTATCAATAATCGCATGATGAATATCAGCTAACTGTTTGATAATACTTAAGCGTTGATTAGCATCTTGTACGCCATTGGCTAATTCAACCAATAAATTCGTCACGCCAGAGCAGGCACTGCTCACGACTAATTTGGTCTCTGGATTATTTTCGATCACAGCGGCACAAAGGCTCATTGCTTCAAAGTTAGCAACGCTTGTTCCGCCAAATTTGGCGACATTGAATGCGCTCACGGCATTTCTCCCACGACTTCCTGAAATAAAAATAGTGTTGGTGTACCAACGTCCAATGTTTGAAGAGAGTTTTTCTAGAGCAAATAAAGAGGTGTTTTTATGATTGGTTTACCTCAGAAGCTCTTCATCAGGGTTGCTGATGACAGTTGAAGGGATTCAGCCCATTCAACCGATAAACCAAATCCACAACCTTGGTTTATCTCGGCACTGCTCCCCATTAATGTTTTGTATTGGAGTTGAGGCTCCACAAAACATCTGCCTGGGCAGTGCTCCTCTTCTGCTAGATAGCTCATTCATTGAACGTTTTTGAACTGTTAATGTCAATCGCTAATTAAGTCCAAATGTAAAATAAAATTAACCAGAGTGTGACACTGGTTTGACCTCTAGACTTCGGTCGAATTGTTGCATCAGCGGATTTGTTTTACTCTGGGTATTCGTATTTGGCCGCAAGCAAGGAGCAACTATGTCCATTACCAGTTTTAACCCACCCCAGCGAATTTTGATGGGGCCAGGCCCGTCAGATATTTACCCCCAAGTATTACAAGCGCTGAGCAGGCCGACTGTTGGCCACTTAGATCCGCTTTTTATCCAGATGATGGATGAGCTAAAGCAGCTGCTTAAATACGCTTTTCAAACGGAAAATGAGTTTACCATCGCGGTTTCCGCGCCGGGCAGCGCTGGTATGGAGGCGTGCTTTGTCAACCTGATTGAGCCAGGAGATAAGGTCATCGTGTGTCGCAATGGCGTTTTTGGCGAGCGTATGCGCGAGAATGTAGTGCGCTGTGGCGGAGAAGTGGTGCTGGTGGATGATGAGTGGGGAGCCCCCGTTTCGCTCGATAAAGTCGAGCAAGCCATACAGGCTAACCCTGATGCTAAAATTCTCGCGTTTGTCCATGCAGAAACGTCAACTGGTGCATTGAGTGATGCGCAAGCATTAGGTTTGCTGGTTAAGCAAAACAACATGCTGAGTATTGTAGATGCGGTGACATCCTTAGGCGGCGTGCCACTTTATGTGGATCAATGGCAGCTCGATGCCGTCTATTCTGGGAGCCAAAAGTGCTTATCGTGCCCTCCGGGTTTATCGCCACTGACTTTTTCAGCGCAAGCGATTGAAAAAATTCAATCTCGCACAACCCCCGTTCAAAGCTGGTTTTTAGATCAAAGCTTAGTGCTTGGTTATTGGAGCGGTGCAGGCAAGCGCAGTTATCACCACACTGCGCCAGTTAACAGTTTGTACGCATTGCATGAAGCCTTGCTGGTGTTGAGAAACGAAGGTCTAGAGCAGGCTTGGGCACGTCATCGTGTGATGCATGACAAATTAAAGCAGGGTCTAGAAAAATTAGGATTTGAATTTGTCGTTGCTGAAGATTGTCGTTTACCGCAATTGAATGCGATCTATATTCCAGAGGGGGTTGATGAGGCTAAAGTGCGAGCGCATTTGCTCAATCAATACAACTTGGAGATCGGCGCAGGCCTTGGCACTTTAGCGGGTAAAGCGTGGCGTATTGGTCTAATGGGGTATGGGGCGCGCAGTGAAAACGTGGCCTTATGCTTACGGGCGTTAGAAGAGTCATTAACAAATTAGCAAAAAAAACACATAAGGGAGCATTTGCTCCTTTTTAGTGGTGCTGATGCTGAACGTTGTTCGTCTCAGCATCAATCATAAAATTCATTTTTATTGTTAGCTCTTCCCTGGCCTGAGTGGAATACTCGTGATTGATATCTTAAGATAAAGTTTGTCGTTAATGGTTTAATTACTCGTATGAATATAAGTGGCATTTTGTGTATTTATAATAAATATACGATGACAAAGTTCGTGGCCTAAATATTAGAACCAGTTTGGATACTACTTTGTATTGTCATGGTATTGTAAAAAATGAACATTGTTCGATTGTTTTGGTTGACCATTATTTTATCTGCGTTAGGATAACCGCGCTGAGAAAGCATACTTATTATTAACTTTTTAGAGGTGCAATAGAAACCTATGGACTCGTCGAGTAGTCGATTATCCAAGTGTGGTATTTTCTGGTTAGTAGAAAAGCCTACGTTTTGTTGCCAACTTTTCATTTAAAGCCTCGCTTTTGCTAAGTTGGTATTCATACTAACGAAGCTCCTTTTCTTGTTCTCTCCTGTCAATATCACACTCTTTTTATAGAGTATCGTGTTTGTTTAAGTCGATCATATGATTTATTCAATACAGCGTTTCTACTGGCTAGAGCGTGAATGCTTTTGAATTTCTTGCGTGTCATCTGTACACCGCTAGAACTTTCGCAAGTACACGGCTTCTCTATTTGACTGACTTTATCTTCTCCTAACTTGCTTGTTCAAAGCGGGGAATGCTTGAGCTTGATGGTATAAGCTTATTGCAGTTCAGTTACGTGGATTTTCTGCATAATTTGGTTTCTTTGCCTTGATAGTTTCAAGGAGATACAAAGATGGTTATGTACAATACATCATTAGCTATGGGCAACCGGCTACCTGCTGCTCACTCTATTCAAACCGAAATGGATAACAACTTTATTTGTGTAGGCGCATCGCTATCTGTAGAAGCGGTGATTGCGATTCTACGCTCATCGTCCTTAACCGATAAGCGCTTAAACCTTATCTTTATCTCTGGTGATGCAGGTGAATACTTAGGGTTTGTTTATTTAAGCAAGGTGGTGGTATCACAGATGAATATCATCATGAAAGATATTATGCACAAAAGCGATATTGCCGTATCGGCCTTAATGGATAAGGTTCAAGCTAGAAAGTTATTATTAGACAGTCATTTGCCTATGATTCCTATCATCGATAGTCGGAATCGAGTGATTGGCGCCTATTCTATATAATAAATATTAACAAACTTTAAAATAAGTCGCTCAACTTCACTAAATGAAATTTTAGTGAGATTGGAACAGTGTGCTTAAAATTTAAGTTATTCATTGAATACATTGATTCTAAAAATAAGCTTTAAAATTATTATGTTTATTTTTAAAGTTAAATATCGGCTGAGATATGATAATGAAATTACAAAAAATAGCGTTAGAACTCGCTGCGATTAATTTTAATCGTGACCCATTAAACTTAAATCAATTAATGGAACAGTATCCCATCGCTGATATTGCTCAAGTCTTCGCTGAGCAGTTGGCTAATCAGACCTTGAGCGAAGAGGATGTCTTTGAGCTGGTGCAATTGATGCCAATCGCTCGTCAAGCGGCGCTATTGGGGTATTTTTCTGAGCCTATCAGAGAAAAAGTGGTGGAGAGAATGCCGCTCGAAGCGCTTGCGAAAGTGCTTCAAGTTATGCCCCATGATGAAAGGGCTGACTTATATGCTCACTTGGATGAGACGCGCCAACCGCCGCTACTTGCTCTACTGGATCAACAAGAGCGGCAAGATGTACAACAACTCGCAGCCTACCCTCAAGGCTCGGTCGGCTCTATCATGACGACAGATTATGCGACGTTAAACGCCGATGATGATGTGCCGCAGGCGATTGCGCGTTTACGTGAAATGGCCAACGAGAGGGAAACCATCTATCAAGCGTATGTGATTGATAAACAGAATCGCTTACTTGGTACACTTTCGCTTAAGGATTTAGTGCTGGCACAACCGACCTCGCTTGTCTCTGACATCATGACCAAAGAGACAGTGTTTGTTCGAGCTGATGAAGATCAAGAGTGTGCAGCGCAAGCCATCAGTAAATACGATTTACTTGCGGTGCCTGTTTTTGATGAGCAATTCCGTTTGGTCGGTATAGTGACTTATGACGATGCGATGGACGTGGCCGAGCAGCAAGCGGATATGGATTTTCATAAAGTCGCTGCGGTTGGTTTTACCGGTAACCTTAAAGAAGCCAGCGTATGGCTAATGTACAAGAAACGTGTGTTTTGGCTGGTGTTGTTAGTCTTTGGTAATCTTTTTTCTGGTGCCGGAATTGCGTACTTTGAGGAGACGATTCAAACCTATGTCGCCTTGGTCTTCTTCTTACCACTGTTGATTGATAGCGGCGGTAATGCAGGATCCCAGTCAGCAACGTTGATGGTTCGAGCCTTAGCCACTGGTGAAGTGGTGATGAAAGATTGGCTATCCATGTTGGTGCGAGAGTTAGGGATTGCGGCGTTATTAGGGGCAACAATGGCCATTGCTGTTTCTTTATTGGGTTTTTGGCGAGGCGGCAGTGATATCGCTTTTGTCGTTGCGGTAACGATGCAAATTGTGGTGATTATTGGTTGTATTGTTGGAATGCTCCTTCCGTTCATTCTGAATAAGTTTAAGCTCGATCCTGCGTCAGCCAGTGCTCCGTTGATCACGACCATTGCTGATTCTATCGGGGTGATCATCTATTTCAGCGTATCCGCCCCATGATCCCACGGGGCGATATTGTTAGTGTTGGAAGTTCCAAGGCAGGAGTGCATCGATATCAGGCTCAGATTTCGCTAGCTCTTTCATGCACTTAACCATGTAGTCGTAAAGGATAAGGCCGTTGGCTTTCGCTGTCTCGACGATACTGTAAAGCATCGCGCTCGCTTCAGCTCCATTGGGATTGGTCGAGAAGAGCCAGTTCTTTCTGCCTATAACCAGCGGTTTTATTGCGCGTTCAGCACGATTATTGTCTATCGATAAGTGACCGTCATCGATATAGCGGCTCAGCTTCGGCCACTGACCGAGCGTGTATTTTATCGCTTTACCCAGCGGGCTAGACTCAAGCACTTTCTGAGTTGTCATCCATTCATAAAGCTCATCCAGTATCGGCTTAGCATGCTCTTGGCGCTCTGCTTTCCGTTTTTCGGCACAGGCACCTTTTAAGCGTGATTCTATTCCATAGAGTTTCTGGATTTTAGCCAATGCACTATCCGCTTTGCCTGACTTGCCTTTGCCTTGCAGCTTTTTCGCCTCCATGAACTTGCGCCGAGCATGCGCCAAGCAACCGACATTGGTGACGAGATGAAGCCCATCATAAACACCATAGCCATCGGTTTGTAGATAACCACTGTAATCCCCCAAGAAGGCAACAGGGCACGCCCTAGCTCGACTGTTTTGATAGTCGTACAAGACGATATTTCTCACATTAGGGAGGGCGGCTTCAGGCGAGTCTGCGCCCGAGCAGTAAAGCCACATATAACACTGTTTATCTTCTTTGAGGACATTGAGCGGCGTTTCATCCGCCTGAATCACCACTTGCTCAAGTAGGTGCGTTTTTAAGGCCGCGTAAAGTGGAGCGAACTTCTCACTGACTTGGATAATCCACCTTGCCATGGTGGTTCGTGAGAGTTCGATACCCGACTGGGTAAACAGGGATTCTTGGCGGTAAAGTGGCATCGCGTATTGATATTTGCCGAGGATGATATTGGCCAACAAGCTTTCTGTGGCGAAGCTCTTCGGGATAATGCTTTGCGGCGCTGGCTTTTGAACGACGTGGTTTTTGTCTTCTGTTTGCTCGCATTGGCGGCAAGCATATTTAGGACGAACATATTCCAACACTTTTAGTACCGCTGGCGTGAACTCAAGTTTCTCGCTACGGTCTTCACCGATTTTATGCAGGTTATGTTGACAGCAAGTGCACTGCTTTTCATCGTCGTTTAAATCGAGTTCGATAACTTCACGAGGCAAGGTCTTTGGCAGTGGTTTGCGTTTACCACGTTTCTTCTTTGTGATGGTCGTTGTGACAACTTCAACCTCTTCTTCCTTAGCGGCCTCACACTCCGCTTCGTTGAAGAGATCACCTTGAGATTCATCGTAAGGCTTTAACGCCTCCGAGCGTTTAGCGAACTGACGGTCGAAGGCAAGTTTGAGCTGTTCAAGCAGCGATTGACGCTCTTGTTTCAATTGGGTTTCTGACGCCAACAGCGCTTTCACCATCGCTTGTAGCTCGGCAACATCTTGGCTTTCTGAGTTGATATTTGGCGTCTTTTTCATGGCATTGATTATACTAAAATCATGCCGTTAATGCTTGGTGGATATGGCTATATTATCGCTTAAGTCATTGTAAAATCGTTTATTCTAACGGGTTTATGGCCGATAATCGTGAAGCCAGAAAGCAGTCTGTCAAGCTCGAATTGAGTTAGGGTAAACACCTCATTTTGCTCTTTTGATGGCCACTTGTACTTGGCTTTTTCAAGGCGCTTGTACCAAAGAGCAAAGCCTGTTTTATCCCAGTACAGCACTTTGATTTTGTCGCGCTGTTTGTTGGTGAACAGGAACAGTGCGCCGCTGCCCAAGGGCAAGTCGGTGTCATTTTCGATAATCGCAGCGAGGCCGTTGATGGACTTTCTAAAATCGACGCTTTCGCGATAGAGATAGATTTCGGGAGCACTGAGCATACGTTTCATGACAGCGCACCGATAAGCTCTGCGAGATAGGTCGCTGGCGTGCCTTGTGGGATGCTCAGTTCAACATCATTGACGAGCAGCGTCATATTGGCAACGACAACGTGAGTGGCTTGATACTTTGTGGTCTTTTCAACGACTTCTGCTTTAACAAAGCCAACCGTGTTCGGTTTTTCGATGTGCTTTAACTGTTGGCGCTTAGCGTAAAAAGTGGAGAGGCTCAGTCCGTTACGTTCACAGAATAATCGTTGTGATAGTTGGCTGGATTCATAGTGTTCGAACAGGGTTCGCCATTCTTGGTTAGTGCGTCGTTTGGCCATTTCAAATCTCCTTTGGGTTGGAGGTTTGATCTTATTATTCGGGCTAGGTGATTAGAATGCGGGGTTTATGACGCGCTTACATTTCAGCGTTGCTACCATGGTGTTGGATTTTCCACCAGTGACGTAAGCCACCCATCCTGCAGTGAGATCTACTGGTTGGAGTGTGAAATAAGCCCAACGGTCAAAAGCTTTCTCTATTTTTGGGAAAGCTTTTTTTATGAATAAGGCTCATATGATCGATTTAATCGGCAGACGAACGATCAGCCGAACTGGTTGGCGGGCTATACTGCACCTCACTGAAATCCATATTGGGGAACAAAAATGCGGCTTCGGAGCGAATTTGCTCGGCGCGGCTTTCGTCACCAATACCTTGGTAAGCCAAGATCAGATTATTGTAAAAAGCAGGACGCGGTTTATGTTTTATGATGGCCAATGACCAGTCGATGTATGGCGTAATCAATTTAGGATCTTGATTATACAGGCCAATGTTGAGGTAAGTGCTGTAGACATCCCAATCAAAACGGTCTTTCCAAACCACAGGGTTCGTCACCTTTTGTAGGATATCCGGGTTCTTGGGTTGAGATTTCTCAAATTGGGTAAGCACGTAATTACTGTGCAGTGCGCTGAGCATATAAAAGCCAGTCAAAATCGGCACTACTAAAGTCAATACTCGAAATAGGGATTTACTGATAAGGCCAAAAGGGGCCGAACGGTATTTAGCCACGCGTTGATCAACCCAAAAAAGCAGAATAATGAAGGTTATCCAATGAATGGCAGAATGGTAAAATGGGTATTCGAGTTGGCTGTGCAACACGATAGGGATGAAAAGGGCGAACATCGCAAGCCTGGTCCCTTTCTTGGCCGAATACATCCGCATGAGCACGAAAAGCATGGCCAGTGTGATCCCTAGCACAGGTAACAAACCGCCTTCCACCGCCCAGAATAGTAATTCATTATGAGGATGATCCATCGACGCTAACCCCGGTTGGTAGCTAGGGTTTAATTGGTGTTGCCTTGCAGTATAAAGCAAATATTCAGATTCAAACTTGCCATAGCCATAACCCGTGAAGGGTTTCTCTATGACCATATCGATGGTTTGAGGAAAGGTATAACGGCGAGGGCTCTCTAAATCAGCCTTATTCTCTAGAAAATCGCCCGTGCCTTGGGAATAGACAGCGACAAACCCTAAAGCAATACCCAATAGCGTTGCAGCGCTCCATCCCCAAAACCGTTTAGGCGTCGAAAATTTAAATAGGTAAGGCAGAACAAAAAGCGTGCCGAGTACCGCGCCAATCCAGCCAGTGCGCGAGGCTAATATCACCAGCAACGGTGCAGTGAGCAGTGGAGTGACATAAAGTAGGCTCACTTCGCTAACATGCTGGTTGTACTTTTTCGGTTGACGAGCCAGTAAATAGCCGGACATAACTAGCCCTGTCGCGAGAAAGCTCGCCATCACATTCGGTTGCTGAAAAATGCCGTAAGGGCGGTTGATGAGGGTGTTGTAGCCAAAAATATTATCGGGTGAAAGCAAAAAGTATTGGTACAGACCAAATAGAGTTTCAATCAATACCGCGAGTACGATAAACCAAAGTAATCGCTGCTTATGTTTGTTACTAAAACGAAATTGTTGCAGCAATACAAAAAAAAGCAGCCCAGTCCATAGTCCTAACATTCGACTCAACGACGACTCAATTTGAGCATTCGTATAAAGCAGCGGAATCGTCATGATGGTACAACTGATGAAAAGACCGATGGTCAGTTTGGAATAGCGTAACCTACGGTTAGATGCGAGTTGATACAGACCTAATGAGAGCGTAAAACTAAGGGCAAGCCAAGTGGTTGGATTAAAAGATAAAGCCAGACCTGAGCCACCAGGGTTGGGCATAAAAAAATGCATTGCCAGTAAATAGAGAATGCCAATCGAAAGCAAAAAGGGTTTGTTTAAGGGGATGGCGGGTGTTTGTGCTTCAAGTTGTGTACCGCTTAGATGCAATGTTGCCATAGGTCTCGCGTTCCAATTAAAAGAAACCAGCAACCACTTGCTGGTTTCTTTACTTTACCGTTTTTTTCTATTTCAACATAGGCTTAAGAAAGCGTGCTGTGTGTGAACCTTCGATCTGCGCCACATCTTCGGGCGTTCCTTGAGCAATAATTTCGCCGCCGCCTTGTCCACCTTCTGGCCCTAGGTCGATCACCCAGTCTGCGGTTTTGATCACATCTAAGTTGTGTTCAATTACCACCACGGTATTGCCGTGGTCGCGCAAGCGATGCAGTACGGTCAAGAGCTGTTGGATGTCATGGAAGTGTAAGCCTGTCGTTGGCTCATCCAAAATGTACAAGGTTTTCCCTGTATCGCGTTTTGATAGTTCACGAGCCAGTTTGACGCGTTGAGCTTCGCCCCCTGACAATGTCGTCGCCGCTTGTCCGAGGCGTATGTAGGATAAACCCACGTCAATCAAAGTTTTGAGTTTGCGAGCGATCATCGGTACGGGCTCAAAAAAAGCGTAAGCATCTTCGACGGTCATCTCCAACACTTCATCAATCGCTTTGCCTTTGTAGCGGACTTCCAATGTTTCACGATTATAGCGTTTGCCCTTACACACATCGCATGGCACGTAAACATCGGGTAAAAAGTGCATTTCAACCTTAATCACACCATCACCTTGGCATGCTTCGCAGCGTCCACCGCGTACGTTAAAGCTAAAACGACCCGGTTTATAGCCTCGAGAGCGAGACTCTTGAGTGCCCGAAAATAGCTCACGGATCGGTGTGAAAATGCCCGTATAGGTGGCCGGGTTTGAGCGGGGAGTTCGGCCTATCGGGCTCTGGTCAATGTCGATGACCTTATCAAAATGCTCTAACCCTTTGATTTTTTGATATGGAGCAGGCGTTGCTGTGGTGGCTCCATTTAAGGCCGTATGAGCAATTTTAAAAAAGGTATCATTAATTAAGGTTGATTTACCGGAGCCTGAAACTCCTGTTACGCAGCTAAATAAGCCAACAGGAATTGATAAATCAACCGTCTTGAGGTTGTTACCCGACGCGCCGATAAGCTCCACCGTTTTCTTGGGATCTCTCGGGGTACGCACGGTAGGAATCGCAATTTTTTTTGCGCCGCTCAGGTACTGTCCCGTGAGCGAATTAGGGTTGGAAATTATGTCATTCACATTCCCTTCTGCGACGACTTGCCCACCATGCACACCAGCGCCGGGGCCAATATCAATTACATGATCGGCCATACGAATGGCGTCTTCGTCATGTTCTACAACTAATACCGTGTTGCCTAGATCGCGCAAATGCGTGAGCGTTTTTAATAGCCGTTCGTTATCACGCTGGTGGAGCCCAATCGATGGCTCATCTAAGACGTACATTACCCCAACGAGTCCAGCGCCAATTTGGCTCGCTAAGCGAATCCGTTGTGCTTCGCCTCCTGACAGGGTTTCAGCACTCCGAGAAAGGTTGAGATAATTCAACCCAACGTTGACGAGGAAATGCAAACGGTCATTGATCTCTTTCATTACTTTTTCAGCAATTTGTGCTCGTTGGCCTTCTAAATCAAGAGATTGGAAAAATTGCAAGGCATCGGCAATGCTCAGTTCCACCACTTCCGGGAGCGCGGTGTCATTGATAAATACGTTGCGAGCTTCGATGCGTAAACGGGTGCCATTACAACTGGTACAAGGCTTAGTCGAGATGTATTTCACCAAATCTTCACGGACAGAGTTAGATTCTGTATCGCGATAACGCCGTTCAAGTGTATTGAGAATGCCTTCAAACGGATGGCGTTTAACCCGAATATCACCACGATCATTAATGTAGTTAAACTCAATCTCAGTTTTCCCCGAGCCTTTCAAGATGATTTCCTGAACCTTTTTAGGCAGTTTGTTAAATGGGGTATGTAAATCAAAATCATAATGCGCAGCGAGTGACGTGAGCATCTGGAAGTAGTAGTAATTTTTCTGATCCCAGCCACGAATCGCTCCTTGCGCGAGGCTGAGTTGGCTATCTTGGATAACGCGTTCAGGGTCAAAATATTGTTGTACGCCTAAACCATCACAGGTGTGGCATGCGCCCGCTGGGTTATTAAATGAAAACAGCCGAGGCTCTAACTCCTGCATACTGTAGCCACAGTGTGGACAAGCAAAATTGGCTGAGAATACAATCTGTTCGCCTTCACCATCCATATCAGTAACCACAGCAATACCGCCTGACAACTCGAGCGCTGTCTCAAAGGATTCGGCTAGGCGTTGCTGTAGGTCAGGACGAACTTTGAAGCGATCAACCACCACTTCAATGGTGTGCTTTTTGTGCAGTTCAAGGGTTGGTGGATCAGTCAGATCGCACGTTTCACCATCAATACGGGCGCGGATAAAACCTTGCGCGGCCAAGTTTTCCAGCGTTTTAACGTGTTCACCTTTGCGCTCTTTCACAATCGGTGCAAGCAGCATCAGCTTTGAACCTTCAGCTAACTCCAATACCTTATCAACCATCTGGCTGATGGTTTGGGCGCGAAGTGGCACTTTGTGCTCAGGGCAACGCGGCTCACCGACTCGCGCATAAAGCAGACGTAAGTAGTCATAAACTTCAGTAATGGTGCCAACCGTAGAACGAGGGTTATGCGAGGTTGACTTTTGTTCAATAGAGATAGCCGGTGAAAGACCTTCAATATGGTCAACATCCGGTTTTTCCATCAAAGATAAAAATTGGCGTGCATAGGCAGACAGTGATTCAACATAGCGGCGTTGGCCCTCTGCGTAGAGTGTATCAAAGGCGAGAGACGACTTCCCCGAGCCTGATAGCCCTGTAATCACTGTTAATTTATCGCGTGGAATGGTCAGGTTGATATTTTTCAGGTTGTGGGTTCGAGCGCCCCTAACTTCAATTTTGTCCATCATCTAGGCTCTATGTAACACAAGTTAGGCAAGTATTGCATAGTGTGAGTTTTGTGCAAATAGATACTGGATAAAAAAACAGTAAATAAAAACCACGGAACTTGCCGTGGTTTTTATTGGGGAGGCGCTAGGTTACTGACGCACTAGGTGACTAACGCATTAGCTTACTTAAGCTTTATGAGTCGAATGTTTATCCAGCGCGACTTTTTGTTCGTTCTTTTTGTACATGTTTTCAAAGCAGTAGTTAGTGGCTTCGATATAGCCTTCTACGCTACCGCAGTCAAAGCGTTGGCCTTTGAATTTATACGCCAATACACAGCCTGATTGCGCTTGTTTGAGTAGCGCATCGGTAATTTGAATTTCGCCACCTTTCCCCGGCTCTGTTTGCTCAATCAGATCAAAAATATCTGGGGTTAAAATGTAGCGGCCAATGATGGCTAAATTGCTTGGTGCGGTGCCTGGTTCTGGTTTTTCAACCATGTCATCCACTCGGAACAGATCGTCTTTGATCATTTCACCGGAAATAACACCGTATTTATGTGTTTTGTTTTCAGGCACTTCTTGAACGGCAACAATCGAGCAGCGGAACTGTTTATACAGAGCGACCATTTGTGCCAAAACACCTTTTTCTTGATTGACACATAAGTCATCGGCCAGCACCACCGCAAAAGGTTCATCGCCGACTAACTCTCGACCCGTTAAAATCGCATGGCCTAAACCTTTCATTTCACGTTGGCGAATGTAGGTGAAGTTGGCGGTATCAATGATTTCACGAATATCAACTAGTAGCTCCTCTTTGTTGGTGCCACTAATTTGATGCTCTAGCTCATAGTTTTTATCGAAGTGATCCATGATCGAGTGTTTTCCACGCCCAGTCACAATACACATCCCGGTCATTCCGGCTTGAATCGCCTCTTCAACACCATATTCGATCAAGGGTTTATTGACGACTGGCATCATCTCTTTGGGCATTGATTTTGTCGCTGGAAGAAAACGTGTACCGTAGCCAGCGGCTGGGAATAGGCATTTTTTGATCATGCTATAACCTTATTTTTATTTGAATTGTTAATTGATGGCGCAACCTTATCATGCTTTATGAAACGCTATCACCACTAAAGCGGTGAACTCAGTTAAATTCTGCGTGAAAGCACATAATTAAGACAGAATATTTTGATTGGCCCACGCAATCGCTTGGACCCTATTTTTGACCGATAGCTTTTTGAATATTTGGTAGAGATGTGATTTGACCGTGAATTCACTGATGAATAAATCTTCCGACATTTGGTTATTCGATGCGCCAGTTTGTAAGCAGCGGAGGATCTGTATTTCGCGGGCGGTTAAGTCTGTAATCACTTGAGCAGTATGGGACTCAAACGCGTAGCGATAGTAGTGCAGTAACTGACTTACAGCGTGTCTGGGTAGCCAATTTTGTCCGTTAATGATTTCACCAAGCCCAAATGCAATTTTATCTAGGGTGTCATTTTTATAAAATAGCCCCTTTAAATGGCCAAAGGTTAATAAGTCATTCGTGGTTAATCTTTGCAACACATTGATAAGGATCGTTTCATGATGCTGACTGCTTAATGGGCAGTTTCCCAAGCGTTGCTGCAGTAGCGCATAATCGGCATGGTCAATCATCAATATTTTGTGTTTATCTGAACAATACGCTTGGCGCAGGGTTTCGGGCTCAATTTTAGGAATGGGCAGCCCAAGCCGATCGGTTAAATGGTCAATATAAGGGTGTTCTTGCTCTTTATCTAAACAGAGAAAGTAAATGGTGCGGGTATAGTTTGCTTTTCTCATGGTCACTTCCTTTTGACGAGAATGTTAGACAACTGTCTAGAAAATGACGGAAATTAGGTTATAAAGCCAACGAGATAAATAAAATTGCGCTTAGTTTCATATAGTAAGGTAACTGAGTGTTTTGTCATCCTTAAATTAGAGGTAGTGGTTCTAAAAAATAGGAAATTGAGCAAGATTGTGAGATGAATTTTGACAACTATTTCTGTGAAGATTTGTGCCTCGCATAAAGCGTGGTATCCTAGTCAGCTATTTAAAGAACACTCATGATGGAAGACGGAGCAAAACATGGCAAGCCGTGGAGTAAATAAAGTTATTTTAGTGGGTAACCTAGGTAACGACCCAGAAATTCGTTATATGCCTGGTGGCGCTGCTGTGGCAAATATCACCATTGCAACGTCAGATTCATGGCGTGATAAAGCAACTGGCGAGCAACGCGAAAAAACCGAATGGCACCGTGTTGCGCTGTTTGGCAAATTAGCCGAAGTTGCTGGTGAATACTTACGTAAAGGTTCACAAGTGTACATTGAAGGCCAGCTACAAACTCGTAAGTGGCAAGATCAAAGCGGACAAGATCGTTATACCACCGAAGTTGTCGTACAAGGTTTTAATGGTGTGATGCAAATGTTGGGTGGCCGTGCTCAGGGTGGTGCTCCAGCGCAAGGTGGAATGCCACAACAACAGCAACAAGGTGGCGGATGGGGGCAACCTCAGCAGCCTGCGATGCAAAAGCAACCACAGCAACAGTCAGCTCCTCAACAGGCTCAACCTCAGTATAATGAACCACCAATGGATTTTGATGACGACATCCCATTCTAAACGTTCGAATGTCGAAAAAAGCCGCGAAAACCGCGGCTTTTTTATATAGTTATCACTATTAGCATTTTCTTATTTGTCAGCACAGCTTAGTGATCGACAAAGTTTACGTTGAAAAGGAATTCAGCATTCATGCGGTATACACCAACACTGAAACTGAGTACTCGGTTAGTAGCTTTTGTTACGCTCATCGTAACCAGTGCAATGTTCATTTTGTTTATTGGTGGAACTTTGTCTTTTCAACGGCTTGGACAAGAATATCTCAATCACTACCTAGCAGGAATTGTGGAGGTAGTCGATAAAGAAATAGAAGATCCTGATGCCGCTTATTCATTGCAACGTTGGATGCCCAAAATGTTGCAAGCCAGTAGCATTGTTGAAATGCAGCTCTCTTCACCAGCAGGCGTTATTTACCGTTTTAAAGATACCTCGTCCAAAGTCGACCCTGCCCGTTTGTACCATATTGATATTACCCTTGAACGTAATCCAGGCTACAGCATCAGCTTTAAAGCCGTTCCGCCCTATCTCAGTTATAGCTACTCATTGGGTGCCATGTGGTCTATTACGTTGGCAGTTGGTCTCATCGTGTTTTGTTTGATTCGTGGGGTAAAGTGGCTTAAAGAGCAATTGCTTGGATCTGAATTGTTGGAGGAGCGAGGGCGAATGATTCTCGCCGGTCGAGTGGAGCAGTACGCCAAAGGTGATCACCGCGAGTGGCCTTATACGGCGAGTGAGGCGCTTGATGTCCTGATTGATGAGCTGCAAGATGCTCGTCAAGAGCGTAGCCGCTTTGATACTTTTATCCGGACCCAAACCTTCTTAGATAAGTTGACGGGTACGGCCAACCGTGTCCTTTTTGATAGCAAATTGGAATCAGCCTTGTTAGAGAATGGCGCGCGTGGTGGCGTTTTGTTAGTGCGTATCGATGATTGGGATTCTCTGTGCGAAGAAAATGATAAAAAAGCAGCGGATGATCTCGTTGTGGAAGTCGGGGAGAACATCTCTAACGTCATACAGCGTTACCCGGATGTGATTTTATCTCGCTATTACGATACCGATTTTGCCATTTTTGTGCCGCACCAAGGGGTAAAAGAGGTCGCTTCTATTGCTACACAATGTTTGAAGCTTTTAGCGCGCATATCGCCTCCAGAGCCGCTCGATAAAGAAAACTGGTGCCATATAGGTATCAGTATGTACAGCGAAGGCGAGCGGCGTGGTCGAGTGTTGGATGAGGCAGAAACGGCCTTAAAAAGTGCTCAGTTACAGCGAGTGAACACGTGGAGCCGCTTTAAAAAGAGTACTTTTTTCCAAGAGGAACGCGGCAGTGTGCGTTGGCGAACTTTGTTTGATCAGGTGCTGACGCCTGAGAAAATAATTTTATTCCGTCAACCTTGCTATTTGCTTGAAAAGACGAATGATTTAGTATGGCTGCACGATGAGTTGTTTGCGCGTATTGATGATCCAGAACAAGGTATTATAAAAACCTCTCGCTTCCATTCAGCCTTAGAAACTGTAGGTTATGAAATGGTGATGGATCGAGCCGTATTGCTGCAGGTGGTTCGTTTACTCAAACGCTCTGAAGTTAAGGTTAATGTGTCAGTGAACTTGCATGTCGTCCCATTCGCCGATAAGTCGTATTTTAAGTGGTTTCGACATGAATTGCTGCAACTGACCTCGAGTAGCAGAGTACTGCTATCCTTTGAGTTTCCAGAGGGGCGATTAGTACAGCATCTCGATTATATGCGCCCCGTTATTAAGATGATCTCCGGCCTCGGTGCTAAGGTAGTAGTAGGGCAGGCTGGCAGAACGATTGTCAGCACTCACTACATAAAAGATCTTAAGATTGATTTCCTTAAGTTACACCGCAGTTTGATGAAGAAAATAGACCAACGGCATGAAAATCAGCTGTTTGTTCGTAGCATGATCGGTGCTTGTGGCGGTACTCAGACTCAAGTTATTGCGGTCGGTGTCGAAACAGAGCAAGAGTGGCAAACGCTAAAAAACCTAGGCATTCATGGTGGGCAAGGCCGACTGTTTGAAGAAGAACAGCCTTTGTTACCTGAGAAAATAATTAGCCCTAGCGTGACCTTAGGGCGAAGAAATCGTTGGCGTAAAAAATAAAAGCGAACCTATATGAATCTTCAGTCACTGATTGATAAATTAAAACCATCTAAAGCGACGTTGCGGCAATTGTTCGTTGTCGTAAGACCTGATGCTCTCTATTTCTCGGCTTTGGATGATGCGACTTTGCCGACAGAGATCCCGCTTGATGGTGCAACGTGGCAACAGGTACTCTTTCACGCACTCAAACCGCTCAACATCAAGGGTACGGTAATTAACCTTGTCCTCCACGCTCATTTTTATCAAACTTATCAAATAGAAAAACCGCAGTTACCCAAAGAAGAGTGGTCAGTCGCCCTGCCATTTTTATTGAAAGATCTGGTGACAGAGAAAGTCACTGACATCATCGCTGATGCTTTTCCGTTACCCGCAGATAATAAAATTCAAGCCTACGTGGTCTCAAAACGCACGGTATTGGAAGTGGCGTCGCAACTGAGTGCGATGGGTTTAGAGTTAGGCAAAGTAATTCCCGAAGATGAAGTGTGGGCGAGAAGTGCCGGTGATCTTGAGCATTTTTTGCTGCTACAGCGCAGTAAAAACAGCAGTTTTAAGTTTGACGCATTTGTGGATCGAAAATGCTGTTTTCAACGCACAATGAGAGGTGTTGTCTCTCCCATTACTGGTGTCGCCAGCTCGGTTTTACAGCTCGATGGCTTAGCGTTAGAACTGCAACGTTCGATCGATTACCTTTCCTCGCAGCTTAAAGGGGCCTCATTACATCAGCTAAAAGTGCTGTGTGATGAAGAAGCGCAGCAAGAGTTGGTCGATGCATTAAATGAACGCCTAAATGTCAAAGTTTCCCTGCTTGATGAGCGGTTACCGAGTTCGGCGCATCTGCTCGTGGAGCAAGTGACTCGCATTGACGATTCAATGCTCAACTTATACCCGGCGCATCTTAAGCCGAAGAAAGAGTATTTTTCACTCTCCATGGTCTGCGCGATTTGGGGCATTGTCGCTTTAGTGATGCTATTGGTATATGCCAGTTATCAATGGCAAAATAGTCAATTGAAACAGCAGCTACAAGCTAAACAAGCGCAAAATAAAGTCCTTGCTGCTGAATTAGAAACGACCAAACAGAAAGTTGATAAGCATAAGCCATCGGTTGAAAAAATGGCGGCGATTGAGCGTTTGAAGCAGCAAATTAAGGGCAAACAAGCCACATTGGATTCGATTAATGAGTTTGATCAATCACAACAGGTCGGTTACTCAGGAGTCATGCGTTCGCTAGCCACACTCAGCCGTGATGATATTTCATTAACGACCATTACCATCCATCATGAGCAGCTCGATTTGCAAGGCTTGGCTAGAGAGGCGAAAGATATTCCAAACTGGTTAAGTCAGTTTAAAAGCGAACTGAACCTAGTGGGACGTAGTTTTGAAAAGTTAAAAATTGCGCGCAATGAGCAAGGCATTCTCATCTTTGAGCTTAAAACTAAAGCGGAGGATAGCCAATGAATTGGCAGAGCATCAGCAACAAATTCTTAGCCATCAGTTCGCGTGAAAAAATGTTGATCGCCCTGTGTGGCTTAGTGGTGATTACACTGCTCTTGTTTAGCTTGTTACTCGAACCCGCGATGAAATCGGTGGCGGCTAATCGGTTACAGCTTCAGTCTGTTGAGCAGATGAACCAGCGAATGCAAGGTGAAATTCTGTTATTGACTGCTAAGCTTAATAAAGATCCGAATCAAGAGATCAATCTAGAATTCAAACAGTTAATGGCGCAGAGCCAAACTCTCTCGCTTGAGCTGGTAGCATTGGTTGATTCACTGATTACACCCGCGAAGATGGCGCAATTGCTTGAAAGTGTTTTGGCAACCAGCCCAGAGTTGACGTTGGTCTCCATGGAGTCATTAGCAGCAGAGCCGATTGCAAATAACAACCAATCATCTGAATATTCAGGCTATTATGTTCATCCTGTGAGATTGGAGTTCACCGGTAATTACTTCGCGATATTGAATTATTTGACCAATTTAGAAAGTTTACCGATGAAGTATTATTGGCGTCATTTCCAATACAAGGTAGAAAATTACCCCCAAGCCAGAGTCATTATGGAAGTGTACACATTAGGCATTAGACAGGAGTTTATTGGTGGTTAGATCCGTTTTTTCACTACTGTTGATGTGTGTTGTATGCAGTAGTTGGGCAGCGCAAGATCCTACCGCGCCATTAGGTTGGGCGAGTGAGAGCGCATCACCTGTCAATAAAATAGAGAGTTACCCGCTACCTAGGTTGCAAAGTATTGTATGCCAACAAACCATACCTTGTGTGGCAGTGCTTAACGATCAAGTGGTTGGCATCGGAGAGTCGCTATTTGGCTACACAGTAGAAGCCATTGAACCACAGCAAGTGACCCTTTCTCGCAGAGGAAAGACGTGGGATTTAGGCCTCTTTTCTCTGGACATCAAGCAGTAAGGTATAGAAATCGTATGCGTAAAATCGTATTAGGCGTAGTCATCGTATCCTTAATGGGCTGTTCTATGGGGCATCGCGATCCAGTTGAGATGAAACAGTCTTTGAATCAGGCGATTAATGAAGCCAACAGCCGAAATCTAGCCGTTCTACCGGCCTCCGTAGAAGCTGACTTGATGCCTGACATTGAGGGAATCACAGCGCGCAGTCAAGAAACGGTTAAACGCTTTCGTATCCAAGCTGATAATGTGGATGCAAGGGTATTTTTTACCAGTTTAGTGAAAGGAACTGAGTTTAGTGCCGCCATCCACCCTGAAGTTACTGGAAGTGTAACGGTAAATCTAACCGACGTGACTTTGGATGATGTATTGGCCGTCGTTCGTGACATGTATGGCTATGAAATTATTAAAAAGGGTAAAGTGATTCAGGTTTACCCATCAGGTCTGCGTACTGTGACTATCCCGGTCGATTATTTACAACTTAAACGTACGGGCCGTTCTTTAACTTCCATCACCACCGGTACGATCACTAATACGGATACCGGTTCTAGTTCCTCGAGTAGTTCTAGCTCAAATTCCAGTTCTAATTCCAATTCGAGTAACTCATCCAGTAATTCGAAAGGTGGAACGGAAATTGAAACCACCAGTGAAAGCGATTTCTGGCCGCAGCTTGAAAAAGCCGTTGCACAGCTGATTGGCTCGGGCAAAGGTCAAGGCGTTGTTGTCACGCCACAAGCGAGCGTAATCACTGTTCGAGCCTACCCAGATGAAATACGTGAAGTGCGAGAGTTTTTAGGCATTTCTCAGCAACGTCTGCAGCGACAAGTGATCCTTGAAGCAAAAATTTTAGAAGTCACCTTGAGCGATGGTTACCAGCAAGGGATCAATTGGTCAAATATGTCCTTTGGCAATGGTGATGTTGTGATTAATAAGGTCGGTAGTGCGGCCTCGTTACTGCCGGGGATGGATGCGATTGGCACTCTGCTGCAAGGCCAAACCAATGTCACCATTTCAGATGGCAGTTTTAAAGCAGTGCTTAACTTCATGGGAACTCAAGGGGATTTGAATGTCCTATCCAGTCCAAGAGTCACCGCTGCTAATAACCAAAAAGCGGTGATCAAAGTCGGCACCGATGAATACTATGTCACTGACGTAACGGGTGTGGTTGGTAATGGCGATAACTCCAATGTTGCACCAGATATCCAACTAACGCCTTTTTTCTCGGGTATCTCGCTTGACGTGACGCCACAAATTGATGACCAAGGCAATGTGCTATTGCACGTGCACCCCGCTGTGATTGAAGTCGACGAGCAGACGAAACAAATTGAATATGCAGGCAACCAAATTGTGTTGCCATTAGCGCGCAGTACGATCCGCGAATCAGACTCGGTAATCCGTGCACAAGATGGTGACGTGGTGGTGATTGGTGGATTAATGAAATCCAACACCTCCAATCAAGTATCTAAAGTCCCTTTTTTGGGGGATTTACCCGGTTTAGGGTATCTGTTTCGTAACACCTCTGAGCTGACTGAGAAAACCGAATTGGTGATTTTGCTTAAACCAACGGTTGTGGGTGTTAATACGTGGCAAAAAGAGCTCGAACGCTCGCGTGAACTACTACAGGAGTGGTTCCCAGACGAAGAATAAACATCATGTATCTTGAGCACTTTGGTTTTGAGCAACTGCCTTTTCATCTCACGCCTAATACATCACTGTTTTTAGGCTTAGCGCCACATTACGAGGCGATTCAGACAGTGAGTGCTGCCATTGATTTAGGCGAAGGGGTGATCAAGATAACCGGAGAAGTCGGAACCGGAAAAACCATGGTGTGTCGTATGTTGATCAATTATTTACATGATCATATTGCACTGATTTATTTACCCAACCCAGCGCTTAATGGTCGAGAACTTCGCCAAGCTGTCGCCAGCGAACTAGGCCTTAGTAAGCAAGATGATGCGGATATTGTTGATCGTATTCAGCAACAATTGATTGTGCTAAAGCAGCAGGGGAAACGAGTAGTCGCGATTGTTGATGAAGCACAAGCGTTACCAGACGATGCATTAGAAGTGCTGCGTTTATTCGGCAATTTAGAAACAGAATACACAAAGTTGTTGCAACTGGTGTTGATCGGCCAACCAGAGCTCGATGAGCGTTTAGCGCAGCACCATCTGCGCCAGTTTCGCCAACGAATTACTTTTAGCGCTTATCTGCGGCCGCTCTCTTTAGATGAAACAGTCGCTTATATCGAGAGCCGCTTGAGCAAAGCCGGAGGTGATGCGCAACTGTTTAATCTTGAACAGAAAAAAGCGTTGTGGCGAGCCAGTTATGGTACCCCTCGTTTGATTAACCAAGTGTGTCACAAAGCTCTGTTGCTGGCTTTTACGCAAAACGACAGCACAATTCGCAATCAGCACCTATTTACAGCGATTCACGATACGTTTGATACCTGTAAGCCTAAGTTTAAACGCCCTTTTATGTGGGGATGGAGTTAATCATGAGTGCGATGAACGATGCACTATCAAAACTGGCACAAGCGCAACGCCAATCAGTGGTGAACTTGCAACCAGCGCAAGTTGCGAAAGTAAAACGCAGCCGCGCTTGGTTGTGGATGGTAGCCGGGTTTGCTGCCAGCCTTGCGGTCGGTGGATGGGCGGTGTCACAGCAGCAAGCTATGGTTGACCAAGCTGCGGTTGACCAAACTATTGTCGGTCAAACTATGGTCAGTCAAACAGTGGTCAGTCAGACACTGGCCAATCAAGCGATAGTGAATGAACCTAAGAGCCTGTTGTTAGAGGTTGATGAGCGAAGCTCTTCGCCTGCGCTTGTTTCTCCGACCACCAAAATTGTTCCAGTTCATCGTCCCGTTTATCAAACTGCCGTTGTTGCAGTGGACAAAAAAACGTCAAATTTAGCAACGCCCACAGTGACGGTTAAACAGGATTCGGCCTTAGCCAATCAACAGCCGTTGTATTCTAACCGTGCGGTCGCGCTCGGTGCTGAAAGTGGCCAAAAAATCTCAAGTGTTTTGATTGAACAAGTGGATTTGACGCCAGAGCAACTGGCGGTAAAAGCAATGAGCCGCGCTGATAAAGCCGTGGACAGCAATGAGCTCAAAGAGGCACTGGATGCGTACAGTGAAGTGCTACGCTTTACTCCAGATAATGAACTCGCCCGTCAAAAATTATCCGCACTCTATTACGGCAAAGGTGATGCACGCAAAGCTTTTGAAATTTTACAAAGCGGTATAAAGCTCAATCATAATGGAGAAAGCTTGCGGATCGCGTTAGCTAAATTGCTGATTAAAGAGAAGCAGAGTGAAGCGGCGTTAACCCCGTTAGTTCATTTACCTGACAATGCTTCGATCGATTATCTCTCGCTAAGGGCAGCCTTGGCACAAAAAGCCAAGCAAGATGCACTCGCATTAGAAAGCTATCAACGCTTAGTCAAGCTTGATGCTGAGAACGCACGTTGGTGGTTAGGGCTTGCGATAGCACAAGAGCGTACGATGGATTTTCAGGCGGCCAAATATACCTACCAACAAGCGCTTGCGAAAGTTGGCCTCTCGAGTCAGTCGCAACTGTTTATTCGTGATCGCCTAGTCGTACTAAGCAGTTTAGAGGAGAGTGCGAGTGCAAATTAAGCTACGAAAACGCTTAGGTGATCTGCTGGTTGAAGAAGGGATCATCACTGAAAATCAAGTTGAACAAGCGCTCGCTGCGCAAAAACGCAGTGGACGTAAACTGGGTGACACACTGATCGAACTCGGCTTTTTGTCAGAGCAGCAGATGCTTAGCTTCTTATCGCAGCAACTTTCGCTGCCGCTGATCGATCTCAGCCGAGCCAATGTCGATATTGATGCAGTGCAGATCCTCCCGGAGGTACATGCACGCCGTTTACGCGCTTTAATCATTGGCAAAAATGGCGACACGCTGCGCATCGCAATGAGTGATCCGGCGGATCTGTTTGCTCAAGAATCTCTGCTCACTCAATTACCCCAATACAGTTTTGAATTTGTTATTGCTCCAGAAAAACAATTGGTTGAAGGGTTTGATCGTTACTATCGCCGCACCAAGGAAATTGCGTCCTTTGCCGAGCAGCTACAACTGGAACACCAAGGCAATACCGCCTTTGATTTCGATATCGGTGATGATGACAGTGATGAAGTGACCGTTGTTAAGCTCATCAACTCTCTATTTGAAGATGCGATTCAGGTCGGGGCGTCTGATATTCATATCGAACCTGATGCCAACGTATTGCGTTTGCGCCAGCGGATTGATGGGGTATTACACGAAACCCTACTCAATGAAACCAACATCGCTTCGGCTTTAGTGCTGCGTTTAAAATTGATGGCCAATCTTGATATCTCAGAAAAACGCCTCCCACAAGATGGCCGTTTTAATATCCGAGCCAAAGGCCAATCGGTCGATATTCGTATGTCGACCATGCCTGTACAATACGGTGAATCGGTGGTGATGCGTTTGCTCAACCAATCATCCGGAGTTCGTAAACTGGAAGAGTCAGGTATTCCTGATGATATTTTACAGCGTTTACGTCATCAACTTAAACGTCCACACGGCATGATCTTAGTAACCGGCCCAACTGGCTCAGGGAAAACGACGACGCTGTACGGCGCGTTATCAGAGCTCAATGTTCCCGGTAAAAAAATCATTACCGCAGAAGATCCGGTTGAGTACCGATTGCCACGCATCAGCCAAGTGCAAATCAACCCTAAAATTGACCTTGATTTCTCAACGGTGCTGAGAACCTTTTTGCGTCAAGACCCGGACATTATTCTAGTCGGGGAGATGCGCGATCAAGAAACCGTTGAAATTGGTTTGCGCGCGGCCTTAACCGGCCACTTAGTGTTGAGCACCTTACACACCAATGATGCGGTTGATAGCGCCTTGCGCATGATGGACATGGGCGCACCGGGCTATTTAGTGGCCAGCGCCGTGCGGGCGGTGGTTGCCCAACGTTTAGTGCGTAAAGTTTGCCCCGATTGTAAAGCGGTGGATGAGGTTGATGAAGCCCGTAGACAGTGGCTGACGGTGCGTTTCCCAAATCAAGTTGAAGCGGCTTTTACGCGTGGGCGTGGGTGCCAGAACTGCAATTTGACGGGGTACCGTGGGCGAATTGGGGTTTTTGAAATGCTAGAACTTGAACACGAGATGATGGATGCGCTGCGCGCCAACGATGCGGTTAGTTTTGCGCAAGCCGCTCGTCAGTCGAAGCAGTACAAACCGCTGCTAGCTTCGGCGATGGAGTTGGCGCTACAAGGGGTTGTCAGTTTAGATGAAGTGATGAGCTTAGGTGAAGGTGATTCATCCGGCATCATTCAAGCCATCTATCTATAGTTAAGGTTACTCATGCCAACGTATCGTTATCAGGGTCGAAATTTAGATGGTAGCAAAACCTCGGGGCATGTTGATGCCCCGACAGAAGAGCTCGCGGCGGAAGCGCTATTTAACAAAGGCGTGATTCCGACCTTAATTTCGTCAGACCAAGGGGCTGATTTTTCGATTGATTGGAAATCGCTGTTTACCCCAAGTGTGCCACTTGAGGTGTTGGTAATCTTCTGTCGTCAGCTTTACAGCTTGACCAAGGCGGGAGTGCCGCTGCTGCGCTCGATGAAAGGACTTATCCAAAATTGTGCCAATAAACAGCTTAAAGAAGCATTGGAAGCGGTTAGTAATGAGCTAACCAACGGGCGCAGTTTATCGAGCTCAATGCAGATGTACCCGAAAGTCTTTAGCCCGTTGTTTGTGTCGATGATCCACGTCGGTGAGAACACAGGGCGGCTTGATGAAGCCTTGTTACAATTGTCTCATTACTACGAGCAAGAAGTCGAAACTCGTAAACGGATTAAAACGGCGATGCGTTATCCGAGTTTTGTTATCAGCTTTATTTTGGTCGCGATGTTCATTCTCAACGTTAAAGTGATCCCACAATTTACTAGCATGTTTAGCCGTTTCGGGGTTGATTTACCGCTGCCAACTCGCATTTTAATTGGTATGTCAGATTTCTTTGTCAACTACTGGCCGATGATGATAGGCGTATTGCTTGGGTGTTTATTTGCTTTCAGAGCTTGGCTTAGCACAGCCGCAGGGCGTCAAAAGTGGGATAAGTTTCGCTTAAGAATGCCTATTGTCGGCGGCATAGTGAACCGAGCGCAATTGGCGCGTTTTTCTCGAACTTTTGCCTTGATGTTGAAAGCGGGGGTGCCGTTAAACCAATCGATAGCATTATCTGCCGAAGCGTTGGATAACAAATTTCTAGAATCTCGCCTGTTAGAAATGAAAGCTGCCATTGAAGCGGGAACAAGCGTATCCACCACCGCGGTAAACGCCAATATTTTTACGCCATTAGTTATTCAGATGATTTCGGTGGGTGAAGAGACAGGGCGCATTGATGAGTTGCTACTTGAAGTCGCGGACTTCTATGATAGAGAGGTGGATTACGATCTCAAAACCCTCACCGCGCGCATAGAGCCGATTTTATTGGTGATTGTTGCCGCTATGGTGTTGGTGCTGGCACTTGGCATCTTTTTGCCAATGTGGGGAATGCTCGACGCGATCAAAGGATAAAGGTTGTCAGATGAAAACGGCGATAGAGCGTTCTCAGTTCGTAATTTGGGGGTTGATTGTATTTGTTCTTTTGATGGCTTTGCTATCAGCATGGCAGTCGATAGAAAAAGAAGCCAATCAAACCGCATTAGCGATGGCGAGCAGTAAAATCGTAGAAAGTGCCAATTTTTATAAGCAAGATTGGTTATTAAAGGGGCTGCCCTCAACTTTAATCGCGAATGGTCGATTACTCAATATGAGTGCAACAGGCTGGGTATTACCATTGGCTGCGAATGAATCAAGTATAAATTGTCGTTATTGGTTAAGCCTGCTATACCCAGATGAACAACTGCTTGAGAGCAAAGTGATTTCAATTGAATCGGCCCATCAAGCGAACCTGTATCAATGTCGCTATGTTTACAGCCAAAAACAGGTGATAACCATTGAGCTTTTAAGGGATAAGTTTACAGTAAGCGTCGATTTTTCAGCATGAGTTTTCGACATAAGCAGTGAAATGGGCACTCGCTCGTAGCGATGCGAGAACAAATGCGTATAATACACGGTAATAACAAAGAGATAGGTAGAGCATGGATAACAAACAAACGGGCTTTTCCTTAGTTGAATTAGTCGTAGTGATTGTGGTTGTCGGCTTATTAGCCGTTGCAGCGCTACCCCGCTTTCTAGATGTCACCGATGAAGCGAAAAAAGCCAGCATCGAAGGGGTTGCCGGTGGTTTTGCTACAGGTGTTCTATCGGCGCGTGCTCAGTGGGAAGCTCAGGCAAGAACCTCTGTGACTTTGGGCTCGGAAAAACAAAACACCGTCAACTATGATGGTGTCAATTTCTGGCTGACTCGCTCTACAGCTAGCAGTGGCGCCGCGACCGGTTTTAGGGACGGTTATCCGTTGGCGCTCAATACCGATAATACCAGTTATCCAGCGGCGATTACGGATCAGTCATGTATTGATTTAATGGATAATTTGCTGCAAAACCCACCAAAAGTTGACACAGTCGCTAATGCAGCCAATAACGCTAATGTAAAATATTCAGCACAAGCCGATGACGGTCAAGCCACTTGCACTTATGTGCAAAAAGAGGGCGGAACCGCGCACCAGTTTGTGTATGAGATAAAAACTGGTCGTGTGACCGTCACTTTGCAGTAAGTCTGCGCATTGATTAAAACATAGAGAGAAAGTAACTATGAAAAGACAAAACGGTTTCACCCTAATCGAACTTGTGGTTGTGATTGTGATTCTCGGCATTCTCGCCGTCACCGCCGCACCACGTTTTTTGAATTTGCAAGGCGATGCGCGCCAAGCTTCTTTACAAGGGTTAAAAGGAGCTATGGATGGATCCGCCGGGATAGTTTATGGACGAGCTGCTATTGATGGGAATGAGTCTGTCTCACAAGGTAAAACAGTCACAATTGGAACTGACGCTGTGAAACTTGTTTGGGGTTACCCTGAAGCAAGTGTTGATGGTATTGGCAAAGCAGTTTCTGGATTGAGTGGTGATTGGAGCGTTGTCGCATCTTCACCAACAACATCGATTTCATATAGCTTTAAGAGTGGTGTAACAGGAGCAAATGCTAGTTCATGTTCTGTGACCTATGCAATTGATCCAGCGGTAAGTAACGCTCAACCTGCAATATCTGTCTCAAATTGTAATTAGATTTAATAAAGGCCAGCATTGCTGGCCTTTACTGCTAGTTATTTCTCACCTACAAAAGTCAGTAAAACTTAAGCCCACTACGGAAATTTCTTATATACTTTAAGCACTTGTTTTTTCGCTAGAGGTATAAAATGCAGCAACATTTAGCAGCACGGCGTGGTTTTACGTTGATCGAACTGGTCGTGGTAATTGTGCTGCTGGGCATTGTGGCTGTATATGCAGCAAGCCGTTATACCGGTATCTCCTCCTTTTCAAGCGTGACCACACAAAGCGAAGTGTTGGCCTCATTGCGTCTAACCCAAAACCGCGCTATGCAGCGCACTGGTTTTTGCAATCGCTGGTTAGTCAGCAATAATCAAGCGCAGCAAGTATCTCCTTCTGTTTCTGCTGGTGCCTGCACTACTTCACTGCTCAGTCCTGCAACCGACAGTAGTTTTGTTGACGCGGCTGCGAACGATATCACCCTGACGTTAACCAATAACGATGGCAGCTATTTTTTAGATTTTGATAGTTTAGGCCGCGCCACGCAGTGCTTAACGGCAAACTGCACCGTTACCTTAAATAATCTGCAATCGGGTGAATCTCGCCAAGTGTGCATCAATAGCGAGGGGTACATTTATGCGTGTTAACGCGCCGCGCGGGTTTACTCTCATTGAGATGATCATCGTTATCACGGTAACAGCAATAGCCATGACAGGCATTACAGCCGCGCTTTATCCTCGCTCGCAACAAAGCGCTGAACAGGTGCTAGCAGTAAAAGCCGCCGAGTTAGGTCGCGCGGTTATGGATGAAGTGATGGGCCGAGCCTTTGACGAAAACTCCGGCCCTAATGGTGGAGTGCCTGAGTGTGTATTAGTGACAGCATTAGGACGAGAAGTGTGTACATCTGTAGCGCTACTGGGTCCAGAACCTAGTGAAACCAATAATACGTTGTACAACGATGTGGATGATTTCCATGGCCTAACGGGATCGGTTAAAGACGTATTAGGCATTGATATCAGTGCTGATTACCAACGTTATAACGTTGAGATTCAAGTATTTTATGAGCAAGACAGTGGTGGGCAACTCAGCGGAGTGAACGCTAACCAACTGACCCACTATAAACGGGTTTCTGTGGTGATCATTGACCCGAAGGGCAATCGCTACCCGTTTGCGGCGATTAAGGGCAATTTCTGATGCGTGGTTTTACCCTGATTGAAATGGTGATTGCGATTATTCTGTTGTCGGTGGTCGGGCTATTTTTAGGCTCTGTGATCCGCCAAAGTATGGGTATTTATGTTGATACCACCGCCCGCGAAGCTTTGATCCAACAAGGGCGCTTTGTTACTGAGCGGCTGAGCCGAGAACTGCGTGAAGCGGTACCAAACAGCGTGATGGTAGAAAATGGTTGCATTGAGTTTTTGCCGATCACTGACAGCGCGATCTACAACGACCTGCCAACCGTGCAATCGCCTTCGGCTGCTGTGCGTTTATTGCCGATCGACAAAAAGGTACTCAATGGCGATCGTCTAGTCGTGTTCCTAACCAACGCCGCTTCGCTACGCCAAGCGCCAAGTGCCAGCGGGCAAACAGCGCAAGTAAACGGAGATGTTGATTTTACGCCACCCAACAACACAAGCATGGTCGATGTAGCCTTGACACAACCGACTGGGTTTGTAATTCAATCGCCAGCTAAGCGAGTCTATTTTTATCGCACGCCAGTGGCTTTTTGTTATCAGAACAGCCGTATTTATCGTTACGCGGATTACACGCTTAATCGCAGTGCGCTCAGCCCTGAACAGCTTGGCACTCCAGTATTGATGGCTGAAAACATAAGCCAAGCCAATTTTCACGTCACGCAGCCAGAGCTACAACGCAACGGCTTAGTGAAAATTGAACTGACATTTTCCGACCGCGGCGAGGAGGTAAAGTTTGACCATGATGCGCTTATCTACAACACGCCGTAAACAGCAAGGCAGCGGCTTAGTATTGGTCATCTTTATCATTGTGGTGGTCGGCTTTGTTGCATCGGTCGCTAACCGTAATCAACAGCGCAATAGCCAGCAATTGGTTTCGATGGTGTTAGGGACAAGAGCTGAAATGGCGGCGCGATCGGCGATCAACGTTGAACTGAGTCGTTTTTATCAAACGACAACCGACGGGAGTTGCCATACTAATTCAGTACAATCACTCACTTTTGAAGGTGAAGGATTAGCGCAATGTAGCGCACAGGTTAAATGTAATTTGGTGGGTACAATGGATGATGGCCGTACTGTTCATCAACTCTCGTCAACCGGGCGTTGTCAGTCTGGCGATTGGATGTTGCAGCGAGTCATCGAAGTGGGGGTGAAAAGTGATTCACTATAAATGGCTGATTAGCATACTGCTCAGCACAATACTATCTATCTCTGCTACAAGTGTAATGGCTTTCCAGCAGATTGATAATTCTATCTATTTTCCTCACGTTGCCCAAGGTCAGGGCAGTTGTGCAAGCTCTCCAAATCCTCAACTTATCCAATACGGATACTCACAGATTACGGGAACAGCGGGTGACCCACTGGCATTTTGTTCCATCAACAATATTTCTGAACGCCAAAATGCTCGTTGTGATGATCAGTTTTGCCAAGTTACAGGGGGAGGTGTGGCTTCCTTAAGTTTAAGCGGTGGGAATGCATTCAAAAATTCCAGTAATAATAATAACCAAATCAACTGGTGTTATAGTGGACAAAGCATAGTATTGAACCAATCAAATATAGGAAAACTACAACTATACGATAGCTGCACGCTTCAATTTTCAGGGTTGTCTGAATATAAAATAAAGTCTTTAGATATGGGCTCAAGCGCAACTCTTGTGTTGTCGTCCGGTGACTATTGGATTGAAACATTACAGCTAAACTCCAATGCAATTGTTGAAGTAGAAGGCGATGTTCGGCTATTTATAAAAAATAGTTCTAGCTGGAATAGTTCAGATATCAATATTTCTGGTGCGGGGAATTTAACGATCGTTGGATTTAATAATCTTTCTCTGAATGGTAATACACAAGTTAATGGTTATGTTTACATAGGTAACACTCTAGCTCTGAATAACTCTGCCACAATCAATGGCCGTACGACAAGCCGCCGATTAATGATGGAGGGGAATACTCAGATCAATCAAAATGAGCAGCAAGGCTATGCTTGTTTTGAGGATGATTTTAACCGCTCCTCGCTTGGTCAGAATTGGATCCCTTATACTAGTACTGGTAGCTTTACGCCGAGTTTGATTAGTAATCGCTTACGCTTAACTGAGGATCAGAATAACCAAGCAACCGCAGTGACTTATCAACGAATTTTCCCAGCGGCTGGCAACTTAGTTACTGTTGAGTTTGATTACTATGCGTGGGCGAATTTAACCGGTGATGGTGCTGATGGGGTGTCGATTATTTTTTCGGATGCCGAGATTATCCCTAGAACGGGTGGTTTTGGCGGCTCTCTAGGGTATGCACCCACCACAAGTTCCAATCCAATTAAGCCGGGTTTTGCTGGAGGTTGGCTTGGGGTTGGTTTGGATGAATGGGGAAATTATTCCAACCCAACAGAGGGAAGAGTCGGAGGGCCTGGTTTTCGTCGCCAAGCCGTTGCCATTCGAGGCTCTGAAGCCGCAAGTTATCGCTATCTAGTGGGAACTGCCGCTAATTTGAACCCCAAGCTGGATGTACGTCGTACTTGTCAATGGTGGGGCGGTAACTGTTCTTTTCCAGGGCCAGGTCCCGGGCATCGCTATTTCATCACCATCGATTCACGAAATAATAACGCGGTTTATGTTCGTGTGGATCGTCTGGTGAATGGCAATATGCAGACAGTTATCGATTGGTTTAATGTGCTATCGAATCCTAATCAAGGTGCGACACCTGAAGAGTTTTTACTTTCTCTTGCAGGCTCAACAGGGGCTTCTGTTAATAACCATGAGATTGAAAACTTTAAGGTTTGTGCCTTGAAGTCTCGTGACGTGGGGGAGCAGGTTGATCATTTTCGTTTTACTTTACCATCGTCAGATGGGCTAACTTGCAACGCCGCTGATGTACAAATACAAGCTTGTGCAAATAGCAGTTGTAGTGAGCTTTACCAACAGCCGATCACCGCGACTTTACTACCAAATTCATTGCCTTCTGCTGGCGGTGGATGGCAAGGTGGCTCCCAAGTTAATATGACGAATGGTATTGCTAATCTGAAGCTTCGTAAAAATAGTGCAGGGAATGTAACTGTGGGGGTTCAGAGCTCAGTACCTAGTGCGAAACCTTTTTCGACCAATCTTTGTCGATATGGTAGTGGGGGGTATTCTGCCCAAAATTGTACACTTAATTTCGTTGATAGTGGCTTCATTTTGGATGTGCCTAATTCCTATGCCAATCAATCGGTAACTGGGACCATTAAAGCGGTACGAAAAGATAACGCTTCACAACTGTGTTTGCCTAGTTTTAAAAATGTACAAAAACCCGTTTCCTTTTGGAGTGATTACTTGAGCCCTAATGGGGGGCAAGGTTTTAGAGCTTTATCGGTTGGTGTGAATAGTGTGGCGGTAGGGCCGTCATCCAATACTGCGGCGCCAGTGGTGCTCAATTTCAACCAAAATGGTGAGGCGAGTATTAACGTCTCCTATCGTGAGGCTGGCAGCCTGGCTTTGAATGCCCGTTTAACGGGAAGTGGTGATGAGCAGGATTTGCAACTAACAGGTCAAACGACTTTTATACGAGTTCCTCGTGCTTTAGTACTCAGCGCGACCAGTTATTATGGTGTTAGTGGAGCGTGTCCTAATGCCGATATTAGCTGTGATATTTTTGCTAGGGCGGATGAAAACTTTAATCTCAATATCAAAGCGGTTGCGGAGGCACCGATTGAGGATAATGATTTCACTAACAATTTAGTAGTGACAAATTATCAACAAGCAAACATTGAGCTTAAACATACTCTAATCGCACCAGCGACAGGCGTGCCCGGTGCTCTCGGTGAAGTTGAATATGATCACCAATTAGGTAGCTCGACGACTGTACAACAAAGAGTGAGTGAGGTTGGGGTGTTTGATTTCTCGCTGAACGCGCCAACGACGTATCTTGGACTCGATTTAGCGAGTGAGAATCTGCCGATTGCCGTTGCCTCAACGGGCCCGATAGGTCGTTTTATCCCAGCCTATTTTTCTCCTTCTTCGGTGGTGACCAGCTTACAGGCTGAGTGTGAGGTGACTTCTCCGAATGACGAATCGTTCAGTTATTTAGGACAACCGTTTGGATATAAAGACAATCCGGGTATTTACTTACACCCAAGATCCGCGTCAGGCAGTGAAACGATCAATTATTTCGACAGTGCTTGGTGGCGTTATGATCGGCAGTGGGACAACCGAATATATAATGATACTGTGAATAGTTTACCAATCAGCTTTGATAGCGATTTGACGAGTGTGAACCGAGTCAATGGCGTTGATTCTCGCGTTGAGCTTTTCGGGGAAGAGTTAATTTATCAAAAACCATCACAGCCGATAGTGCCTTTTAACAGCAATCTAGATCTTATCCTCTTAGCATCCGATCTTACAGATCTTGATGGGGTTTGCTACCGCGCAACGGCCAGTGATCCTTGCCTAGACTATACGATTACAGATATTGATGAAGAGATGAAACTGCGCTGGGGTAAGCTGGTAATCCACGACACTTATGGCCCAGAAACCAGCGGCTTGAGTCAGCCAGTCACGAGTGAATATTTCACTTCAAACGGGTTTGTTACCAATAACTTTGATCGTTGTACGTTATTACCTGCACTGGCGAATTTTACACTTACACCGACCGATTTGACTCTTGGATCGGCTGGTGCTCCTGAAGTCGATTCTACTTTAGTCAGTCAAACGCTCACTTTGGGTACCGCGAATATCAACTTTACGGCTCCGGGAGCGGGTCATCAAGGATTCATTGATACTTTGCTTGATCTCAATGCTCATGGGTTGCCTTGGTTGCGTCTCTACAATGATCAAAATAGCGCGTTTGAAAATGAAGTCTCAGGCCGAGTACAGTTTGGATTGTACCGAGGCAGCGACCGGGTAATCTGGTGGCGTGAAAAAAATTAACCGGATAATTCACACAAATTCATAGAGATTTTTCTACCTAAGTTAGGAATCTGTTAGAAATTGCGTGTTTCAGTCCATGTTTATGCGTCAACGCCTTGCTGTGATCGCAAGGCATTGGTACATTTAGTGCAATTTTCTATCTTCTAATTCTTGCAGGACGAGCGAAGAATATGTTCAAAAAACTGCGTGGCATGTTTTCCAACGATCTATCGATCGATTTAGGTACCGCCAATACTCTTATATACGTTAAAGGACAAGGTATTGTCCTCGACGAGCCTTCCGTTGTTGCTATTCGCCAAGATAAAGGTCGTGGTGGAAAAAGCGTTGCTGCTGTCGGTCATGCCGCTAAGCAGATGCTTGGTCGTACGCCGGGGAATATTTCTGCAATTCGTCCTATGAAAGACGGCGTGATTGCGGATTTCTACGTGACCGAAAAAATGTTGCAACACTTCATCAAGCAGGTGCATGACAACAGTGTACTCAAACCAAGCCCTCGCGTTCTTGTGTGTGTGCCTTGTGGCTCCACCCAAGTTGAACGCCGTGCGATTCGTGAATCAGCACTTGGTGCTGGCGCGCGTGAAGTGTATTTGATTGATGAGCCTATGGCGGCGGCCATCGGTGCTGGTCTGCGTGTTTCTGAACCAACGGGTTCAATGGTGGTCGATATCGGTGGCGGTACGACTGAAGTTGCCGTTATTTCCTTGAACGGTGTGGTTTACTCTTCCTCTGTGCGTATCGGCGGTGATCGTTTTGATGAAGCGATCATCAATTATGTGCGTCGTAACTACGGCAGCTTAATCGGTGAAGCGACCGCAGAGAAAATCAAACATGAAATTGGCTCGGCTTACCCCGGCGATGAAGTGATGGAGATTGAAGTTCGTGGTCGTAACCTTGCTGAAGGGGTCCCTCGTAGCTTTACTCTTAACTCCAATGAAATCTTAGAAGCACTGCAAGAACCGCTTTCCGGTATTGTTTCTGCGGTGATGGTTGCGCTTGAACAGTGTCCGCCAGAGCTTGCTTCTGATATCTCAGAAAATGGTATGGTATTAACCGGTGGTGGAGCGCTGCTCAAAGATATCGACCGCCTCTTGACCGAAGAAACGGGAATACCAGTCGTGGTTGCCGATAATCCTCTAACCTGTGTTGCCCTTGGTGGCGGTAAAGCGTTGGAAATGATCGATATGCACGGTGGCGACCTATTTAGCGAAGAATAATGGCTTTGGGAGCCGTAAAGCTCCCATCATGACATCTAGGATTTTTATAGAATGAAGCCAATATTTGGTCGAGGACCATCTCTTCAGCTACGTCTCTTTTTTGCCGTGATTTTATCAGCCAGTCTTATGCTGGCTGATAGTCGTTTAGGTGCTTTTTCCAACGTTCGTTTTTTTCTTAATAGCTTAGTGGCTCCCATTCAATACATGGCGGATTTACCGCGCAGCATGTTTGATGATCTGTATGAGCGATTCGCCACTCATCAAAAACTGATTGAATCGAATCAACGTTTAAAGCGAGAAGCGATCACCTTGAAAAGTGATTTGATCTTGTTTGATCAATACCGAGAAGAGAACCAACGGTTACGTAAATTGCTTGGATCTTCTTTTGTTCGTGATGAAAAGAAGGTTGTCACTGAGGTGATGGCGGTCGATACCTCACCTTATCGTCACCAAGTTGTGATTGATAAAGGGCGAACGGATGGCGTTTACGAAGGGCAACCCGTTATCAACGATAAAGGTATTGTTGGTCAAGTGACTTTTGTGGCGGCGCATAACAGCCGGGTGTTGTTGCTGACTGACACCAATAGTGCGATTCCAGTGCAAATTATTCGTAATGATATTCGAGTGATTGCTTCAGGGAATGGCCAGGTGGATCGTATTCAATTGGAACACATTCCCACCAGCACCGATATTGAAGTGGGTGACTTGCTCGTCACATCAGGTTTAGGGGGCGTATATCCTGAAGGTTATCCTGTCGCACACGTTTCGGTGGTCGACAAAGATACTCAGCGTGAATTTGCGTCGATCACCGCCGATCCCGTGGTGGATTTTGATCGTCTACGTTATTTGCTGTTGATCTGGCCTAACGAAGATAGGCAACAGAAAGTATTGCAAGTTACACCAGAGAAAATGTTAGAGGAAGCAACCGATGGCCAGTAGTGTCGTGAAAAGTAAATTGGTGATTGGTGCATCATTTCTCTTTGCTCTGGTTTTACAAACTATCCCTTGGCCGGGTGAGCTGGATCTACTGCGCCCATCGTGGTTACTGCTGGTGACATGCTATTGGGTTTTAGCGTTGCCGCATCGAGTCAACGTAGGGTCGGCTTTGATCCTTGGTTTGTTATGGGATCTGCTGCTTGGTTCAACATTGGGCATTCGTGGCATGATGATGGCCATTGTTGTCTACTTAGTGGCGATTAACTTCTTAGTGCTGCGTAATATGGCGTTATGGCAACAAGCCGTAATCATTGGCGTGTTATCTATGTTGCTTGAAGTGCTGATCTTTTGCGGCGAATATTTAATTCAAGATGTGACATTTAACCCGCTCTCACTATGGGTTGGTATGATCAATTGCATATTATGGCCTTGGATGTTCCTACTGCTTCGTCGTGTGCGACGCCACTGGCACCTTAGATGATGAATAAAAAAATTGTATTAGCTTCTGGCTCGCCAAGAAGACGAGAGTTACTGACTCAACTGGGTTATCAGTTTGATATTGTGGTGCCCAACGTTGAAGAATGCCGTAATGAGCATGAAGCCCCAGCAGTGTATGTTGAACGTTTATCACGTGATAAGGCACTGGCTGGTGTTGCTTTATCCAACCCTGCTTCGATAGTTATTGGGTCTGATACCATAGTCGTGCAAGGTGAAACAGTACTTGAAAAACCTGCTGATTTTGCTCAAGCACAACAGATGTTACGCAGCTTATCTGGTACAAAACATCAAGTGATGACGGCCGTAACCGTAGCAACACATGATCATTCTAAATCCGTCGTGGTAACGACGGATGTATGGTTTAAACCTTTGTCAGATGAAGAAATAGAACAATATTGGCAATCGGGTGAACCTTGCGATAAGGCTGGCAGTTATGGCATTCAAGGATTGGGTGGACGATTTGTAACGAAGATCGAAGGCAGCTATTACGCTGTTGTAGGATTACCATTATTCGAAACTGACCAGCTCTTGCACGAATTTATATAATTAAAAACATTGAGGTGTACTCATGAGTGCAGAGTTGCTACTAAACGTCACCCCGAGTGAAACTCGAGTGGCGATGATTGAAGGCGGAGTTCTTCAAGAGGTCCACATTGAGCGAGAAGCGAAACGCGGCATTGTGGGCAATATTTACAAAGGAAAAGTCAGCCGAGTTCTTCCAGGAATGCAGGCCGCCTTTGTCGATATTGGTTTAGACAAGGCCGCTTTTCTTCACGCTTCTGACATTGTTCCTCATACTGAATGTGTGGCTGAGAACGAAAAACAGCAGTTTCAAGTTCGTGATATTTCAGAGCTAGTTCGTCAAGGCCAAGATATCGTGGTGCAAGTGGTCAAAGATCCATTAGGCACTAAAGGCGCCCGTTTAACGACAGATATTACCCTACCTTCGCGCTATCTCGTTTTTATGCCCGGCGCAAGTCATGTTGGTGTCTCACAACGCATTGAAAGTGAATCAGAGCGTGATCGTCTCAAAAAAGTCGTGGCTCATTATTGTGATGAGCACGGTGGGTTCATTATTCGTACCGCCGCTGAAGGGGCTGATGAGAAAGAGCTTTCACAAGATGCCGCCTTTCTTAAACGGCTATGGCTGAAAGTGTTGGAGCGTCGAGTTAAATACAAAACACGCTCGACACTGTATGGCGAATTGGGTTTAGCTCAGCGTATTTTACGAGATTTTGTCGGCACCGATTTGACGCGGATTTTAGTCGATTCACGACTTGAATTTGAGAACCTCAAAGAGTTTACCTCAGAGTTTGTGCCTGAGTTAACCGATAAGCTTGAACTGTATGAAGGTGACAAGCCTATTTTTGATATGTACGACACCGAAAACGAGGTTCAGCGTTCTCTCGAGCGTAAAGTGGAGCTCAAGTCTGGTGGATACCTTATCATCGACCAAACCGAAGCCATGACCACAATTGATATCAATACTGGCGCGTTTGTTGGCCGTCGTAACCTCGAAGAAACCATTTTTAATACTAATGTGGAAGCGACCCAAGCCATTGCCCGTCAGTTACGTTTGCGCAACTTAGGGGGCATCATCATTATTGATTTTATCGATATGATGTCTGAAGAGCACCGTAAGCGAGTGCTCAACTCGTTAGATGCCGCTCTGGTTAAAGATCGCGTCAAAACGAATATTAATGGTTTTACGCAGTTAGGCTTGGTCGAGATGACGCGTAAGCGCACCCGTGAAAGTATTGAACACGTGTTATGTTCGAGTTGTCCAACCTGTGAAGGCCGCGGCAGTGTGAAAACCGTTGAAACCGTCTGTTTCGAAATCTTACGTGAAATCACGCGTGTCAACCGCGCTTACGATGCGGATAAATTTGTGGTTTACGCATCCCCTGCGGTGGCAGAAACCTTGCAAGGTGATGAGTCTCATGCCCTTGCTGAGTTGGAAGTGTTTATTGGAAAAGAAGTGCGTATCCAAGCGGAGCCACTTTATATCCAAGAACAATTTGACGTTGTGATGATGTAGTAGGGTTTTTGTGATCTCAACTTTTACGCGCCTTTGGCGAATAGTATTGTGGTTTATCGTTAGCGTGCTAGTGGTGTTGGCTGTTGCTGTCACCACCTTGCGTGTATTTTTGCCACAAATGAATCGTTTCCAAGGCGAAATACAAACCTTGATCAACCAAAATTCAGGTTTTGAATTTGAATTAAGTGAGGTCACTGGTTTTTGGCGTAATACTCACCCGTCAATTGCACTTAAGGGGCTAAAAGCAAAGCTACCTGATGGATCGCAAATTCACTTTTCTGCGCAACAAATCGATGTTGAATTTGACCTCATTCAGTCAATACTGCAAATGCAACCTGTGGTCGCGGATCTCAGTGTTCATCAACTCAAATTGGATATTCGCTCGGTAAACTGGCTTGAGCTACAGGCGGAAGATAACCAACAGAGCCGCACACAAGGCAATGTCATTGAGCGTTTAGACAACCTACTGTTGCGGCAATTGGATGATTTTGCGCTACTCGACTCGACGGTTTTCTATCAATCTGTCGCGGGGGAGATTCGCCAGTTAGATATTGAACGTCTTCGGTGGAAAAATAACGCTCAGCAACATAAAGCTGAAGGCGTGGTGAGCATCGCTGATACCAGTATTAACTCTCTGTTAGTGAGTGCTAACTTTGAAGATCATGGTTCACTACGCGATATTTCAGGTCGCTTCTATGTTAGCGCTGACAATATCAAAATAAACCCGTGGTTGACTCGTTATCTCAAAGACGAAACCGGCATTAAGAAAGGACAGGTGAGTTTTAATGCATGGCTGACCTTAGAACATAACCAACCCAAAGATGGCTATGTCGAACTAGAGCCCTCTGAACTGGTTTGGGGTGAAGAGCGTCAGCATGAATTGCTGTTAGAGTCGGGAATCATCAAACTGTTACCTATTGAACAAGGATGGCAAGTTAACGCTTACTCACTTCAGTTGCGCACGGATGACGAAGTGTGGCCTAAACTTGATGTCGCGTTTGAATGGCAACCGACGCAATGGCGTTTGAACTTATCTCAGTTGGACATAAAAACTTTGCTTCCCTTTGTGAAAATGATGCCCGATTCCAGCCAAACGAACGAGCTTTTGCAGCAATTGGATTTGGGGGGCACCTTAGAAGATATTCGGCTCAGCAAAGGAGATAGCCTGCAATCGCTTCGTTATTCTGCTGAACTCAGTGATGGCGCCATGGCACAATGGCAGTTATTGCCACAAGTACACCATCTCAAAGCCTCCATTGCAGGTAGCATGGAGAGTGCTCGCGCCAAAGTAACGCTGATTGATGACGTGTTACCTTATGGTGAGGTTTTCCAAGCACCATTGAATATTCGTCAAGGTGAAGCCGATGTGGTATGGCAAAAGCAAACTGATGGCTGGTCATTGTGGGCCAGTAAAGTGACAGCCGCGACACCTGATTTGCAAGTGCTCGGAGCATTTCGTCTCGATTTTCCTGAAAAACGCAGTCCTTTACTTTCGTTTTATGCGGAAGCTGATTTATACAATGCGGGTGAAACTTGGCGTTATTTGCCTACCTTGGCTTTAGGCCATGACTTGACGGATTATCTCTCCACTGCGATACAAGGCGGTAAAGCCAACACTGCTAAACTGCTTTGGTATGGTGAGCTTGGCGATTTTCCCTACCAACAAAACAATGGCGTATTCCAAGCTTGGGTTGGTTTAAAAGAGGCGAAATTTAGTTTTGATACGGCGTGGCCGCCGATCACCAATTTGCAACTCGATCTGCTGTTTGAAAACGATGCGATGTACCTTGATTCACACTCTGCGACCTTAATGGATGTCACTGCCCAGCGGATCACAGGGCGAATACCTGAGCTAGCCGAAGGTGGACACATCGAAATCGAAGCCAGTGCAACAGCCCAAGGCAATGCCGTACGCGACTATATGACCTCAACACCTTTAGTGGATTCGGTGGGAGCGGCGTTAACGGCGATCCAAGTCAGTGGCGAAGTGCAATCTGAATTTCAGCTTCGTATTCCTTTTGATAGTGAGCAGGAACCCCGAGCATGGGGTTGGGCGAATTTAAATAATAACCACGTGGAAATTGATGCACCGCCAATGGTGCTTGAGGGTGTCTCTGGCAAAATTGAATTTGATAATGACGTTGTGACGGCAGCCGGTTTGTCGGCGGATCTGCTGACTCAACCGATCGCGATTGATTTTAAAGGTGAAAATGCCAGCCAAGGTTATGCGGTGAATATTGATGTGGTGGGAGACTGGGATATTAAACCCCTGACGCCTTTTGTCGGTGAGCGCTGGCTAAACCGTTTAAAAGGGCATGCTCCTTGGCAAATGGGCGTTGATATTCAGCTCAATGATGTCGGTTTCACTTATCAAATCGACACCTTAGCCGATTTAAAAATGGTAGAAAGTGATTACCCTTACCCGCTAAAAAAAGCCTTCAACGTGGCAGGCAAGGCTCACTTGCAAGCATCGGGTAACCAAGAGTCGATCACCGCCCGCCTACAATTACCACAAGCGAAATACCAAGCTGAAATCGATATCACATCGAAAAAACCACGCCTGACGGCCACCAATCTCATAGTAGGGAGCGGCAATTTCAAAATCAGCCCAGTGGTTGGCCACCATGCGCAGATCCGCAGCGATACCTTTAATTTGGATGAATGGTTGAGTTTGGCCAATGAGCCTCAGCCGAAGAAAAAATCAGCTCTAGCGGAGATGAATACTCCCGAGATCCCACCACCAGAGAGAGTGGACATCAACGTCAAAGCACTTCTACTAGCGGGCATTGAGTGGCACGATGTTGATTTTAATGCCAGACGTAAAAATCTCGGTTGGTACGCACAGCTCGAGAGCCAAGAAGCAAAAGGCCAAGCGAGTTATATTGAACCTTATGATTTGTCCGTCTCGCTTGAACGTTTGCACGTTTACATTCCTGAGCTGGAGGACAGCTCCAAAAAATCACTGTTGGTTGATCAAGATCGCCAGTCTGAGCCGCTTATTACTGATTTTGACCGACAGTTTCATCGATTGGTGCCAAACTTAACTTTGGCCATTGATGATCTTTGGTTGCAGGGTTACAAGGTAGGCAAGATGAATATGGACTTCCAACGGCAAGGTGATACTTTGCAATGGAAGAAGATTGATATCAGTAGTGGTTCAAACCAAGTCAATATCAGTGGTGCTTGGACGTTGAATAAAGACGCACAAGGTGATGAGCGTAGCCATACCCAACTGAATCTCACCATGAAAGGTGACAATAATAGCGATTTGATGGAGCGCTTTGGCATCAGCTCCGGTATCCAAAGAGCGCCATTTGAAATGTCGAGTCAAACCGAATGGGATGGCGCGCCTTGGTCAATGAAGATCGACAGCTTAGAAGGCAAGATAGAGACTACTATGGGTAAAGGGGTAGTTTCTGATGTCAGCGGTGCCGCTCGTTTACTCGGATTATTCAGTTTAGATTCCATTATCCGTAAAATGCAGCTCGATTTTAGTGACGTGTTTGATAAAGGAATGGCCTTTAACTCAATTACAGGCAGTGGTGAAATTTCGCAAGGGATTTTTGTTACCAACAACATCAAAATGGATGCTGTTGCCGGTGAAATGACCATTAAAGGCTTAGCGGATCTCAATAGCCGTACTGTTGATGCTGAGGTGAATTTTGTACCAGACATCACATCAGGAATTCCCGTCTTGACGGCTTTTGCGGTGACGCCGCAAACAGCGCTGTATGTCCTAGCTATTACGACCGTGATTGCACCTGTGGTTGAGGTCTTTACCCAAGTCAATTATGAGGTTAAAGGACCAATTAATTCACCGGTTGTTAAAGAGCTTTCGCGTAGTCGAGGCGAGTTTAAATTGCCAGAAAAACTGAGAAAGCTGACTGAAAAATAAGGAAGAAAGCATGGATCGCGTTGGACTTATTCAAATGACGTCAAGCTCTGAACCTGCGCAGAATTTGGCTTATATCGAACAGCAAGTGTCACTACTTGTGGCGCAAGGTGCGAAGTGGATTGTCACGCCGGAAAATGCACTGGTGTTTGGTACGCGGCAACAGTACCACCAACATGCCGAGCCATTGGGACAAGGTCCTTTTCAGAGCCAATTGGCTGCTATGGCTCGCTTTCATCGGGTGTGGCTGTTGGTGGGCAGCATGCCTATCCGTCGTGAGGTCGGGGTAACGACCACCTCCTTGCTGTTTGACGCCAGTGGCGATCTTGTCGCGCACTACGACAAGCTACACATGTTTGATGTCGATGTCGCTGACGGCCACCAGCGCTATCGAGAATCGGAAACTTTTACCTGCGGCACAAAGCTGAGTGTTGCGTCGACGCCATTTGGTCAAATTGGCCTTTCCATCTGCTATGATGTGCGCTTTCCGCACCTCTATTCCCAATTAAGAGTACAGGGTGCTCAGATATTAGTGGTTCCTGCGGCCTTTACGGCGGTGACCGGAAAGGCACATTGGGAAGTCTTGTTAAGAGCCCGAGCGATAGAGAATCAGTGTTGGGTTGTTGCGGTTGGGCAAACTGGGCTTCATCCATGTGGGCGCGAGACATGGGGTCATTCGATGGTCATCAGCCCGTGGGGTGAGGTTATTGCAAGCTTAAACCAGCAAGTGGGGAATTTAGTCGCCGATATTGACTTGGCTTACGTTGAGCAAGTTCGACAAAAAATGCCCATTGCTGCACACACCCGATTCACCAATCAGTTTATAGATAATAAGAGCACACTATGAGTATTAACCGCATTGAAGATGCACTATTAAAACCTGCAGGATTAACCGAGCAAGATATTGCGGATACACTAGCGACAATTGCCACTCGTCAAATTGATTATGCCGATATCTATTTTCAGTCGAGCTGGCATGAATCTTTAGTGCTCGAAGACAGCATTATTAAAGACGGCTCATTTAATATCGATTGCGGTGTTGGTGTGCGCGCCATCACTGGTGAAAAAACGGGTTTTGCTTATTCAGATCAAATCCAATTAGAAGGTTTGAAACAGAGTGCAATAGCCGCACGAGGCATTGCGCAGCAAGGTAAAAGTGGTTGTGTTCAAGCCTTTAAACGTAGCGATAATCAAGCCTATTATGCGGCGGATAACCCACTAGCCAGTTGGGAAAAAAAGCAAAAAACAGAATTACTGCAAGAGCTGGATGCTTACATTCGTACCAAAGAGCCTTTGATCCAAGAAGTCTCGGTGAGCTTAAGTGGTGTGCATGAACAGATGTTAGTTGCTGCAACCGATGGGACTTACGCAGGCGATATCCGCCCGTTGGTCCGTTTGTCGATCAGCGTGTTAGCACAAAAAGGTGATCGCCGCGAGCGAGGCAGCTCTGGCGGTGGTGGTCGTTTTGGTTATGACTTTTTCCTCACAGAACAAGATGGCTGTAAAGTTGCGTTTCAGTTTGCCGATGAAGCTATCCGACAAGCCTTAGTCAACCTTGAAGCTGTCGCAGCTCCTGCTGGCGCGATGCCTGTTGTGCTCGGTTCTGGTTGGCCGGGTGTCTTGCTTCACGAAGCGGTAGGGCATGGCTTAGAAGGTGATTTTAACCGCAAAGGATCTTCTGTTTTCTCCGGTAAAATTGGCCAGAAAGTAACCTCAACGCTTTGTACGATTGTTGACGATGGCACGTTGAAAGATCTGCGTGGCTCGCTCAATGTCGACGATGAAGGTGTCAATGGTCAATACAACACCTTAATTGAAAATGGCGTGTTGAAAGGCTACATACAAGACAAACTCAACGCACGTTTGATGGGGGTGAACCCTACGGGTAATGGGCGTCGTGAATCGTACGCACATTTACCGATGCCGCGCATGACCAACACTTACATGTTGCCGGGTGAACATACGCCAGAAGAGATCATTTCAACAGTGAAGAAAGGCGTTTATGCGCCCAACTTTGGCGGTGGCCAAGTGGATATCACCTCGGGTAAATTTGTGTTCTCTGCCTCTGAAGCCTATATGATTGAAAACGGCAAAATTACTTATCCAATCAAAGGTGCAACCTTGATCGGTTCTGGCATTGAGGCAATGCAACAAGTCTCGATGGTGGGTAACGATTTGAGCCTTGATCGCGGCGTTGGAGTGTGCGGTAAAGCAGGACAAAGTGTGCCTGTTGGAGTAGGGCAGCCTACGCTTAAGCTAGATTCGCTCACTGTTGGTGGCACCGAATAACGTTGTTACTCGCTCAGAGCTGACGTGGTTTGTATCGCGCAGCGTAAGCAAATAAAAAGCGGCGTTTTGATGCGCCGCTTTTTTATCTCTTTTATTCACTGCGTTGAATTGAGAAGGTTAAATATCATCTCGCTCGATCGGGCAGCTCATGCAGCGCGCGCCGCCTCGGCCTCGGCCGAGTTCATTGCCGGGGATGGTTAATACTTTGATGCCCGCCTTATCGTATTTCTCGTTAGTGTAGACATTGCGCTCGTAGCCAATCACAACTCCGGGTTTAACCGTTAGCACGTTGTTGGCGTCATTCCATTGCTCGCGCTCAGCCTCATAGCTATCACCACCAGTGGTGATGATTTTGAGTTTGTCCAAACCTAACGCGCGTTCAATCGCATTAACATAACTTGGCATTGAATCGACGTTCATCCCGCCATCGCCTTTTGGCGTTAAACGCCATGTTTCTAAATCATGACGCATAATTTCGGGGTAAACAGAAAAGGTGTCGACATCCATATGTGTCATCACCGTATCTAAATGCATACAAGAGCGGTGTTTAGGCAGGTTAACGGCAATCACCTCTTTGGCCTGCCCATGTTTAAATAAACTCGCAGCAAAATTTTCTACCCCTTGCACAGTCGTGCGTTCGGAAATACCAATCAACACTGCACCTTTACCGATCACCAGTACGTCGCCCCCTTCAATATTGGCATTATCGTAGTGCAGATCTTCATCACCGAAATACTTGATAAAATTCTCTCCTGCAAATACAGGATGCCAACGATAAATGGCGCGTAAATGGTTGGTTTCACGTTGGCGTGCTGGTTTCATCATCGGATTAAGCGATACGCCGCCATATACCCAGCAAGAGGTATCGCGGGTAAAGAGATGATTAGGCAACGGTTCAATCACAAAATCTAACGGACGATGCATTTTAGGTAGCATCGAAGAGGAGTGGATGGGCAGTTCGGAATAAGCAAGACCACCGAGTAGCAGAGTGGCGAGGTGTTCGTTATTCATGTCAGCTAAATAGCAGCGCAGATCGCGCGCCAAAGTGGGACCATAGCGAAAATCAGAAATTTGCGTATCGAGCAACCACGCTTTGGCATCGGCAACGGCTAAGGTTTCGACTAAGAGATCATGCAGCAACAGCACTTCCACATTTTGATCCTTCAACGTGTTGGCAAAGGCATCATGCTCTTTTCCTGCATCTTCTACGGCAAGCACATCATCAAATAACAGTTCATGACAGTTCGACGGTGTAAGATGAGTTAAGGCACGCTCTGGCCGATTGAGTAATACTCGGCGCAGTTGCCCAACTTCAGATCCAACGTACAGCTTATTCATTTTGTATCCCTACTCTTATTTCTCATGTTCTTTATGACAAGCTTAAGCGAACGATGCAAGTCTACTTAGTGGTGGTATTAGCTGTTATTTTGTGAACTTATAGTTGTGTATGCTTTAAAGTGTGCGCTTATTAAAAAATAACTCCAAAACTAGCCAAATAAGCCTAATAACGACAAAGTGCTTTGTTATGCGTTTTTGGCTCAGAGGAGGGTGAATTAAGCATGAAGAATAAGTGATTTTCTATGCGGTTATTTACATAAAAAGTGCATAATGCGGGCAGGTTTAGCCAAAGCGACCTTTTTCGCTATGCATGAATGTTTGATAAACAGGCAGTTTAATGCGGTGAAAGAGCAAATCATCAGGCAGATAATCTACTGAATTAGCAAAATGAAAATAAATTGTTAAATTAAAGTGTTTTTTATTTGATCTGTACTTGATTGAGCAGTGATCCTTTAGAAAGATAAAGATCGCGGTACGTTGTTGGTGGCAATTTTAGGCGAACCATGCCATATTTCGTCGAAATTCATTTATACCCTTCCGACGTGAAGTTGCAGCGGTGCTGGCTACGTTTGCTCACCCCAGTCACATAGTTTATCTATGTTCATTGGGATGAACTCACTTGCCGCCTATCTGCAACGCCAAGTTGATGGAGTATAGTCTACATTTAGCCAAATCTGGAGCACCTTATGTCTCAACCTCAGCAAGATGACTACGTATCCGTTGAAGAGTTAATCGAAATTCAAAAAGAAGATACTCGCGACATCATTCAAGCCCTGCTCGAAGATGGCAGTGATCCAGATGCGTTATATGAGATAGAGCACCACCTATTTGCTGAAGATTTTGACACGCTAGAAAAAGCGGTTGTTGAAGCCTTTAAAATGGGCTTTGAAGTGCTTGAAGCAGAAGAAACAGAAGATGAAGACGGCAATAAACTATTGTGCTGTGACGCGACTATGCAATCGGTACTGAAGGCCGAAGCGATCGATGAACAGGCAGAGAAGCTTATTCAACTTGCTGAAAAATATGACATTATTTACGACGGATGGGGCACTTACTACTCGGGTGAAGATGCGCTATACGACGATGAAGAAGATGAAGACGACCAAGAGTGATTAGGCGTTATTTACCTTGATGTGAGATACCAGCCCTTTGGCTGGTATTTTTTTCGCTATGCAAAGCTAGCGGGGCACTTTAGTGACGAATCATTATTTTTGTCAGCACATCTTTATTTATTTTGTATATAATCGCTCAACATTGATCTAGCTCAAGTTTATTATGCGAATTTCTCTTGCTGGCTTTTGGCAGCTTTCACCGTTGACTGATTTATCGATCCCGCAAGATGATCTTTGTTTTCCTGCGCCTCTTAGCCAAGTATTACCTCACGATATGACAGAAGCACAAATTGCCGAGCAAGAGTGGCATTTGATGCATGATGTTGAGGTGGATAAAGTGATGCTTGGTTTTGCTGCAATTGATCTTGTGCTTGAGGGGATCGATTTTTATGCGGAAATACGTTTAAACGGTGTGGCACTATTTGATTGTGATGGTAGCCAAGCGGTGTATAAAAAAGACATTCGGCCTTTGCTGCAACTTGGCCGCAATCGATTCGAAATTTTGTTTGTTGAGCAAGAAGAAGAGTGGTTGCTGGAGGATCAAGATTTACCGCAATTATGCCCATTGGGACACCACTCGGTGAAGAAATACGATGAGCGAATGGGTATTTGGCAAGAGCCTTATCTGCAATGCATTCGTCATGTTCGTTTGGAGCATGTTACTACTGAGCAAATCTGGCACTATGGTGGTGGCTGTGAGTTTTTGGTTCACTTACATTATCAAACCTACGCACCAGGATTAGTTTCCGCGGTGGTGAAATTTAATGGTATGAGCTATCAGTTACCTATTGATGTGCGCCATCAGCACGCCAGTGCTTTATTTCAAGTGGAAGCGCCGAAGTACGCAGATCTTACACAGCTTAACCCGAATGATTTGTATACCTTATCGGTGCAACTTGATGGTCAGCAGCAATCCTTCCATATCGCGTTAAGCGAAGATCTCTGTGTTACCCATTTTCCTATCTGATCAACGTACAGCTAATGAGAGCATTTCATTGCTGACCATTCTTGCGGATGCCTCTTTTGCCAGAACTTCTCGTAGAAGTAGTAAGCACACGTATTAATGCTCGGTTCGATCATGGCTAACACACCACCAATGATAAAACTTCCGGTCATGATATATGCCACGCTAAATGCAACACTAAAGTGTACTACAGCGAAGCTACCTGTTTTAATTTTAGCTGATTGTGAGTAGCGGCGCAGCGGGGCGTAGTGTGCCCATACTTTTTCATGAAAGTAAAAAGCAACGGTATTGACCATCGGCTCAAGCATGGCAATCAGACTACCAAGAATAATGTCGCCCGTAAGTAGATAAACGACGGTAAACGCAATACTGAAATGGATCGCGGCAAAGCTAAGCGTTTTTTTCATAATGTTCACCTAAACGGTTATCGGGTTGATGTAAACATTATTGATAATTATTCTCAACAAGTAAAGATAATTGAACCTATTAGTTTGATAGCCAATTCCTAACTGAGGCGCTTATCGTTGGCATAAAAAAAGCGCCTCATGCGCTTTTTTATGACGATGCAGGGTTTCTATCCTTGCGGTTTGACAACCAGTACATTGATTGGCGAGTTTTGCACTACTTTACTGGCCACCGATCCCAGCATCACTTTATCGATCTTCGATCGTTTATGGCTTGGCATGATAATCAAATCAGCTCCGAGCTTTTCTGCGTAATCTAAAATGGTGGTGTAGGCTTTACCTTCCGCTACATGCAGTTTGTAGATTATTTCGTCAGCGATATGTTGATCAGCAAACTGTTTTAGCTGTTGCTTGACGTCTTCTTTCATTTTCGCCGCGGCATCTTTCGGGAAGTATGTGGCGACCATCGACATGTGGATACCAGGTAATACATTTAAAAGATGAATTTCAGCATTGGAATGTGTCGCGTGCCAAACAGCAAGTTCAACGGCTTTGTCAGAAAAGCCTTTTTCATTAAGGTCCACTGGAACAAGGATGTGTTTATACATTATGGATTATCTCATCTACGATAGGGTGCTTTAGAGCACCTTGTTTCCGTAAAGTATATGCCTAGCTCGTGCTAGGCATATTGATTAAGCGCGTATTTCTTGTGTTCTCATACGGCGTTTTTGATTCCAAGCTAGCGTCAGCACTAATAATAATGCAGGTAAGAAAACCCACTCTTTCATTGGCCGCTGGCTTTCCAACACAACTGAGCGGATTTCCCAATCAAAATCTATGCCTGCAGCTTCAGCTGGACTGCCAAACTCAATCATATCCACCAGCATACGATTACTGGTTTCTTTCAGGGTTAGCCCCATTGATTGAATACGCTGTTCTGCCGTTGACGCTTGATCATCAAAAGGGAGTAGTACTGTTTTTGATAAGTAATCACCTTCAATGGTTTCACCAGCGACGATAAGCTCTATCGATTGACCCACATCGAGGTTTTCTACAATTTGCGCTATCTCTGTGCCTGGGTGCAGCTCGCTCGCAGGATAAATCATGTCCCACCAAAAACCGGGTCGGAAGAACGAGAACGTCAGCACCAACAGCAAGATGGTTTCCCACCACTTATTGCGAGTGAGCCACCAACCTTGAGTCGCAGCAGAAAACAGCAGCATTGCGGTAATTGCCGAGAAAATGGTTAACGCTAAGTGCCACCATGTATCAATTCCCATTAGCAGTAGTTGAGTGTTGAATACGAACATAAAGGGCAAAATGGCGGTACGAATATCGTAAGCAAACCCTTGAATACCTGTACGAATAGGGTCTGATTTAGCGATAGCGGCTGCGGCAAATGCCGCCAAGCCAACTGGTGGGGTGTCATCTGCCAAAATGCCGAAATAGAACACAAATAAGTGTACGGCAATCAATGGGATGATAAGACCATGAGCGGCTCCCAGTGTCACAATGACGGGAGCCATTAAGGTTGATACGACGATGTAGTTGGCGGTGGTCGGTAAGCCCATACCAAGAATGAGGCTGATCACGGCGGTAAAAATCAGCATCAGTATGACGCTGCCACCGGAGATAAACTCAACAAAATCGGTCATCACTAAGCCAATGCCAGTCAAGGTGACGACACCAACGACGGTTCCTGCGGCAGCGGTTGCCACACCAATGCCAATCATATTCCGCGCGCCCGAAACCAAGCTTTCGGCAAGATCAACAAACCCAGCCTTCACTTGCGTGTTCAAATCGTTGCTCTTATTGAGTAACGACATGATTGGCCGCTGAGTGATCAAAATGAAGACCATAAATATCGTGGCCCAAAAAGCGGATAATCCGGGCGAGAAGCGCTCGACCGTCAAACACCATACGAGCACCACAATAGGTAGCAGGTAATGAAGCCCTGATTTTACCGTCGGCCCAGGGTCGGGTACTTCTTGGATATCCATGTCCATTGTACTTTCTGAGGCGTAGCGAGATGAGATTTTAATCAGAGCGACATAAGTCAGTAAAAGCGCAACCGTAACAATTGGAGTAGCGGCGTCACCAAACACCTCTTTGGTCCAGCCAATGCCGTAGTAAACAACAGCGCTGAGAACGCAAAGCCCTAAAATAGTACCCGTAAATGAAAGTAAGCTTTGCACCCATGTCGGTGTATGACGGCGAGGTAGGCCTTTCATTCCTGCTTTGCAGGCTTCCAAATGGACAATATAAATTAAGGCAATATAAGAGATAAGCGCTGGCAGTAGCGCCGCACGGATTACTTCAACATAGGAAATACCGACATATTCCACCATTAAAAATGCGGCAGCACCCATGATAGGTGGTGTTAATTGGCCATTGGTGGAAGCGGCTACTTCAACAGCGCCCGCCTTGGTTCCGGGAAAGCCGACACGTTTCATCAAGGGAATGGTAAAAGTACCGGTGGTAACTACGTTTGCAATCGATGAGCCAGACACTAGCCCTGATAAGCCTGAGGCCACAACCGCTGCTTTCGCGGGACCGCCTCGCATGTGGCCCAACAATGAAAAGGCTACTTTGATAAAATAGGAACCTGCGCCAGCTCGTTCAAGCATTGCGCCAAATAGAACAAACAAGAACACAAAAGAGGTGGAAACTCCAAGAGCCACCCCAAAAACCCCTTCAGTAGTAAGCCATAAATGAGACATCGCTTTGTTTAGGCTCGCTCCTTTATGAGCGATCACATCCGGCATGTAGGGGCCACCAAAGGTGTAGAGCAAAAAGAGTGCTGCGACCAACATTAGTGGTGGCCCTAATGCTCGACGTGTTGCTTCAAGTAATAACACCATCCCTGTGACGGAGACCGCTATATCAATCAAGGTTGGCGCACCAGAGCGACCAGCCAACTCATTGTAAAATAAATAGATGTAAGCAGCAGAGAAACTGCCCGCCAATGCCAAAATCCAATCAATCAATCAATGGAATGCGATCGCGTGGTGAGTTTTTTAACGCAGGGTAGGCAGTAAAGGCGAGAAAAACAGCGAATGTGAGGTGAATGGCTCGTGCTTGCGTATCGTTTAAGATGGCAAAGTTAAAAATAAAGGGCAGCGGTGAAGCATACCAAAGTTGGAATAGTGACCAACATAGTGGGACAAACCACAAAATGCGCCCCGGCAAGCCGTGAGGGTTTCTTGCGCCGGTATCAGATTGCGCTACCATTTCCTGCACATCGGTTGACGGAGTAAGTGTCCTCGTCATGTACGTTATCCTTATTATTGGCTGCCTACGTCTCGGTTGGTCACAGGGTCAATTCACTGCTAATGAGAAGTGGGCTATTGCGGAACAGAACAAAAGGTGGGTTGTTTAATCATTTAAAACCCAAATGTGCCCAGAGAGTCGTTGTAAACGTAAGAGAACAGGCCATCATCGCTGACCATAACGCCAAGGGATAAAGGGCATATCGCTCGTGACTGAAAGGGCAACCAAAGGAGACGTTCAGCCTCCTTTGATTCGGTATCGCTATTGTTGGTTTTCGCGATGCGAAATTATTTTAGCAGACCGATTTCTTTGTAGTATTTTTCTGCGCCAGGGTGAAGAGGAATGGAGATCCCGGCTTTCACCATGTCTTCTTTTTTCAAGTTAGCAAAGGCAGGGTGAAGACGTTTAAAGGTATCAAAATCTTCAAATACCGCTTTGACCAAATTGTATGCGACTTCATCAGACACATCAGTGCTTGATACCAAGGTTGCAGCCACACCAAAACTGGTTACATCTTTATCTGTTCCACGGTACATGCCAGCAGGAATCGTGCTGTAAGCGTAGTAAGGGTTATTGGCAACAATTTTTTCAATTTCAGGGCCAGTAGCAGAGACGAGTTTTGCATCGCATGAGGTCGTTGCTTCTTTGATTGAACCATTTGGATGGCCAACCATATAAATAAAGGCATCTATTTTATTGTCGCACAATGCTTGAGAGCGCTCAGAGCCTTTGAGCTCAGAAGCCAGTTTGAAGCTGTCATTGGTCCAACCAAATGCATCCATCACCACTGCCATGGTAGCCCTGTCACCAGAACCTGGGTTACCAATGTTGACACGTTTACCTTTCAAGTCAGCCACGTTTTCAATGCCTGAATCGGCGCGGGCAATGATATTAAAAGGTTCGGTATGAAGGGAAAATACTGCGCGCAGTTTTTTATTCGGGCCTTGCTCGGCAAATTCACTGGTACCGTTATAACCATGGTACTGCCAGTCAGATTGAACAATACCGAAATCGAGTTCACCTGCACGAATCGTGTTCACGTTGTAGATCGATCCGCCCGTTGATTCTACTGAGCAGCGAATGTTGTGATCTTTACGCCCTTTATTAACCAGCTTACAAATAGCACCACCTGTCGGGTAGTAAACACCAGTGACGGATCCTGTACCAATCGTAATGAACTCTTGTGCGCTTAACGTACCTGTACCCATGACCGCTGCTGCAATAATTCCAACTTTAATCAATTTATTCAATGCCATGAATTTTCCTTCCTTATTCATTATTAACCCCATAGATAATTGTTGTTACACCCTTCCCACCTGAAGTTGCTGTGGTGTTGGCTACGTTGGTTCACCCCATTCACAGAATTATCCATGCTTATGACGACTGACTCACTTGCCGCCTACCCGCAACTTCAAGTTGTTTGGGTATCGGGGGAGTTTCCTCATCTAGAAACGGCATCTTTTTCAATCCGTATGTTGAAAAAGTGGCTAAATAATACCAAAAAATCGACACATAATTACAGGAATGTTAAAAAATGTAGCGAAATTGGCTATCAATAAGCGTCATTGTCAGAGCCAAAATATGGCAATAGCTTGCCTATCAAGGAGTTATTTCTCTTTCTGCTGTGACAACTTATTGTTGAAGATGTGAAGAGAATCACGCCGACTTGACTCAGTGTGATTCTACTAGAGAGTGAGATGAAATGCGTTTAGTGACAAATTACCCTGCGTAATCAAACAGATCACAGACTGAATCAAACAGCTGCTTTGTCGTTACGTTCAGTGTCGGTGTGATAAAAATGGTATCGTCACCGGCCACCACACCCAAGATGCCTTCTGATTTGCCCAGAGAATCAAGTAACCGAGCAATAAGCTGCGCCGCCCCTGGTCCGGTATGAATCACTACCAGCGCGGCATTGTGATCTATATCTAGCACTAATTCGCGCAGTGAACTTGATACGGTTGGTACACCGAGTTCAGCAGGAAGGCAGTAGACCATCTCCATTTTTGCGTTGCGAGTGCGTACCGCGCCAAATTTAGTCAGCATGCGAGATACTTTGGATTGGTTGATATTATCAAACCCTTCATTACGCAGGGCATCGACAATGTCACCTTGAGATCCAAAACGTTCTTCTTTTAATAGATTTTTAAAAGCACGAACCAGATTATCTTGCTTATCATTATTGTTGCGCATAGTTATCGTCTTCGATTAGCCATTTATTGCTGCATATTCTCGCATAGCTATGCAGTCATCGCCAAATTATCGTCCAAAAGTGTTTAAAAGGTCACTGTAAACTTTTATGTAAAACTTTGGTCGAATGGCAACTTAACTCTTTGTCGGTAAAGATAAACAAGGTCATAATTGCCATCGGTGCTGTAGCATGATTTTAGCGAATTGCGCGAGGTCGCAAAGCTAGCGTTAATTGATTGTAATCATATTGTGATTGCTATAGTTTTCTAGCTTAAAAATACCCTACACAAAAACATTTATAAGAGATTTATTCTCAAGGAGAACTACGATGAAAGTAGCTGTTATTGGTGCCGCTGGTGGCATCGGTCAAGCCCTAGCACTTCTACTTAAAAACCATCTTCCTGCTGGTTCCGATCTGGCGCTGTATGACATCGCACCGGTGACTCCGGGCGTTGCTGCCGATCTAAGCCACATTCCTACTCCCGTATCGATCAAAGGCTATGCTGGCGAAGATCCAACACCTGCGCTTGAAGGTGCGGATGTAGTCCTTGTTTCTGCAGGTGTCGCTCGTAAGCCGGGTATGGATCGCGCGGATCTGTTTAATGTTAACGCTGGCATTGTGAAAGCGTTGGCTGAAAAGATTGCGGTTGTCTGTCCAAAAGCCTGTGTGGGCATTATCACCAACCCTGTCAATACAACAGTACCTATTGCAGCGGAAGTCTTGAAAAAAGCAGGCGTTTACGACAAGCGTAAGCTATTTGGTGTGACAACGTTGGATGTGATCCGCTCAGAAACGTTTGTCGCGGCACTAAAAGATAAAAACCCTAGCGAGATTATTGTGCCTGTGATTGGCGGCCACTCAGGCGTCACTATCCTTCCTTTGCTTTCGCAAATTGAAGGGGTTGAGTTCACGGCCGAAGAAGTGGAAGCCCTAACTAAGCGCATTCAAAACGCAGGTACAGAAGTGGTGGAAGCGAAGGCGGGTGGCGGCAGTGCAACACTGTCAATGGGTCAAGCGGCTTGCCGTTTTGGCTTATCATTAGTCAAAGCACTACAAGGTGAACCAGGTGTTGTGGAATGTGCCTACGTTGACGGTGGTAGTGAGCATGCCTCATTCTTTGCACAACCGATTAAACTCGGTAAAGAGGGTGTCGAAGAAGTGTTGAGCTATGGTGCATTGAGTGCCTATGAACAAGCCGCGTTAGATGGAATGCTGACAACACTGAAAGGTGATATTCAGCTAGGTGTTGATTTCGCCAAATAAAGAATAACCTTATCTTATACAAAAATGCCGCTTGCTCATCCAAGCGGCATTTTTTATGGTTTTTACCAATATTTTTGTATGATGATGCTTTGAACTGTGTAATATGCGGTTTTTTTTACTGAGCAGTGCATTATTTTCGTCGTGAACTTACAAACTTTTTGATCCCTAGCAATGAATTTGACTATTGACTCACTATCTCAGTGACCGCGATCACATAGGGATTGATGTCTGGTAAATATGTTCTCTAAAATAGCGCCTTCCTCTAATGTGTAAACACTCACTGGATAGTTCCCATGGATAATAAGCTTGGTTTGGGCTCACTGACAGCACTGGTCATTGGTTCAATGATTGGTGCTGGTGTTTTTAGCCTGCCACAAAACATGGCCTCAGTCGCCAGCCCTTTGGCGGTAATGATCGGTTGGGGGATCACCGGCGTTGGTATGATCTTTCTCGCGCTCTCTTTTCAACAACTTGCCATCCATAAACCTCATATTAATAGTGGCGTATTTGGTTTTGCTCGAGAAGGATTTGGTGACTTTGCGGGTTTTTGTTCCGCATGGGGTTACTGGTTTAGCGCCATGGTGGCTAATGTCTCTTATCTGGTAATTGTTTTTAGTACCTTAGGTATGTTGTTTGATACACCAGATAACGTGATGTTTGGGGCGGGTAATACGTGGCTTTCCATTGGGAGTGCATCGGTATTACTTTGGTTGGTGCATGCGTTGGTCAAAAAAGGAGTACAAACGGCCGCATTCATTAATCTGGTTACCACCTTTGCTAAAATGATCCCTCTAGTGTTGTTCATCATTTGTGCCGCTTTTGCTTTTTCTTGGGACAAATTCACATTGGATTTTACAGGCTTACACTTCGGTGTTGGCCATGATCTGCTGGATCAAATAAAAAGCACCATGTTGATCACGGTATGGGTGTTCATCGGAATAGAGGGAGCGGTTGTCGTGTCAAGCCGCGCTCGCCACCGTGCTGATATCGGTAAAGCGACTATTCTCGGTTTGCTTACGGCGTTGACCATTTATGTATTGGTCACCTTATTGTCGATGGGTGTGATTAAACCGGTTGAATTGGCGCAATATCAGAATCCTTCAATGGCCAAAGTGCTGACGACAATTCTTGGTCCTTGGGGTGAGTACATTATCGGTGTTGGATTAATTATTTCGGTGTGCGGTGCTTTTCTTAGCTGGACGGTCCTGGCCTCCGAAGCGCCATTTTTATGTGCTAGAGATAAGATGTTTCCTGCCATCTACGCCCAGCAAAACGAAGCGGGGAGCCCAGTAAAAGCGTTAACTCTAACCAATATTTGCATTCAGGTCTCACTGATTCTGGTGATGTATGCAGGCAGTACCTACGATACGCTGCTGATCTTCGCTTCAGAAATGATCCTTGTTCCCTATTTTTTGATCGGCGCCTTTACGTTAAAGATCGCGATTGAACAGAAGAATAAAGGCAAACTTCTGGTGATAGGTTCTTGTGCCACCATTTATGGGATTTGGCTTTTGTATGCCTCTGGTTTGCACTATTTGATGCTCTCCGCGCTACTCTACTTACCTGGGCTCTATTTCTACATGAAAGCCAAACGAGAGCAGGGCATTCATCCTTTTCAAGGCAAAGAAAAGTTAGGAGCTTGTGCTTTAACGATCGTGGCTGTTTTTGCATTTGGCATGATTTGGCAAGGCGGGTTTTAAATAACGCTTAGAATCAAAAAGAGCCTCAATTGAGGTAATGCCGATCAGTTAAGGCCAAAGGGATCGGTTGAACGATCCTTCAGAGCTGTCAAAATCCAAGTGTATTTAATGCACTTGGATTTTTTTATGGATGTTTCCCAAGCTCTAAACATAATTAATGATTGGAAACCTAGCAACGTTGAGACTTTGTCTGACTTACTTCCAATTGACCTCATCAACGAAGCTTATTCTCTTACTGATACCGTCACGATGAGAAAGAGGAAATTAACTCTAGAATCCATGGTTTGGTTACTTGTTGGAATGGCTATCTATAACAATAAATCCATGAAAGACTTAGTTAACCAGCTTGATATTGTCGATCGTACGGGTAAAGCTTTTGTCGCACCGAGTGCGTTGACTCAACGTCGAAAGACGTTGGGTGAAGGCGCAATTAAAGCGGTCTTTGAGCAAATGACGACTTCATGGTTAAAAAGTGCAAAGTTACCCCAGTGGAATGGATTAACGCTTCTTGGCGTCGATGGAGTGGTTTGGCGCACGCCCGATAACCCGCAAAATGAAAATGCATTTTCTCGACAAAAAGGGACACAATATCCGCAAGTGAGAATGGTCTGCCAAATGGAACTAAGCAGTCATATTATCACGGCCAGTGCTTTTGATAACTACAATACAAACGAAATGGTATTAGCTGAAAAACTGATAGAAACAACACCGAATCATAGCGTGACAATGTTCGATAAGGGGTTCTATTCTTTAGGCTTATTACATAAATGGCAAGACTCTGGCTCAGAGCGCCATTGGCTTATTCCCCTCAAGAAAAATACACAATATGACATTGTTCAATCTTTAGGGCGAAATGACAAACTTGTTCAATTACACAGTAATCCAAGAGCTAGAAAGCGATGGTCTGATTTACCAAAGTCGATAACCGCTCGACTTGTCACTCGTAAAATTAAAGGAAAAGACTACCAAGTATTAACTTCTATGACAGATCCGCTGCGTTACCCATCAAAAGATATTACTGGTCTTTATGAGCATCGTTGGGAGATAGAGCTAGGCTACCGAGAGCAAAAACAATACATGCTTGGAAACCGTCTCACGCTGCGAAGTCGTTTGCCAGAGTTGGTAAAGCAGGAGTTATGGGGCATCTTACTTACTTACAATTTAATTCGATATCAGATGGTAGAGCTCTGCTTCAATTTAAAGGGAAACTACCTTCCTTATCAACTGAGTTTTAACGGCACATTAGCTCATGTATCTGCGTTACTTGTAGGCTTACCTTACTCAACACCAGGAGCAATACCTCGTCAGTTAAAGGGTTTTCACAACATGGCTGAAAGCTTAATACTTGAAGGGCGAAGGGAAAGAACATTCCCTAGAACAGTTAAGCCTAGACCACAACGGTATGCTAAGAACAAAAATGCCGTTCACTCTTAAGTGAACGGCATTACTCAATTGAGGCTCTTTTTGTAGCGGTGCATTTCTAGGCAAAGGTCGATTCTTCGTCCAAGCTAGCTGCTGTTCTACTTTGTCCTATTCACAGCCATATGAGCTAGAGCTATCAGTGCTTGTTTATATTCACTTTCTGGCAGGATAGACAGCTCATTGATCGCTTTATCGGCTTCTTCGAGCGCTTTGTTGGTTGTGTATTCAAGCGAGCCTGTTTGTTTCATTGCCGCTAGAATCGCATCAAGCTGTTCCATGCCATTGGCTTTTTCGATGGCCTCACGGATCATCTCTTTTTGTTCGGGTGTACCATGCTGCATTGCGTACAATAGAGGAAGTGTTGGTTTGCCTTCCGCTAAATCATCGCCCACATTTTTGCCCATTTCACTGCCATCAGAGGTGTAATCCATCACGTCATCAATGAGCTGGAAAGCCGTGCCAAGGTATTTACCATAGTTCTGTAATGCCGTTTCAATTTCAGGAGAAGCATTACTTAATATCGCACCAATCTGGGTCGCTGCTTCAAACAAACGCGCCGTTTTCGAGTAGATCACCTGTAGGTAATTTTCCTCGGTAGTGTTTGGATCATTACAGTTCATCAATTGTTGCACTTCGCCTTCAGCGATAACGTTCACCGCATCGCTCATCAGCTCAAGGATCCTTAACGATCCTAGTGTAGTCATCATTTGGAAGGAACGCGTGTAGATGAAATCCCCCACTAACACGCTCGCTGCATTGCCAAATGCCGCGTTCGCTGTTGCTTTGCCACGGCGCATATCCGATTCATCGACAACGTCGTCATGCAACAAGGTTGCCGTGTGGAGGAATTCAATAAATGCAGCGGCAGTCGTGTGCGCTTCACCTTGATAACCAAGGGCTCGAGCCGACAAAATAGCCAGCAAAGGACGCAGACGTTTCCCACCTCCGCTGACGATGTAGAATCCTAATTGATTGATTAAAGATACATCAGAGTTGAGCTGAGCTTGAATCGTTTCATTCACTTTTGCCATGTCATCGGCAGTAAGCGTTTGGATAGCTTTAAAATCCATGGTTAATCCGGCTGAAGTTAGAACCTATAAGGTGTTGTGTTCTTCTATAATTCTCGAATAATACACTAAAAAACGTTGATTAATACAAGGCTTAAAGGCATGATTGCGCCACTTTTCATTGGCGATTAGCTTTTCGCCAATTTTTTCAAAATATGGCTTGTCTTGGGGTACTCATTCGCGTAGAATCTGCGCCCTATTGATGATTAGTTTAGCGCACACCCAAATTGCTCAAATAAAAAGCATACGGCTGTGCGGAAAGAGCGGAGTAAAATATGTACGCTGTTTTCCAATCTGGTGGTAAACAACACCGTGTAAGCGAAGGTCAAACTCTTCGTTTAGAGAAATTAGACGTTGAAACTGGTGCAACTGTTGAATTTGATAAAGTTCTACTAGTTGCTAACGGTGAGCAAATCACTGTTGGTGCACCTCTTGTTGAAGGCGGTAAAATTACTGCTGAAGTAGTACAACACGGTCGTGGCGATAAAGTTAAAATCGTTAAGTTCCGTCGTCGTAAACACTCTCGTAAACAACAAGGCCACCGTCAGTGGTTCACTGAAGTGAAAATCACTGGCATCAACGCTTAAGTAATTTAGGAGAGTTTAACAATGGCACACAAAAAAGCTGGCGGTTCTACTCGTAACGGCCGCGATTCAGAAAGCAAACGTCTTGGTGTTAAGCGTTTCGGTGGTGAATCTGTTCTTGCAGGTAACATCATCGTTCGTCAACGTGGTACTAAGTTCCACGCAGGCACTAACGTTGGTATCGGTAAAGACCATACTCTTTTCGCTCTTACTGAAGGTAAAGTGAAATTTGAAGTTAAAGGTCCTAAAAACCGTAAATTTGTTAGCATCGACGCTGAATAAATTTATACCTAACTGAACTCAAAAGCCCTGCCGTTACGGTGGGGTTTTTTATTTATCAGCCGAACAGAAAAGAAGACACTCTAATCACTAGAGTTTCTCCTTATGTGTTCCAATTGTGGATAAAACGAAGGATGATCACGGTCGATCCTGAATGTGTATCTGCTAGAATTTATATCATTGTGTGACAATGATATCGCAACGCAAAGAGCGTGGAGTAACAAATGAAATTCGTTGATGAAGCGATAATTAAAGTCGAAGCGGGTGATGGCGGTAACGGTGTCGTGAGCTTTTGGCGTGAAAAATTCGTGACGAAAGGCGGCCCTGATGGCGGCGATGGCGGCGATGGTGGCGACGTTTATATCCAAGCCGATGAAAACTTAAATACCTTGGTTGATTACCGATTCCAACGCTTTTACGCTGCTGAGCGCGGCCAAAATGGTGGCGGTGCTAACTGTACAGGTAAGCGCGGTAAAGACATTACTTTGAAGGTGCCTGTTGGGACTCGAGCGGTTGACATTCACACCAATGAAGTTGTGGGTGAAGTTGCAGAGCATGGCAAAAAAGTGATGGTCGCTAAAGGTGGCTGGCATGGTTTAGGTAATGCTCGCTTTAAGTCATCCGTTAACCGTGCACCACGCCAAAAAACCATGGGTAAAAAAGGTGAGGTGCGCGAATTACGCCTTGAGCTTTTACTGTTAGCTGATGTGGGTATGCTTGGCTTGCCGAATGCGGGTAAATCAACCTTTATTCGTTCTGTTTCAGCAGCGAAGCCAAAAGTCGCTGATTACCCCTTCACTACGCTGATCCCAAGTTTGGGTGTCGTGAGTGTGGTTCCTGAGAAAAGTTTCGTGATCGCTGATATTCCGGGCTTGATTGAAGGCGCGGCCGATGGTGCTGGTTTAGGTATTCGCTTCTTAAAGCACTTAGAACGTTGCCGAGTGTTGCTGCATATGATCGACATCCTTCCTGTTGATCAAAGTGATCCTGCGCAAAATGCGCTGACCATCTTTGATGAGCTAGAGCAATACAGTGAAAAAGTGTCACAAAAACCTTGTTGGTTGGTGTTCAACAAAGTTGATCTGATGCTTGAAGAAGAAGCCGATGAAAAGATCCAAGAGATCTTAGATGCGCTGGCTTGGGAAGGGCGATACTTCAAAATTTCGGCAGTAAACCAACAAGGTACGGCGGATTTGTGCCGTGAGTTGGCTGACTATATGGAAACGTTACCTCGTGAGCAGGAAGAGCTCAGTGAAGCTCAGAAAGTCGATTTCATGTGGGATGATTACCATAAAGATGAGATGAGCAGCCAAAATGTGATCACTGAAGATGGTGATGACTGGGATGATTGGGACGACGAAGAAGATGACGGTCACGTTATCTATGTTCGTGATTAATGTTCCTGAATTGATTGAGCCGCAATAATTATTGCGGCTTTTTTATAGCTAAATCATATTTAAAGCACCCAATTTCGGGCACACTATTGGGCTTTTAGGACGTTCGGAAAGGAATCATGACATCCAAACAGAGGCTTGTTTCTCGATTGATCGCCCAGGCTGGGCAAATGTTGTTGGCTCATGGTGCGGAAAGTACACTGGTGGGCGATATTATGCGTCGCATGGGAGCGGCGTGTGGCATGAGTGAAGTGGAAGTATCGCTCTCGGCGAGTTCACTTGTGCTAACCACGGTTTATGATGGCCATTGCATTACGACTGCGCGCCGTTGTCCTGATCGTGGGATCAATATGCGGGTAGTGACGCAAGTCCAGCGCATCTGCATCATGATGGAAAAAGGGATTTTAGATTATTCCCTTGCGCAGAAAAAACTTAATCAGATCAGCCCTGAACGCTACAACCGTTGGTTAGTTGTGGTGATGATTGGTCTTTCTTGTGCTGCATTTGCTCGTTTAGCTGGCGGAGATTGGACGGTGTTTACGATGACGTTCATTGCTTCTGCGGCGGGTATGATTGTGCGCCAAGAGATTGGGCATCGCCAATTTAATCCGCTCGTCAACTTTACGGTGACCTCATTTGTCACTTCGATCATTTCAGCGCAAGCTATCATCTACCAGCTAGGCAATAAACCAACCATTGTGATGGCTTCTTCTGTACTGATGTTAGTCCCCGGTTTTCCTTTAATTAATGCGGTCGCGGATATGCTTAAAGGTTATATCAATATGGGTATTGCCCGTTTTGTGATGGCAAGTTTGCTGACGCTGGCAACGAGTTTGGGCATCGTTGCGGCGATGAGCGTGACGGGTGTATGGGGGTGGTAGCGATGGATTGGATGAATTTATTACTCGGTTTAGCCAATGATATGTTTTTTGCTGCAATCCCAGCCGTTGGTTTTGCTTTGGTGTTTAATGTTCCTGTACCAGCCCTAAAATATTGTGCGTTAGGTGGTGCGATTGGTCATGGCTCACGTTACTTAATGATGCAATTTGGAATTCCCATTGAGTGGGCGACTTTTTTTGCTGCAACTATCGTTGGAATGATTGGCGTGCGTTGGTCGCGTAAATTTTTAGCCCACCCTAAAGTGTTTACGGTAGCGGCTTTGATCCCAATGGTTCCCGGGGTTTTTGCCTTTAAAGCGATGATTGCAATGGTTGAAATTAACCATCTTGGTTTTACGCCAGAGCTGCTGGCGATACTGATGGATAATTTTTTAAAAGCGATGTTTATTATCGCGGGCTTAGCGGTTGGCCTTGCGGTTCCGGGTTTGTTATTCTATCGGCGCAAACCCATAGTGTAAGGGCATGGGCTATTTTTCGTGATGACACTTTAGGATCTTATTTATGATCATCAGCATGATTGCCGCGATGGCAGACAACCGGATTATTGGTAAAGACAATCAAATGCCATGGCATTTACCGGCCGATTTTGCATGGTTTAAACGCTGTACATTGGGCAAACCAGTGATCATGGGGCGAAAAACTTATGAGTCTATTGGTCGCCCGTTACCCGGTCGCCATAATATCGTGATCAGTCGTGATGCTTCATTGGCTATTGAAGGGGTGAGTATTGTCTCTTCGATTGAAGAAGCCATTGAGGTTGCGGGTCATGTGGATGAAGTGATGATCATTGGTGGCGGCTCTATCTATCAAGCCTGTATGCCACAGGCCAATAAACTATACCTCACCTTTATTGACTTAAATATTGAGGGAGATACGCAATTTCCCGAGTGGGGGAGTGAGTGGCAAGAAGTTCATCGTGAAATGTATCAAGCGGATGACAAAAATGCTCACAACATGCAGTTTGTGGTTTTTGATAAGCAATAGAGGATTTCGGATCGATATTAAGCAACGATCCGAATCTTTTTATTCGTTAGCCTTTATGGGTTAACGCTGGTTGAGTGAAGTAGTGTTTATCTTCCCAGCGTAGCATGGTCAAACATCCTCCCCACACACAGCCAGTATCAAGCCCTATCACTTCGTCGCTGCGGTAACCTTCTAACGCAGCCCAGTGGCCAAATAGGACTGTTTTATCGAGTTTAAGGCGTTTGGGTAGGGCAAACCACGGTAACAATTCTTCATCTTTTATTTCTTGAGGGGGAAGTTTGCACGCCATATCAAGACGCCCATCAGCAAAGCAAAAACGCATCCGAGTATAGGCATTGATGGTATAGCGATAGCGATCAATCCCTTCTAGCTTCGAGCTCCACATATCAGGTGTGTTGCTGTACATCTGCTCGATAAGCCAACGCCAACGATCACTTTGCAAAATACTTTCGACTTCTTTTGCTGCTTGACGTGCAGTTTCAAGATCCCATAGAGGAGAAATCCCCGCATGGCACATGACAAAGTCAGCATGTTCAGCGAGGAGCGGTTGATGGCGCAACCAAGTGAGTAGCTCTGTTGCATCGTTCGCTTGTAATATGGGTAAGGTTTTATCACGAGGTTTACATGGGTGGATGCCCAGCGAGACGGCCAGTAAGTGAAGATCGTGATTGCCTAGAACGATACGCGCCGAACAACCCAATTGTTTGATAAAACGTAGCGTTTCTAGAGATTTAGGGCCTCTTGCTACTAAGTCGCCAGCTACCCACAGTGTGTCTTGTTGTGGTTGGAATTGCACTTGAGCCAATAAACACTGTAGTTCGTCAAAACAGCCTTGAATGTCGCCGACAATATAGTTCGCCACGGCTACCTCTTTTAATTTAAAACATTAGGAATAGCGAGACGAAACGGCTCAATTTCAACAATAAATTCAGCGTCTGCTTCATCTAACATAATGTAATGACCTTGCATCACACCGACTGGCGTTTCCAACGCCGTACCACTGTTATAGCGGTACTCATCATTGGGCAAGATAATCGGTTGTTCCCCGACCACGCCATCACCTTCCACAGACATCTGTTTGCCATTCGCATCGGTAATTAACCAACGGCGGCTCATCAGCTGTACCTGCTGGTTGCTGAGATTACGGATGGTGATCACATAGGCAAAGATATAGCGGTGTAAATCGGGATTGGACTGCTCGGGGAGATACTGGGTATGGACTTGGATTTTGATACAAGGTTCAGAGATATCCATGTTAACTCCTTGTTTTTATAGATGAGCGATAGACATTGGCCGTTTATCGCTCAATCGTTATTAGGCGTGATGAGCGTCTAACCAGTTTGCCATAGCAACAAACTGTTCAAGTGTTAGGTTTTCCGGGCGCATGCCAGGGTTGACCCCAAGTTCTTCTAGCGTTTCCACCTCAATCAAACCTTTGTAGCAGTTGCGTACGGTTTTACGACGTTGGTTAAAACCATCTCGGCAGACACGCTCTAACCATTTCATGTTTGTCGTTGGATGCGGCAGTACTTCATAAGGCACCAAGCGCACAACAGCTGAATCAACTTTCGGTGGCGGTACAAAGGCCGTTGGCGGAACTTCCAACACAGGAACCACTTTGCAGAAATACTGCGTCATAACCGTTAAGCGCCCGTAAGCTTTACTGCCGGGACCGGCAGCTAAACGGTTGACCACTTCTTTTTGCAGCATGAAGTGCATATCTTGAATATCTTTATGAAATTCAAATAAGTGGAACATTAATGGCGTTGAAATGTTGTATGGCAAGTTGCCGAAAATGCGCAGTTTATTATTCGGTTTCACCAACTGCGTGAAGTCAAAACGCATCGCATCACCTTCGTGAATCGTCAATTTACTCGATAATTCTGGGTGGTTGCGCAGGCGCTCAGCTAAGTCACGGTCTAGCTCAATAACAGTGAATTTATCCACTTCGCGGCCGACTGGCTCAGTTATCGCTCCAAGACCGGGGCCGATCTCAACCAAATTTTGTCCCGGACGAGGGTTAATCGCAGAGACGATGCCATCAATAATGTATGGATCGTTTAGGAAGTTTTGACCAAAACGTTTACGCGCTTTGTGCCCTAAGTGGACATCATTTCTCATAGTTTTCTCGAAATTAATTAGGTTTCTTTTCTACCAAGTCAATCGCGTAGGCGAGTGCTGTTCTAAAGCTCCCTGTATCCGCAAGCCCTTTCCCTGCCAATTCGAGTGCGGTGCCATGATCGACCGATGTTCTTATAAAGGGTAGACCAAGAGTAATATTTACTGAACGACCAAAGCCTTTGTACTTTAATACGGGCAGGACTTGGTCGTGATACATGCCTAAAACAGCATCGGCATCTTGCAAGTATTTGTCATTGAAGATGGTGTCGGCTGGTAGTGGGCCAATCAAATTAATGCCATCTTGCTGACGAATTTTTTCTAGTGTTGGAGTGATGGTTTCTATCTCTTCACGGCCCAGACAGCCATCTTCTCCTGCGTGTGGGTTTAAACCACACACATAAATTTTGGGTTGAGCAATAGCAAATTTTTCCACCAAATCTTTATGCAAAATAGTGATGATTTTTTCTAACCGCTCGACCGTTACTGCCTTTGATACATAAGCCAGTGGAATATGTGTTGTCACTAGCGCGACTCTCAACCCTTCTGTTGCGAGCATCATAACCACCAGTGGAGTATTAGACTTTTCTGCAAAGAATTCAGTGTGGCCGCTAAATGCAACGCCAGCTCGGTTGATCACCCCCTTGTGCACAGGGCCGGTGACAATAGCATCAAATTCATCATTCATACAGCCTAAAGCGGCTCTTTCTAATGTATTTAATACATAATGTCCATTGGCTTCATTCAGTTTCCCCGTTATCACCGGTGCGCCGAGGGGAATATGATCCACTACTAACCGTCCCGCTTGCTGTGGTTTTGGTGCGGAGGTGACTAAGTAGTCTTCCAATATAACGTCAATATTGAGCTCTTTAGCGCGCTCTGCAAGCAAGCTTTTGTCCGCGCATACCACCAGTTGATGTGCCCAATCTTCTTTTGATAAGGCCAGCACCAAATCTGGGCCAATACCCGCGGGCTCGCCAGCGGTAACCACGATGCGTTTAATTGTCATCTTGGTTGTCCTGTATAATTTCGACAAAGGCACTGGCACGCATTTCTTGTAGCCATGCGCTGGCTTCTTCATTGAATTTTCTATTAAAAAGAATGCGATAAGCTTTGTTTTTCAGTGCGGAGTCGGTGCGGTCGACTTCACGGCGATCAAGCACTTCGACAATATGCCAACCATGAACGGTTTTAAAGGGTTCGCTGATTTGCCCAACAGATAATGTTTCGATTTGATGTTGAAACTCCGGCACGTACAGATCCGGTGTTTGATAACCCAATTCGCCATTTTGCGCCGCAGAGCCGGGATCTTGGCTGTATTGCTGCGCCAATTCACCAAAGGTCGCTTCACCTGCCTTAATGCGACGAATGAAGTCATGTAGCTCTTTTTGTACGCCGTCATCGCTTAAAATAACCGTGGGTTTGATTAAAATATGGCGTGCATTAACTTCCGTGACCGCGACGGTTTCTAATCCTTTGACGTCATCAATTTTAAGAATGTGGAAGCCGACGCCACTGCGAAATGGCCCAATAATAGAGCCTTTGTTTTGCATTTTGATTTGGTCGGCAAAAATTGTCGGCATTTCTTCTTTGCGCATCCAGCCCCAATCACCACCTTGCAGCGCTTTCGGACCTTTTGAATAGGTATAAGCCATGGTGCTGAAATCCGCTCCTTGGTTGAGTTTTTCGACTAAGGTTTTGGCTTGCTGTTCTACTGCGGCCTTATCTTGAGTGTCGTCAACACGCAGTTGGATGTGGCTGATTTTATATTGCACCGTTGCATTGGTTTCTTGCGCAAGAATATTGGCTAAGTTGTCCACTTCGTCCGGTAATATATTGATCCGGCGACGAACTAAAGCATTGCGCGCTTCACTTGCTGCAATTTCTTTACGTACTTGTTCGCGAAATTCCGCATAAGTCAGCCCTTCAGCAGTAACAGAAGCGTTAAGCTGTTCTAGGGTTTGATTATTGTTTTTCGCGATGTCGGCGATCGCGTCACTGAGTCGGTTATCGTCAATGCGAACGCCAATGCGTTGTGCTTCTTGTTGCTGAATGGTATCAATAATCAATTTTTCAACCACTTGCTCACGCAGCACTGTGTCTTCGGGTAGCGTTTGACCATTTTTCTTTGCATTAATGGTCAAGGTTTTTAATGCACCATCAATGTCACTCTGTAAAATAACGCCACTATTGACGATGACGGCGACGCGATCGAGCTCAACAGGAGTAGCGTATGCGGTGTTTAGGCTTAATGTTGCCATCAATCCAATCAGTGTGTGTTTCCACAATTTCATTTGTAGTCCTATCAAAATGAGCAAGGGCCTTTACGCTTAAGCAAAGGCCGAATAAATTAGTTGTTTAGGAAAAATGGACGACCATAACTTAATGAATTTCCAGCGCTGTCTACGCCAGTCATTCCGGAACCAGCACCAATCGTGGTGCCAAAACCGACAATACCAAAGTTCAAACTAAAGTTATTTTCGTAGAGTGGCGTAGCATTAGGGTCGGTAACAAAATCACCATCCCATTTCCGCAGTTGATTACTATAAGTAAAACCGATGTACCAGCAGTCAGAGGTGTAGCTTAGGTTAGCCAGCCACTCCAGGCTCTTTTTCGTGGTTAAATCGTAGAAGTACTGTCCGCTAGCATTCCACTTTTTGGAGATCTGATACCCAGCCAGTAAACCGGCTTGTGAAATGCCATCTTTGGTAATGGCATTAATATTGGTAATTGTATCGCCAACGGTATTATCAATATACTCTTTGGTGACGTAACGATAGTTAGTTTGAATGTATCCAGAACCCACTCTGTACTCTAGAGTACTATTGGCGAGCTGCATCGTACTGCTGTCAATGTCGTACTGAACCCCGCCATGGTAGAAGAGTAAATCATCATAGTTGAAATCCATTTCGACGGCCCAAGCCGAGTAGTTGGAGTTAGTGTCTAAATTCTCAGTCTCATTGGGTGAGGAGTTTTTGAGATTTTTTTTGAGGTAAAAAATTTGACCAAAAGAGATATTTAAACGTTCTTTATACTGATCGTCGAAAAACCGTGAAGAGGCACCGTAGCTGATCTGATTTGCCGGGGCAATATAATCGACACCGCTGTATTTACGGCTGCGGAATAAACCATAATAATCGGTTTGCAGTAGCGTTGTATCGTACAGCCCGATATTGCGCTGATCTTCTCTCGGTACATACAGGTATTGAATCTGCGGCTCAAGTGTCTGCGTATAGTCATCAAACAGAACCGTATCTCTTTCCAGTACTAATCCCGCATGAGTTCTAAATTCCGGAATGATGCGTGAAACGCTCTCTTTTAGGTCTTTATAGTTATCCGAATTGAGGTCAACACCGCTGAGATCTTGTTGGTAATAAGTACCAAGCACTCGCGCTTCGGTTGTCCAAGTGCCCCAGGTGTTACTGATAGGAATAGTAAAGCCCGGTTCAATGTGCGCTCGGGTGGCTGCAGGTTTTCCTCTTGCATCGGTTTCAAAACGCGATAGATGGCTCACCATATCAAAGTTCAAATACGGTAATAATTCGGGCGCATAGTAATTAAACGCAATCTGTGGCATCAAGCGATAGGGTTGGTTGGTGCTAGTTTTGTCTTCTGTAAGCAGCTGAAAGTCGCGAACCAGTATCGATGAATCCCAATTGTGGGTCCGGTAGGTGGCTTTACCTTCTTGGATAAGCTGACCATCTTCTCGGTTACCGATACCTGAGTCTAAATCACTAAAGTAGCTAATGTCACTGACTTGAGAGTAGTCAATTTCAAACTTCCAAGCTTGGTTGAAAATACCACTGTGTTGGTATTGGAAGCCCCAGCGGCTGCCCTTTTCCGGATGTTTTTGGTCATCAGGTAAATATTCAGATTTAATGTTACCTGTACCAAAATCATTCAGATAACGGAATTCACTGTTTAATTGCGTACCGCGTTCTTGCATGTATTTAAAGGTCGTTTCTAGGTCATAGTTTGGCGCTAAGTTCCAATAAATAGGTACTTGGGCTTTAAAACCATCGCTAGAACCGTAAGAAACGGTAGGGTATAAAAATCCCGTTTTACGTGTGTCGCCAATCGGCACCGTAAGAAATGGCAGATAAAAAATCGGAATATTTTGAATCTCGAAGCGCGGATTATAAAAAGTGGCTTGCTCTTCATTTTGGTCAATATCAATGCTGGATGCTTTCAATCGCCATGCATTATTGCCTTCAGGGCAAGAGGTAATCGAACCATCTTCTATCTCATAAACGGCCTTACCCGTTTTGGAAATATACACAGCTTCACCACGGCCGGGTTCACACAAAAATTGATATTTTGTGTTCTCTAATGTCATTAAATCCGTATTAAGATTGTTGGTGGCTTTGTCAGAAATGGTCCTTACTTCACCGTCACTGAAGTTGACATTACCTTGCGCAACCACAATATTATCTTTCTGATGCAGGGTAACGGTATCCGCTAGAATGCGTTTTTTACCTTGAACAACGACCACATTGCCTGAGTAGTTTGCGCGTTCACCGTTCACGGCTTCTAGCGTATCAGCCTCGACATTAATCGGTTGCTGACTTGAGTTTTCTGCTTCAGGTTCGTTGATCAAACATTGATCTATAGCGGGCATTTCCTGCACACTATTGTCTAACATAGCTTCTGCTTGAGTCTGTGGCACAAAAAGAGCTGCGCTAATTGAAGCGGCTAACAAGGTGCGGGAAAAACATGACATCGAGTTGTACTATCCTGTTTGAACTTGATTGATTCGGAAGATGGATGGCCGAATGTAAAATAAAACGTTTCTTATCATAAAGGAAATTGAAGCTCCCGGCACTATCAGACCGCTTTACTCCTGAAAAATTCATAGATTGAGAGCACATAATGCATATTTTTGGCAAAATTCTTGGCGCTTTTTTTGGCTTCTTATTTGGAGGACCGTTTGGCGCATTTTTTGGTTTGTTTCTCGGGCATCAATTTGATAAAGCTTGTCGTTTGAATCAAGCGGGGTTTAAAACTGGCTCATTTGGTTCTGGGCCAAGCCAAACTGAGCGACAAGACGAATTTTTTAAAGCCGCTTTCGCGGTCATGGGCCATGTTGCTAAAGCGAAAGGGCAAGTTACCAAAGAAGAGATCCAGCTAGCTACCATCATGATGGAGCGTATGAACTTACATGGTGAGCAACGTAAAGCGGCTCAAGATGCGTTTCGTGAGGGTAAAGAGAGTGGCTTTCCTTTAGAGGAAGTGTTGGAGCGTGTGCGCCTTTCGACGGGTGGACGCTTTGACTTGTTGCAATTTTTCCTCGAATTGCAAATATCAGCCGCGTTTGCCGATGGGGATGTTCACCCTAGCGAGCGCAATGTACTGCACAAAATCGCTCGTAGTTTAGGTTTCTCATCCGATCAACTGGAAAGACGCTTGCGTATGCAAGAAGCGGCCTTTCGTTTTCAACAAGGCGGAAATTTTGGTGGCCAACAGCAAGGCTACCAGCAATCTGGGCAGTGGCAACAAGCCGCGCAAGCTGAACGCCTCACTGATGCTTACGATGTGTTAGGCGTGAGTGAAGATGCGGATGCTAAAGAAATTAAACGTGCCTATCGCAAATTGATGAATGAGCATCACCCAGATAAATTGATGGCCAAAGGCTTACCACCAGAGATGATGAACGTTGCGAAAGAAAAATCGCAAGAGATCCAAAATGCGTACGATTTGATTAAGAAAGAGAAGGGTTTTAAGTAACCGGCTATCGTGAATTACCGCGAACGTTCCAATCGATTGAGCTGGTGAAAACTGGCTCTTTTTATTATGAGCATACGCAAGACACAAAAAAAGCCAAGTTTGAAAACTTGGCTTTAGAAAGTGGCTCCCCCTGCAAGACTTGAACTTGCGACATACGGATTAACAGTCCGCCGTTCTACCGACTGAACTAAGGGGGAACGAATGTTTGCTTATCTTATGCAGATAAATGGTGCCGACTACCGGAATCGAACTGGTGACCTACTGATTACAAGTCAGTTGCTCTACCTACTGAGCTAAGTCGGCGCCGAATCAATAAGCAGTGCTCATTGATGAAAAGTGGCTCCCCCTGCAAGACTTGAACTTGCGACATACGGATTAACAGTCCGCCGTTCTACCGACTGAACTAAGGGGGAACAGGTTTTAAAGAATGGTGCCGACTACCGGAGTCGAACTGGTGACCTACTGATTACAAGTCAGTTGCTCTACCTACTGAGCTAAGTCGGCACATTTTTATCTTTAAATTTATTGTCTGTGCTAGGCACCAACAATTTAGAAACTGTGGTGCCCGGAGGCGGAATCGAACCACCGACACGAGGATTTTCAATCCTCTGCTCTACCGACTGAGCTATCCGGGCGACGGGGTGTATTAAAAGGTTTTTCGCATTTAACGTCAACAGTAAAATGCAAAAAAAATGTCGTTTGTTGTTTTTCTATACTTAGTGACTCGTTTTTGCCCATTTTCGTTAAAAATTAGTGTCAGATTAGATAGGGAAAGAGGCGTTGAAAAGAAAATAGGAGCTTTGAATGGAGCAAATAGCGAATAAAAGCGCGTTGAAAAACACACGTTTATCCGCTTGGTTACACTAAAGGAGCAAACTCACCAGACTGGTTTTAGTTTTTGACGGAAAATGGACTGACCCATAATTCAATCGTTGTAGAGGTAATCGCTGTAGAGGTAGAGGGGATTGGATAAATATGACAGGTAATAAAAAAGCCAAGTCGTTAGACTTGGCTTTAAAAGTGGCTCCCCCTGCAAGACTTGAACTTGCGACATACGGATTAACAGTCCGCCGTTCTACCGACTGAACTAAGGGGGAATTATTTGTGTAAGTCTAAGACTTCGCACCAAATAATGGTGCCTCGAGGCGGAATCGAACCACCGACACGAGGATTTTCAATCCTCTGCTCTACCGACTGAGCTATCGAGGCAATAAATGGTGCCGACTACCGGAATCGAACTGGTGACCTACTGATTACAAGTCAGTTGCTCTACCTACTGAGCTAAGTCGGCGCACTTTATTTATTGCTTGCTGCTACTTTAACAAAAGCACCAACAATTTAATTTGTGGTGCCCGGAGGCGGAATCGAACCACCGACACGAGGATTTTCAATCCTCTGCTCTACCGACTGAGCTATCCGGGCAACGGAGCGCTATTAAACGGATTTTCCCTTCAATCGTCAACTGCTTTTTGGAAATATTTTGAAAAAACGGTTTGTTTGCTGCGAATTTAGACAAAGCTGCGCTTTTTTATCCACCTGCGTTAAATTCCTTTTTGAATTTTGTTACTTTTTCTAAGTACCTTCTCGATTCAGCATTAGGGTGTTTTTGGGTCAGCGCCCAATAGACTTGATTGGGTTGCAGTGAATTTAAGTCCCTCATCGCTCGTTTCCTATCTTTGCTAAAGGTATTCAGTACTCCTCCTGTGCCGCCGTTGTAGGCCGAAATCATACTGTATTCGAGTGACGTTGGATGGCTGACCTCTTTGAGGTAGCGGTTTTTCAGAATATAAAAATAGGCCGTTCCCGTATCAATATTTTTTTCGGGATCAAACAGATATTCAGGACTGGGCTCACCAGATTTATTTTTGACCAGTTTAAAAACATCTCGACCTGCGGTTTTAGGAACCACTTGCATCAGGCCATACGCATTGGCCCAACTGACAGCGTAGGGGTTAAAGCTACTTTCAGTTTTTATGATCGCGTAGATCAGATCTTCGGGAATGTTATATTTTTTCGAGGCTCGGTGCACGATGTCGGCGTATTTATAACCTCGTTTAGAGGCATGATCCGCTACCATAGGAATTTCCACATAGTAGGCTTTTTTGAAATCAACGTTCTTAACTTTTAATTTATTTTCAATAAGATAATCAGCAAATCGATTCGCGCGCCAACCCCACTGGATCGGTTGTTTATCTTGATCAAGCACTTGGTTGTACAAAAATGGCTGACCATTCAATTCGATATTTTGTGAAGAGAAAAGGTCAACGTGTGCGGGATCATCAGGCGTGAGCAAGGTGGTAATAATGGCATTGCGCAGATGTTTTTTGGGGTCAGTTGGGGAAACTGTTTCGATAATAATGGTTCCCGTGGAGAAATTGACTTCGGAACGACTCAGGTAATTATCGATGTATTTTACATAGTTGCTTTTACCGGCGACTTTGATCTCTTTACTGCCCCAGCGTTTCTCGATGTTGCCAGAAAAACTGCTGATCAGTGCATCTAAGGCGGCGGTATCTTTGACAAATTGCCCGGGTAATTGCGCTAAGTTTTTGGCAAAACGATTGGTCGGCTCATAGTCGACGCTGTATATGCGTTCAACTAATTCTCGGCTACAACCGGCCAGTAGCATTGCAATAAAAAAGTAAGTCAGCTTTCTCATTATCTTCCCAATACAAAAATGACATCAGAGCGTTTACCATGATGTCATTGATTATCCTCGAAATAAATAAGGTATCTCTTATTTGCTTGGTGGCGTGTAGCCTTCGATATGGACCTCTTTTCCTTCAAATAGGAAGTTGGTCATTTCGGTTTCCAGCAATTTACGATGTTCAGGGTCCATCATATTGAGTTTTTTCTCGTTGATCAGCATGGTTTGCTTATGCTGCCATTGTGCCCAAGCCTCTTTTGAGATGTTGTCAAAAATACGTTTACCTAATTCACCTGGGTACAGTTGAAAATCCAAACCGTCGGCTTCTTTATTTAGTCGAGCACAAAATACAGTGCGGCTCATGGTCACTTCCTCTTCGGTGTTTTAAGGGTTAATTTCAAATGGAAGGCTTTCTAGCAACTGTTTTACAGGAGCGGCTAAGCCGATTTGTTCCGGTTGGGCTAAGTTATACCAAAGACCTTTGCTTGCTTCCATGATGATGTTCGGTTGTTGAGATAACTCCACCAAGATCGGTGTGATCTCTAAATGATAATGGCTAAACGTGTGGCGAAAAGCGATGAGTGGGCGAATAGAGCGGATAGCGCTCTCTTTGATGGCTCTGTGATCAAGTTGATCTTCGATGGCGCTATTGGGGTTTTCAGGGAAGCAAAATAATCCACCCCAAATTCCACTTTGAGGGCGCTGTTCTAACCATACTTGATGGTTATGGTGCAGCATCACAAACCAAGTTTGTTTGGTTGGTTTGTCTGTTTTTGGTTTTTTGCCCGGATAATCGAGTGGGTTATTTTGTTTATTGGCGATGCAAAAAGATTCAACTGGGCAGAGCGTGCATTTCGGTTTGCTGCGTGTGCAGACCATCGCCCCCATATCCATCATGGCTTGGTTATATTTATCAACATCTTGCGCTGGCGTATTTTGTTCGGCATGTTGCCACAACTGAGTTTCAACTTTTTTTTGCCCCGGCCAGCCTTCGACAGCAAAACAGCGGGCTAAAGTACGCTTTACGTTACCATCTAAAATGGCGTGCGGCTGCTTATAAACCGAAGAAAGCACCGCCGCAGCGGTTGAGCGGCCAATACCCGGTAGAGCATTCATCTGTTCGATATCAAGGGGAAACTCACCGCCATATTCGCTGGCCACTATTTTGGCTGCTTTGTGTAGATTGCGCGCACGCGCGTAATAACCAAGGCCGGTCCATAGGTGCAGTACCTCGTCTTGTTCTGCATTGGCCAGATCAATCACGGTTGGAAAGCGTTGCATGAAGCGTTCGAAATAAGGGATTACCGTTGCGACTTGAGTTTGTTGGAGCATAATTTCCGACAGCCAAACGCTGTAGGCCGTTTTGTTTTGTTGCCACGGCAAATGTTTGCGCCCATAGGCGTCATACCATTTTAAAATGGCGTTAGCGAAAGGTGTCACGACAGGCTCTTTGGTTTATAGTTTTAGTGGAGCAAAATTGCACCACATAAATGTGACGTTGTAAAACGGACAAATTGTGTGGATTTATCCAACAAGTTTATTTCGATAACACTTGCACCGAGAATAATTCTTTGGATAATCCCCGCTTTGATTAATCAATGTGCAGGCAAGATCAATGAGTGAAGTAACCACCAACGAATATACCGAAGAAGGCAAAATACTGCGTCGAATCCGTAGTTTCGTTCGTCGTGAGGGTCGATTAACCAAAGGCCAAGAAGCGGCAATGAATGAATGTTGGCCAACAATGGGTATTGATTTCCAGCCACAATTGCTCGATTGGGCGGCGGTTTTTGGTAACGATAACCCGGTGGTTTTAGAAATCGGTTTTGGTATGGGCGCTTCATTAGTTGAAATGGCTAAAAATGCACCGCAAAAAAACTTCTTTGGTATTGAAGTGCATAGCCCAGGTGTTGGCGCCTGTTTGTCAGCCGCTCGTGATGCTGGCGTGACTAATTTACGCGTGATGTGCCATGATGCAGTGGAAGTATTTGAACACATGATCCCTGATGGTAGCCTGCATACACTGCAACTGTTCTTCCCTGATCCTTGGCACAAAAAACGTCACCATAAGCGCCGTATTGTGCAGTTAGAATTTGCGGAAATGGTGCGTCAAAAACTAAAAATGGAAGAGGGCATCTTTCATATGGCGACCGATTGGGAAAACTACGCTGAGCATATGATTGAAGTGATGAATCAAGCGCCGGGCTTTGCCAATATTGCCGCAGAAGGTGACTATATTCCTCGTCCAGAAGAGCGTCCTTTGACTAAATTTGAAGCGCGTGGTCACCGTTTAGGTCATGGTGTGTGGGATATAAAATATAAACGCACCGCGTAACGACTCACTTTTGTTGCTGCAACAAAATTAGCGATTAAAGAAAAGCCAACATTGTTATAATGTTGGCTTTTTCGGCCTTAGCGCCCTACGAAAATCATTATAAAAATAGAGAAAAACATTTCTCACCCGAGGTAAGGTCACCCATGAAGCTAACACCCAATCTACTTGCTGATATTTTGTGTGAGGTTCGCCCACTGATCGGCAAAGGAAAAGTCGCCGATTACATTCCTGCTTTAGCTAAAGTACCGAATAACAAGCTGGCGATCGCGGTTTACACCAATCAAGGTGAAGTGATTTCGGCTGGAGATGCCACGGAAGGATTCTCAATTCAATCCATCTCTAAAGCTTTGAGCTTAACGCTTGCTATGATGCTTTATAAACCAGAAGAGCTATGGCTTCGTGTCGGAAAAGAGCCTTCAGGCCAAGCGTTTAATTCGATGATCCAGCTTGAAATGGAGCAGGGCATTCCGCGTAACCCTTTTATCAATGCTGGAGCTATTGTGGTGGCGGATATGCTGCATAGCCGTTTATCAGCCCCTCGGCAGCGCTTACTGGAGTTTGTACGTCAGTTGTCGGGTGAAGAGGGCATCGTATACGACAAAGTGGTAGCGGCTTCAGAAATGATGCACAGCGATCGCAATGCTGCCATCGCCTATCTGATGCGATCGTTCGGTAATTTCGATAATGACGTTATCCCGGTACTGCACAACTATTTTCACGCTTGTTCACTTAAAATGAGCTGTGTTCAATTAGCGAAAACCTTCAGTTATCTGGCGAATAAAGGGGTGTCCGTGCATACCAAGGAAGCGATAGTAACGCCAACACAAAGCAAGCAGATCAATGCCTTATTGGCGACTTGTGGTTTGTATGATGGCGCAGGAGAGTTCGCTTATCGTGTTGGCATGCCGGGTAAATCGGGCGTAGGTGGCGGTATTATTGCTGTTGTTCCTGGGGAGATGACGATTGCGGTTTGGTCGCCAGAGCTTGATGCGTCAGGTAATTCTTTAGCGGGCACTAAGATGTTAGAACTCTTGGCTGAGCGTATTGGGCGCTCTATCTTTTAAGTTCAATATTCTCTGACAGCCCGTGCTTTTGGCAAAAGATTGGCTACCGATTAGGTTAGCCAATCTCTTGGGTTTATCTTTTTAGTCGTCAGCCATAAAGGCTTCGAGCAAGTCATTAAGAAACAGTTTTCCTTTTTCTGTGATTTGCCAGTGACTTTCGGTTTGCGTTAAATAGTGTTCGGCTAGTGCCCAATCTATCGTTGGCTGAATCACGCTTAAACTTAATCCAGTTGTTTCAACAAAGTCTTGTTTCGGACAAGGTTCCATCAAGCGAAAGCGGTTCATGAAGAATTCAAAAGGGCGATCCGCAGCGGCGACTTCAAATTCGTCATCCAAGTAAGGTTTGAGTAAATTGAGATAGCCACGCGGATGCTTCACTTTAGTGGTGCGTACAATACGCCCGTCGTTAAAGCTGAGCTTGCCATGCGCGCCACAACCAATCCCCAGATAATCACCAAAGCGCCAGTAATTTAAGTTGTGTTGGCATTGATAGCCGGGTTTGCTATAGCCAGAAATTTCATACTGCACGTACCCAGCGGCGGCCAATTTTTGGTGACCTAGCTCAAAAATATCCCACAGTGCGTCATCATCTGGCAAAGTAGGCGGTTTAAAGTAGAAAACCGTATTAGGTTCAATGGTCAGTTGATACCAAGAAAGATGAGGTGGGTTTAGTGCAATCGCTTTGTCTAAATCGGCCAGCGCTTGTTCACAGTTTTGATCGGGTAAGCCATGCATCAAATCTAAGTTGAAGCTGTTTAAGCCAATTTGATGAGCTAATTGAGCGGCATTAACCGCTTCTTGCTGACCATGAATTCGCCCTAAACGTGCCAGTTTTTGTGGCTCAAAACTTTGTACACCAATCGAGATGCGCGTCACCCCTGCTTGTCGATATCCAACAAAACGGTCAGCTTCTACCGTGCCCGGGTTGGCCTCCATGGTGATTTCAATCCCAGGCTTAAACGCAATACGCGCTTCAATGCCTTGCAGCAGGCGAGCAATACCTTCAGCAGAAAAAAGACTCGGTGTACCACCGCCAATAAAAATGGAATGCAATGGGCGAGGATGGTCTGCAAGGCGGTATTTGGCGATATCGGTATCGAGATCCTCCAATAGCGCATCAATGTATTCACGTTCAGGAATATCGTGCTTTAGCGCGTGAGAGTTAAAATCACAATAGGGGCATTTTTGTACACACCACGGGATGTGCACGTACAAACTCAGCGCGGGTGGTTGCAACATTATGAATTTTGCTCGCTTAAGGTTTTAAATAGCATTTTTAGCGCTTTGCCACGATGTGAAAGCTGCTTTTTACGTGCAGGTAGCAGTTCAGCTGAAGCGCAGTTATCTTCAGGGACAAAGAAGATCGGATCATAACCAAAACCGTTACTGCCGTGAGCTTGGTGCAAGATGCGACCTTGCCACGTACCATGGCAGACCAATGGTGTTGGGTCATTTTCGTGACGCATGAAAACCAGCACGCAATGAAAACGAGCGGTGCGTTGTTCGTCTGGTACACCTTCCATCGCCGCTAATAATTTTTCTAGGTTTTGTTGGTCACTGGCATTTTCACCCGCGTAGCGCGCCGAGTAAATTCCCGGAGCACCTTGCAGATAATCCACTTCTAAGCCGGAGTCATCGGCAATCGCAGGTAAGCCAGTGATTTTGGCAGCATGTCGTGCTTTGATGATCGCATTTTCAATAAAGGTGGTGCCAGTCTCTTCGGCTTCTGGGACGTTTAATTCTGTTTGCGCCACTACATCAAAACCGAAATCAACCAGCAGATCAGCCATTTCGCGCACTTTGCCTTGGTTTCCTGTGGCTAATACTATTTTTTTCATTGCACTATTTCTCTATTCTTCGACGTAGAATTTTTGGGTGAATTTAAGCTTACCGGTGCCTTTTAAGCCCGCATCAACCTCAATGTCAAAACTCAAATTCTCTTCATTGGTAATGGGGAATTCAGCGAGGTAATAAATCGCGTTGCCCTCTTTGAATTGTTTAAATTCAAGTTCACGTACCTGACCGATTAGGTTTTTCGCATTGCCTTTGAGTGTCGCTTCCATAGCTGGTTTACCTAAGGCCGAGTTATCTAATACGCTGATGTTTAAAATAGCCGAGTAACCATTACGTTTTAACTGATAACTGCGCGCCACTTGTGGCGTTAAAAATGTTGAGTTGAAAGCTGAGTAGTGAACTTCAACATTCTTGATGGTTTGAAACTGCTCGGCGAGTGTGGGTAGCGAAATAAAGGCTATAACAAACGCTATCATCCATTTACGCATGTGGTGCTCCTTACAAAACAGAGTGGGCTAAATAAAAAGCCATCACAAGATGGCTTCAATCGGCTGTGGTATCACTTGAGGTGAATGAATTCGGACTTGTTTATGACGTCCCAATTCCCCTTTTTCTATCTCGATTAAACCTTTGGCGACTTTAAATTGTTTGGCCAAGAATTTGGTTAAATGCGCGTTGGCTTTGCCATCAACAGGCGGTGCGGTGATGGCAATTTTGAGTTCCTCACCATGCAAGGCCGACGATACTATCGCGGCTTGCTTTGGGTTGGATGTAGAGCTTGAGGATTAGATCCTCTCCCTCTTGCCAAACAGCAGATGACATTACCAACTGATACCATACTGGGCCAATAAAATCGCCCATTAGGAAGTTAGCAAACTGCAGCACAATAAACAGCACCAATACACTTAAATCAAAACCACCCATCGCTGGTAGGATACGGCGGATCGGCGCAAGCATCGGCTCGGTTAATTGATGAAATACGTATTCAATCGGACTGCGGCCTTGGCTAACCCAACTAAGAATAGCGCGGATCAACAGCACCCAGAACAGTAAACCGCCAGCGGCTTTGACTAACGAGAGTAAGCCTAAGAATAAAAAGTAGACGCTAAAACTAACTGCACCACCTGATGCCACCAGCATTAAGGCAATAAATTTCAATACGCACAGCACGTACGCAAAGAGAACCGTGGCCAAATCTAGGCTACCAATGGATGGAATCGCTCGGCGCAGTGGGCCAACCACAGGTTGTGTTGCTTTGACGATAAACTGGGAGAATGGGTTATAGAAATCGGCACGCGCTGCTTGTAACCAGATACGTAAAATTACGACCATGATGTACAGATCAAACAGGATGGAGATCAAAAAACTCATTGAATTCATAGCTAGCCCTTAATATGAGTAGAGTGTCGTTTGCGCTTTTGCGCTATAGCTTAGTGAAACGCCACTAGGATTAAAACAGTTTTTCCATTTCTTGTGCACGAGTTACGGCCGCTTGCATCGCTTGTGCAACGATATTGGCAAGTTGATGCTCGTTAAAGGTGCGAATCGCCTCGGCGGTGGTGCCGCCTTTGGAGGTCACTTGTTCACGCAATGTCGAGAGTTCAATCTCAGGGTTTGCCACCACCATTTCGGCTGCGCCTAACGCCGCTTGTTGTACTAACAAACGGGCCGTTTCTTTATCAAAGCCTTGAGCGATGGCTTCATTTTGCATCGCTTCCATAAACAAAAAGAAGTAGGCAGGCGCACTGCCTGCAGCGGCGATGATGCCATTAATGGCGGACTCGTTTTCAACCCAGCACACTTCACCAACGGCTTGTAGCAATTGTGCGGTAAAGCGTTTGTCTTGCTCTGATACGCTTGGAGCGGCAAATAGACCGCTCATGCCTCGATTGATCAGCGAAGGTGTATTGGGCATGGCGCGTACTAGTTGTAGTTCGGTCGCCAGCATCTCATTAAGGCGCGCCGCAGAAACACCTGCTGCAATGGAGATCACCAACTTATTTCTAAAATCAATGGATTGCAAAGGTTGACAGACACTGGCCATCAACTGCGGTTTGACCGCCAGTACCACCACATCGGCTTGCTGCGCTGCGGCAAGATTATCGCTGGTGGTGTGAATACCATAAGCACTTTCCAGTGGTTTGTGTCTTGTTTCTGACGGTGCGGTCACGGTAATTCTATCAGCTGGATAACCGCTGGCGACTAAGCCTGCAATAATTGCTTTGGCCATATTGCCTGCACCGATAAAAGTGATGTTTCTCTGCTGCATCTGCTGACCTCTAATTGCTTGTCGCTGATTGATTATTATGTGGTTGATAGATAAGCCAGTGCTAAGCGTAATCACGCGCACCAAAAATAGCGGTGCCGATCCTCACCATAGTGCTACCAGCTTCAATCGCCGCTTGCATGTCGCCACTCATGCCCATTGAGAGCGTATCTAACCCTGAAAAACGTTCAGACAATTGCGCTTGTAAGCTCGCCAGTTTTTGAAATGCGGCAAGTTGCGCAGCGTAATCGGGGACATTCTCAGGAATAGACATCAGTCCTCTTAACGTGAGGTTGGGTAGCGCGGATATCAACTCTGCCAACTCAACTATTTCGTGTTCACCAATGCCCGATTTCGAGCTTTCACCGCTGGTGTTGACTTGAATCAAGACCTGTAGTGGTGGCATGCCTGCTGGGCGTTGATCATTTAAACGCTGGGCAATTTTACTTCGATCCACCGTATGCACCCAAGCAAAGTTCTCGGCCACAATGCGCGATTTATTGGACTGAATTGGGCCGATAAAGTGCCATTCTAAATCCAGTTCGGGGTGCAAGGTATTGAAGTATTGAACTTTATACGCGCCCTCTTGCACATAGTTTTCACCAAATAAACGTTGCCCAGCGCGCGCTGCTTCTAGAATCGCCTCGACAGGTTTGGTCTTACTGACCGCTAAAAGTTGCACTCTCTCTCGAGCGCGTCCACACTTTTGTTGTGCACTTTCAATTTGTGAAGTGATCTGTTCAATGTTTTGTTGAATACTACTCATAGCCTGACTTTACTAAGGAAATTAAATGGATATCGCTGAGCTACTGGATTTTAGTGTAAAGCACAACGCTTCGGATCTACACCTATCTGCAGGTGTTCCACCTATGGTACGGATAGATGGTGAAGTAAGAAAGCTCGGAGTGCCTGCTTTTACTCATGCTGACGTGCATCGTTTGATTTTTGAGATCATGAACGATGCTCAGCGTAGTGAATTTGAAGAGAAACTGGAAGTGGATTTCTCATTTGAGCTGCCTAATGTAGGGCGTTTTCGTGTCAATGCTTTCCATCAATCTCGTGGCTGCTCTGCGGTTTTCCGGACGATTCCTACGGTGATCCCAACCTTGGAAGATCTGCAAACACCTGACATTTTTAATAAAATCGCCAATTATGAGAAAGGATTGGTGCTGGTGACTGGGCCAACAGGGTCGGGTAAGTCGACCACACTGGCAGCAATGGTTGATTACATTAATTCTCATCACAACAAACACATTTTAACCATTGAAGACCCCATTGAGTTTGTGCATAGCAACAATAAATGTTTGGTTAACCAACGTGAAGTGCACCGAGATACCCACAGTTTTAAAGCAGCGCTACGCTCGGCGCTGCGCGAAGATCCGGATGTAATCTTAGTCGGTGAGCTGCGCGATCAAGAAACCATCAGCTTAGCGTTAACCGCGGCTGAAACAGGGCATTTAGTGTTTGGCACGTTACATACCAGCTCTGCGGCGAAAACTATCGACCGGATCATTGATGTGTTTCCCGGTAGTGATAAAGAGATGGTTCGTTCAATGCTCTCTGAATCATTGCGAGCCGTGATTGCGCAAAAGTTGCTAAAACGTTTAGGTGGGGGCCGCGTCGCATGTCATGAAATTATGCTTGCCACTCCAGCGATTCGTAACTTGATCCGCGAGGATAAGGTTGCGCAGATGTACTCCATCATCCAAACGGGTGCGGCGCATGGCATGCAAACTATGGAACAGAATTCCAAACAGTTGATTGCGCAAGGTATTGTCGATCAAGAAGAAGTGCAGAAAAAACTGGAAGTCAATTCATCACCATTTTAAGAGAGAGCTCATGGAACTGAACCAATGTCTTGAGGGTATGTTGACTCAAAAAGCTTCCGACTTGTACCTCACCGTAGGAGCGCCAGTGTTATTTCGCGTCGATGGAGAGTTAAGAGCTCATGGCGAAAAGTTATCCCAAACGCAGGTGATGGCGTTGTTAGATGCCATGATGGATGAGGATCGCCGCCGTGAATTTCAACGCACACGTGAAGCCAATTTTGCAGTGGTGAGAGAGATTGGCCGTTTTCGTGTCAGTGCTTTTTTTCAGCGTGAGCTGCCCGGTGCGGTGATCCGCCGTATTGAAACTCATATCCCCACTTTTGAAGAATTAAAGTTACCGGGTGTGTTGCAAGATCTCTCGATTGCAAAGCGTGGGCTGGTGCTGGTGGTCGGCGCGACGGGGTCGGGCAAATCGACCACCATGGCGGCCATGACGGGTTATCGTAACTCGCACCGAACAGGGCATATTTTAACGGTGGAAGATCCGATTGAGTTTGTGCATGAGCATCAGCGTTGCATTGTGACCCAGCGAGAAGTGGGGTTGGATACCGAGAGTTACGAAGTGGCGCTGAAAAACTCGCTGCGCCAAGCCCCTGATATGATTTTAATTGGTGAGATCCGTTCACGTGAAACGATGGAATATGCGATGACCTTTGCCGAGACAGGTCATTTATGTATGGCAACGTTACATGCTAACAATGCCAACCAAGCGCTTGAACGAATTTTGCATTTGGTCCCTAAAGAGCAAAAAGAGCAGTTTTTATTTGATCTGTCGATGAACCTCAAAGGCGTCGTGGGGCAGCAGTTGATCCGCGATAAAAATGGCAAGGGACGACATGGTGTGTTTGAGATTTTACTCAACAGCCCTCGAATTTCCGATTTGATCCGCCGCGGTGATCTGCACGAATTGAAAGCGACGATGGGCAAATCAAAAGAAGTGGGGATGCAGACTTTTGACCAAGCACTGTATCAACTGGTCGTTGAGGACAAAATCAGTGAACAAGATGCACTGCACAGCGCTGACTCGGCTAACGATTTACGTTTAATGTTAAAAACAAAGCGTGGCGAAGGGATCAGCAGTGGCACATTGAATAACGTGCAGATTGATATGGAATAGTCGCAGTTTAAGACGAACAATCCCGAACTCGATTCGGGATTGTTCTGCACCGCTGTATTAAAGTTAAGTTACGCGAGGTTAAGTTGCGTGAGGTTAAGTTACGCGCCCCATTGCGCTTCAAACCAGCTCTCTAAGATCACTACAGCTGATTGGCAATCGACATTGCCTTTGCTCAGCGCTTTGTAGCCGCCCATGGCAAATAAGTCGGCGCGCGCTTCTCGGGTTGAAAGCCGTTCGTCATGCATCTCGACGGGTAAGCCAAAGCGCCCGTGTAAACGCTGCGCAAATTTTTTAGCTCGTGGGGTAATGGTTTCTAATGCTTTGCCGTGCAAATCTGTTGGTAGCCCTACCACCAATAAATGGGGTTGCCACTCTTTGATCTGCTTTTCGATCTCTTCCCAATGTGGAATTCCGTCATTGGCTTTAAAGGCTTTAAGTGGCGATGCGGTGCCTGTAACTTCTTGGCCAATCGCACTGCCGATGCTTTTGGTGCCAAAGTCAAAAGCCATAATGGTTCTGGATGTCATAATCAGTATCTTGAATGGTGCAATAAAGGCTCTAAAAAGGCGCGTTACCTAGTTAGAGCCGTAAAGGTTAGAGCCGTAAAAGTTAAGCATGCCCAGCTTGCGCTGAGAGTTGGATGGGATCAATGCCGAGTTTTTTAATCGCCTGATTCCACTTATCGTGAATGGGCGTATTAAAGATAACCTCTGGATCGGCCTCAATGGTTAACCAAGAATTTTCAGCCAGCTCTAACTCAAGCTGACCGGGCTCCCAGCCTGAATAACCCAGAGCCACAAGATAGTGACTTGGTTCGGCATCCGTGCCCAGTACCGCTAAAATATCTTTCGATGTGGTGACGGCAATGTCATCGCTCATACGGATGCTGGACTCATAATGATCTTTCGGTCGATGTAGAATAAACCCACGATCTTCAGAAACAGGACCGCCATTCAATACGGGCCTTTTTAGGCTATCAAGTTGAAGCTTCGGATAGCTTGGCTCAACATCGACTTGGTTTAACATGCCGCCCACGGTGATATCAATCGGCACATTAATCATCAAGCCCATCGCCCCTTCTTCATTGTGCTCACAGATGTAAATAACACTGTGCTTGAAGTAAGGGTCTCTCATACTTGGCATGGCGACTAAAAAATGATTTGTAAGATTCATACTGCCTCCAACCTATCGCAAATTACTGGGCAAGAGTTTGCCCAGTTCAGCATGACTTGTTGATTCGACGCTCAATCGCGTCCATCAACTTACCGGTAATTGAGATATCAAAGGCGGCCTCTATTTCACGAATACACGTAGGGCTCGTCACGTTGATCTCAGTGAGCTTGTCGCCAATAACGTCAAGTCCGACAAAGATTAAGCCTTTTTCTTTCAATGTTGGAGCAATAGCTTGAGCAATTTTTTTATCGGTTTCGCTCAGTGGACGCGCTTCACCACGGCCACCCGCTGCCAAATTGCCACGGGTTTCACCTTGTGCCGGAATTCGCGCTAGGCAGTAAGGCATTGGTTCACCATCGACCACTAAAATACGTTTATCACCGTTGCTGATGTCAGGTACAAAAGTTTGCGCCATACAGTAGTTTTGGCCGTGGTTAGTTAATGTTTCGATAATGACAGATACGTTTGGATCACCCTCTTTAACGCGGAAGATAGATGCCCCGCCCATACCGTCTAACGGTTTTAAAATCACATCACCATGTTGCGCGCGGAAGGCTTTAATTTTTTCCGCTTTACGCGTCACTATGGTGGTTGGCGTTAGTTCAGGGAACCATGCCGTAAACAGTTTCTCATTGCAGTCACGTAAGCTTTGCGGCTTATTGACGATTAATGTTCCTGCTTCTTCTGCTCGTTCTAGAATGTAGGTTGCGTAGATATATTCAGTGTCAAACGGCGGATCTTTACGCATCAACACTGCATCGAGATCAGCCAGTGGAATAGTTTGCTCAGATAAAAACTCATACCAACCGTTCGGATCTTCTTTTAATGTCACCACTTTGGTATCGGCAAAAGCGATACCTTGATCTAAGTGTAGATCATTCATCTCCATATAGTGGATTTCATAACCACGACGCTGCGCTTCTAGCAACATGGCAAAGCTGGAATCTTTTTTGATGTTAATGGACGAGATAGGGTCCATGACGATACCAAGTTTAATCATTGTTTTTCTCCGGTTAGCCAAGATCGCCAAAGCGAATTTGAAGAGCAGTAATAGCCGTTAAGGCCGCAGTTTCAGTACGCAGTACGCGTGGGCCTAGCAAGGTTTCTTCAAAATGGTACTGTTCAGTCATGCTAATTTCTGATTCTGATAAGCCCCCTTCAGGGCCAATCAACAAACGGACTTTATTGATGGGTTGAGGCAGGGTATTAATCGAATACTTCGCACGTGGATGTAAGTTGAGCTTGAGCGCATCACTGGGTTCGGCACACCACTCTTCCAACTGCATAATTGGGCGGATCAGCGGCACTATATTGCGGCCGCACTGCTCACAAGCGCTGATTGCAATTTTTTGCCACTGTTCAAGTTTTTTCTCAAAACGTTTGGCATCTAATTTCACGCCGCAACGTTCAGAAATCAAAGGTGTGATGGTATTGATGCCAAGTTCGACCGATTTTTGAATGGTGAACTCCATTTTGTCACCGCGTGAGATCACCTGCCCAAGGTGTAAATTAAGAGGCGATTCACAGCTGCTTTCGACTCTTTTCAACACATTGACCAGCACATTTTTTTTGCTGACCTCGGTAATTTCCGCTGGGAATTCCGCGCCACTGCCATCAAAAAGCAGTACTTCTTGGCCCGCTTGCATGCGTAACACCCGGCCAATATGCCCAGCCGCATCATCATTGAGAGCAATAATGCTTGAGGGTTGAAGAGGAGTCGGATGATAAATTCTAGGGATACGCATGGATAGTTCCTACCTGACGTTTAATAGCCATTAACATGGATGCTTTACACTGAAAAAACAAGGGGCAAGGGCGAGTTTCAATCACGAAAATGGCCCACAAAAAGTACCTTATGAACGGCACTGTTGCTGCACAAATGGGTTGTGATTGCCTTGAACTTTGGCAATTCGCTGATCGCGTTTGCATTCCCACTCATCGGCTGGGTATTGGCGATTCCAAGCTTGCATTAGTTGTGTTTGGGACTTGGATAACTGAAAGCCATAGTTTTGGCTCATGTACAGATAGGTACGAGCAATTGAGCCACGTGCTCTATCGGGTGGCATGACTTTGCGTTGTTTAAAATCGACCTGCATTTCACAACGGCCATAGCTTTCACCTTCTACGCCATTCCACTGACTGAAATTGTAGTTTGAACGATCGCCGTTGACTTCGCCAATCGCCGGCGTCAGGTTGTGAAGGTCAGCTTCCATCGAACGAAAAATAGTATCATTTTTGGTGCAATTTTTACGCCCACCTTGTTGCCAGCACTGACGCTGGTGGCCAAATTGCCAAGCAGGGACGACGTGTTCCCATTCAATACGGCTGGCGCGAGTTTGTTGTTTGCGAACTTGGTAACCACAAGCTTGTAAGTCGGGCGTGCCTTTCTTACCTTGCCATGCAATGTCACAACCGCAATAAAAGCTCACTGGATGATCATGATAGATTTTCAATGCTTCTTTTTTAGCTTGAGAAAAGGAAGCGGGAGGCGCAGCTAGGGCACAAAACGAGAACAAAGCTAAGCTGCTATTCACAAGCAATAAGCGAAAATAGGACATCATTTAGACTGATATAAGTATGGTTTTTATTAGTCTAACACTCAGATTAAAGAATAATAAATGATGTTTTTGTTGTTAATTGCAGATGGGTGTAACCACACCGCTGTGGATTCAAGTAGCAGCAACCAAAGTTTATTTAGGAAAGCTGCACGCCAGTAAAATGGAGCGTTTGCGCACAGTGTTGACAGCGGTAGGTGGCTTGATTGCGCATCACTTTATTGTGACGACGGACAGTGAGCGGATAATGCGCACAGGCGCAGTGATATTCAAAGGTTTTGCCTTGCACAGAAGAGACTTCAAAGCGATGAGTGGTATTGGCTGGTAAATGAAACACTTGATTCATCACACCCTGCCACTCTTTACCGTGTGGACGAACGCGACCATAGCGCTGGTAGGTAATTAGGTGGGCGATTTCATGTGGGATCACTTCATCGAGAAAGGCGCGTTGATTTTCAGCAAACAGCACTGGATTCAGTCTGATTTCCCAACGTTGTAAATAAGCCTTACCTGCCGCCTTTCCCCGTAACTGATAGCTGATACTCGGCATAGGGAAGTCGTGTTGAAAATAGTGACGAGCGGTTGTGATGCACTGTTTTGCTTTTACTTGCGCACGGTAATGTAGCTCAAAATTAGGCACAGATTCATTCCTAGAAAAAAGCCCTTGCGAATGAGCAAGGGCTTACAAATTTAAACTAGGTTGAAAATTACTTCAAGCCAGCAAAGTCACGTAGGATGGCGGCTTTGTCAGTCGCTTCCCAAGGAAACTCTTCACGGCCGAAGTGACCGTAAGCGGCGGTTTTCTTGTAGATCGGTTGCAGCAAATTGAGCATTTCTTGTAGGCCGTATGGGCGTAGGTCGAAGTGCTGGCGTACCGCTTCAATGATGATCTCTTGTGATACTTTCTCAGTACCAAAGGTTTCGACCATGATTGAGGTTGGATCTGCAATACCAATGGCGTATGACAACTGAATTTCACAGCGGTCAGCAAGGCCAGCCGCCACGATGTTTTTCGCTACATAACGCGCCGCGTAGGCTGCACTACGGTCTACTTTTGATGGATCTTTACCAGAGAATGCACCACCACCGTGACGCGCTGCGCCGCCGTAGGTATCAACAATGATCTTACGACCAGTTAAACCACAGTCACCCATTGGGCCGCCAATCACAAAACGACCGGTTGGGTTGATGAAGAATTTGGTCTCTTTGCTAAGCCACTCGGCTGGCAACACAGGCTTAATGATCTCTTCCATGACGCCTTCGCGTAGGTCAGCTGTCGAGATAGAGTCGCAATGTTGCGTTGAAAGAACGACTGCATCAATTCCGACAATTTTACCTTGGTCATATTGGAAGGTAACTTGAGATTTTGCATCAGGACGTAGCCAAGAAAGCGTGCCATTTTTACGCACTTCTGCTTGTTTTTGCATCAAGCGGTGAGCGTAGGTGATCGGTGCTGGCATCAGGATTTCAGTTTCGTTGGTCGCGTAACCGAACATAATACCTTGGTCACCGGCGCCTTGTTCTTTAGGATCGGCCTTATCAACACCTTGGTTGATATCAGGTGACTGTTTACCAATGGTATTCAAAACGGCGCAAGAATTGGCATCGAAACCCATCTCTGAGTTGACGTAACCAATTTCACGAACGGTTTGGCGAGTAAGCTCTTCAATGTCCACCCATGCAGAGGTCGTGATTTCACCACCAACCATGACCATGCCGGTTTTCACGTAAGTTTCACAAGCAACACGCGCTTTGATGTCTTGTTCTAGAATCGCATCCAAAACCGCATCAGAAATTTGGTCTGCAATTTTATCTGGATGACCTTCTGAAACGGATTCAGAAGTAAACAGGTGCTTAGCCATGGGAGCTCCACTTTTATTCGTTGGACTATGGCAAGCTTTGCTCACCATCGTTATTCATTAGTTTATGCAGGTGTTTCTACATCTAGACGTCTATTCTAGTTTTGAATAGTCGAATTACAAGTTATTTTTACGCCTGTCTGTAAACCAAACGTTTGCTTAAATTTAGATGAAAAATTGGAGTTTGGTTTTTTATCCTAAAAATAAGCGCCAAAGAGCACTATTCCTCCAGTAAAACGTTTGCAGTGAGAAAAGTGCTTTGAGAGAATAGCCGCGCTATTTTCAGCCCATTTCCGTTAATTTGGATTCGCTTAATGCACTCAGGAGCAGACATGTCTTCCCATAACCTTGTTTCTAATAAAGAACTCGCCAATGCCATCCGTGCTCTTAGTATGGACGGTGTTCAACAAGCTAACTCTGGTCACCCTGGTGCACCGATGGGTATGGCCGATATCGCTGAAGTTCTTTGGCGTGGCCACTTAAACCATAACCCACAAAACCCACAATGGGCTGACCGCGACCGTTTTGTGCTGTCGAACGGCCACGGCTCAATGCTGATTTACTCTTTATTGCACCTGAGCGGTTACGCGCTGTCGATTGATGATTTGAAAAACTTCCGTCAATTGCACTCAAAAACACCAGGTCACCCAGAATACGGTTACGCGCCGGGCATTGAAACCACCACGGGCCCACTAGGCCAAGGTATTACCAATGCGGTCGGCATGGCGATGGCTGAAAAAGCACTGGCGGCGCAGTTCAACAAACCGGGTCACGACATTGTTGACCACTTCACTTATGTGTTCATGGGTGATGGTTGTTTGATGGAAGGCATCTCGCACGAGGCGTGTTCTTTGGCCGGTACGCTAGGCCTTGGCAAACTGATTGCGTTTTGGGATGACAACGGCATCTCTATCGATGGTCATGTGGAAGGCTGGTTCTCTGATGACACGCCAAAACGTTTTGAAGCGTACGGCTGGCATGTTATTGCTGCGGTTGATGGCCATAACGCTGAAGCGATTAATGCCGCGATTGAGGCTGCGAAAGCAGACCCTCGTCCAACCTTGATTTGCACCAAAACCATCATCGGTTTTGGTTCGCCAAACAAAGCAGGCTCACACGACTGTCACGGTGCCCCTTTAGGCGCTGAAGAAATCAAAGCAGCGCGTGAATTCCTGGGTTGGCCGCATGCACCTTTCCACATCCCTGCCGACATTTACGCGCAGTGGGATGCCAAAGAAGCTGGCCAAGCGAAAGAAACCGATTGGAACGCCAAGTTTGAAGCCTACGCCGCCGCCTACCCAGCCGAAGCCGCTGAGTTCAAACGCCGCGTAAACGGCGAGTTGCCAGCAGAATGGGAAGCGAAAGCGAGTCAAATTATCGCTGACCTTCAAGCTAACCCAGCCAATATTGCGTCACGTAAAGCGTCACAAAATGCGCTGGAAGCGTTTGGTAAAATGCTGCCAGAATTTATGGGCGGCTCGGCGGACTTGGCACCGTCTAACCTCACCATGTGGTCGGGCTCTCAATCGCTCACGGCGGAAGACTTCTCGGGTAACTATATTCACTACGGTGTGCGTGAATTCGGTATGACGGCCATCATGAATGGTATCGCGTTGCACGGTGGTTTCGTACCTTACGGCGCAACCTTCCTGATGTTTATGGAATACGCCCGTAACGCGATGCGCATGGCGGCGTTGATGAAAATCCAAAACATCCAAGTCTACACCCATGACTCGATTGGTTTAGGTGAAGATGGCCCAACCCATCAACCAGTTGAGCAAGTGGCTTCACTGCGTTTGACACCGAACATGAGCACATGGCGTCCGTGTGACCAAGTGGAATCAGCCGTCGCATGGAAGTTGGCGATTGAGCGTAAAGATGGCCCATCAGCGCTGATTTTCTCTCGTCAAAACCTAGCGCAGCAGCCACGCAGTGAAACGCAAGTTGCGGATATCGCGAAAGGTGGTTACATCCTAAAAGAGTGCACTGGTCAGCCTGAGCTTATCCTGATTGCCACTGGCTCTGAAGTTGAACTGGCGGTAAAAGCCGCAGAGCAACTTACAGCAGAAGGTAAGAAAGTGCGCGTAGTTTCGATGCCATCGACCGATGCGTTTGATAAACAAGACGCAGCTTACCGCGAAGCCGTACTACCAGCCGCCGTGACTAAGCGTATTGCAATTGAAGCAGGTATCGCCGACTTCTGGTACAAGTACGTTGGTTTTGGCGGCAAGATCATCGGTATGACTACCTTTGGTGAGTCAGCACCGGCGGATCAACTGTTCAAAATGTTCGGCTTTACGACTGAAAACGTGGTGAAACAAGCACAAGAGCTGCTTGCTTAAGTCTTCTTATTTTTAATGTAAAAGCCCAGCGAATGACTCGCTGGGCTTTTTTGATCTTGATGTTTATGGTGCTTTCCATTCCTCAGGACAGGCTTGACGTAGCGCGTCGATAAACAGACGCAGTTTGAGCGGATGTCTGCCTGCTGGATAATGACAACTAATTTCAGTGGGTGGCGACAACCATTCTGGCAAACATGCTTGCACACTGTTTGGGTGCGCTTGTTCAAAGCCTTTGGCAAACCATGTCGGCAGTAAGCCGATGCCTCTTCCTTTGGCTATTGCATCCGCTTGCATAGCTAGGTTATCACTCTGCAAGCGGCTTGTGAGCGCAGGTAAAAGATAGCTGCCGTGAATAGGATGGATGAGAGCCAAAGCTTCTTGGCGAAAAGCGATAAAATCAATCCAAGGATGTTTGACTAGATCTTGTGGATGCTCTGGCATGTCGTTATTGGCAAGATAGTGTGGCGACGCATAAGGTGAATATTGCCAATGGCCGAGCAATTCACGTCTCCAGCCTTGTTGAGCAAACGGGCCAATCCAAATCAATAAATCAGGCTCAAGATGCGACTCTTCTGCCACATATTGGCTGTAGAGTCGAATGTTGATTTCGGTGTGGGTTTGCATGAATTCATCCAATACATTGCTCAACCAGCCACGAATTAAGTTCGGATGAACCACCAAGGTCATTTCACCGCTGATTTGGTTATTAAACTCTTGCAGTGCTTCATGGCTTTTTTCTGCTAATTCAAGCAGTTGTTCTGTATAAACTGCAAAAACTTGCCCAGCTTTAGTCAAAGTTAGACGGTTGCCTTGCCGAGCAATTAAGGCTTGTCCGAGATCGTTTTCCAAAGACGCCAAACGTCGACTGAGGGTGGACTTAGGCTGTTCCAGCGCTTTCGCCGCCGCAGTCAGGCTTTTGTATTGACAGAGAGCATGGAAAGCTTTGATCGCACTGAAATCATGCATAAGTAAAATGGCCTTTTAATCTAATCATCACTGTGTTCCATATTCGGTATCGACCATTCCATCTGTCTATCTATCTCAATCATCAAAATTATGAATAATCCACTCATGAAATTAATAATCATTATCATTTAAAGGAGTGGTACATGTCCAGACTCAATCCGCTGAATGTTGCAATTACTGCAGCGCTCGGGTTATTCACCTCATCACACGTGTTCGCTGAAGAAATTCAATCTTATGAGAAATTAGTGGTGACGGCGGCTGGTTTTGAACAAACACAAGCGCAGGCTCCAGCGAGTATCAGTGTGATTACACGAGAAGAGTTGCAATCACGTTATTATCGTGATGTAACCGATGCACTGCGCAGTGTGCCGGGCGTGTTGGTGACTGGAGGTGGTGACAAAACAGACATCAGCTTGCGCGGTATGAGTTCAAACTACACTTTGATGTTAGTCGATGGTAAGCGTCAATCTTCACGTCAAACTCGACCAAATAGTGATGGCCCAGGTATTGAGCAGGGATGGATGCCACCACTGCAAGCCATTGAACGAATTGAAGTGATTCGTGGCCCAATGTCGACTTTGTATGGTTCAGATGCCATTGGTGGTGTGATCAACATCATCACACGAAAAGATAATCAAGAGTGGTCAGGCAGTGTTCAGTTGGATACGGTTTTCCAAGAAAATCGCGATTCTGGCGATCAGAACAGCGTCAACTTCTTCCTGACAGGGCCACTGGCCGACAATCTTTCTCTGCAAGTTTATGGACAGAGTACCGAACGCGATGAAGATAAGATTGAACGTGGCTACCAAGACAAAAGCTTAAAAAGTTTAACTTCAAAGTTGAACTACCAACTTAATGAGCAGCATGATCTGACTTTTGAAGTGGGCACTTCCGCACAAGATCGCCGAGGCAATGTAGGGTTATCCGTGCCAACGACAGGTTGTAAAGGTGGGTGCGAAGACAGCTTAAACGAATACCGTAGAACCTATATTTCCCTTTCTCACCAAGGGGATTGGGGCGACTATGGTGTGTCGGATACTTATGTCCAACGTGAAGTAAGTAACAATAAAAGCCGTGAGATGGAGATCATCAATACGGTGGCTAAATCAAGCTTAGTGGTGCCATTGACTAACAATACGGCAACCGTAGGCATTGAGGCTTCACATTCAAAGTTAGAAGATTTTACCTCAAATAAAGCCTCTGATTTAACTCAGATTGAAAGCACTCAATGGGCGGCGTTTGTTGAAGACGAGTGGCGCATGACCGAGTCGTTTAACCTAACCTTAGGTGGCCGTGTTGACCACGATGAAAATTATGGTTCTCATTTTAGCCCAAGAGCGTATGGCGTGTGGACCATCAATCCAGCGTGGATTCTGAAAGGTGGCGTGGCCACGGGTTTCCGTTCACCGCAGCTCAGAGAAGTCACGCCAAATTGGGCGCAAGTGAGTGGTGGCGGTAATATCTACGGCAACCCAGATTTAAAACCCGAAACTTCAATCAACAAAGAGTTGGGGTTGATGTACCAAAATGGAGCGGGTCTTAACGCGAGTTTGACTTTCTTCCATAATGATTTTAAAGACAAAATTACCCGTGTTGTGTGCCCCAACCACATTTGTACTGCAGGTCCGAACGAGTGGGGTTCTGATCCCACTTATCGAGTGAACGTTGATGAAGCGTACACGCGTGGGGTCGAAAGTACGCTCGGTTTACCTATCACAGAAACGGTTTATTTCAACGCGAGTTATACCTTTACTGACTCAGAGCAAAAAACCGGAAAATATCAAGGTATGCCACTTGAGCAACAACCTGAACATCGCTTCAGCGCTGATATTGATTGGCAAGCGACTGACAACTTGAGCAGTTGGTTGAAGCTGACTTATCGTGGAAAAGAGAGCAACCCAGTCACTGGCCCTTCTCGTAGCAGCTTGATTGAGCCAGCTTATCAGTTCATCGATACTGGCATCACTTACGCGCTTTCTTCTCAAGTAAGCTTGAAAGGTGCGATTTACAATCTACTCGATGAAGAAATTTCATACCAAGAATATGGCTATGTAGAAGATGGACGTCGTTATTGGTTAGGTATTGACGTTAACTTTTAAACCATCAATACCGCAAATGAAATGGCTCCCGTTTGGTGAGCCATTTTTTATGGTCACCTTTCTTGTCGTAGCCGCCGTTGCTTGTACCTTGAGTCCGTTTAGAAACGGAATCTTTTGCGACAACTGATGGCTTGGGGTGTTGCTCTTGGTCGCTATCGGTTACTATCTGTACCACGAAAAAAGTTAAGACGATGGAATGATGCTTAAAGTCGCGATCAATGGTTTTGGGCGTATCGGGCGCAACGTGCTGCGTGCGATATATGAAAGTGGAAAAAGTCAGCAGATAAAAGTGGTGGCGGTGAACGAGCTGGCGCTACCTGATGCGATGGCGCACCTACTGCAATACGACACTACTCATGGTCGATTTGGTAAAAAGATCACTAATGATCAAGAGCATATCTATGTTCATCATGGGCTGGATGAGTATGACTCGATTCGAATTTTGCACCTTAGTGAAATCAAACTTCTGCCATGGCGCGATTTAGGCGTTGATATTGTGCTCGACTGCACGGGTGTGTACGGCTCAAAAGCCGATGGTTTGGAGCACATTGAGGCAGGCGCAAAGAAGGTACTCTTTTCACATCCAGGCTCACATGATCTCGATAATACAATCATTTATGGGGTCAACCATGAGACGCTAACCGCAGAACACCGCATTGTGTCAAACGGATCCTGTACCACCAATTGCATTGTACCGATTATTAAAGTGCTTGATGAAGCGTTTGGTATCGATTCAGGAACCATTACCACCATTCACTCGTCAATGAATGATCAACAAGTGATTGATGCCTACCACACCGATTTGCGTCGAACACGTTCCGCAAGCCAATCCATCATTCCAGTGGACACCAAGTTGCACAAAGGAATTGAAAGGATCTTTCCGAAATTTTCTAACAAATTTGAAGCGATATCAGTGCGCGTACCGACAGTTAATGTCACCGCGATGGATTTGAGTGTCACAATTAATACAAATGTGAAAGTTAATGACGTAAATCAAACCATTGTTAACGCATCTCAGTGTACATTACGTGGCATTGTTGACTATACTGAAGCTCCGCTTGTTTCCATCGATTTTAACCACGATCCCCATAGTGCGATTGTTGATGGTTCACAAACAAGAGTGAGTAACGGGCAGCTTGTTAAAATGCTCGTTTGGTGTGATAACGAATGGGGCTTTGCGAATCGCATGCTGGATACGGCACTCGCAATGCAAGCATCCGAGTAGTAGCAGGATGATGGAGATTTATTTATTTTCAGGCTTGAAATAAATAACTCAAATCTCCATATCGATAACCAGTTTGAAGAATTTATAGGCTCGGCAAGGTTGCCGGGTTTCCAAAAACTTTATTTATTAATATTTGAGAGGACAAACCATGTCTGTAATCAAGATGACCGACCTGGACCTAGCAGGTAAACGCGTATTTATCCGTGCTGACCTAAACGTACCAGTGAAAGATGGCAAAGTAACTTCTGATGCACGTATTCTTGCATCGCTACCAACAATTCAGCACTGCCTAGCGGCGGGCGCTAAAGTGATGGTTACTTCTCACCTAGGTCGTCCAACTGAAGGCGAATACGCGGAAGAGTTCTCTCTACTACCAGTGGTTAATTACCTGAACGACGCGCTAGATTGCGAAGTAAAACTGGCAAAAGATTACCTAGATGGCCTAGAGCTAAACGCAGGTGAGCTTGTTGTTCTAGAAAACGTTCGCTTTAACAAAGGCGAGAAAAAGAACGAAGAAGAACTATCTAAAAAGTACGCCGCTCTTTGCGACGTATTTGTGATGGATGCATTTGGTACGGCTCACCGTGCACAAGCCTCAACTCACGGCATTGGTATGCAAGCACCTATCGCTTGTGCTGGTCCACTATTGGCAGCAGAACTTGAAGCACTAGGCAAAGCCATGGATAACCCAGAGCGTCCATTAGTGGCTATCGTTGGTGGCTCAAAAGTGTCTACTAAACTAACGGTTCTAGAATCGCTATCTAAAATTGCTGACCAACTGGTTGTTGGCGGTGGTATTGCTAACACTTTCATCGCAGCAGCAGGCCACAACGTAGGTAAGTCTCTATATGAAGCAGACTTGCTTGAAACGGCTAAAAAGTTGATGAAAGAGTGTTCTATTCCAGTAGCAACAGATGTTGCTTGTGCAAAAGCCTTTGATGAAAACGCAGAAGCGGAAATCAAAAACGTGGCGGATGTTCAAGATGACGATATGATTTTCGACCTAGGTCCAGACTCAACCGCACAACTGGCTGAAATCATCGCTAACGCAAAAACCATTCTATGGAACGGTCCTGTTGGCGTATTTGAATTCAAAAACTTCGAAGCAGGTACAAAAGGTATCTCTGAAGCGATTGCGAAATCTGCAGGTTTCTCAGTGGCTGGTGGTGGTGACACACTAGCGGCAATCGACAAGTTCGGTATCAAAGCCGACGTATCTTACATCTCTACTGGCGGCGGTGCATTCCTTGAGTTTGTTGAAGGTAAAGTACTACCAGCGGTTGAAATGCTAGAAGCACGCGCGAAAGCTTAATGACTAATGAAAGCGGGAGTGATTCCCGCTTTCTTGTTTGCTGCACGTGTGTTTTTATTCTGATAGAATGACGCCAGTTGTGAGCAAACGTTTGCAAGAATTTAAACTTAACTGTTTTATTTTTAAAACGATAGAAAAAATAGGATCAAATCCATGTCTAAGATCTTCGATTTCGTAAAACCAGGCGTAATTTCTGGCGATGACGTACAGAAAGTATTTGAAGTTGCAAAACAAAATAACTTTGCTCTTCCTGCAGTAAACGTAGTGAACACTGACTCTATCAATGCGGTTCTTGAAGCTGCATCTAAAGTTAAAGCGCCAGTGGTTGTTCAGTTCTCTAACGGTGGCGCGGCTTTCTTTGCTGGTAAAGGCGTTAAACTTGCTGGTCAAGGTGCACAAATCCTAGGTGCGGTTGCTGGCGCGAAATATGTTCACGCTGTAGCAGAAACTTACGGTGTGCCTGTTATTCTTCACACTGACCACGCTGCGAAGAAACTACTTCCTTGGATCGACGGTCTACTAGACGCAGGCGAAGAGTTCTTCGCTCAAACTGGTAAGCCTCTGTTCTCTTCTCATATGCTAGACCTTTCTGAAGAGTCTCTAGAAGAGAACGTTGAAACTTGTGCGAAATACCTAGAGCGTATGGCTAAAATGGGTATGACTATCGAGATCGAACTGGGTTGTACTGGTGGCGAAGAAGACGGCGTTGACAACTCAGACATGGATTCATCTGAGCTGTACACTTCTCCTGAAGACGTAGCTTACGCTTACGAGAAATTGAGCGCAGTGAGCCACCGTTTCACTATCGCAGCTTCTTTCGGTAACGTACACGGTGTTTACCAAGCGGGTAACGTGGTACTGACTCCAACTATCCTACGTGATTCACAAGCGTATGTTTCTGAGAAATTTGGCCTTCCAGCGAACTCTCTAAACTTCGTATTCCACGGTGGTTCTGGTTCTTCTGAAGCCGAGATCAAAGAGTCAATCAGCTATGGTGTTATCAAAATGAACATCGATACTGATACTCAGTGGGCAACTTGGGACGGTATCCGTCAGTACGAAGCTGAAAACCATGATTACCTACAAGGTCAAATTGGTAACCCTACGGGTGAATCTGCGCCAAACAAGAAATACTACGATCCACGCGTATGGCTACGTGCTGGTCAAGCATCGATGGTTGCTCGTTTAGAGAAAGCCTTCGCTGACCTTAATGCGATCGACGTACTATAAGTTCATTTATCTGGACTAAGTGATGAACCCGCTCAATGAGCGGGTTTTTTTATGGCCGAGATTCAGACAAAATGACTGGCGGATTGTTAAAATATTGCTTAACCTCTAACAAGCTCATATCAATGCTTCCAAGTAACTATTTGTTTTGTCAGTGTTTACATAAAACTGACTTTGCAACATAACCAAAGTGAGATATTGTGCCAAAAAACTGACACTCTGCTGTCAGTCGTTTTTTGTCTTTGATGTTCAGTGGTAACAACATTCAAAATGATTTTATAAAGAGGAAATGCAATATGTCAGGTGAATCAATGGGCATCGAAGCTCCATTAGTCGATGGTTTAGCGCAAGCCAATACTTGGCTGACCAATAATTCAGATCTTTTGATACAATACGGCGTCAATATTATTTCCGCTATTCTGATCCTATTTATCGGTAACATTGTTGTTAAAGCTGTGGCTGGAAGTGTTGCCAAGGCTCTGAAAAAGAAAGACATGGACAAAGCAGTTGTTGAGTTTGTTCATGGTCTAGTCCGTTATACGCTATTTGTGGTGGTATTAATTGCCGCTTTAGGTCGCATTGGTGTGCAAACCGCTTCTGTTGTGGCCATTATCGGTGCGGCTGGTTTGGCGGTTGGTTTAGCGCTACAAGGCTCCCTATCAAACTTTGCTGCGGGCGTTTTGATTGTGGCATTCCGCCCATTTAAATCCGGTGATTACGTGGAAGTGAGTGGTACTGCTGGATCGGTTGAATCGATTCAAATTTTTTCAACAGTACTGCGCACGCCTGACAATAAAATGGTGATTGTGCCTAATGGTTCGATCATCAGTGGCCCAATTGTTAACTATTCACGCCATGACACTCGTCGTATTGATTTGGTGATTGGTGTTTCTTATAAGTCCAATCTGCAAAAAACCAAGGAAGTGCTGGCTAAAGTAGTCGCGGCAGAGCCTCGTTTGTTGAAAGATCCTGCACCGACTATCGGTGTAATGGCCTTGGCCGATTCTTCAGTCAATTTTGTGGTTCGTCCTTGGGTGAAAACGACAGAGTATTGGGCTGTTTATTTTGATTTGTTACAAGCCATCAAAGAAGAGTTAGATAAAGAAGGTATTGAGATCCCATTCCCACAAATGGATGTTCATCTGAATAAAATGAATTAATTCATTTTCAATCAAGTGAAAAGGGCATGAAATGATTATTCAGTTCATGCCCTTTCTTTTTGTTGGTTATACACTTACACCAGATATTGAATTGCCAGCCCTTTTGCAAGGATAAAGGCGATGCTAAACATCATTGCAGCCACGGCCATGTCTATTCCTTTCTTCACGTTAGGCTTTGAGAGCGTCGGCCCCAGTTTCGCAGCACCAATTGATAAAGAATAAAACCATACAAAAGAGGCCATCATGGTTCCTAGAGCAAACGCGATGCGATCATGGCCTTCAAACTGACCACCAATCGATCCCAAAATCACAACCGTATCTAAGTATAAATGTGGGTTAAGCACAGTAACGGCTAACGCGCCCAAAATAACCGTTCGTTTACCACGTGCGATCACTTCGCCATCCGATTCATTAGTGCTTGTTGAAGTGAAGGCACTCCTTAAAGAAATAAATCCATAAAATGAGAGAAAAGCAACACCGCCTAAGGTAACCGAGGTCAGTAAGATTTCGTTACTTGAGAGTAGGGCACCGCCACCAAATATACCCAGAGAAATAAAAATCACATCCAGTAGACTACAGATGGTCGCCGTCGTTAAGTGGTGATTGCGCTTAATTCCTTGGTTTAGCACATAGGCATTTTGTGCACCAATAGGAATAATCATCGTTGCACCTAATCCAAAACCTTGTAGCAAAATCCACACATTCACAGCTCACCTCGTCGTAATAATTCAATACAGTGAGCGCACAATAGCGAGAGTATAAAAATAAGTATAATTAATGATTTTAATATTATATTAGTAATACTAATAATTATAAAAAGGAGCCTTGGATGAGAGGGCTAGATTACAAATGGATTGAGGCATTAGATGCGGTACTGCAACAAGGAAGCTTTGAACGAGCCGCTGAAAATCTCTATATTTCACAATCGGCTATTTCTCAAAGAATCAAGCAATTAGAGAGATTTATCGCCCAACCGGTCCTGATTCGAGAGCAGCCACCAAGGCCAACGCTGGTGGGAAAAAAATTGCTAGGGCTGTATCGTAGGGTGTGTTTGCTTGAAAATGAACTGGTGCCTGAATTGATGAATGAGGAGAATACGCGGCCTGTTTCAATAGCTATTGCCACTAATGCGGACAGTTTGGCTACTTGGTTACTTCCTGCGTTATCGAATACGATGAAAACGCGGCAAGTTGAGTTGAACCTGACGGTTTTCGGTGAGTCACGTACGATCGAAAAAATTAAAAATGGCGAAGTAGCTGGCGCAATAAGCTTAGAATCGCAAGCCATTCCTGGTTGTCATGCTGACTACTTAGGCCGAATGGACTATGTGTGTGTTGCCAGCCCGGAGTTTTATCAGCGTTATTTCTCTCAAGGTGTGAACTTTCATACTTTAAAAAAAGCACCAGCGGTATCGTATGATCAGTATGATGATCTGCATAAAAAATATTTGCATGATCACTTCAATGTGCCAAGAGATGCCGTCATAAACCATACCGTGGGTAGTTCAGAAGCTTTTGTTAAATTAGCCCTATCCGGTGCGGCGTATTGTTTGATCCCTCGCTTACAGATAGCACAAGAGCTCGAAATAGGCACGCTTACCGACATTACACCAGGGTTCATTTTAACCAACCGTATTTATTGGCATCATTGGCAGTTAGAAACGGGAATATTACAGGAAATTTCTCAGGCCATCGTTCAATATGCTCGCCAAGTGTTGCCGCAATGACAAAAGTTCAACGTCAAAGTTGTGTCATTTCATAAGCTATTAACTGTGCTTATGTAGAGTATCGCCTATGATGTATTCACCCATTTGAGTAAGGTAACTCCCATGAAATTAATGACAAGTGTAACGCTATTATCTGGATTGCTCAGTTTTGGTTCTATGGCGCAGGAAATGAATTTTCCTCATCTTTCAACGACAGGTTATGGTGAAGTCGTTGCGGCACCTGATATGGCTGAGTTTTCAGTTAAAGTGGTTGAATCGACGCTGACGGCGGAGCAGGCAAAAAGAGCGGTCGACAAAGTGGTAGAAGCATTTGTGGCGCGTTTGAAAGAATCCGGTGTGACTTCCCAACAAATATCGAGTTCAAATCTCTACCTTGCCCCTCAATATCACTACCCTAAGTCCGGTAAGCCTGAGTTAGTGGGTTATCAAGCAACAAGAAGTGTCACGGTTGAGGTTGAAGATTTAAGCCAGCTTAATCAATACCTTGATGTAGCGCTCGGTGAGGGCATTAACCAAGTCGACAATATTCAACTTAAAGTTCGGAATCAAGATCAATACCAGCAACAAGCTCGGCTAGCGGCGATTCAAGATGCGAATACCAAAGCACTATCATTGGCGGAAGGATTTAAGTTGAAATTAGGTGATGTGTGGCAGATAGACTACAACTCGCCCAGCGTGCAGCCGATTATGATGCGTGCTATGGCAATGGATGCAAAATCTGAATCTAATAGTTACCAAGACTCGACGCTTATTATTCGCGATAGGGTGGACGTAGTCTATCAATTAAACAACTAAGCCCTTACCTAAGCTACTGATTGATTGGTTAATTTAAAATGGATAAAAACGAGCCTTTACTTCCATAAATTGATTGTATTATTAATCGGTAGCTTTTTGTTTTGTCTATTTTTTAAGATGCTATAATCCGCTCATCACTATTTAGGGTTAATATTTAGACAAGTCATGAGATACACAAAAATAATCAGCATCCTTCTCATCATTTGTTTCTTATTCAGCGCAATAGTGACTGGGTATTACTATCAGCGCTACCAAGAAGTGAAAGACAACGCAACGCAAAACACGGTAGCGGAGGCGTTTGATCAACTCAATGAAAGTGAGCGACAGTATCGGGGGTTGAAAGCTCAGGTCGGTTCCATTATTGATTTGCTTAGTCGAAGCCAAAGTTTGTATGAATTTATTTTTTCTCCTTCAGAGATAAATCAGCAGCATCTTGAAAATATATGGTCTTCGGTTGCTGAAAAGCAAACATGGTATAGTTCGATTACACTTTTGGATTTATTTGGGCATGAGCGACTCCGTATTGATTATTCTGCGGACAACCATTTAGCCTCTAGTGCAAAAAATCTTCAAGACCTGTCACATCATGGTTATGTTGCCTTTGCAGAAAACCTGTCAGAGGGAGAAGTGGGGGTTTGGGGCATTGCATTGGCTAGTGCTCGAAGTGCTGCGGCTATACAGCCGATGCTATGTGTGATTACGCCAGTTACCGTATTAGGGGAGCGAAAAGGCTATTTAGTCCTCGATGTTGATATTTGGTCACAATCTTCGCGTTTAAATCATGTCCGTGATCCACAATTAACTCCTGAGCTGATCGGCGATTCAGGTTTCTATTGGTCTTCCAACGATAAAACCAAATTATTTGGAGACTTATTACCGTCCAATCAATACGAGAATCTTGCACTTCTGCTACCGAAAACTTGGCAGCAGATGCAGACAACTCCTTCTGGCTATGTATTCGAAAATGGCAAGGTTACGGTTTATAAAACCCTTAAATTTGCTTCATTGAAACCTGTTTTTTTGATGATTCAACTCACCGATGAGCAATTAGATCATCGAGCGAAGCGTGACGTCAACGATTTAATCAAAGAAGCTTTTTTTGTCTTCTTCGTTATACTCATTTTTGCGCTTCCCATGGTTTCCATGGCGTTGCATTACCATCATCGAAGTATTGAAAGCAAATTGGCAAGAGCGGCCTTGAATGGTATGTCTGCAGTGATGATCTCAGACAGAAAGCACAAAGTGATGATGGTTAATGGCGAATTTGAAAAGATTACCGGTCTGACTATTGACGAGATAAAAGGCAGTAACGCATTAAAGTTACTGCTCAGTCCAAATGGTATGGAGTTTATGCTCGAGGTGCTTGAAGAGGTATCGCAGCAACATTTCTGGGAAGGTGAAGTAGAAATGGTCAATACACAAGGTGAGACGCTAACCGCCATCATGAGAATTCAAGCGATTAAAGAGGCGACTAAAGTCAGTTATTACATCACCTCTTTAGTCGATATTACTCAGTACAAAGTCTTAGAAAACCGATTGCGAGAATTGAGTGAAAAAGATGCGTTAACTCAGCTATGGAATCGGCGTAAATTTGAAGCAGAATTGCAGCATCATACGCACATCATTCAACGTTATCCCGAAAGCCATCATGTTTGTCTCGTCTTAATTGATATTGATTACTTTAAACGAGTGAATGATGAACAAGGACATGATGAAGGTGATCGCGTCATTATTAAAGTTGGTGAAATTTTGAGCCAAACATTGCGTACCACGGATTTTCTGGCACGTATTGGCGGTGAAGAGTTTGCGATTATTATGCCGCATACTTCTGTAGAAGAAGCCGAGACTGTCCTAGACCGATTACGAGTAGCGGTAGAGCAAAGCCTCACCGTGACTATCAGCGCTGGCTTTACTGACTTAACCGCAGATGGTAAACGCTCGTATAAATGCGCTGACATTGCTTTATATGAGGCCAAAACCTTAGGACGAAATCGAGTTTCACTGTGTAAAAGTAGTGATGATCTTGCTTAAGGCATACTACAAAGAGTGATGGGCTTGGTAAGTAAAGCGTAAATAGCGGAAATAAAAAAATCGGGGCAAGCCCTAATGCCGATCAGTTAAGGCCAAAGGGATCGGTTGAACGATCCTTCAGAGCTGTCAAAATCCAAGTGTATTTAATGCACTTGGATTTTTTTATGGATGTTTCCCAAGCTCTAAACATAATTAATGATTGGAAACCTAGCAACGTTGAGACTTTGTCTGACTTACTTCCAATTGACCTCATCAACGAAGCTTATTCTCTTACTGATACCGTCACGATGAGAAAGAGGAAATTAACTCTAGAATCCATGGTTTGGTTACTTGTTGGAATGGCTATCTATAACAATAAATCCATGAAAGACTTAGTTAACCAGCTTGATATTGTCGATCGTACGGGTAAAGCTTTTGTCGCACCGAGTGCGTTGACTCAACGTCGAAAGACGTTGGGTGAAGGCGCAATTAAAGCGGTCTTTGAGCAAATGACGACTTCATGGTTAAAAAGTGCAAAGTTACCCCAGTGGAATGGATTAACGCTTCTTGGCGTCGATGGAGTGGTTTGGCGCACGCCCGATAACCCGCAAAATGAAAATGCATTTTCTCGACAAAAAGGGACACAATATCCGCAAGTGAGAATGGTCTGCCAAATGGAACTAAGCAGTCATATTATCACGGCCAGTGCTTTTGATAACTACAATACAAACGAAATGGTATTAGCTGAAAAACTGATAGAAACAACACCGAATCATAGCGTGACAATGTTCGATAAGGGGTTCTATTCTTTAGGCTTATTACATAAATGGCAAGACTCTGGCTCAGAGCGCCATTGGCTTATTCCCCTCAAGAAAAATACACAATATGACATTGTTCAATCTTTAGGGCGAAATGACAAACTTGTTCAATTACACAGTAATCCAAGAGCTAGAAAGCGATGGTCTGATTTACCAAAGTCGATAACCGCTCGACTTGTCACTCGTAAAATTAAAGGAAAAGACTACCAAGTATTAACTTCTATGACAGATCCGCTGCGTTACCCATCAAAAGATATTACTGGTCTTTATGAGCATCGTTGGGAGATAGAGCTAGGCTACCGAGAGCAAAAACAATACATGCTTGGAAACCGTCTCACGCTGCGAAGTCGTTTGCCAGAGTTGGTAAAGCAGGAGTTATGGGGCATCTTACTTACTTACAATTTAATTCGATATCAGATGGTAGAGCTCTGCTTCAATTTAAAGGGAAACTACCTTCCTTATCAACTGAGTTTTAACGGCACATTAGCTCATGTATCTGCGTTACTTGTAGGCTTACCTTACTCAACACCAGGAGCAATACCTCGTCAGTTAAAGGGTTTTCACAACATGGCTGAAAGCTTAATACTTGAAGGGCGAAGGGAAAGAACATTCCCTAGAACAGTTAAGCCTAGACCACAACGGTATGCTAAGAACAAAAATGCCGTTCACTCTTAAGTGAACGGCATTAGGGGCAAGCCCCGATTTTTTTATTTCTAGCTTACGTTTCTATTATAGAACGTGAACAGAAGCTGTGTTGGTTGTACCTGAAGCGACAAGTGCACCAGAAACCATCACTACGATGTCCCCCTTCTTGCCTAGACCAGAAGCCAGTGCAATCTCTTTACCATTGATGTAGAACGCATCAGTGCTGTCGATAGTATCAACAACAACCGGTGTTACACCTTTAGTTAGAACGAGTTGAGCCGCCGTTTTCTTGTTAGTGGTTACGGCAATGATGTTCGCAGTTGGGAAGTACTTACGCACTGAACGAGCTGATTTACCCGCTTCAGTTGCGACCACGATAAGTGGAGCCGCCAATTTCTCAGCAGTATCTACCGCACCTTTACATACGGCTTCAGTAATGCGTAGGCGTGGGCTGTCTAAACGAGAACCCAACTCAGCTTGTAGAACGCGGTCTGTACGAGCACAGATTTGCGCCATGATAGTGACCGCTTCAACAGGGTATTTACCTTTTGCTGTTTCGCCAGAAAGCATCACTGCATCTGTACCATCCATTACCGCGTTGGCTACGTCGCCAGCTTCTGCGCGAGTTGGACGTGGGTTCTTGATCATTGAATCAAGCATTTGAGTTGCTGTGATAACCACTTTACGTGCGCGGTTACATTTTTCGATCATCATCTTCTGTGCAAAGATAACTTCTTCAGCAGGGATCTCAACACCTAGGTCGCCACGAGCAACCATGATACCGTCAGAAAGCTCAAGAATTTCGTCGAAGTTATCAACGCCTTCTTGGTTTTCAATTTTAGAGATGATTTGGATATCTGCGCCGCCGTTTGCTGTTAGCAGTTCGCGGATTTCACGTACGTCGTCAGCTTTACGAATGAAAGAAGCCGCAACAAAATCAACGCCTTGCTCACAACCAAATTTAAGGTCTGCTTTATCTTTTTCAGAAAGAGCTGGAAGGTTCACTGAAACGTTAGGAAGGTTAACACCTTTGTTTTCACCTAGCGCGCCGTTGTTCAGCACTTTACATTTCACTTCAGTTTCTGTGGTTGCAATCACTTCCATTTCAATCAGGCCGTCATCAACCAAAATTTTGTTACCTACAGTAAGGTCTTTAGCAAAACCTAAGTAAGTCACGGCAACTTTATCTTTGTTACCTATAACGGTTGCATCAGTAGTGAAAGTGAAATCCTGGCCAGCCACGAGATCAACGTCATCACCATTTTCTAGTTTGATGGTACGGATTTCAGGACCTTTAGTGTCTAAAAGGATCGCAAGCTGTTTACCAGTGTTTTCCATTACTTTACGGAAGTTCGCAATACGAGTGCCGTGTTCTACGAAGTCACCGTGAGAGAAGTTCAAACGCATAACGTTCATGCCAGCATTCACTAGCTCAGTAAGCTTCTCTACAGATTCAGTTTTAGGGCCAATCGTACATACGATTTTGGTCTTTTTCATGGAAGGTTCTCTCCGGTAAATATGATTACAATTTGAAGTTGGTTGAGTGTTCTAGCGTCATCACAAGCGGCAATTTTTCTTATCTATTACCCAACAATATTAATGTGATTTTGTGACATTAGAGCTGAAAGTCTTTCAACAGTTTAGTCATTTTATGACCAAGCATTGTCTATTTTATAGCGTTATTTTGCCACTTATTGAGTTTAAATCGGTTAAGTTGCAAAAGAATAACAGTCAATTCTGTAATTTTTTTTCTTTTCGGCGCGAATTCTACCACCTAATGAGTTCAATATCACTGCCTAAGAATTGTCTTAGGACAAGGTTTTAGCGTGAATTATTAATTTTTTAGATCGAAATAAATAGACAATAAAGTTTCGATTCGATTAATATTGCTTTCGATTCGTAATCTTTAAGAAAAATATAAATGTCGAAACGAAATACACAACTGAGAAGACACACCATCGCTAACCTTGTGAATGAACAGGGTGAGGTCAGTGTTGATGCACTCTCTGCTCAGTTTGAAACCTCAGAGGTGACGATTAGAAAGGATTTGGCCTCTTTAGAGAAAAACGGTCAACTCTTACGCCGTTACGGTGGTGCGATTGCACTGCCTAAAGAGGTGGTCAATGATGAGTTTAATCCTAAAGTTTCGAATCGAAAGATAAATCTAGCTAAGGCGGCAGCTAAGTTAATTCGAGACCACAATCGCATCGTTATTGACTGTGGTAGTACTACGGCAGCATTAATTCAGCAACTGAATGATAAACGCGGTTTGGTTGTGATGACCAACTCATTGCACGTAGCGAACGCCCTTAATGAACTAGAAAGTGAACCGACACTATTAATGACGGGCGGTACTTGGGATACCCATTCCGAGTCCTTTCAGGGCAAAGTGGCTGAATCGGTACTGCGTTCTTACGATTTTGACCAACTGTTTATTGGCGCTGACGGTATTGATCTTGAACGTGGCACCACCACCTTCAATGAACTGATTGGCCTGAGCAAAGTGATGGCCGAAGTCTCACGAGAAGTGATCGTGATGATCGAATCAGACAAAGTTGGCCGAAAAATTCCCAACCTTGAGCTCGCTTGGGAGCATATCGACGTGTTAGTGACCGATAACGATCTAACCGTTCAAGATGCCGCATTGATTGAATCGCACCAAGTGCGAGTGATCCGAGCCTAATTAACCCCTATTCAACCATTCCTAAATAAAGGCCTTCGCTTGCGGCTTTAGGGATGAAGCATAAATCTAAAATGGAGTAAAAACCTTATGTGTGGAATCGTCGGTGCAGTAGCACAACGAGATGTGGCTGAAATTTTAGTGGAAGGACTACGCCGCTTGGAATACCGCGGCTATGATTCAGCCGGTGTTGCTGTGGTGGATAGTGCGAGTCAATTAACGCGCGTTCGTCGTTTAGGCAAAGTGCAAGAGCTAGCCGATGCAGTCGAAAAACAACATGTTGCCGGAGGCACTGGCATTGCGCACACACGCTGGGCGACACACGGTGAACCTTCCGAAATTAATGCTCACCCACACATGTCGGGCGATATTGCGGTTGTGCATAACGGCATTATCGAAAACCATGAAACGCTACGTGACGTTCTGCGTGAACGCGGCTACCTTTTTGAATCGCAAACCGATACCGAAGTGATTGCTCACCTTGTTGAGTGGGAACTGCGCACGGCCAGTTCACTGCTTGAAGCGGTGCAAAAAACGGTTAAACAACTCGAGGGTGCTTACGGTACTGTGGTACTTGATCGCAAAGATCCAAGCCGTGTTGTGGTTGCTCGCTCTGGTAGCCCGATCGTGATCGGTTTTGGTGTCGGTGAGAATTTCTTAGCTTCAGACCAATTAGCTTTGCTGAATGTTACACGCCGCTTTATGTATCTTGAAGAGGGTGATGTTGCGGAAGTTACGCGCCGCGATGTGACGGTTTTTGCTGCAAACGGCGAACAGGTGACGCGTGAAATTAGCGAATCTAACGCAGAGCACGACGCTGGCGATAAAGGTAAATATCGTCATTTCATGCAAAAAGAGATCTTTGAACAGCCAACGGCATTGATTAACACCATGGAAGGCCGCATCACCAAAGACAGCGTAGTGACAGAAAGCATTGGCGTGAACGCTGCCGAAATTCTTAGCCAAGTGGAACATGTACAAATCGTCGCTTGCGGAACGTCGTACAACGCAGGCATGACAGCGCGTTATTGGTTTGAAGCATTGGCAGGCGTGAGTTGCGATGTGGAAATTGCCTCTGAATTTCGCTATCGCAAATTTGTCACTCGTCCAAATAGCTTGTTGATCACGCTTTCTCAATCCGGTGAAACGGCAGATACCTTAGCCGCTTTGCGCTTGGCGAAAGAAAAAGGTTACATGGCCGCGATGACTATTTGTAACGTAGCGGGTTCTTCGCTGGTTCGTGAATCTGACTTTGCATTCATGACTCGCGCTGGAACAGAGATTGGTGTGGCGTCAACCAAAGCCTTCACTACTCAGCTTGCAACCTTGCTAATGTTAGTGACCGCTCTTGGTAAACAAAAGCAGTGCATTAATAAAGAAAAAGAGGCGGAAATTGTTGAAGCTCTGCATGCACTGCCTGCACAAATTAATGCAGCCCTTGCCTATGAAAAGCAGATTGAAGCACTGGCTGAAGATTTCGCAGATAAACACCACACTCTATTCTTGGGCCGTGGTGAGTTTTATCCTATCGCGCTTGAAGCGTCATTAAAGCTGAAGGAAATCTCTTACATTCATGCTGAAGCATACGCGGCAGGCGAATTAAAGCACGGCCCATTAGCACTGATTGATGCTGATATGCCCGTTGTCGTGGTTGCGCCAAATAACGAGCTGTTAGAGAAGCTAAAATCTAACATTGAAGAAGTACGTGCTCGTGGCGGTTTGCTGTATGTGTTTGCCGATCAAGACGCTGGCTTTGCGGCTGATGAAACAATGAAAATCATCACCATGCCACACGTGAGTGAAATTACCGCGCCGATCTACTACACCATTCCAATGCAGCTTCTTTCTTATTATGTTGCTTTAATCAAAGGTACGGATGTCGACCAACCTCGTAACCTGGCCAAAGCCGTAACGGTTGAGTGATACAAGGTGGTTAGAGCGCATATTTGTATGTGGATAATATAGTTTGATCATAAATGGCCCTATTGAGGGCCATTCTTCAAATCTAAAATAACAAAGTTTGATCGTTTTTGATGAAAAACTACTGAGATTAAATAGAAAGTTGATAATAAAGTTTGTTATGCATCCTTGAAAGTGTAACGTCTGTCTTAATGGTTAATATCTACGGTTGTAAGGGTGAACTGAACTAAAGCATAGTTTGATCATTATTTTAATAAGTCCCTAGCCGAAGATAGCAACAACTGAGTATATCCGTTATCTTCATCTATCGCTTGTAGGGCCTCATCTATTATTGCTTTGTCTATATCGCTTATGAAGTGCATGATTATATTTGTAGATGTATTTACTGATGAAAGATCCATGATTTTTTCACGGTAGTCACATGGTTTATCGCACGCTTTTAACTTTTTCAGCGTATCGATTTCGGATAAAAGCACACTATATTGGCATGATAGTGGACTACATCTATCAACTTTGTATTCAAAGTGTTTTGATGGTTGAATATTGTGTAATGGATCTAATAGTACAATGTTGAATACATTATTTTCATCCCAAAACCTACAACACGACCAAGAGCTGTAGAAACTTGAAACTGCAATAACGGATAATCATCAGGATTATCTCTATACACTTTATCAACCCATTCTAAGTCACCACGCTGAATCGGTATGTTTTTTTGATTCCAATTTATCTTGTGGTATCTCCAAGAACCTTTTTCACCTTCATTAGAAATAAAGTCCTCGACTTTTTTACCACATAGTTCCCTTAATTTTTCCAACAATGATACAAACCATTTCGAGTCAGTCTGATCAAGTCCGAAAAACTCGACCTGCTTCCAATAGCGAAAGGAAAAAGACCATCTTCGATCTTGTGGTTTCGAAAGTAAAACAGGCTCCTTCTCGGAGCCTGGTTCAAAATCAAGAACAGGTATATTCATACTTATCTATTCAAGCGAGAAGCATAGTAACGCTTCATTGTCTGCTCATCTATGTTATTGGTACACCTTTCCCATGGCTCAAAACCGCTTCTGGCTTCAACCCATGGATCTTCTTTATGAGTCATATCTTCAAGTTGCTGCCCAGAAAATTTTGCGTACACAGATAGAACTCTATCTATATGGGCTCTTGCTTCAGCACTGAGGTTCGCAGGAGTGAATCCGTCCCTCATGTCGCTTCTATATATATCTGAATACAAGGACTTATCACTGGCAAATCTGTTGAACAACGCTCTTGAAACAGGACCATGGACCCACGCCTCGAATTTTTCATCACATAATGAACTATTTTCGAAAGCTAGATACCATGCCTGAACATAGTAAACTAATTTTTGTAGTTTTAAGTTACTTAAAGACTCACCTGAATCTGTAACTTTATCAATAACATAATCACAGACATCATTTACCGATTCGCTCATGGCAATCTCCTAATACGATGTCGAAAACATAACGTAGTTTAGCTTATACAAGCTCATTCATTCAATATTAGTTCTAAATAAGTTTGATTTAGCTCATACAGAGCTAAGTACATAAATTAATTTTAAAAATATCTTTTATAAATTTATGAAGAGGTCCTATCAAGTAACAATCTCATTTATATTCCTCAACTTCCCACACAGTATCTCAGCCCAAGCTTCAACGTACTCGTCAGCGGTAATATCACGCTCTACATCATTTTCTTTCTTAGTCTTTTTAGGATGACGGCAGAACTTGCTCACAGCGGTATTCTTTTTGATCCAATCATGATTCCAGCCTCGGGCTTGGTCTGAGTAATCTTGGAGGATGGATTTTAATATCTGTTCAGGATTTGAATCAGTCAAAAATGAAACAACCAATGTACTCACGTTGGTGGGTCTATTTAAGCTATCTACATCGACTTCAATGACAACAGCACCAACATCTAAATAGCTGATGTTTGCCATGTGATAACGAAGAAAGCTGCCGTCTACGGTATTGAGTACCATTCGGCTGCCAGTTTTTGGTGGCGGGAACGAACCACATCTCACACCATGTACCGTGAAGTCTTTCTTTGTTTTAATAACCTCAATAGCTCTCTCAAATAGTCGGAATTTTTCCGTTGGTTCAGCGTCGATAAGATTATTAGAATCCTCATCGCCTTCATTCCGGTTTAGTCCATAATCAAACTCTTGATTGTTTCCATCTTTGACAGCATTGCCCACACTGGCCCCTTCTGATTTTTTTTCATCCGAAGGTAGATTTTTTGATTTACCAGGCCGTTCTTGCTCATCCTCAATTTCTAAACCTATATTGCCAGCATTTATAAAATTAAAACTAAAAGCCTGATCGTCTTTCCGATGTAATCTTTTACCTAACTTTGGTAAATCCCCCATATCTAATTCAGGATTAGGGTCATTTGGTGGCAATTTCTTAACCTTACGTTCTTTATGAGGGACTGGCACTAAATGTTTCAACTTTGGATGCTTAATCTTCAAACCAACAGGAGTAACAAATGAATTGTCATTGATCGTAGCAATCTCTGATACCCAGAAATTTTTTAGATTTTCAGAGTAAGAACCCGCTAATTCAAACTCCCATCCCACAAGTGGTGGAGGAACAAAACCAAAATCGTACACATCAGAAGAGTCGATTTCATTTACAGATTTAAATATAGAGAAAAAACTTTTCGCAGCAGATGGATCAGTTAGTAACCATGCTAAATGTGATTTCGATTTTCTAGATCTAATATTCGAAACTGGGTAGTTGGTTGAATCAGGAAAGATGATTTTGGGGTCACTTGGATCTTGATTGTAATGTGCTATATCCATAACCCCGCCAGAGCTGAATGCGGCTCTTATCAGATACTGGTTATGGAAGAATAGAACTCGGGCCAACTCAAAATTAGTCACTGATATGGTAACGTCACGATTGGTTGTATAACATCGATACACGGTATCATCAACGGTTCGCCTTACTTGGCGTGGTAATTCACCAGTAATGGTTATAGACAGCTTCTCAAGCGATTTATCTGCCAGCCTTTCCTTATCTTTGTACGAACTTTGACTGACCATCATACTAGCTAATTCTATTGGAACGGATTCCCAATCATCATGACCATCCCAATTCAAGACTAAATGGGGACGTACTTTTTGTCTAAAATTACGATGAAGCGCGATGCCAACGATTTGAATTAACTTTGTATTCTCCGGTAATCCGCGCTTGGCGCGTGATTCTGGGGATGTCCACTCGGAGAATTTCTTTTGCAGGTTCCCGAATGCGTTCTTTACTGAGTCCAGCGCTACGTTCAAGTTCATATATTTGAGGAATTGCCTGTCCGTGATTAAGCTTATCGACAACGATAGCGAGTAATCGTCTTAATTGGTACTCATCTACCGACTCTTGATAACGATTTAGGAAACAATTACATAAAGGTAGTTTTCTAAGTTTATCAGGGATCAAATTCGTCGCATTAACCTGTTTTGCAAACCATGGACGAGACTTCCTAGGCAAAAATAAAGCTAAGTATGTTTTCTTTTCTATAAATATGAGCTTTTTAACTAATTCTCGATCTCTCATCTCCCAATCAACGCGACGATCTATACGCCTTTTTTTCACATGATCCAATGAATGCTGGATGTGCCAATCACGATCAAACCGATATAACCATGAATAAACTCTCGCTCCCTCTCTAGTCGACCGAATATCTTTGAGTGAGTTAAAAGTCTTGAGAAATTTTAACCAAATCGAACGATACTCCGTTTTTCGTGCTTCATATTCAGACGTGAAATAGCGATTTTTCGAACTTGGCGTATCTGGCAACTTATCAACTTTTAAACATTCGTCCTCTATCGACATAGACTGTCCCAATAATGCAATCATGACAGCTAAATGATGTAGATACGAAAAAGCTCTACGGTGCTTGCGGAACATTGCAAGTAACCAGTTATTCTCAATTTCTAGATTCAATCCATTTTTAATCAACCAGTTGTCACCCCAAGTACTTCGAACCATAAACTGAATCAATGACTGGTCTATATGGCCTCCTAACATTAAATTTAGTGAACGAGCTAGATTTTGATAATAGAGACTCCACTGGTTAACCGAATGACAGGAAGCTCTAAAGCATAGCAAACGATAAATTTGTTTGGAGAGAACCGTTTGGTTGGTATCTGACTCGACCATTGCCGCGCCAACCGAAAGAAATTTTGATTTTTCGTAGTGTGGCACCACAAAAGCATGGCGTTGTGATGAATGAATACTGATGTCGCTCTCAACTAAGAGGCACGAATGAATTGAACAGCAGGACATACCAGGCAATTGAAAATGACGTCGCCAATAGGTTTCGCCGAGGGTGTCTAAATCATATTTAAGGCAAACAGGACAATATCGAAAACGCTGCGGCCAGATAAGCTTAGATGCGTTGATCCCAATACTTGTCAGGCTTTGGTTCTTATTACCAACAATCAGCTCTTGCTTTTGTGCATCGCACCTAGCTACATCCATAAAGGGCTTAAAAACACCAAGCAAAGAATGATCATCAATAACTTGCTCAGGAGATATATTCCAGATATGACCAACATTTGATAGTAAAAGCTGGATATGCCCCTGAAATATCGAAGATGGAACAAAATTCCTTGAGCCGAACAGTACCTCTAGTGCCTGCTTATCGGCATTTATTCCTTGCCGTAAGATAAAACGAGCCAATACACTTGATAACAGTTCATCTTGATAGGGAACCGGAAATTGCATGATCATAAAAAACCTTTATATGAGGTTTTAATACAACCAAGTGTAGTACTTAAAAACTACTCGCCCATTCCAAGTTAAACACTATTTACTCTGATAGCGCCACTTCGTCACCACCGCACCAATCTGCTCTATCGTCATCGCCTGTTGCTGCCAACCTTTATCGAAATTAACATCATTTGAGCGAGGCAACTGGTCATCAGATAAGCTGCGAATCATCACTCTAGTTGGTAACGTTGCTGCTTGTCCGACAAATATGGCCTCCTGACGCCTTAAACCGGAGAGCATTTTTGTTAAGCCAGACATCGAATCCGGTAACACACTACGAACATGTTCACGGTCGGCATCATTGGTTATTCGAAGTACAATCCATGAGTTGCATTGCGATAACACCGTTGCCTCAACTTCACTCGGTCTCTGAGAAACGAGTAACAGACCAACGCCATACTTACGGCCTTCCTTCGCAATTCGACGAATTGCAGACTGCGCTGCCTCATACTGAGCTTCACCACGATTCGGTACGTATCGGTGTGCCTCTTCACACACCAAAAGTACAGGGCTATTTTGCCGTTCAGCTTCGGTTTGCCAGACTTTAAGCTGAAACACGATTCTCGCGATTGCGGCGCTAGCTACCCCTGCCACTTCATTGGGTACACCAGACAAGTCAACAATCTGCACTGTGGTTTGCTGCGTTAAGAACTGATTGACGATTGTAGGTAACGGATCTTTGTCACCATCCCAACTTTCCATCATGAATTTGAGTCGACCATCTTTTAGCAATGAATCTATCTTTCGAATAACTCGACTAAAATCCTCATGCTGCTTTTTATCTTTGTTTTCTGGTCGCTGCGCGTTGATGGCACCGATTAATCCTTCTTCGTATCGTGCTCCATCTTTGAATCCGAAATGATCTAAGCCTTCTGCACTTCCAATAATGTAAGGGATCGGCGAGTCAACCGTTAACTGATTATTATCAAGCCCAAGCTGTCCAGCTGCTGCCTCACGAACCGCTATTAGGGCATTTTTAATTATGTTTGATTGTGATGTTGCTGCAAACTCGGTCTTGCCGATAAACAAGCTCAACGACTCTTCTAAATCGAGTAACCAATACGGTAGTTTTAGTGAACCTTCATCGGTTGATAAACGTTGGTGTGCAGGGAACGCTTTGCCGTATTCATTATGTGGGTCAAGGATAATAATTTGTGGGTGCCAGTGTTCATGATTGGCTATCTGGCCACGTTCGAGAATACTGTGAATAACTGCCGCTACAGTGCCTGATTTACCGGCACTGGTGGAGCCAAGGATGGCAGTGTGCTTACCTAGTAATTCATTCAACTCAGCGTAACAAGGTGCACCGCCAGAGCCAACATGCTCACCAAGTTCAATAACCGCACCTTTGGCGTCACCGTAAATAAACCTAAGTTCTGATTTGGGTGTCAGATAAATAGTTTGTTGTGGTAGTGGATAAGTAGCAATACCGCGTTCAAACTCAAGGGCAAACTCATTTTCATCTTTCCTGCGCCACTCCCCTTCACCGAACAAATCAGCTTCAATTATTCGCTCATCTGAGGACGCGACAGGCAAGCCCTTTTCTAGCTGGTAGTCAGCCTTCATACGCAATCGGCTGACTAAACCATAGATAGAGCGGCGGCCAAAGTGGACTTTGATGATTGATCCAAATTGGCCAATTGGATAGTTTTCACCAGCAAATACGCGGGATAAGTCTGAAATAGTAGGGTCGATCTCGGCGATAATACGCGAGCCATCCACCTCAATAATTTTCCCGATAGAGAGATTCTCAATGGGTTTTATGTATTTATTATCCATATCAAATACCTCCTTCAAGGATCTGGGTTAGGTTTTCAAACTTCCACCATTCAATGCTATTGGTTGAGATTGCCTTGTGGTCGGCGTGATAAAAACCTTTATCGGCAAAAATAAGTACTTGTTCGTTGATTGAGCTGTCTTCATACCAAATTTTCAGCGCGCCACTAGGTACAGGGTCGCTCGTAAACGCAATCACGGTTAAATTGCCATTTGAAGCCCTTAAACCACGTTCGATTTCTAGATTGATATGGGCATCGCCAAAGCTATAACCTGCAATCAATAAAACTCGTTGGCTACCATCTCGCGGGTTTAAAACAGCTCTTGCTCTGTGCATTAAATTTGCGTAGGGGTCGAGTTGAGTTTCACGGTATTTAGTCGATGCAGGCCAAATCATAATCTTCGCAGCTTGATCTTGGCTGCGCTTCAAATGCGGAGCAATACGCAGTGGTGTTGATGAAGAAGCATGTTCAGCCCAATTGATGGAACCATGTAGCTTAAACACTCGGGCATCTAGATTGTTCTGTTCAAACGTCGAAGGGTTCCACCATCCTGATACGCCGCCTTCTAAACCATCGGCATATCGCAATTGTGATAGTGCGAGTGAGTCTTCAATTAACGTGTCGTAGTTCATCACCAGATAATCAATGGTGCTCGGAAGGCTGTCTTTGCCTGGCCGCATTGGTCGATGCAGTGCCTGAACAAAACGCTCATGCACAGCAGAGTCTACTTCAACATTAATTACGTCAAAAATAGCGAGTTTTATCTCGTTTATCGTTTGTAATAGCTGCTCGTTACTATATTCAGTACCACCAATAGATACACTACTAGCGGTTACATTGCGATTTGCTCGACGAGCAGTGATGGCAAGCCAATCTACGAGTTCACTTAAGTAGTCTTCTATATGCGAAGCTGGATTTGCGCCAGCAAAAGAGTTTTGTATGGCAGTCAATATCTGCTTTGAATCATCAGAGAGCTTGTCACTTATTAGTGCTCTTTCAGTTAGCTGGTTTGTTAATGGTAGGCCAGCGCAAACACTCGCCCCTGCACCTAACAGAACCGCTTTTGAGTGTGAGAGCAATTCTTCGAGTTTATTGATTGCTTCTCTGAACTTTTTTTGTTCAAAAACTGTGGTATTGAATGCCATACTCCCTCCTTAGAGCTCGCCTTTGAAGGCAGAATCGAGAATTGATGCTTTCAGTTGGTTCAGAGACGTAATTTCTGCTGACACTTTAGCTTCCAAATTGCGGCTTTTATTTACTAACTGTCCCACTTTTTCAACAATATCATTCTGAATAGCTTTGCATGGAACTGGGATTAGGTATTTTTCTAACGCTTTTTTGTTTACCCCTGACTGACCAGCAGCTCTTTGAGAAATGCCTATAACATAGTTCTGTATTGACGGATACTGAAGGAACCAAAATAGATAATCCTTCGTCAGCACATCCTCATTAGGTACGGCTTTCATCAAAGCAACGTTATAAGCGCCATTAAGCCCTCTCAATATCTGAAATACTGGTGGTCCATAGCGTCCAATCATCACATCATCTTTCGTACAGAATTTTTTCGTTGATGCGCTATCGACATAAACAATATGGTTATCAGTCTTATAATCACGAATCTGAATTAGTCGAACATAGCCTTCTTTCTGAACATCAGAAAATTGTGATTTTGGAGGCTGAGAGCCACCGATAAAATCAACCACTTCCGTTAGTGGCACAGAATCACAATCCGACAGTTTAAAAAATTCATCTAATACGCTGTCGAACAGTTGTTTAGATAGATCGAGCTTGCTCTGTAAATACTCGATGGCGGTATCGATGCGGGTGAGCAATGCATCGAGTTTTTCAACGATACGTCTTTGTTCTTCTTTGCTCGGTAATGGAACACTCAGGCCTTTGAGTACCGTATTGTTTACGCCTGCTTGACCAATCCATTTTTTACATATTTGATTGAAGTACCCAGAAGTTTGGAGAGAAACTAACCAATAGACCAAGAATTTGCTATGGACCTTATCATTAGGAACTATCCTTGTAAGGTGGTTGCTAAATGCAAAATCATAGTCTTGGTCAACATATGCCGTTTTTCCGACAAGTTCTTTACTATTAGTATTGTTAAATAGAATCTCACCTTTGAATATTTTTGACTTTTTTTCATCGATTTTTTCATGACTAACTTTGATTATTTGATCAAAATTCAAACAACCTCTTGTGCTTATATTGTGCGTTCTTAAATGCACGTAGCCATCTGAAGTTTCAAAACTTTTGTTACATGCAAACCCAGAGCTCAGAGACTTCGTCACGTCTTTGACTTGAACATTAATCCAGCCTTTAGGTAGTTGATTTAAAACCTGTTCCATGCTTATTTCTCCGCTAACAGGTTTTCAATTTCATCCAACAGCCCAGATACCAGATTTTCCTTGGTACGGATCTGCTTAAGGATATCGCTGGGCGCTAAATGCTCGGCATCTTTCTGCTTGGCTGGATTTTTGGCTGATAGGTCATAATCTTCAGCCAGTTTGCTGGCGGAAACCGTCCACGAATGATCGGTGGTTTCGCGGCTGCTATACAGCTCAACAAACTCTTTTAAGTGTTCGTCGGTAATGGGTTTATTCTTGGTGAGCTTTTGCTCGGGTTCGCATTCGTAGTACCACACATCGCTGGTGCCGCCGCTGCGCTCAAAAAACAGCACGTTGGTTTTAACACCCGAATAGGGCAAAAATACCCCAGCAGGCAGGCTTAAAATGGTGTGCAGGTTAAAATTTTCCAGTAACTCTTGTTTAACCTGCTTAAAAGCGCTGTTAGTTTGGAATAGCACACCTTCCGGGACGACAATTGAAGCTTTACCACCACTCTTCAGGGTTTTCATAAAGTGCTGCATAAACAGCAGTTCAGTGGCGTTTGCTTTAATTGGGAAATTTTGTTGGATCTGGTCTTTCTCTTTACCACCGAATGGTGGGTTAGCCAGAATAATATCGTAACGATCTTTTTCCTGAATATCACGAATATTCTGAGTTAAGGTATTACCACGGAACAGATTAGGTGATTCGATACCATGCAGAATCATGTTCATCATGCCCATAACATAGGCTAGTGACGTTTTTTCAAAGCCCCAATACGCATCGAAACGCTGGAAGTCATATTCTTCGCTTGTGAGCTCTCTAACTCCACGTTTTTTACGATTTTTTGGTAGATTATACTCAAAAGCATCGACTAAGAAACCACAAGAGCCTGCTGCTGCATCGTAGACTTTATCTAGAGGCTGGGGATCTAACGTCTTCACCATGGTACGAACTACTGGTCGCGGCGTATAGAACTCACCGGCGTAACCACCGGCATCGCCCATGTTTTGTAGCATCCCTTCGTAAACCAATGACAGTTCGAACATTTCATCACTAGACTGGAAATTCAGCGTATCGATAATATCAAGTACTTCGCGTAGGGTATGACCAGAAGCTACCTTGTTATCTAAATATTGGAAAATAGCACCAAGCTTGTATTTAAACGATTTTCTATCTACGTTAACCCCAGTGAACTCTTCTCCCTTTAGGTAGGGGAACAGCTCATCGTTAACATATTTTGTTAAGTCATCACCCGTACGGACCTTGTTAATATCCAGTTTGCCCTCAGCATTTTTAGGGCATGCCCAATTTGACCAACGATGCTCTTCATCTAATACCGGTTGGTAGTCTTTACCAGACAGCATTGCTTCATCTTCTTTTTCAGACTCGTAATCATCTAAAAATTTTAAAAACAACACCCAAGAGGTTTGCTCTGTATAGTGCATTGCACCACTAATGCCATCGTCGCGGCGCAGTATGTCGGTAATTCGGTCAATCTTTTGTTGTAATGACATGGCTTATAGTTTTCCGATAATAAAATTGTACATATTGGTGATGTCTTCGCTGATTTCGTCTGGCGGAATCTGGTCGATATAGGCTTGGAGCTTGTTAATGTCGAGCCCGATACCTTCGGTATTGATCAGAGGGTCAATGACATTTTTGGCATTCAATCGACGGATATCGTCGTTATCACCTGGGGTGTTTGGCTGTAAATGATTTCGCAGTGCAATATCAGCGTTATTGATTTCAGCAAGAACATTGTGATGCGATAGCGCTGTATGTGAAAGCAGATAATTTTTGATTTCGCGGCGTTTCCAAGTCAGTAAATAGCAGTTTATTCTCTCTGGACAAGGCAAAACTAAGTCAAATTTGTCAGGGTAATCAACTCCAACTACCTTGACACCACTTTGTGCGTGAATGTTAGCTTCTGGCAGTTCGTCTCGATCGCATACCATGAACACATTTGTTATTTTGCGTGGATGAAGAGCTTTATCTTTTCTGTGCACTTCCGCCTTGCACACTCTGAGATGTTCTTTCATATCTCTCAATTCATGCAGCCAATTGATCTTAGGCGCGCCGAAGCTGTCACCTGCCGCACTGTAACCAGATGACTTTGCTATAGGACTGATTGAGGAAAGAGGTGTCCAATCAAGCCCTTTCTTCTTTGCTAATAACTCAAAAATCTTCCAATCGTTGTAGTAGTCAATCAAGCAGATGTTGTTCAATTTGGAGGCTATTTCTAACTCGACGACTTTACTTTTAGATAAAATTTTCAATCTTTCCAAGAGCTTTTGAGATTTCTGATCATTTTTTATCTGCCCATTTTCAACCAAAAACAATGATTCGAAGTCATTCTCAGCGATTGAGTCGACTAAATGAGTTGTGGTTATGACCTTACCCTTAGTTTTGCTTAGGATGTCCCAAAGGAGCTCAACGTTTTTATGGTGCAGGTGTGAGTCAACTTCATCCAACATGAAAAGAGAAGAAGTGCTATCAAATAGATCAATTAGTGAAGCAACGAATAGAAACTGATACTCACCATCACTGAGCAATGAAAATTCAATATTATCAGTTAGGTAAAGCAAACTTTCAGAAGCTGAAAAGAAATATTCGTTGTATGAGCCTTCGATTAGAAATTTTATAGCATCAACTCTAGAGCCATCAAAAACATCAAAAAAATTCTCATTAGTTACCTCGACTTCGGTTGACTTTAAGCCTTTGCCTTTTTCTAGCAGAGCATCAAGGTCTGGAAGTGTTTCTATCTTCTCAAGAAAGGCGTCAAGTCTCTGATTAAAAGGTCTTTTTCTTATCGATGGGTGTTCATAGTCTTTAGCTTCAGCTATCTGGTCTTGTTGTACATTCTTTATGTAAGTATCAGGAACAGATATTTTCAGTCTCAATTTAACTGAAACTTGATCCTTGAATGCCTTGTGGTTGTTAACAAAATTAAAAACTAAGCCGTTACTCTTGAATGTATAGGCGAGAAACGTAAGGAATCGAACATCTTTCTGAGTAAAGAAAAGGCTAGAAAAATCAATGTCACTTATATCTTTTCTTGATCGTAAAGAGGCTAGTCTTCGTTCGAAAAAGGAAGAAAAGTTTTCATTTTGTCCTGAAGTAGCACAGATCAGCTGAAGCGTTTCACTAGGTTCCTCAATCTGCTTTCTAAAGATCGAATGTAAGATACTGGATTTTCCGCTGCCATTTTCACCAATTAAAGTGGCAACCTTATTGATGTTTAAGGTTTGTGGCTGGTCGTACAGCGGGTTAGGTGCGAGTGTTAATTCCATTTCAGTTCACGTGATAAAGCTGTTGTTGTAATTGTTTAAAAGCCGCCAGCAAATAGGCTGGTTTTCCACCGAATGCTGTTGAGGCGTCTTTGACAGTACCCAACCCTGATAGCTCGATAAGTGCTGGCAAGCGCTCACGCGATAGCTCGGTGCTGCCGGTTTGCTCATACCGGTTAAGCACAAAGTGCAAAAACTGCTTTGCCTTTTCTTGTTGGTACTGATTAAAGAAAGCGCTGTTAGTACGTACTTGATCGGCACGAGCTTTACGGGTTGCCATTGGCTGTTCAAAGGCTAAAAAAGCCAGCAGATCGAAGATATCGCAGTCTTCTGCTTCAAACATGCGTCGTAGTATGGCGAGTTGCTCTTTATCAAAGCCTGCTTGTACGAGTTTACCGATCAAGGTTTCGCGTTCGTCTGGGTCTGACCATATCTGCCGCAATTCCTCAACCGATTTAAACAACCCTGGTAATTGAGTGATCAAACGCTCAACAAATTCTTGCACCGTGAGAGGTTTACCGTTTTCATCGATATAACGGGTTTCAACGTCAATGACTTTCAGTTCACGGTGTTTGCCTAACTTTACTTTCAACCGAGGTTTTGGCTCACCCGGTTCAGGCTCTGGGCCATCTGTTCCCTCGGGTGGTTCTGGTGTGTATGGCGGCGGTTTAGGCTCCCCTGTGCCACCGGGCTCTGGTGCTTCAGGCTCGCCATCCCAATCTTTGTCATAAAACTTATTGGTTGCACCCCGAAAATCGACAATCGTGAAATAGTCTTTGCCATCAAAAACGCGGGTGCCGCGACCGATAATTTGTTTAAATTCCACCATTGAGCCGACGGTTCTATCCAGCACTACGTTACGTACATTACGGGCATCTACCCCCGTGGTTAACATTTGCGATGAGGTAATGATGGTGGGAATGTCTTTGTCGTTATCTTGGAATTTTTCCAGTAGCTCGCGGCCGACTTTACCTTCATCACTGGTTACACGCACACAGTAATGTGGATCTTTCAGCTTTTTGTGTTTATTGATCATGTCACGCATTGTCAGTGCATGATTTTGGTTTTCGCAAAAGACGATGGTTTTTTCTAGTGGATTGATATTATCCAAAATGGCTTTTGCGACCAGTTCGGTACGTTCATCTACGACGATTTTTTTGTCGTAGTCTTCTACCTGATAGACGTCTTGACCAGACTCTCCTTCGATTACTTGGTCATCTTTGGTTAGCACCAGTTCATCTAAGTTGGTACGTACCCGCTTAACACGATATGGCGTTAAGAAGCCATCGTTTATGCCGTCTTTTAATGAGTATTCAAATGCGGGGGTTCCAAAGTAATCATAGGTATCCACATTAGCTTCACGTTTTGGTGTGGCTGTTAAACCTACATGCACCGCACTGCCAAAATGATCGAGTATGGCTCGCCAAGACCCTGTCTCATTAGCACTGCCACGGTGACACTCGTCAATCATTACTAGGTCAAAGAAATCACTTGGATACGCTTTGTAATAGCCTTCAATGTTTTCTCGCTCAGCAATGGCTTGGTAGATAGCAAAAAAGATATGTGCATTGGTTGGCACTACACCGCCACGCTTGCGTACCTCCTCACCGTTTATTTTGATGAGGTCTTTTTCATAGGGATTGAAAGTGTTAATCGCTTGGTCAGCCAAAATATTACGATCGGCTAAAAACAAAATTCTAGGCCTACGTGTACCCGGAGATTCTTTGTTCCAACGAGACTGAAACAGTTTATGGACGATTTGAAAGGCAATAAAGGTTTTACCTGTGCCAGTCGCCAGCGTTAAAAGCACGCGTGGTTTACCTTTACCAATGGCATCTGTGGCGGCGTGTACCGCTAATTCTTGGTAATAACGCGGCTGCATTGCGCCTTCTAAATGAAAGGGCACATTACGAAGCTGCTGGCCTAGGTCCGAGTTAACACCCGCGTAGCGGTTTTCAAGCTCTTGTGGTGTTGGGTAAAACTCGATGTAGTCGCCTTTACCAGTTTCTAAATCGAACTCATAGGTTTGTTTGCCGTTGCTTGAATAGACAAAACGAACGAGTAGCTTCTTGGCATAGTCGATGGCTTGCTGAAGACCTTTGGTTGGATGCTCGGACTCTTTTTTGGCTTCAACAACCGCAAGGTAACGATTGTCTTTGTGCAGCAGATAATCGACGAAACAACGACGACCACGGACACCGCCAGCAAGCTTACGGCCATCGGTAAAGTAGTGCTCCCGAATGATATTGCCCGGTTGCCAATGTGCGGCTTTTAACGCTGGATCGATGTAGTTTGCTCTGGTATCTGCTTCTGACGTCACCAATTCACTCCTTGAATATATAGAGTTCTATTTTTTATAAGTAGTCCGATAACTCAATAATCACACCACTACGGTATAAAGCTTCATAATTCATATCAGGATCGCTATCGCGCAATACTCTCAAATCCTCATCAATGTATACCGGAATGTAACCTGACTCTTTTTTCTGCTTTTTCTTTTTAATCTGGGGTGTTGGATCTTTCAGTTCTTTAACTTTAGCGACTAAGCCAAACAGATCCTCGTTTGGAAACTGCTCCATAACTTGTTTGGCTAAAATAGGAGCCAAATCACTACCAATATTAAACTGCTGAAGCAACGCTACTAATTGGGATTGCTTATCAAAACATAATGATGATTCTTCTTGTTCAAAAGCATCTTCAATGACCTCATCAGATCCTTCAGCAAGAACCAAGACCTCTTTGAGCGGCAAATCAAGATCCGCATATTTCAGAATCTCTTCTTCCCGCCCACCTCGCAAAGCATTAATCATCGGATGAACAATAGATAGCTCTTCGTTATACACTTTCTCGACAAGCTTTCTATCGATCAATTCTTTTCCAACGATAACCGCACGAACCTGACAAAGATAAAACAGAACTACAGCTATATGCGCAATTCCTTGAGTATACTCCCAAAATAAGTCACGTATACCATCGGTTAACGGAACTGGTGATTGAAACCACTGAAGTTTCCATAAACGAGCAAAGAATTTTTCCCACTCATCGTCTTTTTGAGGTTGAGTGGAACGGTTAAAACGACCCCAATTCAAACTACCAAATTGAGCTGCGCGCCTCGCACTGCGCATAGTTGGACTAAAAATTTGGTTTGCTTTTGGTGTGCCGACAAAAAGAACGGGGATTTTGATAACGTTAGTTAACGCCACAAAGAAGTTTAGAATTCGGTCTGATCCGCCGGACTTAAAATGATCAAGATGCTGAATTTCATCAATAACCAAAATGCCAATCGAATGCAATGCAGCAACTCTGGCGATATCACCCAGCAATGATTCTGCCGATGACCGAGGTTTTACATAGGTTTCTTGATAATCAGTATTCAATGCTTCATCAACAGCCCTGAAAAAATTAATACATAAACTCTTAACCGATCCATCATGTGGGCATTCCAACTTTAACCATACGAGTTGTACATGCTGATAATCTGGATGCAATATGGCTTGTTCATAACTATTTAAAATCGCTTCAACCGCCGTCGATTTTCCTGCGCCAGAGCAGCCAATAACCGAGCTAACTAAAGCTTCATTGCCTGCATTCCTTCGAGATTTAACACTCTTGACTCTATCGACAGCATTTAATGATTCGACATAGCTTTTATCTGCAATATTTCTGCTCAGATACCCACTACGTATCATCCCAGATATCATTTGTTCGAGCTGAGAATGAGCTTTTGTTGGATACAAAAACTTATCCAGTATTCTCATCATCGCATGACGTTTAATATGCCCCGGTAAAGCCCTTTCTTCATCGGTGATCTTTGGGTATCTATACAATAACTTAGCGGTTTGTTCCGGAGAGTTAATTGGTGGCAAGGCATTAATTAACGGATGTCCCTCATACTCTTGAATTTCAGCATCAATGTAACATGCAGTACGAATTCTATTCATCATCATCCTCCAAGAATGAATCTAAATCTGGAAAATCAAAAGATTCATCCGAATCTGATGAACGAATTGGAACAACTGGAGAAAGTTCTTGTTTTTTCGATTTATCAGCCAACTCATCTCTATCTTTTTGTCGTTCTAATTCTTTTTCTGCATTGCGGTTCTCCCGAATGCCACGAAGCTTTTCAGTATTAGTCTGAGAAGATGGAGATTGTGCTTTTTTATCTCGCTCTTCTTTAACAATCTTCATGATTTTCTGCTGTAAATCTGGAGCTTCAAAGTCTTCTTGTTGTTGATTGGTTGCTTCCGTTTTCTTGGCCTGTGACAGCAAAAGCTTAGCTTCAGCAAACGTCATATCGCGGTACCTTCGGCTTTTATCCGACAATAAACAGACCCAATAAGAATCGAATCGAGCATCAGGTCTTAAGTAAATTACGTTTGTATTCCTAGGATCATAGGAAATATCAACTGATTCGGGTCTAGTCACTGATTTCGACCGATGAAACCATCCCATCTGCATAGCTTCACTACAGGTATAGGACATACCATTAAACTTGATTCCAGTAACAGAAACCGTTGCTTTACCTTGAGGAAGCATATTGATAAAAGTGAGTTCTTCATCAACAACTCTTAGCTTACCAGTGCGATTTTTCACTCCCCAATTCCAAAGGTCAATTGGCTTAGACGCAAGGTCAGTTGGCATATCAGGAGCAAAATCATATTCAGTAACAACGTGAGTCGTATTGTGATTAATTACATGATGAATAACGATTTTGGTAAATGCTGTTAGCGACAATTCAGCATCTAACTCATATCTATGTCCGATACGCTTTTTGCCATTAAGAGGTTCTACAATACCTTGGGCATAAGGCTTAATATGAGCATGCATTTCCTTAAATGCTCGTTCAACAACACCTTTATCACTCCCCCGATACGCTCGGGTATTGGTTAGTGAAATACCTAAACGGTTAACTAGAACGTCGGCTTGTCTACCTAACATTTCACCTCTATCAGCCGTAATCGTGGCTGGAATACCGACACTTGGCCACATTGATGAATCAATCTCGATCCCGAATTGTTGGCAATACTTCACTTTATCGGAAAAGGCATTCGCTAAGGCAATCGTAGCTGTCGCCCAGGATGGATTTTCTAAACCCACATACAGGCCGACTACCATGCGACTGAATACGTCTTTAACGTAATAAATAACGGGGCGTCCAATGATGCGATTTCTATCTAATCCAGACACTAAATACAGATCAACAATTGTTGCATCAATTTCATATCTAGCACCGGGACCAAAATTCAAATAAGCAGAAGTACTCGTTAACGGGCTTGTATCCTTATTGAATTGGATTTGTGGGGTTCGAGCTTTGAGAACATTGGTAGTCTGATAGTTGGTTTTGTAGAAATATTTAAATTGAGAGAGTGTGGGTATGCTCGTTTTATCCGCTTTAGGATAACGAGATTTGTAGAAACCTACAGCTCTGTCTTTAGCATCCTTGAGATTCACTTTTTCATTTTTCAAGTAAAAGCCATCGATTGCCAAACGAAATAAGTCTGCCACTTCGTCGGTAATAATAATTCCTTCACCATCAGCATTTTTACGCTTTCGGCCAAGCTTGTTCTTAACATTGCGCCTTGGAGTGCCAGCGCCCCCACACTTCTCGTAATCAGGAGCTAAAGCATCAGGAGCCATTCCGCGTTTCCAATAACGCCTGAGCTGACGAAGAATATAGATTCTTGGTTTATCAGTCTTCTCTACTTGTTCTCGAATTAACTGATTTCGAGTCGCCTTATCAAAAAGTAAAGTGTAGTTATCAAGGAGATGTGAAATGGCACGATAAGCTTCATCTCTTCTTTCTGCCGAAATACTCCCTATTTCAACCGACGGTAAAACAAATGGCTCACTAATTAGTGAAAATTGCTCGGGATTCAATAAGTCATCAAGATTCAACTGAATCGGCCATGCGCTTTCATCATCAATATCGATCAACATACAAAAGTTCAGATGTTCCCATACAACCCGATAGCGATGCTCAGTTAAATTTTCTAAATACACTTGATTAAGATACATTGCCTCTCCTTAACGCTAAGGAGTGCTCGGTAATAACCAACTCACTTGTTGTCCAGTGGTAAAATGATTGCGCCAATGGCGCTAAGACTATCTTTCTCGCAATTGCTAATCTGAATGCTTCTATACCCGTGATCATTGAAGATGCTTGATTTTCAATAGAATCAGGATCATGCTACAAACCATGAAAATCACACTGACTCCTCAACAGAAACTGCAACTCGAACAGATGCACGACATTGAGCGTGATAGTCGAGTTTGCGACCGTATTAAGGCTGTTTTGCTGGCTTCTGAAGGCTGGAGTCAGACTATGATTTCACAAGCTCTTCGTATTCATGAATCGACCGTTGCACGTCACCTCAGTGACTACGTACTTTCTGAAAAACTTAAGCCTGAGAATGGAGGAAGCCAAAGCAAGCTTTCTGCTATTCAAACCATGCACCTAATCGAGCATTTGACTGAGAAAACCTATTCTCATACTCATCAAATTGTCGCCTATGTTAAAGAGACGTTTGGGCTTGATTATACTGTTTCTGGTATGAACAAATGGCTTCACCATAATGGTTTTAGCTACAAGCAACCGAAAGGCATACCACACAAGTTTGATGAAGCAAAACAGCAAGCATTCATAGAGGCGTATGAAGCGCTAAAGGCAAGCTGTGGCGAGGATGAATCGATAGTCTTTATCGATGCAGTTCACCCAACACTATCAACAAAGATATCGCATGGCTGGATACGTACTGGTCAGGATAAAGTGATTGAAACAACGGGTAATCGTAGCCGATTGAACATTATTGGCGCACTGAACCTGTCGGATATTGGTGCAACCATTGTTCACGACTATGAGAGCATTAACAGTGAATCGATTGTTCGTTTTTTCTGTAAGTTAAGAGAGAGTTATTCGTTAGCCCATAAGCTTCATATCATATTAGATGGTGCGGGATATCACCGCAGTGACTTAGTCAAAGATGCGGCGTTTGTCCTGAATATTAAACTGCATTATCTTCCACCTTACAGTCCAAACCTCAACCCAATAGAGCGGCTATGGAAAGTAATGAATGAGAAGTCGAGGAACAACGTTTACTTCAAAAGAAAACGGGACTTCAAGGCGGCAATAGACCAATTTTTTTCTGTGACTCTTCCAGAGATCGCAGGCTCTTTGACATCTCGAATTAATGATCATTTTCAGGTTCTCAAGCCTGCATCTTCAAGTTGATTCGGTATATATGAAAACCAGGTTCAACTTGGTAGCTATCATCAAGTTGAGCACACAAGCCACCGACTTTTACGTTTTGATGAGTTAACAGGCGCTCCACTATGCTCAACAGTTCTTGGTTTGATCGTTCACCAGAATCATTAACTAATGCTGGATGAATCCACTGGAGATTCTCTTTTAGGCCAGGTTCAACTTGACGTTCAGTGAATATACGCCAGTCAGCTCCCTTATTTTCCCAATACGCTTTTTCAATTTGGAGCTTATCGATAACTCGGGGATCCGCTAACTCATCAACGTACTTAACGGTCAATGCCAATTGTTTCTGCTTTTTAAAATCAAACAGAAAATCTGTGGTAACAACTTTGAGTTTGCCTGAAACCTGAGGATGTTTAATTCCTAACTGGCGACAAATATCCAAAGTATCTTCTATAGGAATGGGAAACTGCTCTCGAATATCGATGGTATTGGAGGAATAATCAAATGAGAGGAAAGCAGCTAACTCAAGTCGAGATAGGAGGTGATGAACTCGACCAACCGTAGCGCTGTTACTGCGACAGCTTTCGCCCAGACTGCTTAATTCATGAATGTAGATAAAAGGCTCATAATCTTTCCCCACGCCTTTTCCACGTGTTTTGAGCTTTTTGAGATCGGCTGGATGAACTGGTTTATTTGAGTCTGGCATAAAAAATACCTCCTGATGTATTCAGCATACACCAAGAGGTATTTTTTGATCAGACTTTATTACTTTTGATCAGACTTTATTAACTTTGATCAAACTTTATTATCCAAATACAAATATTGTAAGTGTTCAATAAACATTGAGACCTTTTTTGCCAAGTGTTTTCTGGAAGCGTAAAAGACATATAAAACCAAATCTTCAGGCGCGTACTCCATTTTTATTATTTCCAGAGAACCTACCTCTATCTCATTACGACAAGATTCGGTTGGCAATATCGCGAACCCCAAACCAGCTAACGCGCCTAATTTAGCTAAATGTCCACTATTGACTTTAAATGAAGACTTTACCTTTTGGGTTGTCAGCTCACCTTTAGCGTTTTTGAAGACCCACGGTGTCCCGTTTAACACGGTAAAACTACTTATACAAGGAACATGTTTCAAATCGGTAATCTGGAAAGGTCTTCGCGTAGTCTGAAGGAGTTTGGGAGATGCCACCACCGCACTTGGCCAACATTTAACCTTCTTCGCGACCCAATTAGTGTCTTCGAGCCTTCCTCTATGAAAACTTAAAATGATGTCAAACCGATCAAACAGATCCTCTTTAGGGCTAAGACTCGTATCGCAACATAATGAAATTGAGGGATGTTGAGTACAAAATGAAACCACTGCTTGGGCTAAAGTTGGTGCATCAGGCATCAAAACTCTCAGTTGACCCATGACTTCATGGGAGTGCAGTGTCACTTCCTCAAGAGCATCATTAAGTTTGTCTAGCAACGGCTGTGTGCGTAAGTAAAGATGTTCTCCTGCGTCTGTCGGAGCGATTCGGCGTGTGGTTCTGTCAAATAGTCTTATATCTAGCCGTTCTTCGAGTAAAGCGATATGGCGACTGACATTTGATGTCGGTAAAGATAGAAATTCCGCGGCTCGTTTAAAGCTTTTGTTCTCATAAACGCAGTGAAAACTTTTTAGCCACTGCTGATCAATCTTATCAAGCATCTCATTTAATCCCATTAAGTTGGATTATCAAACCCATTTAAACCACTTTATTACCAGAAGTTGGCTTATACAATGTTCCTCACTAAGTTACCTAGTGAGGCATCCCATGAGTTGGTTAGAAAGGTTAATAGATAAGAAGAAGATCATCAGTACACATAAAGCGCCGATTCCCGAGGGAGTATGGATTAAATGTCCGTCCTGTGACCAGATCTTGTACCGTATAGCCCTCGAGGGAAATTTAGATGTGTGCCCAAAATGCGATCACCATATGAGGATGTCAGCTCGCCGCCGATTAGATAGCTTTTTGGATAAAGCAGAGCGAATTGAGATTGCCAGTGAATATGAACCGAAAGATTTGCTGAATTTTAAGGATCTAAAACGCTACAAGGAACGTCTTGTTCTCGCCCAGAAAAGTACAGGAGAAAAAGATGCGTTAATTGCAATGAAAGGAAAACTTATGGGCTTACCTATTGTGGCCTGTGCATTCGAATTCTCTTTTATGGCTGGTTCGATGGGGGCAGTGGTAGGCGCACGCTTCGTTAAGGCTATTAATACGGCTATTGATGCAAATTGTGGATTGGTATGCTTTTCTGCTTGTGGGGGCGCTCGAATGCAAGAATCACTCATCGCATTGATGCAGATGGCTAAAACCAGTGCTGCCTTGAATCAGTTATCAATGGCTAAGTTACCCTACATATCTGTGCTGACCGATCAAACTTATGGGGGGGTATCTGCAAGTATCGCCATGTTGGGTGATATTAACATTGGTGAGCCGAAAGCAAGGATCGGATTTGCAGGACGCCGAGTTATTGAACAAACCGTTCGAGAGAAGCTACCAGAGGACTTTCAGCAAAGTGAATTCCTCTTAGAACATGGTGCTCTAGATATGATTGTAGATAGACGTGAGATGCGCAAACGAATTGGTGGACTGGTCGCTAAAATGACCAATACCACTATTCCACTGGATGTATAGTTTATAGGCTCAGTTATGCTCTAGAGCGGAAGTTGATAAACGTTCTGTACCTCCCCTTTTAGGGGGAGAGAATCAATTTTGTGAGCGTTGGGAGTAAGCCATTTTTAATTTGAAAGCGCCCCTGATAGTGCTATCCAATATGCGAAAATCAGCTCTGTTTTCTTCAAAAGGAGTGCTAGGTTGGGGGAGTGTGTTATAGGGATACCTCCCCTTAAAAAGAGGAGGTATAAACAACCCGAACAACAGAGTTAAAGCGCGTGATGGGTGAGGTATTCGTATGCTTCTTTGGTGCCCATGTAGCGGCTTAAGCTGCGCACCGGAACGTTGCGTAAATCGACCACAATCAAGCCATCTAACGAATCATTAAAATCAGGGTCTACGTTAAAACTGACTAACTTGCCATTTAAACCGAGGTATTGACGCAGTAGCACCGGTACGCTTTTCCCTTCATCCAACCGGGCAATCACTTTTGAAAGCAATTGTAAATCAGCCAATGCACTCAGCAAACTGGCATTCCAAGGAGCTTGTTGCTTGGGGAGTGGGTTACTTGCCTCTACCAAATGGGCGTGTTGGTTATTGTAGTAGTGCTGCGTCATTGTGTCGGCTAATAAACGGCGCGCACTTTCACTGTAATCATTGCTGATACTTACGGGTCCAAATAGGTGCGTATAGTGCGGGTTTCGGTGCACATAGGTTGCGATTCCCTTCCAAAGCAGCAATAGCGGAGCCATACTTTTTTGATACTCGATGTCGACGACTGAACGCCCCATTTCAATTGCATTACCTATGGTATTGAGAAAGCGGTGGTCATACTGAAACAGCGTTCGTGAGTACAAACCTGCAATACCGCTTATCGGCACAATACGGTCGACTAAGCCTAAACGGTAAGCTCCGACCAATTTCTGTGCTTCGCGATCCCAAATGAATAGATGCAGATAGTTGCGATCGTATTGATCGATATCGAGCTCGGTGCCAGTGCCTTCACCTACTAGCCTGAAATTGTGCTCTCGCACTCGTCCTATTTCGTGCAGTAACGAGGGGATGTTTTCTGCGCTGGTACAATACACATCGAATTCGTTATGCCTTAATAGATGATCAGAAAAAGAAAGCTGCTCGATATCGTGTAATAAAGTGCTTAATGGCAGTCGTGGCTCGATTGGTGGCAATGTTTCATCATTGGTTTTATTACGCTTGGCTGGGCTGATGTGGCTTAAAAGATAGGTGTTGAGTCTTAAATAGTTGACCAGTGTTTCATCACACAGATGTTGGATTTCTTTATGATTGATCGCATCTCCGATAGCAATTTCGATACGCTGATGCTTTTTATTGAGCAGTTCACGGCCCAACATTAATGTTCTTAATAGCGGGTGGATTTTTCCAGCCATGTAAAAGCGTTTCGAATTTTGCCCGTTGATGAACACAGGTAATGCCGTTGCTTGATGCTTTTGTATCAGTCGGCTGACTGAACGGCTCCACTATTTGTCTTCCAGTCTCTGAGTTTTACTATCAACCAGTTGTGACACTTCACCTGCTGGAAACATCAATAGTAGCCCACCTTGAGCAAGGTGTTTATTGGCGGCTCTCAAGGCTTGCATATTTGCTTTTTGCGCTGCTTTGCCTTCAAAAACATCTACACCAATAAACAGCGAATCTAACTCTGGTACGGTTTTTAAATAGTGATTGGCCAATATCTGCACGTCAGAGCGAATTGAAAGCAGCATCTCAGCCAGAATAACGCCTTCCACACAGCCAAGTGGGTGATTTGCAACAACGACTGTCGCGCCTTGAGCGGGCACTTGAGCTAATGATCCTTTCACCACTTGATAGTCAATACCCAATACCTCTAACGTAAAACGCAAAAATGTTGCGGTATCACAATGGGGTGGGCGTTGTGCATAAAACTTATCTAAACGAGTAAGGCCTGTAGCCCACTCAGTGAAGTGTTCACCTAGTCCAAACGGCGTTTTTCTCGGTAATTTAAAAGGGCTTATCGTGAGCATAGCAACCTCGCATTTTATGCTTTGTGCTTATGCTAAAGAGGGAAGATGACAATCTGGCTGCGCTTAAGTGAGTAATTGATTGCTCTTTTTTTACAGTTTAATGAAATCCGTCTCAAATTGGAGATGAACTAGAATCTTTGATGCAACAATGATTTTTTAGCAACAATAAATCATTTTCTGCTCACAAAATGAACTGGTTTTGTTTTGGTGCTGCTTATTTGGTGCTAGCTTATAAGGGCGGTACAAAATATAAAAATGTCAATTGAACCTTTGTTTTGCTGATCTGGAATAAACGGGAGCTTCGTGCTCCCGTTGCTGTTTTTAGCGCGAGGTTGCTTATTTCTTTTCTTCTTTGTTTTGCCTTGCTGCCAATCCATTCATTTAAAAAGAGACTTTACCGCGCAATGATTTATTGGCCGCTATCCGTTTTTTCTCGTCAACTCGCCGACGTTGAGAACTTTTTGTCGGTTTGGTTGCCCGGCGCGGTTTTTCTATCACCATCGCAGAAAGAATAATCTCTTTGAGACGCTTGAGTGCATCTTCTTTATTCAGCTCTTGGGTGCGGTGAGATTGCGCTTTGAGGACAATAACGCCCTCTTTGGTCATTCTGGAATCTGGTCTTTCGAGTAATTTTTGTTTGTAGATGTCCGGTAACGTTGAGCGTCTGATGTCAAAACGTAAGTGGATCGCACTGGAGACTTTATTGACGTTTTGCCCGCCATTTCCGGCTGCACGAATCGCAGTAAGTTCGATTTCCCAGTCTGCCAGTTCAATAGTGTTGGATAGTTTGAGCATACAACCAAAGTAAAAATGTGTTCAATCCGCATTCTAGTTGAGGTGGCTAAGGTTATCTACCGCAGATTGTGGCTAGATTAAGAAAAGCGATACAGAGTGACGTATTGCGAAATCGCAGCGAAAACTTGCTTGATACGAGCAAGTTTCTACCCGGACGAGCAAGTTCTTGCTCGAAAATGAAAGCTTATAATTTAATTGTTTGAAATTTAACTGTTTTTGTTTTGGCATTCCCTTTGCTTTAAGAAACATTACATAACGCGATGCAATTTCCATCGCTTTTTCTTACTGAATAAGGATTAAGTCATGCCAACTCCATGTTATATCTCTATCGAAGGCGAAACTCAGGGTCTCATCACTGCAGGCGCTCTTTCTACTGACTCTATCGGCGATGCTTTCGTTGAAGGTCATGAAGATCAAATGTTGGTTCAAATGTTTGACCACGTTGTGACAGTACCGACTGACCCACAATCAGGTCAGCCTTCTGGTCAACGTGTTCACAAACCATTCAAATTCACCGTTGCGCTAAATAAAGCGGTTCCTCTTCTTTATAACGCGTTGGCGTCTGGCGAGAAGATGAAATCGGTTGAGCTAAAATGGTACCGCACGTCTATCGAAGGTAAACAAGAGAACTTCTTCACCACTAAACTTGAAAGCGCGTCTATCGTCGATATTCACTGCGAAATGCCACACTGCCAAGATCCTGCGAATGGCGACTTCACGCAAAACGTTACGGTTTCTATGTCTTACCGTAAAATCCTGTGGGATCACGTGAACGCGGGTACTTCAGGTTCAGATGACTGGCGAAAACCAGTAGAAGCGTAAGCTTTGATTTGGGTGGCTGGCTGATGTTGCGTAAGCAAAGCCAATCCGGCCAGCCACCTTTTTTAGCCTTAAGCAAAGTGCATTCAATGAGTGTGACTTGCTTAAGGCTTTGCTGTTTCTAGTGTAAAGAGGATGGAAGATGGCCACGCTGAATTTTACGTTAAAGGTTGACGGGCTCGCCGACGATGCATTTGTGGTGCGAGAATACCAAGGACAAGAATCCTTATCGGAGAGTGCGCTGGCCAATGGCGAGCCTTGTTATGGGTTTCGTTACCACATTGAGCTCGCAAGCCGTCAATCTATTTTGAGTGCAATCGATGTCGTCGACAAAACGGCTCAGCTAACGGTTTTTCGTAATGGCGGGGTGGTGCAGCGCGTGCATGGCATCGTGCGCCAGTTTAGTAAAGGCGACATTGGTCATCATCACACCTTTTACTCACTCACTTTAGTACCGGCATTAGAACGCTTGTCGCTGCGCCAAAATAGCCGCATCTTCCAGCTTAAAACTGTACCTGAAGTTCTTTCTATTGTGCTGCAAGAGATGGGCATTGACGACTATGCCTTCGCACTTAAACGAGAATGTCTTCAGCGCGAATTCTGCGTACAGTACCGTGAAACCGATATCCACTTTTTACACCGCTTAGCCGCCGAAGAGGGCTTGGTCTATCACCTCCTGCATGAAGAAGGTAAACATACCCTCATTTTCAGTGACGACAGTCAAAGCTTAACGAAGCTCGATACGCCGATCCCTTACAATGTGCTGTCCGGTGGTATCGCTGATACGCCTTACATTTCCAACTTAATCAGTCATACGCAATCGCAAGTGGCGGAAAGCCAATTGGCGGATTACAGCTTTAAAAAACCGACTTACGGTTTTAAGCAAAGTGCACTCGGCACCGCGATGGATTACCAGCAGACCCACTATGAACATTTTGATTTCCCGGGTCGATTTAAGGACGATGAGAGCGGCAAAGCGTTTAACCAAATTCGTTTAGAGTACTTAAGAAGGCAGGCGCGTACCGCACAAGGCCAAAGCAATGAAGCGCGTTTGCAAGCCGGAACCCTGTTTGATTTGGTCGAGCATTTAGACGACAGCGCGAACCGAGATTGGGTTGTGGTGCAAGTAAACCATCAAGGCCGGCAGCCGCAAGCATTAGAAGAATCTGGCGGTAGTGGTGCAACGACCTACAGTAACCAATTTACCTTGATCCCGGCCGATGTAACGTGGCGCGCAACACCACACACGAAGCCGCAAGTGGATGGCCCATGCATCGCCCATGTGGTTGGCCCCGATGGCGAAGAGATCTTCTGCGATGAGTATGGCCGCGTTAAACTGCATTTCCCATGGGACAGATATTCTAACGGCGATGAACACGGTTCATGTTGGGTGAGGGTGTCGCAAGGTTGGGCTGGCAGCCAATATGGCATGATGGCTATCCCAAGAATTGGCCATGAAGTGATTGTCGACTTTTTAAATGGCGATCCGGATCAACCCATCGTCACGGGCCGCGCTTATCACGCCACCAATAAAGCGCCCTACACACTGCCAGATAACAAAACCAAAACCGTACTGCGCAGTGAAACGCATCAAGGTGAAGGCTTTAATGAGCTTAGTTTTGAAGACCAAGCAGGGCAAGAGAAAATCTACCTGCATGCGCAAAAAGACTATGAAGCGCTAGTGCTTAATGATGCCACCACACACATCAAACACGATAAACACCTGACAGTGGATAACGACCAGTTCAGCCACATTAAAAATAACCAACACCTAACGGTCGAGGGCGAAAGCCGTCAGAAAATAGCGTTAGATCGTAGCCTTGATGTGGGTGGTTCACTGCACCAAAAAATCGGTGAAAAAACGGTTTTTGACTCAGGTAATGAAGTGCACCTTAAAGCAGGCAATAAGTTGGTGTTAGACGCGGGTAATGAGATCACCATCAAAGCTGCGGGCAGTTTTATCAAAGTGGATGGCGGCGGCGTGCACCTAGTCGGGCCTGCGATCAACCTTAACTCCGGCGGCAGCGCAGGCAGCGGATCGGGTTATGGCGGTGTTGTAGCGGCGTTGCCTATGGGGTTGGCAGCGCCAAGTGCGCCGGATGAGCTGGTCTTAAGCTTGCCAACAGCGAGTTTAATTCAACAAGTGATAGCCGATATCAAAACGGAGATGCCAATCACTCAGGTTTGTCAAAAGCGTTCTGATGGAAGCTGTCCGTTAAGTGACTGCCCTTGTGGAAACAATAAATGATGTTAGTTCTCGATAGCCACTGTAATGACGTTGCAGTGAACTGGTTTGCTCTAGTCAATGATTACCATAATATGCATGCTGAAGTTTATGAGAGGATCTCTGGGCATTTGGTTGAGCCGTTATATTTATCGACGTCAGTTGAGTCATTACTAAATCGTAGCCCTTTGTTGATTGCATTGTATGAGCAAGATCCAATGACAAACATCTTACCTAAAGAACATACACTGTATTTTTCTGCACCACTTAATGTCTCTTTTGATGTTGCCTTAGCTCAACTAAGGAATCGATTACATATTCAATTCTCAGGTAATCGAAGAGGGCTGTTTCATTATTATTGTCCTTCAGTGGCAAGTTATTTTTTTGAGCGTTCAGATACGATCGATACTGGCAAATGGTTGGGATGTTTCAGCAGCCTTTATTTTTATCGTCAAACATACAGTGATTTAGCTAAATGGAGCAAAGTCGTTGTCGTTAGTGAGGGGGGGGAGCTTGCTTCAAATCTTTGGCTTCTTACAGAATCTCAGGAAAATGCTCTCAATGATAAATATCATGAAAATGAGATCGTGCAGTGGGCTACAGAAAACAATATTAAAGAGTTGAATTGGCAGAAACAGAAAATGGTTCATTTATTCTGCTCACAACACCAGATAACAGATCCTCAAATTTCTTCTCGATTACGCCATTTAATACAGCGCTATGATGTTGCCCTCAATGATCTTAATTTTCATTCGAAATCGCATCAAACATCAGAAAATATCGTCGAACACATAGAATACTTAATGTCTAGGGAGAATGCATATGTCTGCTAAGTTTGCTTCAAGTCCGAGCTGTGATGGTAAAAAGTTTTTCATTGAAGTAACGGGTATACAACATGGCTCTGAACAAGACTTTGAGTTTTATGACTTAACTGATATGTCACAGCAGGCTGCTCTAGAAGCGAAAAAGAGTATTGATCCTGAACTTGATGAAAGTACGGTATACAGTTGGGATTGGTGTGATGAGAGTGCCAATCGAAATGTTTGGCTGAAAATTGAAGCGGAAGATGAACCAATCAAATTACCGCTTTTTCAAAATGTGGCAGACATACCAAGAAAGAAAGACGAGCAAGATTATTTGGTACATGCAGTTTTACCTTTAACGCTTTTACCTACTTATCAATCATCGTTAACTTATAAAGAGAGAATTGCTCCTGTTCGAGCCGGTTTTATTTATATCTTTTACAACCATAAAGTATGGCGTGAAATTCAAATTAGCCCAGAAGATAGCGGTGATTACTCTCTTAAAGATGTCAATCTTTACCAATATCGTACTGGTAGAGATAAACCGTTTAAAGATGAAGATCGAATCGCAACTGGTGTGGCACTAAAAGAGATTTGGATACCGGCTAAAGAGAATAACAAGGGGGCACGGATCCATCTTGCCTTTTCAGAAGTTCAGTGGAGTGCACAATATCTTAATTATCTTGAGGCGAATCAAAACGAGTTAGTTCAACGAGCTGTTGCATTTCATCAGTTGAATGTGGATAGCAATGTCGATGTATTGAAAGCTAGCTTACTGCCGCCAATGCGAATAAGAGCGCCGGAGTTGGAGTTATTTCTTGCTGAGCCAAGTAATCTCAACCGTGATCTCTCTGGGGAGTGGGTAACACGCACTTACCAAACCATCAAAGAGGAAATCTTATCCGCGAATGAAGACGGTGATAAGGCGGTACAGGTTTTTAAATATGCTCAACCTCATCGATATGAATATGCTATTAAGCAAGCCGCACTGATTGAGATTATCAACTCAGATCCAAATCAAGCTAAGTTGTGGACTATTGGTGACTCGAAAGATTTTTTAGAAGATGCGAAAAAGCGTCATCTGAGAGCAATTGTATTGGACGATCCTCTTTTTGATTTAAGACATCACGCTTTTCTTACTCAATCTGCTGTTGGGTATTTACAGCAAGTCTATATCGATATGAGTCAACAAAAGTACTATCGCACTGCAGAGCTAGTGCAAAAATTGGTGGTTCCAGCCAAGTTCGGACAACAAGAAAATCCTTACTATCAATATCGTAATGATATAGACAATTACTATGGAGGCGTTTTCCATAGAACATTACGTACCACTGAACGACAGTTTTGTTGCCAAGATGTAAAGGTATTGCAAGAGAAACTCCAATTGCAGGTGAACCAGAAGAGATTGGCTCAAGTGCTGCGTGATATCAGTTCAATGAACGATATTAACGCATCGGCTGCGCATGTGATTGTTGGCTATGCGCTGAGCGCTCTGAGCGTGAATATTGATAAATTGGATCAAATGTCAAACCCTGAAAGTGACGTTCGTTCACCTTATTTAGAAACCGCTAGACAAATCCTCTCTCCAAAAGATAACCATCCTTTGCACCGAATATTATTTCCAGAAGAAGGTATGATAAATTTGGAGCAAGCTAGCTATAGCGCACCACTGCCATTTAACTCGGGATCTGGATTTGCAACGCTTGAATCGTTAGCTTTGTGGTCGAAAGAGGAGATGCTCATTCAAGATGAGCAGTTACAAGTGATGGATCTGGCTTTTATGTCGCCTTCCAATAGCAACCAGGAAAAGGCTTTTAACCTTGAACGGCGTATTGCCAGTATCATGAATGATATTTTAAAGGGGCACTTTGATACCTTACTGAACCTAAGCCAAGATCTCACCAGTGAAGCGAAAGTGATCCAATTTAACGCCGCTTATGCCCCAGTACTTGGTTTGTTGAAAGCCACTAATGCCAAAATGTTGGGGGATATCACTTATGTACCCGTCAGTGGTTCAGAGTTGAAAGGTATTGTCGTTGGTGTACACGGTCATGGTTTGAGCTATGGGTTAAGCGCTGCTGATCGTGAGTTTGTTGACTCGAAGAAGAAGTCAGCCTTTGGTCGTTTGTATGATCGTTCGGGTAAATTGGTGGCATCAACCAATAAAAATGCTTTTAGCTCTAGCGATCTGATTTCAGAAAGTCGAGGTTCAGTCGGGGCTAAATCACCACTTAAAGTGGTGGTTGTCTCTCAAGAAAGCCGCATGGCAGCGGCCCTCAATCAAGCGAATACGCAAAGAGCGTTACGCGATATGAATCGTACGGATCTCAACGTCAGTAATGCTTATGAAAAATTCAGAATTCCTTACTTTATTGCGGTAGTGGAATTGATTAACCTGAGAAATAATCAGCAGCATTTAATAAATACATTTATAGGTGTAGATTCGAACTATTCATATTCACTTGCTAACGCGCTAAGTGCAGCCCTGGATCTTACTATTGCGCTCACTCATGCCTCAAATCTGTATACACAAAATGCCTCTCGTTTGGCGACAGCTTCACATAATGCCGCGGTTGTTATGCCTAAGGCATGGGTTGATCGGTTTACTTTTCAAGATGGGGCAGTTCAACTAGTAAAAAAAGTGAGCTTTTTAGGGCTTACAACTCTTGTTGCTGGTTTTTTAACTGCGGGTATTGCTGGTTGGGATGCGATGCGCCGTTGGCAAGAAAATGATCTTGATGCCAGCGTTGCGATGGGTATGGTGGCGATAGGAACGTTAACCACCACGGTTGCAACGGGCTTTTTTACCACCAGTGCTCCAGTGTTATTTGGTATGGGACCGGTGGCATGGCTAGGGATTGGGTTGTCTGTTGCAGGTTTCGCGCTCTACATGTTTTGGAAGGATACCCCAATGGAGGCGTGGCTGAAAAATGGCCCGTTTGGTCAGTCACCCTCGGCGACTTACGCACATTTGCAAGACCCGACGACGGCGTTTGAGCGGTTTATTGGGTTGATTTTCAATCTATCGGTTAAAGCGTACCGCTTAGGCGCACAAACCGAATTCCCCGAGGTGTTTACTCAGCAGATGCAAGTATTAGGTGCTACCCATGTTATCCATGTCAACACCAATTTAGCGGCGTTACTCAATGCTCAATCGGTCACGGTTGAGTTTTATGCTCGACAAGCGATTGAAAAAAAGACCATAACAAGTAGCCGAACGGGCTCAAGGGAAAGTAGTGAGCTGATCAACCTAAGCCCGCACAATGTTACGGTTATCCATCAAGAGCAGCGTAATGAAGGTACTGCCTATTTTGTGAAATATGATTTAATCGTCCCCGAATACAGTACCGATTTTAGCCTACTAATGATGCGTTCTTATCAGTATCGCTATCAGCCTGTTTTTGTGCTCAGAACTAAGCTGCATGTTGAGCAGGCCAGCTTTCCGACATTAGCATTAGAAGAGCGTGATGATTCTCGTATCGTGAATATGGTTCCAACGTTTGCTTTAGATAACAACAGTGATCAAGATTGGGCGCAAAATACCGTATTGGCGTAAAGCGTAGCATCGGTCATCAAAAACATTAGGAATGATAATGGCTTATAACTCAGAACAATTAACCCTCCAGCCGCCTAAAGAGGCGCAAGGTTTTTTACGGCGTGTCTTAACCAAAGGACAGGTATTTCCTTTTACTAAAGCCAATGAAACTATTTCATTGGCTCTAGCAAGAGAGACTAAGCCGTCCGCTATGCAAAGCTATAATCAAGATAATTTATTTTGGGATGAAAAAGATTTAAATAGTGAGGCATTGTCTGGTTGGTCACAGTTTTATTTTATTATCGTTGGGATGGTAAAAGTTTCTTTAATTTTGGTCTTGCCGCTTGCATATTTTTTGATTTTTATCGGCTTAATATTTGGAAGTGGTGGATGGTCTGCTCGTTCTGAAACCTTTTATGGATTAACCCTATATATAACATTTCCTTTTTTACTTATTTATGGTCATTTTAAGTTGGTTAGTGCTGGGCATCTTTTTCTGGCTCCCTTTTTAAAAAGTAAACGAGTGTATAGCCTCAATCGCCAAACTGGCATGGTCACGTTGTTTAAAAAAGGCAATAAAGAGCGTTTTAGCCATCCGTTTATTGAGTTTGATTGTGTGCTGATGTCCGCCCCTAGCCCACAAGGGCACTTAAATTACAACCTGATGTTGGTGCATCGATACCATGATTATTCCGTTGGGGTGCCTATCGGTAATCTAATTGGCAGTAATGAGAGGGTGGTAGAGTATTATCGGTTGTGGAATATGATCCAACGTTACATGGATATCAGCCAACCCATGCCCGATATTTTAGTGCTTGAGCCTGCACGTGAAAGAGACCCAACCACTGCCGCCTATGATAAGCAGACTGGACGCAATCCGCGATACTGGCGTGATATGAGTGATGAAGAATATCAGCAAACCCTGAAACACATCGCAGAGCAGCAAAAAAAATCAGCCAGATAGTGGCCCAGTATTGAATGTTTTTTCATCATCTTAGTGATGGATACTGCCTTATCTAAACGAGGTTTATTGCTTATCGTTTGTATAGTTTTGTTTAGTATGGACGATCCCCAGCGCCGTATTGCGGAGCTTTTGTTATTTAAGCGATCGCAGGTTAACAATCAACAACGGGGCATATGGATCATGGACAGAGGGTAAGCCGTGTATCGTATTGCACTGGGTGGCAGTGAGAAGGATACCGTTGGAGTTTGCGTTTCACTACCACTGCATTGGGTCAAGGAGCAGAGTCTCAAATTTTGCGCCCGCGGAACTCGCGCGGGGGAATTGGATTTACAATCTGCAGAGGCGAATGATATTGCCACAAGAAATCTCGTTGTAGGAAAGGGCTAAATGTTAATAGATAAAGATGAGTTAGAGCGATTAAAGGAACAATTACACAATAGTGAGGTTCTGTATCAGTGGGAGTGTACGACAGGTGATATGAATGAGAGTTATTTATCACGTTGGGTTACCGCGATCGGTGTTGGTTTTTTGCTTCCCTCACTATTTCTTGTGTTCGGGGATATTGCTTTTAACAGTATAGAGTTTTGGGGCTTTATCAGCTTTGGCGCAGCGGGCATGGCCGCGGTGAGGTATCTTTTTATGCCCGACCACCGCTATTGCTATAGTCTAACGCAAGCGGGGGTTCATTATACCGACCAAGAAGTGATTCCGGATGCGGCCTACACTTTTGTACGTGGTTTTGCTTGGGTGGGGATTGCGGTCTGTTTGCTAGCCTTAGCCGTTGTTGGCCCGTTAGCGTTTGTTGGTGCAGGCGGTTTTGCCCTGCTGGCCTTTGGTTTGACCAACTTCCATCCCACCGTACATCAGAAAGAGGTTTACTTTGCTGACCAATTGATTGTTTTTGACCCGATCAAAGAAAAGATGGTGAAATTGAATTCCGAAAGCAGAAGACATCCTCGATTTAGTAGAACACTTTTTTTTAGTTCCTTTGATGAAAAAACACGTTTTATTGAGCTCGTGAAGAGTGTTCATAATAATGTCGACTATCTTCCGTTACAGCGAGTTAACGATCAGTACAAGCATCCTATCTTTAATCAAGAATTAAAAGAGGAATAGCTTAAAGGTTTTTCACACCAGCGGCACTTTGGTACTCTAATTGTGTCTCCGGCGTACAGCTCACTTTTGGCTGTTTAGCGGTATTGATGGTGTATCACTAGCCGATAAAATCCTAAGCCCTTAGGGTAAACAACATCGCAACAAGCTTAATCAACGAATCTGATAAGGAGCAAATCAATGGCAAATGGTGCATTAGTAGGAGATATCGGATCCGATCATGATGGTTTTCCTCCGACGCCGATCACCGCTGGGTCACCGACGGTAAAAATTGATGGCAAAGCAGTGGCAAGGCAGGGCGACCCGCTAGAGCCTCATGATAAACCGAAAAACCCAAGCCACCCACGTGCAATTAAAGGCGGCTCGGGTAGCGTTATGATTGATGGCAAGCCCGCCGCGCGAGTCGGCGATGCTGTTGACTGCGGTGGCGTAATTATTGGTGGCTCATCGGTCAATATTGGTTAAGGTTGTAACCCATTTAAGGTGTAAAGCGGCGCTTCAAATCTTGATTGCCGCTTTATTATTTTAAGCGCAGCAGCTTTAGCAAAAGTGAGCCAGCGTTATCCCTCTTTATGAAAAGAAATTCTACGGCCAGAAACGGAGCGAACAATGATCCGCCATATCTTATTGATCAAATTCAAACCACAAGCTCAGCCTGCCGACATTCAACAGCTCAAGTCGCTGTTTGAAGCCATGCCAGAGAAAATCGAGGGGGTCGCTGCCGTTGAGTGGGGCGTGAACGACAGCCCAGAAGGCAAAAACCAAGGTTATACTCACAGCGTTTTAATGACATTTAGCGATGAGCAAGGGCGCCAAAATTACCTACCTCATCCAGAGCATAACGTGCTAAAGGATGTCTTTCGTCCTTTGCTCGAAGAGATCATCGTTTTCGATTATTCGATTTAGTCACAAGCCAATAATCCTAGAGGCGCTTACCCTATGTTGGGTAGGATGGACTCTAGATTCTTTAGCTTGTTTAGCTTGAGTGTTAGCTAAGGGGCTATTCTTTTCGCCATGATGTACCACCAGAACAGTCGATATTTAGCCGCTGGTACATTCGATGGTACATTAAATCATTGATGTCACAAGAGACTATGAATGCTGAATAATTTGGTACGTATTGATTTAATTGGCTTTGTAGGTTTTGACGGATGTTATCGGAGAGAAAGTGGTGGCCCCTCCCAGACTTGAACTGGGGACCAATCGATTATGAGTCGACTGCTCTAACCACTGAGCTAAGGGGCCAAATTAGGTGTGTGATTATAGGGGATGGAGTTATGAGTGTCTACCCGCAAAATAGGGTAAATGCGCTTAGTTTTTATCCACTTAAACTATGAGATACAAAAAAGGTGAGCTTGTGCTCACCTTTTAGATTGGATAGGTTGCGATTACTCGTCTAGGAAGCTGCGCAATGTTTCAGAGCGGCTTGGGTGACGCAGTTTACGCAGTGCTTTCGCTTCAATTTGGCGGATACGCTCACGCGTTACGTCAAACTGCTTACCAACTTCTTCTAGCGTGTGGTCGGTATTCATGTCAATACCGAAACGCATACGCAGTACTTTCGCTTCGCGAGGAGTTAGGCCAGCAAGAACGTCACGAGTCGCTGCTCTTAGGCTGGTGGCCGTAGCAGAATCAAGTGGTAGTTCAAGGGTTGTATCCTCGATAAAGTCACCAAGATGCGAATCTTCGTCGTCACCGATAGGTGTCTCCATAGAGATTGGCTCTTTAGCAATTTTCAGTACTTTACGAATTTTATCTTCTGGCATTTGCATGCGTTCTGCCAATTCTTCTGGCAGAGGCTCGCGGCCCATCTCTTGTAGCATCTGACGTGAGATTCGATTCAGTTTGTTGATCGTTTCGATCATGTGTACTGGAATACGAATAGTACGTGCTTGGTCTGCAATTGAACGTGTGATAGCTTGGCGAATCCACCAAGTGGCGTAAGTTGAGAACTTATAACCACGGCGGTATTCAAACTTATCTACCGCTTTCATCAGGCCGATATTACCTTCTTGGATAAGATCCAAGAACTGCAGGCCACGGTTGGTGTATTTCTTCGCGATAGAAATAACCAGACGCAAGTTTGCTTCAACCATCTCTTTTTTCGCTCGACGAGCTTTCGCTTCACCGATAGACATGCGACGGCTGATGTCTTTAATGTTCTGCACATTCAAAGACGTTTCTTCTTCGATCATTTTCAATTTATGAATTGAACGACGAATGTCTTCTTCTTGTTGTCTGATTTTTTCTGCATAAGGCTTTTCTGAAGCGAGTACTTCATCTAACCATGCATCGCTTGATTCATTGCCAGTGAATAAGGCAATGAATGATTTCTTAGGCATTTTACCGTATTCGACCGCAGCTCTCATGATCAGACGTTCTTGAGTACGAACACGATCCATAGAGGTGCGAAGCTTGTTGACTAGGTAGTCAAATTGCTTTGGCGTGAGTCGGAATTCACGGAAAATATCCAACATCAACTCGGTGGCTTGGGCGGCTTTATTACTGTCATAGCCATGCTCATTTTTCGCGAGTTGAAGATTTTGATACTTGTTGCGTAGTTCGGTGAATTTTTCTAGCGCAAGCTCAGGGTCGATTCCTGCATCTTCTTCAGAGTCAGTATCTTCGCTGTCGTCATCGTCGTCATCATCAAGATCGTCTTCATCAGCAAGGTCAGCGCTAGCAAGCTCTGAACCGATATGGGTCGCTGTTGGGGCGTTCGTTGCATCTGAGTCAGGATCAACAAAACCTGAGATCAGGTCTGTTAAACGAAGTTCTTCAGCAAGAACTTTGTCAAATTGCTCTAAGATGTATGGAATGGTGCCTGGATATTCAGCCACTGCGCGTTGAACTTGGTTAATACCATCTTCAATACGCTTAGCGATATCAATTTCACCTTCGCGAGTCAGCAGTTCTACGGTACCCATTTCGCGCATATACATGCGCACAGGGTCGGTAGTACGACCAATTTCGCTTTCTACACTGGATAATGCAGCGGCTGCAGCTTCGGCAGCATCCTCATCGGTGATTGCGTTGTCATCATTTAGAGCAAGATCATCGGCATCAGGGGCAGTTTCTACCACCTTAATGCCCATGTCATTGATCATCTGAATGATATCTTCTACCTGCTCGGAATCTACGATTTCTGCTGGTAGGTGGTCATTTACTTCGGCGTAGGTCAGATAGCCTTGCTCTTTGCCTTTAATGACAAGTAGTTTTAGCTGTGACTGCGGATTTTGATCCATAGACGGTATCCAACTTCATATCTGGTGAAGGAATTAGTATGCGAAATGCAAACCACATATACTAACAAATTTATTCATTGCTGACTATTTAAACTGGGTTACGCTTTCAAGTCTTTCATTAAGTCTTGAAGCTCCCGTCTCTCTTCGGCTGATAAACCGACGCTTCTTTCTTTTGCCTGCAGGTTTTCAATTTGCTTTTCGATGCATTGAGCCAATATTTTGTCCAATGAATCTAAAAATAGTTCTTCTTGGTTGTCTTCAACAAGTGGAATTTCCCAACTTGCGAGGCGAGACAGAAGGGTCTCGTTTTTATTACCGCGCCAGTGTTCAAGCAATTGGCCTGTAGTAATATTGGGGTACGCTTGACAATTCTCAAGTACCTCAATTAATAAACTTAAACCGGGTATGGGCAAGGATTGAACGCTGGAAATATCAGGCACCATTTCAGCATAGCTTGGATTTTGAATAAGCAAAGCGATCACTTCACGCATCGGTGTGCGTTTGAGCTCTTTGTGTGGCTGTGAGCGGTGTTTGTCTGATTCTGGCAGTGATGGCTTTTTATAAATCCCAGTTTTTTGCCCTAATATTTTGAGCAATTGCGCTTGTAGAGATGTGTCTGGCACTTTATTAATCAGTGGTAATGCCAGCGCCTCAAGCGCTGCTTTCCCTTCGTTATTACCGACATCAACTTGTGACAGTAGGTTGGTAAATAGGTATTTGGATAAGGGTTCAGCATCTTGCACTAACTGTTCAAAGGCCGCTTTTCCATGGGTTCTGATGTAGCTATCTGGGTCTTCACCATCAGGTAAAAACAGAAATTTAAGAATATTGCCACTTTTGAGATAACTCAACGCATTTTCCAGTGCGCGCCACGCCGCTTCTCGTCCTGCTCGGTCACCATCATAGCAACAGACCACCGTATTGGTTTGGCGAAAAAGCAGTTGCAGGTGATCGCCAGTAGTTGAGGTTCCTAGCGAAGCAACCGAGTAGTCCACTCCATATTGCGCCAGAGCCACCACATCCATATAACCTTCAACAACTAATATTTGCGGGGGTTCACGATAGGCTTGCATGACATCGTATAGGCCATACAGCTCTTTACCTTTATGGAAAATGGGGGTTTCTGGGGAGTTCAGGTATTTTGGCGTTCCATCACCCGTAACGCGTCCACCAAAGCCGATCACTCGTCCGCGGCGGTCGCGAATGGGAAACATAATACGTCCACGAAAACGATCGTAGCGGTTGCCTTTGTCATTTTCGATCAACATGCCGCCAGTGACGAGCATCTCTTGGCTTTCTTGTTGCTGACCGAAGTTTTTGCGCACTAAATCCCATTCGTCAGCGATATAGCCAATACCAAATTTCTGCACGATTTCGCCAGAAAGACCGCGATCTTTTAGGTACTCGATGGCATGACGATTACCCGGAACTTTGAGTTGGTTGCGGTAAAACTGCGCAATGCTGCCCATTAAGTCATAAAGGGTGCGTTTTTCTTCACTATTGGCTTTAGGGGCTGATGAGAAATGGCCACTAGAGCGTTGCTCTCGGGGAACTTCTAGCCCCACAAAAGAAGCCAATTCTTCGATGGCCTCGACGAATTCAAGGCGTTCATATTCCATCATGAAGTCGATGGCGTTGCCATGCACGCCACAACCAAAGCAGTGATAGAACTGTTTTTCTTGGCTTACACTAAATGAGGGCGTTTTTTCATTATGAAATGGGCAGCAAGCACCGTAGTTCTTACCTTTTTTCTTAAGTTTCACACGTGCGTCTATGATGTCGACAATATCAAGTCGAGCAAGGAGATCATCAATAAAACTGCGAGGGATGTGTCCTGCCATAAAACCTAAAAGAAAAGATTAAAACGAATGATTAGATACAAACAAGCCGTGCGCTCCAGAGGATAGCACGGCTTGATGCAATTTGATGCGGGCATTTAAGCGAGTTTAGTTCGAACTAATCCGCTGACTTTACCCATATCTGCACGCCCTTGAATTTGCGGTTTCAAGACAGCCATCACTTTCCCCATGTCTTGCATGCCAGCAGCAGCGGACTGGGTGATCGCATCATCAATTAATGCGCTCACTTCATCATCGCTCAACGGCTGAGGCATAAATGCCTCAAGGATAGTGATTTCTGCTTGCTCTGCATCTGCGAGATCTTGACGATTGGCAGCTTCATATTGAGCGACAGAGTCGCGACGCTGTTTAACCATTTTTACCATCACAGCAAGAATATCGTCGTCGTTCAGAGTGATCTGCTCGTCGACTTCTCGTTGTTTGATCGCGGATAAGGCTAAACGAATAGTGCCAAGGCGTACTTTATCCTTGGCTTTCATCGCCAATTTTTGCTCTTCTTTGAGGATATCAATTAGAGCCATAACTCTCGTTCCTTAATGGAAAAAGGTTATTAGTACAGGCGAACGCGACGTGCGTTTTCGCGAGCTAGCTTCTTAGCGTGACGCTTTTGAGCTGCTGCTTTAGCGCGTTTGCGAACGGTAGTTGGTTTTTCATAGTGCTCACGACGACGCACTTCAGAAAGGATACCTGCTTTTTCGCAAGAGCGCTTGAAACGACGTAATGCAACATCGAACGGTTCGTTTTCACGTACTTTAACTATTGGCATATGCCTTTCACCTCAGGGGTTATTCGTTAACGCTGATATTTTGAGGCTTAAACCACAAGATTTCTTGTCTGTTTGCTCGGTTATCAGCTTGATCAAAAATGGTGCGGAATTTTAATCCGATCGCAATAGCTTTGTAAAGCACTTTGTCGATTATAGTCTGTACAAAATTTGTTTACGGAGCCAAGGCGGGGTAACATGGCGGCCATTTCCAATTGTTGATGAAAGCGTGCTGAGAAAATTATGCGCATTATTGGTATTGAAACCTCGTGTGACGAGACTGGCATCGCCATTTATGACGAAGAGAAAGGCTTACTTTCTCATCAATTGTACAGCCAAGTAAAACTGCACGCCGATTACGGCGGTGTGGTGCCGGAGCTTGCTTCTAGAGACCATGTTAAAAAGACCATTCCACTGATAAAAGCAGCGATGGCTGAAGCGAATTTGACGCCAGCGGATATTGATGGCGTGGCTTACACCGCAGGTCCTGGTTTAGTGGGTGCGCTGCTTGTTGGCGCGACGATTGGCCGTAGTTTGGCTTATGCGTGGAATGTGCCAGCGGTGCCTGTTCACCATATGGAAGGGCACCTTTTAGCTCCGATGCTTGAAGATAATCCGCCTCCGTTTCCGTTTGTGGCCGTACTGGTTTCCGGTGGTCATTCCATGATGGTAGAGGTGAAAGGGATTGGTGAATATAAGATCCTCGGAGAGTCTATTGATGACGCGGCCGGTGAGGCGTTTGATAAAACCGCGAAGCTGATGGGGCTTGATTATCCCGGGGGGCCATTGTTGGCTCGTTTGGCTGAAAAAGGAACGCCAGGGCGTTTTAAGTTTCCGCGTCCGATGACGGATCGACCAGGGTTAGACATGAGTTTCTCTGGTTTAAAAACATTTACAGCCAATACGATTGCAGCTAATGAGAATGATGATCAGACTCGAGCGGATATTGCGTATGCCTTTCAAGAGGCGGTGTGTGGCACTTTAGTGATTAAGTGCAAGCGAGCCCTTGAGCAAACTGGCATGAAACGTATTGTTATTGCCGGTGGCGTGAGTGCCAATAAGCAGTTACGCGCAGAGCTTGGCGCACTGGCGAAAAAAATTGGTGGCGAAGTGTATTACCCACGTACTGAGTTTTGTACCGACAACGGTGCAATGATTGCTTATGCGGGTATGCAGCGTTTAAAAAATGGTGAAACAGTCGATTTAGCGGTGCAGGCAACACCTCGCTGGCCGATTGATCAACTTAAACCCATTATTTAGCGGGTGTCGCAACGGTCTCTTTTTAGAGGCCGTTTTGTTCTTTGGTACTTCCGTTTCTGTGGCGTTCTGTATTGATTTTAATTAGCCATTGCTTACATTCTGCTCTGAGCTGTTATCGCTCATATCAATGCTACAATGCCAACCTACTTTACTAATATTGGATTCACAATGAAGACATTTGTTATTGATGATTGCCAGATGCGTTATTTGGATCAAGGACAAGGTGAAGTGCTTGTTTTCGGTCACAGCTATCTGTGGGATAGCGCAATGTGGGCACCTCAGGTGGAAGCGTTGAGTCAACACTACCGCTGTATCGTGCCTGATTTATGGGCGCATGGTCAGTCAGATTTCGCACCGTCATCCATGAACACACTAAAAGATTATGCTCAGCATATTTTGGCTTTGATGGACCACTTATCGATTGAGCAGTTTTCTATCATTGGTCTTTCTGTAGGTGGAATGTGGGGGGCTGAGTTAGCCGTTCTTGCGCCTGCGCGCGTGAAATCATTAGTGATGATGGATACCTTTGTTGGTCTAGAGCCTGAAGTCAGCCATGCAAAATATTTTGCCATGCTCGATGCGATTGCGGCGATGCAGCAAGTGCCATCACCGATTGTTGATGCAGTTGTACCGATGTTTTTTGCAAAAGATGGCGAGCAGAAATCTCCGGCATTAGTGGCTGGATTCAAGCAACATTTATCGGCGCTTACTGGTCAACAAGCGGTGGAAGTGGCTCGGTTGGGGAAAATGATCTTCGGTCGTCGTGACATGATTGAAGAGGTGGAGCAATTGAGGTTGCCAGTGTTGATTGCAGCTGGCGCTGAAGATATGCCTCGTCCGCCTCTTGAGGCTTACTTAATGAATGATGCCATTCACGGCAGTGAGTTAGAGGTTATTGCTAATGCTGGACATATCAGTAACTTAGAGCAACCTGAATACGTTACCGCTATGTTGACCCGTTTCTTGAAAAAAGCGCTTAGCTAGTCTTCCCTTATTAGCGGGTCATGCTTAATCAAAAAAGGCTTCGTAAGAGGCCTTTTACTTATTCGTCATTGACGTTATTTGCAAGCGGGTTTATCCATCATCCAAGCTAGCTCAAGAACCAAGCGTTTTTTTCTCACCCACTTTCGGCTCTGTGCCAGCCAATAACCGTTTAATATTTTGGTGATGACGAAACACGATAAGGCAGCACAGCATTGCTACCGGTAAGGTATATTGCGGTTTGATCAACCAAGTGTAGAACGGAGCGAGCAGCACGGTAACCAAAGCCGCTAAGGATGAATAGCGAAATAAAAATGCAACGCTGACCCAAGTCAATATGATAAGTGCGGTGAGATCTAAACCGATCGGTGCGATTGCTCCCAGTGCTGTTGCAACACCTTTTCCGCCTTTAAAATGAAAGAAAATAGGATACATATGGCCAAGGCAAGCGGCGATGGCGACTAGGCCCAATAGAATGGGGTCAATCCCCAAATAGTAGCTGCCCCATACTGGAATAGTACCTTTGAGCATGTCACACAGCAGTACCGCGATGGCGGCTTTTTTTCCACCAATGCGTAATACGTTAGTTGCACCGGGGTTATTTGAGCCCATATTGCGAGGATCGGGCAGGCGTAATAAACGGCAGATCAACACCGCACTTGAGATCGAACCCAGTAAATAGGCAGAAATGATCATTATCAGTGCGAGTGGTGTCATAAGTACCTCTGCAGTGGAAATGCCCTAAAGCAAGTTCACAAGCCATTGTTAACCATGATGAAAAGTAAAAAAATGTTTTGGATTTCGCATCTCGACTCAGTTTGGGTATATGATATCGCGATTAGGCAAAATAGTACGATTTTTTACGTAATTAGGGTATCCGACCTCTAGAGGAAGAGACGCAAAAATGGACAAAGTCTTTATTGAACAGCTGACGGTAATTACGACCATTGGCGTGTATGATTGGGAACAAGAGATTAAGCAGAAGTTGGTGCTCGACATCGAAATGGCGCACGACAATCAACCCGCAGGTAAAAGTGATGATGTGAGCGATGCATTAGACTACGCACAAGTGAGTCAAGCGGTGATCGCACATATTGAAAATGGTCGCTTTTTATTGGTAGAGCGTGTTGCAGAAGAAGTAGCAGAGCTTCTGATGCAGCGTTTTTCCGTTCCTTGGGTTAAAATTCGCTTAGCAAAGCCCGGCGCGGTAGCACAGGCATCCAGTGTTGGCGTTATTATTGAGCGAGGCGATGCATGACTACGGTCTATGTTGGCGTCGGTTCTAATATTGAAAGACGCAAACATATCGAAGTGGCCATCGAGGAATTGTCGACCATCGGAAATCATCTACAGATCTCGACCATTTACGAATGTGCATCGGTTGGGTTCAATAGTGCGGCCTTTTATAATTTAGTCGTTGTGCTGGAAACAAGGCTTTCGTTGAGTGATTTCGTGGCGCAACTTCGAGCGATTGAATCTCGATGGGGGCGCGACCCGCAGGCGAAAAAATTTCAAGATCGCACCTTAGATCTCGATATCATCTTGTTTGGTGAAGACATTTCAGCGCAAGATCCTGAACTGCCACGCAGTGATATCTTTAAATATCCATTTGTCATACAACCACTTTACGATTTGTCACCGGAACGAATCGTTCCCAATGATGGTCGTAGTGTGCGTCAAATATGGCAACAGGCGATCAACTTAGAATCGCTCACCCCTGTCAAACTTTGGTTCGACATTAATTAATAAGAGTCAGTAATGAGTTATTTAGAAGCGTTTTTTTTGGCTTTGATTCAAGGCTTAACCGAATTTTTACCTATCTCCAGCTCCGCCCATTTAATTTTGCCTTCAGCCATTTTAGGCTGGGAAGATCAAGGTCTTGCCTTTGATGTGGCGGTGCATGTCGGCACATTAGCTGCCGTGGTTATCTATTTTAGGAAAGAAGTCGTGACTTTACTGCGCGCTTTTTTTGCCTCGATTTTTAAAGGCGAGCGCAGTAAAGAATCGAAACTGGCATGGATGATCGTACTAGCAACCATTCCTGCCTGTATTTTCGGCTTTTTTATGAAAGATATTGTTGAACTCTACCTACGCAGTGCTTGGGTGATAGCAACCACCACTATTATTTTTGGTCTATTACTGTGGTATGTCGATAAAAACGCTCCATTAGCGGATGATGAATACCAAGCCGATTGGAAAAAATCGCTGATGATTGGTTTGGCACAAGCGGTTGCGGTTATCCCCGGTACCTCTCGCTCAGGAGCGACCATCACTGCGGCGTTGTATCTTGGTTTTACTCGTGAAGCGGCCGCGCGTTTTTCTTTCTTGATGTCGATTCCTATCATTGTTTTGGCGGGTGGCTATTTAGGGTTAAAGCTGGTGACCAGTGGCGAACCTGTGCATTTTGGTTTCTTAATGACGGGTATCCTGACCTCCTTTATCAGTGCTTATATTTGTATCCATTTCTTCTTAAAACTGATTTCTAAAATGGGTATGACTCCGTTTGTCATTTACCGTTTAATTCTGGGTGGCGGCTTATTTGCGTTCCTAATGATGAGTTAAATAAAGGCTTGTGGTATAAATAGCCATCATTTTCGTGCTGTGTTAGAGCGTCACTTTTTTTAAACAGCACGCTTTGTTTATCGTTTACGTTCTCTTTCATAGTGAACGTTTTGAATGGTTATAGATGTGATGCGACTTTTTGCGGTGACATTGGCGTTATTATTCGGTTTATTACAGTACGATTTGTGGCTCGGTAAAAATGGCATTGCTGATTATCGAACCATTGTCGATGAAATTGACGTGCAGCAACAAGTAAACGAAAACCTAACGCTACGAAATTCGGAAATGTTCGTCGAAATTGATGATTTACGACAAGGATTGGACGCGATTGAAGAGCGAGCGCGTCATGAATTAGGAATGATAAAAGAAGGTGAAACTTTCTATCGATTGGTCGGTGAGGATAGTCAATAAATGCCGCACAGTACGCTTTCTCTTACCGCGATTGTACCGGCTGCTGGTGTTGGCAGCCGAATGCAAGCGGATCGTCCGAAACAGTATTTAACCATACACAACAAAACCGTTCTCGAACACACAATAGCGACGCTGCTCGCGCACCCTAATATTGATCGCGTTGTTGTCGCCGTCAGTGACGATGATCCTTACTATTTTGCTCTGCCATTAGCCACTAACCCCAATGTTATTCGTGTCAGCGGTGGTCAAGAGCGAGCCGACTCGGTGCTCTCGGCGCTGCAATATGTTTTAGCTAATTCCCTAGGTGAATGGGTTCTCGTGCATGATGCAGCGCGGCCTTGTCTTACTTTTGCAGATATTGACCGATTGATTACGACGGCTAAAGAGCATCCAGTAGGTGCGATTTTAGCTGCACCTGTTCGAGACACAATGAAGCGTGCTGATGGCGAAAACAACATTGATCATACCGTTGATCGCGTCGCATTATGGCATGCACTCACCCCCCAGATGTTTAGAGCCAAGCCGCTTTTTGAGGCTTTGTCGGACGCGTTAGATCAGCAAGTCATCATCACCGATGAAGCATCCGCAATGGAGTGGCAAGGGTTACATCCAGCGTTGGTCGCTGGGCGAGCGGATAATCTCAAAATTACGCAACCCGAAGATCTCGCTTTAGCTGAGTTTTATTTAGGTCGTACTTCCTCACTAGCCGCAATAGGAAATAACCATGATTAGAATTGGCCACGGTTTTGATGTTCATAAATTTGGCGGTGAAGGCCCAGTCATCATTGGGGGAATTGCCGTTCCTTATGAGCAAGGCTTAATTGCTCATTCCGATGGTGATGTCGCCTTGCATGCTTTAAGTGATGCGCTGCTTGGCGCGATTGCCGCAGGTGATATTGGCCGCCATTTCCCCGATACCGATGATAAATGGAAAGGGGCAGATAGCCGTGAATTATTGAAAGATGTCTATCGCCGTGTGAAAGCGCAAGGCTACCGTTTAGGAAATGCCGACGTCACCATTATCGCGCAAGCGCCGAAGATGGCGCCGTATATTGAAGCGATGTGCGCTGCTATTGCGCAAGATCTTGAAACGACGCTAGATAATATTAACGTCAAAGCAACCACAACCGAGCGCCTTGGTTTCACTGGGCGCAAAGAAGGTATTGCTTGCGAAGCGGTTGTCTTATTGATCAAATGTACTACAGATTAAATGCACGGTTGATCAAAGCATAATATCGCCTCAATAAAACGACCCAAATTGAAGAGGTAATGGTAATTCACTTACCTCTCCTTCTATGTAAAAACACGTTATTGATGGACTACCGCCAACGAATGGCACGCTCAGTAACGCGCAATAGCGGCTCATGCGTCGCTGTTTTTATTATTACCGCCAACTCGCGTCAGCGACGGATGAAAACATGTCAGATATATTATCTTCATTGGCTTACCTTTGTGGTAAACCAGCCGCTAAAGCCAAAATAAAAGCCAAGCCAGAGCACTTTAAAGTGATTGAAGACTTAGGATTCGAACTGTCAGGAAGTGGCGAACATTTAATGGTTCATATTCGTAAAACTGGTGAGAATACCAGTTTTGTGGTCAATGAATTGGCCAAAGCATGCGGTGTGAAATCAAAAGATGTGAGTTGGGCTGGTCTGAAAGATCGTCATGCGGTTACGCAGCAGTGGCTCAGTGTACATTTACCAAAAGGTGAGACGCCAGATTTTACAGAGTTTTTGGCTCAATATCCGAGCATCGAAATTCTGGAAATTACGCGTCACAATAAAAAGTTGCGCCCCGGTGATTTAGTTGGCAATCATTTTGAAATCACGCTTTCTGAAGTCACCGACACCGCCGAAGTAGTGACGCGATTAGAGCACATTGCCACTCACGGTGTGCCTAATTATTTTGGTAGCCAACGTTTTGGCAATCACGGCAATAACCTCAGTGAAGCGCGTCGCTGGGGAAAAGAGAACGTGCGTTCACGTAACCAAAATCAGCGCAGTTTGTATCTCTCGGCGGCCCGTTCGTGGATTTTCAACCAAATTGTCTCTGCCCGTATCGAGCAAGATAAGTTACATCAACTTATCGAAGGAGATATCGCACTTGAGGGAGAGAAAACGACCTTAGTCACCTTGGCGAATCTTACCGATCTCAATAACAAACTGGCATTGAATGAAGTGCAAATAAGTGCTGCTTTGGCGGGCGATAACGCACTACCGACGCAAGGCGAGGCTTTAGATTTAGAACAAGTTCACCTTGATGCTGAACCTGACTTGATGGCACTGATCCGCAGTAATCGTATGCGTCATGAGCGCCGGGCGCTGATGCTTAAGCCGCAGAATCTTTCTTGGACAGTTGAACAAGACAATGTGACGTTACGTTTTGATTTAGATGCAGGAAGTTTTGCTACCTCAGTCATTCGCGAATTGGTTGAAGAGATAGCGGTTGAACGCGAGTTCTAAGGAAAAAACTCGATGAAGATTTTATTAAGCAATGATGATGGTGTATACGCGCAAGGTTTAAATACCCTAGCACGCGCGCTGGCGGATCTCGCCGAGATCGTGATTGTCGCGCCGGATCGTAATCGGTCAGGAGCCTCCAATTCGCTGACATTAGAGCAGCCGCTTCGTGTGGATCTCATTGCACCCAATACCTATTCAGTGCAAGGCACACCAACCGATTGTGTGCATTTTGCACTCAATGAACTGCTCAAAGATGATCTGCCTGATTTGGTGCTGACAGGCATCAATCATGGTGCGAATTTGGGCGATGACGTGCTCTATTCGGGCACGGTTGCGGCGGCGATGGAAGGGCACTTTCTTGGGGTGCAAGCGATCGCGTTTTCACTGGTCGGGACGGCTAATTTTACTACGGCAGCGCAGATAGCGCGCCAGTTGGTCGAACAGCATCTCAATGCCCCGATCCCAACCAATCGATTATTGAATGTGAACGTACCAGATCGTCCATTTGAGGAGTTAGCGGGTATTCAAGTGACGCGTTTAGGTGCTCGCCATCACGCAGAAAGTATGATTAAGCAGAAAGATCCTCGTGGGCATGATATTTATTGGTTAGGTCCTCCGGGTAAAGAGCAAGATGCAGGGCAAGGGACTGATTTCTATGCGATTGAGCATGGCTATGTCTCCTTGACGCCGTTGCAGGTTGATCTCACGGCTCATGAGTCACTGCCAAGTATGGATAACTGGTTGAAGGAAAAAGGGTAATGGCCAATCCACATGCCGACAGATTAATTGAATTTCTGATCGCGAATGGTATCCAAGATCAAACCGTTTTGGATGCCATTCATTGTTTGCCAAGAGAAAGCTTTGTTTCTCAGGCGATGATGCATCAAGCCTATGACAACAATGCCTTGCCGATAGGCCAAGGACAAACGATTTCACAACCTTACATTGTGGCAAAAATGACGCAGCTTTTAGAACTTGAGCCGCAGAGTAAGGTCTTAGAAATTGGCACAGGATCGGGTTATCAAACCGCTGTGCTTGCCCAGTTGGTTGAGCACGTGTATTCGATTGAACGGATCAAGTCATTACAGTGGGACGCGAAGCGTCGTTTAAAGCAACTTGATATTTATAACGTCTCCACTAAGCATGGTGATGGCTGGTTGGGCTGGGATGCTAAAGCTCCTTTTGATGCGATCATTGTTACGGCGGCGGCCGAATTTGTCCCAAATGCGCTGCTTGATCAGCTTGCGGAAGGTGGCCGTTTAGTGATCCCTGTCGGCAGTAGTGAGCAACAGTTATTGAAAATAGTTCGCCAAGGCGATGATTTTATTTCTAACACCATTGAGATGGTGCGTTTTGTTCCTTTAGTTGCCGGTGATTTAGCTTAGTGATGATGAGTAACCTAAGAAACAGAGTAATAATGGTGCTAATTAGTAGCGTCCTTATCGGATGTGCTGCTCATACTCCTGCACCCGTTTCTGGGCTCAATAAAGACTATAATGCCATTCCTCGTGGTAGTTATCGCGGCAGTTTTTACGAAGTGCAAAAAGGCGATACGCTCTATTTTATATCTTATGTCACAGATAAAAATGTAAACGACTTGATCCGTTTCAATAATTTAAAAAAACCTTACACCATTCATCCTGGTCAAAAACTCAAATTATGGATCCCCAATTACACGCCTCCTGCTTACGGTGGTAATGGTGTAACAGAAGTCATTGTGGCTGCAACCCCTTCGAGCACAATGGCTGGCTTAGTTTCCCCCCCAATGGTTGTAGACGGAGTGAGTAAAAACTCTAATCAAAATAGTGGATCTAATGCCGCAAGTTCTTCGACCAAAGTCGCAAAAAAAGATCCTCCTAAGGTAGTTGAACAATCGAAATCAAAAGAGTATGTTGATTCAAAAGGTAAGCAAAATGTTAATGCTAATGTAACCTTTGCTAAACCAAAAGATGATAAAGTTTCAAAATGGTTATGGCCGACACAAGGGAGAATAATTAAAAACTTTTCAGCAGGCGATCAAGGAAATAAAGGGATCGATATCGCAGGACAGCGTGGTCAATCCATTTTATCAACTGCTGCAGGAACCGTTGTCTATTCGGGAAATGCATTAAGAGGTTATGGCAATCTTGTGATTGTTAAACATAATGATAACTACCTCAGTGCTTATGCTCATAACGATCGGTTACTGGTAAAAGAAGGACAAAGTGTTAAAGCTGGCCAAAAAATAGCAACCATGGGCAGCTCAGGAACCAGCAGTGTTCGTTTACACTTTGAAATTCGTTATCAAGGTAAGTCGGTGAATCCAAAACGCTACTTACCGTAAACATACTTGAAAGAGTCATGTAGCGACATTAGAAAGTAGTAATGTCTTGCTAGCTCGCCAGGGGGAGGCGCTATGAGTATCAGCAATGCAGTAACGAAAGTCGAAGAGTTTGAAGACCAAGAGATCATGGATTCGATTGAGGTTGATGAAGAACTCACCACCACTAAAAGCCAAAGCGATGACGATGTTCAAATCGAAGATGCCAAAGAAGGATTTGATGCGTCAACAAAAAGCTTAGATGCAACACAGATGTATCTTAGCGAGATTGGTTTTTCTCCATTATTAACAGCTCAAGAAGAAGTACTTTATGCTCGTCGTTCACTGAGAGGCGATGAAGCTGCTCGTAAACGCATGATCGAAAGTAACTTACGTTTGGTCGTTAAAATTTCTCGCCGTTATGGTAATCGTGGCTTAGCTTTACTCGATCTAATTGAAGAGGGTAATTTAGGCTTGATTCGTGCGGTAGAAAAATTTGATCCAGAACGTGGCTTTAGATTCTCAACCTATGCTACTTGGTGGATCCGTCAAACCATTGAACGTGCATTAATGAACCAAACGCGCACTATCCGTTTGCCAATTCACGTCGTTAAAGAGTTGAATATCTACCTTCGCACGGCTCGCGAGCTATCGCAGAAGTTAGATCATGAACCTACCGCAGAAGAAATTGCGTTCCAACTGGATAAGCCAGTAGAAGATGTCAGTAAAATGCTGCGTCTGAACGAGCGTATCAGTTCTGTTGATACACCGATTGGCGGCGATGGTGATAAAGCACTACTCGATATCATCCCAGATGCGAACAACTCTGATCCTGAAATTTCTACGCAAGATGATGATATCCGTGAATCACTACTGAATTGGTTAGATGAACTAAACCCAAAACAAAAAGAGGTACTTGCACGCCGTTTTGGGCTATTAGGTTATGAACCGTCCACCTTAGAAGAGGTAGGCCGCGAAATTAACTTAACCCGTGAACGAGTTCGTCAAATTCAAGTGGAAGGCCTACGTCGTTTGAGAGAGATCTTGGTTAAACAAGGCTTGAACATGGAAGCGCTGTTTAATGTTGAATACGACTAAAGGTTGGTTCAACAAGACCTTGATTCATAGAACCATTGATTTATAAAACCGTTGATTTATAAAACTATTGCATAAAAGCACAAAAGGCACCGACTTAAAATCGATGCCTTTTTTATTTTTAATATCAGATTGTTATATTAGCTTCTTCAAGCGATAAAGCGCTTCTAACGCTTGGCGAGGCGTTAGATCGTCAGGATCAATAGCTGCTAATGCCTGTTCGACTTCGCTTGGGTCTGGGATCAAACTGAGTTGATTAGCAATATCTACGGTTGAGCTTTTGCTGCCATTGGGCTGCTGTTGGCTCAATAACTCGAGCTGCGACAGTTTAGCGCGCGCGTTTTTGATCACTGTTTTAGGCACGCCAGCAAGACCTGCCACTGCTAGGCCGTAAGATTTACTTGCCGCCCCTTCTTGAACCGCATGCATAAAGGCAATGCTATCGCCATGTTCCACGGCATCTAAATGCACGTTGGCTAAGTGAGGTAACTGGTTTGGCAGCTCGGTCAGTTCAAAATAATGAGTGGCAAATAGCGTTAGCGCGCCAATTTGGCTTGCGAGCCATTGTGCACTTGCCCAAGCCAGTGATAACCCATCATAGGTACTGGTGCCGCGGCCAATTTCATCCATCAATACCAAGCTATTTTGTGTCGCATTATGCAAAATGTTGGCAGTTTCGGTCATTTCAACCATGAAAGTAGAGCGACCAGAGGCGAGATCGTCCGATGCACCAATGCGGGTGAAGATGCGGTCAATCGAACCGATGTGTGCTGCTTCTGCTGGCACATAGCAACCGATATGCGCTAATAAAGTAATCAATGCAGTTTGGCGCATGTAGGTCGATTTACCGCCCATGTTAGGCCCGGTAATGATCAACATTTTTCGTTGCGGATTGAGCTCAATTGGGTTGGCAATGAAGGGTTCATTCATCACTTGCTCAACGACAGGGTGACGGCCCGCTTGGATATGGATCGCTGGCTCTTTACTCAAGGTCGGGCGACAGTAATCTAAGCTTTCAGCGCGCTCGGCAAGGTTTTGCAACACATCGAGCTGCGATAGCGAAGATGCAAGGTTTTGCATCTGCTCTAAATGAGGCAACAATAAGTCAAATAACTCTTCCCAAAGCAGCTTTTCCACTGCCAGTGCTTTTGATTTCGAGTTGAGCACTTTATCTTCATGCGCTTTTAGCTCGGCAATAATATAACGCTCGGCATTTTTCAGCGTTTGGCGGCGCACATAGTGGGGAGGAACAAGGTGACTCTGGCCACGGCTGACTTGAATGTAGAAACCGTGAATCGCATTGTAGCCGACTTTTAGCGTATCAATGCCGTGACGTTCGCGCTCTTCAGCTTCTAATTTATTCAAGTATTCGGTTGCGCCGTTGGCTAAATCACGCCATTCATCCAGTTCGGCGCTGTAGCCATCGGCAATCACGCCACCATCACGAATCACAACTGGTGGGTTGTCTTTGATCGCTCGCTCAAGCAGTGTGCACAGCTCATCCAATGGCTGTACATGATGAGTTAACTGAACTAAGTGGGGTTGCGATAAGGGTTGCAGTATTTCACTGAGCTGCGGCAATTGCTGCATCGCATGTCGCAGGCGTGCTAAGTCTCTTGGGCGAGCGGAACGCAATGCCAAACGAGCAAGAATACGTTCAATATCGCCAATCTGTTTCAGCACAGGTTGTAATTCACTAAACAGAGCAAGCTGTTTCAACTCGCCGATCGCATCAAGGCGTAGATTCAGCGTATCAATACAGCGCATCGGTTGGTGTAACCAGCGTTTGAGCATGCGGCTGCCCATTGGGGTGGCGCAGTGATCGAGCACTTCCGCTAAGGTGTTATCAAAGCCACCGGACAAGTTCTGCGTGATCTCTAAATTACGGCGCGTGGCGGCATCTAAGATCACCGAGTGATCTTGGCGATCAAACGTCAGCGAACGAATATGAGGCAGTGCAGTGCGCTGCGTATCTTTCACGTATTGAATCAAGCAGCCAGCGGCGCATAAGCCCAGTTTAGCCTGTTCTACGCCAAAACCGACCAAATCACGCGTACCAAATTGTTGGTTCAACTGCTGTTTTGCTGTCTCTAACTCAAATTCCCAAATAGGGCGGCGACGGTTTCCTTTGCGATTGCCCATTAAAGTGACTGGCGTGAAATCTTCAGGGAAGAGCAGTTCGCGCGGTGCGGTGCGTTGCAGTTCGGTGGCCATCGCCTCTTCGGTTTCTGGCTCACTCAGTTGGAAGCGCCCTGAAGTGATGTCTAAGGTTGCGTAGCCAAAGCGACCATCGTGGTGGTAGATGGCAGCAATTAAGTTATCGACTCGCTCAGAGAGCAAGGCTTCATCCGTGACCGTGCCGGGCGTGACAATCCGCACCACTTTACGTTCAACGGGGCCTTTGCTGGTGGCAGGATCGCCAATTTGTTCACAAATCGCGACGGATTCGCCCTGCTGTACCAATTTCGCTAAGTAACCTTCCACGGCGTGATAGGGAACGCCCGCCATTGGAATAGGCTCACCCGCAGAAGCACCGCGTTTGGTTAGTGATATTTCCAGCAATTGCGATGCGCGTTTAGCGTCATCGTAAAACAGCTCGTAGAAATCGCCCATCCGATAAAAGAGCAGAATATCGGGGTTTTCGGCTTTCAATTGCAGATATTGCCGCATCATCGGGGTGTGCTGTGGTGAAGACTCGGCGGAAGATGCGCTGGATTTGCTCATGTTATTCGTCACTCGATTATCAATGGCTGACTGTGAAAATGACCACTGTACAGGAATGTCAGCGGCCTTAGCTCTGACATGAGTTAAAAAGAATCGTCAGAACATGCATTTAAATAGTTGGAGAGGATAACAAACTTCGCTATTGCTGAGCAATCAAGGGATGCTGATGTGGAAGCAAAGCCAAGGGCTAAAGAGTGATGAGCGCGTCAGCACTGATTAGCCCGTTGGGTTGGATATTTGATCTAAGAAAAAAGACCGGATGAGAGATAACGATCGCCTCGATCGCAAATGATGGCGACAACCACCGCTCCGGGATTTTGTTGCGCGATTTGTAACGCAGCGAAAACGGCGCCTCCAGAGCTGACGCCAGCGCAAATACCTTCTTGGGTTGCCAAAGCACGAGCCGTATTGATGGCATCTTGCTCTTCGATATCGAGTACCACATCAACACGTGATGATTCAAAAATGCCGGGTAAATAAGCTTGAGGCCAGCGGCGAATGCCCGGAATTGCACTGCCTTCTGCTGGTTGTAAACCGACAATGCTTATCTCTGGATTTTTCGTTTTTAGATAGCGAGAAGTGCCCATGATGGTGCCCGTTGTGCCCATACTTGAGACAAAGTGGGTGATTTCCCCGTGGCTTTGTTGCCAAATTTCTGGGCCAGTTGAATCAAAATGAGCTTGCGGGTTGTCGGGGTTATTGAATTGATCGAGTACTTTTCCTTTGCCTTCACTTTGCATTTTTAATGCTAAATCGCGCGCTCCTTCCATGCCTTGTTGTTTGCTGACTAAAATGAGCTCACAACCATACGCTTTCATCGCGTCTTTACGCTCTTGGGTGGCATTATCTGGCATGATTAAAATCATTTTGTAGCCTTTGATGGCGGCCGCCATTGCCAGCGCAATACCCGTGTTGCCGCTGGTCGCTTCAATGATGGTATCGCCCGGTTGGAGCTCTTGGCGACGCTCTGCTTGCACTATCATATTGAGTGCTGGGCGATCTTTGACTGAACCTGCTGGGTTATTGCCTTCTAGCTTGACCAATACGGTGCTTGAGGTGTGAGCCGCCAGTCGCTGCAAGCGAACTAAAGGCGTTTGCCCGACATATGCTTCAATCGTTGGAAAGTCCGCCATCATGTTGTCCTTAATTTTTTTAGTCGGAAGAGTAAGATGACGTATCCACCTTACCGAACACTACTATAAAGTCGTGCTGGTAATTGGCATACAATTTATTGCTAGAGTTTATTCCAAAAAGTTCTAGTTATCCTCTTTGTTATAATTCATTTTCCTCATACTCTAATTGCCAAGGACGCCATTTTGGCCGTAGTGATTAGGGAGTAGCAATATATGAAGTTCATCAAGTCAGCCTTAGCCAGCTTATTAGCCGTAGGATCGTTGAATGTTTCGGCCGCGGATCAAACCATTCTCAACTCATCGTACGACATCGCTCGCGAGCTGTTTGCTTCTTATAACCCAGTGTTTGAAAAACACTGGCAACAAAAGACAGGCCAAACAGTGGAGATCAAACAGTCGCACGGTGGGTCATCTGCGCAAGCTCGCTCAATTTTGCAGGGGTTAGCCGCCGATGTAGTGACATTCAATCAGGTAACGGATGTTCAGGTGCTGCACGATCGCGGCAAGCTTATCGATGCTAATTGGCAAGAAAAATTGCCCAATGCAAGCTCACCTTACTATTCCACGACCGCATTTTTAGTGCGCAAGGGGAATCCAAAAAATATTCAAGATTGGGGCGATCTCGCTAAAGCTGATGTGGCTTCTGTATTCCCCAATCCTAAAACTTCAGGCAATGCACGTTATACCTATTTGGCCGCGGTCGGTTATGCACAAAAGACTTTTGGCAAAGAGAACCAAGCCGAACAGGATCAATTCCTCAAACAATTTTTAGCCAATGTCGCGGTATTTGATACTGGTGGCCGTGGTGCGACTACTTCGTTTGTTGAACGTGGCATTGGCGATGTGCTGATTACGTTTGAATCTGAAGTGAACAATATTCGTCAGCAGTATGGCGTGGATGAATATCAAGTAGTGGTGCCTAAGACCTCTATCTTGGCCGAGTTTCCCGTGGCCGTGGTGGAAAAAAATGCCAAGCGTAAAGGCACGCTTGAGGTAGCCAAAGAATATCTCGCTTATCTGTACAGTGAAGAAGCGCAACGTTTACTGGCTGGGTTTAACTACCGCGTTCATGATGAGAAAGTGAACGCAGAATTTGCTGATCGCTTCCCTGAAGTTGAATTGCTAACAGTTGAGAGCATTGCTGGCGGGTGGGAAAGTGCCATGAAACTTCATTTTGCCAATGGCGCGAAGCTTGACCAACTTCAACGTCGTTAATTCGTCATCGCCACCTGCGCTGAGTGTGGGTGGTTTTCTTACGCATCCGTTTTGTTTCGAGGGTTTATGAGCAATTCCTTCACCGCTTCTTTATCTCGCCCACGCCATAAAAGGGTGCTACCCGGATTTGGTATTAGCCTCGGTACTTCGCTGTTTTTTGTCAGCTTAGTGCTGCTATTGCCCGCCAGTGGTTTGATTATGCAGACGAGCCAAATGTCGCTCACCGAGTATTGGCAGGTGGTGGCGGACCCTCGTGTACTGGCCAGTTACAAAGTAACGGTGGGCGCGGCACTCATCGCCTCATTGTTTAATGGCTTGCTAGGATTATTACTCGCTTGGGTACTGGTTCGTTATGATTTTTATGGCAAACGTATTCTTGATGCTTTAGTCGATTTACCGTTTGCTTTGCCTACCGCCGTTGCAGGCATCACGTTGGCGACGCTTTACTCATCCAATGGCTGGGTGGGCAGCGTACTTGGCGAGCTTGGAATTAAAGTGGCTTATACCCCCTTGGGGATTGTTGTCGCGATGGCGTTTACCAGTATTCCGTTTGTGGTGCGCACGGTACAACCCGTCTTGGAGGAGATCTCCAAAGAAGAGGAAGAAGCGGGAATGACGTTAGGCGCATCAGACAGCGCCGTATTTTGGAAAGTGATCATGCCTTCGATTCGTCCAGCACTATTGGTTGGTATTGCACTCTCATTTACGCGTAGCTTGGGCGAGTTTGGTGCAGTGATTTTCATTGCGGGCAATATGCCTTACGTCAGTGAAATTACCTCATTAATGATTTTTGTACGCTTACAAGAATTTGATTTTCCGGCGGCGAGTGCCATTGCCTCGGTAGTATTGATGGCATCGTTATCGCTGCTACTACTGATCAATCTATGGCAAGGCGCATACCTGCGTCGAATTCATGGACGTTAAGGAACCGATGATGAAAGCACATCAACCGTTACGAGTCGGAGAAGCACCTTGGGTGAAGTGGAGTTTGATTGGCTTTGCGCTGTTTTGGGTTGCATTGTTGCTGATTATCCCGCTAGTGAGCATTTTCAAACAAGCCTTTGCCAGTGGTTTATCGACTTATATTAGTCATTTAATTGAACCCGATACGCGTCATGCCATTGGTTTAACACTGTTAGTTGCGCTACTCACGGTGCCAATTAACTTAGTGTTTGGCGTATTATTGGCTTGGGCTGTGACTCGTTTTGAATTTCCGGGTAGAAAAATATTAACCACTTTAATTGATATTCCGTTTGCCGTATCACCGGTTGTTGCAGGCCTTCTGTATTTACTGCTTTACGGCAGCAGCGGCTGGTTAGGTGAGTGGTTGTTTGAGCGCGATCTGCAAGTGATGTTTGCTTGGCCGGGAATTTTATTGGTCACGGTTTTTGTGACTTGCCCGTTTGTCGCGCGTGAGCTGATCCCGCTGATGCAGCAGCAAGGCCGATCAGATGAAGAAGCGGCGGTTATTTTGGGTGCATCTTGGTGGCAACTGTTTCGTCGCGTCACCTTACCAAATATAAAGTGGGCACTGATTTACGGTGTCATCCTAACCAATGCGCGTGCCATTGGTGAATTTGGCGCAGTAGCAGTTGTGTCTGGCAATATTCGTGGTGAAACCAATACCTTACCGCTACATGTGCAGCTACTGTATGAAGATTATCAATCGGAAGCGGCGTTTGCTAGCGCCTCGCTATTGGCTTTCATTGCATTATTAACCTTAGTTTTTAAAGCTTATGTTGAATGGCGTCAACACAACAATCAGACAAAAACGAACAGAGAGCAAGAGACGGTATGAGTATACGTTTAGACAACATTTCCAAACAATTTGGTCAATTTCAAGCGCTCTCTCCGCTCTCGTTACAGATTGATGATGGCGAGATGATTGGCTTACTTGGTCCTTCAGGCTCAGGCAAAACCACTTTGTTGCGCATTATTGCCGGCCTTGAAGGAGCCGATAGCGGAACCATTCATTTTAGAGATCGCGATGTGACTCATGTCCACGTCCGCGAGCGCCGAGTTGGCTTTGTGTTCCAAAACTACGCACTTTTTCGTCATATGACGGTGGCCGACAATGTCGCGTTTGGTTTGCAAGTGATGGATCGCCGTCATAGACCAGCGGCGGTGGAGATCACCAAAAGAGTCAAACAGCTATTAGATATTGTACAACTTGGCCATTTAGCTGAGCGCTATCCTGAACAACTGTCCGGCGGGCAAAAGCAGCGCATCGCCTTGGCTCGCGCTCTTGCAACAAAGCCGGAAGTGCTACTGCTGGATGAGCCTTTTGGCGCACTGGATGCCAAAGTGCGTAAAGAATTGCGCCGCTGGTTGCGCAGCTTGCACGAAGAGCTCGGTTTTACGAGCGTATTTGTCACCCACGATCAAGATGAAGCACTTGAACTCTCTGATCGCGTGGTCGTGATGAGCAATGGCCGCATCGAACAGATCGACTCGCCAGTGCAGCTTTATGCTCAACCGAACAGTCGCTTCGTCTTTGACTTTTTTGGCAATGTGAATGTATTCCAAGCCAACTGGAATAACGAGCAGTGGGTCAATGGCCAATCGTTTATCTTACCGCCGAAAGATCACGCGATTAATCAATCAGGAAAGTTGTATGTGCGCAGCCATGAGTTGAGCCTATCGAACAAACAAAATAGCCAAGCTTCATTGCCTTTTGAAGTGGTCTCTGTCAATCCTGTTGGCGCTGAAGTGCGAGTGGAACTCGCGCCAGTCGGCTGGGAGAGTGAGCAATTATGGGAAGCAAAATTAACCCATAGAGCATTGAGTGAACAACCACTCACACGAGGCGACAAAACCTTTGCTACACCACAAGTGGGCTACTTTTTTGGTGGGGAGAGCAGCACTCCGCACACCATTCGTTGGCCATTCTTAGACACAGATAGTTTAATGTTTGAGATCTAAATACAACGGACGAACGATTCAGAATGGGTACGCTTGCGTGCCCATTCTGTTTTCTGATGATTCAATCTGCTATAAAGGTTCAAGCGAAAATAACGTGGCTTTGGAGAGGGCGTAATGAAAGCGATTTTTGCATTAAGTGAACAATTAGGTCAGCAATTGTTAGCACAAAAAGAGATCCTCACCAGTGCTGAATCATGCACTGGCGGTGGTGTGGCATTTGCACTTACCGAGGTTGCAGGAAGTTCGGCTTGGTTTGAACGATCGTTTGTGACCTACAGTAATCTTGCTAAACAAGAGATGCTCGGTGTCAAAGCACAGACACTGGTGGATTTTGGCGCGGTTTCAGAACCCGTGGTGCGTGAAATGGTACAAGGAGCACTTTTGCATTCCCAAGCCACTATTGGTGTAGCGATCAGTGGTATTGCTGGTCCTGACGGTGGTAGCGCAGAAAAACCAGTGGGAACGGTATGCTTTGCATGGGCTTCTAAGCAAGGCTGGGAACGTGCTGAGACGCTTTGTTTTAAAGGTGATCGCGCACAGGTGCGCAAGCAGGCGATTACTCATGCATTACAAGTGGTGAGTCACTTTTTATCGCAGCCAAATTGAACCTAGTCGAAATTTTTTCGACACAGCTATAGACACTGTATGAATCAACAGTATAATTAACCCCAATTGGCGACTAAAGAGTCGATAAAAAATTTAACGAGCCGCTACCCACAGCGACAGTTTGGAGAAAGTAATGGACGAAAATAAGCAGAAGGCGTTAGCCGCAGCACTGGGTCAAATTGAAAAGCAATTTGGTAAAGGTTCGATCATGCGCCTTGGTGACAACCGTACAATGGATGTTGAAACCATTTCTACCGGTTCACTTTCTTTGGATATTGCATTGGGTGCTGGCGGTTTACCAATGGGACGTATCGTTGAAGTCTACGGCCCTGAATCATCAGGAAAAACAACGTTAACGCTGGAATTGATCGCAGCAGCACAACGAGTGGGTAAAACCTGTGCTTTTATCGATGCAGAACATGCCCTTGACCCAATTTATGCTAAAAAACTGGGTGTAAACATCGATGAGCTTTTGGTTTCACAACCTGATACGGGCGAACAAGCGCTTGAAATTTGTGATGCCTTGGCCCGTTCTGGTGCCATTGATGTTATCGTCATTGACTCTGTGGCTGCACTGACACCAAAAGCTGAAATTGAAGGTGAAATGGGCGATAGCCACATGGGCTTGCAAGCACGTATGCTTTCTCAAGCGATGCGTAAGTTAACGGGTAACCTAAAACAGTCCAACTGCATGTGTATCTTCATCAACCAGATCCGTATGAAAATTGGTGTGATGTTTGGTAACCCTGAAACCACAACAGGTGGTAATGCCCTTAAATTCTACGCTTCAGTTCGTTTAGATATTCGTCGTACAGGCTCTATTAAAGAGGGTGACGAAGTCGTGGGTAATGAAACGCGTATTAAAGTGGTTAAGAACAAAATCGCGGCTCCCTTTAAACAAGCGGATACTCAAATTCTTTACGGACAAGGTTTTAACCGTGAAGGTGAATTGGTTGATCTTGGCGTGAAACATAAATTGGTTGAGAAAGCGGGCGCTTGGTATAGCTATAACGGTGATAAAATTGGTCAAGGTAAAGCAAACGCCTGTAAATTCTTGAGAGAGAATCCAGCTGCAGCTATGGCTCTTGATACTAAGTTACGTGAAATGCTGCTCAATCCAGCCGAGTTAATTGTTGAAGAACCTATTTTGAGCGAAATGCCTCAAGAAGAAGAGTTGTAATCTTCTCCACGTTTATATTTCAACAAAGCCCTGCAATGCAGGGCTTTGTTTTATCCATGACCAATAGGGACAGTATGTATTCCTCTAAATTCAAATCGACGTTATCGTGCAAAGAGTGCGCATTGCAATTACTGAGCCGACGAGATCACAGCGAGCATGAGCTACAGCAAAAGCTCATGAGTAAAGGGTATGATGCGGAAATTATCGTTCAAACAATGAGTTACTGCCTTGAGAACCATTATTTGGATGAACTGCGCTATGCCGCAAGTCAAATAAGACAACATGTCACTAAAGGTCATGGTGAGCGGCGTATTCGACAAGAGCTGAGCCAAAAAAGAGTCAGTAGCGATGATATTGAAACCGCTTTACATCAAGAGCCTCAAGATTGGTTTGAATTGGCAAAAGCGGTGGCTGAAAAAAAATTCAGAGAACCTGCGGAAAAAGGTTCAAAAGAACATGCCAAACAAGTGCGTTTTTTGCAGTATCGAGGTTTTAGCTTCGAGCAAATTAGCTACGCTTTATCATCATCGGAAGCTTAACTCTTCGTCTGATCCGCAATTTATTTCCTGCCATGCCTTTTCTATAAGAAAACTAGTCGAACTCTTGTCCATGCTTTACAATAACGCAAAATTCTAACTTGAGTATTTCAGGAAGAGCTGCATGTTTATGAGCACTGATGAGGTTCGCCGCGCGTTCCTCTCGTTCTTTGAAAGTAAAGGACACCAAATTGTTGATAGTTCATCATTAGTCCCCGCTAATGACCCAACCCTGTTGTTCACAAATGCAGGAATGAACCAATTTAAAGATTGTTTTCTTGGTTTAGAAAAGCGTGCTTATACACGTGCAACAACGGCGCAACGTTGTGTGCGAGCTGGTGGTAAGCATAACGATCTGGAAAACGTTGGTTTTACCGCTCGTCACCATACTTTTTTTGAAATGTTGGGTAACTTCAGCTTTGGTGATTATTTCAAAGAAGACGCTATTGCATACGCGTGGGAGTTTCTTACTGTAACACTCAAGTTACCCGCTGATCGTCTACTGGTTACCGTGTATGAAACCGATGATGAAGCATTTGATATCTGGAATAAAAAAGTAGGCATTCCGGCTGAGCGCATTATTCGCATTGGCGATAAACCGGGTGGTAAAGCTTATGAGTCAGACAACTTCTGGCAAATGGGTGACACGGGTCCGTGTGGTCCTTGTACTGAAATTTTCTACGATCATGGCGATCATATCTGGGGTGGTCCTCCAGGTTCGGCAGAGGAAGATGGCGATCGTTTCATTGAAATTTGGAACAACGTATTCATGCAGTTTAACCGTCATGCCGATGGCACGATGGAGCCACTTCCAAAACCTTCCGTTGATACTGGTATGGGTATTGAACGTATTTCTGCGATCATGCAGGGTGTTCACTCAAACTATGAAATTGATGTGTTTCAAGCCTTGATTAAAGCCGCCGCTGATGTAACGGGTTATGGCGATCTTTCCAATCAATCGCTACGCGTTGTTGCTGATCACATCCGTTCTTGTGCTTTCTTGATTGTGGATGGTGTGATGCCATCGAATGAAGGCCGTGGCTATGTACTGCGTCGGATTATTCGTCGAGCGGTGCGTCATGGTAATAAATTGGGCGCACAAGGTGCTTTCTTCCACAAACTGGTTGGCCCACTAGCACAAGTGATGGGAACGGCTGGTGAAGAACTGAAAAAGCAGCAAGCGCTTGTAGAAAAAGTGCTGCGCATTGAAGAAGAGAACTTCGGTCGCACTCTTGAACGCGGTATGGCGATCCTCAATGATGCACTCGATAATTTAGAGGGTAGCGTACTGGATGGTGAAACTGTCTTTAAACTTTACGATACCTACGGTTTTCCGGCTGATTTAACTAATGATGTTGCACGTGAACGTGAGCTGACCATTGACGAACAAGGTTTCGAAAAAGCGATGGAAGAGCAGCGTCAACGAGCGCGTGAAGCGGGCCAATTTGGCACTGACTACAATGCAATCATTAAAGTTGATACCAATACCGCTTTCTGTGGCTACAGCGCGACACAAGGCGAGAGCCGCATTGCCGCTATGTTTGTTGACGGCAATGAAGTTGACACTCTATCTGCGGGTGATAAAGCGATTTTGATCTTGGGCGAAACACCTTTCTACGCTGAATCCGGTGGTCAATGTGGTGATGCGGGTGTTATTCAAACGGCCACGGGCTTGTTTAAAGTTGAAGATACACAAAAACTCGGCAACGCCATTGCTCATCACGGTGAACTTATCGAGGGCGTACTCGCCAAAGGCGATGAAGCGAAAGCCATTGTTGATGCTAAGCGCCGCGCTGCAATTTCACTGAACCACTCCGCCACACATTTGTTGCATGCTGCACTTCGCCAAGTATTAGGTACGCACGTGGCGCAAAAAGGCTCATTGGTAAAAGCGGAAAGCTTGCGTTTTGACTTCTCTCATTTAGAAGCAATGACGCCCGCAGAGCTAAAAGAAGTGGAACGTCTAGTGAACGCGCAAATTCGCCGTAACCACACGATTGAAACCAATATTATGGACATCGAAGCGGCAAAAGCCAAAGGTGCTATGGCACTGTTTGGTGAAAAATACGACGATGAAGTTCGTGTATTGTCGATGGGTGATTTCTCAACCGAACTGTGTGGTGGTATTCACGCAAGTAACACCGGTGACATCGGCCTATTCAAAATAGTTTCTGAAGGCGGTATTGCCGCTGGCATTCGTCGTATTGAAGCGGTGACGGGTGAAGGCGCGCTGGATCTATTGGATCAACAGCAGGCTCAATATGAAGTCAAAGTGGCTGAAATGGCGGCTAAAGCGAAATCTTTGGAAAAAGAGTTGCAGCAGTTAAAAGATAAACTTGCAGCGAAAGAAAGTGCCAATCTGATCAGCAATGTAAAAGAAATTGCGGGTGTGAAAGTGCTAGTTGCTCAACTTAATGGCGCTGATAACAAAGCGCTGCGTGGTATGGTTGATGAGCTAAAAAATCAGTTAGGCAGTGGCATTATCATGCTGGGTAATGTGGCTGATGATAAAGTGGGTTTGATTGCGGGTGTGACCAAAGATCTTACCGCTAAAGTTAAAGCAGGGGAGCTGGTCAATATGGTTGCCTTGCAAGTGGGTGGTAAAGGTGGCGGCCGTCCGGATATGGCTCAAGCGGGAGGTACGGATGTTAATGCCTTGCCTGGCGCTTTAGCTTCAGTAGATGCTTGGATTGCTGAGCATCTATAAACCGCTGTAATAAGTCACGCTCAATCACTGTTTTTTGATTGGGCGTAATTTTATTTACCAAACCAAGTGGTCTAATTGGCGCAATAGGATACGAGCCAGTTATCTGCTTGGTTTTGTTTTTGTAACTACTGAATCGATACTCAACATAGTGCTCTGCTTTCGATTTGGTCCTAATGAGACTTTGGTCTTGGGAAGGTGAAGATAGGTGAAAAAGCCCCTTATCGTGCAAAAGTTTGGCGGAACCTCGGTGGGTTCAATAGAACGAATACATACCGTCGCTGAACACATCATTAAGGCGAAGAATGATGGTAATCAAGTGGTTGTAGTTGTTTCTGCAATGTCAGGAGAAACCAATCGACTGTTGGGCTTAGCACAACAAATCGATAGTGTACCAACTGCAAGGGAACTTGATGTTTTGCTCTCTGCTGGTGAGCAAGTGTCTATGGCGCTATTAGCGATGACACTCAATAAATTAGGCTATTCAGCTCGCTCACTAACCGGAGCTCAAGCGAACATTGTGACCGATAATCAACACAATGACGCGACGATTAAAATGATTGATACTCGAACGATTACCGAGTTGCTGGCACAAGATCATATTGTGGTGGTAGCGGGTTTTCAGGGTGTGAATGAGAATGGGGATATCACCACTTTAGGACGTGGAGGTTCTGACACTAGTGCTGTGACGCTAGCGGGAGCTCTTAAAGCCGATGAGTGTCAAATATTCACTGATGTGGATGGTGTTTACACATGTGATCCACGTGTGGTTGCAACGGCTCAAAAATTAGAGATCGTTGATTTCCCGTCAATGGAAGAAATGGCACGTAAAGGCGCTAAAGTTCTGCATTTACCTTGTGTGCAATATGCGTGGGAAAATGAAGTTCCTTTACGCGTACTGTCTACTTTTGATGTAAACGCAGGCAGTCTAATCAAAGGTGAGCAGTGTCATAAAGCAGTATGTGGCATTGCGATTCAACGCGATATGGCGCTTATTACTGTGCAACATGATCATTTCCCGAGTTTAGCCAAGCAGTGCCAAATGCTCGGTGTGGAAGTGTGGAGTGTGATCGAAGAGGCAGAATGGACAGGTGTCATTATAAAACGAGACGCTTGTGCTAAATTAGCTCTGGTTTTCAATGACAAAATCCGTAATAGTGAACCCGTTAGTTTATTGACCACGGTAGGTTTACTAGCTCAGGAATTAGTTGAACGCTCATGTGAATTACTTGCAGAACAAGGGATCGAAGTGAGTTCCCTTTCGGTTGATAAACAATCGTTAATGCTAGTTATGCAGCCACAACATGTTGATAAGGCAGCCAATATTTTACATGAGGCCTATATAACGTCAGATGAGCTATTAGCTTTTCACCTAAAACATGTCTCTTTAGGGTGAGAGCGCACTAATAGATAGTTTACGAAAATATAACTTTTAGTGGATAATAGCGCAGTTGCAATATAATACAGAGATTACTCAAGGAGCAAAGAATGCTAATTTTGACTCGCCGTGTTGGCGAAACACTAATGATCGGTGATGAAGTGACAGTAACAGTTCTTGGTGTAAAAGGTAACCAAGTGCGTATCGGTGTGAATGCACCGAAAGAGGTTTCTGTCCACCGTGAAGAAATCTACATGCGCATTCAAGCTGAAAAAGGTAATGGTAGTGTTGCACCTAGCAACTACTAATTATCACAAGGAAGGCTAGCGAATTTTGCTGGCCTTTTTTATGCTTTGAAGTCACTGATATGACAGAAAAGTTTAATTTCACAGCGCTTTGATTAAATAGCCAACGGTTGATTTGATTTTTGTCGCTTTTACCAAGAAAGTGTTTGACATATTTTTGGTAAAAAGTAATATGTGCCTCCGCAAGACGGTGAGGTGGCCGAGAGGCCGAAGGCGCTCCCCTGCTAAGGGAGTATACGGTTTATAGCCGTATCGAGGGTTCGAATCCCTCCCTCACCGCCATTCTTGCTTATTTGGTTTAGCATCCAAATAAAGAACAATGTGCGTCCTTAGCTCAGCTGGATAGAGTACCTGGCTACGAACCAGGCGGTCGGAGGTTCGAATCCTCCAGGACGCGCCATATTCTTTCGTAATATTGAATGTGAAAATGCGGTGAGGTGGCCGAGAGGCCGAAGGCGCTCCCCTGCTAAGGGAGTATACGGTTTATAGCCGTATCGAGGGTTCGAATCCCTCCCTCACCGCCATTTATTGACCATGAGTCAATTTTTTTGTTCAGAAATAAAATTTTTGTGATGCAATTCACATCTTGCGCGCTCATAGCTCAGCTGGATAGAGTACCTGGCTACGAACCAGGCGGTCGGAGGTTCGAATCCTCCTGAGCGCGCCACTTATTTAAAGTTAGTGATACTGTCATTAACTCTGCGCGTCCTTAGCTCAGCTGGATAGAGTACCTGGCTACGAACCAGGCGGTCGGAGGTTCGAATCCTCCAGGACGCGCCACTTATTCAAAGGGTCATTGCCCCTGATATTGTTAGCGATTATCGCTGATTAATATTAAAACTTTGCGCGCTCATAGCTCAGCTGGATAGAGTACCTGGCTACGAACCAGGCGGTCGGAGGTTCGAATCCTCCTGAGCGCGCCACTTATTTAAAGTTAGTGATACTGTCATTAACTCTGCGCGTCCTTAGCTCAGCTGGATAGAGTACCTGGCTACGAACCAGGCGGTCGGAGGTTCGAATCCTCCAGGACGCGCCACTTATTCAAAGGGTCATTGATCCTGATACTGTTAGCGATTATCGTTGATTAATATCAAAGCTTTGCGCGCTCATAGCTCAGCTGGATAGAGTACCTGGCTACGAACCAGGCGGTCGGAGGTTCGAATCCTCCTGAGCGCGCCATTTATTAAGAAGCCTCGCATTGTGCGGGGCTTTTTTTATGTTGGTTTTTTGTTGCTATTTTGTTAAATTGAAAATGGCAACTATTTGTTTTATCTTGTTAATCTGCAATGTTTTAACTCCCTCTCAGTATCTGCATCATTTTTTGATTAACGTAGCCGTATTGGCTAGTTAAATGCCCTTCTTAATAGAGAAAATTCAGAGTTTTGTGATTTGTGTGAGTAATTGTTCGCCGATTTTGTGTGTTATCTACAAGAGTCCCTTAAACAAAATTGACAATTATTAACCAATCGAGATAATCCTAGTCCACTTGCCAAGATCGCATGTGTAAAAATGCGTAGCAATTGTTGTCAGGATGACACAGAAAGGAAGCAACATGACTACTATTGGAAGCCTATTAGTTGACGCCGCCACCCTTATGATTACGGGGATGGCTGTAGTCTTTATTTTTCTAACTATTCTCGTTTATCTCGTTCGGTTAATGTCAACCTTGGTACCGGAAGAAGTACCACAACCGATCGCAGCGCCGATTCAACATCGAAAAGTTCAACCAAACCCTTCAGCTGTGAGCCCGCAAATTGTGGCGGCAATTTCTGCAGCAGTGCATCAGCACCGCGCATTAGCTAAATAGCATAGAAAGGATGAAAAGGAGTTTATGAGCATGTCTAAACCACTAGCTATTACGGATGTGGTCCTTCGTGATGCCCATCAGTCACTATTTGCCACGCGCATGCGTATCGAAGACATGCTGCCTATTGCAGCAGAGCTCGATAAGATCGGTTATTGGTCACTGGAAACTTGGGGAGGAGCAACGTTTGATGCTTGCATCCGTTTTCTCGGTGAAGATCCATGGGAGCGTTTACGTTCGCTTAAGCAAGCGATGCCCAACACCCCAATGCAAATGTTGCTACGCGGCCAGAATTTACTAGGCTATCGCCACTATGCCGATGATGTTGTTGAAAAGTTTGTCGAACGAGCTCACGCGAATGGGATGGATGTTTTCCGTATTTTTGATGCGATGAATGATGTTCGCAATTTTGAAAAAGCGGTCAAAGCGACAATTGATGTTGGCGCACACGCGCAGGGCACACTGTCTTACACCACTAGCCCTGTTCATAATTCAGATACTTGGGTTGATCTTGCCAAGCGGTTGGAAGATCTCGGTTGCCACTCTTTGTGTATTAAAGATATGTCAGGGTTGCTCAAGCCGTATGAAGCTGAAGATCTGATCACCCGTATTAAATCCTCTTGTGCCGTACCTTTAGCGCTACACAGCCATGCAACGACTGGTCTTTCAGCGGCAACAGCCGTTAAAGCGGTAGAAGCTGGTATCGATATTTTGGATACCGCTATCTCTTCAATGAGCCAAACTTATGGCCACACACCAACCGAAACAGTGGTCGCTATGCTTGAAGGAACCGAGCGTGATACGGGCTTGAGCCTGACACAGCTTGAACCGATTGCCACTTATTTTCGTGAAGTGCGTAAGAAATACGCTAAATGGGAAGGACAGTTAAAAGGTGTCGATTCTCGTATTCTTATTGCGCAGGTTCCTGGTGGTATGTTGACTAATATGGAAGGTCAACTAAAAGAACAAGGAGCGGCCGATCGCCTTGATGAGGTTCTTGAAGAGATCCCTCGTGTGCGAAAAGATTTAGGTTTCATTCCCCTTGTGACTCCAACATCTCAAATCGTGGGAACACAAGCGGTGATCAACGTCCTGACTGGTGAGCGCTATAAGAGCATCACGAAAGAAACTGCAGGGGTATTAAAAGGTGAATACGGTGCCACGCCTGCGCCAGTGAATACTGAGTTGCAAGCCAAGGTGTTGGGTAATCTTACGCCGATCACTTGCCGTCCAGCCGATTTGTTGGATGCAGAAATGGCCGTGTTGACCACTGAATTGCTTGAAAAGGCAAAAGCAGAGGGAATTTCATTAGCTACAGATACGGTGGATGATGTTCTGACTTATGCATTGTTTCCACAAGTCGGTTTGAAGTTCTTGAAAAATCGTCACAATCCGGATGCATTTGAGCCTGCGCCAACCTTGGAGTCAGCCAAACCTACACCTGCCACCGTTGTGACAAAAGGTGGTATTGAAACCTACAGTGTTAAAGTGGATGGGCAAATTTACACGGTTGAAGTGGGACCACAAGGCCAGCTTAGCTCAATTGCTGCCAGCCAGTCTCAAGCAGCACAGTCATCAAGCGTGCCGGCAAGTAACAATGCAGAAGCGGTTCCTTCACCACTCGCTGGCAACATTTTTAAAGTGAATGTTCAAGCCGGTTCTGAGGTGTTAGAAGGGGATGTGTTAGTGATTCTGGAAGCGATGAAGATGGAAACTGAGATCCGTGCGGCACGTGGCGGTATTGTTCAAGATCTTCATGTCAAAGAGGGTGATGCTGTGACTGTTGGTGCACCATTGCTGAGCTTAGCGTAAGGGAGAACCATGGACGGATTATTGACCTTATGGTCTGAAACAGGGATCGCTAATTTTCAGCTAGGCCAAATCTGCATGATTTTGGTCGGTTGTTTACTGCTGTTTTTGGCTATTCGCAAAGGCTTTGAGCCACTGCTGTTATTGCCGATCGGCTTTGGTGCGATTTTAGCGAATATTCCGAATGCGGGTTTTACCGAACCCGGCGGTCTGCTTTATTACGTTTATCATGTTGGTATTGAGACGGGCGTTTTTCCACTGCTGATTTTTATGGGCGTGGGCGCGATGACCGATTTCGGGGCGTTGATTGCAAACCCTAAAACGTTATGGCTAGGTGCGGCCGCTCAGTTTGGTATTTTCGCCACCCTGTTTGGTGCGATATTACTCAACTATGTACCGGGTATGGAATTTACCATGGCCGATGCTGCGTCCATCGCCATCATTGGTGGAGCCGATGGCCCAACCGCTATTTTCCTTGCCAGTAAATTATCGCCGGATTTATTAGGTGCAATCGCTGTGGCGGCTTATAGCTATATGGCATTAGTTCCTATCATTCAGCCACCGATTATGAAGGCACTTACAACACCTGAGGAGCGAAAAATCAAAATGGCTCAGCTACGCCACGTTGGGAAGACAGAAAAAATACTGTTTCCTCTGGCGGTGCTATTGATGACGATTCTATTTTTACCGTCAGCAACGCCATTAGTGGGTATGTTCTGTCTAGGTAATTTAATGCGTGAATCGGGTGTGGTTGAGCGTCTATCCAAGACAGCGCAAAATGAACTGATCAACATCGTTACTATCTTCTTAGGCTTAGGCGTTGGTTCTAAACTGCAGGCTGATAAGTTTTTGAACTTGGAAACATTAGGTATTTTGGCGCTCGGTGCTATTGCTTTCAGTATTGGTACGGCTGGTGGTGTGTTGATGGCGAAAGTGCTTAATAAATTCTCGAAAGAGGATATTAACCCTCTCATTGGTGCGGCTGGTGTGTCTGCGGTACCGATGGCGGCGCGAGTAGTGAACAAAGTGGGGCTTGAAGCTAATCCACAGAACTTCTTATTGATGCACGCCATGGGGCCAAATGTAGCAGGTGTACTGGGCTCTGCAGTTGCGGCGGGTGTTTTGCTTGCTCTTGTTGGCTAAGCCTAGACGAGCTGATGGTTATTTTGCGAGCTAAAGATTAACTAGAAGCAATAAAATGGTATATATTCAAAGGGATGCTGAGGCATCCCTTTCTTTTTATCAATAGGGAAGTTTGACATGGATAATAAACAGATCGCAATTACTGAGTTTGGTGGACCAGAGGTGCTCGTTATTCAAACCAGTGACGTTCCTCAACCTAAAGCTGGCGAAGTGTTAGTAAAAGTGGCGTTTGCTGGTGTAAACCCTATTGATGTAAAAACTCGGGCTGGTCTGGGGTGGGCTGCAGCGCAAAACAAAGATAAGCTGCCATGGGTGCCAGGTTACGATATTTCTGGACAAGTTGTTGAGGTGGGGGAAGATAATCGCCGCTTTCAAATTGGAGATAATGTGGCGGGCTTTGTTGGGTTTCCGTTGCGTGGTGGCGGTTACAGCCAATACCTGTGTGTGGCAGAAAGCGAACTCAGCCTTGTTCCTGATGCTGTGACCTTAGAAGCAGCAGCGGTGCTGCCACTGGCAGGGCAAACGGCGGCGCAAGCCCTAAATAAAGCGCAAGTGAAAGAGGGGGATCGCGTATTGATCCTCGCAGGCGCTGGTGGTGTCGGGCACTTAGCGGTACAAATTGCTTTAGCAGCAAAAGCCGAAGTGTATACCACGTGCAGCGAACAAAATTTGGATTATTTAGCGACTCTTGGTGCTCATGCGATTAATTATAATTTTGCTCCTGCTTCACAGCGTTTAGAAGAAGTGGATGTGCTGATTGATTTAGTCGGGGGTGATGCGGCTCTCGACGCTTTGAAATGCTTGAAAGATCATGCGCGTGTCGTTACTGTTCCCACTCTAAGTGCTGAGCTTATCTGTGAAAAAGCAAAATTACTTGGTTTTGAAGCCACAGGCATGTTAGTTGATCCTAATCCTGAACAGCTTGATACCATGCTTTATATGGTCAGCGTTGGCTTATTGAAAACGGAAATTCAAGCTGTTTATCCGATGGCGGAAGTGGCTGCGGCTCATCAACAGATTGAAACAGGCCATACTCGAGGCAAAGTTCTTCTTGATATGAAATGTTAGACATTTTTAGCACCTATTTGGAACCGCTCTCGTATTGGTTTGCTGGCTCTGCTCTGTGGGTGCTTTTTTTTAGTGGTTTTCTCAGTGCTACCTTATTACCGGGAAGCTCAGAAGCGAGTTTATTCGCCACATTAAGCCTGAATCAATTTCCCGTATTTTGGGTTATCGCCGTTGCAAGCGCTGGCAATACCCTCGGCGGTCTGACCAACTATTGGCTCGGTATCTGGTTGCCTAATCGAACTGAAAGCGAAAAGCACGGTCATAAAGCGTTAGCTTGGCTCAATAAATATGGTTATTGGGCTCTCTTATTTAGTTGGCTACCTGTGGTGGGTGATGTGCTTTGTTTGGCCGCAGGTTGGCTACGCATGAAATTTTTACCTACTTTTGTCATTATTTTGATCGGCAAAGCACTGCGTTACATCATGCTTGCCGCTGTATTCTATGGTTTTTTCTAAGGAGCTGTTATGAGAAAAATTTGGCTAGGTGCCCTTTCTCTTATTGCCATTTATGGCTGTTCATCAACGGTCGCACCTATCGCTTTTTTTTCATCATTACCGAAAGGGGTTACGCTGATTGAGCAAGTGGATGCTCAACCAGAAAAAGTGATGATCCCTTATGCAAAATATCAGCTCGATAATGGCCTTACTGTCGTGCTCTCACCGGATCACTCAGATCCTTTAGTGCATGTCGATGTCACTTATCATGTGGGTTCGGCACGTGAAGAGGTTGGAAAATCAGGGTTTGCTCATTTCTTTGAACACATGATGTTTCAAGGAACGGAGCACGTTGGCGATCAAGAACATTTTCGTTTGATCACCGAAGCGGGAGGAACCATGAATGGGAGTACCAACCGTGACCGTACTAATTATTACCAAACCGTGCCTTCAAATCAGCTAGAAAAAGTGTTGTGGCTCGAATCTGATCGGATGGGATTTTTGCTCAACGCGGTTTCTCAACGTAAATTTGAGATCCAACGTGACACAGTAAAAAACGAACGCGCACAAAACTACGACAACCGCCCCTATGGCTTGATGTGGGAAAAAATGGCGGAGGCGATGTATGCCGAAGGGCACCCTTATTCATGGCAAACCATTGGTTATGTCGAAGATCTTGACCGAGTGGACGTCAACGATCTTAAAGCGTTTTTCTTACGTTGGTATGGGCCGAATAATGCAGTGCTGACCATTGGTGGTGATATTGATGTTCAGCAAACACTTGAATGGGTTAATCAATATTTTGGCACCATACCGGCAGGCCCAGCCGTTGATAACGCACCTAAACAGCCGGCCCAGTTGGCGCAAGATCGTTTCATTACCTTGGAAGATCGCATTCAGCAACCCATGGTTGTGGTGGGTTGGCCGACAGAATATCGCGGTGCTCAAAGTCAAGCCTCGTTAGATGCGCTTGCCAAAGTGTTAGGCAGCGGTACCAATAGTTATCTCTACCAAGCGTTGGTCAAAACTCAAAAAGCCGTCAATGCGGGTGCATTCCAAGATTGCGCCGAATTGGCTTGTACCTTCTATGTTTATGCCATGGCCCCTTCGGGTGAAAAGGCTCAGCTTGCTCCTTTGTATCGAGAGTTAATGCAAACACTCAGTCAGTTTGAACAGCAAGGGGTAGATCAGAGTCGACTTGATCAAATTACCGGTATGGCGGAAGCGAATGCGGTCTTTGCGCTGCAAAGTGTATCTGGAAAAGTGACGCAGCTTGCGTCCAACGAAACGTTTTATGGGCAGCCTGATCGCCTAGAGCAACAATTAGCTCAGATTCATGCGGTCACCCCAGAGTCAATTCAACAGACTTATCAGCGCTTCATTGCTCATCAACATAAGGTTACCTTAAGTGTTGTGCCTAAACATAAAGCCGATCTTGCCGTTCAAAAAGCTAATTTCGTATCCCCTAAAAGAGTGCTGCCCGAGCATCAAACGATAACCGAAGATCAATTGGCTTATCGCCAGGTTGAAGATCAATTTGATCGCTCAATCATGCCTTCTGTGGCAAAAGGTGTGAAAGCACAAATGCCGACACTGTATGAACTCTATTTTGATAACGGTATTGAGTTATTAGCCACACAAACCAGCGAAACGCCGACCGTGCTAATTAATATCAATTTACCAGCAGGAGAGCGACATGCCGCGCGTGGCAAAGAAGAGTTAGCTAATTTAACCGCGGCGCTACTTGAAGAAGGTTCAACTCGACGCTCAGTGGAAGCCATTCAAGCTCAACTCGACACGTTAGGTTCGACTATCAGTGTTACTGCCAATGAGTATTCGACCAGTATTATGGTCTCTAGTTTGAAGAAGAATGTTGCAGCAACATTGGATGTGGTTGAAGAAGTTTTATTTCATCCTGCTTTCAAAGAGAGTGATTTTACACGGCTGAAGCAGCAGATGCTGGAAGGGTTGGTTTATCAGCATCAAACACCGGGATGGCTTGCTTCACAAGCTACTCGTCAAGTACTGTTTGGCAACTCTATTTTTGCGCGTTCAAGTGAAGGCACTGAGCAATCACTAAACGATTTAACATTAGAAGATGTAAAACGCTTTTATGCGAAACATTACACGCCACATGGTACGCAAATCGTTGTCGTTGGCGACATTTCCAAAAAAGAGGTCGCTAAACAGTTAACCTTTTTGGGGCAGTGGCGCGGTGAAGCTTCTCCTTTGTTACATCCCCAAGTGGTGAACTCACTGACAGAGCGGAAGATATATCTGGTTGATAAGCCTGATGCGCCGCAGAGCATCGTCCGTTTTGTGCGAAAAGGGTTGCCTTTCGATGCCACTGGCGAGCTTTTTCTCAGCCAACTGGCTAACTTCAATTTAGCGGGCAACTTTAACAGCCGCATTAATCAGAATTTGCGTGAAGATAAAGGCTACACCTATGGCGCTGGGAGTTATTTCGCGAGCAATCGAGAAGTGGGCGCTATCGTTTTCAATGCTCAAGTGCGTGCTGATGCCACTGTAGCTTCAATCGTTGAAATAGAAAAAGAGATGGCAACATTCAGTCAAAGTGGCTTAACCGACCAAGAGCTAAAATTTATGCGCCTTGCTGTCGGCCAACAAGATGCACTGACGTATGAAACACCATCACAAAAAGCGCAGTTGCTTAGTAATATTTTGACCTATAGTTTGGATGAAGATTACCTACAGCAACGAAATGAACTGGTAGAAAACGTAAAAAAATCAACGCTCAATAAACTCGCCGCTAAATGGTTTGCACCACAAGAGTATCAAATTATCGTGGTGGGTGATGCGAAAACGTTGAAGCCACAACTTGAAAAATTAGATATTCCCGTAGAAGAGCTTGAAATCATCCGCTAGAGTACACATTTATAGGGGGCAGATTGTTTGCCTCCATTCTACTCTCTTGTTGAGTTAGAGCCGCTTTCATTCGGATCATTCACCTATAAGCGAATCATTATTTTGACTAATTTTGCCGCACGACTTGAACAAGTCACTAAAAAATCAGAAGTGTTTAAGCAGTTTGGCCGAGGCGTTGAGCGTGAAACGTTACGCTATACCCCAGAAGGCTCGTTAGCTCTGACTCCTCATCCAGAAGCACTCGGCAGCGCATTAACCAACCGTTGGATCACCACTGATTTTGCGGAGTCATTGCTTGAATTTATTACACCAGTCTCTCATGACGTGCCGACTTTACTCTCACAACTGGCGGATATTCACCATTTTGCTCAAACCAAATTGGGTGACGAAAAGATGTGGCCGCTTTCTATGCCTTGTTATGTTGGCAGCGAAGATGATATCGAACTGGCGCAATATGGTTCATCAAATACGGGTAAAATGAAAACCCTTTATCGAGAAGGCTTAAAGCGTCGTTACGGCAGCTTAATGCAGATCATTTCTGGCGTGCATTTCAATTTTTCATTTCCAGAATCATTTTGGGATGCCTTGCATGGCGAGCAAACTGAATCCCAGCGTACTGAGACAAAATCGGAAGCCTATTTTGGTGTGATTCGTAATTACTACCGTTTTGGCTGGCTTATTCCCTATTTCTTTGGCGCATCACCTGCGTTATGTTCATCGTTTGTGCGCGGACGTGAAAGCCATCTGCCATTTGAAAATATTGGTAAAACGCTTTATTTGCCTCATGCTACCTCGTTGCGTCTCAGTGATTTAGGTTATACCAATAGCGCGCAAAGTGGCTTGCAAATTGGTTTTAATAGCTTGGATCAATATCTAGAAGGGTTGAATCAGGCGATCCGCACCCCATCAAAAGAGTTTGCAGAACTAGGCGTGTATGTCGATGGTGAACATCGTCAGCTCAACAGCAATGTTTTGCAGATAGAAAACGAACTCTATGCACCGATCCGTCCTAAGCGTGTGGCCAAAAATGACGAAAAGCCGTCACAAGCGTTAGAGAGAGGCGGAGTCGAATACATCGAAGTGCGTTCGTTAGACGTAAACCCGTTTAGCCCGATTGGTATTACTGAAGATCAAGTGCGTTTTCTCGATCTGTTCCTCACTTGGACAGCTCTTTCAGATTCAGATCCGATGGACAATTGTGAGCTGGCATGTTGGCGAGATAACTGGAACAAAGTGATTTTAGAAGGTCGTAAACCGGGTTTAGAGCTACAAATTGGCTGTCGCGGAGAGAAACTGACGCTGCAAGCGTGGGCGCATAATGTATTCGATGACTTACGCAAAATAGCGCAAGTAATGGATAGCGCTTGTGGTGGCAACGCATACCAAGCCGTATGCGAGAAACTAAGCTCGTGGATTGATAATCCAGAATTAACCTTTTCCGCCCAACTACTTGAACAGACTAAACAGTTTGGCGGTCTCGGTAAGGTAGGTTGTGCATTAGGAGCCGAATACCGACAAGCCAACCTGGCACATCACTATCAAACTTATTCTGAGTCTGTGATGGAAGAGGAAGTGCTGCGTTCTCGAGCCGCTCAGCAACAGATAGAACAACACGATACTCAAAGTTTTGAAGAATTTCTTGAAAGCTATTTTTCGTACCTAAAATGATCTCTCGATCATAATCTAACATTGATAGGCAGAGCATCGCTCTTTGCCAAATAAGGAGAAAGCAATGCCATTACTCGACAGTTTTACTGTAGATCACACTCGTATGCATGCGCCTGCGGTACGTGTGGCAAAAAATATGCAGACGCCTAAAGGGGATACAATCACCGTATTTGATCTCCGTTTTACTGCTCCAAACAAAGATATTCTTTCGGAAAAAGGGATCCACACTTTAGAGCATTTATACGCTGGCTTTATGCGCGCGCACTTAAATGGTCATGATGTAGAAATCATCGACATCTCACCTATGGGCTGCCGCACAGGTTTTTACATGAGTTTGATTGGCGCGCCAACAGAAGCGCAAGTGGCGCAAGCGTGGTTAGCGGCGATGCATGATGTGCTAAAAGTAGAGAGCCAAGATCAGATCCCTGAACTAAACGAATACCAATGTGGTACAGCCTCAATGCACTCGTTAACAGAAGCTAAAGAGATTGCTCAAGCGATTATCACGGCAGGTATTGCGGTGAATAAAAATGATGAGCTTGCTTTACCTGAGTCGATGCTCAAAGAGCTGAAAGTGGATTAAAGACCGCCAGATCTGGCCCTTTAAAAGAAAAAAGCTTGGCAGTGACCAAGCTTTTTTCTTTCTTTTATGCAGTGACTGGCGATTAATGCTTTTTGGCTTTGCGTGGAAAGACTTTAACCTGCTTAATGCGGTTTTCTTCTACATCCACAATCTCCATCGCATGACCAGAGACTTTGACACTTAAATGGCTACTTGGAATATCTTCAAGGTGCTCCAAAAGTAAACCGTTTAAGGTTCTTGGGCCCGTTGTTGGCAGTTTCCACTTCAGCCCTTTGTTAATGTCACGGATATTTGCGCTGCCATCAATCAAGAAGCTGCCATCACTTTGTGGTGTAATTTCATCGGCTAAGCTTGGTGCCATCGAGGTTGTGAATTCCCCCACAATCTCTTCGAGAATATCTTCAACAGTGATCAAGCCATTGATATCACCGTATTCATCAACGATCAGGCCAATCCGCTCTTTGTTGCGTTGGAATTTAAGTAATTGTACGTTGAGCGGTGTGCCTTCCGGGATGAAGTAGACTTCATCAGCGGCACGTAAAATCATCTCTTTATTGAACTCTTTTTTTTCCAACATCAAACGAGAAGCATCACGAAGGCGCAATATGCCCACCGCTTCATCAATTTTGTCTCGGTAAAGCACCACGCGTCCGTGTGGCGAGTGAGTTAACTGACGCACGATAGATTTCCAATCATCGTTAATATTGATACCAGTAATTTCGTTACGTGGGATCATGATGTCGTTCACCGTAACATGTTCGAGATCGAGAATGGAAAGCAGCATATCTTGGTGGCGACGAGGAATAAGACCACCCGCTTCGTTGACGACGGTTCTCAACTCTTCAGAGCTTAGATGATCCTCCGCCCCATGCTTGGCCTTAAGGCCTAGTAAGCGGATGAAACCATTGGTGATGAAGTTAATGAACATCACCAATGGTGACAATATCTTCATTAAGAAGGTCAGTAAGATGCTGCTGGCGTAAGAGACGCGTTCAGGGTAAAGCGCTGCTAATGTTTTTGGCGTCACTTCAGCAAAAACCAGAACGACCAACGTCAGCGCACCAGTGGCAATGGCCACTCCTAGATCCCCATAAAGGCGCATACCAATAATAGTGGCAATTGCAGAAGCTAAAATATTGACTAGGTTGTTGCCAATGAGGATCAAACCAATGAGGCGATCTGGACGATCAAGCAGTTTTTCAACACGCTTTGCACCTTTGTGGCCGGTATTGGCCAAGTGCTTTAAGCGGTAGCGGTTCAAAGACATCATGCCGGTTTCTGAACCTGAAAAATAAGCCGAAATTACGATGAGACCCGCGAGTAGTGCAAACAATATACCCGTTGAAATGTCGTCCAAAACGTGGTTTTTCCTTATAAATAGTGTGATTAAGTAATGATCTAATTAAATGAATGTGTCAATACGCTATCAAACGTGTTGAGTTAGCTCAAAATGATTTCTTTTACAAAACGGCTACCAAAGTAGGCCAGTGTGAGTAAGGTTGCACCAGCGACAGCAAACCAAGTCACTTTTCTACCGCGCCAACCTTTTCGGTAATGTCCCCACAACAATACAGAATAGACAACCCAAGCAATGAAAGACAAAATGCCTTTATGCGCTTTGCCTTGAGCAAACATATCACCGACAAAATCAAAACCAGTAATCAAGGTACCAGTAAGTAATACGTTACCTATCAAGATGATTTTAAACAGTTGCCTTTCTACCATCAGTAGTGGTGGCAAATTGGGGTTGATGGTTAGCATCTTCTTTTTCTTTAGCTTGTAGTCCAGCCAAGCCAATTGCAAAGCGTAGAGTGCGCCAATCGAAAGGGTTGAATACGAAAATAGTGCTAGAGAAATATGCAACAACAGTGGCGGATTGTTTTCTAAGTGAGTCATGAACATGCTGGGAAGAAATGAGGCGGCGCTGACGTTGATCGCGGCGAAGCTATACACCACCGGCAACAGAAACCACAATCGCGTTTTTAACATCGCAATGCTCATCACCAGCGAGATGATAAAGCTTATCAATGATGCCACATTGAGCATACTGAGGTTTTGCCCATTAGCGTTGAAGATTAAATCACTCAGTAACCACGCATGAAAAGCCAGCGCCAGTGCTGAACTGAACAATACTGTCTGCGCACGAATCCCAGTTTGATTAACTAAGCCTGGAATAATGGTCGCTATGGATAAAAAATACAAAATAGTGGCGACTATTGCGATTAAGTTTTCCATACTTCTTACAAAATGGTGGCTGAATTGGCGAATTATACCTTGCATCACGATAATGAGCTACGTTGGATACCGATTGATTTGACATATACCCACCTTAGTTGAGGTCATGGTGCAAATAATTAACAGGGTGAAGGCTTTTATTCCATAAATCGCAGAGATAACTCTTTTTGACCCCCCTGTTTTGGGGACCCAATGTTACGTTTACGGGTTTAAGTCGCTTATCGCGAAGCGTCAATGGGTATGACTATTAGATTGGCTAAGGTATACTGACCCCAATTAATCGCCGAACTAGCGAAGAGACAACGATGTTTGAAAATTTAACGGATCGACTATCCAAGACGCTGAAAAATATCAGCGGCAAAGGCCGTCTCACCGAAGACAATATTAAAGAAACCCTACGCGAAGTGCGCATGGCGCTGCTTGAAGCGGACGTTGCACTGCCTGTAGTGCGTGATTTTGTCGCGCGCGTTAAAGAGGGCGCAGTGGGTGTTGAGGTGTCTAAATCGCTGACACCAGGACAAGAGTTCATCAAGATTGTTCAAGCGCAGCTTGAAGCGGTAATGGGCGAATCCAACGAAGCACTTAACCTTGCCGCCCAGCCGCCAGCAGTGATTTTAATGGCGGGTTTACAAGGCGCGGGTAAAACCACCAGTGTTGGTAAGCTTGCTAAGCTGCTTAAAGAACGCGATAAAAAGAAAGTACTGGTGGTTTCGGCTGACGTTTATCGCCCAGCGGCGATAAAACAGCTTGAAACGCTAGCTAACGATCTGGACGTTGAATTTTTTCCTTCTTCAGCCGACCAAAAACCGATTGATATCGCCAATGCGGCCATTGACCATGCGAAGAAGAAATTCTTCGATGTGCTGATTGTCGACACTGCAGGCCGTCTTGCTATTGATGAACTGATGATGGCAGAGATCCAAGATCTGCATGCGGCGATTAATCCGATTGAAACATTGTTCGTTGTGGATGCCATGACGGGGCAAGATGCCGCGAACACCGCAAAAGCCTTTGGTGATGCGCTGCCGTTAACGGGGGTTATCTTAACCAAAGTTGATGGTGATGCTCGAGGTGGTGCCGCACTTTCCGTTCGTCATATCACCGGTAAACCGATTAAATTCTTAGGGGTCGGCGAAAAAACTGACGCGCTCGAGCCTTTCCATCCTGATCGTATTGCATCACGCATATTGGGAATGGGCGATGTTCTCTCATTAATTGAAGATCTACAACGTAATGTTGATCACGAGCAAGCAGAACGCCTAGCTAAAAAATTCAAGGAAAAGAAAGGATTTGATTTAGAAGATTTCCGCGAACAGCTCGGGCAAATGCAGAATATGGGCGGCATGATGGGCATGCTCGATAAACTGCCTGGCATGGCAAACCTACCTGCCAACGTGAAAGATAAGGTCGATGATAAGATGTTCAAGCAGATGGAAGCGATCATCTGTTCGATGACCATGCACGAGCGTCAGCACCCAGATATGATAAAAGGTTCACGTAAAAAACGTATCGCGACGGGTTCTGGCACCCAAGTACAAGATGTTAACCGCTTACTGAAACAGTTCACCCAAATGCAGAAAATGATGAAAAAAATGCAGAAAGGTGGCATGAAAGGCATGATGCGTAATATGCAAGGCATGATGGGCGGAATGGGTGGCATGGGTGGCGGCGGTTTCTTTGGTCGTTAACCTAACTCATTGCGATGCTTAAAATTTACTAAAGCGTGATGCTCATCACTGCAAAAGCATAATGCTTTTGCTGGTGAAAAAATAGCTAAACCCCTTGCAAAGCCTCGGAATAAGAGTAAAATTCCGAGGCTTTATTTTGGCACGAGACCCCAGACTGTTTTTCGTAAATGGTTTTTGGGGTTAATTTTATTATTGAGAAAGCAAAGAGGACGACATGGTAACCATTCGTTTGGCACGTCACGGCGCTAAAAAGCGTCCATTTTATCAAATCGTAGTTGCGGATAGCCGTAACGCAGTAACTGGCCGTTTCATCGAGAAAGTAGGTTTCTTTAATCCTACGGCTACTGGCCAAGAAGAAGGCCTACGTGTTGATCTAGATCGCGTTAACCATTGGGTTGGTCAAGGCGCATCTCTATCTGATCGCGTAGCTAAGCTAGTAAAAGACGCTCAAAAAGCGGCTTAATTCTTACTTTTATAGAAGAACATTAGCTTATGTCGATGAAAGGTAAAGAAACAATGAGCAAAGAAAACGAAAAGATTGTTATGGGCAAGTTTGGTGCTACCTATGGCATTCGTGGCTGGCTCAAAGTTTTTTCCTACACAGACGAAGCTGAAAGTATTTTTGATTACAGCCCTTGGTTTATTAACCAAAAAGGCCAGTGGATCGAGTACAAAGTAGAGAGTTGGAAGCGCCATGGCAAGAGTATGGTGGTAAAACTTGAAGGTTTAGATGTTCGAGAAGACGCACATCTACTCACCAACTTTGAAATTGCTATTGATCCCGCATCATTACCAGAATTGTCAGCAGATGAATTCTACTGGCGTGAATTGTTCGGTATGCAAGTTATTACTACTAAGGGGTATAACCTTGGTGAGGTCACTGACCTATTAGAAACTGGCTCCAACGATGTTCTGGTTGTGAAAGCGAATTTGAAAGATGCTTTTGGCCAAAAGGAACGGTTGGTACCGTACCTTGAAGAGCAAGTGATCAAGAATGTTGATCGCGAAGCTCGACGGATCGAAGTTGACTGGGATCCGGCATTCTAACTCTAAAATTTCAGAGCGAGAGAACACATGTGGGTTGGCGTTATAAGCCTATTTCCTGAAATGTTCCGTTCTGTTACTGATTTTGGAGTAACAGGTCAAGCGGTTAAAAAAGGTTTGCTGTCTATTGAAGCTTGGAATCCTCGAGATTTCACTCATGACAAACATCGCACCGTCGATGACAGACCTTACGGTGGTGGTCCTGGAATGCTCATGATGGTTCAGCCTTTGCGCGATGCCATTCATGCAGCAAAACAAGCCGCACCGGGAAAGACGAAAGTCATTTACCTTTCTCCTCAAGGTCGAAAACTCGACCAAAAAGGAGTCGAAGAGCTGGCGACGAATGAGAACCTAGTTCTTATTTGCGGACGCTATGAAGGGGTAGATGAGCGTATCATCCAATCAGAAGTTGACGAAGAATGGTCGATTGGTGATTTTGTGATGACAGGCGGCGAACTGCCAGCCATGACGTTGATTGATTCTGTCTCTCGGTTTGTTCCGGGAGTATTAGGAGATTTCGCATCAGCAGAAGAGGATTCTTTTGCAAATGGCTTGCTAGATTGCCCGCACTATACGCGTCCTGAAGTGTTAGATGGAAAAGAAGTACCTGCGGTACTGAAATCCGGTAATCACGAGGATATTCGTCGCTGGCGGCTGAAACAGTCGTTGGGCCGAACTTGGCATAGAAGGCCAGAGCTCCTGGAAAACCTAGCTCTGACTGACGAACAGGAACTATTACTGGTTGAGTTCATTAAAGAAACTCAAATACATCAGTAACCTATTTAATTTAGTATCAGTTTATTCTAGGAATTTTTAAAATGAGTAACATCATCAAGGCTCTTGAAGAAGAGCAAATGAAACAAGGCCTACCTAAATTCGCACCAGGTGACACTGTTGTTGTTCAAGTTAAGGTAAAAGAAGGTGATCGTGAGCGTCTACAGGCTTTTGAAGGCGTTGTAATCGCAATCCGTAACCGTGGCCTACACTCTGCATTCACTGTTCGTAAGATCTCTAACGGTGAAGGTGTTGAGCGTACGTTCCAAACTCACTCTCCAGTGGTTGATAGCATTGAAGTTAAACGCCGCGGTGCAGTACGTCGTGCCAAACTGTACTACCTACGTGAGCGTTCTGGTAAGTCAGCTCGTATCAAAGAGAAACTTGCTAAGAAGTAATGCTATAAACTAGCGTTCTCATAGTAATAAACAGGGGGCGAGTAATCGACCCCTGTTTTTATATGTACGCTAATATTGATCTTCTGACCAACCATCACTGTCTGACATATCCGGTGCACCGGGAATACTTTTTTCCTCATCGGCCCACTCGCCAAAATCGATCATCTGACACTGTTTGGAACAAAAAGGACGATAAGGGCTCTGTTCTCCCCATTCGACATCGGCTTTGCACTGCGGGCATTTTACAATGGTAATTTTCTTTGACATAACGGACTTCAAGTAACGATGGATAGGCGTAAGTGTATTACCTAACGCAATGGAAAGTAAGAGTCAGTCGGGAATTGAAGCGGAATTGATTAACAGCAGACGGCGAGATCAAACTCGATATCGCGCCCTGTTGCTTGGCCTGATTGGAATTCGATAAACTTAATCGCGAAGCGATTTTTATGTCCAGAGATCATGGGGTATACCCCATACTCAAGTGGGATCGACAAGCGCAAGATATTAGCGTCTTCGGCATCGCTTTGATAAAAACCTAATCGTGCTAGGCGTGCTTTAAAATGGCCCGTTTCGCGTGTTAACTTCAGCCAAAGTTGCAACGCATCTGATAACGGTCGCAGCGTTTCCATCCATTGGTGCGCATCTTGGGTCTTCTTTTCTATCGGAATGTGTAGCCAGTAGTGCAGAGCTGGCAGGTCAAAACAGCACGACCCGCCCGGTAAATTAAAACGTTGGCGAATCGTGCTTAAGAAACGATCTTCTTTGAGTGATTGACCAAAGCGTTCAGCGCTCATTAAATTACGATGGACCTCGTCGATCTCTTCAAGGAGCGCTAGCAACATTTCTTGATCAACACCATCCACATTGAGCCAGCTACGGTAGTTCAAACGCTGTTTTTCAATATCTTTAGCCAACTCGCTTTTGAGTTGGATCTGTTCGAAGATTTCGAGTAAATCAAACAATGAACGAAAGAAGAGTTGGTGTTGAATACCGTCACGAAACTGAGCAGAATGCATCAACTGGTTAAGCAGCGCTTCGACTCTTAAATAGATACGAGTTTTTTCGTTCAGTGGGTGTTCAAACTTATGCGTGGTCATCTAGCTAGCCTTAGGTCCGGTCTGGGTTATTCTTACAGACTTAGGCTGCATATGGCTAGATACTTTTTGTGTAATTCTGTGATTTGAGGCAAAAGTTTTTGGTTTTCTGCGCTATTTTTAATCACATCGTCAGCGTATTGCAATCTTTGCTCACGGCTCGCTTGAGCGGCTAAGATCGAACGGACTTGTTGCTCTGATACCTTGTCTCTTGCCATAGTGCGAGCGATTTGGGTTTTTAGATCAACATCAACCACTAAGATGCGATCGACTAAGGTTTGTAGGTTATTTTCTATCAATAATGGCACAACCAATAAAGCATAAGGCGAGGTGGTTTTTGCTAAATCAGCAATCATTTTTGCACGGATCATTGGGTGAAGAAGCTGATTAAGCCAAGCCTTTTCTTGCTCATCAGCAAAGATCTTTTCTCTTAACGCGGTGCGATCCAATTGTCCATCGGGCTTTAATATGGTGAGGCCAAAGTGCGCGCAAATCGCCGTTAATCCTTCACTACCTGGTTCGACGACTTCTCGAGCGATGATGTCAGCATCCACGACATCAATCGAGAAATGCTGCTGAAATAAGTGAGCAACGGTGCTTTTTCCGCTGGCAATCCCGCCGGTTAAACCCACTACTAACCCCATGACGATAACCCCATAATTGAACCTAAATACCAACTCATAATATCGTTACCCCACAACAAGGTTAGCCAGCCAGCAATGGCGAGATAGGGGCCAAAAGGAAAGGCTTTGTCGATCCCTTTTTTTTGCAAGCGCAATTGAATTAGGCCAAAGACAATGCCAACCACAGATGACATGAGAATGATGATGGGCAGATATTGCCAGCCCAACCAAGCGCCGAGAGCAGCCAGCAGTTTGAAATCGCCATAACCCATTCCTTCTTTGCCTGTGACGAGTTTAAACAGCCAATAGACCGACCATAAGCTCAGATAGCCAGCAATGGCGCCGATCACCGCATCTTGCAAACTGACTGGGCTAATGTGCATCAATGATAAGCTGAGGCCCGCCCACAGTAGTGGCAGTGTCAGCTTGTCGGGTAATAGCATGGTATCGAAATCGATAAACGTCGCCGCGATGAGCACAAAAGTGAAAAACAATAGCGCTAGTGAAAAATAACTAAAACCGAAGTGGCTAGCCACGACAAAGCTCATACTGGCGGTGAGCAGTTCAATCAAAGGATAGCGTGCACTGATCGGACCTTGGCAACGGGAACATTTCCCTTTTAAAAAGAGCCAACTGAGTAGCGGAATATTGTCAATAATACGGATTGGCGTATCACAGTGTGGGCAGCTAGAACGGGGGAGACTGAGCGTGAGTTGCCCTTCCGGTGGCGCAATGTGATATTCGGGAAAGCAGTCAGCGCACTCTTGTCGCCATTCTCGCTCCATGATTTTGGGTAGACGATAAATGACCACATTGAGAAAACTCCCCACGATTAAGCCAAACAACGCTGCAAAAAGTGGAAAGAGCCAAGGGTAATAAATAAAAACTTCCATGCACAGACTCGATAAGTAAAAGATTAGCAGTGCTAATACTATCCTAATACACTCATTAAGTTAAAGATGGGCAAGTACATTGCCACCACTAAACCGCCGACCACCGTACCCAAAAAGACAATGATCAATGGTTCGAGAATTTTGCCTAAGTTATCGACGGTATTATCGACTTCAAATTCGTAAATGGTGGCGACTTTATTGAGCATGTCATCCAATCGGCCTGATTCTTCACCAATCATCACCATTTGCAGCACCATTTCAGGAAAGGCTTCGGTATTACGCATCGCAATATACATTGGCATACCGGCTGCCGTATCACGATAGACCTCATTAATCGCCGTCTCAAAATGGACATTGCCAGCGGTTTTAGCGGTGGTTTTTAAGCTGGCTAAAATCGGAATGCCTGTACTAAAACTGGTGGCGAGTGTGCGACTGAATTTAGCAATAGAGGCTTTGCCTATCACCCCGCCAAGAATGGGAAACTTTAATCCTAATCGGCTGGTTTTTAAGCGTATTAAAAAAGATTTTTGCCGTACTGCTTTCACGGCAATTGTGGTGAGGATTATGATGATGATTACCCACAAACTGTAACTTTGCACCCAATGAGAGAGTTTCAATACTTGCTGTGTAAACCAAGGTAATTCGGCTCCGAATCCTTTGAACATGCTTTCAAACTCAGGGATCACCATAGTAAGCATTAAGTAAGAAACACCTAACGCGACCAACACCACCATGGTTGGGTAGATGAGTGCTTTAATGACTTTAGCGCGCAGTTGTTCACTTTTTTCTCGATAAGTCGCTAGCCGCTCAAACACTTCAGCCAAGTTACCTGACTGTTCACCTGTGTGAATGAGATCAACATACAAGGTATCGAAATGGGTGCTGGCGGTACGCATCGCTTTGGAAATTGGCGTTCCGGCTTCAACCCCTTTGGTGACTTGCGACAAAATGGATTTCATTTCGGCTTTGCGATGGTTATCTCCGACCAGTTTTAAGGCTTGCACGATGGGCACGCCCGTGGTCAGCATGGTCGCCAATTGGCGTGTCAGAATGGTGATGTCTCTGGCCTTCACGCGATGAGTCAAGCGGGTGATAAAAGAGACGCCCCCTTTTTTGATTTTTTTGATCTGAATGTGCTGTTCTTTAAGTTTGTCACGCACTTCCAGTTCGGTTAAAGCGAGAGTTTGGCCAGATACTTTTTTGCCCGAACTATTGATGCCTTTCCAACGATAATTTTTGAGTTCTGATTTGATTTTTGTGTTCATACAATAGAGTCACTCAATGGCTAGCTAAGAGGGGTCAAAGCGTTAGAAATAGAGCACGCGTTGCAGCTCTTTGAAGCTGGTGACGCCGTTTTTGAGCTTTTCAATGCCTGATTCTTGTAGTGTCTGCATTCCGTTGGCTTTCGCGATCTGTTCTATTTGATGAATGCTTGCTTTTTGCATAATCGCTTCGGCCAGCTGTGGGTTAAACGCCATCACTTCATAAATGCCGACTCGACCTGAATAGCCCCCTGTGCATTCGTTGCAACCATGCGGGTTCGCTTCATAAATGGTTTCTGTCGCTAGCAGCTGAAAATGTTGCTGCAACTGCATTGAGGGCACGACGGCAATTTTGCAGTGCCGACAAAGGCGACGAGCCAAACGCTGGGCAATAATTAAACTGAGTGAAGAGGCTAAGTTAAACGCTTCAATTCCCATATTACTCAAGCGAATTACCGTTTCGGCGGCGGAGTTAGTATGCAAGGTAGAAAGAACTAAATGCCCGGTTTGTGCCGCTTTCACGGCGATTTCGGCAGTTTCTAAATCGCGGATTTCGCCAACCATCACAATGTCGGGATCTTGCCGTAAGAAGGAGCGTAATGCTTGCGCAAAGCCAAAGCCAATTTTTGGTTGCACTTGAACTTGGTTGATACCGGATAAGTTAATTTCAACCGGATCTTCAGCGGTGGAAATGTTCACTTCAGCAGTATTTAAAATGCGTAGCCCCGTATAGAGCGAGACGGTTTTTCCGCTGCCCGTCGGGCCCGTCATTAAAATCATCCCTTGTGGTTTTTTCAGCGCAGCTAAGTAGAGCTGTTTTTGCTGGTCGTTATAACCCAATTTGTCGATATCTAAGTTAGCAGCGCTGCTATCGAGTAGACGTAGCACGATTTTTTCACCCCATAAAGTGGGGAGGCTGGAAACGCGCATATCGATGGCGGTGTCTTGATTCAACCGCAGTTTAATTCGTCCATCTTGTGGTAAGCGCCGCTCGGCAATATCGAGTTTGGATAAAATTTTAAGCCGCGCGGCAAGCCGGCGACTTAAGTTGCTTGAGGGACGCTGCGTTTCCACCAAAATACCATCACAGCGCAATCGTACTCGGTAAAGCGCTTCGTACGGTTCGAAATGGATATCGGATGCGCCTTTTCGCACCGCATCAAGCAGGATTTGGTTAATAAAACGGCTGACTGGGGCGTCATCTTGGCTGAGGTCTTCAATCGATTGAATCTCATCATCAGATAGCTTAACTAAGTTCGCCAGTTCATCTTGGCTGATCTCTTTCCCTGAAGAAGAGGATCCTTGAATCGTTCGGCCATACAAGCGCCGGATGGCTGCTTGCAGCGCTTTGTAGTCGGCTAAAACCAGTTCAACTTGTAAGCCTGTCGCGAAGCGAAAATCATCTTCCACTTGTAAATGGGTCGGGTCGGAAACCGCGATGGTCAGGGTTTGGCCATTATGGGCAATCGGCAGTGCTTGGTAACGGGTGATGAGATCACGCAAACCAAGCTGTTGGCAGAGCTGTGGGTAGTCGTAGCGGGTTAAGTCGGTGTCCGGTAGGCCAAAAAGGGTACTTAACTGCTCAGTCAGATCATGAGGATGGAAAAAATCCAAAGCGAGCAAAGCTTCTGGCACATTCGCACCAGACGCTTTGATATGTTCAATAACTGCGTGTTCTTGCGTCGGGCTCAATATCTGAGCCTGACGCAGAATCGCAGGGAGGTTGGTTAGCATATATTTTAACTATGTGGACAACCCGTGGGTGCTGCTGCTGATTTGGTGGAGAAACCAGAGGTTGCACAGCTCCAACCGAGGTCACTGTCTCTAGTAATAATTGCTTTAGCCCCGGTTGGTAGTCCATTGATTGTAAGCTCTATACTTTTACCGTTAGTACCAATAGAAAGAGTTCCGTTTTTTATCGCGCCCTGGCTGACACCTACTTTATTTAGTTCAGTAACATTTGCTGGAAAGCTACCTTCCTCTTGATAGTACAATTCAGCAGGAGTAATAATCGACTTTAATGTTGCAACAGTCGAAGCTACCTCGCTTTTTGTTACGTAATCTTTATAAGCAGGAACGGCAATCGCAGAGAGTACGCCAATAATTGCCACCACAATCATCAATTCAATTAAGGTAAAACCACTTTGTTTCGTTTTCTTATTTGTGTTCATTATTTGATTTGCTCCGTTTGAACGCATAAGGATAGGCAGAGCATAAGAAGCTTGTGGGTTGGTGGGAATGAGATAAAGAGCAGTGCGCGAGCGATTTGGATTTTTTACCTGTTTAGTTGCATATATCAATCACTGAAATACGACTGACTTAAAAATGCCGTCTTGCTTTTGATACGCAAGCAATAAAAAAGGAAGCTCGTCAGGCTTCCTTAACTATTTGAAATTTTTGATCTTTATTCCAATAATTGATGTAATTAATTACTGAAAGCGCATTGAGAGATCGAGTGCTTTAATGTGCTTAGTCAGCGCGCCGACTGAGATGTAATCGACACCGGTTCGCGCGTAATCGCCAATGGTTTCTAATGTGACGTTACCAGAATTTTCTAAAGCCGCGCGGCCTGCGTTAATTGCTACCGCTTCGCGCATCATCTCAATACTAAAATTATCCAGCATAATGATGTCAGCACCCGCTTGAATCGCCTCTTCTAACTCTTGCAAGCTTTCGGTTTCGACTTCGACGGGTTTACCGGGGTTGAGCTGTTTAGCGGTGCTGATGGCTTGGGTAATACCGCCACAAGCAATGATATGGTTTTCTTTAATTAAATAAGCATCAAACACGCCAATACGATGGTTAAAGCCGCCGCCACACGCGACAGCATATTTTAGTGCGCTGCGCAGGCCAGGGATAGTTTTGCGTGTATCAAGTAGTCGGCATTCGGTGCCTTCTAGCTGTTTGGCATACTGAGCAGTAATGCTGGCGCAACCTGACAAGGTTTGAATGAAGTTCATCGCATTGCGTTCACCAGTCAGCAGCGCGCGAGCTGGACCTTCAAGAGTGCACAAAACTTGGTTTGGCTTAACTTGATCACCATCTTGGACATGCCAGTCAATTTTCACTTCACCACCAAGTTGTTTGAAGATTTCCTCTGCCCATGCTTGGCCACAAAATACGCCATGTTCACGGGTGATGAGAGTCGCGGTATTACGCGCATCCGCTGGAATAAGGTTTGCGGTGATATCAGCAGTCGCATCCAAGCTGCCACCGAGATCTTCTCTGAGTGCATCGCTAACGGCACGAGTAATTTCCAATGGGAGTTGCTGTTTCAGATAATCAAGGCGTTGTTGGCTGTTGTGTGTATTTTTCATCGCAAATCTAATATGGTGTTGAACAGAGTGAGAATGATACGCTGAGTTTTACTCAAATTCAGCCACTAATCTCGCATTTCCTCTGGCTAAGGTTCATTTTTGTGTGAGTGTAAGGGGTCAACTGATGATCGATAAAAAGGGTTGGTATCAAAGCGCACGTCGAGTGCCATCGCCGTTTTATGATCAGCGAAGCGATGCGCAAGATATTTCATTGCTGGTGGTACATAATATCAGCTTGCCTCCGGGCCAGTTCGGCGGCCCATATATTGAGCAGTTTTTCACTGGCACGCTTGACCCGAATCAACACCCTTTTTTTCAAACCATCCACCAGATGCGCGTCTCGGCTCACTGCCTTATTCGGCGAGAGGGAGAAGTAGTGCAATTTGTGCCATTTAATGCCAGAGCTTGGCATGCGGGCCAGTCAAGCTTCGCTGGTCGTGCAAAATGCAATGATTATTCGATTGGGATTGAATTGGAAGGGAGCGATGAGACGGCTTATACTCCTGCGCAATATCAAGCCTTAGCGACTTTGACGTGTGCATTGCAGCGGCGTTATCCGCTCATCACCAATCAACGCATCACCGGGCATCAATACATTGCGCCATTACGCAAAACTGACCCCGGTTTGGTATTTGATTGGCGGTGCTATCGAACCTTGTTGGCAACAAATGACTAACAACAAATAGCGAACAACGAATTAAATCGAATCGTGATATTCCACTAAAATTTGCTCAACCCAGCATTGAATGCGTTCGTCGCTTTGCTCGTATTGCGAATCTTCATCGAGTGCGAGACCAACAAAGTGGCGGCCATCTTTCGTTAGGGCTTTTGACGCTTCAAAATGGTAGCCTTGGTTGGGCCAGTAGCCAATCAATTGAGCACCAATTTGTTTTAGCTCATCATGCAGCATCCCCATCGCATCGAGGTACCATTCGCCATAACCTTCTTGATCGCCTAAGCCGAATAATGCGACGTACTTGCCGTTTAGCGACACGCCACCGATTTGATCCCATATTGCGCTCCAATCTTCTTGGATTTCGCCAAAGTCCCAAGTTGAGATGCCCAGTATTAAAAGATCATAGTTGCTCATCAAAGAGAGTGGCGTTTCTTTCACATTGTGAATCTCCACCAAATCCTCACCGATGAGCGCACGGATCTTCTCTGCTGCCATTTCGGTATAACAAGTTGTTGAGCCGTAAAAAAGACCGATCTTCATAATTTTGTGTTCGTTTTAAATCAAGAATAGTGAATTCTAACCATAAAATGACGCGCTTTGCAGCGATTATCCTGCCGATGATGTTTTTTTATGGTATTAAACCAGTGGCTCACATAACCTGAGCAACTCGATTTTCACCACAGAGGTTTGATGTGTCTGAATATATTTCTCCTGATCAAGGGGTTGTGGAACAGTTTTTAGATGCGATGTGGATGGAGCGTGGTTTAGCTGAAAACACGCTCTCATCGTATCGCAATGATCTGACGAAATTGTTGCAATGGATGCAGCACAATAATTATCGCCTTGACTTTATTAGTGTCACTGGTTTGCAGCAGTACCAAGCGTGGCTCGCTGATCAAGACTATAAGCAAACCTCGCGGGCACGTATGTTGTCGGCGATTCGTCGTTTATTTCAATATCTTCACCGTGAGAAGCTCCGCGGCGATGATCCGAGCGCGCTCTTAATTAGCCCTAAATTGCCGCAGCGTCTGCCTAAAGATTTATCCGAGCAGCAAGTGGAAGATTTATTGAATGCTCCCGATACTAATAATCCTCTAGAATTACGTGACAGAGCGATGTTGGAACTCTTGTATGCAACAGGGCTACGGGTGACCGAATTGGTTTCACTGACCATGGAAAATATCAGTTTACGTCAAGGCGTAGTAAGAGTGATTGGTAAAGGTGGCAAAGAGCGTCTTGTACCGATGGGCGAAAATGCCGTTGATTGGATTGAAACTTTTCTTGAACAAGGGCGGTCTACTCTGCTGGGCGAACAAACGTCGGATGTGGTTTTCCCCAGCCGACGAGCAAGGCAGATGACTCGTCAAACCTTTTGGCACCGAATTAAACACTACGCAGTGATCGCACAAATCGATGTGGAAAAACTCTCTCCACACGTATTAAGGCATGCTTTTGCCACGCATCTACTCAATTACGGTGCCGATTTGCGTGTAGTGCAAATGCTGCTCGGTCATAGTGACTTATCGACCACGCAAATTTATACTCATGTTGCGACTGAGCGACTTAAACAATTACATAGCGAGCACCATCCAAGGGCTTGAAAAGGTGAATTTAATGAGCGTATTACGCCAACTGACTCTTCTTACATTGCCACTTTTTGCTGTGGCGTGTAACGCCGAAACCACAGAGCAAGTGACGTCAACGGCTGTGCAAGCGGCTGCGCTTGATAAAACGGTTTTTGAACAACGTTTTTCTAAACTCGGATTGGAAGTGCTGAGTGTTCAAGCCTCTGATATTCCGGGAGTGATTGAAGTGCAAACTTCCGGTGGCGTGCTGTTTTCTGCGCCTGACGCGAGCCATTTTATCGCCGGAACCTTGTATGAATTAGATAAGAATGGTGGTTATGTCGATGTGTTAGCCAAACGCCAAGCGCCCGTTAATGCGGCGAAGATCGCGCAGTTTGAATCGAGTATGATCGAATACAAAGCCGCCAATGAAAAATACGTGGTGACTGTTTTTACTGATATTACCTGTGGTTATTGCACTCGTTTGCATAGTCAAATGAAAGGGTATAACGATTTAGGGATCACCGTGCGCTACATGGCTTACCCGCGTCAAGGCGTTACGGGGCAGGTAGCTGATCAGATGGCCGCTATCTGGAATGCAGATGATAAAATGGCAGCGATGAATGAGGCAAAAACCAATCATCAATTGCCAGAAGCAGGGCAGAACATCCAACAAGCTAAGCAGTTGATTACCAAACACTATCAGCTCGGGCGTGAGTTAGGCATCAACGGCACGCCTGCGATTTTCCTACCGAATGGCGAAATGGTTGGCGGTTATTTACCACCAGAGCAATTGTTGCAACGCCTTCAGCAGATTCAATAACTTTAGGAGTCGGGCTTGAGTGTTCTTGAGCCCGCTGATTTATGATTGAGATAAAACAAAGACCAGCCCCCGATCTTTCGCAACTTCCTGACACGATTCCAACACTGCTTAAACGTATCTATATCAACCGTGGTATCACGAACCTTGAACAACTCGACAAGGCCGCTAAAGCACTGCATTCCTACCAACAATTAGGTGGCATAGAACGAGCGGTACAACTACTTTTTCACGCCATCGAGCATCAGCAGCGTATCATAGTCGTCGGGGATTTTGATGCTGATGGCGCAACCAGTTGCGCCTTATCTGTTTTGGCGTTGCGAATGTTGGGATCGCACAATGTGGACTATCTCGTGCCTAACCGTTTTGAAGATGGTTATGGCTTAAGCCCTGAAGTGGTCGATCAAGCGATTGAGCTTGGCGCGCAGATGATCATGACGGTCGATAACGGCGTCTCCTCTATCGACGGGGTGCGTTATGCCAAGCAGCAAGGGCTGACCGTCTTGGTGACCGATCACCATTTACCGGGACACGAGTTGCCAGAGGTTGATGCGATGGTGAATCCCAATTTGGCTAACTGCCCGTTTCCCTCGAAGGCATTAGCCGGCGTAGGGGTGGCTTTCTATTTGATGATGGCGCTGTGCGTGCATATGCGAAAAAACGGCTGGTTTACTCGACAAGGCATGAGTGAACCCAAGTTGATGGAGCTGATTGACTTAGTCGCACTGGGTACTGTCGCTGATGTTGTGCCGCTCGATGAAAACAATCGCATTTTAGTGCATCAAGGTTTGCAACGCATTCGTGCCGGGCATGCAAGGCCGGGTATTCAAGCTTTGATTGAAGTGGCTAAACGTGACGCGAGGCGTTTAGTTGCCTCGGATTTTGGCTTTGCGTTAGGGCCACGCATCAATGCGGCAGGGCGCTTGGATGACATGTCATTTGGCGTTGAGTTGCTAATGTGCAATGACATTCACGCTGCGCGTAGAATGGCCAGTGAGCTGGATGGTCTTAATCAAACTCGCAAAGAGATTGAAGAGGGGATGAAGCAAGAAGCGCTGGCTTTTTGTGAGCGCTTACAACTGAGTGAAAATAGCGAATTGCCGCACGGTTTAGTGCTGTTTCAACGCGATTGGCACCAAGGTGTAATTGGTATTTTAGCCTCACGTATTAAAGATAAATATCATCGCCCTGTGATTGCGTTTGCCGATGGTGGCGATGGCAGTATCAAAGGGTCATGCCGCTCTGTTGCTGGGTTACACATGCGCGATGTGCTGGATCGCATTGATACACAAAACCCCGGTTTAATCGCCAAATTTGGCGGTCACGCGATGGCGGCAGGTTTAACTATTGCCGAAAAAGCGTTTGAGCGTTTTGCTGAGCTGTTTGATCAAGCCGTACGTCGCGAGTTAGATGAAAGCGCGCTCAAGGGCGTGATTTTATCCGACGGGGAGTTAACACCTGAAGAGTTCTCGATGCACACCGCTGAAACCTTGCGTTCCGGTGGCCCATGGGGGCAGGCGTTTCCTGAGCCTCTCTTTGACGGTGAGTTCAAACTATTGCACCAAAAGCTGGTGGGAGAAAAGCATTTGAAACTGATGCTTGAACCGCTGTTCAAAGGCCACCCAACCAACATTATGATCGATGGTATCGCTTTTAATGTCGATTTAAGACGCTGGCCAGATGCGTCGGTGAAAACGGTGCGTCTTGCGTATAAGCTTGATATTAATGAGTTTCGCGGCAATCAGTCACTGCAATTGATGATTGATCACCTCGAAGCGAAGTAACGGCTTGATATTTCTCTTCTTTCGATGCGTGACATAACCTTCCCTCCCCTAGAAAGGAGATCTCAACGAATGTTTGCTCTTACATTCCCTCCCCTTATTAGGGGAGGGTTAGGGTGGGGTATATCTTTTGATTGATATTGTGTTTTTCGAATTACACCCCCTCCCAGCCTCCCCCTAGAAGGGGGAGGAGCCAAAGAATGTTTCCCCATTTCTAGCCCATCATTTCCCCATCTGTATTCATTTTGTAATTGGTCTGACCAATAATATTGCTGTTTTAATCGACTGTTGTTATCAAAGTGTTTAAGCGTGAGCTGTTCTATGATTTAGGTCAACTTTTGGCTGGACAGCTACGTTTTAATTATGTTAATTTCTGCACCAACTTGAAATTGGTATTACCAATTGACTGCAAAGAGTAGAAGAATAATAAATTATGGCTTATCAAAGGATTCGTCAGCCAAAACTCTCTGATGTAATTGAACAGGAGTTAGAAAGGCTGATAGTGGAAGGAACACTCTCTCCGGGGCAACAATTGCCTCCAGAACGAGAACTGGCAAAACAGTTCGAGGTGTCTCGTCCATCCATTCGTGAAGCCATTCAACGCCTCGAAGCCAAGCGTTTATTAACCCGCCGTCAAGGTGGAGGTACGTTTGTCAGTGAGAACATTTGGCAGAGTTTTTCTGATCCTCTGCTAAATTTATTGTCTAGCCACTCTGAAACCCAGCTCGATCTATTGGAATCGCGTCACGCGATGGAAGGTATTTCAGCGTATTTCGCAGCATTGCGTGGTACTGAGGAAGATTTTGCTCGCATTCAAGCCTGTTTGGCGAGAATTGGTGAACAACAAGTAAAAAAAGAGGTCGAAGCAGAAGCGTCTGCTGTAGTCGCGTTTTTAGTCGCGCTTACAGAAGCTGCTCATAACGTGGTGCTTTTGCATATCGTCCGCAGTCTTGCCCCTTTGCTTGAGCAAAATGTTCTACAGAATTTAAAACTATTACACCGCCGCCATGAAGTGGTGGAGAAAGTAAGTAGACACCGAGCTAATATCGTGGATGCGATCGTTTCTGGTCAGCCGGAAAAGGCGCGCGAAATGTCCCATTCTCACTTAGCTTATATCGAAGAAACATTGTTGGATTTGACCAAAGAAGAGTCTCGTCGTGAGCGTTCGTTGCGCCGAATTCAGCAGGGTAATGAGTCGTAACCTACGGCGAATTGCTTGTTTTATAGATCCAACCAATAGAAGGATAGATCGCCATGTCTGACATGAAGCATGACGTAGATGCACTGGAAACTCAGGAATGGCTAGCCGCCCTTGAGTCAGTTGTACGTGAAGAAGGTGTAGAACGCGCTCAGTTCTTACTTGAGCAAATTCTAGATAAAGCACGTCTAGACGGTGTTGATATGCCAACCGGTATTACCACCAACTACATCAACACCATTCCAGCTGCGCAAGAACCAGCATACCCAGGTGACACAACGCTTGAGCGTCGCATTCGCTCAATCATCCGTTGGAACGCGATTATGATCGTTCTACGTGCATCGAAAAAAGACCTCGATCTTGGCGGCCACATGGCGTCATTCCAGTCTTCTGCTTCGTTCTACGAAACATGTTTTAACCACTTCTTCCGTGCGCCGAATGAAAAAGATGGCGGTGACTTGGTTTATTATCAAGGTCACATCTCTCCAGGGATCTACGCACGTGCGTTCGTTGAAGGCCGCCTAACGGCTGAGCAACTTGACAACTTCCGCCAAGAAGTGGATGGCAAAGGTATTCCTTCCTACCCACACCCGAAATTGATGCCTGAATTCTGGCAATTCCCGACCGTATCTATGGGTCTGGGTCCAATTTCTGCAATCTATCAAGCGCGTTTCCTCAAATACCTTGATGGCCGTGGCATGAAAGACACTTCTGAACAGCGTGTATACGCGTTCCTAGGTGATGGCGAAATGGATGAGCCAGAATCACGCGGTGCGATTTCATTCGCCGCTCGTGAGAAGCTTGATAACCTATGTTTCCTTGTTAACTGTAACTTGCAACGTCTAGACGGCCCTGTCATGGGTAACGGTAAGATCATCCAAGAACTTGAAGGCCTATTTAAAGGCGCAGGTTGGAACGTTGTTAAAGTGATTTGGGGTAACAACTGGGATTCTCTACTGGCGAAAGACACCACAGGTAAGCTGCTTCAGTTGATGAACGAAACCATCGATGGTGACTACCAAACATTTAAAGCGAAAGATGGTGCTTACGTGCGTAAACACTTCTTTGGTAAATACCCAGAAACAGCGGCGCTTGTTGCTGATATGACTGACGATCAAATTTTCGCGCTGAAGCGTGGTGGTCACGAGTCTTCTAAACTGTACGCAGCCTTTACTAATGCTAAAGACACGAAAGGCAAGCCAACCGTGATTCTGGCGAAGACCGTTAAAGGTTACGGCATGGGTGAAGCGGCAGAAGGTAAAAACATCGCTCACCAAGTGAAGAAAATGGACATGACTCACGTGCTGCAACTGCGTGATCGTCTTGGTCTACAAGATCTTCTGACGGATGAAGCTGTGAAAGAGTTGCCATACCTAACATTGGCAGAAGGCTCGAAAGAGCACGAATACTTACACGCTCGTCGTAAAGCGCTAAAAGGTTACACACCTCAACGCTTGCCTAAGTTCACTCAAGAACTTGTGATTCCAGCGGTTGAAGAGTTCAAGCCTCTGCTTGAAGAGCAAAAACGTGAAATCTCAACCACAATGGCGTTTGTCCGTGCGTTGAACATTTTGCTCAAAGATAAGAGCATTGGTAAAAATATTGTGCCAATCATTGCAGATGAAGCACGTACTTTCGGTATGGAAGGTCTGTTCCGTCAAATCGGTATCTATAACCCACACGGTCAGAACTACACTCCTCAAGACCGCGACATCGTTTCTTACTATAAAGAAGCGACTTCAGGTCAGGTACTGCAAGAAGGGATCAACGAGCTGGGTGCTATGTCTTCATGGGTTGCTGCTGCAACTTCATACTCGACAAACGATCTGCCAATGATTCCGTTCTACATCTATTACTCTATGTTTGGTTTCCAACGCGTTGGCGACATGGCATGGATGGCAGGTGACCAACAAGCACGTGGTTTCCTATTGGGTGCTACTGCTGGTCGTACGACGCTGAACGGTGAAGGTCTACAGCACGAAGATGGTCACTCGCACATATTGGCGGCGACGGTTCCTAACTGTCTTTCTTACGATCCAACATTTGCTTACGAAGTTGCAGTCATCATGCAAGACGGTATTCGCCGCATGTATGGCGATCAAGAAAACGTGTTCTACTACCTAACGCTGATGAACGAGAACTACGCAATGCCAGCAATGCCACAAGGTGCTGAAGAAGGTATTCGTAAAGGTATCTACAAATTAGAAAGCTACGCTCCACAAGGAACGACTGGCTCTAAAGGTAAAGTTCAGTTAATGAGCTCAGGTACGATCATGAACGAAGTACGCAAAGCGGCTCAAATCTTAAGTGATGAGTACGGCGTGGCTTCAGATGTTTACTCAGTAACATCATTCAATGAAGTTACTCGTGATGGCCAAGCATGTGAGCGTTACAACATGCTTCACCCTGAAGCGCAGCCGCAAGTACCTTACATTCAAACGGTAATGGGCAGCGAGCCTGCCATCGCAGCAACTGACTACATGAAGAACTACGCTGAGCAAGCGCGTGCGTTTATCCCGGCTGAATCATACAAAGTACTAGGTACTGATGGTTTTGGTCGTTCTGATAGCCGTGAAAACCTACGTCGTCACTTCGAAGTGAACGCAGGTTACGTGGTGGTTGCCGCGCTAAGCGAACTAGTGAAACGTGGTGATGTTGAGAAATCAGTTGTGGTTGAAGCGATTAAGAAATTCAACATCGATACTGAAAAAACAAACCCGCTATACGCTTAATTAAGGTAGGAAAGAATAATGGCAATCGAAATTAATGTACCGGATATTGGTGCGGATGAGGTTGAAGTTACTGAGATTCTTGTCAGCGTTGGCGACAAGGTTGAAGAAGAGCAATCTCTTATTACTGTAGAAGGTGATAAGGCTTCTATGGAAGTACCGGCTTCTCAAGCGGGTATTGTAAAAGAAATCAAAGTAGTCGCTGGCGATAAAGTATCGACCGGTTCACTTATCATGATTTTTGAAGCAGAAGGCGCAGCGGTCGCAGCGCCAGCAGTGGAAGCTGCACCAGTTGCGGCTCCTGCTTCCGCGGCTGTCGCTGAGCTTAAAGAAGTTCACGTGCCAGATATCGGCGGTGATGAAGTGGAAGTCACTGAAATCATGGTCGCAGTCGGCGATTCAATCGCAGAAGAGCAATCTCTACTGACGGTTGAAGGTGACAAAGCCTCAATGGAAGTACCTGCTCCATTTGCTGGTGTACTGAAAGAGATCAAAGTGGCCGCTGGCGATAAAGTATCGACAGGCTCACTGGTGATGATCTTTGAAGTGGCGGGTTCCGCTCCGGCGGCAGCCTCTGCTCAAGTGGCAGCACCTGTAGCTGCAGCACCAGCCGCTTCGGCAGCAAAAGAGATCCACGTACCGGATATCGGTGGTGATGAAGTCGAAGTGACGGAAATCATGGTGGCGGTTGGCGATACCGTGAGTGAAGAGCAGTCTCTTATCACCGTTGAAGGCGATAAAGCATCAATGGAAGTTCCTGCGCCGTTTGCTGGTGTTGTGAAAGAAATCAAAGTTGCAGCTGGCGATAAAGTGTCAACAGGCTCTCTTATCATGGTGTTTGAAGTTGCCGGTGCAGCGCCCGTTGCCGTAGCGGCCCCTGCGCAAGCAGCGGCTCCAGCCGCATCAGCGCCAAAAGCGGAAGCGGTAAAATCAGCGGTGGCAGCACCTGCCGAGTTTGAAGAGAACAATGAGTACTCTCACGCATCACCGGTTGTACGCCGTATTGCGCGTGAATTTGGTGTTAACCTAGCGAAAGTCAAAGGTTCTGGCCGTAAGAGCCGCATCCTAAAAGAAGACGTGCAAAACTACGTGAAAGAAGCGCTGAAGCGTCTTGAATCGGGTTCTGCCGCAGTGGCTTCTGGTAAAGGTGATGGCGCCGCGCTTGGCTTGCTACCTTGGCCAAAAGTGGACTTCAGCAAGTTTGGTGACACAGAAGTAAAACCGCTTTCACGTATTAAGAAGATCTCTGGTGCTAACTTGCATCGTAACTGGGTGATGATCCCACACGTTACCCAATGGGATAATGCGGATATCACCGAGCTTGAGAACTTCCGTAAAGAGCAAAATGCGATTGAAGCGAAGAACGACACTGGCATGAAGATCACCCCACTGGTGTTCATCATGAAAGCGGTAGCGAAAGCACTAGAAGCATTCCCATCGTTTAACTCTTCACTTTCTGAAGATGGCGAAAGCTTGATTCTGAAGAAGTACGTGAACGTGGGTATTGCTGTTGATACGCCAAATGGTCTTGTTGTTCCTGTCTTCAAAGATGTGAACAAAAAAGGTATTTATGAGCTATCAAGAGAGCTGGCTGAAGTATCGAAGAAAGCCCGTGCAGGTAAACTGACCGCTGCAGACATGCAAGGTGGCTGTTTCACTATCTCTAGCTTAGGTGGTATCGGCGGTACAGCGTTTACGCCTATCGTTAACGCGCCAGAAGTCGGTATCCTTGGGGTATCTAAGTCTGAGTTTAAGCCAGTGTGGAACGGTAAAGAGTTCGAACCACGCCTACAACTGCCACTATCACTGTCATACGATCACCGTGTGATTGATGGTGCGGAAGGTGCGCGTTTCATCACATTCCTAAATGGCGCGCTATCAGACATTCGTCGTCTGGTTCTGTAAGCCAAGTTTAGTGAAAGAGAGGGCGGCCGTTAAAGCCGCCCTTGTTAACACGAATAATTGAACAATTGGATTATGAAGGGTTTTTTCTTAATCGAATTGTCGTCTAGCTCACAGGCTAAATGGATTTACTTTTCACACCATTAACATCTCTGTAAACTGTTGCGGTCTGAAAATAATTCGTTTTAATTCATTTGTTTTAAGTAATTGGCTCAGTCATGGGTTTAATTCATTGGATTAAACACTAAAAACAACGAGAACATCCACTCAGCCTGTTAGGGATAATGACTACAAGAGGTCAAAATGAGCAAAGAAATCAAAGCCCAAGTCGTCGTACTTGGTGCCGGTCCTGCTGGTTACTCCGCTGCATTCCGCTGTGCAGACTTAGGTCTTGAAACAGTACTTGTTGAACGCTACAGCACCCTTGGCGGTGTGTGTTTGAACGTGGGTTGTATCCCATCAAAAGCGTTGTTGCACGTTGCAAAAGTTATCGAAGAAGCGAAAGCATTGGCCCAGCACGGTATTGTGTTTGGTGAACCACAAACGGACATCGATAAAATCCGCCTTTGGAAAGAAAAAGTTATCAACCAGTTAACGGGCGGTCTTGGCGGCATGGCGAAGATGCGCAAAGTGACTGTCGTGAACGGTTTCGGCAAATTTACTGGCCCTAACGCCATTGAAGTTGAAGGTGAAGACGGCAAAACCGTGGTTAACTTTGATAACGCCATCGTTGCAGCTGGTTCTCGTCCAATTAAACTGCCATTCATTCCTCATGAAGACCCACGCATTTGGGATTCAACGGATGCACTTGAACTGAAAGAAGTTCCTGGAAAACTGTTGATCATGGGTGGTGGTATCATCGGTCTAGAAATGGCGACGGTTTACCACTCGCTAGGTTCTAAGATTGATGTGGTTGAGATGTTTGACCAACTTATCCCAGCGGCGGATAAAGACATGGTTAAAGTCTACACCAAACGTATCAAAGACAAATTTAACCTGATGCTTGAAACCAAAGTAACCGCTGTTGAAGCAAAAGAAGATGGTATCTACGTTTCAATGGAAGGCAAAAAAGCACCAGCGCAAGCTGAGCGTTATGATGCCGTTCTTGTTGCTATCGGCCGCGTACCAAACGGTAAGCTGATGGATGCTGAAAAAGCAGGTATTGAAGTGGATGAGCGCGGCTTTATCAATGTTGATAAGCAAATGCGTACTAACGTTCCTCATATCTTCGCGATCGGTGATATCGTTGGTCAACCAATGTTGGCGCACAAAGGTGTGCATGAAGGCCACGTAGCGGCAGAAGTAATTTCTGGTAAGAAGCACTACTTCGATCCTAAAGTTATCCCTTCAATTGCATACACTGAGCCAGAAGTGGCTTGGGTTGGTAAAACTGAAAAAGAAGCCAAAGCAGAAGGCATTAACTACGAAGTCGCGACATTCCCATGGGCAGCTTCTGGCCGTGCTATCGCTTCTGATTGTGCTGACGGTATGACTAAGCTTATCTTTGATAAAGAGACTCACCGCGTGATTGGTGGCGCTATCGTTGGTACTAACGGCGGCGAACTGCTTGGTGAAATCGGTTTGGCTATCGAGATGGGTTGTGATGCAGAAGATATCGCTTTGACGATTCATGCTCACCCAACGTTACATGAATCGGTAGGCCTTGCTGCGGAAGTATTTGAAGGCACGATTACTGATCTGCCAAACGCAAAAGCGAAGAAGAAAAAGTAACCTCAACGCTGATGCGTTAAATTGCCGGTTCATTAAATTGCTGGTTAGTTAAATAGTAAAAACCGCTGAATTCAGCGGTTTTTTTATGCTCATAATTCAGAGACTAGGAAGTTAAGCCTAGTGATCTTTTTTATAGATGCAGAGCATACTGAGGTAGCTTTTCACGAGTACGCCCATGCTGGCTTCGTCTTGTATGCGATTTGCTTGTACAAACAGTGAGTAGAAGATACCAAGAAAGAGCGTAGCAAGATGTTCTGGCTCATGTTGATCGCACACTTCGCCACGTTCAATGGCTTTGATAAACATATTTTGTACCAAAAGTTGATTAGTACGGTTGGTGGAGACAAAAAGTGGCCACACTTCTTCGCGCGTTGAAGCGCTCCATTCAAACCATACTTTTAACCAGTGACAATCTTCAATCACAAGAGAAATCATCTTAGTGGTGATGTTGGTTAAGTTATCTTTCGCATGCAAATCAAGATCAATATTATCTGCGAGGAAGTTTGAAAACTGACGTACAACATGAGTGAGTACGTCGTCGACTAAATCTTCTCGGGTTGGAAAGTAGTTAAAGACAGTAGCGACTGAAACTTGGGCGATTTCAGCAATATCTGCGTGGCCACCTCGGCCTATTCCCCGTGTTGCAAACACTTCAAGGGCGATTTCCATCAGTTGAAGTTTGCGTTTTTGTGGTGATAAGCGAGTTCTGGGGCGTTTTTCTATCGATGTTTCCATGAGTTGTTAATCCTTGCCAATGACTGTTGAATTGAGCTTTTCGCTCTAATGATTATTTTGTTAGTTGCTTTAAAGCTTTATGAGTGTACTGCTGCATATGGTTGAGGTCAACGTTTCGAGTTTGTTTTTTGTGCGATCGTGTTAAATCCCATCAGATTCAACGTGTTTTATTGTAGCTTTTATTGATGTGGCGTATTTGTGGTGAGCGTATCTGCGGCAGCGTAGGAGCTTTATTTCATCATATCCAGAGTTTTGCTAATTATTTAACTATCCTGTGTGGCAGTGGTACTATACGCGCCAAGCTAGTTACGCGACGCCATCATTAAACTGCGATGATCGTAGCGTGTCGCATCACCCGAAAAGAGAACAGTATGAAACATACAGTTGAAGTGATGATTTCTGAGCAAGTCGTTCAGGAACGAATTCGTGAATTAGGCAAACAAATCACAGAACATTACCAAGGTAGTGAAGATCTGGTGCTGGTGGGCTTGTTGCGCGGCTCATTTGTCTTCATGGCAGACTTAGCTCGCGCGATCGACTTAGTTCATCAAGTCGATTTTATGACCGCGTCAAGTTATGGCAACACGATGCAAAGCTCACGTGATGTGCGCATTCTGAAAGATCTGGATGATGACATTAAAGGTAAAGATGTGTTGCTGGTAGAAGACATTATTGATACGGGTAATACACTAAATAAAGTAAAAGAAATTTTGTCTTTACGTGAACCTAAATCCATTCATATTTGTACTTTACTGGATAAGCCTTCACGCCGTGAAGTACCTGTAGAGGTCAAGTGGATCGGTTTTGAAATCCCAGATGAATTTGTCGTGGGCGTAGGTATCGACTACGCGCAAAAATATCGTCACCTACCTTACATTGGTAAAGTTGTGCCGCAAGCGTAATTTTGCCAGCGATAATAGAATGCCCACTAAAATAGTGGGCATTGTGCATTTTTAGGTGTTGCTTTTAACGGTAATTAACACGCGATGTTATCGACACAGTAATTTATGCTGTGAATTAAGGATTTTTTCCATCGCTTTTTGATAGGTGTCGTTGACTCGCTCACGTGAATCGCAGCGAACGCCTAAGTATTCCAAACGTCCATCTTCAATACCGTAGACCACGCCATGCAACTCGACATCTTGGCCGCGCTCCCATGCGTTTTGCAGTACGGTTGAGTTACCTAAATTATACACTTGCTCGGCAACGTTGATTTCGCACAATTTGTCGGCTTTATCTTGTTCTGGCATTGCATCTAAGTAGGTACGGTGCTTAAGGTATAAGTCACGCACGTGCAGTAACCAGTTGTTGATCAAGCCCAGCGGTGGGTTATCAATCGCTGCGTTGACGCCACCGCAGTCATAGTGCCCGCAGATGATGATGTGCTTGACCTTCAGTACGTCAACCGCGTACTGCACCACAGAAAGGCAGTTAAGGTCAGTGTGAATCACTTGGTTTGCAACGTTGCGGTGTACAAATAGTTCACCAGAATAAAGCCCAGTTAAACGCTCGGCCGGAACTCGGCTATCAGAACAACCAATCCATAGAAAATCTGGGTCTTGCCCGCGAGCGAGTTTTGCAAAGTACTCAGGACGTTCAGCCTTAATCGATTCAGACCAACGTGAGTTATTTTCAAAAAGCTGTTTCAGTTCTGGCATCTCACTTCCCTTAAAAATAGTGCAACCGCATCATAGTAATGCGCAAGAATAGGACTGACTATACACAATGTTACAATTCCGTTCTCTTATAAAATGACAAAACACTCACTCATCTGACGAGTTTTCGCTGTAAAAAAATTAAACTGTTTCCATCGCTATTTGGATGGTCAACAGAGAATCAATCACATGTAAAATAATGGTTAATGATTAGAATGATGATTTGCTACAGTGAGGCAACCTATTTTGAGTATGAGGAAAAGCATTGTGTTTAGAGGCCGTTTTGCCGATATCGACCTAAAAGGTGACGTCTTTGGTGGCGTCACGACCGCGATTATTTCACTGCCACTTGCCTTGGCTTTTGGTGTGGCGTCTGGTGCGGGGGCAGAAGCAGGGCTTTGGGGAGCAATATTGGTGGGGCTGTTTGCTGCCTTGTTTGGTGGTTCATCTACATTAATTTCTGAACCTACAGGGCCAATGACGGTCATTATGACGGCCATTTTAACCAGCATGGTGTCGCGTTATCCTGAAACGGGGCTTGCAGTTAGCTTCACGGTTGTCATGATGGCTGGCGCTTTTCAGATTGTACTTGGCACTTTAAAACTCGGGAAATACATCACCTTAATGCCCTATAGCGTGATCTCCGGCTTTATGTCAGGAATTGGGGTGATTTTGATTATCCTGCAGTTGTCACCGCTGCTTGGTCAGGCGGCTCCCGCTGGGGGAGTGATGGGAACGTTAACCGCGTTGCCCGAGATCATTAGCCAGATGAAGTTCAGTGAGCTCTTTCTTGGTTTGTTAACCTTAGGCATTTTATTTTTTCTCCCGGCTCAATATCGCAAACAAGTGCCCGTTCAGTTGATTGCGTTAGTTGGGGTGACGCTTATTTCAGTACTGTTATTTGATAGAGATGAGATCCGCCGTATTGGTGTGATCCCTGCTGGCTTACCCTCTTTTGTTATTCCAACCTTCAATGCCGAGATGTTCACCACCATGGTGATTGACGCTTTAGTACTCGGTACGCTCGGCTGCATTGATACGTTGCTCACCGCGGTAATTGGCGATTCTCTAACGCGTAAAGAGCATGATTCCGATAAAGAACTGCGAGGGCAAGGGCTGGCTAATATGATCGCGGGTTTATTGGGTGCGTTGCCGGGTGCAGGTGCAACCATGGGGACGGTGACCAATATTCAGGTCGGCGCGCGTTCTCCTCTGTCTGGTGTAGTTCGTGCCTTAATATTAGCCTTAGTGGTGTTGGTGGCAGGAGGCTTAACCGAACCGATTCCAATGGCGGTATTGGCAGGGATTGCGGTGTATGTTGGTTTTAACATTCTTGATTGGAGCTTTATCCAACGCGCGCATAAAGTGAGTGTGCAGGGGATGGCCATCATGTATGGCGTGATGCTGTTAACTGTCTTTGTCGATTTGATTGTTGCGGTTGGCTTGGGCGTTTTTATCTCAAATATTTTGATCATAGAACGCTTGAGCCGCGAGCAAGCTCGCCAAGTGAAAGCCATTAGTGATGCTGATGAAAACGATGTGCCATTGACTGATAGCGAACGAGCTTTATTGGATCAAGCCAATGGTAAGGTGCTGTTTTTTTATCTCTCAGGGCCGATGATTTTTAGTGTATCTAAAGCGATCGCTCGCCAGCACAATCACATCAGTGACTATGAAGCGATGATTTTAGATCTTACTGATGTACCTATGATTGATGTGACGGTTGGGCTTGCTTTAGAAAACGCGATTAATGATGCCTTAGATGCCCACTGCGCGGTCTACTTACTTTGCCCAAATGTGCACACCAAACAGCAACTGGAAAAGTTTCATATTTTGGATCTGGTGCCAACCGAGCAGACTTTTTCGTTTCGTTATGAAGCGCTCAATGCTGCGGTTAAGCAGGTAGCCCAAAATCGTTAAGGTTGTGCAAGAATTAATTACGCAGATCGTTGGATCTGCGTTTTTTATTTTATCAATTTCTAATATTGGGTTGAAAAACGCGAGCCTTAGCAGCACATTGGATAGGTTAACATCACAAAGAGTGATCCGTGGAATGTACGCATTAAAAATAGAACAATTACGAAAAACTTACGCTGGTGGGTTTGAGGCCCTAAAAGGGGTGAGTTTACAGGTTGAAAAAGGCGATTTTTACGCACTGCTTGGGCCCAATGGGGCAGGGAAATCAACCACCATTGGCATTATCTCTTCGCTGGTCAATAAAACCTCTGGCACCGTTAAAGTGTTTGGTTTTGATATTGACAAAGATCTTGAACTGGCCAAGCAACATATTGGTTTAGTACCGCAGGAGTTTAACTTCAACCAGTTTGAAACGGTTGAACAAATTGTGTTGCAGCAAGCTGGGTATTACGGCGTGACGAAAGCGTTAGCGAAAGAGAGGGCAGAGAAGTACCTCTCAAAACTCGATTTGTGGGAAAAACGTAAAGAGCGTGCACGTAATCTTTCTGGTGGTATGAAACGTCGTTTGATGATTGCTCGAGCCTTAATGCATGAGCCTAAGTTGCTGATTTTAGATGAACCCACCGCTGGTGTGGATATTGAACTGCGCCGTTCGATGTGGGAGTTCTTAACTGAGATTAACGCGCAAGGGATCACCATTATCTTAACCACGCACTATTTAGAAGAAGCGGAGATGCTGTGCCGCAATATCGGCATTATTAACCGAGGTGAGCTTATTGAAAATACCTCGATGAAGGATTTGCTGGCCAAATTACAGCTCGAAACCTTTATTTTAGATATCGCAGAGAATTCTCCGCCAGCGCCACAACTCAGTGGTGTGATCTCGCAAACCATGCTCAACGGTTCGTTACAAATTGAGTTGGAGAAAACGAAAGGGCTAAATTCAGTCTTTTCACAGTTAACAGAACAGGGAATTACGGTGCTTTCGATGCGTAACAAAGCGAACCGCCTTGAAGAGCTGTTTGTCAGCATTGTTCAACAGCAAAGCCGAGGATAATCATGATGTATCGTTTATATTGGACGGCTTTTTGCAGTTTGCTGACTAAAGAAATCAACCGTTTTACGCGTATTTGGGTGCAAAACTTAGTACCGCCAGCCATCACCATGACGCTCTATTTCATTATTTTTGGCAACCTAATTGGTTCGCGTATTGGCCAGATGAACGGCTTTAGCTATATGGAATATATTGTCCCGGGCTTAATCATGATGTCGGTGATCACTAACTCATACTCGAACGTCGCCTCTTCTTTCTTTAGTGCGAAGTTTCAGAAAAACATCGAAGAGTTGTTAGTTGCACCTGTACCTAACTACGTCATTATCGCCGGATTTGTGATGGGCGGGGTAGTGCGTGGCTTGCTGGTGGGTACGATAGTGACCCTTGTGTCGCTGTTCTTTGTTGATCTCAAGGTCGATCATTGGGGGATTATTGTGGCGACGGTTTTTCTCACCTCTGTTGTGTTCGCTTTAGGTGGCATGATTAACGCCATTTTTGCTAAAACCTTTGATGACATTTCGATTATTCCTACCTTTGTATTGACGCCATTAACCTACTTAGGTGGGGTGTTTTATTCGATCAACCTATTCGGTATCGAAAATCAACCCAATCGTCTACATGGTTAATGCCTTCCGCTACGGTTTTCTTGGTGTGTCGGATGTGGGAATTGTTACCTCGTTCAGTGTGCTTGGTATTTTTGTAGTGGCGCTGTATGGGGTTGCGCATTATCTGGTTTCGCGTGGTATCGGGTTAAGGACTTAATAGTTCCTCCCCCTTTTAGGGGGAGGCTAGGAGGGGTCACCCCACCCTAACCCTCCCCTTGAAGGGGAGGGATTAGTTTTGTGAGCGTTGAGAGTAAGCCATTTATGATGATAGATGTGGTTTGCTAAAACAATTTTTGCCACTTAATGCTTTAAAGTAGAAGCTCATAACGGTTCTGTTCCTCCCCCCTTTTAGGGGGAGGCTAGGAGGGGGTTCACCCCACCCTAACCCTCCCCTTGAAGGGGAGGGAATTAGTTTTGTGAGCGTTGAGAGTAAGCCATTTATGATGATCGACGTGGTTTGCTGAAACAGTTTTTGTCCAAAAATGAGCTAGAAATTAATCTCTATTTATTATCATTTCATTAATCTCAGTAGTAGTAACGAACCTCAAAAATGATCAAACTATATTGTTATGCATCCTTGAAAGTGTAACGTCTGTCTTAATGGTTAATATCTACGGTTGTAAGGGTGAACTGAACTAAAGCATAGTTCTTATAGAGGTAGTGCTTTCTGTGCTGATTGGAATCTAACAGAGGCGACAAACAGAGGCGATGTTGCCAAACTCATTTCTGCCCCATTCCTTCTCAGCTCGAAAGTTTACTCATAATCTGTGACTGTACGTTTGCCTTACCTGTAGTTATCTGAGGGAATGTCGACCTAAACTTTTTAAAAACTATGCGTCATTTTGCAATCTAATGCTCAATTCATCTCATTAACCTATTGATTATCAATTGAACTGTATTTAGAAAGATTGCATGATAGTAGTATGAAAAGCGGCTGAAAGCCGTCTAGAAAGCGTTATGTGTTGGATGAGTTTTTGAGGTTAACTCTACGATTTCATTGATAATTCGTTCTGTGTTTTCGGCAAGTTGGCTTGGTCGAAATGGATTCTTAAACAACTTGAGATTGATCGTTTTTAAGATTCTTGGGTTGCCTCAATTAAGTTTCGGATCTGGTTTTTGTTGGGTTTCGGTGGTTTCAAATCGCTTCAATTGAAATGCATTTTTGACTGATTCACTTTCTGAAATTTAGCTCTGAAAATCTGGTGACGCAAAAGGTTTGGCTGTGGCTGAAAGGGCGCTTTCTTTGTTGTTGATTCTGTAAGTGGCTCTCTTTGGCTAAGATCGCTGTGAAATTTAGGGTTTGGTCAGCATCGTCTTTGTACGTAACTTATTCAAATCTCTTTATTTCTACGGTGGTTTACTTTGAATTCACGGTAAAATTCACATAACAAGCAATTCAAGTGGATTCTCAACGCGTGGCAGTTTTACTATGCGTCAGGTAAAGTGCTTTACAGTGCAATGCAGCGGCTTGGCCAGTGCGTTGTTCACCACTTAATTGGGCGTTAGCTAACCAGAGTAAGTATGACGATGAAAGATAAAATTACAGAGATTGCTGAAAAGGCAAAAGATTCAAAATATGTCCCCAATACAGGCTCATTTTTTCGAGCAGGAGTATCTGCTATTCCTGTTGTCGGTGGTGCGTTAGACCATCTTATATTTGATAAGTCAGATGAAATCCGTACTAGAAACATAGAAGCTACAATTACAGCTCTTGAGGAAAAGTATAGTCACTTAGAGCAAAGTACAATTAATCTTGATTGGTTTTCGACTGGAGAAGCGGTAAACCTTTTCAAGGAGTTAATTACTCTAATTGAGTATGAAGACTCACAAGAAAAAGTGGAGGCTATTTCAAATTTGTATGCTGTTAGCTCTATGTATCAATTCACAGATGATAACCAAAAAGCATGGGTAATGCGGAAAGTCAGTGAGTTAAGTGACGAGCAGCGAAAGTTATTTGTTATTGTAGCCTCTATGCAACCTGAAAGGAGAGAGTTTTCTTCTGGCGGGTTAAAGTCATCTGAAACTGCTATTTGGAACGACTCAGTATTTCAGGATCTTAGCGCAAAATTTGAAGCTGATAATTCGTTTAGCTTCTGGAGTAGGGACTTCAATGTTGATACTCAGCTAGAACTTCTTACTGTTTCAGGCTTATTCATGAGGCATCAATCGATGTTTGCTAAAAATGCAGGATACAAGGTTTCTGTTTTTGGCAAGATCGTCTTGAGTTACTTGAAACTGGTAAGCTAACAAACAATTTAAGAGTGATTCCCCACGCTTGGCATTTTTGGTTTGGGTCTAGTTTAGTGTTTACGGTGTCCAAATTGAGTGCTGTGGTAGCGTGGCTCACACCTTAATTGGGCGTTATGTGTTGGATGAGTTTTTGAGGTTAAATCTACGATTTCATTGAAAATTCGTTCTGTGTTTTCGGCAAATTGGCTTGGTCGAAATGGATTCTTGAACAATCTGAGATTGATCGTTTTCAAGGTTCTTGGGTTGCCTCAATTGAGTTTTGGATCTGGTTTGTGTTGAGTTTTATCGGTTTCAAATCGCTTCAATTGAAATGCATTTTTGACTGATTTGCTTGCTGACATTCAGCACTGAAAGTCTGGTGAAGCAAAAAGTTTAGCGGTTGCTGAAAGGGCGCTTTCTTTGTTGTTGATTCTGTAAGTGGTTTTCTTCGGCTAAGATCGCTGTGAAATTTAGGTTTTGGTCAGCATCGTTTTTGTACGTAACTTATTCAAATCTCTTCATTTCCACGGTGGTTTACTTTGAATTCACGGTAAAATTCACATAACAAGCAATTCAAGTGGATTCTCAACGCGTGGCAGTTTTACTATGCGTTGAGTAAAGTGTTTTACGGTGCAATGCAGCGGCTTGGCCAGTGCGTTGTTCACCACTTAATTGGGCGTTATGTGTTTGATGAGTTTTTAGGGCTAACTCTACGATTTCATTGAGAATTCGCTCCGTGTTTTCGGCAAGTTGGCTTGGTCGAAATGGATTCTTGAACAACCTGAGATTGATCGTTTTCAAGGTTCTTGGGTTGCCTCAATTGAGTGCTGGATCTGGTTTGCGTTGGGTTTCGGTGGTTTCAAATCGCTTTAATTGAAATGTCCTTTTGACTGGTTTTCTTGCTGACATTCAGCTCTGAAAATCTGGTGACGCAAAAAATTTAGCGGTTGCTGGAAGGGCGCTTTCTTTGTTGTCGACTTTGTAAGTGGCTCTCTTTGGCTCAGATCGCTGTGAATTTTAGGTTTTGGTAAGCATCATTTTTGTACGTAACTTATTCAAATTTATTCATTTCTACGGTGGTTTACTTTGAATTCACGGTAAAATTCACATAACAAGCAATTCAAGTGGATTCTCAACGCGTGGCAGTTTTACTATGCGTTAGGTAAAGTGTTTACGGTGTTATGCAGCGGCTTGGTCAGTGCGTTGTTCACCACTTAATTGGGCGTTAGAGCGCACCGGTATTTTTGTGACCGTCTTTGAAACGCCTTACTGCCGTTGTTTCATATTGTATTCAATCGTTTATCATTGGATTGAATTCATACTTAGGAAATCGTTAAATGGCAAGATGTACAGCACCAGTAAATGGTCACCGAACAGCAAGTGCTAGAGCTAACTGCCCAGCATGTAGTAGTCGTGGTAGCTACCGTTCATATTCCTCGTATCCATCGTCTTCATACTCTTCGTACGGCGGCAGTAGCAACAGCTCAAGTGGTTCAAGTTCAAGCCGTCCTAGACCTAGTTGGTCAAGCCCCGGTTCCTCAGTGGTTTATACTCCGGCTGAAATTAGAACTCTTACTCCAGTACGAAAAAATGTAGAGAGACGAGCTTCTAAACCTGATCTTCGTGATGTGTTCCTATGTCATGCTTGGGATGACCGAAAAGGAATTGCCAAGGAGTTACATGACTTACTCGAAGCTAAAGGTGTTTCAGTTTGGTTTAGCGAAAAAGACGTTTTGCTCGGCTCAAATTTAATGCGTGAAATCGATAAAGGTTTGGCTAAATCAAGAATTGGAATCGTCATGGTAACTCCATCATTTTTGAAGCGCATAGCCGGAGAGGGTGTCGCAGACAAAGAGCTATCTGCTTTACTCTCTACAGACTTGCTCGTGCCAATTGTCCACGATACTACGTATGAAGATCTTCGTGATGTAAGTCCGTTACTTGGCTCTCGAAGTGGTTTAGATACAGCAGAAGATCCAATAGGTAATGTTGCTAGTAAACTTGCAGAGTTAGTAGCGCTCTAACAAAGCGTTTAAGACAGATTCCCAACGCATGGCATTTTTCATTCCATCGTTGGGTTTTGTGTTTACGGTGATATGGTTGGGTTTTGTGGTAGCGTTGCTCACTACTTAACGCGGCGTTAAGCGGCTGAAAGTACGCACATGATTCCAATAATAAAGAGTAGATTTTAAATTATGTATAAAATCCAAAGTGTAAGAATAGATAACTTCTGGCAGCGGTTTAATGCAAGTTGTCAATTTAATGAAGACGTAAATATCATTATAGGTAAAAATGGTACAGGTAAGACAACATTCATGAACATACTGTACTCAATTTTATCTGTAGATGTAGATGGAATTAGCGATAACGATTTTAGTTATGTTGAAATTAAATTAACTCAAAACGGTAAGCAGAAGACAATAAAGGCTACTAAAATCGAGGATGACAATGTTCCTTTTTTAACAATGGAATATCAAATATCACAATCTAAATATAATGTCAGGATCATCGCAGCAGAAGATAGACGCTTTGCTATCCATCATCGGAGAAAGGCTCATGAAGAGTCTGAAGAACTTAGGCGTCTGCTATCTGATTTAGTTTCGTTATCATCATTATCTGTTTATAGACTTCGAAATGGTCAAGATTATGAAATAAGAGATAAACACGGGGCTAGAGCAGTTGCACCAGTCGATTACCGTCTGACAGAATTACTTCGTGGTTTAACACATTACCAACTTGATCTATCTCAGCAAGCAAGAGAAGTAGCGACATCACTTCAAAAAGATGTTTTAGCATCGATTCTTTATTCTAAAGAAGATGTGGAAACAAAGGGGTATGCGTTAGACTTTGACAAAGATAAAGAAAAATCAAGCTTGATATCTGCTTATAGTCAATTAAATGCAATAGATTCAGATGTCAGGAGAAGAATCAATTTTCATGTCATGAAAATTGATGAAACTGTTACAGAATTGAAAAAAGATAACAAAGAAAAATCACATGTTAAAATAGACTTTTCTTCACTTGAAGCTTTAAGGAGAACTCAAAAAATAATTAAAATGTCTTTAATTGCAGAAGAAAAAACATCACATATTTTTTCTCCTATAGACCTTTTTTTAGAAATAATAAAAGATTTTATAAGCGATAAGATTTTTCAATTTAATGGAGGTAATTTAGTCATTAGCAATGAACATAATTCAATTAGCTATGATGGTTTATCTTCAGGTGAAAAGCAGTTGTTAATATTGTTTATTGAAACGCTCTTGCAAAGAAAAAAGCCATATATTTTTTTAACAGATGAGCCAGAGTTATCTTTACATATTTCATGGCAAAGAAAAATCATACCAGCGATAAAGCAATTAAATCCTAACGCGCAAATTATTGCAGCAACACACTCACCAGAAGTTGCGTCAAAGTACAGAGATTATATTTACGACATGGAGCGAATTATAAATGAATGATTTTTACCACTCCGAAGAAGCCAATAATATTGTGCATTTGTTTTATGGTGCAGATGTTATGGTTTATGTGGAAGGTGAGGATGATGTACCTTTCTGGGAGGTTATATTCAATTGTTTGGTTGAATACAGAGTTGAAATTCAAGAAGTTGGCGGTTCAAAAGAATTAGCCAAATACATAGACGAATTAGAATTAGGGAAATTACAAGGAATAATTGCTTGTGATAGTGATTTCGAAATCCTCAAAGGTAGTTTATGCAATCCTAATATAATCAGAACTTATGGGTACGCAATTGAAAATTCATTAATTTGCCCATCTACAATATTAAAAGTAATTAAAAGTGTAGGAAAAATACCCACTAAAAATATGCCTATTAAAGAATTGGAAATATGGTTAAATTGCTTCATCCAGATCATGAAAAAGCTAGTCATTTATGATGTTCATAATGAGCTAAACTGCATTGGTATTTCCGTTGTTGGTGATAATTGTTCTAGATTCTTTAAATCACAAAAATCCCATGATATGTGTGAAGCTAAAGTTAATTATTTTATTGAAAATATTGGCTTTTCAGTTTGTCAAAGCGAAATAGACCATATAACCAATTTAATTGGTGGAATACCTAGAGATTTTAGTGATTTTATAAGAGGGCATTTTTTATTCTCAGCGGTGTCAAAGTTCATATCGGCTAGTATTAAGCAAATTAATTCTAAAGTAAGTATTTCCAATGATGCTCTGTTTGGCTCACTTTTACTTGCTTTTGAAAATAACTTTAATGCAGATCACAAGCATTATAACTATTATGCAAATGCACTCAGACATGTTTCTATAGCCGCTTAACAAACGCTTCAAGAGGGACAGCCAACGCGCAGCATTTTTACTATGCGTCGATTTCTGTGATTACGGTATTATGCGGAAACTTGGTAGTAGCGTTGTCTGCCCCTTAAGCGGGCGTTAAATGTTTTATTTTATCAATATAGTCAATTGAGGTTGTATGACTGGATTATCTGAGCTAACTAAAAAGTCTATGTGTAGTGGGTTAGTGAATTTGGTCTGCTGTTTGTAGGCGACTCGCGTGATTTGGAATAGAAAAAGGGCTCTTCTCCGCTTAGGTGAGCTTGATATTTGGGTAAAAAGTTGAGTGTGTATCGGGAACCGATGTTTGTCTGATCTTCAATTTGAAATAGTCTGTATCTCTCACCCCTCTTGCCCTTCGTCTGAGTAAGCCAATCGAGACATTACCTGCTTCTACCCGAGCGTTAGTCAGTTTGTATTTTCCGTAGTTACAAATACCCACTTTTCTTTCCAATAAAGCATCGGCAAAATTAATTAAGGAAAGTATTCTGGTCGATTTGGCAAGACGACACCAAGCTTCTAGAGCTGCCACCATTGTTTCGTAATCGGGTTCATCCCATATGGCTTGTAGCTGCTCTTTGAGCATGTAAACAACGCACAAAGTCTTGTTGCTCTCAAGTAAGTCATCAAGTCTGTCAGACTGTCTATCATCCAATTTGTGAGCGTTTTTCAGTAGGAGGAAGAGCGTTCCTTTCAACATTTTTTTTTCGTCGTGAGAGCCATTTCTAAAAGCTTTTGCTCTCTCTTTTTTGATTAAGATGCAGTAGTTCTGCATGACATGAAATCGGTCAAAAACAATATCAGCATTGGGAAGCATTTTCCTGACCGCCGACTGGTAAGACTGGCCCATATCCATTGATACTGCTTTGATTCCTGATTTGGTTTCTTCTGATAGTTGCTCAAAGAAGGAGATCAGAACTTCTGCTTTTCGGCCATGTTCAACCCAAATTAAATGCCCAGAGACGAGGTCATAAACAACCGTCATATAATCGTGTCTCTTGGCTCTGGCAACTTCATCGACGCCAATATGAACCAAGTTATTCAGTTTCTCGGGGTCTAATGCTGGTAAGCTTGAACGCAAGTATTCCCTATCGATATTTTTTACTGTTTCCCAACGGATTCCTAAATGTTGAGAGACGGCATGTATGCTCATATGGCGACATAACCCACTGATGAACTTGCAAAAGCGAGCGGTATAACGACCACCTTTAGCCACATATTCAGTCTCTTCGATCAACCGTCGTCCTTCTTTGTCTCTAGTTTTAGCCAGCTCAACCTCAATCGTACAAGGTCGCCCACTCACAGGTAAATCTTGAAGACGTCTTTTAACGTAGTGATCGACGGTGCAGGAAGTCCCTGATATTGGCTCTTTGACTTTATACCTACGATCTCGACGACAGCGAACGAGTACGCCTTGGGACATTTCTTCTATTGAACAAGATTCAACACACTGGCCTTTAAAGCTAAATAACGAGGAAGACAAAGACGACAAAATAGACTACTGACTTATTTTTAAAATAAGCATTATAAATCATGTGATTATGATGAATGAGCCTGTGCATACAGACTCATGAAAGCGGAGAAGAGCCGAAAAAGTTATCTGAAAGAGAAGGCTCTCTATCTCGTCGTAACACGTAAATGTCCAACTTCGAGCTAGCTGGTGAAGCCAGCTCATGTGGGACGAATGATTGGAAGTTTAAATGAGCGGTAGCCAGCTTTTTTAAGCAGGGTGTACTAAGATGTGGGCTTGATGTATCTCGGTGTTCCACTCTTTCATTTCAGCAAGAAATAGGCCGTGAGCATTAATCGAATTGATAAGCTCTGGTGCACGCTCTAGTTGGATAAGCATCGATAGTGGGGAGACTTGATTGTGTTCTTGGTCAAAACCGTATTTGACTTGTTCCTCTAGCATATAAAGAATCCCTGGCTCCGCTTCACTACCCTCCTCAAACAGTCTTGATTCGATACCCTCTACGTCATAAAGGTGTACGAGTAGGTTATAAAGCTTTTCAGCACCGACGAGTTTAGTATGCTTCGACTGTGAATTAAGTTGATGCAGTTTCATTTCTAGGTTCCCACCTTTTTTTCTTGCTACGCTGAGCATCAGTTTGATGTCTTTTTTGATATTCGATAACGACTTATCGTTGAGCTTTGGCTTAAGGTACTTTATTAGTATGTCATTGCGTGATGTTACTGGAACAAAACGGGAAGATGCGGATACCTGACACAGCAAATGAAGCAGGGCGTGGGTAATAACGTTGTGAAGATTGTGGTAGTAGTCAAAGTCTCGTTTGATTTGCATAGCCAAGGTAGCGTTGTGGGTGGATTTTAAGAATATGGGGGCTCGGTGTTTTAAATCAACCGTAATACTGAGTTCGGAAGTGGTTTCCCATACATATAGTTATTCATAAATTGCTAATATTCGATTTTCCGAAAATGATAATTGTCCAATAATGTGTTACAAGTCAACGTATGCATAAAAATCACCCTAATCTCTTGCGAAGTATAACCTTAGCACTTAACCTGTATGTATATACAGTTTGAGTGAGCCACTATGCTTTGCATTAAATCCACATCTGACTTTGAGATAGAAAGCGTCAAATACCCTAACTTCCCTTTGCTAACTTGGGAGACTGATAATTCAGATCTAGGGATTGAATCAGGAATGCTTTGTGTAGAGGCGTTACAGTTCTTGGTATATGAGTGCTTAAAACGAGGTCGAGTGAATAGTGAGAACACTTGGTGGACGTATGGCAATCACCTAGCTCAATTCCTGACATTCTGTGAGCAGAACAGTTTGGATTGGCGAGACATTTCAGAAAGCAGTGAAGATGAAATGTTAGTCAGTGCTTATCGTGACCTTTGTGTTGGTGAGTTGGGCATGTCGGTAAATTCAACCAATCAGCATTTAAGAACGATAGTGCGTTTCTACTCTTATGGTGTTGGCAAGTGGTTTAAATCATTACCTTACTCTTTAGAATCCGTTTCAGTGAATAAAGGCCAGCAGTTTTTGGCTCATACAGAAAGAAATGGTGGTAAGAAATACAGCTCTGATTTGATGATGAAAACCTTTGAGAAGAAAGCTCAGTTTTTATCGGTAATTGAAGTGAGAGAGCTTTTATCTGCGATTGAAAATCCAACCTTAAAGCTGATGGTTCGCTTATGTCTACAGGCAGGAATTAGACGAAAAGAACTGTTGCTGTTTCCCTTGCATATAATAAGAAAGCCTACTGGAAACAGAGCTTATTATGAGGTCAATATTTCACGAACCAAAGGTGAGAGAGAGCGCAAAATACACATCCCGACACGTCTAATGGAGGACTTGTGGCGTTATGTCAATGAGGCTCGTTTTCAGAAGCAGCAAGAGTCAGGAGTGGTATCAGATTGTTTGTTTTTAACGTCTGATGGCCAAGAGTGGACTTCTCAAGGCTCTGCTTTTGGTAAGGCTCTAAAGTCGCTAAATTTACCCTTTCACGTATCACCGCACATGTTAAGACATACTTACGCAACGCACATGCTGAAAGGAATGTTAGAACATAAAAGCAGCAAATTTGAACCCTTGATGTACCTACAAGCTCGGCTTGGACATTCCAGTATCACAACCACGATGAAGTATTTGCACTTGGTTAATGATTTAGTCGATGACCTGTCGATTGAGTATCAGCAACAAATTGATGCGATTGCGTAGGTAAGGTATGGCTAAACAACGAAAAAACCTGACGGTTAACAAAGAAAAGCTCAAGAAAACATCTGTAGTTGAGCCAACGATTGACTCTACTCAAAACCAAGAGATTATCCGACCAATCAGCCCTGTTGTGAACTACCCGAATATCGGTTCAAAAGGTGGCAATGGTTCTAACGTCAATTTTACTCGTTTTTATGGCAAAGGTTTTGATGACATCACAAGTCGAGTGTACTACACCGCAAAAGCTTTGCTGAAAAATACCGATGCTCTTAGCGAGGAGACTCAAAAAACTTATTTTACAAATGGTTTTTCCCATTTCGCTGAATACCTTACATTATTTAGGTATTCAGCGGGTGAGGACTTAACACAAGATGACATTACGCCAGAGTTGATCGAGCAGTATTTACTGCACCTTAGAGGTTGTGAGTTAGGGTATAACACCCAAAAAGGTTACTACACTCACCTCAAGTCAATGCTGATATACATGAGAAACAAGGGCTATTGGTCTGTCATTGGTGACATCAACCTAAACAATGATTTCTTTCCTAAGAACCCATTTCCAAATTCAAGCAAACGTGCCAAGGGCGAGAAATCACTTACTCCCCATGAAAAAAGACAGGTAGTGGTTGCGCTAAAACAAGCAATTAAGCCGATTTATCAAAAGACTGAACCATTGACAGGTTATGAATTAGTGGTTTGCTTACTAGCTGTGGCAATCCAGACTGGTATTAATACCTCTCCGCTTCTCGATATGACTACCGACTCATTGACTGACCACCCACTTAAAGATTGCCGCAAACTGTTAACTGTATTCAAAAAAAGAGGCAACGCAACGCAATTGCACAATTTACGAAAATCACAGGAACTTGAAGTGGTCCAAGGGATAAAGCTTGATGTGGCTTATCTTATTGAGACTATCATTGAGCGCAATAGCCAAGCGAGAAAGTCTATCGATACCGACTTGGTATTTGTCTATGAGCCTAGAGTTGCCCACATAGGTGCAGAGAGTGGTAGGGCCTCCTCTCTAGCAGAAAGGCTGCTTCGATATAACATCAAAAAATTCATCAAAGAGTACGACCTAAGAGATGAAGATGGTCGAACGATGAAACTTAATGTAAGCCGTTTTCGCAAGACGTTCATCAATGGTATTTATGAGCTGAGTGGTGAGAGTTTGTTAATTGCTGCGCAACAAGCCAAACACAGTGGGACAGGAACGCTTGACCACTACCTGCAAGCTCCTGAGCAATCAAAGCGCAACTTAGGCTTAATGGGTGAGATACGAGTTAAAGAGCTAACGTGCGCAGAGCCAAGCGTCCCTGTAGGCCATTGTAAAGACCCTAAGAATGGCCATAGAGCACCTAAAGATGGCACATTCTGTAATGACTTCTTAGGTTGTTTCCGCTGTAAGAGCTTCGTTATTACAGGTGATGATTTGTATAAACTCTTTAGTTTTTATTGGGCGATTATTCGCAACCGTGATGAGTTTGGTCGCAAAGACTGGAAGCGTCATTTAAAAAATGTTCTAAGAGTCGTAGATGAAGAAGTTGTCCCTGAATTTACAAAGCTTGGACAGTTACAGCGTGTAGAGGCTGAAAAAGAACGAGCAAGAACTAATCCTCATCCGTACTGGCAAAATCTTGATATGTTGAAGGTGACGCAATGAGTTCAATTGAGTTAATACTCACGCAAGCTGAGTTTGCGATTCAGCAATGCCCAAAGCCAAGCACCAGTGCGCTTGAGCAAGCCATTGATGGTTCTCTAACGGGTATCGTTACCTACATCAAACTGGCCAATAGTGAATACCAAACGCTATCGCGATTTGAGGAAGATGTATGGATGTTTCCTGCCAGTAAAGGAACGAAAGCAACTATAGCAAGTGCATTAAACCTTACTTTTTCCACCATTTCGGACACTCAAATGAAGCGCATGGCAAAGTGGATAATCTGGAGCAAAATGAAAAAGGGTTTAGCAATTAACACTCTGCTGAAAATATTGGGCAAGTTGAAAATTTACTTTCAGTGGGTTTTAAGCTCAGATACTACAGCGACACATGGGCTCACAGCTTTTACCTCTAATGCTTACGTTAGGCACGTAAATACCTTGACCTCAAAGCGAAAAAGCGAGACTAAACCACTGACGGCAACCGCCAAAGTGGATAGATTTCGCGCTCTAGAAGACCTTTATTACCACTGCAAAGAGTTTGATTTTGTCGAAGAGCATCCTTGGCCTAGATCAAGCGCTAATGAGCAAGCGGGCTATGTTGGTGAAGCGTATCGGGAAGCCATTGTCAAAGGCAAGACCCCCATTATTCCAGATAAAGTGCTAATTCCGTTGTGCCAGCTTACTAAACCTTACCTAGATAGAGCTGATGAAATTTTAGCATCAGCAAAAAAGAAAGAAAAATTGCTACTACGAGATAGCTGTATCTTCTGGCTACTACTCACAACGGGTATGCGTATCCATGAAATATTAGGCATTAAGCGTGATGCGTATCGCTCTGAAACGAAAGATGACACAACTTACTATTACATCGAAACTGTATCTGAGAAAACACATACAGGGTTGGCTGAGTGGATTGCGCCAAAGATAGCCACGGAAGCGATTGATATCCTTGGTCGTTTGAGTGCTCCACTTCAACGACAGCTTGAGTGTGATTTACTAAAAGCGCAAGTAAGCAATGACTATTTGGAAGTACATCGACTTGAGGAAATCTCAGACCACATTTGTCTATCGAAAAACCTTGGAAAAGGAAACGCAATTTACCTATTGTCGGGGGTGGCCATGACTAACAGTAGGTTGCCAAACTTATGTAAACAGATAGGGAGCAATTGGAACCTATCAGCGCACCAATTCAGGCGTACCTTTGCTAATTATGCGGTTCATTCTGAATTTGGCGACTTGAGAGCATTGAAAGACCACTTTAAACATTGGTCAATTACCATGACCGCTTTGTATGCCTTTAATGATGATTTGGATGCGGAATTGTTCGAAGAAATGCTCCGAGAGAAATATCTGGTTGAAGAAGAAATTAAGCAAGATTGGTTTGAACTAGATATGCCTATCACTGGTGGTGATATAGCTCAAAACATCAAGGTAGTACGTGAAGATAAAGAGTTAATCAGATCTTTTGGCTCGCTTAGTGCTATGGCAAAGGCATACTCCAGCTCCATACCAATTCGTTCAACAGGTATTGGGTGGTGTACCAATGATGATGAGTGTAAGTGTGGTAAGCCTGATAGCTGTGAAAGTGGCATTGTAGATAAGCGACACCTGCCTTATTGGGAGGGAATGTTAGTGCAGCAAATGAAACTGATGCAATTAGATGATATTGGTGAAGTTGGTAGAGCGGCGGTCAAAAAGGGCATGGAACGCTGTGAAAAGGTTCTGGCGGCATTGGGTATTGATGTTGAAACCATGAAGCAAGAAATTAATGAGAGAGAGCATATCGAGGTGATAAATGTCTAACCAGAAAGAAAAGGCGACACATAAAATGGTTCGACTTGCCATTATTCGTATCGAAAAGGGTCGTCCTAAAGTTGTCTCTGATAAACGCAAAATGAGTGTCGCTTCCGTTGCCGAAGAAGCAGGCGTAAGCCGAGCGTTGATTCATCGTGATTGCCCAGACCTATTAGAGCGCATTAAAGGTGGTGTAAATAAAGGCATTCGACAACAGCGTGACGCTAAACAAACTGAACTGAATGAATACAAAGACCGCAATCGAGAGCTGCGGTCTGAGGTGGCAGAATTAAAAGCTATGCTAGCTAAAGTTCAATCACAAAATGCTACGTTCATACGAAAAAACATGGCTCTGAGTAATGCTCGTGCGGACAATAGCAATGTAACGCAACTAATATACAGCTAATTATCTGAATTTAAAGATAATAATTTCAAATCAAGGTTACTTCTGAGATGGTTAAAAGTATCCAAAAGTGCAACCTTAAACAAAGTCATATAAAACAAAAAGTTAGATATGGTTACATGTAACAAGCTATTTATAATTATTGTTCTCCGACAATCGTGTTCACCTCAGTTAAATAACGATACAAAAAAGGTCGCTCCTTATGGGCGACCTTTGCAATATAGGGTTTTGAAGTGAGAATGAGTCATCACTTCATCACTTGAAATAGCAATTACTCTTCTTCAGGGTCCGCTTTCGTTTCGGCGCTAAATTCCAACACTTGGTTGTCGATTAAGCGTACTTTACCCAGAAATGCAGACACTAAGATCACCGCTTGTGTGGTCTCATTCGAGATCAGTTGCAGCGTTTTGGCATCGCGAATAAACAACTCATCAGGTTGTAGCCCAGCAGCGCGCAATTGGTCACTGGCATCTTCAATGATCGACGCGTAATCGTCGCGGCCACCACGCAGTGCACTGCTTATCCAACGCATGGTACGAGCAAGGACAGGCGCACGTTGGCGTTCATCTAACGTCAGCAGCCCGTTACGTGAACTCATCGCTAAGCCATCCATTTCACGGACGGTAGGGACGCCGACAATCTCGATATCCATACAAAGATCGCTGACCATTTGGCGGATCACCGCTAACTGTTGAAAATCTTTTTCACCAAAACAGGCAACATTCGGCTGCACTATGTTGAACAGCTTAGCGACTATGGTTGCAACGCCACGGAAATGCCCTGGTCTTGATGCGCCTTCGAGCATATGAGAAAGCCCCGGTACTTCAACAAAGGTCTGTTTTTCTAATCCTTGCGGGTACATTATTTCTGGGGTTGGGGTAAAGACCAAATCAACCGCTTCCGCGTTGAGTTTACTTAAGTCTTCATCCAGTGTTCTCGGGTAGTTATTTAAGTCATCCGCGCGGTCAAATTGCATCGGGTTAACAAAAATACTGACCACGACCACATTGCCCTCTTCACGTGCTTTACGCACTAGGGTTAAGTGGCCTTCATGTAAATTGCCCATGGTCGGCACAAAAGCGACTCGGCGGCCTTCACGCTTATACTGTTTGATCTGCTCGCGAAGAGCTGAAATGTCAGCAAAAGTTTGCATGAATATCTCCTTTAGGCGATGGTATGAGCGTCATCAGGGAAAGCGGCACTTTCTACATCTGCGATGTATTTTGCGACGGCTTTACGCATATCCCCTGTTTCAGCAAGAAAGTTTTTCGAGAATTTTGGCATGTAATTCGCCGAAATTCCGAACATATCGTGCATTACTAGAATTTGTCCATCGGTCACGTTACCTGCGCCAATGCCAATCACTGGCACATCAAGCACTTCGGTAATTCGCGCTGCTAGGCTGGCCGGTACACACTCTAATAACACAATTTGTGCGCCCGCTTCTTGGAGCGCCAACGCGTCTTTGACCATTCGGTCTGCTTTTTCTTGGTCGCGGCCTTGTACTTTATAGCCACCAAAAATATTGACCGATTGCGGTGTTAAACCAAGGTGTGCACAAACCGGAACCGCGCGTTCAGTCAGCATTTTCACCGTTTCTACCAGCCAATCACCACCTTCGATTTTGACCATATTTGCACCCGCTTGCATCAATTTAGCGGCGCTTTCACAGGCTTGTTGTGGTGTGGCATAGCTCATAAAAGGCATATCAGCCATCAATAAACAGTTAGGGCTACCAGCACGCACGCTGCGTGTGTGGTAGGCAATCTCTTCGACGGTGACGGGTAGGGTATCTGTGTGACCTTGTAGCACCATGCCTAGAGAATCGCCCACTAATAATACAGGCATCTCTTGGCTTTCAAAAAGCTGAGCAAAGCTTGCGTCATACGCGGTGACGGTTGCAAATTTACGACCTTGTTGTTTCCATTGGATCAGATCGTTTATGGTAATTTTTTTCATTAAATGTCCTTACGAGGCGCTGGCGAGTGCCAAATACTGAGCCCGTTACGTTCGACAAGCGGTAACAGTTGATTGAGCTCAGTCCCATCAGGGAGTTGTAAACTTGGTGCAATTTCGGCGAGCGGATAGAGCACGAATTCACGTACTTTCATTCCGTAGTGAGGAATGCTCAATCGCTCGGAATCGATCACCTCATTGCCGTAAAGAAGAATATCCAGATCGAGTGTTCTTGGCCCCCAACGTTCTTCTTTGCGAACACGCCCCTGTTCTAACTCGATGCTTTGGGTATAATCGAGCAGTTCAAGTGGCGTTAAATCGGTTTCTATCGCAACCACCGCATTGATGTAATCGGGCTGGTTTTGTGGCCCCATCGGTGTACTACTGTACAAGGATGAGGCGCTTAAAAATCGAGAGTGTGGCAAACATTTCAAGGCTTCAATGGCCTGCTCAGCTTGCGCGATTGGGTCGCCTAAATTACTGCCAACAGCAATATAAACGAGAATCATGATTCTGGGCGGCTCTTTTTATTACGTGGGCTTCTGCGGCGGCGTACATTCGGCTTGTTACTTGCGCCACTTTCCAAATCATTTGCCATCGCTTGGCGCATATCCCGCCCGGCGCTTTCAAACGTTGTCCACCAGTCAGCCAGCTTCTTAGTCTCTCCGCCTTCGATCTCGCCACGCATTTGTAGAAAATCAAAACCCGCTCGGAATTTGTTGAGCTCCATAAGGCGGAAGGCGCGTTTCCCATTGCGACGTGGTAAGCGCAACTGCAATTGCCAAATTTCGCGAATTGTCGCGGTATGACGACGAGGTATGGCAAGGGTTTTCACCACTTGGTCAAGGATGAGGTTACTCGCTTCCATGACGGCGTCGTAATAGGCGAAATTACGCTGCTGCATTAACGCATCAGCCAGTTTCACTGTCGGGTACCAGAACATGGCCGCAAACATGAAGGCTGGGTTGATGCGTTTACCTTCTTCAATACGCAGGTCGGTTGAGTCTAAGACCAGATCCAACATCTGTTCTGTGTGCGAGTCGTAGTCTGGAGTGAACTCTTGAGCTATCACAGGGAACAACTGCTGGAACAGGTTGTACTCACGCATTAAGTGGTAGGTTTCTAAACCGTGGCCGGTTTGCAGCATCTTTAGCGATTCTTCGTACAAACGTGCCGCAGGAATATCTTGCAGTAAAGGAGCAAGATGTTCGATTGGGTCGGCAGTCTCTTCTTCGATATCGAAATCGAGCTTGGCCGCAAAACGAATCGCACGCAACATGCGCACTGGGTCTTCACGGTAGCGCGTTTCAGGATCGCCAATTAAGCGGATGAGCTTATCTTCTAAGTCGTCCATGCCGCCAGCATAATCATGAATGCTGTAATCACCGATGTTGTAATACATGGCGTTAATCGTGAAGTCACGGCGTTCAGCATCTTCATCAATGGTGCCGTAGACGTTATCACGAAGCAGCATACCCGCTTCAGATTGTGCTGAGACGTTTTGGCTCGGCTCTTGATGGTGTCCACGGAAAGTCGCCACTTCCACTACGTCGCGGCCAAACATGATGTGCGCTAAGCGAAAGCGACGGCCGATCAAGCGGCAATTGCGAAACTGTTGGCGTATTTGCTCTGGTGTTGCATTAGTGGCGATATCAAAATCTTTTGGTGTCTCACCTAATAGTAGGTCGCGTACTCCACCACCGACTAAATAGGCGTCAAAACCTGCGCCATGAAGTCGGTATAGCACCTTGAGCGCATTATCGCTGATTTGCTTGCGCGAAATATTGTGTTCATCACGAGTGATAATATTTAGAGCTAAGTCTTGGTAAACGCGATTTTCGCGTGGTGTATAGTCGTTTTTATTCATGTGCATCTGGCAATAATTGGTTTTTGCCAACCTTGCTTTTGTTATTTAAAGTGCCCGTTCGGGACGATTTTGCGGCTAATCATAGCGTAAGGATAGCCTTTTGAGAATCACGGTGTGATCTCGGTCTCCCGAGGGAGTTGTTCAACGTGCCAATTCTGACTGCCCCAAAAGATAATTTCATCGATGGAAGCGTCGCTAATCTCTTGTTTTATCTCAAACCCTAAAAAGCGCATTGCCTTAAGCAAGGTAGGTTTAGGGTTTTGAATATCAATGGCTGTGGCATGATTCTGTTTGGATAATTTATTGCCATTACCATCCATCGCGAGCGGCAGGTGAAGGTAGCTTACCGGAGTTTTATGTAAGCAATGATACAAGCTGATTTGTCGTCCTGTTGGTTCAATTAAATCGGCTCCCCGCACCACTTCCGTCACTCCTTGATCGATATCATCGAGCACTACGGCAAGATTATAAGCAAATAAACCGTCACGTCGCTTAATGATGAAGTCTTCCTGTGCTAATGCTTTAGGAATGTGAATTTCGCCATGTTTTTGGTCGAAAAATGACTCTACCGGTGTATCAACACGCAACCTAACCGCGCAATCTTCGGTTAATGTTGGTTTTTTATAGCGGCATGTACCGGGATAAAAGCCACCCATCTGTTTAATTTGTTTACGCGTGCAATCACAATAATAGGCTTGCCCTGATTCAAGCCAAGCCTCAATTTGATCTTGGTATAAAGTGTGGCGCTGGCTTTGATAAACCACCTCGCCATCCCAATGCAAACCATAGGCTTCAATGGCTTGAAGTATCAGGGTGGAGGCTCCTGGCATTTCCCTTGGCGGATCTAAATCTTCGATGCGAACCAACCACTTACCTTGCTGTGATTTTGCTTGAAAGTAGCTGCCAAGTGCAGCGATCAAAGAACCAAAATGAAGTGGGCCTGAAGGTGATGGGGCAAATCGGCCAATATAGTGCATTGCGATTCATCCAAGTTACAAGTTATTTGGGTATCGAGTGAAAACAAAAAGGGAGCTTTAGCTCCCTTTTTTAACACAAACAAAAGGTAAGATTAACCTTGCATCTGTTTTTCTTTAAGTTCGGCTAGCGTTTTGCAGTCAATGCAAAGGTCCGCTGTTGGTCGAGCTTCTAAGCGACGAACGCCGATTTCCACGCCACAAGATTCACAAAAACCAAAATCATCTTCTTCAATTTTGCTTAATGTTTTTTCAATTTTCTTGATCAAGCGACGTTCACGGTCACGGTTACGCAATTCCAAGCTGAATTCTTCTTCTTGAGAAGCGCGATCAACGGGATCGGGAAAGTTTGCGGCTTCATCTTGCATATGGTGAACGGTACGCTCAACTTCTTCACGAAGTTGGTTGCGCCAAGCACTTAAAATTTTTGTAAAGTGAGCTATTTGCTCAGGTGACATATACTCTTCACCTGGCTTTTCCTGATACGGCTCAACACCTGCAATGGCTAGGATGCCTATCGCTTTTTTCTTTAATTCCGGCATGCAGCATCTCCTACTAACACCTAGTCAACTGCGCGAGCAGCTAATTTTAGGCGGGTATCTATAGCAAAAAGATCTATAGGAGGCAAACACTCAATCGTAAACTTATTGTCAATGTGAAGGCGCCATCAATTTTTTGTCACTAATGGGCGAATTCTACAGTGTTAACGAGCTTGATTTCATTCCTTGAAAGTACAGCCTTGTAGCACAGTACTTCCACCCCTTCTTTTTGCGCTTGTTTCAATAATAGTGAATAGTTTGCGTCTATATGGAGTGCAGGCGAGACTTTTTCAATCCCTGAATGCAAAACAGCAAACAAAAGTACTGCTCTGCTTCCACTTTTTGCCATTTCCGTTAATTCACGCAAATGCTTTTGTCCACGCGTTGTAACGGCATCGGGGAAATAACCTTGTCCTGAATTGCAGGCGATATCGTCGTGTGGAGAGTAACGCTCATCCAATAAGGTGACGCTTTTCACTTCTATATAGCACGTCGGTTTAGAGGGTGATTTGAGCAAGATATCAATTCGGCTATTTTCTTGGCCGTAGCGCACTTCAGTTTGTAATTGCTCATACCCTTGCAGCTCTTTGATGATGCCGTTTTGAATCGCTTCTACTGCCAGCGTATTCGCCCGAGCCGTGTTGACGCAAATGCAGTGGCCTTGCTGGGTTTCAGTCAGCTCCCAACTGTGTGGGTATTTACGTTTAGGGTTGTCTGAGGTGGAGAACCAGACACGATTACCCGCCTCGGCGCAGCCCGTCATCGCGCCAGTATTGGCGCAGTGAATAGTCTCTTGCTGACCATCGGCAAACTCAATGTCGGCCAAAAAACGCTTGTAGCGTTTGAGTAAGGTCGCGGATCGAAGTGGAGGATTGAACTGCATTTATCTACTGTTTTTATGTACAATGTTGCCGCCATTTAACCATAAGGATTGCACATTGTCACAATTGCCCATTCAAGCTGTGATGCCCGAGCTGCTGGCGGGAGTACAAGCTCACCCACAGATGATTGTCAAAGCCGCTCCCGGCGCGGGTAAGTCGACCCATTTCCCGTTACAGCTATTAAAAGCGCAATTATTCACGGGTAAGATCATCATGCTTGAACCGCGTCGTTTGGCGGCGCGCAGTATTGCTTGCTATTTAGCACAGCAATTAGGTGAGAGTGTTGGGCAAACCGTCGGCTATCGTATGCGTGGTGAGAGTAAAGTCAGCGCAGCGACGCAGCTTGAAATTGTGACAGAAGGGATCATGACACGTATGATTCAAACCGATCCTGAGCTAAGCGGCATCGATCTCTTGATCTTCGATGAGTATCACGAGCGAAGTATTCACGCGGATACGGCTCTCGCATTAAGTTTGGAAGTGCAATCAGCGCTGCGAGAAGATCTTAAAATCGTCGTAATGTCGGCAACCTTAGATCAATTGGCATTACAGTCATTATTACCCCAAGCGCTTTATGTGCAATCTGAAGGTCGTGCTTATCCAGTTGAAGTGCGCTATGCACCGCTGCGAGCCAATGATTATCTTGTGCCGACGATGAGCAAACAGATTGAAGGCTTGATGCGAGCTGAAAGTGGCTCTCTGCTGGCTTTTTTACCTGGCGTTTCAGCCATTAAACAGCTTGAACAGCAGCTCGCACACTTAGCCGATGAGTTTGATATTTGTCCTTTATACGGGCAGTTGAGTCTACAAGCGCAGCAAAAAGCGATTGCGCCTGCAGTAGCAGGCAAACGTAAAATTGTGCTAGCGACTAATATTGCCGAAACATCGCTGACCATTGAAGGGATACGCTTAGTGGTGGATGCGGGGCTAGAGCAGATAGCGAAGTTTGATCTTAAAACGGGCATCACTCGTTTAGAGCAAGTGAAAATTGCCCAGTCATCGGCGCAGCAACGTACGGGGCGCGCTGGACGCCTAGAACCCGGCATCTGTTTGCGCCTTTACAGCGAAGCACAATATAAGCAGCAACCCAATGTACCGAGCGCGGAAATATTGCACAGTGACTTAGCGCCTTTGGCGATGGAGCTTGCGCAGTGGGGTGTGGTGTCGGTTAACGATTTGCCTTGGCTAGATACTCCACCAGCAGCAGCGATGCAGCAAGCTTGGAGTCTATTGCATACGCTTGGTTTGATGGACAGCAAACAGCAGCTCAGCGCATTGGGTAAAAAAGCGCAGTCACTTGGTGTGGAACCAAGGCTAGTGAGTATGCTGCTCAAAGCCCATGAAACGAGTGATTCAATGCTAAATACGGCGCTCGCTGTGACCGCTTTATTGGAAGAGCCTGAGCGTAATGTGCTGGATTTACAACATAGCTTAATGCGTTGGCAGCAAGCGACTCACCCTAAAACACAAAACCTACATCAGCGTGCCACGACGCTTTCGCGCACACTTGGTGGCCAATTTCAGCTAAAAAAAGTGGATGAATCATTGCTGGCGTTAGTGCTGAGTTTGGCTTTTCCCGATCGCATTGCTCAGCGCCGCAGCGAGTCGCAACGGGGGCAGTTTTTATTGGCGAATGGTCACGGCGCGCAAATGCGTGACGATGAACGCCTCGCCGGCGCGCACTATTTAGTGGTGGTGGATTTAATGCGCAGCGGCTCACAAGCGAGCCAAATCTTTGTTGCGACAGAGTTGGATATGGATGCACTGCAAGCCCATTTCCCAGAGCTATTTAGTACGCAAGAACGAGTCGATTGGGATGAGAAAGCGGGGAAACTGTGCGCGGAAAGGCTAACCCTGTGCGGTAAATTGGTCATTGAGCGTGAAGCGCTGCCAGAGCCTGCTCATGAAAAAATGACGCAAGCTTTGCTCAATTATGTTCGTCGCAAGGGGCTATCGGTATTACAGTGGAGCGAAGCGGCGAGCGCTTTATTAACGCGCATACGTTGCGCTGCGCAATGGCTACCGGAAGCGGCGTGGCCTGCTGTCGAGGAACAAGCGCTGCTTGATGATCTTGAAATTTGGTTAGCCCCCTATTTAGTCGGAGTAAAATCGGTCAAAGCGTTAGCGAAAGTACCGCTTTTTGATGCGCTCAATGCCTATTTAGGTTGGCCATTAAACCAAGAGATTGATCGCTGGCTTCCAACTCACCACCCGCTACCCACAGGTAATCGAGCCGCCATTCGTTATCAACTGGGCGCGGAGCCGATGCTGTCGGTTCGTATGCAGGAGATGTTTGGCGAGCAAGATTCCCCCACCATCGCTCAAGGGCGTAAAAAAGTGGTAATGGAACTGCTCTCACCTGCGCAGCGGCCTTTGCAGGTAACTCAAGATCTCGCCGGTTTCTGGCAGGGCGCTTATAAAGAAGTACAAAAAGAGATGAAAGGGCGTTACCCAAAACACGTTTGGCCTGATGATCCTGCCAACCATATAGCGACGACGAAAACTAAGCGGCAATTAGCACAATGACAACCCAGAAAAAGCCTACGGGCACTCAAAAAAATAGCGTAAAAAAACCTTCACGTCGTCCGGCCAAGAAGCCTTCACCGCCACGCAAAGCATGGTGGAAAATTGTGTGGGGTATTGGCTGGAAACTGAGCCTTGCACTGGCCGCGGTGCTGTTGTTTGTTGGTATTTACCTAAATAGCGTGGTCAAACAACGCTTCGAAGGCCAGCTTTTTGATTTACCGACCGTCGTGTATGCGCGCATTTTGAATTTAGCACCCGGTGATGACATCCCGCTGCAAGAGCTGCGCAACGAGCTTGATGTACTCAACTATCGCAAAGTGAACCAGCCACGCTATGCTGGCGAGTACTCTTCATCATCAAGCAAAATTGAGATCATCCGCCGCCCTTTTGAGTTTGCCGATGGCCCTGAGCCTGACCGCCATGTGATGCTCCATTTTAATGACAGCGGTTTAGTTCGTATCCAATCTCTTGAGCAAAAAGGGGATTTAGGTTACTTGCGTATTGAGCCCAAAATGCTCGGCATGCTTGAAAAAGGCAACGATGAGCAGCGGCTGTTTTTACGTCGTGATCAGTTTCCTGAAGTGATGGTGGATGCGTTGCTTGCGACCGAGGATCGCTATTTTTATCAACATGATGGCATCTCTCCATTTGCGATTGCCCGTGCTTTAGTGGCCAACATCAAGGCTGGGCGCACTGTGCAAGGCGGCAGCACGTTAACTCAACAGCTGGCAAAAAATATTTTCTTATCCAGCGATCGAACCTTATGGCGTAAAGTGCGTGAAGCTTATATGGCGCTCATTATTGACTATCGCTACAGTAAAGATCGCATTTTAGAAGCCTATCTAAATGAGGTTTATTTGGGGCAAAGTGGCGGTGAGGCGATTCACGGTTTCGGCCTCGCCTCACGGCTTTATTTCGGTCAACCATTGCAAGAATTGCGCATTGATCAATTAGCGTTGTTGGTGGGCATGGTTAAAGGGCCTTCTTATTATAACCCTGCGCGTTACCCTGAACGTGCGAAAGAGCGTCGCGACTTGGTTTTAAAGCTGATGATGCAGCAAGATATTTTGACGGCTAAACAGTTTGAACAAGCGGCCAGTCGACCGTTAGATGTGCAAAAGCATCCTCACATTGCCAGCCGCCAGCCAGCGTATTTTCAGCAGTTAAAAATTGAACTGAAAGAGAAAGTGGGCGAGATCTTCAAAGCGGATACTGGCTTGCGCGTTTTTACCTCGCTCGATCCTGTTTCGCAAGCCAAATTGGAGCTGGCGATTGATCGACAAATTCCAGTGCTTTCCAAAACGGCGGGGAAAAACTTAGAAGCCGCAGCGATCGCTGTTGATCGAACCAGTGGTGAGATCCGTGCCATGGTTGGCGGTAAACAGACCGGTTATGACGGCTTTAACCGCGCTTTAAATGCAAGCCGTCCTATCGGCTCGTTAGTCAAACCAGCGGTCTATCTCACCGCACTCGCACAGCCAGATAAATACAACTTAGCCAGCACGCTTATCGATAAACCCATCACACTCAAAGGGAACAAAGGCGAAGTGTGGTCACCGCGCAACTTTGATCGTCAGTTCCGTGGTGAAGTGCCGTTGTATCTCGCGTTAGCTAAATCACTGAATGTGCCCACGGTACAATTGGGCATGCAGCTTGGGATTGAACAAGTTTCTGACACTTTGGTGCGGCTTGGTGTCAACAAAGAGGAGATCCGTCCTGTACCGTCGATGTTTCTTGGCGCATTCTCTCTGACGCCTTATCAAGTGGCGCAGATGTACCAAACCTTAACCAACTCGGGTAAAAAAGCGCCCTTATCGGCGCTGCGCTCGGTATTGGATTTAGAGGGCAATGTGCTCTATCAATCAATTCCCAAAGTATCCCAAGCCGTTGAGCAGCAAGCGGCGTGGCTTACAACTTATGCGATGAAGCGAGGAGTACTTGAAGGGACCGGGCGCTATCTCAATAACCAGTTCGCTTGGGCGGCATTGGCGGGGAAAACTGGTACCACTAACGATAGCCGCGACAGTTGGTTTGTCGGGGTGGATGGTCGTGAAGTCACCACGGTTTGGCTTGGCCGCGATGATAATCAGCCGATCAAACTTACGGGTTCGAGTGGTGCATTACGGGTGTACGCGGAATATTTACAACATCGGATCCCGGAAAAATTACTTCTTCCTTGGCCGCAAGGCATTACCACGATTGGCTTTAAAACCAGTTCCGAGGGTGAATTAGTCCAAGATTGTCACAACGAATTTAAACTGCCCATGTGGGATAAAAACGGCGCATTGAAACAGAGCTGTGATAAACAACCGGGACAATGGTTAAAAAATCTCTTTCAGTGGTAGCTGGGGGAGTTTATATTAAATTGATTTAAAAGGGATTTAAGGAAGAGTCGTGAAACAGTTTTTAAGTAACTTATTGTTCTTGGTATTCATGTTTCCTGCGACTTTCGCGGTGGCCGATGAGCCACAAGCTGAAAAACCTATGCTGGACAGTGCTGCGCGCCCCAAGATTGCTGTGGTACTTGCTGGTGGCGGAGCAAAAGGTGCAGCGCACATTGGCGTTCTCAAAGCGCTGGAAGAGATGCGTATCCCCGTTGATTTCATTACTGGTACCAGCATGGGCGCTTATGTGGGCGGCCTCTATGCCAGTGGTATGAGCGCCGATGAAATTGAAAGTTTAATTTACAGCGTGGATTGGAATGAAGGTTATCGTGACCGGGTCAACCGCAGCCAACGTCGTGTTCGGGATAAAGAGTACGAAGACCGCTATCAACTGACCACCGACCTTGGACTGCGTTGGGGGGAGATCCGCGCACCACGCGGTGTGGTGCAAGGGCAGAATATGTTGCGTATTTTGCGAGAAACGTCGGGCAATCTCTCTGAATTTCAGTCCTTTGACCAACTGCCTATCCCTTATCGCGCGGTAGCCACTGATATCATTGCTCTTGAGGAAGTAGTGTTGGATCGTGGCTATTTAGTGGATGCGATGATGGCGAGTATGTCAGTACCCGGAGCACTGCCACCTTACGAAGTTAATGGTCGTTGGTTAGTCGATGGCGGTGTGACCAATAACATGCCTGTTGATGTTGCACGTGCCTTAGGGGCTGATATTGTTATCGCGATAGATATCAGTACCGATTACAAAAACCAAGAAGCTTTCACCACCTTTTTGACGGTAGCCGATCAGCTTTCCAACTATCTCGTACAAAGAAGCACTCAAAAACAAGCACGTTTATTGAATGAGCAAGATGTCTTTTTACGCCCTGATGTCGGCAGTATGGAAACCACTGAATTTGATAAAATGCCTACCGCTTATGAAAAAGGGTATGAGATTGCAATGGCGAACCAATCGGTATTGACTTCGTTGTCATTATCGAGTGCTAGTTATCAACGCTATGTGGAAGCAAAACAAGCTCGCCGCAGGGCTTTAATTTATGGCGATGATGTGCAGGTTGATGAAATCGTACTCAACAACCGCAGTCATTACAGCGATCAATTGTTAAAAAACCGTTTACATTTAAAGACAGGACAACCGCTATCAACCGAGCAGATTGAAGCGACGGTCGAAAATCTCTATGCATTGGATCGGTTTGAGTTAGTGACCTATGAATACCGAGAATTTGAAGGAAAGAACCAACTGGTCATCGATGTAAAAGAGAAATCTTGGGGGCCAAATTACCTCAATTTTCGCTTTTTCTTAGAAGATGATTTTCATACGGATAGTCAGTATGCGCTGGGTATCTCTTCCAATTTCACTAACTTAAATTCGTTTGGTTCTGAATTACGTTTCAATTTAGAAATGGGCACCGATAAGATCATCGAAGCGGAGCTTTTTTCTCCTCTGTTCTCAGGGCAAAAAGCGTTTACCTCAGCTTTGATTTCGTTTAGCAATGATAAACGTAATAAGCCAATGCAAGGGTTTGATGACACCAGTCTAGAAGCCAGTAAAGATTATTTGCCGATCAGCTATTTAGAATGGATTGGAGAATTGTCGCTTGGTTATCAAGATAAATTATGGCGAGAGTTTAAGTTAGGGATCCGCTATACCGATGGGGAGGCTGAAGTGTCAAATTGGCCATCCATGGGAAATATGGATTACACCCGTGCTGGTGTGTTTGCTAACTACCGCATTGATACCTTAGATGACTTCAGCTTGCCTACCCGCGGTGTTTATCTTGATCTTGAGTATCTTGCATCGCACGATAAAGTTTCTGGTGTCTCTTCCGATCTTGAATCAAACGATACGGTGTATGAATTTTCCGGTGAATTGATCGCTGCTTATAGCCTTGGCAGGCATACTTTGGTCGGTAATCTTGATTACGGTGTGGTACAAAGTAAAAATTCTAGTGAGCCGATAAACCCTAAATCCATTGGTGGTTTCTTAAATTTATCTGGTATTCCTCGTAACAGCTTGATTGGACAGAATAAAGCGTTCACCAGTTTGGTGTATCGTTATCGCTGGTTTGATAATGACTTTGGCCTGTTCAGTTCCCCATTTTATGTCGGTGCATCAATAGAATACGGCGGTGTATGGTCTGATCCTGATCTAAGCTTTGATACCGCCCCATTATACGGTGCGGGATCGGTGTTTGCTGGTGTTGATTCGCCGATTGGACCGATTATGTTTGCTTATGGTCGAACCGAAGATAATTTTGATTCGATATACTTGAGTATTGGCACTACCTTTTAGCGAGAATTGAGCTGAAAAGTGGGCGGTAAGTGACTCAAAAATCATAGAACTTTAGTCTTAAGTTGCTATGTTGGTCAAAATGATAAGATTTTAATTTAAAGTTAAATTTGCTATTCTTCGTCCCACAGTTTGGCCTCTCTGCCGCTGATTACATAAAAATATCTGGCAATGGAGAGCCAAGTTTCCAAGGATGTTTGCCCATCATGTCAATAATAATGGGGTAAACCGCAATGAGAGGAAAAAGTCGTGCTTGAAGCCTACCGTAAACACGTCGCAGAGCGTGCTGCCGAAGGAGTTGTTCCTAGACCCCTAAATGCTGAACAAGTCGCAGGACTTGTTGAACTGTTGAAAAATCCCCCTCAAGGTGAAGAAGCGTTCATGCTTGATCTCCTTGAAAATCGAATTCCTCCCGGTGTGGATGAGGCCGCTTATGTTAAAGCGGGCTTTTTAACCGCCATCACTAAAGGTGAGGTCTCTTCACCGTTAGTGAGCCGCGCAAAAGCTGCGCAACTACTCGGAACTATGCAAGGTGGTTATAACATCGAGCCGCTAGTCTCATTGCTTGATGATGCTGAGCTGGCACCGATTGCGGCTGATGCACTATCGCGTACTCTACTGATGTTTGATGCGTTCTATGACGTTGAAGAGAAAGCAAAAGCGGGTAATGCACATGCACAAAAAGTGTTGCAATCATGGGCAGACGCGGAATGGTTCCTTTCAAAACCGGCGCTTCAAGAGAAGATCACGCTAACCGTATTTAAAGTTACTGGCGAAACCAATACTGATGATTTGTCACCAGCGCCAGATGCATGGTCACGCCCAGATATTCCAGTGCATGCACTGGCTATGTTGAAAAATGAACGTGAAGGCATTCAACCCGATAAAGCAGGCAGCATTGGCCCTATCACTCAAATCGAAGCTCTAAAAGAGAAAGGCCATCAGCTAGTCTATGTGGGCGATGTGGTCGGTACAGGCTCGTCTCGTAAATCCGCGACTAACTCTGTTTTGTGGTTTATGGGTGACGACATCCCATTTGTGCCTAATAAACGCGCGGGTGGCTACGTGCTCGGCGGTAAAATTGCACCTATCTTCTTCAACACCATGGAAGATGCCGGCGCGTTGCCGATTGAAGTTGACGTTACCAAACTCAACATGGGTGATGTGATTGATGTTTACCCATTTGAAGGCAAAGTGTGTAACCACGACACTGGCGAAGTGCTTGCCACGTTCAAGCTTAAAACCGACGTATTGATTGATGAAGTGCGCGCTGGCGGCCGTATTCCACTGATCGTTGGTCGTGGTTTAACGGATAAAGCACGCGAAGCACTAGGCTTAGAAGCGTCAACAGTATTTCGTCGCCCAGTTGCAGTGGCTGATACAGGCAAAGGTTATACACTGGCTCAGAAAATGGTCGGTAAAGCATGCGGCGTGACGGGTGTTCGCCCGGGGACTTACTGCGAACCTAAAATGACCACGGTTGGATCGCAAGATACCACTGGCCCGATGACACGTGATGAATTGAAAGATTTGGCGTGTCTCGGTTTCTCTGCTGACTTAGTCATGCAATCTTTCTGTCATACCTCGGCTTATCCAAAGCCTGTTGATGTGAATACCCACCATACCTTGCCTGATTTCATCATGAACCGTGGCGGTGTTTCACTGCGTCCGGGTGATGGCGTTATTCACTCATGGCTAAACCGCATGTTGTTACCTGATACCGTCGGTACTGGTGGTGACTCGCATACACGCTTCCCGCTTGGCATTTCATTCCCAGCCGGTTCTGGCTTGGTTGCTTTTGCGGCCGCAACGGGTGTGATGCCACTGGATATGCCAGAATCTGTCTTGGTGCGTTTCAAAGGTGAAATGCAGCCGGGCATCACGCTGCGCGATCTAGTGCACGCGATCCCTTATTACGGGATTAAGCAAGGCCTGCTTACAGTGGCGAAAGCGGGGAAAATTAACGAATTCTCTGGCCGTGTGCTAGAAATCGAAGGGGTTGAGCACTTAACGGTTGAGCAAGCGTTTGAACTTTCTGATGCCTCGGCAGAACGTAGTGCTGCAGGTTGTACGGTTAAATTGTCACAAGCCTCAATTGAAGAGTACCTCAACTCTAACATCACTATGTTGAAGTGGATGATCGCCGAAGGTTATGGTGACCGCCGGACTATCGAGCGTCGTATTACGGCGATGGAAGCGTGGCTAGCCAATCCTGAGTTGATGCAAGCGGATAGTGATGCAGAATACGCACATGTGATCGAGATTGATCTGGCTGAGATTAAAGAGCCGATTTTATGTGCGCCAAATGACCCAGACGATGCGCGCTTACTTTCTGATGTACAAGGTACGCCTATTGATGAAGTCTTCATCGGTTCTTGTATGACCAACATTGGTCACTTCCGCGCGGCAGGTAAATTGCTTGAGAAGTTCAATGGTCAGTTAGATACGCGTTTGTGGGTTGCGCCACCGACTAAGATGGACAAAGATCAGCTTATCGAAGAGGGCTATTACGGCATCTTTGGTCGCGCTGGGGTACGCATTGAAACTCCAGGATGTTCGTTATGCATGGGTAACCAAGCGCGTGTTGCTGATAAAGCGACCGTCATGTCGACATCGACTCGTAATTTCCCGAACCGTTTAGGGACTGGCGCGAATGTTTACCTTGCTTCGGCAGAGCTGTCGGCCGTGGGCGCCATTTTAGGCCGCATTCCGACACTGGAAGAGTATCTAGAGTACGCGAAGCAGATCAACGCAACTGCAGCTGACACCTATCGCTACCTCAACTTCCATCGTATGGCGCAATACACTAAAAAAGCAGACAGTGTGATTGTCCAGCAAGCGGTGTAAGAGCTATCCAAGCTAACCTCCTGATAAAAAAGCCACCGATTCGGTGGCTTTTTACCATTCTAGCTTCTCACTCAATGCTGAAATAGCATTAGATTAAGTTCGATCGGTGGCTGCATCCGCCAACAATGACTTGACCCATAATTCATAACGTTGTTCTGTCAATGGAGTTAAAATGAGCGTGAACGTCATATGGTATTCAGCGAAATAGTTATTGCCTGTAAGACAAGCTAAAAACACACGCGACATTACGCGCGGTCATTTCTACATTTTGCGCCGCTTCGGCAAGGGCTGTAGGCAAGTCGACCGAGCGTGGAACGATACTGAATACCGCATCGATGCCATGTGGGTGAACAACGGCGCAGTCTGCTGACAAGCAGCCTGCAATACCGATCACTGGCACGGAAAAACGTTTGGCAGTGCGCGCAACACCGATTGGCGTTTTACCGTGGATGGTTTGGCTATCAATGCGTCCTTCCCCAGTGATGACTAAATCGGCATCCTTTACTACATCGCTAAGGTTCACGGCATCCATCACAATTTCAATGCCCGGACGAAGGCTCGCTCCTAGTAGACCAACCAGCGCCGCACCTAAACCGCCTGCTGCGCCAGCACCCGGCATCTCTTTAACATCACGACCTAATTGCATTTTGATGATGTTTGCATAATGCGCAAGGTTGGCATCAAGTTGCGCGACCATCTCGGGTGTTGCTCCTTTTTGTGGGCCAAAGACGTGCGAAGCGCCTTGTACGCCGCACAGTGGATTATCGACATCGCAGGCGACCTCCAGTTTGATGCGGGTTAAACGTGGGTCCAGTAGTGTGAGATCAATCGAGGCCAGTTTTGACAATTCACCGCCACCAAAGCCTAATGGATTGCCATCTGAATCAAGCAGTTGAATGCCGAGGGCTTGCGCCATGCCGAGGCCACCATCGTTGGTTGCACTACCACCAATGCCGATGATGATGTGTTCAACACCTTGATCAAGCACGGTTTTAATCAGCTCACCAGTACCGTAGCTGGTGGTGTTCATTGGGTTGCGTTGCTCTGGCGGCACAAGGTGTAAGCCCGATGCGGCCGCCATCTCAATGATCGCTGTTTTACCATCACCCATTAAGCCATAAAAAGCCTCGACTTGTTCACCTAGCGGCGCCGTTACGGTTGTGGTAACAATCGATCCATTAGTGGCATCAACCAGTGATTGGACCGTCCCTTCGCCGCCATCGGCCATCGGTAACTTAATGTAGTGCGCATCGGGCAACACTTGTTTGAATCCATTCTCTATCGCGGTGGCGACTTCCATTGCCGTTAGGCTCTCTTTATAAGAATCTGGAGCAATAACAATTTTCATTTTTAACACCTTAACTGCGTTAAACAAACAGACCAAATACGCCAAAAATCATCACAGAAATGAAGGCAATCACTAAACCTACTGTCGATTCATAAGGAATTAAGGTGAGACGCTCACGAATGTCCATATGTACCGCTCCGCCCGTGGCGTGGAAGAAACTACCGTGTGGCATATGATCAAGTACGGTCGCACCTGAATGGATCATGGCAGCCCCTGCCAGCGCGGGTACGCCTAGCTCGAGTATAGTGGAGCTAAAGACGCTGGAAGCAACGGCTGTACCTGCGGTGGTTGAAGCGGTCGCCAGTGACATCATTGCACCTGAGATCGGTGCAAGTAGGTAAGAAGGCAAGCCAGAAGCGGTCAGTACTTCGATTAAACCGCCTTTAAGACCTGAATTGGCGATGATGCCGGCTAAAGTACCAGTACCAAGCAGCATAACTGCAACCGGAGCCATGCGAGTTAGACCTGAAACCGCGAAGTGGTTAGTGTCTGCAAATCGTCCCATCACGACCGCACCGACTAATCCGCCTAATGGGAGTGCAATTAAAGGATCCACATTGATGCCAGCGATAGGGCGTAGTGCGAGTAACACAATCGCCACTAATGGTGCGATGATCGCTGAGCTAAAGCGGGGTAGCCTAGAATGATCCACCGCAACGACTTCACTGGCGGAGACTTTACTTCCTTTATTGACTAAACGTTTGGCAATCAAGTAAGCCACAATAAGCCCGCAGATCCCAGGAATAATACCCGCCGCCATGACAGAAGTAAGTGGCACGTTAAACGCGTCGGCTGCGGCAATCGCATTAGGGTTAGGTGACATTACGTTACCCGCTTTACCGCCGCCAATCATCGCTAGCAGAATGGCCGCCTTGGAGAGATCGGCACGACGAGCGATCGCCAGCGCGATAGGAGATACGGTGATTACTGCCACGTCGACAAACACGCCGACCGCAGTCAAAATTAAGGTTGCTAAGGCCAAGGCAAATAAAGCGCGAGTTTCTCCAACCTTTTTCACTATGGTTTCTGCAATGGAAGTGGCAGCGCCTGATTCAATCAATACACCAGCCAAAATACCTGCTGCAAGAATGCGTAGCACTGCGGTCACAATGCCTTGTGCGCCACCAATCATCAGAGCAACGGTGTCGGTCAGCGATACACCGCCGATCACGCCACCGACCAACGCGCCGATGATCATGCCATAGGCGGGTGGTACTTTTTTTAGAATGAGCGTGATAGCCACGACTAATGCGGCCAGAGCTCCGAGAGTTGAAACTTCAATCATCTTCTATATCCATATTTTTTATCAGTGATTGGCTGCAATATAGGGAGCAAAAATAAAAGAGTCTTCAGTCTATTGCACAGATTACTGGCTTTGATACGACTGATTAATTGTGCAAATGCACAATTTTATGTTTTTATTTGAAGCAAGATAAAGCCAAATAAAGGTGAGTAATGTCATTTAACTGATTGAATTTTAAAGCAGTTACTTGCTCAATTTTTTCAAGCCTATAGCGCAAGGTATTACGGTGAATATGCAGTGTTTGGCAAGTTTGATGAACATCGCAGTTTTGCTCAAAATAATGGCGGAGGGTTTTAATTAATATTCCCTTAGTATCATACCGTTCCAGCAGGGTATAGGGTTGGCGTAACTGCTCGCGGCTCCATGGCTCATGCTGTACGCTATTGAGCAGTACAGGTAACTTATCATCTTGATAAAAGAAGACGTCTCCCTGTTTATGATGGGAGGCTTGCATCGTCAACTTGGCGGTTTGATAAGATTGAGCCAACCCAGAGAGCGTTGGAAAATAATCACCTAGTGCAATTTTGATGGTGAATTTGCCCTCTTTTTTCACTCGCTTCAACAGTTGATTGACTCGTTTAGTTTCGGCCTCTTGTGACCAACCTTTTTCGGTGAGTGAGATGGGTTTTAAAACCACCACTTCGTTGTGAGAAACTGAAATGATCCCCACCAAATTATCCCGTTCAGGGTATTCCAGCAGATGCACTAACTGCTGTAAGTGTTCTAGCGATAAGGCAGTGTCGTTATCTGGGATCAATTTGACCACGGCAGCGATACGCGGCTGGGAAAGATCGAGCCCTAATCGCTCGGCGATTGAATTGAGTTGTGTTTCGTTGAGAGTGGCACCTTGAATTAGTTGTAATAGCAGCTCTTCACGGTGGCGCTTATTCCACTGTACTTGTGCCATCAGTGCGGCTTGTTCAACGATAAGCTCCGCCGTCATTTTGACCAGCTCGCCATAACGGTGAACCTCCGTTGGGTTACCGGAAATTCCAACCACGCCGATCACTCGTTGTTGATAAATGATGGGGAAATTGATGCCGGGTTTAACGCCTTTTAGGTAACTGGCGGTGGCATGATCAATTTCAACCACTCGATTTTCATTGATGGCTAAAATCGCCCCTTCGTGTTTCTGGTGCAAACGAGTGGGATCACCTGAGCCAATAATGCGTCCCTTTTCATCCATTACGTTGACTGAATAAGTGATGATCTTCATCGCTCTTTCTACAATCTGGCGTGCGGTGGTTTCTGTGATCTGCATAATCTCAAGTGGTTTCGTTAGCCATAATCACCGATAATAACAAAGTTATCCGTATCCCCAAGCACCAATATCGAGAACCCGATGGACTACGAATTTAAAAAAAATACCTTAGATGGCAGCTATTACTGCTCTTTTTCGATGGGGCACGAAATTATTGGCCGTTGGCTACAAGAGGAGATCAGCAACGATCTTCCCAAAATAGATCAAGTTATTGCGCTAATGGCAGCATCGAAACGTGCATTTAATCAAGAGCAGACGCTTGAGGGGCAGGAAATCAGCGTGATGATTCTTGCCGATGAGGTCACGGTTCAGGCCAATGTTTTGACGCATGGTGAAGCGCTTGATAGTGACAGTGAGTTTGATTTTTACGATTGTGAAAGCACCGCAAGCTGCGGCATTGATGATTTTGCTTTGATGATCAAGCAGTGGTGCGAATTTGTACGTTACTCACCTGCGGACTTCACTTAGCGCTGCACAAAACTGGTGAAGATTAACCACTTCGCTTTATTTTTGGGAAAGGGTTGCACCTCATTTGTGCAACCCTTTTCTTTTTGGCATAGGAAATGGTTAAAAATATTTTAAAATCATTGATTTAAAAAGTTGGCACGCAGCTTGGATTGTATTGATCGTAAACGGACTACTGCTTGTGAGAGGATGCAATGAAACTGATCAACGCGATAATTAAACCATTTAAGTTAGACGATGTGCGTGAAGCTTTGGCCGATGTCGGCATCGAAGGGATGACGGTTTCCGAAGTGAAAGGCTTTGGTCGCCAAAAAGGGCACACCGAGCTCTACCGAGGCGCGGAATATCAAGTCGATTTTCTGCCTAAAGTGAAATTAGAAATAGCGACACAAGCTGAAAATGTCGATCGCGTGATAGAAGCGATTATCAAAGCGGCGCACACCGGAAAAATTGGTGACGGAAAAATTTTTGTGTATGACCTCAGCCAAGCTGTGCGTATTCGCACTGGCGAAATGGACAGTGAAGCACTGTAAAGATTCAAAGGATTGGAGATAACCATTATGGAATTAGCAGCAACGGTAACAGAGCTACGTTACGCACTCGATACGTTTTTTTTCTTAATTTCGGGTGCGTTGGTCATGTGGATGGCAGCTGGCTTTGCCATGTTAGAAGCGGGTTTAGTCCGTTCTAAAAACACCACTGAAATTTTAACCAAAAACTTTTGTTTGTACGCGATTGCCTGTACCACGTATTTAGTGGTTGGTTACAACATTATGTATGTTGATAACGCAGAAGCAGGCTGGCTGCCTTCATTCGGCTCCTTGATAGGTAGCCAAGCAGAAGGCGCGGATCACTCCCTTGAATCAGACTTTTTCTTCCAAGTGGTGTTTGTGGCAACCGCGATGTCGGTGGTTTCTGGCGCTGTCGCTGAGCGAATGAAATTGTGGTCGTTCCTTATTTTTTCCGTCGTTTTGACCGCATTCATTTACCCAATGGAAGGCTATTGGACTTGGGGCGGTGGCTTTCTTTCTGCTGCCGGTTTCAGTGATTTTGCAGGCTCTGGTATTGTTCACTTAGCGGGTGCATCGGCGGCGCTAGCTGGGGTCATCTTGTTGGGAGCACGTAAAGGTAAATACGGTAAAAATGGTGAAATTTACCCTATTCCGGGCTCCAACATGCCACTTGCGACTTTGGGTACATTTATCCTGTGGTTTGGCTGGTTTGGTTTTAACGGTGGTTCACAATTAATGCTGTCTGATTTTGAAAACGCGACAGCGGTGGGTCAGATCTTCCTCAACACCAATGCCGCTGCAGCAGCGGGTTCTATCGCGGCTCTATTAGTGTGTAAAACCACTTGGGGTAAAGCGGATCTAACCATGGTACTCAACGGTGCGTTGGCCGGGTTAGTCGCGATTACTGCTGATCCTCTCTCTCCATCACCACTGTATGCGGTAGCAATTGGTGCCGTAGCGGGTGTGTTGGTGGTGTTTAGCATTATTGCCCTTGATAAAGTGAAAATTGACGATCCTGTCGGCGCAATTTCAGTACATGGCGTATGTGGTTTGTTCGGTTTAATGGTTGTGCCAATCAGCAATACTGATGCGACTTTTGGCGCTCAACTACTTGGAGCCGCAGTGATTTTCGCTTGGGTATTTGGTGCAAGTCTTGTGGTTTGGGGCATCCTTAAGGCAACGATAGGCATTCGAGTTTCGGAAGAAGAAGAGTTAAAAGGGATGGATATGCACGACTGTGGGGTGGGGGCCTACCCAGAATTTGTCACAATAAAGTAATATTTCCTTACAGATAACCTACCTAAAAACCTGCCGATTAAGGCAGGTTTTTTTATTGATTGAATTGTTTTTCAATCCATCATCAATATAATAACGAAACTGATAAACATTATCATTACCAATTTTAAAGGGAACTAGAAATGAAGAAACTGCTTACTCTTTCTGCTATAGCATGTAGTGTTATTGCTCCGAGCGCGATTGCGGCAGATGAGGTCAACGTTTACTCATACCGCCAACCATTTTTGATTGAGCCGATGTTTAAAGAGTTCACTCAACAAACGGGCATTAAAGTGAATGTGAAGTTTGCGAAAGAAGGGATTGCTGAGAAATTGGTACAAGAGGGTGAGTACAGCCCTGCTGACGTGATTTTAACCTCAGAATTTAGCCGTCTTTTTGAGTTATCTGAAAAAGGTTTAGTCCAGGCGGTGGATAACAAAACCATTGAAACCAACATTCCTGCCCAGTATCGCGATAGCTCCGATGAGTGGTTTGCACTGACTGTGCGTACCCGTAGCGTCTATTCATCACGCGATCGCGTAGGCAAGCTGGGTGATGACTTCAATTACGCTGACCTCGCGAAGCCTGAATTTAAAGGCAAAATCTGTACTCGTAGTGGTAAGCACCCTTACAACGTGGCGCTGGTTGCATCCATGATTGCAGAGCAAGGCGAAGCGAGCACTAAAGTTTGGCTTGAAGGTGTCAAAGCAAATTTAGCACGTAAGCCTCAAGGTAACGATCGTGACCAAGTTAAAGCGATTAAAGAAGGTTTGTGTGATGTCTCATTGGGTAATAGCTATTATTTAGGGAAAATGTTAGCTGATGAGAAGCAAAAATCATGGGCTGAAGCTGTCTACATCAACTTCCCAGGTCAGAATGCGCAAGGCACGCATGTTAACGTGAGTGGTATGGCGATGGCGAAGTACGCGCCTAACAAAGAAAACGCAGTTAAGCTGATGGAGTTTTTGACCAGCGATAAAGCACAGCACATGTACGCTGACGTCAACTTTGAATACCCAGTAAAAGCAGGTGTTGAGCGTTCTGCACTAGTCGCTTCATGGGGTGATTTTAAAGCGGATCCACTGCCGCTCGAAAAAATTGCCGACAATCATGCCGCGGCAATTAAGCTGCTTGATGAAGTGAAATTTGACCTTTAATCGGTTCTAGGGGTATAACAGTGCCCCTATTCTATTGAAGGGGCATGAGATGTATTTGCAAACGCATTTATGTGTCAGTAAGCCTTATTGTAATTAGGCAATGAAAGAAAAAAATACATTATGGAAAACCAGTAGTGCCAGTGTCACTGTGCTACTGGTTTTGCCGATCTTAGCCATCTTTATTACCGCTGCGGGACAAAGTGATGAGGTTTTTGCTCATCTCATGTCAACCGTGATGCCCACCTATACCTTTAATACCGTCGTATTAACGTTCAGTGTGATGGGGCTTTCTTTGCTATTTGGCATTCCCAGTGCTTGGTTAATGGCGATGTGCCGGTTGCCTAGCGAACGTATTTTGCAATGGGCCTTGGTGTTACCACTTGCGATGCCTGGCTACATTATCGGTTACATCTTTACCGGTTGGTTTGACTACGCAGGCCCAGTGCAAGTGTTACTTAGAGATCTTACTGGCTGGGGTGCAGCTGATTACTGGTTTCCCGACATTCGCAGTTTGGGCGGGGCAAGCATTGTGCTTGCGCTGGTGCTTTATCCATATGTTTACCTACTGTGCCGTGCAGCATTCATGGAACAGAACGTCTCCTTATTGCAATCCGCTCGTCTATTAAAATGCTCTCCGTGGCAGAGTTTTCGTCTTATTTCACTACCGCTTGCACGGCCAGCGATGGCGGTTGGCCTCTCCTTAGTGGCGATGGAAACGGTGGGAGATTTTGGTACGGTGAGTTACTTTGCCGTTAATACCCTAACGACTGCGGTATATGACACTTGGCTCGGTTATTCTAATTTGAATGCGGCAGCGAAAATATCCGCCATCATGTTGGTGATTGTATTATTACTGCTGAGCGCAGAGCGCTATAGCCGTCGTAAACAGAAATTATTTCAAAGCCAATTTAACAGCCATGAAGATTTTCGCTATCAGTTGCAAGGGTGGAAAAAATGGGCCGCTTTGTGTTGGTGTTGGGGGCTAGTTGCGCTCGCGTTTCTTCTGCCTTTATTGCAGTTGGTCTCATTCGCTTATCACTATTTTGCGAAAAGTTGGACTTCGGAGTTCCAAGACTTTGCGATCAATAGCTTAACGGTTTCGTTGACGGCCGCGCTGGTGGCGGTGTTGATTGCTTTGGTCGTGAATTTTTGCCATCGGTTGAACGCCAACGGGGCGACTTTAGCCTTTATGCGCTTGTCTTCTATGGGGTATGCGGTTCCTGGAACCGTGCTAGCGATTGGTGTGATGGTTCCGGTGCTGTTTATGGATCATTGGGTCAATGATGTTGCTAAAGCGATGCAGTGGGGGCGACCGGGTCTTATCTTTTCTGGTTCGATGTTTGCTATTATTTTTGCTTTAGTGGTGCGTTTTTCGGCCGTGGCGATTGGTAGCATAGAAAGTAGTCTTAATAAAGTCTCACCTTCTTTGGATATGGCGGCTCGAACTATGGGTTATCGATCGAACGCTATGCTGTGGCGAGTTCATCTGCCATTGATCCGCCGTGGTACGCTTATCGCTGGGTTGTTGGTGTTTATTGAGTCAATGAAAGAGCTGAATGCCGCTTTGTTATTGCGTCCGTTCAATTTCGAAACCTTGGCGACCTATGTTTATAACTACGCATCGGATGAACAATTAGAAGTGTCTGCTTTGCCTGCGATACTCTTGGTCGCGGTTGGTTTAATTCCGCTTATCGTTGTTAACCGTTCACTGGAGCAAAATCACTGATGAGTTGTGCGCTGTCTATTCATGATTTGACTTGCAAATATGAAAACCAAACGGTTTTACAATCACTGTCGCTGGAAGTAAAACAGGGAGAAATCGTCTGTTTATTAGGAGCAAGTGGTTGTGGTAAAACGACCTTATTGAAAGCCGTTGCGGGTTTGTTGCCACTCAGCTCTGGGGTGATGAGCCTTAATTGTGTGACGATTGATGATGGTCAACATTGGTTGCCACCGGAAGCGCGAAACATAGGGATGATTTTCCAAGATTATGCGCTGTTTCCTCACTTAACTGTTGCGGAAAATATCGCGTTTGGATTGCGTCAACTATCTCAAACCCAGCGCAAAGCGAAAGTCGAAGAGATGTTGGCATTAGTGCACTTAGCGGGGCTGGGGGATCGTTATCCTCATCAACTATCGGGTGGACAGCAGCAGCGAGTGGCGATTGCTCGCTCCTTGGCGTATAAACCGGATCTACTGCTGCTTGATGAGCCGTTTTCCAACATCGATACCCAAGTTCGCCATGAGTTGATCGGTGAAATTCGCAACATTTTTAAAAAGCAGGGTGTGACGGCTATTTTTGTGACCCATAGCCGCGAAGAAGCTTTTGCTTTTGCTGATAAAATGGCGGTAATGAACCACGGTGTGATTGAGCAATATGGCACCGCATCTGAACTGTACTACCAACCGTCTAGTAAATTTGTAGCCGATTTCTTGGGCGGTGGAAGTTATTTAAGCGCCAAACGAATTTCAGAATGGCAATTTGAGACCGATTTAGGTGTGGTTGACGCCAAAGCTCAGCAACCTATTGAGCTTGAAGCCAAATGCGAATTACTACTGCGGCCACAACACATTCAAATTAGTGCGCAGCAAGAGAGCAAAGTCCGCGTGTTAGAGCAGCAATTTATGGGCGATCACTGCCGTTATGTGATTGATGCGTATGGCAGTAAGTTGCTGGCGAGTTCTTCACAGCCGTTGAGCGTTGGGCAAAATGTTGCAGTCAGCATTGATACGCAAGGTGTGTTGGCTTTTTAAAAAAAGCCCGGCATGACGCCGGGCAAGTGTTCTTCATCGATATACCTACAACCTCTTCATACTGTGCGGGTATAGCGACTCAAATTTGAGTCGAAGTGGGTAAAAGCTATAACGATAGAAAATCTTTCACCTGTTGAAGAACACGTTCTGCAGTGTCTTTATCTGCCATTTCGGCAAAAATGCGTAGCAATGGTTCAGTGCCAGAGAAACGAGCAATAACCCAGCCGCCGTTTTTAAAGTAGACTTTGGCTCCGTCTTCGTAACTGACTTTCTCAACCTCATACTCAAATTGAGGCAACTGTTTCTCAACGTAGATTTTGTTATACAACGACTCTTTTTGTGCGGCTTTAAATTTGCAGTCACCTTCTGCGGTGTAGGCGTAACCGTATTTCGCGTAAATTTCCCCCAGTAATTCGGAGAGTTTTTTGCCTGTCACGCTGATCATTTCAACCAACAAACTCGATGCAAAAACCCCATCTTTACCTTTGATGTGTCCACGAATGGTTAAACCGCCGGAGCTTTCACCACCAATTAGTGAATCATCCGCTTCCATTTGTGAGCTGATGTGCTTAAAGCCAACGGGGACTTCAAAACTTTTCTCATCGTGGTCAGCGGCAATTTTATCCAGCAGGTGGGTGGTGGCGATGTTACGCACCACGGATCCTTTCCAACCCTTATATTCAAGCAGGTAGTAGTAAAGCAGGATCAGTACTTCATTAGGATGGATGAAGTTGCCTTTCTCATCAATAATACCAAGTCGGTCTGCATCGCCGTCGGTACCTATCCCAATATCGTAACCTTCTGCGGCCACTAAATGTTTGAGACGATAAAGCGTCGCTGCATTAGGGGAAGGCATTAAACCGCCAAAATCGGGGTTTTTGCCATCATTGATCACATCCACATCGCAGCGGCCATTGATCAGAACCGTCTGCAATGCATTTTTCGCGACGCCAAACATAGGGTCAATCAACACACGCAGGTTGGCTTTTTTGATCGCTTCAATATCGATAAAGTTGATGATTGAATCGACAAACTCATTCATTGGATTGATGATGACAATCGATTTATCTTGCAGCGCTTGTTCAAATTCGACATGTTTTACATCGGCAAGCGTCAGTGACGCGATTTGTTGTTCAATCTTTTGTGTGATTACCTCATCAGCGTCTCGTCCACCTTCAATGAACACTTTGATGCCGTTGTAGTCCGCAGGGTTGTGGGATGCCGTAATACACGCCGAATAGGCGCAATTCATCTCTTTAGCCTTGAACATCACAATAGGGGTAGGAACAAACTTATCGATAAAACTTACCACCACGCCATTCGCGGCTAAGACTTGCGCAAACCAACGTGCGGCTTTGTCAGAAAGAAAGCGGCGGTCGTAGCCGATAACAAACCCGTTGTTAGCCACATTTTCGTGGTTAATGATGTTGGCAAGTGATTGAGCCACTAGACAGACGTTGTCTTTGGTAAACTCTTCACCAATAAAGGCGCGCCAGCCACCTGTACCAAATTTGATCATAATAAAATCCTTGTGGGACGAATGTTGAGCCTCAGCTCCTTCGCGCTGAGGCTCAAATCGCGTTAACCGAGAATAACCACTACATCGTTGACACTGCCTTGTGCCATGACAGGAATCACGCCTTCTACTGCTTCGCCATTCACTGTGATTGTTTTCACCCCTTTACTGACGGAGTTCGGGTTTTGCACTGTGATGTTGTAAGTCGCGCCGCGCCATTGGCGAGTGACTTCAAAACCAGGCCAATTGGTAGGAATGCATGGGTCGACGACGAGGCCATCAAAACCGACACGAACACCCAAAATGAAGTTGGTGACGGCAAAGTAGGCCCAACCAGACGTACCTGTTAACCATGGATGGTTCGCACGGCCGTGATCTTGGTGATCACGTCCCATAATGAACTGCACGTATGAGTAAGGTTCGGCAACGCGCTTTTCAATGATGTCGTTTTGGTTATAAGGGTTTAATGCGTCGTAGAACTTCATGGCTCGATCACCACGGCCAAGCTTCGTTTCTGCAACCCATGCCCAAGGGTTTGGATGTGAGAAAATAGCGCCATTTTCTTTAACACCTTGATAAACACGAGTAACGAAACCGATATCATCATTAGGGGTAGAGAAGGAAGGTGCGTTCAGATGTAAGCCGTATTCGGAGAATAGATTCTCATCAACGGCATCCATCGCTTTTTCACCACGCTCTTGCGACACTGCGCCCGATAAGACGGCGAGTGTGTTTGATTCAAGGTGAACTCGACCTTCGGTTTGCTGAGCAGTTCCTATCTTGTCGCCATTTTTCGTCAGGCCACGGATATACCAGCCACCTTCTTCATCCCAAAGGTGAGTTTCACAAGCTTCACGTACGTTCGCCGCCATTTCGGTATATTTCGCAACATCCTCTGCATTGTCACGGTATTTTGCAAGGTCGATAAACTCTTGCAGCGCCCAAAAGTGGAGGAAAGAAACCATAGATGATTCGCCACCACCTAAGTTCAGGCAATCGTTCCAGTCAGCACGTAAACCTTTGCAGATACCTGTTTGCCCTACGTATTCTGCCGAGAAGTTAAGCGCCGCCTTCATGTGTTCGTAAACCGTTGCATTGCCACCATCGGCGTAAGGGATCACTTCATCAAAGAAGGATGTTTCACCCGTTTCCATCACGTATTTACAGATGGTTGGAACGAGCCAGAGATGATCGTCAGAACACGTATCTTCAATGCCGTGGATCTTATCTTCATCACTTGGCGTTGGTACAACGGTTGGTGATTTTGATGGTTTGACATCCGCTTTTTCTGGATCAAACCAGTCAGGATCAAATAGGTGTAGGCCATAGCCCGCTTTGACTTGACCACGAAGCAGATCAACCAAGCGTTTACGGGTCATCTTCGGGTTTGCGTGCGGTACTGAAATGGCATCTTGCGCCGTATCACGGTAACCAAGACCAGTACGACCGCCCACTTCAATGAAAGAGGCAAAGCGAGACCACACCACACACGTTTCCGCTTGATAAAGCGTCCAAGTGTTGATCATGGTATCAAGGCCTTCATTCGGTGATTTTACTTGGAATTTCGCACAACGTTCATCCCAATGCGCTTTGATCCCAGCAAAAGCGGCATCGACATTAGCCAAGTCTTGGTACTTAGCCCGCAAACGCGCGCCATTGCCTTTACCAATTCCCAAAATATAAGCAAAGCGAACTTCTTCACCTGGTTGGATCACAAATTGTTTGTGCAGCGAGCCGCAATGGTTGTAGCAGGTTTGCGCGCTGTTCGAGCAGTGACCACGTTCTACTGCAATGGGATTGGCTTCGTCACGATACAAGCCGAGGAAGGTATCGCGTTGGCCATCATAAGAGTCTGGATCAAACGTCGAGGCTAAGTAGTAAAAGCCTTCGAAATCATTGGTGTTGTAGTAAAGATCGTACTCAATCACACCCGCGTGATAAGCGGTACCTGCAGAGTAAAGCGACATCTGATGGTTTTGGTTATCGGATTGAATGTGACTAAAAGAGAATTCAACAAACGAAAAAGCGCTGATAGTGCGAGTCTCAGTGGAATCGTTTTTAATGACGACATCCCAAATTTCAGCATCTTCGCCTTTCGGTACAAAGAGAGTTTTAGTGGCAGTAATGCCGCTGTAGTCACATTTGAATTTGGAGTAAGAGAGGCCGTGGCGGACTTCATACTTCGCTTCTTCTAAGCTTTTTGCTACGGGTTGCCAAGAAATAGACCAATAGTCGCCAGTTGCATCGTCACGTAAGTAAACATAGTGCCCCGGGCGATCAAAAGAAGCGTTCGGGCGAAATTTGGTAACACGGTTATATTCTGGTGAATTGTAAAAAGAGTAACCGCCCGCGTTATGAGAGATCACGGTGCAGAATTTTTCTGTCCCTAAGTAGTTGGTCCAAGGCGCTGGAACGTCAGGGCGTGTGATGACATATTCACGATTGTCGTTATCGAAATAGCCGTATTTCATTGTCATTTCCTTTTAAACAAACTGCGTCTTTTTCAGCCAAAAATTATGCTAGTGAAAACCAAGGAGAGGTAATGCCGACTCCAAGTGTTGTGTTTATTTCCATGGTGCTCGGTAACGGATGCCTTGCTTGTCCAACATAGGCAGATGTCCTTTGAGCCGTGACAGATAATCTTGCCAATCACGATGCACTTTATGAGTCCATCCTGCTTCGGCGAGTGCAGTTAAGCGTGGGTAAATCATGTATTCCATACGCTGTGGGTTATTGATTAATTCACACCATAAAGCGCACTGAATACCGAGAATTCGCTTACGGAGTGGATCGTTTTCGGGCACTTCGGCTAAAGGTTCATAGCGATAGGCTTTTTCTAATGGGGTAACACCAGCCCAGTCAACGCCCGGTTCTTCTGGTGCATAATCTTGAGCAATATCCAGATACGTGTACTGACCGGGTTGTAAAATCACATCAAACCCCTGTTTCGCGCAGTTCAATGCCGCCGCTTCAGAAAGCCAAGAGTAGATAACAGTATCTTTACTGACCTTATTACCATGATGCGCTTCTTCCCAGCCGACCATGCGTTTGCCAAGCGTACGCAGTTTTTGTTCGGCATAACGTAGTAAGTGTCCTTGTAATTCTTTGGCCTCGGTATAGCCATTATCAGCCATCAGTTGTTGACATTTAGGGCTGTTAATCCAGACCCCATCGGGCACTTCGTCGGCACCAATATGGATAAAGGGGGATGGAAATAGCTCAGAGACTTCTTGCAAGACGATATCTAAGAACTCATACGTTCCTTCAAGGGCGGGGGAGAGGACGTTATCGTTATAATATTGAATGCTGCGATAGTGTGATTGATCCTCTTTATCGGCCAGCAGATGAGGCAGAGATTTGATCGCGGCGCGGCAATGTCCGGGAACATCAATTTCAGGGATCACTGTGATACCACGCTCTTGAGCGTATGCGATAACCTCTTTGATTTCTTGTTGTGTATAGAAACCACCGTGGCGCTGCGTTAACAAGCTGTATTGAGGTTCGAGCACTTCATCAACCCCTCGCCATGCACCGATGTCGGTGAGTTGAGGCAATGCTTTAATTTCGATACGCCATCCTTCGTCATCGGTCAAATGCCAATGGAACGTATTGAATTTGTAATGCGCTAATTGGTTAATAAGCCGCTTAACTGTCTCGATTCCATGGAAATGGCGCGCACAATCGAGCATCATGCCTCGGTACTTAAAGCGTGGCGCATCACTGATTTTGACGCAGGGGACTAACCAGGATTGATCTTGAACTTGGATCAACTGCAACAGGGTCGCGCTAGCATACATAAAGCCTTGATGGCCACTCGCCTCTAAGCGAATGCCGGTACGATCGACGTTGAGTTGATACGCGCCCTCGTCAAAGGTCGGGTTAGTGCGGTAGATAATATCAGCGCTGCCAATGGGTTTGGGCTGAAAATCAAATATACGGTTGAGTTCCTGTTGTAACCAAGTCGCAGCTTGCTCAGCGCACGTGGATTGCAAGGTAATCTGGCTCGAAGTCGTTAAGGTGCAATGCCCTGTGCCGGATTCAATCTTGTTTGGTAATGGAATGAGACTGAGGCTCGCGGCTTCTGTTGCGGGTATTTCACTGCGCTCACGATAAGGCGAGGCGAGAGCAATCGGAGTTACGATCACATCATGACGTTCGAGCGGTTGCTCACCATTGCATTGAACAAAAGCGTGCTTTACGCCATCAGTGTAAAAATGGAAAGGGGCGGTTTTGATGCTAAATTCACAGTAAAAATGTGAGTTTGCAGCAAGCACGGTCATATCTGGCGTTAATGAGCAGAAACTGCCTATTTGCACTACGTTGCCATGGGTGATGCTGTCTGGCTGAATGAAGCGATCAATCACAAAATGTAACGACCAGTCTTTGAGGTCTTGATCGCTTAAGTTATGGAACGTTAAACCAAAACGGCAAAATTGCTTCTGTTCTGAGAGTACCGCAAAGTCAATTCGATAGCTCATAGTAATTCCTTAATACAAATTATGCTCGGCTTTGCCGGCAAACATAATCGCGCCTTCGATAGCGTCGAATTGAGGTTGAACAATCCACTGCTGTACCGGTGGAGAAAGCCAATACAAGATACGCTCTGCAATGCTACCCATGAGGCAGATCCGCTTGGCTCCTTTGTTATGAAGAGCGACAAGAAACATTTCGATGTCTGCCGCGGTTTGTTTGAGAAGCTCGATCGCCAGCGCATCACCTTGTTGCGCTAGAGAAAAAATAACGGGAGAGAACTGGCCATAGTCGCGTGGGAGTGCGGTTTTTGACCATTCGACAATCTGATCAACATCGTGGTTAAAATGTTGCATCACATGAGCGCTTAATAATGAAGGTTCGCCGATGCCATCCTCAATGAGCAGCACGCGCTGGATTAGGCGTAAACCCATGATGGCACCGCTGCCTTGATCGGATATGGGAAACTCTCGTCCACCCACCACATGCTGCTGCCCTGCGTGTAAAAATAGGCCACAAGAGCCCGTTCCCGCGATCATAATTGCGCCATCGTCGCCATTATGAGCACCAATACAGGCACCGTAAGCATCTGTGTTGAGCGTTAGTGAAGCAAAAGGATGTCTCTGAGACATAAACGCATGCCATGCGGATTTTTGTTCTGCGCCAGCCAGAGCAAGACCCACGTGCATCTGAGCAAAATTCTCTTTCGTCAGCCCGCTTTGGTGCGCCGCTTGAGTAATTGCATCAATGATCGCCTGCATGGCAAGTTCCACACCCAATAAAATATTGGCGCTACCGCTTTTCGCTTCACCTAACAGCGCGCCTTGCTCGTTGCGGATGCGTGCGCGACATGATGTGCCGCCTCCATCAATACCGACATAATAAAAAGTCATGATTGCCTCTCTAAGTCTGGTGTTGAGAAGTGGCAAAACTGGGTTGTGATGGCCAGCAGATACCAAGCACCATGAGGAATCCATTGCTCAGCCCAACGCCAGTTTTGCAGCATGTCATCCTTCTGTTTCGCTGGGTTGAAAGCGATATCTTCTTCATCTTCAAAACCGCCTGTAATGCCATTACACACTCCCCCTTTGGCATTAAAAAAGCCTAGGTGGGGGAGGTAGTCTGGATTGTTGCGACCGTGCCCATCGAGCATGCACATATCGTATGGATTTAATCCGATAATCCAGTTCAATGCATTTTGTGCAAAGGTGGTTAAAGGGGCATGCAGATCCGCGTTGACGAACGCTTGGGCGCGATAAGCCATACACGCGAGCGATCCTAAACGCGCATTTTCGCCTTGCCACCAGTAGCCGGATTCATTGTCGTGAGCGACAAAAAATGCGCAGCGTTTGTCGCCATTTATCGGTTTCACATATTGGCGTGGGTAGCCAAATGGGTTACTGACTTGATGAGTGATGGTGAGCTCAAAGCGGCAAGCATTCTCAATCACTTGAACGACTGATTGTTTGCGGTGTTCTTCTGTTTCAATCTCGAGATATTCGCACAGTGCAATCACAGGTATCCCAGCTTCGGCGGCGTGATAATAAGGGCGACTGGCATCACTATTGGCTGCCCAATAATGAGCGATGTTAGCGTCGCTGTGTTGATAAGCGCATAACCTTTGTGCCCAAAGACGACACTCAAGTAGATAATTTGCTTGATGAGTTGAGCGGTAGAGCTCAACCGATGCAAGCAGAGCGCAATAGGCATCAATGATGTTCTCTTGGCCATCGTCGAGATAGCGCGTGTTATTTTCTTTTAAATGCCAGTAACCATGCTCCGCCGCTGTTAAATAGTGTTCTGAGGTGAAATCACCGTGAACATCTAAACGTGCTGCCACCGCAAGAGCGGCAATCGCAACTCCACCTCCTTGGCGAAATCCGGCTTGATAATCGTCAGACTTGTGGCCGGATTGAGTGGCATAGGCGCAGATCTCTCGCTGCTTAATGTCCTTGCTCCATTTGTCAAAGACCGTTGTATAAAAGAACCCCTCGGAGTTTTGCATGCGGATCAGAAAATCAGCACCAAATAACGCCTCTTCCTTAAGGCGAGTGCGAGAAAATGCAGCAAAACTCGAGTGGTGTTCTAGTTGTGCCAATCCCTTTAGCATATTCCAAACCACCATTGGGGTTTGTTGAGGGTTTAAATAGTTGGCGTAAGAAAGGTGACTCAGATACTTACTGACGTCACCGGAAGCGTCGTACCAGCCACCGTGTACATCGGCAGTGGTTGATGTACCAAGCAGTGGTACGAGCTTATCTTGCTGGTCGAAAATGCCACCACAACGTTGTGATTTGAAGTAGTGCAATACATCAGAAAACGTTTTTTTCATCAGTATCCCTTCACCAATTTCAAAAATAGGGGAGTGGGTATTTTCAAAACGCAGGTAATACTGCCCTGAAGTGGTGTATTGAGAAAAGTCGATCGTATAAAAGCTACCTAAATGCCAATGTGCGACTTTAGCTTGTGGTTCAACAACGAAAGTCGACACCGTTTGATGGCTGTTTGCACAAACAAGCAGGGCGATATCGGAAGAAACACGGAGCGTGTTACTCATTAGTATCGCCTGTTTGGGCCCTTGTGGCTCATAACCAATATGGTTAATCAGTAGCAGCATTAAACATCTCCAAGCCAGATCTTTGATTTCTCGCCAGCACTCAACCTGTCGGGGGCGTGTGCTGACTTTGTTTTATATTTTTACCTAAGGTATTGAAACTGATGAGGTTATGTCAGCGGCTTCAATACCTTAAGGTGTGCGTTAGTGATTATTCAAATAAGTAACAACGAACAAAGTGGTTATCAGACAACTGAGTCACCGCTGGAAGTTGTTCACGACATTTGTCACTCGCCTGCATGCATCGACCAGCAAAAGGGCAGCCTGTTGATACTGGAGTCCAAAGTGGAATTTCGCCTTTGTTCCCTTTGAGCTTTTCGTGTATCGATTTACTAGGATCGGGTACTGCGGAAACCAATAGTTGAGTATATGGGTGCTGAGGATCGTGAATGATCTCTTCGGTATCGCCCCATTCCACCATATGTCCGACGTACATGACGGCTAAGTCTTCGGCGATGTAGCGTGCGGTGGCGATGTCGTGCGTGATATAAAGCAGCGACATCTGCTTTTCAAATTTCATCTCTTCCATCAGGTTGAGAACACCCGCACGAATCGACACATCCAACATGGAGGTTGGTTCATCAGCCAGTACCACTTCGGCACCAACCGCGATATTACGCGCTAAGTTGACACGTTGGCGCTGTCCACCAGACAACTGGTGCGGATATTTCGCGGCTGTTTCTTTTGGTGGAATAAGGCCGACTTGTTCCAGTAAATCGTGAACGCGTTCTTCTAACTCTCTCTTATTACCTGACGTCACTTTTTTATGGATAAGCAGTGGACGAGCAATATGATGAAAAATGGTATGAGTTGGGTTGAGTGAGCCAAACGGATCTTGCCATACCATCTGGACGCCTTCGCGATAGTGCATCAGGTCACTGCGTGAAGTGATGTCTAAAATATCGCGTCCTTTGTATTCAATTACACCGGATGTTGGGGCGTACATTTTGGCAATCATTTTAGCGGTTGTTGATTTGCCAGAGCCTGATTCACCCACGACAGCCAAGCCGCGGCTTTTGAACATTTTGAACGATACGTCGTTGATCGCTCGCATCATAGGTTGTTTTAGGGTGTTACTGTTGATTGGAAAATCTTTAACTAGATTTTTCCCCTCAACCAGTAATTCACCGAAATTTTTGCTCATAATTGTCTCCAGAAATTTTTGTAATACAGCTTGTGCTCTACAGTTTCACTTGAGCAATTGGGTCACCGTAAAGGTGGCAACTGGAGAAGCGTCCAAGCTCTATTTGGCGCAAACTCGTTGGAATTTTGGTGCAAGCTTCATGTACGCGATCGCAACGAGCTTGGAAACGACAACCTTGAGGTATATCCAATAAGTTCAAAGGGTTACCTGGTATTCCAGTTAACTTCGTTTTAGGGCCTGTCAGTGGAGGGAAAGAACTACCCAGCCCTTTGGTGTAAGGGTGGAAAGGGCTTTCCAGAATCTGTTTAGAAGGAGCCACTTCAATTAATTCACCGGAATACATGATGCCAATCCGATCGGAGAACTCGACCATCAACGACAAGTCATGGGTGATGAACAAGATAGAGAAGCCAAACTCTTCTTTCAGCGCATAGATTTTTTGCAATATTTCACGTTGGACAACCACATCAAGTGCCGTAGTGGGCTCATCCATAATGATCATTTTAGGATTGAGCGCGAGAGCAATTGCAATCACCAAGCGCTGACGCATACCCCCAGAGAATTGGTGTGGGTAATCGTTTAATCGACTTGGGTGAATATCGACAATTTCTAACAAACCTTCAGCACGGCGTTTAGCTTGTTCACGAGTCATGTTGGTATGGCGCATGATCACGTCACAAAATTGCTCTTCCATCGTCAATACTGGGTTCAAAGCGTTCATCGCACTTTGAAACACCATCGACATTTGGCTCCAGCGAAAGGATTGCATGCGTTCATCGCTGTATTTAATGATATTTTCACCATTAAAAATCACTTCTCCGCCAGTAATAAACGCGGGCGGCTTATGCAGACGCATCAGTGAAAATGCGATAGTTGATTTACCACAGCCAGATTCACCAGCAAGGCCAAATACTTCGCCAGGTGCAATGTCAAAACTGACGTTGCTGCATGCTCGAACATCACCTGCGTCGGTGATGTAGTCAACGCATAGGTTACGGATTGAAATAAGTGGGTTTGTCATGATTATTTATCTCCGCTCCAAAGTGCATTTTGTGGTGGCAGGTCAGGCTGACGCTCTTTCTTGTCTTGCTCTGCGAGTTTTTTCCAACGCTTCATTCCTTTGTGTGAACGCAGTTGTGGGTTGGCAATTTCATCGACCGCAAAGTTCAGTAAAGCCAAACCAGTAACGAGCAGAGTCAAAGCAATACAAGGAGCAAGCAGTTCCCACCAAGCGCCAATCAGCATAGAAGAGGACGTTTGAACGTTGTACAACATGATGCCCCAACTGATGGTGTTTGGATCGCCAAGACCAAGGAAGGAGATGGTCGCTTCCATCATGATGGCGTACATCACTGAACCGATGAAGCTAGCGCCAACGATGGAGATGAGGTTAGGTAGAATCTCAACGAAAATGATGCGCCATGATGATTCACCCAAGACTTCCGCCGCTCTGACAAATTCTTTTTCACGCAGTGCGAGGGTTTGTGAGCGTACGACCCTAGCGCCCCAAGCCCAGGAGGTGCAGCCAATGATGAGTGCAATGGTTAATGGGCCGGCCTCTCCAATAAATGCCGCGACCACGAATAAAAGAGGATATTGCGGTATCACCAGCATGATATTCATAGCGGCGGTTAGAATGTCATCGACCTTACCGCCAAAGTAACCGGCAGAAACACCAATCACAGTCGCAAGAAAGCAGACGGTCATTCCTGCGCCAAAACCCACGGCGAGTGAGACACGTGCGCCATACACCACTTGTGACCAAACATCGCGTCCCATACGAGAGGTGCCTAGCACATGGTCTTCACCTTTTGAGAGTAGTAAGGTGCGGCGGTCAGTCGCCAAGTTTTCAGCAATCCAGCCATTCGGATCTGCTTTAGCGGCTTTGACGACGAACGATGGGTACTCGTGTGGATTTCCGGTACGTTTATCTGGCGCATGTTTGGTGATCAGTGGCGCAGCAAGGGCGATGAATAAAAATAGGCCCAAAATAATGACACCGACCATGGCAACGGTATTGCCGCGAATGAGTTTAATGAGATCTTTCATGATTATTTACCTCCCTTGCGTAGGCGAGGGTCTAGTACGACATAAAGCATGTCCGCCAACAGGTTAAAGAACAGCATAAAGAGCGTCATAATCAGTAGCTGCCCTTGCAGAACTTGGTAATCACGAGCGTTGATCGCATTAAATAAAACGGTACCAAGGCCAGGATAGTTAAAGATAATTTCAATGATGAGCTGGCCACCGATAGCCATACCCAAAGACATCGATAGAGCGGTGACACTTGGCAATAAAGCATTACGAGCGGCGTACTGGAAAACCACACGGTTTTCGCTGAGCCCTTTCCCTTTCGCCATCGTGATGTAGTCTTCAGCGAGCAGGTTAATCATGTTGTTACGCATGTTGACGAGAAACCCACCGATTTGTACTAGAGACGCACAGACAAGAGGCAAGAAAGCGTGGTAAGCCACATCTTTAATGAATGTCCAACTTGTCCAATCTGGCATCGTACCAGCAGTGTAGGCATAACCCGTAGGGAACCATTGCAAGCCGATAGCAAAAGTAAACATAGCGATCATCGCAATAACCACTTGTGGAACGGCTTGTATAACCAACATCCCTGGGGTAATAAACGTATCGTAACGACTGCCTCGTTTCCATGCGGCAAAAATGCCCAGTAGAGAACCGATTGAGAACGAGATCACAACCGCAGTACCCGCTAGAAATAACGACCAACCAAATGCACTACCCAGTAATTCATTGACACTTAACGGATAGAACTTAATCGACGTGCCTAATTCCCAACTTAGAATGCTTTTTAAATAGGTCAAATACTGTACGGGCAACGGACCATCAACGAAACCGAGAAGCTGTTTCATCGCTTCGATTCGTTCTGGCGTTACTTGCGTTGTTGCGTTTGCGAACATCATGGTCACTGGGTCTCCAGGCATGGCTCGCGGAATAATGAAGTTCAATGTTGCTGCAACCAGCAACGCGATAAAATAAAATGACAAACGTCTTAAAAAATAACCCATAACTCACACCTTACTCACCCAGTTTTATCCTGTACCTGGTTTCAGGTCGCTCCTAGCGAAATTTAGAGCGAAAAATCCCCTAACGACGAGCGTTATACATTTGCTAGGTATTTAGGGGATTTTATTTAGCGGCGCACGAAGTACGCCGCAAGGAATGAACTTCTACTTACTTAACTGGTTTTAGGTCCAGTACGTGTAATAGACGCTCAGGGATACCAGCCCAAATGTTTGGACGACCCTTAGGATTTTCTTCGTTCCACCAGCCGCTAAAGCGTGCTGTGTTGTATTGGTACATGTAAGCACCTGACATTACAGGGATGGTCACTTGGTTTTCAGCAATGATTTTCTGAATTCCGTGAGCGATTTCTAGCTGCTCATTTTTATCCGCTGTTTTGTAGAAGCTGTCTAGCAAAGTATCTAGCTTGTCGTTTTTGTAGAAGTGCATAGCAAAACGAGGCATACCTTCACCTTTCTGTAGTGCAGAGTTGTATGCACTGTTCCAGTATAGATGTGGATCCGCACCGTGGAAGTAGTTGGTGTAAGCGACGTCATAAGTACCTTCAAGCATTGCTTGGTTATAAACCGCAAACTCTGGAGTACGAGCACGTGCTTTGATGCCTACTTCGGCAAGCTGTTCAACGGCAAGTTGTACCGTGTTGTTGAAGTCAGTCCAGCCATTTGGTGATTGAACAAGTAGCTCAAAAGATTTACCTGATGGAGTATCAACAAAACCGTCTTTGTTCACGTCTTTGAAGCCCGCTTTAGCAAGCAGTTTTTTCGCGCCTTCAACGTTGTACGTGTTGTAGCCTTTGTACTTATTGTGGATGTTTTCATCAGACCAAGCTTGGAATGCATAACCTAAGCCTGAAGCGAAGTCATTAACGGTACCGCCGCCATAGAAAGCGATATCGATAATAGTTTGACGGTCAAGAGCCATAGAGGATGCGCGACGGAAATCAACGTTGCTTAGCGCTTCATTTTTTACTGCATCTGGGTTTTTGAAGTTAACCATAAATGCTTGTGTGCCTGATGGCGGATACCAGTAGTGGTGGCTAGGGCTTGCAGCGGCATAAGTACGGTCAATATCTGGAACGAATGAAGAGGTCCAATCGAGTTCAGAGTTAACAATTTTACCTAGCAATTGGTCATTGTTTGCAATTTGAGGTACACGCAAACAGTCAACCTCAAGGTTTGCAGCATCCCAGTAATTCGGGTTACGGCATTGGATGTATAGCTGTGGAGTGAAGGTGTCGATTTCAGTAAACGGACCAGTACCTACAGGGTTCTCGTTGGTGAAAGTCGCTGGATCTTTCACATCTTTCCATACATGCTCAGCAACGATAGGAACTAACGAGATTTCATAAGGTACGTTTGAGTTAGCTTCACTTAAACGGAAACGGATTTGGTAGTCGTTCAGTTTTTCTACGCTCGTTACCCACTTGTTGATACCGCGTTGGTCGAGTTCAGGTTTATTTTTCAATAAGCCATAAGAGAACACGACATCATCCGCTGTAAATGCTTGACCATCTGACCATTTAACACCTTTACGGATATCAAAAGTAACACTCATTAGGTCATCAGACATTTTAAAGCCTTCAGCCAAACGCATAACGGGTGTATTACCATGCATTTCGTTGAAGATGACCAGTGGTTCATAGATGAAATCAGTGGTCGTACGTAGGTTTGTTGCTAGATACGGGTTAAAGTTACGTACCATTGTAGGGTAGAAATCAGGTACGATCGTTAGCTCACTGCGTGCGGCTGCTGGAGCTGAAAGGCTCGCTGCGGCGGCGATTACTGCAGCGGCTAGCGCTGTTTTTTTAATATTGGCAAGCATAGCTGTTCCTTACTATTTGCTTTCATTTCACTAATGGATATGAATGTCATCAATTGATAAACACTCTCCAAGGCCTACCTCATTGCGTGTTAACAAACCGGAGGAGTTGGTCAACATGAGTGGCCTGTAGACCTTTGGCAGGAGTAAGAAGACACCTTGGAGAGAAAATTATCAATTTGAATTCCCGTTAAAAACGTCAATTTGTAGAAAGTGATCGTTATAAACGTCAATTTACCATCTTTGGTTTGATTTTTACTCTCATTTAGGTCAGTGATCTGCCTCTCATACTCAATTCGATTAACTTATAGTTGTAAGCGCTCGCTATCTTTTTATCCCTTTATTTTTAATGTTTTTTTGTTTTTTTTGTATCATGAGATCTTGCTCACTTATAGTTTTATCGTTAATTTTTTTACTTAAATTAATTCTGCCGAATTGTTGTGATTCGGTTCGCAATCTGGATCTTTATTCATCTTCAATTGAAAATCTGCTGGTGAAATTGCCTAGAAATCAGTTTTTACTTCCAATTTTCATCATCATTTTGCCTCTTTTTTTCTATTGAGAAGTAAGGTTTGTAATATGCAGTGAATAAGGCGTACCAGAGTAATGGATGCTTGAGGTTAACATTGATTAAATTTAACTAGTCATAACTCTGGATGCATCAATGGGGTGGTTGTTCCGTTGATGGTCATGGAAATATAGTGATAAAAAAGCCTGCAGAGTGCAGGCTTAATGGTGTTGATGTACTTAGAGTGATGAGGTCAGTAGCTTTTGCAATTTATCGCGCTGCGCTTCGATGTGAGAGCGTTCAGGGCCGTGCTCCTGACAATGATCAAGAATGTAATCTAACGAATTAAGAACGGTACGCCAGCGAGGTGTTTTAGGCAGTGTCTCGATACGTAAGTACTTGTCTAGTGTCCGAGTCTGTAATGTGCTTCTATCGAGATATACTCGCCATAGCCCACTCTGCTCTGCAAAGGTAAACTTGCTTTGGTTACTGACCCGTTCCCAGTAATCTAAAGCACTGGTCATTGCTTCAACCAGTACTTCGCGCATTAAATCTTGCTTAGATTGACTCTCTCCCGATACTTTGTCGGCGATACGTGTGAACTCGCCACCGAGTTCTTTGAGCTGTTGCAGTTTTTCTTTATCGCCTTCAAATGCGTAACTGGATAGCGCTTCAATAGCGGTTTCAAGGTTATTGATGCGCGCTGCATTGATGTTTCCACCCACGTTAAAGATGTACATAGCCTGCAACCCAGAGCCATCCGGTAGTCGTAACACATCAGCAGACATATGCTGACGTGTATCTTCGACATAGATATCGATATTACCGCAGTAATGCTCTTGCTCGACGACTAAGTATTTGGGGGCGATGAGTTCTTCCGCATTTGAGCGCTTTAGTTGTTCTTGGCTGCGCTTAAATAACCGAGCAGCCGCTTCGTTCGCAAAGCGGATTTTATGATCGTCTCGAATGCAAATAATGGCCTCAGGAGCGGATTCGAGCTGCTCTAGTAGACGGCCTTGGGTTTCCAATAAACTGGCCTCTACCATTGCTCTATGCTTCAGCTCTTGTTGCAGTTGGTTGTTCTCAATACGTCTTTGTTCAGCTTTACTGGCCGTTAAATGCGCCGTAATACGTGCAGCGAGCTCTTGCTTATTAAACGGCTTCGATAAGTAATCGTTCGCTCCCGCTGCAAAACCACGAACTCTATCGTCAGTTTGATTTAATGCCGTCAACATAATGATAGGTAGCTCGGCATGATCGTATGTTTCTCTTAACTTTTCACAGACTTGGTAGCCGCTTAATCCTGGCATCATAATGTCGAGCAGTAGAAGTTCCGGTTTTTCTTTTTCGACCGCGCTAATGACTTCATTGCCATCTTTAGCGGTGCGGACTTGATAGCCTTCTAAACGTAGGAAGCTGTCTAGGACACGCAGATTGACGGGTTCATCATCTGCTATCAGTAGCACTGGGCCTTCTTTATTTTCAGGTAGTGAATGCATTTCAGGCAGTTCAATGTCTGAAATGGTCGGAGATTGGAAATGGCCAGCTTCCATATAGCTTGTCGATTCAATTTCCGCTTTTGATGCTAATGGTAAGGTAAAACTGAATGTCGTACCGACCATAGGTTGGCTACTGACATAAAGCGTTCCTTGCATTAATTCGATCAATTGACGGCTGATCGAAAGACCTAAGCCTGCGCCTTGTCGATAACGACTGGCATCTTGCCCTGCTTGAATCAGTGGTTCGAAGATGTGTTCAAGTTGTTCAGCAGGAATGCCTTGCCCCGTATCGACAACTTGGACACGAATCTTGTCATCAACCACATTGGCTGAAATGACAATTTTCCCTTCAGTCGTATATTTAATGGCGTTTCCTACAAGGTTATAAAGCACTTGCTCTAATCGTTGTGGATCGGCAGAGACCCAAATGCATTCATCAGGGATTTGGTTTATTACGCGAATGGGCTTTTTGTTGAGTAGATGGTTAGACAGCTCTAACACTAAGCGTGTTGCACCGGATAGATCAACAGCACACTGTTTGATATCCAAGCTGCCATAGCGCATCTTATGATAATCGAGTAAGTCATCGACCAAGTTTGTCAGCCGTTGTCCACTGCTGATGATTATGCCCAATTGATAACGGTGATCGGCGGTGATCGTGCCACTTGACCCAGAGATCAGCGCTTCTGCAATACCGACCATACCGTGCAACGGTGTTCTTAATTCATGTGAGGTTGTGGCTAGGAATTCATCTTTTAGTTTGTTAGCGAGATGCAACTCATCGTTCTGTTTGCGGATTAATTGAATGTTGCTTTCGAGCTCTTTATTTTGCGCTTTAATCAGCTGCATTTTTTCTCGAATCGAACGCTGCATACGTTCAAAACTCACTGCGAGCCGACCAATCTCATCTTTACGATCGGTATTGATAACGTTTTCATCTAAATCCCCAGCTGAGACTTTTTCTGCCGCCCAAGTGAGCTTCAGTAGGGGAGAGGTAATAAAATTAGAGAGATAATGTGAAGCGATGACGACTAAAATAATCGCGGTTAGCATGGCGAAAATAAACAACTTCTCAAGCTGATGAACTCGCGCATAAGCCTCTTTTTCTAGTATCTCTACGACCAAGGCCCAATTGATGTTTTTGTTTGCAACAGGTGCATAGGCGGCAATGGTTTTCTCATTCAATGTATTAGTGTAAGTACCAACGGCACTCAATCCAGAAAGCGCAAGATTGATCACTTTTTGACTAGTCTCGATTTCTTGCTGCGTGTAAGAGAGTATTCGAGAATGATGATCTTGCCCGACGAGTAAAGTTCTTATTTGCGATGTCGCATTGGTGTCAGCAACGAGCTTTGTGATGCCATTATTTGGTAGGCGGAACATGGCGTAGCTGTGCAGGTAGCCCTGTTGAATAATGGGCGCGCCAAGCCAAGCAACTGATTGCCCTTCTTGTTGTGAAAAATCAGAAATAATGACTGGTGTATATTCCTCATTGATTTTTCGTTGTTCGCCAACTTGCTGCTCTAACTGGCGGAATGTTTTACCCAGATTGCTATCTTTGTATTTTCCGGTCAGTAAATTCGTCCCATAGTTGTCGTGCTTATAAACGGAATAAACGACATCACCATCGAGATCCACCAGTAAAATATCGTCAAAATCAGAACGTTTAAGCAGTTCTAAATACGCCCAATGATAGCGTTTGTGCAGTAGGCGATACCGTTCACTGCCTACATAGCTGCTCGATTGTGGCAATATTGACGTTTTTATCTGATCACCAGAGCCAGGAATATAACGCTGCTGGGCATGCTCACGAGCTTGATCAATATCCAGACCAAGTCTTTGGAACGCATTGACTAAGCCGTAAAAGCGCCCTCCACTAGCATAAGCTAACTCTGAACGGACAAACCCCATCACTTCTGATTCTTTGGCCGTGAGGTAATCGAGAACTTGCTGTTGCTTAGTGTCTCTGACTGACAATAAGTGAGACGTGCTTTGTTCTTGAAGATCTTTAGTGTGTGATTGCAGAAAAAAAATGGCAGTCACAGTTAAAGGCGTGATGCTCAAAACGAGAAAAGCCAGCATAAGAGTATTTTGCAGGCGCTTAAATTTTTGCTTACGAGAGAACCTAAACATAGAAAAAGGCATTACTTTCCGTGAGGCTTTAACGGCATGAGGTAGTCGTTAAAGTGAATGAAAAAAACAAAGAAAACCTAAAGTGACGAAATTAACGAGTTTTTTTACTTTGACAAGTAAGTCCTGTGGAAAGCGTGGTCACTAACGCAAAATTCGTAAAAATCATCCAGTTTAGTGACCAATTGAGAGTGGATTACACTTATTGTTGCGACTTTTGTAATGTTTTTTTTGCGTGGTAAATGATGAATTTGTTAGTCTTATTTAACACCTCGCAATGACCATAAGCCTGTTCAATCAGCGGGGTATATTTAAGAAAACTGTTGGCCACAATAAAAAGTTCGCCTTTCACGGTTTGATGGCTTGGTGCGTTAGCCAGTAAGGCTTCTGTCGCACTATAGCTGGTCTCTAATCCGGAGTGGAAAGGGGGGTTTGAGACGATAAATTGATAATCTTTAGCGGTATCTGAGTAGACATCAGAGGCAAATACATTCCCTGATATGTTATTCGCTATCAAGGTTGCTTTGGTTGATTCAATCGCAAGCGCGCTGATATCGCACAGTTCAATCTCGATATCTGGGTTTAATGTGGCCATTACAGTACCCAACACACCAGCACCACAACCAAAGTCGAGAACTTTTCCTCTCAGTTTAGGTAGTGTATCGAGTAACAGTTGGCTGCCGAGGTCAAACTCGCCATGACTAAATACGCCAGGTAAACTTTTTACAATCAGTGAGTGTTGCTGATACTGCACCTGATAAGTTTTGAACCAGTCTGCAATCTGGAAGCTTGGTGGCTGCTGGGTGCATTGCCCCCAATAGAACGAACAGCGTCGAGCTGAATCATACTTTTTAACCACCCCATAAGCTGCAAACATTTTTTCAATGCTTTTTATGCCCGAGCGGTTTTCACCCACGACCACAATCTCAGTCTCTTTGCCCAGTTTGGCCAACAGCATTGCAAGCAGATATTCAGCTTCCTGCTTCGCTTTGGGCCAGTAAAGCAGAATCATGTCAGCATCGGTTTTTTGCTCAAATTGAGCGCCAAAATGACATGTAATTTGCGGATAGGATTCGAGTTGGCGGTAGTAACCATAATGAGTGGTGAACACCGAAACAGAGCGACAATGATTAGCTAACTCTACAGGAAATAAATCCTCCGCTTCTCCAGCCACTAAAAGATGTTTTCCTTCGAAATAAGCAAGCTGACGTTGGGCAATTTGACTTGGTGCGGTGTAACTGGACATAGTGGGCTCTGCGCTAAAAAAGAGGGGCAGATTCTCGCACAGTCTGCCCCTTGCTTCTAGCTTGATCGTCAGTAAGTCAAAAGTTAGCTATTATCTTGTTGATTGAGAAAACCTTTAAACTCTTCCTCATAAATATTAAACAGCACCATAGTGATGGCAAAAATGAGTGGGCCGTAAATTAACCCAATCAGGCCAAACAGCTGAATACCACCGAGCAGAGAAAAGAAGATCATTAATGTGTTCATGCCCGCGCTCCCTTGCATTAAAAAGGGCCGCAATAAATTATCAATTGAGCCAACAACTATAACGCTCCAGAGGGCCAAGAATATGCCCCATGTGCTATCTCCGGTTAGAAAGAGATAAATAGTGGCTGGAATCCATATCAGAGCAGTACCGACAACTGGAATAAACGAAGCAAACCCCATCATGGTGCCCCAAAATAACCCAGGGAAACCGGCGAGCCACATACCAAACCCACCCGCAAAGCCTTGCGCTATTGCGGTTAAAAATGACCCCATGACAGCCGATTTGGAGACTTGCTCAATTTCGCAGAGCAACCTGTCTTCTTGACTACGCGACAATGGCAAGATGTGCCTAAGAGCGCTGATGAGCTTATCGTGATCACGGAGTAGGAAAAACAACACGAACAGCATTAAGAAGAAATCCATCAAAAAACTGGTCGCATCACCCAGCACTTTTGCGCTAATACTGACCAAGTTGGTGCCAAATGAACTGGCAAATTGCCCCACTTTTTGTGCGATTTGTTGTGGCTGAATTTCATCAAAGGGCAAATATTGATTCGCAATGGCGAGTCCTTTGACAATCCAAGGATGAGCAAAGGCGGTTTGAATGCCACCATGGGTGACCCATTGGTACATGTTCTGAGAAAATACCGACCCTTGCTGCACAATAGCAGCAAAGACAAACAGCAGTGGAATCACAATAATAAACGTCAAAATAATACACGAGAGAAACGAGGCGGTATTTTTGTATTTGGGGATTTTTCGTTCGAGCCACTCATGAATGGGAAACATCAATAACGAGATGATGAAAGCCATCACAATCGAGTTGATATAAGGTGCAATCAACAGATAACAAGCAATAGCCGCAGCGACAAGTGCCGCAATGAGCACCCAGTGGCTAGAGGTGATTTTCACTTTTTCTGACACGTTGTTAATCCAACCTTGTAAAGTAATAGGGTTATAATGACTGCAAATCAGCGTGTTATCAATGAGGAACTGATGAGATGGGATGTTGTGATAATGAAAAAGGGTGTCAAAACCAGCATAAAAAAAAGTTGAAGCTACCGTGGTTTGCCATCAGCATGATGGCGTTGGTCGTTTTAGTGATTTATTACTGGCAATAGTAGCTTGCTTATTGAGTCTGAAATGAATAAAGGGCTGATTTACAGCCCTTTATAATTATGATGAGTCAGCCTAATGGTGCTTATTCCGCTTGAGCTGCCATCATCGCAAAGCAGCGATCGGCCGCTTCTAATGTCGCTTCAATTTCTTTGGAACCATGCGCCAAAGAGGTAAAACTTGCTTCAAAAGCTGAAGGCGCTAAATAGACACCATGATCGAGCATCAAATGGAAGAAGCGCTTGAAACGTTCAACATCACATTTTGCGACTTCTTCATAACAGGTGACGCGTTCTTGATCGGTAAAAAAGAAGCCGAACATGCCACCAACTTGGTTGACCAGCAAAGGAATACCGTGTTTGTCTGCGAGTTCTTTGAATCCATCAGCCAATTGCTTTGTTTTGGCCGCGAGACGTTTTTCATTGCCTTCTTCTTTTAGAAGCGTCAAGCAGGCATAACCCGCAGCCATAGCCACAGGGTTACCTGATAGCGTACCAGCTTGGTACACCGGGCCCGTTGGAGCGATGTATTGCATCACATCACGGCGTCCACCAAAAGCGCCAACAGGCATACCACCGCCAATCACTTTCCCTAGCGTTGTTAAGTCTGGTTTGATGTTGTAGTAAGCCTGTGCACCACCTAGTGCAACACGAAAACCTGTCATTACTTCATCAAAGATCAGCAGAGCGCCTTCTTGGTCACAAATCTCACGTAAGCCTTCATGGAACCCTTCTACTGGTGGAATGCAGTTCATGTTGCCCGCGACTGGTTCGACGATAATGCAGGCTATTTGGTCTTTATTGGCCGCGAACAATTCACGTACAGATTCTAAATTATTAAAAGTGGCGGTCAGTGTATGTTTAGCAAAATCAGCAGGCACACCAGGAGAGCTTGGTTGGCCTAATGTTAAGGCGCCAGAGCCTGCTTTTACTAGCAAACTGTCCGCATGACCGTGATAGCAGCCTTCAAATTTTAAAATTTTATCGCGCCCAGTGAATCCACGAGCTAAACGAATGGCGCTCATCGTCGCTTCGGTACCGGAACTGACCATACGCAACTGTTCCATCGATGGAACCAGCTCAGAAACTAATTCTGCCATATCGATTTCCATCTCGGTCGGCGCACCAAAACTGAGACCGCGCTGCGCTGCGCCTATCACGGCTTCACGAATGACCGCGTGATTGTGGCCTAGTATCATTGGCCCCCAAGAGCCGACATAATCAATATAAGCTTTGCCATCAGCATCAAAAATCAACGGGCCGTCTGCGCGGTCGATAAAAATCGGCGAGCCACCAACTCCGTTAAAAGCACGTACAGGAGAGTTAACTCCACCGGGGATTGCACGTTGTGCCTTTTGATAAAGCTCTGCTGATTTGGTCATGGATTTATCCTCTTCTGCTTGTTCGGACCAGTTGGTGTCGCATTGTATACCCAAACTCACCAAAGACACTTTTTTTCACTCATTTTCTGAGCCCATTCACAGCCAAATAAGCGCCGTATAGTGTACAACTCACGCGACAGTGAGTGTTTTTTCAGTGCATAATGCCTCGATAGTTGGAGTTTTAGCTTAAGTGACGGTGAATACTTGAACGAATAGGTCAGGTATTAGATAATCATTGCATTATTAAAAAAGAATCACCTTTACAGGCATAAGTTAAGCATAATAAGTCTGACAGGTATTAACACGAGTGAGAGAGGCCATCGTGAGTGAAGTAAATGTACCATTGTCATTTTCTGATACTGCAGCACAACGCGTAAAAATGTTGATTGCTGAAGAAGAGAATCCAGCGCTAAAACTGCGCGTTTATATTACTGGTGGTGGTTGTAGCGGTTTTCAATATGGGTTTACCTTTGATGAAAATGTGAACGATGGCGATACCACAATCGTTAATAGTGGCGTGACATTAGTGGTTGACCCGATGAGCTTACAATATTTGATAGGTGGCATTGTCGATTACACAGAAGGCCTAGAAGGCTCTCGTTTTTTTGTCAATAATCCTAATGCAACAACAACATGCGGTTGTGGTGCATCATTTAGTGTTTAACTAAAAAAGGTTCGATGCACAATTAATCTACTGTAGCTAATTAAGCTTAATAGCCCTACGTATTTGGATGTTATGTAGGGCTTTGCCTTAACCTTAAGAAGGCAAGAACATAATAAAGGATTATTTATGCCTGATACCAAAATCAGCCGTTCATCTATTGGCCGCTTTTTTTCGCAACGACCTTGGCTACTCTCGACGATTTTTATTTTACTTCTCTGTTTTTGGTTAGGTTTTGGGGCATTGAAAGCGGAAGAGCCCCGGCAAACTGCCAATGACACCATTCCTTTTGCGAAAGTTATTTACCAATCTTTTGAGGCTGAATTGACCGATAAGCATATCGATCTTTACGGTCGGACCGCACCTAATCGTCAAGCTAAAATTGGTGCTGAAATCGCAGGGAAAATTACTCAGATATCGATAGCAAAAGGACAGCCTGTCAATAAAGGACAACAGATCGTCTTAATCGATCAAGCTGATCTAGCGGCTCAATTAGAGAGTGCGCAAGCCTTGTTCAAACTCAAACAAAAAGAATTCAGTGCCGCTGAGTCGTTAAAGAATCGAGGCTTACAAGGCGAAGTGGCCTTTGCTTCGGCGCAAGCCGCTTTGGCGGAAGCCAGCGCTGTGCAAAGTCGTGCTCAATTGGCTTTGCGTAATACGTCAGTTGTGGCTCCCTTCGATGGCATTGTTGAAGACATCTTGATAGAAAAAGGCGATTTTGTCGGAGTAGGTGACCCGATGGTCACCTTTATTGATCTCAGTAAATTAGTGATAGAAGCGGATGTCAGCGAACGACACATCCAAAAAATCAAACAAGACCAAATTGCTCGTGTACGTTTTATCGATGGTTCTACTGTCGATGGCAAGGTTCGTTATATTTCTCGCGTCTCATCGCCTACCACCAACACGTTTGCTATCGAAGTGGAATTAGACAATCCCAATCAAACGATCCCCGCGGGTGTGAGCGCTGAAGTGGAGATGAGTTTGGAAACACAACTGGCGGTGAAAATCACGCCGGCCATGCTTGCGCTTGATGATCAAGGAAATTTAGGTGTTAAAACTCTGCAGCAAGATCGTGTTCGCTTCATCCCCATTCAATTGGTAAAAGCGGAGCAAGATGGTGTGTGGCTAACTGGGCTAGGGGAGACGGTGGATATTATCACCGTTGGGCAAGGTTTTGTTCGAGATGGTGATCAAGTGATTGCGGTCAAGAAACCTAACCACTCAGCGCAGTAGAGGGCGCCATGTTTTCTATTATTGATGCGGCGCTATCTCGCTCGCGCACTATGTTATCGCTGCTGATTTTTATCTTGATCGCTGGCGTAGCGACCTATTTTTCGATCCCTAAAGAATCGAGCCCTGACATTACTATTCCTATTATTTATGTCTCCGTAAGTCATCAAGGCATATCACCGAGTGATGCTGAGCGCCTTATCGTGCGGCCCCTAGAGCAAGAAATGCGCTCTATTGAAGGCGTAAAAGAGATGACGTCGAATGCTTCCGAAGGGCATGCTTCTGTAGTTTTGGAATTTAACGTTGGCGTTAACCTTGATAAAGCGATGGCGGATGTGAGAGATGCGGTCAATTTGGCCGAGCCGAAGCTACCAGCAGACAGCGATGAGCCGACCGTGAACGAAGTAACATTGGCATCAGAGCAACCGGTATTATCAGTGGTACTTTATGGCACTTTACCAGAGCGAGCTATCGTACAAATTGCAAGGCAGTTGAGAGACAAATTAGAAAGCTACCGACAAGTATTAGAAGTTGATATCGCTGGCGATCGCGAAGATATTGTTGAGATCATTGTCGATCCCCTATTGATGGAAAGTTACGGACTCGATCAAGGCGATATTTATAACTTAATTGCGCTGAATAATAAAGTCGTTGCGGCGGGTTTCGTCGATACGGGCTACGGACGTTTTTCCGTAAAGGTTCCTTCAGTTTTTGAATCCTTGAAAGATGTGTTAGAGCTTCCGGTGAAGGTTGATGGTAAGCAAGTAATCACCTTTGGCGATATCGCGACCGTCAGACGAGCATTTCGGGACCCCGAAAGCTTTGCTCGTTTAGATGGCAAATCGGCGGTGGTGTTGGACGTTAAAAAGCGTGCTGGTGAAAATATCATCGAAACCGTTGAGCTGGTAAAAACGGTAATGGGAGAGGCGCAAAAACGGGAAGATTGGCCAAGTAATTTGTTGGTGAAATACACGTGGGATGAGTCGAAAGACGTTGAAATCATGCTCAACGATCTACAAAACAATATTCTGTCGGCCATTATTTTAGTCGTGATCGTGATTATCGCTATTTTGGGAATGAGGACGGCGCTGCTGGTTGGTATCTCAATACCAGGCTCATTTTTGACCGGATTACTAGTCTTGTCGGTGTTTGGGCTAACCGTCAATATTGTCGTGTTATTTGCATTAATTATGGCGGTTGGCATGCTGGTTGATGGAGCCATAGTGGTAACTGAGTTTGCTGATCGGCGCATGCAAGAAGGTGTGCCGCGTAAAGAAGCGTATCGAGATGCCGCAAAACGGATGGCATGGCCGATTACCGCATCAACCGCTACCACTTTAGCCGCTTTTGCCCCTCTGCTTTTTTGGCCGGATATCACGGGTGAGTTTATGAAATACTTGCCTCTCACGCTTATCGCTACACTGGCTGCTTCACTGATTATGGCACTGCTTTTCGTACCTGTGCTAGGAGGCTTAATTGGCCGACCGCAACATGCTTCGGCTGCCAGTCAAGCACGGATGATTGCTTTACATGAAGGTGATTTTGCCCAAGCGACGGGCATCACCAAGCTCTATTATCACACGTTGGCCATTGCGATTCGTCACCCACTTAAAATACTGTTCAGTGCGATAGTGCTCGCGATTGTGATTGGTTTTGCTTATGCCAAAGCAGGGCTCGGTGCCGAATTCTTCCTTGAGGTGGATCCACCTTATTTCACCGTTAAAGTTCGTTCTTATGGCGATCTTTCCATCCAAGAAAAAGACACCTTAATGCGAGAAATTGAGCAGGTGATGCTTGGTCATGAGGAATTTGAGAGCGTCTATACTCGAACGGGGGGAGAGGATGAAATTGACCAGATTCAAATTACCCCTGTTGATTGGCAATATCGCCGCACCGTCAAAGCGATTATTGAAGAGCTTAAAAGCACCACAGATCAGTTTTCAGGGGTGGAAATCGAGTATAAATTTCCAGATGCAGGGCCACCGGTTGAGCATGATCTGGTGATTGAAATGTCGGCGCGTACTCCTGAAAATCTTAATGAGGCCGCTAAAATGGTCAGAAAGTGGGCTGATAACAATCCCGCGTTGACTAATATCAGTGACACCTCAAATAAAGAAGGAATTGACTGGCGAATTGATATTCGACGTGATGATGCTTCTCGATTTTCAGCCGATGCGACATCGGTGGGTAACACAGTGCAATTTGTGACTAATGGACTAAAAATTGGTGACTACTTGCCTGATGATGCAAACGAAGAGGTCGATATTTTGGTGCGTTATCCAGAGGATAAGCGGGATATTGGTCGATTTGATCAGTTACGGGTCAACACACCCGCAGGTCTGGTGCCGATAACCAATTTTGCGCAGATAAAACCGGATCACAAACAAGATACGATCAAACGGATTGATGGTCGACGGGTTATCGATATTATGGCGGATCTAAAGGAAGGGTATAATCTGGCCCTTGAATTGCCGAAAGTTACTCAAGCATTGTCGGAACTGAATTTACCTAATGGGGTGGAGTTTAAATTACGAGGACAAAATGAAGAGCAGGAACACTCCTCAGAATTTCTAAAAAATGCCTTTTTGATTGCGCTGGTGGTTATGGGGTTAATTCTGGTTACGCAATTTAATAGTTTTTACCAAGCATTCCTCATTTTAAGTGCAGTACTGTTTTCAACGGTCGGAGTATTTGCGGGTCTGCTGATTTTCCAAAAACCTTTCGGCATTATTATGTCAGGTATTGGGGTCATCGCCTTGGCCGGCATCGTGGTGAATAACAATATCGTATTGATAGATACTTATAACCAACTGATACGCAGAGGCTTGTCCAAACAAGAGGCCATTTTACGCACTGGTGTTCAGCGTTTAAGACCCGTCTTATTGACCACAGTGACGACTATTTTAGGGTTATTGCCAATGGTACTGGAGATGAATATCGACTTGATTAACCAGAAAATTGAGTTTGGTGCTCCCAGCACGCAATGGTGGTCACAACTCGCCACGGCCGTTGCGGGAGGCCTTGCTTTTGCCACTGTATTAACGTTAGTACTGACGCCTTGCTTGTTGATGTTGGGGCGTAAGGAACCACCACCTACTCTCGAAGAGTAATCTGCTCAATCTTACATAATGAGGCCCACATTATTGGTGGGCCTTTTTTTATTATTTATTGGCATAGAGTAATTGGCTATAGCGTTCTAGCTTCCCAAGCCTAATTTGAGCATTGGCGATAAAGGTGGTTTTTGCTTGGCCCGTCAAGGATTTAGATTGTGGTAAAGAGACCGTTCTTGGGTTTTTGTGTACACCGTTGACCAAAAATTCATAGTGGAGATGAGGGCCGGTGACTCTTCCAGTCCCTCCTAAAGTACCAATCGTTTGTCCTTGCTTGACTCGTTGACCCGTTTTGACCATACGTCGTTGTAAGTGTAGGTATTTGGTAATGTAGGTGTTGCTGTGACGAATAAACACATAATTACCATTAAATTGGTTGTAACTTGATTTCTCAACCACACCATCGCCGGCGGCCCAAATTGGGGTACCAACTGGCGCGGCATAATCGGTTCCTCTGTGTGCGGTGACTTTTCCTGTGACGGGGTGGCGACGCACAGGATTGAAATTTGATGTCACGCGACGAAAATCGATCGGTGAGCGTAAAAAGGCCTTTTTCATGGCCCGGCCATTTTCGTCATAGTAATTGCCTGTTGCATCGTCCAATATTGCTGTGAACGTCGTACCTTGGTTGGTAAAGGCGGCGGCAATGATATTTCCGCGGCCAATTACCTCACCTTCCACCACCTTTTCTTGGAATAGCAGCTTAAATTGGTCACCTTCACGAATATCTAACGCAAAATCCACATCCCAACCAAATATACCCGCTAACTCCATGATTTGGTTTGCTGTTAAACCCGCGCTTATCCCCGCATTCCAAAAATTTGAAGTAATGATCGCTTCGGCATAGTTGTACTGGAACATCAGCTCTTTTTTATCAAACTCAGAAGTAAAGCCATCGCCCGATTTAGTGATACGAAAGGTTTCAAAGGCGCTAATAATGCGATTGAGTTGAACAAGTTCATTATTTTCATCAAAGCCAAATTGCAGCTCATCTCCTGGCTTAAGTCGTGAAAGCTGGCTGTCAATATCACGATTTGTTGCCGTGAGTTGATAGAGTAAGCGAGCCGAAAGCCCAATTCGCTGAAATAATACGGCGGCACTTTCACCCGATTTAACTTGATAAGTTTCCCAACGCAGCATGGTGGAAGGCGAGATAGATATTCCCGGAGAGAGTGCTTCTGCGTTAATGGTTAATGGATAATGGCGACCAATTTCTAGACGATTTGGATCCTGAGCGAGATCTTCAGGGTTTGGCAGAAATAGCAGCGCGAAAACCATGAGTGCGCTTAAAAAGGCGATGAGGATTCGATGCACCCAAGGGAGACGAGCGAAAATTGAAAGCATATTTAGGTTCGTTTAGTAAATTATAAAGAAATTAGCTGGTTCGTTAGTCTAACTGGTTTCAAAAAGCATCGCTATTCAAGTAAGATGTTCAACTATTAAATTTTGCCAAATCTGTAGGAGTGAACAAGAATGGCGAGTATTGAAGCGGCTTTAGCTGAAATTAAACGCGGCGTTGAAGAACTAATCCCAGAAGATGAATTGATCGCGAAACTGAAAGAAAACCGTCCACTACGCATTAAATTAGGTGCTGATCCAACGGCTCCAGATATCCATCTTGGACATACGGTGATCCTCAATAAATTACGTGCATTTCAAGATTTGGGCCATGAAGTCACCTTTTTGATTGGTGATTTCACGGGTATGGTTGGTGACCCAAGCGGTAAAAATACCACGCGCCCACCGCTCACTCGTGACGATGTTTTGCGTAATGCTGAAACCTATAAGACACAAGTGTTTAAGATTCTTGACCCGGCTAAAACGAAAATTCAGTTTAACTCTGAATGGTTGTCTCTATTGGGTGCGGAAGGCATGATCCGTCTTGCATCGAACCAAACAGTGGCACGCATGCTAGAGCGCGATGATTTCAAAAAGCGCTACGCTAATGGTCAGCCTATTGCCATTCATGAATTCATGTATCCACTCCTACAGGGTTATGATTCAGTCGCAATGGAGACAGATGTTGAGCTTGGCGGTACTGACCAAAAATTCAACCTATTGATGGGCCGTGAACTGCAAAAAGCACATGGTCAAAAACCACAAGTTGTCTTGATGATGCCACTGCTTGTTGGTTTGGATGGCGAGAAAAAAATGTCCAAATCAGCGCATAACTACATTGGTGTCAGTGAATCGCCAAGTGAAATGTTTGGCAAAATCATGTCGATCTCTGACACATTAATGTGGAGCTACTACGAGCTGCTTTCTTTCCGTCCATTGGAAGAAGTCGCACAGTTCAAAGCTGATGTTGAAAATGGCACGAACCCACGCGATCTCAAAATCTTACTGGCGAAAGAGATCATTGCACGTTTTCACTCTAAAGAAGAGGCGGATGCGGCTGAGCAAGAGTTTATCAACCGCTTCCAAAAAGGTGCGATGCCAGAAGAGATGCCAGAATTTGAATTTGCAGCGGGTATTGCTATCACTAACCTGCTCAAAGAGGCGGGTTTAGTGGCTTCAACGTCTGATGCGATGCGAATGATCAAGCAAGGCGGAGCCAAACAAGATGGCGAAAAAATCGACGACAGCAAAAATGTACCAGCCGCGGGGACTTATGTTTACCAAGTCGGCAAGCGTAAGTTCGCACGAGTTATTGTAAAGTAAAAATCACAGTAAAGTGAACTGTCTATTCATCAAAGCGCCTAAGGGCGCTTTTTTGCTGGGCCTGATCTTGGCATATTAATTAGTCATTAAATCTTCAATCTGAATGGTGTGGTTGGGTATGCGTGAAATTGGAACGCATTGGATGCAAAGATCAGAGTGTATTTCGCCAAAGGCTTTGGTACAATTTGCGCACTGCTAATTGAGCAGTACTTTCGGAGATTTTTATGAACAATACCGACCATCCCCCTAGTATGAAGGGAGAAAAATAACCGCTTTCGGTATTGGCGATCTTCGCTCCTACCTTCAGTGGTAGGGCTTATCTTTTCTGATTTACACCTCTCGATTTTTCTCCTGCTCTCTAGTTTGAGATGAAAACTTATCTGTGAATTACATTGATGAACAATGACGTCATTGCTCACGAATATATTGCATTTGGGTATCATTTCGATGGTCGTTACCTTTGCCAATCGGGAGATTCGCCATGACGGTAATGAGCAACATTTATATTGAAAATTCACCTAATTTTTCTTTGGAAGAGATTGGTGCGGCTCGTAATGCATTTTTGCAGTACGAACAGCAAAAACAGGTACATTTATTGGCAGTGATGCCTATCGAAGAGGCAGTGGCGATTTTACGTCACTGTACTATTGGTTATGTTCAGCAACTACTCAGTGAATTAGATAAAGGGGGCTATGACATTCGCGCTCGCCATTACGCTAACCAATTGGGGTTTATTTACTCAGAAGTTGAAACGGCGCAAAGCTATTTAACCACTAGCGTGATTGAACATGTGAAGCAGCGTATTGGCTGGATTATTGTATTGGCACTACTTGGTATCGTATCCGGGCTGATTATTACCCAGTACGAAGATACATTGAGCCAGCTTGTGCTCTTGGCTGTGTATATGCCTGTTATTGCCGCTGCAGGTGGGAATACTGGCTCGCAAGCTGCGACGTTAGTCGTGCGCGCGTTGGCGGTTGGTGAATTACGCAAACGTCAATGGTTGCGTGTATTGTGGAAGGAGTGCCGTGTTGCGGTTTGCCTTGCGTTGGCTATCTCTGCGGTGATGGTGGCTCGCATTATGTTGTTTAGTGATGCCAACTCAACCGGAGGCTTTCCACTAGAAAACATTGCGTTTGCAATTGCGGTTGCGCTCTTTATCCAAGTCACCATTTCCACGACGATTGGCGGCTTATTACCCATTGCTACGCGCGTTTTTAAATTAGACCCTGCGGTATTAGTTAGCCCTGTACTGGCTTCTATCGTCGATATTTCGGGTATGTGGATCTACTTTAACGTGGTGAACTATTCATTAGGACTGAGCTGACTGAACTTAACGACATCTTCAAAGAAGAGCGTCTCAAATTGAGCAATCGGGGCGGTAACACTAGTGTTATCGCCTTGATCTTGCGGATAATAATCAGTGATGAATTGAACAAATAATGTACTCGGTTTTCCTTGTTTATCTAAACCGAAGCCCGCCATGTTATGCGTTCCATAAAGCGAACCACTTTTGGCAATTAGCTGCCCTTGTATAGCTTGGCCACGCATACTACGTCGGTACTGTAAGGTACCGGATTCACCTGCTTTAGGCATGATGTCAATAAGCTTAAGGGTTTGATTATTAATCCAAATGTAATTCAGCACATCCACCATATTTTGTACTGACAGGCGGTTGTTACGTGATAAACCCGAACCATCAGCCAACTGAGCTTGTGCCAAGTTGATGCCTGTTCGAGAAAAAAGGATCTGCTTGATCGCCTCGGTGCCATTACTAAAACTGCCGGGTTGAATAAAAAAATGCTGGCCAAGTGTTTTGGTTAAACTGTCAGCAATCAAATTGTCAGACTCTTTAAGCATCATTTCTAACAACGGGTACAGTGGCATAGATTGATGTGTTGCTATCAATGAATCCTTTTCTATGCTCAGTTCATCTTGCTTTACACCCAGCTTAACCTCGCCTAGCAATTCAATGCCCACTTGTTTGAGTTGCTTATAAAGCATACGTGTGGCGTATAAGTTTGGGTCTTGCACGGCAAACTTTAGTGGCAGAGGTTGTGTTCGCTCTGCCAAACAGCCGTCGAGCTGGTAATGGTTCTGCTCTGAAGTGCGCAGTTCTAAATCACAGCGAGCGCTCTCTTGTTCAGTCTTAGTGACACTTCTTGCGTAGCTGGTCACGTGAATGGGATACTGCTCAGGCACATAAACCCGAGTTTTCCCGTTCGGCTGCGTATAAATAGAGGCTTGCACACAATTACCATCCAGAGTGATTGCACTTGATGGGGCGCTATAGCATACCCCCAGAATATCCCAAGGTGATCCAACCGCGCGGTCGTAACCTGAAAAGGCTGAATTATCTAACCAAAGGTTGCCTTTTATTTGTGAGATGCCCTGTTTTTTTAGCTCGCTGAGTAGCTGCTTCATATCTTGGCTGGTTAACGTAGGGTCGCCAGAGAAGTGAATAACAATGTCATCGCCATGTTGAGTTAGCTGAGTTGTGAAGCGAAATTGTTCGCCAAGCTCTAGCGTGGCGGCAAGCGCAGTGAGCATTTTTAAAGTGCTGGCAGGAGGGAAAAGCGCTTGTATGTTATTAGTATCTTGAAAAACCTGTGCAGTGGCTAAAGAGTGAACGAATAAACCCACCCGAGTACCTTGTGGCAGTGTTTGCAAAGGCGTATACGCCAAAGTCGATAAAGGAAAGAAGAACGAGAGGATGAATAAAAAAGTACTGCGGTTTAATAAGAGCATAACACGGCATTTCAGGGCGGAGTGTGCATACAGTATAGCGAGATACAAAAACGCCTGCTAGCAAGCAGGCGTTTTAAATCTATGACATTAAGCCAAGAATTAGAAGTCGTAACGTAGACCTAGTGCTAGTTCGTCTTCAGATTTAGCTTTAGCTTTACCTACTTTGTCTGAATCAAGTAGGTTGAAGTTGTAAGAGATGTACGAACGGAAGTTAGGTTTGAAGAAGTAAGTTGCATCAACTGCAACGTAATCAATAGAAGTTACATCACTTGTTTCGGCGTTGTTGTAGGTTGTTGTGAATACCGCTTGGCCCATTGTATAGGCTGCAGCTAGTTCATAACCAGTGTAATCAACGTTAGTGTCTTTTTCGCCGTCAGTGAATACACCTGCGAAGTAGAAATCAGAGATGGCGTAAGATGCAGCAAGCATGTACTCGTTTTGAGTATCTTGGTCAGCATAGCCCGCACCTAGCTTAACGCCAGTGTCGCCGATTGCATAGATAGCCGATAGAGAGTAGCCGTCTGCGTTGTTATCTGCATAACCACCGTCAGGCGCATTCTCTGTACGATCTGCAAATTTATAGCTTGCTTTAACGCCTAGGTTATCGAATTGACCTTTATAAGCCACCATGTTGTCTACGCGGTCTGCTACAGCAATTTTGTCTGCTGCATTGTTACCGTGGTAAGACATGATATTAGTAAAGTCAGTGATAACACCTAGCGCGCCGTCGTTTTTACCGTAAGTCACTTCACCAAAGTTACCGCCGATACCTGCATAAGTGTAACGGTTGTCTAGGTTATTATTTGACTTATTTTCGCCTTGGTCGTTAGTAGTGAACTCACCTTCGTAGAAACCAACACCGTATAGGCTGTCGTTGATCGCTACTTTACCTAGGAAGTTTAGACGTACGCGTGATGCATCGTCCGCTTTGCCATCTTTAAGAGAAAGACGAGCTTCTGCGCGGCCGCCCATTTCTAGAGATGTACCGTCTTGGTTGTATAGCTCACCAGCATTTACACCAGTTACTACTGCAGCAGCTGATACTGCTAAAGCAATCAGAGTTTTGTTCATCTTATTAGTCCTAATTTACTGTCCATAAATATTTTTATTTGCGACGTCTATATCGTCCTTCGAGTGCTTTTGAACATTGAGTTGCATAGGTTGAGTTGCATAGGTGGGTTTTGTAAACCTTCACTAACGTACAACCAAACGTTACTAGCATTTCGTGTTCTACTTTTTACTCTTAAGTTCCGAAATTAGTTAGTAAAATGATATAAAACAGGTTTATGAACACCGTTTTATTTTGTGTAAATAAATATCAAGTCTTTGTTTTTTATTTGGTTTATTGGTTTTTATCAACTGGTCTGAATAGTTTGTTTTTTATTTTTTTTTAGTGAAGCGGGTCGGTTTTTTGTGCGAAAACATTCGTGAAAATGAGCTTTGTGTCTGTTTTTTATCACTTTCCCCCAAACTCATTCACAGAAACCTGACAGGGGTCACGTGTGATTTAAGATGATTTAGTCACGAAGTTTGATTACACTGATTAGCAACTATGTTAATCCATGTACTACCTAACCTTTGTTGTGTTGGGTGGTTTTGTTTTGCCCAAATACGAATTTTGGCATTAGAGGTATAAAATGGAAAAAGTTCCAATGACAGTTCGTGGTGAACAATTGCTGCGCGAAGAGTTAGATAGGCTGCTAAAATTACGTCCACAAATTACCCAAGCTATTGCAACCGCACGTGAACTTGGCGACCTAAAAGAAAATGCGGAATATCACGCTGCTCGAGAAGAGCAAGGTATTTGTGAGGCTCAAATTCGTGATATTGAATATAAGCTATCTGTTGCTCAGGTGATCGATATCACTAAAATGGAAAATACAGGCAAAGTGATTTTTGGTTCAACAGTGACATTGATTGACAGTGATACTGATGAAGTGAAACGCTACCAGATTGTGGGTGAAGATGAAGCTGAGATTAAATCTGGGCGCATTTCTGTCAGCTCACCGATTGCCCGCGGTTTGATCGGTAAAATGGAAGGTGATGAGGTGATTATCGCCACTCCTGGTGGTGATAAAGATTTCGAAATCGATAAAGTTGAATACCTCTAATTCATTTCAACAACAATCAAAAAGGTCGCAGTGTGCGACCTTTTTTTGTCTGTATCCATCAGAGTCAGAGCGTCGATAACGCGACTGATTACTTACGAGGGATCTCGATTTTACGTTGCTCGGTTTGACGAAATAGTACGAGAATCTTACCAATGGTTTGTACTTTTTCTGCGCCAGTCTCACGCACGATAGCATCGATAATCAACTGTTTAGTTTCGCGATCTTCGGATGCTACTTTCACTTTGATCAGTTCGTGGTGGTTGAGGGCAATCTCGATTTCCGCTAGAACAGCCTCAGTGAGTCCATTCGCGCCCATCAGTACAACAGGTTTCAAACTGTGTGCTAGGCCTTTAAGGTGCTGCTTTTGTTTGGTGCTTAGGTTCATTATGCGGCCAATTTTATTTAATATAAGGGTTGAAAAAAGCTATTTTAACGCCATCTATCCCTGAAGACTATATTTTCTACCATACTTTCTTGGATGGAAACATTTCAGTTAGGAATCGAATGAGTAAACAGAAGCATTCGGCCAGCTCTAGTCGCTGGTTGAAAGAACATTTTGATGATAAATACGTGAATGAAGCCAAAAAGAGAGGTTATCGTTCGCGTGCTATTTTCAAAATAGAAGAGATTCAAAATAAAGATAAACTGCTTAGGCCAGGAATGACTGTTGTGGATTTAGGGGCGGCTCCCGGCGGGTGGTCTCAATATTCAGCGGGTATCGTCGGTGATAAAGGCCGAGTGATCGCGTGTGATATTTTGCCGATGGATCCTATTGTTGGCGTTGCTTTCTTACAAGGCGATTTTCGTGAAGAGGCCGTACTAGAAGCACTATTAGATCGTATACAGCCTGATATGGTTGATGTGGTGATGTCAGACATGGCACCTAACATCGCCGGAAATAATTCGGTTGATCAGCCAAGGGCAATGTATTTGGTTGAACTAGCTCTAGATATGTGTCGACAAGTTCTTACTCCAAATGGTAGTTTTGTGGTCAAGGTTTTTCAGGGAGAAGGCTTTGATGATTATGTCAAAGAAGTTCGAAACCTGTTTAAAGTCGTGAAAATAAGAAAACCAGACTCTTCGCGAGCTCGCTCAAGAGAAGTCTTTGTTGTAGCCACTGGTTACAAAGGTTAACGTTTTTGCTGTACAAGGCATAAGTTAACATATGGCTACAGGTTACAAACTGTAGTACCCTACCTTTAATTACAATTAGTTATCGCGAGGCTTACACCTTGAGTGATATGGCAAAAAATTTAATTCTGTGGCTAGTTATAGCTGTCGTTTTAATGTCGGTATTCCAGAGCTTTGGCCCTGGTGATAGTAACGGCAAAGCAGTGGATTACACCACGTTCGTACAGGAAGTTGGCCAAGGCCAGATTCAAGAAGCTCAATTTAACAATAGTGAAATTTCCTTTACTCGTAGAGGCGGTGGTACTCGCTATGTAACTTACATGCCCGTGTACGATCAAAAACTGCTTGATGATTTGATTAATCAAAACGTTAAAGTACAAGGTACACCACCAGAAGAGCAAAGTTTGCTCGGGACCATTTTTATCTCTTGGTTCCCCATGATCCTACTGATCGGTGTTTGGATATTCTTCATGCGTCAAATGCAAGGTGGCGGTGGCAAAGGTGCCATGTCATTTGGTAAGAGCAAAGCTCGAATGATGAGTGAAGAGCAAATCAAAACCACGTTCGGTGATGTGGCTGGTTGTGACGAAGCGAAAGAAGATGTGAAAGAGCTTGTGGATTACTTGCGTGATCCGAGTCGCTTCCAAAAACTGGGTGGGAAAATTCCAACGGGTGTTTTGATGGTTGGTCCTCCTGGTACAGGTAAAACATTACTGGCAAAAGCAATTGCTGGTGAGGCGAAAGTACCGTTCTTCACTATATCTGGTTCTGATTTCGTTGAAATGTTTGTTGGTGTCGGTGCATCTCGTGTACGTGACATGTTCGAGCAAGCGAAAAAGGCTTCACCTTGTATCATCTTTATTGATGAGATTGATGCGGTAGGTCGTCAACGTGGTGCTGGTGTCGGCGGCGGTCACGATGAGCGTGAGCAGACTTTAAACCAAATGTTGGTTGAAATGGATGGTTTTGAAGGCAATGAAGGCGTTATCGTCATTGCGGCAACTAACCGTCCAGACGTTTTAGACCCAGCATTGCTGCGTCCGGGGCGTTTTGACCGCCAAGTGGTGGTCGGTTTACCTGATGTTCGCGGTCGTGAACAGATCTTGAAAGTTCATATGCGCAAAGTACCTTTAGCTGGTGATGTTGAACCTTCATTGATTGCTCGCGGAACACCGGGTTTCTCTGGTGCCGATTTGGCGAACTTAGTGAACGAGGCGGCGTTATTCTCTGCTCGCGGTAACAAACGCAATGTTTCAATGGTTGAGTTTGAGTTAGCAAAAGACAAAATCATGATGGGTGCTGAACGTCGTTCGATGGTGATGTCTGAAGAAACTAAAGCATCAACAGCTTATCATGAAGCAGGACACGCCATTGTTGGTCGTTTGGTACCTGAACATGACCCTGTTTATAAAGTATCGATTATTCCACGTGGTCGAGCTTTAGGTGTGACGATGTACTTGCCTGAACAAGACCGAGTTAGCATGTCGAAGCTGCATCTTGAGTCTATGATTTCAAGCTTGTATGGCGGTCGTTTAGCGGAAGAGTTAATTTACGGCCCAGAAAACGTTTCAACTGGTGCATCAAACGATATCGAACGTGCGACAGCCATTGCTCGTAAAATGGTTACGCAATGGGGCTTTTCGGAAAAACTTGGCCCATTGTTGTATGCAGAAGATGAAGGTGAAGTCTTCTTAGGGCGTAGCGTGACTCAAACTAAGCATGTGTCTGAAGATACTGCTAAGTTGATTGATGACGAGGTTCGTAAAATTATTGACCGCAACTATGATCGTGCGCGTAAAATCCTTGAAGAGAATATGGATATTATGCATGCAATGAAAGATGCGTTGATGAAATACGAAACGATTGATGCAGGCCAAATTGATGACTTAATGGAGCGTAAAACTGAGATTCGCGAACCTGCAGGTTGGGCTGATCAAGCCAAAGCTCAAGCAGAAAAAGCGGAAGCGGAAAAAGCTCAAGAGCCAAAAGTAGAGCCAGCAGCAGAAGACGAAGTAGCCACTGAGTCCTCAGAAAAGAAAGATGCTGAGTAATCGTTAATATTCAAATTAAACCCCGAGCTTTCTCGGGGTTTTTGTGTTTTAGAGCAAAATGAAGATTCAAACCCCAACAAAGACACTTATCCTCGATCGTCCTCATGTCATGGGTATCTTGAACATGACTCCGGATTCATTTTCCGATGGTGGAAAATTTAACGCGCTAGATTTGGCACTAGAGCATGCCGATACAATGATTGCCGCAGGTGTCAGCATTATTGATATTGGAGGGGAGTCAACTCGGCCGGGGGCTCCAGAAGTGACTCTCGATGACGAATTATCTCGTGTTATTCCTATTATTAAAGCTATTCGTGCAAAGTATGACGTCTGGATTTCAATTGACACCAGTAAAGCTGAAGTGATGCGTCAGGCGGTTGAGGCTGGTGCTGACTTGATTAATGATGTTCGTGCACTGCAAGAGCCGGGGGCATTAGAGGTTGCGGCTAAAGCACAAGTGCCTGTCTGTATCATGCATATGCAAGGCCAGCCACGAACGATGCAAACCAGCCCACATTATCAAGATGTGTTAGCGGATGTTAAGCTCTTTCTAGAAGATCGAGTCGCAGCGTGCGAGCGCGCAGGGATCGCGCGTGCAAATATTATCCTCGACCCCGGTTTTGGATTTGGCAAAACCATTGAGCATAATTATTATCTGCTTGCACATCTAGACGTATTTCATCAACTAGGTTTGCCGATATTGGCTGGGATGTCCCGTAAGTCAATGATTTTTAAACTACTCAATAAAAAACCAGCTGAATGTATGGTGGCGAGCGTTACCTGCGCGGCTGTAGCGGCAATGAAAGGTGCACAGATTATTCGTGTCCATGATGTGAACGAAACCATTGAAGCAATGAAAATAGTACAAACCATTATTCAAAATAGTTAACAATAATAATTAAGGAAAAATCATGTCTGACAAAAGACGTTACTTTGGTACAGATGGTGTCCGCGGTAAAGTTGGACAGTATCCTATCACTCCCGATTTCGTATTAAAACTTGGCTGGGCGGCTGGACGTGTATTGGCAAAACAAGGCACGAAAAAAGTCATTATTGGTAAAGATACGCGTATTTCAGGTTATATGCTTGAGTCGGCTCTAGAAGCGGGCTTAGCCGCTGCAGGATTAAAGGCGATTTTTACCGGACCTATGCCGACGCCAGCTGTTGCTTACCTGACTCAAACCTTTCGTGCCGAAGCGGGGATCGTGATCTCAGCGTCGCATAACCCTTATTACGATAACGGCATCAAATTCTTCTCATCCGAAGGGACTAAATTACCTGATGAAATTGAATTGGAGATCGAAGCTGAATTGGATAAACCGATTGAGTGTGTCGAGTCTGCCGAACTTGGTAAGGCTTCACGTATGGTCGACGCTGCAGGGCGGTATATCGAGTTTTGTAAAAGTACCTTTCCATCGCAATGGAATTTATCAAAGCTGAAAATCGTCGTTGACTGTGCTCATGGTGCCACCTATCACATCGCGCCTAATGTCTTTAAGGAACTTGGCGCTGAAGTGATAGCAATGGGGGTTGAGCCAGATGGTCTGAATATTAATGACGAAGTTGGAGCAACGGATGTCCGCGCGTTGCAACAGCGCGTTGTGGCAGAAAAAGCAGATTTAGGACTGGCATTTGATGGTGATGGCGATCGCTTAATTATGGTTGATGAGCTTGGCAATAAAGTGGATGGAGATCAAATTGCCTATATCATCGCCCGTGATGCCCTGAGACGTGGAGAATTAAAAGGTGGTGTTGTTGGAACGCTAATGACAAACCTTGGTATGGAAAACGGCTTAAAGCAGTTAGGTATCCCTTTTGTGCGAGCGGCGGTTGGTGACCGTTATGTGATGGAAAAATTGCTGGCAAAAGGTTGGAAAATTGGCGCAGAAAATTCAGGGCACATCATACTGCTAGACAAAGTGACTACGGGTGATGCGATTGTTGCGGCGTTGCAAGTTCTTGCTTCCGTTGTGGGTAGTGAAATGTCGCTCAATGAACTGGCTAAAGGCATGACGCTTTACCCGCAGGTTTTAGAAAACGTACGTTTTAGTGGTGATTCCAACCCATTAGAAGCCGAAGCGGTAAAATCGGCTGTAGCTGCCGTAGAAGCGGAACTTGGTAACCAAGGTCGAGTGCTCTTGCGTAAATCAGGTACTGAACCTTTATTGCGCGTGATGGTGGAAGGGGAAGATGCTGAGCTAGTAAAAAATTCAGCATTAAAGATAGCTCAAGCGGTTAAAGATAATTGCTAACCAGAAAAATAATATGAGTTAACCTAGGATTTCATGACCGTAATTCGGCTTGAAATCTTATGGTTAGCTATACACATAGGGTTTTGTTGCCCTTTTTTTAACCGCTTGAAGCATAAACTCCATTTTTTTATAAAATACTCCTTGTCAGCATGGGATGCATTCGTTAGTATTGCGTCCGCCTTCGTTGAGGAGGTCGCTAGCCTTGTTCAAGTCAGTTGATAAGAACGGCGCTGGCTCAACTATTTGGAACATAGGTGGAAGTAATGTTTACAGTTCTACTTGTGATTTACCTGTTGGCAGCGCTTGGTATCATTGGCCTAGTGTTAATTCAACAAGGTAAAGGCGCAGATATGGGAGCCTCTTTCGGTGCTGGCGCGTCAAACACTGTGTTTGGTGCTAGTGGCTCAGGAAATTTCCTAACCCGAATGACTGCAATTTTTGCAACCGTATTCTTCATTCTTAGTTTGGCATTGGGCAATTTGTCTACGCATAAAACTGAATCACAATGGATTGACCCAACTAAAGGTCAAGTGATTGAGCAAACTACGGATACAGCGAGTGACGTTCCAGTAAAATCTGGTGACGAAATCCCGCAATAACTTATCTTAGATAAGTACAAATAATTGCCGAGATGGTGAAATTGGTAGACACACTAGCATGAGGTGCTAGCGCCTTAGGTGTGAGGGTTCGAGTCCCTCTCTCGGCACCATTATTTACAAACTTGTAAATCACTTGATAGAGCGTATAATGCTCGCAAGTCGGACGCGGGGTGGAGCAGCTTGGTAGCTCGTCGGGCTCATAACCCGAAGGTCGTCGGTTCAAATCCGGCCCCCGCAACCAATTCTTTTTGGGTTTTGGATGCAAGTTTGTGCAGTGTCAACCTCACTGCAATTGAGAATTTAGATTCTCAATCATCAGGGTCCAGCAACAAAAAACCCCGACTAATCGGGGTTTTTTGTTATCTGAGTTTCTCAAGTATGAGATTTTCAGATAGTTGCTTGGAATTTAAATTGGGCTCTGTGCCCTTTTTTTGTTTCTGGAGTGGTTTAAATGACTGGTTTAGAAAGACAACTTACTGAAATGCTTGACGCTCCAGTAGCGGCATCAGGTTATGAGTTAGTTGGATTAGAATTTATTCGTGCCGGAGAGCACTCAACATTACGCATCTATATTGATCATGAAAACGGTATTAACGTTGATGATTGCGCAGAAGTGAGCCATCAAGTGAGTGCTGTGCTCGATGTTGAAGATCCAATTTCTGTGGCTTACAACCTAGAAGTTTCTTCACCAGGTTTAGAGAGACCACTTTTTAAAGCAGCGCATTATGAACAGTTTATTGGTCACGAAGTCAGCATCGTTTTGAAAATGGGTGTCGGCAACCGTCGCAAATGGAAAGGAATTATCCATTCTATTGATGGCGAAACCGTTGCAATTAGCGTTGATGGGAAAGAAGAACTATTTGCGCTAAGCAATATTTCTAAAGCTAACCTGATCCCTAAATTTTAGTTCTCCTAGAGAAAAGAGCTTAAGAGGCTAGATTAAATGAGTAAAGAAATTTTAGCGGTAGTTGAGGCGGTTTCGAACGAGAAGGCCGTACCTCGTGAGCGTATTTTTGAGGCGCTTGAAACTGCGCTTGCCACATCAACAAAGAAGAAACATGAAATTGAAGTCGATGTACGTGTTGCTATCGACCGTAAAACGGGTGAGTTTGAAACTTTTCGCCGTTGGTTAATCGTTGAAAATGTTGAACATCCAACAAAAGAAATTTCATACGATGCAGCTAAATACGACGACGAAACAGCTGAACTTGGTCAATATATTGAAGATCAAATTGAATCAGTGACCTTTGACCGTATTACAACACAAACAGCAAAACAAGTTATCGTACAAAAAGTGCGTGAAGCTGAACGTGCGCAAATCGTCGAACAGTTTATTGATAACGAAGGTGAGTTGGTTACTGGCGTTGTTAAGAAAGTAAACCGTGATTCGGTTATTCTGGATTTAGGTAATAACGCTGAAGCGGTTATTTTACGTGATGACCAGCTACCGCGTGAAAACTTTCGTCCAGGTGACCGAGTTCGTGGTCTGCTATATGCTGTACGCCCTGAAGCGCGCGGATTCCAACTCTTCATTACTCGTTCAAAACCAGAAATGCTCGCTGAGCTATTCCGTGTAGAAGTGCCAGAAATTGGTGAAGAGCTGATTGAATTGAAAGCCGCGGCTCGTGATCCGGGTTCGCGTGCGAAAATTGCAGTCAAAACCAATGACAAACGCATTGACCCTGTGGGCGCGTGTGTCGGTATGCGTGGAGCACGTGTTCAAGCCGTATCGAGTGAGCTCGGCGGTGAGCGCATTGATATCGTTCTTTGGGATGATAACCCAGCTCAATTTGTTATCAATGCAATGGCACCAGCAGATGTTGCATCGATCATCATGGATGAAGATACGCACTCAATTGATATTGCTGTTGAAGCGGATAACCTAGCGCAAGCAATCGGTCGTAATGGTCAAAACGTACGTCTCGCTTCTCAACTGACTGGTTGGGAATTGAATGTTATGACGGTTGCTGATCTACAGAAAAAACATCAAGAAGAATCGATGGCTTCTATTGAAAACTTCATGAAGTACCTCGATATCGAGCAAGACTTCGCTGAGTTATTGGTTGAAGAAGGCTTCTCAACGCTTGAAGAAGTGGCTTATGTGCCAGTTGCTGAGCTACTTGAAGTTGACGGCCTAGATGAAGATATCATCGAAGCATTGCGTACTCGCGCGAAGAATGCGTTGACCACGATTGCGCTAGCACAAGAAGAGTCTTTTGAAGGGCTAGAGCCAGCAGAAGATCTGCTCGCACTAGAAGGTTTAGAGCGTGAAATGGCCTTTAAACTCGCAGCGAAAGGCATAGTCACATTAGAAGATCTTGCTGACCAAGGTATTGATGACCTCGAAAATATTGAAGGTCTAACAGAAGAGCGTGCAGGTCAATTGATCATGGCAGCGCGCAATATTTGTTGGTTTAGCGAAGAAGAATAATTCTCAGCAAGGGGAGAGAGCGGCATGACACAACTTACAGTTAAAGCACTGAGTGAAGAAATTGGTACGCCAGTTGACCGCTTGTTAGAACAACTTGCTGATGCAGGCATGAACAAAACGAGTTCTGATAACGTTTCTGATGATGAAAAGCATAAGCTACTGTCACATCTTAGAAAAGAGCACGGTGATACCACTGGTGACTCAGAGCCGACTCGTTTGACGTTGCAGCGAAAAACACGCAGCACATTGAGCGTCAATGCCGGCGGCGGCAAAAGTAAGAATGTTCAAGTTGAAGTGCGTAAAAAACGTACCTACGTTAAGCGCAGTGCAGTAGACGATGAAGCAACACGTGAAGCGGAAGAAGCCGCACAACGTGAAGCACAAGAATTAGCAGCGCGTGAAGCACAAGCAAAAGCAGAGCGCGAAGCCGAAGAAAAAGCAAAGCGTGAAGCCGAAGAAAAAGCGAAGCGTGAGGCACAAGAGAAAGCGAAGGTTGAAGCACAAACGAATGCAACAGCTAACGCGGATGAGAAAGCAAAACGTTCTGCAGTGAAACCAGAACTTTCTGCTGAAAATAAAATGAAGCAAGAAGCAGCGCGAAAAGAAGCCGAAGAGCTTAAACGTCGTCAAGAAGCCGAAGCATTACGTAAAGCTGAAGAGGAAAGTCAGCGCCAGCTAGAAATAGCACGTGAATTGGCTGAGAAGAATAAAGAGCGTTGGTCTGCTGAAGAAGAGAAAAAGGGTAGTATGGAAGAAAATACAGATTACCATGTTACGACTTCAACGTATGCACGTGAAGCCGAAGATGAAGCAGATCGCCGTGAAGAAGGTGCTAGCCGTAAATCTACGAAAGCTAATAAGAGCAAAATCTCATCTCAGGATGATAAGCAAGAGCGCGGTACGCGCCGAGGCAAAGCTCGTAAAGGTCGTATGGCTAAACCTGCATCGATGCAACATGGTTTTGATAAAACAGCGGTTGTCGCTAAGCAAGATGTTGTGATCGGTGAAACGATTGTTCTTTCTGAACTGGCAAACAAAATGTCAGTGAAAGCAACTGAAGTTATCAAAGTGATGATGAAGATGGGCGCTATGGCAACCATCAACCAAGTGATCGACCAAGAAACCGCGCAATTAGTCGCTGAAGAAATGGGTCATAAAGTTCTCATCCGCAAAGAGAATGAACTGGAAGAAGCGATCCTTTCTGACCGTGATAACAAGTTTGAAGCAGTGCCTCGTGCGCCAGTTGTGACTATCATGGGCCACGTTGACCACGGTAAGACATCAACACTTGATTACATCCGTCGCACACACGTTGCATCAGGCGAGGCCGGTGGTATTACTCAGCACATTGGTGCTTACCACGTTGAAACACCAAACGGTATGATCACCTTCCTTGATACTCCTGGACACGCTGCGTTTACTTCAATGCGTGCTCGTGGTGCTCAAGCGACAGATATCGTTGTATTGGTTGTTGCAGCAGATGATGGCGTGATGCCACAAACGGTTGAAGCGATTCAACATGCGAAAGCGGCGAATGTGCCACTTATCGTTGCAGTGAACAAAATCGATAAAGATGGTGCGAACCCAGATGGCGTGAAAAATGAGCTTGCTCAACACAACATCATTCCTGAAGAGTGGGGCGGTGAGAACATGTTTGTTCACATCTCTGCGAAACAGGGAACTAATATTGATGGCCTACTAGAAGCTATCCTACTTCAAGCTGAAGTTCTTGAGCTTCATGCTGTTAAAGATGGTATGGCGTCTGGTGTGGTGGTTGAATCTCGTCTTGATAAAGGCCGTGGCCCTGTAGCAACCGTTCTTGTTCAATCAGGAACACTACGCAAAGGCGACATCGTACTGTGTGGTCAAGAATATGGCCGTGTTCGTGCGATGCGCGACGAAACTGGTAACGAAGTTACGGAAGCGGGCCCATCAATTCCTGTTGAAATTCTAGGTTTGTCTGGTGTTCCAGCTGCCGGTGATGAAGCAACAGTGGTACGTGATGAGCGTAAAGCACGTGAAGTAGCAAATTATCGTCAAGGTAAATTCCGTGATGTGAAGCTTGCACGTCAGCAGAAATCTAAGCTCGAAAACATGTTCTCTAACATGACAGCGGGTGAAGTGGCTGAACTGAACGTGGTACTAAAAGCAGACGTTCAAGGTTCGGTTGAAGCCATTGCTGATTCACTGCGTAACCTTTCAACTGATGAAGTGAAAGTGAACATTGTGGGTTCTGGTGTGGGTGGTATCACAGAAACTGACGCAGTACTTGCAGCAGCTTCTAACGCTATCGTACTTGGCTTTAACGTTCGAGCTGATGCATCAGCTCGTCGTACTATCGAATCTGAAAACTTAGACCTACGTTACTACTCAATCATTTACCAATTGATTGATGAAGTAAAAGCGGCCATGAGCGGCATGCTAGCACCAGAGTTTAAGCAAGAGATCATTGGTCTTGCTCAGGTTCGTGAAGTATTTAAATCACCTAAACTAGGTGCAGTTGCTGGTTGTATGGTGACTGAAGGCGTTATCAAACGTAATAGCCCTATCCGTGTTCTACGTGATAACGTGGTTATCTACGAAGGTGAGCTTGAATCGCTACGTCGCTTTAAAGATGACGTGCAAGAAGTGAAGAATGGCTACGAATGTGGTATCGGCGTTAAGAACTACAATGATGTTCGCGTTGGTGACCAAATCGAAGTCTTCGAAACAGTGGAAATTAAACGTACACTGGATTAATTGACTGACGTTGCTGTATTGAAATAGACAGTAATCGGTTGTTGAATACACCATGGGGGGCTGGGTTGAACCATCCCCCCATTCTTTCTATATGTGAGAAAAGATATGTCAAAAGAATTTAGCCGCACGCAGCGCGTATCCCAACAGCTGCAAAAAGAACTCGCCATGATCATACAACGTGAAGTCCGTGACTCACGCTTAGGTATGGTGACTATTTCAGAAGTCGAAGTGTCACGTGACCTTGCTTATGCAAAAGTGTTTGTGACGTTTCTATGCGTTGGTGAGCAGACCCCAGAAAGCTGCTTAGCTGCGTTAAAAGAGCATGAAGTTCATATCCGCATGATGCTTGGCAAACGTATTCGCTTACGTTTGACACCAGAAATTCGCTTCACTTATGACAATACTTTGGTTGAAGGTATGCGCATGTCCAACTTGGTGACTGAAGTGGTCAGCAATGATAAGCGCAGACAGAAAGATGCAGGGCGTGAAGATGAAGCGTCTGCAGAAGAAGGGAATGAATAGATGGCTCGTCGTCGTAAAGGTCGCCCAATCAACGGGGTAATTTTACTGGATAAGCCAACGGGTATCTCCTCGAATGATGCCTTACAAAAAGTAAAACGTATTTATTTTGCAGAAAAAGCCGGACACACTGGCGCGCTCGATCCTTTGGCAACAGGAATGTTGCCTATTTGCCTTGGTGAAGCGACAAAATTCTCTCAGTTTTTACTTGATTCAGATAAGCGTTATCGAGTCATTGCAAAACTGGGTGAGCGAACCGATACCTCTGATTCAGACGGAGAGGTAGTGGAAACACGCCCTGTCAATGTGCAATTAAATACCCTGCGAGAGTGCATCGAGCGTTTTCGTGGTGAAACCGACCAAATTCCGTCAATGTTTTCTGCACTGAAATATCAAGGCCGTCCTCTATATGAATACGCTCGTGAAGGCATTGATATTCCGCGCGAATCTCGAAAAATCACTGTCTATGATATTGAATTGATTCGTTTCGAAGGTGATGAAGTTGAAATGGATGTGCACTGTTCGAAAGGCACGTATATCCGCACTATCGTGGATGACTTAGGTGAAATGCTTGGTTGTGGCGCACATGTGACCATGCTGCGTCGTACTGCGGTCGCGAAGTACCCATATGAGAAGATGGTGACTTTAGAGCAACTTGATGCATTGCTGCAACAGGCGCTGCGTGATGATGTCGCACCGAAAAATGTGTTGGACTCGTTATTAATGCCAATGGACAGTGCGGTGCAAGATTTGCCGGAAGTTAACCTTATTCCTGAGTTGGCAGACATGGTACAACATGGCCAACCAGTGCAAGTGTTGGGTGTGCCACTTGATGGCACAGTGCGCATGACCATGGGTGAAGAGAAACTCTTTATCGGTGTGGGTGAAATTGACCAAGATGGTCGTGTTGCGCCTAAGCGATTGGTCGTTTTTAGAGACGAAGAGTCGCTTTAAATAGCTATTGCTTAACGTTGGGGATTTCCCTATAATCCCGGCTTCGCGTAGCGGCTGAATCAGAGATTGGCTGCTACACCTTTAAACTTACTCTTATTAGGAGAGCATTATGTCTCTGAATGCAGAAACTAAAGCGGCAATCGTTGCTGAATACGCACGTGGCGAAGGCGACACTGGTTCACCAGAAGTACAAGTAGCACTACTAACTGCTTCTATCAACCACCTACAAGGTCACTTCAAAACTCACAAAGGCGATCACCACAGCCGTCGTGGTCTACTACGCATGGTTTCAAGCCGTCGTAAGCTTCTAGACTACCTAAAAGGTAAAGATTTAGGTCGTTACCAAGACCTAATCAAACGTCTTGAGCTACGTCGCTAAGATCAGTTTGTTCAGAAAAGGGGCTTTTAGCCCCTTTTTTGTTATCTAAATTTGGCACAATCTCTCCTAAGTCGCTATACTACCCGCCGTTAAAGTGTGTTGTATGTACTTTAACGCTTCATACTCATAGCATTACAGTCACCGAAGTCGGCCAGCAGGTCGCGGCTATTAAAAGTAGCGTTCAGATACCAGTGGGAGCGGCAAGCCCAACGCTTTGTTTCCCGTGATATAGAGCCTATTTTTACTAGTCGCGATTCGTAATGTCTTGAGTGTTATTTCATTCAATCTAGAGGCAACTCTAGAGCAAGGATAAACAATGTTTGATAAACCAGTAGTGAAATCATTCCAATACGGTAATCATACCGTCACTCTAGAAACCGGCGTTATCGCACGCCAAGCTACATCGGCTGTTATGGTCACTATGAACGATACCGCGGTATTCGTTTCTGTTGTTGGTAAAAAAGAAGCAGTAGAAGGTCAAGACTTCTTCCCTCTTACTGTTAACTACCAAGAGCGTACTTACGCAGCGGGTAAAATTCCAGGTGGCTTCTTCAAGCGTGAAGGTCGTCCATCAGAAGGCGAAACTTTGACTGCGCGTCTGATTGACCGCCCAATTCGTCCTCTTTTCCCTAATGCATTTAAAAATGAAGTTCAAGTCATCGCGACAGTGATGTCTGTAAACCCAGACGTTCAACCTGACATCGTAACTATGATTGGTACTTCAGCAGCACTTGCTATCTCTGGTATTCCATTCAATGGTCCTATTGGCGCGGCGCGCGTGGGTCACATTGATGGTCAATTAGTGCTTAACCCAAGCATGACCGAGCTTGCTGTATCTCGTCTTGATCTTGTGGTTGCAGGTACAGACAACGCGGTACTGATGGTTGAGTCAGAAGCGGATAACCTAACTGAAGAAGAAATGCTAGCAGCGGTTGTTTACGGCCACGACCAACAACAAGCTGTGATTAAAGCGATCAATGAATTTGCTGCTGAAGTTGCCACTCCAGCTTGGGATTGGGTTGCTCCTCAAGAGAACACAGTACTTAACAGCAAGATCGCTGAACTAGCAGAAGCTAAGCTTGTTGAAGCTTACAAAATCACTGAAAAAATGGCTCGTTACGACCGTATTCATGAAATTGCTACTGAAGTAAACAAAGTAATTCTTGCTGAAGATCCTGAAGCAAATGCGAAAGAAATCCACACTATCTTCCACGATCTAGAGAAGACGGTTGTACGTCGTAGCATTATTGCTGGCAACCCACGTATTGACGGTCGTGAAAAAGACATGGTTCGTGCGCTAGACGTACGTACTGGTATTCTTCCTCGTACTCACGGTTCTGCACTATTTACTCGTGGTGAAACTCAGGCAATCGTAACCGCTACTCTTGGTACTCAGCGTGATGCTCAAATCATCGATGAGCTAACAGGTGAGCGTAAAGATAACTTCCTACTACACTACAACTTCCCTCCATACTGTGTGGGTGAAACTGGTTTTGTAGGCTCTCCTAAGCGTCGTGAAATCGGCCACGGTAAACTGGCTAAGCGTGGTATCGCTGCCGTTATGCCTTCAGTGGAAGAGTTCCCATACACAGTTCGTGTAGTATCAGAAATCACAGAATCTAACGGTTCATCTTCAATGGCTTCGGTATGTGGTACTTCTCTTGCTCTGATGGATGCAGGTGTACCAATCAAGTCTTCAGTTGCAGGTATTGCAATGGGTCTTGTTAAAGAAGGCGATGATTTCGTTGTTCTTTCTGACATTCTTGGTGATGAAGATCACCTAGGTGACATGGACTTTAAAGTAGCGGGTACTAACCAAGGTATCACTGCACTGCAAATGGACATTAAGATCGAAGGTATCACCAAAGAGATCATGCAAATTGCGCTAAACCAAGCACAAGGTGCACGTAAGCATATCCTTTCTGTGATGGATCAAGCGATCTCTGGTGCTCGTGCTGAGATTTCTGAATTTGCACCGCGCATTTACACCATGAAGATCAGCTCTGAGAAAATCAAAGACGTGATCGGTAAAGGTGGTGCTGTGATCCGTGCTCTAACTGAAGAGACGGGCACAACCATCGAAATCGAAGATGACGGTACAATCAAGATTGCGGCAACCGATAGCGCTCAAGCTAAAGAAGCGATTCGTCGCATTGAAGAGATCACGGCTGAAGTTGAAGTCGGCGCTATCTATACTGGTAAGGTCGCTCGTCTGGCTGATTTTGGCGCGTTCGTTAACATTCTTCCTGGTAAAGATGGTCTGGTACACATTTCTCAAATCGCGGATCAACGCATCGAGAAAGTGTCTGATTACTTGAAAGAAGGCCAAGAAGTTCAAGTTAAAGTACTTGAAATCGACCGCCAAGGCCGTGTTCGTCTAAGCATGAAAGAAGCGGTAGAGAAACCAGCTGAAGAAGTTGTTGCAGCACCAACGGCTGAATAAGGCCACTTTAAGCTTGAGAAGCACGGCGCTTTAGTCGCCTTTTCAACATAAAGCATGATATAAAGGGAGCGTTATTCGCTCCCTTTTTCATGCCTAGATTAATGCGATACACCCACTTATCTTGGGCTTTGGGGTACACAGGAGTTTTATTTGTGAAATGGTTTCCAACGGCCGTATTGAGTGCTTTGATACTGATAATGTCGGGCTGCGCGTCAACTCAACATGGCAATCAAAGTCACTGGGTATACCCTCCGATGGCAGTGCCATTGCAGTCTTCATTACAGCAACAAGTTCAGATAGCGCGTTTGACGCAACTGCTACAACGTACTGATCTACCTGATGATGTGCGGGCTAAAATGTTTTATGAGCGTGGTAACAACTACGACAGTGTTGGGCTACGCACTTTAGCACGTTTAGATTTTGAGCAGTCACTCGCGCTTAACCCGGCGCAGCCTGATATCTTTAATTTATTAGGCGTGTATTACACGCAAGTCGCAGAGTTTGATGCCGCTTATGAGGCGTTTGATTCGACATTAGAACTTGAACCTGAGAATTTTTACGCTGAGCGTAACAGAGCCATCGCACTTTATTACGGCGACCGTACAGAACTTGCGCTGGAAGAGATTCGCGCACATTATCAACATGACCCTAGCGATCCCTTTCGTGCATTGTGGCTATATATTATTCAAAGTGAAAGCGAGCCTTTGCAGGCACGTGTGGATCTCCTCAATCGCTATAAAGTTCGAGATGATCAATGGGGATGGCTCTTGGTTGCGTTAACGCTTAAAGAGATATCGGAAGAGCAAGCTTTTAAGATGATCTTAGAAGAAGGCAGCGGTAATGCGATACAAGCACAGCGTTTAACTGAGGTCTATTTTTATCTCGCTAAGCGTTACCAACAAGAGGGAAATTACGCGCACGCGATCGCCTTGTACAAGCTTGCGTTGTCATTTAACGTCTACGAATATGTTGAGCATCGATACGCTTATCTTGAATTGGGGAAAATTTTCCAGCAAGTAAGAGCTGACTATTTAGCTAAGGCGAAAGCTGAGCAGCCAGAGTCTCAGCAATAAGTACCTTATTATATCCTTTTCCTTAAAGCCGCTGACTTTTTCAGCGGCTTTTTTGTTGCTTAACGAGCTAAAGATCCATAAAATAGTTAGCCTTGATAACCATTTTAATTTGAAAAACAGTGAAACTAGAAGCTAACTTAGAAAAATTAGAGCGTTTTAGTGCAAAAATCTGGCGTCGGTATAGCAAAGCTGATCCCATTTCACAATTGAGCTTTAATGAATATGATTACCTTAAAGTGATTCAAAGCTCTTCTTTGCCACTGCGCTTAACTGATTTAGCCAATGAGATGGAAGTGAGTAAACCATCGGTATCAAATATGGTTAAAAGGCTTAAAAATAAAGGGTTAGTTCAGACGGCACAATGCCAAGATGATGCGCGTTCTTACCGAGTTTCTCTCACCGATACTGCGCGTGAGCATTTAGCGGATGAAGCGAAAGTGTACGCTGTTGTCGCAGAGCAAGTGACTAAGCATCTCTCGGAAGAAGAAGCACTGTGTTTTAATATGTTGTTATCCAAAGTATTACTTTAATTTACTTATATAGTTAGCTTTGCTAACTATGGTGTCTGTTATGAAAAATTCAATTTACCGCCAATTTTGGCGCTATACCATTCCGACCGTGGCAGCTATGTTAGTCAATGGCTTGTATCAAGTGGTGGATGGTATTTTTATTGGTCATTATGTTGGTGCTGAGGGATTGGCGGGCATTAACGTTGCGTGGCCTATTATTGGCTTTATTTTAGGGCTTGGCATGTTGGTGGGCGTTGGAACTGGTGCTCTTGCTTCGATCAAGCAAGGTGAAGGGAACATGGCGGCAGCCAAGCAAGTGCTTGCTACTGGCCTATTGTTGCTTGTGATGCTAGCTCCCGTGGTGGCGACAATTCTATGGTTTCTTGCGGATGATTTCATTGCGTGGCAAGGCGTTGAAGGACGAGTCTACGAACTTGGCTTGCAATATTTGCAAGTATTAGTGATCGCTTGTGTCTTTACGCTTGGCTCTATTGCGATGCCTTTCTTGTTACGAAACGACGACAGCCCTAATTTAGCCACATTGCTGATGGTGAGTGGTGCGATAATCAATATTCTCTTTGATTATCTGTTTATTGCCGTTTTACATTGGGAACTTACTGGTGCCGCCATAGCAACGGCACTCGCACAATTAAGTGTGACTGTATTAGGCATAGGCTATTTCTTTTCGACGCGAGCCAAGTTGCAGCTGTCACTCTCGGTGATGAGGGTGCAATGGTCGTTGTTACCTAAGATTGTTGCGATTGGTACTTCAAGCTTTTTTATGTATGCCTACGGTTCGATGATGGTGGCGGTGCACAACAGCCTATTTGCTCACTATGGCAGCGCGGCACTTGTTGGGGCATACGCGATATTAGGCTATATCGTCACGGTTTATTATTTAACGGCAGAGGGCATCGCGAATGGTATGCAGCCGTTAGCTAGCTTCAATTACGGGGCCAGAAACTATAGCAATATCAGAAAATTACTTAAAATCGCAATGATCATCGCCGTGCTTGGCGGGCTGGGTTTTGTGGTACTGCTTAACTTGTTTTCCACTCAGGTTGTGGCGATCTTTAATTCAACTGACCCGCAATTGATGGCAAGCGCGGTGCTGGGCTTAAAACTGCATATGTTTGCGCTTTTTTTGGATGGATTTTTAGTTATCGCCGCCGCCTTTTATCAAGCGACCAATCGTGGCAGTAAGGCGATGTTTGTCACCATTGGTAATATGGCGATCCAACTACCGTTCTTGTATTTGTTACCTAAGTTATATGGTGTGACTGGTGTGTGGATTGCCTTCCCCATTTCCAATATTGCGTTAAGTTTGGTAGTGGGTTTGATGTTGTGGCGAGATTTGCGTGCACTACCTTGTGATAACGCCAAGCAAACCGTGTTCGCTTAACAAGAGCCTCCCCCTTGTCTCTAGGGGGAGGCTACGCTCAGCTTTGTTGAATCGCTAGGCCCGGTAATTGGTGCCAATAGCCGTTACACTGGTGATTGGTTAAAGGGGAGGGATGCTCTCCTTTTTCATTGGCCTTGAACTGCGACAGATGTTCGAATGTCTCAAAACCAAGTGGGCTTAAACGAACGACATCGACCAATCCCGCCATACTTGGTAAATCATTAGCAAGGTTATAGCAATAGCCCGACTGGGTTTGGATACCGTTGAGGTTAAATACCGCTTGGCCTTCTTGGCTGTGAACCTGAATTCCGGTTGGATACTTGATACAGCAAGTCTCACATTCATCCTTCGCACGGTTTTCGGCCCGTGCGGTAAAGCAGCGTGCGGAGTAAGCCAGTGGCAGGTATCCGTGGCTAAAAACTTCTACTTCAAACTGGTTTTTGATACCAAGCTCATCACATTGTTGCAATACATTGATTAGCCAATCACGGGAGAGTTCAACAGGCATGCACCAACGGATCATCCCTTGTTTTAGGAACAGTTGCAGTGTGCGCGCGTTGTAAGCATTCACAGCGGGCCCAACCACAAAAGGAAGGCGTTTTTCACTGGCGAGTTGAATCGCCGAAACGTCGTTGGCTTCAATCGCAAAATCGCCATTCTCAATATACTTTTTCATCACATTGATTTCGCTCGGCGCTTCCAGTAGCGCCATGGTTGAGATCACAACCTGTTTACCCGCTTGTGAAAGCGCTTTGGCGATCTCAAACCAGTGTTGTGGTTTTATCTCACGTCGCTTGGAGCAGACCGATTCACCCAAATAGATCACATCCGCAGGGCTATTGATTGCCTGTTGATAAAAATTTTCTACCTCTTGTTTGGGCCAGAAATAGAGTAAAGGACCCAACGCATATTTCATTCTCTTCTCCATTCTCTTATTGCCATTGGCGATGGTACGCGCCGAGTGTCGTTTGCGTGCCTTCAGAAACGTTGGCTAAGGCGGTATTCCAAGCCGTTTCTACTTGGTAGGCTTGTGGATTTGCTTGGTAGCGATCAATCGCCGCTCGCCAGGTTTTAGTCACTTGCTCCACATATGCAGGGCTACGTTGGCGACCTTCAATTTTGACGGAAGCAACGTTGGCTGCAAACAGTTCTGGTAATAGTGATAACGTATTTAAACTGGTTGGTTCTTCCAGTGCGTGGTAGCGTTTAGGTTGCCCATCGATCTGCGCTTCAAAACGACCTTTGCACAAGGTTGGGTAGCCTGCATTTTCTCCGGCTGCGTATTTATCAATCAAAATTTCGTTTAAGCGAGATTCCAAACCTGAGTCCGTTTCTTGCCAGCGGACATACTTCGCGGGCGAACAGGCTCCGACAGTATTGGGTGATTCTCCCGTCATATAGGAAGAGAGATAACAGCGCCCTTCAGACATAATACATAAGCTGCCAAAGGCAAATACTTCAAGCTCGACGTCACTCATCATATTACGTGAGAGCTGTTTGACTTGATGGATTGATAGCACTCGCGGTAACACCACCCGTTTTATATTGAAATTTTGTTTATAAAACTCGATAGCGGCGACGTTGGTGGCGGAGGCTTGTACAGAAAGATGCAGTTCCAGATCTGGATATCGGTTAGCGGCATAATCCAATACCGCGATATCGGCGATGATCAACGCATCCACGCCTAAACTGGCGGCATTATCGACGGCGTGAGTCCAACGCTCGAAGCCATTAGGGTGGGCGAAGGTATTTAACGCGACATGAATTTTTTTATGGTGATCATGAACATATTGCACCGCTTTATCTAACTTCTTACCTGCGAAATTAAGGCCAGCAAAGTGGCGAGCATTGGTATCATCTTTGAAGCCGATATAAACCGCATCTGCACCACAATCGATCGCTGTTTTTAGAGCAGGCAGGTTACCTGCAGGACATAAAAGTTCCATTGATCCGTACGATATCTAAGGGAAAGTAGTGGTATTTTATGAAGCATTATGAATAGCAAATTTGATGTAAGGCAGGTTTGGGGCGAATAAACGAGATTTACTTATTTGGGAGTAGAACGATGACGACGATTTTGAACGAATAACTCTTCTACTTCCTGCCTCGGTTGTGGCCGATAAAAATGAAAGCCTTGAATTGAGTTACAGTTGAGATTAGAGAGCAGTGTGGCTTGTTGTTGAGTTTCCACACCTTCGGCAACGACCGTTAAGTTGAGTGATTTTCCTAAATTGATGATGTTTTCAATGACGGTGATTTGTTTAGGAAGCGTATCGATATCCGTTATAAAAGCGCGGTCAATTTTAAGTTCATCAATCGGGAAGCGAGCGAGGTAAGAGAGCGAGGAATACCCCGTACCAAAGTCGTCAATGGACAGAGAAAAGCCCAGTTTTTTGATCGCGTTCAACATTTGCAAGGTGTGTTCGCTGTCGCTCATGACGGCACTTTCGGTCAGTTCAAATGTGATGCAGTTTGGATCAAGCTCCGTGGTGCGAAGCAGTTTTTCCATATAATCAATCAACTTCGGGTTACAAAACTGTTCGGGCGATAAATTGATCGCCACGCGACCTGGTAAAATACCTTGCAGCTTCCAGCGTTTTACGGTCGAGAAGACATCACGCATCACCACTCGGCCTAAATGTTCAATCAGCCCAGCTTTTTCCGCGACAGGGATAAAAGCGCCAGGGTTGATATACCCTTCCACAGGGTGTTTCCAGCGCACCAAAGCTTCCGCACCATTGATGCTGAAGTCGCGAGCATTTACTTTCGGTTGATACCACACTTCAAGGCCATTTTGTTGCAGCGCTTTTTGTAGTTCAATTTCAAGCCATAAGCGCATGCGCGCTTCTTTGTTCATTTGATCGTTGAACTTAATCAGACGGTTTCTACCACGATCTTTGGCTTCATACATCGCCGTATCGGCGTTTTGCAACAATACGCGTGCATCGCTACCGTCACCAGGGTAGGCGACACTACCTATGGAGCAGGCTAAGCGTTTACTGAAATGGTGCAGATCAAACGGTTGGTTAATCAAAGAAATGATGCGTTCAGCCAACATTTCAGCGGCGCGACTATTTTCAGGATCAGGCAGTATTAGTCCAAATTCATCGCCGCCAAGGTGGCCCACAATCGCTTGTTGCGGTAGTAAACGTTTCAGCCGTGCTGAGACCTCTTTAATGACTTTATCGCCAATATGATGTCCTAAAGAGTCATTGATGTTTTTGAAGTTATCAATGTCTAAATAGAGCATCACAAGGGGTGTTTCATTTTGAATGAACTGTTCTAAACGTTTAGTGAAACCAAAACGGTTATACAAGTTAGTCAGCGAGTCAATGTGGATATCGGCATGCATAGTCGAAGACAACTGCTTAGGTGTATCTTCTGCATCTTGAATCAAAATCAGCTGTGAGCTGTTGCCCAGCACGACGGTGGCTCCAGCGTGCAGTTGAACTTTACGTTCAAAGCCACACTTTGGCCCAGTGAGGCAGACCAATGGTGCTCCTGCGAGTAATAAACTGAGTGGAGAGCTGAATACGGTTTTACTTTTTTCATCGACAAACAAGCGCGATAACTCTTCACCAAGAAGCTCTGAGGTATTTTCAAAACCGAGTAAACGAGCCGATGCGGGGTTAGCAGAGATAATGCAGTCGTCATCGACCAGCAACAATCCATCGGGAAGCAAGCTAGTCAAGGTTGAAAACTTATTTTCCGACTCTTCTAATGAGCGAATGAGGATCTGTTTTTCGGAGGTGTCGATGGCGTGAAACACAATATTTTCGACTTTTTTATCACCCATGATAGGTGATAAAGAGAAATGCAAACTCGTTTCTAAATCGATCTCGTGAAGAGTCAGTTCGGTCTCAAGCGTTTCTCCTTGAAATGCCCGTTCATAATAAGGTTTGAGATGGCGGTAGAAATGCTCACCCAGAATTTGTGAGTCATTCATTCCAACCAATTCGGTTGTGCTCAGCCCTGCAATATCACAATAACGTTCATTGACCATCACATAGTTATGTTGGTCGTTCAAGATGGCAAAAAAGAACGGACTGTTCGACGTGATTTTTGCAAACCAATGTTGTAAATGTTGCGAAGGCATCAAGCTACTACCACTCTCCAGAGCACTTATATTCATGAGGATGTTACAACGTAAGTAACACATTAACTATAACTTTGATTACTAAGCTAGAAAAGGTTCTCAAACAATGTACGTTTTTTGATGCATCACAGGAATTTGCACCCCCACATCCATTATGATTAGGTACTATTGCATTACAAAGTAACGGATAACGCTCGTGATTCACAAGATTCGTACTCAACTAGTTCAAAACGCCGCTTCAATTTTGCGATCCCCAGTCCACTTCTTACCGCAAGTTGTACAAAAAAAAGCCTTGCTAGAAGGGTTGAAAACTATATTTCATGAGGCTTTGCAAGAAGGTGACTTTGAATTTCTTGATGGGAAATGGTTAAAGGTTTCAATTCGCGATTTGAATTTGAATTGGTATATCAGCTATCAAGCGGAACAACTTGTTGTGTCTGATGAGACGGAAGTGGAAGATGTCAGCTTTAGCGGTAACCTAAATGATATGGTGTTGATTGCTGGTCGAAAAGAAGATCCTGATACGCTGTTCTTTCAACGTCGACTCTCCATTGAAGGGGATACCGAACTGGGGTTAGAGGTGAAGAACCTGATGGACAGTGTTGACCTAGAGCTTTTACCAAAACCGTTCCAGATGTTAATAAATCAGCTAGCAGATTTTGTGCATAAGGGCGTACAATCGCCAGTGACACAAAATGAGGTAATGAATGCTTATTCGAACTGAAGCGCCAGCGGATATCTTAGCGATTGACCGCTTATTAAAATCAGCCTTTGAGACAGATGCTGAAGCTAATTTGGTTATGACATTAAGGGAAAACAGCCATTTGACGCTCTCTTTAGTGGCCTGTGATGATGACGGCGAAGTCGTTGGTCATGTGATGTTTAGCCCAGTATTACTCAATGGTGAAGACTTAAATTGGCAAGGGCTTGCACCGTTAGCCGTGAAAAAAGAGTGGCGAAATCAAGGTGTCGCCGCCTCGTTGGTAAAAGAGGGGTTAATCTGTTTGGCTGAGTTCGATTATCCAGCTTGTGTGGTTTTGGGTGACCCGGATTATTATCAACGCTTTGGCTTTAAAGAGGCGGCGAAATTTTATTTTTGTTGTCGTTGGGATGTTCCAGTTGGCGCGTTTCAGATCGTTGCATTAGTCGACGGCGAATTGAGCGGGCGAGCGGGTTTAATTGAGTATTGCCCAGAGTTCAACGAACTTTAATCACCGTATTTCTATTCAAAACAGGGAGCCCAGTGCTCCCTGTTTACTTTTATGCTCTTCTCATTTGAAGCTACCGTGGTATTGGCTACGTTCGCTCACCTCAATCACATCGTTTATCTAGGCTCATGGGGATGAATTCACTTGCCACCTACCTGCAACTTCAAGTTGTTTGGGCATAGCTCTTGGGTCATTGGATGATTAACGGTTTCTGTCTTGGCGCTGATTTGTTAGGATTGCGATGTTCAATGAGGTCATAAACAGATGTCACATCACGAAAATCAATATTTACAAGAAATGGGCATCCAGCGTTGGGAGCTTATCCATCCACAGCGGCTGGCTGGCTATCAACCCGATCCGGTGACGCTACCGAGCACGTGCCGTTTATTACTCGTTTCCCCCCAATACCCGCAACAAGGTGCTCTATTGCTGTTTTCAAGAGTATTGAAGAGTATGGGGCTCGAAATCAGTCAGGCGTGTCATCTTGAGCCTCACTCTCTTAGCCAACTAACAGGCTCCAGCATTGAATGGGTGTGGTTTTCAGGCTGTGAAAAGAAAGAAAGCCCGTTGGCTCAGAAAGTGTTAACGTCACCGCCGCTAGTTGAGATAGATGGCAATACCGAGCTGCGCCGGGCGTTGTGGCAGCAAATTTGTTCTTATGAGTCATAAAACTATGAATATTGATGTTGTGCCTTTATCACTTCCTCATCTTGATGCTATTTGGTCCATTGAGCAGCAAGCTCACAGTTATCCTTGGGCTGAATCACTCGTACGCGACTTGGCGAGTCGTGGTGCATGCCACCATGCTATGTTGGTTGATGGCAAAGTTGTCGGTTATTTCTATGCACAGAATATTGTTGGAGAGGTGACCTTGTTGAATATCGCTGTCGATCCGCAGCAGCAAGGTAAGGGTTACGGAAAATTGTTGATGGAGTTTTTCTTAACTTACTGTGAAAAAGCGCAAGCTGAAAGTGCGTGGCTTGAAGTTCGCGAAAGTAACATCCGTGCTTATAGCTTGTACGAATCGCTGGGTTTTAATGAGCTCGATCGTCGAGTGAACTACTATCCCACTCCGAAAGGATCAGAAGATGCGATCATCATGAGCTACTATTTTTTGTAGCTTATTTTCCATCAGCGGATCGTTTGCAAACTCAGGTTTTTTCATGGTCAGGCGTCTCGGAACTATTTCTGGTGCGCCTTATCTTTTTGATGTTCATTGAGTTGATAGCATGGGCTTGCAAAACGCTTGACGACTTCCTTAGCGGTTAACGGCTTATCAAATAAGTAACCTTGGAACTGATCACAACCCAATTGTTTGAGAGTTTCGAGTTCTTGGCACTCTTCCACACCTTCGGCTATTACCTCCAAATTTAAACGTTTCGCAATCATAATAATCGTATCCACAATTGCTTGGTCACTCTCATCTAGATGCAATTGAGTGACAAAAGAACGATCGATTTTGAGCACATCCACCGATAAAAGTTTGAGGTAACGCAGTGATGAATAACCAGTGCCAAAATCATCAATCGAGATGCTCAGCTTACTTTTTTTAAGTTGCACCATTTTTTGAATCGCACTTTCTACATTTTCCAGTAATAGCCCTTCAGTAATCTCCAATTCAAGATGTTCACCAGTAATACCTGCTTGTTGCATTGCATGGTTAATGTGTTCAACAAAAGAATCTTGAGAAAACTGCAACGGACTGATGTTGATGGCTAAACGGCGAAAATGGGGCGGTAATACTCCTTGGCGCTTCCAAGCGGCGTATTGATAGCACGCTTGCTCTAATATCCAGTTTCCAATCGGAATAATTTGCCCCGTTTCTTCTGCTATGGTCATAAACACACCCGGTGGCAATACACCTTTGGTTGGGTGGTTCCAGCGGATCAAGGCTTCCACACCGACAATATTGTGCCGCTCATCGACTTGAGGTTGGTAATAGAGTTCTAACTGTTGGGTATTGAGGGCTTCATGGAGGCCTTTTTCAATTTCCAGAAACGATTCGACTTGAGCCTGCATTTCTGGCTCATAAAACATGTATTTATTGCGTCCATTCGCTTTTGCGCGGTAAAGCGCTGTATCGGCTTGTCTAAGGACATCGATATTGGTTTTGCCCACTGACGGAAAAATCGAGATACCAATACTCACAGTGCAATAAAGCTGGTGGTCATCAATCGAGTAAGGGTTGGAAATCAGAGCCAGAAGCTGCTGAGCTACCTTCTCAGCTTGTTGGCGAGAGAGATGAGGAATCAACACCGCAAACTCATCGCCACCGATGCGTGCGGCGGTGTAATCGTGTTTAAGCCAGCCATCCATACGCATGGCGATAGCTTTGATTAAATGATCCCCCGTTGTGTGTCCAAGTGAATCATTGATCGTTTTGAAACGGTCGAGATCAAGGTAAAACAACACACCAGAAGTGTGGGTGCGAATACTGTTATCAATGGCATCAGTGAGCAGTTGCAGCAGCAAGCTGCGATTAGCAAGGCCAGTTAACGTGTCGTAGTAGGCTAATTGGTTAAGTTTAGCATCCGCGAGCTCTCGCTCTTTCCATAAAGTATAGAAAGTACCGGCTAACTCACTGAGCTCATTTTTTTGCTGTTGTAATGGCGGCTGTGTTGGACGTTGATTGTTTTGCAATGAGCGAACCCACGAAATTAACGTGGTGATGGGTTTTGACAGCTTGTAGTAAAAAAAGACTAAAAGGATCGAAGTCAGCAACACATTTCGAAAGAGATCAAACAGCAATACTCGTGTGGTTTTTGCAATAAATTCTTTGGCAATGGAAGAGCCGTTGACGGAAAAACTTAAGCTACCTACCACCACACTCGAATTGGGTTGATGCAAGTCAGTTTTAAAGATGGGTATTTCAGGTGTCAGATAATTCGATAAGAGCCGAATAAAAGCCGTCTGCGCTGGAATTTCTCTGCTTTTTTTTGCCAGTGTATCGCCAAAATCATCAATAATTTCAACGTGATAAATGGCATTGTCAACCATTAGGCTAGAGACGACTTGATTGGCTAATAAGTTGTTGAGGTGATAAGCAGCCTGGCTGGCATTTGAATAATTTTGCAGCAGTTTAAAACGGTAGTGATCTTCAATGCGAGCTTGCTCATGGTGTAGGTCGAGCAAAGTATGATACAAACTAAAGCCTATCCCAAGGATCACCGAGACTAGGAACACTGTTTTGGCTTGTTTAAATGCCAGAGAATTTCTTTGTTTGGTTATCAGCATAATACTCGCTTATTCTCTTCGCCCTTTTTAGTTATAGCTCATATTTATTGATAATTTAATTACAAATAGAAAGGTCGTCATTCTCTTGTTGATTTGTATAGCGACGAAAGTTGCTCCTAGATCAAATATAGGGGAGAATACCGCGCAAATTTGAATCGAACTGCTGATCAGCGTAAGCGCTTCGGCTCTCCCTTATATCAGCATATTGAGAAGACCTGTTTCATGTCAAATACTCCTTTTTTGAGTGAAGTTTCTAAACGTAGAACCTTCGCTATTATTTCGCACCCGGATGCGGGTAAAACCACCATTACTGAAAAAGTTCTGCTATTCGGGAATGCCATTCAAAAAGCGGGAACGGTAAAAGGGCGCGGCTCTAACCAGCATGCTAAATCAGATTGGATGGAAATGGAAAAAGAGCGTGGTATTTCGGTCACGACCTCTGTGATGCAATTTCCTTACAATCATTGTTTGGTTAACTTGCTCGATACTCCAGGGCACGAAGACTTCTCGGAAGATACTTACCGCACATTGACGGCGGTTGACTCGTGCTTAATGGTGATTGATGCAGCAAAAGGTGTTGAAGATCGTACTCGTAAGCTGATGGAAGTGACTCGCTTACGTGATACACCGATTGTAACCTTCATGAACAAATTGGACCGTGAAATCCGCGACCCAATGGAATTGCTTGATGAAGTGGAGAATGAGCTGAAGATTGCCTGCGCTCCGATTTCATGGCCTGTGGGTTGTGGTAAAGAGTTTAAAGGCGTGTACCACATTCACCGTGATGAGACGATTCTGTACGCGACCGGCCAAGGTCACACTATTCAAGAAGAGCGCATTGTTAAGGGCCTCAATAACCCTGATCTGGATAAGGCCGTGGGTGATGACCTTGCCGCTCAGCTGCGTGATGAGCTTGAATTGGTATTGGGTGCTTCTCATGAATTTGATCAAGAGCTGTTTTTAAAAGGTGAGTTGACCCCTGTTTTCTTCGGAACGGCATTAGGTAACTTTGGTGTGGACCATATGCTGCATGGTTTAACTGAGTGGGCTCCGGCGCCGATGCCACGTCAAGCTAATGAGCGTATTGTTGAAGCCACGGAAGAGAAATTCTCAGGCTTTGTGTTTAAAATCCAAGCGAACATGGATCCTAAACACCGCGATCGTATTGCGTTTATGCGTATTGTGTCGGGTACTTATACCCAAGGCATGAAAATGAACCACGTGCGTATTGGTAAGCAAGTGAGTATTTCTGATGCGGTTACCTTTATGGCGGGCGATCGCTCTCGTGCTGAAAATGCTTATGCTGGCGATATTATCGGTTTGCATAACCATGGAACAATTCAGATTGGTGATACCTTTACTCAAGGTGAATCGTTGAAATTCTCAGGTATTCCTAACTTTGCTCCTGAGCTGTTCCGTCGTATTCGCTTGCGCGATCCACTGAAGCAGAAGCAACTGCTTAAAGGTTTAGTGCAGTTGTCGGAAGAGGGAGCGGTTCAAGTCTTCCGCCCACTACAAAATAACGATTTGATTGTGGGTGCAGTGGGTGTGCTGCAGTTTGATGTGGTGGTGTCTCGTTTAAAATCTGAATACAACGTCGAGGCAATTTACGAAGGTGTTAACGTTGCAACAGCACGTTGGATTGAGTGCGGAGATGATAAAAAATTCGAAGAGTTTAAGCGCAAAAACCAAAGTAACATCGCACTGGATGGTGGGGATAACCTGACTTACATCGCGCCGACTATGGTCAATTTGAATCTGGCCAAAGAGCGTTTTCCTGAAGTGGAGTTCCGTGCGACACGCGAACATTAAACCTTGGTGAGTTTGAAGAGAGTGATACTCTCTTCAAACGTTAAAGATAAAAAATGCCGATATTTCAGTATCGGCATTTTTTTATAGGTGGTATTGGAACACTATTTTTTCTTTTTGTTCGCTTTCTTCTTCTTCGAAACCACTTTGACTTTTTTGTCATCGGTTTTCTTTTTCTTTTTGAATACCGGCTTTTTGTGCTGCGGGCGCATATCTTTAATGAAGCGCTCTTTTATCTCCTCGTCGACATAACGCGCGACGCGGTCCATCATCACTTGATCATGGGCTTCAACCAAAGAGATCGCATTGCCTTTTTTACCAGCACGAGCCGTACGACCTATGCGGTGTAAGTACACATCCGCTGAGCGTGGCATATCAAAGTTGATCACGTGACTTACGTCAGGTAAGTCAATACCGCGTGCGGCCACGTCGGTTGCCAGTAGTACGTTGACTGCGCCTTCACGGAATCGCGTAATGGCGTTATTGCGACGATCTTGTGGCATTTCGCCTTGAATCCAAGCACAAGGAATTTGCGCTTTTTCTAGCTCGGTACGCAAATCAGCTAAGCGCTCACGAGTTTTGATAAACACGATAGAACGTTCGGCTTGCTCAGTGAGGATTTTCTTCAATAGCTCAACTTTGTGCACCATGGTATCGGCGCGGTGATACCATTGAGTGATTTTTTTGCGTTCACGACGAGAAGGATCGGCATTGATTGTTGCTGGTTCTTTTAAGAGATCGGCGGTAAAACCTTCCACACCATGACCTTCCAGCGTTGCAGAGAAGAGCAAAGTCTGTTTACGCCAGCGACATTCCGCCGCGAGACGATCGACGATTGGGCCAAAGCCCATGTCCAGCATGCGGTCAGCTTCATCCAAAATAAGCCATTCAATCGCACGACAATCAAAACGCTCGCCTTCAATGTATTCCATCAAGCGACCAGGCGTTGCCACTACAATATCTTGCGTTTTGGCTAAGATGTCGGCGTGCTCTTGATATTGTACGCCGCCGGTGATGGTGACGATATTGAGGCGAGTATTCTTCGCCAGTTCACGAGCTTGATCCGCCACTTGCATCGCCAGTTCACGAGTTGGGGTCAGAATCAAGACGCGTGCAGGGCCGGCTCGCTTGCGCGGAAAATCTAAAAGATATTGTAGCGCGGGTAAAACAAATGCAGCGGTTTTACCGGTTCCCGTTGGCGCAGAGGCAAGAATATCTCGACCATCTAGGGCTTGTGGGATCGCTTCAGCTTGAACTTGGGTGGGACGTTCAAAGCCCATATCTTCAATGGCCGCAATGATGCAAGGGTCAAGATCGAGGTCAGCAAAGGTTTTGATCACAGTGAGTACTCCACAAGCCGTTAGGCTTATTTGGCTATAAAATTAAGGTCGAACATTATAGGGGGATTGGTGATTAGGATCACATGTTATTTCTACATCTTGAGATAAAAATCTTGAGTTAGGGCAATAAAGGCTTTGCTATAACCACTTGATGAGTGAATGACCAAAGATGAATCAATCACAGCAGCCGAGGCTAAACTTAGTTCAATCAATAGCCGATGAGCGGGTTTGTGTGCTATGGGTTGTACTGTGCAGCGCCGTTTAAGCTGCCAACCGAGCGTGAGTGCTTGCTCGATAAATTGTTCCCCTTCATACACGGGTAAAATAAAACAAGCTTGCCCCTCATCGTTGAGGAGACTTTTTGCTCTGACTAATAAAGCGTGATGAGCAAGTTGATTGGTGTGCCTAGCAGTAGCTCGCTTGGGATCATGAGACAGTTCACCACTGTTGAAATAGGGTGGGTTACAAATAATTGCATCAAAGGAAGTGGTGAAGGATGTGTGTAAAATATCATCTTGTATAACGCGGATACGCTGTCCCCATAAAGAGGTATCACTGTTGTATTGGGCTGCTTCAAAAGCAAAGGCATCGATATCGATGGCCGTAATTTGTGCATCGCTAAAACGTTGCGCACACATTAATGCCAATAACCCGGTACCTGTGCCAATATCGAGAATGGTTTTGGGATGGTGCGTGAAAGCCCACGCGCCTAATAGAACCCCATCGGTGCTGACAGGCATTCCCGCTTGTCCACCGTCAATGGAAAATTGTTTAAATTTGAAACGCTTATTTTTGGGCGTGTGACTTTTCATCATTATTTCAAAACATGGCTCTAATTAAGTGATAACCACTATTGTTATCTATTTGTTCGGATTATTCTTCTATCTGTTATGAGAGTGTATGAGAAAATGATCAACACATCATTCTTTCTATTTTTTAACATTTAGAGTTTTAAACTGGTTTTTCACCAATATTATAAATTAATGTAGCGTTTTTTGCTTTGCCCTTGCGAAGTCTTGAGTGTTTCGTCATTATTCGCCCTTAATTTTTAGATTTAGATGCGGTTTAAACTGCATCAACAATGCATACACAACATTTATTAAATAATAATTAAGGGTTATCTGTGAAGCAGACGTTAAAACTAACAGATATTATCGCGGTCGGCTTTATGCTTTTCGCGTTTTTCTTGGGTGCTGGTAACATCATCTTTCCGCCAATCGCTGGCCAACTTGCTGGAGAGCATTTGCTGCCCGCTATGACTGGCTTCTTAATTACTGCGGTTGGTCTACCTCTAATGACCATCATTGCTATTGCCGTTGCTGGTGGCTCTTGGGATCATCTAACTAAAGATTTACCCAAACAGGCAGCGACAATGATAGCGGTGATGATTTTTATCATCATCGGCCCTGCTTTTGCAGCACCTCGCACTGGCCTTGTGGCGTATGAAATGGCAGTGAAACCGTTTTTCATTGATGCCCAACAATCGCACTTGACGCTCTTTTCTATTCTCTTTTTTGTTGTTGCGATGTTTTTTGCCTGGTCTCAAGGCAAACTCATCGATGTCATCGGTAAAGTGTTAACACCAGCGTTATTTATTGGTTTGCTTGTCCTCGCTGTGGCTGTTTTTCTTAATCCGCAAGGTGAGATGGTCGCTGCACAAGGTGAATACTTGACTCAGCCGTTGACGAAAGGTTTCCTTGAAGGTTACAACACCATGGATACGTTTGGTGCTCTGATGTTTGGGATGTTAATTGTTGATGCACTGCGCAGCAAAGGCATTACTGAGCGTGCGGCAACCACAAAGTATTTAATCAGCGCGGCGTGCATTGCGGCGGCTGGTTTGGCTTTTGTTTATATTTCACTATTTTATCTTGGCGCGACAAGCTCTGTAGTTGCTTTTGGCGCAGAAAATGGTGGCGTGGTGCTTAGCCAATATGTACAAGCGCTATTTGGCCCTTATGGACAGATTGTTCTCTCCACCATAGTCTTGCTGGCTTGCCTAACCACAGCGATTGGTTTGATTTCAGCATGCTCAGACTACTTTTGCACATTGACTCCAATTTCTTATAAATCTTGGGTGATCATTATTGGTGTTGCTTGTGCTATCGTGGCAAACGTTGGTTTATCACAATTGATCGCTCTTTCTATCCCTGTTTTATTTGCACTGTATCCGGTTGCGATTGCCCTGATTATGTTGACCTTTTTACGTGGGAAACTACCAAATCCAGCAGTGGCATACCGTGTGGTATTGTTGATTGCGTTTCTTTTTGCGTTGATCGATGCGGCAAAAGTGGCTGGCGTGGATGTGTCTGCGTTTAATATGCTGCCACTGTTTGAAGTCGGTATGGGGTGGTTACTCCCAACACTTGCGGCGATGATTTGCATGTTTTTTATCGCTACTAACGTACAGCAAAGTGTGGCTAAAAACGCGGCATAATCGAGTTTTTATCCGTTAGTATCGAAGAGGCTGAGCATGATTGTTCAGCCTCTTTTTTTAGTGCGTGCCAGCTTTTGTTTCAAGAGTTCAAACTAATTTTTCCTGTATCTTCATCACATTTTTAAGTAGAATTCTTCGGTTAAATTCTACTCATAAATGTTGAGCAAACATGTTTGAAATCAATCCTATTAAAAACCGTCTTCAGGATGTGTCAGAGCGCACAAATATCCTGAGGGGGTATCTTTGACTACGACGCTAAGAAAGAGCGTTTAGAAGAAGTGAATGCCGAACTCGAGCAACCTAATGTCTGGAACGAACCTGAGCGTGCACAAGCGCTAGGTAAAGAACGCGCTTCGCTCGAAGCCATTGTCGATACCATTGATCAGTTAGATCAAGGTGTGGATGATGTGGAAGGGCTACTGGAACTGGCTATTGAAGCCGAAGACCAAGAAACCTTCGATGAAATTGGCCCTGAACTGGATGAACTGGAAACTAAGCTTGAACAGCTTGAGTTTCGCCGTATGTTCTCTGGCGATCACGATTCTTCAGATTGCTATATTGATCTGCAGTCTGGTTCGGGCGGCACCGAGGCTCAAGACTGGACATCAATCCTGCTACGCATGTATTTACGTTGGGCAGAAGCGAAAGGCTTTAAGACTGAAGTGATTGAAGTGTCTGAAGGTGATGTTGCTGGTCTCAAAGGCGCAACAGTGCGCATTATCGGTGATTACGCTTATGGTTGGTTACGCACCGAAACTGGCGTACACCGCTTGGTTCGTAAATCGCCATTTGATTCGAGTGGCCGCCGGCATACCTCTTTTGCCTCTGCGTTTATCTATCCTGAGATTGATGAAAATATTGCTATCGACATCAACCCAGCCGATCTTCGTATCGATGTTTATCGCGCTTCGGGAGCGGGTGGTCAGCACGTTAACACCACCGAATCGGCGGTGCGTATTACGCACATTTCAACCAATACCGTTGTTCAATGCCAAAACGATCGTTCGCAGCATAAAAACAAAGACCAAGCGATGAAACAATTGCGTGCAAAACTGTTTGAACTTGAGTTACAAAAGCAGAACGCAGAAAAGCAAGCCAATGAAGATGCGAAATCTGACATTGGCTGGGGAAGCCAAATCCGATCTTATGTATTGGATGACTCCCGAATCAAAGACTTACGCACTGGCGTTGAAAACCGTAATACCCAAGCGGTATTAGATGGTGATTTAGACAAATTTATTGAAGCAAGCCTGAAATCAGGCCTTTAATGCTTTTTTACCGACATATAAGGTACATGTAAAATGACTGATGCTGTTCAAAACGAAATGAATCAAGAGCAAATAGCGCAAGAAGAGAACAAACTCATCGCAGAGCGTCGCAGCAAGCTGGATCACATCCGTAAGAGCTGTAAAGCGAATGGCCACCCAAATGACTTTCGTCGTGACAGCCTTGCGGGCGATCTTCAACAGCAATTCGGTGAAAAGAGCAAAGAAGAGTTAGAAGCCTTAAACCATGTTGTGGCGATTGCGGGGCGTATCATGGCGAAACGTGGCCCTTTCCTTGTTATTCAAGAAACCTCTGGTCGTATTCAAGCTTATGCTTCAAAAGAGGTTCAAACTGAGCTGAAGGAAAAATACCAAGGTCTAGACATTGGTGACATCATCGGCGTGAAAGGTGCGTTGCACAAATCTGGCAAAGGCGATCTCTACGTTAATATGGAAGAGTACGAATTGCTGACAAAGGCACTTCGTCCATTACCAGAGAAGTTCCACGGTTTGACTGACCAAGAGATGCGCTACCGCCAACGTTATGTGGATTTGATTGTTAATGAAAGTTCACGTAATGCGTTCATTGTTCGCTCTAAAGTAATGACTGCAATTCGTAACTTCATGATCTCAAAACAGTTCATGGAAGTAGAAACGCCAATGATGCATGTGATCCCTGGCGGTGCTAGTGCGCGTCCATTCATCACTCATCACAATGCGCTCGACATGCCAATGTACTTGCGTATCGCACCTGAGCTTTACCTTAAGCGTCTAGTTGTGGGTGGCTTTGATCGCGTGTTTGAAATCAACCGTAACTTCCGTAACGAAGGTCTTTCTCCTCGCCATAACCCTGAATTTACTATGATGGAATTCTATATGGCGTACGCAGATTACAATGATCTGATGGACTTTACCGAGGAGTTATTAAGCACTGTGGCACAGGAAGTTTTAGGTTCGACTTCAATGCCTTATGGTGATGAAACGGTAGAATTTGGTGGTCAATATGCTCGCATGAGTATGTTTGAAGCCATCAAACACTACAACCCAGAGCACGCTCAAATCCAAGCGTTAACTGAACAGGATCTGCAAAACCGTGAGCTCATGGTATCTATCGCGAAATCGGTTCATGTAGACGTTGAACCTTTCTGGACTTGCGGCCAACTGCTTGAAGAGATCTTCGGTGAAACGGCCGAACCTAAGTTGATGCAACCGACCTTCATCACTGGATACCCTGCGGATATTTCACCATTGGCGCGTCGTAGCGATAACAACCCATTCTTCACTGACCGTTTTGAGTTCTTCATCGGTGGTCGTGAAGTCGCCAATGGCTTCTCTGAGCTTAATGATGCTCAAGATCAAGACGAGCGCTTCTTAGCGCAAGTGAATGCCAAAGATGCTGGCGACGATGAAGCGATGTTCTACGATGCTGATTATGTTGTTGCGTTAGAGCACGGTCTCCCACCAACGGCGGGTCAAGGCATTGGTATTGACCGTTTGGTGATGTTACTCACCAACACCCATACGATTCGTGACGTTATCCTATTCCCTGCGATGCGCCCACAGCAGTAATTGCTACTTTCGTTCCGATAAACCGCCTAAATAGGCGGTTTTTTTTTGCATTAGTCTGAAAAGTTTTGTTCACTAGCGTGGACTAACAGACAAAAATTTCGAAAGGATTATGAAATAGTTCCCTATATTAAATGGCAAAGCGCTTATTTGTTGTCTAGTCTTATGATTGAGACAGACTACAGCGCCAAGTCTCGTTAATGTAACAGCCGTTTAATGTGCCAAAAGTAGCACTGCATATAAATTTAAAGATAAGGAATAATAGATGGGCACTCAATTCCGAATGGATTCTGTCCCTGGTTCGCTTGTCGTCGTTGGTGGGACATACGAGCCTTGGTTATCTGTACTTGAACAGGTTGGTTGGCGTTGTACACAATGCGCAGATTTACGTAAAGCGGATGCCTTGTTTGCAGAAACAGGCCCATGCATTGGTATTGTTGATTTGAGCCATGATGAATTCAGCCTCAATGGCATTGCAAATTTGGTCAGCAACCATAAACAAGTACGTTGGTTGGCGTTCATTCGCGAATCACAGTTGAGCTCGGATACGATTTGCCAATTCATTGTTAACTTTTGTATCGACTTTTTTACGGCGCCGATTCCCGATGCGCAGCTACTGAGCACCATTGGACACCAACTTGGAATGCTTAAGTTAGAGAAAAAAGTATGGCCACATTATGGAGCAACAGGGGATATTGGTTTAATTGGTGAATCCACTCCCATGAAGCGCTTGCGTGATCAGATCAAACGCATCGGCCCTACAGATGTCAGTATCCTCATTTATGGGGAAAATGGAACGGGCAAAGAGACGGTCGCGAGAGCGGTACACAAAACCTCGTCTCGCGCACAAAAACCTTTTATTTCAGTGAATTGCCGAGCTTTATCGGAGAGCCGCTTTGAATGTGAGCTATTCGGTATTGGTTGTGAAGACTCATCTCAAACTTCATTATTGGAGCGGGCAGATGGTGGGACGATCCTACTCAAAGATATTCTCACGCTACCTAAAAGCCAACAAGCTAACCTCTTGCGCTTCCTGCAAGAAGGAACGATAGAAACTTCAATGGGTGTCAAAGAGGTGGATGTGCGTATTTTGGCCGCCAACTCTTCCGATATTGAAAAAGCGCTGATTGATGGCAATTTTAACGAAGAGCTGTACCACTATATCAACGTATTGCGTATTAATGTCCCGAGCTTAAAAGAGCGGGCGGGTGATATTGCTTTACTGGCACGCCACTTCTTGCAGGAGTATTCAAAAGAGTTTAACGCGCAGGCGCGCAGTTTTACTGAAGAAGCGGCGCGTTCATTGGCTCGTTATCACTGGCCGGGTAACGTTCGTGAGCTGATGAATCAGATCAAACGTGTGGTGCTGATGTCCGATTCAGTCATGTTGGATGAATTGCAACTCGACTTACCAAAACGCAGTGATGGTAAGCGCAGCCTAAAAAGCATTCGTGAGCGTTCAGAGCGAGATGCGCTATTACTGGTTCTAGAATCCAACTCAGGGCAAGTCTCAATGGCCGCCAAAGAGCTAGGTGTATCTAGAGCTACTATGTATCGATTGCTTAATAAACATAACTTAATCACTGAAAATACCTATTAACTTGATGATTCTTCAAGTAAAAATGGTCACATTTAATCCATGTGGCCATTTTTTATAATCATATCTTTTGCGAATAAGTTATTCTCTAGCTGAATGTGTTACTTATTTGCTGTCATTGGCTTTCATTTTAGGTTAATGCATTGTTTTTTAATTGTTTGAAAATTAAGAGTTGAATAATCACCTCAGTTGCATAGAATTTAACCGTGAGCCGTGCTCACACACTCATTTCACTTTGGATTAACTATTTGCTTGGAGGCGCAACATGAATCATTTCGTTTTTGTTCATACTGTTCGCGTTTCTATCGATCTTACTGCGCCTAAATCGTCTCTTACTACAGACGCCTGTCGTATGTTTGATGATAAAAAAGGCACCGATTTTTAGTTAATCCGTAACCTTGAGATAGGCTGCGGAAAAATGGCAGCTTATCAAAGTGTTGATCCACCTTGTTTGCCCCCATTTTTCCAGCCGTCAACGTTTAGTTTACTACTGGAGAATACTCATGCGTCATTCAATTTATTTACAACTTGCTACTTTACTGGTCCGTGCTGATTTACGCCGTGAAGAGCGTCAATGGCAACGAAATGTTCGCCGTCATGCTTTTGAGCTGCCTTTTAATAGCCAACATTTGCTTAAAGATATTGGCTTAGAAAGTGATGGACGCGCTATTGGCGTTTCAGTCCCTGACTCAATTAAAGCTGAACGTCATATTCGTCATCTTCGCCGTGTGTTAAGTATGCGAATAACAACGTAAAACGAGGGGCTAGTGGCTTCGCTAGCCCCGAAGATATCTACGGACAAGGGTTGGAGTAAGTCGTCCCAATCTCTTGAATTTTAAGAAGCAATTCATTACTGAGTACGACATCTAAACTATCGATATTTGTTTTCAACTGCTCTAGGTTTGTCGCGCCAATGATATTGGATGCGACAAACGGACGTTGATTGACAAACGCCAACGCCATCTGTGCTGGATCAAGGCCATACTGGTTAGCAAGCTCAACATAAGCGTGAGTGGCTTGTACACCTTGCGCCGTAAAATAGCGAGAAAAGCGTTCAAATAGGCTGCACCGAGCACCGTCAGGTCTTGCGCCATTTAAATATTTACCACTCAAGCAACCAAACGCCAGTGGCGAGTAAGCCAGCAGTTGAACACCTTCGAAGTGGCTAATCTCAGATAAGCCAATTTCAAAGCTGCGATTCAGTAAATTATAAGGGTTTTGGATAGAGACAATTCTTGCTAGATCGTGTTTTTCTGCCAATTTTAGCAACGTCATCACGCCCCACGGGGTATCATTTGACACACCGATGTAACGCACTTTTCCAGCCTTGACGAGATCATTAAGCGCTTCGAGCGTTTCGATTAAGGTGACTTCTTCTTGCTGATCAGGATAAGGGTAGTTAAGTTGGCCGAACATGTTCGTTTGGCGTTGAGGCCAATGTAATTGATACAAATCGACATAGTCTGTTTTTAAGCGTCTTAAACTATCATCAATCGCTAAATGAATGTTGCGTCTATCGAGTGACATCTTTTCGCGGATGTGAGGCACGTTACGCGGGCCTGCCACTTTAGTCGCTAACACCACTTTTTCACGTTTACCTGATTTTTCTAACCAGTTGCCAATATAGCTTTCGGTCAGACCTTGGGTTTTACCGTTGGGGGGAACTGGGTACATTTCCGCAGTATCGATGAAATTCACACCTTGGTCTAAGGCGTAATCGAGCTGCTCAAAGGCTTGTTGTTGGCTATTTTGTTCACCAAAAGTCATGGTACCTAAGCAGATCTTGCTCACTTCCAGTGTGGAATGAGGCAGTTTGGTGTATTGCATATTCCTTCCTTGATGCTCTCGCTGGTGGAGTGTGTGACGTTTTTACTATAAGCGAAGATGGCAGTGAAACGGAAACGAATTGTGCAGTGAAAGATCAAACGGTTACGTTTTTTCATGATGAATAACGAGCACTTTTAAATAAAGTGTTGCTCAAGAATGCTCGCGGTAAATTGAGTTCGAAGATAAAAGCCTCGTGGCAGGGTTTTGATAGGTTTGCCATTAGCACCGTAGGCTTCGGTTAATGCTCGCCCGTTTGCCGCTTTTGGCCTGAGCTGTAATACTTCACCGTGCTTAGCGGTGATCTGCTCAACTTTGCCAAGAACGATGAACTCCATCAGTTCTTCCCAATCATTTTTTAGCTGCTGTTCTTGTGCAGGTGAAGGGCTCCATAGCAATGGCGAGCCGACATGGCGCTGGGCTAGGGGGATCTCTCGCTCACCCTCTATTGGGATCCACAGTACCCGAGAGAGTTTATTTCGCACGTGGCTTTGCTCCCATGTTAAACCATGGACACCGGTGAGTGGGGCTACACACACAAAGGTTGTTTCGAGTGGTTTTCCTGTGTAACTGATTGGAATACTTTTGAGCTCGATACCTAATTGCTCGAAATCTTGCTGAGGTTTGCTGCCTGCCGTTGCACCCAAATGCCACTCTAATAGCTGACCGACCCATCCTTTATCTTTTTTTAAGTCAGGGGGCACGGCCATCTTGGCTTCTTCGGCCAGTTGACTAAAGCTTAAGCCTGCAATGTCTTGGGCTCTAAGCATTAATTCATGTTCAGTTTTAGGTGCAGGTTTCATGATACTTTGAATGATAAAAACGCGATTGTAGCAAATTCTTATACACAATGTGTGTCGTTTCTTTTGCTTAAAAGATCATCGCAATTCAAGTTATCCACAGGTTGATCGGGAAAATATTCCATTTTTTGTTTGTCTGTATGCATTTACAGGGTTTTGCTTGAGAGAGTGGGCCTCTTAATCAGTAAATCTTATTTCTACTAGAGTGGGGGTGTGGATAACGAGCTAATTGGTGGATCTTTGAGCATGTTGTGAAAGGATCAATTTTTTGTTAATCGCAACGTAATGTGAATAATGGAAAATCCAATTAATTCATTGTTTTTAATGTATTTAATTTATTATTATCTTTTTTATATTGGTCCGTATTCTTTTGCTTTTTGGGGAAGTAAGTCGCTATCTAGAGATTCTTCACATAGTTACTCACAGAAAAGGTGAATAAATGTGGCTGGTGTCGCATTATTTTGTTGATAACTTTAAATTTGATGAAAAGTTATCCAATTAATGATTAGGAATACATAAATCTCGTGTTAATCACACTAGTAAGTTTGCTCCTATTGGGGATATGTGGAAAAATCAAAGCAATTAAGATTTTACTAGAGGTTGGCCAGTGATCGATGGCGATGGTTACCGACTCAATGTTGGTATTGTGATTTGTAACAACCATGGTCAGGTATTCTGGGCGAAACGATACGGACAACACTCTTGGCAGTTTCCACAAGGTGGAATTGACGACGATGAAACTCCTGAACAAGCGATGTTTAGAGAGCTTTACGAAGAGGTTGGGCTTACAAAGAAAGATGTGAAAATCATAGCAACAAGCCGTCATTGGTTAAGATATAAATTACCAAAACGGCTCGTTCGTTGGGATTCTCAACCTGTCTGTATTGGGCAAAAACAGAAATGGTTTCTTCTGCGCTTAGAGTGTGATGAATCAAGAATCAACATGCAGCGTGGCAGTACCCCTGAATTTGATGGTTGGCGTTGGGTCAGTTATTGGTATCCAGTGAGACAAGTAGTCTCTTTCAAGCGAGATGTTTACCGTCGCGCGATGAAAGAGTTTGCATCATTCGCGATGCCATTTAAAGAACGTAATAACAAAGGTAAGCGCAAAAATAAAAGAGGATAGACATGCTCTCTCAGCTAAGGGAAATAGTTGAACAAGTATCCAAGGTAGAAGATGTACACCAAGCCTTGGATATTTTGGTTAAGCAAACGTGCAATGCGATGAGTACCGAGTGTTGCACTGTCTATCTTGCTAACGAAGAAAAACATCGTCTAGAACTGATGGCAACGCAAGGCTTAAAGTTCAAAGGCGACAAAATCCACATCGGTTTTGACGAAGGTTTAGTGGGCTTAGTGAAACGTTCAGCTGAGCCAATCAACATTGCTGAAGCGTCGAAACATCCTAATTTTAAATACTTCAAACAGCTTGGCGAAGAGGTGTATCAAAGCTTTCTTGGTACGCCGATTATTCATCGCAAGCGAGTATTGGGTGTGTTGGTCGTGCAGCAAAAAACACCTCGCTTATTTAGTGAGATGGAAGAGTCTTTTATTGTCACTCTGGCGGCGCAAGTGGCCGTGATTATTGCTCATGCTCAAACACAAGGGCAGTGGCTGCTTTCGAAAAAGCAGTTATCCACCAGTGGCATTGCTGCGTCATCTGGCATCGCGATTGGTGAGTTTTGGTGGGATGACACCCAGCCTCAACTGTCTGATGTTTACCCCGCCTCAACGCTCGATATTGAACGAGAACAAGAGTGGCTAGTGCTGGCGGTAGAAAGCGCCTTGAACGATTTTCGTCGTTTAAGAAAAAAACTCGATAGTGATATTAATAAAGATGCGTTAGCCATCTTCGATCTCTTTACTCATCTACTCAATGATCCGATGCTACGCAACGATCTGAAAAGCCAGATCCAAAAAGGTGATCGTGCAGATTGGGCATTACGGCAAGTTGTGGAGAGTTATTCCAACCGTTTTGCGAAGATGTCAGATGTTTACTTACGTGAGCGTGCACAGGATATTCGTGAGCTAGGTCAGCGACTGCTATTCTTTTTGCACAAAACTGAGCATGAGCAGCAGCAACTTGATAAACCGATCATTTTGGTGGTACGCGAACTTACTGCTTCAATTCTCGCCGCTATTCCTAAAGATAAATTACTGGCGGTGGTCTCTTTAGAAGGTGCTGCCAATTCCCACGCAGCAATATTGTCACGGGCCTTGGGCATTCCCGCAGTGATGGGGATTTCACTTAATCTCAAGGAGATCAACGGTAAAAAGGGCATTGTCGATGGTTATAGCGGCAAGGTTTTTATCTCACCAAATAGACAAATTCTGGCGGAATATCGCGCTTTAGCTTATGAAGAAAGCGAACTTTCTCAAATGGTTAATGAAACCATTGCAGAAGCTCCTTTTACGCAAGATGGCACTCGTATTGAAGTGATGCTCAATGCTGGATTAAGTGCGGATACCAACATCGCAATTAACCAAGGGGTTGATGGTGTCGGGCTGTATCGAACCGAAATTTCCTTTTTGCTGCAACATCGCTTTCCATCAGAAGAAGAACAAGTGCAGCAGTATCGCAGCGTTTTGAACGCTTATCCTGATAAACGGGTGGTGATGAGAACGTTAGACATTGGTGGCGATAAAGCACTGCCTTATCTACCCATTGAAGAAGACAATCCCTTTCTTGGCTGGCGAGGCATTCGTTTTACGCTCGATCATCCCGATATCTTTTTGATTCAACTGCGGGCGATGATGCGTGCCAGCGGCGATAACCAAAATCTCAGCATTTTATTGCCAATGATTTCAGGAACGAAAGAGTTGGACGACGCAATGCGGTTGATTGAGCAAGCGTATCGAGAAGTGTCTAGCGTTGATGATCGGATCATAATGCCCAAGATTGGCATTATGATTGAAGTACCATCGATGATTTATCTTCTACCATTGATTGCGAGCAAAGTGGACTTTGTTTCGGTTGGAACCAACGATTTAACCCAATATTTGTTGGCCGTTGATCGGAACAATGCACATGTTGCTGATGTCTATGACTCCATGCATCCAGCGGTGGTGATGGCGCTTAAACAGATTTTAGAAACTTGCCAGTCTCATCGTATACCTGTTTGCGTGTGTGGTGAGTTGGCCGGAGACCCTATCGGTTCACTGTTATTAATTGGTTTGGGTTATCGCATGCTAAGTATGAATACCTCCAACGTAGCCAAGGTCAAATATTTGGTGAGGCACTCTCAATTAGGACAGTTACGGCAACTTGCTGACAAAGCGTTGATGCAACCTTACGGCAACGACATTTATAATATGATGCACTCATACTTTGAAGATAAAGGCTTTGCTGGCTTTATCCGCGCAGGCAAAAAATAGGAACCAATGTGAATTTTGAGTTGATGGTGTTGCTGGTGTTATTGGGCTCAGTCGTTGGTTTTATGGCTGGTTTACTGGGCATTGGTGGTGGTTTAATTGTCGTTCCGGCGTTGCTTCTTTTGCTTCCCAAAGCGGGTATTTCCGCCGAACTTAGTATGCATTTAGCGTTAGCGACATCGCTAGCGACCATCATTGTTACTTCGGCTTCTTCGGCATTAAATCACCTTAAATTGGGTAATGTGGATATGTTTGTCGTCAAGTGGCTCATGCCTGGCGTTATCGTCGGTGGGTTTGTTGGCTCAATGATCGCAGATGTGATCCCGACTCAATATCTACCGAAAGTATTTGGCGTGATTGTTTTTTGCCTGGCGATTCAAATGTTTTTATCGATAAAAGCGCAAATGCAAAGAACGATGCCCGGTGCGTGGGTGACCATGCTGTGTGGCAGTGGTATTGGTATTGTCTCTAGTTTAGCGGGAATTGGTGGCGGTTCGCTCTCCGTTCCTTTTTTGAATCGTCATGGCGTTGAAATGCGTAAAGCCGTCGGTTCTTCTTCTGTCTGTGGGTGTGTGATCGCAATCTCTGGCATGATTGGTTTTATTTTGCACGGTTATCAAGTGGAGAATTTACCACCTTACAGCATTGGCTATGTCTATTTACCTGCGTTAGTCGCCATTGCTTCGACCTCAATTCTCACTACTCGATTAGGAGTGCATTACGCGACTCAGTTACCGACGGCGGTATTGAAAAAAATATTCTCCGTTTTTCTGATGGTTATAGCGGCAACTATGCTGTTTTAATCACTTATTATCTTCACCTCATTTTTAGTAAGAGAACACGTTTATGTCTCAGGGTTTTATACAGTTCCCAAATATTGATCCCGTGCTGATTGCGATTGGCCCTATATCCATTCGCTGGTACGGCTTAATGTATTTAGTTGGTTTTGTTTTTGCGATGTGGCTTGCCAATCGCAGAGCGGACAAACCAAATAGTGGCTGGACTCGTGAGCAAGTCTCGGATTTGCTGTTTGCTGGATTTTTAGGGGTGGTCATTGGTGGTCGTGTCGGTTATGTGTTGTTTTACAATTTTGATCTGTTTCTCCAAGACCCGCTCTATCTCTTTAAAGTGTGGACAGGCGGGATGTCTTTCCATGGTGGTCTACTTGGCGTGATCAGTGCAATGTTTTGGTATGCACGTAAAAATAACCGGACGTTTTTTGGTGTCGCCGATTTTGTGGCTCCTTTGGTTCCATTTGGTTTAGGCATGGGACGACTAGGCAACTTCATGAACAGTGAATTGTGGGGGCGAGTAACCGATGTTCCATGGGCGATCATTTTTCCAAACGGCGGGCCTTTGCCTCGTCATCCATCACAGCTTTATGAGTTTTTCTTAGAAGGGATTGTGCTGTTTATTATATTGAACCTGTTTATCCGCAAAAATCGGCCAATTGGTTCAGTCTCAGGGCTATTTTTGATAGGCTACGGAACATTCCGTTTCCTTGTCGAATATGTTCGTGAACCTGATGCACAATTAGGATTGTTCGCTGGATTTATCTCCATGGGGCAAATCCTGTCGCTACCGATGATCATTGTCGGTGCACTGATGATGGTATGGGCGTACAAGGTTAACCATAAAGTGACTCAATAGTGTTAAGGATAGTTTGTGAAACAGTATCTTGAACTTTGTCAGCGAATTGTTGATGAGGGCGTTTGGATCGAAAATGAACGTACCGCCAAACGCTGCCTAACGGTGGTTAACGCTGATCTCACCTACGATGTAGGTCAGAATCAATTCCCGTTAGTGACAACGCGTAAAAGCTTCTGGAAAGCCGCAGTTGCTGAGCTACTTGGTTATATTCGTGGCTACGATAATGCAGCCGATTTTCGCGCTTTAGGAACCAAAACGTGGGATGCGAATGCGAATTTAAATGCAGCTTGGCTTAACAATCCATACCGCAAAGGTGAAGATGATATGGGCCGCGTGTATGGAGTTCAAGGACGTGCGTGGGCCAAGGCGGATGGTGGGCAGATTGATCAACTGCGTAAGATTGTTGATGATCTTTCACGTGGCGTTGATGATAGAGGCGAAATCCTAAACTTTTACAACCCAGGTGAGTTTCATATGGGTTGCTTGCGCCCCTGCATGTACAGTCATCACTTTTCTTTGTTGGGTGATACTTTGTATCTCAATAGTACGCAACGCTCGTGTGATGTCCCGCTTGGCTTGAATTTTAATATGGTTCAGGTCTACGTGTTCCTCGCAATTATGGCGCAAATTACCGGCAAAAAAGCTGGCGTGGCCTACCATAAGATCGTCAATGCGCATATCTATGAAGACCAACTGGCGTTGATGAAAGATGTACAACTTAAGCGTGAACCGCTCCCTATGGCGAAGTTTCATATTAACCCGAAAATTAAAACGCTAGAAGATCTTGAAACTTGGGTTACCTTGGATGATTTCTGGATTGAAGGCTACCAATGCCATGATGCCATCCAGTACCCGTTTTCGGTTTAGTTGCTCTCTCGCATTATTAAAAAGTACTGTTTTCTAGTTGTAAAAAATCCCCGAAGCGTTGCTCGGGGATTTTTTTGATCTGTCGTGTGGTTTGTTCGTTACTTAAGCCGTTAGTGCCAGTATACCGCCAGGCATAATGATAAAGACCGATAGTAAATAACCCGCAACGACCGCTTTATTCTTTGTTGCCATCTCAGCAATCATTTCTGCGCCTTTAATTGGCAGTTCACGTAAAAATGGAACCCCATAGATCAACACAGTGGCTAATACATTAAAGGTTAAGTGGACTAAAGCAATTTGCAAGGCAAATACCGCAAACTCACCAGAAACGGCCGTTGCCGCGAGTAGGGCGGTAATGCAAGTGCCAATATTAGCCCCTAAAGTGAATGGGTAAACATCGCGTACTTTCAATACACCAGTGCCGACCAGCGGAACCATTAAACTGGTGGTAGTTGAAGAAGATTGAACCAATACAGTGACGATTGAACCTGAAAGGATACCGTGCAGCGGTCCGCGCCCAATGGCATCTTTGAGTATCTCTTTCGCACGGCCCACCATCAAACTCTTCATGAGCTTACCCATGACAGTGATAGCCACAAAAATGGTCGCAATACCAAGTACAATCAACATCACGCCACCTACAACTTCACCAAAAGTGATCAGCTGGCCTTTTAGTGCCGTGATAATTGGGCTCGTGATAGGTTTGATAAAATCGAGTCCTTTCATGCTCATATCACCAGTAGAGAGCAAAGGTGACACAAGCCAATGAGAAATTTTCTCTAAAATACCAAACATCATCTCTAACGGTAGGAAAATCAGTACCGCCAAAAGATTAAAGAAGTCGTGAATTGTTGCACTTGCAAAAGCGCGTTTAAATTCGACTTGGCAACGAACGTGTCCAAGGCTAACAAGCGTGTTGGTTACTGTGGTGCCAATATTGGCACCCATAACCATTGGGATCGCCATTTCAACAGGTAATCCGCCAGCCACAAGACCGACAATGATAGAGGTTACGGTGCTTGAAGATTGAATCAATGCTGTGGCGGCTAACCCTATCATCAACCCCGCTATTGGGTGTGAGGCAAACTCAAACAGTACCTTAGCTTGATCACCTGTTGCCCATTTAAATCCACTACCTACCATCGCCACTGCAAGTAGCAGTAGGTAGAGCATGAATGCCAAGTTCGCCCAACGCAGCCAACGAGTGGTACTCGCAATGGGTGCAGCAGTAGTTGTCGCTTGGTTCATTTTCTTTTCTCCATTGACCTTTTGAGTGTTGTTCGGTCTGTTGTTGAATCTGAGCGAGATAGTAGAGAATAATTATTTCATTTATATGACAGTGGGTTTCTCATTGATAACTCTGATAAAAACAAGTTTCACGGTGACTTTTAATTCTTTATTTATTGAATTTTCATGATGTTATGCGATTTTAACAGCGTGGAGGAGGAGGGCGAGGGACGCTAGTTTTAGATATTTTATGACGAAGTTGTCATTTTTGAACTCTAACTGCTCGGTATTAAGATTAGCTAACGTTCTTAAGTTCGGTTTTTCCGAGTTAATTGCTCATTTGGCTTGGGTTTGTTATAAACAACGACCAGATAAAATTGAGTGTCCTTATCATGTTTCACCTCAACTACAATCATCTTTACTACTTCTGGATGGTATGCAAGCAGGGATCGGTCACTAAAGCTGCAGAAGCACTCTTCTTGACTCCGCAAACCGTCACTGGGCAAATTAAGGCTTTTGAAGAGCGCATGGATGGTAAGCTTACTAAGCGTAATGGTCGTAGCATTGAACCGACAGAACTTGGGCAACTGGTTTTTAAATATGCTGACCGGATGTTCGGCTTAAGTTATGAGATGCTCGATATTGTCAATTATAGTCAGCGCTCTAATCTGCTGTTTGATGTAGGAGTGGCGGATGCCCTCTCTAAACGGCTTGTCAGTAAAATACTGATGACGACGGTCCCGGCCGATAGCAGTATCCACTTGCGTTGTTTTGAATCGACCCATGAAATGTTATTAGAGCAACTTTCACAACACAAATTGGATATGATTCTCTCTGATTATCCCGTCGATTCCAGCCAAAGCCCGGGCCTGTTCAGCAAAAAACTGGGTGAGAGTCACATGAGTTTTTTTTGTTCAGGCAAGGTTGAAAATGTCTCTTTTCCCGCCATTTTAGAGCAGAGAAAGTTGTTGATACCGGGAAGCCGAACCGCGATGGGGCGTAATCTATTGCAATGGTTTGACCGTCAAGGCCTGAAGCCGAATATTCTGGGGGAGTTTGATGATGCGGCATTGATGAAAGCTTTTGCGCGTTATCATCATGATGCAATTTTTTTAGCGCCCTCAATTTATGTGACTGAAGTTGGTGATGATCTTCCTTTGCAACTTATCGGTCAGATTGATGATTTAAAAGAAGAGTACTACGTCATTTTTGCTGAGAGGATGATCCAACACCCAGCAGTGAAAAATGTTTGCGATGCAGATTTTAATAATTTGTTTGTATGATGCTTTCACTACTAACGATAAATAGATTACTATCTCATTATCTAGCAATATTATTAATTATCGCTTGCCAAGTAATACTAATCTAAACTGGTTATACGCCTTCTGATGCCGTTATTGACGCTCTATTGAATGGTTGCCGTCATAAACGGTATAACAATTAAACTACGTAGAAAAAGGTACTAACCTTACTTATAAACTCATAACATGTTGGGTTAAGGAAGATGCAAACTTGTGATGCGTTTGATGTAAGAAGTTGTTCCAAGGGAGCTTATTCATGAACCTACAAGAAATGGAAAAAAATTCCGCTAAAGCAGTGGTGTTGTTAAAGGCTATGGCTAACGAAAGACGCCTACAAATATTGTGTTTATTACACAATCAAGAACTGTCGGTTGGTGAGCTATGTGGGAAATTAGAATTGAGTCAATCGGCACTTTCGCAGCATCTTGCTTGGTTAAGAAGAGATGGGTTAGTGGATACAAGAAAAGAAGCTCAGACGGTTTACTACACACTCAGCAGCCATGAGATCAAGGCGATGATTGAGTTGTTACACGGTTTATACTGCCGCTAGTGTTTTGAAAAATACACAATCCGAAATTATGTTTCAGTAACATAGTTCGGATTTTTTTATATTAAAATTAGAGTAAATACTTTACTTGACATTGCAGATATAAAAAAACCGGCCTTAGCCGGTTTTTGTTTTCGCGTGGAACCAAGTCTAAATTATAGAGCTTTGATTGCTGCAGCGAAACGAGACTTATGGCGAGCAGCTTTGTTCTTGTGAACAAGACCTTTAGTCGACATACGGTCAAGGATTGGTGTAACTGCAGCAAATGCAGCAGTTGCAGCTTCTTTATCGCCAGCTGCGATAGCTGCGATGGTTTTCTTCATGTAAGTGCGCATCATAGAACGACGGCTAGCATTATGCTGACGACGTTTCTCAGCTTGGATAGCGCGCTTCTTAGCAGATTTACTATTTGCCAAGGGTCTAACTCCCAAAAACTTAGTTCGGTGACAATTTAAGGGCGGGGAATATCCCTTATTTGCTCTCAATTGTCAAATGATTTGTGCAAAAACCGTTCTAGGCCAAACAAATTTTGGTATAGGAAGGTCATCGCGGTTAAGATGCGGGGATTCTAACAGTATTTTTTTTCCAATGCTAATACTTATCTGATCTCGCACTGACATTCCTTATGTGTTGCTGTGGATAATGACGTTTTGGCTTGTTTTTCGAGGTAATAGTGAGCAAACGCCTACTCAAATCTGGCTTGATTGTCAGTGCTATGACGTTGATTTCTCGTGTGTTGGGCCTAGTTCGTGACGTAGTTGTTGCGAATTTGATGGGGGCAGGTGCGAGTGCCGATGTTTTTTTCTTTGCTAATAAAATTCCTAACTTTTTACGTCGGCTATTTGCCGAAGGGGCTTTTTCTCAAGCGTTTGTTCCAGTACTGACCGAATACCATTCATCGGGAGATATCAATAAAACACGCGAGCTGATTGCTAAAGCATCTGGCACATTGGGGGTGATTGTCACTTTGGTGACTGTTGTGGGGATCTTATGCTCTGGTGCGGTCACGGCACTGTTTGGGGCTGGTTGGTTTTTAGATTGGCTTAATGATGGTCCTGATGCGCATAAGTTTGAGCTTGCGAGTTTATTATTAAAAATCACTTTTCCTTACTTATGGTTCATCACTTTTGTTGCTTTATCAGGAGCGATTCTCAATACCTTGGGCAAGTTTGCCGTCTCTTCTTTTACCCCTGTATTTTTGAATGTGATGATCATCGGTTGCGCTTGGTTTTTGTCGCCGCACTTACAACAACCGGAAATTGGCTTGGCGATTGGCGTCCTTCTTGGAGGATTGGTCCAGTTTCTATTTCAAATTCCATTTTTGCTCAAAGCAGGTTTATTGGTTTGGCCTCAATGGGGTTGGAATGAACCGGGGGTTGTGAAAATTCGCACCTTGATGTTGCCCGCTCTTTTTGGGGTATCGGTCAGTCAAATTAACTTATTGCTGGACACCTTCATTGCCAGCTTCTTACAAACGGGCTCCATCAGCTGGCTTTACTATTCAGACCGTTTGCTAGAATTTCCGTTAGGCTTATTTGGTATTGCGATCGCTACCGTTATTTTGCCTGCATTATCCCGTAAACATGTTGATGCCCACAGCGAAGGATTTTCGCAAACCATGGATTGGGGTATTCGTATGGTTTGTCTGCTCGGTTTTCCTGCGATGTTAGGCCTGATTGTGTTGGCAAAACCGATGCTTATGGTGCTATTTATGCGAGGTGAGTTTACCCCGAATGATGTCAATCAAACGGCGTTGTCACTCTATGCATTTGGTTTGGGCTTGATCAGTTTTATGCTGATCAAAGTGCTTGCACCAGGGTACTACTCTCGGCAAGACACCAAAACGCCAGTTCGTTATGGCATTATCGCCATGATCTCTAATATGGTCTTCAATGCGCTTTTAGCGTGGCATTTAAGTTATGTTGGTTTGGCGTTAGCTACGTCATTATCTGCTTTTATCAACATGGCACTGCTTTACCGAGGGTTACATGTGCAAGGGGTGTATCAGATCACCCGTAAAACTATTGGTTTTATTATTCGCTTAATGGTGGCCAGCAGTGCGATGGTTGTGGTCATTGTTTGGCAATTGGAAGAAATGTCAACATGGCTAGAGTGGAGTCTGACACAGAGGGCTACATCATTGGTGATGCTGATCAGTATCGGTGCGGTCAGTTATTTGCTTTGCCTAGCCGTGCTTGGCGTGCGTTTAAAAGACTTAAAAGCGGCGACAGATTAATGGTGATTAGTATATAATCCGTCGGTTTCGCACCTTGCTAATTGAGAACTATAGGTTTTAAGCATTTTCTAATGGAATTGATTCGCGGCATTCACAATATCAAGCCACAGCATCATGGCTGTGTATTAACCATCGGAAACTTTGATGGTGTTCATTTAGGACATCAGCAAGTTTTGAAGCAAGTATCCAAGAAAGCGCAATTATTGGGTTTACCTTCGGTGGTCATGACGTTTGAACCGCAGCCATTAGAATTATTTGCCAAGCACAATGCACCAGCTCGGTTAACTCGATTACGTGATAAATTTGTGCAATTGAACAAGCAGTCGGTTGACAGATTGTTATGTGTGAATTTTAACCAGCACTTTGCTAATTTAACGGCAGAAGCTTTTATTCGTGACTTGTTGGTCGCTCAGTTGGGTGTTAAGTTTCTGGTGATTGGTGATGATTTTTGTTTTGGTAAAAATCGCCAAGGTAATTTCAGTATGCTGCAGCAAGCTGGGCAACAGTTCGGTTTTGAGGTGGTAAGTACCCACAGTTTTTGCTTGCAACAACAGCGGGTGAGTAGTACTGCTATTCGTAACGCTTTAGCAAGCGATGACTTAGTGTTAGCTAAGCAGATGCTCGGTCGTGATTACGGTATCAGTGGTCGAGTGTCGCATGGTCAAAAGTTAGGGCGAACCATTGGTTTCCCTACAGCGAACATTCCGCTTAAGCGCTGTGTTTCACCGGTCTCTGGTGTTTACGTCGTCAATGTCTATGGCCTTGATAACTCGCCCATCGGAGGAATTGCCAATATTGGTAATAGGCCAACAGTCAACGGGGTTCGCCAACAACTTGAAGTACACTTGTTTGACTTTCATGCCAATTTATATGGCAAACAGCTAGAAGTGGCACTTTTACATAAGCTTCGAGATGAAAAGAAATTTGAATCTTTTGGAGCGTTAAAGCAACAAATTGAATTGGATGCTGATGCGGCAAGGGTGTGGTTGCATCAGCTAAAGAATTAGTCGGATTATTCCACCGATTAATATCATGTCTAACGTCGCCCAATATAACGGAATTAAGAATCGATGAGTGATTATAAAGATACCCTGAACCTACCTGAAACAGGGTTTCCAATGCGTGGCGATCTGGCTAAACGTGAGCCAGAAATGTTAAAGCGTTGGTATCAAGAAGATCTTTACGGCGAAATCCGTAAAGCCAAAAAAGGCAAAAAATCTTTCGTATTGCACGATGGCCCTCCTTATGCCAACGGTGATATTCATATTGGTCACGCACTGAATAAGATTCTTAAAGACATTATTATCAAATCGAAAACCTTATCTGGTTTTGACGCGCCTTACATCCCAGGTTGGGACTGTCACGGGCTACCTATCGAATTGATGGTAGAGAAAAAAGTCGGCAAACCGGGCCAGAAAGTGACCGCGGCTGAGTTTCGTGAAAAATGCCGTGAATATGCAGCAGGTCAAGTGGAAGGCCAGAAAGAGAGCTTTAAGCGTTTGGGCATCATGGGTGAGTGGGATAAACCTTATCGCACCATGGATTTCGCCACCGAAGCGAACATTATTCGCGCATTGGGTAAAATTGCCGATAAAGGGCACCTGCTGAAAGGTTTCAAACCTGTTCACTGGTGTACTGATTGTGGTTCAGCACTGGCTGAAGCGGAAGTTGAGTACAAAGATAAAGTGTCACCTTCGATTGACGTACGATTCAAAGCAGCCGATGAAGCGGCGCTGCTTGAAAAGTTCACGCTCGCGGCTGATCACGTCGGCCACGGTGAAGTGTCGATTGTCATTTGGACAACCACACCTTGGACCTTGCCAGCTAACCGCGCAGTCTGCTTACGTGATGATCTTGAATATGTTTTGCTGCAAATTGAAGCAGACGGTGAACGCTCTGCTGAACGCATTATCGTTGCGTCAGAACTTGCAAAAAGTGTCATGGATCGTGCTGGCATCAGTCATTACCACAACCTTGGTTTTTGCCGAGGCGCAGACCTTGAACTAATGCCTTTTGATCATCCATTTTACGCATTTACTGTGCCTGCGATTTTGGGTGAGCACGTAACTACTGAATCGGGTACTGGTGTCGTTCATACTGCACCTGGTCATGGTCAAGAAGACTTCGTGGTCGGTCAGCAATACGGCCTTGAAGTAGCCAACCCTGTCGGTTCAAACGGCGTATATCTAGCAGACACCGAGCTATTTGCTGGTCAACATGTGTTTAAAGCGAATGACTCTGTACTTGAAGTACTGAAAGAAAAAGGTGCTTTGTTGCACCACCATGCCTACGAGCATAGCTATCCTCACTGCTGGCGTCATAAAACTCCAATCATTTTCCGTGCAACACCACAATGGTTTGTCTCTATGGAGCAAGCCGGTCTACGCGCCCAAGCTCTAGAATCGATCAAAGGCGTACAATGGATGCCGGAATGGGGTCAAAGCCGCATCGAAGCAATGATTGAAGGTCGTCCTGAATGGTGTATTTCTCGTCAGCGTACTTGGGGTGTACCGATTGCGTTATTTGTGCATAAAGAGACGGCAGAACTTCATCCTAATAGCCCTGCGCTGATTGAAACAGTGGCGCAATTGGTAGAACAAAAAGGGATTCAAGCGTGGTGGGATGTCGACACTGCTGAGATCTTGGGCGAGGAAGATGCCAAGCATTACGAAAAAGTACTCGATACACTGGATGTGTGGTTCGACTCTGGTGTGACTCACTACGCCGTTGTTGATAAGCGCGAAGAGTTCAATGGTCACGGTGCAGATCTGTACCTTGAAGGTTCAGATCAGCATCGTGGTTGGTTCCAATCTTCATTGATTTCATCGGTAGCAATGAAAGGTGCTGCGCCTTACAAACAAGTATTGACGCATGGCTTTGTGGTCGATGGTCATGGCCGCAAGATGTCAAAATCAATCGGCAACGTGGTTGCGCCAAAAGATGTCACCAATAAACTGGGTGCAGACATCCTGCGTCTATGGGTTGCATCGACTGATTACACTGGCGAAGTGGCGGTTTCTGACGAAATTCTAAAACGTTCGGCGGATGCTTATCGCCGTATCCGTAATACAGCACGTTTCTTCTTAGCCAACCTCAATGGGTTTAACCCAGCAACGGATATGGTTGCAGCAGACGAGATGGTGTCGCTGGATCGCTGGGCCGTAGGCCGTGCCTTTGCGGCGCAACAAGAAATTGTTAAAGCATATGAAGAGTATAATACGCATGGCGTGATCCAACGTTTGATGCACTTCTGCTCAATTGAAATGGGTTCGTTCTACCTTGATGTGATTAAAGATCGCCAATACACCGCTAAACAAGGTGCACATGCACAGCGTAGCTGTCAAACGGCGCTGTATTACATCGTTGAGGCTTTGGTTCGTTGGATGGCACCGATTATGTCATTTACGGCTGATGAAATTTGGAACGAAATGCCAGCGATGCAAGCTAATGGCGAGCCGCGTGAAAAATTTGTCTTCACGGGTGAGTGGTTTGAAGGTCTGTTTGGGTTAACTGAAGGCGAAGAGTTGAACAATGAATTTTGGGCAGAGATGCAAAAAGTTCGTAGCTCGGTGAACAAGTTGCTTGAAACTGCTCGCAGTGAAAAAATCATTGGTGGCTCATTACAAGCTGAAGTGGTGCTGTTTGCTGATGACGCTTTAGTGGCTCAGTTAAACAAGCTTGAAGATGAACTGCGTTTTGTACTGCTGACATCAAAAGCGATAGTGAAGCCTCTGGCTGAGAAAAGCGATGCGGCACAAGCAACGGAAACTGCAGGTTTGTTTGTGTTGGTCAGCGCAACCGAAGCAGAGAAGTGCGATCGCTGTTGGCATCATACTCCTGACGTTGGCACTATCACTGGTCATGAAACTATTTGTGGCCGTTGTGTGTCGAACGTGGATGGTGAAGGCGAAGTTCGTAAGTTCGCTTAATAATATTGGGATTCAATATGGCAGAGCAGACGCTTACTTGGAAACAATCAGGAGTTCGCTGGCTATGGCTAGCGCTTCTGGTCTTTACCCTTGATGTCGGTATAAAGCTGATGGTCATGGATAACATGGGGTATGGTTGGGCAAATCGCATCGAAGTAATGCCTTTTTTTAACCTACTTTATGTACATAACTATGGTGCGGCATTTAGCTTTTTAGGCGATCAAGCGGGTTGGCAACGTTGGTTGTTTACCGCTATTGCCTTTGCGGTGACGGGGCTCCTCACTTACTGGATGAGTAAGCTGCCTGCGCAAGAGAAGTGGCATAATATCGCTTATGCCATGATTATTGGTGGCGCAATCGGCAACGTGTTTGATCGTATCGTGCACGGTTTTGTGGTTGATTATCTTGATTTCTACTGGGGCAATTATCACTGGCCAGCGTTTAACTTGGCTGACAGTGCCATTTGCCTTGGTGCAGCAATGATTATCCTTGATGGCTTTCGTAAAAAAGACGATGCGCACTCATAATGGCTAAAATAGTTGAATAACCCTAAGCGCTGTCTGTTGATTCAGGTGGCGCTTTTTGTTTACTCTTCATCTCTAAAAATACGGTGGCGATAGGCGTACTAAAAACGGGCATTTTTATGTCGTTATGGATGCCTTGTCTCCACACTAAAATAAATAAAGAGAAATCACGTGACGACAATAAAAGCAAACAGTGCGGTAACCCTACACTTCACCATTAAATTAAAAGATGGCTCTATTGCGGATAGCACTCATAATATGGGCAAACCAGCGAAATTGGTTATTGGTGATGGCAGTCTAAGCGACAATTTTGAGTTGTGCTTAATCGGTCTGAGTGCCGGAGAATCCAAAACCATTGAGTTAAAAGCCGAAGACGCGTTTGGTTTGTCTAACCCAGATAACATCCACCATATGGATCGCGCCAAATTTGCCGGTAATACTGAGGTGGAAGTTGGCACGATTATGGCGTTTAGTGGCCGCGATGGCTTAGAAATTCCTGGCATTATCACCGCTATTGCGGGCGATTCGGTAACGGTTGATTTTAACCACCCACTTGCAGGACAAGATGTCATTTTTGATGTTGAAATTTTGTCTGTAGAATAATTGGCAACTTGCGATAACCCTATTCAATGAGCAATGAAATGAAAATATTGTTAGCCAACCCTCGTGGTTTTTGCGCCGGTGTTGATCGTGCGATCAGCATTGTTGAACGCGCACTTGAGCTGTATCAGCCTCCGATTTATGTACGGCATGAAGTGGTGCATAACCGCTTTGTGGTGGAAGGGCTGAAGCAGCGCGGGGCCATTTTTGTTGAGGACTTACACGAAGTACCTGATGACAATATTGTGATCTTTTCTGCTCATGGCGTTTCGCAAGCAGTGAGACTTGAAGCGAAAGCGCGTGCATTAACCGTGTTTGATGCCACTTGCCCTTTGGTGACTAAAGTGCATATGGAAGTGGCTCGAGCCAGTCGCCGCAGTATGGAAGTAGTGCTGATTGGCCATGCAGGTCATCCTGAAGTGGAAGGAACCATGGGCCAATACGCCAGTAAAAAAGGCGGCATGTACTTGGTTGAAAAACCGGAAGATGTTGAATCACTAAAAGCTATCGTTAAAGATCCGACTAATTTACATTATGTTAGCCAAACCACCTTGTCGGTGGATGAAACAGCCGATGTGATTGATAAATTGCGTGAAGTGTTTCCGGATATTCAGGGACCACGTAAAGATGATATCTGTTACGCGACACAAAACCGCCAAGATGCAGTGCGTCAACTTGCATTGGATGTTGATTTGGTGGTGGTAGTGGGCTCGAAAAACTCATCAAACTCTACGCGTTTAAAAGAATTGGCGGAAAAGCTCGGAACGCCGGGTTACTTGATTGATTGCCCTGAAGATATTGATCCAACGTGGTTCGATGGTAAGAAAACCGTTGGCGTCACGGCCGGCGCATCGGCACCCGAAGCATTAGTGAATCAGATCCTAGATCGAATTAAAGAGCTTGGTGCTCAATCGGTTGAAGAAGTGCTTGGACGAGAAGAGAACATGTTTTTTGAAGTGCCCAAAGAGCTGCAAATCAAGCAAATCGACTAGTCAATAAAAAGTATTTGAATTAGACGTACCAATAAAAGAAGAAGGGCTTCCAAATGGAAGCCCTTTTCTATAACGCAAGCGAAGCGTCATTCACACTATGCAGTTTCTGTGACTGCTTTCGGTTTTTCTTCATCGGTAAGTTCGATGTCGCCTTTACCTTTGGAGATTATAATTACATATATGGTTACGGACAGTGAGAACAAAATACCGGCAATGGTTGATGCTTGCATCGGTAAGCCAAAGCCTAATGAACTGTTATTAAGAATGAAGGTGGCACAAACCGTGGTCATAAACATCGCGGGGATAGTCGCAATCCAATGCAGTTTGTTATGGCGTAGTAAATAGGCGGAAGCGGTCCAAAGCATCATTACTGCTGTGGTTTGGTTGGCAAAACCGAAGTAGCGCCAAATAATACCGAAATCCACTTGAGTGAGAATGGCACCCAAAACAAACAGCGGCAGTGCCATGAACAAGCGATTACGCAGCGTTTTTTGTTCCATATTGAAATATTCAGCTAAGATCAAACGACTAGAGCGAAATGCAGTATCGCCTGAGGTGATGGGTAGGATAACCACACCCAAGAAGGCGATGATGCCGCCAAACACACCTAATAAGCCAAAGGATGCGCTGTACACAACGTTACCCGGGCCGCCGTTTTTCACCGCTTCTGATAATCCTTCCAATGAACCAAAGAAAGAGAGTGCAATCGCACACCAGATAAGTGCGATAATGCCTTCACCAATCATGGCACCGTAAAACACGAAGCGGCCATTTTTTTCATTTTCCATACAGCGAGCCATCAATGGCGACTGAGTTGCATGGAAACCAGAGATAGCACCGCAAGCAATCGTGATAAAGAGCGCTGGCCAAAGTGGTAGGTCGTTCGGGTTCATGTTGCTGAACATGTCGCTCATTTCAAAACCGCCCATCACAGTGTGTTCACTGGAAAGTGCAATCGCGGTCATTAAGCCAACCGACATAAAGATTAACAATGCGCCGAACAGTGGGTAGAAACGGCCGATGATTTTATCGACAGGAACGATGGTGGCGAGAATGTAGTAAGCGAAAATGATCACCACCATTGAGGTCATGCTCACCGTTAGACTCGTTTGCTCGTTAATCAGATTGGTGATCATCCCCGCAGGCGCAGAAACGAAAACAACCCCCACAAGCAGTAGCAGTACAATGGCAAAAATGTTCATAAAATGTTTGGCGCCATTGCCTAGGTAACGGCCAGTAATGGTGGGCACTGAAGCGCCGCCATTGCGTACCGACAACATGCCTGAAAAGTAGTCATGCACCGCACCTGCAAAAATACAGCCAACGACAATCCACAACATTGCTGCAGGACCATAGAGTGCGCCCATGATTGGGCCGAAAATTGGGCCTACGCCAGCAATATTAAGCAATTGTACCAAGTAGACTTTTTTGGTCGACATAGGAACATAGTCCACGCCATCACTCATGGTGTGGGCCGGTGTTTTACGGTTCTCGTTAATACCAAATACTTTTTCTACAAAAGCGCCGTAGATAAAGTATCCGGCCAGTAGGGCTGCGACACAGGTAAGAAACCACATCATAGCAATTGTCCTTTATGAATGAATTAAGCTCACTGTGGATAATAAAGGGCTCTGTGACGAGAAACATCTGCTTTTCCAGTGAGCGGCACTATAGCCAGTTAAGTGGCTATTTCACACAATAAGTGGTTTAGGGCTCGTCTCATCATCTGGATCAATAATGCTTTGCTGCTGGGAGGCAATGAGTGGCATCTTACAAGCAATCTGCTAGGCTAATTGAATGAAAATAAGAACTTAAGGACAACAATGAAAAAATTAAGTGTATTGTGCGCTGCTGTGTTGATGGTTGGGTGTGCGGCCTCTGATGCTGAATTAGCACAAAACGGAGATTGGCAACAAATTGGTTATCAAGATGGAGTCACAGGTCATACTCAGCGCAGCTATAAAAAGCTTTCTGAGCTGGGTTCGGTGCAACAAGCCGATTACGAAGCGGGATACGTTAAAGGGCTAAGCGAGTATTGTAACCCCAATTTCGCCTATCAAATTGGATTGTCAGGACTATATTATGAAGGTGCGTGCGAAGGAACCGAGCAAGCACAGCGCTTTCGCATGGAATGGCAACGGGGTTGGAATGAGTTCACTAATTAACCCACCTATTGATGGGTTATCCATTTAAGATATCGCTATTAGAGAAAATATATGCATGAAGAGTTTATTGCTTTAGCTATTGCAGCCATTGGCGTTCTTGGTTTGACGTGCCAGTGGTTAGCATGGAAGTTGCGTCTTCCTGCTATTTTATTTTTATTAATTGCAGGCATTGTCGTTGGTCCGTTGACTGGGTGGTTAGAACCTCAGCAGCTATTGGGAGAATTATTATTCCCTTTGATTTCTCTTGCGGTTGCGGTGATTTTGTTTGAGGGTAGCCTCACACTCAACTTCAAAGATATTCGCGGCGTCAACCACACTGTGTGGAGCATTGTGTCGCTTGGAGCCCTAGTTTCATGGGGAATAACCAGCGTTGCGTCGTATTATTTATTGGACTTTGATTGGTCACTTGCGCTGCTGTTTGGCAGTTTGACCGTAGTTACCGGGCCGACCGTCATAGTACCGCTGCTACGTACCGTGCGGCCAAATGCTCGACTTTCCAATATATTGCGCTGGGAAGGAATACTCATCGACCCGTTGGGTGCACTGTTTGTGGTGATGGTGTATGAGTTTATTATCTCTAGCAGTGAAGCGCATAGCTTATACGTTTTCTCTTTAATTATTGGTGTTGGTTTAAGTATAGGAGCGGCTGCTGGCCAAGCCGTCGCTGTCATATTGAAGCGAGGCATGTTGCCTGAATATTTACAGCCTTTTGCTGTATTGGCTGTGGTACTTGGCGTCTTTTCCGCTTCTAACGCTATCGAGTCAGAGTCTGGCTTACTGACGGTGACGGTGATGGGGATGTGGCTGGCAAATGCTAAAAACGTCAATATTCAGCATATTCTTCATTTCAAAGAAAACCTGACTATTTTGCTAATCACTGGCCTCTTTATCCTTTTGGCTGCACGCATCGAGCTGGCTGATTTCCAAGCATTAGGGTGGAGTGCATTGCTGTTGTTGGTGGTAATGCAGTTAGTTTCCCGTCCGATGTCCATTTTTATTGCAACCGTGCGCAGCTCATTATCTTTCAAAGAGAAAGCTTTTTTGGCTTGGGTGGCGCCTCGCGGTATTGTGGCTGCTTCTATTTCTTCTCTATTTGCTATCAAACTGACAGCGGCAGGTGTAGAGGGAGCGACACTATTAGTGCCTTTAACGTTTATGGTCATTATTGGAACGGTGATTTTACAAAGTGCGACGGCGCGTCCTATTGCAATGGCATTGAAGGTGGCAGAACCTGCTCCGCGTGGTTTTTTGATTATTGGTGCGAATGACGTCGCTCGAGCGCTTGGAAAGGCGTTTGCGAAATATGATTGTCGCGTTGTGCTCACCGATTCTAACTGGGACTACATTAGTCAGGCGCGAATGGCGGGGCTAGCCAATTATTATGGTAATCCGATATCAAGCCACGCCGATGAATATTTAGATTTGATTGGTATTGGTCATGTGGTTGCACTTAGCCCTGATAAGCATTTCAATATTATGGCTTGCATGCATTTTCTCAGTGATTTCGGTGAAAAACGCGTATTTTGTTTGAACGATCATGCCAATGACAATAGTAGCGATAAACACAAAGTGGCTCAGGAATATCACGGTTTATCACTTTTTAATGGTGAAGTGAGTTATAAAAAATTAGCCAGTTTGATCAACCAAGGTGCAGACATTAAGCACACAAAACTGAGCGAAAGTTTCACCTACCAAGATTATCTCCAGCAGAACAAAGAACATTTTGTTTTGCCACTGTTTATGGTGAACGTCAAAGGCCGTATCCAGATGCACCATTCTATTCAGGAGTTTTTACCTACGGAAGGTGAAATAGTCGTCTCGTTGATCAAACAGAGCCAGAGCCACTAGTGGCTCTCGTGTTCACTTCCCATTGCCCGGCGAAGAAAACCATCAGACTCAGTCAATTTATCCATAGCTTCTGCATAACTTAACCCCGTCAAGTGCATCAATATCGCTACTTTTACATTGTTGTTGCTTTGGGCTAATAAGTATTCAGCCTCAGCGCGTTCACAGTCGGTTGCTTGCATCACAATTCGCACCGCTCTGGCGATGAGTTTTCGGTTAGTGGCCTTAACATCGACCATTAAATTTTGGTAACTCTTACCAAGACGGATCATGCTAGCGGTGGTGAGCATGTTGAGTACCAGCTTCTGCGCTGTACCGGATTTTAAGCGCGTTGAACCGGTCAGAGCTTCTGGCCCAACGACAGGGCTAATGGCTATTTGCGCCAATTCTGCAATCGGGGAATCCGGGTTACATGATAGGGCAATGGTTGTCGCGCCCAAATCATTAGCATACTCCAAGGCACCGATGACATAAGGTGTTCGCCCACTAGCGGCAATGCCAACAACCACATCTTGATCCGTAAAATGAATACTTTTGAGATCTTGAATGCCGAGTTCTGCGCAATCTTCCGCCCCTTCTTTAGCACTGAACATGGCCTCTTTCCCACCGGCAATCAAACCAATCACCATCTGATCGCTAACTCCAAATGTTGGAGGGCACTCTGACGCATCAAGAACGCCTAATCGGCCACTGGTTCCTGCGCCAATGTAGATTAATCGACCACCATGTTTGAATGCATAGGTAATTCGATCCACGGCTAAGGCGATCTCCGGAAGGACTTTTTCGACGGCTAGCGGAACGTGCTTATCTTGTTGATTGAGCCGTTCTACAATTTCTTGTGCTGATAGTAGGTCAATATCCATTGTGTCAGGGTTGCGACCTTCGGAAATAAGGTGAGAAAGCGCAGAGAGCAGCGCGTCATTAGTCATACCATTCCTTACTTATTAATGAGTAAAATAGACCACACCCAACGAAGCGAGAGCGCTTGCTCCGGTTACTTCTGGTAGATTGCTGGGTAAATTATGCAGACGACGTTGAGCAAGCCAAGCAAAAGCCATTGCTTCCATGTAGTCACTATCCACCCCTTTATCGCTGGTGGGCATGATGCGCCAGTGTGCTAAATGGGCCTGCAAACGTTCAACCAATAGCGGGTTACGGGCACCGCCCCCACACAGCAGCAATTCCGGCGCTGGCCCACATTGGTAGTGTGCGACTTGCGTGGCGATGGTGAGTGCTGTGTATTCACAGAGTGTACGTTGAACATCTTCTGCTGCTAACAAAAACTCAGCCAATATCTGCTGAAGCCAAGGGAGATTAAACAGCTCGCGACCCGTACTTTTCGGTGCATTCAACGCAAGGTACGGCTCTTGATTGAGGCGTTCGAGTAGTGGTTGGTGTACCTTTCCCGATCTCGCCCACATGCCATTATCATCAAACTTATGGTCTGTCTGTTCAAAGCACCACGCATCCATCAACATATTGCCCGGGCCCGTATCGTAGCCTAATACTTTTTGCTGCGGCCGCAGTACCGAAATATTAGCGATGCCGCCAATATTGAGTACTACAACGCTCGAATCGGTTGATTTGAAAATGGTGTCGTGAAATGCAGGGACTAATGGAGCTCCTTGGCCGCCGAGCGCCATATCTTTGCGACGAAAATCAGCCACTGTGTCGATGCCAGTTTTGCTGCTGATGATATTGGCATCACCGAGTTGCATCGTAAAAGGCGTATTACCGTTGGGTTGATGAAAAACCGTTTGGCCATGGCAGCCAATCGCGCGAATATCGCACGCTTGATAGCCTGATTGAGCCAGTAAAGCGATGACTGCATCAGCAAACAGATGGCCGAGCAAGTGGTCTAACTCGCCAATCTCTTGCACATTGGTTGATTGCCCAATACAGACATTCAGCAAACGCTGTTTGAGATCTTCTGGCATTGGGAAATCAGCGTGAGCCAATAAACGAATTTGGTTGCCATCCATTTCGACCAGCGCTGTATCGACACCATCCATGCTGGTGCCAGACATCACACCAATGTAGCGTTCAATGCTCTTCATTCGCTTCTCCTTCAACTCAAAAACAAAATCATTGTAATAGAAATTCAAAGCGAATAACCTCGTTAAATTAACTGTTTAAGTAAATTTTTGGAGTGAGCATGGGACCGTTGTGGCTAGATGTGGCAGGCTGTGAATTGAGCGCTGAAGACAAAGAGATTCTTGAGCATCCCACTGTCGGCGGGGTCATTCTTTTTGCGCGTAATTATCACGATAACGCGCAGTTGCTTGCGCTTAATAAAGCGATTCGCCACGCAGCAAAACGTCCGATTTTGATTGGTGTCGATCAAGAAGGTGGGCGAGTACAACGTTTTCGTGATGGGTTTTCGCTGATCCCTGCCGCGCAGCAGTATGCCAAGCAGAATAATGGTGAAGCATTAGCTCGCCAAGGTGGCTGGCTGATGGCGGCGGAGTTGATTGCTCATGATATTGATCTCAGCTTTGCTCCTGTATTGGATAAAGGTCATGCATGTAAAGCGATTGGTAATCGTGCTTTTGGTGATGATGTACAGAGCATCATTCGCCACAGTTCAGCCTATATGCAAGGCATGAAAGAGGCTGGCATGGCAACAACAGGTAAACACTTTCCCGGTCACGGCGGGGTAATCGCTGACTCGCATCTTGAGACGCCCTATGATGAGCGCAGCACGGTTATGGAAGAGGACATGGCAATATTCAAAGCGCAGATTGAAGCTGGAGTGCTCGATGCCATGATGCCTGCACATGTGATTTATCATCACTATGATGATCAACCTGCCAGCGGTTCTGCGTTTTGGTTGAAGCAAGTACTTCGCCAGCAGTTAAGGTTCAAAGGATTAGTCTTTTCTGATGATTTAACAATGGAAGGGGCATCTGTCATGGGCGGTCCTGCCGAGCGCGCGCATCAATCGCTAGCCGCTGGATGTGACATGATTTTAGTGTGCAATCAACGCGCAGCTCAAATTGAAGCATTGGATAATTTGCCGATTTTGGACGTGCCAGCGGCTGAGTCTCTACTCAAACGTCGTGCTTTTAATCTTCCTCAACTGCAAAGCACTGAACAGTGGAAACAAGCCTCAGAAGCGATGAAACGACTGCTTGGTGAGTAAAAAAATGGCGCTGTGCGTGAAAGCTTCAGCGCCGTTATTTTCTATTCGTTGCGGTTAGTGAAAACCCAGAACTTCTTTTAAATTTTTTAGATAACGTCGGCTGACGGGCACTTTGTGATCACTAAGGGTGATGATTTCCGCCAGCCCATTGTCCAATAATTTGATCTCTTTAATGGCCCTAGTATTGATTAAATACTGGCGGTGACAACGAACCAGTGGCGTTCTTTCTTCCAAAATTTTGAGCGTTAGTTGGCTGGTGGCTCGTTGTAAATGGGTTTGCACATGAACACCACTGATGTCGCTCAAAGCAAACTCGACATCTTTGGTGGCAATGATCACAATTCGATTTAATCCAATGCAGGGAACTTGATCTAACCCTGCTGGTGATAAAATCGAAAAATCCTGCTTTTTTTGCCCTTGGCGAACTAAACGTTGCAGCGTTTTCTTTAAGCGCTCAGGGTCAACGGGCTTGAGTAGATAATCAAACGCATTTTCCTCAAACGCTTGCAGCGCATACTGATCATAAGCGGTGACAAACACCACATTGGGCATCGTATCTGGGTCAAGCATCCCTAGCAGCTCAATGCCAGTAACTTGTGGCATTTGGATGTCGAGAAACACCACGTCTGGCTTTAGCTGATTGATTTTTTTTAACCCTTCGATCGCATTACTGGCGTGACCAATCACATCAACATCGCCCGTCTCTTCTAGTAGCTCAGTCAGTTCTTCCCGAGCGAGCAGTTCGTCATCAATAACCAGTGCCGATAGCATGTTATTCCCTTAGTTAAATCCTTGATGAGGAATGAGAAAGCTCATTCGTGTGTATTGATTAGCCAATACTTCCGTTTTTAGTGCGGCTTGTTCGCCAAATTTATTAGTTAAGCGTTTATTGACAATTTGCATGCCTAAACCATCGTAATCTTCATTCGGAGCTTGGTAACTGCCCGCATTATCTTCCACTACAATTTTGTATCCTTCCGTTTGCGCTTGGCTGTAGATTCGTACCCGTCCCCCTTCTAACAAGTTAGAGGTGCCGTGCTTTATCGCATTTTCTACCAGTGGTTGTAGGGTAAAACTGGGTACGTTGCGTTCAAGCAGTAATGCATCATCGATGGCGATATCCACTTCAAGGCGATCGGCAAAACGCGCTTGTTCTATGGTTAAGTAGGCTTTGACATGTGCTAATTCTTCTTTAAGAGTCACTGTCTCAATATTTTGTTTGAGGTTACTACGAAAGAAGTGCGAAAGATGCTGGATAAGTTCTCGCGCTTTGTCGGGATCACGGCGGGTGATGGCACTAATGGTATTGAGAGCATTAAACAGAAAGTGAGGGTTGACTTGAGCATGCAGTAGTTTGATCTCGGCACGGGAAAGCAGCATTTGCTTTTGTTGGTATTCGCCGTACAGAATTTGGCTCGACAGTAATTGTGCAATCCCTTCCGCCATTGACATGTTAATGGTTGAAAAAAGCTTACGCTTCGGCTCGTACAGCTTTATGGTTCCAATTACGCGATCACCTGCTCGAAGTGGAATAATTAACGCTGAACCGAGTTTACAGCTTTTGGAGAGTGAGCATTGATAAGGGGAATCTTTTCCGTCGAGATAAATAATGCGGTTTTTGGTGATCGCATCGAGTGTGCTTTGTGATGAGATCGGTGTATTGGGTTTGTGGTGATCGTCACCAATACCGATAAACGCGAGTATTTTTTCTCTATCGGTAATGGATACCGCGCCTACGTTGGTCATTTCATAAACAATTCGAGCCACTTTGCCTGCATTGTGTGGATTAAAACCGTTGGCCAAAATGCCAACTGAACGCTCAGCAATATTCAGTGCGCGACGAGAAAAGGTGGCGGAGTATTCTTCAAAAATGGTTTTTCTGTCTTGTAAAATGCTCATGAACAGCGCTGCGCCGACTGAGTTAGCGATGATCATGGGCGCGGCGATAGTCGAGACTAAGGCGTATGCATCAACAAACGGTTTAGCGACTAACAAAATCACCAACATTTGCACTATTTCAGCAAACAGTGTTACGGCAAAAACAATGCTGGGGCTAAACAGGAGTCGCCCTTTGCCCTTTCTCAGTAAATAGGTGTGCAGCAATCCACCAATCAAACCTTCTGCAGTAGTTGAAATGGCGCATGCCACATCGGTAAAACCGCCTAAAGTGTAGCGATGCATACCGCCAGTAAATCCAACCGCAAACCCCACAATGGGGCCACCAAATAACCCACCCATGACAGCACCTATCGCCCGCGTATTGGCAATCGCATCGTTGATCTGCAAACCAAAATAGGTGCCCATGATGCAAAAGAGGGAAAACAAAACATACGTACTGATTTTGTGGCTAATTCGACTGGAAATGTTAAGCAGCGGCAAGAAAATGGGTGTTTTACTAAACATATAAGCGAGAACGAGGTAAACACACATCTGTTGCAGTAAGGAAAGAATTAAATCCATGTCAAAAACCCGTTGGTTTGGTGATCCCCTTTTCACTTGAAGCTACAGTAGTATTGGCTTTGTTCATTTTCCTAAGCGTAGAGTTTTCTATATACATTAGGATTTATGTACGGATGGCCAGACTGTAACACCAATCTCTTTGGGTATGATTTACGATTCATCCTCACTATTTTAGGTGAGATAGAGAGAATAAAATACGCGTCAGCTTATATTTTTTGCTTTAATAGAAGATAAATACGAGTGTAATTTTATTTTTACATATAATGTTTTTTTAAATTTACACTTGAAATGTTTTTAAAGCCTGTTAATTTGTCTTTTATTGGTGTTTAGGTATGCAATAAGATTTTATGTAAACAAATAATTACAGGTGATGAGATGCAAAAAAGTGAACTAAGTAATATTAATATCAGTGATGAGCAAGTGCTGATCACTCCGGAACAATTAAAAGCTAAGCTGCCGCTCAGTCATCAAGCTCGCCAGTTCATTCAACACTCTCGTCAGACAATTGCCAATATTATCCATAAAAAAGATCACCGTTTACTGGTGGTGTGCGGCCCTTGCTCTATTCATGATATTGATGCGGCAAAAGAGTACGCAAAGCGCTTGAAATCACTCTCAGAGCAGTTGAGTAATCAACTGTACATTGTCATGCGTGTTTACTTTGAAAAGCCGCGTACAACGGTTGGTTGGAAAGGGCTGATTAACGATCCTCATCTTGATGGCAGTTTTGATATCGAACATGGTTTACACGTTGGTCGTCAATTGTTAGTTGAGCTAGCGGAGATGGAGATCCCTCTGGCGACTGAAGCGCTTGATCCGATCAGCCCTCAATATTTAGCCGATACATTCAGTTGGGCGGCGATTGGTGCACGCACTACGGAATCCCAAACACACCGGGAAATGGCCAGTGGTTTGTCGATGCCGATTGGGTTTAAAAACGGCACCGATGGCAATTTAGCAACGGCAATCAATGCGATGCAGGCGGCATCATCCAGCCACCGTTTTATGGGCATTAATAGTGAAGGGCAAGTGGCCTTACTTACCACTCAAGGCAACCCAAATGGACATGTCATTTTACGTGGCGGTAAGCAAACCAACTACGATTCAGTGTCGGTCACCGAGTGTGAGCAAGAGATGGCAAAACATAAATTGGATGCGTCGTTAATGGTGGATTGCAGCCATGCTAATTCACGTAAAGATTACCGTCGTCAGCCGTTAGTCGCTGAAGATGTGATTCATCAAATTCGTGAAGGAAATCAGTCTATTATTGGTTTGATGATTGAAAGTCACCTCAATGAAGGTAATCAATCTTCTGACCTTCCTCGCAACGAAATGGAATACGGTGTATCGATTACGGATGCCTGTATTAATTGGCCATCAACTGAGGCACTATTACGACATGCTCATCAAGAGCTCGTTCCGTTCTTAGAAAATCGCCTAAAAAAAGGTGAATAAAGGGAAGTGCCATGGCTGTTGAACTTAACGAATTACGTGATCAAATTGATGCTGTCGATAAACAAATGGTCGAGCTGCTTGCACGCCGATTAGCTTTGGTTGAAAAGGTGGGGGAAGTCAAGAGCCGACATGGTCTACCGATTTATGCTCCTGATCGAGAAGCGGCAATGCTGGCTTCTCGCCGCGCTGAAGCGGAAAGAAAAGGCGTCCCGCCACAACTGATTGAAGATATTTTGCGCCGTACTATGCGTGAATCTTATGCCAGTGAAAAGGATTCTGGCTTTAAGTGCTTAAACCCAGAGCTGCGCTCTGTGGTGATTATTGGCGGTCATGGTCAACTTGGTGGCTTATTTGGCCGTATGTTCAAACTGTCGGGCTATCAGGTGAAAGTATTAGGCAGTAAAGATTGGCATCAAGCCGATGAGATACTGCATGATGCAGGTTTGGTTGTGGTGACGGTTCCTATCCACTTAACCGTCGGTGTGATTGAAAAACTTGCTCATTTGCCTGCCGATTGTATTTTGTGCGACCTCACATCGATTAAGTCTAAGCCTCTACAGGCGATGCTTAAAACACACTCTGGCCCAGTGGTTGGATTACACCCAATGTTTGGCCCCGATGTCCCTAGTATGGCCAAGCAAGTGATCGTCTATTGCGATGGGCGAGGAGAAGAGAGTTATCAGTGGTTGCTAAAACAGTTTTCGATATGGGGAGCGAGTTTGTGCCAGATTGATGCCGCAGAACACGATCACGGCATGACCTTGATCCAAGCACTGCGTCACTTCACTTCATTTGTATACGGTTTACATCTTTCTAAAGAAAATCCGAATATCCAAAAATTACTGCAGCTGAGTTCACCGATTTATCGTTTAGAACTGGCGATGGTTGGACGGCTTTTTGGTCAAGACCCTCACTTGTATGGCGATATCATTTTCTCATCGGAAGAGAACGTTGAGATGATAAAACGTTTTCATGCTTGTTTTGGTGAGGCGTTAACCTTACTTGACGGGCGTGAGAAGCAAGCTTTTGTGGAAAACTTTAGCAAAGTGAGTGATTGGTTTGGCAGTTATTCACAACAATTTATGCTTGAAAGTCAAAACTTGTTAAAACAAGCGAACGATGCCATTCATCGTGTTTAAGGCTGTCTGAACGGCGAGTGCGGTTGTTGTGAATACGGCCGCCGCTCATTCTTCCGGTTCATCCCCTAAATCAGACAAGTATTCCAGCTCGCGATGGAGCAAACTTTCATCACCCATGTTCAATTCAACTAAACGTTTCAAATGGCCAATACTTTCAATATCAATGTGATTGATGCTGACACGAATAATGTTGTTTTGAATGTGGATCAACTTGGCGACTAGATTAATAGTGACATCGCTGTCTGGTAGTGTGAAATGGACTTGTGCCATTTCATTGAGCACTAATTTGTCCGCGTCAGGGCATGAGAGCAATAACCCATGCAGCGACAAATCTTGAATCGTTGTGGTGACGGTATGTTGACCTTGCAATAAGGTGGCAGGCATCTGATAGATGATGCGTGAAAAGCGACGTCTTTCAATCATGGTACTCTCTCTTGTTGAGCGTTGACCTGTGCCAGCTTCGGCTCTGTATCGATCATTGAAAAATTATACCCATTAAGTTTAGACCTAATTGAAGGCAGTGTCGCGAATCCTGCATCTTGTTGTGTGATGGGTGATGTACAAGTAACAAAAAGGCCGCAATAGATTGCGGCCAGAGACTTCAAATACAGAGTTATTTGGTCATACGCTTGTATTTAATGCGGTGTGGTTCTGCCGCTTGAGCGCCCAACGTCTGTTTTAACCACTCAGTGTATTCGCTGTAGTTGCCTTCATAGAATTTCACTTCACCTTCATCACGGTAGTCCAGAATGTGGGTCGCGATACGGTCTAAGAACCAGCGGTCGTGCGAGATAACCATGGCGCAACCAGGGAACTCCAGCAGCGCCTCTTCCAATGCGCGTAGCGTTTCAACATCCAGATCGTTGGTTGGTTCGTCGAGTAATAGGACGTTGCCGCCAGCTTTAAGCAATTTGGCTAAGTGAACACGGTTGCGCTCACCGCCCGATAGCTGACCGAGCACTTTTTGTTGATCGACGCCTTTGAAGTTAAAGCGGGAGCAGTAAGCACGCGCAGGAATTTCAAAATTGTTGATCTTGATAATATCCGCGCCTTCAGAGATCTCTTGGAAGACGGTATTTTTATCGTTCATGCTATCACGGAACTGATCAACCGAGGCCAATTTCACGGTTGCACCCAATTCAATTTCACCAGAATCTGGTTGTTCTACGCCACTTAGCATTTTAAACAGCGTTGATTTACCCGCACCGTTAGCACCGATGATGCCGACAATCGCTCCTTTTGGCATGCTAAATGATAAATTATCAATCAGTACACGATCACCAAACGATTTGGTTAAGTTGCGAACTTCCAATACTTTGTCGCCTAAACGTTCGCCCGGCGGGATGAAGAGTTCGTTGGTTTCATTACGTTTTTGATGTTCAGTATTATTAAGTTCTTCAAAGCGTGCCATACGTGCCTTGGATTTTGCTTGGCGGCCTTTCGGGTTTTTACGAACCCATTCCAGCTCTTTTTCAATCGTTTTTTGGCGAGCACTCTCTTGAGATGATTCTTGCTTTAAGCGTTCATCTTTCTGTTCGAGCCACGAGGTGTAGTTACCTTGCCAAGGAATGCCTTCACCGCGGTCAAGTTCTAAAATCCAACCAGCAGCATTATCAAGGAAGTAACGGTCGTGGGTGATGGCGACGACTGTGCCTGAATAGTCGACAAGGAAGTGCTCTAGCCAAGCAACAGATTCCGCGTCTAAGTGGTTGGTTGGTTCGTCAAGCAGCAGCATATCTGGCTTTTCAAGTAGCAAACGGCAGATCGCCACACGGCGGCGCTCACCACCAGACAAAACGGCGATTTTAGCATCCCATTCTGGTAGACGAAGTGCATTGGCCGCACGTTCTAAAGCGTTCTCTAAATTATGGCCATCTTTGGCTTGAATCAGAGCCTCGAGCTCACCTTGCTCTTTGGCTAACGCATCAAAATCGGCGTCGGGTTCTGCATATGCCGCATAAACAGCATCGAGGCGAGTTAGTGCGCCAGCCACATCAGAAACGGCCTCTTCCACCACTTCACGCACGGTTTTTGATTCATCCAGTACTGGTTCTTGAGGCAAGTAGCCGACTTTCAATCCTGCTTGCGGGCGTGCTTCCCCATCAATATCAGTATCGATGCCAGCCATGATACGTAACAGGGTGGATTTACCTGAACCATTGAGACCTAAAACACCGATTTTAGCTCCAGGGAAAAAGCTCAGAGAGATGTCTTTGAGAATTTGACGCTTAGGCGGGACAATTTTACTCACCCGCGACATGGTATATACGTATTCAGCCATTGCCGATTGTTCCTAATCTTAGTAACAGAAGAAAGTGGTCATTTTATACCAAAGCGATCGCATTTGTTACTAGGTACCTAATTTTTAGAGCTTAGATGGTGTTTTTCATCGATAAAAAAGTAACGAAACATTAAGTTACTAAGTTCATATGTCGCACTTTTATGAATTTAATATTATTTACATCTATGGCCTTTACTTTTTTATCTAGAATCAGCGTAATGAAACGGAAATTCCCTTGCTTTGGATAGGACGAGAGCACATGGCGCTCATGCATTTTATAAGACCGCAGCGATTGTTATCATCAATATTAGCGTTGAGCTCCTTGGTGTGCGGCACCGCGTTTTCAGGCGCAATAGAGGATTTGGATAGTCAACGAGAGCTGTACGATCAAGCTCAGAGGTGGCTTGATGAAGATAAAGTTGATGAAGCTAAAAAAATTAGAAATAAGATCAAAAACTATCCATTGACGCCTTATCTGGATTATCGATCTCTGCTGGTCGATATTGGTAATAAACCGCCATTAGCGGTTCAGGTTTTTATCGATACACATCAAGATTTCCCGTTTTCAAACCGCATTCGAGCACCGTATTTAGATGCGTTGGCGGCGAAAGGAAAATGGGCCACCTTGCTTGATTTTCAAAAAGCGGAGCCGAATGATGAGCCTTATCGCTGTCATTACTACAATGCGTATTACCAAACAGGCCAGCGAGATATTGCGTTCAAAGGCGCACAAAAACTATGGCTCAGTGGCAGTAGCATTTCTGACGCTTGTGATCCACTCTTCACCGCATGGAGTGAGCAAGGCGGGTTAACCGATGACTGGTTGCTTAAACGAATGTTATTGGCGTTTGATGGGCGTAATTTAACGCTAATGAAATACTTACAGAAAAAATTAGTTAAGCCAAAATCACAGGCGACAGCGCAAGCGATGATCGATCTCTACCGCTCGCCAGAAAATGTGCTGACTTTTGCTAAACAATACACCGATGGCACTTTTAATCAGCAGTCGATTCAATTTGCGTTAGAAAAGCTAGCACGCCAAGATGCAAAGCTTGCGCAAAGTGTGTACCAAACTCTTCTCGATCAGAAAATACTGGCGGATGCTTATCAGCGTCCTATTGCAGAATATATAGCCAGAATATTGCTCGATACCGAGGAGCAAGCACTCGCAAACTGGCGAGATAGTGTGATAGCGCAAAGCTCAAACAGTCTTTTGCTCGAGCAGAGGATCCGCAAGGCACTGACCGTTGGTCGTTGGGATGAAGTTAAATTCTGGACAGAGCAGCTCCCCGCTGATGAAAAAGCCAGCTTACGTTGGCAATATTGGCTTGGGCGCGCTGATATTGCGTTGGGTGATGAAGCCAAAGGATTACAACGTTTAAATGCGATGATTGGGCAACGTAATTTCTACAGTGTCGCGGCCGCTAATATGGTGAAACAGTCAGTAAATTATCCCAGTACATCGATTAAGCTTAATCCTAATTTATTGACGCCGTATAAAAAAGCCTTAGTACGGATCCAAGAGCTGATTGAACGAGATAAAATCGCTGCTGCAAAAAGTGAATGGAAATGGTTACTCGATCGTGCAGATACAAAAGAAAAAGAGATGCTAGCGGCCTACGCCGACTCCCAACGTTGGCATAGTTTAACTGTGACAGCCTCTATTTCGGCGCGGATGTGGGACAACATGCAATTGCGTTTTCCATTAGCCCATCAATGGTGGTTTAACTTCTATGGCCAAAAACACGACATTGACCCAATTATGCTGATGTCACTTGCTCGTCAAGAAAGTGGAATGGATGTTGAGGCTCAATCGCCCGTTGGCGCTCGCGGTATCATGCAGATTATGCCGAGCACGGCTAAGTATACGGCTAAAAAATATCAGCTGACCTATAACGATGAGCAAGAGTTATATGAGGTGGGCAAAAATATCGAAATAGGCAGCCATTACTTAAATGGATTATTAGAGCAATACAGCGACAATCGAATTTTTGCATTTGCTGCCTATAACGCTGGGCCAAATCGCGTCAATCAATGGCGAGAGAAAACACAAGGCAAGTTAGATGCTTACGCTTTTATTGAAGCGATTCCTTTTCGAGAAACCCGCGGGTATGTGCAAAATATTTTGATGTTTGAGACTTACTATCGAGATTTGATGGGGATTGAAGGTGAATTTCTCAACCAAGATGAGCTCAATACAAAATATTAATTCCAATACGAAGTGAAAGTTCTACAATAGTGGAACGTATCACTTAACGAGTACATTCATGCCACACCAACCTGAGTACACTGATTGGCAGCAGCTAATGGAATTGGTTAAATCAGCCACAGAGCAAGAGCAGCACGCAATGCTACTCACCATGATGATGACCCCAGATGAGCGAGATGCGCTCGTGGCGCGTGCGAACATCTTATGTGAGCTACTTAAAGGGGAGTTATCACAGCGGCAGATTAGCCAATTGCTCGGAGTGGGAATTGCGACCATTACGCGTGGCTCAAATGAGCTCAAAAGTAAATCAGAACAAGAAAAGTCGCAATTAGCCGCTCTGCTACTCAAGGTGTCTTAGTGACCCCTTGAGTTCGCTAACTTTTTATAAATTAGCAGGGAAATGCTCTGTGTTGATAAAAGGGATTAACGCGAGGATCAATGCTTGATGATAGACCGAGCTGCGAGTGAGCTGGTTATGAGTGAGTAGGCTGATCGCACCGCCTTTCTGTTTGATATTTTCGCAGTCAAACAGTTTATCCATCACATCACCTAGCTCATTTTCGTGACTTAATAGCTCTAATACTTGAGGTGGTAGCATTAAGCTGGCTGAACGCGATTCTCCTCGATGAGTGGCGGATTCAATCACCATCCACGCAAAAGTCACTGTATTCTCAATGCCCGCTTCTAACCCGACGTAATAATCTGCCGTGGGAGCTTGCTCTTTCGCATTTCGTACTCGGTTAAGTGCGCCTTGATGGGTTTCTTCATCTGTCATCGGTTGATCCGCGACACCACTGGGCACACTCACCCCTTTAAATGAGAAAGTGTCCTGTGGAAAGGTACTTTCAAATGCACTTTTGACTGCATTGATTTTGGCCGGGTTAAGAGAGGCAATGATCACATTTTTCATAAACAGCGTTTAACTCTTTTTGTTGTTGATACCATGAAACCAACGCATTTAATGGCATTGGTTTGGCAAAATAATAGCCTTGCATGAAATCACATTGGTAATCAGCAAGCCAACTATGCATTTCTTTACTTTCAATCCCTTCAGCTGTGACTTGCATTGATTGAGAGTGGCAAAGTTCGATCAAAGGCTTAATGATCTTGTGATTGTCAGTGGTGATGAGTGTATCTAAAAAAAGCCGATCGAACTTAATTTTTTGTACTGGATATTGCACCAATTGAGTAATGGAGGTGTAACCAGAACCGAAATCATCAATCGCCAATCCGTAGCCTAAATGCGATAGTTCGTGAAGCAGTGGAAAACCTTTTGAATTGGCAGAAAAAGTTTCTGTAATTTCAAAATCAATCAAATGGGGAGGAACTGCATTCTCCTGCGCATGTTTATGAATGTAATGAGCTAACTGTAAAGAGTTTAATTCTGCTGATGAAAGGTTAATTGATAACTGAACAGGGTGTTCAAACATCGCTTGCAGTGCATGGAACTCCTCGAAAGCTGAACGGACGACCCAGCGATCAATGTTGCCAAATAACCCGGTTTGTTCGGCTATCGGAATAAATTCTTTTGGTGAAATCGTACCGAGCAGGTTGGATTCCCAACGAAGTAAAACTTCAAATCCTGAGACTGTATTGCCAGCACGATTTAAATAAGGTTGGTAGACCAAGCTAAATTCCTGATCAAAATCACCTCGGCGTAATGCTTGCTCAATATTGGCTCTTCGCAGAACACCCTTATTAAGCTCTGGCGAGTAGTAAGCTATTTGGTTCTTCCCAGCATTTTTTGCTTGATACATGGCCGTATCAGCATTAGATAATAATTTTTCTAAGGTATAGCCATCGGTTGGGTAGGTGGCTATGCCGATACTTGCTGTGATTGGGAAGTTCCCGAGTGGTGAATTGTGCTGATTTTGTAGTGGAGCCAGTAACTGGCTTGCAAATTCGCTTGCGGCTTGTTTAAACGTACTAGGGGCAGAGATAAAAATTGAGAACTCATCCCCAGAGAGTCGAGCAGCTAAACTTTTAACTTGATACTTTTCAAAGGAAAAGTTGCGCAATGAGCCGATATGTTGTGCAAAATTGACTAACAATACATCACCAATCTGATGTCCATATTTATCATTGACGTATTTGAAATTATCTAAATCAATATACAAAACCCAGATGTTATCTGTGTGTCTTGCTTTTGCTAGCACTCTTTCTACCGATTGTTGAAAGTGGTGGCGATTGGCAAGTTTTGTTAAGTGGTCGTACTCGGCAAGTGCTTTTGTTTTCTTATATGTGGTATCAAGTTCCTGATACATATCGTAAAAACGAGAGGATAGCCGGCCAATTTCATCGTTACTCTTGAGAGTTTCGATATTGTCACGCTGCTTATTCTCTACTTCTTTCAATTGTTGATCTAATTGGGATATGGGCTTGATTACATGCCGGTATAATAAATACAAAAGCAGCAACACAGTCACTAGAGTCGATATTCCAAACGACAACGCTAACCGTTTTTTAATGGCATAAAGTTTGTCGTTAATTAGATACTGTGCAGGATCAAGCGTGGCATAAAGATCTGATTTTAATTCAACAGTTTGCGTTAATCCTACCTTTTTAATATCCGCTGCGTCAGTGAAAAAAATGGTACTTCGGTTATCAAATTCTATTTTCTTCATCAGTCGATTAAAGGGTTCTAGTACGACGAAAACAACAACAAAGAAAATTTTATCGCGGTTATAGCTAAGCGGTGTCGTAAGTGTTTGAGTATCTAAAACATCATACCGAACTAGAATACCTTCACCGCTGGAATTTGTCGTATAGTCAACATAAGAGGTTTTCTGTGTGCTATCGAAAGTGTCTTGTATGTGGTTGAGAATTTTTGTATCGATTTTAGCGAAGGGGTCACCACTATTTTCGGCATAATAAAGAACATTTTTGCTGCCATCCAAAATCGATAACGCAATAAAATTATTCTCTTGTGATTGGAGAATCTCCAATGTTTGCTGAAAGTTATCAACCAGTTCTAACTCTCGATAAGGGTTGCGCTCATGTGCAACGTAGTGACGAATGATATCGCTTTTCGTTAGGGTGTAAGCGTAGCTATTCACCAGGTATTGGGTCTGACGAAAGTGACCCGCGAGTTTTTCCATACTCAGTTGAAGATAGCTTTCTTCTCTTTTCAGCAAAGCATCTTTCTGATTGGAGTAGATAATGTAACTAGATGCCACTGCACTGAGAAGAATAACCGGTGTTATCAGCAACAGAATTCTATTGTTGAGCTTCATGTTGTTCCAAAATACTGTTAATGATTTTTGCTCTCAAACTAATATCGGCAGGGAGCAATTCGCTATCAATAATGCCTTGTTCTAACAAAGCTGGGTTTGGAAATAATGATGCATCATTTCGGTAACTATCTGGCATTAAATTTAGGGCACTTAAGTTTGGTGTCGCAGCTTTAATATCTTTTGCATTTATTGCGGCAACTTCTGGGCTCAATAAGTGGTTTATAAACTCTTTTGCATGCTCTTTATTTTTTGAATTGCTGTTGATGGCTAAACAATCCACCCAAATATAGGGTCGGCCTTGCGGGGTGACAAAATCCCAATCATTGCTGCCAAAATACTTATTCAATGAAAATTGGTCACCGCTGTATGCGAGTGCCATATCTAAGCCATCACTGTCAGGATGGCTTCGGACGTAACTCAATATATATTCATAGGTTAAGATGTTGTGATTCACGGATAGCATCTTTTGATAAGCCTGTTTCAGTGCATTATCGTTATTTGTAATTGGCGATTGTTGTTGGGCATACAATGCTGGCAGCAGGGTTTCAACTGTATCGTGAAGCATCCCCACATGGCCTTGGAGTGCTGGTGGCATGTCGATGAGATCAGCCCAGTTTTTGGGTTTGGCTGGAAATTTACTTTTTTTGTAGACAATGCCTACGGTTCCCCAAAAGTAGGGAACGGCGTGGCTACCGCATGCTTGATTCCATTTCGTATCATTATGCTTTCTATTGGGCAGAGCACTCAGGTCTTCAAAGGTGTTGAGCCGAGAGTAGATAAGAGCTGATACGTTATCTAACACTACAATATCAAAAGGCAGCTGGACACTTTTGACCACCAATAGACTGCGTTCATCGTCATTATCAAAATGATATAGATTAATATCGATGCCGCTACTTTGCCGCCATTGATCAACGATTTGCGGTGATATAGTGTCTTCCCACAAATAAATATTGAGCTCTGAGCTTCGAATGTGCGCTGAAATGCCTGGCAGAAATAGCATTAAAGCCAAAGGATGGATTTTCATCATGATATAAGTAGATGAACCTTATTTATTGGAAAAGGGCATCGTTCACAATGAAAGTGTCAAAGATATCTTATGACGTGCGGAATATATTCCGTGAATTCAAAGTAGGCTGACAGCCCAAAACATAGTAATTAATTATGTGTGAAATGATTGGGCATTATATGAACTATGTTGATGTCTGTCAGCTGACTTCTGTCAAATATTTGACTTAAATGTGATTATTGAAGTTTTACTTGGGTCGGTTTAACATTTTCGCTTGGGTAGCAACCTAATACTTTTAAATGCTTAGTGATTTTTGTTAGCTCATTCAATGCTTGCTGCATTTCAATGGAATCAAGATGTGATTCAAGATCAACATAGAACATTTCTTCCCAAGGATTACCCATAATAGGTCTCGATTCCAATTTGGTCATATTGATGCCGTAGCGTTGCAGCACTAACAAGCTTTCAACAAGTGAACCAGCTTGTTGTGATGTCGACATGATTAATGTCGTCTTCGCTGGAATTTGAGTAGAGACTTCTACGGGTTTTCGCGCAACAACAATAAAGCGAGTCTGGTTTTCTGTTTGATTGGCGATATTAGATTTGATCGATTGTAAGCCGTACAGTTTACCGCTGGAGGCATTGCCAATTGCGGCAACATCGTTGCGATTAAGCTGCTGTACTTTTTGCATCGCATCAGCGGTGCTCGCACAGGTTTCAAGTGTAACGCCTTTTAGGCGGCTTAAAAATTCGCTGCACTGCTGGTGGGGCTGCGGGTGTGAATAAAGAATTTTGAGCTCTTCCAAACGTAATTCAGAGGTGGCGACCAAGCAGTGCTCAATCGGTAAAGTGAGCTCACCGACAATGTACAAGGTAGTATGTTGTAGCAAATCATACACCTCGTTAATTGAACCTGAACTGGTATTTTCAATCGGCAATACCCCATAGTCAGCATGACCTGATTCAACTGTTTTAGTGACTTCTTTAAACTGATCGCAATTGAGTTCGATCAACTCTGTATTTTTACGACTGAAGTACTCACGGGTTGCAAGATGGGAGTAAGAACCTTTAGCACCTAAAAAAGCAACCCTTGCCAGCGGTTTACGGCTTAGTTGCGGATTGGCTAGATTCTGCAAGTATGCTTGCTGTAGCAAGACGGAGTCTTCAATGATGGTATGAAATAGTTTAGTAATGTACTGAGCATCTAAATTGTATTTTTCTTTACCAGTATTAATCAATTTGACTAAAAGTTGCTGTTCACGTATTGCATCTCTCACTGGTTTTGCGGTTTCCACTTTGCTTTTAGCGACTTCAATGCTGAACTTTCGACGTTCTGCCAGTAGGTTTAGCAGTTGATCATCAAGCTCGTTCAGTCGCAAGCGGATCTCTTCAAGTGAATAGTGCTTTTCAGTCATAAAAATGTCCTTGTAAAAAAGCCTCCCAGTGGGAGGCTTCCTGTTCGTTTTTGACTTATCTTCTGTCAACGACCATGCCTCCAAGGTTATTGGAGAAAAAAGAAGTCAAAAAAGAACAGTGAGGTTAAGTGCATAAGAAGGTGATTTCTCTTTGAATGTAAAGACACAATAAGCAAGCAACCGTAGAGCGTCAAGCAAAAAAATAGCGCTTGAAAGCGCTATTTTTCATCATATTAAATTTTATTCAACTTCTTCTTCTACTTCCGGTTTGTCGGTACGACGAGCTTCCGGTTTATGGCGCAGTTTGTTGAGTTGGCGTTCTAATTTTTGTTCTACCTCATTGATAGCTGCGTAAAGATCTTCGTGGGTTGCAGAAGCGACTAATTGTCCTTTGGGTACCGTGATAATAGCTTCGAATCTTTTTTGTTTATTGGGCTCTTCACTAAAGTTAGCTTGGCATCCTATGATATCCACTTGCCATTTTTCTAGTTTTTTAAATTTGCTCTCAATGTGAGTGCGGATTGCAGAGGTGATGTCGATATTTTTACCAGTGATAGTTACTTTCATAGATGTTTTCCTCTGTTGCATCCCTCATGGGTTAACTTCAGATTACTGATTTAACACTAAAGTAATGTGATATAGATCACTTTATTGAATGTGATTTCAAAGGGCGAGTTTAAACGTGATCTCACGCAAAGAGTGCTGACAAAGAGTAAAGAAAAAGCTTGTGATTCCTATCAATCTGGATAGATTGGTTAAAAGATCAAGCTAAGAATTTCCCATTTTTAGGGTGTTTTTGCGGCCTAAGAAAGAGCGCTGCTCATTTCTTATTCAAGTGTTTTTTGTGATTTTTATTCTAACGATGTTTTGAACACCTCCCTTTTTATTTCAGTTTTCCCTGCACCACTCCACTCATTTTCCAGCCGTCTGCCGTCTTTTGCTGGCGTGTTATTATTCCCATCGACTCCAAATAAAAAAACCACTCAAAGCGTGAGTGGTTTTCATGGCGTACCTAAGCTTATTGCAAACTATTGTGGATTGAGTGCAATTAACTTTTGAGTTCTGGCAATGGCATCGTTCAGTTTGAGCTGTTTATACGCTTCCAACTGAATGTGTAATGATTTGCGAGCCGCTTCAGTGTCTGGATACGTTTTTTGTAGCTCCTGAGCACGGTTGATAGCCGCAATCCAAGATTCACGGCGTAAGTAAAAATCAGCTGTGGCAAGGTCATATTCAGCCAGTCTATTTTTTAACGCGAATAAGCGTTTATGAGCATCTTCTGCATAAGGGCTTGTTGGGTAGCGTTGCAGCAGTTTCTTAAAATCAGCAAACGCAGCTTTTACCGGTTCTGGATCACGATCTGCGCGATCGACATTAAATAGGTCATGCATGAAGTTGCGATCTTGCGCCATATGCGTCAAACCACGCATGTAGAGTACCCAATCCATTTTTTCATGGGTTGGATTCAAACGGGTAAAGCGTTCAATGGTCGCTAAACCTAACGCAAGATCATCGTTTTTGTAGTAAGCGTAAATAAGGTCAAGTTGAACTTGTTCTGAATACGCGCCGAAGGGATAACGTGAATCTAACGCCTCAAGTTTTTGAATGGCCGTTAACCAGTTACCACTTTGCAGTGAGGTTTGTGCTTCTGAGTATAATTCAGAAGGCGGCACATCAGGGACAATCTCTTCGCTGCTTGAACAGCCAAATAACAGTGATAATGCGAGTAAGCCTGATAAAGTGTGGTGTTTCATGACAGGAGTCGTTTCCTTGAATTAATGCTTCTTAATTGAGTGCGTAATCGCTTTACAAATCGTTTCGTTACTTTCTTAGCAGTAACAGATACAATGACGCCATATTTTATCCATACTAGACGCTATTAGTCTCACGGTTTTTAAAAAAGTTCGATATGGCTCAGCAGATTGAATTAACAAATACAGTAAAAGATAGCCAGTTAGGTCAACGTTTAGACCAAGCTGTCGCTGAATTATTCGCAGATTTCTCTCGTTCACGTCTAAAAGAGTGGCTTTTAGAAGGCAAAGTTCAGGTCAATGGTGAGGTGATCACTAAACCAAGAACGAAAGTCATGGGGGGAGAAATCATTACGGTCCAAGCCGAGCTTGAAGATGAAGAGCGTTGGGAAGCGCAAGATATACCTTTAAATATCGTGTATGAAGATGACGATATTATGGTCATCAACAAACCACGAGATTTTGTCGTTCATCCAGGCGCGGGTACTCCAGATGGCACAGTGTTAAATGCACTGTTGTTCCACTATCCAGCTATTGCAGAAGTACCTCGTGCGGGGATTGTGCATCGTTTGGATAAAGATACGACTGGTCTAATGGTGGTCGCTAAAACGGTTCCTGCACAAACACACTTAGTTCGAGCGTTGCAAAAGCGTAAGATTACGCGTGAATATGAAGCGATTGTGATCGGTACTATGACTGCTGGTGGGATGATCGATAAGCCGATTGGCCGCCACTCAACAAAACGTACATTGATGGCGGTAAGCCCGATGGGTAAACCAGCGGTAACTCACTATCGTGTGGCCGAGCATTTCCGTGAACATACTCGGCTTCGGTTGCGTTTAGAAACGGGCCGTACTCACCAAATTCGTGTGCATATGTCATATTTACAGCATCCTTTGCTTGGGGATACCGCCTATGGTGGCCGCGCTAGGATTCCGAAAGGGGCAACGCAAGAGCTGACCGATATGATCCGTGGTTTTGATCGTCAGGCTTTGCATGCCGTTATGCTTCGACTTGAGCATCCTGTGACTGGTGAAATGCTAGAATTTCATGCGCCAGTACCTGACGATATGATCATTATGGCGGAAGCTTTACGCGTAGATACTAAGTTGAATAAAAAAGACGAGTTCTAATGCAGAAGATCATCCCTAACTGGAATGCACCTAAACATGTAAAAGCTTTCTCCTCGACTAGAGTCGGTGGCTTTTCGTTAGCTCCTTATCAAGGGCTGAATTTAGGCATGCATGTTGGAGATGATCCTTTATCCGTTGAAAAAAATCGCCAATGGCTAACGCAGCAAGCGGCGATGCCCTCTGAACCTATTTGGCTTGAACAAACGCATTCAACACAAGTGCTAGAGGTTACTCAACCTACTCAGCAGATTCTGAGTGCCGATGGTGTTTTTACCCATCAGCATAATGTGGTTTGTTCTGTAATGACCGCTGATTGCTTACCTGTTCTACTCACTAATCACCAAGGCAGCGAAGTGGCTGCAGTTCATGCTGGTTGGCGCGGTTTAGCTAATGGGATACTCGAAAATACGCTCGCCAAATTTTCTAGTGATATCCTTGCTTGGCTCGGTCCTGCTATCGGTCCTACGGCATTTGAAGTCGGTGATGATGTATACCATGCCTTTGTTGATCAAAATACCAAAGCAAAGGTCGCATTTTCTCTTCAAGAGAATGGAAAATGGCTAGCAAATATTGCACAGTTAGCCACGTTAAGGTTGCATCAATGCGGTGTTTCAGAAATATCAGATAGCGGCCTTTGTACCTTCCATAATTCTCATCAGTTTTATTCCTATCGACGCGACGGAATCACAGGTCGCCAAGCTTCATTTATTTGGATCGAAGAGTAACTTACGCAAGATCAATCTTCCTTAACTTGCTCCTTGAAAAAGCACTAGTGCGTAGCCATCTTTAGCTACGTAAGATTAGTTTCTCAATTAAGGTGAGGAAAGTTGGTATGCGTCTTGATCGATTTACAAGCAAATTTCAAATTGCCATTTCTGATGCTCAATCATTGGCATTAGGCCGTGATCATCAATATATCGAGCCTGTTCATTTGATGGTGGCATTGCTCGATCAAAATGGCAGTCCAATTCGTCCACTTCTTACTATGTTAAGTGTGGACGTTATGCAATTGAGATCGAAGCTCAGTGAGATATTAGACCGTTTGCCAAAAGTTAGCGGTATCGGTGGTGATGTTCAGCTTTCTAGCGCCATGGGTACTATGTTCAATTTGTGCGATAAACTCGCGCAAAAACGGCAAGATTCCTACATTTCTTCGGAAGTATTTTTGCTAGCCGCACTAGAAGATAAGGGCGCGCTTGGTCAATTACTCAAAGAAATAGGGCTTACCGAGAAAAAAGTTTCTGAAGCAATAGAAAAAGTGCGTGGAGGTCAGAAAGTGAATGATCCAAATGCAGAAGAGCTAAGACAAGCGCTTGAGAAATTCACAATAGATCTAACTGAACGAGCGGAACAAGGCAAACTTGATCCTGTCATCGGGCGTGATGATGAAATTCGTCGCACCATTCAAGTATTGCAACGCCGGACCAAAAACAACCCCGTGATTATTGGTGAGCCCGGTGTAGGTAAAACGGCGATTGTGGAAGGGTTAGCGCAGCGCATTATTAATAATGAAGTACCAGAAGGTCTACGTGGTCGTCGAGTATTGTCATTAGACATGGGGTCTTTGGTCGCAGGGGCTAAGTATCGTGGTGAATTTGAAGAACGCTTAAAATCGGTGCTTAACGAGCTAGCGAAAGAAGAGGGTAATGTCATCCTCTTTATTGATGAGTTGCACACTATGGTCGGTGCAGGTCGAGGCGAAGGCGCAATGGATGCGGGGAATATGCTTAAGCCCGCTCTGGCTCGAGGAGATCTACACTGCGTCGGTGCGACCACTTTAGACGAGTATCGTCAATATATAGAGAAAGATCCGGCACTTGAGCGACGTTTCCAAAAGGTACTGGTTGATGAACCTAGCGTAGAAGACACAGTAGCTATTTTGCGTGGTTTGAAAGAGCGTTATGAGCTCCATCACCATGTGGAGATCACTGATCCCGCTATTGTTGCTGCTGCGAGCTTATCGCACCGTTATATTTCTGATCGCCAGTTGCCCGATAAAGCGATTGACTTGATCGATGAAGCCGCTTCAAGTATTCGAATGCAAATAGATTCAAAGCCAGAATCTTTAGATAAGCTTGAGCGCAAAATTATTCAGCTGAAAATTGAGCAACAAGCGCTAACGAATGAACACGATGAAGCGAGTGAAAAACGCTTACAGGTGTTAAACGAAGAATTAAAAGTGAAAGAGCGTGAGTTTGCCGAGCTGGAAGAAGTTTGGAATGCGGAAAAAGCAGCTCTTTCGGGTACTCAGCATATTAAGTCCGAATTAGAGCAAGCGCGTATGGATATGGATTTCGCACGTAGAGCTGGTGACTTGAACCGCATGTCAGAACTTCAATATGGCCGAATTCCTGAACTTGAAAAGCAGCTCGACCTTGCAACTCAAGCTGAAATGCAAGAGATGACTTTACTGCGCAACAAAGTAACTGATGTAGAAATTGCGGAAGTGCTTTCAAAGCAAACTGGTATTCCAGTTTCTAAAATGCTGGAAGCTGAGAAAGAAAAACTGCTGCAAATGGAGGATGCGCTGCATCAACGAGTTATCGGACAAGTTGAAGCCGTCGAAGTGGTATCAAATGCGATTCGCCGTAGCCGAGCTGGGTTATCTGATCCAAATAGACCGATTGGTTCCTTCTTATTCTTAGGGCCAACTGGTGTGGGTAAAACTGAATTGTGTAAAACACTCGCAAACTTTATGTTTGATAGTGAAGATGCCATGGTGCGAATCGACATGTCTGAGTTTATGGAAAAACACTCAGTAGCGCGATTAGTCGGCGCGCCTCCAGGTTATGTGGGCTACGAAGAGGGTGGCTACTTGACCGAGGCTATTCGTCGTAAACCGTACTCGGTTATCTTGTTGGATGAAGTTGAGAAAGCACACCCTGATGTCTTTAATATCCTACTACAGGTATTAGATGATGGGCGCTTAACTGATGGACAAGGACGCACAGTTGATTTTCGTAATACAGTGGTAATTATGACCTCAAACTTAGGGTCTTCGCAAATTCAAGAAAAATTCGCAAGCTTGGATTATGAAGGCATTAAAAAAGAGGTAATGGAGATTGTAGGTAAACATTTTAGACCAGAGTTCTTAAACCGAGTGGATGAAAGTGTAGTATTCCATCCGTTGGCGCAAGAACAAATTAAATCGATCGCTTCTATTCAATTAGCCCGTCTTGGTAAACGAATGGAAGAGAAAGGTTATCAGCTTGAGGTATCTGAAAAAGCGTTAGAGCTGATTTCTCAAGTTGGGTTTGATCCTGTTTACGGAGCAAGACCATTGAAACGCGCTATTCAACAAAGCGTTGAAAATCCATTAGCGAAAGAAATCTTGGCAGGAAGAATCCTACCGGATAAAAAAGTTAAGCTAGTTGTTAGCAATGACCAAATTATTGCTCATCAAGACTAAACATTTACATTCAAAAGGGCCAGAAATGGCCCTTTTTGTTTGAAAATCACTCTCATTGGTTCTTTTGTGAGCTGTCAGTTCGTTTTTATGAGAAAGTTTCATTTTAAGACTTGTGTCCTTCTCTAAACTACCTATAATGCGCCTCGTTGTCAGGGCAGTGCTAGTTACTTCTGCTGATAATAGATGAACACTTGTTTAAAAGAAATAATCGATAAAGTGTTTGACACTTAAGGTTATATCGCTAGAATGTTCGTCCGCTTTGAATGCTTTTAGATAAGCATCCAAGCAAGCTCTTTAACAATATAAACCTATCAATCTGTGTGGGCACTCGTTGATGATAATCAAAAAAGATTTATCAATGAACTGAGTGACCAATCAGAATCAAGTTTACTTGATTTTGGCACAGTCAATTCATTGTTGTTCTGTTGGAACAACAATAGCTTTAAAATTACGTTTTACTTTCGAGTAAGAGCAGTTTTGAAGTCAGTATTCATTGAGCCGGTCTTAGGACCAACAAAACTTTAATTGAAGAGTTTGATCATGGCTCAGATTGAACGCTGGCGGCAGGCCTAACACATGCAAGTAGAGCGGCAGCACAGAGGAACTTGTTCCTTAGGTGGCGAGCGGCGGACGGGTGAGTAATGCCTAGGAAATTGCCCTGATGTGGGGGATAACCATTGGAAACGATGGCTAATACCGCATGATGCCTACGGGCCAAAGAGGGGGACCTTCGGGCCTCTCGCGTCAGGATATGCCTAGGTGGGATTAGCTAGTTGGTGAGGTAATGGCTCACCAAGGCGACGATCCCTAGCTGGTCTGAGAGGATGATCAGCCACACTGGAACTGAGACACGGTCCAGACTCCTACGGGAGGCAGCAGTGGGGAATATTGCACAATGGGCGCAAGCCTGATGCAGCCATGCCGCGTGTATGAAGAAGGCCTTCGGGTTGTAAAGTACTTTCAGTCGTGAGGAAGGTGGTGTTGTTAATAGCAGCATCATTTGACGTTAGCGACAGAAGAAGCACCGGCTAACTCCGTGCCAGCAGCCGCGGTAATACGGAGGGTGCGAGCGTTAATCGGAATTACTGGGCGTAAAGCGCATGCAGGTGGTGGATTAAGTCAGATGTGAAAGCCCGGGGCTCAACCTCGGAACCGCATTTGAAACTGGTTCACTAGAGTACTGTAGAGGGGGGTAGAATTTCAGGTGTAGCGGTGAAATGCGTAGAGATCTGAAGGAATACCGGTGGCGAAGGCGGCCCCCTGGACAGATACTGACACTCAGATGCGAAAGCGTGGGGAGCAAACAGGATTAGATACCCTGGTAGTCCACGCCGTAAACGATGTCTACTTGGAGGTTGTGGCCTTGAGCCGTGGCTTTCGGAGCTAACGCGTTAAGTAGACCGCCTGGGGAGTACGGTCGCAAGATTAAAACTCAAATGAATTGACGGGGGCCCGCACAAGCGGTGGAGCATGTGGTTTAATTCGATGCAACGCGAAGAACCTTACCTACTCTTGACATCTACAGGATCCTGCGGAGACGCGGGAGTGCCTTCGGGAACTGTAAGACAGGTGCTGCATGGCTGTCGTCAGCTCGTGTTGTGAAATGTTGGGTTAAGTCCCGCAACGAGCGCAACCCTTATCCTTGTTTGCCAGCGAGTAATGTCGGGAACTCCAGGGAGACTGCCGGTGATAAACCGGAGGAAGGTGGGGACGACGTCAAGTCATCATGGCCCTTACGAGTAGGGCTACACACGTGCTACAATGGCGCATACAGAGGGCAGCAAGCTAGCGATAGTGAGCGAATCCCAAAAAGTGCGTCGTAGTCCGGATTGGAGTCTGCAACTCGACTCCATGAAGTCGGAATCGCTAGTAATCGTAGATCAGAATGCTACGGTGAATACGTTCCCGGGCCTTGTACACACCGCCCGTCACACCATGGGAGTGGGCTGCAAAAGAAGTGGGTAGTTTAACCTTTCGGGGAGGACGCTCACCACTTTGTGGTTCATGACTGGGGTGAAGTCGTAACAAGGTAGCGCTAGGGGAACCTGGCGCTGGATCACCTCCTTATACGATGATTACACCGATGAGTGTCCACACAGATTGATGGTTTATACAGTTTAAGAGAGATTAAGGGGCTATAGCTCAGCTGGGAGAGCGCTTGCATGGCATGCAAGAGGTCTGCGGTTCGATCCCGCATAGCTCCACCATCTTTAAGCGCACTAGTAATAGTGTTTTTAAAAATGGTTTTCATTAGAAAATCGTGCTCTTTAACAATTTGGAAAGCTGACTGATAACAACGAACGTGTTTGTTGTTATCAAATAAAAGTTCTCAACATCAATGCGTTTAACGTATTGATACCAAACACATTCAAGTGTTCTTGGGAAAGCTTACTTCGGTAAGTTTTCAAAATTGAGTCCGGCAAAATCAAACGTCTCTCGCTCATTCAAATAATGAGAGACAACCTTGGTGACTTGTCTACAACACGAAACTTCTTCGGGTTGTATGGTTAAGTGACTAAGCGTACACGGTGGATGCCTTGGCAGTCAGAGGCGATGAAGGACGTAGTAACTTGCGATAAGCGTAGATTAGGCAGTAACAGCCACTTGAGTCTACGATTTCCGAATGGGGAAACCCACGTGCATAAGCACGTATCCTTACCTGAATACATAGGGTAAGGAGGCAAACCGGGGGAACTGAAACATCTAAGTACCCCGAGGAGAAGAAATCAACAGAGATTCCGAAAGTAGCGGCGAGCGAAATTGGACTAGCCCTTAAGCTTTTAATGATGCAGGTGAAGCCTCTGGAAAGTGGCGCAATAAAGGGTGATAGCCCCGTAACTGTTCCATCATTATAAGTGAAATCGAGTAAGGCGGGACACGTGTTATCCTGTCTGAACATGGGGGGACCATCCTCCAAGGCTAAATACTACTGACTGACCGATAGTGAACCAGTACCGTGAGGGAAAGGCGAAAAGAACCCCTGTGAGGGGAGTGAAATAGAACCTGAAACCGTGTACGTACAAGCAGTAGGAGCACCTTCGTGGTGTGACTGCGTACCTTTTGTATAATGGGTCAGCGACTTATATTCAGTGGCAAGGTTAACCGAATAGGGGAGCCGTAGGGAAACCGAGTCTTAACTGGGCGCTTCAGTCTCTGGATATAGACCCGAAACCGGGTGATCTAGCCATGGGCAGGTTGAAGGTTGAGTAACATCAACTGGAGGACCGAACCGACTAATGTTGAAAAATTAGCGGATGACTTGTGGCTAGGGGTGAAAGGCCAATCAAACTCGGAGATAGCTGGTTCTCCCCGAAAGCTATTTAGGTAGCGCCTCGGACGAATACTACTGGGGGTAGAGCACTGTTAAGGCTAGGGGGTCATCCCGACTTACCAACCCTTTGCAAACTCCGAATACCAGTAAGTACTATCCGGGAGACACACGGCGGGTGCTAACGTCCGTCGTGGAGAGGGAAACAACCCAGACCGCCAGCTAAGGTCCCAAATTACTACTAAGTGGGAAACGATGTGGGAAGGCTCAGACAGCCAGGATGTTGGCTTAGAAGCAGCCATCATTTAAAGAAAGCGTAATAGCTCACTGGTCGAGTCGGCCTGCGCGGAAGATGTAACGGGGCTAAGTAGTAAACCGAAGCTGCGGCAATACAGTTTACTGTATTGGGTAGGGGAGCGTTCTGTAAGCCGTTGAAGGTGTGTTGTAAAGCATGCTGGAGGTATCAGAAGTGCGAATGCTGACATGAGTAACGATAAGGGGGGTGAAAAACCTCCCCGCCGGAAGACCAAGGGTTCCTGTCCAACGTTAATCGGGGCAGGGTAAGTCGACCCCTAAGGCGAGGCTGAAAAGCGTAGTCGATGGGAAACGGGTTAATATTCCCGTACTGCTTATAATTGCGATGGGGGGACGGAGAAGGCTAGGTGGGCCAGGCGACGGTTGTCCTGGTTCAAGTGCGTAGGCTAAGAGACTAGGTAAATCCGGTTTCTTGTTAGGCTGAGACACGACGTCGAGCTGCTACGGCAGTGAAGTCATTGATGCCCTGCTTCCAGGAAAAGCCTCTAAGCTTCAGATTATAAGCAATCGTACCCCAAACCGACACAGGTGGTCGGGTAGAGAATACCAAGGCGCTTGAGAGAACTCGGGTGAAGGAACTAGGCAAAATGGTACCGTAACTTCGGGAGAAGGTACGCTCTTATTGGTGAAGTCCCTCGCGGATGGAGCTGACGAGAGTCGCAGATACCAGGTGGCTGCAACTGTTTATTAAAAACACAGCACTGTGCAAAATCGCAAGATGACGTATACGGTGTGACGCCTGCCCGGTGCCGGAAGGTTAATTGATGGGGTTAGACTTAGGTCGAAGCTCTTGATCGAAGCCCCGGTAAACGGCGGCCGTAACTATAACGGTCCTAAGGTAGCGAAATTCCTTGTCGGGTAAGTTCCGACCTGCACGAATGGCGTAATGATGGCCACGCTGTCTCCACCCGAGACTCAGTGAAATTGAAATCGCTGTGAAGATGCAGTGTACCCGCGGCTAGACGGAAAGACCCCGTGAACCTTTACTACAGCTTGGCACTGAACATTGAACCTACATGTGTAGGATAGGTGGGAGACTTAGAAGCGCAGTCGCTAGATTGCGTGGAGTCGACCTTGAAATACCACCCTTGTCGTTTTGATGTTCTAACGTAGGCCCCTCATCGGGGTTGCGGACAGTGCCTGGTGGGTAGTTTGACTGGGGCGGTCTCCTCCCAAAGAGTAACGGAGGAGCACGAAGGTGGGCTAATCACGGTTGGACATCGTGAGGTTAGTGCAATGGCATAAGCCCGCTTAACTGCGAGAATGACGGTTCGAGCAGGTACGAAAGTAGGTCATAGTGATCCGGTGGTTCTGAATGGAAGGGCCATCGCTCAACGGATAAAAGGTACTCCGGGGATAACAGGCTGATACCGCCCAAGAGTTCATATCGACGGCGGTGTTTGGCACCTCGATGTCGGCTCATCACATCCTGGGGCTGAAGTCGGTCCCAAGGGTATGGCTGTTCGCCATTTAAAGTGGTACGCGAGCTGGGTTTAGAACGTCGTGAGACAGTTCGGTCCCTATCTGCCGTGGGCGTTGGAAGATTGAAGGGGGCTGCTCCTAGTACGAGAGGACCGGAGTGGACGAACCGCTGGTGTTCGGGTTGTCATGCCAATGGCATTGCCCGGTAGCTAAGTTCGGAATTGATAAGCGCTGAAAGCATCTAAGCGCGAAGCGAGCCCTGAGATGAGTCTTCCCTGGCACTTTAAGTGTCCTAAAGGGTTGTTCGAGACTAGAACGTTGATAGGTTGGGTGTGTAAGCGCTGCGAGGCGTTGAGCTAACCAATACTAATTGCCCGTGAGGCTTAACCATACAACACCGAAGGGGTTTTGTGGGCTCAATGGAAGAACATTGAATGTGTGAATGAGAACGAAACAGCTTTCCGAATTAAGAAATTTGCTTGGCGACCATAGCGTTGTGGACCCACCTGATTCCATGCCGAACTCAGAAGTGAAACACAACAGCGCCGATGGTAGTGTGGGGTCTCCCCATGTGAGAGTAGGACATCGCCAGGCTTTGAATATTGTCTAACCAGACACGCTGCGGAGCGGTAGTTCAGTTGGTTAGAATACCGGCCTGTCACGCCGGGGGTCGCGGGTTCGAGTCCCGTCCGCTCCGCCACTTATTAAGAGCCTCAGCAGTTATGTTGAGGTTTTCTTCAATGAGAAGCATAAATTATTTAGGGGTGTAGCTCCAACTGGCAGAGCAGCGGATTCCAAATCCGCGTGTTGGGAGTTCGAATCTCTCCACCCCTGCCATCTATCAAGCCTCCGCAGAAATGCTGAGGCTTTTTACTGTTTTTCATCTCCTTATTATTTTTTTAGAACATTCCTGTTCTTCAATAACTTCAATAAAAGTATCGCCCCCATACTGCATTAAAACGATCTTTTCTGTGCTAATTTTAAGTTTGCATTTTTACGGCGTCCGTAGGTAATGCTTGCTAAGATAATGGCAATATCCTCGTAGGGAAAAATATAAGATGAATCCAGTCATTGAAACTATTCTTGCACATCGTTCTATCCGATCTTTTACCGATCAGAAGATAACTCCAGATCAGCTGAGTACAATTATTTCTGCTGGTATTGCGGCATCATCATCGAGCCTATTACAGGTTAATTCAATCATTCGTGTTACGGATAAAGATAAACGCGAGCAGTTGGCTATACTGGCGGGCAACCAAGCTTATGTTGCAAGCGCTGCTGAGTTTTTAGTGTTCTGCATTGACTACCAACGTCATTACGCCATTAATCCTGAGGTAAAACCAGAGCTGATTGAACTCACTTTGATTGGCGCTGTAGACGCTGGGATCATGGCACAAAACTGTTTATTGGCGGCAGAATCGATGGGATTGGGTGGTGTTTATATTGGCGGCTTAAGAAATTCACCTAAAGAAGTGGATGAGTTATTAGAGCTTCCTCCATATTGCGCAGTGTTATTTGGTATGTGTTTGGGGTGTCCGGCTCAGAATCCACAACTAAAACCTCGTTTATCTCCTGAGGTAATTGTTCATGAGAATACCTACCATGCTTTGAGTTATGCTGAAATAGAGCAATATGATGAGACGATGAGGGCTTATTATCAGACGCGTTCTTCCAATACCAAGCAAGCGGCTTGGTCTACAGAGGTAACGGCTAAATTAGCACAAGAATCTCGACCTCATATGTTGAACTATCTCAACAGTAAAGGCTTAGCACACCGATAAAAAAGAGCCCAATCTTAACGATTGGGCTCTTTTACAATGATTAGGCTAAACCTTGAATAACGACGAATTTTTCAAGTAGTTGATGTTCAGTTTCTATGTGTTCTGGATCGGTAATGATGCAGTTTGTTATCGGACATACGGATTGACAGGTGGGCTTGTCGTAATGTCCTTTGCATTCAGTACATAGATTAGGATTAATTTCATAGATCCGGTTGCCCATAGAGATCGCGCCATTTGGGCATTCCGGATCACACATATCACAGTTAATGCATTTACTGGTGATCAATAATGCCATAACTACTTGCCTACGGGGTTACGAGTATCTTGGCCAGCATTCAAGTTACGCATTAACAGAGCAAAGTTTAAATCCAACTCTTCAGGAACCGGGATATAAACAAAGTGACCGTTTCCTTTTGCGTCATCAACAATTTCACCTTTGCGGTTTTCCATTGCTTCAAGTCTGAAGACAATATTCCCTCTTGGGGTCATCAGCTCTAAACTATCACCTAAGATAAACTTGTTTTTAACTTCAACTTCAGCCATTTCACCACGACGTTTACCCGTAAATTCGCCAACAAATTGCTGTGAATCTGAGACTGAATAGCCATAGTCGTAGTTTTGATAAGTATCGTGTGTATGGCGTCGCAAGAAACCTTCGGTATAGCCACGGTGTGCAAGGCTTTCTAAAGTGCCCATCAGGCTTTCATCAAATGGTTTACCTGCAACTGCGTCATCAATTGCTTTGCGGTACACTTGAGCTGTACGAGCGCAATAATAGAAAGATTTAGTACGGCCTTCTATTTTTAATGAATGCACGCCCATTTTCGTCAATCGTTCTACATGCTGTACGGCTCGTAGATCTTTTGAGTTCATAATGTAGGTGCCATGTTCGTCTTCAAAAGCGGCCATCTTCTCTTCTGGACGATGGCTTTCTGAAAGCAAAACCACATCATCAATCGGTTTGCCTAAACCAAGTGTATTATCAGGGCGCTCTTCTTGTATCTCGATAGTTTGAACTGCTGCCGGATCAAATTTCTCGACAATTTGACCTGTTTCGTCTTCTTTGGCTGATTCAACTTTGTATTCCCAACGACATGCATTAGTGCATGTTCCTTGGTTTGGATCACGTTTATTAATGTAGCCAGACAATAGACAGCGACCTGAATAAGCCATGCATAATGCGCCATGAACAAAAATTTCGAGTTCGGTCGTTGGACATTGCTCACGAATTTCTTCAATTTCTTCCAACGAAAGTTCGCGTGATAGGATCACTCGTTCAACGCCTTGAGATGCCCAGAACTTAACCGTTGCCCAGTTAACAGCATTGGCTTGAACTGAAAGGTGAATAGGCATTTCAGGAAATGCTTCACGAACCATCATGATAAGCCCTGGGTCAGACATAATGAGCGCATCAGGTCCCATTTCAACCACAGGCTTTAGATCTCGGATGAATGTCTTAAGTTTTGAGTTGTGGGGTTGAATATTACAAACCACGTACAATTTTTTACCCAAAGCATGTGCTTCATCGATGCCGATTTGTAGGTTTTCATGGTTAAATTCGTTATTGCGTACACGAAGGCTATAACGAGGTTGGCCGGCATAAACGGCATCTGCACCGTAAGCAAACGCATAACGCATGTTTTTTAGGCTGCCCGCCGGTGATAGTAGCTCGGGGACAAAAGGGGTATGTGTGCTCATCGTTTTTCTCTAATCTGATCTCAAGTCAGGCCAATACCACCTGATGGTATTGGAGGGGCGCAAATTTTACGTTAAAAATAACCTTATGCCTAGTAGGGATCGTAAGTGATACAAAAAAGCCCAATACTTTTAAGGGTATTGGGCTTTTGCATGAGGCTTTTGTTAAGCGTTCGGGTGAGGAAGGCCGCCGAGAACGTCAAATAAGTTAGGCAAAAATGCCGACATTTCACCACACATTAATGAGAAATCGGCATCAAAGCGAGCCGCTTGCTCTTCTCGTGGAATATCTTCATTTTGTTCTTTGAGTTCATCGCTAAATGCCAAACGCTTAATGCTACAATCTTCAGCCAGAATAAAACTCAGGCGATCTTGCCAGTTCAATGCCAGTTTAGTGACAACTTTATTGGCTTCAATATGGCTTAAGATCTCATCGCTTGTCAGTTCTTGTTTCTTACAACGGATCACTGCACCATCTTCTAATAATGACTTTAATTCAGCTTCATCCAACAAGCTAAACCCTGGTGGCAGTTCACCACTTTTAACCCACTGAGTAAGTGTTGTTTCTACCGCTTGTTCTGGGATCGCAGGTACTACGGATAGGCTACCCATGGTTTTGCGTAGCAGCGATAAAACGTCTTCAGCTTTTTTGTAGCTTGCTGCATCGACTAAAATGAAGCCTTGCTTGGGTAGGATAAGCACAAAGGTGAGATTGCTGCGGCTAAATGCTCTAGGTAGGAGATCGATGACAATATCTTCCTTGAGGCTTTCCTTCTCCTTTTTCTTGAGAGGTCGCCCTTCTTCCACTTCCATCGCTTCAACTTTGGCATTCAAAGAATCTTTAATGACCGAAGCAGGTAACATCTTTTCTTCTTTTTTCGCGCAGATCAGAATACGGTCTTCAGAAACGTGGGTCATCATGTCGCCGTGTTTACCCATTGCGTTAACCCAACCAAATTTTTGCTTATCTTGGCTGCCGCATGGCGTAAAACGAAATTCGGCCAGTTGTTTTTCGAGCTGATCGGCGTTGAATTCTACATCGCGATTAACACGATAAACCATACAGTTTTTAAACCACATATTCTTTCTCTTACTTAATTAGAAGACGCAACATGATAGGGGATTTGAAAGCTAAAGTCTTAAATCAATTTCAAAATATAATCATGAACTTGATAAGAAACTTATATGAAAAATTGTTTGCAAAGGTCACAAAAGTGTCATAATTGTTTCCCATAATGCATAGCGTTGATTACATAGAAAGGTTATTCAAATGTCTAGAAGGATTCTGGTTGTTGAAGACGAAGCACCCATTCGCGAAATGTTGTGTTTCGTGCTTGAGCAAAAAGGTTATCAAGCTGTTGAAGCGGAAGATTACGACACGGCGGTGAGTAAACTGGCTGAACCCTTTCCCGATCTTGTGTTATTAGATTGGATGTTGCCCGGCGGGAGTGGTATCAACTTTATTAAGCATATGAAGCGTGAAGAATTAACACGCAACATTCCGGTTGTGATGTTAACCGCCCGTGGTGAAGAAGAAGATAAAGTTCGCGGCCTTGAAGTGGGTGCGGATGATTACATAACCAAACCTTTTTCGCCTAAAGAGTTGGTCGCTCGTTTGAAAGCAGTTATCCGGCGCGTCACACCGACAGCACTGGAAGATGCGATCGACGTGCAAGGATTGAAGTTAGATCCTGTCTCTCATCGAGTAATGGCTAATGATAATGCCTTAGAGATGGGGCCGACGGAATTCAAAATGCTACACTTTTTTATGACGCATCAAGAACGCGTCTATAGCCGTGAACAGTTATTGAACAATGTGTGGGGTACCAACGTTTATGTTGAAGACCGCACTGTCGATGTTCATATACGCCGTCTGAGAAAAGCGTTAGAAGAGGCTGGCCATGATAAATTAATTCAAACAGTGCGTGGTGCCGGCTATCGCTTTTCATCCAGAACATAAAGGATTAATTAAGGTACGAAATGGTTGAACGTTTAACGTGGAAAAGGCTGGCTTGGGAGCTGGCTTTTTTTTACTCTCCTTGGATTGTCGTTGGCTGGATCTTTGGCCATATGGCTTGGCTGCTGCTAGCGGCTACGGCGTTGCAATTAATTTGGCATTTGCATAACCAAATGCGCTTGTCGGCTTGGTTGTGGGATGAAAAACGTTTAACGCCGCCTTCTGGGACTGGAAATTGGGAATACCTGTTTAATGGGATTTATCGTTTACAGCAACGCCAACGTAAAAAACGCAAAGAACTGACCAATTTGATCCGCCGCTTTCGTAACGGGGCTGAGTCGCTACCCGATGCGGTGGTGGTGTTTCGTGATGAAGGGAACATTGTTTGGTGTAACCGACTTGCACAGCACCTACTCGGTTTTCGCTGGCCAGACGATGCAGGTCAACCTATCTCAAATTTATTGCGCACCCCTGATTTTATCAAATATCTGCAAAAAGATGATTTCACAGAACCACTTGAAATGCGCTCTCCACTTAATGTTGAGCGTATGTTAGAGCTGCGTATTGTGCCTTACACAGAAGGTGAGCATTTGATGGTTGTGCGTGATGTCACTCAGTTGAAACAGTTAGAAGGCATGCGCCGAAATTTCTTTGCTAACGTTTCTCATGAACTGAGAACCCCAATGACGGTGCTGCAAGGGTATCTTGAGATGACAGAAGACCCTGACATGCTGGTAGGGCCGATGTGGCCCAAGGCACATGGAGTGATGACTGAACAGTTAAACCGCATGAACAGTTTAGTCAATCAACTGCTGACGTTGTCAAAAATTGAAGCGGCGCCGATGCATGAGCTGGATGAAATGGTTGATGTTCCGGCTATGTTGGAAGTACTTGAAAAAGAAGCGATCAGTTTAAGTGGTGATCATCATCACCGACTGCATTTTGATGTCGATAAGCGACTTAAAGTATTGGCCGATGAAGATCAACTACGCAGTGCTATATCAAACCTTGTTTATAACGCTGTCAAATATACGCCTCCAGGAGCGGAAATTAATGTGCGTTGGTATCAAAACGCGCAAGGTGCTTGTTTAGACGTGGTGGATAAAGGGGAAGGGATCGAGCCACAGCATTTACATCGTTTAACGGAACGTTTTTATCGTGTCGATAAAGCTCGTTCGCGAGATACCGGAGGAAGTGGGCTTGGGCTCGCGATTGTTAAGCATGCATTGTCACATCATGACACGCATTTGCAGATTCACAGTGAAGTGGGCGTTGGCAGCAAATTCTCTTTTATTTTGCCTAAACGTTTGGTTGTGCCGTCATGAGACATCGCATATTTACAGCCTTTCTCTGTTTTTATTTGCTGGTTACCACGAACGCCGTGAGCGCTCAGCCACTCGTGGATTACTCAAAAACTAACGGTGTTGTAGGTAGCCTGCTATCGGTGGGGTCAGACACACTGGCAGGAATGACGACGCTGTGGGTTGAAGAGTTTAAGACGATTTACCCAAATATCAATGCTCAAGTACAAGCCTCAGGTTCTTCCACTGCGCCTCCTGCTTTAACTGAAGGAACGGCGCAATTTGGCCCAATGAGTCGCCCGATGCGTGGTCGTGAGATTGAAGCATTTGAACGCGCTCACGGTTATAAGCCGACGGCATTGCGGGTTGCGATAGATGCCATTGGTATTTTTGTACATCGAGATAATTCAATCAAAGGGCTTAATTTTACTCAATTAGACAGTATTTTCTCATCCACGTTACGCTGCGGTGCAACACAACCGACTAATACTTGGGCGCAATTGGGCATTGATGAGGATTGGGCCAAGCGGGGAATTCAACTGTTTGGCCGAAATTCGGTGTCGGGAACTTATGGCTATTTCAAACAAAACGCACTGTGTGGTGGCGATTTCAAAAAGGGAGTAAACGAGCAGCCGGGATCGGCATCGGTTGTACAATCGGTTGCTTCATCGATCAATACTATCGGTTATTCTGGTGTTGGTTATCAGGTTTCTGGTGTGAAATTGATTCCGATAGCCAAACAAGGCGATCAGTTTATTGCCGCAAGTTATGAAAATATTCTATCAGGTGCTTATCCGTTATCTCGCTATTTGTATGTGTATGTGAATAAACACCCTAATCAGGATCTGCCACCCATGCAGCGAGAATTTATTCGTTTCATTTTTTCTAAGCAAGGACAAGCGATCGTTGGGAAAGATGGTTATGTGCCTGTCAGTGCCGAGTTTGCTTTGCAAGAACTAGCCAAAGTGGGCATAAAATAACGAGCTGAACGCTCGCTATTTTTTATCAAATCCAACTGCTCAAATCAAAAATTGAGTTGCCAACCGACACTTCGCCAATACTGTTGTTCGCACATCAGATCCGCATGTAATAATTTATTATTTTCTAACCAATTGGCGTCTTCACATTCTAGTTTCCACTCATCATCTTTTGCGCTGAGCGTCAGCTCAGGAAGAGGATCATCATTACGTTGGCTATTGACAACAATCGCTAAACGCAACACACGGATGAGGCCAATGATGTGCTTTTTCTTAAACAGCGTAAAATCATTCATTTCTTGCAGCTTGAGGGATTTGCGTTGAAAGCGCGCTAAGGTCGACAGTACCTGTTGCTGTTCGCTGTTAAAACCGGGCATGTTGGTGTGACGCAGAATATAAGCAGAGTGTCGGTGAAAGCCTTGTAAGTTGATGCTCAATCCCACCTCATGCAATAACGCTCCCCATTCCAAAAGATCAAACAGTTCGCTGCCTTTTTTCAATCCTAGCTCTGGGGTCACATTCTGTAGAAACTCTTTTGCATGGCCTTTGACTTTAGCGGCATGCTCTAAGTCGACTAGATGCTTCATCGCGAGGTTTTCAGTGGTGCGTAAACGGATATCGGAATACTTGAACCGATCTTCCATCTCATAAAGCAAGCCTTCTCGTAATGCACCATCAGAAAAATGCATCTCTTTCACACGCAGCGATTTTAAAACCGCGCTTAAAATGGCAACTCCCGCAGCAAAAACGGGTTTTCTATCGTCAGTCAATGCGCTGAGTTCGATCTCATCAATACTTTGCCATTCACAGAGTTTTTCAATGAGTTTATTGACCCGCTCAAGCGTGATGATGCCATCATCAAAGCCCAAACCAATCAGTACTTCGTGAATGGCTTTGATGGTTCCTGACGAGCCGAAGGCGACTTCCCACCCTTTTTTGCGATATTTCGCCGCAATAGATTCGATTTTTTGCTCGGCGGATAATATCGCATGAGCGAAGTTTCTGCTTGAAAGCCTACCATCAGCGAAGTAACGGTCAGTATAGCTGACGCATCCCATTTGCTTGCTGTTGATTAGGTCTGGATCAAACCCTTGGCCAATCACCATCTCGGTACTACCGCCACCGATATCCACCACCAACATAGACGCTGCTTGAGGTTGAGTATGTGCCACGCCTAAATAAATTAAGCGTGCTTCCTCAGCCCCGGGAATGATTTCAATAGGGAAAGGCAGTACCTGTTTGGCTCGTTGCAAGAATGTATGAGCATTATTGGCTTGACGCAGCGTATGCGTGGCCGCGATGCGAACGTTTTCAGGTTCAAAACCTTGTAGCCGCTCGGCAAACATTGCTAAGCATTCAAGTCCTCGCTCTATGGCATCGGCATCCAAATTTTTTTGTTCATCTAACCCAGCCGCCAAGCGTACACGTTGCTTATGACGGCTCACCAGTTGCAGGTCTTGATCGACGACTTTGGCCACCACCATATGAAAGCTGTTAGAGCCTAAATCGATGGCCGCAATATCGCGAATAGTATTAGTTGGGTTGATTGTCATGTAAGGGTTCTTTGCTCTTTCTGGTCTGTCTTTCTACATTCTTAAGATAGTCGTAGATGGCAAATTGCGAACGCACTTTTTTACGGTTACCACGTTCTACATAATTATTGCTCATCTCTTTGTCTATCCAGCGCGCTTTCACTGTATCGGTAAATTGTAAATTCATTATGTCAATCATACGCTGTTTCAAACGTGGGTCACGAATTGGTGTCGTTACTTCGATACGATGATCGATATTGCGCGTCATCCAGTCGGCAGAGGAGATATACACCAGCGGGTTGCCATCATTGTGCGTAATAATGACACGAGGGTGTTCCAAAAAGCGATCAACGATGCTGATGATTTTGATATTGTCACTCACGCCCTCAATTCCCGGAACCAGTGAACACATGCCCCGGACGATCATCTTAATTTGTACGCCCGCGCTACTCGCACCATACAGTTTATTGATCAACCCTTTATCCACTAAGTTATTTAACTTTAAAGTGATTGCGGCTTTTTTACCAAGTTTCACATTGGCGATTTCACTGTCGATTAATCGATAAAGCTGAATACGAGAGTTTCTTGGCGACACAATGAGATGGCTAAATTTAACTGGGCGGTAAGGGTTTTCAATATAGCCAAACACGTTTCGTACTTCGGTAGCAATTTCATTGTCGGCGGTCAGGAGTGAAAAGTCCGTATAGATACGGGCGGTTTTTTCATGGAAGTTGCCCGTGCCTATGTGTGCGTAGCGAACGATGTTGTCCTGTTCTTTGCGGCTAATGAGCAGCAATTTAGAGTGAATTTTTAATCCGGGAGCACCGAAAATTACTTGGACCCCCGCTTCGGTTAAAATACGTGACCATTCAATGTTGGCTTCTTCATCAAACCGTGCTTGTAACTCAACCACTACCACCACTCGTTTGCCATTGTGTACTGCATCGACGAGCGAGTTCATTAGGCGAGAATCTTTGGCAACACGATAAATATTAATTTTGATGCTGATCACTTTGGGATCAAACGAGGCTTGTCTTACCAACTCGGTAATGTGTTCAAATGAGTGGTAAGGGTAGTGAAGTAGAATATCCTGAGCGCGAATCGCATCAAATGCATTGGCAAAACCTTCAAAGTCAGCACATTGCATGGGTGGTAGCGGCTTGTTTTCTAAATAGTCACGCCCCACGTTTGGGAACCCAATAAAATCTTTAAAGTTATGGTAACGACCACCAGGAAGAAGGCTATCATAGTGCGATATTTTGAGTTTTTCGCACAAAAATTTAAGCATTTTTGTCGGCATTTCTCGTTCATAAACAAAGCGTACGGGCATAGCACTTAAGCGTTGATTCAACCCTTCTGACATCTGTTCTAACAAACTGTATTCGACTTCCCGTCGCAAGTCATATTCCGCATCACGTGTCATTTTCATCGCGTAACCCGTGAGCTCTTCATAGTCAAAAAATCCGCGGAAAATCTCATCAAGGCAGTGGCGAATGATGTTGTCCAATAAGATGATGGTTTTGCGGCGTTTGCCCTTTTGCTCCGGCACCATGACAAAGCGCGGTAGGTGGTCTGTCGGGATTTCAATCAGCGCATATTGGCTGCGGTCATTGTGTTTGAGATCAACGGCAATATAGGCGTATTCATCTTTCAAAAATTGCATGACATCAATGTCGTCAGTCATGAGCAGCGGTGTAATATGCGGGCGCACTTCTTTATGGAAATACTTAGTGATCCATTTTTTCTGAGTCTCGTCCAACTGCGTTTCATTAACCAAGAAGATACGGCGACGTGCCATTTCTAAAATAAGCTCATTATAGAGATTGTCGAAATCTTGGTTGAGTTTGAACGCCTTACTTTGCATTCGTGTCAGCAAATGCTTGGTAGTATCGTTACCACCACGTTCTCGGTTGATCAAAATTTGCCGTTTTACATCGGAAAAGCGAACTTTATAGAACTCATCCAGATTGTTAGAAAAAATACCTAAAAACCGTATTCTCTCGATTAAAGGCACGGTTTTATCTGCGGCTTCTTGCAATACGCGTTCATTAAACGAAAGCCAGCTCAATTCCTTGTCGATATACAACTTGTCCGTACTCATTCATGTTACCTTTTAACTCAATTGACGTTTTTTACTGACTCACCCTCTGTGTGCTGATTGTGCGATTCTGCACAGCAATCAATTCGGGTATTGATGATTATGCAAACTATGCCTTTTATGTGACATTTTTATTTCAAGTAGGCAAGTTGAGTATAGTTGTTTTATTTTCAGTCGTTTATTGCGAGTTGTAATATACTTGTCACGAAAATTACATATTATACGCAGACAAGAAAAAGGGTAGAGAGAGCAATGGCACCAAGTGAATTTTCATTGAAGGAACGTGACAGAAAACGGTTGATAAAAGACCGTTTGGTTCGCCTTGCAGTGAGTTTTGGTGGCGTGAGTGTACTTGGCGCTTTAGTGCTGATTTTTGTCTATCTTGCGATGGTTGTTTTCCCTCTTTTTGGTAGCGCAAAAATTGAAAGGAACGTGGCGCAAGTGAGTATAACCACTTCCAATCCTCAATTTTTGGCCATAGATGAATACGGCGAGAATGCCTTTGTTGTTGACCTTGACGGCAGCATGAACTTTTGGCCCTTGGACGGCAAAACGGAACACGCATTGTGGTCGGATAGTCTCCCTATTCGCGTTGATCTTTTTAGCCAAGCTCCCCCGCTGGATGGATGGTTTGCCGCTAGCAATGCGGCGGGAGAGGTCTTTATTGCTCGCCCTAAATTCAGTTATCTGCATAGCATGGAAGGTCGCCAGTTTTCTCCTTATCTTGAGCGCGTCAGTTTACCCTCTACCTTTCGGCTGGCTCATAAAACGCAAACGTTACGCCAGTTTGCCTTCGCCGTTACTGATGAGGTACTTTTCTTCGCTTCTTATCTCGATAATGATGAGGTGATAGTACAAACCTTAACGAGTGATAACGTCGAGCCAATTCAGCGCTTTGTGTTTCAAGGCTCATTTCCTTCTTTGGACCAATTGCTTTTTACGCCAGATGGTAAAACGCTTTATCTTCGCTCAGGGTCCGAATTGGTTGTTGCAGTTAAGAGTCGTCAAGGTTATTTCGTGCGAGAAGTGGTTGATTTAAGCCAAGGTAATTCCGATCGAGCCGTGACACAAATCAACTTATTGTCCGGTGCTTATTCGCTACTGGTGACTCACCGTAACGGCTTAGTGTCACAATGGTTTGATGTGCTGCAAAATGAAGAACGTCAACTGACTCAGATTCGTAAGTTTAAATTAGCGCCGCAGGTGACGCTGTTACTGCCGGATACTTATCGCAAAGGTTTTTACAGTTTCTACCCTAATGGCACAATCCAAAGTCATTATACGACCAGTGAAAAACTGGTGTTGTTTGAGAGGATGTACAACAAAGCCCCTCAATTGGCCGCCATGTCCAATAATGAGCTTTATCTCGCTACGTTAAGCGAGCAGAAGATCAGCGTGGCAAAAGTGGATAATGATTATCCTGAAATATCACTCTCATCATTGTGGCAAAAAGTGTGGTACGAAAGTTATCCAGAGCCTCAATATGTGTGGCAATCGACGTCAGCGAACGATGAATTTGAGCCTAAGTTTAGCCTAGTACCGATAGCCTTTGGCACTCTTAAGGCCGCAGCATACGCAATGTTATTTGCAATACCGATTGCGGTGTTTGGCGCGATTTACACGGCTTATTTTATGTCACCGAGAATGCGCCGAGTGGTGAAGCCGTCGATTGAATTGATGGAAGCGTTACCAACCGTCATTATTGGTTTTTTAGCGGGGTTGTGGTTTGCACCATTAATTGAAAGCCATCTCGCGGCGGTCGGAGCGCTGCTGCTATTTTTACCCATTGTGATGTTACTCGTTGGGCTAGGTTGGCACCTGTTACCGAGAGCATGGGTGCGAAATTTTTCAAATGGGTGGCACGCATTGATACTAATCCCCGTATTAGTCGTTAGTGCAGTGGTTATCTTTTCGTATAGCAGCCAAATTGAAGTTTGGCTATTTGATGGCGATATTCAGATTTATCTCGCGCAAAACGGCATCGATTTTGATCAGCGCAATGCGCTGGTGGTTGGTTTTGCTATGGGCTTTGCCGTCATTCCAACCATTTTCACTATTGCGGAAGATGCGATCTTTTCCGTACCTAAACATCTTTCTGATGGGTCATTAGCATTAGGCGCAACACCTTGGCAGACATTAACCAAAGTCGTGTTGTTAACGGCAAGTCCTGGCATATTCTCGGCGATCATGATGGGCTTGGGGCGAGCCGTCGGAGAAACAATGATCGTTCTTATGGCGACGGGTAATACACCCATTTTAGATTGGAATATTTTAGAAGGGATGCGCACCTTATCGGCAACGATTGCGGTTGAGTTACCAGAGTCGGAAGTGGGGAACTCCCATTATCGGTTGCTTTTTTTAGCGGCACTATTGCTACTCATGTTCACCTTTTGTGTGAACTCGATTGCTGAATGGGTCAGACAAAGGTTGCGTGCCAAATATCGCGCTTTGTAATCAAGGTGCTTTGTAATCAATTGGGAAAAATCATCACAAATGTTTAAGTGGTTTCAATCAGGTTCACCTTGGATATGGTTAACAGGCGGTGCTGTCAGCATCAGCCTGATTTCGGTATTGGGCTTGCTCCTGTTTATTGGTTGGAAAGGATTAACCTATTTTTGGCCGACGCCACTTTATCAATGGCAAACTCAAGAGGGGCAAGCACTGGTTGGTCAGCTCTACTCTGAGGAAAATGTGCCATTAACACACTTAAGAGCGTTAGATATTACATGGCCCAAAGCCATACTGGATGCTGGGGAAGTGAAGCGGCTCAGTATCAAAGTCGCTAACCGAGAGCGAAATCATGCGGACTTTGTTTCGATACTGGATGTTAAACTGTCGGATAAACAAATGCCTAGCGGGTGGGCGGTAATAGAACGTAAGAGTAACGGACAGTTTTATGGCAAGCCGATTGCTTATGTGCAAACCGATGGAAGCGAGAGTTCGGATGTTCAGACCATGCTCGCTGCAGGGATGCAGGATGTCGCGTTATTGAGAGAGCAAATTGACGATGTGATTGACCAAGAGATCCGAGTCATTGGCTTTGCCGCCGAAAAATTACGTTTAGAGAAGCGTCGTAAAGAACTCAATGGAAAGCTAGAACGAACCTATTTAGATCACTATTTTCATAAAAAGCAGGATTTGGATAGCCAATTAGCTATTGCCGAACAAAAGCTAGATGCGCTGCGCCAGCAAATGAATGGACCGTCGTTGATTGTTGAAGAGATGAGTGGGCAACGAGTGGCGATTCCACTTAGTCAAATTCTCGATATTTGGTATCCCAATGATATGACTTTGGGGCAAAAATTGGTCCAGTGGGGAAAGCAGGTGTGGCTCTTCCTATCAGAAGATCCCCGAGAATCGAACTCTGAAGGCGGCGTATTTCCAGCCATCTTTGGTACAGTGCTATTGGTGTTGTTGATGTCGGTTATTGTCATGCCACTTGGTGTTGTGGCGGCTATTTATCTGCACGAATACGCAAAAGAGAATCTATTTACTCGTATCATTCGTGTTGCGGTTATCAACCTTGCTGGTGTGCCATCGATTGTTTATGGGGTATTTGGTCTTGGTTTTTTTGTTTACACCATAGGCTCATCGATTGATACGCTACTCTATAGCGAAAGGTTACCAGCCCCCACTTTTGGTACGCCTGGCTTACTGTGGTCGGCGCTCACATTAGCGGTGTTAACTCTACCCGTAGTGATTGTGACGACGGAAGAAGGGTTAACACGGATTCCCAGCGCAGTACGCCATGGCTCGTTAGCATTGGGCGCTACCCATTTTGAGACGATTTGGCGCATAGTATTGCCAATGGCAAGCCCTGCGATTATTACTGGGCTTATCCTCGCCATTGCGCGAGCCGCGGGTGAGGTTGCCCCTTTGATGCTGGTGGGTGTGGTCAAACTGGCGTCAAGTTTGCCTGTGGATGGCGAGTTTCCCTTTGTACATCTTGAGCGAAAATTCATGCACTTAGGTTTTCATATTTACGATGTTGGTTTCCAAACGACCAACATCGAAGCGGCTAGGCCACTGGTGTACGCCACTTCATTTTTATTGGTGACAGTGATTGTGGCACTGAATTTAACGGCCATCAGTATCCGCAATAACTTGCGTGAGAAATATCGAACGTTAGGGCAAGATTAATTATGTTTTCCATCAATCAAACTTTGGGTTATCACGCCCCGTTAGATGTCAATAATCTGAGCGATCAACAAACGGCGATTGCGATTGAAGATCTGAATCTGTTCTATAAACAGACTTGTGCGCTGAGCCATATCTCAATGCGTATTCCCAAAGGACAAGTAACGGCGTTTATCGGCCCTTCCGGTTGTGGTAAGTCAACCTTACTGCGCTGTATTAACCGGATGAACGATCTGGTCGAAGGGTGTCGAGTTGAAGGTGAAGTCAAATTGCATGGTAGAAATGTCTATCATCCAGATGTGGATGTTGCCACGTTGCGCCGCCGAGTGGGGATGGTATTCCAACGCCCCAACCCATTTCCGAAATCCATTTATGAAAACGTGGTGTATGGGCTTCGTCTACAAGGAATTAAAAATAGCCGTACTTTAGATGACTCAGTTGAGCGAGCTTTAAGAGCCGCTGCGTTATGGGATGAAGTGAAGCATCGCCTACATGAAAATGCATTTGGCCTTTCGGGTGGGCAGCAGCAACGCTTAGTGATCGCCAGAGCGATTGCTATTGAGCCAGAAGTGCTGTTGCTTGATGAGCCAACGTCCGCGTTAGATCCTATTTCTACGTTGACCATCGAAGAGTTGATTAACGATCTCAAAACCAAATACACAGTGGTGATTGTGACGCACAACATGCAACAAGCGGCAAGAGTGAGCGATCATACGGCTTTTATCCATATGGGGAAATTGATTGAGTATGCGGATACTGACTCTATTTTCACCTCCCCATTGAAAAAACAGACGGAAGACTATATTACTGGTCGATATGGTTAATACTTTCGTCAATAGCGATATTCAAAAGGAACGATGATGCATCTAGGTCGCCACATTTCAGGACAGTTCAATGTTGAACTTGAATCGATTCGCACTCATGTATTGACGATGGGCGGGCTGGTGGAGCAACAACTCTCTTTTGCGATGCAAGCATTGCATAAAGATGATGCCGATCTGGCCAGAAAAGTCGTTCGGGATGATCACAAAGTGAATGCGATGGAAGTCTCTATTGATGAGGCTTGCACGCGTATTATCGCTAAGCGACAACCGACAGCTAAGGATCTGCGCTTGATCATGGCGATCATCAAAACCATCACCGACCTTGAACGAATTGGTGATGTTGCCACCAAAATTGCCTACGTCACTATCGAAAGCCCTTCACCTAAAGAGAGCAAATTTCGAGTTTCTCTTGAACCTCTATGCCGACAAGCCATTGCAATGTTGCACCAAGTGTTGGATGCTTTTGCGCGGATGGATCTTGAATCGGCTGCTGAAGTGTACCGCTTGGATGACAAGCTGGATGCCGAATACGAAGCAGTGATCCGCCAACTGATGACCTATATGATGGAAGACCCTAAAAATATCCCACATATATTACAAGTCATGTGGTCTGCACGAGCCATCGAACGCGTGGGCGATCGCTGCCAGAATATCTGCGAATACATCATCTATTTTGTCAAAGGTAAGGATGTGCGCCACTTAGGTAAACAATCGATTGATGACATCCTCAAATAGCCTTTTGGATAAAGTAAGGTGAAGGAAAGTTATTCACCTTACATCAAGACATAACGGTCGCCGAAGTTAAGAAAGCTGGCGTAATACCTCTTGGATTTTAGCCGGATCGGTAATTGGGATGAGGGTGTCATCGACAGACTCTTGGCCCATTCTCACCGCATTGGCGATCATATCCATGCTACTTGCACGCGTGGTTTTGCCGGACAAATGCACTTCAGTGATGCCCGTTTCACGGATAATGTCAGCCACGTTTGATGCGTTTAAGCCAGCCCCAGCCATAATAGAGAATCGGCCATTCGCCAGTTTCACCATGTGTGAAATTACGGCTCGTCCTGCATAGGCATCTGGCGCTAACCCTGAAGTAAGTACACGCTCACACCCTAATTTTGCAATGTCTTCAATCGCTTGTTCATAGCTGTGGCATTGATCAATCGCACGGTGGAAAGTGGTACCCAACCCTTGCGCAGCTTGCATCATCAGTAAGCTTGCTTCAAGGTTGATGGTGCGATTCGGATTCAAAATACCAAAGACGATGCCGTCTAGTCCCGCCTGTTTTGCCATCTCGATATCGATCAACATCGAATCGAGATCATCCTGATCATAAAGAAAGTCGCCTTGACGTGGACGAATCATCGCGTAAACAGGAACGCTCGATATTTGTGCGGCCTTTTTCATTAAACCAAAGCTGGGCGTCAGTCCACCCAATGCGAGCGACGAACACAATTCAATGCGAGTAGCCCCGCCTTTAATGGCGTTGTGTAGCGATTCAATATTATCAATACACACTTCAACTTGAATATTCATAGTAAAATCCTACTGGAAAAATTTGGTTAATGTTAGCAAGTTAGAGTAGTGACGTCTGTGTGATTGAGGTGAGAAATAGGGGTAAAGTTTACCAACCAATGCTGCCTCATTTTCGCTAAATGAACGACAACGAAAAAGCCCAAAGCGTTAGCTTTGGGCTTGGATAAGGACTTTACTTCTTAACTGATTGGCGATGCGTTTTACGCTTTATTATATGTCCAACCATTGACCCGAGTTGAGCGCGGGCTAAGGAGAATTATTTTTTGCCTAGGTCGTCTGAGTGCTCAGCTAGGAATGCTGCAACACCTTTTGGAGATGCATCCATACCGGCTTTGCCTTCTTCCCACTGTGCTGGGCACACTTCACCATTCTTTTGGTGGAAGTTAAGCGCATCAACCATACGTAGCATTTCGTCGATGTTACGGCCTAGTGGTAGGTCGTTCACAACTTGGTGACGTACAAGACCATCTTCGTCGATGAGGAAAGAACCACGGAAAGCAACGCCTGCTTCTGGGTGTTCAACATCGTACGCTTTACAGATTTCGTGCTTCACGTCAGCGATTAGCGGGTATTTTACTTGGCCAATGCCACCGTTTTCGATAGCGGTATTACGCCATGCGTTGTGAGAGAATTGAGAATCGATAGATACACCGATTACTTCAACGCCTTTCGCTTGGAAATCTTCGAAGCGTTTGTCAAAAGCGATAAGCTCTGATGGGCAAACGAAAGTGAAGTCTAGTGGGTAGAAGAAAACAACCGCTTTCTTACCTTTAGTAAATTCTGCGAAGTTGAAGCTATCAACGATTTCACCGTTACCAAGAACAGCTGCTGCAGTAAAATCAGGGGCTTTACGACCAACTAGTACCATTTTTTTGCTCCTAAGAATAAGGTTTAGTTCCAAACCAGTGATGAGCACTGGTCCAGTCCGTTTTTGAACGAGACAAACTATAGTACAGATTGTAGGATAGTAAAAAGCGAAATAAATAGATTAGTCTCATCGAAAAAAGCGATGAGCTCTAATGACGGAATCAGAAACGGCACTCAAATAAGATAGTAGTAGAACGATGAATAAATGGCCCAGTTTGAAGCAGTTGCACTATTTAGTAACACTCTACGAAACACGGCACTTTAGTGATGCCGCTGAACGTTGTTTTGTTAGTCAATCTACCCTAAGTAAAGGGATCCAAAATTTAGAGGAATTAATAGGTTGCCCGCTTTATGAAAAGGATAAGAAAGCTCCGTTAGTGTTTACTCAAGCAGGAGAGCTGGTTGTTAGCCAAGGAAGAGAGTTACTTGCCAAAGGACAAGATTTAGTGGAACTCGGCAAGGTTTGCCAAGGCGATGAGATGCAAGGTCAGCTTAAGCTGGGTTGTATTCCAACCATTGCTCCATTTTTACTGTGTGATTTAGTGCAAGAAGTGAATGTCCGCTTTCCGAAGTTGAACTTATTATTACGAGAAGATACGACGACGAACCTTTTGGCTGCACTGCGTCATGGAGAGCTTGATGTGTTGATTTTGGCTTTGCCTGTCGATATCGGCAAAATGGAGAGTCGAGTCGTGGGGATTGATCCATTCAAAATGGTGATCAGCCGTCATCAAATGGATAGCATCCGTGTGCCAATCAAGTATGCTGACCTGCCTGATGAATCGGTGTTTTTGCTCGAAAATGTGCACTGTTTAACGGATCATGCTGTGTCGGCTTGCAAGTTGACCGCCAAAGAGAAAATTAATCCATTTACCGCAACCAGTTTACATACCTTAGTGCAGATGGTCGCCAATGGTTTAGGGACGACTTTCATTCCACAAATGGCAATCAATCATGGCTTAGTTGAAAACCAAAATTTAGTGGTCATCGAGCCTCCTGGCCAGCAAGCGTATCGAGAGATTGGTTTAGTCTGGCGGCCAAGTTCATCGCGAACTCACACTTTTAAGCAGTTAGCGGATGTGGTTTCTGGTTTACTTTAGCGATTAGTCTTACTCTTTCCTTTGCCTAAAAAATCAAAAAGTCACTTTTAATGTGGCTTTTTTCAGTTTTTTATTCTGTTAGTGTTTTTAAACTTGTAAAATTTTACAAACAATTCTTGATGAAGTTTTCATAAAATCAAAAATCTTTACAGCCACAATTTTACACATCCTATTTTCTCTTGCGTTTAAAAAGAAGCCATCTGTCTCGCTCGGTTAGTCGTAAATTCAAGCCTTACTGCGTCTCACATCATTTCGAACGTCTGTTTAAAACTAAAATCTGCCTTTTTGAGTTGTGTAATAAAATAACGTAATAACTTTCATATTTAACAAGGAAATCAAACATAGGTTTGAAACGGGATAAAACTTTGTTTTTAACCTTTTATTAACTTTGTCTCTTTTGCTGAATGATGAGTTGATGTAAGGTTTAATAAGGTTTTGTAAGACTTATGTCTAGCTTGGTTAGGCTTGAAATATTGGATTGACTGAGAGAAAGTGTCGGTAGAGATAAGTCAGTGGATAGCAAAAAATGAGCATTTGAATTTGTGGTTTTTAAATTACAAATGTAGTTGGAATGGTTTTAAGGAAGAGCGTTATGTTTGCACAGACCCCAGAAACAGAGTTAGCACTCAGCAAAGAACACCACGAAGCCAAGCTTGAGGTTGTTGGTGCCGTTGGCCCACATCACCAAGCTATTTTCCCTTCAGAAGCCCAAATCTTCTTGTCCACTCTGTGTGCTAAATTTGCAAGCCGTGTTGATTCGCTGCTGGATGCACGAGAAGAGCGACAAACACGTATTGATAACGGAGAACTGCCGGATTTTCTCAAGGATACGCAAGATATTCGCGAAGGAAGCTGGAAAATTCTCGGTATCCCACACGATTTACAAGATCGTCGAGTGGAGATTACGGGGCCAACCGACCGAAAAATGGTGATCAATGCATTGAATGCTAACGTCAAAGTGTTCATGGCGGATTTTGAGGATTCGATGTCACCAGCATGGGATAAAGTGCTGGATGGGCAAGTCAATTTGCGTGATGCCATTGAAGGAACCATTAGCTATACCAATCCTGACAATGGTAAGTGCTACCAGCTTAAAGATAACCCAGCGGTGCTCATTTGTCGGGTACGCGGTCTGCACCTTAAAGAAAAGCATATTAAATATGCAGGGCAAAGTATTCCGGGTTCGCTGTTTGATTTTGCACTCTACTTTTACAACAACTATAAATCATTGCTTAAAAAAGGCAGTGGCCCTTATTTTTATCTTCCAAAACTTCAGGCCTATCAAGAAGCAAAGTGGTGGAGTGACGTTTTCCATTTTACCGAAGAGTATTTTGGGTTAGAAACTGGCACCATTAAAGCCACCGTATTGATTGAAACCTTACCCGCCGTGTTCGAGATGGACGAAATATTGTTCTCGCTTAAAGAACACATTGTCGGCTTAAATTGTGGCCGCTGGGATTACATTTTCAGTTATATCAAGACATTGAAAAATTATCCGGATCGGGTGCTACCAGATCGCCAAGTTGTCACAATGGAAAAGCCGTTTCTTAACGCCTATTCACGCTTACTGATCTACACCTGTCATAAGCGTGGCGCATTTGCGATGGGCGGTATGGCCGCGTTCATTCCAGCTAAAGATCCCCAAGAAAATCAGTTGGTTCTCGATAAAATTCATCACGATAAATTACTCGAAGCCAATAATGGTCATGACGGTACTTGGGTTGCCCATCCCGGTTTAGCGGATACGGCAAAAGCGGTCTTTGACCAAGTACTGGGCGAGCGTTGTAACCAATTAGATGTTACGCGTCTGTCTGATGCGCCGATTCATGCCAATGAGCTGTTGACCCCATGTGAAGGGGAACGTACCGAACAGGGCATGCGTCATAATATTCGAGTTGCACTTCAGTACATCGAAGCATGGATCTCCGGCAATGGCTGTGTCCCCATTTATGGTTTGATGGAAGATGCGGCGACTGCAGAGATTTCTCGAGCGTCAATATGGCAATGGATCAAGCATGGAAAAGCCTTGGATAACGGTCAGATTGTTACCAAAGCGCTTTTTGAGCAGTATCTTGCGCAAGAAATTGAAGTTGTGAAACAGGAAATCGGCACGCAGCGATTTGCACAAGGACGCTTTAGCGAAGCGGCACAATTGATGGCTCGCTTAACTACCAGCGATGAGCTGACTCATTTTCTCACCGTTCCGGGTTATGACTACCTAGATTGATGAGATTTAAAACCAATAACTAATAACCAATTACTGACAACCAATAACGTGAAGCTGTTTTCAAAAGCAGAATAGGTCGTACTGCTGAGAAAAGGATGACAGTGCGCTTGCGCATCAAAATAAGAGGGATAGACCATGACATTAACTCGCCGCCAACAAATCGAAGCTCTAGAAAAAGATTGGGCAACCAACCCACGCTGGAAAAATGTAAAGCGTACTTATACTGCTGCTGAAGTGGTTGATCTGCGCGGTTCAATCACTCCAGCCAACACCTTGGCCCAACGTGGCGCTGATAAATTGTGGTCACTGGTTAACGGCAGTGCCAAAAAAGGTTATGTGAACTGTTTGGGTGCATTGACAGGTGGTCAAGCGGTACAACAAGCCAAAGCGGGAATTGAGGCGATTTATCTCTCCGGCTGGCAAGTAGCGGCAGATAACAACACCGCTTCCACCATGTACCCAGACCAATCGCTCTATCCAGTCGATTCTGTTCCATCGGTGGTCAAGCGCATCAACAACTCGTTTCGTCGTGCTGATCAAATTCAGTGGGCGGCCGGAAAATCACCGGAAGATGAAGGTGGTATTGATTACTTCTTACCGATTGTTGCCGATGCTGAAGCCGGATTTGGTGGCGTACTCAATGCTTACGAGTTGATGAAGTCGATGATTGAAGCAGGGGCGGCCGGTGTGCACTTTGAAGATCAGTTGGCGTCAGTAAAAAAATGCGGACACATGGGCGGCAAGGTTCTGGTTCCGACTCAAGAAGCGGTTCAAAAATTGATTGCGGCACGTTTGGCCGCTGACGTATCAGGGACAACCACTTTGGTCATTGCTCGTACTGATGCAAACGCGGCGGATCTACTGACCTCGGATTGCGACGCATACGATCGTGATTTTATCCAAGGCGAGCGTACTCAAGAAGGTTTCTATCGCGTGAATGCTGGGATTGAGCAAGCGATTTCACGCGGTCTCGCTTACGCGCCGTATGCTGATCTCGTGTGGTGTGAAACCGCTAAGCCTGATTTGGATGAAGCCCGCCAATTTGCCGAAGCAATTCTAGCGCAATACCCAGATCAACTGCTGGCTTATAACTGTTCTCCCTCTTTCAACTGGGAGAAAAACTTGGACGCAGACACCATTGCTCGTTTCCAGCAAGAGTTGTCGGACATGGGATACAAATATCAATTCATTACTTTAGCGGGCATTCATAACATGTGGTACAACATGTTTGAGTTAGCACATGCTTACGCGCAAGGCGAAGGTATGCGTCATTACGTTGAGAAAGTTCAGCGTCCAGAGTTTGAAGCAGCATCAAGAGGTTATACCTTTGTTGCACACCAACAAGAGGTGGGAACGGGTTACTTTGACCGGATGACCAATACCATCCAAGGTGGCAGCTCTTCCGTGACCGCGTTAACGGGCTCTACCGAAGAAGACCAATTTTAATTAGCGATACTTCCCAATCATTATCTGTGTAACACCTTTGAGCGGCGTAAGCCGCTCTTTTTTATGTGAGGCACTTATATTAGGGAGTGAGCGTTATTCAATATCGACTTCGTCCGGTTCACTCTCTTCTTGTAGCTCAAGTAAGGTAACAGCTACCCCAATAAAGTCCGTGTCAGTAATAATGCCCACTAGTTGGCCTTTATCTACAACGGGTAAGCAGCCTACTTTATGTTTTTGCATGTAGATAGCACTCTCTTTTAACCCCGCTCGCGGGTCAACCGTCATAATTTTAGTATGCATCACCTCATATAACGGCGTTGTCAGTGTATATGATTGATCTTCAGGGATGTTTTTTAAGCTCGACTCTTGCGCGGCAAGAATATCTCGATGAGTAATGATACCGAGTAGTTTTTTGTGTGGATCGACGATAGGGATATGGCGAATATCCAACGCTTCCATAGTGTGCTTAGCATCGGCTAACGTGTGTGTACGCAACAGGGTATGGGGGTTGCGAGTCATCATGTCTTCAATTTTGATCATAACGAGCTCCTTTTTATTATTGACCTGATTCAACTATAGTTTTTTCTGCGCAAAATATCTGAGAGCTCCCGCTATTTTTACTTTGATTGATGCGTAAAGATTGGGTGCCATTTTCATGTTTAATTACATTAAATTTAGATCTGGGTCTGACGAGCGAAGGTGTTTACGTATATACTACGGCGCTTAAAAAAATTACGTCATCCACTCAAAACGAACAAGATAAGAACTATGCAAGTTTCAGACTTTCACTTTGAACTTCCCGATGAGCTGATTGCTCGTTACCCAACGGCTGAACGTACGGCGAGTCGCTTACTGCAATTAGACGGTAACAGCGGTGAACTGGCGGATGGCTCATTTAAAGACGTTCTTGACCGAGTTCAGCCCGGCGATTTATTGGTTTTTAACAATACACGTGTCATCCCGGCTCGCATGTTTGGGCGCAAAGCTTCAGGCGGCAAACTGGAAGTATTGGTCGAACGAATGTTGGATGAACAGACGATTTTAGCTCATGTTCGCTCATCTAAGCCGCCAAAACCGGGCAGTGAGTTGTATTTAGGAGAGCATGACGAATATCATGCACAGATGGTGGCTCGCCATGACGCGCTGTTCGAGATTCGTTTTACAGCGTCAAAGACGGTACTGGAGATCTTAAACGAGATTGGCCATATGCCGTTGCCGCCTTACATTGACCGCCCTGATGAAGATGCTGATAAAGAGCGTTATCAAACCGTATACAACCAAAAACCGGGAGCTGTCGCTGCACCGACCGCCGGTTTGCATTTCGATGAGGCTCTGCTTGAGCAAATCAAAGCGAAAGGCGTCGAATTTGCTTATGTAACCTTGCATGTTGGCGCTGGAACCTTCCAGCCAGTACGAGTCGACAATATTCACGATCACCATATGCATGCAGAATATGTTGAAGTGCCACAAGAGGTAGTCGATGCCGTCAACGCGACTAAAGCGCGTGGTGGTCGAGTGATCGCTGTTGGAACTACGTCGGTGCGCTCACTGGAAAGTGCCGCGCAAGATGCGCTTAAAAAGGGCACTGAGCTGGTTCCTTTTTTTGGTGATACTGAAATTTTTATCTTCCCTGGTTATGAGTATCAGTTGGTGGATTGTTTAATCACTAACTTCCACTTGCCAGAGTCGACACTGATTATGCTCGTCAGCGCTTTTGCAGGTTATGAGCATACTATGGCCGCGTACGCGCATGCCGTGAAACATCAATATCGTTTCTTTAGTTATGGTGATGCGATGTTTATCACCAAGAACACCAATTAACGAGTGCTAGCATTACGCTAGGAGAAGAAGCTCCGCTTCGTTTTTCGCTAGGAATTGGCGACCGCTCTAGAGGGGTGCTTGCACCTAATCATGATACGTCAGACTGTTTCTCTGACATTGGAGGCTTCGTGAAGTTAACATACGAACTTAAAAAGAAAAACGGAAATGCTCGCCGTGGGCAATTAACCTTTGAACGTGGCACTGTGCAAACACCGGCATTCATGCCTGTAGGTACTTACGGCACAGTAAAGGGCATGACACCGGAAGAAGTAAAAGAGACGGGCGCAGAAATTTTGCTCGGTAATACTTTTCACCTGTGGCTGCGCCCTGGCCAAGAAGTGATGAAAATGCACGGTGACTTGCATGATTTTATGAACTGGCAAGGCCCGATCCTCACCGATTCAGGTGGTTTCCAAGTGTTTAGCTTGGGTGATATTCGCAAAATCACGGAAGAAGGAGTGCATTTTCGTAACCCAGTAAATGGTGACAAGATTTTCATGGACGCAGAAAAGTCGATGGAAATTCAAAAAGATCTGGGCTCTGACATTGTGATGATTTTCGATGAGTGTACGCCGTACCCTGCGACGCACGACGAAGCGAAAAAATCAATGGAGATGTCTTTACGTTGGGCGCAGCGTTCACGTGACCATTTCGACAAATTAGAGAACACCAACTCGCTATTTGGTATCGTGCAAGGCAGTGTTTACGAAGATTTGCGTGATGTTTCCGTGAAAGGCTTAACCGAGATCGGATTTGATGGCTACGCGGTTGGTGGCTTAGCGGTGGGTGAACCTAAAGAAGACATGCACCGTGTACTTGAGCACACCTGTCCACAATTGCCAGAAGACAAACCACGCTACCTGATGGGTGTCGGTAAACCTGAAGACTTAGTGGAAGGGGTACGTCGCGGTATCGATATGTTTGACTGTGTGATGCCAACGCGAAATGCACGTAATGGCCATCTATTTGTGACGGGTGGTGTGATCAAGATCCGTAATGCAGTACATAAAACCGATACAACTGCGCTGGATCCGCATTGTGACTGTTACACTTGCAAAAATTATTCGAAGTCGTATTTACACCATCTGGATCGTTGTAACGAAATTCTGGGTGCGCGTTTAAATACTATTCATAACTTACGTTATTACCAACGCCTGATGGCAAGCATTCGTTTAGCGATTGAAGAAGATCGCTTCGACGCGTTTGTTGAGGAGTTTTATGCTCGTCGCAATCGTGAAGTTCCACCAATGGGCCAATAACGGTTTTGCTGCGTTTTGCTTAATTTGTGAAGTGATAAACTTGAAATTAAGCCAACGCAGCCCAATTAGAATTACATTACACAACAATATTTTAGAGGACGTTTTCAATGAGTTTAATTTCTGTAGCACACGCAGCAGGTGAAGGTGCATCACAAGGTGGCGGTTATGAAATGCTGATCATGCTTGGTATGTTTGCGGTTATTTTCTACTTCATGATTTACCGCCCACAAGCCAAACGTGTTAAAGAGCATAAAAGTTTGATGGCCGCCATGACTAAAGGTGATGAAGTGTTAACCAGTGGCGGTTTAGTGGGTAAAATCACTAAAATCGCAGAAGACAGCGATTACATCTCTATCGAACTGAATGTGAACAATGAAATTGTGATCAAAAAAGATTTCATTACAGCGGTGCTACCAAAAGGTACGCTTAAGTCTTTATAACAGCTAAAGGATCCTTGCTGTGCTAAACCGTTATCCGTTATGGAAGTATTTGTTAGTGGTGTTCGCCATCACTCTCTCTGCTTTATATGCACTTCCAAATATTTACGGTGAAGATCCGGCAATTCAAATTACAGGGGCGCGTGGCGCCTCTGTTGATATGTCAACGCTGGATGCTGTCACCAAAGCTCTTGATAAAGAGAGCCTTTCTCATAAATCCATTGCTCTAGAGAATGGATCAATTCTTGTTCGATTTAACGATACCGATACTCAAATCAGTGCGCGTGATGTGGTGAGTGAAGCGTTAGGCAAAGATACAATTGTTGCACTTAACCTTGCTCCTTCAACGCCTTCTTGGTTGGAATCGATTGGCGCGGCACCGATGAAGCTTGGCCTTGATCTGCGTGGTGGTGTTCACTTCTTAATGGAAGTGGATATGGATGCCGCAATGGAAAAATTGATTGGTCAGCAAGAAGAAGCGTTTCGCAGCGAACTGCGTGATGACAAAATTCGCTACCGTGCTATTCGCTCAGTGGGCAACGACCGAGTGGAAGTCACTTTGCGTGACGATGAGCAATTAGAGCAAGCACAGCAAGCATTAACGTCGAAACATCCTGATATGACTTTTACTACGTCTAAGGCTGACGGTCGCTTTGCGCTGATTGCTCAATTTACTGAGCAGCGTTTGCAGGAAGTTCGAAATTACGCCGTTGAGCAGAACATCACGATTTTGCGTAACCGTGTTAACGAATTAGGGGTCGCTGAACCCTTAGTGCAGCGCCAAGGTGCCAGCCGCATTGTGGTTGAGTTACCGGGGGTTCAAGATACCGCTCGTGCTAAAGAAATTCTTGGTGCAACCGCGACTCTTGAGTTTCGTGAAGTTGATGACAAGGCTGATTTAGCCGCCGCGGCTTCTGGTCGCGCTCCTGCTGGGAGTGAAATCAAATCTGATCGTAATGGTCGCCCGGTTGTCTTGAAAAAACGCGTGATTCTAGGTGGTCAAAGTATCACGGATGCCAGCTCTAGCATGGATGAATATGGTCGCCCGCAAGTGAACATTTCGTTAGATAGCGAAGGCGGAAATAAGATGTCGGCGTTCTCTAAAAAGAACATTGGCAAGCTTATGGCAACGGTATTTGCAGAGTACAAAGACAGCGGCCGTCGGACACCTGATGGCAAAGTGATTCTGGATAAGCATGAAGAAGTGATCAACCAAGCAACGATTCAGTCGGCTCTTGGGCGTAACTTCCGTATCACGGGAATTGACTCTGCTGCAGAAGCTCAAAACCTTGCACTTTTACTGCGTGCAGGTGCGTTAATTGCGCCAATCTCTATTGTTGAAGAGCGTACCATTGGTCCATCAATGGGGCAGCAAAATATCGATATGGGCATTCAAGCCTGCATCTGGGGTATGGTTGCGGTGATGCTCTTTACGCTGCTTTACTACCGTGGTTTTGGCTTGATTGCCAATATTGCATTGATGGCGAACCTTGTGCTCATTATTGGTGTGATGTCGATGATCCCAGGGGCGACAATGACCTTGCCGGGTATTGCGGGCATCGTATTGACGGTCGGTATGGCCGTGGATGCTAACGTTCTGATCTTCGAGCGTATTCGTGAAGAGCTCCGTGATGGACGAAACCCACAACAAGCTATCCACCAAGGCTATGCTAACGCGTTCAGTACCATTGCTGATGCCAACATCACTACGTTGATTACGGCAATCATTCTATTTGCTGTGGGTACTGGAGCCATCAAAGGGTTTGCCGTCACACTTTCTATCGGTATTTTAACCTCAATGTTTACCGCTATTATCGGGACTCGCTGTATTGTGAACCTGTTATATGGTGGTAAACGCATTAAAAAATTGTCGATCTAAGGCTAGGAATTACTATGTTTCAGATTCTAAAAGCAGATAAAACGATCGACTTTATGCGTTGGTCTAAATTTGCGTTTTTATTCTCTCTTTTAATGATTGGTGCGTCTATTTTCACTTTATCAACCAAGTGGTTGAACTGGGGACTGGACTTCACCGGCGGTACTTTGATTGAAGTTGGGTTTGAACACCCAGCTAATCTTGAAGATATCCGCAGTGCTTTGGAAGCGAAAGGGTTTGGCGATGCGACGGTGCAGAATTTCGGTTCCGCGCGCGAAGTGATGGTCCGTCTTCGTCCACGTGCTGACATGGTTGGCGAGACGTTAGGCAACCAAATTCTTTCTGCTATTAAAGAGGGGACAGGAAAAAGTGTCGAGATGCGCCGCATTGAGTTCGTTGGCCCGAATGTGGGCGATGAATTAGCTGAAGCCGGAGGCTTAGCGATTTTGGCTTCGCTCATCTGTATTTTGCTTTATGTCTCCGTTCGTTTTGAATGGCGGCTCGCTGCGGGCGCGGTGATGTCACTGGCACATGATGTGATCATCACGCTTGGCATCTTCTCTATCATGCAAATTGAGGTTGATTTAACGATTGTTGCCGCTTTGCTGACCGTTGTCGGTTACTCGCTCAACGATACGATTGTGGTATTTGACCGTATCCGTGAAAACTTCCGTAAATTGCGTAAAGGTGATTCAGCCGAGATCATGAACAGCTCAATTACCCAAACCTTGAGCCGGACTTTGATTACATCGGGAACCACCTTGCTGGTGGTGATCGCACTCTTTGTGCAAGGTGGGGCGAACATACATGGTTTTGCCACCGCTTTACTGCTCGGTATCACCGTGGGTACTTATTCATCTATCTATGTCGCATCAGCGTTGGCATTGAAATTAGGAATTACCCGTGAGCACCTACTTCCACCTCAAGTGGAAAAAGAGGGTGCGGAGTTCGACGAACTTCCTTAGCAGACTGAAAGTTTCTTAAATAGCCAAAGCCGCAGAATATTCTGCGGCTTTTTTCTAACCATCTCACCGCTGTCACTCTAAGTAGCAAAGTATAAAACGAAACTAAAAAAGCCTCGTATATTGCTATACGAGGCTTGAATCAATTTTGACGGTGTTGATGGTATTTAGTGCAACCTATTTAAGAATAGCGCTGTTACCGTTATCACGAATGTGTTTCAGAATCGCTTTAACACCACGGGCACTTGAACCTACAATGTTGCCCGATTTCATGTATTCAGTACCGCCAGAGAAATCGGTAAGAATAACGCCTGCTTCACGAGCGATCAGCTCGCCAGCGGCTAAATTCCAAGGTCTTAAACCCAGTTCAAAGTAACCATCGACACGGTTTGAAGCTAGGTAACATAAATCAAGCGCAGGAGAACCGGTACGACGGAAATCAGCACATTCAACAAACAGTGCAGACATGATTTTCATGAAAGATTCGGCATGTTGCTTTTGTTTGTATGGGAAACCAGTAGCGAGAATAGTGCCTTGAAGATCTTTTAACTGTTTAACACGAAGGCGTGAGTTGTTTAATTGCGCACCAGCACCACGTTGAGCGGTAAACAGCTCATTGCGCATTGGGTCATAAACACAAGCAACTTCTGTTTTGCCTTTAATGCGAACCGCGATGGAAACGGCGAAGTGGGGTAAACCTTTGACGAAGTTTGTTGTGCCATCCAGTGGGTCGATGATCCATTGAACGTCCTTATCTTTACCGTCGATAAGCCCGTTTTCTTCAGCAACGATACTGTGTTCTGGGTAAGAACTTTTGATTGTATCGATGATCATAGTTTCTGCTTCTTTGTCTACGTTAGTAACAAAGTCATTAGTCCCTTTCTGAGTTGTTTCGATTTTCTCAGTATTTTCTAGTGATTTAGCAATATGGTTACCAGCTTTTCGCGCAGCGCGAATAGCAATGTTTAGCATTGGATGCATACAGTTTTCCCAACGGATGTTAAAGAACGAAAAAGCGGGCAGCAGTATAACAAAGTTTTATTAAAAAGGAAGTGGCTATTTTTTGCTCGGTTGTTTATGTGTAGCTAAAGGACCTGACCATTTTAGTCAGGTTTATGTTAGTATTCTGTCGTTTAAAATAGAGTGGCGTACAACGTAATGCTAGACAATGTAAAAATCATTTTAGTAGGGACATCTCATTCAGGAAATATTGGTTCTGCTGCCCGAGCGATGAAGGTCATGGGCCTAAGTAAAATGATTTTGGTTTCGCCTCAATGCGAGGTAGACGCTCAAGCGATCGCTCTAGCTGCTGGAGCAAGCGACATCGCTTTAAATGCGGAGGTCGTGGATACGCTAGAGCAGGCTGTCGCAGATTGTGGCCTGGTGGTTGGGTCAAGTGCTCGCTCACGAACTTTAGAATGGCCAATGCTTGAACCGCGTGAATGTGGGGAAAAATTGGCGCAAGAGGGGCAGCAATACCCGGTTGCTTTAGTATTTGGCCGAGAAAAAACCGGGCTGACCAACGATGAACTGCAAAAATGCCATTTTCATGTGTGCATTCCGGCTAATCCTGAATACAGTTCGTTAAACCTTGCTATGGCCGTACAAATATTGAGTTATGAGGTGCGTGTTGCCTATCTAAATAATGAAAAAAAAGGTTATCAAGCCCAGCCAGAAGAAGCGTATCCTCTGCATCACGAATTAGAAATGTTCTATCAGCATCTTGAAAAGGTAATGATACAGACACAGTTTATTTCAAAGGAACAGCCGGGACAGATCATGAATAAACTCCGTCGGCTATTTTCTCGTTCGCGTCCAGAGTCTCAAGAAATCAATATATTACGTGGTGTGTTGACCTCAATTGAGAAGCATCGCAACAATCAATAATTATCCAGATTAATAATAGGGTTAAATACCTGACTAAATTAGTCAAATAAATACTTGACCTATTTAATCGGGTATGGAAAAATTCCAACCACATAATCAATGTGGATACGGTGATATGAGACTTACATCTAAAGGAAGATATGCGGTTACAGCCATGTTAGATGTGGCTCTGCATTCGCAACAAACCCCAGTGCCGCTGGCGGATATTTCCGAACGGCAAGGCATTTCGCTCTCTTACCTTGAGCAGCTGTTTTCTAAACTGCGTAAAGCGGGGCTAGTTGCTAGTGTGCGTGGTCCAGGTGGTGGATACCGCTTAGGTGCAGATGCCTGCTCAATTTCGATTGGTACTGTGATTGCCGCTGTTGATGAATCAGTTGATGCAACAAAATGTAATGGAAGAGCCGACTGCCAAGGTGGCACTCGCTGCTTAACACATACGTTATGGCGAGATCTTAGCTCTCGCATTAGTGACTTTCTGAACAACATTACTCTTGGCGAGTTAATGATTGATAATGAAGTACTAGAAATTTCTGACCGCCAAGGCTTGGGCCTGACGGTGAACCACGGGTTAACCAATAAAAATACCAATACCGTGATTATCGGCTCGGTGCCCGTAGGTCTTAATGCCCGCTCATAGCGGCAATGTTTACATTGGAGTAGAAAATGAAACTGCCTATTTATTTTGACTATTCAGCTACCTGTCCAGTTGACCCTCGCGTGGCTGAAAAGATGGTTCAGTACATGACGATGGATGGTGTTTTTGGTAATCCAGCATCGCGATCGCACCGTTATGGCTGGCAGGCAGAAGAAGCCGTAGACACTGCGCGTGAGCAAATTGCTGAACTGCTTAATGCTGATCCTCGCGAAATCGTATTCACATCCGGTGCGACAGAGTCAGACAACCTCGCGATCAAAGGTGTGGCGCATTTCTATGCCAAGCAAGGTAAGCATATCATTACCTGTAAAACCGAGCATAAAGCGGTGCTTGATCCATGTCGTCAGCTTGAGCGTGAAGGCTATGAAGTGACCTATCTTGAGCCAGAATCGAATGGCTTGATTGATCTAAAAAAATTAGAAGCGGCAATGCGTGATGACACAATTTTGGTGTCGATCATGCACGTGAATAACGAAATTGGCGTAATTCAGGACATCATGGCGATCGGTGAGCTTTGCCGTGAACGCAAGATAATTTTCCACGTAGATGCAGCGCAATCTGCCGGTAAAATTCCCCTTGATGTGCAAGAAATGAAAGTGGATCTTATCTCCCTTTCAGCGCATAAAGCGTATGGACCTAAAGGGATTGGCGCATTATATGTTCGCCGTAAACCTCGTATCCGTCTTGAAGCGCAAATGCACGGTGGCGGCCATGAACGTGGTTTCCGTTCAGGCACATTACCAACGCACCAAATCGTAGGTATGGGTGAAGCATTCCGTATTGCTAAGCAAGACATGCAAAAAGATTTTGACCACGCAAAAGCATTGCGTGACCGTCTACTCGCTGGTGTACAAGACATGGAAGCCGTGAGTGTGAATGGCGATTTAGATCAGCGTGTTCCGCACAACCTGAATATTAGTTTTGCCTTTGTTGAAGGCGAATCGCTACTGATGTCTTTAAAAGACTTAGCGGTATCATCAGGTAGTGCTTGTACGTCGGCCAGCTTAGAGCCGTCATATGTATTGCGTGCGCTTGGTTTGAACGATGAAATGGCGCACAGCTCGATTCGTTTCTCATTTGGCCGTTTTACGACCGAAGAAGAAGTGGACTACGCCGTTGAACAAATCCGCGTAGCCGTAAGCAAATTACGTGACATGTCTCCTCTATGGGATATGTATCAAGAGGGTGTGGATTTAAACACCGTTGAATGGGCACATCACTAGTCCTTTAAAAGGCACTGGTTTATTCCCAAGGAAATAGAGGATTAGAGGTAACTATCATGGCATACAGCGAAAAAGTAATTGATCACTATGAAAACCCACGTAATGTTGGCTCTTTTGATAAAGAAGATCCAACCATTGGTAGTGGTATGGTTGGCGCTCCAGCTTGTGGCGATGTAATGAAGCTACAAATTAAAGTGACGCCAGAAGGCATCATTGAAGATGCAAAATTTAAAACCTACGGTTGTGGTAGCGCGATTGCTTCGAGCTCACTGGTTACTGAATGGGTGAAAGGCAAGAGCATTGACGAAGCGGCAGCCATTAAGAACTCTGAAATCGCGGAAGAGCTAGAGCTTCCACCAGTGAAAGTTCACTGTTCGATTTTGGCGGAAGATGCGATCAAAGCTGCCGTTGCCGATTATAAAAAGAAACACCAACAATAATATTAAGGGAGTGAATGATGGTTCACTCCCATAAGTTCAAACTAAGAATCTAAGGTTGTAGTATGGCCATTACCTTAACTGAAACAGCAGCGCATCGCGTTCGAGCATTCCTAGATAACCGAGGCAAAGGCGTAGGTTTACGTCTTGGAGTGAAAACAACAGGCTGCTCGGGTATGGCTTACGTGCTTGAATTCGTTGATGACGTTAACGAAGAAGACGAAGTGTTTGAAGATCATGGTGTCAAAGTGATTATCGATTCGAAAAGCCTCGTCTACCTTGATGGCACACAGCTTGACTATGTCAAAGAAGGGCTAAACGAAGGTTTTGAGTTCAACAACCCGAATGCAAAAAGCGAATGTGGTTGTGGTGAAAGCTTCAACGTGTAACGGATTGGCTTTCGGCGTGACTAGGCTCACTTGAGCCTAGTGTCGAGCACTAGGAGCAATGTGTTAATGAACTATTTTGAATTATTTGGGCTACCAAGTCAGTTTGCACTGGATGGTAGCCTTCTTTCTTCTCAGTTTCGTGCGCTGCAAAAACGGTTTCATCCCGACAATTTTGCCACTGCGTCTGAGCGAGATCGCCTGCTTGCTGTGCAAAACGCCTCACAAATCAATGATGCTTATCAAACATTAAAATCGCCGATCAGTCGCGCAGAATACTTGTTGCTTGAACAAGGCATAGAGTTACGCGCAGAACACCAAACCATGCAAGATCCGCTGTTTTTAATGGAGCAAATGGAGCTGCGAGAAGAGCTTGAAGCCATCGCCTCACAGTCTGATGTTGAAAGTGCGTTATTCGATTTTGAAAACAGAGTTAGCAAGATGTATAAACAGCATCTTACCTTGGTTGAGCAACAACTTAATCAGGCTCAATGGAACCTTGCGGCTGATACGGTTCGCAAGCTTAAATTTATTGCCAAGCTCAAAAATGAAATAGAAAGAGTCGAAGAACAGTTACTCGGCTAGTTCGATAATAAGGACCAACCCATGGCATTACTTCAAATTGCAGAACCCGGTCAAAGCTCAGCGCCGCATCAGCATAAACTCGCAGCGGGTATCGACTTGGGGACAACCAACTCATTAGTCGCATCGGTTCGAAGCGGTAATGCGACGACGCTTGCTGATGAACAAGGACGCTCGATCCTCCCTTCGGTGGTCCACTATTCGGCTCAAGAGCGTTGCGTAGGCTTTGATGCCAGAGCACACGCGCAAGTTGATCCTGCCAATACCATCATTTCTGTGAAGCGTTTGATCGGCCGTTCACTGGCTGACATTCAGGCGCGTTATCCCACATTGCCTTATCGCTTCAAAGCCAGTGACAACGGTTTGCCTATTTTGCAAACGGCGCAAGGTGATAAGAACCCGATTCAAGTTTCCGCCGATATTCTTCAATCTCTTGCTCAGCGTGCCGAAGCGTCGTTAGGTGGTGAATTAGCGGGCGTGGTGATTACCGTACCTGCTTATTTTGATGATGCGCAACGCGTGGGCACCAAAGATGCCGCTCAATTTGCCGGCTTGCACGTACTGCGTTTACTCAATGAACCTACCGCAGCAGCGATTGCCTATGGCTTAGACTCAGCGCAAGAAGGTGTGATTGCGGTTTATGATTTAGGTGGCGGTACGTTTGATATCTCTATCTTACGTCTGTCGAAAGGCGTGTTTGAGGTACTCGCGACTGGTGGCGATTCCGCGCTCGGTGGTGATGATTTTGACCATTTGATTGCTGACCATTTTTTGAGCCAAATCGGCTTAGCTGAACCGCTCACTGCTGAGCAGCAACGAGCATTGCTTGATGCGGCCACCGAAGCGAAAATTGCCTTATCTGATACTGATAGTATCGAGGTTTCTGTGCTGGGTTGGCAAGGGCGTTTAACTCGCGATGAGTTTAACCAACTCATCACGCCACTAGTAAAAAGAACCTTACTATCGTGTCGTCGAGCACTCAAAGATGCCGAGATTACTGCAGATGAAGTGTTGGAAGTGGTGATGGTCGGCGGTTCAACTCGTACGCCATTGGTTCGAGATTTAGTTGGTGAATTTTTTGGTCGCACACCACTAACTAGCATCAACCCTGATGAAGTTGTCGCGATTGGTGCAGCAATTCAAGCCGACATTTTGGTGGGTAATAAACCCGATTCAGAAATGTTACTGCTGGATGTCATTCCCCTGTCGCTGGGTATTGAAACCATGGGTGGCTTAGTGGAAAAAATCATCCCACGTAACACCACCATTCCTGTTGCGAAAGCTCAAGAATTCACCACCTTCAAAGATGGTCAAACAGCCATGAGCATCCATACGGTGCAGGGCGAACGTGAGATGGTAGACGATTGCCGCTCATTGGCTCGTTTTTCACTAAAAGGTATTCCACCAATGACGGCGGGTGCCGCGCATATCCGCGTAACTTATCAAGTTGATGCAGATGGTTTACTCTCCGTGACAGCGATGGAAAAAAGTACGGGAGTTCAGGCGGAAATTCAAGTTAAGCCCTCGTATGGACTGAGTGATAATGAAGTAGCAAATATGCTGCGAGATTCGATGACGTTTGCCAAACAAGATATGCAGACTCGCGCTCTGGCAGAGCAACGTGTAGAAGCCGATCGTGTTATCGAAGGTTTGATCTCTGCCTTACAGGCCGATGGTGATGAATTGTTATCTGAGTCAGAAAAGCAGATCCTTCTGAATGCAATAGAAGATTTAATTGTGCTGCGTAATGGTGATAGCGCCGATGCCATCGAGCAAGGAATTAAAGAGACAGACAAAGCCAGCCAAGATTTTGCTTCACGCCGTATGGATAAATCCATTCGCAGTGCACTTGCTGGTCAATCGGTAGATGATATTTAAAGAGAAAAATTATGCCTAAGATTATTGTGTTACCTCACCAAGAGCTTTGTCCTGAAGGTGCCGTTCTGGAAGCGCAAGCAGGAGAAACCGTACTGGATGTGGCGCTGAAAAATGGTATCGCTATTGAACATGCGTGTGAAAAATCCTGCGCATGCACGACTTGCCATATTATCGTTCGCGAAGGGTTTGACTCACTTGATGAGAGTGATGAGTTGGAAGATGACATGCTTGATAAAGCGTGGGGTCTTGAACCTGAATCTCGCCTTGGCTGCCAAGCTAGAGTCGCTAACGAAGATTTAGTGGTTGAAATTCCAAAGTATACACTCAATCTGGCTTCTGAAGATCATTAATCCTATTGAGCGTATTAACGCCCGTTGACTGTTTGTAAAAGGAAAGCAAAATGAAATGGACCGATTCTCGTGACATTGCGATCGAGCTTTGTGAGCAATACCCAGACGTAGATCCTAAAAATGTACGTTTTACGGATCTACACCAGTGGGTGATGGAACTGGAAGAGTTTGATGATGAGCCAAACCGTTCCAACGAAAAAATTCTCGAAGCGATTATTCTATGTTGGATGGAAGAGATCGACTAAGACTATTGCTAACATGATGGTTATTCAGTAAAACATCACAGAGTTAACAATTTTAACTAAAAAGAGCGGACCGAATGGTCCGTTTTTTTATCAAGTTGACATTTTGACCCTACAAAATGCTAACATCCCTTGGTTATTTAATCGTAATGGCACAGGTGAGGCCATATTCAGGCAAGGAGAAACCATGTCTACAAAGATGTCCGTATTTATCAGCCAACAAGCTGCCCAGCCTCAGTGGGGAGAAAAGGCGATTGTTTCGTTTTCAGAAAATGGTGCCACAATTCATGCTATTGAGAGTGAGCATGAACTCAGCGCGGTTCAGCGCGCGGCTCGTAAGCTTGATGGGCAAGCTATCAGAGCTATCAGCCTACAAGGTGACGGTTGGCACTTAGAAAATATTTGGGCTTTCTACCAAGGTTATCGTGAAGCGAAAAAACTCAACACACTAGAATGGCAACCGCTGAGTGAGTCAGATCAAGCCGAGTTAGAATATCGTATTAAAGCGACGGAATGGACGCGCGATATCATCAATAAAAGCGCCGAAGAAGTCGCGCCGCGTCAGTTAGCGACCATGGCGGCTGAGTTCATCAAATCGCTAGCGCCTGAGCATGTCAGCTACCGCATTGTCAAAGATAAAGATCTACTCACCGAAGGTTGGGAAGGTATTTATGCGGTTGGGCGTGGCTCCGAGCGCACATCAGCTATGCTGCAACTCGATTACAATCCGACAGGAAAAGAGAGTGCTCCTGTTTTTGCTTGCTTAATTGGCAAAGGCATTACTTTTGATTCTGGTGGTTACAGTTTAAAAACGTCCAACTTTATGTCGGCGATGAAAGCGGATATGGGGGGCGCTGCAACGATCACCGGTGGTCTTGGTTTGGCTATCATGCGTGGTTTTAATAAACGTGTGAAACTCATTTTGTGTTGTGCAGAAAATATGGTTTCCGGACGCGCCTTGAAACTGGGTGATATCATCACTTATAAAAACGGCACCACAGTTGAAATAATGAACACCGATGCAGAAGGCCGCCTAGTATTGGCCGATGGCTTGATTTATGCCAACGAGCAAAAACCGCAGCTTATTATTGATTGCGCGACATTAACGGGTGCCGCTAAAAATGCACTCGGCAATGATTACCATGCACTACTCAGCTTTGATGAGAGCTTATCCCAGCAGGCATTGGTGGCAGCTCACCAAGAGAAAGAAGGCTTATGGCCTCTGCCTTTGGCTGAGTTTCATCGCTCTATGTTACCTTCAAGCTTTGCGGATCTCTCTAACATCAGCTCAGGTGACTATTCTCCGGGAGCAAGTACCGCAGCGGCCTTCCTCTCTTACTTTGTTGAAGATTACAAAAAAGGGTGGCTGCACTTTGATTGCGCTGGTACTTACCGCAAATCAGCAAGCGATAAATGGGCCGCAGGTGCAACGGCGATGGGGGTGCGTACATTAGCACGCATTTTGACCGACCAAGCTCAATAATGAAAAACTGCTCAACTCTCTGTTTTGGGCGGTTCACTATAACTAAAAAAACAAAAGAAAAAGGATAACCTTATGGCTCTAGAAAGAACATTTTCTATCATTAAACCCGATGCGGTAGAACGTAACTTGATTGGTGAAATCTATCACCGTATCGAAAAATCAGGTTTGCGTATTATCGCTGCGAAAATGGTACATTTGAACGAAGAGCAAGCGAGCGGCTTTTATGCTGAGCATGAAGGCAAAGCGTTTTTTCCAGCACTAAAAGAATTTATGACCTCTGGGCCTATCATGGCTCAAGTGCTTGAAGGTGAAGATGCTATTGCTCGTTACCGCGAATTAATGGGTAAAACTAACCCAGAAGAAGCGGCATGTGGAACCATTCGTGCTGATTACGCATTAAGCATGCGCCATAACTCAGTTCATGGCAGTGATAGTCCTGAATCGGCGGCACGTGAAATCGCTTTTTTCTTCCCAGAATCAGAGATTTTCTCTCGTTAATCTTGGCGTTTTCTATGCCAAATTATTTCGATTAAGGCCTCACGTTGTGAGGCTTTTTTATACTCGTATGATTGGGAGCTGTAGAGTAAAAACAATCCGCCAAGCATTGAATGACTTAGTAATTGAAGGGTTGTACAACTCTTGTTGTTACTGCATAAAGGCTGTACAATTCGCGCCCTTATTTATTGTTTCCGTCGTTGAGAGGCCACATGACTATTGAAAAAGTCAATCTGCTTGATTTTGATCGCCAAGGTCTGCGTAAATTTTTTGCTGAAGAGCTCAGTGAAAAAGCGTTCCGCGCTGATCAGGTCATGAAGTGGATCTACCATTTTGGTTGTGATGACTTCGAACAAATGACCAATATCAACAAGAAACTGCGTGAGCAACTGCAGCAACGCTGTGAAATTCGCGCGCCGATCGTTTCACAAGCACAACATTCGTCTGATGGTACGATTAAGTGGGCGATGCGTGTAGGAGATCAAGATGTTGAAACGGTTTACATCCCAGAGGAAGACCGAGCGACTTTGTGCGTCTCTTCCCAAGTTGGCTGTGCTCTGGAATGCAAATTCTGTTCAACGGCTCAGCAAGGTTTTAACCGTAACCTCAAAGTGTCTGAAATTATCGGGCAAGTTTGGCGCGCAGCGAGAGAAATTGGCCTTGAGAAAGAGACGGGTCGTCGTCCGATTACTAACGTAGTAATGATGGGGATGGGCGAGCCTTTGCTCAACATGAAAAACTTGATCCCAGCGTTAGAGATCATGCTGGATGATTTAGGTTTTGGCTTGTCAAAACGTCGTGTCACCGTGTCGACTTCGGGCGTGGTTTCTGGTCTTGATCAAATGACAGGGCAAATCGATGTTGCATTAGCGATTTCATTGCATGCACCCAATGACAAATTACGCAGCGAAATTATGCCGATCAATGATCGCTGGGATATTCAAGATTTCTTGGCCTCAGTGCGTCGTTATATCGCCACTTCAAATGCAAACCGTGGCAAGGTTACGGTGGAATATGTGTTGCTGGATCACGTCAATGACGATATGGACCACGCGCACGAATTGGCTAAGTTGATGAAAGGCACGCCGTGCAAAATTAACCTGATCCCATTTAACCCTTATCCCGGTTCACCTTATAAAAAACCGAGTAATTCACGTATTGACCGTTTTCAAAAAACACTGATGCAGTATGAACACACAGTGACGGTGCGTAAAACTCGTGGTGATGATATTGATGCCGCTTGTGGGCAGCTAGTGGGTGATGTGATTGATAGAACCAAACGGACCAAAATGAAACAAATGGGTGGCGATGTCATTCCTGTCAAATCGGTCTAAATCGGATGATAAAGCAAAGCCAGAGATTCCTCTGGCTTTGTGCATTTTTACCATTTGAAATAATTTTCCGCGATTTTGACGTCAATTTTATGAAAAATATTGACCTAGCTGTAATTTCTTTCCTAAAGCCATGTTGTTTAACGTCAAATATCCATTAGAATTGCTAACTGACGTAATGTTAAATTTGAACTGTCGCCTGCATCAATGAATGCAAATTTTTCACCGTGTTGGAATGCACCATTTTATTACTACGAACTAATAACAATAAAAGTGATGACGGTGCCATTCGAGCCATAACATAATGAGATGTACAAAACGGATGACTACTGAACAAGAACAGATTATTGCAGATGTAAAAACAGACACGGTGCAACCCGGTACTTTATTAAAGGCAAAGCGTGAAGCGTTGGGATTAACGCAAAAGCAAGTTGCCGATAGGTTGCGGTTACGTCTCTCTATCATTCAGAGTTTAGAAGAGAATAACTTCGCCTCGGACCAAGTGGCGACGTTTACTCGCGGTTATTTACGTTCCTATGCGAAGGCCGTCGGGATCAAAGAGTCAGTTATTTTAGCTTCCTTTGATGATTGCTATCCTACGGTTGTCGCTGAACAACCGATGCAAAGTTTTTCAAAGAAAACCAAGCGAGAGAAACACGATAGCCGTATTATGACGCTGACATGGGGTATTTTTGCCATCATTATTGGTATTTCCTCATTATGGTGGTGGCAAAACCAAGAACAAGAGAATGTTGTGGTTGAGAGTTCACCATCAATCACGTCGACATCGGTTGAGCGTTTGCGAGATGAGGATTTCACGACCGTTCCTGAATTAGTGCCTACGGTTGACGAATCTCAAGTAGAAGCAGAAGCGGTGGATGCCCCTGTAGAAATCAACACTCAGGCTGCAGAACTTATCCCTTCACCTGAAGATGATACAGCCGAAGCCGACCTGAGTGCGAGCGACGATCCTGTATTGGAGAAGACGCCACCGCAGGATGCAACGAATCCATACGCTCCTCTCACACTCACATTCAGCGCAGATTGTTGGATTCAGGTGAAAGATGCAGCAGGTAAAACCCTTTCCACTGGGATTAAAAAATCAGGGCAAACCGTAACCTTGCAAGGTGAAGCTCCGTTTCAAATCATTCTTGGCGCGCCTGAAAGCGTTTCAATGACATTTGCAAGTGAACCTGTAGACCTTTCTGGGTATACTTCCGGTAAAGTCGCTCGATTCACCTTACCTTAGAAAATACTATGCAACACGAATCTCCAATTAAGCGTCGTTCATCGACGCGTATTTATGTCGGTAATGTGCCCATCGGTGATGGTGCTCCTATTGCTGTTCAATCTATGACCAACACGCGCACTACCGATGTTGCGGCAACGGTCGCTCAAATTAAAGCGTTAGAAAAAGTCGGGGCTGATATCGTACGAGTTTCTGTACCGACAATGGACGCGGCAGAAGCGTTCAAGTTGATCAAGCAGCAAGTATCCATCCCGCTGGTGGCTGACATCCATTTTGATTACCGCATTGCGTTGAAAGTCGCCGAATATGGCGTTGATTGCTTGCGTATCAACCCTGGTAACATTGGCAACGAAGAACGTATTCGCGCCGTGGTCGATTGCGCACGTGACAAGAACATACCCATTCGGATTGGCGTGAATGGTGGGTCGCTCGAAAAAGAGATCCAAATGAAATATGGTGAGCCAACACCGGCCGCTTTAGTCGAGTCAGCGATGCGTCATGTCGATATTCTTGAAAGACTCAACTTTGATCAATTCAAAGTCAGCGTTAAAGCATCGGATGTTTTTCTCGCCGTTGATTCCTACCGTTTACTGGCTAAACAGATTGCCCAACCTCTGCATCTTGGTATTACGGAAGCAGGAGGCGCAAGAGCCGGTGCAGTTAAATCGGCAGTGGGCTTAGGTATGCTGCTTGCCGAAGGCATCGGTGATACGCTGCGTATTTCACTGGCTGCGGATCCGATCGAAGAGATCAAAGTCGGCTTTGATATTCTTAAATCGCTGCGTATTCGTTCGCGAGGCATTAACTTCATCGCTTGTCCAAGTTGTTCACGTCAAGAGTTTGATGTGATCGCCACAGTCAATGCGTTAGAGCAACGTCTGGAAGATATTTTGACACCTATGGATGTCTCGATCATCGGTTGCGTGGTTAATGGCCCAGGTGAAGCTGAAGCTTCTCATCTTGGTTTGGCTGGCAGCAACAAGAAAAGTGCATTCTACGAAGACGGCGTCCGCCAGAAAGAGCGTTTTGATAACGATGATCTGGTCAGCCAACTCGAAGCGAAAATTCGCGCGAAGGCCTCTATTCTCGATGAGAAGAACCGAATCAACGTGACTCAAATCGAACAAAATTAATCTCAACGACCTTACGGTAAGTATTGTGGCAAAAACAATTCAAGCAATTCGAGGCATGAACGACTGCCTCCCAACTCAGTCTCCACTTTGGCAAAAAGTGGAAGGCACAGTGAAAAACGTGATTAGTGCATATGGCTACAATGAAGTACGTATGCCTATCGTTGAGATGACACATCTATTTAGCCGTGCGATCGGTGAAGTGACCGATGTGGTTGAAAAAGAGATGTATTCTTTTGAAGATCGCAATGGTGACAGTTTATCGCTTCGCCCTGAGGGTACCGCAGGTTGTGTCCGTTCTGGTATCGAAAATGGTTTGCTCTACAACCAAGAGCAACGTTTATGGTACATGGGGCCGATGTTCCGTCATGAACGTCCGCAAAAAGGGCGCTACCGTCAATTCCACCAATGTGGGGTTGAAGTGTTTGGCCTGGATGGCCCTGATGTTGATGCCGAGCTGATTATGATGACCGCGCGTTTGTGGCGTGAATTGGGCATCGACAAACATGTTCGTTTGGAACTGAACTCAATTGGTTCTCTTGAAGCGCGTGCCAATTACCGCACCGCTTTGATTGACTATTTAGAGCAGCATCAAGAGGTGTTGGATGACGATGCCAAACGTCGCATGTACACCAACCCACTGCGAGTACTCGATACTAAAAATCCAGATATTCAAGCGATTTTAGGTGACGCACCCAAATTGTCTGAGTATCTAGATGAAGAATCCAAGCAACATTTTGCAGGCTTATGTGAACTTCTTACTGCTGCGGGTATCGAATATCAAGTTAACGAGCGCTTGGTGCGCGGCCTAGACTACTACAACCGCACCGTATTTGAGTGGATCACTGAAAGCTTAGGTGCTCAGGGTACGGTTTGTGGCGGTGGACGTTATGATGGCTTGGTAGAACAACTGGGTGGCAAAGCGACACCGGCAGTGGGTTTTGCCATGGGGTTAGAGCGCTTAGTGCTGATGATGGAAACACTGGAACTGACCGACGTGCGTCGCAGTGTCGATGTGTACATGGTCAGTGCGGGTGAAGGCACTATGATGGCAGCAATGAAACTTGCTGAGCAGTTGCGTGAACAGGTTCCGGGGCTGCGTGTTATGAACCATTTTGGTGGTGGTAACTTCAAAAAACAATTTAAACGTGCTGATAAAGTGGGCGCTGCGGTGGCTTTGGTATTAGGCGAAGATGAAGTCGCAGAAAGCACAGTAGTTCTCAAAGATCTTATCGGTGGTGAACAAATTACGATTTCTCAAACTGAAGTCGCGAGCAAACTGACGCATCTTGTGTAAGCAAGCGCATTTGAGACATCTATTAAAGAGGACAGGAAGTGGAACTCTACGATACTGAAGAACAACAAGTTGAAGCGATAAAAGATTGGTGGAAAGAGAACGGTAAAGCCGTGATCTTTGGTGCTGTAATTGGCCTTGGTGGCTTGTTTGGTTGGCGTTACTACCAAGATAGCGTTATTGCTGCGCAAGAAGCCGCTTCTGAAAGTTATAGCAAAGCGGTAACTCAGTTAGCTGCAAAAGGCGCAGAAGCAGAGATGGTTGTTGAGAGCTTTATTGATAGTAATAAAGGTACAGAATATGCCGTCTTAGCCGCACTACAACTTGCAAAAGTTCAAGTAGAAGCGGGTCAAATTGATGAAGCTTTAGCGCAGCTTGAATGGGCAAAAGCAAACACCAAAGATGATGCTATTCTACCGTTAGCGACCTATCGCGTGGCCCGTATTAAAGCGGAACAAGGCCAGTTTGATGCCGCCTTAGCTGATCTTACGACCATCACAGAGAAAGGGTGGGCGGGACGCATTGCGGAACTGCGTGGTGATATCTCACTGCGTAAAGGCGACACGGACGCGGCTTATGCGGCATACACGGAAGCACAACAAGCTGACGATGCAAGCCAAACGCTACAGATGAAACTGGACGATCTTGCCAAATAAGGGCACAAGTTGATGAAAAAGTTGTTCAACAAAGTGCTCGTTTCTGCCGTTGTGCTTGGAGCACTTGCAGGGTGTGCTAGTGAAGAAGACACCATTATTATGGCTCCTGTGCCAATGGTAACGAGTGAATTTACGCCCACAACTCAGTGGAGCACATCGATCGGTGATGGCGTAGGGCATTACTTCTCAAAGTTATCTCCAGAATACGCTTACGACAAAGTATTTATTGCTAGCCGTGATGGTTTGGTGAAAGCCTTAAACCCTAAAACGGGTAAAGAGCTGTGGAAAACCGATCTTGAACAAGATGGCACCATGCGTTTATCCGGCGGTATAGCGGCGGCCTATAGCCAAATTTACATTGGTAGTGAAAACGGTTTAGTCACTGCGCTTAATGAAGCTACGGGTGAGCTTGTATGGCAAGTTAAAGTCGACGGTGAAGTGCTAGCAGCTCCGGCTGCAGATGCGAACATGATCATTGTTAATACCAGTCGTGGCACTTTGGTGAGTTTAGACCAAGCGACGGGTGAGCAAAAATGGACCATCAGTACTGAAGTTCCTAATTTAACGTTGAGAGGTGACAGCAAACCTGTTGCGGTATCGGGCGGTGTTTTTTGGGGAACCTCAGGTGGCCGTCTTGCTGCCGCTATCGTTGAGCGTGGACAGTTGATTTGGCAACAACCGATTGGTATGCCTAAAGGTGCCACTGAAATTGACCGTCTAGTCGATGTTGATGCCTCACCTATCGTGATTGGCGGCATGCTGTATGCGGTTGGTTTTAATGGCCAGTTGATCGCCATTGATCTGCGTTCGGGCAAACCAGCTTGGAAGCGGAATTACTCTTCAGCAACAGACATGGCTAGCGATGGTGGCCGATTATTTGTGGTGACCGACAAAGATCATGTGGTGGCTGTGGATACAAGAAGCGGTACCGAACTTTGGAGCAACAAACAGCTTGAACACCGTTTGCTAACTGCACCAGCGATTATCAATGGCTACCTTGTGCTAGGTGACAGTGAAGGGTATCTACATTGGATTGATCGCAGCAGTGGTGAATTCGTTGCCCAACAGTTGGTTGATAAGAGCGGTTTTGCGGTGAGTCCTCTCGCTGTAGATGATGGTTATGTCAGCATGACCCGTAATGGCAATGTAAAGAAACTGACGATTAAAAAATAAATCGTGATATAATTCACATTCGGCTCCTGGCTGGTAACAGTTAGGGGCCGTTTTATTGAATAAGTAGATGTGGTTATAGGTAAAAATTTAATGCTTGCTAGCAAGTGTTTACCTATAACTACATAAGAGAAAATATTGTAGAGGTTAGTATGGTTCCTGTTGTTGCTCTTGTTGGGCGTCCCAATGTCGGTAAATCTACGTTGTTTAACCGATTAACTCGCACTCGCGATGCGTTGGTGGCGGATTTCCCCGGTTTAACGCGTGACCGTAAATATGGCCAAGCTAAATTGGGTGAGCACGACTTCATTGTTATCGATACCGGCGGTATTGATGGTAGTGAAGAGGGTGTAGAAACGAAAATGGCTCAACAGTCATTGGCCGCGATTGATGAAGCTGATGTTGTGCTATTTATGGTTGATGGTCGCGCTGGTTTAACGGCGGCTGATGAAGTGATCGCCCAACATCTGCGTAAGATTGAAAAGCGCGCTATTTTAGTCGTGAATAAAGTGGATGGCATTGACGCTGATGCTGCAAGTGCTGAGTTTTGGCAATTGGGCGTCGATCAAATGTACCAAATTGCTGCCGCTCATGGCCGTGGTGTTGGGATCCTTATCGACCGAGCTTTGAATCCACTTGCTGAAGAAATGATCGAGCAGGCTGAAGGCGAAATCGAAGATCTAACCGACTTTGAAGATGCCGAAGAAGAAAAGTTAGATTACACCGAAGAAGAAGCCGAAGCTGAATACAAACGTCTGCAAGATCAGCCGATAAAACTGGCGATCATTGGCCGTCCGAATGTCGGTAAATCGACACTCACCAACCGCATTCTCGGTGAAGAGCGTGTTGTGGTTTACGACATGCCCGGAACGACGCGAGACTCCATCTACATCCCGATGATGCGTGATGAGCGCGAGTATGTATTGATTGATACTGCTGGCGTGCGTCGTCGTACTCGCATTAACGAAACGGTTGAAAAATTCTCGGTCGTCAAAACCTTAAAAGCCGTTGAAGATGCAAACGTTGTTCTGTTAGTCATTGACGCTCGTGAGAATATCTCAGATCAAGATCTTAGCCTGCTAGGTTTTGCACTAAACGCCGGACGTTCGATAGTGCTTGCAGTCAATAAGTGGGATGGGCTCGATAACGACGTCAAAGAACGTGTCAAGAAAGAGCTCGATCGCCGTTTAGGTTTTGTCGATTTTGCTCGTATCCACTTTATCTCTGCACTGCATGGTACAGGTGTTGGTCATCTATTTGAGTCGGTTCAAGAAGCATACAAATCGGCGACAACACGTGTCGGCACATCGGTATTGACTCGCATTCTTAAAATGGCAACCGATGATCACCAACCGCCTATGGTTCGTAGCCGCCGCGTAAAACTTAAATACGCTCACGCAGGTGGTTATAACCCGCCGATTATCGTTGTACACGGTAACTTGGTGAATGAGCTGCCAGATTCTTACAAACGTTATTTGATGAACTATTACCGTAAGTCTTTAGAAATCATGGGTACGCCTATTCGTATCCAGTTCCAAAGCAGTGATAACCCATTTGAAGGAAAAGTGAATAAGCTGACCTTATCTCAAGAGCGTAAACGTAAACGCTTAATGACGATGATGAAAGGACGCAGCAAGTAGCCTTCCTCATAACTGAAATACCCAAGCTTAGACTTGGGTATTTTTTTGCCTAAAATTTATCATTGGCGATAGAGCCTCACTTAACGTGGCGGTCTGGAAATGAAGTGCAGTACCAAAATGATTGAGAGAAAAACAGAGCATGGCAACGTTGCTGCTTTGTATAACTATCAAACAAAATGAGTAGAATATTTCGCCAAAAGATCATTTCCATATATCCTGATTCCTTTGATTTTTTAGTTATTACGTAGAGCTTTGTATCGTTATAAATCCATATACAGAATATGTAACTTATGCTTTCGGTGCGTGGTTATATAAATGTTCTTTTGAGAGTAGATCGCTGAACGGAGCAGATAAAGCAAATGATCAGGCTGAGATCTTTTATCGATCATAGCCTAATGTGTATGAGGTGGTTGGTGAGCCTGAAGGTATTGTGATAGAGATCAAAGCTGAACTCTCGATAATCCGAGACCATACGTGCCGTTTGATGAAGTGTCGGCTATCACATGCACGATCTATCTACGCAAACGAGCTATCTATTAAAACGAACGATATAAAACATCTACCAAAATCACACTATGTGAAAGATGTTATGTGAAAGACACAAAGAGAGATGGGATCAATATGCAGGAAAATCTTTGCCCTTGTTGCCAAAATCCACTGGCATGGGATGGGCGTTACCATTGTACTCAGTGCAAACATCACTTTAACAAAATTGGTTTTTGCCCTGAGTGTGATTCGGAGCTGGAGAAATTGCAGGCGTGTGGCGCGGCAAATTTTTTCTGTAATTCATGCAATGAGCTCAAATCAAAATCTAAGATTCGATTTGAGTTTCAAGCACAGGATTAAGTGATTAATTGACGGTAGAGAAAACTTCGCCATCCGCCACTCGCGTGATCAATTGATCGCCGGTTTTTAGATCACGAGCGCGGTGAATCACTTTGCCTGAGCTATCTCGCGTGATCGAATAGCCTCGTTTTAGTGTCGCTAATGGGCTTACTGCGTCAAGCTTCTCTGCGGCTAGCGTTAAACGGTGTGCTGTGCGCAGGAGTTTTTTCTCCATTACGTCCAGTAATCGTTGCTCGCTTTTGGCTAGTCGATGCTGCTGCTTCGCCAAGGTTTGTACGGGAGAATGCAACTGCAGTTGATGGTATTGCTGGCCAATGTGCTCGCGCTGAGTCGAAATATAGCGCTGTATCGCCCGCTGTAGGCGCATTTCTGTGTCATCAAGTTGTTGGCTTTGACGCTGCAAGCGATAAGTGGGGTGCTGTTTCTCTAGCGCGTGAACCAAAGCGCGTAAATGATGCGCTTGTTGACTGGTGTAATAGCGCATCGCACTTTGTAGCTTGTGCTGGTATGAGGCGAAAGCTTGCCGCTTATTACTGTTGTCTCGGCTGACTAATTCTGCAGCAGCGGAGGGGGTTGGGGCACGTACGTCAGCCACAAAATCAGCAATCGTCACATCGATTTCATGCCCGACGGCACTGATAATTGGGATTTGACTCGCGGCAATTGTGCGCGCTACGATCTCGTGGTTAAAACACCATAAGTCCTCTAAAGAACCGCCACCGCGACCCACAATCAATACGTCACACTCTTGCCTCGCATTTGCTCTACCAATTGCTTGAGCAATTTGAATGGCCGCTTGTTCGCCTTGAACCAGTGTAGGATAAATGATGACGGGCAAGCTTGGATCGCGCCGCTTGAGCACATCAAGAATATCAAACAGGGCTGCGCCAGTTTTTGAAGTAATAACTCCGACGCATTGAGGATTTTCCGGCAAGGGGCACTTATTGGATTGTGCAAACAGCCCTTCCGCGGCCAACTGCATCTTCAGCTTTTCAAACTCTTGCTGGAGACGACCATCCCCTTCGGGTTGCATACTCTCGATAATGACTTGGTAGTCACCTCTGGGTTCATAAAGAGAAAGACGCGCTTTAACAAGTACCTGCTGGCCATTTTTAGGTTTGAAGCTCACAAAGCGATTATTGCCTTTGAACATCGCACATTTTACCTGCGCGCGAGAATCTTTGAGTGAGAGATACCAATGGCCAGAAACCGGAGCGGAGAAGTTCGATATTTCACCAACGAGCCACACAATGCCCATTTCATTTTCAAGTAACAGGCGTACTTCAGCATTGAGACGAGAGACAGTGTAGATGTTTTCGTTGGTCAAAGAAGGCAAGGCTAATCCCCTAGACGAGGGTATGGAAATTAGCGGCAATATAATACATATCAAGGGTTGGAATGCAAATTAAAAATTAAAAAATGAGTGGTCAAGCGATTGCCTCGGGCGTATAATCCGACCGCAATATCAAATCCAAATCGATTTATCCTGTTCATTGTGTATTAGGGCAAATTGAGACAACTTGGATTTACCTTTTATTCACTCCTCTTAATTGTGAGATATTGCAAATGCTAAGAATTGCCAAAGAAGCGCTGACATTCGATGATGTTCTTCTCGTACCAGCACACTCCACCGTTCTCCCAAACACAGCCGATCTCCATACTCAGCTGACCAAAAATATCACACTGAACATTCCGATGATCTCAGCTTCTATGGATACAGTGACAGAGGCTCGCCTTGCGATCGCTCTTGCCCAAGAGGGTGGTATTGGTTTTATCCACAAAAATATGCCCATTGAAGAGCAGGCTGAACAAGTCCGTCTTGTCAAAATTTTTGAAGCGGGTGTAGTCACTGCGCCAGTAACAGTTCGCCCTGATGCAACCATTCAAGATGTGATTGCTTTGACAGAGAAACATGGTTTTGCCGGTTTCCCTGTGGTGAGCGATCACAATGAGCTTGTCGGTATCATCACCGGCCGCGATATTCGCTTTGTTACTGATTTAACAAAAAAAGTTGAAGCAGTCATGACACCAAAAGATCGCTTAGCCACAGTTAAAGAGGGTGCATCTCGTCAGGATGTACAAGAGCGCATGCACAAAGCGCGTGTTGAAAAAGTCTTGGTAGTGAATGATGAATTCAAACTGACTGGTATGATCACCGCGAAAGATTTCCATAAAGCAGAACGCAAACCGAATGCTTGTAAAGATGAACAAGGGCGTTTACGTGTTGGTGCGGCTGTTGGTGCCGGTGCTGGCAATGAAGAGCGCGTAAAAGCATTAGTGGAAGCGGGAGTGGATGTTCTACTGATTGACTCTTCTCATGGCCATTCAGAAGGTGTACTTAACCGTATTCGTGAAACGCGCGCCGCTTATCCTGATCTCGATATTATCGGCGGCAATGTTGCAACGGGTGCCGGTGCGAAAGCTCTAATTGACGCGGGCGTAAGCGCGGTCAAAGTCGGTATTGGCCCGGGTTCAATCTGTACAACGCGTATTGTAACGGGTGTTGGTGTTCCTCAAATTACGGCGATTTCTGATGCAGTTGAAGTGGCTGATCAATACGGTATTCCTGTGATTGCTGATGGCGGTATTCGCTTTTCTGGCGATATTTGTAAAGCGATTGCTGCTGGTGCATCTTGTGTGATGGTCGGCTCCATGTTTGCGGGTACTGAAGAAGCTCCGGGTGAAGTTATTTTGTTCCAAGGCCGTTCATATAAAGCTTACCGCGGTATGGGTTCGCTGGGTGCAATGTCTCAAGGCTCTTCTGATCGTTATTTCCAATCTGACAATGCAGCTGACAAGCTTGTACCTGAAGGGATCGAAGGTCGTATCGCTTATCGAGGCCGTCTAAAAGAGATCGTTCATCAACAAATGGGTGGTTTACGCTCAAGCATGGGCTTAACTGGCTCGGCCACTATCGAAGATCTGCGCACTAAAGCCGAGTTTGTTCGTATCTCTGGTGCAGGTATGAAAGAGTCACACGTGCACGACGTTCAAATTACCAAAGAAGCGCCAAACTACCGCTTGGGTTAATGACGAACCACGAATAGCTTGAAGCTTATGGGGAGCGCGATGCTCCCCATCCACTACATTAATGATTGAGATTGACCTTAAATGACTAAAGATATCCATGACCAACGTATTCTGATCTTAGATTTCGGCTCTCAGTACACACAACTGGTTGCCCGCCGTGTTCGCGAAATCGGTGTTTATTGTGAGCTGTGGAGCTGGGATGTTGAAGAAGCAGACATCCGTGAATTCAACCCAGATGGCATTATTCTTTCTGGTGGTCCTGAAAGTGTGACTGAAGCCAACTCTCCGCGTGCGCCACAATATGTGTTTGATTCTGGCGTACCTGTGTTTGGTGTTTGCTATGGCATGCAAACCATGGCTGAACAGTTGGGCGGAAAAGTGGCCAGTTCTGAGGAACGTGAATTTGGTTATGCAGCTGTACAGCTAATGGGTGAATCGGCCCTGTTTAGCGACCTTGAGCTAACGCAAGATGTTTGGATGAGCCATGGTGATAAAGTGGTGCAAATTCCGGCTGATTTTGTTAAAACAGCGCAAACGGAAACTTGTCCTTATGCGGCAATGGCGAATGAAGAGAAAAAATATTATGGCGTGCAGTTTCACCCAGAAGTCACGCACACCAAAAACGGTCTAAAAATGCTTGAGAATTTCGTTCTCAACGTTTGTGGTTGTGAGCGTCTATGGACGGCTGAGTCTATCATCGAAGATGCAGTTGCTCGTATTAAAGAGCAAGTCGGCGACGATGAGGTGATCCTTGGCCTATCGGGTGGTGTAGATTCGTCAGTTGTGGCGATGCTGGCTCACCGAGCGATTGGCGATAAATTAACCTGCGTATTCGTTGATAACGGCCTATTGCGTCTGAATGAAGCTCAGCAAGTAATGGATATGTTTGGCAACAAGTTTGGTTTAAACATCATTCATGTTAATGCAGAAGATCGTTTCCTCAACGCACTGCAAGGTGAGTCTGATCCGGAAGCGAAACGCAAAATCATCGGCCATGTGTTTGTTGATATCTTCGATGAAGAATCAAAGAAATTGAAAAATGCGAAATGGCTTGCGCAAGGCACGATTTACCCAGATGTGATTGAATCGGCTGCCTCTAAAACAGGTAAAGCGCACGTGATTAAATCTCACCATAACGTTGGCGGTTTGCCTGATGATATGGAAATGGGATTGGTTGAACCACTGCGTGAGCTTTTCAAAGATGAAGTACGCAAGATTGGCCTAGAGCTTGGCCTGCCTTACAACATGCTTTACCGCCATCCGTTCCCTGGTCCTGGCCTTGGCGTACGCGTGTTGGGCGAAGTGAAGAAAGAGTACTGTGATTTGCTGCGCCGCGCCGATGCTATTTTCATTGAAGAGCTGCATGCCGCTGATCTGTATAACAAAGTGTCACAAGCTTTCACGGTTTTCTTACCTGTTCGTTCAGTAGGCGTTATGGGTGATGGACGTAAATACGATTGGGTTGTATCGCTACGCGCTGTGGAAACCATTGACTTTATGACAGCACATTGGGCGCACCTGCCTTATGAGTTCTTGGGTAAGGTTTCTAACCGTATCATCAATGAAGTGAATGGTATTTCTCGTGTGGTTTACGATATTTCAGGTAAGCCACCAGCCACCATTGAGTGGGAATAATTCCTCTAAAAAAGCGTACTCCTTCGGTGAGTGCCCTGTTATGATTGCTGCGAAATAGTCGGGGAGCCGATGCAGATTCTGCATAGGCTGAGATCGAAATTCGAGACCCGTCGAACCTGATTCAGTTAATACTGACGTAGGGAACTATGAGCACTTTGTCACGAGCCGAATAACAACGGCTAACCTTTGTAAATTCGATTACCGAACTTTCCAAACCACGGTCAAAGTCAGTTCCTGTATGTCTTGTCATAGGAGCGACCATGGCACAACCAATACAGAAACACACACAAGAAACGACGCTATTAAACATACCTGTTGTACTCACTATCGCAGGGTCTGACAGCGGTGGAGGGGCAGGCATTCAAGCCGACATCAAAGCGATATCGGCAACCGGCAGTTTCGCGTGTTCCGTTATTACCGCCATTACCTCACAAAATACTCAAGGCGTTTCTGCCATTTTCCCCATTCCACTTGATCATATTGAAAGCCAGTTAGATGCTGTCTTTAGCGACTTGAAGATCGTGGCCGTTAAAATTGGCATGCTAGCCGATGCCGGTATCATCAAGATCGTTGCCAAAAAAATGCAGCAATACCAACCCAAGAGCCTTGTGATAGACCCCGTGATGGTGGCGACCAGTGGTGATTTATTACTTGAGCAATCGGCAATCAGCACATTAAAAGAAACGTTGATCCCTTTGGCTGACATCATTACCCCCAATTTATTTGAAGGAGCAGTGCTTACTGGCAAGCCGGTTCCTCAGTCTGAAGCAGAAATGAACGACATGGTGGCTGACTTACGAGCGTTGGGTGCAAAGGCGGTGTTGCTAAAAGGTGGGCATTTAGAACACGCTGAAAACAGCAATGATCTTTTGATCATGAAATATTCGTCAGAATTACTCAGTGCGAAGCGTTTTCCAACCCCAAATACCCATGGGACGGGTTGCACGCTCTCTTCTGCGATCGCTTCTTATCTTGCTCAAGGAAATAACCTGCACAAATCCGTGTATTTGGCTAAGCAGTACATATCGCAAGCCATTGGCTATGCCGATGAACTGGATGTTGGCCAAGGTCGCGGCCCAGTTCATCACTTTTTTACTGGCCACACTCATGTGCGCTAAGCCATTGCCGGTGCGATGATGCTTGAGAAATTTGAGGCATTGGTTGTTCACTTAACCTGATGAAAAATAGATTGAACTCTAAAAGCCTCAAGCTTTTTTGAGGCTTTTTCATATTTATCGACTTGCCTTCAAAGGGCGATGTCGCCGTACGATAATTGGTTTACATCATGATGAAACCACTCGCATTTTGACATTTAATTAATAAGTTTCACTGTCAACAATGGCTCGGCTATCCATACTATTTTCACCGTACCCACTAAGCAAAAAATAAGGGATTGATATGTTGAAAACAAAGCATTTAGCCGTGCTGATTAGCAGTGTCTTAGCCGCAAACAGTTACGCGTTAAATATCTTACCTGACCCTGAAAATTCCGCGGGTTATATTGTCTCTAAAGTAGAGCTACAAGCGGCAGAAAAAGCCAAAACAGCGGATCCTATGTATGCTATTTGGTCGGAAGCACTAGAAACGCGTTCGAATGCGATTGTTGAAGCAATAGTACTGGGGTTAAGTTCTAACCCTGAAAACGTCAAGCGTGTTGAACGGGTATTTCCACAGTACGAGTGGGATTTCTTAACTCAAATGGCGGCTCCCGAATACACCTATACGCGCTTCTTACGGGCAATAGGCAAATTCCCCGCGTTTTGTGGCGAATATACGGATGGCCGAGATTCAGACGCAATTTGTAAAAAATCCATCGTGACGGCTTTTGCTCATTTCTCACAAGAAACGGGTGGCCACATTGCGAAAGACAACGTATCTGATAACCCTAATGGGCTTGAAGAGTGGCAGCAAGCACTGGTTCATGTACGTGAAATGGGGTGGTCTGAAGGGCAAAGTGGCTATACAACCGGTTGTGGCCAAAATGATTGGCAAAATGCTCGTTGGCCGTGCGCCGCCGGGCAAGGGTATTTTGGTCGAGGCGCGAAGCAGCTCTCTTATCATTTCAACTATGGCGCTTTTTCTGAAGTGATGTTTGATGGTGATGCCAAAGTACTGCTCAATAACCCCGGATTAGTCGCTGATTCTTGGTTGAACTTAGCTTCAGCGATTTGGTTTTTTTTAACACCTCAAGCACCGAAACCGGCAATGTTGCACGTAATTGACCGTACATGGACACCTTCGCAGCGTGAAAGCGATGCTGGTATTGGTTATGGTTTTGGCACCACAATTAACGTTATCAATGGTGGCATTGAGTGCGGTGAACAGAACAAAGATAAAGGTCAACCGGTTAATCGTATTCGCTACTGGGAAGGGCTAGCCGATCATTATCAAATACCGATTGAGTCTGATGAAAAGAATACCTGTTGGCAGCAAACGCCTTACGGTAGCTTAAATTTGAACGGTGCGACTGACGTGCTGTACACCAATTGGGATGGCAACTGGAAATATTACTCTGATCGCCCAGGTGGCTACTCGTTTGAATGTGAACTGGTTGGTTTCCAAACCGCGTATTCAGCCCTTGTTGCTGGTGATTACGAAAAATGTGTGACTAACTTTTATGGTTCACATTCTAGCTGGCCCCAAGTGCGTGTTGTGGATGCGATTGATCCCGGTACGCCACCAGAGCCACCAGTGGATGGCATCGTCGGCTGGGAAGCAACAAAGGTATATAACACGGGCGATAAAGTGAGCTATAAAGGCGCTACTTATGAAGCTAAGTGGTGGTCACAAGGTAATGAACCCACTCAAGGTGATCCTTGGAAGCTTATTACGGGTGAACCAACAGCGCCCATAACACCTGACCCTGTTGAGCCACCACCAGTGGTCACCGAGCCAGAACCGCCCGTCACGCCAGAGCCTACGCCACCAAGCAGTGATTTTTCAAGCTGGGTTGCAGGGGTTACTGTTGCAAAAAATGGCGATAAAATTACGCATAATGGAAAGTGTTTTATGGCTAAAAATAACCCCGGAGTATGGGAATCACCCACGCAAAGTAACTGGTTTTGGGATGAAATAAACTGTCAATAGAGAGTAACATTTAGCAAAAGGAGAGCAGCACGATCGAATTCGGTTGTTCTGCTCTCTTTTTGAATAATCAAGTGGTTAAATTTACAATCTTAGTTTTCGTTAACGTTCTTTCCATTTTGTGTGCTACTCCACTAAAATCCGCGCGTAATTTTTATCAACATTTTTTAAGGTACTCGCGAATGTCTACTAAATTGGCCAATCCAGCGCCGCTAGGCCTAATGGGTTTTGGCATGACGACTATCCTGCTTAATATCCATAACGCAGGCTTTTTCCCTATCGACTCTATGATTTTGGCGATGGGTATTTTCTACGGTGGTTTAAGTCAAGTCATCGTGGGTATCATGTGTTTCAAACGTGGTGACACTTTTGGCACCACAGCGTTTACCTCTTACGGTCTATTTTGGCTCACATTGGTTGGACTGATTGTCATGCCATACATGGGACTACCAGCAAGCCCTGCTCATTTTATGGGTTGGTACTTAGCGTTGTGGGGTATTTTCACTGGTTTCATGTTTATCGGTTCATTGTGCTACCCACGAGCTAAACAAGTGGTATTCGGCTCACTGACCATTCTATTTGCTTTGCTAGCGGCGCGTGATTTCACTGGTAGCGAGCTTATCGGCACGATTGCCGGCTTTGAAGGTATCTTCTGTGGCGCAAGTGCGATTTATTTTGCAATGGCTCAAGTTCTGAATAACGAATACGGCCGTGTTATTTTGCCGATTGGTGAAAAGAAAGCGCAAAACGCTGTTGTCGAAAAGTTGACGACACAAGAAATCGCAGCCTAATACGGGTTGATGAAAAAGAAAAAGGGTTAGCGTTTGCTAACCCTTTTTGCGTTTACCTTGAATGCTTTTTGCTGATGAGTTTAGCTAATCCGTTAGGATGATGGTTGTTCAACACCCACGGAGCTCTCTTCTACGGTTGGTTCTTGTCCCGTTTTGCGTTTATATTTTCCTTCCCAATATGTCGCATTCTTAATGCCGAGTTTTACTGGGTTGAAAAGATACTCATCGACACCTTGTTTTTGTTGCTCTTCATAATCTTTGAGTGCTGCAATAGCTGGTTTAGCCATAAAGAAGATGATCAAAATCCCGACTATGTTTAGCCACGCCATCAAACCCACGCCCACATCACCCATTGCCCAAGCAAGGTTCGCGGTTCTCACTGTGCCGTAGAATACCGTTGCGATGATCACTACTTTAAGAAGGAACATCAGGCCATCGACTTTAAAGGTGCGGCGAATGTAAGCAATGTTCGTTTCAGCAATATAGTAGTATGCCAAGATCGTGGTAAAGGCGAAGAAGAACAGAGCAAACGCAACAAAAGGTTTACCCACGCCCGGTAGTGCGCTCTCAATCGCCATTTGGGTAAATACTGGGCCATTGGCACTAATATCCGCCGCGATGTTCTGTACTAAAAATGCACCTTCTGCGCCGCCGTGTACGTTATAAGCACCAGTGATCAGAATCATGAACGCGGTTGCGGAACAGACCAGCAGAGTATCAATATAGATAGAAAATGCTTGCACTAAACCTTGCTGCGCTGGGTGATCAACACTCGCGGCAGCCGCAGCGTGCGGTCCAGTACCTTGGCCTGCTTCGTTTGAGTAAACACCTCGTTTTACCCCCCAACCAATCGCAGCACCAATACCTGCCATTGGTGTGAACGCATCACCAATGATCATGGCAAAAATACGTGGTACTTCACTGATGTTAAGCAGGATGATAACAAACGCAGTAATCACATAGGCCAAAGCCATAAATGGCACCACGACCTGTGTGAAGTTAGCGATACGCTTAACACCACCAAAGATGATGAAAGCTAAAATAATTGACACTACGGTACCAGTAAAAATCTTAGCAAAAGTGAAGCTACCGATAGTGGTTTCAATGATTGGGCCAGCCCCAAAAGCCGCTTCTACGGCATTACCAATGCTGTTGGATTGCACGCCAGGTAAAAGAACACCACAAGCAAAGATGGTGGAAATGGCGAAGATCCATGCATACCATTTTTGTCCCATCGCTTTTTCGATGTAATAAGCGGGACCACCACGGAATTCACCTTCATCTTCTTCTTTATAAATTTGTGCCAGAGTTGACTCAGCATAAGCAGTCGCGGCACCAAAAAAGGCCACTACCCACATCCAGAAAATAGCACCAGGGCCACCAAAACCAATTGCTGCGGCTACGCCTGCAATATTACCCGTACCGACGCGTCCCGAAAGTGAAACGGCCAAAGCTTGGAAAGAGGATATCCCTTTGGTTGAGCTTTTTCCGGAAAGAAGAAGTCGCCACATTTCAAAAAAGTGACGGACCTGAACGAATCGGGTCACAATTGAGTAGAATAAACCCGCACCAAGGCATAAATAAATTAGCGCCGGGCTCCAGATTATTCCATTCAGAAAATCAACAAATGACTGCATATGCATTTCCCTGTTTTAGTAGTTTTGGTGAGTGTTGTGTTTGCTTTGTGGGCAACATATTAATCTTTTTGTAACTTAGATGTTAATTTATTTGTCTGTGAATAATCGTTAGCGTGATGAGGAACACAAAATGCTAACGAAATGTTAAATAATAGGTGGGTTAATTAGAATTGGCTAAAATTTCAGCGCATATGGGTTGGTCACCCGAAAGGTTGGAAATTAAATTCTCTCGGGTGAATCATTATGCATAATAACTTTCCACTAAGGTTTAGCTAATAATAAGCATTTTCTATTGTGGCTAGTTGATGAGGTAGCGAGAGAGATTCAACTCATGAATTGGTAAAGCACAAGTTTGCTCACTGACAATGTCGGCAAGAAGCTGTCCAGATCCGCAAGCCATCGTCCACCCTAAGGTTCCATGTCCGGTATTGGTGTAGAGGTTTTCAAATGGAGTGGAGCCTATAATCGGGGTCCCGTCAGGCGTCATTGGTCTAAAGCCTGTCCAGAATTTAGCTTGTGCTAAATCACCGCCTTGAGGAAAGAGATCGGTCACGACTTTTGCAATGGTTGCTTTGCGCGCATCAGGCAAGGCAGGATCAAACCCGGCTAACTCTGCCGTGCCCGCGACACGAATTCGATCCTCAAAACGAGTGATGGCCACTTTATATGTTTCGTCCATTACCGTTGAACGCGGGGACAATTCGGCGTCGACAATCGGCAGCGTTAGTGAGTACCCTTTCACTGGATAAACAGGAATGGAGATACCCAATGTCGCCAGTAAAGCGGTAGAGTAACTGCCGAGTGCGACGACATATTTGTCTGCTTTCAGTTCACCTTTATCGGTTTGGACAGCGATGATCTTTTTGCCTTCAGTGGTTAATGTTTTTATTTGTGTATCAAACAGAAATTGCACCCCACGGCTTTTCGCGAGCTCTGTTAATTGTTGGCAAAACAGATAGCAGTCCCCGGTTTCATCGTCGGGGAGGTACAAACCACCTCGCAATTTATCGCGTACAAGAGCAAGACCCGGCTCTTGCTTAATGCACCCATCGACATCAAGAAGCTGATAACGAATCCCACTTTGCTCGAGTAGTTTGATGTCCTTTTGTATCGCTTGTAGCTGTTTTTCGCTGCGAAATACTTGCAACGTTCCAAGCCGACGGCCTTGATATTGCAGGTTATGTTGCTGATTCAGGTCAGCCAAACAAACGCGGCTGTAATTGGCAATCGCCAGCATTCTGGCTTTATTGATGTTGTAACGATCCTGTTGGCAGTTCAATAACATTTTACCCATCCACGCCAACAGCTGTGGGTCGATAGATGGTTTTATTTTCAACGGTGCATGCTCTTCAAACAGCCACTTTAATGCTTTTTGTGGGATGCCGGGTGCAGCCCAAGGGGAAGAGTAGCCATAAGATATTTGCCCTGCGTTAGCAAAACTGGTCTCTTTTGCACCTTGTGATTGGCGATCCACCACCGTTACTCGGTGGCCCGCTTGTGATAAATACCATGCGCTGGTTAGCCCGATGACGCCGCTGCCTAAGACGATCACGTCCATGTTGTCTCCTTAAATCATCCTAGTGTGTTCTTTGAGCACATTCAGAGTTGGTGTAAATGTTCACATAATAGCAACATCAAACATCAAATTGAGTGGAAACACAATCATTAGCCCCTGCACTTATTTTTATGTGGTGATGACAAAAGGGGGGAAATGAAGTCAGAGACAGGTCGCTATCAGCGCTGAGTGTGTCTATGTTTCAATACTGCATAAATCATAACGATAAAAGTGATAGCGGCCATTGCCCAGATCCAATAGCGGTAAGCAGAATAAAAGTGGCTGATTTGGTGAAGATGTTCAAATGCAAAATGGGTGAGTAAACCAAAGACCGCGACCCAAACTGTGGTGGCAAGCACGTTACCCAGTAAAAATACTCTGATGGGCATTTTCGCCACTCCGCAGGCTAATGGCATGAATTGTTTCATCCCCTCAACAAAGCGACTGATGATTAAGCAAATCGGGCCGTATTTTTGAATAGCGCTTTGCAGTTTTTGAAATTTAGCCCCTGAAATATAGCCTTTTTTATCCAACCAACCCTCAAAATAATAGCCGAGTAGATAGCCGCAACTATTACCAATAAAGCAGCTTAGCCACGATACAATCATAACAAGAGAGAAATTCATTACGCCATTGGATGACAAAATGGACGCGGCAATCATGAGCGATTGGCCGGGCATCGGAATGCCAATCCCTTCGAAAAAGATGCTGATGATCAGTGCTAGGTAGCCGTACTGTTCCAATAACGGCTGCATTGAGAGGAGCAGTTGATTGATAGGTTGCAAAGCGGGTATCCACCATCGAAAGTTTGAGGTTATTTAATACGCTGGTTCTTCGTTTGAATCAACGTCATCGTGTGATAATGCCCATTTCTTGGCTCTTAAAATAGAATACGTTGTGGTTAGTACCTTCAAATTAGCTGAAAATCATCAGCAAATTTGTTGTGGTTTCTATGCTCTTTTGGCGTAGTACACTGCTTAAAAATTAAGAGGAGTTATTTTATGTTTCATGCCCATGTTTATTTTGATCTCGCAGATCAAGCGAAAGCACAACGCGTACAACAAAAAATTGCCCAACAACGACATGATGTACAAGCCATGTTTGGCTTAGTACCAAGGCTTGTTGGCCCGCACTTAAAGCCGATGTTTGAAGTACACCTTGCTGACAATAGTCACGGATTTATTGAGTGGCTAGATGAACATCGGGAAGGTCTTAGCGTGTTAATCCATCCGGTTTCTGGAGACGATAGGTATGACCATTCTGAGGGACAAGTTCTGTGGTTAGGAGAGACTTTAGGGGTGAACTTAGCCGTATTGCGTTAGAGGATGCCTATCAAATTAATAGCCACAGTGAATTAGTGTTTAATGCTCATCTTGTCTAGTCTGTACAGAACGCAGCAGAAACAATAATCGTGGCAAGGTTTTGAAGAAAAAGGTTTTTCGAACAAGTCGTGACCGCAGGCTCATCACCTCTCGTTGTTATTGTATATACATGATGTTGTTCTAAGTTTTGTTGCATTTGAATTTAATACAGTGAATGTTCAGCCAATATCGACCGTGCTGAGTGTTTTTAGAATAAATCAAGCACACTTAAATAGCCGCAGTAATGCGAAGCAAGGAGAACGCAATGGAGAATAAAGGTATGAATTCGGGCGGTAAATGCCCTGTCATGCACGGCGGAGTAACCTCTGCTGAACTATCGAACATGGATTGGTGGCCAAAAGCACTGAATCTTGACATTCTTCACCAGCACGACGTGAAAACCAACCCAATGGGGGCGGATTTTAATTACCGCGATGCGCTAAAAACATTGGATGTTGATGCCTTGAAAAAAGATCTCAAAGCACTAATGACCGATAGCCAAGAGTGGTGGCCTGCCGACTGGGGGCATTACGGCGGTTTGATGATCCGCATGGCATGGCACTCCGCGGGTACTTACCGAATTGCAGATGGTCGCGGTGGTGCGGGCTCTGGCAACCAGCGTTTTGCTCCGCTTAACTCGTGGCCTGATAACGCCAATTTAGATAAAGCTCGTCGCTTATTGTGGCCAATCAAACAAAAATACGGCAACAAAATCAGTTGGGCAGATCTGATGATCTTGGCGGGTAATATGGCTTATGAATCCATGGGGCTTAAAACCTTTGGTTTCGCTTTTGGTCGTGAAGATATTTGGCACCCAGAAAAAGACACTTATTGGGGCTCAGAAAAAGAGTGGCTAGCGCCAAGTGGCGGAGAAAATAGCCGCTATTCCGGTGTGCGTGATCTAGAAAACCCGCTTGCTGCCGTGATGATGGGCCTGATTTATGTAAACCCTGAAGGCGTTGACGGTAATCCAGACCCGCTTAAAACCGCACATGACATGCGCGTCACTTTTGAGCGCATGGCAATGAATGATGAAGAAACCGTGGCGCTGACAGCGGGTGGGCATACGGTGGGTAAAGCGCATGGTAATGGTAGCGCTGCGAACTTAGGGCCAGATCCTGAAGGGGCGGACTTGCACGAACAAGGCTTGGGTTGGAATAACCACACCAGCCGCGGCATTGGCCGTAATACCGTCACCAGTGGTATTGAAGGTGCATGGACTACGCACCCAACCCAGTGGGATAACGGCTTCTTCCACCTGTTGTTTACCTACGAATGGCAACTGACGAAGAGCCCTGCTGGCGCGTGGCAGTGGGAGCCAATCAACATCAAAGAGGAAGATAAACCGGTTGATGTGGAAGACCCAAGCATTCGTTATAACCCTATGATGACCGATGCCGATATGGCGCTGAAGATGGATCCTGAATATCGCAAGATCTCAGAGCGTTTCTACAAAGACCCAGCGTATTTCTCTGAAGTGTTTGCGCGAGCTTGGTTTAAGCTTACTCACCGTGATATGGGGCCTAAAGCGCGTTACTTTGGCCCTGATGTTCCGGCAGAAGATCTCATTTGGCAAGATCCCATCCCCGCAGGTCGTAAAGATTATGATGTGGATGCAGTAAAAGCAAAAATAGCGGCCAGCGGCTTAAGCATCAGTGAGATGGTCAGCACCGCATGGGATAGTGCTCGTACTTTCCGTGGTTCCGATAAACGTGGTGGCGCTAACGGTGCGCGCATTCGCTTGGCTCCTCAAAAAGATTGGCAAGGTAATGAGCCAGAAAGACTCAGCAAAGTGTTGGCTGTTCTGGAGAAAATTGCTGCTGATGCGGGTATTAGCATCGCCGATACCATTGTTTTGGCGGGTAACGTCGGTGTTGAACAAGCGGCCAAAGCGGCAGGCGTTAATATTACTGTGCCTTTTACTGCCGGACGTGGTGATGCAACGCTTGAACAAACGGATGTGGAATCGTTTGATGTGCTTGAGCCACTGGCGGATGGTTTCCGTAACTGGCAGAAGCAACATTACGTGGTTAACCCAGAAGAGATGCTGTTAGATAAAGCGCAACTATTGCGCCTGACTGCTCCAGAAATGACCGTATTGATTGGTGGATTGCGAGTGCTCGGTACAAACTACGGCGGCAGTCAACATGGTGTATTGACAGACCGTGTTGGGGCGTTGACTAACGATTTCTTCGTTAACCTCACCGACATGAATTACACTTGGAAGCCAACGGGCCGTAATTCTTACGATATGGTTGAGCGTAAGAGCGGTAAAACAAAATGGACAGCGACTCGTGTTGATTTGGTGTTTGGCTCAAACTCCATTTTGCGCTCATACGCTGAAATTTACGCGCAGGACGATAACAAAGAGAAGTTCGTCAAAGACTTTGTCGCTGCTTGGACCAAAGTCATGAACGCCGATCGCTTCGACGTGTTGTAAGCCCTCTCCACTCAGTAATCTTGATATTAAGGCCCTCTTAGCGAGGGCCTTGTTGTGCATAGGTTTCTCTCTAAACGGCTTGTTTATAAAAGAGACTAGTCCCCAAAAAACGAATGTTTCTAAAAACAGATGGTATCTAAAAAATAGAGGGCATCTAGGAAGCATCACACAGCGATATATTTTATTGTAATTCCAAGTGCGCCAGTGTTTTGAAGTGCTTGAAGGTTTCGCATTGCGACAGACTTTTGCCTAATTTTTTATTAATCAGCACTTGGAAAAGATCATACAGCCCCATCGCCTCTTCATAGTCACATTTACTTAAGGCGAGGAAAAAGATCAGATAGGCTTTTTCACCATTACCCCATTCAATTCCACGCGGTGCAGCGACGGTGTAAACCATCGAACGTTTAGCAAAGAGCTCAATCGAGTGAGGTAGAGCAATGTATTCACCCATCATGGTTGAAACCAAACTCTCTCGCTCTTGCAGTGAAGCTCGGTATCCTTCCTCTACCAACTCCGTTGATTCAAGATGCGAGCAAACCTGCTCAAAGAGGTGTGATTGCTCAATGACGTCATCAAGGTAGAGAAATTGAGCCTTGGAAAAATACTTATCCAAAAGATAAGAGTGCGTGCGATCAACCAACACTTGTTTGCCCAGTTCTTCCAATTGATGTTGGGTAGGGAAGGGGTCAACCACAAAGCTCTGAATCTCTCTATTGGCTAAGGGCATGGTGGTAATAATGAGGTCGGCTTGCGTGGCATCAGCGGTGATCAACTGTTCAGGTGAATAAACCGTTTTCATATCCAATTGCGGATACTGGCGGCGGATGATCGCTTCTAGCCCAAGTGTCGCGGCATTACCGGCGTCGCAATACAGGAGCGCTTTGGGTGTACGATGACCTAAATGGTAATTACGTTCAAGCCCCACACCAATGTGAATCACAAGATAGCCTATTTCGTGCGGTGTCATGCAGTAACCCGTCTCTCTGATCCAGTCTGCGATGGCCGATAAGGTAATACTGTAAGCGAGTGGGTAGTGCTGTTTGATATGCTCGGCCAATGGGTTAATTGTGGCGACATGATGTTTGACACGAATGATCATATGGCAGACGTGGTTGTGAAGATCGCGGCGTAATAGCGCATCGTCACGCACATCGTAAGGGTAATTTTGATAGATATAATCAAAGATGTGAGTGACTAGATCATCGGCTTCATGCTGTACACCCTGGCTAAGGAGTGCTTGATTCGTCGCAATTCTCGCTTGAATGTGAATCGCCAAGGCGGCAATTTCATGGTTATTGGCGGGTAACAGCATCGGTAGCGCAGAAAATAACGCTTTGGCAATTGGTAGCGTCGTTTCATGAACATCGTTTTTAGAAAATTCGGTAAGCTCTTTGCCACACGCGAGCCTGTGCAGTGTGACGGCAGCATAAAGGGTTAACCAACGCAGCCCAATATCATTGATATAGAGTGTATGGTTGGTCAACACTTCACGAAAGCGCGCTGCAAAAATTTGCTGAGATTTTTCAGGGAAAATCGTACTAATAAAGCCCAGAGCTTGTTTTGTCTCTTTTTGTTCGATGTAGATAAGTTGGGTTAAACGGGAGCGAATCGCCATTTCTGGGCCTTGGATCAGCATGCCCAAACAAGGTTTACTTTCAATCGATAAACCAAACGTGGCCAGTTGGCTGCGTACATCAACCATATCATTTTGAATAACAGTGCGGCTTAGATTCCATGTCTCGGCCAATTCGTCAATTTTTACGCCTTGTTCTGCAGTTAATAGCAGTACTTGAATCTGGATGATGCGCTCTTTACTGGTCCTTGGAATCGTTTCTGCATTTTGCACCCTCGACAAAAAATGCTCGAAAGTTGATGGGTTGTAAATATTGAGTTGGTAACCGGAACCGCGCTGGTGGAGAAGATGCGCGCCATGATTGACCATCACATTATTGAGCAGCGCGACATCGGTGCGTATGGTGCGTGTCGAAACATTAAGCCGTTGCGCAAGTTCGTCCTGAGTCAAAGGCGAGGCGGATACAGCATCCAACAAATGAATTAGGCGAGGGTGCGGTAGCTTGTACATCATCGATTCCCATTCCAGCATGAACAGCGCTATCTAAAAGGTAAAATGCACTAAAGGCAATAGATAGCCAACGCTTTGTTATGCCGGAGCACATGCTCCGGCGTCGGTGTTATGAATGTGCCAGTTGTTTTTGAGTCATGGCCAGCAGGGTTTTCACATCCTCGGGGCGAGTCTGTCCGGTTTTCTCATCGATGATTGAGCTATAAATGTGTGGAATGACTTTTTCGACACCCGCATCGAGAGCGATGCGTAAAATCTCTTCAAAGTTGTTTAGATCAATACCACCCGTTGGCTCTAACCAAAAGTGGTGACGAGCACAGGCGTTGGCAACTTCTTGGTACTCAGCTTTGCATTTTAGCCCCTGCATTGGGAAGAATTTGACCGAGCTGCAGCCCATATCTTGCAACATGGCAATCGCCGTATCAACGGGAACAACCGCTTCTTCCATACCTGAATTTTTCGGGCCAGTTGAGATTTTAACCAAGCCAACAGTGCCTGATGGTGAAATCAAACCATTCACGATGGTGTTATTTTGACCTAGAGCTTGACGCGTAGTCCCGACACCAGTAAAGACCTGATTGACATGCTGAGGCTGCAGTATTCCGGCTAAAGCCGTCACCATATCCGATTGTTTTGGATCCCCTGCGCCAAGGCCAATCGATAAAGCATTCTCGATTTTTTCAGCGCACGCCTTCATATCAGCTGCAGCGCTTGCGGTATCTGGGTAATCTTTCGAGAGCATACCGACCAACACATGGCCTTGTGCGGCTTGGTAGACTTCAATCGCATTATGATGCGAACCCGCCAGCACATTGAGACATACACGGTCAGCGTAAAAATTAGGGCTTAAAGACATTCTAATGACTCCTGATTCAGTTGGTTCATGGCGCTAAGAATAAGTTCAAGTTGATGAGATGAAACACTGCGGACATCAAATTCCACCGAACCTTCATTGGATTTGTAAGCGCGGCAGTAAATCGCTGGGTTACCATTTTGGAGGCGTGTGACGGCTTCATTAGCGCTGATACCAAATTGTTTGGCATCAAAACTCACTTCTGCACGTGCGATATCTCGGCCTGCACTGTCCCAAACCACGCGCGCGCTTATCCCTTTAATACGGTTTAACCCCTCGATAAATGGCGTCATTTTATCCACCATTTGTTGGCCGGTTTCTTGTTGGCGGCTTAAGTACAACTCAATGGCATGCGTTAGGCCTAAAATGCCTTCTTTACCGACTTTCATGGCACGGCCAATACCTGCAGATTGCTGCTTAACCCATTCCACATATTGATGTTTCCCAATCACTAAACCGCTGGTTGGGCCTTCAATCGCTTTCGCACCACTGTAGATCACTAGATCAGCCCCTTGCTGATAATAGAGTTGTAGATCCTCTTCTGCTGCTGCATCAACAATCAGCGGAAGCTGGTGGTCTTGAGCCACTTTGGCCGCTTGTGGCACGGTTAACATGCTTTTTTGCACGCAATGGTGCGATTTAATGTAGAGAATGGCGGCGGTATTGGGGGTGATTGCCGCGGCTAATTGTTCTGCGCTGCATTCATTAGCCCAACCGGCCTCAATCAGGTTACCGCCGCCAAGATTTACCATGCTGCCAACCGGGCCGCCATAATTGACGTTATGCCCTTTGGGGATCACAATATCCGTTGCGATCGAGTGCGTTTTTGCATGCAGATGCTCAAGCAGATAAGGGTTACCACGTACAATGACTGCCGCGACACTCTGTGCAATTCCCGCTGAAGCGCATGAGACGACGACCGCATTTTCAACTTGCAGCAAACGAGCAATATATTGGCCAGTTTTGTTCACCAAATCGCTCATTTCAAAGTAGTTGTTCATCCCAAAACAGACAGTCTGCTCCACTTCGGGTTGCGGAGTAGAAACACCAAGAGCTGTCATACGGCCAGATGCGTTGATCACTTGTTTCAAGTGATATTTTTCAAGAATGGAAGACATAATGCTGTTGTCCTTGTTCAGTCAATACAAGCTTGCCGTCAATAATGGCAGCAAGAGGTGTAAATTTTTGTTGTCCAGTTCGATGCTGGTGATGAGTATCGGTGTAGTTAACCGATGCTTTATTGATGGTGTAGAGCGTTAAATCGGCATCATAGCCTGCAATTAAGTGCCCCTTTTTCGCTAGGCGAAGTGCTTGCGCTGCTTGACTCGTCACGCGCTCAATGATCTGCTCATGGGATAATCCGAGTGTAAAAAACATCGACATCAGGTGGGCAAGACCGTAAACCGGGCCATTGAGCCGGTTTTTACAGTAAATGTCAGAACTGATTGTATCGGGCAAAATCCCTTGTGCGATTGCCTGCTCAGCCACTTCAAAACTGAAACTGGCACTGCCGTGGCCGATATCAAGTTTCATACCTCGAGCTCTGGCCTGCTGAACGCTGCTTTTTATCTCCCCATGACAATCAAGAATGCGGTTAGGCTTGCCATTAAAGCAGTGAGTGAGAATATCGCCTTTGCCCAGCAGAGCGACAATCTCATCCAAATCTGGCGGCGCATTACCGACGTGCACCATCAATGGAACGCAGCCGCATTGCTGCTGTAATGCTTTGGCAGCCTGAAGCGGCATTAAGCCATTGTGGCCGACAACACTACCGCTCATGCGTGCTTTTAAGCCGACAATAAATTCGGGATGACGAAGCAGTGCTTGCTTTGCGCTATCCAGATCAATGTCGTTAGCATCGGCCAGTTCATTTTGGCGCAACAAGCCAATTTTCGAGATGTTAAGTAGTGCGCGCATATGGGTTGTGCATTGCGCTGCAAGCTGCGCAAAATCATCCACATCGTTTGCGCCTGTGCTGCCTGCATCAATGACAGTCGTCACGCCACCGAACACCCCAACGTTATCGGGGTGGTCGTTATAAATCGGCGAGTTCGGATAGCAGTGAGTGTGGCCGTCAATCCAACCGGCACTGACAAAAACGTCATGATCTAAATCGACGGTCTGTTTTGCCAATGAACCAGCAAGATCGCCCACCGCCGCTATTTTGTTGCCCTGAAGGGCGATATCGATACTACACCCACCCGCTTGTTGGGCATTTTTGATCAGGATGTCATACATAATTTGCATCTCACGCTCTTCGCTCATCGGCGCGAAGAGCGATTCTCAGTAGAATTTAAACCCCAGCTTGTTTTACAGTGCTATAGGGAAAAGAGCTCCTAACGCCATTGCTCCGAGAATTGCACCACCCGTAATCGGTTTACCCCACACATAGAAAATCAATGCGCCACCTAGAGAGCCGATCCCAATTGGGATCGAAGCGGCCATCGCAGATAAAATGATCAATGGTCCAAGAAAACGGCCGGAGCTATTGCCTGCCCCCATCATTACGTCTGCCCCGTAGGTTGAATCGCTTTGGTTAATGGTGAATTTACGTGCCAGCACAATTAAGCCACCAATCGCCAAACCAGCGAGCATGCCTGTGATTAACGAAGCGGTGAAATTTTCAAGAGGATAAACAATGCCAGCACCCAGTAGTAAAGCTGGAATTCCTAAACCCACACCGGTTTGCACTGCGCCACCGATATCCAAAATGCCCACGAGCGAACCTTCAATGATGCGTGCAAACAGAAAGCTTGCACCAAAAGCGGCCACCGCACCGTACGCGCCTGTATCCATCCCTGCTCGCAGCATGGAAACAAACGCCACTTCGTTAAAAGCACCGACACCGTATAAGTAGTACATGTGCGTTCCGGCAAAAACCCCGGCTGAAAGCAAGCCCACGAAAATCGGGAAAGACCAGTCTGCATACCAAAAGTTGTGTTTCATTTTTTCGTCCATGGTCAACTCCTTATTTACCACTGATCATGAGATGGATGTTTTCAAGCCACAAAGGAACTTGCATATGGAAAGCTTCGATAAATTTCATGTCGAACCCGCGGAAGAAAGCACTTAACGCAAACAGTGCAATAATCGCCGCCATCATGATCTGGGTTACTTTGTTCCAACCACTCTCTTCAACACCTTTACCAATCAAAATACCCAGCACCAAACCAGGAACGGCGTTGCCCATAATCATCTGAGCTAAACCACCAAAGATAGTGGCCCAAAAGCCCGATTTCTTACCCGCTTCAATTGCCGCTAGCCAGAAAATAACCGGCATGACGGTATTCACCAGTAAGTTTGCCGCAGGTACTAATACCTTTACCGCCGTGACTTGCAGCGCCGCAGGAACGGCCGCCGCCGTTGAGTTAAGAAACGCAACCACAATCGCACCGATAATGGCGCAAGCAATGCCCATTCGTTTTGGATCATGCAAGGTAGTGGCAAGGTCGCGGTTTTTTATCATCAGCGCCGCCGCGCCCCAGTTCGGGATGATGCGGTGGTCAACATCTTGAGTGAATGCCCCTGCCGCAACCGTTGAGGCCCAAGCATTAAAGAAGAATCCAAGCCCAAAAGAGAAGTGAGAGGCAGGGTCGCCTTCACACGAGTTCAACTCTCCCAGAGTACGAAATGCACCCATACCTTGGATAGTTGGAGCATGGAACATCCTTGCCGCGCCTACTCCAACGCCGATACCGACTAAGCCACCAATAATGATGGACTTAAAGAGAATGATAAGAAACATGTCAGGGATCCTTATAGTGACCTGTTAACGTTTGAAATCGACCTGTTCCACATCGATGTGGGTCAGGCTGACCGTAACCTCTAGCTTGACGCTGTATTGGCGTCGATCTCTTGCAAGAAAGAAGAAAAGGAATTTCTCTCGCTTTACTTTCTCTTCTGCTTGCAAAACGTTGACGTCTAACGGCTCAATCCGGAGGAGGACTTTTGCGTTATTCTTAAGTAACGTGGGTTGTACTTGGCTTAAAGCCGCGGCAAAAGCCTGCTGCTTTGTTTCGCCCTTGCCACTCACGGTTACCTTAGTGGTTAACTGCTCTTTCATGCTTTGACGCCATGCTTAGCCACAAACGCCTTCACCAGTTTTTCGCCCAGCTCTTCTTTATCCATAAAGCCGAAACCCAAAACCACACAGCCTTCATTGATCGCGGTTATCCCTTCCTCAACAGAGCGCATTCCATAACGGCATTGATAGCCATATTTTGTTTGCGCTGTGATAGCACCTGCGCCGCCGCTGCCGCAAAAAGAGATCCCTAAATCGGCTTGCTGCTGATGCATGACATCACCTAACTTCATGTCTGCGGCCATGCCGGGAATAACGGTCACCTCAGCGCCTGCCGCTTGAGCACCAGATCCTACTTTCTGACCTTTGCCCATGCGATCACCAATAACGACTTTGATTACTGACATGTTGTTTCTCCTGCTGTTGGGTTTAATTCGTTTTCTTTAGCTACTTCAAAATGGACCGAAAGCAGATGCGCTTCTTCATAAGCGAGGTTCTCCATCCAACGACACACTTGCTCGGCCAAGGTGAAACAAATAGGAGAGATTTCATCAAACATCTCCATATCGAGCTCAGGCAACGATTCGCCACTAAACGAGCGCCAAACCATCGCTTTGATGTGTGTTTCGAGCATTTTTTTCTGTAGCGAATCGGGGTAGATAGCGTGTGAATTAAGCAAGACAATGGCTCGTTCGGTGAGCGATAAACCAAGCTCTATAATCTGTGCATCATCCATGCTAATGGGTTGAGAGTTTTGCACCGTGGGATTCTCCAAATGTTTAGCTTGGAGAAGAAAATAGCGTAAAAGGGAGCAAGGGTGGATAAGCCCTATTTCCACTTCCAAATGGAAATAAACCGTGGCTAGTAACATTCGCGCGGTTTTATGTGATGTGTGAAGAAGATTTATGGGAATAAATGCGCTGAAAAGGTGATTTGAATCGCTATTTCAAGCGCAAATTTATCGTCTCTTTATTTGCTGCCTGTCACAAAATAACGGATGGTTATTTTGGTTTTATGTTTATTTTCCCAATCGGGCGTCAGGAAGCGCGCAATATTAACGGAGGATAGCTTTGAGCCGAGCAAAAGTACGCATGCTGTCGGTTGCGAGCATGGGAGCGTAGTCAGCGTTTTGTGCCTCAAGCTGATAATGGTTTGGTCCTATTTTGCGTACTACGCGTAGCAAGTAGTGGTTATCACCCGTTTCATCTTGAGTTTCAATCGCCATGACCAGATTAGAAATTGAACCTGCGCTCTTTGGTGTGACCCATTCAAGTAGTAGTAAATCACCATCTTGAATCGGGTTTTTACCTCCATTCATTGAGTTACCTGAAGCGGGGGCAATGAAATGTCTTGTTGGATCAAGCTTACCGTAACCAGCGGCGACTAAATATTGCTCTTGCGTATCATGAGTACCTTGCTTGAAATGACCGCAAGCAATTTTCAGATCGGGGTAGAGAGGCAAATAGGTACCTTTTTCGCTTGCTTGGTTTGGCAACGGAAAGATCTTGGCCGAAGTTTGGATTGGCTTCGAGTTTGAGTGTGCTTCTTGCTTACTGACTCGCTGTATGTATTCGGCAAAGCGCAAATCGACAAGTTCTTGAATAAAATCATGAAGCTGTGGCAAATCGGCATTGTCTACAGCAAAAGTGGGTACAAAGCGATGATTATCCACCTTAAACCATGCATGGCCAGAAGAGTCTGGGCTTGTAAACGCTTTGACTGGGTTGCGATTCCAGTAATTTAGCCATTCTGATCCTGTTGCGCTAAATTGCTTGGCTTGTTCGGTGAGATCTCGTCGCATTAAATCAGGTCTACGTGATAACACTTTATGACTTTGAATCGCTAGCTCATTCAATGTTGGGGGTTTTCGCAAACCATCAAGCTCTAATAGTGCTTCAAGTAAAACGGCTTTAAAGCATTTGCTCATCGCTGTGATTTCGACTGCTTTGAGCAAAAACTCGTCATATTTCGTCAGTCGTTGAGTCAGTGCTAAGTCACTTTCTTGGTCTGCCACGAACCTAAACCAACTTTTCATCAAGCGGCGTACTTTGCTGAGATCATAGCCATGGTGGAAAAATTCGGCGGCACTTGGTCGGTGTGCGAGTTGATGCTTGAGATCTTGGTAATCTTCAGCCGCAGTTGAACGTATCTGTTTTGCTAAGGTTTGCCAAAATTGCAGCAGTTGTGGATCAAAGTTGACATAGCAACCGGCCGCTAACGAAGTGGTTTGGTTGGTCGTTTTGACTATTTCTTTCAGTGAACCCACATTGAGTAGGGTTGCGGGCCGATTTAAAAATGAAGAGTGATTACCGATAAAATCTAACACCATTAATTGCTGTTTACCTGTACTCGGAGATTGGCGCAAACCGCGGCCTAATTGCTGTAAAAAGAGTATTTTTGATTCGGTGGGACGAATCATCAAAATGGTATCAATCGCTGGTAGATCGGTTCCTTCATTGAACAGGTCGACAGAAAAAAGAATGTCGATACTTCCTTCATTCAACTGTTTTAGGGCGTCGTTTCGACGTATTCGAGAGTCACTATAGACGGCGATAGCGCGAATGCCTTGTTTGGAAAAGTATTTCGCCATGTAATCGGCATGACGTTTAGAAATACAGAAAGCTAATGTGCGCTGTTGTTTTCTGCCAAACCAATGTTGATAAATATGTTCGGCACGCTGCTTGGTTGCAAATGCACTGTCCAAAGCTGTGGGGTCAAATTTACCATTGCGCCAAGGGATTTCTTGATAATCGACGAATTGATCGTAAATACCGTAGTAATGAAATGGCACTAAAATTTTCTCATCAATGCCATGCACCAAGTTACGCTCAAACACTAAATTGTTGTCGCAAAGCGATAATATATCGGCTTGATCAGAGCGCTCGGGTGTTGCGGTTAAGCCTAAAAGAAACACTGGTTGGAAATAAGCGAGTAAATCTCGGTAACTACGCGCACTTGCGTGATGAAATTCATCGACAATAATATAGTCAAAATCATCGGCTTTGAAGCGCGCTAACTGCGCTTTTTTACCTAAGGTGGCGACTGAAGCAAAAAGATAATCAGCTTCCTCTGTTTTTTCAGAACCGTTGTATAAGCCAGTTTTAGCGTTAGGTATTAATTTACTAAATGTGCTTTCAGCTTGAGTCAGAATCTCTTCTCGATGGGCAACAAACAAGACGCGTTTTGCTTGCATCTGTTGAGCATCAAAAGCGGCTAACCATGTTTTTCCCATTCCAGTCGCTAAGACAACCAACCCACGTACATAGCCTTGCTCACGGCTCTGGTTTAGCGCTGATAAAGCCAACACTTGCATTGAGTTTGGGGTAGGTATCTCCGGTGCTTCATCGGCTCCATCCAACAGTGTTAATGAACGTTGCATTGACAGTTTTTTGTAGCGCAGTAAGTAGTCATCTATCCAGTGATGGGAGAGAGTCATACTCTGTTCATGAGAAAAAATAGCTGAAAACTGCTCACGAATATATTCAAATTCTTGCGCTGCGGGTGAAGTGGCTGGTTGCTCAAAATCGTGGCGTAAAGCCCACTCATAGCTTTGTAGCAATGCTGTTTTACTGATGTTATTTGAACCGACCCAAGCACACCCTTCACTGATGGTCCCTTGTTCTGTTTTAACAAAAATGTAGGATTTCATATGAAAGCTATGTTGACTTTCACAAGTAAAAATACGGCATTGCGCTCCACGTTCCGCCAATATCATAAGGCGTCGTAATGCGACTGGGTGGGTTATTGCTAGATAGTCCGAAGTCAGTAATTTGAGTGAGGCTCCACTTTTTAGAGCGTCAAGAATAGGGTCAAATAGTAAATCCAATCCGGAAGGTTGAACGAAAGAAACCGAGATCTCTATTTCACTAGCGTGGTTAATGGCTTGGATTAACTTAGGAAGTAGCGGGTCTTGTTTCCCTCCCGCACTTAGTTTTGGACCGCTATATAAAGTGGCTAGACCCTTGTTTCTATGAGCGCTCATCGCTCTTCACTTTTTATCAAAATGGCATTTAACCATTGTTCATTTTGGCGATCCGCTCTTAAATCATTGGTTATCCAGATTTTTGCCACATTCAATGGGGCATGAGCGATCCATTGTGCTAAACGCTGTTCATCACCGTTGGTAAATCGACGGCCATCTCGTTCGACTTCCCCTGTCCCATATTTAAAAGAACAATATAGAGGGGCTAATGGTTTTAGCTGAGAAGCTAAATGAGTAAAGGTATCTGGAAGATCCAACTCACCGACATGCAGTAACGATGCGCAAGCCCAAATACCATCAAAAGATTGATCACTTTGAAAATCAGCAAAGGTTGAAACGGTGACCGGAATTTGAAGCAGTTGAGATGCTAAGCTTGCTAATTCTTCACTGGCGTCAAATGCCACCACTTTATAACCCTGCTCAATGAAACTTTGTGCATCTCTGCCAGAACCACAACCAGCATCAAGGATGATGCCCCCTTTTGGTATATGGGGCGTAAAGTGTTCCATCAGCGAATGGGTATCTACTTCTTTGGTTGATGCAAAAAACAGTTGGGCATTTTGGTTGTAGAACTCTATAGACATAATCGCTCCTCAAAGTGAACGCTATTCTAACTATCTAATACCAAAGGCTCAATTGATTGCAGTACAAGTGTGATCAACTGAGTTGTTTTAAGTTTTTCGTGCGCAGACAGCGAGCCTAAAGTCGCCATAGAATTCAATTGATTTTCTATTCAATAAGAATGACTGATTAACCATTGGTATTATTAATTTCACTTATTCCACAGAGGGCTTTACTCTGCACTTCGGCTTCAATTTGAATGAGAAAGAAAATATGACAGCGATTACTGATTTAGAGGTTTTACTGCAATCCATGTCACCCGAGTTGGTGGGCGGAAGTTATGTGTTTTGTACTGTGCAAGGGGCATTAGCCGATTTGATCCGCACCACCAGTTTTGGACACCTAATTAAGTGAGTACAATCACTAATGAGGTGAACCATGACAAACAAGAAAAAACGTATTCTCCATTCTGCTGAATTTAAAGCAGAAGCACTGAAGCTAGCAGAAAAGCTGGGAGTAGCTACGGCAGCGCAGCATCTCTCGTTACACGAATCCCAGATCTACGGTTGGCGTAAAGCAGCCAAGAAAGATACTAGCACCAGTCAGCGGGAAAAAGATCTAGCCGCTGAAGTCGCAAAGCTCAAAAGGCAATTGGCCGAGCAAGCTGAAGAGCTAGATATCGTAAAAAAGGCCGCCACCTACTTCGCGAAAAATCTAAAGTAGATAGCTACGAATTTATGCTCGAACACCTGCTGTGCTTCAGTGCTGTCCGCATGGCTAAGGTGTTCGGGGTTTCACGAAGTGGGTTTTATTACTGGATTAAGCATCGCCACAAGGCCACTCAGCGCGAGGTAACTCGCCAAGAGCTTGATACGAAGGTCAAAAAGGCTTTTGACAACAGCAAAGGCCGTGATGGTTCAAGGCGTATCCAGAAAGAGCTGGCAGAGAACGGTGATAGCCGTAATGTTAAAACCATTGCCGCTAGTATGAAGCGTCAGGATTTAACGCCGAAAGCGGCACGTAAGTTTAGGTGCACTACGGATAGCAAACATAAAATGCCAGTTGCTCCGAACCTGCTAGCTCAGGATTTTAACGCGGAGGCTCCGAATCAAAAGTGGGCGGGAGACATCACCTATGTTGCGACAAGTGAAGGCTGGCTGTATTTGGCGGTAATTATTGACCTTTATTCAAGGCAAGTAGTCGGCTGGTCTATGGATACCAGAATGACCGCAACACTGGTCTGCGATGCATTATCAATGGCCTTGTTCCGTCGTGGGTTCCCTGAGCAGGTGATCGTTCATAGTGACCGAGGTAGTCAGTACTGCTCAAAAGATTATCGAGACATCATAACCGCTTATAATCTAAAGCAAAGTATGAGTAGGAAAGGAAACTGCTGGGATAATGCTTGTGTTGAGAGCTTCTTCCATTCAATGAAGGTTGAAGCGATCCAATATGAGCCGATCATGACGCGAGACGAGATGCGTCAAACGCTCTTTGAATACATCGAGGTTGATTATAATCGGACAAGAAGGCACAGTGCTCTTGGGTATCTAAGTCCAGTTAACTTTGAAAATAAAAATGTCGCTTAATGAAGTGTCCAGTCTGGCTGGAGCAGATCAGTTATCGAGTGGTACGGCTAACCGAACTGATGACATATGAGTTTGGGCAGGTCGAAGGTGATATAGAAAGACTGGATGAGAGAACGTTGGGTTCAGCACTTCCTCAGGGAATGAGCTATTCTAGTTTTATGGACAAGCTGAAACGTGGTGAGTTAGCACTATTGACGGATTCCCCTTCTAAGCCTGTGATGCTCCAAGACGGAATGAGCAAATCTTGGGAATTATCGACTGAAGGACAAGAGGCACTTTCGCCAGAAGCGAAGAATGCCTACCTTTCTAGAACAAGAATGTCTGGCGGTGCGGCTGGTGGTGCGTCAAGTAGAGGTGGTGCAAGTGAGCCTAGTATTGACGAAACGTATGTTCCTGAGCCTGTGAAACCCAACCAAAGAGAAACGACATCCAAGATTAAATATGAGTATTGTTTTGAAATAGCGTGTTCAGATGAAACGTTTAAGCAAAATATTGGTTGTGCATTCGAGTTGGCAAAAACCAAACAAGAGCCTGTAGTGGGTCGTTGGGAAACCGAGCGAACCGATCACGGTACGAAATACACCGCCTATACCGCATTTGATGAACCTAAAAAGCTGGTAGCGAAAGTGGCTTCTAGCTCTATGGGCATTAGCGTTCCAGAGAGCGTACAGGTCAAGCCGATAGGCTCTGGTGTAGTACGAGAAGCCTTTATTCCTGTTGTCCCTTCGGTGCAGCTTGGTGAGCGTTTGGGGTTACCAACAAAAGGCTACTACTACCATTTATGCAATAGCCGCTTAGTCCAAGAGTACAAGTTGTTAGGTCAGGGGAAGTCGGCCTTCTACGCGACACGCTCCACCCACGATCAGCTCAATGATGAGCAAGGCTACAACGTCTATCAAAGTGCCATTTTGGTCTACTGGAAGCTCGAAGGTAAAGACGTTGAAAACCAACATCTGATTTATCTTGAACAGCAAATTACCCGAGAAGAGCTCGACAACCTCAATGATGACTGGTTGGCTCAACATGGTATCAAGCTCGATATCAACGAATTGCTTGCTGCGTCCAAGCAACCTGTCGCTGAAAGGCAAAACACTCAACCAGCGGAAACGCAGAAAGCAGAGAGTAAACCAGAAACGCATACTGTTGGGACGGATTCTAAAACCAACCAACGAGAATCATGGGGAGCCATTGCAGAACAATATGGTTTGTCGGCGAAACAGTTACTTGATTTGAATCCTCAGTATGATGCTGACCCGATGAAATTGAAGGTTGGTGACCAATTAGTAGTAAGTCACAAGACCGAGATGGAACAACAGACCGATTTAAAGTTTGGGAAGCCAAGTGTTGAAGTGAAGAAATACAATAAGCCCACAAACTCAATTTATGAGTATTCCAGTTCTTACATCAAAGGTTCCACAGTCAAGTCGGTGAATTCTGAAGATGTTGTTCATGATGATCTTGTTATTGCTAATTTAAGGGAATTTGAAGAGCAAATAGAGTTTCAGTTGGGCTTTTCGATTGTTGAGGAATCTAAGCCCCTTCGTGATTTTTGGGAGCAAGACCTCAGTGATGTGTCTTCAAAAACGAAAAGCTTGCTCCAAGAGCATAACCAACATTTGCATGATCCTCTGATTCCTGGAGAGATAGTGATCTTCCTAACTAAGGAGCCGTCTTCAGAAGAGGAAAAAGCCAAGCTAAAAGCATTAAAAGATAATTCAGGTATGGCGAGTGCCGAGCTGAGTAAGTTGAGTCCTGATCAAGTTGCGCTGCATCAAGCTTACTTTGAAGTGATAGAAAACAAGTTGGTGGAGTATTGGAACACGGGTAAGCCGTCAGACACATTCGCATACATGGGGGCTGTCGTTGGGACCATAGCTCCGGCAATGCAGAAGAATCTAGAAAATGTATCTTCATCACTTAAAAAGATGGATCGTCTATACCTTGATCTCTTATCTAAAAAAATTGATAGGGCAAGTTTTGTTCGGCAGAGACAAGGTTTGAAAAAAATTCTCGATAAGCAACTGGATAAACTTACGCAACGGACACTGAAAATACCAGTAGACCAAGGCTTAAAGGCGAGTCTAGGGATAAATTCTACTAAGTCACTCATTCACAATGCCGATGAGATATTAAAGGAAGGTTCTGTTCCTGAGTTAGGAGGGCGGGTGGCAAATACTGCTAAGTGGATAACTTATGCGGAGAAAGCAGGAAAACTATCGTTAGGCCTTGGAGTTGCAAGTGGCGTATACAATGTTACTCACAACTGTGAGTCGTTAGCATCATGTACTCGTCAAGCAGCAATTGAAACTGGAGGCGTTGCTGGTGGATGGGCTGGAGGGATGTTAGGTGCTGGTATCGCTGGTCTTTTGGTTGTTGGTCTATCTATAAGTGCTGCACCAGTCGTGATGTTGCTTTATGCAGGGGGAGCTCTGACTGGTGGGTTCATTGGCGCTGGTGCTGGCAAAGAGCTTTTTGAAGAAAAATATGACCTGTTGGGCTTTGATAGTTATCTTGATTCCGTAGAAAAAGAATTGGAAAAAGGTATCCCAGTAGAAGTGGAAACCTATATTAATTCAAATAGATATAGTAACTTTGATATGCCGAAAGTATTTTAAGAGTACAGTATGGAAGACTTTTTTACCCACATTCACAAGTTGGCTAGCCTATGGGTTTTTATCTGGGCATTGCCATTTATGTTTTATTCTTATCGCTACTGCTTCGGTGATAAGCGATATATTGACGAGCTGATAGCAAATTTATCTAAAGAACCAGAGCAGTTTAAGGAAAAGTGGTATCTGAATACTTCAGGCTTAGGAGCCGGAGGGTTGTTTGTGATGTATGCATTTTTCTATCCTTTAGTGCGTTATAGGGCTAAAAAGAGAACCATGAAATTTGATTTTTTTATGTGGGCTAACTTTGCTTTTTTGCTAAGTTTTCTCATTTGATCTTTTGTGAGGCTTAGCCAATTGTTGTCATATTTAGATACCCTAATTTCTAGCGCAGCAATGTTTTCTCTTGTGTGGATGTTTGTCTATTTTTATCATCTTGTCGTCTATTCTTTGGGCGACAAAAAGTACATAAATCAATTAGTAGACAACTTAGCGAAAGAGCCCGAAAGCTTTAAGAGTAAAAACTACATTGCTATGAATAGTATGGGGGCTGGTGGTTTATTCTCATACTTTTGCCTAGTTTACCCTCTTGTAAGACATCGAAGAAGAGAGAAAAAGTGTTCTTCTGACGTTTTTATGTTTTTAAACTGGTTGTTTTTTATGACTGTGCTTTACCTCTTTATTTTTGTATAAAGGATTAATATCGCAATCATTTTGGGTAGAGTTAAGTCGCTTTTTAACATATAACATATACCTTCAAACCAGTGCATTGAGACAAAAAAAGAATGGGGAGCGTTATTGCTCCCCATTGTCGTCGTTCACCTTCGCTGGTGGTATTACTTTTCTTTGATGGCTTCACAGCCTTCAGGAACGGTGATGGTTGATGCATCCTTACCTGCCTGTTGCGCCGCTTTCACCTCCATTTTGTATTGAGTGCATTTGCCCACACTGACGTTGACGGCTCCCGAATCTGCGGATGGGTTGCCGCCCAGTGTTCCACCAGCAAAGGCGGAAGAAGTAGATAAAACTAACGCTGTCGTGATGAGTAGAGATGATTTGTTCATAGTTGATCCTTACGAGTTGGTTGAGTGTGTTACTGAGGGATAGAGAGTTATAAGGTGTAGACAAAGGTGCCAGCGCTGGAGGTGACTTCGATTTCTTTCACGCTGTCTACAGTGCAGTTGTTGCTGTATCCGGTGTAGGTCTGGCCGAAATTTAACGAAACGTTTCTTGATAGCTCCGAGGCTGTACCTGCGGGTAATCGGCAGTTGCCACGGTTAATCACTACATTGCTGATTACGGTGCTGTCGGTGATGGCTTGCAGGTCAAAGACCAATGTTCCCCATTGAGGGTTAGTCGATATCGATACTTCAATATCAGCCGTTGCTGCTTGAGTCTCTTCTTGGTCGCCACAAGCGGTAAGCCCAATAAACAGGATGCTCATAGCGGCGTATTGGAGTAGGGTGTTGGTTAATGTCATAACGGTGCTCTCCTTATCGGTGAGTGAAATTCAGGCGCACTGATTCCATCGTGTTCACGTATGAACCGCTCAAGATTGAAATCAGTTGGATAGGTAAAAGAAAACGTCGATACACTGGCCTCATCAATCAAAGGCAAGGCTAGGGTGCGTATCGTGTGTTGACCGGATAATCGAAAGAGCAGCAAGAGCGCGTCACACTGAACCGAGAGTCCCAGTGGCTCAATGAGCGCCTTCTCTTGCTGCAATACTTGGCTAGATATCTTGAGCATACGGTTGTGCAGTAATGCCGTGTGTACCGCATTCAACACGTGCCGTTGCTCGTCACTCCACTCGCGAATCGTGGGCAATGCCACATGTACTTTGGCTAACCATGCTTGCTCTTTTGAATGTGCTGAACCTATATAGGACAAGGGTTTGTCTCTCTCCGAGGAGCACCCTTGCCCATAATTCAGTGCATCAGGAACCAGCGGCAGTAAGTACTTGTTGGTCAATTGCCAATAGAGCATTTCCTGCTTATTGAGCTTCAGTAATTGCTCTGAGGTTTTCCGATAAACATGGGGCATGCTCATCGAATCACACTCCACGTTAAACACGTCCACAATGATGTCATCGAGGTAGCGTTTAATACTGCGCGTGGTGCGGTGGATATCGAGTAGGGCTAACTGCTGCTGCAATTCCCTAACGGTAATCCATCGATGTTGAGGAATAAGCATCAGCGTGTGCAGCAAAGCGGATAACCCTTCAATGCTGGTTTTATTGCTCATGACTACGCTCTCAATACATCAAAGCTCCACACCGGAGTCGGACATTTAATGTCGGGAGAATAGAGGTGGGTTAGACACATAATGTCCAACGGTGAAAACAGCATCAATCGGCATCACTAAAGCGTGAGCCGATTAACATTAACGAGGCCTATGCTTATCACTGAGCTCGGCAATGGCTGCCAATAACCCAATCAACAGCACCACCAGAAATCCTAAAGTGGATAGGGCTCCAATAGCACCGAAGAACGGGGAAAGTGAAAACAGCGTGATGAGAGCAGTGACAAGTTTGATGATTTGTAGAAGAAGGGAAGTCATGAGCTATTGCGGGGTGACGGCTATCTCGTTGTAAGCATCCGTATCGACATAGGTAAGAAAGTTATTCTCCCATAGCCGATACAGCTCTTTAGCATCACGGCTACCCTGCATTGGTAGCCAGCCACGATAGGCCATAAAGAACTGCCCAACCCGAAAATCGAAATCCAAGTTGCGCTCTAGCTCTGGATAGTAATTCCCCATATAAGCAAAGTCGGTGATGTACTCAATACTCCATTCCCCTGTTGAGGTTTGGCAAATCGCCATCTCAACCGGATGGAAGCCACCTTCTTCCGCACTGTAACTATTATCGCGAAAGTTAAACACTAGATAACGGCTGGTGGTCAGTGTTTCACTATTTAGTAAATGAGCGTTGAAGTGCTCACTTAGCAGCGTGTGCAGTTGTTTCGATACAGGTAGTAAGGATGCTGTGAAGGTTAATTTGGACATAGTGAGTCCTCCTTGTTTCAGGATTCAAATAAGAAATAACAGAGTGAGAATTATTGGAACGTGCCGACCATCGTCAGTTGCACGTCATCAAAGACGTTTCTGGAAAGATGACGAGCAAAAGCTTTCATCCAGACCGAGAGCAGCTCTTGTACCTCTGGGTGGGATAAATCAGTACTCCCCACATCGGGCTGATAGCACCAGCGATTAGCAAGGTGAAAGTACAGTTCAGGTTCAACGGTTGTGCTGTTGTCATCGGGATAAGAGAAGCTGGCAAAGAACACCACCAGCCACGGGCTTGAGGCTGACTCACGTTTAAGCTGTACTTCAATGGGATGCAAACCTTGTCGATGTCGGTAGTAACTCATTTGGCGGCAGTTCAACACGAGTCGTTCCGCATTGTCCGAGATGTTGTATCTATTCAGAAGTGCTTCTAGTAACGCATGTAACGCATTATCAATGCACAGCTTGCCATAATGTTGTTCAATCATAACCATCCCCTTTCAGCAAACGAGGTGCAGGTATTGCCTGTCACGATATGGTCGAGAACGCGAACATCCACCAGCGCTAAAGCGTCCTTGAGTCTTTCTGTTATGCGTCTATCGGCTTGAGACGGTGTTGAGTCACCGGATGGATGATTATGGGCAAATATCACCGCTGCGGCATTCACTTCTAATACTGCTTTCACCACTTCACGTGGGTAGACGCTGGCCGCATCCACCGTTCCTTGAAACAGCTCTTTAAACTCAATCAGTCGGTTTTGGTTATCCAGTAACAATAAGGCAAACACTTCACGTTCATAGCTGCCTAGCTTACAGCGCACATACTCTTTAGTGGCATCAGGGTTGATTAGGGTATCTCCACGCACGTAGCGCGTCGCCAGTATCTCAGCCGCATGCTCCAGGATTTCATTTTCCTGATAGCGTTGCTGCTTTTGGTAATCGGAATTTTTGGGATTCATTTCGGGCTCCTGTCGAATCAATGATGGGTATTCACATGGATGACATATGCCTGAAAATTTTTGGATTGAGCCTTGTCGCGCCAAGGCTTAACACCTCACCGTCTTTTTTTACGTTAGCGCTTTATCCCATGAGGACCACAGATATAGGAGAACGTCCCATGAGATTTCTAAAGCTAAAAGAAGTAATGGAAAAGACAGCACTAAGCCGTTCAGCGATTTACCGGAAAATGAATGAAGATCAATTCCCTCAATCCATTAGCTTATGGGATAGGGCTGTAGCTTGGGTAGAAAGTGAAGTAGATGAGTGGATGGAACAAGTATTCCAAAACCGAATCAGTGACTAGATATGTATAACGTAACTCAACAACAAGCAAGTACTGAGGTTGGTTTGTCAGCTAGTACAACTGGCAACACTAGTTTCGTTCTAGTCATGGTTCTATGATGTCATTAACTGGGAAGCTATTCACAGGACGAGTAAACAGATTAGGCAACTTAGCGCTAATTTGTCAGTAATATCACAGTCAAAAATGATTAAATTTTTTAGAGAGTTTTTGGTGAAGACGAAGTAAGCATTAAGCTTAGTGTTAGTGAGCGGTAGTTAGACTACTGAAATTAGTTACCGCTCTAAGTTCAATTAGTAAGTGAAAATGATTCTATAAATGACTTGTCGACAAATCGGTTCTTTAGTCGAATGATATGCAAAAACAATTTATCAGTTTTGTGGAGGAGAAAATAGTGGCGGTGTATAACACGGCTTCAGATTCTGCAAATACCGCAGTCCGAGCCTTTTTGACGAAAGTTGGTGAACACTATTTGGGCGCTTTGATCTGCTCCAGCCAGACTGGACACTTCATTAAGCGACATTTTTATTTTCAAAGTTAACTGGACTTAGATACCCAAGAGCACTGTGCCTTCTTGTCCGATTATAATCAACCTCGATGTATTCAAAGAGCGTTTGACGCATCTCGTCTCGCGTCATGATCGGCTCATATTGGATCGCTTCAACCTTCATTGAATGGAAGAAGCTCTCAACACAAGCATTATCCCAGCAGTTTCCTTTCCTACTCATACTTTGCTTTAGATTATAAGCGGTTATGATGTCTCGATAATCTTTTGAGCAGTACTGACTACCTCGGTCACTATGAACGATCACCTGCTCAGGGAACCCACGACGGAACAAGGCCATTGATAATGCATCGCAGACCAGTGTTGCGGTCATTCTGGTATCCATAGACCAGCCGACTACTTGCCTTGAATAAAGGTCAATAATTACCGCCAAATACAGCCAGCCTTCACTTGTCGCAACATAGGTGATGTCTCCCGCCCACTTTTGATTCGGAGCCTCCGCGTTAAAATCCTGAGCTAGCAGGTTCGGAGCAACTGGCATTTTATGTTTGCTATCCGTAGTGCACCTAAACTTACGTGCCGCTTTCGGCGTTAAATCCTGACGCTTCATACTAGCGGCAATGGTTTTAACATTACGGCTATCACCGTTCTCTGCCAGCTCTTTCTGGATACGCCTTGAACCATCACGGCCTTTGCTGTTGTCAAAAGCCTTTTTGACCTTCGTATCAAGCTCTTGGCGAGTTACCTCGCGCTGAGTGGCCTTGTGGCGATGCTTAATCCAGTAATAAAACCCACTTCGTGAAACCCCGAACACCTTAGCCATGCGGACAGCACTGAAGCACAGCAGGTGTTCGAGCATAAATTCGTAGCTATCTACTTTAGATTTTTCGCGAAGTAGGTGGCGGCCTTTTTTACGATATCTAGCTCTTCAGCTTGCTCGGCCAATTGCCTTTTGAGCTTTGCGACTTCAGCGGCTAGATCTTTTTCCCGCTGACTGGTGCTAGTATCTTTCTTGGCTGCTTTACGCCAACCGTAGATCTGGGATTCGTGTAACGAGAGATGCTGCGCTGCCGTAGCTACTCCCAGCTTTTCTGCTAGCTTCAGTGCTTCTGCTTTAAATTCAGCAGAATGGAGAATACGTTTTTTCTTGTTTGTCATGGTTCACCTCATTAGTGATTGTACTCACTTAATTAGGTGTCCAAAACTGGTGGTGCGGATCACTTCATTCAATACTGGAAATGGTAAAGGGAAAAGGCTTTGGGAAGAAATAAAAACAGTTCGATTTGAAAACTGTTGTGCCTATTGCGGTGAAAAGAGCGAGAAGTTACAGATTGAACATGTGCTGATGTTCAATCGCACGGAGTTTGGCTTACATCATCCCGGAAATATTGTTCCTTGTTGCAAGGGGTGTAATAAAAGGAGCAGGGTTAGTGGTTCTACCTACTGTGATTGGAGACAACACTTGAGAAATGTCTGTACTAGTAAAGATCAAGACCACTTATATGCAGAAAGAGAGATGAAGATTCTGGGAAATTTTGAGTATTATAACTACCCCAAGCTCAATGAAAATGAGCGTCACGCCATTCGTGTGATTGCTAGTAGCCTGTATAAGAACATTAAAACCGAGTCAGATAAGTCTCTGGAGCTATACAAGCAACTCGATGAAGCCTTTGTTAAAAATGATTGAAACTATTTCATGGCATTTTTTTTGCGAATAAGTAGAATGTGGCGGCTGAATGTTTTGAGGTTTTTTGATGTCAATTAAAGCTATTGATTTGTTTGCTGGTGCTGGAGGGTTCACTCTTTCAGCTCATGATGCTGGCGTAAAGGTATTAGCGGCAATTGAGTTCGATAAAGCAGCAGCAGATACTTATGATAGAAATTTCAATCAAAACCAGAAACGCAAGGTTAAGCTGCTTAATGGAGATATTAACCTGATAAAGCCGGAAGTTCTTCGTCAAGATCTTGAACTAAAGAGACGTGAGCTGGACCTGATTCTGGGGGGACCACCGTGCCAAGGCTTTTCAACACACCGCATTAAAGATGCAGGTAAAGACGACCCGAGAAATGCTTTACTTCTTCGATATTTTGAGTTTGTCAACGAGTTCTCACCAAAAGCGTTCTTGGTGGAGAATGTCTCAGGCCTTTTGTGGAAACGACATAAACCATTTTTAGACAAGTTTATAGCATTAGCTGAAGATGCTGGTTACGTAATAAAGTTTTGCGATACAGTGAATGCGAAAGACTACGGGGTTCCTCAAAACCGTAAACGAGTATTCATTTTTGGTATCCGAAAAGATCTAGACTCGGAAGACATTGTATTTCCACCAGCAGAAACTCATTTTTCTCCAGCTTCAGGAAACAAACCTGAATGGCTAGCAGCTTCATCAGTATTTGAAAAAATCCCAGAGCATCTGTACTCAGTTTACTGGGAAGATTTCTTCGATAAGAAAGATAAGCGTGGTAAAGAAGAAGTGTTTAAACTTCTCAAATCACTTCCTCATGGGAAAACTTTTAAGAAGAACGATCCATGTAACATTCACATGAAGCCAAGCGACATGATGAAAGAGCGCTTTGCTGATACCCCATTAAACGGTAGTCGTGAAGATGCTGGTGAACAACACTGGCTAAAATGTCATTCAAATGGTTATAAAGGACACAAAGATGTGTATGGACGGATATTGATTCATACACCCAGCAATACAATTACCACTGGTTGCAATAACCCGTCAAAAGGGCGTTTTGTTCATCCATGGGAAGATCATGGTATAACGCTTCGCCATTGTGCAAGGTTGCAGTCCTTTCCTGATTGGTTCAATTTTTATGGTAGCTCAACCGAACAAGCTCGCCAAATAGGGAATGCAGTCCCCCCATTACTTGGTAAGATTCTCATTGCTGACATATGCAGTAGATTGAATTAAAGAAAGTGCCTACAATGTTAGGCACTTTTTTTTATTTTCAGTAAGCTAGATTAAATTACGAGCTTATAAATAACTGGAACCCTCTTTATGGCTTACACCTCTTCAACCTTTAAAACTAGAGCAAGGACCATTGATCACCTCGGGCGGGAGCAAATTGCAGACTGTCCGACTGCAATATCAGAACTCTGGAAAAACGCCTTCGATGCATACGCAACAGATGTGAGTCTTCATTTATTTGATGGAGATATTGATGTTGCAGCATTATTGGATAATGGACATGGTATGAGCCGCCAAGAGTTTGAAGAGAAGTGGCTTACTATCGGAACTGAATCTAAAACGGACGGTTTCGAAATTATAGAAGCTGACCGTAGTGGATTAAAGCATAGAACGAAACAAGGGCAGAAAGGGATAGGTCGTTTATCAAGCGCCGCTTTAGGTCCTTTGTTGCTACTGGTATCTAAGCGGAAGAAACATAGGTTTGTCGCTGCATTAGTTGATTGGCGCTTATTTGAAAACCCTTACATTTATCTTGAAGATATTCGAATCCCTATCACTGAGTTTGATAAATACACAGATGTGTTGGAAGAGCTTCCAACGATGTTTGATAAGCTGTTAGGAAACTTATGGGGGGATTCTGAAGCAGAAATGGAAGCTGAAGCCTCAGCACTTGCTTTAGCTGAAAACATGCCAGAAGAGGAGGCTCTAACTATCACGAGAGCTGTATCTAAAGCAAGAACCTCTCGTCTAGCTGCCGCTTGGGAGCAGTATAGTGATTTGGAATTAGGAAAAGGCATTTCAATACAAGAAACGACTAAATCAAAAATAGAAAACACCTTGATCAAGGAAGTGTTTTCTGAGCGTCACCTTTGTAAATGGGCTGTTTGGAAAGAAGAAAGCGACCAAGGTACTGCCATGTTTACAGCGGAGCTTTCTGAGGACTTGAAAGCGCAGCTTTCTTTAACACCGCATGAAGAAGTAGGGGAAACCGTTCAAAGCTATAAAGAGAACTTTTTTCAAACACTATCGAACTTTGTCGACCCATTCAGCAAGGAAGCAGAATCTAAGCCTGATAGATTTACGTGCTCGGTTACTGCTTGGCGAGGGATTTACCCAGAAATTATTATAGGGCGAGATAGGCAATTTGACCTAGCAGCTCTCGAAGAATTGGAGCATGTTATCGAAGGGAATGTCGATAAAGAAGGTTATTTTAAAGGGAGAGTGAAAGTCTTCGGCGAGTGGATTGAAGATTATATGATCAAACCAAAGCAGGTATATAAAACGCGGAGAGATAGCGCATTTGGACCATTTCATATACGAGCTGGCACGTTTGAAATGGAGATTGGTAGCAGCTCTTTGTCGGACGAACAACATGCTCATTTCAAAGAGCAAGCAGAAAAATATGCAGGGTTTAGAGTCTATAGAGATGGACTGCGCGTGATGCCTTTTGGTAGAACTGATAATGATTATTTTGATATAGAATTTCGACGTTCAAAACATGCCGGACGTTATTTTTGGGCCAACCGACGTATGTTTGGCCGTGTAGCAATTACTCGTGAAAATAACCCTAATCTCAAAGACAAAGCTGGTCGAGAAGGTTTTATTGAAAACCGTGCTTCTAAGTTGTTCAAGGAAATAGTGTCAAAAATACTCATCGATGTTTCAAATGATCACTTTGGTACAAAAGCCGAAACCCGGAAACCAACGTTAGAATTAATCCGAGAGAAAAAAGCACTGCAAAAAGCTGAAGATGACAGAAATAAGCTGTTGTCTCGTGAGAGAAACCGCATACGCACATCAATCAAGAAAAATACTAAGCCGCTGATAAAACACATAGAGATGCTTGGAAGTTTAAAACAAAGCTTTGAAAACCGTATTCAACTTAACTCCTTGGATGAGCTGCAAGAACTAAAGAAAGAAACAGACTCATTAAACGATACAACCCAAAGCTTTTCACTAAGCCCAGTTCCGCCAAACTTAGGCAGGCTTGAAGATGACTATCGTTACTATCGTAAGCATGAACTTGCGGCAAAAACGATGGTTCAGCAGCTTACATTAGTGGTCAATAAAGCTTTAGAAGAAGCCACGCAAAAAACTGATTTTGAAAAAGCCAATGAAGTTTATCGTAGCAAACTCACTAGCTTGAACAATGCAATCAACCGGTATGCAGCACGCGGTAAAGAAGCGTTGAGTAAGCAGATATCAGACTTCGATAGGGTGGTTAAGCAATGTCGAGATCAATATAAAATTGAAGTTGAAGGCGCTCTAGAAGATCTCAAGCTAGAAAAGATTTCGTTAGGCGAGGTTTTAACAATTCTCGATGAAACTCAACTGAAGGTTGATGTGGAAAACCGGCAGAAGTTGGGGCCGTATACGACGGCGTTAGAAAGCCTTGAAGAACAGATTGACTTGGAGGGCTTAGCTTTGTACAGCATGAATGAGTCAATTAAGTATCGAGAAGAGTTGGTTCGGCTTCACTCGCTTGCTCAACTAGGTATAACTGTAGAAATTGTGGGTCATGAAATGGAAAGCTTGGACCGAAGTGTAGATTTCGGGCTTAGGTCTTTGGCTCAAACTAATTTATCTCCAGAACAAAATGATCATTTACATCGTGTAGATGAAGCTCATCAAGCATTGATGGATAAATTACGCTTTCTTTCTCCGTTGAAGCTCTCTGGCGAGAAGGTGTCGAGAACTATTTCAGGTAAAGAAATATCTAGCTATGTTGAGGCATATTTTGGAGAGCAGTTTGAAAGAGCCAGTGTTACTTTTAGTGCGACTAGAAGATTCGAATCTATAGCTATTGTAGATATGCCATCGAGGATTTTTCCCGTATTTATCAATTTAGTCAATAATTCTTTATATTGGGTTCAGCAACATGAGTCAGAACAAAAAATTACACTAGATGTCATTGATGGCGAAGTCGTTGTTTCCGATGATGGTCCTGGAGTTGATGTCGATGACATTGAACAACTATTTACTCTTTTCTTTACTCGTAAGCAGCGAGGAGGAAGAGGTGTTGGGTTATACCTATCTAAGCAAAATTTAAATGCCAGCGGCCATACAATAAGATATGAAACACGTGATCGCTACAAACTACATTCAGGGGCCAACTTTGCAATTGAATTCAAGGGGATGAAGAATGAATAGTTCGGCAGTTGTAACTGCGGTGGAGGTTCCAATTGAAACTCCACCTATTTATCATCAAATGATTCACGAAGCTTTCATTGATCCAATTAAAAACGTAACTGTCATTGATGATGAGTACCCAACATTGTCCCAATTTCTAGTTCAGTCGACGCAGGCAATACCTGATAAGCAACTGAAACCAGAGAATATCGAGCGCTTACGAAGCATCATTTCAATGTGTCATCAAGAAAAAAATTGGAGTCTGGATGTTTTTGATGGAAAAGATCCCAAACTAGGAGGCTCTGATGGGGTACCTCCTTACCTGAATCATAGTGATTTGGTTGTGTTGGATTATCATTTAGAAGGGGTCCCTACGACTAATAGTGGGGAAAGAGCTAGAAAAATCATTTCTGAACTTAAAAGAAACAACAGATTTAACATAATTCTCGTTCATACAAAAGGGTTTGATGATGGTGACATTGAGACAGTGTTCGATGAGGTATTAGGAGAGACGTTTGTATTCCCGGAAAAGCATCCCTTTGTAATTGATGACGAGTCAGAAGAGCTTATTGAATCTTGGCTTGATGGCAACGATGATGGCTCTCGCTACTCATTTTTTAGTCAAAAAATGGGAATTAAAAGTGTACTGGAGCACCTGGAGTTGGGTGAAGGGAAATTTAGCAATGTAATGTTTCCGCACCATTTCTTGAACCCATTTAAACAGGAAGTTTTAGAAGTTGCCAAGTTTATTGGGATCCAGCATGCAACTCTAACCAAATGGTATGTTGGACAACAACTTAAAATGCTGAAAATTCCTTTAGTTAGTGGTGCTACTGAAGACATAGCTTGGTCTTGGAAGGGGGGAGATAATCCTAACTTTATTTCTACAGGTCGAGTGTTTATCTCTGTAATTAAAAAAGGGAATGGGTCTCCGGAGACTGAACTTATTGAACCTTTGAAAGCGGCATTAATAGAGGCAAAATCTTCACCAATGCACCTACTAATGGCAAAGATACGTGCGGATATAGATGAAAAGGGTTTGGAGCAAGCAAATAAGATTGTTGCACAAAAGGAGACCCAAGCTGGGTGGCTAAACAACTTGTTAAAAGAGGGGGCTTTGCATACTCATGATGAATTAATCCGTGCACATTGGGAGCAATTAGCTAGAGCTACGCATTTAGAACTCAGAGAGTTTTCTCAGCGCCTTGCTGGAGCTGTTACAGAGTTAGTAGATGGGGGAGTAAAAGAAGCTGCAGAGCACTTTTTTGATAAAAAATTTGATCCTGATTATACGCTGGCACACCTTAATGCTTTTAATTGCTCTCAACAGGAGTTTGGACACCACTTGACTACAGGGACTGTACTTTGTTTCGAAGAGGACTTATGGGTATGCTTAAGCCCTGCTTGCGATTTGGTTCCTAGAGAAAGAAAAAGTTGGAAAAGTCGAATCGGCTCAGATTTCCTTGCTTTTAAAGCTGTAAAGTTGCTTCCAGTGAGTAAGCTTTCGAAAGCTAACCAAGATGCAAACTCTAATAACTTTATTTATTTAGTGTTGGATGGAGAGCCAAAAGCTTTTTGTCTAGGGCAGAAGCCTAGTGATAACCCTATTTGGGATCTGTTTTATGCATCCAATCAAGGAATATTTTCAGAGGAAGGAACTTTACGGGTTTTCTGTTTACGTCAACCTGAGCAAGGTGATGAGGAAAATAAAGATGATATAGGGAAAGTTCTTCTAGAAACTCGAGAGCTACTTGCGACGCCAGTTTCAGAGTTGAGGTATGAATATGCGCTTAATCTATTACAAAAATTTGGTTCCAATCAGTCTCGAGTCGGCCTTGGTTTTACTGAATTAAATGGTTTTATGCAGTAAGTCAGTTAGAGTTTCAGCTATATGTAACACTTTTACTCAGATATTGTGACGAGTTAAGGAGAAACGTCACGTTATCCGTCCTCTTATTTCTAGGTATTCTGTTGTTTTAATTACCACCAGCAACGCTGGTGGTATTGAATTTGCTACTAAATTATAGCCTTTAACGATAAAGAGCCTGTAATTGATAGTTTTCCTTTGCTAGCCTCTTCTATATGCCCGCTCCACCAGCACATCATAGGCTTTCTGCGTTTGTAGTGGTATAGTGAATTTGGTCACTTAGTTAGAGGTGATATCATCACCTCATAAGTTAACAGGTGACATTATGACAAAACATACAAGACGACTATTTAGCGCAGAATTTAAGTTAGAAGCAGCGCAGCTAGTCTTAGACCAAAATTACTCAGTGACGGAAGCAGCCCAAGCCATGAATGTGGGCAAGTCCACGATGGATAAATGGGTTCGCCAGCTTAGAGAAGAACGCCAAGGGAAAACACCGAAAGCTTCACCTATGACCCCTGAGCAAATAGAAATTCGGGAATTGAAAAAGAAGCTGGCGCGCCTTGAAGAGCATAATGAAATACTAAAAAAAGCCACGGCTCTCTTGATGTCGGACTCACTGAACAATTCTTGATAATCAAGAAACTCAAGCAGAGCCACAGCGTAAAAATATTATGCGAAGTCTTCAATGTTCATCGAAGTAGTTATAACTATTGGCTTAAACGCCCAGCGTTAATTAATGCGGAAACAATAAAGCTGCGCAGCTTGATTAGCGAGGCTTACGCCGCAAGCAATGGCTCTGCGGGAGCGAGAACCATTGCAGATATAGTCACAAATCAGGGTGTAAAGCTGAGCCGATACCGAGCAACAAAGCTAATGAGAACTCTTGGTTTAGTGAGCTGTCAAGAACCAAAGCATCGTTACAGAAAAGCTTCACAAGAACATATTGACGTTCCAAATCACTTAGGTCGTCAGTTTGCGGTTACCGCCCCAAATGAGGTCTGGGCTGGTGATGTTACGTATATTTGGACAGGTAATCGGTGGATGTATTTAGCGGTCGTTATCGATCTTTTTGCCCGCAAAGTGATCGGTTGGTCGATGTCTTTATCACCGGATTCTAGGCTAACAGGCAAAGCTCTTTCGATGGCCTATGAGTCTCGTGGTAAGCCTAAAGGTGTTATGTTCCATAGCGATCAAGGCAGTCACTATACCAGCCGTAAATACCGTCAATTGCTGTGGCGCTTTCAAATAAAACAGAGTTTATCTCGCCGAGGAAATTGTTGGGATAATGCGCCGATAGAGCGCTTCTTTAGAAGTTTGAAGACGGAATGGGGTATCCGCCCCATGATCCCACGGGGCGATATTGTTAGTGTTGGAAGTTCCAAGGCAGGAGTGCATCGATATCAGGCTCAGATTTCGCTAGCTCTTTCATGCACTTAACCATGTAGTCGTAAAGGATAAGGCCGTTGGCTTTCGCTGTCTCGACGATACTGTAAAGCATCGCGCTCGCTTCAGCTCCATTGGGATTGGTCGAGAAGAGCCAGTTCTTTCTGCCTATAACCAGCGGTTTTATTGCGCGTTCAGCACGATTATTGTCTATCGATAAGTGACCGTCATCGATATAGCGGCTCAGCTTCGGCCACTGACCGAGCGTGTATTTTATCGCTTTACCCAGCGGGCTAGACTCAAGCACTTTCTGAGTTGTCATCCATTCATAAAGCTCATCCAGTATCGGCTTAGCATGCTCTTGGCGCTCTGCTTTCCGTTTTTCGGCACAGGCACCTTTTAAGCGTGATTCTATTCCATAGAGTTTCTGGATTTTAGCCAATGCACTATCCGCTTTGCCTGACTTGCCTTTGCCTTGCAGCTTTTTCGCCTCCATGAACTTGCGCCGAGCATGCGCCAAGCAACCGACATTGGTGACGAGATGAAGCCCATCATAAACACCATAGCCATCGGTTTGTAGATAACCACTGTAATCCCCCAAGAAGGCAACAGGGCACGCCCTAGCTCGACTGTTTTGATAGTCGTACAAGACGATATTTCTCACATTAGGGAGGGCGGCTTCAGGCGAGTCTGCGCCCGAGCAGTAAAGCCACATATAACACTGTTTATCTTCTTTGAGGACATTGAGCGGCGTTTCATCCGCCTGAATCACCACTTGCTCAAGTAGGTGCGTTTTTAAGGCCGCGTAAAGTGGAGCGAACTTCTCACTGACTTGGATAATCCACCTTGCCATGGTGGTTCGTGAGAGTTCGATACCCGACTGGGTAAACAGGGATTCTTGGCGGTAAAGTGGCATCGCGTATTGATATTTGCCGAGGATGATATTGGCCAACAAGCTTTCTGTGGCGAAGCTCTTCGGGATAATGCTTTGCGGCGCTGGCTTTTGAACGACGTGGTTTTTGTCTTCTGTTTGCTCGCATTGGCGGCAAGCATATTTAGGACGAACATATTCCAACACTTTTAGTACCGCTGGCGTGAACTCAAGTTTCTCGCTACGGTCTTCACCGATTTTATGCAGGTTATGTTGACAGCAAGTGCACTGCTTTTCATCGTCGTTTAAATCGAGTTCGATAACTTCACGAGGCAAGGTCTTTGGCAGTGGTTTGCGTTTACCACGTTTCTTCTTTGTGATGGTCGTTGTGACAACTTCAACCTCTTCTTCCTTAGCGGCCTCACACTCCGCTTCGTTGAAGAGATCACCTTGAGATTCATCGTAAGGCTTTAACGCCTCCGAGCGTTTAGCGAACTGACGGTCGAAGGCAAGTTTGAGCTGTTCAAGCAGCGATTGACGCTCTTGTTTCAATTGGGTTTCTGACGCCAACAGCGCTTTCACCATCGCTTGTAGCTCGGCAACATCTTGGCTTTCTGAGTTGATATTTGGCGTCTTTTTCATGGCATTGATTATACTAAAATCATGCCGTTAATGCTTGGTGGATATGGCTATATTATCGCTTAAGTCATTGTAAAATCGTTTATTCTAACGGGTTTATGGCCGATAATCGTGAAGCCAGAAAGCAGTCTGTCAAGCTCGAATTGAGTTAGGGTAAACACCTCATTTTGCTCTTTTGATGGCCACTTGTACTTGGCTTTTTCAAGGCGCTTGTACCAAAGAGCAAAGCCTGTTTTATCCCAGTACAGCACTTTGATTTTGTCGCGCTGTTTGTTGGTGAACAGGAACAGTGCGCCGCTGCCCAAGGGCAAGTCGGTGTCATTTTCGATAATCGCAGCGAGGCCGTTGATGGACTTTCTAAAATCGACGCTTTCGCGATAGAGATAGATTTCGGGAGCACTGAGCATACGTTTCATGACAGCGCACCGATAAGCTCTGCGAGATAGGTCGCTGGCGTGCCTTGTGGGATGCTCAGTTCAACATCATTGACGAGCAGCGTCATATTGGCAACGACAACGTGAGTGGCTTGATACTTTGTGGTCTTTTCAACGACTTCTGCTTTAACAAAGCCAACCGTGTTCGGTTTTTCGATGTGCTTTAACTGTTGGCGCTTAGCGTAAAAAGTGGAGAGGCTCAGTCCGTTACGTTCACAGAATAATCGTTGTGATAGTTGGCTGGATTCATAGTGTTCGAACAGGGTTCGCCATTCTTGGTTAGTGCGTCGTTTGGCCATTTCAAATCTCCTTTGGGTTGGAGGTTTGATCTTATTATTCGGGCTAGGTGATTAGAATGCGGGGTTTATGACGCGCTTACGGAATGGGTGCCAACTGTGGGTTATCATAGCTTCGCTGAGGCTCAACAAGAGATCACCCGCTACATTATCGGATATTACTGCCAACTCAGGCCACATCAGTATAACGGTGGTCTAACTCCCAATGAATCAGAACGATTATATTGGGAAAACTCTAAAACCGTGGCCAATTTTAGTTGACCACTACAGTTCTAGATAGTCAGTACGGTTATAAGCACTACGAACCTGGTTATCATCAACGTGGGCTAATGACGCCTCAATTAAGTCACGATCAAAGCCTTGTTCATTGAGTGTAGTACTTGCGAGAGAGCGCAGACCGTGGCTAACCAATCTTCCCGCAAAACCCATACGTTTCAGAGCCATATTTGCCGTTTGGCTGTTACATGGTTTCTTTGGATCGCGATCTGAAGGAAAGATAAATACACGGTGGCCGCTTATCGGCTTCATTACTTCTAATAGTGCTAGCATCTGCTCTGTGAGCGGGATGCGGTGCTCTCTTCTTTTTTTCATTCTCTCGGCTGGAATAGTCCATATCTTTTCTTCCCACTCAATCTCATCCCATCTAGCGCCTGCGGCTTCAGAAGGTCGTGTCATAGTGTGAAGTTGCCACTCAATTAAACAACGAGTAGTACGCTTTATACTGGCATTGGCGATAGCTCCCATGAGCTCTGGTAACTCATCTGGTGCTAGTGCTGCCATGTTTTCTTTTTTGGGCTTTTTGAAAGCGGCTCGAATACCTGTTAATGGATTCGCTTTAACAAGACCACAGTTTGCCGCGTAGTTCATTATTTCGTTTAAGCGTTGAGATAAGCGTTTAACCGTCTCTAAACTGCCTTTTGCTTCGATAGGTCTAAGTAGATCAATAACGAGTGGGGCATCGATATCTTTTACTGGTGTATTCGCTATTTGCGGAAATACATGTAGTTCTAAAGAACGCCAGATATCATCGGCATAGTTTGGTGTGACACTTTCTTTTTTTCTTTCAAACCACTCTTTAGCTAAGTTGAGTAATGTGTCTTCAAGCTCTTTTTGCATTTCAGAAAGCTTTGAATCTCTGGCTTCTTTAGGATCAATGCCATCAGCAACAAGCTCCCTTGCTTCTATTGTCTTTTTACGGGCATTAGCGAGAGATAACTCAGGGAAAGCACCTAAACCCATGTTGATGCGTTTTTTAGTAATAGGGTGGCGGTAGTTGAAGTTCCACAACCGAGAACCATTTGTCCTAACTCGTAGCTGTAAACCGTCGCCGTCTGAAAGAACATAATCCTTCTCTTTAGGCTTTGCGTTGGTAATAGCTTTACTTGTTAGTCTAGTTGCTCTGGTTCCCATTGGGTCAACTCCTCAAATAAATGGTATTCCAAATACTATCATTTATTGCTTGGAATACCACGTGGAATACCAAAAAGTATGGAAGGTAGAGAACGTTGTGGACGATATTGGACTATAAGCTGTTGATTTTATTATGTTTCAGGCAAGAAAAAAGACGCCCTAGGACGTCTTTAAACTTATAATTGGTGGGCTGGCGTAAGTTGATCTTGATTTTTAAGTTATTGTTTATATTAAAATTGTATTGATTTGATTTTTAATGGTGTACCTTTTAGTGTACCCATAAATTGTTGCTAGTTACCCATGGGCACTTCTGTCTCATTTATCTTTTTAGTTTTTATCCATGCTTATGGGCCCTGATAAAGCAGTAGCGTAAATGACTTAAAGCCAGTTTGCACCTAATCAAAAACTATTCAGACATATGTCATCTTCTTGCAACTAACTAACCTGAGAGGTGTGAATATGCCAGAGAACTACATTCGTTTGATCCGCTTTCGAGAAGTGCTAACTATGACTGGTTTGTCTCGCTCTAGTTTGTACCGCTTTATTGAAGAAAACCAGTTCCCGACCCAAGTTCAATTGGGTGGTCGTGCTGTAGCTTGGGTAGAAGGCGAGGTGCAGGAGTGGATTGCTCAACGGATCTCTAATCATCGAGTGAACTAATAAAATCTATTTTTATAATCCTTAAGCCTGCTTTCATTAATGAAGGCAGGCTTAACAATGGGGGAATTATAATCCCTTGGATTAATATTTAGATTTATTTATTTGTTCAATAGCGACTCAATGAGTTGGCTTTTTGTTAATTTTGAATCAGCGCATAACTTATTAATCTTTTTCTCTATTTCTTTATCTACTCGTAAATTTATTGATTTCTTATTTTTTACACTAAGCCTATACTTTTGTTGAGACCAAGATCTTTTCATTTTTTCTAAGAAGTAATCTTTGCTTCCAATTTCTGGTATGAAATAATTCTCTTGCCATAAGTCGAGAAGACTTAAGCATGAGTAATACTTATAATCAATATCTTCGTTATTTTTTATAAACCAAAGCTCTATGTTTGATTTTTTTAAGTATTCTATGATCCAGTTAATTTGAACTGTGTTTTTTTTATCTATCCAAGAGTAGTTGTCGTCTTTAATTGCCATGCTCCATAAGTATTTTAATCGGTCCATTTCTCTGATGGCGGAATCTTTGTTTATCGATAAAAAATATAGAAGTAAATGCTCATATATTAAATTGAAATCATGTATTATATTAGGGTTGAAATGGTCTAGTATAGACTTAGTGTTTTTATGAATGTATTTTTCTATTATCATTTCAATGAAGTTTATTTCATGATCTTCTGGAGGGAACATTAAACGATCATATTTATTGTCTAATGTTAAAAGTATGCAAAACAAATATAAACACTGCCTTTTATTGTCTTTTTTTATCCATTCTATATCAGAGGATAATATTGTTTTTTTTGTCTTTCAATTTTTAAAAAATCATTGATTGTATCTATTGTAGGACTTATACCACAACCGGTAGGGCAAAGTTGAGTATTCCTTGTTCCATATGATATATCAATTATATCTCTTTCTATTGAGGATATTTTAGATGATATCGCGTAATTATCATCGTAAATACTAAATATTTTTTTGTTAAATTTATATTCGATGGTGTCTTTTAAATTTAACGATAGATGATATGCGACTAACTCAAATGTGTCTTTTGAAATTAAATCATATATATCATTTTCTAAATTAATTAGTGGGTTTTCCATTTTAATTTCCTTTGTTTTCATGTCAATTCTTTGTCTTTTTTTTGATTGTTTGTTGTCAGTTTGATGACTTTTTTAAGTTGATTTTGTGTAGGTTTATTGTCGATCTTTTTGTAGTTCAATTCTATGCTCTTAGGGAATTTGTGCGATGAGATGGTCATTTTCTGGTGCTATGAGACTTTCTTCGTTGATTTTTGACGTTGCGGTAATGTTTTTCCAGAGTGGCAGAGCGTGATATTCTCTCTAGACTAGCATTGGTACAGAAGGCGGGTAGCTAAAGTAATTAGTTCGATTATGTTGGTATAGTAATATAGGTCTAGTAAGCACCTTAAAAATAACAAGGTAGTTATCTTCTATGAACAAGTTAATCATAGAGGTGACTAATGAAACGTTTAATTCAAAATTCAAACCTGACTCTTTTCTATGGCGAGAGATTTTTCTCTAATCCTGTCATTAAAGAACATGGTCCATTATGCAAGGAATATTTGATTGCTATTAAGGATGTTTTAGATGTTTCTTTGGCTGAATATAATCGAGTTTACGTGCAGAGAATTGATCTTAGATATCCTGGTTATTATGAAAATTATAATTGTGGCGATATTTCTAGGTTTTTTTCTTCGTTAAAGGAAAAAATAAAATATGACTTAAAAACAAAGAATAAAATTGGTAAATGTAATTTAAGATACGTTTGGGTAAGGGAGCAACTAAGTTCAGAAAATCCTCATTATCATGTGGCATTATTTCTTAATAAAGATGTTTACTTTTGTTTGGGGGATGTTACTAAGGATAGTGGTAATTTGTCTTCAATGATAAAAGAGGCGTGGGCAAGTGCTTTAGGTATTAATTACTTTGAGGTGAGAAGTAGTGTGCATTTCCCAAGTAACTCTACTTATTACATTCATAAGGGGAAAGATTCTCATCAAGAGGAATACCGACAGTGTTTTTATCGCTTAAGCTACTTGGCTAAAGTTAATACGAAAGTCTATTCGAATGGATTAAAAAACATCTCGACTAGTCGAAAATAAAAAAAGAGGCGAGCCTCTTTTTAATGGTTACATTTAAAACCCAAATGTATATCGTAAACCACCGAAAAATAGACCAGCGACAGAGCCTACGACTTTACCTAAGATCTCGCCTGGTTTTCCGAAAATAGATCCGATATCGGAGCCAATAGATGCGCCTTGTAAAGTTGTTTCTACAATGGCTTCCCAAAGGCTTAAGGTGGTTTTTTTATTGTAGTCGCTGGCATCGTTATCTTTCCAATTATCTGCATCATTGGAAATGGTACGATTTGCCAGCATTACTCGTTTATTGTTTGGTAGTATTTCGACAATGGTATAAAGCAATTTTGATAGGTTGTAAGGCCTCTGGCGATTGACTCCATCACTGTAGCCCGCCACAAAGTAAAGAGTCTTCACATTTATCTGTGTGGCTTTATGTATACGTCTTGCTATCGAGTTTTGTTGTTTCTCCAGAAATGCCTTAGCCTTGTCCGTTGGTAGATTGTCGCTGTAGTTCCATGACTCAGGTCCTTTTAATGCAACGTCGGCTTGATTCACCGCAACGATGAGCCGTTTTTCGGCTTCATCGCCTAATTGCGGGATAACAATGTCATTGATGAGTCTCAATGGTGTTCCCAGATCGCGAGAGCCGCCATCAAGTATCACGAGAACTAAATCAATGACCAACTGACCATGGTCATCTCGTTTGTTGAGAAGCTGTTTAATGGCCTGTACGTGTTTTTTATCCTCATCGATCCCATCTCCAAGCCCTGGAGTGTCCCATAGCACGAGATTATTTAAGTGGTAACACTGAACAGATTCCGTGTGCGGATCACTATCGATGCCGACTTGAGCAACCGCCATGTCAAATAGAGCGTTGATGGTTGAGCTTTTTCCTGCGCCTGTCGCACCCGTGATCAGAATATTCAGTGATGCTTTGCGAAGGAAAGATAAGTTACTGAGCAACTTATCTTTCGTGGTTGAATCTAACGAGTTGTGAAGAATGTTATTTTCTAGAGTCGAGAATAAATCATTGGTTTTCATTGTTGTGGATCCTCTTTCAATGTTGAGATGATGAACTGGGAAAGCGCGAAGCCCCAGAACACGGTGATTATCTTTATGAACCTGTCGGTTTTCTTGATGGGGGTAACTAAGGAGCCGAGGTTAATGAAATATCATCAAAGGCTTCCGTTGCGACATAGGCGAGAAAGTTACTCTCCCATAACTGGTAGAGCTCTCGAGCATCACGGTTACCTACGATAGGATTCCATCCGTGATAGGCGGTGAAGAAATCCCCACGCTGGAAATCAAAATCTAAGCAGCGTTCTAGCTCAGGAAAGTGGTTGCCGACATAAGCAAAATCCGTGATGTATTCAATGCTCCATTGGCCATCACTAGACTGACTCAGTGCAATTTCTACCGGATGAAAACCGCCATCTTCGGCACTGTAAGAACTGTCTCGAAAGTTCATGACAACCTCTTTGCTGGTGGCCTGAACTTCACTTTTTGCTTGATGTTCAGAAAGTATGTTAGCGAGTAGGGCATGAAACGGTGTGGAAATCGGAAGATAGGTGGGTTTGAACAAAATGTTAGACATGGTTATGCCTCCTACAAAAATAAGATTCGATTAAGAAGAATCGCCTTGGGTTAGCGAATCATGGTGAGTTGAATATCTTGCAACGCTTGTTTGGCAAGGTGGCGCTCAAATGCGGCGCACCAGCTATAAAACAGGTCTAGCACTGCTGGTTGAGCTAAATCAGCAGAACCGGCATCAGGCTGGTAACACCAACGGTTAGCAAGGTGAAAGTAGAGCTCGACATCCAACGAGTCATGCCTGTCATTCTGATAAGAAAAACTGGCGATAAACGCGATGGACCACAGGGACTCGTTGTTTTCTCTCTTGAACTGTATTTCGACCGGATGTAGGCCCTGGCGAGAGCGGTAATAGTTTGGATCTCGACAGTTGAGGACTATTCGCTCTGCCTCTTGTGGGATGTCAAAGCGGCGAAGTATCGCGCTCAGCGCATGACAAAAGCTGTCAGCTAACTGGATCGTTTGATAGCTTTCCACAATCATAGCCAGCCCCTTTCTGCAAATGACACACTGCTTTTGCCAACGACCACATGGTCCAGCACACGAATATCTACCAGTGATAAGGCGTCTTTTAAGCGCTGAGTAATACGCCTATCGGCTTGTGAAGGCTCCGGATCGCCAGAGGGATGGTTATGGGCAAAGATCACCGCTGCTGCGTTAACGTTTAGTGCCTCCTTTAGTACCTCTCTTGGGAAGACACTGGCAGCGTCGACCGTACCGCGAAATAGCTCCTTAAATTCAATTAGCCGATGTTGGTTATCCAAAAACAGTACGGCAAACATTTCGTGCTCATATCCAGCAAGTTTACAGCGCAAGTATTCCGTAGTGTTTTCCGTACGTGCAAAGGTTTCACCGCGCACATAACGCTGTTCAAGGATCTCTGCTGCTTCTTCCAGTACTTGATGCTCATAAGCTCGTTGCGAGAGTAGATAGCGCTGGCGAGGGAAATGAGTCATAGCCTGCTCCTTAATAATAGTGGGAAGGTTCACAGTGATGACATATATCTAAATTGGCTTTGAATATAGGTAAGGGGCTGATTTAACTATTTTTTACAGAGTCAGTTCATCCCATGGGACAACAAGACATAGGAGAACATCCCATGAGATTTTTAAAGCTAAAAGAAGTAATGAAAAAGACCGCGCTAAGCCGTTCAGCAATTTACCGCAAAATGAATGATGGCGAGTTTCCACAGTCGGTGAGCTTGGGAGAAAGGGCTATTGCCTGGGTGGAAAGCGAAGTGGATGAGTGGATGGACTCTTGTCTTAAACAACGATGATGGCGTGATTATACTGCGTCATTTACTATAGCTGAGAGTGTAAGGTGCCTGATTTGTAAATGTGAGTTCTGGTTTGAAACGGTTGATGAGAAATAAGCTGATAACATTATTTGATATGCTATCAGCTTTAATAAGTTAAGCTGTCCTTAGTTTTGCGATAAGGTCAGCTTCTGTTTTAGTAATGTGATAGGTAGACGAAGAATTCGCATATTTGAATTATCCGTTTCAACTATGGCAATCGCGTTTTCCGAATCCAATTGATAAATATCAGAATATGCCGATGCACCATTAACAAGTTGAATTGGTCCTTTCCATGTCACCCCTTCATCGAAGCTAAACCATAAGCCTAGATTTTGCCTGCCATTGCTCCCTGCAGGATTTCCTTGTGGGTTAGTAAAGAGTAAAAAATGGCTACCGTCACTTTGCTCGAATCGAGTAATAGAAGCATCAACGGTACCAGTACTGATATTGCTAAAGACGTTAGCGTTGTTAGCCTCAAGTAGGCTCCACGTGATTCCGCCATCTTTACTCAAAAATTGCTGGCGTGGGCCATAGTTCAGACCATTAACGATCTGGTTAAAATCAAGGCGTGCAGTGAGGAGTAGATCACCGTTTTGGAGTTCAACCATATCAGCTTCACTAGGTTCGAGAGTTTCTAGGATACTCGAACTCTTCCAGCGAAAGGGGATAGGGAGTGTTGAACCGGTTTGCCAGTTTGAACCGCCATCATCACTGTAAATAGACATGACGTTCAAGAAGAAACGATCAAGTACAATGGCTGGATAGATCAAGCGGCCGTTTTGACTACCACTGATATTTTGTTGTCGAGTAAGGATGATGCCATGACCAGGTCCTGGGTTGACGCTGGCATTTCCATACAAACTCATGGTGTTGCCAGTTTTAATTTTTGTCCAACCAAGCTTTTCAAGATCTTTCTCTACTTCAGGTGTTTGCTGTGCCAAATAGAAAGCATCAAACTCTACGAGGTTTTGGCCTTGCTGTGTGAGAGCAATGTTTTGCACATGCAGCCTGCCGTCAATTTGGGCATCCGCATTACCAAACTGAATGTTGTTCTCCTGCGACACTTGACCAGCCCAAATTGTGATTTGCTGACCATCAACGAATAACGTTGTGGTGCGGTGTAACGCCGAATATTGAAGTTCGTAGTCATGGAAAGAGTGTACCTTCGCGCGTTCGGATTGCAGGATAATTGGATCACTAACACCATTTAGATTAGCGACCAGACTGCCTGATTCATCAATACTCAGTGTGAAAGCATATTTTCGGCTACCATCGGCGACTTGTATCTGGTTTGCTGCACCATCAACAATTCGGATCTTAGCGTTTGATTGCCAGTCTTGCTGGCTATTTAGGCTGGTATTTCGGCGATACAGCTCGGAACCACCCCAACCTGCGATCTGGAAACTGCGTTCTTTAACCTGATCGGTAACATCGATAGGCGCTCGCCAGTTCCCTGACGAAACATCATAGACGTTGTAAAAAATACCATTTGGCATCCATGGTTTTATTCGATCTCCGTTTTGAGCGGCATCGGTCGGCCATCGAGCATAAGAGACAAGTACCGTGTTGGTGGAAGGATCATATATAGGCCGAGGATCCGAGAAATCAAACTCATCACTGACATTGATTTGTTCAGTGAGGTTGAGCTCGGCATCCCAAGTTATTCCGCCATCTCGTGAGGTACGAGTGATAATGTCATTGGTATTACTCAGAGCACCGGGATCTCCACTGCCCACACGTTTCTCTGCAAATGCGGTTACCATCCCTGGTGTTACGCTACTTGCTACAATGGATGGTATACGGTCTGGGCCTCTGAAGATAACGTCGCCTTGAATTTCAAACTTAATATCACGATAGGCTGCGACACCATCCGTACTTGATGAACCATTTCCCCATACAATCATATTTTGTTTTGATACAGTTGGCTGGATGTTGTCACGAATGAGTTTGTTATCAAAATAAAAGCTAGCGGATGGGTTACTTCCTGGATGGAATACCAATTCAAATTTATGGTATTCCGTTGCTGCAGCGCCAGTGGCCAAAACAGTACGCCCAGTTTGCCCTTCAAATTCAACAACCAAGTTACCACTAGTGTCTGATGAAATGATAGGTAAGACACGATGAGTGCCGTTGGCATAATAGTTTGTGATCATTCCACCACTGAGCACTTTCATTTCTGTCGTCATCCGCCAACCGAAACTTGATGCCTGGGCCTGTTGATTAGTAGAGAGAGAATATGTCCATTGAGCTCTCCCCCCATTACCTTGCACCAACCAAGCGGACATTCCATCTGTATTGATTAAAACGCCACTGCCATTATTCGTGTTGTCTTGCATCCATCCCTGTTTGGCAGGGCTGCCAAACTCAGTATCACCCGTTGCGTTATAGTCAAAAAGTGCTGCGTTTGAGCTTGTCGCCATACCGAACATAGCAAGCATTAAAGCGGTTTTCTTTACGTTTTTGAAACGCATATCTACTCCCTTTATATTAGAATCTGTTTCCTTGTGAATCGATACGCTTCTCTGTTGTGAAGTCATCTTGATTGACAAGTCTCCATCGAATGTAAGGCTTGGAAATGTTCACATCTCCAGTTGTAGATTCTCATTAAAAAATATTTTCTTCATTAACTGTGATCGCAAAAAAAATAATTTCCACAAATGTTTTTGTGTGTTGTTTAATCGATGAGACATCAACACGTTGCGGTTCTGTTCGTACTTAGATGTTTGTAGTTGGGTTAGAGAAGGCTACTGAAGTCGGAATAGAAGTGACGAAAGTGCAGTTAATGCCTAAAGGTATATAGATTTTTGGGGAGAGCTATTCCAATTATCTCTGCTGAACATTGGAATAGTGAACGATCTGGTTAATAACGGATAGGCATGTATGATCGATAGCTCAGTTGTAGAGCACGCCTTCACTGACTACAGCCAAACTTTCATATTTGGAGTTTAATACAGTAGCGGCGGCGCGATAATTGGGTTTTAGTTGCCCTAAATCATCACAATGGATTGCTTGAGCCGGATAAGACGAGGCCATTCTTAGTGCTTCATCTTCCGCGATTCCCCAACGAATGACATTGGCAACCGATTCATCCATCCCGATGTGTGCTCCCGCAAGATTGCCTCTGCTATTAACCAGTTTATTATCGATGACGCGAATGGTTTCCCCATCCAGTTCAAACTGGTTAGTCACACTGCCAAGGCTAGCCATGGCATCGGTAACAATAAGAAGTTTGTCTTTAGGTTTGATTCGCTTAGCGAGTAAAAAGCTTTGTGGATGCACATGAATTCCATCAGTTATGACCGAACACCAAGCATGATCGGTATTCAATGCTGTGCCGACAACTCCGGGTTCACGACTCTCAAAAGGCGACATGGCATTAAATAAGTGGGTAAATCCATCAATGAGAGCTAACTTCTCAGTGGTTAATTGGGCTGTAGTGGCATTACTGTGACCACACGAGAGAGTAACATGATGATCCTTTAACCACTTTAGAGAATCGATGGAGAGGTTTTCAGCCGCGACCGTTACAAGAACTTTGCCTTTGGTTGGCCAGTGAAACTGTGAAAGTTGTTCGGGTGTCGGGGAATAAAACAGATCTGAGTTATGAGCGCCTTTCTTTTCTGGGTTTAACCAAGGGCCTTCTAAGTGAATACCCAATACACCCGAGACTTGATTTTCGATTGCAGCTTGAATGGCATCAAGTGAATGGTTGATGTGTTCCGGTGTTGCACTGATTAAGGTTGGAAGCAGATAGGCGGTTCCGTGAGTTCTGTGCGCTCGGCAGATCGAATCGATACCCGCAAGAGTCATGTCATTATTGAACATGACATCGCCACCACCATTAACTTGTAAGTCAATAAATCCTGTAGCGATTAATGCGTCATCAAAATGTTGATGTTCAATATCCACCGTTAGAGACTCAATAGGAACAATGGAGTGAATGCGTGAGCCTTCCCAAATCATTGCCGCATTCTCATAATACTGAACACCATCAAAAAGCCGTGTAGCTGAAATTGCCTTTAATGTCATTGTTTACTCCTTAAACTGAAATGCTGCTCCGAGTAGGCAAGCATCATAATCGCCATGAGCAGGAGTAACAGGGACGTGAAATACAGACGGTCTAGATTGAATAGCCTTGTTGAGGCGTCCAAGGTAGCCTCCAGCTAGGCCTATTCCACCGCCTAAAACAATCATATCCAGATCTAAGCATGCTTTAAGATTACAGCACAATGTGGCTACTGCTTGTACACTTCTATTGATGATCGCTTCTGCTCTTGGGTTGAAAGCTGCTTGTTGAAATAACTCAATATTGCTCATTGCCTCGATAAAAATGGCTTCGCTTTCTTTTTGAATCGCGTTACCTGAAGCTATGGACTCAACACAACCTCGCTGACCACATCCGCATAATGGGCCTTCAATAGCGACCGACATGTGACCTATGTGTCCCGCTAACCCGCTGTTTCCTTTGTGCAGCTTGCCACCAATGATGATTCCACCGCCAACACCAGTGGAAACCGTAATAAAAGCCATATTTAAGGTAGGATCTTTTAACTGAACAAATTCAAACCACGCTGCTGCTTGGGCATCATTAAGAATTGATACCGGTTTATTAGTGAGTTGCTCTAGCGTTTTAGCTAATGGAAAAGGTACAGGGAAATTAAGAGTTTCTGGATTTATAGATGTGATACCTTCTGGCGTTACATAACCCGTCGTTGAAACACCTACATAATTGATAGAAGGGATCCATTCAGTGACTTTTTCGAGGATCGCCTGAACAAACTCAATGACGTCTTGTACCACAGGGGTTGCCATTTGGTAACGCTGAATAATTATATCATCTTCTACAATCGCTAATGCTATTTTTGTTCCGCCGATATCGATGGCTAGTGTGTGCATTTCCTTTCTCCCGCTGCTTGGGTTGCATTATTAAACCATTGAGTCACTACTTCCAACCGAGTTAGTGCAGAACCAACCGTTACGGCAACCGCACCAGACTCAATCGCTTTCGCTGCTAACTCAGGCGTATTGTATCGACCTTCCGCCATGGTAAAAAAACCTGCTTCAGAAAACGCTTTCACAAGTTGGAAATCTGGAACTGTGGGCTCAATATCTCCGACATAACCTGACAGTGTTGAGCTAATAATTTCAACACCTTGTGAATTAGCCCATAATCCATCCTCGAATGTGGAGCAATCGGCCATCGCAAAACATCCAGTGTTTTTTATGGCTTGCGCAATACATTCTCGGCTTTCAGGACGTGTTCTATTGGTGGCATCAAAAGCAATGACCGTTGCGCCAGCATTCGCTAAGCCATCAACATCTGATACAAAAGGAGTGATTCGAACTGGGCTATCAGGCAAATCACGTTTAACGATACCTATAATCGGAATTGTCACTGCGGCGGATACAGCAGCGACATTATTCACACCTTCAATGCGTAGCGCCTTTGCTCCGGTTTGTTCGACGGCGATCGCCATTGCCACAATGAAATCTATTTTATCGAGTGGGCTGCCTGTTACAGGTTGTATGGAAACGACAGTTTGGCCGTTTAAAAATAGCTTTAACTCTTCGATGTTCAAAAAATTCTTTCTCACGACGGGCCTCATTTTTCTTGTCTAAAAACGTTTTTGATTCCTGGCTTGATGAACAAAAGGGCTCTGGTAACCAAATTTTGTTCGCCATCACACTTTGGGAAAAGGTGGTTTGAAAATAATCTCCACTGCAATGATAATTCATAACGAATATTTTTTTCAAACTAAATAAAATTTTTTTTTGAAAATGGTGAGACAAGGCGTAACAGGGCAGAACAAAGGGAAAAATATGAAAACCATTAACAAGATTACTATCGGATTACTTACTTTGAGTATCGCTGCTTCTGTGAACGCGGCGACGACTTTAAAGATGGGTATGCAAGCCTCTGTGGGGTCTGTGGAGTATTACTCTGCAAAGATGCTCGCTGATACGTTAGAAGAAATGAGCCAAGGAGAGATCAAACTTGCTTTGTATCCAAGCGCCCAGCTTGGTGATGATCGTGCCATGCTTCAGCAATTGACGCTGGGGGATCTCGATATGACTTATGCTGAGTTTGGTCGCATGGGTCTTTGGATCCCACGAGCAGAAGCGGTCATGCTCCCTTATGTTGCGAAAGATTTTTACCATTTACGCCGTATGTTTGACTCTGATTTCGGATTAGGTATTCGTGAAGAGATGTTGACTAAGTTTAACTGGCGAGCGCTGGATACTTGGTATAACGGTACGCGTGAAACAACTTCTAACCGCCCACTTAACTCAATTGAAGACTTTAAAGGTCTGAAATTGCGTGTACCTAATGCAAAACCTAATCTGAACTATGCGAAGCTTTCCGGAGCGTCACCGACGCCTATGGCTTTCTCAGAAGTTTACCTAGCACTTCAAACTAACGCTGTAGATGGACAAGAAAATCCCCTACCAACGATCAAAACAATGAAGTTCTACGAAGTGCAAAAGAACTTGGCGATGACAAACCATATAGTGAACGACCAGATGGTAATTATTGCCGATGCAACTTGGCAGAAACTGTCTGACGAAGAGAAAGAACTGGTTCAAAAAGCTGTGAAGAAAGCGGGTGATGCGCATACTGCATCTGTGAAAAAGCAAGAAGAAGAACTGGTTTCATTCTTCCAAAGCGAAGGTGTAACCGTGACTTACCCAGATCTGGCTCCGTTCCGTGAAGCGATGCAACCCCTTTACAAAGAGTTTGAAAGCAAAATTGGCCAACCTATCGTTGAGAAACTTGCTGCAATGTAAATGGATTGATTAGTCTATGTCTCAATGTTTTAGCTGGCCTTGTTTGGCCAGCTATGGAGTTCAAGATGTTACGTAAGATTGTCAATAATATAGAAGAAATTATCACAGTACCTTTGATGGCCTCTCTGCTAGTTGTATTAACTTGGCAGATCGGTACTCGCTGGTTGCTGAATGATCCTTCCTTATGGAGTGAAGAGCTCGCTAGAGTTCTCTTTATGTATATGTCGTTAGTCGGGTGCGCAATCGCCATCAAGCGAAGTTCACACGTAAACATTACTTTCTTTTCAGACAAACTACCTGAGAAAGTGCGGTTGTGTCTGGTTTTATCATTGGAACTTGCCGTTCTAGTTTCTATTGCTGCCATCATTTACCTTGGGTATCAGCATGTTCAAAGAAATGCTTTCTTTGAATTGATTACTCTTGGGGTTTCAATCAGTTGGATGAACTACAGTCTGCCATTAGGTGGTGTGTTTATGGTGTTCAGACAACTGGAAAAAATATTCCATATTTTTAAAGAGTTGTGTGGTTGTGCAAAACCTGCATCGATGAATGACTCGCAAATCGCTGAGAGGTAGTGACTATGGTTGGTTCAATTTTTGGCTGGCTAGCTCTGCTATTTGCAGGTATGCCCGTTGGTTTCTCGTTAATTTTTGTCGCTCTTGTATTTTTAGTATTAACCAATAGCACAGGTATTAACTTTGCTGCTCAGCAGATGATCGGTGGTATCGATAACTTCACTTTATTAGCGGTTCCTTTTTTTGTGTTAACCGGACACCTAATGAACAGTGCTGGTATTACGGAACGTATTTTTAATTTCGCTAAGTCTCTTGTTGGTCATATTACGGGTAGTTTGGGCCACGTAAATATTATGGCGAGCTTGTTATTTTCAGGTATGTCCGGCTCAGCATTAGCTGATGCTGGTGGTTTAGGACAACTTGAGATTAAGTCAATGCGTGATGCAAAGTATGACGACGATTTTGCCGGTGGTTTGACGGCTGCATCTTGTATTATTGGTCCTTTAGTTCCCCCTTCAGTTCCTTTGGTTATTTACGGTGTTGTGTCAAATACATCCATCGGCGCCTTATTTTTAGCGGGTGCTATTCCGGGTCTTTTGTGTTGTGTCGCGTTGATGGTAATGAGTTACTTCATCTGTAAAAAGCGTGGGTACATGACGCTGCCAAAAGCGACTCGTCGTGAACAGCTAAAATCTTTTAAAGAAGCATTCTTGTCACTCTTAACGCCTGTGATCATCATCGGTGGTATTTTTTCTGGCAAGTTTACTCCAACAGAAGCCGCGGTAGTGTCATCTCTATATGCTTTATTCTTGGGTCTAGTGGTATATAAACAACTTACTCTAAGCAGCTTGGTCGACATTTTAAAAGAGACGGTAAACACTACGGCAGTTGTAGCGTTAATGGTTATGGGTGTAACCGTATTTGGTTGGATCGTTGCACGTGAGCAGTTGCCACAAATGCTTGCAGATTACTTCTTAACAATCAGCGATAACCCGTTGGTATTGTTACTACTAATCAACTTATTGTTGTTGTTCTTAGGTACCTTTATTGAGTCATTAGCCTTACTTCTACTCTTGGTTCCGTTCTTGGTTCCAGTGGCTGCAGCTGTAGGTATTGACCCGGTTCACTTTGGCGTTATGGCAATTCTTAACCTAATGATTGGCATCCTAACACCGCCTATGGGCATGGCTCTCTATGTTGTTTCACGTGTTGGTGACATTCCATTCCATACATTAACTAGAGGTGTAATGCCGTTGCTAGTGCCTTTGTTTATTGTTTTGGCTCTTGTTGCAATTTTCCCACAATTCACCCTACTACTACCTCAAATGTTCTTAGGTTATGGACAGTAGTTTGGCGACTGAAAATTAAATTATTAAGGTAAATGAAATGAAAAAATTAACAGGCCTGATTGCTGCTCCGCATACTCCATTTACAGTGGACAACAAGGTTAACTTTGGTGCGATTGATCAAATTGCTGAGTTACTAATTTCTCAAGGTGTTAAAGGTGCTTACATATGTGGTACCACGGGAGAAGGAATCCACTGTTCTGTTGAAGAGCGAAAAGCGATTGCTGAACGTTGGGTAAAAGCTGCGGACGGTAAACTGGATTTGGTTTTACACACTGGTGCTTTAAGCATTGTTGACTCAATCAACTTAACTGAACACGCGGAAACTCTCGATATTTTGGCAACATCTGCGATTGGCCCTTGTTTCTTTAGACCAGGAAGCGTTGACGATTTGGTAGAATATTGCGCGCAAATTGCTGCGGCAGCGCCTTCTAAAGGCTTCTACTACTATCATTCAGGAATGTCAGGTGTAAATCTGGACCTAGAGCAGTTCTTAATCAAAGGTGAGCAACGTATTCCGAATTTGTCCGGTGCGAAGTTCAACAATTCTGATTTGTACGAGTACCAACGTTGCGTTCGTGTTTCTAACGGAAAGTTTGATGTGCCATTTGGTGTTGATGAGTTTCTCCCTGCAGGCTTAGCCGTTGGTGCTGTGGGTGCAGTAGGTAGTACTTACAACTACGCTGCGCCTTTATATCTCAAAATCATTGAAGCCTTTAATCAGGGTAAACATGATGAAGTCGCTTCTCTAATGGATAAAGTGATTGCTATCATTCGTGTCCTTGTTGAATATGGTGGCGTTGCGGCGGGTAAAGTTGCTATGCAACTGCATGGTATTGATGCGGGGAATCCTCGTCAGCCAATCCGCTCTTTAACGGATAAACAGAAAGCAGATGTTATTGCGAAAATGAAAGATGCGGGATTTATATCGTTATCTTGATTCTCATCAATGAGGGGAGCGATGCTCCCTTCATATTTAAGAATCTAGAAACAAATCATTGAGATAGTGTATTAATAGATTCAGGTCTTTGATACTTTATCAGTAGCCAAAATATTGTTAAGGATGCCCCGTGAATTTGCCTAAAAACTTACTGGTTCGGTTGCGATCAAATATTGAGCCGTTAAGTAAAAAACTAAGATTGGTTGCCGACTATGTGATGGAAAACGCACATGATGTTCAGTACCAAACCATTACTGATTTAGCGCGAAATACAAAAACGAGTGAAGCGACGGTTCTGCGTCTCTGTCGAGATATGGGGTACAAAGGCTATTCAGATTTTAGAATGGCATTGGCAGTTGATTTAAGTCAGGCAGCAAACAACTCTCAACCTAAAATTGATGGTGATATATGTGATGTATCAGCACAAAGCGCAGTAGAAAGTCTCCTTGATACAGCAAAGCTAATCGACAGAAAATCATTGAAACGTATTTGTGAACTTATCCATAAAGCTCAGTTTATTGGCTGTGTAGGTGTTGGTGCATCTAGCATAGTTGGACGTTACCTTGCTTACCGTCTCGTTCGAATCGGCAAAAAAGCGATTATGTATGAGGATACCCATCTTGCCTCAATGAGTGCTGGACAGAGTGTTGTAGGGGATGCATGGTTTGCGATATCGAGCTCAGGTTCTACAAAAGAGGTAGTTCATGCGGCAACACAGGCTCATCAACGCGGTGTTCCAGTCGTATCTCTCACGAATATTAGCCATAGCCCACTTTCTTCTATTTCTGATGAAATGTTAGTGGCTGCAAGGCCTGAAGGCCCTCTCACTGGCGGTGCATTTTCTTCCAAAGTCGGTGCATTGTTACTTGTTGATGTTTTGATTAACACACTTTTAGATGTTTATCCTGAATACTCGGCATCTGTATTTGGTACTGCGGAAGTGGTTTTACCTTTAATGGATAGCTAGCGGTTACTAAAGACGTTTTAAACCCATCAATACATCGATGGGTTTTTTTAGCAATATCAATGAAATTATTCTTTATTAATAATTTTTTTATAAAATAAATCTTCAAAAATACACCTGAAATATAAATGATCACGTTGCTCACAGAACATCTGTTTAGAGCATGGATAGCAATAAAAATAAGGACAAATCAATGAACATGAAAACGCTGCTCATCTATACACCTTTGCTTGTTGTAACCACCTTTAGTCATGCTACATCAGACAATCAATGGCCTGACTTACACGCTGGATTTAAAGATGGGATTGGTGTACAAGTCGGAACAAAAATCTATGTAGGGCTTGGTTCTTTGGGGAAAGACTTTTACGCGCTTGATTTAAAAGCGCTATCCCAAGGATGGCAAAAGGTTGCTGATTTTACTGGTGCTGCTCGAAGTGGAGCGACAGCATCTGTGGTGGGGGATGATATTTATCTCTTTGGTGGTTCTGGCAAAGCGGAGCCGTCTGAACCATCGCCCATTTTGTTTGATTCGGTATATCGCTACGATACCAAGAAAGATTCATGGGAAAAAATGAACACTACCTCGCCTGTAGGACTTCTTGGTGCTTCTTCTTATTCGCCAGACAATAAACAGATCCTCTTCTTTGGTGGTTATAACAAAGCCTATTTTGATCGCTATCAGCGTGACACATCAACCACTGACAAGCAAGTAAACCCTGAATTATGGCAACGTATTGTTGATGATTATATGGGAATGAAGCCTACGGATTATAAATGGAACCGAAACGTCATTAGTTATTTGCCTGAAAAACAAGAGTGGCGTGATTTAGGTATGTCTCCATATCTCCCTAATTGTGGTAGCGCAACCGTTATTGAAGGGAACAAAGTGACTCTCATCAGTGGTGAGATAAAGCCGGGTTTACGCACCGCTGAAGTTAAGCAATATGAGTTTGGAATGGATCAACCGTGGCAAAATTTATTGCCCTTACCTGCACCTCAAACGAGCAATATCCAAGAAGGTGTTGCAGGTGCGTTTTCTGGTAAGACAAATGGAGTGACAGTGGTTGCTGGCGGAGCGAATTTCCATGGTGCAAAACAAGCATTTGAAAGCGGAAAAATGTTCGCCCATGAAGGGCTATCTAAGGCCTTTAATGATGATATCTATGTAGAAAAAGATGGCATTTGGTCAACGGTAAATCCACTTCCTGAAGGCTTAGCATATGGCGCTTCATTTACCACATCAGAGGGAGTTTTAATTGTCGGCGGAGAAAAAAGTAGTAAAGAAATAAGTTATAAGGTTTATATGTTGGTTTGGAATGGCTCTAATGCTGAAGTGATAGATTAATTAAGGAGAGTATTATGGCGATCTTATTTAAATTACTCCCTGAGCTTCCAGTAGGAATTAAACACGGAGTAGGTGGAATTATAGGTCACAAATTATATGCAGGGCTTGGTAGTTCTGGAAATGCTTTTTTTGTTTTAGACCTAAAAGATATGAATAGTGGTTGGAAGTCGGCTGCTGACTTTCCAGGAATTGCTCGAAATGATGCCACCTATACAGTCTGTGGTAACAAGCTTTATGTTTTTTCAGGTGCAGGGATAGAGGGTAATAACAGCTTTCCAACTGTTTTAATGGATGGTTATGTATTTGATAGTCAAATCAATCAATGGACTCGGTTAGAGAGAACACTTCCTACCAGCTTTCTTGGTGCATCTTGTTGTAGTATATCACCGACTGAAGTCATTTTTTTCGGAGGGTATGATAAGGATACTTTTAATAATTTCCTTTCTGATATCTCAATAATTGATGTAACAAAAGAGCCTAACAAACATAAAGAGCTTATTACTAGATTTATGTCTCAACCAATAGATAACTATAATTGGAATAGAAAGATTTGGTCATTCACACCATGTAATGAACACTGGTCTGTTCTTGGTGAAAACCCATTTAAGCCTAATTGTGGTTCTGGAATAATTCATAAAAACAATGTTGTAACTTTGATTGAAGGGGAACTGAAGCCTGGTCTTAGAAGTCTGGAGACTAAGCGCTACTTTTTTAAAGAAGGAAAACTGGAATATTCTGAGAGTTGTGCATCTATTGTTGATATAAGTAAAAGTCATGAGGGTCTAGCTGGGCATTTTCTCGGTGAAATTGACAATAATATAATTGTTATTGGCGGAGCATATTTTCTTGGTAGTCAAGACGCTTTTATAAAAGGAAATATATATGCCCATAATGGCCTCATTAAACACTTTAGTTCGAATGTTTGGGTTTTTGATGGTAAAGCCTGGGAGAATAAAGACCAATTAGATGCAGGTATTGCGTATGGCGTTTCTGCTTCAAATGGAAAAGCTATGTATGTTTTAGGGGGAGAGAATTCTAATGGTGATGCAATAACAACATGCTTATCATTATCAATGAATTGATTTTCCATAATTATGCGCCTCGCTATTAGCAAGATTAATGAATATATCAAATGTTTCAATTGAAGTTTATTACGAAGGGGATAATATTTATGCTTTCTTGGACTCTAGCTGACGCCAAAGAATAAAAGGGTGCTAGAAATCCTAGCACCCAGGTAAACACGTTATAGGGGGAGTTTACCAAATTACATAAAAGTTAAAGTTTCCCTTCACTGCCACACATATGAATCTTATCCATCACGACTTGTTTCATCGCTGCTTTACCTGGAGTGATATATTTCCGTGGATCATTCGCATCCGGATGCTCAGCAAAATGCTGCTTAACAGCATTTGAGAAGGCGATTTTCAGTTCAGTTGCAACGTTGACTTTGCACACACCTAAGTCAATACAGCGGCGAACCATCTCATCAGGCACGCCTGAAGCACCATGTAAAACAAGCGGAATATCAACCACTGAACGGATCTTGTCCAGACGGTCAAAATCAAGTTTTGGTTCTGCTTTGTACAGGCCGTGGGCTGTCCCAATTGCCACTGCTAATGAGTCAATCCCAGTACGACGCACAAACTCTGCTGCCGATGCAGGATCTGTCATTAGCGCATTGGCACTATCGACGATCAGGTCATCTTCTTGCCCCCCCAAACGACCCAGCTCAGCTTCAACACTCGCGTCAAAGCGGTTGCAGTATTGAACTACGGAACGTACGATTTCTATGTTTTGGTCGAAGGCATGATGAGAGCCATCGATCATCACAGAGCGAATGCCGTGATCCACCTTAGTGCGGATATCCTGCAGATCTTCATGGTGATCAAGGTGCAAAACGAGTGGGATTGAGTGTTTATGCGCAGCTTCTTTACAGATACTAATTAGATAATCGGTACCTGCATAATCGTAAGTGCCAGGTGTGCCAGCAAGGATCACGGGAGAGCCCATCTCTGATGCTGTCTCGACGATAACCTGTACCGTTTCTAAGTTATGGATATTGAACGCAGGAACTGCATAGCCACCGAGTTGAGCACGTTTTAGCATTTCACGAGAAGATATTAGATACATAAAGCCTCCTGACTTGGTACGGGTTTAGTTTCGAATACAAGACGTCCGTTAACCCAAGTTTTTGTAATTGAGAAATCTGATTGAATCGCCACCATAGAAGCGCGTTTACCCATTTCTAAAGTGCCTAATTGATGTTGTAAGCCTAATGATTCAGCTGGGGTCAAAGACGCCATCAGCCACGCTTGCTCAAGTGGAATGTTGAGCCAGCGCTTAATGTTTTGTACTGCCGTTAGCAAGGTCAGTGTGCTACCAGCTAGACTGCCAGAATCTGTTGTGACGACCCCATCTCGCATTTGCACTTGGTATTCGCCGAGGGTGTACTCACCATCTGGCATGCCCGCTGCACACATCGCATCGGTAATTAATGTCATGCGAGTGCCACAGCAACGGTGAGCGACGTCGATGGCCGCAGGGTGAACATGACGGCCGTCGGCGATCATCTCTACATAACTGTTAGGATTAAGAAGTCCGGCACCAACCACGCCCGGATCGCGGTGATGCAAACCACGCATACCGTTGTAGCAATGGACGATGCCACATGCCCCTGCATCGAGAGCCTTCTGAACTTGATCGTAACTGGCATCAGTGTGTCCAAGCATCACTCGCACGCCTTGTTCATTGAGGTAGCGGATAGCCTTCAAAGCCCCCGTCTTTTCGGGAGCCAGAGCGACCTTAAGTAACTGGTTATCGCTATAAGAAATCCAGTCATCAAGCTCTTCAACTGATAAATCTCGAAACCATACTGTAGGGTGTGCGCCACGATTTTTCTCTGTAAAATATGGCCCTTCTAAATACGCCCCAAGAAGCTCAGCACCGTCAACGCCCTGCTGCTTACTTTTCGCAACTTGTTTTAGCGCACATCGAATCTTTGCCACTGGCGCTGTCACGGTTGTAGCAACAAAGGCTGTAACGCCAAGACTTGCAAAGTAACGTGACATAGTATTTAGACTATTATGGTTGGCATCCATGACGTCGCAGCCCTTTGCCCCGTGGACATGACTGTCAATCATGCCAGGGAGCAAACTCACTGCGCCCAAATCTATAAAATCTACATGCTGCTGAGGTTCGAATTGCTCAATAACATCAATAACTCCGTCAACATTAACGGTAATTAAGGCATCGTTAAGCCATTTATCACCATGTAATATTCGCTGAGCACGATAGCTCTGCTTCACATTAGTGTGTTGTTCAGATTCCATCTTCTTCTACCGTATCCGCGATTAGCGCTCTTTGTTCTATTTCCGCAGCCAATGAAGTGATTCCTCTATACCCACATTCAACAGCTTGCTTGCGAAACTCGACCAGACTGAGTTCATCTCGTTCAAGTAACATTTCCGCTGCCATCTGCATATTGGTTCCCGTTACCACTTCAATATCGTCTCTTTCCTGACTCAGAAGTGATGCGGTACGAAATGGCGTACCTCCCAGCAAATCAGTCAGGAAAACAATACCTTCGCCAGAATCTATTTCTTCTATCGCCTCTCGAATCGCTTTTTCAAGCTGTGGTGTGGTTGCCTCTTCCGGGAAGTCGATAAACTTAAACTGAGGCTGTTCGCCAATGACTTGGAACACTGCTTTTGCTAGGCCTGAAGCGAAGCCACCGTGACCAGATAAAATTACTGCAATCATTTCAATTACCCTTATTGAGGCTGATTACTCAGCCCCGTTTATTCTGTGGATACAAGTGTTATAGGAAGCCCATAAAGCGACCAACAACACCCAGAGCGACAGTCAGGCCAATCAGTTTGAGTGGACTCCAGCCTCGCTTAACCAAGGCGTACATTGCCAGGGTGTAAACAAGAGGTAAGAATGCAGGCATCAGTTTGTCGATGACGTCTGCTTGCAGTTTTACCACCGCGTCACCCGCGGTGATTTCCGCTGTTGTTGACAGGCGAACATAGGTCGCAACTAACGCGCCGATGACAGTCATACCGACCATTGAAGCAGCGTGACCTACCTTCTTTGTGTTGGCTTTGATCACTGGGATAGCAGCAACACCCATACGGTAGGCGTAATGTGCCAGACCAAAACGAAGACCAAAGTGCACTACGTTAAACAGTACGATAAAGAACACAGCCCCCATGATTGAGCCTTGTAATGCAAGGTCAGCACCGATACCACCACAGATAGGGAGTAGGGTTAGCCAGAACATCGCATCACCGATACCACCCATGGGTGCACCAACTGCAATCTTGGTACTTTGGATACTGTTGATGTTCTGTTTTGAACGTTCCATCGCCAGTACTATACCCATAACGAATGTCACCAAGAATGGGTGGGTATTGAAGAAGCCCATGTGACCTTGCATTGCCTTAGATAGGTCCGCTTTATTAGTGTGAATCTTTTTCAGTGCAGGGAGTAAGCCATATAGCCAGCCCGAAGCCTGCATACGTTCGTAGTTGAAAGATGCTTGGAGCAGTAGTGAGCGCCATGCCATGCGGTTAATGTCCGCTTTGGTTAGCTCTGCGCCAATTTCCTTGTTTTCATATTCATCTTGAGCCACACCTGGAGCGGGTTGCACATCAGCGTTTTGGCTACGGAGGTCGAGTTCGTTGCTTACATTAGATTCCATCATCAAAGTCCTCAGCGGGTGCAGTTACTGGTGTTGGTTCGGTTTTGCGCATAAAGTCGATGATTGCCATAGCCGTTGCAACAGCAGCAATCGCTAGGATTGGTAGTTGTAGCCATGCGGCTGCAACAAAACCAAGAATGAAGTACGGGATGTAGGAATTTTTCATCATGATCTTCATCAGAACAGCAAAACCGATGGCAGGCATGATGCCACCCGCGACACCTAAGCCGTCGATAAGATCTTTCGGTAGGATTTCAACCATCTTTCCTGCGTGTTCAGCTCCAAGGTAGACTGGTAAGAATGCGCATAAAAAGTAGAAAGTACCCAGTACAGCTAATGCCATGTAGTTAACGCGTTCAATACCATTGGTATCTGCATCTTGCGCGTACTCATCACACTTAGACATGACCGCTGACATTGCCGAGAAGAGTAGAGTGATACCCATTTGCACAGCGACCGCAAAAGGTACCGCGACACCAACCGCGACATTAGGCTCAACTTTTGTGGTGATAGCGAAAGCCGTACCGACGATGGTACCGATGATGACGTTTGGTGGCTGAGCGCCTGCAAGCGGTGCAAGACCCATCCAAATCAGTTCTAGCGTACCACCGACTAAGATACCGGTTTGCAAGTCGCCTAAAATTAGACCGACAAGCGGCCCAAGTACTACAGGGCGGTGGAAGTGAGTGAGACCGTTGAATAAATCTAGGCCAGCAAAGAAGGCTAAGATGCCGAGCATCAACGCCTGTAAGAGTCCTATTTCCATGGTTGGTGTCCTTATTATTAGATAAGAGTAAAGAGGTCTGTGGCACTTTCAGTGGGTACACCTTGCATGGTGCATTTCACTCCTAGTGCTTTTAGTTTTTCAAATTCCGCCACGTCTTCAGTTCCGACTGAAACCGTTTTGGCAATTTGTTTTTTCCCTTCTACGTAGTGCATGTTCCCTACGTTGATATTGCTAATGGGTACGCCACCTTCGACCAATTGGCGGAAGTCTTTTGGTGTGCGGCATACAAGAAGAATTCGTTGACGATCAGACGCTTTATGGATGGTGTCGATGGCCTTTTTCACGTTCCAGAAACGGATGGCAATGCCATCTGCCAGCACCATTTCCATCAGGTTTTGTTGAATGGTGTCTTCAGCCACTTCGTCATTGACGACGACCACAATATTTGCATCAGCAAAACCGACCCACTGCACGCCGACTTGGCCATGAACTAAACGCTCATCAATGCGACTTAATACGATATTTGGCATGATTAATTCCTTCTAAAATTCGTTAGTTGTTCAATGGGTAAATGGTGACGCCTTGTACGACGCGGTTTACTTCACCAGTCGGACATGGGTTGTCAGGGCCAAAACCCAGCTGGAGTGATTTTTCAAACGCCAAAATTTGACAGAACAGTACGTAAGGGAAGCAGAGCCATTGATCGCCAAAACCCAATTGGCCAAGTTCAAAGACATCCTCTTCATTGAGTGCGCTTTCTGACATCGCGATGTGAGCTAGTGTTTGTTTGTCGCGACGGATTTCATTGAACAGGTCTAAATCGTACTGACGGGTGTACTCGTCGCTAGAAAATAGTTGGATCACCAGCGCGTTATCGTTGATGCTGAACTTAGGTCCGTGGCGGAAACCCAGCGAAGAATCAAAGGTGGTCATCACTTTGCCAGCGCTCAATTCCAGTGATTTCAATGACGCTTCGCGAGCAAGGCCAGCAAAACCGCCGCTGCCAAGTACAATTAAACGATCATAAGGCTGCTGAGCTATTTGTTTGATGGCTTGCGGCCACTGTTGCAGTTTGTTGTCACATAAGTGGGCTGTGGCTTCGATTCGCTCACGCCATTGTGCAGGCGTTTGATCGCTAAATAGGGTGAATGCCGACATCAACATACAGGTGAAGCTTGACGTCATGGCAAAACTGTTATCGTTTGAGCCTTCAGGCATCAGTAAGCAGTAAGCGTTATCGGCACTTTCGGCATAACGAGCCAATGCGCCTTCGCCATTACAGGTTAAAAAGAGGTGGTGGCAATCAGGAATAAGCTGGTCAACTAACGCTACAGCGGCGACGCTTTCTGGGCTGTTACCAGAACGAGCAAAGGAAACCAATAGTGTTGGTCGGCTGCTATCGAGATACTGTTCTGGATTCGAGACAATATCCGTGGTTGGAATCGATTCGACTTGGAAGCGTAATCCAGCCTGAATAAACGGAACCGCAGCGTCTCCTACGAAAGCAGACGTACCCGCACCTGTTAAAATGATTCGCAGATTAGGTTGAGCTAGCCGTGGATTTAAGAAAGCACTGACGGCATCATATTGCTGCTCTAAAATATCAGCTAATGCACGCCATAGACGCGGCTGGTGGCTAATTTCTTTTGCGGTATGAATGCCATTATGTTGCTCTAGCCATGGCTGTTCGTAGCTTAGAAATAGGTTCATTACATCGTCTCCTTGCAAACTACTACATTGGAATAACAGGCTGCGGAATAGACCTCAGTCACTTCCATGATCTTGTGAATTACAATGTCAGCGGGATGGTTTCTAATTTGTTGTTGAGAAATGGCCTTAGCCTGATTTGGCAGATATTGGCTAAGGATCGTGACTGGCAACGGACTGGCAGTTAGGTTGTCAAATAAAGCCTGCTGCGCCACTTTCACTTCTGGATGAGTCCAGTAGTAGCGAATGCGATCGCTTAAGCTGTAGCTACAATCAAGAAATTGCTGGTGGCCTTTGCTGGCGTAGTGTGAACGCCAGTAGTTAGGTTGTTCGCGCATCACTTGCTCGATGGTGTCTCGCAGGTGTGAGGCATGGTGCGTCCCTAACCACTCTTTTTCCGCTCGGTCGAGTCCATATAACGCTTCTCGCAGGGCAAACGTTAAAGCTGGGCCAACTTTTAAAATCGCAAAGTGATCACGTACAAGTTGGTGGTAAGCCTGTGGGTTTTGGTAGTCAGTGGAATGTGCTTCAAAGACGAGGTTCGGCTGGTTGTCAATCATACGGCTGAGTGATTGGGCTTTTCCACTCTCGTAGTGGTGCACGTTGTGATGGTCAAATTCAACGCCCGGTTGCACCACAAGACCAATGACGCGTGGCCATACATAGCCAAGGCCTAAGTCGCTAAAAGCTTGGTGATGAGCATCCAATGTCGCAAGCGCCTGCTCAGGCTTAGTCACTTCAATGCACTCTTCCTGCAACGATTCAAGCGCGCCGCCCGGAGTGGGTACTTCCGTTCCGACTACATAAACAGGTGCTTCACCGCCAACGCTTTTCCAAGCCCGTTCCGCAACCACACACAGCTGTGCGGCACGCTCTGCCATGAGTTCTTCAGTAAGAGGCAACTGGTCATCAGCACATGGCATAGAGCAGTCGAGGTGAATTTTCTTAAAACCAGCACAAACGTAGTCATAAATCATCTGAGCTGAATATTCCATTGCCTGGCTTGCAGACAGGTTTTGCCAACAGTTTGGGCCAAGGTGATCACCACCCAACACCACTTTATCCGCTGGGAAATTGAGACGTTCAGCTAAAGAGAGTACATGGCTGGAAAAATCTTGCGGTGTCATTCCTGTATAGCCACCAAACTGATTTACCTGATTAGATGTTGCTTCTATTAGCACCAGTTGTTGAGCTTGTGCCGCTTGTTTAATCGCAGCTTCAAGAACTAGCGGGTGCGCTGAGCAAACAGAGTAAATACCCGTTGATTGGCCTTGCTTATGCTGTTCAATTAGAGAAAGTAACGCTTTCATTTTTATTCCTAGTTAATTGTTTGATCGGCAATAATCACTTCAACACCCATCTCAATAAGCGCTCGGTGCGTTGCATGGGGAATATTGATATCGGTTACCAATACATCGATTTGGTTTGCTGCGCGGATCATGCAAAAGCTTTTGCGGCCAAATTTGCTTGAGTCCGTAACCGCAATAACTTGGCGAGCGACTTCGCACATAGCTCGGTTGACTTGTGCTTCTTGAGTGTCCGGTGTAGTCACGCCAGCCTGTAGATCAAATCCGTCCACACCCAGAAACAGTTTGTCAAAAAGGTAGGAGCGAATTTGCTGTTCCCCATGATTTCCCGTTAGTGAACATGACGCGCGGCGAAGGCTGCCACCAACCACATGGAGATCGATATTCTCTAACTTGCTAAGTTGGTAAGCGGTGTTGAGCGCATTGGTCATAACAACGAGCTGCTGCTTGTTAGTTAAATACTGAGGCATGAGACCGATAGTGGTACCTGAGTCCAAGATCACCGCCTCACCATCATTGATGAGTTCGGCTGCGGCTTGCGCGATGGACTGCTTGGCACTTCGATTGAGTTGATCTTTGCGATAAAGAGGCTGATCAAATGCAAAGTTTGGATTGAGAGTTGCTCCACCATAACAACGGAATACACAACCTTCTTTCTCGAGCAAGTTCAGGTCATGGCGAATAGTTACGGCAGAAACATTGTACTGTTCTGCAAACTCGTCCACTTTTCCTGAACCATGGTTGCATATATATGCCAAGATTTGCTGTCTTCGTTCTGCACTGGTCATCTACCAATTCCTCTTTCGTTACATTTCATTTTCTGTATGAAATGTTTCGATTTCCTTTTGATTGGTATTAAAGCAGGACGGGTTGAGGAAAAGTGAAAGCTAGATCACAGTCAGTTTTCTTTCGTTTTAAGCCTAAAAAACCTTTCGATTGACAAGGAGTGAAAGGTTAAACTTTCACTCCTTAACGAAATTTGCACTTTGCAAGTACCATGAAAGCTGACTTTCACTATTTAATAACTGAAAGAAGCAATGAATTTGCCTCAATTGATTAGGTTTCAAAATGGAACCTGCTTGAGATCACAAACTGGAACAACAATGAATTTTTATAACGCAATAACAGATAAACCAGCCGAGGTTTGGCTGGGTCAAAAAGCTACTTTATAAGCTCTAAAATGGCTTTGTGAGGGGGATAATAAGAAACTAGATTATGCGACGATTCGAACATCAACACCCAATGCTGTAAGGTGTTCAACGTAGCTTTGAGGGATACCGCTATCAGTAATTAATATGTTTAGCTGTTCTGGACGGGCAATCAAACAAAAGCTTTGATGGTCAAACTTAGACGAATCTGTTACCGCAATGACGGTTTGAGCAGCCTCTAACATTTTCCGGTTAATATCAGCCTCACCTTGATGAGGTGTCGTAATTCCTGCCAATTTATCAAACCCATCAACTCCCAAGAACACCTTATTGAACCGATAGCCAATGACTAAGTCTTCTCCACCGACACCATGAACTGAGTAGGAATTTTTGCGCATCGTGCCACCAGTCACCATAACAGTGACATTGGTTTTATTGGCAAGGTGATAGGCGATATTGATACCGTTGGTCATGACAACAAGGTCATGCTTAGCGTCAAGATGGTAAGCAATCTGCTCGGTCGTCGATCCTGAGTCAAGAATGACTTTATCGCCATCAGCAATAAGAGATGCAGCGTATTCCCCGAGCTTAGCTTTGATACTACTGTTGAGCTGCTTCTTATCATTCAATGGACGCTCAAAAGCAAACTGATTATTTAGCAGTGCACCCCCATAGCATCTTTTTACACAGCCTTGTTTTTCAAGATAATTGAGATCATTGCGAATCGTAACCTCTGAAACATTATAAAGTTCAGAAAAATGGTTAACTTCGCCTTTCTGGTGATTTTGAATGTAGTGAAGAATCTCTTCACGTCTTTGGGCTGTGGTGGTCATATGGAAATACTCCGACAAGTAAACATTTTACTCTAACTAATTTCTGCAGAGGACCGAAACAAGTGCCTTAATTCATGGTGTAACGCAGTGTCCCTCTAAGATAGGTAATTAGACTCTTCGTTTGTCTCAATGCATTCATCTTTAACTCAATCCCAACCAAAGTGGTTTTCGTATTCAGGGTATTGAATAATGGTTCCTCACGTCTCGCCATTCTCTGAAATCCTTAAGACATCGTCAATCTCGACACCGAGGTGTTCAATCTTGCTTTCGATCTTAACATTGAAGAGCGAATCTAGTGAGCGAAGGGAATGCAGTGCAGTTTATTACGCTCACTAACCTTTCTGTAAAATAAGGTGGTGTTTGATTGAAAACTAGTCCTCAGTAGGTGAATTTGGCGATAATGATTGACATAACTTTGTTCATCGACAATCACGCTTGTACTTGAGTAAGCTGAAGTGATAGCTGACGGTTGGTATGAGTAATGACGAGGATACTATGTGAATCTTGCTTTTTTGAATATTTATGCGTTCTAACAATGGGGGAGCCAGCGTTACGTTTAAATAAATATTATGCTACTGATTTTGTATGTGGGGTTAACTCCGACTGATAAATGTCCAAAAGTGTTTTAGATGGGAAGCTTATGTACAGAAGCAAAAAAAGAATGGGGAGCAACACGCTCCCCATTGTCATTTTTACCGTTGCTGGTGGTATTACTTTTCTGTGATGGCTTCACAGCCTTCAGGAACTGTGATGGTCGATATGTCCTTACCTTCCTGTTGCGCCGCTTTCACATCCATTTTGTATTGAGTGCATTTGCCGATACAGCTCTTTGGCATCACGACTACCTTGCATCGGTAGCCAGCCACGATAGGCCACAAAGAACTGTCCAACCCGAAAATCAAAGTCTAAGTTGCGCTCTAGTTCTGGGTAGTAGTTCCCCATATAAGCAAAGTCGGTGATGTGCTCAATGCTCCATTCTCCTGTCGAGGTTTGGCAAATCGCCATCTCAACCGGATGGAAGCCGCCTTCATCCGCGCTGTATGTTTTATCGCGAAAGTTAAACACCAGATAACGGCTGGTGGTCAGTGCATCATTACTCAGCAAATGAGCGGTGAGTTGCTCACTTAACAGCTTATGCAGTTTCTTTGACACAGGTAGTGTGGATGCCGTAAAGATTAATTTGGACATAGTGAGCCCTCCTTGTTTCAGGATTCAAATAAGAAATACAGAGTGAGAATTATTGGAACGTGCCGACCATCGTCAGTTGCACGTCATCAAAGACATTGCGAGAAAGGTGGCGAGCAAAGGCTTTCATCCATACCGAGAGTAGCTCTTGTACCTCTGGATGGGATAAATCGGTGCTCCCCGCATCGGGTTGATAGCACCAGCGATTAGCCAGATGAAAGTACAGCTCAGGCTCCACGGTTGTGCTGTTGTCATCGGGATAAGAGAAGCTGGCAAAGAACACCACCAACCAAGGGCTTGAGGTTGACTCTCGCTTAAACTGTACCTCTATCGGGTGCAAACCTTGTCGATGTCGGTAGTAACTCATTTGGCGGCAGTTCAGCACGAGTCTCTCGGCGTTCTCTGGGAGAGTGTATCTATTCAACAGTGCTTCCAATGACGCATGTAAAGCGTCATCAATAGAAAGCTCACCGTAATGTTGCTCAATCATAGCCATCCCCTTTCAGCAAACGAGGTGCAGGTATCGCCTGTCACGATATGGTCAAGTACGCGAACATCCACCAGCGCTAAAGAGTCCTTGAGTCTTTCGGTTATGCGTCTATCGGCTTGAGACGGTGTTGAGTCTCCAGATGGATGGTTATGGGCAAATATCACCGCTGCTGCATTCACTTCTAACACCGCTTTCACCACTTCACGTGGGTAAACGCTGGCCGCATCCACCGTTCCATGAAACAGCTCTTTAAACTCAATCAGTCGGTTTTGGTTATCCAGTAACAATAAAGTAAACACTTCACGCTCATAGCTGCCCAGTTTACAGCGCACATACTCTTTGGTGGCATTAGGGTTAGTTAGGGCATCACCACGCACGTAGCGTGTTGCCAGTATCTCAGCCGCATGCTCCAGGATTTCATTTTCCTGATAGCGTTGCTGCTTTTGGTAATCGGACGTTTTGGGATTCATTTCAGGCTCCTGTCGGAATCAATGATGGGTATTCGCATTGATGACATATGCCTGAATATTTTTGGATTAAGTCTTGTCGCGCTAAGGCTTAAAACATAGCCGTCTTTTTTACTCCAGCGCTTTATCCCATGAGGACCACAGATATAGGAGGACGTCCCATGAGATTTTTAAAGCTAAAAGAAGTAATGAAAAAGACAGCACTGAGCCGTCCGGCGATTTACCGCAACATGAATTAGGGATAGTTTCCGCAATCAGTCAGCTTGGGTGATAGATAGATGGATTGCTTGGGTAGATAGTGAAGTTGATGAATAGATGGAAGGATGTTTGCAAGGGCGTTAATTGATGTGCTTGGTTAATATTAATAGCGCTGCTAGAAGTAGCAGCGCAGTACAATCCACCGCGGTGAATCTAGAGACTTAGCTAAATAAAAAAGTTTTAAGTTCTTCAAAGTTGCTAAGCACCAGTTGTTGCCCTTGCGGGTTAGATTTCTGAGTATGGATATCGATGTTATAGGTATCAAGCACATAGCGAATGAGTGACGCGTTGGTCTCTATGCTGAGAGCGCCATTACTCATTGCATAATCTTTTTCTATCACCGCGCGTTGTTTTTCATTTAGGCGAAGGTCGGGTATTAGCTCTACGTTCACTTTGGTATTCCAAAGTTCATCGTCACGTTTACCGTGTATCGCATTATTGTTGATATCGGGAATACCTTGTATGCGGCTTAAAACAAAATCACGATAGCCACCAGCCTGTTCACAATAAGCACGTACATGCCAGCGTAGTGGAGTACAAACAAGAGTATGCGGGGAAATAATGCGCTCAGATTGCTCACCATCTTTTAGCGATGTGTAGCAAATATCGACACGTTTTTTCTCTCGTATCGCCTGCACCAAAGGACGTAATACTTGTGGCGAAATATTGCGTGTTACTGGGCGAACCATAGTGGAATGTTCAAAGCCCATATCGAGCTCATTAAAAGTGACCGTCATATCCTCACTACGCGAAAGAATATGCAAGTATTCATCGGCATGGCCGGAGGTGAGTTTAGGGCTAAAGCTATCACTGGGTTTATAGCCTTTGAGGTACTTATCGTAAACCAAGTTGCCAGGTGAAATCTCCGCAAGATAAGTATTGATGTCTTTGGAAGCTTGTTGACGCCCGATACCAAAGCTCTGGATCAGATGGTTGGTGGTCAAACGCCCTTCCCATAAAGCAATAATCTCAATCATTCGGTATCGAAACAGCAGATCCCATCGAATTGGCCATGCACTCATTGTTAGATTCCTGTCTAGTTATTCGACATGTTCATGTATTCAGTGTTTACCTGTCGCTATTGAAGTCATATTGTTGTGTAAATTGAAAATCGTCAAGACAGTAACCAAAACAATGTAACGCATTGGTGGGTGGCCTTTATGAATTACATTAACAGCGAAAACAAACATAGTTTGTGGGAACTTGAGATTAAAGGTATCCAAGGCCCAATATTAGCTATTGATTATTTGGGACTTTATGGTTCGGTACCTGATGAAGTGCGTACCTCATTGATAAAAAAGAAAATTGTAGTTCACAGTGCTGAAGGTGAAGATTTTATTCAATGTGGTTATTGTGGCCTACCTGTAAGATATCGAGCGCGAAGCGCGACTAGCAGAGCTGCTTTCTATCACAAGCATATCCCAGAGTTAGATGAGGTTGATTGTCCATTTCATAGTGATTACAAAGGGGACTTTGTATTCTCTGAAACTGACGTGCATGAAACGCAATGGCACTTTCGTACAAAACACTTCATTGCCGGCATATTGAGGGAGTCAGGCAAAATAAAGCGCAAATCTGTCCAAGTGGAAAAGTTTGTCTTTGCAGAAAAAGGCACTTCCAATAAATGGCGAAAACCTGATATTTACTTTGAAGACACCAATGGTAATCGATTTGCGATAGAGTTGATTCAAGGTTGGTTAGACCCAGAAATAATTCATGCTCGCGAGCAGTTCTTTTTAGGGGAAAAGGTTAATCTGATTTGGTTGTTCAGTGAAGGTCGAAGCGATTCTATTTTCTATTACATTATGGGCTCTTCTCCGCTTAGGTGAGCTTGATATTTGGGTAAAAAGTTGAGTGTGTATCGGGAACCGATGTTTGTCTGATCTTCAATTTGAAATAGTCTGTATCTCTCACCCCTCTTGCCCTTCGTCTGAGTAAGCCAATCGAGACATTACCTGCTTCTACCCGAGCGTTAGTCAGTTTGTATTTTCCGTAGTTACAAATACCCACTTTTCTTTCCAATAAAGCATCGGCAAAATTAATTAAGGAAAGTATTCTGGTCGATTTGGCAAGACGACACCAAGCTTCTAGAGCTGCCACCATTGTTTCGTAATCGGGTTCATCCCATATGGCTTGTAGCTGCTCTTTGAGCATGTAAACAACGCACAAAGTCTTGTTGCTCTCAAGTAAGTCATCAAGTCTGTCAGACTGCCTATCATCCAATTTGTGAGCGTTTTTCAGTAGGAGGAAGAGCGTTCCTTTCAACATTTTTTTTTCGTCGTGAGAGCCATTTCTAAAAGCTTTTGCTCTCTCTTTTTTGATTAAGATGCAGTAGTTCTGCATGACATGAAATCGGTCAAAAACAATATCAGCATTGGGAAGCATTTTCCTGACCGCCGACTGGTAAGACTGGCCCATATCCATTGATACTGCTTTGATTCCTGATTTGGTTTCTTCTGATAGTTGCTCAAAGAAGGAGATCAGAACTTCTGCTTTTCGGCCATGTTCAACCCAAATTAAATGCCCAGAGACGAGGTCATAAACAACCGTCATATAATCGTGTCTCTTGGCTCTGGCAACTTCATCGACGCCAATATGAACCAAGTTATTCAGTTTCTCGGGGTCTAATGCTGGTAGGCTTGAACGCAAGTATTCCCTATCGATATTTTTTACTGTTTCCCAGCGGATTCCTAAATGTTGAGAGACGGCATGTATGCTCATATGGCGACATAACCCACTGATGAACTTGCAAAAGCGAGCGGTATAACGACCACCTTTAGCCACATATTCAGTCTCTTCGATCAACCGTCGTCCTTCTTTGTCTCTAGTTTTAGCCAGCTCAACCTCAATCGTACAAGGTCGCCCACTCACAGGTAAATCTTGAAGACGTCTTTTAACGTAGTGATCGACGGTGCAGGAAGTCCCTGATATTGGCTCTTTGACTTTATACCTACGATCTCGACGACAGCGAACGAGTACGCCTTGGGACATTTCTTCTATTGAACAAGATTCAACACACTGGCCTTTAAAGCTAAATAACGAGGAAGACAAAGACGACAAAATAGACTACTGACTTATTTTTAAAATAAGCATTATAAATCATGTGATTATGATGAATGAGCCTGTGCATACAGACTCATGAAAGCGGAGAAGAGCCCATTATGTATGGTACTGCCTTAGAGGCTCACCCCAAAAGTTTTGCTGAGTTTGAGAGCAAAGTGAGAGACATTCAATGTAATGCGTTTGTTTTCTCCCAAGAGGCGTTAGATAAAAGCCAAGAGAGCAGAGAGTTCTGCTTCGAAGTACATTTCCCCGAGTTTGATCTTAAATTAACAGAGCTTTTCTTAGAGATGAGCTATGGGCGCCAAATGGTGGCATTGAGTGATTTAATGTTGTCTCCAGAAAGGCTGCCATATGCAATAAATACAAAATCTGCTTTGTATGGAAAGCAACAAGAACTGTCAGTGGCTCTAGAGGAAAAGGCTCAACGAGAGTCTCAACAGGCAGTAAAACGAATCTATCAAGTGCTTGATCAGATTGTTTCTCGTGGAGAAAAGGGTGAGCTTTCTTTGTTAGCACTTACGCATTTATCAGATGAGATAAATGAATGCTTTGATTATGTATTGCAGGAGTATGATGAACGAAGCTCCCTACTTGAATTAGCTCGCCAAGCAATCGCCCGAGAATGTACTAGGCTTGAAGAGCGACAAAGGAAAGCTGAGCGTATAGACCATGCCAAGGAGCTTAGAGGATTACACCACCAAATAGTTTATGTCCGAAGAGTCCTTAATCAAGGTGTAACAGTTCCAGAGTTAACAGATCTCAGATACCACCTAGCAGATGTTATAAGCAATTATTGGAAAGTTATATCTAGTGATTTGTCTTCTCCCATCTGGCAGCGTTATTTGAACGTTCTTTTGGAAAAAATTGGTGCCCAAACAACTTCACTTGCCAAAGATCTACCGAAGCCATTGGCCATATGGAGCATCACTAATGATCTTCTCAGCTATCCACTCGAGAAACGCATGCAACTGTTCGAGACTCAAAGTTCATTGGGTATCAATATGTCACATCAACTTTCAGCATATTCTCTTCATAAATCACCGCAAGAAACTCAAGAGCTAAAAGACAAATTAGACGAGATTAAACGCCGAACTAAAGAGCAGTTTTTGAACAGGAATTGGAAGGTATTAATGGAGGGCTGGGATTCGGAATATAGCTATTTCGATACTTTTCTTCAAGCGGGAGACCTCCTTTGCATTGAGGAGCCATCAGAACTTCAAGGACATGAACAAGATTGGGTTGAAGATGCGTTAAACAACTTTGTAGGGAGCCTGGCTATCCAGGTAGATGAGCTCTACAAAGCTGCTTTTGAAAGGTCTTACGAGAGAGTCGATAGAATTAGGCTCGGCAAATTGCTGGCGTTTTGGGACTGGCTTGATCAAGGTGGATTTCTCTTCGGTCAACCAGTTTCTGCTGAGAAAGCAGTTGAACTAAGGAAATATCTGTTAGAGCAAGACTACGACGAAAGTAAGATAGGCCGTGTATAAATTTAACGCTCTTAAAGCTGACACAAAGATCAATAACACCGAGCTCTGCGAACTATTCGGTTGTAGCCCACAAGGTGGGATGCGCCGCGCGCACAAAACTAATACTTTGGTGATTGTCTCGAACCACATCAAGTTTATTTATGACGATCGTTGCCAATTTGATGCGGCATGTACTGAGTTTAGTTGTCAGGGGTTAGAACTATCACTTGCTTTGTTTAACTGGGGGCAGGACATGGTCTTTAGGAATGGAAAGCTGGTAGTTGAAGATCGGCGTCAGTACAAGCATTACACGGAGGGTAGTTACAGAGTATTGCTCAGTCGCGGGCGCAGTGGTTTGGTCATAAAGTGTGATGACCAAGAAACGTTCGAATACTTGAAACAATGTGGTATGCAAGTGTAGTGGTCAACTAAAATTGGCCACGGTTTTAGAGTTTTCCCAATATAATCGTTCTGATTCATTGGGAGTTAGACCACCGTTATACTGATGTGGCCTGAGTTGGCAGTAATATCCGATAATGTAGCGGGTGATTTCTTGTTGAGCCTCAGCGAAGCTACGATAACCCACAGTTGGCACCCATTCCGTCTTCAGACTTCTAAAGAAGCGCTCTATCGGCGCATTATCCCAACAGTTTCCTCGGCGAGATAAACTCTGTTTTATTTGAAAGCGCCACAGTAATTGACGGTATTTACGGCTAGTATAATGACTGCCTTGATCGCTATGGAACATGACACCTTTTGGCTTTCCGCGAGATTCATAGGCCATAGACAGCGCTTTACCTGTCAACCGACTATCAGGCGACAAAGACATTGACCAACCGATCACTTTGCGGGCAAAAAGATCGATAACGACCGCTAAATACATCCACCGATTACCTGTCCAAATATACGTAACATCGCCAGCCCAGACTTCATTTGGAGCCGTAACAGCAAATTGACGACTTAAGTGATTTGGAACGTCAATATGTTCTTGTGAAGCCTTTCTGTAACGATGCTTTGGTTCTTGGCAGCTCACTAAACCAAGAGTTCTCATTAGCTTTGTTGCTCGGTATCGGCTCAGCTTTACACCCTGATTTGTGACTATATCTGCAATGGTTCTCGCTCCCGCAGAGCCATTGCTTGCGGCGTAAGCCTCGCTAATCAAGCTGCGCAGCTTTATTGTTTCCGCATTAATTAACGCTGGGCGTTTAAGCCAATAGTTATAACTACTTCGATGAACATTGAAGACTTCGCATAATATTTTTACGCTGTGGCTCTGCTTGAGTTTCTTGATTATCAAGAATTGTTCAGTGAGTCCGACATCAAGAGAGCCGTGGCTTTTTTTAGTATTTCATTATGCTCTTCAAGGCGCGCCAGCTTCTTTTTCAATTCCCGAATTTCTATTTGCTCAGGGGTCATAGGTGAAGCTTTCGGTGTTTTCCCTTGGCGTTCTTCTCTAAGCTGGCGAACCCATTTATCCATCGTGGACTTGCCCACATTCATGGCTTGGGCTGCTTCCGTCACTGAGTAATTTTGGTCTAAGACTAGCTGCGCTGCTTCTAACTTAAATTCTGCGCTAAATAGTCGTCTTGCACGTTTTGTCATAATGTCACCTGTTAACTTATGAGGTGATGATATCACCTCTAACTAAGTGACCAAATTCACTGTACCACTACAGTAAAATCAGGTTATACCTTCGATGACTTGTTTAAACCTGTTTCACATAACACTTTCGTACTACTCTGTTTGACGTTATGAAAGCTCCGTATGTAATGTTGTTCTTAACCTGTTGTTGCTATTGATTTTATTCGCCTTTCGGATGAAAGGTTTGGTTTAAATCATTTTTGAGTTAAACAAATGGAATTACGACGTGTTCTAACTGAGTTAAGAAAGTTTGTTGAAGATGAACATAGAGCAAACTATGAAAAGCTGTATGAAGTCTGGGAGAAACCGCTCACCCAAAAACTTACAAAAGGTGAGTCTCAACAAATTCGTTATGTCCGAAAAGAAGGTCAAAATCACCTGCTTGTTACTTTGGGCCAAAACGAGTCGAGATTTCGTGAAGGGGACATGATATGTCTTCATTTGGGTGAGCCAAGCAAAAAGAGGCATGTACAGCAAGGTACTATCGAAGCGGAAAATGAAGATGAGTGGTTGGTTCGAGTTCATCAAATAGATGATGAGAATCTTCAGGAGATTATTTCCGGTTGTTATGCTGATCCAGACACAATGGATCTAAAACCATTTTATGATAAAGCATTGGATGAAATAGCTGAGTCCAAGCGAGGTAGAGAAATAGTACTACCGTTGCTGGCAGGTAAGTTGGACACAGGCTTTATTTTTGAAGATGATTACGATGAAGCCGCTGACTTTGCCGAAGAGTGTGGTTTAAATGAGCACCAAGCGGATGCTGTAGGTAAAGCTGTTTCCGCTAAGTACCTAGCTTGTATACAAGGGCCTCCCGGAACCGGAAAAACGAAAGTAATCAGTTTGATTACAAAGTTATTGGTAGAGCAAGGTCAACGAGTATTTATGACGTCACATACTCACATGGCAATAAACAATGCGCTTAATAAAATCGCTGGTGAAAACGTTCCAGTGATCAAAGTTGGAGCAAGAGGTTGTACTAAGGGCCTTGATAAAAGTGTTAAGCATTTTGAATATGGCGATGATTGGGAGAACAAACCGGATTCTGGGTACGTAATTGGAGCTACTCCTTTTGCAACGTGTAGTGCAAGGTTAGAGCAATATGACTTCGATACAGTCATTTTCGATGAAGCAAGTCAAATCACTCTTCCATTAGCAATTATGGCAATGAGAAAGGCGAAGCGATTTATATTTGTTGGTGACCACAAGCAATTACCTCCAGTAGTACTTTCGGCCTCTGTTCTTGATGACTGCTCCATCTTTTCGCGGATGATATCTGGTAACCCTAATGTTTCAGTGATGCTTAGCCAAACATATCGTATGTGTCACGCTCTATCTAGCTGGCCTAGTCAAATTTATTATTCTGGGCGTTTAGTCTCAGCTGGCCCCAATGCTACACGCACTTTCAATCTGCCTAATCAGCCTCAAAAGTATGCTGAAGTCTTATCTGCTGAATCTCCTTTTGTATTTATTAAGTCTCCTGCAATAAATGCACGAAATGTTAATAGGCTTGAAGCTGAACTTGTAGTTGATCTTATTGAAACTGCAATTGAATCAGGGCTGAGTGCTAGTGATATAGGTGTAGTAACGCCTTTTAGGAGCCACGCTAAAGCTCTGAAATCTCGACTAGCATATAGGAAAGGTATTTTTTCGTCGGAGACTATTGTTACTGATACAGTTGAAAGAATGCAGGGGCAAGAAAGGGAAATGATCATTATTTCTCTTTGTTCTACAGATCCTCAGTATATAAGTGCTATCGCTGAGTTCTTTTTTCAAGCTGAACGCTTAAATGTAGCGATCACTCGTCCACAAACAAAGCTGATATTAGTTGGCCCTGAGATCTCTAGTTCTTTTCTCCAAGAGTCAAATGACGAGAGCTTGCTCAAAAGAGTTGAAGAATATCGTTCTTTGATTAACTCAGGATATAAATATAATAAATAGGAAATGTTATGGCACAGATGGAATCAATTACGGGCTTAGATCGTAAAGTTAGAAGGCATTTTAAAAAAGTTCTCAGTAGATTGTCAGACGAATTCATTGTCCGAGAACCATTACTGGATGAATCAAAAATTGCACCAATCGTATTGGAAGGACCTTGTAAAAGTTGGTTGATGATTGGTTGGCACGAAAAGCGGCCAAATGAAACTGAGCTTGCTAAATGGAGGCGCTTCAATTCAGATTTACTTTCTAAGGGATATCAACCAATCAAGTATCTTGCCGTAGTTGAGGAGGATTTGAAACACAAGGCAACAAATGAAGAACAGGCTGACAGATTCATCCATATCCACGATCAAAAGGGCTTTTACATAGACGGTGAGAAGAATATTGTCGACCTTTTGACAGAGTCTTCGCTTGAACAGTACTACTGGGTAAAAAAGACACTTTTCCCTGAGTCAGCAATCCATTCTCAATGTACGACCAGGAAGAGCGTTTCAAGAGTAGATAATAAAGCTAGTCTGCAACAGTTTTTCTTAGATTATGATCAAGAATTGGCAACTCGTTTTGACATGCTTGAACAAGCAGACGTAAGCGAAGAAAGTCAAGATGATTTCTCTGTAATGCTCATTAATGGGGTTGCTGGTAGTGGGAAAACATTGATCCTGATAAATCGTGCTATAGCATTTTGTAAGAAGCACCCCGATAAAAAAGCATTACTTGTTATTCATAACAAGCCGGTCACTTCAGATATTAAGCATAAATTTGAAGAGTGGTTAGGTGGAGCCCCTTCGAACCTGAAGATCGAGACATTTCATCAATTTGCTCTCAATCAACAGAAGAAAGTTGCTAACAATTGGAGGCTCACTCCATTATTTGGCGACAAAGATATAGAACCCCTTCGTTCCCAAATCCTTTGTGATACCAATGAGAGCTACACTCAGTTGAAGTTAACTGATGGACAGATCTGGTCTGAGTTAGAGTACATCAATGAATATCTGATAAAAGATGAGAATGAATATTTAGAGTATGAACGTCAAGGCAGAGGCTTTGCTCTTCAGAAGTCGCAGCGTGTGCATATTTGGAAACTCTACGAGATGGTAGTTCAGACAATGTCTAGTCCTAAAGGATATTTACCAAGCCTTTATATTAAGGACTTAGCTTTACTCGAAGATACCTCTGTGTTGGAAAAGTTTGATCATATTTTGGTCGATGAGGCTCAGTTCTTTGCGCCTTCTTGGCTCCAGCTAGTTAAGATGTCGTTAATTTCAAACGGTGCAATATTTCTGTGTGCAGACCCTAACCAAGGCTTTCTAAAGAGCCGATTGAGCTGGAAAAGTGTTGGTTTCAATGTTCGAGGGCGAACAAAACTGCTCAATTATTCATATCGCACCACTTATGAAATTATGATTGCTGCGAATGCATTGATCGAAGGTATTGAAGATGACACTGATGATTTCGTAAAGCCGGATTTAGAAAGAATGGAGAGAGGGGTCAAACCTCAGTTAATCTATAGTCATACTCTTCAAGATGAAAAGACACGTTTTTTAAATGAGTTAAGTGAATGTTGTAGATCCGACGATATACCTCTTCAGCAAGTCATGGTGCTTTGCAGTGGTAGCTATAGTCCTTGGAGCCTTAAAAGTGATATTGAGAACACTCTAGGTAAAGGAACCGTGGTTAATTACAATGACTGGAAAGACATTAAAGATAATATCGGTGGGAAAATCCGTCTTATGAGTATTAACAGTTGTACAGGAATGGAATCAGGAGTGACATTCGTTCTTGGGGTTGGTGAGTTGATGAATCAAGCTAAAAACATTGATTTAGATGATACTGAAAGAGAGATCGCTCAACAAGAATCCCTTAGAAAACTTTATGTATCAATGACTCGAGCCGGGCAACGACTGGCCTTATTTAGTACCGAGAAACTGCCTGAACGGGTACATGAACATGTAGAGGTTTCTGGTGCTTCATTATATTGATTAGTAAGGCAGATTCAATCAGGTCTACTGGCCTGAAAACGCGGTTATATAGATGATCACTGTTAAGTGGTTAGGAAAAGAGTGGGGTTTTGTGCCTCCCACCCCTTTCTTTTTTACACCACACAATCGTATTTACGAGCTGCATTGACAGCCATACACCCTATAAGGCCGCCAGCTAATATGTACAGCAAAGAGTTCTTCGATTGGTTGCAGTGAGCCAAAAGCAAACCTGCAACAGCACCAAGGCTCGCTCCTTGTAACTGCTCACTGGATGGTTTGTCGTGTAGAACTGTGGAGGCTAAATGCTCACAGTTATTATCTAACACCCTATATTTTCTAGCTTTCTTGATCAATTGTTCTGCTTGATTAAACAGTTTGTTTGTAAGCGCGTCATAAACCCCGCATTCTAATCACCTAGCCCGAATAATAAGATCAAACCTCCAACCCAAAGGAGATTTGAAATGGCCAAACGACGCACTAACCAAGAATGGCGAACCCTGTTCGAACACTATGAATCCAGCCAACTATCACAACGATTATTCTGTGAACGTAACGGACTGAGCCTCTCCACTTTTTACGCTAAGCGCCAACAGTTAAAGCACATCGAAAAACCGAACACGGTTGGCTTTGTTAAAGCAGAAGTCGTTGAAAAGACCACAAAGTATCAAGCCACTCACGTTGTCGTTGCCAATATGACGCTGCTCGTCAATGATGTTGAACTGAGCATCCCACAAGGCACGCCAGCGACCTATCTCGCAGAGCTTATCGGTGCGCTGTCATGAAACGTATGCTCAGTGCTCCCGAAATCTATCTCTATCGCGAAAGCGTCGATTTTAGAAAGTCCATCAACGGCCTCGCTGCGATTATCGAAAATGACACCGACTTGCCCTTGGGCAGCGGCGCACTGTTCCTGTTCACCAACAAACAGCGCGACAAAATCAAAGTGCTGTACTGGGATAAAACAGGCTTTGCTCTTTGGTACAAGCGCCTTGAAAAAGCCAAGTACAAGTGGCCATCAAAAGAGCAAAATGAGGTGTTTACCCTAACTCAATTCGAGCTTGACAGACTGCTTTCTGGCTTCACGATTATCGGCCATAAACCCGTTAGAATAAACGATTTTACAATGACTTAAGCGATAATATAGCCATATCCACCAAGCATTAACGGCATGATTTTAGTATAATCAATGCCATGAAAAAGACGCCAAATATCAACTCAGAAAGCCAAGATGTTGCCGAGCTACAAGCGATGGTGAAAGCGCTGTTGGCGTCAGAAACCCAATTGAAACAAGAGCGTCAATCGCTGCTTGAACAGCTCAAACTTGCCTTCGACCGTCAGTTCGCTAAACGCTCGGAGGCGTTAAAGCCTTACGATGAATCTCAAGGTGATCTCTTCAACGAAGCGGAGTGTGAGGCCGCTAAGGAAGAAGAGGTTGAAGTTGTCACAACGACCATCACAAAGAAGAAACGTGGTAAACGCAAACCACTGCCAAAGACCTTGCCTCGTGAAGTTATCGAACTCGATTTAAACGACGATGAAAAGCAGTGCACTTGCTGTCAACATAACCTGCATAAAATCGGTGAAGACCGTAGCGAGAAACTTGAGTTCACGCCAGCGGTACTAAAAGTGTTGGAATATGTTCGTCCTAAATATGCTTGCCGCCAATGCGAGCAAACAGAAGACAAAAACCACGTCGTTCAAAAGCCAGCGCCGCAAAGCATTATCCCGAAGAGCTTCGCCACAGAAAGCTTGTTGGCCAATATCATCCTCGGCAAATATCAATACGCGATGCCACTTTACCGCCAAGAATCCCTGTTTACCCAGTCGGGTATCGAACTCTCACGAACCACCATGGCAAGGTGGATTATCCAAGTCAGTGAGAAGTTCGCTCCACTTTACGCGGCCTTAAAAACGCACCTACTTGAGCAAGTGGTGATTCAGGCGGATGAAACGCCGCTCAATGTCCTCAAAGAAGATAAACAGTGTTATATGTGGCTTTACTGCTCGGGCGCAGACTCGCCTGAAGCCGCCCTCCCTAATGTGAGAAATATCGTCTTGTACGACTATCAAAACAGTCGAGCTAGGGCGTGCCCTGTTGCCTTCTTGGGGGATTACAGTGGTTATCTACAAACCGATGGCTATGGTGTTTATGATGGGCTTCATCTCGTCACCAATGTCGGTTGCTTGGCGCATGCTCGGCGCAAGTTCATGGAGGCGAAAAAGCTGCAAGGCAAAGGCAAGTCAGGCAAAGCGGATAGTGCATTGGCTAAAATCCAGAAACTCTATGGAATAGAATCACGCTTAAAAGGTGCCTGTGCCGAAAAACGGAAAGCAGAGCGCCAAGAGCATGCTAAGCCGATACTGGATGAGCTTTATGAATGGATGACAACTCAGAAAGTGCTTGAGTCTAGCCCGCTGGGTAAAGCGATAAAATACACGCTCGGTCAGTGGCCGAAGCTGAGCCGCTATATCGATGACGGTCACTTATCGATAGACAATAATCGTGCTGAACGCGCAATAAAACCGCTGGTTATAGGCAGAAAGAACTGGCTCTTCTCGACCAATCCCAATGGAGCTGAAGCGAGCGCGATGCTTTACAGTATCGTCGAGACAGCGAAAGCCAACGGCCTTATCCTTTACGACTACATGGTTAAGTGCATGAAAGAGCTAGCGAAATCTGAGCCTGATATCGATGCACTCCTGCCTTGGAACTTCCAACACTAACAATATCGCCCCGTGGGATCATGGGGCGGATACGTTTGTTTTTCTTGTCTTCACTTAAATGGCTTAAGACGACTTTCACTGGTTTGCCATTTGCGTACTCTTCTAAAGCACATATCTCTACATTACCGCTTGGAGAGTTGTGAAGTACTTTCCCTTTGCCTAAGTAGATTCCGGCATGCTCCACCAGCAGCTTTGAACGATAAAGCAGGTCACCAATATTAAGTTTATTCTTCATAAATTATCCTTTTTAAATTAAAGTATTTGTATGCAATAAAAACATTGAAATGCGTAAAACGTATATCAATGCATTTAATCTATACCTATGCACTTAATTGATCAAGTGTAAATTTGTTATTGGTGGTGCAAATGCAAGAGAAAATGGTTTCTTACTCATCGATTTTGGGCGTAGTCGTCGCGAACAAACGAAAAGAACTAGGGGTTGAGCAGAGCGTATTAGCTGAGAATATGGGCCTCTCGCAAGCTAGCTACAGTCGCCTCGAGTCTGGAAAGTCAACGTTCTCAGTCGACCAGATGTTTGAATGTGCCAAAGCTCTGGGTATTGATCCTGAGGTGCTATTTCATTCAGTTGTGAATACGGTTAACAATCTTCAGGATAGTGAACAAGTCTCCGTACAAGCCCAGCTAAGAGCTAACGCAACAAAAGCTAAATCTGAAGGGGGGAGCAATGTAGGTACTTTCATTGCGGGAGCGGCCTTGGGAGCATTAATAGTTGGATTGGCTGGCAAGTCCAAATAAACGTAACGGATATCAATGTAACTGATTGTATGTCTTGGTATATTGCCGAAATTAAAAGTCAAAATGGTTAGGGTGTGTAGTGCTTCCAAGTTATCAAGATTTAATGAAGCCAGTCTTAGAGGCTGCGAAGAATGAAGAAGTTAAGCTTAGCAACGTTGTAGACTTGCTAGCGGAGCATTTCAATCTGTCAGAAGACGAGAGAACAGAGCTTCTTCCCAGTGGACGACAAGCAGCTTTTACAAACCGCGTCGGATGGGCCAAAACCTATCTAACGAAAGCAGGGCTTTTGGACTCAACAAGGCGTGGTCATTTCGTGATAACAGAGTTGGGGCAAGATGCTCTAATCAGTGGCGAAGAGATAAATAACCAATACCTTAAACATTTTGATGACTTCAACGCTTTCACTAAGCAAAAAAATGGGGATTCAAGCAAAGTCGAAGAGACAACGCTGTCTAACAATGATGCAACGCCAGACGAAGTTCTGCGCGCGGCCTATAAACAAATCAATGATACGCTAGCCTCGGAAATTCTTGCCCGTACACGTAAAGTCAGCCCCGCATTTTTCGAACAGCTACTAATAGAGCTGCTTCTTGCCATGGGGTATGGCGGCACTGGAGAGGGTATGGCTCACACCTTGGGTAAAAGTGGTGACAACGGTGTTGATGGCGTTATAAATCAAGATCCATTGGGTGTTGACCAGGTATACATTCAAGCGAAACGTTATGCAGAAGGTGCCAACATCAGCTCTAGCAATATTCGCGACTTCTTTGGCGCACTTAACCTCAAGAAAGCACAGAAAGGCATCTTTATTACTACCTCTGATTTCACTCCTTCCGCTGTTCAAACTGCAAAAGATTTAGGCATGCGCATCGTACTGATTAATGGCAAAGAGTTAGCAAAATTGATGCTCCGCTACAACATCGGTAGCCGTGATGAGCAGGTGATTTACCTCAAACGCATTGATGAAGAATTTTTCGAAGGATAATACGTCATGGCAGACTTCAGTAATTTTGATTTCCTAAAATCACACCATGATTGGCTTTTTAAACTAGCAGAGAGCGCAGAAAGAAACTTTGTCCCGTTTCCAAACACAGCGTTAGTCAACGTGCGTCAGTTGGGAGAGGCTATTGCACAAACAATAGCTTCACGTGTTGGTGTTGAGTATGGTGCTAACGTTAAGCAAATTGATCTTCTCAAAGAGCTAGATTGCGTTCTGCGTCTTGATGATAACGTTCGAGATGCCTTCCATACAATTCGTAAACTTGGCAATAGTGCAACACATGCTTTTGACAGTTGTACACACAGAGACGCACTAAAAGCTCTGATGGTTGGTCATGCGTTGTCGATGTGGTTCCACATCACTTTCGGTGGCGATGCAGCTAAAGGCTTTAAGATTCAGAAGTTCGTCAAGCCTGAAGACCCATCAGACTATGTTCGCCAGCTTGAAGAGCAAGTTGATAGACTAAAAGTTGAATCACAGAGAACGCAAGATCGCATTAAGGTCGCGGAAGAACTTAGCAAAGTTGAAGCCAATAAAGCGCAAGCTGAGAAGTTACGTGCCGAAAAAATGGCTGAAGAAAAGGCCATTTGGGAAGAGTTAGCTGAAGAGCATGAGAATACTTTGTCCTCATATCGCCTCAAGATGGATGAAGCAAACATTGTTTACTTCCAAACTTTTCGTTCTAAATCTAAAGCAGATCAAGCTTCTGAAATTCAGCGTATTGAGAAGTCTCCCTTTGAGATGGATGAAGCTGAGACTCGAGTCATTATTGATCAGCAATTGGTGGATGCCGGATGGGAAGCCGATACTGAAAATCTTCGATATTCAAAAGGTGCGAGGCCTGAACCGAACAAGAATAGAGCCATCGCAGAATGGCCCACAAAATCAGGTCCGGCAGACTATGCGCTTTTTATGGGAATGACTCTCGTAGCAACCATTGAGGCGAAAAAATCTGCGAAGAATGTGTATGGCGCAGTTGATCAAGCAAAACGCTATGCAAAAGGTATCCAGCACTTACCAAGCAACGTTGAAGTGACCCAGCATAATGAATTTTTGGTACCAGTGGTGTTTGCCACCAATGGCCGTGCGTATTTAAAACAGCTAAAGCAAGAAAGCGGTATTTGGTTTTTAGACGTCAGAGACAGTACCAATCGTAGAAAAGCCCTCAAAGGCTGGTACACCCCCCCCGAGCTAAAAGAATACTTGCGTCAAACACCTCAAAAAGCCAACGCAGAGTTGGATGAAATGGGTTTTGAGTACGAGTTAAAGCTCCGTGACTATCAAAAAGCAGCGATCCTCTCTGTAGAAAAAGCGATCAAAGATGGAGAAGAAAAGGCGCTGGTGGCAATGGCAACGGGAACGGGTAAGACAAAAACCTGTATAGCCTTGGTATATCGACTGCTGAAAGCACAACGTTTTCGTCGAATTCTGTTCTTAGTAGACAGAAGTGCCTTGGGCGTTCAAGCCTCGGTAGATTTTGGTGAAGTGCGAATGGAAAACCTCAATACTTTCGCAGATACCTTCGAAGTGATGGGCATGGAGCCGGATAAGGCCCCGAAAGCCGTACCTGATGACGATACCAAAGTACATGTAGCGACAGTGCAGGGCTTAGTGAAGCGCATCATGTACCCATCAGAAAATGGTTCAAAACCAGGTGTAGGCCAGTACGATTGTATCGTGGTCGATGAGTGCCACCGTGGATATTTGCTTGACCGAGAACTCAGCGATACTGAGATTAAGTTTCGAGATCAGAAAGACTATATGTCCAAGTACCGCGCTGTTATCGAATATTTTGATGCCTTTAAAGTGGGTTTGACCGCTACACCTGCGATTCACACAGTCGATATATTCGGTGAGCCAGTATTCGCATACAGCTATACCGAAGCTGTGATTGATGGGCACTTAGTCGATCACTTACCGCCTGTTCGTATTCACACCAAGTTAAATACGGAAGGAATCAACTATCAGGTTAACGAAGAAGTTCAAGTTTATGATCCGCAAACTCAGCAGCTTGATTTGATCCACACGCCAGATGAGTTGGATTTTGATGTTTCGGATTTTAATAGAAAAGTAATCGCCCCAGAGTTCACCAAAGTGATCTGTAAATGGCTAATCGAAAGCGATTCTTTAAACCCGTACTCACAAGAAAAGTCATTGATTTTCTGTGTCACAGACCGCCACGCCGATGAAGTCGTAGAAGCATTAAAACAAGCGTGTGAAGACTATCACGGCGAAGTTGAAGATGATGCAATTCAGAAAATTACGGGTGCCTCGGATAAGCCGCTGGAAAAAATACGTTTGTTCAAAAATGACCGCTTACCGAATATTGCCGTAACGGTGGATTTGTTAACGACGGGTGTCGATGTGCCGAGCATCTGCAACCTAGTGTTCTTGCGACGTGTCAACAGCCGCATCTTGTTCGAGCAAATGCTTGGTCGAGCTACGCGCCGTTGTGACGAGATAGGTAAAGAGCGATTCCGCATCTACGATGCTGTAGATATCTACAAACAGCTTGAGAAAGTGAACACAATGAAACCTGTTGTGACCAAGGTCGACATTACCTTCTCTGAGTTGGAGCAAGAGATCACCAAGGGGGCGGATACCAAACTGCAAGATCTGGCTAAAGATCAATTTCTTGCCAAACTGCAAAGCAAGAAGAACCACTTAACACCACTTCAACAGGATGAATTTGAGCGAATCGTTGGCAAGCCACCTAAAGAGTTCGCCAAAGAACTGAAAGCAATGAACACAGAGGATGTGGCGATTTGGTTTGTTAGCCATCCTGGCTTAGGCGAACTTCTTGATATGAAAGTACAGGGCGGCAGTGGACGAAACAAAATAGTGATATCAGACAAGCCTGACGACGTTACTGGTACATCAACGGGCTATGGCAGCGGCCAGAAACCAGAGGATTACTTGTTATCGTTTGCTGTCTTTGTAAACGCAAATAGTAACCGGATGGTGGCATTACAAACGGTTATCCAAAGACCATGGGAGCTGACACGAACTGACCTCAAGCAACTCGTTGTAGAGTTGGAAAAAAACGAATTTAGAGAGGAAGAGCTAAAAGTAGCTTGGAAAGAAGTTAAAAACGAGGACATCGCCGCCCGAATTATTGGTTTTATTCGACAAGCCGCAATCGGTGAGGCCCTTATTCCGTATGAGCAACGTGTTGATAATGCCTTGCAGAAAATACTTGCGAGTCGTGCCTGGAAAACGCCGCAACGAGAGTGGTTGGAAACTATCGCCGCCCAGATGAAAGCCAACATCGTTGTTGACGAGTCTAACCTCAACGAAGGTATTTTTAAGCAACGCCTTGGTGGTCTCCAACGAGCGAACAAGCTTTTTGAACAGCCTGTGGTTGATGTCCTCGCGCAATTTAACCGTGCTATTTGGTCTAATGATGACCGTAAAGTTACGGCATAATCGGTTACAATACCCAACAATTTAAATGAGCTAAGTAAGCAAACGATGAGCACACAAGACTTAATTAATAAACTATGGAGCCTCTGTCACCTGTTACGTGATGATGGTGTTACCTATAATGAATATCTAAATGAGCTTACATTCCTCGTTTTCTTGAAAATGGTAGAAGAAACAGGTCAAGAAAAGCTGATCCCCGAGGGGTACCGTTGGAAAGACATTGAAAAGTTCAATGCTGCAACACGCCTTGAAGAATACAAGAAACTACTGGTTCACTTAGGCTCGCATGGTTCACTCATTACCAAAGCAATTTTCAACAACGCTTCAACCTGCATTCGCAAACCAGCAACACTGACAAAACTGGTCACAGAGATAGACAAGCTTGACTGGTATTCGGCTAAGCAAGAAGGCTTGGGCGACATGTACGAAGGCTTGCTTGAAATCAACGCCAGCGAGAAAAAATCCGGTGCAGGCCAGTATTTTACCCCACGAGTGCTGATTGAGGTGATGGTTGAGCTGATGAAGCCAACGCCGAAAGACAAACGTCACAATCAAAAAGGTGACGTTATCGTTGACCCTACAGCGGGCACTGGCGGCTTTTTGATTGCCGCCCATCAATACATGGAGAAGAACTTCGATGTGACGGGGCTGGATGAAGCTGATTACGACAGCTACCAGCATGAAACCTTCTTTGGCATGGAGTTGGTGCCAGATACACGTCGTCTAGCAATGATGAACCTTATGCTGCATGACTTGGCAGTGGACGATGAAAACTCTGGTGTGCTGTATGGCGACACCCTATCAAATGAAGGCAAGGCATTACCCAAAGCATCGTTAATTCTCGCTAACCCACCATTTGGTACCAAGCAAGGTGGCGGTATACCAACCCGTGACGATCTTGTGCAATACACTAGTAACAAGCAACTGGCATTTTTGCATGCCATGTATCACGTAATGCTCAAGCCTGGCGGCAGAGCTGCTGTCGTATTGCCTGATAACGTGCTATTTGAAGGTTCGACAGGTCGTAAAATTCGTAATGACCTGATGGAAAAATGCAACCTGCATACTATCTTGCGCTTGCCTACAGGTATTTTCTATGCAGCTGGTGTTAAGACCAATGTGCTGTTTTTCGATAAACCAACAGATATAAACCAAGACAAAGGCAACACCAAGAAGGTGTGGGTATACGACCTTCGCGTCAATATGCCGAAGTTTGGTAAACGTACCGTCTTGGAAAAAGAGCACTTTGACGAGTTTTATCGAGCGGTAGGCAGTGATTTAACGCAAGTGGATGAAGCTCAACGTCAAGCCTTTATTGATAACCACCAAAATGGTAGTGCTGTTGGTAATATAGATACTTGCCGCTTGCGTGCATTTACCCGTGATGAAATTAAAGCCAAAGATGACTCGCTAGACTTGGCTTGGATTCGTGATGATAGCTTGGAAGATTCAGCTGGTTTGCCTGAGCCTGATGAACTTATTGCCGAAGCGATTGAGGAACTAGCGGGTGCAATTGTTGATTTACAAGCAATCATGGTTGAATTAGGTGGTGTAGATGTATCCAATGAGGTTCTTATATGAACATCGAAAAAAAATGGAAAAGAACATCATTGGGTGAGTTCATTAAATTAAAGAGTGGTTTCGCATTTAAAAGCAAAGATTACACGAAACCTGGTGAGGGCACGGTTCCGATTATTCGGATCTCCGATATTCAACAAGGTAAAGTTTATACTTCAAATGCCGAACATGTTCCTAGTGAACAAGCAGACGTGAAGTTTTTAATTGAGAAAGGCGATTTACTGATAGCAATGTCGGGTGCTACTACTGGTAAAACAGGCGTTTACTCTGAAGATAATATTGCTTTCCTTAACCAACGAGTAGGAAATCTGAAATTAGTTAATGAAGAAGATTCTTGCTTGAGGTATCGAGACTATTTGGTTCAAAGCTTACAAAGTGAGATATTGAAAAGAGCTTATGGTGCTGCACAGCCGAATATATCAGCTAAAGAGTTTGAGAGTATCGAAATACTTCTTGCTCCACATCATGAGCAAAAGCGTATTGCGAGTAAGTTAGACGCAATTTTTGAAAAATTGGAGATGGCACAGTCTCGCTTAGAAAAAGTTCCTAAGCTATTAAAGCGTTTTCGCATGTCTGTTTTGTCTGCGGCAGTATCAGGAGAACTTACCGAAGAGTGGCGAGATGTGAACAATGCGGATGACTGGGAGCATGTAAGTCTTAAACAAGTCGGTAAAGGTTTTAATTACGGCTCTTCTGCTAAATCCAAAAAAGAAGGCTCGGTACCTGTACTTCGCATGGGTAATTTGCAAGACGGCAAATTAGATTGGTCAGATCTTGTCTATACATCGGATGAAAAAGAGATTGAAAAATACAAGCTCGAGTCTGGTGATATTTTATTTAACCGCACCAATAGCCCTGAATTAGTTGGAAAGACTTCTATTTATCGCGGTGAGAGAGAGGCAATATTTGCTGGTTATCTGATCAAAGTTCAGGGAACCGAGCGCCTCAACAGTGAATACCTCAATATCCAGCTGAATAGTCCTCACGCGAGAGATTACTGCTGGCAAGTGAAAACGGATGGCGTTAGCCAGTCAAACATCAACGCCCAGAAGTTGAAAGCGTATGAGTTCAATTTGCCTTCTATCGAAGAGCAGGAAGAAATCGTAAGAGTGGTTTCAGAACTACTGGCTAAATCTGACTTGGTTAAAAAGCAATATGAAGCCGCGAAATTTCGTGTCGACAAGCTCACGCAATCAATACTTGCACGAGCGTTTCGTGGTGAGCTGTTTGAACCTTTCACTGAAAAGGCCGAGCGACTAGCTCAACCGCAATCATCAGATTTAGGTGAAGAGAAGCCTAAAGAACAAGAAGTACGGGCAGAGCATGTTGATGAAGTGCCAGTTCGAATTCAGCCGACATCAAAAGCGGTCGATGATAAGAGTGAACTACTGTCACAGCTAAAGTCAGCCCCAAAAGCCATGACGGCACAGCAGCTATTTGATAGTTCATCTTTCGAGACATTCAAAGCCATTGATGAGTTGTTTGTTGAGTTAAAACGTCTGTTAGAACTCAAATTGATCGAAAAAGTGGGTGAAGGCGAAAACTGTCAGTTTAAGGCTGCTAAGTAGTGAAAATAGATTACTTGCACATTCGCAGTGGCTTTAAAAACGTTCAAGATTTAGAGATTGACTTTGATAACAGGCAACTGTTGACCGTTCTTATCGGACGAAACGGCTCCGGAAAATCGAACGTAATTGAAGCGCTAGTTCGCATTTTTCGTGCGTTAGACCTAGGCGATGAACCCGCGCCATTTAGCTATAAACTTAGTTATTCACTGGGATCATCTTCCGATAGGCGCATCGAAGTTGATGCGTCACCGGAGTATGGCTCGACACCAATTCAGCAACACAAAATACAAGTATCGACGTTAGGTGAAAGTGGTCAGTACTCTCTGCCAGAAAGTATTTCGTTATCCAAAGTGACACGAGATAAGGAAGGTAATTCAGATTATCTGCCAAAGCATTTGTTCGCTTACTATTCTGGCCCCAGTGATCGCCTAGAAGACTTGTTTAAACCGCACAGAACCAAGTTTTATAACCAACTGCTGAAGAATCAGGTGGAAATTGAGGACGAGGTTCGTCCTCTTTTCTACGCCAAACCCTTTCACAGTCAGTTTGTGTTGTTGGCATTCTTTCTAAATCAACAAAAAGGTGTCGGTCGAGAGTTTCTTCAAGACCAACTCGGCATTGAGGCCTTCCACTCTGCTCACTTCGTTTTTCGACGACCTGAGTGGGGGAAAAATAATAAAAAGGACGTCTTTTGGGGCGCAAGGGGGGTAGTACGTGATTTCCTTGAGCGGATATTGCCGCATAGCTTAGGTGCGATTAAAACCGTTAGAGAAGAGGAAACAACTTTAACGGGCAAGGGCGTGAACAATGAATTTGTTCACTTATTCTTACCTGATCTCTATAGCCTGAAGAAAGTGGCACGAGGCCTTGGGGCCAAGAATTTTTTCAAAATGCTCGAAAGCACCTTGTTGTCTGACCTGCTGAGCAGTGTGCACATCAAGGTTCGACTAAAAAATGAGGAAGTTGTGTCGTTCAGCGAGCTCAGTGAGGGCGAACAGCAGTTACTAACAGTACTTGGATTATTGGAGTTTACTGTTGAAGAAGACTCTCTATTCCTGCTCGATGAGCCTGATACACACTTAAACCCTGCATGGGCTGCCAAATATCACTCGTTCTTGAAGCGATTCATACCTGATAAACGTTTTTGCCATATTTTGATGGTCACTCACCATCCGTTGGCTATTGCAGAGCTAAACAAGGAACAAATTCAGGTTCTCAGGAAAGATGCTGATGGGCAATCATTTGCTGAAACGCCTTTGGAAAGCCCTATTGGAATGGGCGTCAATGGCATACTAACCAGTGATATGTTTGACATGGCAACGACGCTGGATCAGCATACGAGCAAAGTGATTGAAAATAGAAGAAAACTTCTTGAAAAGAATATTCTGACCGATACTGAGGCTAGGAGGTTGAGTGAACTAAACGACTCACTTGATCGATTGGGGTATAGCTATACCCATCCAGATGAAGACTATCGACAATTCTTAATTGCTCGTAAAAAAGCCATGCAGCAGATGGAGGCAGAAAACAAGGACTCGACAGAGTATCGCCTCAAGCTCATTAATGCGATTTTAAAAGACCAAGGATTGATTGAATAGTGCGTTACATAGATCCAAATCTTATTGACCAGTGCAAGCCTGCTAACTGGGACGTTAATTCACAACGATGGGCACAAAGAGTACAACGAGCTGCTGACAAGTCTGCTGAAATTAAATCAATTGGCAGTAAGTGGAGTGACTTTAAACCTAAGTTCATTCGCGAGTTTGGGGATAAATGTTGGTACTCGGAGGTTCCGAGAATAGGTACAGATTTTGATGTCGACCATTTTAGACCCAAAGGTGATGTAAAAATTTCAAAGCAGTCTTATGCTACTCGATTAGTTCATGGGGTAAGCCAAAAGCACCCAGGATACTGGTGGTTAGCATTTGAAGCGAAGAACTATAGGTACGCTTGCATTGAGGCGAACCGGCCAAGAGCGAATGGAGGTAAGCATGATTACTTTCCGCTTATGGATGAAGCAACGCGAGTTTGGAACTGTTGTAATATCGCTGCTCACGGGATGGAGGACGTTAAGCTTTTAGATCGTAAGCGCGTCATAAACCCCGCATTCTAATCACCTAGCCCGAATAATAAGATCAAACCTCCAACCCAAAGGAGATTTGAAATGGCCAAACGACGCACTAACCAAGAATGGCGAACCCTGTTCGAACACTATGAATCCAGCCAACTATCACAACGATTATTCTGTGAACGTAACGGACTGAGCCTCTCCACTTTTTACGCTAAGCGCCAACAGTTAAAGCACATCGAAAAACCGAACACGGTTGGCTTTGTTAAAGCAGAAGTCGTTGAAAAGACCACAAAGTATCAAGCCACTCACGTTGTCGTTGCCAATATGACGCTGCTCGTCAATGATGTTGAACTGAGCATCCCACAAGGCACGCCAGCGACCTATCTCGCAGAGCTTATCGGTGCGCTGTCATGAAACGTATGCTCAGTGCTCCCGAAATCTATCTCTATCGCGAAAGCGTCGATTTTAGAAAGTCCATCAACGGCCTCGCTGCGATTATCGAAAATGACACCGACTTGCCCTTGGGCAGCGGCGCACTGTTCCTGTTCACCAACAAACAGCGCGACAAAATCAAAGTGCTGTACTGGGATAAAACAGGCTTTGCTCTTTGGTACAAGCGCCTTGAAAAAGCCAAGTACAAGTGGCCATCAAAAGAGCAAAATGAGGTGTTTACCCTAACTCAATTCGAGCTTGACAGACTGCTTTCTGGCTTCACGATTATCGGCCATAAACCCGTTAGAATAAACGATTTTACAATGACTTAAGCGATAATATAGCCATATCCACCAAGCATTAACGGCATGATTTTAGTATAATCAATGCCATGAAAAAGACGCCAAATATCAACTCAGAAAGCCAAGATGTTGCCGAGCTACAAGCGATGGTGAAAGCGCTGTTGGCGTCAGAAACCCAATTGAAACAAGAGCGTCAATCGCTGCTTGAACAGCTCAAACTTGCCTTCGACCGTCAGTTCGCTAAACGCTCGGAGGCGTTAAAGCCTTACGATGAATCTCAAGGTGATCTCTTCAACGAAGCGGAGTGTGAGGCCGCTAAGGAAGAAGAGGTTGAAGTTGTCACAACGACCATCACAAAGAAGAAACGTGGTAAACGCAAACCACTGCCAAAGACCTTGCCTCGTGAAGTTATCGAACTCGATTTAAACGACGATGAAAAGCAGTGCACTTGCTGTCAACATAACCTGCATAAAATCGGTGAAGACCGTAGCGAGAAACTTGAGTTCACGCCAGCGGTACTAAAAGTGTTGGAATATGTTCGTCCTAAATATGCTTGCCGCCAATGCGAGCAAACAGAAGACAAAAACCACGTCGTTCAAAAGCCAGCGCCGCAAAGCATTATCCCGAAGAGCTTCGCCACAGAAAGCTTGTTGGCCAATATCATCCTCGGCAAATATCAATACGCGATGCCACTTTACCGCCAAGAATCCCTGTTTACCCAGTCGGGTATCGAACTCTCACGAACCACCATGGCAAGGTGGATTATCCAAGTCAGTGAGAAGTTCGCTCCACTTTACGCGGCCTTAAAAACGCACCTACTTGAGCAAGTGGTGATTCAGGCGGATGAAACGCCGCTCAATGTCCTCAAAGAAGATAAACAGTGTTATATGTGGCTTTACTGCTCGGGCGCAGACTCGCCTGAAGCCGCCCTCCCTAATGTGAGAAATATCGTCTTGTACGACTATCAAAACAGTCGAGCTAGGGCGTGCCCTGTTGCCTTCTTGGGGGATTACAGTGGTTATCTACAAACCGATGGCTATGGTGTTTATGATGGGCTTCATCTCGTCACCAATGTCGGTTGCTTGGCGCATGCTCGGCGCAAGTTCATGGAGGCGAAAAAGCTGCAAGGCAAAGGCAAGTCAGGCAAAGCGGATAGTGCATTGGCTAAAATCCAGAAACTCTATGGAATAGAATCACGCTTAAAAGGTGCCTGTGCCGAAAAACGGAAAGCAGAGCGCCAAGAGCATGCTAAGCCGATACTGGATGAGCTTTATGAATGGATGACAACTCAGAAAGTGCTTGAGTCTAGCCCGCTGGGTAAAGCGATAAAATACACGCTCGGTCAGTGGCCGAAGCTGAGCCGCTATATCGATGACGGTCACTTATCGATAGACAATAATCGTGCTGAACGCGCAATAAAACCGCTGGTTATAGGCAGAAAGAACTGGCTCTTCTCGACCAATCCCAATGGAGCTGAAGCGAGCGCGATGCTTTACAGTATCGTCGAGACAGCGAAAGCCAACGGCCTTATCCTTTACGACTACATGGTTAAGTGCATGAAAGAGCTAGCGAAATCTGAGCCTGATATCGATGCACTCCTGCCTTGGAACTTCCAACACTAACAATATCGCCCCGTGGGATCATGGGGCGGATACTTTAGATCCATGTTGTCCAATGGATGTTACCTTGGTTTCTTATGTGCAAAATCCAGGTGCAGTTATGTCTCGCTATAGCGAAATATCGCACCCCGATGAATACTCTCGTGTTCGTGAGAGTGCGAAAAGATATAACCTCAACAGTAAAACGATTAAGGGTGCGAGAAACGAAGTCATCAAGAAAGTGAAGGATTCATTACAGTTCATAGAGCAACACGCATCTCTTCCCCCAGAATCGCAAGCCATAATGAATGGCTTTTTGGCTACAATGGAACAGAACTTGGTTGATGCTTGCAATCGAAAGTCCGCTTTTTCTGCGACAGCCGTAGCCTTTGTTCGCGAGAAAAAGCACGAGCCTTGGTTAGCAAATCTATTGCCACGGCTTGATCTGTCAGATTAAATCACTTTTAACTGCTTAGTTCCTGTTACAGAGAGGCTGCCTCTGGCGGCCTCTTCTATATGCTCGCTCCACCAGCACATCATTGGTTTTCTACGTTCGAGATAATCCGTGCGGTTATAGGCACTTCGAACTTGGTTATCATCAACGTGGGCTAGGGCTGCTTCCACTAAGTCTGGATCAAAGCCTTGTTCGTTGAGTGTGGTACTCGCGAGCGAGCGCAAGCCGTGACTAACCAGCCTTCCAGCAAAACCCATACGTTTTAATGCCATGTTAGCCGTTTGGCTGTTGCAGGGCTTTTTCGGATCTCTATCCGACGGAAAAACAAAATCACGGTGGCCACTTATCGGCTTCATCACTTCCAATAGCGCTAGCATCTGCTCAGTGAGCGGGATGCGGTGCTCTCTTCTTTTTTTCATTCTCTCGGCTGGAATGGTCCAGACTTTCTCTTCCCATTCAATTTCATCCCATCTAGCGCCAGCGGCTTCAGAAGGGCGCGTCATGGTGTGTAATTGCCATTCTAATAAGCAACGAGTTGTGCGTTTAATACTTGCATTAGCTATCGCGCTCATGAGTTCGGGCAGCTCTGCCGGTGTCAGTGCCGCCATATTTTCTTTTTTAGGTTTCTTGAAGGCGGCTTTGATGCCAGTTAATGGATTGGCCTGGATAAGACCGCAGTTAGTGGCGAAGTTCATCACCTCATTCAAACGCTGAGATAGGCGTTTGACGGTTTCTAAGCTACCTTTGGCTTCAATCGGTTTGAGTAGCTCGATGATTTCCGGAGCCGTGATCGCTTTTATCGGTTTATTGGCGATGTGCGGGAAGATATGCAGTTCCAATGAACGCCAGATATCGATCGCGTAATCGGGAGTGACATCATGCTGTTTGATGGCAAACCAATCTTTCGTGACGTTCTCAAAGGTGTGCTCATGGATCTCTTTATGAACTTGTTGTTGGCGTTTTCGATCGTCTTGTGGATCGATGCCTTGTGCGATCAGCTCTTTGGCAGAAAGTAAGCTTTTTCTTGCTTGTAAAAGGGAGATGTCTGGGTACATTCCAAAGCTTAAGTTAGCTCGTTTACCGTTTGTGGGGCGATAGTAGTTGAAGATCCACTGCTTTGAACCGTTAGGTTTGATTCTAAGTCGCAAGCCATCACCATCGAAAAGATTATATTCTTTCTCTCTAGGTTTGGAGGCTTTGATCTCTTTATCTGTCAGCTTTACTGTGTTTTTTGCCATGATGGGTACACCAGATTAACACGATAAAATCAGTGTACCTTGTAGTGTACCTAAAAATCAAAGCTGCTATGAAATCGCATGGAATGTCGGTGGATGCTAAGTTGTTGATTTCACGTTGTTGCGAGCAAGAAAAAAGACGCCCTAGGACGTCTTTAAACTATGATTTGGTGGAGCTGGCGGGATTTGAACCCGCGTCCGAAAATCATTCATCATTGGTACTACATGCTTATTCGATCTTTAATTTCACCATCAAACTGCGAACCGACACGCTATCTAATGGCTATCCTGAATTAGTTTTAATGCTTTGTCTCTCAGGCGGGAGACGCGGCACGAGCTTGTTTGGTTTTGACTCTCTGTTGTTCCCCGTCTTACGAGCGGAAGCTAGGGCAGAAAGGCTCTTGGCAGGTTATTAAGCTGCTAGTGCGTAGTTTTCGTCGTTTGCGACTATTTTTTTGCGGCTTTTAACGTGGCAAACCGCCCCACGGCATGCACCTCAGACTGCAAAATTCCCGTCGAATCCAGAATCAGCCCCAAGTGTGTTGACGCATACTACCAGAAAACCTTTGTCTGTCTAGCTTTCTGCGTCTAAGTGGTCAAGATTAACGCAATGAGCTCTTCATTACGCGTGCTTTCTCTCTTGCCCAATCTTTTTCTTTTAAATCATCACGTTTGTCATGCAGTTTTTTACCTTTCGCTACACCAATTTTGATTTTCACCCAAGAGCGAGACCAATACAGTGATAGTGCGATAAGTGTCATGCCTTCACGGTTGATGCGTCCATAAAGGTTGTCCAGTTCACGGCGGCTGATTAACAGCTTGCGCACGCGAGTTGGGTTGGCAACCACGTGAGTGGATGCTTGCTGCAGTGGCGTTATTGTCATTCCGGAAACAAAGGCTTCTCCGTCTCGCATGAAAACGTAGCTTTCTGCGATATTAGCTTTGCCTTGACGAAGAGATTTGACTTCCCAGCCTTGGAGCTCCATGCCAGCTTCTACTTCATCTTCGATAAAGTATTCGTGGCGAGCTTTTTTATTTACAGCAATGGTATTGCTACCTGCTTTTGAGTTTGATTTTTTCTTTACCATAGTGGCGGCATTATACGGTTTGGTTTGAGCTTAGGAAATCCTTTTATTTGCGTAGGATAAGAATAAAAGTAAAATTGTTACACACCAGACTCTTTCGGTGGTGATGAGGAGAGAATATGAAGCAAGTCAGTCGTTCTGCTTTAGTGTCTTTTAGTGCAGAACAAATGTTTAATCTCGTGAATGACGTTGCTCGTTATCCTGAATTTTTGCCAGGTTGTTCTGGTTCTCGCGTTATTGAATCTTCCGATTTGTCGATGGTGGCTTCGGTGGATGTTTCAAAGGCAGGGATAAGTAAGACGTTCACAACGTCGAATGTGTTGGTGGCCAGTGAAGCTATTTTGATGAATTTGGTCGATGGTCCTTTTAAGGTTTTAAAAGGCGGTTGGTATTTTACTGCACTTGATGAACAAGCCTGCAAGGTTGAACTTAAACTGGAATTTGAATTTTCGAGCAAAATGGTGGAATTGGCTTTTGGCAAGATATTCAATGAATTGACCAGTAATATGGTTAACGCATTTACCAAACGAGCGAAACAGGTGTATCAGTAATGAGTATTGAATCTGAGATGATCCATGTTGAGGTAGTCTATGCATTGCCTCACGAGCAAAGAGTACTGAATTTGGTGGTAGACAAAAACTCAACCGTCGAAACGATAATTCAACAGTCCGGTGTGCTTGAGCTCTACCCAGAGATTGATTTATCAAAAAATAAGGTCGGGATTTTTAGTCGTAACGTTAAGCTAGATTCGACGGTCAGAGACCGTGATCGCATTGAAATTTATCGTCCGTTATTGGCCGATCCTAAAGAGATCCGTCGCAAGAGAGCCGAGCAGGCAAAAGCGCAACAGTAAACGTTGCTGCGGTATTGGGTGCAAGATAAAGGGCTCGTTATGAGCCCTGTCCGTTAGTGTCACTCATTGTGAGGTGCACTTTGGGTATCATTTGTTTGAACGTGTTTTCGTTCAGTTTACGCCTTCAAAAAACCGTTCGCTAGGAGGGTGGTCGCCACTGATTTCCATCAAAGCACCTGCGGTATTAAATGTCGCAATCAGGTTTTTCTGTATCGATTCTTTGTGGCCTTCCGTGTGGTGATAAATGTAATACCAAGTATCGGGATAACCGTTTTCAATAAGCATCGGCGACCCCATGACAAACCTAACCTGTTCTTTGCTCATACCGAACTTGAGTTGATCGACGGCTTGCTGTTCAACGTAGTTGCCTTGGTTAATATCAATACGATAAACGAGTTTTTCTAATAAAGAGCATCCAGTCAGCATTGTCATTGCTAAAGGGACTGCGATTAACCACTTTTTTAACTGCATATTCAAAATTCTTTGCCAATAGGTCGTAAAACTGGACTGATAATAAACAAGCTCGCAGCAGAAGTAAAAAATAGACTGAGCTACGAGCTAGTTGAGACTGCAAATTTTGAGTTTGGTTGCAAACCTAAAAAGAAAAATGTCAGCTTAGGCGGCGATCAGCAGTTCTTTTGCATTAGCAAGGGTAGATTCGGTGATTTGGCTACCCCCTAAAAGGCGAGCAAGTTCAGCGACGCGTTGTTCATTGTCTAACCGTTTCATTTGTGTTTCTGTCTTTCCTGCTTTGGCTTGCTTGCTGACAAACAGTTGTTGGTGCCCGCAACCTGCCACTTGTGGTAAGTGAGTCACACACAGTACTTGAGTTGATTCGCCTAATGTTCTTAGCATTTTTCCGACTACCGCTGCTGTCGGGCCACTGATACCGACATCGACCTCATCAAAAATAAGGCTAGGAGTATCTACTTTTTGAGCGGTGATCACTTGGATTGCTAGAGATATCCGTGACAGTTCTCCGCCTGACGCGACTTTAGCGATAGGCTGCAGCGGTTGACCTGGGTTGGTCGAGACTAAGAAGGTTACGGTGTCAAAACCCAGTGGTGATGGATGCGTTGTTTCATGATTAACTTCGATGCAGAACTTGGCTTTTTCCATGCTCAGTTCGTGCATGCTATTGGTGATTAATTTATCCAGCTCTTTCGCGTAACGGCTACGAGACTTATGCAGTTTGTCGGCACAGGTTGCAAACTGCTGATACTGTTTGGCAACGTTACTTTCCAGTTCTTGTAATTTATCTTCAGAGCAGTCAAGTTGCGCTATTTGTTTGAGCAGATCTTGGTGGTGGTGGTAAAGCGTTTCAGGAGCGATGTAGTGCTTGCGCGATATGGACATCACTTTAGAGTAACGTTCTTCTACATAAGCCATACGTTCAGGATCGACATCGATACTGTCCAGATAGTTTCGCAATTCACTGTTGGCTTCTTCGAGTTGGATGATGGCTTCAGCCACCATGTTGGGTAAGGTGGCAAGTTTTTCATCTAACTCGGCCAGTTCAAGCAAGGCGTGGTTGGCTGACTGCAGCAAACTTAGCGCATTGACTTCTTGCCCCTCATAAATAAGTTCAATGGCTTGCTGGCAAGTGGTAGCAAGCTCGCCACTGTTGGCTAAACGTCTGTGCTCTTGTTCGAGTTCGGTGAACTCTTCTTCACCAATCGCCAATTCATTGAGTTCTTTGATTTGATATTCCAGCAGTTGAACTTGAGCTTGGTTTTGTTGACTATTTTCTTTGAGTTGATTGAGCTGGTTATCTGCTTGACGCCACATTTGGTAGGCTAAGCGTGTCTCTTTGACAAGATTCACGTGACCTGCGTATTGGTCCAGCATGCTCATTTGATACTCACTTTTCATCAGTTGATGATGGGCGTGTTGACCGTGGATGTTGATCAGTAATTGACCTAGAGCTTTGAGTTGTGAAAGAGGCACAGGGCTGCCATTGATGAAGGCACGAGAGCGGCCATCTTTGGTGATGATTCGGCGTAAAATACACTCTTTTTGGTCGAGCAAGTCATTGTCTTCCAACCAGCGCGTGGCGTTGAGGTTATTGTCCAAAATAAAGGCGGCGCTGACTTCGGTTTTTTCTTCACCCTGCCTGACCATTCCTGCTTCCGCACGGCCACCAAGACATAAACTGAGCGCGTCAATTGCAATGGATTTACCCGCACCGGTTTCGCCAGTAATGGTAGTCATTCCTTTGGAAAGCTCTAACTGCAATGATTTAACAATAGCAAAATTATTCACACTTAAATGAGCCAGCATTTCTGTACCTATATAATCAAATAACACTGTATAAGTGAACAGTATAAACTGTTTTTTTATACAGTAAAGATGCCTGTCAGAAAACTATGAGTATTGTAAACTGCGCTGAGTTTAGTGCATGCGACAGGAAGTGATTTATGTTGCTTGATAGCTCTGGCTTTCTAGTGAATTTTACTTCATTCGATGGGGTTAATTAGTTTTGAATTGATTATTAAATGCTCATTAAATAGTTTGACGAGGTTCACAAAAAAGCCTGCTAAATTTATAGATTTTGTTTTACTCGATTTAGAAGGAAATAGCGCGCCAATTAGGCGCGCTTTAGTTAGTGATTATTCAACTTCCTTTAGACGGGCAGTGAAGTGGCGTAGCACTTGTGGCTCGTAGGTGAAATCGAGTCCCTTCACGTTATGGGCATTCTCCTTTACTTTCCCAAATGCTTCGATAACGAAGTCCATGTGCGTTTGAGTGTAAGTAGCACGAGGAATGGTTAGGCGTAACAACTCAGCAGGACAAGGGTGTTGTTTACCCGTTGCAGGATCTCGGCCTAATAGTAACGAACCGATTTCCACCGCGCGAATACCGGCTACTTTGTAGAGTTCACAGGCTAAAGCATGAGCTGGGAATTGATGCGAAGGGATATGAGGTAATAGTTTGCCTGCATCAACGAATGCTGCGTGGCCGCCAGCCTGCTGACACACAACCCCAATGGCTTCTAAGCCATCAACAAGGTACTGAACCTGGCCGATACGGTACTCTAGCCAGTCTTGACGCATGCCATCGTATAGACCGACAGCAAGACGCTCCATTGCACCACCTTCAAGACCACCATAAGTAGGGAAACCTTCTTGAATCACACAAAGCGTGCGGCATTCCGTGTAAGTGTCCATCATCGATTCATCTTTGAAACACAACAGACCGCCCATTTGAACCATTGCATCTTTCTTAGCAGACATGGCTAAACCATCTGCGTATTTATAGGTTTCACGAGTGATTTCTTCGATAGTCCAATTTTGATAACCCGGTTCGCGTTGCTGAATAAAGTAAGCATTCTCAGCAAAACGCGCGGAGTCCATGATGACAGGAATATCGTAGCGTTGAGCAATCTCGTATACCGCTTTTAAGTTAGCGATAGAGACAGGCTGACCACCGGCAGAGTTACAAGTAATCGTGCTGACAATGTAAGGTACGTTCGCAGGCCCTGCTTCTTCAATTGCCATTTCCAGTTTCGCGATATCAAAGTTACCTTTGAAATCTGCATTGACAGATGTATCGAACGCATCTTCGGTATAGACGTTTTTCGCCACACAGCAGTTAACTTGAGTGTGACCTTGAGTGGTGTCGAAGAAGTAGTTAGACAGCGCCACCATTTTTGAACGATCGAGGCCTTTTTCTTGCTCACGCTTTTTAATTAGAACAGGAATATAGATTTGCTCTGCACCACGGCCTTGGTGAGTTGGGATAGTTAACTCATAACCGAAGATATCTTTCACCGCATTCGCCAGCGCATAGTAGCTGCGGCTGCCACTGTAAGCCTCGTCACCCATTAGCATTGCTGCTTGCATTCTTTGAGTAATAGAGCCTGTGCCGCTGTCAGTGAGAAGGTCAATAAACACATCGTCACTATCGATAAGGAATGGGTTCATACCCGCTTTAAGGATGGCTTCTTCGCGATATTCACGCGTTGTACGTTTTACTGGTTCAACAACACGAATGCGGAAGGGTTCTGGTAAGTGTTTAAAGTTTTCCATGATAATACCTTTGAATAATTTAATTTTTGTCAGGCGATATTAGTCAACACCCTTTATATATTTAGAGTGAAAAATATCGCGCCAAATAATTAGCGATAAAATTCGAGTGAAATAAATCTATTTGAGAATAACCAAGCAACAACTTTAAATTAATAAAGATGAATGCAAGTATCGAAAAACGATGTAAATAGATTTAGTGTTGATGCTGATTGTTTAATGGATTCGAAAGAATGCAGAAACAACCAAGCAGGCTAGGCGTGTGCAAAAGATGGTAAAATTGAGATTTGATAGTCGTGCGTGTACCAAGCTAGGGAGCTTGACCATAACTTATCTTGAATTTTTAGATTTTTACTCATATCTAAATCCGTGGTGAGTTATAGCTGGTTGACTGATGGAATGATTCTTAACCAAGTTGATTAGTAAGTAAATTGATAGAAATAATAATTGTGATCGAAGTCCTTAACTTGAATATGGAATAAATCATGGCTCACAAATAATCAGCTATAGGATAAGTAAATTTATGATGGAAAATAAATAGAAATTTTAAAACCCATTAAATATTAATGATTCCCTGTAAAAAAGACCTCGATATTATTAATCGAGGTCGACAGTCAATAGAAGGTGAAGAGGTTGGTTTAAAACAATTTACTCGACCAACCCAGTTTCTTTCTTAGCACGTGATAGTAGCTGTAATCTTTAGGATGAATGAGCTTTAGAATATTTGGGCTTTGGTAAATATGCACTTCATCACTGGGGGAAACCGGTAGGGATACTTGTCCATCGCAGCTAACTTCCTGTGTTCCGCGATTATCAGGCGAAACCAGCAGTTTTATCTGGCGGTTGCCATCCACAACTAAGGGGCGGCTTGAAAGGGTATGCGGGAACATGGGAACCAGTGTAATGGCGTTTAAACTGGGGGATAAAATCGGCCCGCCGCCAGAAAGTGAATAAGCGGTAGAGCCCGTTGGGGTAGAAACGATAAGGCCATCGGAGCGTTGAGAAAAAGCGAAGCTATTATCTATATAGACTTCAAATTCAATCATATGTGCAATTTTGCCGGGGTGTAATACGGCTTCATTAAGCGCTGCATTATGGCTTTTGACTTGCCCGTGGCGATGAATTTCTGTTTCCAGTAAGAAGCGTTGCTCTTCTAAATATTCGCCATTGAGTACTGCAAGTAGCCTTGGTTGAAAATCTTCTGGGTTGAGATCGGTCAAAAATCCTAAATTGCCACGATTCACCCCAATCACGGAAATGTCGAAGCGTGATAATACGCGTGCGGCACCGAGCATATTGCCATCGCCCCCAACCACAACCGCAAGGTCTGCTTTTTTGCCGATTTCAAGCAGGCTAGCGAAATGTTCCGCAGGTACACCTTCCAATATTTCGCTGAGACGATCATCAATAAAGACCGGATATCCCATTGAAGTTAGCCATTGGTAAAGCTCTTTATGTGTTTGAATGGCTTGTTGATCTCTTGGTTTTCCAATGATAGCGATCACTTCAAATGGTTTTTTCATAAATTTTCCAAACTAATTAGGCTTGAATCAGGATTGTTCATCCCCATAATAAGGGCAAGTTATGCCTTTGTGCGAATTTTTGTGTGCTTAACTTTTTGAACTGTGGAGGTTAAGCGCAAAATAGTTGGATTCTGGAGATATCATGAACAACGAAGAAAACAAAATCAAAGAAGAAGAACTACAGCAAGAAGTAGTGGGTCAAGAAGCTGAAGTCGTTGGTACTGACGCGGATATCGATTGGAACGAACAAGTTGAAGTCGATGAGAAAGAGTCCCAAATTGCGCAATTAGAAGCGGCGCTACTGTCGAGCGAAGCAAAAATTCAAGAGCAAAAAGACTCGGTGCTAAGAGCGAAAGCGGAAGTTGAAAATATGCGCCGCCGTTCAGAGCAAGAGATCGATAAAGCGCGTAAATATGCGTTGAGCCGTTTTGCTGAAGAGTTGTTGCCAGTGTTAGACAACCTAGAGCGCACGATTCAAGCTGCTGACGCTGAGAACGAAGTAGTGAAACCGCTGGTGGAAGGTGTGGAACTGACGCACAAAACTTTCATTGGCGTAGTTGAAAAGTTTGGCCTGAAAGAGATTAATCCTGAAGGCGAAACATTCAACCCAGAATTGCACCAAGCAATGTCAATTCAAGAGAGCCCAGATCATGAACCTAACACTGTGATGTTTGTGATGCAAAAGGGCTATGAGTTGAATGGCCGAGTGATTCGCCCTGCGATGGTCATGGTATCAAAGTAAAGAGTTGCGAAATAAGCCAAATGCTTTATTGGCGTTAATTTATTCAGTGCCAAAGAGAGGTGTACGTCGCCTCTCTTTTTTATGTCGAAATCGATTAATGTCGAGATAGAAACCTTCATTAAGTGATTTCGGGATTGAAAAAGTCGTTATTTACGCTGTTTAGTCGAAATATCATAACTTTTTTCAATTTTGCCCTTGAAAAGGTGCTGAGTGACCTTATTTATTGGGCATACGAGAAACGAACATCCTTGTTTAGTTTGTGAGTAAGGGTTGAAACCCTGTTCTCCCTCCCCCACATAGGGGGTAGCATAAAACAAAAATAGAATTTATTTGGAGATAGCCTGATGGGTAAAATCATTGGTATTGACTTAGGTACTACTAACTCTTGTGTTGCTGTTTTAGATGGCGACAAACCTCGCGTTATTGAAAACGCTGAAGGTGAACGTACAACTGCATCGGTAATTGCATATACAGATGGTGAGACGCTAGTAGGTCAGCCTGCAAAACGTCAAGCGGTAACAAACCCAACCAATACGCTATTTGCAATTAAGCGTTTGATCGGTCGTCGTTTTGAAGACGAAGAAGTTCAACGTGATATTGAAATCATGCCTTACAAAATCGTGAAGGCTGATAATGGCGATGCTTGGGTTGAAGCAAGAGGCCAAAAAATGGCCGCTCCTCAAGTTTCAGCTGAAGTTCTGAAGAAAATGAAGAAAACAGCTGAAGATTTTCTTGGTGAGCCAGTTACTGGTGCCGTTATTACGGTTCCTGCATACTTTAACGATGCACAACGTCAAGCAACGAAAGATGCAGGTCGTATTGCAGGCCTTGAAGTAAAACGTATCATCAACGAACCAACAGCGGCTGCACTTGCTTATGGTTTGGACAAACAAGGTGGCGATCGCGTTATCGCGGTATACGACCTTGGTGGTGGTACATTTGATATTTCAATCATCGAGATCGATGAAGTTGAAGGCGAGAAAACATTCGAAGTTCTAGCAACTAACGGTGACACACACCTTGGTGGTGAAGACTTTGATAACCGCATGATCAACTATCTCGTTGATGAGTTCAAAAAAGAGCAAGGCATCAACCTAAAAACTGATCCACTTGCGATGCAGCGTCTAAAAGAAGCCGCAGAAAAAGCGAAAATTGAGTTGTCATCAGCGCAACAAACAGATGTGAACTTGCCTTACATCACCGCTGATGCTGCTGGTCCTAAGCACATGAACGTGAAAGTGACACGTGCGAAACTAGAATCTCTAGTGGAAGACCTTGTTCAGCGTTCGCTTGAGCCACTGAAAGTGGCGCTGGCTGATGCAGACTTGTCTGTCGGCGACATTACTGACGTTATCCTTGTGGGTGGTCAGACTCGTATGCCTATGGTTCAGAAGAAAGTGGCTGAATTCTTTGGCAAAGAAGCGCGTAAAGATGTTAACCCAGATGAAGCGGTTGCTGTTGGTGCGGCCATTCAAGGTGGTGTGCTTGCGGGTGAAGTAAAAGACGTACTGCTACTTGACGTAACGCCTCTGTCTCTAGGTATCGAGACAATGGGTGGCGTGATGACTAAGTTGGTTGAGAAAAACACAACGATTCCAACTAAAGCGAATCAAGTATTCTCTACCGCTGAAGACAACCAAAACGCAGTAACGATCCATGTTCTACAAGGTGAGCGTAAGCAAGCCATGTACAACAAATCGCTAGGTCAATTTAACCTAGAAGGTATTCAAGCTGCACCACGTGGCATGCCACAAATTGAAGTTGTGTTTGACTTGGATGCGGATGGTATCTTGCACGTGTCTGCGAAAGATAAACAAACAGGCAAAGAGCAGAAGATCACTATCCAAGCGTCTGGCGGTTTGAGCGATGCTGAAATCGAGAAAATGGTCCAAGAAGCTGAAGCAAACAAAGAAGCGGACAAAAAGTTCGAAGAGTTAGCGACAGCACGTAACCAAGCGGACCAAATGATTCACGGTACTCGTAAGCAAATTGAAGAAGCGGGTGATGCTCTTCCGGCTGACGATAAAGTGAAGATTGAAGCGGCCATTACTGAGCTTGAAGAAGCGAAGAAAGGTGAAGACAAAGAAGCGATCGACGCTAAAGTTCAAGCGCTTATGGCTGCTGCTCAAAAACTGATGGAGATCGCTCAGCAAAAAGCTCAAGCACAACAAGCAGGTGAAGGCCAACAACAGTCTGCAGAAGACGATGTCGTTGACGCTGAGTTTGAAGAAGTCAAAGAAGACAAAAAGTAATTGATTGAGTTCCCTCCTTTTAAACGGGGAGGGCTAGGGTTGGGTGGCTCGCGAGTTTAACCCACCCTAACTTCTCTAAGAGAAGAATGAAATCAACGGTATGATGCGGGCGTTTGGGGTAACTCTTACGCCCGTATGTCTGTAATTAATGAAAACTCATTGGTGTCCATCTAACTAACAGTGTCTTTTTAGTTTGAATTCACTAGAATCTAGAGCCATTAGTTAGGTCGATATAAACACCAAGCGGCAGCGTGTCGTTTGCGGTAACAAATTGGTGACGAAGAAGATGTCAAAACGTGATTTTTACGAAGTATTAGGCGTAGGCCGAGATGCCTCTGAGCGCGATATTAAAAAGGCGTACAAGCGCCTAGCAATGAAGTTTCACCCTGATAGAAACCAAGGGGATGACAGCGCTTCGGACAAGTTTAAAGAAGTAAAAGAAGCGTATGAAATTTTAACCGATTCGCAAAAGAAAGCGGCTTATGATCAGTACGGTCATGCTGCTTTTGAACAAGGCGGAATGGGCGGTGGCGGCTTTGGTGGCGGCAGTGCTGATTTTGGCGATATCTTCGGTGATGTCTTTGGTGACATTTTCGGTGGTGGTCGTCGGGGCGGTGGTCAAGCGCGTGCACAACGTGGTGCTGACTTACGTTACAACATGGAACTGTCTTTAGAAGAGGCCGTTCGTGGTTGTTCAAAAGAGATTGAAGTGCCAACACTGGTCCATTGTGATTCTTGTGAAGGTACTGGCGCGAAGAAAGGCTCGTCTGCGCAAACGTGTGGAACCTGTCATGGTCACGGCCAAGTACAGATGCGCCAAGGATTTTTTGCTGTACAGCAAACCTGTCCGACTTGCCATGGTAAAGGTAAGATCATTAAAGACCCATGCAACGTGTGTCAAGGACAGGGGCGTAAGCAAAAAACCAAAACGCTTAATGTTAAAATTCCAGCCGGTGTGGATACGGGCGATCGCATTCGTTTATCTGGCGAAGGTGAAGCAGGAGAAATGGGCGCTCCAGCGGGGGATTTGTACGTACAAGTTCACGTCAAAGAGCACCACATTTTTGAACGCGATGGCAATAACTTATACTGTGAAGTCCCTGTAAGTTTTGCTATGGCGGCACTTGGCGGTGAAGTTGAAGTTCCAACACTCGATGGTCGTGTAAACTTGAAAGTGCCAGAAGAGACGCAAACAGGGCGCATGTTCCGTATGCGTGGTAAAGGTGTGAAAGGCGTACGCGGTGGGGCGATCGGTGATTTGGTTGTCAAACTCGTGGTTGAAACACCTGTGAAACTGAGCGCGCGTCAAAAAGAACTATTACGTGAATTTGAAGAAACTTGCGGTGGTGAAGCGGCAAATAAGCATAAGCCTAAATCTGAAGGTTTCTTTAATGGCGTGAAAAAGTTCTTCGATGATTTAACCAGCTAATTCACTGTTGAATTATTATCTATCCAATAAGGCCTGCAATGCAGGCCTTATTCGTTCCAGATACAGGATGACTTTGTCCTCCCCTCACAAACTGAACCTTTGTGGTGTTCTATTTCCAACATGCGCTTGGGGCTGATTCGTTGGTTGATTTCAATGTCATGACCTTATCGCTGGTTAGACATTCATCCTGGTCTTGGCCTCTGGTGCTCTGCGCCGTCGCGGTGATGGTGTAGCTACTGGCTGCGGAGCTGGCGACTGAAAACTGATAGCGTTCAGCATCGCTTTCACAGATGACGCAATTTCCCCCTGAAATGATCCCGCTCCAGTCATAACCCTTATCGTAGTGATGCTCCAGTTCCAGTTGAATTCTCCCCATATCGGCGAGAGCGGTGGTTCGGTGTCCTTTTAAAACGTGCTTGGTATAACTTGGATAAGCGATTGCAGACAGTACGCCAATAATCACAACCGCAATCAATAATTCGATCAATGTCATCCCGAACGACCGCCGGTTGTGGTTGTTGCATTTAGAATTTCGAATCATCACGTGGAGTTCCTTGTTGATTTACCCGCTATTTTTATTAGGTGATAGCATTCGCGCAAGGTGAATTTTGTTTCATATTTTAATTACATAGGAATTTGGGAAATGGCTCGCGGGTTTACTTTACTTGAGCTGCTTATCACGGTTTCCGTTTTGTCTATTTTACTCACGATAGCGGCTCCCAATTTCAAACAAGTCAGTGATACGCAAAAGATGCAACGTTTAGCGGGTGAGATTAATGGCTTGATGATGAGCGCCCGTTCGGAAGCAGTAATGAGAAAGCAGCCGCTATGGGCGCATATTGTCATGTCGGGTTCGGTTAATAGCCAAGGTGAATGGCAAATCGTGCTGACTAATTCAGGAACCTATCCCGGGGGGCAAGTGATTTCATCGCTATCGGGGCAACCTTATCGCAATATTGAATTGGGGGTGAATTACCCGTCAAATCAGATCCATTTTGAAGCCATTAATGGCCGAGCTGTAAATGGGAGCCTTGATTTTTCAACACACCAAGGTGCACTCAAATTCACGACCTATAGACCTTCAGGACGAATGCGCCTATGTGGTAATGGAGGAGACTATTTTGGTTTTAAGCAGTGCAGCTAACATACCGAGAGCAAAAAAGCATGCCTATAAAGCTCATATCGCTGAAACCAAGCAGATGGGGGCAACGTTAATTGAGTTCATGGTGGCATCCATGCTTGGCTTGATTGCGATAGCCATTATCGGCTCTGTATTCATCACTGGGCAGAAGGTAGCGACCGAAAGAGGCAAGGAGCTACTGCTACTGCAACAAGTGACGGGCACGCTGCAATACCTCAAACAAGATATTCAACGTGCAGGTTATGATGGCGGTCATGGTAACTCACTCACGTTATTGGATAGCGATGATATCGTTTTTGTTTCGGCCGACCAATCAACGCTCGCGTATGCCTACCTTGATGATACGGGGGCAACGAAACAGATCAGAAATGTTGGGTTTGTCATGACTTCTGGCGCGTTGGGTGTCTGTGACAGGCCGACGTCTGTGATTTCAGGGGCCAAAACCGTTTCCCAAGCGACGGCTGGTTGCACTGCTATTTTCGACACTAACCAGATTAATGTGACTCATTTTCAAGCCCAGCGAGCATCATTAGCGGCGAATGGTGTGAGCTCAGCCTACATGACGATCTCTATGGCAGCAGAGTTGGTGGGGGATAGCCGTGTATCAACATCATTTGGAGTGGCAATAAAACAAAGGAATTGGCAGTAATGAAGCAAGCTCAGCAAGGCGCTGTAACGTTATTGATCACCACGCTTTTGTTGGTGCTCGCTTTAGTGGTGGCATTAGGCTCCTACCGTTCGCTCTTTTTTCAGATCAAACGAGCACAAAATGAGGTGCAAGCGAGGCAACAGCATTGGCGAGCAGAAGGGGGGCTTGAGTGTGGTTATAGCCATATTATGAACAATAAAAATAGTTCAATTCCCAACAACCTCAATACCTTGTGTGTCGATTTAGAGTTAACGTACCTCTCTGCAGACCCTACTAACGCCAGTACACTTATGTCCCAGTATCAAATGACGACGTTGAAAAAGAACATTCTGTTTCAACGTGGGAGAAGTCCAGGAGCCATTCGCTCTACTTCAGACTTAATAGTGTTTGGCTCTACACTTATTTCTCCACCAGATCCCGGGCCCAAAAATAGTGATGGGAAATATGAATGCGCGGCTATCGCCGTTGCTAAATATGTTATTGCTACGGCGGGAGTGACAAATAATGGTGTTGGGAGTGCTATTCAAAAACCAAGCGCTGTTTTTGACAATAGTGCCGATTGCGCGCCGACGCATAAAACGAACAGTAGTTCACAAAGCGGTATTTGGAAAAATAGTAGCGGTCTTTATGAAGCAGTCAATGTCAAAAATGATATTTACCGAGATGAAACGCTAAACCCATTTAAAGATCTCTTTGGTTACGAACGGGGAGAATGGGAAAAAGCACGCGACGATACTGAATTTAAGTTCTTGAGTTACACAATGACCAGTGGTGATGTTGATTGTGTTTCGAAATTTAAAGGTGCTTTGGTTCTTGGTCAGCCGAATCAAGTATGGATTGATGGCAGTTGTCAACTGAACCAAGCATCGATTGATACAATGTCAACCATACAAAATGCTCATCCTGGGACTTACCTTTTTTTGCTGGTGCATAATGGCGTGTTAGGGATTCGAGGGAGTGGCAGCATTCAAGGGGTGCTCTTTCATTTTAACAGTGGATTTGCCGCTGATACGGCAAATTGGAATGGATTTGATACTGAACTCATCGCGGATCTCAATGCTAATTTTGATGCACCGATAAAAACATTGTACGGCAGCGCTACCACCTTGACGCCAAAGCACGCTACCTACTTACAGTCGGGATCTTTTCAATTTACCGGAGGAATGGCCTTTGATACCCAAGGTCAGATAGCACTATTTTATAACTCGCTACGTTTGCAATATAACAGTGATATTGAAAACAGCTTTTCCTTTTCGGTTCCACCTAGATGGCAAAAAGGTTCATGGAATGATCTCTAAGCAGCAAGGATTTAGCCTAATAGAAGTAATGATATCGTTTGTTCTAATTGGTGTTGGGGCAATGGGTTTGGTCAAATTACAAGTGTTGGTTGAGCAAAAGGCGGATTTTGCCGTTCATAGTATCGAAGCACTACATTTGGCCGAACAAAAGTTGGAATGGTTTCGTAGCCGTGGCGCTTCTGCCGCGATTTCTACTCTCACGCCAGCGAATTTTGATAGTGATATTGTTAACGGACAAGATAACTCACATCCCTTTTATACACTCAGTTGGTCAGTACCAACGGTCTCTTTATCGGGCTCACTGAAAACCATTTATATTGAGTCCTATTGGCATGATCGTCAGGGAAATAAGCAGTCGGTTGAGCTGAAAACCATGATTTCGCAGTTCAGTGAGTTTGATTAGCGTCTCGATGCTTATACAAAAATGAAATATTTGATTTTGCAAATTGGTTACTGATTTGTAGGAAAAAAGAGCATAAGAATGTGTTTGGATTGTTGTGGTGGAATGCTATTTTTGCAAAATATGTCCCCGTTTTTGTAAAAAACTGTAGAAGCTTGTGCTTTGGTTGAGGCTTTTTTATAGAATAACCGACGATTAATAGGTCGGCTAAATAAATTGATATAGGCCTACAGCAGCAACATCACATATGGAGTTACGAATGAGTAACCAAGTCGTAAAACAAGCACCATTTCCGAAGCCGAGCGGTATGGATCGCTTTTAAAATTTTATTGAACGTGCAGGAAATAAAATTCCTGACCCTGCGATTTTGTTTTTCTGGGCACTGATTATTGTTTGGGTTTCATCGGCACTGTTATCGAATGTGACATTTGATTTGACCAACCCTCGAACGGGTGAAGAACTGCAAGTTAATAACCTACTGACAGGTAAAGCGCTCGCGAGTTTTCTAGCCAATATGGTGACCACATTCACCAGCTTTGCGCCGCTAGGTATCGTGCTGGTTGCCATGCTCGGTGTGGGAGTGGCTGATTCTTCAGGGTTTATCACTACAGGCCTTAAGAAAATGCTAAATTTCACGCCAGCGAAACTACTGACACCGATGCTGATTTTGGTGGCGATAGTGTCGCATACGGCTGCTGATGCTGGTTATGTGTTGGTTATTCCTCTGGGTGGGATTATTTTCCATGCGGCAGGGCGTCATCCACTGGCCGGTATTGCAGCCGCATTTGCTGGTGTTTCTGGTGGCTTTTCAGCGAACTTTATCCCTTCTGGTATTGATCCTTTGCTCGCTGGTTTTACACAAACCGCCGCACAAATTTTGGATCCTCAATACATAGTGAATCCGCTGGCGAACATTTTTTTCACGGGTTTATCTTCGGTGATCATCGTTGCGATTGGTTGGTATGTGACTGAGAAAATTATTGAACCTCGTCTAGCGAATATGCCTGTCGATGAAGATGCGGAAATAGCGCCTGATCTAGGAACATTCAGCGCAACGGAATCGAGAGCATTTCGTTTTTCTGGCTGGGCAATGGTGGTAGGTATTGCATTACTAGTAGCGGCTTTGATCCCAGAAAACTCAGCACTGCGTTCGCCTGATGGTGAGCTAACGGCCTTTTCTGCTCCAGTGATGAAGTCGATCGTTCCTTTGATTTTTATCTTGTTTATTATTCCGGGAATTGTGTATGGCCGAGTGGCTGGCACCTTTAAAAACAGTAATGACGTGATAAAAGCGATGTCTGGCACCATGGCTACGATGGGCGCATACATAGTGATGTCGTTCTTCTGTGCTCAGTTCCTATCAGCGTTTGGTCAATCTAATATTGGTACTATGTTGGCATTGTATGGTGCCGAAGGCCTAAAAGCGATGGACTTACCCGGCCAAGCAACGATTGTGGGGATGATTTTACTCACGGCTAGCGTTAATTTTCTGGTGGGTTCGGCCTCGGCAAAATGGGCATTGATTGGTCCAATTCTGGTACCTATGCTGATGGCGGTAGGGATTTCTCCCGAGCTATCGCAAGCGGCTTACCGCGTGGGCGATTCGGTTTCTAACATTATCTCTCCACTGATGGTCTTCTTCCCATTAGTCGTGGTGTATTGCCAACGTTATGTAAAATCGACGGGCATTGGCACCTTGGCTTCAATGATGATGCCTTTCTCCATTGCGATGCTGATTGGTTGGACGCTGTTCCTGCTTGCTTACTGGGCTTTTGGTATTCCGCTAGGGGTGCAAGCGCCTTACACATACAGCTTGTAGCGTTAACGTTATTTATCGAGTCTGAATTGAAAGCCCGCGAGTGTATCGCGGGCTTTTTCAATCTCATTTGTGCAGATGTTGCGCGTGAAATGTTAAGTGATCATCAATGAAACTTTGAATGAAAAAATAACTGTGATCATAACCTTTATGCATTCTTAACGAGAGTGGGCTATTGCTCGCTTGTGCAGCGGCGAGTAAGCGTTCAGGTTTAAGCTGTTCGTGTAAAAACGGGTCTTCCTCTCCTTGGTCAACCAAAATGGGTAAGGATGATGAGTGAGTAGTGAGCAATTCAACCGCATCGTATTGCTTCCAATCTTGCAGGTTATTACCAAGGTAGTGGCGAAATGCTTTTTGCCCCCAAGGGCAGTGTATTGGGTTGCTTATCGGGCTAAAGGCTGAAATCGAGCGATAGCGTTGAGGGTTTTTCAATCCGATGGTTAACGCACCATGGCCACCCATACTGTGTCCTGCAATCGCTCGCTGTTGGTTTACGGGAAAATGTTGTTCTATTAAGGCTGGAAGTTCTTGCACAATGTAGCTGTACATTTGGTAGTGCTTATCCCAAGGCGCTTGAGTTGCGTTGAGGTAAAATCCTGCGCCAAGGCCAAAATCATACGCTCCTTGCGGGTCGTCAGGAACACCTTCACCTCTTGGGCTGGTATCGGCGGCAACAATCGCGATACCGAGCTTAGCCGCGCTTTGAAATGCGCCAGCTTTTTGCATGAAATTTTCATCGCTGCATGTTAAGCCGGATAACCAATACAACACCGGAACCGATTGGTAGGCCGCTTGAGGTGGAAGATAGATAGCAAAACGCATACTGCACCCTAGTACTTGTGATGAGTGCGTGTACTGTTCATGCCAGCCTTCAAATACTTTGGCTTGGCTAATGTTTTCAATGTGCATAGCAAGTTTCCCCACCCAGCCCTTTAAGAAAAAAGGGCTGGTTATTAAAGCTTATTGGTCAAAATGAATCACAGAACGAATACTTTCACCTTTATGCATTAAATCAAAGGCTTGGTTTATATCCTCTAAACCCATGGTATGGGTAATAAACTCTTGCAAACCAAATTCGCCCGCCAGATAGCGCTCGACAATGTGTGGCAGTTCCGAGCGGCCTTTTACGCCGCCAAATGCACTACCACGCCATACTCGGCCCGTCACCAATTGGAAAGGGCGAGTTGATATTTCTTGGCCCGCGCCAGCCACACCAATAATGACCGATTCTCCCCAGCCTTTATGGCAGCATTCTAACGCTTGGCGCATTACATTGACGTTACCGATGCACTCAAAAGAAAAATCAACACCGCCATCAGTCATCTCAATAATCACTTCTTGGATTGGCTTAGTCAGAGTTTTCGGGTTCAGGCAGTCCGTTGCACCAAGCTGAGTAGCAAGCTCAAACTTACTCTCATTGATATCAATGCCAATAATACGGCTGGCACCGGCCATTCTTGCGCCAATAATGGCGGAAAGCCCGATGCCGCCTAGGCCAAAGATGGCCACAGTATCACCTTGTTTAACTTTGGCTGTATTGAGCACCGCGCCCATGCCCGTTGTGACACCACAACCGAGCAAGCAGACCTCTTCTAATGGCGCCGCTTTATTGACCTTAGCCAAGGAAATTTCTGGCAACACGGTATACTCAGAAAAGGTGGAGCAACCCATATAGTGGAAAATGGGTTGGCCGTCTTTATAGAAACGTGTAGTGCCATCAGGCATTAATCCTTTTCCTTGCGTTTCACGTACTGCTTGGCACAGGTTAGTTTTACCTGATTTACAGAATTTGCATTCACCACACTCTGCGGTGTACAAGGGAATGACATGATCTCCTACCTCGACGCTGGTTACCCCTTCACCAATCCTCTCAACGATACCGCCGCCTTCGTGGCCGAGGATAACCGGGAAAATCCCTTCAGGGTCTTCACCAGATAGCGTAAAGGCATCGGTATGACAAACGCCGCTCGCAATAATACGCACCAACACTTCGCCTTTTTGGGGCAACATAACGTCAACCTCCTCGACTTTTAGTGGTTGATTTGGCCCCCACGCAATCGCCGCGCGAGATTTAATGAATTGATGTGATGACATAAGATTTTCCTTTGCACATTACTTGAAGTTTCAAGTGAGTTGGGGAGAGTGACAGTATATTCCCTTCTTGAAATTTAATAATCGGTCTAAAATAAGAATCACTTTTACTTATCAGTAATAATTAAGATGGCGAGTTGGGAAGGCATTCATGAATTTGTTGCGGTGGCTGAAACTGGAAGTTTTACCGCAGCAGCGCATAAACTATCGACATCAGTAGCGAATGTCAGCCGACGTATTGCGCTATTAGAAGAGCGTTTGGCGGTAAAGTTGTTGCAACGTACCACGCGGCGAGTCTCCCTGACCGAAGCGGGTCAACTCTATTATCATCAGTGTCGGCAATTGGTTGAAGGCTTAGCGCAGGCTGATCTTGCTGTCACGCAGATGCAGCAAACGCCGTCAGGTTTACTGAAAGTGACCGCTCCGGTGACTTATGGTGAGCAGAAAGTCGCGCCTTTGCTGCATGAGTTTTTACAGTTACATCCTCAATTGGAGTTGGAACTGATACTCACTAACCAAAAATTGGATCTGATTGCTGAAGGAATTGATGTCGCCGTACGATTAGGGCAGTTGGATGATTCGAGTTTTATTGGCAAAAAGTTATCCAACCGACAACTGTTTGTCTGCGCTAGCCCTGACTATTTGGTGAAATATGGCACCCCCTATTCATTGTCAGAGTTGGTTCATCACCAATGTTTACAAGGTACTATGAACTATTGGCGATTTAAGGATCAGCAACGCTCTCGTGAAATCGGTGTTAAAGGAAAAATTAAATGCAACAGCGGTGTGGCGTTATTGAATGCCGCGTTGCAAGGGATTGGAATCGTACAATTGCCCGACTATTATGTAGAGCCGTATTTGCTCTCGGGTGAGTTGCAAGAAGTGTTGCATCAGTACCGAGATGATCGTGAAGGTGTATGGGCCTTATACCCACAAAATCGCCATTTGTCCTCAAAAGTTAGGCTGCTGGTGGATTTTCTGGCAGAACGGCTATCGTCCGCTAACGGCAAAGGCTAGTGAAAGAGAAAATAGGATATATGAATACACAGTTTACCGTTCAAGATCAAAAGTTTATGCGCCGAGCCATCGCGCTTGCCAATCTTGCAGAACAAGCAGGTGAAGTGCCTGTGGGCGCTGTGCTTGTTAAAGATGGCGAAATCATTGCTGAAGGTTGGAATGCCTCTATTGGTCAACATGATGCGACAGCGCACGCTGAAATTCAGGCTTTGCGTCAAGCAGGTCAACGGTTACAAAATTATCGTTTGCTAGATACTACCTTATACGTCACTTTAGAGCCCTGTCCAATGTGCGCAGGCGCACTGCTGCATAGCCGAGTCAAAAGGATTGTCTTTGGCGCTCCAGATCTCAAAGCTGGGGCGGCCGGTACGGTGCTGAATTTATTTGAAAGCCAAGCCTCCTATCATTACGCGACGGTCGATAAAGGATTGTTAGAAGAGGAGTGTCGGGAGCAACTGCAATCTTTTTTTAGACGAAGACGCGCAGAGATACAGGCGGAAAAACAGCGGAATAAGCAACAGAGTGATGGGCTTTAGCAAACATCCACTTTGAGTAGATGTTTGCCGCTGAAGGTTAAGCAGAGATTAATTGCATAAATGCACGGTTACGCCAGATAATTTTCTTTTTATTATTGGATAACATACGTTTACGACGGTTCGCTGCCACCGTTTTATTAAGGTGTTTTGATAGCTTTTTACGTTTAAGCATAAACAACCTCCTACTGCTGAGTTTTGACAATGATCCCTAATGGTTTAGGGTGCCTTATGACAATCTTAATCTGCCTTTATAGTGCAGGATTGTTACCATAATATGAAACTTAGGGAACGATCTTTTTCACGTTTTGATGTATGGGCTGCACACTTGGAAATCAAGTGTGCAATTTTTGTTCAACGTGGAAGATTTAGCTATTGTTATGCTTATTGAGCTATGGGGTCGAGATACTGATTATCCTGCGCCTCATCGGCCGATTCCATAGCTTCTAACGCGGCTTCCTCCTCCTCAATACTGATCACAACCAAATCATCAGTACCTGAACTATTGTCTATCTGCTTTTGTTGATCAACATGGCCAATAATGCTTTGATAATAGCGACGAATATTTTCAACGTAGGCCTTGGCTTCGTCACCTCGCGCGTAGCCATATCGAGTCTGGCTGAAGTATTTCTTTTGTCTCAGTTGAGGGAGGCGTTCTTTGACTTCAGTCCATGAATCAGGGTTCGCACCTTGTTGCTTGGTTAAGCGTCTTGCATCCATCATATGCCCATAGCCGACGTTATAGGAAGCGAGAGCAAACCAAATTTTCTCATGTTCTGGGATGGAGTCTGGTATACGCTGTACCATCCGACGCAGGTATTCGACACCACCACGAATCGATTGTTCCGGATCGAGTCGATTGGCGACACCAACACTTCTTGCCGTAGGGAGAGTCAACATCATCATACCGCGGACCCCAGTGGGGGATTTAGCTAACGGATTCCAGTGAGACTCTTGATAAGCTAAGGCGGCAATCAATCGCCAATCAAACTCGTCAGAATATTGTTGGAAAAGAGGGGCCCATTTTGGTAAGCGGACATCGAGTGCTCTAATAAAGGCGCGCGTATCGACATAATCAAACGTGCCCACGTGACCAATATATTTCTCTTCCAAGGCCGCTAATTGACCAGATTGTTTAAGGTTGCCAAAAAACTCAATCATCAAGGCGTATAAGCTTTCATCTTCAGAACGACGCATATACCAAGCGATAGGCTGATCTTCAGTTAATTCAAAGGCGACGGCTAAGTCAGGGTAGATTCGCTGCGACAACGAGACTTCGACCGAATCAGCCATGGTAAATAGCAGTTCGCCATTCGAAACCTGTTTTAAAAGGTCGTTAACGTCGGCGTTATTATTCACATTGTACTGAAACTCTGGGTAGATCTGTTTAATGTCGCTGAGCGTATTTTCAAAGTGGGATTCATTCACGATAGAAAAAACGCTGTCACCTTCATGCCCAGCAATCAGTTCCGGTTGTTTTTCCAGTAATTGTTTTAAATTTCTTGGACGCCAGTTGCCTTTCTTATAGACGACTTGTTGGCTGACATAGTAATAAGCGGGCCCTGTTCTGTACTCATTCAAGCGTTGATTCGATTGACTTAACCCCGCTGCAACAACGTCGATTTCCCCATTTTTCAGTGCAGGAAAGAGACTAGACAACCGATAAGCGGGTTTCATCTCTAGTTTAACCCCAAGCTGATTGGCAAATTCGCGTGCTAGTTCGTAGTCCAGCCCTGCAGGGCCATCTGGGCCAATGTAGTAGGAGAGTTGATTGTTCAACGTACCCACTCGCAATACGCCACGTTCACGAATATGGTCAAGCTCGCTTTTAGGATCTGAATCGATTTGGCAACCGACGACAAAAAGAGTGAGTAGGAAAATGGACAATGAGCGATGAAGCTGAATCAGATAATACTTTGGCATTTATGAGCGATCTCTTACATCAATTACTGCCTTTATATCAAAGGCGGCCATATTGGCAAAGTTTCAGATCAAAAACGGATGAAAAAGTGTCGGCGACCACGCTAATGTGGCTGTATTTCAAATTTGACAAAAAAAGACGCAAACGGTTGCTTTTGGTGTTACGTCACAAAAAGAATTCCTTTATAATGCGTCCGAAATGACGAGGTGAAATTGGTATGTATTCGGTTTTATTTTATTAAATTATTGTATTTTAATGATTTTGAATTTATTCCAATTACACTTCAACCCACTGTATAAGAGACCTAAGCACATGAGAATTTTGCGTGGCTCCCCAGCGCTTTCTGAGTTTCGTGTTAACAAACTCGTTGAACTTTGTCGTGAACAGCAACTGCCTGTATCGAGTATTTACGCGGAGTTTATGCATTTTGCTGATCTCTCTGCGGATTTAGACACTCAATCCCTTGAAAAATTAGAGAAACTACTCACTTATGGTCCAACCATTCAAGACCATGAGCCACAAGGTCTTCTTCTGCTTGTGACGCCTCGTCCGGGCACTATTTCTCCTTGGTCTTCCAAAGCAACAGATATTGCACACAATTGTGGTTTAGTGGATGTGAAGCGTTTAGAGCGGGGTACGGCTTATTATATTGAATCCGAAGTCGCACTTTCTGCCGAGCAAATCAACACGATCCAAACAATTATTCATGACCGAATGATGGAGGTCGTGTTTACCGATTTCGAATCGGCAACAGCACTGTTCAAAGTCGCAGAACCTACCCCAGTGGCGTACGTTGACTTGCTGAATGGCGGCCGCGCAGCGCTTGAAAAAGCAAACGTTACCCTTGGGCTTGCATTGGCTGACGATGAAATTGATTATTTGTTCGAAAGCTTCGTCACTAAGCTTGAGCGTAATCCAACCGATATCGAATTAATGATGTTTGCTCAAGCAAACTCTGAGCATTGTCGCCATAAAATCTTCAATGCCGATTGGACTATTGATGGCGTTAAGCAAGATAAATCGCTGTTTAAGATGATCAAAAACACTTATGAAGTGACTCCTGATCATGTGCTGTCTGCCTATAAAGATAATGCCGCCGTCATGGTGGGTTCGGAAGTTGGGCGTTTTTTCCCTGATCCAGAGACACGCCAATATGGTTATCACCATGAAAAAGCGCATATTTTAATGAAGGTGGAAACACACAACCACCCGACGGCGATTGCTCCTTGGCCGGGCGCTTCAACGGGTTCCGGTGGTGAAATTCGTGACGAAGGTGCAACGGGGATTGGTGGAAAACCTAAAGCCGGGTTAGTCGGTTTTACTACTTCAAACTTGCGTATTCCTAATTTTGTACAGCCTTGGGAAACGGATTTTGGTAAACCGGGACGCATTGTCACGGCACTCGATATTATGCTGGAAGGCCCGCTCGGTGGGGCGGCTTTTAACAACGAATTTGGTCGTCCCAACCTGCTAGGTTACTTCCGTACTTACGAAGAGAAAGTCAATTCTCACGCTGGTGAAGAAGTGCGTGGTTATCACAAACCAATCATGATTGCTGGTGGGATGGGGAATATCCGCGACGAGCATGTGCAGAAAAAAGAGATCCCTGTTGGCGCGAGCTTAATTGTGCTCGGTGGTCCGGCAATGAACATTGGCCTTGGTGGGGGCGCCGCTTCTTCTATGGCATCTGGTCAATCTGCGGAAGATCTTGATTTTGCGTCGGTACAGCGTGAAAACCCAGAGATGGAACGTCGCTGCCAAGAGGTGATTGATCGCTGCTGGCAACTCGGTGAGGCGAATCCGATCGCCTTTATCCATGATGTGGGCGCTGGTGGTATCTCAAACGCATTGCCTGAGCTTGTTGATGATGGCGAACGTGGCGGTATTTTCCAACTGCGTGATGTGCCTAACGATGAGCCGGGAATGAGCCCGCTTGAAATTTGGTGTAATGAATCACAAGAGCGTTACGTGCTGGCTGTAGCGCCAGAAAACATGGCGCGCTTTGATGCCATTTGCCAACGTGAGCGCGCGCCTTATGCTGTTGTGGGCATTGCCACTGAAGAGCGTGAACTGAAATTGGAAGATTCACATTTCGGTAATACGCCAATTGATATGCCGATGGACGTATTGCTTGGCAAAACACCTAAAATGTATCGCGATGTGAAGACGCTGAAAGTTAATAATCCAGCACTTGATCGCCGTGATATCGAATTGAACGAAGCGATTGATCGTATACTGCGTCTCCCTGCGGTTGCAGAAAAAACCTTCCTCATCACCATTGGTGACCGAACCGTCACTGGCTTGGTTGCTCGTGACCAAATGGTTGGTCCATGGCAAGTGCCAGTAGCAAACTGCGCGGTTACCGCGGCAAGTTATGATACTTACCATGGCGAAGCGATGTCGATGGGGGAGCGCACGCCAGTTGCCTTGCTGGATTTTGGGGCATCGGCACGCTTAGCCGTGGGCGAAGCGATCACCAACATTGCCGCTACCCATATCGGTGATATCAAACACATTAAGTTGTCGGCGAACTGGATGTCACCAGCGGGTCACCCAGGTGAAGATGCTGGTTTGTATGAGGCAGTAAAAGCGGTCGGTGAAGAGCTTTGTCCTGCGCTCGGCCTGACTATCCCTGTGGGTAAAGATTCGATGTCGATGAAGACCAAGTGGGATGAGAATGGCGAACAAAAAGAAGTGACCTCTCCGCTATCATTGGTGATCACGGCATTTGCTCGTGTTGAAGATGTGCGTAACACCATCACCCCTCAGTTAAGAACCGATAAGGGTGAAACCGCCCTGGTTTTGATTGATTTAGGTAATGGTAAGAATCGCTTGGGCGCAACGGCGTTAGCACAAGTCTACAAACAGTTGGGTGATAAACCCGCAGACGTAGATAATGCGGCGCAGCTTAAAGCCTTCTATGAGGCGATCCAAACCTTGGTCGCCAATCAGCAGATTATCGCCTATCACGATAAAGGTGACGGTGGTTTATTCGTCACTCTAGCTGAAATGGCCTTTGCTGGTCATTGTGGCGTGAAAGCCGATATTGCCGCGCTGGGTGATGCATTGGCCGCGTTATTTAATGAAGAGCTGGGCGCAGTCATTCAAGTTCGTCACCACGATTTAGAGACGGTGATCTCGACGCTAACGGCGCATGGTTTACAAGCGTGTTCACACGTTATCGGTCGTGTTGACGCTTCTGATGAACTAGCCATTACCGCTGGTGAACAACCTATTGTTGTGCGTAACCGCACCGAACTTCGCACCATTTGGGCTGAAACTACGCATAAGATGCAAGCGCTACGCGATAACCCGCAGTGCGCGGATCAAGAGTTTGCAGCAAAACAAGATAACAGTGATAAAGGTCTTAACGTCAGTTTGAGCTTTGACGTGCAACAAGATGTTGCGGCACCGTATATTGCTAAAGGCGTGAAGCCAAAAATGGCTATTTTGCGCGAGCAAGGGGTTAACTCACACGTTGAAATGGCGGCAGCGTTTGATCGCGCAGGCTTTGAAACAACCGATATACACATGAGCGACATCTTAACGGGTCAAGCGGTGCTTGAAGAGTACCAAGGCCTCGTCGCATGTGGTGGGTTCTCTTATGGTGACGTATTGGGCGCGGGCGAAGGCTGGGCGAAATCAGTGCTGTTTAATGTACAAGCTCGTGAACAGTTCCAAAGTTTCTTCCAACGTGAAGATACTTTCTCGCTAGGAGTGTGTAACGGCTGTCAAATGCTGTCGAATTTGAAAGAGTTAATCCCTGGTGCGGATTTATGGCCGCGTTTTGTGCGCAATGAATCAGAGCGTTTTGAAGCGCGCTTTAGCTTAGTGGAAGTGCAGCAATCTGATTCACTGTTTTTTAATGAGATGGCTGGCTCGCGCATGCCGATTGCGGTTTCGCATGGCGAAGGGCGCGTTGAAGTTCGTGATACGGCACATTTAACGGCGATTGAACAATCAGGCACCGTTGCGCTGCGTTTTGTGGATAACAACGGCCATGCCACGCAGCAATATCCGAACAACCCAAATGGTTCACCAAATGCCATTACAGGCTTAACGACTCAAGATGGCCGTGTGACGATCATGATGCCGCACCCAGAGCGCGTGTTCCGCACGGTAGCGAACTCTTGGCATCCTGATTCTTGGGGGGAAAACAGTCCATGGATGCGTATGTTCCAAAATGCACGTAAGAACTTAGGGTAACTCACCTTGTCGCCAGTGAGAGAAACGACTTAGTCTTGTTATTCCAGCCGCTGCAACTCAGCGGCTTTTTTGTTTACTTTGAGGATGAATTTTTTGTAAAAAATGCAGAAAAAAATTGTAATTTGTGCTCTAATGCCGCGCTTACCAAGGGATGGTGTTCAACATCCGCCGCCATATAATATAATGGCGCGCGACAAACGTTGATGAGTAATCCCTTATTATTCCCTTAGGAAAACGAAAATGTCAGAAAGTAAAAAATTCACCATCAAAGTGACTGAAAAGCGCAATGGTTGGGCGGCGGAAATCGTACGTCAAGTGACCTCTCGCAGAAGTGTTGTTTCAAAGCGCGAAATGGGTTTTGAAAGCGAAGCACAAGCACAAGCTTGGGCGGAAAAAGAGCTCAGTGGCTTTATTGAGAACCAAGCGAAACGCAATGAGCGTAAGGCTCTGGCAAGAAAAGAGAAAAAAGCTTAGTACAAAAAATCTGAGTGCTGTGCTTTAAGAACTGTTACTTGAACGAAAACCCGCTTTAAATTAGCGGGTTTTTTATGCCTTAACGAAATTGACCGATTTGCGGTAAAAACTCAAAACCTGCACTGGCTAAGCGAGCCTCTAATGCCGCCCGATCGATATCAAAGTCGTCCGCCAGCCTATCAAGATCGCCATTAAAATCATCACGTAGCTTCATATTGATGATGCTCATCAGCATGATTGGATCCATCGAGGCAAAATTGGCTAAATTCATCACTTATCCTCGAAATCAGAAATCAGCAAGTTAGCTGCCGCAAAGGCTGCTTGCTCTCGAACCGCTTTTGGCAGCGATTCGTCTGCTGCGACATCATTCAAAGTTTTGATGGCGCAGGAGATTGCTTGAGGAATATAAGCTTGATCACCACTGCCTATCTGCGCATAAAGCTCGCGCACTAATTCACAACAACCGTAAACTTGCATAGATTAAATCCTAACTAATGATAATGGCTCTCAATATACACATTACGTTTGGCAAAGACAAAATCAGAACTTGCGTTTGCGCAAGCTCTGATTGCATGTGATGAAACTTTAAGCATTCACTTGCTGCTCTAGCGCCATGACCAGATCGTCGGCTAGCTGTAGTTGCTTAGCGAGCTCGTTCAGATACGCTTTTTCCATGAAATTTTGTTCATCGGCGATAAGTAAAGAGGCCAGATAAAGCTCACTCGCTTGTGCGGGCGTTGTGGCTAACTGTGCAATAGCCGCGGGATCGAGCGGTTTATGCAGCTCATTTTTTACCAGCTGCTGCAATTGGTTATCTGCGCCCATTTCAGAGATGGCTTGCTCAATTTTCGCCATTTCTTGTTCATCCACATGGCCATCAGCTTTTGCGGCGGCAATCATCGCTTTTAGGATCAGCGTGCTGTGGCTAGCATCATTAGGGTCAAAGCTAGACTGCGGTTGAGTGGTCGTTTGTTTTGCTTGCCAGTCATTATACGCTTTATAGGCTAGTGCGCCGAGCGCCGCTGCTCCACCAATCCCTATCACTTTAGTGCCTATTTTTTTTGCTTTCTTCGAGCCCATCAATAAACCGATTAGGCCACCACCGAGTGCACCTGCTCCTAAGGTTTTGAGTTTACTTGAATCTTGTGTGATAGCGCCGAGTTGGCTTGAACCTTGTTTTACGATGTCTGAATTCAATGCTTGGTTAAGTAAACTTTTTAGATCCATAGGTCACCTCCATTAATAATGGATTAAAGAATAGATCACCGTAGATGAATCGAAGATTAATATGCTTGAAAAAGCTTTTGTGGCTGGTGACAAAATAAAAAAGGTTGCCATTTAGGCATTAGGCAACCTTTTCAAGAGCATACTTTATTAGGCGATTTGAGCATTAATAAAGGAGACTATTTCATTCATAGCGACGGCCGACTTCTCACCACTGCGGCGATGTTTATATTCGAAGTTGCCCTCATCCATACTGCGATCGCCAATAATGATGGTATGTGGTACACCGATCAGTTCCATATCTGAGAACATTACGCCCGGGCGCTCTTTACGATCATCAAATAGCACTTCAATACCAGCAGCGGTCAGTTCCGTATACAGTTTTTCAGCAGCTTGTTGGACGCGCTCTGATTTGTGCATGTTCATAGGGACAATCGCCACTTGGAAAGGTGCGATCGCGTCAGGCCAGATGATGCCGTATTTATCGTTGTTTTGCTCGATGGCTGATGCCACAACGCGTGATACGCCAATGCCGTAACAACCCATCTCTAAAATGGTGTTTTTACCATTGGAATCAAGAACGCCACAGTTCATTTTCTCAGAGTAGTTAGTACCCAATTGGAAAATATGACCCACTTCGATACCGCGTTTGAGCATTAGTGTCCCTTTGCCACATGGGCTTGGGTCGCCTTCAACGACGTTACGGAGGTCTTCCACTTTCGCTAGCTCAACGTCACGGCCCCAGTTGATGCCAAAGTAGTGTTTGCCATCGATGTTGGCTCCTGCGCCAAAATCGCTCATGACGGCTACGCTGTGATCAACGATAAACGGCAATTCAAGACCAACAGGGCCAAGAGAGCCTGGGCCTGCGCCAATCAGCGCGCGAATCTCTTCTTCGCTAGCCATTTCTAGCGGAGCGGCAACTTCAGCGAGTTTCTCGGCTTTGATTTCATTGAGTTCATGATCACCACGGATAATCAGTGCCACGATAGAGGCATCGATCTCATCAGATGCTTTTACAAACAGTGTTTTAACTGTTTTCTCAATCGGTAGGCCATGCTGCTCAACCAATTCAGCGATGGTTTTGGCGTTTGGCGTATCAACCTGCGTCATCTCTTGAGTTGGCGCGGCGCGCTCAACGGCTGGCGCAATGGCTTCTGCTTTTTCGATGTTGGCGGCGTAATCCGATTCAGTTGAGAAGGCGATGATGTCTTCACCACTTTCAGCCAATACATGGAACTCATGCGAGCCGTTACCACCGATAGCGCCGGTGTCGGCTAATACTGGGCGGTAATCAAGCCCCATGCGATCGAAGGCTTTACAGTAAGCTTCGTGCATCGCTTGGTAAGATTTCTCTAAGCCTGCTTTATCAATATCAAAGCTATAGGCATCCATCATGCAGAATTCACGAGCACGCATCACACCAAAACGAGGACGTCTCTCATCACGGAATTTGGTTTGAATCTGGTACAGGTTCAGCGGTAATTGCTTGTAAGAGCTGACTTCGTTGCGTACCAAGCTGGTGATCACTTCTTCTGCTGTTGGACTAAGCACAAACGGACGAGTATGGCGGTCAGTAAAGCGAAGTAGCTCAGGGCCCATTTTCTCAGAGCGGCCTGTCTCTTCCCACAGTTCAAACGGTTGCACAACGGGCATCAAGGTTTCGATTGCACCGGCATTGTCGATCTCTTGACGAACGATGTTTTCGACTTTACGCAGCACACGTAGACCAGTAGGCAGCCAGGTATAAAGACCTGAAGCCAGCTTACGGATCATACCTGCACGTAACATGAGCTGATGGCTCACGACTTCTGCGTCGTTTGGAGTCTCCTTCAAAGTAGAAAGAAGATATTTACTGGTACGCATTCTATGGTATCCGTTTCATGATAGTTAAAAGCGCTCTCCAATGAGAGGCTAGAATTAAGCCGCTAATAATATCAGCCAATCGGCTTTGTCAAAAGCGTTCTATTGCGGTTACTGAGACTAAGTTGTTTGCGATAGTGAATTTTACGTTCAGATCGAACAGATTTACCGCATATTCTTTATGATCGATTTTATGTTTTTTATAGGCTGGGCGAGGATCTTGAGCCAGCACTTGCTCAATGACGGCTTTAACCATGTCGTGATCTGCCCGCGCATTCAGTACCGTTAACGCCGCTTGGCTAAAGGTCACTGCGATCTTGTCGGGCTCGCTCTCGGCATAGCCACCGCTGGCTGTGGCTATCGAATCGGAATAGGGAATATAGGGTTTGATGTCAATGATCGGTGTGTTATCGACTAAATCTACGCTGCCTAGTTCCAAATAAACCTGATCACCTTGTTGAGTGACGCCTTTCAATTCAACGGCAGACATACCGATGCCGTTAGGTCGAAACGTGGCCCGTGAAGCAAATACGCCGATCCGCTCATTTCCGCCTAAGCGCGGTGGGCGCACCGTCGGTTTCCAACCGGCATCGAGGTTTTGGTCAAACAGAAAAAGTAACCAGACATGGCTAAATTGTTCGATGCCTCGCACCGACTCTAAGCAATTAGCGTGACCGATGAGCTTGACTCTCGCGCTTGCGCTCGCCACTAAGCGAGGTTGGCGAGGAACGGCAAATTTTTCTTTATAAGGCGTTTCAATAGTGCCAATCGGAGCAATGGTGTGCATATCCGTATCCGTCTTTTTTCACGTTGGTTGAGAAAAATATCATATTTAAGCTTGCTTTTCTTCTTGGTAATGATTATTAATTGGTATGTTATAACATAACAATTTAAGTGAGGGGAAATTGATGAAAGACGGAATTCATCCGCCATACCAAAAAGTGGTTTTCCACGACACCAGTGTGGATAAGTATTTTATTGTGGGTTCAACGCTAAAAACTGATCGGACGATCGAGTGGGAAGATGGCAACACCTATCCTTATTTCACCTTAGATGTGTCGTCTGAATCGCATCCCTATTACACCGGTAAGCAGCGAGTTGTTCAAAAAGAAGGACGAGTGGCGAATTTCAATCGTCGCTTTGCTCAGTTTGGTAAGGAGTAAACTATGAAAGTATTAAGTTCATTAAAAAGCGCAAAATCACGTCATCCAGATTGTCAAATCGTCAAAAGACGCGGTCGTTTATATGTAATTTGTAAAACTAATCCAAGATTTAAGGCGGTTCAGCGCTAATGAAGAGGAACGGTTGGACAGGCTAGTGATTGTCCAACCGTCAAAACGTGGTTATTTGTTCGCTTTAGCCAAAATGCGATCCAAATGGTTGGCAAATTCGCGCCGTTCTGTTTGAGAAAGCGCACTTGGTCCGCCAGTTTGGATACCGCTTGATCGCATTGTGTCCATAAAATCTCGAATATTGAGGCGTGCCTTGATGGTCTCTTTGGTATACAGCTCACCACGAGAATTGAGCGCCAAGCCACCTTTGGTTATCACTTCATCGGCCAGTGGAATATCGGAAGTAATGACCAAATCGCCCACTTCTACCCGTTTGACGATTTCGTTATCGGCAACATCAAAACCACTGGGGACTTGCAGTGAACGAATGTTAGATCGTTGCGGAATCGGAACAACATGATTGGCCACAAAAGTACATTCAACGCCCGTCCTTTCGGCTGCGCGGACAATGGTTTCACGAATTACTTTCGGACATGCATCGGCGTCCACCCAAATTTTCATCATTCAATTACTTCTCGGTTAGTTGTGCCTCTAGGGCTGCTACTCGGGCTGACAAAGCGGCTAGTTGCGTTTCAAGTTCGGCTACCTTGTTCGCGCTATTTTCCGTACTAACGCTCACTTCTACTTTGGGAACTCGGTGTGCATTTTTCCAACTTTTGATGGTTGCAATCAAGGCTGGCATTGGCACTGAGGTGCTAAGACGTGACTTTACTAAGGCCACACTCGGTTCCTTTCCCTGTTGTTGTAAGAGAGTCAAGATGCTTTCTAGTTCTTGAGTGACATCTTTTGTGAGCATAGGTTGTCCTTTTTGTGAGTTGCTGTGATCTTACCTTTTATTTACCAAGAGCAAAAGTGGCGAAGTGATGTAAGAGATCTCGCACATTGTTTGTAAGAAATCACAGTGTTTAACGCAGTGTTTGGTGGTGATTTTTTTATAACTATTTGTTTTTAATTAATATATCTATTTCTTTAGGTTGTTTTTTTAAAAATGATATTTTTAGGTGATTGTTTCTTAAAGCCAAACGAGTAAATTGAACCCTGTCGGAAGGATTCTGACAAGGAATTACAAAGCACCAAGGTTTGGTCTCTTCAGGAAGAAGACAAGGTTGTTCACGAAGAATAACCACGCAGGATGCTAGGACAGCGTAAGGATACAACAGTTGGCAGGATGCGAGCTGCATGGATTGGCGATGGACACCTTGTGGATAAGGCAGGACAACATCAGGATGATGTTATGGACACCGCTCAAGGAACAAGTGATGAGTATTGACCGGAGTGTTAGTACCATGGAAAGTTTGGACACCGCTAGGATGGCGATGCAGGATGAGCCGAAGAATTGGCCACTATTATGGATGATGCATGGAGCACACAATTTAGTAGCTGGACTGCTGCGAGTAAGACTTTAAGCCTCGACACATGCGTGTTGAGGCTTTTCTTATTACTTGCATTCTGGCTTTAGCGTGTTGTTGCTTCAAAAAAAGTTCATATGATAAGTGCAGCAAAATAATAACAACAAAAAAACAATCTAGATCAATTACCTCATCGTTCGGTTGGTTTAATTTTCGGCTTCTTTGCAAAAATAGAGTACCAGATTTTATCTGGGCTAAGGCGTATTGCCCTAAGCCTAGTTGAGTCTTTCGGTATTATTTTGCGGCTAACAAGGATTGTACGTGACAACCGTAACAAGAAGAACGCTTCTTCTCCCTTACACCGATTCGTTAGAGTCTGATTTTTTGATGCTCAATTGTTGCGCCAAAAATCGGGCACAGATGAATGGCCCTAAAACGGTCGCTTCAGCAAAACAGCTTTTTCAACGAGTGCTTCATGATCCTCATTTGTACGCAATGGCGGTGTTAGATAATTATAACCGCGAATATATGGGGCATTTGTTCATTGAACTTGACGAAGAGCGAGCAGAACTCGGTTTTCTGTTTGATAAATTGTATTGGGGCAAAGGCATTGCAACTGAGGCATTGAAGGCTTTTTTACCTAAAGCGGCCTACCAATTGCAACGACAAAAAATTACAGCCACTGCTAATATTGGCCACCATGCCTCTATTGCGGTACTCAAAAAACTCGGCTTTGAGCTGTTGGGTGAGAAAGAAGATGTTTTTGGCCCTTATTGGGAATTTGAGTTCACATACGATGAGGCGGCAAACGAAAAGCAGATGGCCTAAAGCCTACCATTTGTAATTCACCTTGGTAGCAGTCGTCACCTAGTGCAGAAAACTCAAACCAATAAACAGTATGCCAACGCCAGAGTCCTTCTGGCGTTTTGAATTTGTGGCGTCCAAAAGCAACGCTGATCAGCTGTAAATCGAGTTGTTCGCATTTTCGACTGATCGCCGCTTTTGCCAATTCGGCTTGGCGACGCTGTTGCCAGAAAAGAAAGCAGCCCAAGCTGAGTAATAAAATAGCCAATAGATCGCCTAGCATAAACATTCCAGTTATTGAGTTTTGGTCGCTTTCTGTAAGCGAATTAAGGCATCGGCTAATTCGATCGAAGGGCTAGAATGCAGCAGTGGCAGCAGTACCATTCGCAGTTCTGGCAGCATCACTAAATCAGCAAAGAGCTGGTTAAAGAGGGTTTGATTGCCTGTTTGCGCCAAGCGTAATAAAAACGTTTCGGCAAGCAATGGGTTAGACAATACATGCCACGAGCGCCCTGCAATGGCAATTAATATCTCTTGATGGCTCAAGCGTGGGCTTTGCAGAATACGTTCAACCAAGGTCGCGGTGAGTGCATTATTCGCACCTGATAAGGCTCGTATTAAAGCAGAGAGTAAGAACAGATCAGGTTCGTGGCTTTCGATGTGCAACATTGCCATCTCTTGCAAACGCAGCGCCAACTTATCATTCAACGGTGCACTATGTTCGAGTGCCCCAAGCAGGGCATACAAAGGCTGAGCTGGTAGGTGGTTTAATGCTTTCCTTAATAACACGCCATTTTGTTCTTTGCTTAAACGAGCACAAATATCAGTAATGCCTTGTAAGCCGACCGTCTGCCAGTTTTCCCAGCCTAAATCCCCACTAAAATAGTGTTGCGCATGCTCATAATATTGGCTTGATGGTAGGTTCAACTGGGCGCGTATTTGGCTGTGGAATATTGCCATTTTGTCGTCGCTCGGTTTAAAGGTATAAGGGTTATTGGCAAGCTTTTGCTGCTGCTCATCGCTGAGGTCTTGATGCAAACGTGACCCCATCGCTTCAAGTACAAACTTGATGAAGTTACCTATCTCAGCTTGTTTGAGTAGGCCGCGTTCATCCAAAGAGAATTTAAGAAACCAGATCCAAGGTTGTTGGGCTTGGTTCCAATACGCGATGGCAAGATGAGCATGACGCTGCAATGGATAGGGATACGGTTGTTGACCTTTTTCTACTTGAGAAAAGTGTGTATTTTCAATCGGGCAGATGCGTCTTCCTAAATCAAAGATCCGATATTGGCTACCACTATTAGTGAGCAATTGGCTAAGCGTATGAATGGTATCCATGGATAAAGTGGCCTTAACTTGTGTTCTTGAATAACTATTTTTGATCAATAACTCTCTTTGAACAATAAATGGTACTCTATAGCCCATTTTCAAGGTCACTTAGCAAATTAACTTGGTGAATAATGACAGTAAGCACAGAACTGACCCACCTGTTGAAGCAACTAGAAACTCAGTTACGCAATTCTCAGTGCTGGCAATCTCAGCCGCCAAGCGAAAGCGCATTGATGAGCACAGAGCCTTTCTCCATCGATACCCTCACTCCGGAGCAGTGGCTGCAGTGGATTTTCATCCCCAAAATGTTATTGGCAATTGAGCAGCAAACAGAGCTTCCTCAAGGGTTTTCGCTCACTCCCTATTTTGAAGAGGCATGGCAACATCAAGCGGAATTGGCTGAGGTGATTGCGTTGCTACGTTTGATTGATGAGGTAAGCCAACCATGTTAGAGATTCTGTATCAGGACGATGATTTGGTCGCCGTGAATAAACCCGCAGGAATGCTGGTGCATCGCTCATGGCTAGATAAACACGAAACGCAATTTGTGATGCAAACGCTGCGCGATCAAATTGGCCAGCATGTGTTTCCCCTACATCGATTAGATAGGCCAACTTCTGGCGTGCTCGTGTTTGCGCTCTCCAGTGAAGTGGCGGCGCAAATGATGCCGATGTTTGCCAACCATCAAATGGAAAAAACGTACCATGCGATTGTGCGTGGTTGGATTGAACAAGGGGATGTGCTTGATTATCCACTCAAAATCGAGCTAGATAAAATTGCCGATAAGTTTGCCAAACAAGATAAAGAAGCCCAAGAAGCGATCACCGCTTATCAACCATTAGCGACAGTAGAAGTGCCGTATTCAACCGGGCGTTTCCCAACCAGCCGCTACTGTTTGGTGGAAATGAAACCGCAAACGGGCCGTAAACATCAGTTGCGTCGTCATATGCACCATTTGAGTCACCCGATTATTGGTGATACCACTCATGGTGATGGCAAGCACAACCGCCTATTTCGCGATCATTATGACGCGCAGCGTCTGATGCTCCATGCCTCTGAATTACGTTTTACTCATCCGTTTACTGGCCAAGCATTAGTGCTTAAAGCTGGTTTTGATGAGGTATGGCAAAGGCTGTTTACTCAGTTTGAGTGGAGCCAGCCGATATAAAAACAAAACCCTCGCGATGCGAGGGTTTTGAGTATTGGGATGTAACTGAAAGTGGTGTAGTTCATCAAGACATTCAGTTCATAAAAGCCGACAGCGAACAAAAAAAACGAGCTACTTCGCTAGATACTCTTGAATGGAACGCTCGATGCCTTTGGCATCTAAACCTAATTCTGCATGCAGCTCTTCTTGTGTACCTTGAGCGATGAATTGATCAGGCAAACCTAAATTGAGTACCGGTTTTAGGATTTTCTCTTTCATCATCAATTCAATGACACCCGCACCCGCACCACCTGCAATCGCATTCTCTTCCAAGGTCACTAGCACATCATGTTGCGCAGCCAGTTGGCGAATGAGTGTTTCATCAAGGGGCTTAACAAATCTCATGTCAGCCACTGTTGCATTTAGCTTATCGGCTGCTTCAAGCGCGTTTGGTAGGAAAGTGCCAAAGTTGAGGATCGCGATTTTTTCATTCGCGATAGCCGTGTCACATTGGCGCATAATGCGTCCTTTGCCAATCTCTAACGCACTAAATTGGGTTTGAATTTCGACTCCCATGCCATTGCCACGAGGATAACGCACTGCGCTTGGCCCTGTGTGTTTATGGCCAGTATAGAGCATTTGTCGGCACTCATTTTCATCGGCGGGTGCCATGATCACCATGTTGGGAATGCAGCGCATGAAGCTTAAATCAAACGCACCTTGATGAGTTTGGCCATCAGCTCCGACTAACCCTGCACGGTCAATGGCAAACATAACCGGTAAATTCATGATGGCAACATCGTGGATCAGTTGATCATAACCCCGTTGTAAAAAGGTTGAGTAGATCGCCACTATCGGATGATCTCCCGCAATCGCCATACCTGTCGCAAGGGTGACGGCATGTTGCTCAGCAATCGCCACATCAAAATATTGTTGTGGGAACTCTTTTGAAAAGCGAACCATGCCAGAGCCTTCGCGCATCGCGGGTGTAATCGCCATTAATTTTGGATCTTGCGCGGCCATGTCGCATAAAAAATCGCCAAAGATTTTAGAAAAAGTAGGTTTAGCATTGCTGCTTTTTGGCAGGCTAGTGTGGCTCGGATCAAATTTAGGAACGCCATGGTAACCAATCGGATCTTTTTCGGCGGGCTCATAACCCTTGCCTTTTTTGGTCATGATGTGCAAAAACTGTGGGCCTTTGAGCTCGCGCATGTTGCGTAATGTCTTGATAAGTTCAATCACATCATGGCCATCGACTGGGCCGATATAGTTAAATCCAAGCTCTTCAAACAAGGTGCCGGGTACGACCATGCCTTTCAAGTGCTCTTCTGTGCGGCGTACCAGCTCTTTAATAGGCGGTATGCCAGAGAGCACTTTTTTGCCCCCTTCACGGATCGAGGTATAAAGGCTACCGGAAAGCAGTTGCGCTAAATGGTTATTCAGTGCGCCCACGTTTTCAGAGATCGACATTTCGTTGTCGTTGAGCACGACTAACATATCCGGATGAACGTCGCCAGCATGGTTCATTGCTTCAAAGGCCATGCCTGCGGTGATAGCACCATCACCAATTACGCCCACTACTTTGCGATTTTTCCCTTCTTTACCTGCACTGATCGCCATCCCTAAGGCGGCACTGATTGAGGTGGACGAGTGGCCGACAGAGAGCGTGTCATATTCACTTTCTTCACGCCAAGGAAAAGGGTGAAGACCGTCTTTTTGACGAATGGTCGACATTTTCTCGCGGCGACCAGTTAATATTTTGTGCGGATAAGCTTGGTGGCCTACATCCCAAATCAGCTGATCGAAAGGGGTGTTATAGACGTAGTGTAGGGCAACCGTTAATTCAACCGTGCCTAAGCCTGACGCAAGGTGGCCACTCGACTGACTGACGGAATTAAGAAGGTAGTTTCTTAATTCATCACACAACGTTGGCAGAACCTCTTTCGGCAGACTGCGCAGTTCATCGGGTGTATTTGCTAAAGCCAGTGTTGGGTATTTTGAAATATCAAGAGTCATAATTTTGCGCGCTTATAGTTTAGTTCTTGCGCTCGACGACGTATCGGGCGAACTCTTCGAGTGATTCTGTATTGTAGGGTATTGCTTCCAAGGCTTGAAGAGCTTCCTGTAACAGACTTTGTGCTTTATCAATAGCACCTTGTAACCCTAGCAGCGCTGGGTAGGTACTTTTATTGAGTTGTTGATCCGAGCCTTGAGGTTTACCTAGTGTCTCTGTATCGCTAACGATATCCAAAATATCATCTTGAACTTGGAATGCGAGACCAACGGCATCGGCATAGCGATCCAATTGTGGTAGTACCGCAAGCCCTTTTTCACCCGCCGCAAGCGCACCTAAACGGATTGCACAACGCATCAAGGCTCCCGTTTTATTGCGATGGATCTCTTCTAATTCCTGCACTGAAACCAGACGATTTTCCGCTTGCAGATCCAACGCTTGCCCTATACACATACCTTGAGCACCGGAAGCTTGAGCCAACATTTGGACCATCTTAATGCGGTTGACTTGCGCATGTTCGGCGAGTTGACCTTCTGCCAAAATAGTAAAGGCCAGTGTTTGCAGGGCATCGCCCGCTAAAATCGCGATGGCTTCGTCAAATTCGATGTGACAAGTGGCTTTACCGCGACGCAATTCATCGTCGTCCATCGCGGGAAGGTCATCGTGGATCAATGAATAAGCATGAATACATTCTATTGCGCAGGCTGGGGTATCGAGTTCATCTGGCGTACAACCAAGCATTTGCCCTGTGATATACACCAAATAAGGTCGAGCTCTTTTGCCGCCAAGTAACAAACCGTAGCGCATCGCGTCAATCAACGGTTGTTTTTGGTGCGGTAAACGGCCTAACCAAAGGTTTAATTGGTCAATATTTCTTTGCTGATAGGAGCTCAGAGCCTCAATCATAGGGCACTCTTTCTACTAAGTTGTGGTATCTACTAGGTTACGATCGACCGTTTCCCTGTGACTTAATTGACAGGTTCATGTCACATAGCGAGCGATGAGATCGATAAATATGAGTCAGTAATAAGTATGTATCAGTAATACGTGCCTATTACTCAGGTAGTTCAGTAAAGTCAGAGAGTGGCGCGTCATCGCTCGCACTGAGCAAAATACTGACTCGCTGTTCCGCTTCACTTAACTTACTTTGTCCAGCACGAGCAAGGGATATTCCGCGCTCGAATTTTTTTAGCGCATCATCTAAGGCTAAATCGCCATTTTCTAGCTGTTCCACTAAGCTATCAAGTTCTTCGATTGTCGCTTCGAAGGACATATTTTCAGGTTTCTTGCTCGCCATAATCTTTTTATCTTGGTAAATATGCACGAAAGTTACCTTAGGGCGTAGTGATGGTCAAATTTAACCAACGATTTTTGTCTGAAAAGTCCCTCTTTTGGAACTGTCACTATCACAAATAATAAAAATAATAATACGATACTTAGCAACCAGGCCGATATTTACTGAAATAGTGACGGTGACTCAGAATCTTGACCATATCAGTGTGCTGGCAACAGTGCATCTTTGCTCAGTTTAGGTATAAACTGAATAGAGAGAATTTCTGTATGATCCAATAATTTACTTAAAGATTTGAATCTATTGCCGATAACGAGTTTAAACTCATTATCGCGGGTAAGCAGCATGAGGAGTGCTTTGTGGATTTAGCAACGCTGATAGGCCTGATCGGAGGCCTCGCTTTCGTTATCATGGCGATGATTTTAGGCGGAAGCCTAATGATGTTCTTCGACGTCACATCCATCTTGATCGTAGTGGGTGGGTCAATGTTTGTTGTATTGATGAAGTTCACGATGGGACAATTCTTCGGTGCAGCCAAGGTGGCAGGTAAGGCATTTATGTTCAAATCCGATGAACCTGAAGATTTGATCGCGAAAATTGTAGAAATGGCTGATGCGGCGCGGAAAGGTGGTTTTCTTGCATTAGAAGAGATGGAAATTACCAATAGCTTCATGCAAAAGGGGATCGATTTGCTGGTGGATGGCCATGATGCTGACGTGGTGCGTTCTGCGTTGCAAAAAGACATTGTATTGACTGATGAGCGTCATTCACAGGGAACTGGCGTATTTCGTGCTTTTGGTGACGTAGCGCCAGCGATGGGCATGATCGGTACTTTGGTGGGCTTGGTTGCCATGCTGTCTAACATGGATGACCCCAAATCAATTGGCCCCGCCATGGCCGTTGCCTTATTAACTACCTTGTATGGCGCTGTTCTCTCGAACATGATTTTTTTCCCGATTGCAGACAAACTTGCTTTGCGCCGAGATCAAGAAAAGCTTAACCGTCGTTTAATCATGGATGGCGTTCTGGCCATTCAGGATGGACAAAACCCACGGGTCATTGATAGTTATCTGAAAAACTACCTCAATGAAGGCAAGCGTGTTTTAGATGTTGATAGCGAATAACGGAGCCTGTAATGGATGATGAAGAAGGCTGTAAATGCCCACCTCCCGGCTTGCCGTTGTGGATGGGAACCTTTGCCGATTTAATGTCGCTGTTGATGTGTTTCTTCGTACTACTGCTCTCTTTTTCCGAGATGGACGTACTGAAGTTTAAACAGATAGCGGGCTCGATGAAGTTTGCTTTTGGTGTGCAAAATCGTTTGGAAGTGAAAGACATTCCTAAAGGGACAAGCATCATTGCACAAGAGTTTCGCCCAGGCCGCCCCGAACCGACACCGATTGATGTCATCATGCAACAAACCATTGATATCACGCAGCAGACACTTGAGTTTCAAGAAGGGGATTCAGATCGAGCGGGTGGTGTTCAGCGTGAAGAAGGTCAATTGACGGGGGGGCAATCCCCTGAAACTTCAACGCAGAATAATCAAAATACTCAATCGGAAATGCAACAACAGCAAGCAGAATCTATGTCGCAAGAGATGGAAATTGTTGAACAGGACATCAAAAAAGCGTTAGCAAGAGAAATCGAACAAGGCGCTATTGAAGTTGAAAACTTAGGTCAGCAATTGGTGATCCGTATTCGTGAAAAAGGTGCGTTTCCCGAAGGTTCTGCATTTCTACAACCTAAGTTTCGTCCATTGGTTCGTCAAATTGCCGATCTGGTTAAAGATGTGCCGGGCATTGTGCGTATTTCTGGCCATACCGACAATCAAAGTGTCGATTCTGAATTGTATCGCTCAAACTGGGATCTTTCGGCTCAACGAGCGGTTTCTGTGGCGCAAGAGATGGAAAAGGTTCGTGGGTTTTCTCATCAACGACTCAGGGTGCGTGGTATGGCCGATACCGACCCAGTCGGCTCTAACGATACGGAAAGTGAACGTTCACGCAACCGCCGAGTAGAAATCAGTATCATGCAAGGTGAACCGCTGTACAGCGATGAAGTTCCATCCGTTCAGTAAGTTACGTTGGATTATGTAAAAACACATAGACGAGCGCTAAGGCTCGTCTTTTTTATGGTTATCACCTCGTGTATAATCCTGCGCCCTTAGCGGTGTATCAGTAGCAAGTAGAATGCGACCCATTGATTCACCACGTTGCCCAATCAGATTGCGAATAGAACTATGAAATTTATTGTTAAGCCCCATCCGGAAATTTTTGTTAAAAGTGACTCAGTACGCAAGCGCTTCACAAAAATTTTAGAGTCCAATATTCGTAATGTCATCAAACGAAGAACAGAGTCAGTCGCGGTATTTAACCGTCGCGATCACATTGAAGTGGCTGCGCAAAGTGACCAATACTATCAAGAAGTCCTTGAAATTCTGACTCACACTCCTGGCATCCAGCAAGTGCTCGAAGTGCAGCAATCTGAGTTTAAGGATATGCATGACATTTACGAGCAAGTGTTAGCACTCAGCCGTAATAACATCGAAGGAAAAACTTTTGTCGTGCGTGCTAAGCGTCGAGGAAAGCATGATTTTACCTCAATCGATGTTGAGCGTTATGTTGGTGGTGGTTTAAACCAAGCAGTTGAGAGTGCAAAAGTTCAACTAAAAAACCCAGACGTTACCATCAACATTGAAATAGCCGATGAATTGCTCAATCAAGTGATTGCCCGTTATAAAGGTTTAGGTGGTTTCCCTCTTGGCACTCAAGAAGATTTATTGAGTTTGATTTCTGGTGGTTTTGACTCGGGTGTATCAAGCTATTTACACATCAAACGTGGCTCAAAAGTGCATTATTGCTTCTTCAATTTAGGCGGCCCTGCGCATGAAATTGGTGTAAAGCAAGTGGCCCATTATTTGTGGAATAAATACGGTTCTTCAGCCAAAGTGCGTTTTATCTCGGTCGATTTCGAGCCTGTGGTGGCTGAAATCTTAGAAAAAGTAGACGATGGTCAAATGGGTGTGGTGCTAAAACGTATGTTTATGCGCGCCGCAGGCATGATAGCTCATAAGTTAAATATTGAAGCTTTAGTGACCGGAGAAGCGTTGGGTCAAGTTTCGAGCCAAACTCTAACTAATCTTCGTCATATTGATGGTGTGACAGATACTCTAATTTTGCGTCCTCTCATCAACTGGGACAAAGAAGAGATTATTAAAGTGGCGCGCGAGATTGGAACAGAAGATTTCGCCAAAACGATGCCAGAATACTGTGGGGTTATTTCAAAAAGCCCAACAGTTAAAGCGGTGAAAGCGAAATTAGAAGCCGAAGAGGCGAAGTTTGATTTCTCAATCCTAGAGCACGTTGTTTACAACGCTCGTCAAATGGATATTCGTGATATTGAGAAAGAGAGCCAAGAGCAAGCACCTGAAGTTGAACAAGTGACCGCTATCGAAAAAGATGCGGTGGTACTTGATATTCGTAGCCCAGATGAAGAAGATGACAAGCCACTGCTGATTGAAGGTGTGGAAGTAAAACATTTGCCTTTCTACAAGTTATCGACTCAGTTTGGCGATTTGGATCAATCGAAAACATATCTCTTATATTGTGCGCGCGGTGTGATGAGCCGGCTTCAAGCTCTGTATTTGAAAGAGCAAGGCTTTAACAACATCAAGGTATATCGACCTTAATCGTTATCTCGATACAGAATCGACCGCTCACGTTTTCGTGAGCGGTTTTTTTATGGCTCCGACTTAATCACAGACATAAAAAAACACCGCCCAAGGGCGGTGCTAAAGAATTTGACAGACAGGTCAAACAATAAATACAGGAAGTATATGTTTTGGTGCAGGGGATAACTGCACAAAACAGGATGGTAGAATTCTACCTCACTCGAAATACGAGTTTGCAAACACAACATCGCAACAAAAGCCAATTGATTCATAACTGAATCAAGCCGTTCAGGCCTTGTTGCGGGGTGAAATATAGAATTTCTCTAGCCGCTCGGCAATGGACAATTTATAATGTTTCAGATTAAAAAAACTAATCTAATTTTTGAGTGTACCTATGTCCAGAAGATTGCCACCATTAAACTCGCTGAAAGTGTTTGAAGCGGCAGCTCGCCAGCTGAGTTTTACTCGCGCTGCGGAAGAGCTATTTGTGACACAAGCCGCAGTCAGTCATCAAATCAAAGCGTTAGAGGAATTTTTAGGGTTAAAGCTATTTCGCCGTCGTAATCGTTCTCTGCTATTGACAGAAGAAGGGCAAAGTTACTTTCTCGACATTAAAGATATCTTCACCGCACTCTCTGAAGCCACCGATAAGGTACTAGAGCGCAGTGAGAAAGGAGCATTAACCATTAGTTTACCGCCGAGTTTTGCGATTCAGTGGCTCGTGCCGCGTCTGGCCGATTTTAACCAGCAAGAGCCGGATATTGATGTGCGTATCAAAGCGGTTGATATGGATGAAGGGTCGTTAACCGATGATGTGGATGTGGCGATTTATTATGGACGAGGTAACTGGCCTGGTTTACGCGCGGATAAGTTGTATCAAGAGTTTTTGATCCCGCTTTGTTCTCCTTCACTGCTGCTAGGCCCTAAGCCTTTAGAAACACTGGACGATCTAACACGCCATACTCTGCTACACGATACTTCACGTAAAGATTGGAAACAGTTTGCCAAAGAGAACGATCTTGAAGGGGTGAATGTCAACCACGGCCCCATCTTTAGCCATTCGACCATGGTGCTGCAAGCGGCGGCGCATGGGCAAGGTATCGCACTGGGGAATAACGTGTTAGCTCAGCCAGAGCTGGAAGCGGGTCGCTTGATTGCGCCTTTTGACGAAGTGCTGATGACTAAAAATGCTTTCTATGTGGTCTGTCACGAGAAGCAGGCCGATATGGGGCGCATCGCCACTTTCCGTGATTGGATGCTCAAAAAAGCCAGAAGGGAACAAGAGGTATTGCTAGATGAAGAGTAAGCTATTGCTCACTATCGCGGCTTTTATGGCGGGCGTTGGTGTCGCTCTAGGAGCTTTTGCGGCGCACGGCCTAAAAGCGTATTTAACCCCTTACTTGCTTTCGGTGTTTGAAACGGGAGTGCAGTACCAATCGATTCACGCTTTAGCCATATTAGCGTGTGGTATTTTGCTGCGTTGTCGTTTGGGATCGAAAGCACAAAAATATTTTTTCATTGCGGCAATTTGCTTTATCATCGGCGTCCTTTGTTTTAGCGGCAGTCTTTACGCTTTAGCACTCACGGGCATCAAGTGGTTTGGCCCGATCACGCCATTTGGTGGCGTGTTCTTTATGCTAGGGTGGGGAGTGTTTGGCTATGCAGCACTTAATATTCAAGAGGTGGACCAGTGAAACACGTAATGCTCTATTGTCGTGCAGGCTTTGAAAAAGAGTGTGCCGGAGAGATCCAAGATAAAGCGACTAAGCTAGAGGTTTTTGGTTTTCCTCGTTTGAAAAACAATACGGGTTACGTTTTGTTTGAGTGCTATCAGGCCGGTGATGCTGATAAGCTGATTAAAGAGATCGATTTCCAATCGCTTATTTTTGCTCGTCAGATGTTTGCGGTAGCGGCGGAATTTAGCGATTTACCTAAAGATGATCGTATTTCGCCTATCTTATCTGAACTCGCCGAACTTGAGGGTTTTCCGCGTTGTGGTGACATTCGCATTGAAACGCCAGATACCAATGAAGCGAAAGAGTTGCTCAAATTTTGTCGTAAGTTTACCGTGCCATTGCGTCAAGCGTTACGTGGCAAGGGGATTCTATCTAACAAAGAGTCGGCGAAGAGACCTGTGCTACATGTCTGTTTTATTCAACCCGGCCACTGCTTCGTCGGGTATTCGTACACCAACAATAACTCGCCTTTTTTCATGGGTATTCCTCGTTTGAAATTCCCAGCCGATGCGCCAAGTCGTTCCACACTGAAGTTGGAAGAGGCTTTCCATGTGTTTATTCCTCGTGAAGAGTGGGATGAACGTTTGGCTCCGGGAATGTGGGCGGTAGACTTGGGCGCATGCCCAGGGGGCTGGACTTACCAACTGGTGAAGCGTTCGATGTTTGTTCATGCTATCGACAACGGTCTAATGGCTGAAAGTTTGATGGACACAGGACAAGTGAAACACCATGCCGAGGATGGTTTTAAATTTGAGCCGCCACGCAAGAACGTGACTTGGATTGTGTGTGACATGATTGAAAAGCCAGCTCGTGTTGCGCATTTAATGGGGCAGTGGATCCTCAAGGGTTGGGCGAAAGAAGCCATCTTCAACTTAAAGCTGCCAATGAAAGGGCGCTATGATGAAGTTTTACAAGATATTGAAAACCTAAAAGTTTTTCTGATTAAAAATGATGTAAAGTTCCGCATGCAGGCAAAGCATTTGTATCATGATCGTGAAGAGATCACAGTGCATGTCCAATGCTTGTCGAACATCTCTCCGCACTAATGCTCCAATAGGTTAATTTAACGCTCCTTTCTAGGAGCGTTTTGCTATTCTGGATGGGATACTTGCGCTGAAAAGCGAATGTCTTGCAAGTTAAAACCGAGCTCTATATCGGTCTTTAGTGTGGCAATGTGTTTGCAGACTCGCGCCATATCGATCTGCTCATCAAATTTTTTACGGTATTTCTTGGCCAAATCAGCACTGGCGTAGGCCGCTTCTATGTCGGGAAATTGCGTTAATATCTCTTTTGCTGCTTTGGGACCAATGCCGGCAATGCCGGGAACTTGGCTTGAACTGATACCGGTTAATCCCCAAAAATCGGTTAATTGGCTCGGCTTTACGCCAAATTCCTGTTCAATAAAGGGTTGATCTAACCAACGATGTTGAAAGTAGTCACGAATTTGTAAAGTGGGGGAGAGTAGTTGGCAGTAGCCTTTATCGGTTGAAATGATCGTTACTTTTTCACCGTGGCTTGCCACTTTCGTGGCTAAGGTGGCCACCAAATCATCGGCTTCATCACCTTCCGAGAGCAGTGAATCAATCCCTAATTCCCACCATGCTTGCTGAATGGCGTCTAAGCCAAGTTGCAGTGCTTCTGGCATCGGCTTCCGGTTCTGCTTATAAGTCGGTAGAAGTTGTGCTCTCCAGCCCCGGTCTTGTAAGTGATGATCAAACACGGCGATGATGTGGGTCGGTTGAGCTTCATTGATGATACGGTGCAAGGTGCGCGAGGTTGTCTCTATGGTTCTTGCCATATCGTTAGGATCGGGTTGTGCGGAGTGCACCCGACGGATCAAATTCAAAGCATCAATGATGACAAGGTGTAAAGACATAACGACCAAAAAATAAGGGCTTAATAAGCCCTTATTGTAATGATCTCACTTAATATTGCCACTCATCCCCGGCATAAGTTATTTTTGCCTTTGATGGTTAATGGTTATTGGTTGCAATTTTATAGCAAGGTTCATAAGCACTGCCGCCGGGCAGCTTCATTCGGTGTTGTGCAACGAAGTCTTTTAGCAATAGATCCATTTTTTTCATCAATTGGGCATCGCCATCAATGATGAATGGGCCGTGACGTTCAATTTCTCGAATGCCTTCCGCTTTCACATTACCAGCGACAATGCCAGAGAAGGCGCGACGCAAGTTAGCAGCGAGTACTTCTGGTTTTTGGTTTAGGTGTAAATCCAAGTTGGCCATACTGTCGTGAGTCGGTTCAAAAGGCAGTTGGAACTCAGGCTCGATTTTGAGGGACCAGTTGAAACTATAAGCATCACCACTATCTTTACGATGCTGACGAACCAGCGGCATCGCTTGGCTCATGATACGCGCCGCTTTTTCTGGATCATCAATGACGATTTGATAATGTTGGCGTGCTTTTTCACCTAATGTTTCGGCAATGAATGTGTCGATTGAACGGAAGTAGGCTTCGCTCTCTTTTGGACCAGTCAGTACAATTGGCATTGGTTGGCTTGCGTTATCTGGGTGCATCATGATACCCAAAATGTACAGCAGTTCTTCCGCTGTTCCTGCTCCACCGGGGAAAATAATGATGCCGTGCGCCATTCGCACAAAAGCTTCTAGGCGTTTTTCAATATCCGGCATAATCACCAATTCGTTCACAATCGGATTTGGTGGCTCGGCGGCAATGATCGACGGTTCGGTTAAGCCAAGATAGCGTTGTGCGGTATAGCGCTGTTTAGCGTGTCCAATAGCGGCTCCTTTCATTGGCCCTTCCATAGCGCCTGGTCCGCAGCCTGTACAAATGTTCAGTTCACGCAAGCCCAGTTCATGGCCCACTTCCCGCGTATATTGGTACTCAGTAGGGTTGATAGAGTGTCCACCCCAACAAACCACTAAGTTAGGTTCAAGACCGGGAACCAAGGCACCGGCATTACGCAAAATACCAAATACTAAGTTGGTGATGTGAATGGCATTGGTGAGATTTAGGCGCTGATTATCCGCCAGATGCATGTTGACATAAACGATATCGCGCAGGACCGAAAACAGATGTTCTTGAATTCCTTTAATGATCTGCCCATCAACAAAGGCATGTTCTGGTGGATTCGTCAGCTCTAGCTTGATACCGCGTTCACGGCGCATGACAGTGACATCAAAAGATTTATATTTTTCAAGAAGTTCTTTTGAGTTATCCGTATGGCTACCAGAGTTAAGTACCGCCAAAGTGCAGTTGCGGTACAGTTGATATAGATCGCTCGACGCGGTCTTTTTTAGACGCTCAACTTCAAGTTGAGAAAGCAGATCCATGCTGCCTGTAGGGCTGATATGAGTAATCATACTGGCCTCCTTAGTTGAGAAGTAAGGAAAATGTCCACGCTACGACTAAAGTTGGTTTTTATATATACCCGCTTAGTATGGAGTATAGGTCATGGTTCGTTTAGTGACGGATGTGCGATAGGACGACATAACTGATTGAAATTACAGTATCAATCTAGTTCTTTTCTCGATTGTTAGGAAATGTTTATGCAAGCAGAGTGTGATGTTAAGCACGCTTTAGTTTGGTTTTGTTCAAATAGCGACCAGTTAAGGCCGCGATTTGAATGGGTTTCTTTTGTCTACATCCGATCTGGACTTGTGTTTATTTCCAAACCACTTGGTTAGGGCCGAAACTCTTGGCTTCTAGTAACGAGCGGCGTAAACGTTCAAGTACTTCCTCTGGCGTATCGGAGTCTTTAAAACAGGTACTCGCGGCTGAAAGTGTAATCGTAATACTCTTGTCTCTGAACTTGAAAGGGAGCCTCGATACATGACGTTGAATGTTTTTTACCACCTTGAAACAGTGATTATCTTCTTGATCGGGAAGTAAAATAATAAATTCTTCACCAGAGAAACGTGCCACGGTATCCGTATCGGATGCTTCTTTGGATATGGTGCGGGCAATAATTTTAAGGGCTTTATCACCTGCCGTATAGCCAAAGCTATCGTTGATAGTTTTGAACTTATCAATATCAAAGATTACGATTCGGAAAGTGTGTTGAGCTCTTATCCAGCGCCGATATTCCAGCTCAAGGTGGTCATTAAAGGCCGTGCGATTATAGACTTTTGTCAGTGGATCAAGCAGCAAGCGCTGAGACTGATCTTCCAATCGACGGCGATAATCTTGGGTGAGCTCAAACAGAGCTTCCATTTGATTTTTGCCATAATTTAAGCGTTCAATCAGTGCCTGCTCGCGTTGCTCTGCATGACTTAAGCGTTCAGAAAGTGACGCCATTTCGCATAATATAGGTGAAACGGAGAGCTTAAGATCGTCAATCGCCACAGAATCTTTGATTAGGGTTTGGCTTTGGGTAATCAAAGCGGCGAGTTCAGCATTCATCTCTTGGCGATGTTCAAAGTAACTCTGGCTTTGGTCTGCGTTGTGAGTGCTACTTTTAATGTGTTTTGTGAGTGATGAGTTGACCTGTTCTAAAAACTTCTCAGATGTTTTTCGCTCACTGTTGGTGCCATCAATCACCAGTTTTAGAATCTCTAACGTTAACTCTAAGAGCGTTGATGTCGATACGCCAATCAACAGCTTGGCACGAATATCTACCAGTAGTTCCCCTGATTCACCTTCAAAATCCAATTCAGTGATCAGGTGTTGCAGTTCATCGGATAGCTTGGTCAATAGCTCTCTATCCGCGACATGCAGCTCGCTGATGGCCGTATTCGGGTTCGCTGTTATTATTTTGATTGCACGTTCATAAATCCCAAGCAGTTGAATCGCTTGTTCGGCTTTAGGCTGAGCTTCTGAAAAACTGAGCAGATCACGCAAATCACGCTTAAGTTTGGCGGGTAGGCCAGCAACGCGAAGTAATGTTTCCCCACAATGTTTGATTTGAGAGTCCAAATGAGAGTTTTCTTTTTCCATAACCAAAGTTTGTTGCTTCAACATGCGCTCCAATACGGCTAAGCGAGGTATGAGCGTGCTTACATCTTTTTGTTGCTCTAGAGCTTCACGAAGATCCGATAAATTAATATTTAGCTGATGATCATTACCCTGACACGCCAAGCTTAATGATGCGACGATCCGTTTTAGGACAGTATGTTCTCGTTTAAATTTGAACGAAGTGTCCCTGTGTGTCAAACGAACCTGTTCCAACTGAGTTTTCAGCTGCTGTAACTGTGTTTGAATATCCTGTTCGAGAGCGCCCATGTACAACTAAACTAAACTGCGAGGATCGTTAGGATCCTATTAATTGATTTATCGATAATAACAAATTAATTGCCCACGTCACTGCTTTAACACATTGAATGCCGAGTAATTACCCATCTTTTAGGAGTTTTTTGATGCTCTCCTCATTCTTATAAGAAGAATGCACTTTTATCAACCCTTGATTGATGGCGTGCTTGCATGATTTGCGAATATTGTTGGAGGCAAAACTAGCGGCTGGAGCGTTATCAATCGCTTTTAAGTAGACCCAATGGCTTGCTTCTTCTCTCATACTTAGCTCACGAGCCGTGTTGGTTGCCATCAGCAGAATATCGAGCAGCTCTTTATCATTAATCGCCATATAAGCTCTTGGCAAAAATGGGTAGTCGGCGATGCCCATCCGTATTGTACGGTTTAAGCGACGTTCAGGTTGAAATTCATCTATCCATTGCTGAATTTGATCGAATGCGATTTCAGGCGGTGTATTGCGATCGGCATTCGGTTCGATATAGAGCAGATTGGAATCTGAAAAGTGATAAATCCGATTCGGTTCTTTGATTTTCGATTTTAAAAACTGACCAAATTGATGCTCCAATTCTAAGCCAGCTGAATAGCCATGTTCTAAGTACATGTTGCGCAGAAAGGGAATATCAATCATCACAAAGCGGAGGCGATCACTCAGTGGCTCGTGGATGAGTTCACCAATATACCACGGCTCAAAATGACGGCTGCTTTTTTGCATCGCTGAAGGAAGCTTAGCATTGAGCATGCGCAGGTTACGTAAGCGAGAGCGAGAATGGGTAAAGAGCGTGCTGTTGAGTTCATCGATTTCTTCATTTTGCAACTGGATAAGGTAGCCTCTACGCAGTAGCAGTAAAAATAAAATAATGGAGATGATAAACAGAATAAAGGCGATCTTTTTGAACTTATTATACTCTTCTTGAGTTTTGAGCAGCGCTTTTTCTTGCCCGACCAGATGTAAGGTTTGTTCTACAAACTCTTTTTGTTGACGAAAAGCATCTTCACTGATTTGGTTGAGTTTTTCTTGGCGTATTTGCGATAGTGCATTGCTGCGTTTTATGTTCTCTAAGGCCTGTGCGTACTGACCGTTTTGCTCATAACCCAAGGCCAGTAACCGATAGGCATGCTCTTCAATCTCTTCATCTTGCATCGTTTTAGCAACGCTTAAAGCATGTTGAGCGTTGCTGATGACCACATCGGCTTGCTTTTGGTGAAAGGCTAATCCTGAATGCAGTAAATAAGCCTGTGCCTTTAAACGAGGATAATCTTTCAGCTCAAGCAAGTCTTCAGCGCGAGTGAGATATTGGTCAGTTAATGGGTAGTTATAGAGATTAAGGTAGGTCGCTGCCAAACTAATACGCACTTCAATGATTTTTTCCAGATCATTGCGGCTCGTTTCGTGATCGATCACGTTGAAGTAGTGAACGAGCGCTAGATTGTATTTACCTTGCTGGTAATAGACATCGCCCATACGTTGCAATACATCAGCCAAGGCTGGCGACTTGTTATAGCCGTCATAAAAATCGGCGGCTTGAGACAAATGCTCTAAAGCCTTATCGAGCACTTTTCTTTCAAAAAAAAGCTGAGCCAGTAAGGTATTAGTTTTAGCGAGTAGGGCGCTTGAGTTGTTTTCAATCGCGCCCCAATAGGCAACTAGCAACTCAGATAAAGCGCGATTGTAAAAGCCATGAGTGAGAAAATGTTGACCAATAACAATCTGATATTCAATCACGGTTTTCGGTGAGGAGATCGAATCAATGTAAGGCTTTAGGTCAGCAAAAAGCTTATTGGCCAGTTCGATATCATTGGCTTTTGAGGCAATTTCTGCTTTGAGCAGGGTAATTTTATAATCGAGACCTTTTGCCACTTGATCCGCATTTTTGATGGCATCATATTGAATGCTGATCGCGCGTAGCGCTTGCCGAGCGGCGCTTGCATTATTATTATTGAGCCAAATTAGACGAGTTTTGAGTATTTGTACATCCGTGGCTAAATAAGGCAATTGATAGTGTTGCGTGAGCTCTTCAGCAAGTTTTAACGCGGCCAGTGCGGCATCCATATTGTGCAACTGGAACTCTGCTTTGGCTAAAATCTTTAACGCATCAACGCTGCTGCCCGGTGTTCGAATCCGACTGTCGCTTTCATCGCGCGCCATCACTGATGATGATTTTTCTGATTTTTCGGCCAACTTGCGCTGAGTCAGATACTCAGTGGCTAGGGTTTTGGCTTGATTCGGTGAGATATCAATCAACCCATTGGCTTCATTTAACATTGGCGACGAGTAGATAGTGGCTTGTGAAGCCAATGAAAACAGAGCCAGAGTTAAACTGAGCAAAAGTGTCCAGCGCACGTTGATCATCCTAATGCTAATCCTTATTGACGGGCCATACGTTGGTTATGTGTTGGCCGTTCTTGTTCGGTTGAGCGAAATGGGTTGATATCCAAACCGCCGCGGCGAGTGTATCGAGCGTATACCGTTAACTTTGTCGGTTGGCAGTATTGCATAATGTCGGTGAAGATGCGCTCTACACACTGTTCGTGGAACTCATTATGTTCACGAAATGAGACGAGATAACGTAACAGTGCTTCTCGATCAATTTGTGGACCTTGATAATGAATTTCGACGCTGCCCCAGTCGGGTTGATTGGTGATTAAACAGTTCGATTTCAGTAAATGGCTGTGCAGTGTTTCATTGACTTGCTCACCACGCGCGGCACTTTTCAGTAAGCTGGCATCAAATTGGTAACTTTCAATCTCAATATCTTGTCCATCAATGCATTCACCCTGCATAGTTACAATCGCTTGGCCAGTGTAATCGGTCACCGGGTTGAGAGTGACACTGACTTGCGCTCCGGCACAGGCCGATAAATCGTTGGTTAAGCGCTGCGTTACTTCATCCCAACTGGCTACTTTGCTTTGGTTATAGCTATTGAGGTAGAGCTTAAAGGATTTAGATTCAATCAAACTAGCACTTGTCGCAGGGATAGAAACTTCGCCAATTGCCACTTGTGGTAACCCTTTTTCATTGAGCCAAGAGAGCTCGTACAAAGTCCAAATGTCACAGCCTTTAAACGGTAAGCTATCCCCCAAATGCAGATCATCACGGTTTAAGCTACGAGGGACAGGTTGCAGTAAGCTTGGATCGTATTGTTTGGCGTAGTCGGTTTTTTTGCCAAGGGTTAACCCTGCCAGCGCTTTGGCATCGGAATATTTGCTCATACTTTCACGTCAATTCGATTAGAATAAGCAGAATTTTACGCAATCCTAGGGTTGCTGTCATCACACAAGGCAGCGACTCATCAATTTTGGAGCACTTCATGGCACAAACTGCCGAGCAAGCCTTACTTTCATTTACTCAACGTTATCTTGACGCTTACCAAACAAAGCATGGCGAGTCTCCTCGTAATGATGAGTTGGCTGAGTTGGATTCCCCTTGCGCAGTGATGAACGACCAAGACAGTGTGCTGTGGAAGCCCGTCGTCAGATCGGTTGCAGCTGATTTTTCTAACGTAGAAGCAGCGATTGAATTGACTCTACATTCTGATATTAAAGCCTTTTATGGCGTACAGTTTTGTGCGGACATGCCCGCTAAATGGCAAGGCAACGAGCTCGCTCTATTGCAAGTGTGGAGTGAGGATGATTTTGTTCGTTTGCAGGAAAATATCCTCGGTCATTTGGTAACTCAGCGCCGACTAAAACTCAAACCAACCGTGTTTATTGGTGCAACCGATGCGAAGATGGATGTAATTTCGATCTGTAACCTTTCTGGCCATGTGTTATTAGAACGTTTAGGTACCGATAAACGCGACGTGCTGGCCGAAAGTGTGGCCGAGTTTTTCGCTAATTTAGAACCTGTGGTGTAACGATGTACGTGGTTGAATTGCAGTTTGAGTGTTTTGATAACACGACTATCTCGGCGGTAGATAAAGCGATTAATGGCCTAATGGATGCTTTACGCTATAACGGTCAAGTGCTTGGGCGTGAATTCCCCATCGTGATGGGAGAGGGCGAGTTCTTTGTGCGGGTGGTTTGCCCAGAGCAAGAAAGCTTACACCCTAAGTATCATTCTGATTTTGTTAGGGTGTGCCTGAGTCGCTTGACGGAGGCTAGTTTGCTGGCTCCGAAAGCCCGTTTGTTGGGGCGCGATCTTAATTCCGAGCAAGCCGCTGATGATGTTTTGCCTAGCTGGCAGATACTTTACACCACTTATGTACACACTTGTTCTCCGCTGCGCAGTGGTGACACATTGCTGCCGATCCCTTTATATCGTAATTCTGCGACCTTAAATGGCGATCATAAAGCAGTGATCAAATGGCAAACAGAGTGGCAGGCGTGTGATGAACTTCAGATGGCGGGTGGTTGCCGAGCAGAACACGCTGCACTGCACGAGATTTGCGATGTGGACAGTGTGCTGTTTATTCGAGGATGGGATTTACGAGGACGAATTGAGTTTTTGACTCACATCCCTACTTATTACTATCAATATCGAGTTGGCGGCCAGAGCCTAGCGGACGAACAAGCCAGAAAATGCCCGAAATGTGGGGGAGAGTGGCTACTCGATGAACCGCTGCACGACATTTTCCATTTTAAGTGCGATCCGTGCCGTATTGTGTCCAATATGTCTTGGGATCATATTAAGTAGACAGATGCGTGTTGTTGATACGAAAAAGCCGATACATCGCGTATCGGCTTTTCTATTTTTATAGGCTTTTTTGCACAGGTAATAGGCTTATTAATTACCAGCCTTTTACTGCGCCACCGTCAAAAATTTTCGAAGCGGCTTGGTACACTTCTTCTGTTTGGTAGGCTTTAACAAAGTTAGTCACGTTTTCAGCATTCAGATTTTCTGCACGAGAAACAATGATATTGACATAAGGTGACTCTTTATCTTCAACGAACACACCATCTTTTTCAGGCGTTAGATTGATTGAGCTGGCGTAGGTCGTGTTGATGATAGAGAGCGTGACGTCGTCAAGTGAACGAGGCAGTTGCGCGGCATCTAACTCAACAATAGTGATGTTTTTTGGGTTGGCGACCACATCACGTACCGTTGCCAGCAGGCCTGCACCGTCACGTAGAGTAATAAGGCCTTGCTGTTCTAGCAGCAGTAAAGAGCGACCAAGGTTGGTTGGATCGTTAGGTACCGCAATACGAGAGCCATCTTGAATCTCATCAACCGATTTCACTTGTTTTGAATAGCCAGCAATCGGGTAAACAAAGGTGTTACCTGTAATCGCTAATTTGTAACCGCGGTCAGCGATCTGTTGATCAAGGTATGGCTTGTGTTGGAATGCATTGATATCAATCGAACCATCATCCAGTGCCGCATTAGGGGTAACATAGTCGGTAAACGTTACGAGTTCTACATCTAGGTTGTATTTTTCTTTTGCAATTTTTGCTGCAACTTCAGCAACTTGTGCTTCAGCACCGGCAATGACACCCACTTTGATTTTATTGTTGTCGACCGCTTTTTCACCACAGCCTGCCAGCACGAGTGCTGAAGCGCTAACGGCGAGGGTAAGTAGAGCTTTAAGGCTAAATTTCATGATTAACTCCTTGTTATAAAACGAATCTGTGTTTTAACTTTATTGTGATTTAACGGTGGTCGACACGGCGGACAAACTTATCGCCAATCGATTGAATAATTTGTACTAAGACAATCAACATCACCACGGTGACCGTCATGATGCCTAAGTCGTAGCGATGAAAGCCGTAACGAATAGCGACATCGCCCAATCCACCGCCGCCAACGGTTCCGGCCATGGCAGAGTAACTTACTAGAGTGACCATAGTGATGGTGACTGAGTTGACAATCGTTGGTAGCGCTTCAGGAAGCAACACTTTACGAATAATTTGGATCGGCGTAGCCCCCATTGATTGCGCAGCTTCGACCAAACCAGTGGGCACTTCCAGCAATGCACTTTCAATTAAACGAGCGACAAATGGAATTGCGCCAATCGTCAGCGGAACAATAGCCGCAGTGGTACCAATAAACGTACCGACAAGCAGTTTTGTCACCGGAATAATGGCCACCATAAGCACCAAAAATGGCACAGAGCGACCAATGTTGACGATGGCACCAAGAATGCGGTTCAGCTGAGTGTTTTCGAGAAGGCCGCCTTTTTTGGTGGTATGTAAAATAACCCCTAGTGGAATACCAACCACGAAACCGACGATGCCCGCGACAGCGACCATGTAGAGTGTTTGCCAGGTTGCCATCAGTAGAAGATCGCCATTCAGGTTTAACCAAGCGGTGATGGTGTTAAAGGACATAACCAAGTACCTCTACTTTTACGTTGTTTTCGCGAAGAAATTCAAGAGCAGCCGTATCATCCGACTCATTACCAAACAGTTCAGCGACCATCATGCCGAATTTAACGCCACCAGCGTAATCAAGGTCAGAACTTAATATACTGACATCAATATTAAATTTACGGGCAATTTGTGTCATCAAGGGAGCATCAACCGTTGCGCCTGTAAACTCTAATCGCACCAGCGGGTAGCTACCTTTTACGCGAGTGGCTTGCAGGCGAGCTTGGTAATCTTCCGGAATTGATAAATCGAGCGTTGAGCGAATAAATTGATGAGCCAAGGCGGTTTTAGGGTGAGCAAAAATCTCGCCAACTGTGCCTTTTTCAACCAGTTCACCGTCGCCAATAATCGCCACTTCGTGGCAAATACTTTTTACCACATCCATTTCGTGAGTAATTAGCAAAATGGTGATATTGAGTGTGCGGTTGATCTCTTTCAATAGCTCTAAAATCGATTGAGTCGTCGCAGGATCAAGCGCACTGGTGGCTTCGTCACACAGCAATACTTTGGGATCAGAGGCGAGTGCTCGCGCTATTGCAACACGTTGCTTTTGACCACCACTCAGATTTGCAGGATAAGTTTCGCGCTTATCCGTCAGGCCGACCAGTTGCAACAGCTCTGACACTTTCTTTTCAATGCTATTTTTTTCGACACCAGCCAGCTCAAGTGGCAGAGCAATGTTGCCAAATACTGTACGTGATGAAAGCAAATTGAAGTGTTGAAAGATCATGCCAATGTTGCGACGAGCTTGGCTGAGTTCTGATTTGCTCAGTTGAGTTAAATCAACGCCATCAACCACAACCGAACCTGTTGTTGGAGCTTCCAGCATGTTGACACAGCGAATCAGCGTACTTTTCCCTGCACCTGACGAGCCAATTACACCAAAAATAGTGCCTTGCTTAATGTGAAGATTAATCTCTTTCAAAGCATGAATTTCCTTATTGCCTTGATAGAAAACTTTATTTACTTGATTAATTTGAATCATCGGAAAACCTGTGCAGGGATAACAGAATAAAATGTTGAACTCTCTCTCACTTGTTGGACGATGCTATGGCTTAACTTGATTTAAGTCAATAGATATTTTTACGTCTAGACGTCTAAACGCTTTGGTGAATTAGGTAGTGATGAAAAAAATAAAGCGTGTAATAATCATCATATCTGGCGTGATATGAGAGAGTTATTTTGGCTAAACCTGCAGTGTTTTTAGATCGCGATGGTGTGATCAACGTTGACCATGGTTATGTTCATGATGAGCATGATTTTGAGTTTATTGATGGTGTATTTGAAGCCACTAAGAAGTTTCAAGACATGGGGTATTTGCTGGTTTTGGTGACCAACCAATCAGGTATCGCTCGTGGGAAATTTAGTGAAGAGCGCTTTTTATCTTTAACGCAATGGATGGACTGGAATTTTGCCGATCACGGTGTCGAGTTTGATGGTATTTATTACTGCCCGCACCATGCTGAGCACGGTGAAGGTAAGTATAAAGAAGAGTGTGATTGCCGCAAACCCAAGCCTGGTATGTTTATCTCCGCACGGGACTTTCTTGATATCGATATGGAAAAATCCGTGATGATAGGCGATAAAGCTGAAGATATGATGGCTGCACAAGCCGCAGGTGTTGGTACTCGTGTGTTAGTGCGTACGGGTAAGCCAGTTACTGAGCAGGGTGAATTACTCGCCACCGTGGTACTTGATAGTATTCGCGATGTCCCTGCTTTTCTTGCACCGTAAAAATTCCCCCCTTTGTGGAAGGCAATATGAATAAATCATTTCTTTTTGTTGGATTCAGTGTTGGTTTTTTAGCAGCATGCTCACCACATTACGCGAACGATTCGCGCGTTGAAAGTGAGAACCTGTTCCAGCATTATCAATGCCGTTCTGGTGAGCATTTTGATGTTGCGTATATTGAGCAACAGTCAGCCGTTCTCCGTATTGCCGATCGCGAATATACATTAATACAAATTCCAGCCGCCTCTGGCGCAAAGTATGTGATCGACGATAGCGAGCAAACTCAGCCTCAAACCGTGCTTTTACATACGAAAGGCGATGAGGCTTTGCTCGAAGTGGGATCAACGACTTATCAAGGCTGTACCACTCAATAATTCATTTAAGATAAGCGCATGCTATCTTCCATTTTTATTTACGCTATAGGTTCGCATGAGCAGAAAACTGACTATCTTGGATATTGCAAAACTGTCTGGTGTTGGTAAATCGACGGTTTCTCGTGTATTGACGAACGACCCAAAAGTGAAGCCTGAAACACGAGCAAAAGTGGAACGCGTTATCCAAGATTCTGGGTATGTGCCACTGAAATCGGCTCAGTTAATGCGTGGTGGCAGTGAAAAAGTGATTGGCGTGATTATCTCACGCCTTGAGTCACCGTCTGAAAACCGTGCCGTGGGGCGAATGCTACAGGTGTTGTATCAAAATGGGTACGATGTGGTGATTATGGAAAGCCAGTTTGATCGCACTAAAACGAACGAGCACCTTGAGGTTTTACATAAGCGTAATGTGGATGGTGTAATTGTATTTGGTTTTACCGATCTCGATATCACACAGCTCAACCTATGGGCATCGCGAGCGGTTGTGATTGCGATGGATGCCGATAAAGTCTCATCGATTAACTATGACAATTATGGTGTTATTCAAGGCGCGCTTGCTCATTTGACTGAGCAAAATCGAACCAATATAGCCTACATTGGAGTTGATCCTAGCGATAAAACGACAGGTAAATTACGTTTAGATTCGTACTTAGATTGGTGTAAGCAAAGCGGGTGCATTCCTAACTATCGTACTGGACGTTTGCATCATGAAAGTGCCTATCAACTGGTTGATGATGTGCTGAATGAGCAGACTCAAGCGATTGTGTGTGCCAGTGATACTCTGGCGCTTGGCGTGATTAAACGTCTCCAAGAATTGGGCCGAGATGATATTGCCGTCACTGGTGTGGGTGGTAATGAGCTGTTCTCTTTTCTTTTTCCTAATATTTACAGCATTGATCCTGGTTATGCTCAAGCAGGAGAAAAAGCTGCTAATCTTTTGATTTTACAATTAAATTCTGATATGGAACCTGCGCACATCACTCAACAGCCGCTGACAATATAACTCCTTATTTCTTAAAGTGAATTACAATTAGTCTGTGATCTTATTCAATTAATGGGATTGTTCCCATTTTTACCTTTTATTATTTATGTCAATATTGCATTTGTATCTGGGAATGTTCCCATTGAAAAAGAAAAACAGACAGTATTCCAATATAGGGTGGACAAAAGTATGGCCAAGATAGCGAAGCAAGACGTGATACGTCTTATCGAGCTGGTAGGTGGTAAAGAGAACATCGCCAGTGTGAGTCATTGTTTGACTCGTTTACGTTTTGTTCTAAATGATACAGACAAGGCGGATAAAAAAGGGCTAGAACAGCTGAGCATGGTTAAAGGGTGTTTTACCAATGCTGGGCAGTTTCAAGTTGTGATTGGTACTGAGGTGGACGAAGTTTACGCCATCTTAATCGGGCTTTCAGGCAAAGAAGCCGTTTCTAAAGATGAAGCGAAGAAAGCCGCTCGCCAAAACATGAATTTTTTAGAACGTGGCATTTCGCATCTTGCGGAAATCTTTGTTCCTTTGCTGCCAGCGATCATCACTGGCGGTTTAATCCTCGGTTTTCGTAATGTCATTGGCGACATTCGTATGTTCGATGGCAAAACCTTGGTTGAAATTAGCCAATTTTGGGCCACGGTTCATTCTTTCTTATGGTTAATTGGCGAGGCTATTTTCTTCTTCCTACCGGTTGGTGTTTGTTGGTCAACGGTGAAAAAGTTGGGTGGAACACCGATACTAGGTATTACTTTGGGTGTGACTCTGGTTTCGCCTCAATTAATGAATGCTTATCTGATCGGTAAGCAGATGCCCGAAGTGTGGGATTTTGGCTTGTTTGTGATAGAGAAAGTCGGCTATCAAGCTCAGGTGATTCCTGCAATGTTGGCGGGTGTTGCTCTGGCGTTTATTGAGACAAACTTAAAGCGCATCATCCCTTCTTATCTTTACCTCGTTGTTGTGCCGTTTATCTCTATCATATTGTCCGTTATTTTGGCCCACGCTTTAATTGGTCCATTTGGTCGTCGCGTATTGGGCGATGGCGTCGCGTTTGCGGCTAAAGCTGCAATGACTGGCGATTTTGCGGTTATCGGTTCAATGGTGTTCGGTTTCTTGTATGCGCCACTGGTCATTACCGGGATTCACCACACCACTAACGCGGTGGATCTGCAATTGATGCAAGAAATGGGTGGTACGCCAATTTGGCCACTGATTGCACTGTCAAATATTGCTCAAGCGTCTGCGGTCGTCGGTATCATCTTTATCAGTAAAAAACACGGTGAGCGAGACATCTCTGTTCCTGCGGCTATTTCGGCTTATTTGGGTGTGACAGAGCCAGCGATGTATGGTGTCAACTTAAAGTACAAGTTCCCAATGCTAAGCGCCATGATTGGTAGTGCTATTGCAGCCGCAATTTGTGGTAGTGCAGGGGTGATGGCGAATGGCATCGGTGTGGGTGGTTTACCAGGTATTCTTTCGATTCAACCACAATACTGGGGTATTTACGGCATCGCGATGCTGGTGGCGATGGCCGTCCCAATTCTGCTTACTCTGTTTTTATACAAACGAGCTCAAGCTAAAGGCGAGCTAGAGCCAGCAAGTGCATAACCTTTCATTCGAGTGGTGAGTTTTCACCACTCATTTTCATTTTGGTAAGTGAGTTGTCAATATGGTTATAACCAAGAGTGATAGTCAGTGGTGGAAAACTGCGACCATCTATCAGATTTATCCCAAAAGTTTTTGTGATAGCGGCAATAAAGGAACGGGAGATATCAAAGGGATCATCTCTAAACTGGATTACTTGCACCGCTTGGGAATTGATGCCATTTGGCTGACACCCATTTATTCATCTCCGATGGTTGATAACGGTTATGACATTTCGGATTATTACAGTGTCAATCCTCAATTCGGTAGCATGCAAGATTTTGATGAACTGCTGACTCAAGCTCATCAAAGAGGTATCCGTATTATTATGGATATTGTGGTTAACCACACCTCAACCGAGCACGCTTGGTTTCAGTCGGCGTTGGGTGATCAATCAAGCCCGTATCGTGACTATTATATTTGGCAAGACCCGATTAATGGTCAGGCTCCAAATAATTGGCAGTCAAAGTTTGGTGGTAGTGCATGGGCGTTAGATGACGCAACAGGGCAATATTATCTGCACCTATTTGCCAAAGAGCAGGCGGATCTAAATTGGGAAAATCCTCAAGTTCGTGAGGAAGTGAAGCAAGTGATTCGTTTTTGGGCCGAAAAAGGGGTGGATGGTTTTCGTCTCGATGTGATCAATTTAATCTCAAAAGCGCAGGATTTCAGTGATGATCACCAAGGTGATGGACGCCGTTTTTATACCGATGGCCCGCGCGTGCATGAATTTTTACAAGAGATCAGCCAAGCGGTTTTCCAACAGTACGGCAGTGTCACCGTGGGGGAAATGTCCTCAACAACGCTTGAACATTGCCAACAATATTCACGCTTGGACGGCAAAGAGTTGTCGATGGTGTTTAACTTCCACCATTTAAAAGTGGATTATCCGAACGGTGAAAAATGGACGAAAGCGCCATTTGATTTCTTGCAATTGAAGCAGATTTTCAACCATTGGCAAACGGGCTTAAATGGTAAAGGGTGGGGAGCGCTTTTTTGGTGTAACCACGACCAACCACGTATTGTGAGTCGTTTAGGGGATGATCAACGTTATCGTGTTGAGTCGGCAAAAATGTTGGCCGCATCGATTCATATGATGCAAGGCACGCCTTATGTTTATCAAGGCGAAGAAATTGGCATGACCAATCCCGGCTACACCGCTATTGAACAGTACCGAGATGTGGAAAGTACTAACATTTACGACATCATGGTGAACCAGCAAGGGGTAAGTCATGAAGCCATGATGGCCATTCTTGCACAAAAATCCCGTGACAATTCTCGCACGCCAATGCAGTGGAATGCAGAGCGCTTTGCTGGTTTTAGCCAAGGTAAGCCTTGGTTAGATATCGCAGAAAACTATCAAGAATTGAATGCGCAATGCGCGTTAGCTGATGAGCAATCGGTTTTCTATTTCTACCAAGAATTGATAGCGCTGCGCAAAAAAATAGGAGTGATTACCGATGGTGATTACACCGATTTGCTACCCGATCATAAAGAGATTTTTGCCTACCAGCGACGCAACGCGAAACAGGTGCTGATCTGTATCAATAACTATTATGGCGTTGACACCGAATGCGTGCTGCCAAAAGAGTTACCGATTGAGAAAGCAAAATACCTGTTAGGCAACTATACAGATATAAAACCACTCAAAGTTTTGGAACATCAAGTGCTTCGTCCGTATGAAACACGCGTAATTTTGTTCGATTTAGTATCCTGATTGAGTCCTACCCCTATAGGTTCAGTCATTTTTCAGCCCCGAATTTTCGGGGCTTTTTTATCGACTCTGTTTATGAGTCACGGCCCAATGGTACTTTCTTCGTACTCTTATTGATTCAACGCAGTAGGCTCTGCTGTTGATGATTTGTTTAATGTTTTAACAACACCACAACTTTGTTGCTTGGTCACAATTAGTCACACAAAGATGAAACACAATCCGCTATAGTTTGCGTTCTTAGCAAACGGATGTGAAACACAATGAACAGTACTCTCTCCCCCTCTTATCGAGTGGTTCTCGTTGAAGACGATTTAGAACTCTCGGAACTGATCAAAGACTTTCTCAACCACTATGAATTTTGTGTCTCAACGGTTGCGGATGGGATTCAAGCCGTTGATCGGATTTTGGATGAGCAACCTGATTTAGTCATTCTGGATATTATGCTACCAGGGCAAAGTGGTATGGATGTCTGCCGCGCTGTCCGAGATCAATACCACGGTATGATCTTAATGCAAACGGCGTTAGACGACGATATTGATCAGGTGATGGGGCTGGAACTGGGTGCCGATGACTATGTTGTTAAGCAGGTTAAGCCCCGTTTGTTGCTGTCACGTATTCGAGCTTTACTTCGGAGGCAAGCAAGAGGAAGTCAAAGTGACAAATACGAATTGTGCATAGGTAACTTGTGGATGAATTTACAGCATCGAGCGGTATTACTTGAGCAGCAGCCCATAAAACTCACGACCAGCGAGTTTGAGCTTTTGTATCTACTCGCCCAACATGTCGGCACCATTGTCACGAGAGATGATATCGCTCAGCATGTGCGTGGTTTTGAATATGATGGTTTAGATCGCTCAATTGATCGTCGTATATCACGCTTGCGGCGTGCGCTCGGAGATGATCCTAATGAACCTAAGTTGATAAAAACGGTTCGAGGTAAAGGATATCAGCTCTGCGCTGTATCGGAAGGGAAGTGGTCATGATTCGATCTTTTTGGGTACTCTGGGTAGCTGTGTTTCTGCCGATCTTATTACTCAGTATTCCCACGCAATTTAATCCGATCCCATATCTTAGCCGCAGTATCTCTGAAGAATTTTATAAGCCTGTCTATCAGAGTAACTTTACGTTTCTATCTGAAAAATTACGTCAAGTGCCTCAAGCTGAGTGGACAACGATTATTGATGGCTATGCTAAGCATTTCAGTTACCCACTTCGATTAGAGGCATTAGACCGTTACCACGCCTCCCCAGAAGTTTATCAAGCGTTGCAAAAAGGCGAGATCATTTTTCAAGATGGTGATCCTATGGCACTTTTGCAAAGAGTGTTGAAGAGTGACAAAGTGCTCTATTTCGCGATCAATGAACCGAGAGAGCTCGCTGCGCTTAACCAGTCCAGAGGCACATTATACCTCGCGGTAGAAGATCTCCGTAGCCAACCCCGTACTCAATGGCAAACTAGTATTGCTGAGCAAAATAGCCGAATACCTTTAGAGTTGAGTCTATTGCAAGAGCAAGATTTGTCATCCATCGAGCGAAGTAAATTGTTGGCTGATGAAGAGCAGATGACCAGTTATATCAATCAACAAGGCAGCATGATCTTATTGGCTGCGGTGGATGAGAATACGTGGTTACGCGTCGAGGACAATATTTCCTACCAAACCCAATTAAAGCTCACTACGGCTATCGGCGGTTTCTTTTTTTTAGCCATTTCTGTGGCCTTAGTTATGTGGATTTATCCTTTATGGCGAGATCTGAAACGTCTGGTAAAAACGGCGAATGAATTTGGCCAAGGAGTATTATCTCGTAGAGCGACGACATCTCGGCTGTCCGTGGTCTCTCAGCTCAGTCATTCTTTTAATAACATGGCAAATAACATCGAAAAGCTGATTGCCAGCCAAAGAACCTTAACCAACGCCGTGGCGCATGATTTACGAACACCGCTCTACCGTTTACGCTTTGCATTTGAAATGCTTGAGGATGAAGACATTGCCTTAAGCCAGAAAGAAAAATACCGCCAAGTGATTCACTCCAGTATTGAAGATCTCGATCATTTGATTAACCAGACACTTGTTTTGTCGCGCTATAACCGCATCACGGATATTCGCCATTTTTCTTATTGCCACTTTGCCGACAATTTGGTTGCAGAAGCGGAGCATTTCCAGCTTGAAAACCCGCAACTCACATTGCGTGTCAGCGTGTTGGATTCGTTGCGACAGCAAACGATATTTGTCGATAATCGAGCTTTATTGCGGGCCGTTAAAAACTTGCTGAGTAATGCCGCGCGATTTGCGCAGCAAGAGATCCATCTCTCGTTGAACGAATCTGATGGGCAACTTTTTTTGGTGGTCGAAGACGATGGCCCCGGTATTGCGCCAGATGATATTGAACGTATTTTTGAGCCCTTTACTCAAGTGAATAATCAAGAGCGTAATAGTGAAAAAGGCCATGGTCTTGGGCTGGCGATTGTCAAACAGATCACTCGTTGGCATCAAGGCAAGGTTAGAGTAAAAGTAAATGGTTCAGCATTAGGGGGCGCATGTTTTGAACTGCAATGGCCGAAACAGATTTCTTTACCTAATGTGACCAAACTGGATACAAATGGTCAATAAACTGCTGACGATTTATTTGTATTGGGAATGCTACCTTGAATGGGTCGGTGAATCAGACCGCTCACAAGGAGTAAGCATGAATACCAAACTATTAGCGCTGTTTTTAAGCGGCGTATTTTTCTCATCCACCAGTGCCACTAAACCGATGGAATGGATCTCAGCCTTCAGCGATGGGGTTCGCTTAAATGACCAGCTCAGCCAAACCAATGCGCAATCGAATGTGATGATGGATTACGCGCAACAAGATGCTGCAATGTATTTGGACGGTAGTGAAGTCGCCTTTCTTTCCATCAGTACCAGTTACCTCTTCTAATGCTTAATCACAGGAAAATATTATGTTTAAGTTAAACCAGTTGTTCGTGATCCTGAGTGTGCTCGCACTTATCGTGGGATGTAAAGCCGATGATTTGAAAGATGCGGATAAGCTGACTAAGCCTACGGTTAATGCTGGTGCTGATCAGATGTTAATACTGCCAGTAAATAGTATTACGTTGAGCGGAACGGCGAAATCTGAGTTATCAATATATGAAATTAAAACGAAGTCTTGGCGTCAAGTTTCTGGGCCTCAATCGCTTACTTTGATCAATGCAGATTCTCTGAAAGCAACGGCGTTTTATCCTACGATTGCTGGCACGTATATTTTTGAATTATCAGTCAAAGACAGTGGTGGAAGAAGCAACAGTGACCAAATGCAGGTGATCATTCAGGCGGCCGCGCAAAGCATGCAGCGAGCCTATATGCAGCAGGTTGATGTCGTTGCTTGGCAGTATGCTGATAGGAACCAAGGCATGCTGATCTTTAGTGATTTAGATTCGGTTTCTTTAACCGAAGTGGACACTCAATTAGAGCATGCGCTGGCCTCACTCAATAGCGCTGCTGAGTTTGAGCTGAATTTTGCCGCCAATGCTGGGGGAAATATACAAACGGCTTTGTTGTTATTAAATGCCCTTTCTGCTCAAGGAGTTCCGATTTGTTTAAGTGAAAGTTCATCTTGCCACTCTTTGGAACAAGGGTTTTTATTGCAGACTGAACTGCCAGAGAGTATCAATTGCAGTGATGCACAAAGCTGTGTTACCGCTCTACTTCAGTATATTGAGGGTTAACTAGACTACTTAGTGACGTCAGTTTATAGAGCTATGATGTAAAGAAACGAAAAAGCCAGCTCGAAAGCTGGCTTTTTATCGTTCTCAATCGAGAAAATATGGTGGAGGGGGACGGATTCGAACCATCGAAGGCGGAGCCGGCAGATTTACAGTCTGCTCCCTTTGGCCACTCGGGAACCCCTCCGGGTGTTTTCCTATTCTAAAAATAGGCTTGAATGATGTTTTCCCAACGTATCAATCAAGGTTTCTCTTACGAGAGAATATGGTGGAGGGGGACGGATTCGAACCATCGAAGGCGGAGCCGGCAGATTTACAGTCTGCTCCCTTTGGCCACTCGGGAACCCCTCCGGGTATTTCCCTATTCTAAAAATAGGCTTGAATGATGTTTTCCCAACGTATCAGTCAAGGTTTCTCTTACGAGAGAATATGGTGGAGGGGGACGGATTCGAACCATCGAAGGCGGAGCCGGCAGATTTACAGTCTGCTCCCTTTGGCCACTCGGGAACCCCTCCGGGTGTTTTCCTATTCTAAAAATAGGCTTGAATGATGTTTTCCCAACGTATCAATCAAGGTTTCTCTTGCGAGAGAATATGGTGGAGGGGGACGGATTCGAACCATCGAAGGCGGAGCCAGCAGATTTACAGTCTGCTCCCTTTGGCCACTCGGGAACCCCTCCAGAGGGTTTTCATACAATGTGATTTATAGTGCTTATAAGGACACTATTGGCTCACAGTATGCTTAAACAACGTTTTCCCAACGCATTGCTCAAGTGCGGAGCGCATGATAGCAAACTCGCTCTCTCTGTAAAGCCTTTTTCTTATGATTTTGAATTGAATGCTGCCTTTTTGGGCAAAGGGGTGAGGAATGGATAGTTTTGCTCTATTTATACCCTTCCCACTTGAAGCTGCAGCGGTGTTGGCTACGTTCGCTCACCTCAATCACATAGTTTATCTATGCTCATGGGGATGAACTTACTTGCCGCCTACCTGCAACTTCAAGTTGTTTGGGTATAGCCTGTGTGTGACGCCTAAAAAACAGCTGGAGGAGGCTAAGTTATGACGCACGTTACAGATATTTAATAAGATTTACACTCCTTGACGTTCGAGCGTCGTATAAGCAGTTACAATTCAATCAGTCTATTTATTGTTGAATAAAAACTATGAAAAACACGTCTATTCTTTCGTTAATGTTGGTTACCTTGCTTACCACACCGTTAAGTGCGTTCGCTGCGCAAGCACCACAAGCCGTTGCGGTGGTCGCAGAGCGTGTGGCAACTCATCAAGTGTCTCAGTCTCTTTCACTGATTGGTAAATTAGAAGCTGAACGAGCAGTGGAGATCTCATCTGAAGTTTCGGGAAAGGTCAGCCATATTGCGATTAAAGCCAATCAAGAGGTCAAGAAAGGTCAGCTCTTAATTCAGCTTAATGATGATAAAGCCAAAGCCGCACTTTCAGAGGCTCAAGCCTATTTGAACGATGAACAGCGTAAGTTGAAAGAGTTTGAACGTTTGGTCAAACGGAACGCCATTACCCAAACGGAAATCGATGCGCAAAAAGCGAGTGTTGATATTGCTCAAGCACGTTTAGATGCAGCAAACGCAAATTTAAACGATCTGCGCATTAGCGCGCCATTTAATGGCACCGTTGGTTTTATTGATTTTAGTTTGGGCAAAATGGTCAGTGCAGGGACGGAATTGCTGACTTTAGATGACCTATCGGTGATGCAACTCGATATCCAAGTGCCAGAGCGTTACCTTTCGTTAATCAGTAAAGGTATGACGGTGACGGCGAAGAGTAATGCTTGGGCAAAAAACGAGTTTACCGGCAAAGTTGTGGGTATTGATTCTCGCATTAACCGTGAAACCTTGAATTTGCGTGTCCGTATTCATTTCGATAACCAAGATGGCAAGCTAAAACCCGGGATGTTGCTTTCTACTAAGTTGAATTTCCCAGCGATTGAAGCGCCCATTATCCCCGTTCAAGCACTCGAATATTCAGGCACTAAACGCTATGTCTATGTGATTGATAGCAATAATAAAGTAATACGCACGGAAGTTTGGCTTGGCGCGCGGATCGACAATCAAGTGGTGATTGATAAAGGTTTAGCCATTGGCGATAAGATTGTGGTGCAAGGCATCGTGAATATGAGAAACGGCATTGTCGTTACTGAAGTCAATGTGGATGGCTCGCCGATACAAAAGGATGACAAATAATGTGGTTATCCGATGTTTCAGTGAAGCGCCCTGTGGCGGCGGTGGTATTAAGCTTACTGTTGTGCGTTTTTGGTCTAGTGTCATTTTCTAAGCTTTCGGTCCGGGAAATGCCCGATATTGAAAGCCCGGTGGTTTCAATCAGTACTCGCTATGCAGGGGCTTCAGCTACCATCATTGAAAGCCAAATCACTTCTGTATTGGAAGATCAACTGGCAGGCATTAGCGGGATTGATGAAATTGAATCCACCACGCGTAATGGCATGTCACGGATTACTGTTACATTTGAACTGGGTTACGATCTCAATACTGGTGTGAGCGATATCCGCGACGCCGTTGCGAGAGCGCAGCGCTCATTACCCGATGAAGCAGATGATCCAACCGTATTCAAAAATAATGGCTCTGGTGAAGCTTCTTTGTACATTAATCTCAGTTCTTCAGAGATGGATCGAACCCAACTGACCGATTATATCGAACGAGCTTTGATTGACCGCTTTAGTTTAATCTCTGGCGTCAGTTCTGTGGATGTGTCTGGTGGTCTTTATAAGGTGATGTATGTCAAGCTCAAGCCGAATCTGATGGCTGGGCGTGGTGTCACGACTTCTGATATATCAAGTGCATTGCGCAGTGAAAATATTGAAAGCCCGGGCGGGGAAGTGCGTAACGATTCGACAGTAATGTCGGTGCGTACCGACCGAGCGTACAAAACGGCTCAAGATTTTGACTATTTGGTGGTTAAGCGCGCAAGTGACAATTCGCCGATTTACTTAAAAGATGTCGCGGATGTCTTCATCGGCGCTGAGAACGAAAACTCAACCTTCAAAAGCGACGGTGTGGTTAATGTGAGCATGGGCATTGTGCCACAGTCAGATGCTAACCCCTTGGATGTGGCGCAGCGTGTCCATCAAGAAGTCGATAATATTCAGCAGTTTCTACCCAAAGGAACGCGCTTGGCCATTGACTACGACTCGACCGTCTTTATTGATCGCTCAATTTCGGAAGTGTATAGCACACTGTTTATCACGGGTGGTTTAGTGATTTTGGTACTGTACATTTTTATCGGCCAAGTTCGGGCAACGCTAATCCCAGCCGTTACTGTGCCAGTATCATTGATCTCTTCTTTTATTGCCGCTTACTATTTCGGATTCTCCATTAACCTTATCACCTTGATGGCGCTGATTCTTTCCATCGGTTTGGTTGTTGATGATGCGATTGTGGTGGTGGAAAATATATTTCATCACATAGAACAGGGAGAGAAGCCACTGCTGGCGGCTTATAAAGGGACGCGCGAAGTCGGCTTTGCCGTGATTGCCACCACATTGGTATTAGTGATGGTCTTTTTACCGATCTCTTTTATGGACGGTATGGTCGGCCTGTTGTTCACCGAGTTCTCTGTACTTTTGGCCATGTCGGTTCTCTTTTCATCGCTAATAGCGTTAACTTTAACGCCCGTTCTCGGTAGTAAGATTTTAAAGGTCAATGTCAAACCAAACCGTTTTAATCGCTTTGTTGATCGTGTTTTTGGCCGTTTAGAAGCGAGTTACAAATCCTCTTTACGTTTTGCTATCAGTTGGAAATGGGCTGCACCGCTCGTCATCCTTACATGCGTTGGTGGCAGTTATTTTCTGATGCAGAAAGTGCCTTCTCAGCTCACGCCTTCAGAAGATCGCGGCGTTATTTTTGCCTTTGTGCGCGGAGCGGATGCGACCAGTTATAACCGGATGTCGGCCAATATGGATCTTGTTGAGCAGCGGTTAATGCCCTTGGTTGGCAAAGGTTTTCTCAAGTCGTTTAGTATTCAATCGCCCGCGTTCGGTGGGCAAGCGGGTGATCAGACGGGTTTTGTTATCATGATTTTGGATGACTGGAACGAACGAAGCATCACCGCTCAACAAGCATTAGGGCAGGTAAAAAAAGCGCTAACGGGAATTCCCGATGTACGAGTTATGCCCTTTATGCCCGGCTTTCGTGGTGGCTCTAACGAGCCTGTTCAGTTTGTGTTGGGTGGGTCAGACTATCCTGAACTAAAAAAATGGGCTGAATTGTTAAAAACGGAAGCTGAAAGTTCCCCCTTTATGGAAGGTGCTGACACCAATTATTCCGAAAAGACACCTGAACTGGTGGTGACGATTGATAGGCAGCGTGCCGCGGAATTGGGGATCAGTGTCGCGGATATTTCAGATACGTTAGAAGTGATGCTCGGCGGGAAGAGTGAAACCAGCTTTGTTGAGCGTGGCGAAGAGTATGATGTTTATCTCCGTGGGGACGAAAATAGCTTCAATAACGCCTCCGATTTAAGCCAGATCTACATGAGAACCGCATCCGGTGAGCTTGTTACACTGGATGCACTTGCGAAAGTGGAAGAAGTGGCATCATCAATCCGCTTGTCTCATTACAATAAGCAAAAGGCGATCACGGTTACTGCAAATTTATCGGCTGGTTACACGTTGGGCGAAGCGCTTGATTTTCTAGATCAGAAAGCCATTGAAACGCTACCTAGTGATATTTCCATTAGTTACTCAGGTGAGTCAAAAGATTTTAAAGAAAACCAATCGAGCGTAGCCATTGTATTTGCGTTAGCGCTGCTTGTCGCTTATTTGGTACTAGCCGCCCAATTTGAAAGTTTTATCAACCCGTTAGTGGTGATGTTGACGGTGCCGATGGGTGTGTTTGGCGGCTTTCTTGGTCTATCAATTATGGGACAAGGTATCAACATCTATAGCCAAATTGGGATGATTATGCTGATCGGTATGGTGACCAAAAATGGCATTTTGATCGTTGAATTTGCCAACCAGCTGCGTGACCGAGGGGTTGAGTTTGAAAAAGCAATTATTGATGCTTCAGCAAGGCGCTTACGGCCAATCATGATGACCGCCTTTACTACTTTAGCAGGTTCCATCCCATTAATTATCTCGACAGGAGCAGGCTATGAAAGCCGAGTTGCGGTGGGTACAGTGATTTTCTTCGGTATGGGTTTTGCCACTTTAGTCACTCTGTTTGTTATCCCTGCTATGTATCGTTTGGTCTCGGCATCAACACGCTCTCCAGGTCATGTTGAAGCTGAACTTAATCAAGAACTGCTGCATGATGTTAAAACCAGAAGTGTTCACTGATTAACGTATCAAGAGCCTGCGCCCTGCAGGCTCTTCTTTGTTCATCGTTCACACCTATTCCATTCACCGTTATCTATGCCCATTAGATGAAATCACATGCGGCCGGCTTATCACATCAAGTTATTTGAATATACAAGCGAGATATCAAATGGTTAATGCCATTTTCGATAATCCATCAAAATAGCCAGTTCATTTTTCCTATTTAAATCTTAGGTATTAATTATAGATAGACTCAATTTTGAGACACCCATTGCAATGCGCCTTGCGATACTCTATCCACCTCTTTAATACAGAGACAAAATGAAGTGAATGCATCAGTAATGGCCATGGAAAATAAAAAACTCTCTATCCTCATCGTATGCATGGGAAATATATGCCGTTCACCGCTTTCTGAAGCTGTTTTGAGCCAAAAAGCGCAACAACATGGAATTAATTTATTTGTTGAAAGCGCTGGTACTGTGAATTATCAAGTGGGCCGAAAACCAGATCCCAAAGCAATATCTGTCGCTGAGCAGCGTGGCTATTCAATGTCAAATTTAAGAGCAAGGCAGGTTTGTTCTGAGGATTTCGAAAAATTTGATCTTATTTTTGCCTTAGATAAAGCTAACTTAGCGGATCTGATTGACATTTGTCCTGCTAGACATAAAGAGAAACTTTCACTGTTTCTATCGCATAGTCACATCGGTGTCACGGAAATCCCTGATCCTTACAAAGGAAATATTCATATGTTTGAACGGGTTTTGGAACTGATAGAGAGCGGGGCCCAAGGGATCATCGAACATATATCTAAACAATATCAATTAAAGGAAAGTGCAATGAAACTTTGTGTGTAACACATAGAAAGTTTTATATGACTTTTTGATTACCCACCCCAAAAAACAAAGCAACAGTTTGGCAATTAATTTCTACTCATAGTTTGTAGGTAGGTGATTAAATGTGGGTGGTTAATAAGTTTTCTCTTATATACATAAAGCAAAAAATGTGAAGAAAATGCGCATTCTAGAGGCGACATCTAGTGGCGGTAGCGTATTTAACCGTTGCTATTCACCATTTTTATCTACTTTTTGAAGAAATAGCGTTGAACAGTTTGTTCTTAACAGTCGTTTAGTTTAGCCCAAGGAAATAAATAAAGTGAAAAAAATACTCATTGCGTTTGGTACACGACCTGAAGCAATTAAAATGGCGCCTCTAGTTCATCAGCTTAAACAAGATAACCGCTTCGACACAAAAGTATGCGTCACTGGCCAGCACAGGGAAATGCTTGACCAGGTTTTAGAGTTGTTTGAAGTGGTGCCTGATTTTGATCTTAATATCATGGAACCAGGGCAAACACTGACGACAGTAACGACTAAAATCTTGAACGGTATGGAAACGGTTCTAAAAGACTTTCAACCAAACATTGTCTTAGTTCATGGCGATACCGCTACAACGTTTGCGACTTCACTTGCTTGTTATTATCAGCAAATTGCAGTCGGCCACGTTGAGGCTGGATTACGCACCGGCAATATTTATTCCCCTTGGCCTGAAGAAGCGAACCGCAAGCTTACGGGTGCATTGACTCACTACCATTTCGCACCAACGGCAACATCTCAACAAAATTTATTGGATGAAAATTATTGCCTCGAGAACATCCATATTACTGGGAATACCGTCATTGACGCCTTGTTTATGATCCGTAACAAGATTCACAACGAGCAAGATCTCAATGCTACGCTGGCACACCAGTTTCCGATGCTTGATAACAATAAAAAACTCATTCTTGTTACAGGCCATCGCCGTGAAAGTTTTGGTGATGGATTTGAGCGTATTTGTGAAGCCTTATCCATCACAGCAAAGCGTCACCCTGACTGTCAAATTCTTTATCCGGTACATCTTAATCCGAATGTTCAAGAGCCCGTCAATCGTCTTTTAAAAGGCATTGAAAACATTTTCTTAGTGGATCCACAACAGTATTTGCCCTTTGTCTATTTGATGGACAGAGCACACATCATCTTAACCGATTCCGGTGGTATTCAAGAAGAGGCACCATCGCTAGGGAAGCCTGTATTAGTGATGAGAGACACCACCGAACGACCTGAAGCGGTAAGCGCGGGTACGGTCAAGCTGGTTGGGACTAACACACAACTGATTTGTGAAGAGTTAGACCGGTTGCTTAGTGATGAGCGCGCTTACCAACTCATGAGTCAAGCACACAATCCATACGGTGATGGCAAAGCCTGTCAACGTATCGCCGACATTCTAGCAAGATAAGATTTAAGGAAAATAAGATGTTTAATAAAGTTTCTGTGATTGGTTTAGGGTATATCGGCCTGCCAACGGCTGCCGTTATAGCCTCGCGTGGTATTGAAGTGATTGGCGTAGATGTCAATCAACACGCTGTCGATACAATCAATAAAGGTGAAATTCACATTGTCGAACCGGATTTAGATATCGTAGTTCGAAGTGCAGTGATGACTGGCAAACTAAAAGCAACTGTGACAGCTGAACCAGCTGATGCTTTCTTAGTGGCGGTACCCACACCATTTAAAGGTGATAATCACGAGCCTGATCTTAGCTATATAGAAGCCGCAGCCAAAGCGATTGCGCCAGTTCTGGAAAAAGGCAACTTGGTGGTATTGGAAAGTACTTCCCCAGTCGGTGCGACAGAAAAGCTTTCCGCATGGCTAGCAGAGGCTCGTCCTGATTTAACTTTCCCACAGCATAAAGGTGATACGGCTGACATTAAAGTAGCGCATTGCCCAGAGCGAGTTTTACCGGGTTATGTACTACAAGAATTAGTCAGTAATGACCGAGTGATTGGTGGTATGAGTAAATCTTGTAGCGAGAAAGCGATGGCTCTGTATAAAACCTTTGTTAAAGGCGAATGCATCATCAGCAACTCTCGTACGGCGGAGATGGCGAAATTAACAGAAAACTCCTTTCGCGACGTCAATATTGCATTCGCGAACGAACTTTCCCTTATTTGTGAGAAATTAAAAATCAATGTTTGGGAATTAATTAAATTGGCCAACCGCCACCCTCGGGTCAACATATTAAACCCAGGACCAGGTGTTGGCGGGCACTGTATTGCAGTTGACCCTTGGTTTATTGTTAACAGCTGCCCAGAAGAAGCAAAACTGATTGCTGCTGCTCGTCATGTTAATGATGGTAAACCACACTGGGTCGTTGATCAGGTAAAACAAGCGGCAGATCAGTTCAAAAAACCAGTTATTGCTTGCTTAGGTTTGGCCTTTAAAGCTGATATTGATGATTTACGTGAAAGCCCAGCTTTAGACATCACTTTGCATTTAGCACAAGACAATATTGGACAAATTCTAGCGGTAGAGCCAAATATCCACCAATTACCGGGTAAGTTAACAGAACATGATATTGAGCTAGTCTCGCTAGAGCGTGCTTTAGAGTTAGCCAATATCGTTGTGGTGCTGGTTGATCACCGAGATTTTAAAGAAGCAGATAAAACGGCGTTTGCCAAGAAAGTCGTGATTGATACTCGTGGTGTGGTTGCATAAATATAGATTAATTAGTGTTTATATTTTGTTATTATGATAAGCAATGAGAGTATGTGTGATATATAGAATTTTTAATAGACTTGATTTAATGTCAATTGTGCTTTATTTTACTTTTACATTGATGTTGTTAGGCCATAACTTATTTGATAGAAAAGTTCTTTTTCTTGTTTTTTGCATATATCTTATTGCTAATATCAAAGAGCTTCCTTATATCATCTCAGGTCTTATATCGAATTTTGCCTTAATATCTGTATTGCTATGGTGTGCATTAAGTGCAACATGGTCACAATGGCCTTTTGCTAGTATAGAAGAGACATTAATACAGACGCTGATGTTTCTTACTTGCTTACTTATATCTAATCTATTCACTATGGATAAAGTGCTTCGGTTTTTATTTTATTCAGCGATAACGGTCGTTACGATTAACTTTGCTTATATAATTGTTTTTTTTAATGATGCTATTAGTCCAAATGGTATGCGAGGAATATATAATCATAAAAATAATTTTGGTCTTGCCATGGCGCTATGTTCAATGTTTATATTATTTAATGAAGATTGGAAAAAAAGAAAAGCAATACTTTTTTTTCTCATCATTTCTGTTTTACTATTGATGCTTTCCTTATCAAAAACCTCGATAATACTGTTTTTTATTTCGTTGATTTCTGGTTTTTTAATTTCTAAATCTAAAATTAGCAGTCACAGTTTTTTTTCGGCATCATTATCATGGATGATATTACTAATAATACTATTTTCCATTGTGGTTTATTACAGGTTTAATATTATGGATTATATTTATTATCATATTGATGATGATTTTTTGACGGGTAGAGGAAAACTGTGGCTAACAATGTTGCTTCATGCTGAAGATAAGTTGATTAGTGGCTTTGGGTTTAATTCAGTTTGGGGGAAGGGTGATTGGTCTGAAATATATGATACAGATCTTTATTTGCACAACCCGCTTTGGGTTGAGGCTTTGGCTGCATCGGATGGTGGATATATAGATTTGATAATATCCATAGGAATTATTGGATTATTCCTATTTTTATTTTATACAACAAATTCTTTTTTAAGAGTTTTAATGTTAAAGAATGTTAATTCTAAATTTTTCATGATTACAACATTAACTTTTATTCTGTTGCATAATGTGAGTGAAACAACTTTTCTTTTATCTATTAATATTCTATGGTTCTTGTTTATTTTAATAACAAATTTGGCAATATCTAAGACAAGACTTGGTGAGTAAATGTCTAAAATATATAACTTAAAAAAGGCAGCTTGGTATTCTGTAGAAAATATAACCACAATTATTTTTGGTTTAGTCAGTGTTGTTATAGTAGCTAGGATTTTTGGTCCGGAGAACCTAGGTAAATTGAGTATGATACAAGCAATATCATCCGTCACATTATTTTTAGTTGTACTCGGTTTAGATCATATCATTATCCGTGACTTAACAAATGACAGGAAAAACATTACCTATATATCTACAGTTCTGACAATGCAATTCATCGGCTTTCTTATACATATGTTTGCTGTATATTCTATACTCTGTTATATCTATAATGGTAAGATAGAAAATGATATTATCATTATAACTTTTTTAGTTTTGCTTTCAGTCTATTTTTCTAGAGCAACAATGCTAAAATTATATTTCCAGTCGATTAATAAACCAGAAGTAATTGCTTCATCTGCATTGGTTTCAAGAGTTATAGCTATTCTATATATGATGTTTTCGGTGTTCAGTGAATTTGATTATCATTGGGTTATTGCTTTTATTCCATTACAAGCCTTTATCCAATTTATATTACTATTGTTTAGTTTTACCAAAATAAATTTATGGGAATTAGATAATTTTAAATTTTTCAATAGTGGAATAGCGAAAAAAACTTTAGTCGAAGCAATGCCATTGATAGCATCATCAATATTATTCCCTTTATTCATGCAAGCCGACATTTTATTAATATCTATTATTATGTCGGAAAAGGACGTAGGAATATATAGCGCTGCATCTAGATTAATTACTCAGTTCGTATTCTTAGGTAATATCATTACGATGACGTTTTATCTGGCATTATCCAATCGGATCAATCTATCGTCACCAGATGAAAAGAAGTTTATTGAGGGCATGTTCTCTATGCTTTTTACTATTTCTGTATTTATGTCGGCTATCATATTTTTATTTTCAGAGGTAATTATTTATTTTTTATATGGAGATAAGTTTCATGGTGCTGATCATGTATTAGAAATACTTGCATGGAAATGGGTTTTTATACTACCAGCTGCATTATACTCTAGGCTTCTTATATTGTATGGATTAGCTAAATATGAATTTATTAAGTCTTTAATTGTTGCTATAATTAGCTTGTCTCTTAATTATTTATTAATACCTAAATATGGATTATTTGCAGCTGCTTATATATCTTTGACTTCCTATTTTATTGCTGATTTCTTGATTTATTTATTTTTTAGAGAAACAAGATTTATATTCTATATGGGATTATCTTCAGTTGTTTTGTTCTTCATAAATCCGCGTGAAAATATAAAGCGTATAAACTATACTTTGAGTTGTAGATGACATTATGAAACTATCAATAATTCTTCCTGTATATAATTCTGAAAATTATATTGTAGAATCTATAAATTCATACACCAAGCAGGGATCTCCTGATGTTGAGCTGATCGTTATTGATGACGGTTCTACAGATAATAGTTACAGATTAATATTAGAAAATTTCAGGAATGAAATATCGATTGGACTCATAAAGTTATATAAACAAGATAATAGTGGTGTTAGTGTTGCAAGAAATAAAGGTATTACTTTAAGTAAGGGAAAGTATGTTACTTTCTTTGATTCAGATGACCTGTTATTAGATGGTTATGTTGAGAATATAATGGTAAGTATAGATACACATGAACCTGATATTATAGAATTTGGCTTCCGAAAATTCTCTTCATCTATTGATCTAGACAATGGGGAAGATATTTTTGTGCATAATAAAATTGGAATGAATAGTTCTGATGATATTTCTTCATATATATACTCAAAATCAATGTGGTATCCATGGTGTCGTGTTTTTAAGTCTAACCTTCTTTTAGATAAGGAGCACTTTTTCCCTCCTGGTGTCCGTTTTTGTGAAGATATGATGGCAATTTATAAAGTATATCTCAATAATAGAAAAATATATTCAATTAGAAAGTCATTATATGGTTATAGAACTAACCCACAAGGAGCAACGTTAAACATAAAAGAAGATTATTATGATAATTTATTAAATTTCTATTATAGTATAAAAGATATAGATAATAAAAATATTGATTATATGCTAATAAACTTATCATATCTTCTTTACCGATGCTCCATGGGGAAAAAATTACCCATAATGGTTAGATTAAAGTTTAAATGTTTGTTTTTTAAATGCTTATCTAAAAGAAATATATCATATAGAAAGAAAATAATATTATTATCCCCCAGAGTGTATGAGTATTTAAGATGGTTAAAAGGAGTAAAAAATGAAAATAATGTTTAGGATCTCTAAAATGGGTTTTGGAGGGGCGGAACAGGTTTTTATTTCATTGGCTAAATCCTTAATGACAAATTATCGATGTGACATTCATTTTGTTGTAGATAATTTATTGGGAAAAAATACAAATGAGCCTGAAAGGTTTGGATGTAAATTAATAAACTTAAATGTTAGAAGGAATATGTTGTCTATTTTACCCTTAATAAAGGTAATTAATACAATCAAACCTGATGTGATTATATCTGCTTATACGGATACTAATGCTGCATGTATTTTATCTAATATGTTATCTTGTCACAAGGTACCTGTTATAGTAAGTGAACATGCATCTCTTTTTGAACATTGGTCAGATAAATCGTGGGCAAAAAAAAAATTATTAGAGTTTTATGTATCTAAACTATATAAGTTATCCTCTCTCGTTGTATGTGTTTCTAATGGGCTTACGGAGCAGGTTTCTAACTTAATAGGATCTGATGAAAGAGTGATAACGATTTACAATCCATTAAGATACTCTGAATTCTCATATGGAAAATATGATGCAGAAAATCGCGTTAAGCCTATAACATTACTTGCTGTTGGAAGGGTTAGTGTACCTAAAGACTTTAAAACATTATTGCGTGCTGTAAAAATAGTGTCATCATCATATGATATAGAATTAAAAATAGTAGGCGGTATTTTTTGCCAAGAAGAATATAGGCGTTTGGTTGTTTTATTACAAGATTTAAGAATGGAGAAAATTGTTAAATTCGAAGGTTATCACTCTGATGTATCTAATTTTTACAAAACTTCAGATATTTTAGTGATGTCCTCCGCATGGGAAGGATTTGGTAATGTCATTATTGAAAGCATGTCTTTCGGGCTTCCTATAGTTTCTACTGATTGTAACTTTGGACCGAGGGAAATCTTAAATGGTGGAAAGCTTGGCAGATTGGTACCTGTGGGCGATCACGAGGAACTTGCCAAAGCAATAATATCTGAAATTAATCAGCCTCTAGTATCTAAAGAGGAAATTATTAATCGTGCAAAAGATTTTTCTGAAACTAAAATAGTTGATAAATATTATAAGGCTATTGAATATGTCTGTAAAAATAAATAGCTTAAAATACTTAGTTAAATCTGACTTATATCGCCAGTCTGGACGAGTAAGTTTTCTAACCTTTATTAGATTTCTTTTATTTAATAAAGGTTTTAAGTTTGTTTTTTGGTTAAGACTAGCTAAGTATTTTAATAAGTATCCCATAATTAGGTTATTTCCAATATTTATGTATAAATTTTACAAGATAATTTATGTCTCTGATATAAATTATCGTGCTGATATAGGTCCTGGTTTTTGCATATACCATGTTTTTGGCACTACGTTTGGTCAAATGGTGAGAATAGGTAGTAATGTTACAATCGTCCATGGTGTTACTATTGCAGGTAAAAATAAGTGTTTCCCTGTTATTGGAGATAATGTTTATATAGGTTGCGGTGCGTGTATTCTTGGAGATATTACTATTGGTAATAATGCAATTATAGGCGCGAATGCTGTAGTGACTAAAAGTGTTCCAGATAATGGTGTTGTTGTTGGTAATCCATCAAAAATAATCTCTTTAAAAGGCTCTTGGCATTATCAAAAAAACATTTGGGAGTTTAATAGATGAAAATTCCAATAATAACCATTGGAACAGGTGCTCCTGGAGGAATAGATTCAGTAATTAAAGGTTATATAGATAATGGTTTGTTTTATGATTTTGAACATATCAGATTGATTAGTCATATGGGAAAAAGTAGATTAAATGATCTAATGTTATTTGTATCAGCGATAATGAATTTACTTTATCTCAGCGTCAAAAGAAAAAATTTAATACTACATTGTCATATGTCTTATAATGGTAGTTTTTTTAGGAAGTTATCTTTTTTATTGATAGCTAAATTATTTAAAAACAAAACCATCATTCATCTTCATGGCTCTGAATTTAAAGAATATTTTTCTAGCAGAGGATATGTAGTAAAGAAATTAGTTGTATGGATGATACATAGTTGCGACTACTTTGTTGTTCTGTCCGAAGGTTGGTCTGAATATATATTATCTATATCTAATGTAAAACCAATCGTAATTCATAATTATGTTGATATATCACCGAATGACATTAATCGAGAAAAAAACACGATATTATTCTTAGGTGCATTTATTAAGAGAAAAGGAATCTATGAGTTATTAAGAGCTTGCTCAATGTTACCCTTAGATTTTCATCTACACCTTTGTGGTAGTGGAGAAGATGCAAGGGTTGAAGATATGGTTACTGAACTTGATTTAAAGGAAAGAATTACTTTTCATGGATGGGTCGGTAATGAGGATAAGAAAAAATTGCTTGCCTCTTGTTCTGTAATGGTTTTACCAGCCTTTAATGAGGGTTTGCCAATGACGATTATCGAATCTATGGCATGTGAAATACCAGTACTTACGACCCCGGTAGGCGCCATACCAGAATTAATTGTTGATAGTATTTCTGGGTATTTGGTTGAACCAGGCGAAGTATCAGAGCTAGCGAGTAAGCTAGAATTCATACTTTCATCTCCACAAGAATTGCAAGACGTCGTTAAGACTGCAAAAAATATTTACACTGAAAATTTTACTTCATTACAAGTGCTTCCCAAGTGGAAAGATATTTATGATCAGGCTAGTATTCGTTAGTTTTTGTTTTTTTTCTTTAATTTCATCCTCTTTTGTCGATGCAACGCCTGAAAATAGGCGAGAGGCTTATACCGATCAAGTTGCAAAATCTTTAGGCGCTGAACAGTTACGTGAGTATATGTTTTTGGAGGCAATTCCAGAAGAAACTATTTTTGCTGAAGATAGTTCTATCCAGTTTTCTATAAAATCAAAGCAAAAAAAAATGTTTTCTGGCGTTAGAAGTGAGTTGTCGGTTAATTATCCATTTGAAACTAAACAAAGAGTTTCTTATAGGTTTGATATTCTAGTACCTAATAATTTTATTAGTGATGATGATAATCGTTGGTATATATTGGCACAATGGCATGATCAGCCCAATCCTAAATTAGGTGAAACATGGAAAGACTTCCCTGGCCGAAGTCCTATTACTTATCTATATACTGAGAAGATAAATAGAAATTTTGGTATTGGAATAAGATATGGTGATTCAGCGCATTGGTTCCCCATAGAATATGACCAGTGGTATACACTAGAATTTGATTTTTTATGGTCTGATGATGAAGATGGACAATTGAAGTTTGCAGTTGATGAGAGTGACCCTATCCTATTTAAAGGAAAGAATATGCATAATAAATACCAGCATTATCTTAAAATTGGTATGTATCGTCATCCTAAAATACAATCATCAAATAATATTAAGTTTAGAGCTCTATTTATTAATTGATTAAAATTAGCAAGTAATTAAAGAGAAATATATGAAAAGGATTGATTTTTTAGGTGCACCAATGGATATTGCATCTATGTCTGAGACTGTTGCATTTATTAAAGAGCACATTGAAAATAAGGTATTCTTACAGCATGTTGTTGTTAATGTAGCTAAAATAATTAATATGCAGCATGATGAGCAACTTGCACAATCGGTTAAGGAATGTGATTTAATTAATATTGATGGAATGGGCGTTGTTTTTGGAGCTCGATTTTTAGGATATAGAATTAAAGAAAGAGTGGCTGGTGTGGATTTATTCTTCGAGTTACTTAGTATGAGTTCTGAAAATGGCCTGCCGGTATTCCTACTCGGTGCAACAGACGATGTCGTTAATTTGACAGTTAAGAATATCCATTCGTCTTATCCTAATTTAAAAATAGCAGGTTTTCATAATGGCTATTTTTGGGAGAAAGAGAAAATAATTGTTGATAAAATTAAAGAGTCTGGAGCTAGATTATTATTTGTTGCAATTACTTCACCAAAAAAAGAAAATTTTATTAATAAGTGGAAAGACGACTTGGGTGTCGACTTCGTCATGGGTGTTGGAGGTACTTTTGATGTTGTTGCGGGTAAAGTAAAACGTGCTCCCACTTGGATGCAACGAGCTGGATTAGAGTGGTTGTATCGAGTTTTTCAGGAGCCGAGAAGAATGTGGAAACGCTACCTAGTGACTAATAGCAAATTCTTATATTTATTAGTGAAAGCTAGATTTTCTAATCATAAGTCGAAACTTTAGATATACTTGGAAATCATATTTTCGATAAGCTGCCACAATTAAAGTGGAAATAAAAAAATATCTCACATTTAATACATCTCACCTTTAAGACAAAGTACAAGGCCTTTTGAGTTGAAATCACTTGCCTTGTTATTGATAATTCTGATTGTTCTTAGTTGTGCGGATAAGAAATAGCTCAGATATTGCTGATGGCTATCTCAGAACACTATATTTTCATTTACTTATGATAAAATAACATACCAGAGAGGGGCGATTCCTCATGAAGAATTTGAAATATTTCACTATTGCTTTCGGCTTAATCTCGCTTGGAAGTACGGTGGTACAAGCAGCATCAATCGATTCAGAGGCTGAAGGATGTATTATTAGTCGTGAAACTGGTGCTAAATACTGTTTAAAGCCTGGTGAGCGATCCGGCTACTCCTTACCGCAGTGGATATATAATCATGCCGTTGATGTGCTGGCACCTAGCGGCATCTCCGTTATGCTTAGCGATTGGGATAATTTGTCATACAACCGCCTAGCAATGTTTGATGGTTATACCGGTAATGATGAACTTAAAAATGTAAAAGCTTATAATGGGCAGATATTAGATTTTTCACATCCTCGTTCAATGCGTGTGCTTGCTTCAGACACGTATCCAGAAGCCTGTATTATTAGTCGTAAGAGTGGGGAGCGTTTTTGTCTCAAAGAAGGAGAGCGCTCAGGTTATTCTCTGCCTGCCTATATTTATGGGCATGAAGTTGATGTGGAAGCTCCGAAAGGTTTAGGGGTTATGCTCAGTGATTGGGATAATCTTTCCTATAATCGCCTTGCAGTTTTTGGTGGTGACACAGCAAGCTCTCTGCTCAACGCGGTTAAAGCCTATAATGGTGAAATTCTTGATTTTTCGCATCCTCATTCGATGCGCGTCGTTCCTTATACCAAACCAATAGATGTTATTGAAACAAACTTGAAATGGTCTTGGGAACGTAGCCAGTTCAAACCTGAATTTAATCAGGTTATGGCTACACCAGTGGTTGCACAACTCAATGATGATAATCATGATGGTAAGATAGATAATAATGATGTTGCTGACATCATTGTTGTTACATTTGAAAGTAACAAATATAACGCGGGAGGTATTGTCAGAGCGTTAAGTGGCGTTGATGGTTCTGAACTTTGGTCCTACTCAAATGGCGGTATAATTGCGGATGCTCGCTATACTCCTGCAGTTGCTGACCTCGATAGTGATGGTTTGGTTGAAATCGTTACGACAAGTTTAAATAGTGCATATATCAACGTGCTTGATATTGAAGGTAATATCAAAAAACAAATCGAGAAGACAAAGACGGGCGGTGGTGCATCAGGCAATATCACTTTAACTGATCTCGATGGTGATTCCTCAGTTGAGATACTTTCTGCCGATGGGGTTTATAACTACGATACGGGTTTAGTATTTTCCCATTCTTGGACACCGTCTTCTATCAGTGGTGATTTTGATGGAGATAAAGTTCAAGAAATATTCATGAATGGTGACCTTTATAAAGCCGATGGTTCTTTAAGCTGGCAATATGATAAGAAAGATTTTGCATGGTTTTCTTCTCTTGTCAATCTTGATGATGATGAATTTCCTGAAGTTGTAGTGTCAGTTCCAGCTTCAGTGGCAACTGCGCAAAATAGCCGATTTGCAGTTTTAGAGCATGACGGTTCGGTGAAGTGGGAAATTAATAGTATGTCTAACCCTGGTGGTGGTGTTCAGGCGATCTCTAACTTCTTAGGTAAGAAAATAACGGAAACTAGTAAGTGGTCTCATGTGTTTGGTTACACAGGACATAGCACCGCATATACGATTTCTGTTAATAATTCTGACCCATTATTTGTTCGTTCTGGGGCCGCTATCGATGCTATTGGGATATCACGTAACGCTATTACTGGCGGTAATGGTGGTAGCTTTAATTCCCCACTTCAATTAAATCAAGTTGCTTCAATTGATATTACGTCGGGTAAGTATTGGTGGGGTGGAGAACATGTATTGGCTCTAGAATTCCATCTAAAAAATGGCTCTACAGTCTTCATGGGTTCCAAACATTATGCCTTTTCTAAAAAAACTGAACGTTTACAGATTCCAGAAAACAGCAGAATCCGTAATATCAAAGCATGGACTGCAGGTTGGTTAATCGATGGTTTGCAATTTGAGATAGTATCAGAGCAGGCTAACAACGATGTTAAAGGTATCGTACATGCTGGCTATACTGCGGTTGATATGTATAACAAAAATGGTGAATTAATTTGGTCTGTACCAAATGATGACCGCACTAGTGGTAAGATTGGCGTTTCTGCTTACGATTTTGATGGTGATGGTGTAGATGAAGTTATCGTTCAAGATCAAATGCGAGTTCGTATTTTAGACGGTCAAACTGGGAATGAAAGAGCTATTATAGCAAACTCTTCAGCGACCTTATGGGAATATCCTATTGTTGTAGATCTTGCTGGTGACAACAATGCAGAACTGATTGTTGTTGCTAATGATTTTGATAAAAACTATGTCGTTAATCATGGTGTGTTTGTTTATGAATCTGCTGATGCATCCAAACCTTGGGCCAGTGCAACTCGCATCTGGAACCAGCATGCTTTCCATCTGACGAATGTTACTCAAGATGGTGTAGTGCCTACAAATGCGACACCGAGTTGGTTGAGCCATAATACATACCGTTCGAGTACATTACGTGCAACGGGGGGGGGGGAGTCTCCAATTTTGGGTTACTCAAATACTCAGCAATCGCAACGTGTCGTGACGGCGGATAACCAGATGTATCTGCGTTCTGGTTTTGCGATCGATGCGATCGGCACGACGGCCAACAACTTGGTGGGCGGCCCGGTACAAGGTACTAACGGTGGTGTGCTAAGAGCACCGATTGCTCTTGATCAATTGCAGTCCGTGGAAGTCACCTCTGGTCTTTATAACTGGGGTGGTTACCACATAGTGGCGATTAAGTTCACGATGAAGGATGGCTCTAGCGTGTTATTGGGTTCAAGCCACTATGCGAGCAACAAAAAAGTTGAAACGTACACTGTGCCGCAAGGTAAACGCATCAAGCAGATTAATGTTTGGACTGGTGGTTGGTTAGTTGAAGGCTTACAGTTTGTATTCGATTAATTGATATCGTTTTAATTTAATAATTGAAAATCCCTCGAGATAATCGAGGGATTTTTTTATTAATCAAATTGCTCAGGACGTATACCATTCCTACTTAAAGCTGCGCGGTGTTGGATACATTCGTTTACCTGCAACTTAAAGTCGTTTTTATGGTAGTGTTTAGAAATCTGTGTCATTTCAGTATGATATACAAAACAGGAATGACACATGAACAAAGACTTCGATCTAGAACAAGCTATTAAAGCCCTTCAGTCAGGCCAAGACCTGACAGGTAAAGATGGCTTCTTAACTCCGCTCATTAAACAAATCACAGAAGCTGCTTTGAAAGCAGAACTCGAACAGCACCTTGAAGGTGATGAGCAACCTAACCGTAAGAACGGCTCAAGCAAGAAAACGATTAAGTCTTCTGTCGGCACGTTTGAACTGGATACCCCACGCGACCGCTCTGGAACATTTGAACCCCAGTTAGTTAAGAAGAACCAGACTAAATTGACCGATGAGATCGACCGTAAGATCCTATCCATGTTCTCGCTCGGTATGAGCTACCGTGATATCCGTGGTCACGTAGAAGATATGTATGGCATTGATGTCTCTGAGGCCACCATCACAGGTGTTACCGACCGTTTGATACCTGAGCTGAAGGAGTGGCAGCAACGTCCGCTCGATGCACTTTATCCCTTTGTCTGGCTTGATGCCATCCACTATAAAATCAAAGAAGACGGACGCTACGTTAGCAAAGCGATATACACAATATTGGGCTTAGATGTTGAGGGGAAAAAGGAGCTGCTCGGTCTTTATCTGTCAGAGTCGGAAGGCGCTAATTACTGGCTCTCCGTGCTAACAGATCTGTATAACCGCGGCGTTGAAGATATCTTGATCGCCTGCGTAGATGGGCTAACAGGCTTCCCAGAAGCGATAGCAACCATCTATCCTGATACAGAAGTTCAGCAATGCATCAGAAGGCGTTTATGGCCGACTTGAAGCCAGTCTATCGGGCTGTCAGCAAAGAAGCGGCCGAGATGGAGTTGGATCGTTTGGAAGCCAAATGGGGACAGCAATACCCAATAGTGATTCGTTCCTGGCGGAACAAATGGGCAAATTTATCGGTTTACTTTAAATATCCAGAATACGTCCGAAAGGCTATTTACACGACAAATGCTATTGAAGCCGTACATCGCCAATTCCGTAAACTGACCAAAACTAAGGGTGGGTTCCCAAATGAAAATAGCTTGCTTAAGCTACTGTATGCTGGGATATTGAATGCTTCTAAGAAATGGACAATGCCAATACAGAATTGGAATATGACATTGTCTCAACTGGCGATTCATTTTGAAGGTCGCTTGGATGACGTCTTAGATATTTAGCCAAAATTAGCTGACACAGAATTCTGAACGCCCTCGTTTTTATATATCAGGAATATTTTGAACGAGTGACCAGACTCGGCATTGAATTTGACCAGTGTCCCATCAATAAACACAGCAAGAAATAAAGTGTTGTTGCGGGAGCTTGAAGTGGGAAATCAACACTCATGTGTATCAACATACCAATAATAGCCATCATGGATGATAATCCGATCCCTTTCATCAATCTATTTCTGCGGTTTTTAAACGCATAAAATGCGCGTTGGGCGGCGACTAAGATCATTACACCTAATATCGAAACCATGACAAGGCCTGATTCTAATGTGAATTGGATGTAGTCATTATGAGCATGATCGTAAAACAGTTTTACTTTTCCTTGATTGTAGGAAGGAAAAGTGGAGTAGAAAGTACCAGCCCCAAAGCCAGTCAGAGGCCTTTCTTGTATTGCAACTAGGGAATATCTGACAACATCATCTCTTGATTCACTTTCCAAGCTAGTTTCAATAAGACGTTGTTTGACTTTCTCCAATCCAAACCATTGGCTCACGATGAACGTATCAATGATGAATAAACTGATTATAAGCACATAAACACTTTTGGGTTTCGGTTTGTAAAACAATAGCAACAGCACACAACCTACGGTTAGGGCGATAAAGAAAGCCATATTTCCCATTCTTGAGCGTGTTAAGACTAGTGCGATCACCATGATCACGAGCCCTAAACGAACAAAAGCCTTATCGGTTAGTAGCACCGCTAAAAATTGTTTAATGATATTTCTCAATCCATTTTTATGTGAGCTATCGAGTTGCGCGATCAGTAAACCAAATCCAATGCAAAGATTCAGCATCAGAAAATTAGCTAAGTGGTTATGGTAAACAAAGCTTCCGGATGCTCTGTTACCTAGTGGTAGGTTGAAAACTATCGAATGATCTAGGTTGAGTAGCAAAATCACGCCAGCGTAAAAGCCTTGGCAAATTCCACTGCTAACCATGACTACTGCGAGAAGTTTTAATTTTTTAGGTGTGTTGATAAGGACAAGAGCAATAAGACAAAACTGGAAATAGTGGAGCGATTTGATTGCAGAGACAAAGACTAAACTAGGATCCTGAGTTATACCAAGTTGTGGAATACTTTGGATGAATGACCAGCAAGTGATAAGTGCGATGGGAATGATGACTAATTTTCCCTTTATCAGACAGTTTTTCCAGTGCTCAAAAGAGTAGTTGAATAAACAGGCAATAAGCAGCAATGCAATCCAGATTTCATTGAATGACCATGCTAATGGGCGATTACTACCTAAAGGTATGGGCAGCCAAAATATAAAAATGAGAAATATTGGGAAAATGGATTTTTCTATTAGACGCATACTATTAATATCAATTAAGAAGGGCAGGAATATACCTGCCCTAAACTGGATGAAAGCATCGAATTAAACGATCAGTTTGGTGAAGCGGTACCACCACCACTGCCATTGCCGGTTCCAAGTGTTGTGGTGTTACCTGGCACCGTTGCGACTGGAGGTAAGCCACCAGGTAAAGCCGATGGAGTACCTGCCGCTGTCGGTTCAGTAATGGTCGCTGGGTCAGCGCCACCGGAGATTGCAGCAACAATCACATCAGTTGAGTCCATTAAATCCATTGCAATAACAGCATCAACGATAGCTTGAGCTGACTCTGGTGATTTAGTTACAGCAAGCTGAATGACTTCAGAACGCATCTCTTGAGGTGCATTTTTAACGAGTATTGCAGTCAAAGCTGCGACTTGGTCACTCGATATATGGTCAAATACTGTATTGAAGATATCGAGTGCTAGTTGTGGATGCAGAGTAGACGCTAGGTCCGCCATTTCTAGTGCCATGCTTGGGCATAGTTTCATCAAAGCTTGCAGAGAAATAATGGCATCGTCTGCTTGTTCTAGGCTGGCTCTTATTGTGCCTGTGGCCACTTTATGGTTTTTATAAAGTGAACAAGTAATTTCTGTTTCGGCATATAACCTTGAACTAGCCAGCAAAGCTGAAATAGCAATCCAAAACATCCATAGTGATTTTTTCATTGGTAAGTCCTAAAAGCCTACGATTTACTGTTGCGATGATTATAAGTGAAGTAGTACATCCAGTGATATCGTACTTCTGTTAATAAGGGTTCGATTCTCATTCTTAAGGCGTTTTTATGCGCGAGGTTGTCTTAGTTTGGAGCATAAGTTTGAAGATTGAAGTCTGCTAGTAACGTAATAGATTATTGAGGCCATTGTTATACCAAGTAAGCTTGCCCCTAAATCGAGCAAAGAGAATGATCGTGAACTCGATAACATTTGTAAACTTTCATCAATTACGCAACAGGTCGAGACGATAACTATGGCGAGAAAGATGCTCTGTATAGGGGAAAGAGTGGCGGAAATTACTCGGATAAAAACCAAGGTAATGAATAGCGCAAGTGTAAAGTGGAGATAAATATCACCGCCGAGTGACTTTTCCAAAAATATCGGTATCTCAGCATGAATATTCAGTGTTTTTGCCAGTGATAGCGAAGCTGTACCAAGAAAAAGCAAGGCTAACATGAACAAGGCGATAGGCCGGTTTATTGAATAATGTTTTATCATCGAGATCACTCTAGCGCTCTCTTGCAGAGACTATTTTTCTCAGTATAACGTTGAGGGTTATAAATAATAGCTGCACAGGTAAATTTTAAGAGACCTTTTGATTTTAGATACTGGTAGGCTTCTCCTCGGCTTTGAGGATGAGCTAATGCTCTTGCGGCGTGATCAATAATGATAGTTCGCTGCGGCGCTGAAAAAATAGACCAATGGTTAAGGCCAATCTGGGAAAGTGTGTTGTTCACTTTGGGTGTAAAAGGCCCATATCTGTCGGCTTGTGCAAAATAGAGATCAATATTTTCCCCTTTCAACTGAGTTTCAATCACCAATAAATCAGCCCATGTGTCTGACCAAGTGGGTCTCAATAATGCACTTTCCAAGTAGGCCTTTTTTGCATTGAGCAAGCGGCTCTCTTTATCTACATCATCGCCCAAATAGGCTTCCCACTCATACACCTTACCCAGTAAATTGTGGTAATGAGGATGGTCGCTGTGGTGTTGTAGGGCCTTTAGTATCATGAGTTTTGTCTCATTCACTTGCTCTAAAGTTACACCATCACTGTGCTTTGTCCAGTAGTCGATATTTCTTTCTGTTGCTAGAGCGTAAATGGACGCCGTCAAAAAATGAAATGCAAAATAGAGAGTCACGAGTGCAGTTAGCCCAATGCTCAAACGCAAAGCATGGGCTAAAAAAGGGTGATTCGCGACCTTCATGGTTATTTTTCTGGGCCGTAATAGGATTGATATTGATGATAACCGCTATAATTAGAGGCTTTTTTGGTGTTCAGTTTGTTCAATATGACGCCATCAATTCTCGCTCCTTGCTGCGTTAAGCGTCCGACCACATCTCTAGCCACTTTAGTACGTGTGTGTGGAGCATTGATCACGAGTATGGTCGAGTCCACGTACTGCGACAGCATAAATGCATCACTAACGGCTAAACATGGAGGTGTATCAATCACAATTCTGCTATAGCGTGTCTTTAGCTCTTCGAGTAGTGAGGCAAACTTAGGCGAGGAGATAAGTTCAAGAGGATTGTCTGTCACGACTCCTGCTGCCAAAACATCAAGCCCTGATTCTTCATCGGTATAGAGACACTCTTCTATGGTATGCGTACCTATGAGCAAGTTGCTCATTCCTGGCTGTGAACCAGAGATGCCAAAACGGTGTGCAACCGACGGTTTTCTCAAATCGCAGTCAATCAGCAGTGTTTTTTCCATTTGTGCCAGTGAAAAAGCCAAATTGATACTCGAGGTTGTTTTTCCTTCCTCAGGTAGTGAAGAAGTAACCATTACCACATGATGATCTTTGTTGGTGTTGGCAAGTAAATAACCAGTCCGAACGGTTCTAATCGCTTCTGTGAGCTCTCGGTGTTTCGAATCAAAATAGGTTTTTAGCGTTAGGGGGCCTCGAGTTTTAATTGCCGGTATAATACCGAGCAAGCTTAGTGATAACTGTTTTTCGACCTGTTTTACATCAAGGAATGTATCGTTTACCGCATCAGCAATGAAAGCAACAACACATGCCAAACCAAACGAAGCGACGAACGCTAATAATACAATCAGTTTACGGTTCGGTTTACTTGGGGCGAGGGGCGGATTGGCAAAATCGGTAAAACGAGCAATCGTAGCATTAAAGTCGCTCGATGCACTGGTCTCTTTTTGACGACTTAAAAAGAGATCAAACAGCTCTCGGTTTGTTTGGACTTCGCGCTTTAGCTCTGAATATCGTGCATTTTTTACGGAGAGGCTTTGAAACTCTGATTTGCGTTTCTCAAGTTCCCGGTGCAAAGAACTCTCTGCTTGCTTAGCAGCCTGTAACTCATTGTTGATCCCGTTTAGTAGCTGTTTTAGTTCGGAATTTAAATTACGTTTAACAGAGGCTAGTTCGGCTTGTGCTGCTTTGAGTTTTGGGTGTTTATCTCCATAGCGTTTTGATAGTTCTGAAACTTTTCGCTCAGCTTGTACTTCTGCTAATTTAACATCTCGAATCGTCGGGTGGTTAGATATCTCAGGTATAGAAGCAAGTGCTGAAAGATCACTGTCTTGGCGGCTGTAAGTTTGTGCCACCAGATAGAGTGTTTCAGCTGCAACACGTCTATCTCTCGTTTTATTTAATTGAGAGGTGAGTTCTTCGAGTTCTTGAGATGCTAAGCTTTCAACGCCTTGGATATCGACCAGCCCCTCAGATTTCAAAAACGTTTGTAACTGAACTTCAGACTCTTTTAGTTTTTCTCGCAAATCACCCATCCGATTATTGAGCCAACTATTTGCTTTTAGTTCCACTTGAAGTTTATCTTCAATATGACTATCCATAAAGACATTACCAATTTCATTGGCAATTTGAGCTGATAACTTAGGATCTTTACTGGTGTAAAATATATTGACTAATTGAGTTTTCCGAATAGGACTGATTTCCAGCCCACTTTTGAATGCCTTAAGAACTAATCGATTTTCTCGGTAGTTTCTTTCTTCCAATGATATTTCAGTTGTTCCTTGTTTGAAGGACTTTAAAATCGGAAACCTCTCTTTAATATTTGTCATAACGTTAGAGCTTTGCTCACTTTCTGAGTTGAGAGAAAATTCTGGGTGACTGATGAGGTTAAGCCGTTTGATGACTTCCTCTGCAACTCGGTCTGATTTTAAAATCTCTATTTGAGTGAGATAATACTCTTGGCTTTTAGTATCTATCCCATAGACATCTTCAATCGAAACGGCTTTTGCTTGTTTTGATTCAATCAGCAAGGATGCACGAGCTGTATATTGTGAAGGAACAGACAAAGTAATCAACACTGCAATGGCTGTAACCATGGCAGAAAAAAGTAAAATACGCCATTTGTAGTTGAGAAGGATATTGAAATACTGACGAATATCAATGATTTCATCTGAATTCAAGCGAGGTTTAATTAAAGAGTTTTCCATACAACTACGTTACCTAAAAAAAGCTTTCTTCGACGGTGATGATGTCACCTGGTTGAATTTTATCAAGTAAGTTAACCTTTACAGGTTGAGCACTAGGTTCATCACTTGAAGAGATGTAGATCTTAGTTTTGGACGCTCGCTCTGTGAAGCCTCCCGCAATTGTAATGGCTTTGTTTACTGTTAATCCGGGATAATATGGATAACTGCCTGAAGTTTTGACTTGTCCATTAATAAAGTAGGGGCGGTACATAACCACACTCACAAAAACATTAGGATTAATTAAATAGCCATCTAGTAAACCATCGTGAATTGCGGCTTTTACCTCTTCTGTCGTTTTACCTTTCAGTTTTATACGTCCTAAAAAAGGGTAGTCAATCGTGCCACTGTCACTAACCCGAGTTTCAAGTGACAATTCAGGCTCGTCATATACTTGAATCCGAATTTGGTCTCCGACGCCTAGCTTATAGAAGCTCTGATTGGCCAATGTTGACCAAGAGAGGCAACTTAAAATAATGACTAAGAAGTACTTCATTGTAAGTTACATAACCCCTTCAATCGCAAAGTAATAAATATTTTGATCGTAGCTTAAATTGCTGATATTGGAATCTCTAGATTCAAACCTATAGCCGACCTTGAATGTTAACCAACGACGAAAATCGTAGCTTAACGATAACGACACTTTATTCGTATCGTCTGTACGTTCAGGACGAGTGTAAGTTTCGTTTAACAGTGAATAGTCAAGATTGGATGAAATAATATCACTCCAGTTATGCGACCAGTTAATAGCATAGGTTTTCGTGTCAATTGAATCTCCGGTACCATTTGTATCGGTTGATTTACGATTGGTTTTTAGTTGCACAGCAGAATAGGTTCGGATCAGATATGTAACATCGATATCCCATGAAAATGAGTTGAAATCTTCTCTAGAAGAAGACTCGTAATCTTTATGCTGTACACCAACTTTTGCACTACCTTGCAATTTGCCTGTCGCATCCCACGAAGTACCTACGTAGGTAAAATAGTGTTTACTATCTTTGGTAGTTGAGCCTGGAGCTATCTCATCATAATGTCGGTCATTGACGACAAATTGAAAAACCAAGAACGTTTTGGGCAACGCTTTATAATAAAACGCACTATTAAAGCGTAATTCATCCCAATTTTGGTATTGAGTTATATTTTTGTTATTTTGGTAATCAAAGTTACTCCATCCAATATTGGTTTCTAGTCGGCCTTTAGCATCTTCACCACCAAGGCCATAGCCAAGGTTAATGTTATTGGTATTGTACTCATTGTGCGATAAGTTGAGTGTTGTATCATTATCACCCCGTTGCTCATGGGTCAACGCTAAGTTGTAACTCAAGTCAAGGCGATGTTTGGAGCTGAGTTCCCAGTCACCTGCTAAATCGAAAAAATGATCCGTATAATTATCTTTACTAGAACTGAAATAATCACCTCTTTGTAGCCGATAACCTAGACGATATTTCTGCCCATTAGCTGGCTCTATAGCAAAACCTACACCTGGCTCAAACACTGAATATTGAGAATGTTCGAGATCTTGTGACGCTTTTGCTAAGTTGTCGTTATAACCCATTGATAAGTTTAAAAACGGTACAATAGCAATTCCTGATTCAGTCATAATTGGGTTAGGTTGCGGTTTTGCTTGTACGGCTGACAACGCAAAAAAAGCCAAACCAAAGGACGCGATTCTATTTAAATTAGTTGTTTTCATATGAGTATACTTTATCCATTCTAGTAAGCATTCTTGCCTACAAATCCTTTAAATACGGTGAGAAATACGATTTTGATGTCGAACCACAACGACCATCTGTGTATATAGTCCAAATCAAATTGGACACGTTTTTCCATTTTATCTAGCGTATCGGTTTCACCACGCCAGCCATTAATTTGTGCCCAGCCAGTAATTCCTGGTTTTACTTTATGTCTCAGCATGTAGCGGTTAACGATCGTTCGATACTCTTCGTTATGCGCTACGGCATGAGGGCGAGGGCCGACAATAGACATTCGACCTTGTAGCACATTAATAAACTGTGGTAGCTCATCTAATGATGTCTTCCGAATAAACGCACCAAAAGGAGTCACTCGGGGATCATTTTTTGTTGCTTGTGTCACTTTGTTCCCATTGTCCATGGCACGCATGCTTCTGAATTTCCATACTTTGATAGACTTTCCATCCAGCCCATAACGCATCTGTTTGAAAATAATGGGACCTGGTGAGCTGAGTTTCACGCCTACTGCAACTGCAATAAGGACAGGACTGATTAAAATCAAGATAAGACTACTTAAGACTAAATCTTCAAAACGTTTTAGCCACGTACCTAACCCATTGAACGGTGTGTCAAAAATACTAAAAGCATTAACATCGCCGATGGTATACCAACGCGAATGCAGTAAATTGAAGGTGAAAAAGTCTGGCACAATATAGGTATTAACTGTGCTATCCGAAAAGGCCTCTAGAATCTTGCTGATTCGATGCTGGGCTTGCATTGGTAGTGCTATGTACACACTTTTTACTTCACCGTTTTTGGCAAGTGTTAATGCATCATTAACTTTACCGAGCACTGGAATATCGCTTGCGATACGTTCATCACCCCTATCATCGTAAAAACCCGTCAGTTTAATACCTAACTCAGGGTTATTGATGAGATTTTTCGATAGTTCTAGGCCCTGCGGTGTCATGCCGATAATGACAGCTTTAGTGGTGTGATAACCTTTTTTATGTAGATAGTAAATGACTGTAAATGCGACGAAGCGCCAAAGCAGTAATAAAATAAATGATCCGACAAACCAAAAACCTAAAATTAAACGTGAGAAATCGCTTCCAGTTTTTGTGAAATAACCAACTAAAGTTAAGCAGCCAACAGTTGAAGCCCAACAAAAAGCAGTGTGTAGAGTTAAAACTCTAAGTTTTGTGGTTCGCCAACCGCTGTATATATCAAGGCTTTCAGCAATAAATGAATAAAAAATAACCCCTAAAAGTCCCACAGATATATAAGACATCGTAACGATATGTGAGTGAAACTTTAGTGTAATATACATTGTGATCAGTATTACTAAGCAATCTATCAGGCGGTAGAAAAATTTACCTTGATAGTTAGAAATACGGATCCTTCCTCTTTCACCCATTGTAGAAGCTCCTAACCGCTCAATTATTAAGGTAACGAATAATAATTATTTTTTAGCAGTGCATTCTCATATTAAGCTCCGACGACTTCAACTGATCAGGTGCATCAAAAATAAGACGCGATGTGTGATATATGGAATGGGTGACTGTATTTTGGGTTTTTCAATTTGAGATGGAGTACCGAGAGTCGGATAAGGTGATGTAATCACTTGCTATTACTGCATTAGCTTAATGTGGTCACCTTGTTAGAGATCCTCTATATAAGAGCCAGCTAATGTTTAAATAAAAATAATGGGGGGCATTTACGGTGTAAGAATTAAGGCTAAATTTGGTTGTGTTTTTATCTCTTCGTAATCTTATGGGTATTGCGACAGCTTAAGGGTAAGTCACGCTATATCGTGTGGGTTTATGATTCATTGCTAATACAAGGTTAAGTGAGACAGCCCCGAGCACAGACAGTGTGGCAATGGAAAACGAAACAAAAAAGGCAGAAGCAGCTAAAATTGAGCAATCTATAATCAACTGACTTTTGCCAACAGGGATCCCAAATTTATCTTGAATAAACAAACACAAGACATTAAAGCCACCCAAGCTGGAACGGTGACGAAAGAGAATTAACATGCCAAGACCCATTAATAATCCCCCGGCAATGGCGCAGTAAATTTCATTGACCATTTCCAAAGAAATTACCAAATAAAGATGGTCCGCAAAAATAGAGACTAATGCGCCGGATAGCGCGCTGTTGATGGCAAAGCGATGACCAAATCGTTTCCAAGCCAAAATGTAAAAAGGGGTGTTAGCCAAAAAATAAATGCTACCAAATGAGGCTGGGACTAACTGGCTGATCAGCAGTGCTAAACCAGCGGTTCCACCTGTTAGTAAATGAGCGGACTGGAGAAAGAAGACGCCTTGTGCGACCAAAAAGGTTCCCGTTAAAATGGCAACCCAATCTTCTTTACGTGTGTGTGTTCGCATCGATAAATAACTTTAATAGCTAAGAATGGCGAGCATAGTAAAGAAAAAGTAATATTTTCGGTAGATAGAGAGTGAAAATTGAGGTAAACCTATGTAATTGCAGCTTTACAAGGTGTAAAGCAGAATGGTTGACATACTAACTCATCATTATCCAACTTACTGTTTAGCATGAGTTACCTCACTATCCATTATGAAAAAACTGCATGATAATTTCTGTAATTTGTTCTTTATGACCCAGATCAAATTATGTAGAATGTGCGCCATATTATGGTGACGAAAACGTTTGCTTTTAGTCGTTGTGTGGTTTTTTTGAAACTTTCAGTAAAATCTGAGTCAGGAGATACAGATGCTTAAGCGTGATATGAACATCGCAGATTACGATGCGGACCTGTTCGCAGCTATTCAAGAAGAGACTCTTCGTCAGGAAGAACACATTGAACTTATCGCTTCAGAAAACTACACAAGCACACGTGTAATGGAAGCGCAAGGTTCACAGCTCACCAATAAATACGCTGAAGGTTACCCAGGTAAACGCTATTACGGTGGTTGTGAGTTTGTCGATAAAGTAGAAACACTGGCGATTGAACGTGCGTGTGAACTGTTTGGTGCAGACTATGCGAACGTGCAGCCGCATTCAGGCTCACAAGCAAACAACGCGGTTTATATGGCTTTGCTTAACGCAGGTGATACCGTATTAGGAATGAGCTTGGCACACGGTGGCCATTTGACTCACGGTTCTCCTGTCAACTTTTCTGGTAAGCTGTACAACATCATTCCTTATGGCATTGATGCAAAAGGTCAAATTAACTACGAAGAGATGGAAGCATTAGCGGTTGAGCATCAGCCAAAAATGATCATCGGTGGCTTCTCTGCTTATTCACAAGTTTGCGACTGGAAAAGAATGCGTGAAATTGCTGATAAAGTGGGCGCTTACTTGTTCGTTGATATGGCGCATGTAGCTGGTTTGATTGCGGCGGGTGTTTACCCTAACCCAGTTCCTCATGCCCACGTAGTGACGACCACTACCCACAAAACACTGGCAGGTCCTCGTGGTGGTCTTATTCTTTCGAATGCAGGTGAAGACTTATATAAGAAGCTTAACTCAGCCGTATTCCCTGGTGGTCAAGGTGGTCCTTTAATGCACGTTATCGCAGGTAAAGCGGTCGCGTTCAAAGAAGCTCTAGAACCAGAGTTCAAAGAGTATCAAAAACGCGTAGTCGCCAATGCGAAAGCGATGGTGGCCGAGTTTTTGGCTCGTGGTTACAACATTGTTTCAGGTTCCACAGAAAATCACCTGTTCCTTGTCGATTTGATCGATAAAAATATTACAGGTAAAGATGCTGATGCGGCATTGGGTGCGGCTAACATTACAGTGAACAAAAACTCTGTACCGAACGATCCGCGTAGCCCATTTGTCACCTCTGGCATCCGCGTGGGTTCTCCATCAATTACTCGCCGTGGTTTTACTGAAGCTGATGCGAAAGCACTAGCTGGATGGATGTGTGATATTTTGGACAACATGGGTGATGAATCTGTTATTCAAGCAACGAAGGCAAAAGTGTTAGAAATTTGTAAGCGTTTGCCTGTATACGCGTAGTTTTACGCACAATAAAATAAAGCTCCTAATATTCAGGAGCTTTTTTATTTGATCATTATTTATTTTATTGAGCACCAATAAGAAGAGTGGTCTCTTGCTGTTGAATGTGCTCTGCAGAATTATTTTGCAATGCTGAGCAATGTGCCTGACTTACATTGAAAAGAGTAATATTTAGTGCTCTCGTTAAATTTGCCTAAACCTTCACCATCACAATACTCAATATTAATATTGCGCATAGTATCAAGTGTCTTTTCGCTATTTAAGGCAAACTTAGAGCCGTCAGCGCAGACAATACGAACGCGGCCATCATCACTCACAGAGTAAATGTTGACTTCAGTATTACAAAGCTCAAAGGAGGCTTCACGATAGTTATCTTGCTGAGTATTAGATGCACAACCGGCCATTAAAGTGGCTGTAACAAGTGCTAATGTACTGATCGTTTTCATATTAATAAATCCCTAGCTTTGTTATCTATTTTCTATGTCGTTAGCCTATAGAACATAGAATCAATATTCAAGCTTCAATCATTAACCGAGCAGAGTCTCAAAAACCGATGAGTGAACATCGGCTTGATTGAACTTGTGCTGTGTGGTTATTTCACTTCTAGCCCTTTGGCTTGCATATCCGCATGATAGGAGGAACGTACGAACGGGCCACAGGCGGCGTGAGTAAATCCAAGCTCTAGTGCGATCTCTTTTAGTTCGTCAAATTCAGACGGTGGAACGTAGCGTTCAACTGGCAGGTGATGGCGACTCGGTGCTAAATATTGACCAAGAGTCAGCATTGTGACGTCGTGAGCGCGAAGATCTTTCAATACTTCCACTATCTCTTCTTTTGTTTCACCAAGCCCCATCATGATGCCTGATTTGGTAGGGATACTTGGATGTTGTTGCTTGAATTTCTTCAACAGTTCCAGTGACCATTTATAGTTTGCCCCAGGACGCGCCTTACGATATAGACGTGGTGCGGTTTCTAAGTTGTGGTTAAATACATCCGGTGGGTTATCTTTGAGTAGTTCAAGGGCGATATCCATACGGCCACGAAAATCCGGTACTAACGTTTCGATACGGATCTCTGGGTTTAATGCTCGAATTTCACGGTTACAGTCGGCAAAATGTTGGGCACCACCATCACGTAGGTCATCACGGTCAACTGAGGTGATAACCACGTATTTCAACTTCATATCCTTAATGGTTTGCGCCAGTTTTTGTGGTTCGTTTGTCTCTGGGGCATTTGGCCGTCCATGAGCAACGTCACAAAATGGGCACCGTCTTGTACAGATGGCGCCTAAAATCATAAAGGTGGCGGTTCCGTGGTTAAAGCATTCTGCTAGGTTAGGGCAAGACGCTTCTTCACACACCGAATGGAGATTATTTTTACGCATTGCCGATTTGATCTCTTGGATGCGTTGGCTATCACTCGGCAGCTTAATTTTCATCCACTCGGGCTTACGCAAAACTTCTTTTTGTTCGGCGGCTGGCATATTTTTTACAGGAATTAATGCCATCTTATCAGCGTCGCGGTATTTAACGCCTTTTTCCATTTGGATCGGTTTGCTCATGCTTTTTACCTTTGAAGAGGTGCTTCTGTGCTGAATTCTACTTGCTCGTAAGCCAATATGTTAACGAGTTCTATTATAAGTTGTTTTTCTACGGTTTGTAGTTCTGTCGGGCCGCCCAGTTCACTGACTTGGGCCATTTCTAAACCCTGATAGCCACAAGGGTTAATGCGTAGGAAAGGGGAGAGATCCATGTTGACGTTTAGCGCTAAACCATGAAACGAACAACCTTTACGGATCCGTAACCCAAGAGAGCAGATTTTTTTCCCTTTGACATAGACACCAGGGGCATCTGGTCTTGCGGCTGAGTCAATACGGTATGCTTGCAAGGTATTGATCACGATCTGTTCAATTTTGGTCACTAACTCTCTTACACCTAATTTTTTGCGGCGCAAATCGATCAAGAAATAAGCCACCAGTTGGCCTGGACCATGGTAGGTAACTTGGCCGCCTCGGTCACTTTGTACCACTGGAATATCGCCAGTATTGAGAAGATGCTCAGCTTTACCTGCTTGGCCTTGGGTAAAAACTGGTTGATGTTCGACAAGCCAAATCTGATCCGGTGTGCTTTCGGTTCTTGTATCGGTAAATTCATGCATAGCTTCCCATACAGGAAGGTATTCTTGGCGACCCAGACGTTTTACAACAAGCGAATTTAACATCAGCGTGACTCATCTACCGTATAAATAAAGTTTTTGGATTATAAACTTCTTCCAGCGAATGGACTACTAATGAGGACGATAAATTTGTCCTTAGTGTGATGGGGTATATGCTAGCTATATGATTTATATTAAAAAAGCAGCCTAAGCTGCTTTCAAAAAAAATTGAATAAATCAAAAAATGAGAGGCTAGGCATCTCAATCACGGTTTTTGGGCTACAGAACCATACGTACGATATCGATCTCGCCTAGCTCTTTGTACAGTATTTCAACTTGCTCGATAGAGGTGGCGGTAATGTTAATCGATAAGGAGTGATAAGTCCCTTTTGCACTGGGTTTAACTCGTGGGCTGTAATCACCTGGAGCGTGACGTTGGATAACTTCAAGAACCTTCTCTGGAAGTTCGGGCTTTGCGTGGCCCATCACCTTGTAGGTAAATGAACAAGGAAACTCGAGTAAGTCTTTGAGTTTTGCATCAGAGTTGATAGTCAGCATAATGGAAACTCCCGTTGATAATTCGATTAGCGGTGGCGAATACTACAGCGAATGTTGATGGAACTCAATAATCACAAAGCCGCGGTAAGGCGGCTTTGTTTTATCTTCTACAAGGGATATCAGAATAACCCTTTGAAAAGCAATATAATGTAGTCCCAAAGACGGCTAAATATGCTGCCTTCATCAACATTTTCTAATGCCAAAAGAGGGTATTCAGCCACGTCTTTGCCATCAAGCTGGTAGTAAAGCTTACCGACCACATCACCTTGGCTTATTGGCGCTCTGAGCTCTTTTTCAAGAACAAAGCTTGCGCTGAGATCTTTCGCTTGACCGCGAGGCAGTGTAACGTAAGTATCTTCATTGACACCAAGCGCCACTTTATCTTTGTCACCCATCCAGATTTTTTCTTCGACGAATGTTTCACCTGCTTTGTGTGGCGCAACGGTTTCGAAGAATCTAAAGCCATAGCTCAGAAGTTTTTTACTTTCTGATTTACGAGCATTTTCATCTTTGGTCCCCATAACCACAGCAACGAGGCGCATTTTCCCTTCCGTTGCAGAGCTAACTAAACTGTACCCAGCATTACTCGTATGACCGGTTTTAATACCATCTACGTTCATACTTTTATCCCACAGCAAACCATTTCGGTTGTACTGGGTAATCCCGTTATAGGTATATTTCTGCTCTGAATAAATACGGTACTCGTTTGGTACATCACGAATCAACGCTTGACCTAGTAGCGCCATGTCATATGGAGTTGAATAGAGATTTGGGTTATCTAGACCGTGTACGTTAGCAAAGTGCGTATTGCTCATTTTTAGTGAACTTGCCCACGCATTCATTAGGTCAACAAAAGCGTCTTCTGAGCCAGCAATGTGTTCAGCCATCGCCACGCAAGCGTCATTACCAGACTGAATGATGATACCTTTGTTCAGTTCTTCTACGGTAACTGTAGTGCCGACTTCAATAAACATTTTAGAAGAGTCAGGGAAGTTTTTAGCCCACGCATTTTTACTGACCACCACTTTATCTTGTGGAGAGATATTGCCACGTTTAAGTTCTTGGCCAATCACGTAGCTGGTCATCATTTTCGTCAAACTTGCAGGTGAAAGTTTGGTGTTCATCTCTTTTTCTGCCAGCACTTTACCTGAATGGTAGTCCATCAACACATAGCCTTTAGCGGCAATCTGAGGAGCATCAGGTATCACGATAGGCGCAGAAAATACTGAGCTAGTAAAGGTTGCAGAAAGCGCAATAGAAGACGCTAGAATCGGTTTTAAGAATGTGTGTTTTTTCATGAGGAATGCAAATTATCTTATTAACTGTCCATATCTTAACAGAAACGACCTATCAAACCAGAGCTTGAATCAAGATCACTGGATTTGATAAGTCACTGAGTGACGGGTTGCGCTTTGATGAAGGCGGTCTCGTAACCGAGTAATTTAACTTTTTCTAGCGTTTGTTGAGTCAGGGCATCGTCATTAAATGGCCCTAAAAATACGCGATGACTGCCATTCACACTGTCTACAAAGCTTTCAACCGTCAATGTTTGACTCAATTGTTCGGATAAAGTTCGTATTCTTTGCTCTGATTTTGCAGAGGCAACTTGGATGAGATATTGAACCTTCTTTTTCTGTGGTGACGTCGTGATGGGTTTATCGATGGTGATGACTTCGATAGCCACATTCGCAGTCCCGGTTTGAACTACACCCAATTTGTAAGCGGCAGCGTAACTTAAATCAATAATTCGTCCCTCATGAAAGGGACCACGATCGTTTACCCGAACGATCGCGGTTTTTTTGTTATCTAAATTCGTTACTTTAACGTAGCTGGGTAACGGCAACGTTTTATGGGCGGCCGTCATCGAATACATGTCGTAGATTTCACCGTTGGATGTCAGATGTCCATGAAACTTTTTTCCATACCACGAGGCTTGGCCTTTCTCTGTAAATCCTTTGGCCTCTTTGACAATGGTGTAGTTTATGCCTCTCAAAGTGTAATTCTTGTTGCCGCCCAAACTATAGGGTTCGTATTGCGGATGTGCATCTTCAATATGCTCAACCGCGAGTGGCGTGTTAGGGGCCACGTCGTCTGTTATTGAATAGCGGCTTGAAGAGCTACAACCGATGAGAAATAGACTCGTTAATATAAAGATAAATAGGGAGTTTCTCATGCTTAGGTTGCCTTAGAAAATGCTTTTCGGTGAGTGTGGATAGACATCAGTATGCCAAAGCCAGCCATGAGAGTGACCATGGATGTGCCACCATAGCTGATGAGAGCCAAGGGAACACCAACCACGGGTAAAATACCACTGACCATACCTATATTTACAAAAACGTAAACAAAGAAGCTGAGTACAATACTTCCAGCCATCATTCGGCCGAAAGCCGTTTGTGCGTTGCTCGCGAGGTATAGACCACGTCCGATGATAAAGAGATAAATAGCGAGTAAACACAAGATGCCAATCATGCCCCACTCTTCAGCAATGACGGCAAAAATGAAGTCGGTGTGCCGCTCAGGTAAGAATTCAAGTTGCGACTGTGTGCCGTGTAGCCATCCTTTTCCTGACAACCCACCAGACCCAATGGCTATTTTACTCTGAATGATATGATAACCTGCACCGAGTGGATCGGATTCCGGATTGAAAAGTGTTCTGACTCGGGTTTTTTGATATTCACGCATCAGAAAGAACCAAAGCACAGGTATGAAGCCACCCAAAGCCACGGCGGCAGAAAAAATGATTCGCCAGCTTATTCCAGATAAGAAAATGACAAAAATGCCGGAGGCTGCAATCAATATTGAAGTGCCAAGATCGGGCTGCTTCGCGATTAGCACGGTAGGGATAAACACCATTAACAGCGAAACGACTAGGGTTTTAAAGGTGGGTGGAAGAGAACGTTTCCCTATGTAGCGAGCGACCATGAGAGGCACTGCGAGTTTAAGCAATTCTGAGGGCTGAAAACGAACAAAGCCTAAATTTAACCAGCGCTGAGCTCCCTTGGACGATTCGCCAAAAAACAGCACGCCGAGCAACAGCAGTACGCCACAGAAAAACATAAAGGGTGCAAGAGACTCATAAGTTCTTGGGGAAATTTGAGCAAGAAAGATCATCACACCAAGAGCCAGTACCATGCGCATGGCTTGGCGATCCATCATAGTTAAGCTCTGACCGCTGGCGCTGTACATCACGACCAGCCCAAACCCCATCAATAACAAAATACCCAGCAGTAATGGCAAGTCGATGTGCAAGCGCTCAAAAAGCGCTCGATTTTGTCCTGTTGAAGGATCCAGTTCCATTATTTTTCAGCCTCTTTACCTAGAATGGCGCGGTCAAATATTTTCCTAACAACGGGTCCACCATTGCCAGAACCTCCCCCTGCGTTTTCGAGTACCAGAGTGACAATAAGCTGCGGGTCATCTACAGGTGCAAAGCCTGTGAATAGGGCATGGTCACGGAGGTGTTCGGCTAATTCATCGGCCTTATACACTTGGTTTTCTGCCAAGCCAAACACTTGCGCAGTTCCAGATTTTCCAGCGCTGACATATTTCATATTGGTAAATGAACGCCGTGCGGTTCCTTTTTTGCCGTGGTTTACAAGACGCATGCCATTGATTGCGATGTCCCAATAGCGTTTCTGCACCCCTTCGATCGGTGGCGAAGTTTCTAATTCTGAAAGCTCTTGCCTGCTAAACTCTTCACCATTTTTGAGCGTCGAACGCAATAAATGCGGCGCAATCACTTTGCCGTGATTAACCAGCACGGAAGTCGCTTTGGCAATTTGCATCGGTGTTGATGTCCAATACCCTTGGCCAATGCCGACCGGAATCGTATCACCTTGATACCAAGGGGTTCGGTGACGTGCCATTTTCCATTCACGCGTTGGCATGTTCGCTTTGCCTTCTTCATAAATGTCTAAACCTGTATAGTCACCAAAGCCAAATTTCATCATCCAACTAGAGAGACGATCAATACCCAAGTCGTAGGCGATTTGGTAAAAGAAGGTATCGACAGACTCTTCGAGCGCCTTATTAATGTCCACTCGACCATGCCCCCAGCGCAACCAGTCTCGGAAGGGCCGCGTTTTGGAGTTTGGTATCACCCAATAACCAGGATCATTACGTGTTGTTGTTGGGGTTATAACCCCTTCTTGAAGTGCAGCGACGGCAATAAAAGGTTTAATCGTTGAGCCGGGAGGGTAAATACCAAGTGTCGCTCGATTGACTAACGGGCGGTCTGGGTCATTGAGAAGTTCGTTGTAGGCGGCGCTAGAAATACCATGTACGAATGGGTTTGGATCGTAGCTTGGACTTGATGCCATGGTAAGGACACCGTTATCTTTTGGATCGAGCACCACAATTGAACCTCGACGGCCATCCAACAACTTGTGCACATAAAGCTGCAGATCAATGTCCAAGCTTAATACAATGTCTTTCCCTGCCACGGGAGGGACGTATTTTAAGGTGCGAATGATGCGTCCTCGGCTATTGACCTCAACTTCTTGGTAGCCAGCCGTGCCGTGCAGCACATCCTCATAAAAGCGTTCAATCCCCAGTTTGCCAATATCACGAGTGGCTTGGTAATTGGCTGAGCGCTCTTCGCGTTCTAGACGTTCCATATCTCGGTCATTGATTCTGGATACATAACCGATAACATGAGTGAGAACTTCACCATAGGGGTAGTAGCGCTTTAAGCTTGCGCTTACTGATACACCGGGAAACTTGTGCTGATTGACCGAAAAAATAGCCACTTCTTCCGGTGTTAACTGTGTCAAAAGCGGCACTGAATTAAACCGGCGTGTCTGACGACGCTCTTTTTCAAAGGTGGCAATTTTTTCTGGTGAGATGGTCAGGTATTGCTGTAAGCGCGTGATCGTATCATCCATATCGCGCACTTGCTCAGGTGTGATCTCTAAGTTGAATACTGGGCGGTTTTCCGCTAGTAGCACACCATTGCGGTCATAAATTAACCCTCGATTAGGCGCAATCGGGACGATTTTGATTCGGTTATCGTTGGATCGCGTTTTGTAATCTTGATATTGGTTAATTTGAATATGGTACAAATTGGTAAGCAGAACGCCCACCAGCATGATGATCGCAATAAAAGAGACAATTGCTCGGTTGCGAAACAGCCGAGCTTCTGATTGGTAGTCACGAATTTGGCTACGCTTACGTAACATGAATAGTTATTCTCGGTGATAAGGGTGATTAGCCGTAATACTCCAAGCGCGGTACAAACTCTCTGCCATGACCACTCGAACCAAAGGGTGAGGAAGTGTCAACGGCGAAAGCGACCAGCTCTGCTCTGCGGCGGCTTTGCATGCAGGAGAAAGCCCTTCAGGGCCACCAATTAAAATTGATACATCACGGGCATCGAGCTTCCAACTTTCAAGTTGTTCCGCTAGTTGTTCGGTATCCCAACGCTTACCTGGAATATCGAGAGTAACAATTCGATTGCTTTTTGGCACGGCCGCGAGCATAGCTTCGCCTTCTTTTTGCAAAATTCTTGCAATATCCGCATTTTTGCCACGTTTGCCCGCTTGTATCTCCACTAATTCAAGCGGCATATCGTGTGGAAAACGTCGGCGGTACTCTTGAAAGCCTTCTTCTACCCATTTCGGCATTTTGGTACCAACGGCAATCAACTGAATTTTCAAAACTTAACTCCAAAGTTTTTCAAGCTGGTACAGATCACGGTGCTCTTCTTGCATAACATGCAACATGCTGCTGCCCATGTCTAGCACGACCCATTCACCTTCACTTTCGCCATCCATACCCAGTGGTTCCATGCCCACTTTTTTGACTTCAGTTGCGACATGTTCGGCAATCGAGGTTACATGTCGTTTTGATGTGCCTGTGCAAATGATCATGTAATCGGTGATGCTAGATTTTCCCTTAACATCTAAGGTTTTGATATCAATGGCTTTCATATCGTCGGCTTTATCGGCAAGAAAGTCTTTCAATTCGTGGTGTTGCAAGCGTCATCTCCTTTAAAAATTGGTCTGGTTACTGACAAAATGGCGCGGAGTATAACACGCCTTCAAGCCAACTTTGATACAACGGACTGTGGCAAGCAAAATTCAACACTGGTTTGCTGCAATATTGGCCAAGTTGAGGTTTCATACTGAGTTTTAGTTACTCTTTCGGCTTGGGTGAGTAATGCAATCAGCTGTTTGAGTTTATCTCTCGATAGTCTTTTTAAGCTTGCCGCGTACCAAGGTCGCTTGGATTGCCAAATTCGGTACTTATCAAAGATTGAGCCAATCGGCATCTGGGTTAAATCTTGATGCATTTGCAGCAGCAGTAGCAGCTCTTTTTGTAGGCTACGTATCAGAATCACAGGCTCAGTGCCTTCGGTAATGAGCTGGCGTAAAATACGTTGTGACCGATTCGCTTGCCCTTCGAGCAGCGCATCGACCCAGTGAAAGACAGTGAAGTGGTTATGTCGGCTTAATGACTCTTCTAAGCGGATCAGCGTCAGTAAGCCATCTGGATAGAGTAGCGCGAGTTTTTCTAAGCTTTGAGATAGTGCGAACAGATTGCCTTCATGCCATTGCGCCAGCATCTGCACTGCTTCTTGATCAGGTTTTAGCCCCAATGTGCGGCAGCGCATCATGACAAATTGTGGCAGTTTGCTGATGTCCGGGGTTAAGCAACTCACCCAACATCCTAGGCTTGAGAGTGTCTTAAACCATTTAGTGCTTTCTTGTGCTTTGGTCAATTTCTCACCGATGATCACAAGTAGTACGTCAGGATGAAGCGATTGACCTAGGGCGACGAGCTCTTTTGCTGTTGCCGCATTTGCACCAGTTTCAGGTAATTCAATTTCAATGATTTTTTTGCTGGAAAATAAACTTAAAGCTTGGCAGCAGTCATAGACTTGATCCCAGTTTAAATGGGCATCAGCACTGAAACGATGGCGTTCTTCAAATCCTTGTTCTAAGGCTTTTTTCTCTATCGCCACGCGTGATTCTTGCAGCAATAGCGGTTCGTTGCCAAACAGTAAGTAAAGCCCCATCAAGGGCTTGTTTAAGTGATCGGCCAGCTTGTCAGCAAATATTCTCATTACTCGCCTTTAGTTTGTCGCAGGAGCCGTGAATTGTGACGGTTCACTTTCCACGGTGTTTATCTCATAGGCCTGCTGGTCTGTTCGCTGCTGTTCATTTTCTTGTTGTTCAAGTTGATGTTCATTCGCTGCAATATCGGCTTTTAGACGTGCCATTTGGCGTAAAATTTGAGTTGCGGCTAGTTTGCGCATCTCATCTTCAATCATGTCTCGCTCTACCGATTTAGCGAGAGCAGTCAATGGGTTATCAAGATAGCTACGAGTCACACTGGTTGAAAACGTTTTTATCCCCACTTCAGGTAGGGTGACGCTATAGGAGGCGTTGAACGTCAATTCCAATTCAGCAGCACGAGTATTTTGATAAAGCGAAAGCGTCCGTTCACCAACACTCTCGCCTATGAGATAGATGTTTGGCATCGTTTCGGCAGGGGGAACAATTTCAATGTCACTCATTCGTAATTGATTTTTTACCATGCGAGTGAAGGTACTGTATTGATCGTAGCTGGTGACAGAGACACGATTGAGCTCTTCAGGAACGGAGTAATCACCACGCAGATGAAAGCCGCAAGCGGAGAGTAGGCTGCTCATAATAACAATTAACGATAATTTCAGAGAGTAAGACGAAATTTGGCGCATTGGGGTTAAGTTCTCATATATTTAGGTGACTTATCTTAGCGCTCTATAGCTCTGTGGGTAAGAACGCTAAGATAAATCAACAGGGCAGCGAGCTACCCTGTTGATAAACCAGTTATTACGACATTAGGCTGCGATATTAGTTCGCAACGATGTTCAGTAACTTACCTGGTACATAGATAACTTTACGCACGGTTAAGCCATCCGTAAATTTCATGACGTTCTCGTCCGCTAAACCGAGTGCTTCAACCTGATCTTTACTTGCATCAGCGGCTACGGTCAGCTTACCACGAAGTTTTCCGTTAACTTGTAGGACGATCAGTTTTTCATCTTCCACTAGGGCGGATTCGTCGTAGGTCGGCCACACGGTATTATCTACATCACTCTCACCCAGTGCATTCCACAGTTCAAAGCTGATATGAGGAGTGATTGGGTAAAGCATGCTGACAACCGCTTTTAAAGCCTCGTCGAGAATGGCCCGATCTTGCACGGATTCTTGTGACGCTTTAGTGAGTTTATTCATCAACTCCATAATCGCAGCAATGGCGGTATTGAACGTCTGGCGGCGTGCAATATCGTCAGTCACTTTGGCGATGGTTTTATGCACATCACGACGCAGCGCTTTTTGTTCACCAGTAAGAGAGGCGCTATCTACCGCTTCAGCCACACCTTTAGCGCTATGTTCTGCAACCAGTTTCCAGACGCGTTTTAGGAAGCGGTTAGCACCTTCTACACCAGACTCTTGCCATTCAAGCGTCATGTCAGCCGGAGAGGCAAACATCATGAATAGACGAACCGTATCGGCGCCATACTTATCAACCATCTCTTGCGGGTCGATACCGTTGTTTTTCGACTTAGACATTTTGATCATGCCTGAGTGCTCAACGTTGCGGCCTTGGTTGTCTACGGCTTGAGTGATGCGGCCTTTACCGTCGCGTTCCACTTTTACGTCAGTTGGCGCTACCCACTCTTTGGTGCCTTTCTCGTTCGTGTGGTAGAACGCATCAGCCAATACCATGCCTTGGCAAAGTAGTTGCTTGAAAGGTTCATCTGAAGTGACATAGCCTGCATCACGCAATAGCTTATGGAAGAAGCGTGAGTAGAGCAGGTGCATACAAGCATGCTCAATACCACCGATGTATTGGTCTACTGGTAACCAGTAGTTTGCCTTCGCTGGGTCTAAAATATCGTCCGCTTGTGGTGAACAGTAACGAGCGTAATACCAAGACGACTCCATAAACGTATCGAAGGTATCGGTTTCACGTAGTGCAGGCTCGCCATTAAAGGTGGTTTTGGCCCACTCTTTGTCGGCTTTGATTGGGCTAGTTACACCATCCATCACAACATCTTCTGGTAGAATGACGGGCAGTTGATCAATTGGCACTGGGTGAACTTGGCCATCTTCAGTGGTCACCATAGGAATCGGCGCGCCCCAGTAACGTTGGCGAGAAACCCCCCAGTCACGTAGACGGAAATTAACGGTTTTCTTGCCTTTACCTTCAGCCTCCAGCTTGGCTGCAATAGCATCAAATGCTGCTTGGAAGGCTAAACCATCAAATTCGCCAGAACCAAACAGGACTCCTTTTTCAGTGTACGCAGCGCTAGACACATCGACTTCAGAGCCATCTTCTGGTTTGATGACTGGAATGATGTCTAGGCCATATTTGGTGGCGAACTCAAAATCACGTTGGTCATGAGCAGGTACGGCCATCACCGCGCCTGTACCGTAATCCATCAGCACAAAGTTGGCGATATAAATAGGCACTTCACGACCATTTAAAGGATGAATGGCCGTTAGGCCCGTATCCATGCCTTTCTTTTCCATGGTCGCCAGTTCAGCTTCTGCAACTTTGGTGTTCTTACATTCGTCAATAAAAGAAGCTAAAGCAGGGTTATTTTGCGCTGCAATGGTCGCTAATGGATGACCAGCCGCAATGCCCACATAAGTGACACCCATCAAGGTATCAGGGCGAGTGGTATAGACGTCGAGATCTGAATGACCGTTGACACCAAACTTGAGCTCTACGCCTTCTGAGCGACCAATCCAGTTACGCTGCATGGTTTTGACCATTTCAGGCCAACCTTCTAAGTTCTCTAAATCGTCCAACAGTTCTTGTGCGTACGCGGTGATCTTAATAAACCATTGTGGGATCTCTTTTTGTTCTACTGGTGTATCACAACGCCAGCAGCAGCCATCTTCAACTTGCTCGTTAGCGAGAACGGTTTGGTCGTTTGGACACCAGTTAACGGAAGAGGTTTTCTTGTAGACTAAGCCTTTTTGATACAGCTTAGTGAAGAACTCTTGTTCCCAGCGGTAATATTCTGGCGTGCAAGTGGCGAATTCACGGCTCCAATCGTAGCCAAAACCCAGCAGTTTTAACTGGTTTTTCATGTACTGAATGTTTTCGTAGGTCCAAGGCGCTGGTGCCGTTTTGTTTTTTACAGCCGCATTTTCAGCGGGTAGGCCAAATGCGTCCCAACCAATGGGTTGCATGACGTTCTTGCCTTGCAGACGTTGAAAACGAGAGACTACATCACCGATAGTATAGTTACGCACGTGACCCATGTGCAGTCGGCCACTTGGGTATGGGAACATAGAAAGACAGTAGAATTTTTCTTTATTTGGGTCTTCACTTACAACAAAGGTCTTGTTGTCATCCCAGTGCTGTTGAACTTTTTGTTCAATATCTTGCGGGTTATATTGCTCTTGCATCGATGATATCCGGTTATCTTGGAATTTGTGAGTTCGGTTAGAACAGAGTCTAATAGATCGACATAGAATACCTAAAGCAGGGTTACACAACAATAGCCAATCTGGTTTGATGGAGGTGGGTGATGCCAAAACGTAAAACAAGTTACGAAGAGATTGTGGATGACGTGATTGAAACGCTCAAACATAGTCCTGATGAAATGTCCCAAGTTTTGCAAACATCAGGTAAGGTTGTTGATGCTGCCAATAATCTCACCAAAGATGAATTAGCGCTTATTTCTGCCTATGTAAAAGCGGATCTCAAAGAATTCGCGGATAGTTTTGAAGAGAGCAGAAGCAGCCCATTTTCATTGATGATTACCAATTCAATTTGGCAGGGGCTTTTTGAAATCACCGATAAAACAAAAGTGGAATGGGTGGAATTGTTTCAAGATTTAGAACGACAAGGTTTGTATCAAGCGGGGGAGATGATAGGCCTTGGAATGTTAGTGTGTGACCATTGTGGGCATAAAACCCAGTATAATCATCCAACTGAAATTATGCCTTGTATTCAATGTGGGCAAACGGCTTTTACTCGTCAGCCATTAAAACCTTAAGTGTTGCTGATAGAAAACCTCAAAAAGGCGCTGAAATGCGCCTTTTTGAGGTTAAGAATGAGGTGAGTGACGTCTTGTCCATCCGACGATCAAACTGAGTAACACCCAGACGTAGAGCGGCCAAGTGCCGACAGCGTGATACGGCGTCTCTCCTTTGGTCGACGTGATGGTTGCTTTCAATACGGCTGTTTCAAATTGTGGGATCTGCTGCGTTATTTTACCTTTGTGATCCGTCACGGCGGTGACACCATTGTTGGTTGAACGAATGAGCGGTTTACCCAGCTCTAAAGCTCTCATCCGAGCAATCTCCATATGTTGCAATGGGCCATTTGAATGCCCAAACCACGCATCGTTAGAGAGGGTTAAGATAAAATCTGTTTCATCAGTGACATTCGCTCTGACTTGTTCATTGAAGATGATTTCATAGCACAGTGCCGCGGCTAGGTGTCTCCCCTTGGCAATCAGATTCGGTTGAATATAGTCACCACGGCTAAATGAAGACATCGGCAAGTTGAAAAAGGGTGCGATGGGCCTGAGCCAATCTTCAAATGGCACAAACTCACCAAATGGCAATAAATGATGCTTATGGTAGCGAGCGTCAGAGTTATAACGGTAGTCGCCATAAGGGTTGGTGCCAAGTACCAGAATGCTGTTGTAAAAGGATCGCTCTGGGCTTTGGTTGAGCACGCCTGTGACAATTGCACTGTCGTTCATTTTTGCCGCAGAATCTAAGTTACTCAAATAGGAAGGGATCTCGAATTCAAATGCGGGAATCGCCGCTTCTGGCCATACGATAATATCTGCGTCCCAGTTTTCTCGACTGAGATCGGTGTAGGCCATAATGGTTGGCCAGCGCTGATTGGGAAGCCATTTTTCCGCTTGCTTAATATTACCTTGAATCAGTGCGACGCGAGTTTGTGTGCTGGGATCGAGAGTGACCCAATCGAAATTGCGTAGTCCAAACCCCGTCGCCAATATGGTCAGAGGAATGAGCACGAGTATCCAAGAGCGCTTAAGCCACGTCATTGCTAGAGCGCTAGAACAGAGGAGCGTGAAGAAGGTGACCAGCTCAACGCCTCCCAGTGGTGCGAAACTGGCAAGCGGGCTATCAATTTGACTATAACCAAGCCATAACCAAGGAAAGCCGGTCATTACCCAGCCTCGAAGCCAATCGGTAATTAGCCAAAGCGCAGGGGCGGCTAATAAAAAATGGCTAATAGTGTTACGGCGGAAAAAACGGTTGAGTAAGCCAGCGAAAAGCCCAGAATAAAGGGCTAAATAACCGACCAGTAATGACATCAGGAACAGGCTGGCAATTTTGGGCATACCACCAAAGGTATCAATACTGACGTGCACCCAACTGATGCCAAAAGCAAAAAAACCTAAGCCCCAGCAGTAACCGATCCACGCTGCTTTTTTAGCTGGTTGCTGATTAATGAGCAACAATAGCAACATGGGGGTGAGTATGGCCAGCGGCCAAAACTGATAAGGAGCAAAAGCGAGTGGGGTTAATGCGCCAACAAAAGCGGCCGCAAGCGGCCGCATTAGGCGATGAAAAAGTGTTTTAATCATCTATCTCATTCTGCTGATGTGAATGGGGTTATGTCACTCTTCTGCTATCACTGGAAGTGATTCAAGATCAGGAATAGTGACTTGCAGTTGAACCACTCGGCGGTTATCTGCTGCGGTGACTTTAAAGCTGTATTTGTCGATCTCTACAACTTCGCCACGGCTTGGCAGGTGGCCAAAGGCTGTCATCACCAATCCCCCTACAGTATCCACTTCTTCATCGCTGAACTTAGTACCAAAGGTTTCGTTAAACTCTTCGATGGTGGTCAGCGCTTTAACTGCAAAAGTATGTTTGCTGAGCTTACGGATATCCAATTGTTCTTCATCATCGAACTCGTCTTCAATGTCGCCAACGATCTCTTCCAAAATATCTTCAATGGTCACTAAGCCAGACACGCCACCGAATTCATCCACGACGATCGCCATGTGGTAACGCTCCTCTCGGAACTCCTTCAATAAGCGATCAACCCGTTTACTTTCTGGTACCACGACTGCCGGGCGGATCACTTCTAAAATGTTAAAAGGTGCACTGTCTGAACCTAAATATTTGAGTAAGTCCTTCGCTAGTAGAATGCCTTCAACATGGTCTTTATCTTCACTGATCACTGGATAACGTGAGTGCTGAGCATCGGTGATCAGCGCAATTAAGGTATCCAAGTCATCGTTTTTATCGATAGTGACCATTTGTGAGCGTGGGATCATAATATCACGCACGCGCATCTCAGAAATCTCCATTACACCTTCAAGCATATCTCTTGTGTCATGGTCGATAAGGTCATTGATTTCAGAGTCGCGGATCACATCTACAAGCTCTTGGCGATCTCTCGGATCACCTTGAAATAATTGGCCTAGGCGTTCAAAGAAGGACTTTCTACTCGGACCTTCAGAATTCTGGGGGTTATCTTCGTTCATTGTTTCTCTAATTTTCCTCGCTATCAGATGTGTGATAGCACACGTATCGTACCGACTTTAGCGGTACTAGCTTCATTGTCTGGAGCTATTCCTTCTCAGCAATATACGGGTCTTCAAAGCCCATTTTTTGCAGAATTTCAGTTTCAAGAGATTCCATCTCTTCGGCTTCATCATCATCGATATGATCATAACCTAGCAGATGTAGACTGCCGTGTACAACCATATGAGCCCAGTGTGCCATCAACGGTTTTTGTTGCTCATCGGCTTCTTGTTCCACCACTTGACGGCAAATGACAAGGTCACCGAGCAGATCCAACTCTATGCCCGGAGGCATCTCAAAAGGGAAGGATAGCACGTTGGTCGGCTTATCTTTTCCTCGATAATCGCGATTGAGCTGTTGACTCTCTTCGGAATCAACAATTCGCACAGTGACTTCCGCTTGTTCCTGAAATGGGGTCACCGCGTGAGTTAACCAATGGCTGATATCATCAAAAGTAGGTAACCCTTGCTCATTTTTGACCGCTAATTGTAAATCTAGTTCGATACTCATTATTCACCAACGTTTTTTGTTGCGGTTACTGCATTCACTTCAGTAGAAACATCCACAGACTTTACTTCTCGCTCTTCACGACGACGTTGCTCTTGAGCTTTACGCTCTTTTTGGTCCTGAGCTTCCCATTTTTCGTAAGCGTTGACGATACGAGCAACCACTGGATGACGTACGACATCATCAGACAAAAAGAAGTTGAAGCTGATTTCGTCAACTTCATTGAGCACTTCAATGGCATGGCGAAGACCTGAACGAGCGCCACGCGGCAAATCGATTTGTGTCACATCACCCGTAATAACGGCTCTTGAATTAAACCCAATCCGTGTCAGGAACATTTTCATTTGTTCAACGGTAGTGTTTTGACTTTCATCTAAAATAATAAAAGCATCGTTGAGTGTACGTCCGCGCATGTAAGCGAGTGGCGCAACTTCAATCACATTGCGTTCAATGAGCTTTTCTACTCGCTCAAAGCCAAGCATTTCAAACAACGCGTCATAAAGCGGTCGTAGGTACGGGTCGACTTTTTGGCTTAAATCACCGGGTAGAAAGCCCAATTTTTCACCTGCTTCAACCGCCGGGCGTGTTAACAAAATTCGACGAACTTCTTGGCGCTCTAGCGCATCAACTGCAGCGGCAACGGCTAAGTAGGTTTTACCTGTCCCTGCTGGGCCGATACCAAAGCTGATGTCGTGCGTCACCATGTTAACGAGATACTGAGCTTGGTTAGGCGTACGCGGTTTGATCAGCCCTTTTTTGGTCTTAATGAAGACTTCTTTGCCATGTTGAATACTTGATTCAGACGGCTGCTCAAGGATCCCTGAATCTTTGATGGCTAGATGAATTTGCTCTGGTTCGATATCGGGAATTTGACCACGTATGGGTGAGGTATTAACGTACAAAGATTTGATAATATCCAACGCAGCAGCGGCAGTGTGTGGTTTACCGACTATGGTGAAAAACTGGCTGCGGTGATTAATTTCAACACCAAGACGGCGTTCTAATTGTTTGATGTTGTCATCGAATGGACCGCACAGGCTAGCAAGACGGCGGTTGTCTGAAGGTTCTAGATCTATCTCTAGCGTAACAATTTTATTGCTCAATGTTGCCTCTCAGTTTGCCATGGTACAGTGCCCGATTATGATCGAGCACTGTATGACATTATGCTTAAACCTAAGGTGTAAAAGTGGCTACCCCTAGCTCATTTTCTCGACGTGTTTTCGCCATCATTTGCGTTGGTGAAATCACGGTGCGAAGATCCATCTCTTGTTCAGTGCGAACCAGTTCACCACGCAGTGAGTTGGCAAACACATCGACAATTTTCACATCGACAAATTGGCCAATCAGATCGGCGGAGCCTTCAAAGTTAACGACACGGTTATTTTCGGTACGGGCGCGAAGCTCCATTAGATTTTTCTTAGATGGGCCTTCGACTAATACGCGTTGTTCTGTACCTAACATCAAACGTGAGTAACGCATCGCTTGTGCGTTGATTGTTTGCTGCAGTTCATATAAACGCTCTTTTTTGGCGTCTTCTGATAAATCACATGGGTAATCAGCGGCTGGCGTACCCGGGCGAGGGGAGAAGATAAAGCTGAAGCTCATATCAAAATCAACGTCTTTAATCAGCTTCATTGTATCTTGAAAGTCTTTATCTGTTTCACCGGGGAAACCGACAATAAAGTCAGAACTAATTTGGATCTCTGGGCGCGCCTTACGCAGTTTGCGAATAATGGATTTGTACTCAATCGCGGTGTGTGGACGCTTCATCATGGTTAGGATTCGGTCTGAACCACTTTGTACCGGAAGATGCAGGAAACTTACTAGCTCAGGTGTGTCTTCATAAACGGCAATGATATCGTCGGTAAATTCGAGTGGGTGGCTGGTGGTGAATCGAATGCGATCAATACCATCAATAGAGGCGACTAAGCGTAGCAGATTGGCAAATGAACAGATTTCACCATCGTGCATAGGGCCACGGTATGCGTTAACGTTTTGTCCTAAAAGATTGACTTCGCGTACACCTTGCGCCGCGAGTTGCGCGATTTCATACAACACATCATCCATCGGGCGACTGACTTCTTCACCGCGAGTGTAAGGTACTACGCAGTAAGTGCAGTATTTTGAACACCCTTCCATAATAGAGACGAATGCGGTTGCACCGTCTGCTTTTGGTTCTGGTAAACGGTCGAATTTTTCAATCTCTGGGAACGAAATGTCCATGACTGGCGCATCGTTGGTTTGCGATTGTTTTATCATTTCTGGCAAGCGGTGTAGGGTTTGCGGGCCAAAAATAACATCAACAAAGGGAGCGCGTTCACGGATGTGATCACCTTCTTGGGTTGCAACACAGCCGCCAACGCCAATCACGACGCCTGGTTTTTTATCTTTCAATGTTTTCCAACGACCCAGTTGGTGAAAGACTTTCTCTTGTGCTTTTTCTCGGATCGAACAGGTGTTAAGTAATAATACATCTGCTTCCTCTGGCTCTTCCGTTAGCTCGTAGCCGTTTGCAGCGTTAAGCAGGTCGGCCATTTTTGATGAATCGTATTCGTTCATCTGGCAGCCCCAGGTTTTAATTAGCAGTTTCTTACTCATCTCACTTTCGCTCGTCTTATTGGTCTAAATTGGTTGAACTAATGCTCAAATTGTAGCCGCCATCTCGGCGGTAAGCCGCGTATTGTACTGCTTTAAAAAGTCACTGACTAGTCATCCAATAAAATCTCTCGCATGTTCCTTCATCTCTAGATTTTCACCATAGAAAGTGCAGGGTTTTTGTGTAAAAAAATTCGCAAAAAAGAGCTGAAAACGTACAATGAAAATCGACTCAAAACTCAGATGATTAAGTGTAAACAATGAACAATTTTGACGTGGTGGTGATTGGCGGTGGCATGGTTGGGGCGGCAGTGGCTATAGGCTTTGCTAAGCAAGGTCGCACGGTTGCTATGGTCGAAGGTATAGAGCCTGAAGCATTTACAATAGACCAAGCAATGGATCTGCGCGTTTCTGCCATTTCGCAAACTTCGGTTCAGTTACTTACTGACTTAGGCGCATGGGATGAAATTATGCAAATGCGTGTTTGCCCTTATCGCCGCCTAGAAACCTGGGAGCACCCAGAGTGCCGTACTCGTTTTCATAGTGATGCACTGGGCCTCCCTCAGCTGGGTTATATGGTCGAAAATCGTCTTATTCAGATCGGATTGTGGGGGCAATTTGTGCACTATCCGAATTTGCAGGTTTTTTGTCCTGATAAGCTCAAGCACATTGTGTTTGGTCAACAAAATAGCGTGCTTTTAGAGTCAGGCGCAACTCTTACTGCAACTTGGGTGATTGGTGCGGATGGTGCAAATTCTCTTGTGCGGCAGCTGGCGGGAATTGGTATTACCGCGTGGGATTATCGACACCATTGCATGTTGATCAATGTCGAAACTCATCAACCTCAGCAAGATATTACTTGGCAGCAATTTTTTCCATCCGGCCCGCGCTCGTTTCTTCCTTTGCCGGGTAATCAAGCTTCTTTGGTATGGTATGACTCACCAAAACGAATTCGCCAATTGTGTGCGATGAACAAGCAGCAGTTAAGGGAGCAAGTGTTGGCCTCTTTTCCTGAGGAACTAGGCGATATTAACGTGTTGCAGTGTGGGGCATTTCCCCTCACTCGTCGTCATGCTCAGACATATGCGAAACGGCAATGTGTTTTGGTTGGCGATTCAGCACACACGATTAACCCTCTGGCTGGGCAAGGGGTGAATTTAGGGTTTAAAGATGTAAAAGCGTTATTAGCTGTGACACAAAATCAAGAAGCTTTAACACAAGCGCAATTACGGAATTATGAAACATGCAGAAGGCCGGATAACTTAGTGATGCAATCAGGAATGGATCTGTTTTATAAAACGTTCAGCAACGAGGTTTTGCCAGCAAAGTTGGTGCGCAACGCGGTATTGAAGTTGGCCGAACATTCAGGCCCAGTGAAGGAAAAACTGTTGAAATACGCGTTAGGTTTGTAGTGCGATTTGAGCTGTTTTTGTAGAAACAAAAAACGCTGCAGATCAGCAGCGTTTTTTACGTAATAAAAATTTTAACGAATTACTTAGTTACACGTAGAACCGGTGTTTCACCAACAACGACGGTGCCAGAAAGCTTGTTCAGCTCTTTGATTTCGTCCATGTTAGAGATAACAACAGGTGTTAGTGTTGATTTTGCTTTCTCTTCAAGAAGCGCTAGGTCGAATTCGATAACAGTATCGCCTGCTTTAACCGCTTGGCCTTCTTGAGCGATACGAGTAAAACCTTCACCTTTTAGCTCAACTGTGTCGATACCAAAGTGAACGAATAACTCAACACCGTCATCAGACTCGATTGAAAACGCATGGTTAGTTTCGAAAATCTTACCGATAGTGCCGTTAACTGGAGCTACCATTTTGTTGCCTGATGGTTTAATCGCAATACCATCACCAACAATTTTCTCAGCGAAAACAACATCTGGCACATCTTCGATATTGACGATTTCACCAGAAAGAGGGGCAATAATTTCAATCGCACCTGCATCTGAGCTGTCGTCAGATACTAGCTTCTTAAGTTTATCAAACAGACCCATTGTGTCATGCTCCTAACGTTTAATTTTATTCTGTCGAATTATAGTATACCAATCGCCAACAATAGACGACCTATTTTTAGTCGTCTATCTCATTGGTATTAGCGAATTATTGCGTTTTCTCTGCGATGAATTTTTCCACACAAGCTTCGATTTCAGCTGCGGTTGGGAAAGAGAGTGCTTCTTCTGCCATCGCTTTAACTTCGGCGAAGTTTGAGTTGCGGATCACTTTCTTCACTTTAGGGATAGAGATACCACTCATAGAGAATTCATCGAGTCCCATACCAAGTAGAAGTAGCGTTGCACGTTCATCACCCGCTAACTCGCCACACATACCCGTCCATTTACCTTCAGCGTGTGAGGCATCAATCACTTGCTTAATCACGGTTAAAACCGCTGGAGAAAGTGGGTTATACAGGTGTGAAATCATTTCGTTACCACGGTCAACCGCAAGAGTGTATTGGGTTAAATCATTGGTACCGATAGAGAAAAATGACACTTCTTTTGCCAAGTGGTGCGCAATTGCCGCTGCCGCAGGTGTTTCAACCATAACGCCGATTTCGATATTTTCATCGAACGCTAAGCCTTCAGTGCGAAGTTCTTCTTTGTATTCTTCAATGGCGTTTTTAAGCTCACGAATTTCTTCTACAGAGATGATCATCGGGAACATGATACGCAGTTTACCATGCGCAGATGCACGCAGAATGCCACGAAGCTGATCTCGTAAGATGTCACGACGGTCTAAGCTGATGCGAATCGCGCGCCAGCCCAAAAATGGGTTCATCTCTTTTGGTAGATCCATGTACGGAAGATCTTTATCACCACCGATATCCATGGTACGGATAATCACCGCTTCACCACTCATCGCTTCTGCAACTTCTTTATAAGCTTGGTATTGCTCATCTTCAGTTGGTAGCGCGCTGCGGTCCATGAATAAAAACTCAGTACGATATAAGCCAACGCCTTCACCACCGTTGCGTAAAATACCATCGCAGTCTTTTACTGTGCCGATGTTACCGCATACTTCAACTTGGTGGCCATCGAGTGTGATAGCAGGTAGGTCTTTTAGTTTTGCGAGCTCTTCTTTTTCCGCAGCAAAATCATCACGAATTTTTTTCGCTTCTTCAAGCTGTGCTTCTGAAGGATTAATGATGATTTTGTTGTTCATGGCGTCAAGAATAAGCATGTCGCCATTCTTTACTTTCTTAGTGATGTCGTTAGTACCAACAATCGCTGGAAGCTCAAGTGAACGTGCCATGATTGAAGTATGAGATGTACGACCACCGATATCACAAGCAAAACCCAGCACGTAATCAAGATTGATTTGTGCAGTTTCAGAAGGTGTTAAATCGTAAGCAACAAGAATCACCCGCTCGTTAATATCACTCAGTGAAACGATATTAATGCCGAGTGCATTTTTAACAAAGCGCGTACCGATATCGCGGATGTCTGTCGCGCGTTCTTTTAGATATTCATCATCAAGAGATTCTAGGGCAGCAGCCTGCTCTTCGATCACGGTATAGATCGCGTTGTCTGCATGCATTTTGTCATTTTTGATGAGTGCTAAAATTTCCTCTTCTAGCTCTTCATCTTCAAGCAACATGATGTGGCCTTCAAAGATGGCTTCTTTTTCTTCACCGAATGTTTCAAGTGCTTTTTGTTTGATCACTTCTAGCTGAGCAGAAGATTTGTTACGAGCGTCATAAAAACACTGAACTTCTGCTTCTACTTGGTCATCTGAAATAGAGTGAGTATTTAGGACAATTTCATCTTCTTGAAGTAGCAGTGCTTTACCAAAAGCAATGCCTGGAGATGCTAGGATGCCTGAAATCATAGCGTTACCTTAAATTGGTCAACTGTAAACGGGAGAATGTGGACTATTGCGCTAACGGTAATTAGTAGCTCAAAATGTAGACTATTTCCAACAAAGCCATTTTGTTTTCACAAAATGGCTTTGAAATAGTGGACCGGATTAATGTAGTTGGTCCATGAGAGCAACTAGGTGATCTACCGCTTGCTTAGCTTGAGGGCCTTCAGCAGAAATAGTCACAACGGTACCTTTTACTAGGCCAAGAGTTTGAAGTTTGAATAGGCTCTTAGCACTTGCGCTTTTGCCGTTAGAAGTCACTGTGATGTCTGCATCGAATACTTTTGCTTCTTTAACGAACTGCGCAGCAGGACGAGTGTGAAGGCCGTTTTCTGCAGTGATTTCTACTTGCTTCTCGTACATGTTATATACCCCAATTGATTTATTTTTTGTTAGTTTCTTCACCAGAACAGCTTAACTGCTAATCAACGGTTCTGCTAGCAGAGTAACGCTGTTTTAGTGTCATAGCTGATACTGATTTAAATGTCATAATCACGATTTCAATCTATGTTGTCATTCGTCATTATAGTTAATACGTTTCTGACTTCTTTATTTCGAAGCTTAAAATAAAACGAGGTGATATTACCAAAGGTGAGGCAAGGATCAACAAAAAAGCCCCTGTATGGGGCTTTTTTAAACGAAAATTTGATTTAACCACCTATTACTGTTGGTTCTCTTTCTCGGTAAATAGGCCAGAAAATAGTGCGGTGCTCAGATAACGCTCACCTGAGCTTGGTAGTACCGCTACAATTGTTTTTCCTTCAAATTCAGGTAGTTCTGCTAATCTATTCGCTGCTACAATCGCTGCGCCTGATGAAATTCCAGCCAAAATCCCTTCCTCTTCCATGAGGCGTCTTGCCATTTCAATCGCTTCTTCTGAAGTGACGGCTTCAACACGGTCAATGAGGGATAAATCGAGGTTGCCAGGAATAAATCCCGCTCCTATACCTTGGATTTTGTGTGGCGCAGGTTTGATTTCATCTCCAGCAAGTGCTTGAGCAATGACTGGCGACTCCGCAGGTTCAACCGCAACTGAGATGATAGCCTTGCCTTTTTGGCCCTTAATGTAGCGACTTGTGCCCGTTAAAGTACCACCGGTTCCGACACCTGCAACGAACACGTCAATCTCACCATCAGTTGCATCCCATATTTCCGGCCCTGTTGTTTTTTCGTGGATTTGTGGGTTGGCTGGGTTATTGAATTGCTGCAGCAACAAGTATTTTTCAGGGTTGCTGGCAACAATTTCTTCTGCTTTAGCAATTGCGCCTTTCATGCCTTTCGCCGCTTCGGTGAGTTCAAGGTTGGCTCCTAAAGCTTTAAGCAGTTTACGGCGCTCTAAACTCATTGATTCAGGCATAGTAAGTGTCAACTTATAGCCACGAGCTGCTGCAACAAACGCAAGAGCAACACCGGTGTTACCGCTGGTTGGCTCTACAAGTTCAACGCCAGGTTTCAGTGTGCCAGCTTTTTCTGCTTCCCAAATCATGTTGGCACCGATACGGCACTTCACGCTAAAGCTTGGGTTGCGCGCTTCAATTTTCGCCAGTACCTTACCTTTGCTGACTTTGTTTAAGCGAACAAGAGGAGTGTTACCAATAGTCAGAGAGTTGTCTTCGTAAATTTTGCTCATTGCGATATTCCTTTATTACACACGTTATATGTGCCTGGCGGTCTGATAAGACACGTGAGTGGATACAGATGCAGAATAGGTGTTAACCTTAAAACGTAAAAGGATTAAAAAGTTATAACTTATAGAGGGATATGCAGGTTGAATCTCCCTCGCACCATCACTGCAGTTTGTTTTTAAATTCACCAACCCACATGGCTGTTGCACCGCATACAGCAACCGGCATGACGATTAAGTTAACAATGGGTATGGTGGTAAAAATCGACACTAAAACACCAAAGCTATACGCCTTGGTCTGTTTTTGTTTCAAATTGTGTCTCATCTGGTTAAAGCTCACTTTGTGGTTGTCAAATGGGTAGTCACAGTATTGGATGGCTAACATCCATGCAGTGAAAACGAACCACAGCAAAGGGCCTAAGGTTTGTCCTAAGGCAGGAATTAGGAGCAATAAGAACAAACCGATTGCTTTGGGTAAGGTATAGATTAATTTTCGCCACTCTCTTGCGAGGATACGTGGGATATCTTTGACCATAGACCAGATGCCATCGCTGTTGATTGGAGCGCCAATTAATCTTTCTTCCACTTTTTCTGCGAGTAGCCCATTAAATGGTGCAGCGACGAAGTTAGCCAGCGTACTGAAGAAATAGGAGAACGTGGCTAAGATAGTGATCGCGAGCAATGGCCATAAAACGTAACTTAGCCAAGATAAAAAATCAGGGATTTGACCAATAAACTGTTCTATCCACGTATTGAGATGATTGAATAAGTAAAAAAGAGCGCTGCCGACGAGAATGATGTTGGTGAGTAATGGCAGAATCACAAAGCGCCGAATGCCGGGGGTCAGTGCTAGCTCTAGACCAAAAAAGAAGTATCCAAAACCTGAACGTTGCTTAAGTGTCATACCGTTATCCATGTGAATATCTGTTAATCAATACTAAAAAGCTATTCTACTCAACCTGCCGAAGAAGAAAAGCGTGGTGAAAATCACATCATGTATTGAACTTCTCACATTAAGTTGTTCTAAATCGGTACAAACTTTTGGTAAAGTACCCCGATAGACCGATATAACCCACGTTGGTGACACGTTCAATTCAAGCTGGTAAAGCTGAGAATAACCATGCATCGAGAAACTGAGAGTGAAACATGCAGGAATTGCGATTCGTACTCATAATTGTTGGCGCGCTAGCGATAGCCGCGTTGCTATTTCATGGTCTTTGGACCAGTAAGAAAGAAGGGAAGTCCAAGTTTGAGGATAAGCCTCTTGGTAAAATTGATGTTGATCACGATGATACACAATCTGCGACCCAGCGTTCATTTGCTCCGGAAGATGATTTCGAAATTATTCGCAAAGTACGTAAAGAGCCAGATTTTAGTGAAGCGGTTGACCCTCTCATTGACGGTTATTCACCAAGTTTTGAACCTGAAAATGTGCTTGATGAACTCGATGATGTGCCCTCAATATCGATGAAAACCGAATCCTCAAGTCTCAGTGAACAAGATGATGTCGTTGCTGACGATAATCAAAAATCCGACGTTCAAGAAGCCGAAATGGAAGTTATTGTGCTGAATGTGCATTGTGCGGGAAATGATCCCTTTGTCGGCACTAAGCTTTTTGACAGTATGCAGCAAAACGGCCTTCTTTATGGTGAGATGGATATTTTCCACCGGCATGCCGATCTGTCAGGTACTGGGAAAGTGCTGTTTAGTGTTGCTAACATGATGCAACCCGGTACATTGGCACATCATGATCCTGCGGAGTTTACTACTCGCGGTATCTCATTCTTCATGACACTGCCTTGCTACGGCGAGCCTGATCAAAATTTCAAATTAATGCTTAAAACCGCTCAGCAAATCGCCGATGATTTAGGTGGTAATGTATTGGATGATGCGCGTAATTTAATGACGCCAGATCGATTGGCTGCCTACCGACGCCAAATCCAAGAGTTTAAAAGCGCACGCAACGCGTAGAATAAACATCGACCATTAAGGGCTCCTAGTCGGAGCCTTTTTTCATGATCCGAGAGAATTATGATACAAACAATAGAACACAAATTAAGCCAACTTCGTGAGACGCTGCATTATCATGCTGTACGTTATTATGTAGAAGATAACCCTGAAATTCCTGACGCTGAGTATGATCGTTTGATGCGTGAGCTGCTTGAGTTGGAATCGCAGTATCCGGAGTTAGTCACAGCGGATTCACCCAGCTTGCGTGTTGGAGGTAAGCCTTTAGAGGGTTTTGCCCAGGTGACTCATGAAATTCCAATGCTCTCTTTAGATAATGTGTTTGATGAGAAAGAGCTTGATGCCTTTCACAAGCGGATGCAAGACCGGATACCGAGTGCCCACTTTAACGCTTTTTGCTGCGAACCTAAGCTTGATGGTTTAGCCGTGAGTTTGCTTTACGATAATGGTGTGTTAGTACAAGCCGCCACGCGTGGGGATGGCGCGGTCGGTGAAAATATTACGGAAAACGTGCGAACGATCAGTGCTATTCCACTGAAGTTACAGGGAAAAGGGTGGCCCGTTCGTTTAGAAGTTCGTGGTGAAGTGTTCATGCCTAAAGCCGGTTTTGAGCGATTGAACCAACAAGCACTCAAAAAAGGTGAAAAAACCTTTGTTAACCCAAGAAATGCGGCCGCAGGGAGCTTGAGACAGCTCGACTCAAAAATCACAGCTCAAAGGCCGTTGAATTTTTATGCTTACAGTGTTGGTGTGATTGAAGGCGCTGAGTTAGCAAGCAGTCATTATCAGCGCTTTTTGCAGTTAAAAGGGTGGGGGCTGCCGATGTGCCCTGAAACACGTCTAGTCTCTTCAATGGATGAAGTGAAAGAGTACTACCAAAGTATCTTAACTCGTCGCGCTCAACTCGCGTATGAGATTGATGGCGTGGTGATTAAAGTTGATGATATTGAACTGCAACAAAAGCTCGGTTTTGTCGCGCGGGCGCCTCGCTGGGCGATTGCTTATAAATTTCCCGCCCAAGAAGAAATAACGCTCCTGAACGATGTTGAATTTCAAGTGGGCCGTACCGGGGCTATTACACCTGTTGCGAAGTTAGAACCTGTATTTGTGGGGGGAGTCACCGTCAGCAATGCCACATTACACAACGCTGATGAAATTGAGCGCCTAGGCGTGAAAATTGGTGATAGCGTTATTATTCGTCGAGCAGGCGACGTTATCCCACAGATTGTTTCTGTGTTGTTAGACAGACGCTCTGATACAGTGGTCGATATTGTTTTCCCGCAGTACTGCCCGGTGTGCAACTCTGACATTGAGCGTGTTGAAGGTGAAGCTGTCGCCCGTTGTACAGGGGGGTTAGTGTGTCAAGCTCAGCGCAAAGAAGCATTAAAGCACTTTGTCTCTCGCAAAGCGTTAGACGTGGATGGTTTAGGCGAAAAAGTGATTGAGCAGCTTGTTGATAAAGAGATGGTGAGCACGCCCGCGGACCTCTTCCGTCTAAAAGCAGGGCAGCTAACGGTGTTAGAGCGTATGGGACCAAAATCAGCACAAAATATCGTTAATGCACTGAATGCCGCCAAAATGACCACATTACCCCGTTTTTTGTATTCATTGGGCATACGTGAAGTCGGGGAAGCGACGGCGGCGAATCTTGCGCTCCATTTCGGGTCATTAGACAAAATTCGCCAAGCGACCCATGAAGAACTACTTGAAGTTCAAGATGTTGGAGTTATCGTTGCGAGTCATGTCACATCTTTTTTTGAGCAAGATAAAAACAAACGGGTGATTAATGAATTGATCGAACTCGGTATCCAGTGGCCTAATATCGAAAAGCCGAGCCAAGATGCGATTCTCCCTTTACTTGGTAAAGTGGTGGTTTTGACGGGGAGCTTGTCGAAACTCTCTAGAAGTGATGCGAAAGCGGCGCTACAAGAGCTTGGCGCAAAAGTAACGGGAAGCGTCTCTAAAAACACCGATATACTATTTGCCGGAGAAGCGGCCGGTTCAAAATTAGTAAAAGCGCAAGAACTAGGGATCGAAATTCGCAGCGAACAAGATTTGCTTGAGTTAATGAAAAGCTAATTTTTTAAGCATCCCTTCCTTCATAAAGCCTCAAAATTAATTTTGAGGCTTTATTTTTATCTCAAACCGCCACATTAAAATGTCCAGTAATTAGAAAAAAAGCCCTCATTTTCTTCGATGCTAATCAAGAAGAACTTTACTCTCTTTCAATTTATTATTGCGATGCACTTCAAGCTATTAGTGTAATTGTTTTTTTATCGTTTTGAAAATTAATGAGTTTTTTGTTTTTATATTTTGTTTTATGACTTATTAGATCTTGATCACTTACTTGGTCAAAGTTTGCCGTAGCTCATATTTTTTTAGATAAAAATTAAGTTCTCATTGATGTTTTCTGTTGCGAAGTTAGTCTAGTGAACATGGATACACGATGTGTATGCAGGAAAAGAGAAAATCAGAAAATTAATGACTAATTTAGGTTTTCAACATAGGAAATGATTTCTCCCTTCGGCGGCCAACTTAAGGGGGAAGTAAAAAACAGCTATATCTATTTTTTAGGAGTTTTTCCATGGACAAAATGTTTAAACGTACTCTTTTAGGCGCTGCAGTTGCTATAGCGTCAACTGGTGCATTCGCAGCGTCTGAAACAGGTGCAATTGGTGTGCTGTCTGATTTTAACGTGCAAGCGTACGGTGTTGCTGCTATTTCTGCTTTTTATCAAGAAGATAGTAATGGCTACGATTATGAAAATGAATCACGCATAGGTTTCCGTGCTAGCAAAGATATGTTTGATAATGTGAACGTATTTATGCAAATTGAATCAGGTTATGTTGGCGAAGATGGTAAAGGTAACACTTTAGGTGCCCGTGATACTTTTCTTGGTTTGCAAGGAGATTGGGGTAAAATTCGTTTTGGTCGTATGCTAACCCCTCTATATGAAATCGTTGACTGGCCATACTCTAACCCAGGTTTAGGTCGTGTATTCGATTGGGGTGGCGATGTTGCAGGCCATTATGATCGTAAAGGTGATATTGCTCGCTACGACTCACCAGCCTTCGGTGGTCTAACATTTAACATTTCTGCTGGTCGTGGTGATGTAGGCACTAAAGGTTCAAATCACTTTGGTGCAGCTGTTCACTATAATGCAGCTGATATCGTAACTTTCCATGTCGGTTACGAAAATAACTCAAAATACCAATTAACTTTAACAGAAGGCAAAAAAGATGATATTAAAGCTGCTGCTGACGCAACAGCGTATATCGTAGGTTTTGAACTTCCACTGCCAGCAGGCTTTGGCTTAGCAGGGGCTTATAAGTATACGGAAGGTGTTTCTAAACACTATAGCAATGCTGGTAAAGAAGGTGAGCAAGGTCAATACTCTCTGATCGGCCAATACTGGAATGGTCCATGGGGCTTCAAAGTAGGCTATGCAGCTAACCTTGATTCTGAAGTGAACGGTGTAGAGCAAAATGATGATGATGAAGTATTGTCTGCACAGCTGATGTACGTGAAAAATGGTTTCGTGCCATACATTCGTGTTGGTCAGCACGATGCATACAACTCTGATGATAAGAAAGGATTTGTACGTGTAGGCTTGGAATACGGCTTCTAATTTGACAAACCTCGCCTTTCTTTAATAAAACGCCGGCCTTGTGCCGGTGTTTTTACTCCATAAACAAGGACATAAATGATGAATTTATTTAAAACGACCATATTATTTTCAACCATCACAATGGCCGTTGGATGCAGTAATTTAGACAGTTCTAGTGTGTTCAATGATGTGGCGAAGAATGTCAAAGAAAGGCACAACTATGTTCAAGTTGTAGCAAAAGACATTACACCAGGAGCTAAGGCAATTTTAGGACCTGATATTGTAAAATCTGAGCTAAGCTATGTCGGTAATTTCCCTAAATCTGAAGGGGTAAATATTGAATATTCATATGTTGATATGAATGTTACTTATTTTAAAAATTATGACCAATTTGACACAGTTACTTACTCATCACAGAAGTTTCAAGTAGAAACATATCGTCCATTGGCTGAGACTTGTACCGAGCATTGTACGACGACGCAATGGTTTAAGTTTCCATTATCTCAAGAATATATTCATCAGCTGAGCTCGGATTCGGTTGTGTTTACGCTGACTTCATCAACAGGCAAAAGCCAAGTAGAATTTTCGGTGCCTAAAGCCTACTTCTTAGCCGTGATTGACGAGGCGAATTTCACCTTAGGCAGTTCAACGATACCTTCCAGTATCACTCACTCAGTGCAAGAGCAAGCGACTAAACCTATTGAAATGGTTCAATATTGGTTTACTGAAGCTGATGTTAACGATCGGAAAATATTTGAAAACTGGGCATTTAGTAATCGAGATAACATTAGCCAACCTCTGACGGCAGAAAATAAGCCATTAGATATGCTAGGGTACTGGTATGAGAAAGCGAATAAAGCTGAGAAGTCTCAGATTCTGAGCTGGTTACTAAATCAATAGTCAAGCTTGCGATTTATCGTTATAAAAGGCATGGTTAAACCATGTCTTTTAAGTATTATACCCGTGATCATTGAAGATGCTTGATTTTCAATAGAATCAGGATCATGCTACAAACCATGAAAATCACACTGACTCCTCAACAGAAACTGCAACTCGAACAGATGCACGACATTGAGCGTGATAGTCGAGTTTGCGACCGTATTAAGGCTGTTTTGCTGGCTTCTGAAGGCTGGAGTCAGACTATGATTTCACAAGCTCTTCGTATTCATGAATCGACCGTTGCACGTCACCTCAGTGACTACGTACTTTCTGAAAAACTTAAGCCTGAGAATGGAGGAAGCCAAAGCAAGCTTTCTGCTATTCAAACCATGCACCTAATCGAGCATTTGACTGAGAAAACCTATTCTCATACTCATCAAATTGTCGCCTATGTTAAAGAGACGTTTGGGCTTGATTATACTGTTTCTGGTATGAACAAATGGCTTCACCATAATGGTTTTAGCTACAAGCAACCGAAAGGCATACCACACAAGTTTGATGAAGCAAAACAGCAAGCATTCATAGAGGCGTATGAAGCGCTAAAGGCAAGCTGTGGCGAGGATGAATCGATAGTCTTTATCGATGCAGTTCACCCAACACTATCAACAAAGATATCGCATGGCTGGATACGTACTGGTCAGGATAAAGTGATTGAAACAACGGGTAATCGTAGCCGATTGAACATTATTGGCGCACTGAACCTGTCGGATATTGGTGCAACCATTGTTCACGACTATGAGAGCATTAACAGTGAATCGATTGTTCGTTTTTTCTGTAAGTTAAGAGAGAGTTATTCGTTAGCCCATAAGCTTCATATCATATTAGATGGTGCGGGATATCACCGCAGTGACTTAGTCAAAGATGCGGCGTTTGTCCTGAATATTAAACTGCATTATCTTCCACCTTACAGTCCAAACCTCAACCCAATAGAGCGGCTATGGAAAGTAATGAATGAGAAGTCGAGGAACAACGTTTACTTCAAAAGAAAACGGGACTTCAAGGCGGCAATAGACCAATTTTTTTCTGTGACTCTTCCAGAGATCGCAGGCTCTTTGACATCTCGAATTAATGATCATTTTCAGGTTCTCAAGCCTGCATCTTCAAGTTGATTCGGTATACACTTACTATGAATATTAGCCAAGTTTCTCAGTTAACAGCACTTACCGCTAAATCCATTCGTCTTTATGAAGAGAAGGGGCTGATATCGCCGCCCCTTCGTTCAGAGAATGGTTACCGTCATTATCAACAAGCGCATATTGATGATCTTTTACTTATTGCGCGATGCAAGCGCGTTGGTTTTAGTTTAGAGGAATGTAAATCCTTACTCGCCCTTGCCAACGATCCGTACCGGACCAGTTTTGCAGTCAAAGAGAAAGCGCAAGAGAAGTTGAAACAAGTATCACAGAAGCTGGCAGAGCTTTCATTGATTAAGTTGCAACTAGAAGAATGGATTACCGAATGTCCAGGCGACGGTGGTAGTGAATGCCCAATCATAGATAATTTGAAGGGGCAGTGTTGCCATAACGACTTGAACAAGTCAGTGTGAAAATGAGCTCATTAGCTAATGAGCTGTCGAGGCACTCACTACAATTTGGCTGCCCATAAGTGAAAAAACCAAAAGCAATTCATCACTTTTGGTTTTTATGTACTTTCTTACTGATGTTTACTCAATGAGGCTGGCTCTCTTTAGGCTCAACAATCAACACAATTCCTTCGACATCTACGACTTTAACCACAACATCGGCTTCTAGGTTTTGCTGGCATTTTGCTGTCCACGTCGTATCGCCGAGCTGCAATCGAAAAGTTGCCCCTTCTTGAACGCTCTCTTTAAGACGAGCTGTTTGTCCGATTAGCTGTTTCTGTTTCTGGTTCAGATCACGAGTCTCGTCACCATCGTGGTCTGATTTAAATTGTTTACGCCACCATAACCAAGTCGTGACGAGTGATAAACTTGCAAAAGCCATCCACTGCAGTTGCCAACTGATGGGGAGCATCGCAAAGATAAGGCCAACGATGAGTGCGGAAATACCTAACCAAAGAAAATACCCAGCAGTTCCAAGCAGTTCCAATGCAACAAGCACTAAGCCTAATGCGAGCCAGTGCCAATAATTCATTTGTTGTATTAGCTCTATCACGTTAGGCCTACTTATCTTGTGAGGATTTCAGGTTGAACATTTCAGCAATGCCAGCAACCGAACCCATCAACCCAGTTGCTTCTAATGGCAGCATTATGATTTTGCTGTTCTCTGCTTGACCAATGGCTTTAAGTGCTTCGGTATATCCTTGAGCGATAAAGTAGTTAACCGCTTGCATGTCGCCTTGCGCAATCGCATTTGAAACCATCTCTGTCGCTTTAGCTTCTGCTTCAGCAGCGCGTTCACGTGCTTCTGCTTGAAGAATAGCCGCCTGCTTTTCACCTTCAGCTTTAAGTATTTCAGACTGCTTTTGGCCTTCGGCGCGTAAAATTTGTGCTTGACGTACGCCTTCGGCTTCTAACACTTCAGCACGTTTATTTCTCTCCGCTTTCATTTGCGCATTCATCGCTGCGGTTAAATCCGCTGGTGGTTGTACATCTTTAATTTCGATACGAGTGACTTTTACACCCCAAGGGTTAGTCGCCTGATCGACTATCGATAACAATTTAGTGTTGATCATGTCACGCTGGCTGAGCATTTCATCCAGTTCCATCGAGCCCAGTACGGTACGCATATTGGTTAGAGTTAAGTTGCGAATGGCGTGTTGTAGTTCGCTAACTTCATAGGCGGCTTTCGCAGCATCAATCACTTGCACGAAGCAAACTGCGTCGATAACAACATTGGCGTTATCTTTGGATATCACTTCTTGTGCTGGGATATCAAGCACCTGTTCCATCATATTGATTTTTTGTCCGACGCGATCAATGAATGGAATAATGATATTTAAACCGGGGCGTAGGGTGTGTGTGTAACGTCCAAAACGCTCTACTGTCCAATTGCTCCCTTGTGAAACGGTTTTCACTGCAGAAAAGATAAATGAAATAACGACGAATACAAATATGCCAACGGCGACGAGTGAATCAATAGCCATAACGGTTCCTTTTAAGTATTAAATAATCCTAATGTTGATGTTCCTTTCTCTATTGAAACGGCCGCTGTGTTAGCTAAGTTCGTTCACCCCAATCATAGAGCTTATTGTGCTCATGGGGATGAACTCACTTGCCGACTGCCGGTATCTCCAAGTCATTTGGATATAGGAGCGATTCTCATCAACGTTTGAGCTTTGCTATTGATCATTCTCTATCAGTTATCGATATGGAACAAATGAAATAATGAGATTTGATACTGGTTTTTTAAACAATCAAAGCAGAACGTTTCCAGTTTAATTGCTTGATATTATTAATATAATAGTGAATACAGCTTTCTGCGATAGAGATTTGCCACACTATTTCCTTGTCCAAGAGCACTTAAGATGTCCATAAACACTTTTTTGAGCCCGCCATCGAGGCAATTGAGGTCGCTTTGTAAAAATGACCATAACAGCTCGAGAGCTTCTTCATTACGGTTAACTTGATGATATTGAAGCGCTAACTCACTTGCTATGTGAGCGTTGTTTGGCTCAGCGGAAAAAATCTCTTCTAATGATTGAATCTCTGGGCTGTCAGCGGCTTGCTTATGCAGCTCCAGTTTGGCGATTAAGCCTTTGTAGTAACCATCTTGATACTCTAGTGGGATGTGTTCCAGTTCTGTTTCTGCCGCTTCATACTGCTGAGTTTCCAGAAACACATCAGCGAGGGCCAGTTTGACCTCTGCTTTTGCTTTCATATCGTCAGGTAGACTTAGTAGCAAAGGTAGTGCTTGCGAATGTTGTGTTTGCTCTATCAGTGTTAAGGCTTGCTGTAGCGCAACTTCATCGTGGCTTGGCAAATGTTTGCTTAACATTGCATTCACTGTTTCTATGGTCTGAGCACCGGCTAAACCGTCGACCGCTTGACCATTAATAAACAGAGCGATTGTTGGCAGGGTTTGAACACCAAATTGTGCTGCCACTTGCTGTTCTTGTTGGCAGTTAAGAAGAGCCAATGTGAATGCGCCACTGTGCTGTTGCGCTACGCTTTGTAATTCAGAAATGAGTTGTACGCTCTCTTGATTTATGGGTGCCCAAAAATAAAAGAGAATAGGAGTCTCAACTGAGCGTTCGAACACCTCTCGAAAGTTGTGCTGATTGACCTCAACGATGTAAGGTGATTGCATGATATTTTCCTTGCGATAATCAAGTTTATAGTCTTAGAAATAGGGGTGAAAATTGGAATATCAAGGGCAAATGAAAAACGCTACCGTTAAAGTAGCGTTTTTTATCTCTCAAAGAGAGGGCAAGCAAAGGTGTCTATAATATTAAAAATAGTGTCAGCGCAACACCGACACTGAGCCAATTTAATTGGTGTAATGTCATATTCGTCGTACCACATGTAACGCTTTATATTGGATTAACGGGGATATCCAGAGTTGGATCATGTCACATGAATGTTACGAATTAATGACAATTAAGTTGGTTGTACTACTTTATGCAACCGTCGGTTTATCCACTGATAAGTATCGCTTTTGTCATTATCGTATACCTTGCTATGCACAAAAAATATAGGCCAGTTTTGGTTAAGCACGATGTTGTAATATATTTTTCAACGCAGGTTCTAGGTGTGAAAACTGGAAGTGAAATCCTAGCTCGGTTAGCTTTTTAGGTTTTGCTCTAATACTGTCAAACAGTAAAACAGCCGCTTCACCCATTGCAAGGTTTAGAACCCATTTGGGAGTGAATAGTATATGTGGTCGACGTAATGTTTTCGCTAATAGTTGGCTAAAATGCTTATTAGGTACGGGATGTGGAGCACAGAGGTTAAAAGCACCTTGTGCATGTGGCGTGTCTAATAAATAGGCTATCGCTCGTGCCATATCTAATAAGTGGATCCATGGCATATACTGCTCACCCTTACCAAGAGGGCCGCCCAAGCCTAAACGGTAAGGTGGCAGCATTTTCTTTAAAGCACCACCATCGCTAGCGAGCACGATCCCCGTACGCAATAGGCACACTCGAGTTTTTTCTGATTGCGCTTGGAGTGCGATGCGCTCCCATTTTTCGCAAACGTGATGAGGAAAACTTTGTTGGTGCACATGTAATGTTTCATCAAACGGATGAGACTGTTGGTCACCATAATAGCCGACGGCCGAGCCACTGATGAAAACGGAGGGTGGTTCAGTACTGGCATGGATGAGTTCAACTAACCGCTCTGTTATTTCCCATCGACTAGCGCAAATGATCGCTTTTTGCTGTTTGCTCCAACGTTTGTCGGCGATCGGTTCTCCTGCAAGATTGATAATGGCGTCAAATTGATTCGCGTCTTTTAAACTCGCTAGGGAGGTCAGGTAGGTGATACTACCTTTGTCTACATGGGCGAGCTGCTGCTTAGCTCGCTCTATATCGCGCGTGAGGAGGTAGATATTGTGCGTGAAAATCTGTTTCATCAGCTCTTTACCGATAAAGCCAGTCCCTCCCGTTAATAGTATTTTCATGTTTCTACCTCATTGGTCTGTGCGATATCACCTAAATGGTGGTGATGAGAACGATAGCCATGTTGGTTAAGTGGCGATGCTTGTTTGCCATCTAACCTAATATAGGAAACTTATTTAGCATACGTGAATTGTTTGTGGTGATAAATGACAATGTTTATCCATAACTAAAGATGACGAAGTGTGCTGAAATTCGTACAATCTGTAGCTCCAAAATACGGAGATAAAAGTATGAAGTTGTTTTTTGCTTCGGATTTACACGGTTCACTGCCTGCTACTGAAAAAGTACTCAGTCTATTTGAACGGTCAGGTGCAGACACTTTAGTACTGCTAGGAGACCTTTTAAATCATGGTCCGCGTAATCCTATACCTGATGGGTATAATCCGACCGCAGTGGCGGAGTGCTTGAATCGATGGGCGCCGCATATTGTGGCGGTCAGAGGCAATTGTGATAGCGAAGTCGACCAAATGCTGCTCGACTTTCCGATGATGATGGATTTTTGTTGGGTAGTTTTGGAGTCAGGAACTCGTTTTTTCTTAACGCATGGCCATCAATATAATGCTCAAAATAGGCCACCATTAAAAAAAGGTGATGTTTTGATCCATGGCCACTCGCACATCCCGATGGCGCAAGGTCAAGATGATGTCATTATTGTCAACCCGGGGTCCGCGACCTTTCCACGTAATGAATTTCCCCCAAGCTACGCTATTTATACGGATGGATTATTTCAAGTAATGGGGCTAGAGGGGCAAGGACTGGCGCAATATCGTTTAGCGACTAGTTCTTAAACCCGTCGCTATCTGATTTACCTGTTGTCTGAATGACCCAGATCTCGCTCTGGGTCAATGATATCTCGGACTCGTTGCTTAAGAACCTTTGCTTCAGGGAAACCACCATCATGTTTACGTTCCCAAATACGTTGTCCATTGCACATGATTTCAAATCGTCCCCCTGTATCAGGGTAGAGACGCACAGATTCAATTTCTTCACTAAAAGTATGCAGTAACTCTTGGCTTAGCCAAGTGGCTCGAAGCATCCAATTACATTGGCGGCAATAGTAGATCTCAATATTGGCTTTTTCCATGGTATACCTTTTGTGAAGAAGTAAGGGCCATACGCAACAAAGGATCTTTTCGACCCTTCATTGAAGTTACAGATTACTCGATGGCTAATTGATAAACAGCACTGTCGAACCATGGCTTAGGCTGGTGAGCAATAATGTTTTTTCATTGACGACATCAATACGTCGACTTTGTTGAGCATCCATCTTGAAAAATTGAGTAATCAGTTCTAATTGCTCAGGGGTAAAGTCCTTACTTTGACTAGAACTAATGTTTTTAAATTCGCTAGGCGATATCAATAAGTAGCTATCACTGATATCCCAGGTGCCGGTTTCTGAGATATTAATGAAACTTTCACTTTCACCACCCACGGCGAATAACTTCACATTTGACATTCTAATATAAGTACCGTTAGGTAAATATTTCACATTCGAATTGACATCAACCCGACGGATTGGCCCAACAGAATCATTCTGTTGACTGCGTTTTACCACAGTGACCATTTTAGATTGCCATTCTTGCGCCGTTAGGATTTGTTCTATTTTTAAATCACTGCCCCAGTATAACCAACTACTGAATAGTGCAGAGATAGCTAAGATGAGGGTTGCCACTTTTGGATTCATATTTATGCCCTTATTTACACACGTTGGCCAAATCATCTTGGTTAGCTAAAATTCGTAAAGTGACATTTTCACCCGAGAACTCAGAGCTATGGATGTAATTCAATACGAGCTGATTATTTTGACCACCAGTCGCAATCACCTGCTTAGGTGCCAGTTCTCCAGTATGTGATTCATTGTATTTTTTTACGCATTTTTCAATAGAAGGTAACCATTTGTTTAGGTCTGGATGATTGATGGGCGTATTCACAACTATGTTGTTATAAACCGCAATCTGTTTAAATTTTGATTGTGCAGGGCTAGTCAATAGGAGAGCCAGAATAGGTAAGAAAAGAGCCACAACCAACATCAATTTGCTTTGCAGTGTTAACTTTTCTTTCCCTATTTTTACTTTCGCGAGTGGATCTGTCGTCACGGTTTGGGATGTTGTCTCTTCGGGTTGCGAAGTGGTGTCCGCGTCAATGTCTTGGATAGACTCACTGGCCAGTAACGGTTCCTCTTCAGGCTCGTTGGTGGTGTTTTTTTGTGAGTAGGGGGTTGCTCGAGTCACCGAGGCGATCATTTGATAACCTCGTTTTGGCACGGTTTTAACGAATTCTGGTGATTTAGTTTGATCTTTCAACATCTTACGAAGTGTTGAAATCGCTTGAGTTAAGCTTGAGTCATCAACTTCAAAACCTTGTTCACGCCACACAAACTCATGCAGTTCATGGCGTGTAATGACTTCATTTGGGCGTTCACAAAGTAGAAGTAGAATTCGACTTTCGTTACTACCAAGGCGAACAGCCTCTTGTTCGTTTTCTTGTTCAAGCAAAGAGTTACTATTGGGATCAAACGTGAATCGGTTAGCAAGGATGAATTTTGTGCCTATGTTACTCATGATAATCTTCTTATTGTTGGCATGTTTAACCGTCCATCAACCTAGCCTGCTGGGGAAGCAATTGATGAAACATTATGCTAGTTTTTATTTTCTTTGATAAAAATTACGGCAAGCATAATCAAAATAAATGAAAAAAACAGTGTTTTTATGATTATTGACCTTGAATTTACAATTGCCAGCCTCATCTTACTAGCAAATCATCCTTGGTTGCACACTCTGTGTGTGAATGAAAATAACTCAGATGTTATGGAGCTAGTATGAGCGAAACGGCTACTACCAATAAAGAAACTCGTGGTTTTCAATCTGAAGTCAAACAGTTACTTCATCTTATGATTCACTCTCTTTATTCCAATAAAGAGATCTTCCTCCGCGAATTAATTTCAAATGCCTCTGATGCTGCGGATAAACTTCGTTTTCAAGCGTTGTCTAATGCCGATTTATATCAAGGTGATGCCAACTTAGGCGTTAAATTATCGTTTGATACCCAAGCGAATACGCTGACCATTTCAGATAACGGTATTGGTATGAGCCGCGAAGATGTCATTGAACATCTCGGTACGATTGCAAAATCCGGCACAGCGGAGTTTTTCTCTAAACTATCCCAAGATCAATCTAAAGACTCTCAGCTTATCGGTCAGTTTGGGGTGGGTTTTTACTCGGCCTTCATCGTCGCTGATGCGGTCACTGTAAGAACTCGCGCTGCGGGTTTACCCGCTAACGAAGCGGTTCAATGGTATTCACAAGGTGAAGGTGAATATACAGTCGAAAGCATTAATAAAGAGTCTCGTGGAACCGATATCATTTTGCACATGCGAGAGGAAGGCAAAGAGTTCCTTTCTGAATGGCGTCTGCGTGATGTGATTTCTAAATATTCAGACCACATTGGAATTCCAGTTTCTATCCAAACCAAGGTTCGTGATGACGAAGGTAATGAGACTGAAGAGATCCAGTGGGAACAAATCAACAAAGCACAGGCGTTGTGGACGCGTTCTAAGTCAGAAATCAGTGATGAAGAGTATCAAGAGTTCTATAAACATGTTTCCCATGATTATGCTGACCCACTGGTGTGGAGCCATAACCGTGTAGAAGGTAAAAACGATTATACCAGCCTACTTTATATTCCAGCGAAAGCACCTTGGGATATGATGAATCGTGATCATAAATCAGGCTTGAAACTTTATGTTCAGCGTGTATTTATCATGGATGATGCTGCGCAATTTATGCCGTCCTACTTGCGCTTTGTACGTGGCTTAATCGACTCAAACGATTTACCGCTTAATGTTTCACGCGAGATTTTACAAGATAACAAGGTGACTCAATCATTGCGTAATGCTTGTACCAAGCGTGTATTGACCATGCTTGAACGTATGGCGAGCAATGATGCTGATAAATATCAAACCTTCTGGAAAGAGTTTGGTTTGGTACTCAAAGAGGGGCCTGCAGAAGATTTTGCTAATAAAGAGAAGATCGCCAGCCTATTGCGCTTCGCCTCGACCGAGGTTGACTCAGCAGAGCAAACGGTTAGTTTAGCGGCTTATGTTGAACGGATGAAAGAGGGGCAGGATAAAATCTACTACCTCACCGCCGATAGCTATGCAGCGGCCAAAAATAGCCCACACCTAGAGCAGTTTAAAGCCAAAGGTATCGAAGTTATTTTAATGTTTGATCGCATTGATGAGTGGTTGATGAACTACCTCACTGAGTTTGATGGAAAAATGTTCCAATCCATCACCAAAGCAGGGCTAGATCTGAGCCAGTTCGAAGATGAAGCGGAAAAAGAGAAGCATAAAGAGACTGAAGAAGAGTTTAAATCGGTAGTTGAACGTACGAAGCAGTACCTTGGCGATCGTGTCAAAGAGGTTCGAACTACCTTTAAACTGGCAAGTACTCCAGCGGTTGTTGTGACCGACGATTATGAGATGGGTACGCAGATGGCAAAATTGCTTGCTGCGGCTGGTCAACCGGTACCAGAGGTGAAGTATATTTTGGAACTTAACCCTGAACATGCGTTAGTGAAACGGATGGCCGATGAAGCGGATGAGCAAGTATTTGGTCGCTGGGTTGAAGTTTTATTAGGTCAAGCGACGCTCGCTGAGCGTGGTTCGATGGAAGATCCGTCACAATTCTTAACCGCAATTAATCAGCTTTTGACTAAGGTTGAATAGCTAACTGGCTAACCAAAAGCTCGCAACTGCGAGCTTTTTGCTTTGAATAGCGATTCTCTGCTGAGAACGAGCGATATTTTAGGCAAACTTGCAGCGAACATCCGGCCAAGATTATATTCTTTAGTCTTAATCTGGTTAGTCGCTTAAATTTGTATGTTAGAATGCATCGCTTGAATGCGATCGGTAAGCTGTGTATGTTGCTCGCCGAATTATTATTCACTCATCTCATTACCGTTATACCGAAACTTACCGTTGGTTTTAAGTCTCATCTGGTTGTGAGCTTCGGTATAAATCATAATTTTCTAAAGAGGATTAAACATGCGCATCATTCTTCTAGGTGCTCCCGGTGCAGGTAAAGGCACTCAAGCTCAATTCATCATGGAGAAGTACGGTATTCCACAAATCTCTACTGGTGATATGTTACGTGCTGCGATTAAAGCAGGTACTGAACTTGGCAAAAAAGCGAAATCAGTGATTGATGCTGGTCAACTTGTTTCTGATGAAATCATCCTTGGCTTAATCAAAGAACGCATCACCCAAGCCGATTGTGAAAAGGGCTTTTTACTCGATGGTTTTCCTCGCACGATTCCTCAAGCTGATGGCTTAAAAGCAATGGGTATTAATGTTGACTATGTGATTGAGTTTGATGTTGCCGATGACGTTATTGTTGAGCGTATGGCGGGACGTCGTGCTCACTTGGCTTCTGGTCGTACCTACCACGCCATTTACAACCCGCCAAAAGTGGAAGGTAAAGATGACGTAACAGGTGAAGATCTTGTCGTTCGTGATGATGACAAAGAAGAAACCGTTCGTGCTCGTTTAGGTGTTTACCACGAGCAAACAGCGCCACTGATCACTTACTACGGTAAAGAAGCACAAATGGGTAATACGAAATACCTAAAATTTGATGGCACTAAGCCAGTTGCTCAAGTTAGCGCTGATATTGAGAAAGCATTAGCATAATTGGCTCAGTATAGGCTTGTTAACTTTGTTATAGTGGAAGCGACCTAAAGGTCGCTTTTTTTATGAACTTTCCTGCCGCGAATTCGTACTCAATAATTAACAATGAAATGGATGAATGGAAGTAATGCAAAATAATCAAAAACAGGGTGTGCTATTGGTTAACTTGGGAACGCCGAGTGAACCGACGGCATCGGCAGTAAAACGATTTTTAAGCCAATTTTTACATGACCAGCGTGTGGTTGATATGAATCGTTGGATCTGGTGTCCATTATTACATGGTGTGATTCTTCCGCTGCGAGCTCCCAAGGTTGCTAAGTTATATCAATCTGTTTGGATGGAAGAAGGCTCTCCTTTGATGGTGTACTCTAAACGCCAAGTGCAAGCGTTAGAACAGTATCTCGGTACACCAGTGGAACTTGGTATGACCTATGGTTCACCAAGCCTTTTAGAGGGTATCAACACATTATTGGAGCGTGGTGTTGAAGAGATTGTAGTGCTGCCTCTGTACCCTCAATATTCTGGTACTACTACGGCTGCCGTGTTTGATGGCCTTGCCAAAGCGATGAAACGTATCCCTGTGACGCCCAATTTACGTTTTATTCGTGATTATCATAATCACCCTGCTTATATACGATCTTTGGCGAGTAAAGTCCGTGACTCTTGGCAACGTAACGGGCAAGGTGACTATTTGCTTTGTTCCTACCACGGTATCCCTAAGCGATACGCCGATAACGGTGATATCTACCCACAGCACTGCCAAAAAACCACAGAACTTTTGGCACAAGAACTTGGTTTGAATGCTGACCAAATCGGCATGACCTATCAGTCTATTTTTGGACGTGAAGAGTGGCTACAGCCTTATACGGATAAAACATTAGAGGCTCTGCCAAGCCGCGGTATTAAAAAGTTGGATATCATCACACCCGCCTTCTCGGTGGATTGTTTAGAAACCCTAGAAGAGATAGCTGAGCAAGGTAAAGAAACTTTTATTCACGCTGGTGGAGAATTGTTTACCTGCATTGAGTGCCTAAATGATTCGGCAATGCATATAGAAATGATGGCTTCCTTAGTTAAGCGCTGATGAGTTGAATTCTTTTCTAGTACAAAAACGGTCACTATAACGTGACCGTTTGTCATTATTATTCTTGAATTACTACTAGGTGTATTTGAAGCTAAACTAACTGAGCTTGTTGCTCTTCAATTTCTTCAGCGTAGCTTGTGGTTCTTTCTGCACCGTGCATCCAACGAACGAGTGTGTTAGAGCACAACAGTAAAATGACGCCGCCAATGGTTGCTGTTACTGCAATACCGCTGAAGATAGCCATCGCACCAAGCTCTCCCACATGAGAACCTACATGGCCTGCTACATAATTCGCGATTGCGTTACAACCGAACCATGCTCCCATCATTAATGAAGCAAGGCGTAGTGGGGCTAGTTTAGTGACAAGCGATAGACCAATTGGTGATAGACACAGTTCACCCAAGGTATGAAAGAAGAAAGCACCGACAAGCCATAGCATTGATGTTTTTACGGTAGTGTCACCACCTTGCTCCATAACCGCACCAACCATACATAGGAAGCCTAGGGCTAGGAAGAACATCGCTAATGCAAACTTCATTGGCGAGTTTGGTTCACGCTTACCTAATTTTACCCATAATACGGCTAATACAGGGGCAAGAGTAATAATGAAAAATGGATTTAACGATTGGAACCAAGCCGCAGGTATCTCAAAACCACCCATCATACGATCAGTGTATTGCTGCGTGTAAATGTTCATTAAACCACCAGCTTGTTCGAAACCCGCCCAGAAAACAATAGTAAACAAACTCATCACAAGAATAACTTTGATACGATCTACTTCTGCTTTCGTTAGTGGTTCTTTATTTGCTGATTTTTTCAGTTTTAGATCGCGCTTAGCTGCTGGTTCGCGGCCAATATTACCAAGCCATGATTGAGCCATTGCCATTTGCATCACAAGGCTGATCAGCATACCAATACCAGCAGCCACAAAACCGGCTTTCCAACCAAATGAGTTAGTAACTGAACCAGAGATCACACCAGCAAGTAGCGCACCTAAATTGATCCCCATGTAGAAGATGGTGAACGCGCCATCACGACGGTTATCACCTTCATTATATAGGTCACCAACCATTGTTGAGATATTGGGCTTAAATAGACCGTTACCACAGATAAGCAGTGCAAGGCCTAAATAGAAAGTGTGTAGAGAGCCAATGCCTAGCACATCTGCAGGCAGTGCTAGCGTAAATTGGCCAATGGCCATTAACGCTCCACCCAATAAAATGGAACGTCGTTGCCCAAGATAGTTGTCTGCAAGGTAACCACCAATAAGCGGTGTGATGTAGACTAGGCCTGTATAGGTGCCGTAAAGATCGAGTGCATCTTTAGTCGACCAACCTAGACCGCCATTCATCGTTGCGTCTGTAAGATAAAGTACCAAAATGGCGCGCATCGCATAATACGAAAAACGCTCCCATAGCTCTGTGCCAAAAAGTAAAAATAGGCCCCTTGGGTGTAATGCCGTTCACTTAAGAGTGAACGGCATTTTTGTTCTTAGCATACCGTTGTGGTCTAGGCTTAACTGTTCTAGGGAATGTTCTTTCCCTTCGCCCTTCAAGTATTAAGCTTTCAGCCATGTTGTGAAAACCCTTTAACTGACGAGGTATTGCTCCTGGTGTTGAGTAAGGTAAGCCTACAAGTAACGCAGATACATGAGCTAATGTGCCGTTAAAACTCAGTTGATAAGGAAGGTAGTTTCCCTTTAAATTGAAGCAGAGCTCTACCATCTGATATCGAATTAAATTGTAAGTAAGTAAGATGCCCCATAACTCCTGCTTTACCAACTCTGGCAAACGACTTCGCAGCGTGAGACGGTTTCCAAGCATGTATTGTTTTTGCTCTCGGTAGCCTAGCTCTATCTCCCAACGATGCTCATAAAGACCAGTAATATCTTTTGATGGGTAACGCAGCGGATCTGTCATAGAAGTTAATACTTGGTAGTCTTTTCCTTTAATTTTACGAGTGACAAGTCGAGCGGTTATCGACTTTGGTAAATCAGACCATCGCTTTCTAGCTCTTGGATTACTGTGTAATTGAACAAGTTTGTCATTTCGCCCTAAAGATTGAACAATGTCATATTGTGTATTTTTCTTGAGGGGAATAAGCCAATGGCGCTCTGAGCCAGAGTCTTGCCATTTATGTAATAAGCCTAAAGAATAGAACCCCTTATCGAACATTGTCACGCTATGATTCGGTGTTGTTTCTATCAGTTTTTCAGCTAATACCATTTCGTTTGTATTGTAGTTATCAAAAGCACTGGCCGTGATAATATGACTGCTTAGTTCCATTTGGCAGACCATTCTCACTTGCGGATATTGTGTCCCTTTTTGTCGAGAAAATGCATTTTCATTTTGCGGGTTATCGGGCGTGCGCCAAACCACTCCATCGACGCCAAGAAGCGTTAATCCATTCCACTGGGGTAACTTTGCACTTTTTAACCATGAAGTCGTCATTTGCTCAAAGACCGCTTTAATTGCGCCTTCACCCAACGTCTTTCGACGTTGAGTCAACGCACTCGGTGCGACAAAAGCTTTACCCGTACGATCGACAATATCAAGCTGGTTAACTAAGTCTTTCATGGATTTATTGTTATAGATAGCCATTCCAACAAGTAACCAAACCATGGATTCTAGAGTTAATTTCCTCTTTCTCATCGTGACGGTATCAGTAAGAGAATAAGCTTCGTTGATGAGGTCAATTGGAAGTAAGTCAGACAAAGTCTCAACGTTGCTAGGTTTCCAATCATTAATTATGTTTAGAGCTTGGGAAACATCCATAAAAAAATCCAAGTGCATTAAATACACTTGGATTTTGACAGCTCTGAAGGATCGTTCAACCGATCCCTTTGGCCTTAACTGATCGGCATTAGCCCCTTGGGTGCCCAAAGTATTGATGTTGGTTTGTCATAAGAATTATTAGTATTTGAGATGAGAAAAATTGTGCTTTAGATATACATGGGCTTTTAGCGTATCGCAATGAGTAAAATCAGTATTTTATTCTGGCATTATTAACTAACTCATTGTTTTTGAAATGCATGTCTATCAATACTCAAAGTTTTGTTGCGTTATGAAAACTTATCTTTCATTACTGATTATTTGAATTTGCCTTGTTCGGACATTAAGGGTTTATTTTTGTGTTCAGTTTATTAGCCGTTTATTGAGGAGGAGGATGGTGTTAGGATTCAAGAAAAAGAAAAGCAGTAGCTAGGAATAAAATGAAACGTTGGTATTTGTTGTATTGTAAACGTGGCGATCAGAGGCGTGCTAAAGCACACCTTGAAAACCAAGGTGTCGAATGTTTCTACCCAGAAATTGAACTAGAGAGAATTCTTCGGGGTAAGCGGCAAGTTGTCAAAGAGCCACTTTTTCCCTCCTATATGTTCATTTACTTTGATTTTGAAATTGGCCCAACCTTTACCAGTGTGCGATCCACTCGCGGTGTGGTTGATTTCATCCGATTTGGTTCACATCCGAAGGAGTTGGACAGTGATTTGATCGAGGAATTGAAGTTACTCGACCAGTTGAAATTACCGGTAGCATCGTTCAATATTCCAGAAAAAGGGCAGGTAGTTCGACTTAAGGGTGGGCAGTTCTCAGGAATTGATGCCATTTACCAAGAGCCCGATGGTGAGACTCGATCGATTATGCTGGTTAAAATGATCAGCCAAGTGATACCGATGAGCATTGATAATAAGCATTTAGAATTAGATTCGTGATTGACTCTCTACGGTAAGCTCTTTAGACAAATAAAAGGCGCATTTTGCGCCTTTTATTTACTTTATTAGCCAGCGTTTTGGTTAGTACGCTTCATTATGCACCGCTTTGACAGCTCGGCCTGACGGGTCAATACAATTTTTAAAGGATTCATCCCACTCAATTGCTTTGGCGGAAGAACAAGCTACAGAAGGACCTCCAGGAACGCATTGTGCAGCAGACTCTAACGGGAACAGCTCTTCGAAGATCTCGCGGTAAACATACCCTTCTTTTGTCGCTGGAGTATTATATGGGAAGCGGTATTTTGCTGTTTCCATCTGTTGATCGGTAACTTTTTCTTCAGCAACACTCTTTAGTGTGTCAATCCAGCTATAGCCCACACCATCGGAAAATTGCTCTTTTTGACGCCAAGCAATCGAGGCTGGCAGATAATCTTCAAAGCACTCACGTAGAATGTGTTTTTCCATCTTGCCATTGCCACACATTTTGTCAGCAGGGTTAAGCCTCATTGCAACATCAATAAACTCTTTGTCTAGGAAAGGAACGCGTCCTTCCACTCCCCAAGCCGCTAAAGATTTATTAGCGCGAGCACAGTCAAACAAGTTCAACGCCAGCAGTTTACGCACAGTTTCTTCGTGGAATTCTTGCGCGTTTGGTGCTTTGTGGAAGTATAAGTAACCACCGAAGATCTCATCCGCTCCTTCGCCGGAAAGTACCATTTTGATACCCATAGCTTTGATTTTCCGCCCCATCAAATACATCGGAGTAGAGGCTCGAATTGTCGTCACGTCATACGTTTCAATATGGTAAATAACATCACGAATAGCATCTAAACCCTCTTGGATGGTATAAGTCATTTCGTGGTGTACAGTGCCAATTTTTTCAGCCACTTCACGAGCCGCTTTAAGGTCTGGAGCACCGTCTAAACCCACCGCAAAAGAGTGAAGCTGTGGCCACCATGCTTCTGATTGTTCATCATCTTCAATTCGCATTGCGGCGTAACGTTTCGCAATGGCTGACGTAATTGAAGAGTCCAATCCTCCAGAAAGCAAAACACCGTAAGGTACATCTGTCATCAGTTGGCGCTTAACGGCCGCTTCTAATGCTTGTTTTAGCTCTTCTTTACTGCTGCTATTGCCTTGGACTGCCGCATATTCATTCCAATCTCGAATATAGTAGCGCTGTGCGCCTGCCTCTTTCGAGCTGTAGTAACTACCAGGAGGAAATTCACTGATAGTTTTGCAAATGCTTACCAAAGCTTTCATTTCGGATGCAATGTAGTAGTTACCGTGTTCGTCATGGCCTTGGTAAAGAGGAATGATACCAATATGGTCACGCCCGATGAGGTACTCATCTTTTTCTTCATCATAGAGCACAAAGGCAAAGATGCCGTTGAGTTCTTCAAGTAGCGCGGCACCCATGTCTGCATAAAGCGCTAATATCACTTCGCAGTCAGAGTCGGTTTGAAAATCGTATTTGCCTTGGTAACGAGCACGAATTTCTTTGTGGTTATAAATCTCACCATTGACCGCTAATATGTGCTTTTTATTTGGGCTGTAAAGTGGTTGTGCGCCGCTGTTTAAACCGACAATAGAAAGGCGCTCATGAGCCAAGATTGCTTTTTCTGAAGCATAGATGCCAGACCAGTCAGGGCCGCGGTGCCGCATTTTTTTAGACATCTCTAGCGCTATTGGGCGTAACGCTGTTGCATCACTTTTAATATCAAGAATGCCAAATATAGAACACATACAACTTCCTTTTGATGATTTTTAATCTGTTGGACCTAATTTGCCATTCTGGTTAAAAAAAGCAACCATATGGTGTCGTTAATATCACATAAGACGTATCTTGGTGAATGTAATTTAAATAATGCTCACTTTATATGAATTTTTTCTATTTGTTTTCTATTTTTGAGCGATGGTGGGTAAATTATGCCCAACTAAGCTCTGGGGCCGTATTGAGTTGGGCATAGCAATGACAATGTTTTACCTAAAAATTGCGATGGCTTACCTAGACATTATTACGGTTTAGTAAAATTAGGTTGGAGTTGTTTACATACGTGACGGGCAAAACCGCTACCCGCTTCGCTATAGATGTTGAATGCTGCATCAACACCACTTTCCAATAGTGATTCCAATTGGTCTGGGTATTCGGCGATGGCTGCGATTTGTCCTTTAAAATTACGGTGTTGTAACTGCGATAGTGCGATTTGGTTACCCTGATGATGCGGCATAGCAAGTAGTACGAGTTTTACATTACCAGTGTCTAGAATACGCTCCCAAAAATCAGGGTCGGTTGCATCACCAGCAATAACATTGCGCCCTTGTGAGCGGTGATCATGAGCAACCTCTTCTCGGACTTCTATGCCTAAACTTATTTTGCCATAACGAGAGCGCAACTCATCATATGCACCGGTACCGATGCGGCCCATCCCTAATATGAGTACCTGAGCATGACCTGGATTAATTAATTGATCTTTGGTGTTGAGTTTTTCAGCGGCATGTTCTTTGAGCCATTGCCGTGAATGTTGATAGAGTTCATGGCCTTTACGGCTTATTGGGGCTGCGATTACAAATGAAATGGATACCGCAATGGCCAGTGCGACCAATATATCACCCGACATCCATCCCATTTTGAAAGCAAGTCCTCCCACAATCAGCCCGAATTCACTGAAATTGAATAAAGACAAGGTGGCTAACAGTGAGGTTCTCACTCGGAATTTAAAGCGGTTGAGTACCCAAAAATAGAGGATACCTTTGATGGGAAGCAGCAGTAAGAGCAACAATGCGAGCGCAAACCCAGTCATTGTGGGCTGTTCTGATAGTCCAATATTGAGGAAAAAGCAGACGAGAAACAGCTCTTTTAGATTAAAGAGTGATTTTGACAGCTCAGATGCTTTGCGATGGCCTGCTAGCAGCATGCCTAAAATCAGAGCACCAAGATCGGGTTTCATCCCAACCAATTCAAATGATCCTGCTCCGACCACTAAGGCAAAAAATATACCAAACAGAACAAGCATTTCACCGTGACCAACCCAGTCGAGCAGTTTGTAAAATAGTGGCCGCATAAAGGGTAGGATCAATAAAGTGGCAGCGTACCAATGAGGAAGTTTTCCTGTCGAGACGGTTAAAAATATGACAGCAAAGATATCTTGCATCACAAGAATACCGATGGCGATAGTGGCGTATGTCGCGTTCATTTCTCCTTTCTCTTGCAGTGATTTCACCGCAAAAACAGTACTGGAGAATGACAAAGCAAAACCAAGCAGAACTAATTGTTCAATTGACATCGAGGCCAGAGAGCTAACCCCTAAATATTTGAATATCAATAAAGCAATGCTGAAAATCCCTGTCGAAAGGAGGTTATGAACCGTGGCACCAGCCCAAATCTCTCTCGCAAATAAGGTTTTAATCTCTAGCTTAAGTCCAATTGTGAACAGCAATAAGGTAACCCCTAGATCGGCTAGGGTCAGAATGGTATCGCTGCTGTGGTAGCCAGCAGCATTAAGGCCAAACCCAGCAACTAAAAAGCCAACCAACGGAGGTAAATTGCATTTCAAGGCAATAAACCCTGCGAAAAAAGCCGTTGAAATTAGGATAAGTTCCATAAATTCCTTTAGTAATGCTTTGGTTTAAAAATAATGTTTTGGTTGTAAAAAAGGCTGTGTCATGACGACACAGCCTTTTATTATAATTCAATCGGTTGCTTAATCGCCAAGTAATTTTTGAAGTAAAACACCATTTAACATTGCCCGTTTAATCATAGCAAATGCACCTATGGTTGGTTGTTTATCAATCTGCGACGCGACTATGGGTAAATTGGTGTGGAAAGTTTTGAGTGATTGATTCTCTACATTTCGTTGAATCGCGGGGAATACGATCTCTTGAGCGGCTGTAATTTGACCTGCAATTACCACTTTTTGTGGGTTGAACAAGTTAATGGTCATCGCAATGGCTTTACCGAGTTGATTACCCACTCGAATTAAGCTCTGTTTTGCTAGCTCATCACCGAGATTGGCGTGCTCACATACATCATTGATGGTAATGCTCTCTATATTCGCTAGGCTAGATTCATAGCCCTGAGCAATCAGTTTTTTAACACGAGATATAATAGCCGGGTTTGCGGCTACCGTTTCTAAACAGCCGAAATTTCCGCATTGACACTGTTCGCCGAGTGGGTCGATTTGAATATGACCAATTTCACCTACGTTACGGTTATAGCCTAGGAATACTTGACCATTGACGATAATGCCAGCCCCAGTTCCTCGGTGAACGCTGACTAGGATAGAGTCTTGACAGTCTTTGCTGGCACCAAAATAATGTTCGGCAAGCGCCATACCGCGCACATCGTTGCCAACAAAACATTCAACATGAAAATTATCACGAATGATGTCACCTAAAGCGAGTGCATCAATAGCAATGTTGGGCATGTATTCTACGACACCCGTTTCTGGGTTGACTAAGCCGGGTAGGGCAATACCAATGGCAATGAACTGTTCGATTCGCTCTTGCTGTTGTTTGATAAAGGTATTGAGGTGGAAAAGGAGCCCCTCAATTAATTGTGTTTGGTGAGAATAGTGAAACTCGTGATAGTCCGACGCGAGTTCTTTACCCCCTAAATTATACAGGCTGAGCTGAATGTAATCTCGGCCTAAACGTACGGCGACAGAGTGAAAAGGGGCGACTTCGGTTGTTAAGGAGATGGCTCTACGTCCGCCAGTAGAGGCTTGTTGTGCGACCTCTTTAATGAGGCCGCGTTCTAGAAGTTGGCGGGTTATTTTTGTAACACTTGCTGGAGCAAGTTGGCTCACATCGGCAACTTGAATACGAGATATCGGACCTTGTAGGTCGATCAATCGGTACACTGCTGCGCTGTTGAGTTGTTTGACTAAATCTACGTTACCTATTTGTCCGCCATTCATTATCAATTGTGCTCGTATTGTCCGTTAACAACCGTCGCCTGAACATTGAAGTCTCTATCAAATGCAGTGAGGTTCGCCACCATGCCTTTTTTAACTCGGCCTAGTTTGTGATCCACACCAATTGCTTTTGCCGGATACAGAGTTGCCATCCGCAGAGCTTCGTCCAATGCGATACCAACGTGCTCAACAGTGTTTTGCACTGCCTCAATCATAGTGAGTGCTGAGCCGCCCAGTGTGCCGTTTTCATCAACACACTTACCATCACGGTAATATACTTTCTTACCGACAAAAATAAAGTAATCCATGTTAGCGCCTGCAGGAGCTGTGGCATCGGTCACTAATACAAGCTTTTCGCCTTTGATTTTGTGAGCAATTCTGATGTTAGCATAATCAACATGAAAGCCATCAGCAATAATGCCAGCATAAACTTCTGGGGTGTCATAAATTGCACCAACGACACCGGGTTCACGTCCAACCATCGGCGTCATGGCATTAAATAAGTGTGTGGCAAAGGTGATGCCTGATTCAAAGCTTTTACGTGCTTCAGTATAAGTTGCGTTAGTGTGACCAATCGATACCACAATGCCAGCTTTCACCAGACGTTCAATGTGTTCTGGATTGTTGTGCTCTGGCGCCAATGTCACTTTAGCAATCACATCGCTATTTTCACACATAGTGGCGATCATGTTGTCATCTGAAGGGCGGATGAAATCCACACTGTGAATGCCCTTTTTCATCACATTAAGATATGGCCCTTCAAGGTGTAAACCCAGTGATTGGTTTTTATATTGAGAGTGATATTCACGTGCGGCAGAAATCGCTTTGCGCATGTCTTCGTCTGAAGAGGTGATTAACGTTGGCAAAAAGCTTGTGCATCCTGATTTTAGGTTGGCTTTATGCATGATCTGCATCGTAGTCGCCGTTACTTCATCATTCAGCATCACACCGCCACAACCATTCAATTGCAGGTCGATAAAGCCTGGGCTTAGGTTTGCACCATTTAAATCTTGTGTCGCTATATCTTGTGGTAAATCCGCAATAGGACAGACCGCTTCAATCAACTCGTTGTTGATAATCACAGCATGGTCAACTAGCACATCACTGCCAGTGTAGATTTTACAGTTAGTTAGTGCGTACATAATCATCAAATCCTTATCTATCAATATTTTATAAATTTGGCGAGGCGACGAAATGAAAGGTGGAATGTGCCAGTACGGTGCTTTCTTTTCTTACTTCAATTAGGTCGCGAATTATCTTGCTAGCAAACAGCCAATGCTGGATGACATTAAAATTAAGTGCTCGTTTTGACTGGGTTATTTGATGGTTATAGTTTGCATTTTATACGAAAAAAGCCAGTCGGGGTTGTTTAGCTTACATGCTATTCGACGATGAAACAGGCAAATATTATCGCCTAATTTCCATTTTTTTTAATTGTAAAATAAGTTTTATGATCTCGCTAGCAAAAACCTTGGTATTTGGCAGATTGTGGTGATTATGATCACAAATGATAAGGTTTTAATTTGCGGAGCAAAATTAATATCATAAACTGAGTTTGACTAAATTGAGCGACTAAAATAAGTGGCTCAACCAAATACAAAAAATCCTAAATCCTATAGGGGGAACTTAAGGTGAATATTCTTGGATACTTTCAAAAAGTAGGCAAGGCGTTGATGGTACCAGTTGCCACATTGCCAGCTGCCGCGATACTAATGGGTATTGGTTATTGGATCGACCCAAATGGGTGGGGTTCAAACAGTGCCTTGGCTGCATTCCTGATTAAAGCAGGTGCTGCAATCATTGATAACATGTCTGTACTGTTTGCTGTTGGTGTGGCTTACGGTATGTCTAAAGATAAAGACGGTGCTGCTGCATTGTCGGGTTTTGTTGGTTTCTTAGTGGTGACGACTTTGCTTTCTCCAGGAGCCGTTGCACAGATCCAAGGTATTGATCCAAGCGCAGTTCCTGCTGCTTTTGGTAAAATCAACAATCAGTTTGTTGGTATTTTAGTGGGTATCGTTTCTGCTGAAATCTACAATCGCTTCTCTACTGTAGAACTGCATAAAGCATTAGCCTTCTTCTCTGGCAAACGCCTAGTACCTATTTTGACGTCGTTTGCTGGTATTTTTATCGCCTTCGTTCTGATGTATGTATGGCCGCATGTTTATGGTGGTCTAGTATCGTTTGGTGAATCGATTCAAGGTCTAGGTTCTGCGGGTGCAGGTATCTATGCGTTCTTTAACCGTTTGCTAATCCCTGTTGGTCTTCATCACGCACTGAACTCAGTATTCTGGTTTGATGTTGCGGGTATTAACGACATTCCTAACTTCTTAGGTGGTGCAAAATCTATCGCTGAGGGTACTGGTATCCCAGGCGTAACGGGTATGTACCAAGCAGGCTTCTTCCCTATTATGATGTTCGGTCTACCTGGTGCGGCATTGGCTATTTACCACACATCTACAGCGAAGAATAAAGAGAAAGTTGCTTCTATCATGATTGCAGCTGGTTTTGCTTCATTCTTTACCGGTGTAACTGAACCTCTAGAATTCTCGTTCATGTTCCTTGCTCCTGCACTATATGTACTGCATGCAGCATTGACGGGTCTATCAGTATTCATTGCTGCTTCAATGCAGTGGATTGCGGGTTTCGGTTTCTCTGCAGGCCTTGTGGATATGGTATTGTCATCACGTAACCCACTGGCGGTTAATTGGTACATGCTAATAGTTCAAGGTATTGTGTTCTTTGCTCTGTACTATGTGATTTTCCGTACCGTTATTTTGAAATTTGGCCTTAAAACACCAGGTCGCGAAGATGACGACAGCGATAGCAAAGTATCAGGCGCGAAAGAGTCTTCTGAGCTCGCTAAACAATACCTTAAAGCTCTAGGCGGCCACAGCAACCTATCTAACATCGATGCTTGTATCACTCGCTTACGTTTATCTGTCAATGACATGAGCATTATCGACGAGAAAACATTAAAAGCATTGGGTGCAATGGGTGTGGTGAAACTGGGTACTAATAACCTACAAGTTATCTTAGGCCCTCTTGCTGAAATCGTTGCTGGTGAGATGAAGTCTATCAATGCAAACGAAGATCTTTCTAGCGTGAAACTTCCTTAGTCTTAATCGCAACCGATGATTAGGTTATTTTAAAGCCTCTGCTTCAGGCAGAGGTTTTTCTTATTCATCAAATGAGCGCTATTCAAATTTAAGGCTGCCCACAACGGTAGCTTTTGCCTATTTCTTACGCCCTTTGCCTGAAATTTTGCTTAGCCTAGCCAGACAAAAGGCAATGTCTTGAAATAATCGCAGGAAATGCCCACTTTTTATTGTGCAAGAGCGGATAATTGTGGATCATTAGCGACAAACTTTCTGTTTCTGCAAGCATTACTGCTCTTACATACAGAAAAATCTTCTGACGATACTAAATAATTTTGAGGTGCTATAGATGAGTGAAGCTGAGGCTCGTCCATCGAATTTTATTCGCCAAATCATTGATAAAGATTTAGCGGATGGCAAACACACAAGTGTGCATACTCGTTTTCCGCCCGAGCCAAATGGTTACCTGCACATCGGTCATGCTAAATCTATCTGCTTAAACTTTGGTATTGCTCAGGACTATCAGGGACAGTGTAATTTACGTTTTGACGATACAAACCCTGAAAAAGAAGATATGGAGTACGTTGAGTCAATCAAAGCCGACGTGAAATGGCTCGGCTTCCAATGGTCTGGTGATGTTTGTTATTCGTCAGATTATTTTGACAAACTATACCAATACGCGGTTGAGCTGATCCAAAAAGGTCTGGCTTATGTTGAAGAGCTCAGTCCAGAAGAGATCCGTGAATATCGAGGTACATTGACTCAAGCAGGTAAGCCAAGTCCGTACCGCGATCGCAGCATTGAAGAAAACCTAGCGCTATTTGAGAAAATGCGCGCTGGTGGTTTCGAAGAAGGCAAAGCGTGTTTACGTGCCAAGATTGACATGGCGTCATCCTTTATGGTGATGCGCGATCCTGTGCTTTACCGTGTCCGTTTCGCTGAGCATCACCAAACGGGTAACAAATGGTGCATTTATCCAATGTACGATTTTACCCACTGTATCTCGGATGCCTTGGAAGGGATCACGCACTCAATTTGTACCCTAGAGTTTCAAGATAACCGCCGTCTGTACGATTGGGTGTTGGAAAATATCACGATTGATTGTCGACCACATCAGTATGAGTTTAGCCGTTTAAACCTTGAATACACGGTAATGTCTAAGCGTAAACTAAACCAGCTGGTTACGGAAAAATTAGTGGATGGTTGGGATGACCCACGTATGCCGACGATTTCAGGTTTACGCCGCCGTGGATTCACACCAGCATCGATTCGTGAGTTTTGCAAACGCATAGGTGTGACAAAACAGGAAAATATGATCGAATTCAGTTCGTTAGAGTCTTGTATCCGTGAAGACTTAAACGAACATGCGCCTCGCGCCATGGCGGTTCTTGACCCTGTAAAAGCGGTGATAGAAAACTTTGAGGTGGGTAAAGTCGAGACGTTAACGCTGGCAAATCATCCAAACAAGCCTGAAATGGGCGAGCGTGAAGTTCCATTCACTCGCGAATTGTGGATTGAACGTGAAGATTTCCGTGAAGAAGGCAACAAGAAATACAAACGTTTGGTGCTAGGCAAAGAAGTTCGCTTACGCGGCGCTTATGTAATAAAAGCAGAGCGCATTGAAAAAGATGCACAAGGCAATATTACGACAATATTCTGCACTTACGATATGGATACTCTGGGTAAAAACCCGGCAGATGGACGCAAAGTGAAAGGTGTTATTCACTGGGTATCTGCCGATAAAGCCTTGCCAGCTGAAATTCGTTTGTATGATCGCCTATTTACCGTTCCCAACCCGGCGGCGGCTGACAACTTTGCTGAAACCATTAACCCAGATTCATTGGTTAAAATTAATGGTTTTGTAGAGCCTAGTTTGGTGGCGGCACACGCGGAGCAAGGTTATCAGTTTGAGCGCATGGGTTATTTCTGTGCTGACTCGAAAGATTCTAAACCAGAGGCGTTGGTTTTTAACCGCACAGTGGGTCTACGTGAAACTTGGGCAAAAATAGACGCAGAGTAAGCTTAAGTACTATTTAAAAAGGTCAGCCAATGCTGGCCTTTCTTTTTATTATGGTACTGTTTTTGTCTGAGCAAGCTCACTTAGCGGGGAAAAATGTGTGAGATTCCTGCGATTATCGTAGTCGTGACACATTTTTTACCTTGCGTCCTATAGTTTTGCTAGCGTTATCCGATATATTAAACAGATCATCGTATTTATTTATTCCAAGCACATAGCTGAGCCTTATATGCGTCAAATTTTTCAGCGTCTACTGTTGCCGATAGCAATGGTTGCCGTGACTCAGACTTCTATCGTTAGTGCCGAGAGCATTCGCCTGGTTGGGCCGAATGGTGAGATCCAGTCTTCTCCTCAATTTTCAGAAAATCTCACTCAAACTCGTAATCTTCAGCAGGCTAATAGCCAACCATCGACGTTTTTTGGGCCAACCTTAGACAGCGACACTTTGTGGTCTATTGCCACTCGACTACGCCCATCGAATAACGTCACTGTACAACAAACCCTGCTGGCCATTTATCGGCTAAACCCTCAGGCGTTCGAAAATCAAAATATTCACAGTTTGATCCCGGGTAGCAACTTACGTGTTCCATCATTGGCACAGGTAAATAGTGCGCCCACCCAAGAAGCGGTCAATATCATGGCCGCGCATCAAGCCAAATTGAATGCTAATACGGCGCAGCCAACAGCGCCTGTTACTGCTGCTTCTACAGCTTTGCCTGAAAAAACAATTGCCTCTACTGTCGCTCAACCAGTTGTTGAAAAGACGAAGAGTGAACCTGTGCTAAAAGATATTGGCACACAAGTTGCGAAATCTGATACTGAATTACTGGCGCTTGAGGAGAAAAATCATAAGTTACGTTTGATGCTGGCAGATGTTCAATCTGAAGTCGATGCACTCAAAGGAGAACTCGGTGACGAAAACCGCATTCGCTCTGAAGTTGAAAAGCTACTTGATGAAGAACGTAGAAAAGCACTAGAGGCGCAAAAGCTTGCACCAAGTGCACTTGATCAACTGCTTTCCAACTCTTGGTTGGTCGCCGCTCTCGCCCTTATTCCTGGTCTGTTAATTGGTTTACTGGTTGTGATGTTGCTTGGCCGCCGATCCAAGCCAACGGAGCAGCCTGTTGTCACTCAAGGTAATCAAGAGCCCATAACGCCAATGGCTGCTGGCAGCCTTGAAGATATTGACGATGATTTAATGCTGGATGATGACTTGTTTGGTGAGTCTGATGATAGTGAGAAGTTATTTGGTGACGACATCACACTGGATGATGAAATCGATGACAATGCTGAGCAAGAATCGGACATTTTTGCCGATTTAGACGATACAGATTTAGACTTCAACCTCGAAGGTGAAGATGGCGAAGACCCATTTGCGAGTATCGGCGATGATGGTGATCTTGCTGCGGATTTAGAAGATTTGACCGCTAGCAGTAACGGCATCAGTGTTGGTGCTGACGAAAAAGCTGTCGGTCTCGATGAGATGGCGCGAGCTTTAGACGAAGCGTTATTAGATGAAGATGATAGCGAAACAGAATTTGATTTATCCGATGATGATGATTCCATCTCTGAAGACGACATTGACGCGTTATTGGCTGGAGATGAGAAAGCTGAAGATCTCGGAAGCGATACTTTAGATCAATCGCTACTTGACGATTTGTTTGCCGCCAATAGTGATGACGATCATCATGATAGTTTTGACTTTGATTCATTATTGGATGAGTCCGAAGATGATTTCAACTTGGATTCAGAAGAGCCCGAGCTAGCAAAAACCGGCGGTAACTTCGATTTAAAAGAAGCAGAGCTAGCGTCGGATAGTGAACTTGATGATCTATTCGCAACGATTGAAGCGCAATCTGACCTCACCTCAATAGAAACTGATTCCTCCACTGAAACAGCGCTGCTGGATGAATTATTAGAAGAGCAAGATGAAGACGTCCTAGCAATTGATAGTGACAGTGTCGAACTGCTCGATGAGCTACTCGGTGATGATGAAGAGAGCGAGACAGACTTATCGGAAAGCACCGACTTACTTGAAGAACTTGTGCAGCCCGATAAAGACATCGCTTCGAGCGAAGAAGATATTGATGATGTTGACTTCACTGGTGATCAAACTCTGTATGAGTTATTGGGTGAAGAAACTACGGAATCCGACATTGAAACCGAGCTGGATGAGAATAGTACAGAGCTATTGGACGAACTATTTACTGACAATGGTTCTGAATCACTTGAGTTTGAAAAGGCAGACCAAGAGCAAGAAGGTGCTGAAGATAAGGATAGTCTCGCTGAAGAAGATGGTACGGCATTATTTGAAGAGTTGCTGGAAATCGAGCAGCATGCTCAGAATATCGAAGAGACCGAACAGCAAAATAGCGAGTTTTTGGATAATGAAAACGATAGCGTTGAAGATTCCGAGTTTAACAGCGACATCTTCATTGACGATCTGCTAAGTGCCGCTCCTGAAAAAGATCCTCTACTGGATGATGAACAGATGGGAGTGGTTGATGGCGACATCGATGAAGAATTTATCGACGACTCATTTGATTTTAACCCAGAAATTGAAGGGGCAAGTTATCCGGATCTGAAGCCGAATGAGGAGCAACCTCTAAGCAGCTCGACATCCCCGGAAAAAATAGAACCCGCACAGGTTAGCAAACCAGAAGTCAGCCCTAACGAATTTGGAGTTCCACAAGATGAAGACTGGGACATTGGTGAGCTAGAAGAGGAAGAACCAAGCCAAGCTGATGTTGAGCCGCTTCAAACCAATTCAGCAGAATCATCGGCAAAGGACCATGTTGAGGAGCTCCACGATGACAAGTTAGTGGAGTTAGAAGAAGAAGATCTCCTTGCTTCCTTTAATGAGCCATCGCTAGAAGAACAGTCACAGAGCGAGCTTTCCGAAGTCCAACTGCCAGAGCCGTCAGAAGAAGACGCGCTGGCGGATGCGATAGCCGAGCCTCAAGAAGCGGCGTCAGAGCCTGTTGCTCAAGAAAGTGTTGAAGCGATTGACGAGCAAGCCTTACCTGAATTTAGTGAAGAAGATGCACTTGCTTCAATTAACGAGCCTCCTCTAGAAGAAGAAAAGGAAGACGAGAGCAACCTTACGGATCTTGAGCTGCCAGAGTACACAGAAGAAGACGCGCTGGCGGATGCGATAGCCGAGCCTCAAGAGGCGGCGTCAGAGCCTGTTGCTCAAGAAAGTTTTGAAGCGATTGACGAGCAAGCCTTACCTGAATTTAGTGAAGAAGATGCACTTGCTTCAATTAACGAGCCTCCTCTAGAAGAAGAAAAGGAAGACGAGAGCGACCTTACGGATCTTGAGCTGCCAGAGTACACAGAAGAAGACGCGCTGGCGGATGCGATAGCCGAGCCTCAAGAAGCGGCGTCAGAGCCTGTTGCTCAAGAAAGTTTTGAAGCGATTGACGAGCAAGCCTTGCCTGAATTCAGTGAAGAAGATGCACTTGCTTCAATCAACGAGCCTCCTCTAGAAGAAAAAGAAGACGAGAGCGACCTTACGGATCTTGAGCTGCCAGAGTACACAGAAGAAGACGCGCTGGCGGATGCGATAGCCGAGCCTCAAGAAGCGGCGTCAGAGCCTGTTGCTCAAGAAAGTTTTGAAGCGATTGACGAGCAAGCCTTGCCTGAATTCGATGAAGAAGATGCACTTGCTTCAATTAACGAGCCTCCTCTAGAAGAAAAGGAAGACGGGAGCGACCTTACGGATCTTGAGCTGCCAGAGTACACAGAAGAAGACGCGCTAGCGGATGCGATAGCCGAGCCTCAAGAAGCGGCGTCAGAGCCTGTCGCTCAAGAAAGTTTTGAAGCGATTGACGAGCAATCCTTGCCTGAATTTAGTGAAGAAGATGCACTTGCTTCAATTAGTGAGCCTTCTCTAGATGAAAAGGAAGACGAGAGCGAACTTACGGATCTTGAGCTGCCAGAATACACAGAAGAAGACGCGCTGGCGGATGCGATAGCCGAGCCTCAAGAGGCGGCGTCAGAGCCTATTGCTCAAGAAAGTTTTGAAGCGATTGACGAGCAAGCCTTGCCTGAATTCAGTGAAGAAGATGCACTCGCTTCAATTAACGAACCAGCACTAGAAACAGATCAACAGCCGCTTTTAGAAGATGATGACGCAGACCAATTGCAGAGTGTTTCAAAACAGGAGTTCGATGAGAAAGCCTTAAAAGATTGGCTAGATGAGGAAAGTGTCTCTTCTGCGCCATTCTCTTTTGATCGACCATTAGATGCTCGTACCATTGATAGTGCTGGTATGAACATTGATGCAATGTTAGAGGTAGGCGGTGAAGATTGGAACGGTTTTAATTTAACGCCAGATCAACAAGCTTCCATCCCAGATGACGTGCCTGAAGAAGAGCTTGCCGTTTGGAACGATGATATCCAAACCGACGAGCCTCAAATTCTTGATGAAAACTGGGGAATTCAAGATGAACTCGATGATTTTGAAGCCCAAAAGAGCCAGTACATGACCATCGATGAGCTAATGGCTCAAGTTGAGGGTGAAGAGGGGATTAGCCCTGAAGATGAAGAACTCAAGTTAGATGTTGGTTTAAGTGAATTTCCGGATGTGATTGGTGACATTGGTGATATCGATGTAGACAATAACTCTGAGGCGGCGGGTAAGCTTGACCTCGCCAAAATTTACATCGAGATGAACGATGATAAAGGGGCGATAAAACTGTTAGAGGAAGCCATTGTTGATGGTAGTGATGATATTCGACGAGAAGCGAAATCCTTGATTGACAGCATTAATCGCCGAGCTTAAAAACAAACGAGGCCGTGAATATACGGCCTCGTTGTTATTGAATAGCCTTTTCTGACTTGCAGATGACCTGAACTTCACATTGAAAGTTGTCGGGGTAGATGGCTTGTCGATTAGAATTTTTTTTTGATTGCGATTATACTGCCCGACCCATTTTCAAAGAGAATCAGATGATGAGAATCGCTTTAGGTATTGAGTACAATGGTTCTCAATACTATGGTTGGCAGCGACAACGTGACGTTAAAAGTGTCCAAGAAGAATTAGAAAAAGCACTCACAGTTGTGGCGAACCATCCGGTTGAAGTATTGTGTGCGGGGCGCACCGATGCAGGGGTTCACGGCACAGGGCAGGTGATACATTTTGATACTACGGCTTGCCGAAAAATGGTCGCTTGGACAATGGGTGTCAATGCTCATTTACCAAAAGATATCGCTGTTCGTTGGGCAACTGAGGTTTCAAGCGATTTTCACGCTCGTTTTTCGGCTACAGCACGCCGTTATCGCTACATCATTTATAATCATGCTTATCGCCCTGGCATATTATCTTCAGGTGTCAGTCATTATCATGGCGATTTAGACGTTGAGAAAATGCAGCAAGCAGGGCAGCTTTTATTGGGCGAAAATGATTTCACCTCTTTTCGCGCTGTGCATTGTCAATCGAATAGTCCTTGGCGAAACGTCATGCATTTGAATGTGACTCGGCATGGCAACTATGTCGTCATCGACATTAAAGCAAATGCTTTTGTCCATCATATGGTGCGAAATATTACCGGTAGCCTCATCGTTGTCGGCCGTGGTGAGCAGCCTCCCGAATGGATAAAATGGCTGCTTGAAGCCAAAGATAGAAAACTGGCGGGTGCAACAGCCAAAGCGGAAGGATTATATTTAGTTGCTGTTGATTATCCAGAAGAATTTTCTTTACCAAAAGAGTCGCTTGGGCCGCTATTTTTAGCTGATAATTTGAACTAATAACGCGTAAAGTGTCCAAAACAGAGTCGTGACGTGTGTGGAAATGACAGCCAGAAAATAGGTACAACCAGTTTTTTGTCTACACTAAGCATTTTATATGTTTTAATCCTCACGCATAAATCCCAAATTTGTATCTTTCGCAATCACGCGAGAGAGTTAAGAGTAAAGGTCTTCCATGAGTTGGCTTGAAAAGATTTTAGAAAAAAGCAATATCGTAACTTCGCGTAAAGCATCCATCCCTGAAGGGGTTTGGACTAAATGTACTTCTTGTGAGCAAGTGTTATATCACGCTGAGCTTGAGCGTAACTTGGAAGTGTGCCCTAAATGTGATCATCACATGCGCATGAAAGCACGTCGCCGCTTAGAGACTTTTCTTGATGAACAGAATCGTGTCGAGATTGGTGACGAGTTAGAGCCGCAAGATAAACTCAAGTTTAAAGACTCAAAACGTTATAAAGAACGCCTTTCAGCCGCTCAAAAAAGCAGTGGTGAGAAAGACGCTCTTGTGGTGATGCAAGGCGAACTATTGGGTATGCCTTTGGTTGCTTGTGCTTTTGAGTTTTCTTTCATGGGTGGTTCAATGGGGTCTGTAGTTGGTGCGCGTTTCGTACGAGCTGTTGATGCCGCTATAGAAAACAACTGTGGTTTGGTCTGCTTTTCTGCCAGTGGCGGCGCGCGTATGCAAGAAGCGTTAATGTCATTGATGCAGATGGCAAAAACCAGTGCGGCGCTTGAACGTTTATCAAGCAAAGGCTTACCTTATATCTCAGTGATGACGGACCCGACCATGGGTGGCGTATCGGCAAGTTTAGCGATGCTTGGTGACATCAATATTGGTGAACCTAAAGCACTGATTGGTTTTGCAGGTCGTCGAGTTATCGAACAAACGGTACGTGAAGATCTACCTGAAGGTTTCCAACGCAGCGAATTCCTAATTGAGCATGGTGCGATTGATATGATTGTCGATCGCCGTGAAATGCGTCAACGCGTAGGTGGATTGATCGCTAAATTGACCAATCACAGCTCACCATTGGTCGTTTCTGTTGATGATTCACCGATTGAACCTGATTACGCTGTACCAGAAGCGCACGAAAAAGGGTAAAGTAGGCACTAACACACTAACTGCTTAATGGTTATAAACGTTAGATGACTCAAAACCTTATCCCACAAGCCACATCCTCTCTTGCGATGTGGCTTGATTATTTAGCGAATATTCATACCTCCGCTATCGACCTTGGCTTGGATCGTGTTCAAGCTGTGGCTCAAAAAGCGAATCTTATTAAACCTGCACCTACCGTAATTACCGTGGCTGGAACGAATGGCAAAGGCTCGACCTGTGCATTAATGGAAGCCATTTTATTGGATGCAGGTTATCGCGTGGGCGTTTATAGCTCACCTCATCTTATCCGTTATAACGAACGCGTGCGTATTAATGCGCTTGAGCTCAGCGATGAGCTGCATACGCAAGCCTTCGCTTTTGTTGAAGCGCAACGGGGTGACATCAGTTTAAGCCTATTTGAGTTCGGTACATTGGCGGCGCTGCGTTTATTTCAAACGCAAGCGGTGGATGTCATTTTATTGGAAGTTGGGCTAGGTGGCCGACTTGATGCGACCAATATCGTGGATCACGATGTTTCTGTGATCACCAGCTTGGCGATTGATCACGTGGATTGGCTCGGCGATGACATCAATGTTATTGGCTATGAGAAAGCGGGGATTTATCGCGCAGGTAAACCCGCCATTTGCGGCCAGCCTAAGCCACCACCAACGGTTGCAGCGCATGCCGATGATATTGGTGCGGAGATGTACCAAGTCGGTATTCAGTTTTCCTATGAACTGACCTCTGAAACAACGTGGAATTGGCGAAGTGGTCCATTTGAGTTATCTGATTTACCGCTCCCTCGCTTGCCTTTGCCTAATGCGGCTACGGCATTAATGGCACTCGGCTGCTCCGGTTTGGCTGTGAGTGATGTCAATATCGTCAATGGGCTGAGCAACGCAACACTTGCTGGGCGGATGCAAAAAATCAGTGATAGCCCAGAAATCATTCTTGATGTTGCACATAATCCCCATTCGGCTGAATATTTGGTGGCGCAGCTCAAACAGCGTTACGCACACAAAAAGGTCCATGTAGTGATTGGCATGCTGCATGATAAAGATGTGAAGGCCACGCTTCATCAACTGAAATCAATCGCTAACCTTTGGTATCCTGCTTCATTAAGTGGCCCTAGAGCCGCGCAAGCGAGTGAACTGTGTCAGTACCTTGAGCCTGGCGTTAAACCTTTTGCTAACCCAGTCAGCGCTTTTGAAGCCGCGATGACACAAGCCGATAGCAATGATGTCATTATCGTGGTTGGGTCGTTTCATACTGTGGGTGAAGTATTAGAGCACTGGCAGAACAAAGGAGTATAAATGGCAAGTAAGTTTCAGAGCCGCTTGGTAGGAACAATTATATTGGTGGCGATAGGGGTGATAGTGTTGCCTGATGTATTAGATGGCAAAAAGACTCACTACAAAGAAGATATTGCCAGCATCCCAATTAAGCCTGAATTAGACAGCGACGTAGAGAAGTTTGAAATTCTCGACCCCGTTGAAGATCAAGTCGCGTTGCCCGATTCGCCTGTTGAAGTGATCGCACAAACTAACCAGAGCGACGCAGCAACGCAGAGCAAGCCACTCACTGTGAAAGTGAAAGAAACGGCGGAAAGAAATGATTACCAAGATAGTGCTTGGCTCATTCAGTTGATGGCATTAAAGAATGCCGAAAACGCAAAAACCGTGGTTAAAGATCTGCAAAAACGGGGTTATCAAGCTCATACTAAGCAAGAAAATGGCTTCACTCGGATCATTATTGGCCCAGATGTTTCCAAAACCAAGCTTGAGCGTCAACTCTTAGAACTGGAAAAAATTACCGGTGCAAAAGGTCAATTGCTCAAATTTAAACCACTAAACCCATAAGAAAACGTTTGCGTCGCGTTTTTTTCTGTTAAAATGCGCGCCAACTTAAGATGTAGAACTCATGAATTGGTTAGATATTGTCATTTTAAGTGTGATCGGCCTATCGGCATTGATCAGTTTAGTCCGTGGCTTTGCTAAAGAAGCGTTGTCATTAGTGATATGGTTCGGTGCATTTTTTATTGCCAGCCAATACTACGCAAAACTTGCGGTGTATTTTTCAAATATCAAAGATGACATGTTTCGTAATGGCGCGGCCATCGCAGTACTGTTTGTTGCAACACTCATTGTCGGAGCGATCATTAACTATGTGATTGCTCAATTGGTACAAAAAACGGGCCTATCTGGAACTGATCGGGTACTGGGCATTGTTTTTGGAGCATTGCGTGGTGTGTTGATTGTTTCAGCTGCCTTGTTTTTTATGGATGCGTTTACCGCATTTCCAAATTCAGAGTGGTGGAAGAGCTCGCAATTGGTACCGGAATTTAGCCGTATCATTGCGCCGTTCTTTGAGCACTTACAAGCAACATCAAGTTTTCTCTCTGGCGCGATTTAGCGCCAGTTACTGTCGCAAATCGAGGATCAGGACATGTGTGGTATTGTTGGAATCGTGGGTACAACGCTGGTAAACCAGTCAATTTATGACGCGTTAACGGTATTGCAGCATCGTGGCCAAGATGCCGCTGGTATTTGTACCATAGAAAGCAATCGTTTCCGTCTGCGTAAGGCGAACGGTTTAGTGAAAGATGTCTTTGAAGCAAAACACATGCAGCGTCTTCAAGGAACGGTGGGTATTGGACATGTGCGTTATCCTACTGCGGGTAGTTCGAGTGCCTCAGAAGCTCAACCTTTCTACGTTAACTCCCCGTTCGGTATCACGCTTGCTCATAACGGCAACCTCACCAATGCCAACGAAGTACGCCAGAAGTTGTTTGAAAAAGATCGTCGCCATATCAATACCACTTCAGATTCCGAAGTGCTGCTTAACGTCTTGGCGCATGAAATTGATACAGTCAGAGGCAATGTAACCGCAGAAGATGTGTTTCGTGCTGTCGCCAATGTACATCGCACCATTCGCGGTGCTTATGCTGTTGTCGCGATGATCATTGGGCATGGGATGATCGCGTTTCGTGACCCGCATGGTATTCGTCCTATCTGCTTAGGTAAACGTGAAGTCGATGGCCGTACTGAATATATGGCCGCTTCTGAGTCGGTGGCGCTAGATGCTGTCGGCTTTGATTTTGTGCGTGACCTTGCCCCCGGGGAAGCGGTGTATGCGACCTTTGATGGCCAGCTATTTACTAAACAATGTGCCGATAACCCAACACTTAACCCATGCATTTTTGAATTTGTCTACTTCGCCCGCCCAGATTCGTTTATCGACAAAATTTCGGTTTACAGCGCGCGCGTAGAAATGGGTAAAAAGTTGGGTGAGCGCATCAAGAACGAATTTGCTGACTTAGATATTGATGTTGTGATCCCCATTCCTGAGACTTCGTGCGATATCGCATTGCAAATTGCACAAGCGATTGATATTCCATATCGCCAAGGTTTTGTCAAAAACCGCTACGTTGGCCGCACATTTATTATGCCGGGCCAGCAACAGCGTAAAAAATCGGTGCGCCGTAAACTCAATGCGATTCGTTCTGAATTTAAGGGCAAAAACGTGTTGCTAGTGGATGACTCGATAGTGCGTGGAACTACGTCAGAGCAAATTATTGAGATGGCTCGTGATTCTGGTGCAAACAAGGTGTACATGGTGTCAGCCGCGCCTGAGATCCGTTTCCCTAACGTCTATGGCATTGATATGCCAAGTGCTAACGAGTTGATTGCTCATGGTCGAGATGCCGATGAAATTGCGCAGCGAATTGGCGCAGATGCTCTGATTTTCCAAAATCTGGAAGATTTAGTGGATGCCGTTGGTATGGGTAACCGCGATATTGCAAAATTTGAAGCGTCGGTATTTAACGGCGAATATGTCACGGGCGATATTGATCAGCAGTATCTTGATTTTCTTGAATCGATGCGTAGCGACGATGCAAAAACGGTTCGAGAAATCCAGCAAGATCTCGCCAACCTAGAGATTCATAACGAAGGCGCGTAATCGAGCGCATCTCCCCAAATAGGCTGCAAAGAAAAAGGCTTCTATCTAGGAAGCCTTTTTTGTGCTCGTTAACAGGGTTCGACTAAAGGATCATTGCTGCAATCCAGCCAAACACAATCAGTGGAATATTATAATGGATGAAGGTTGGAACCACCGTTTCCCAAATATGTTCGTGCTGGCCATCCGCATTTAGGCCTGACGTTGGCCCCAAGGTGGAATCTGACGCTGGAGAGCCAGCATCGCCTAACGCAGCAGCGGTACCCACTAGCGCAATGGTCGCCATAGGCGAAAAGCCAAAGGCGAGGGCAAGGGGCACGTAAATGGTTGCGATGATTGGAATCGTTGAGAAGGATGAACCAATGCCCATAGTGACCAACAAACCGACGATCAGCATTAATAAAGCCGATAACGCTTTGTTGTCGCCAATGCTTACTGATAAGGCTTCGACGAGCGACTCAACGCCACCGGTGGCTTTCATCACGGCGGCAAATCCGGCCGCTGAAATCATAATAAAGCCAATCATTGCCATCATATGTACACCTTTGGTGAACACATCGTGTGTCTCTTTCCACGCAATCACACCACCAAAAGTGAAGACCATAAAACCAGCCAGTGCGCCGATGATCATTGAACCTGTGGACAGTTGTACGGCAAGTGCCGTGATAATACCGAGCGCGGCAATCAAAATATGCTTTTTGTTGATCGCTTTTGGTTCGGCATTAATGACAGTATGTTCCGTCTCTTGATACTGGCGAGGTTTACGATAGGTAAAGAAAATGGCGACCAGTAAGCCAAAAATCATCCCAGCGGCGGGTAGCAGCATGGCAATCGGCACTTGGCTTGCCGTTACGTTTTCAAGGCCATTATCGCGTAAATTCTTGAGCAAGATATTATTGAGGAAAATCCCACCAAAGCCGACAGGCAAGACCATATAGGGCGTGATAAGGCCAAAAGTGAGCACGCAAGCAATCAGGCGACGGTCAAGCTTCAGCTTGGCAAAGACGCCCAATAGCGGTGGAATTAAAATCGGAATAAAGGCGATATGGACAGGAATGATATTTTGCGATGACATGGTAACTAGAACCAGCGCGACCAGAACCGCATACTTCAAACCTGTGGTGGCCGCGCCATGCTCTTTGCCATGGATACGCTTAATCACGTTTTGCGCCAGTAAGTCAGTAATACCAGATTTAGAAATCGCGACGGCAAAGGTGCCTAGCATCGCATAACTTAGTGCGATGGTTGCACCGCCGCCTAAGCCACTTTCAAATGCAGAAACAGCGTCATTTAAACTCATCCCTGCAACTAAACCACCGACGATCGCACTGAATGTCAGTGCGACGACGACATTGACCCGCATCAGCGCAAGAAGCAGCATGATGCATACAGAAATTACTACAGGATTCATATATTTCTCGGTTAGTTGTGTTTACTTGTTATTGTTTTCTGAAGGTTCAACAAGTGGCCATCCGCCAAGGGCCTTCCATTTGTTGACGATACCGCAAAAAAGTTCGGCTGTTTTTTGCGTATCGTATAGCGCTGAATGCGCTTCTCTATTGTCAAATTCCATCCCAGCGGATTTGCACGCTTTGGCTAAAACGGTTTGGCCATAAGCTAAACCACTTAGCGCGGCGGTATCAAAAGTCGCAAAAGGGTGGAAAGGAACTCGTTTTAGCTTGCAGCGTTCACTGGCTGCCATCACGAAATTCAAGTCAAAGGTAGCATTGTGCGCCACCATGATCGCGCGGCTACAGTCATTGTCGCGTTGCTCTTTTCGGACTAGCTTATAAATTTCTCTGAGTGCTTCGGCCTCGCTGACGGCACCGCGTAATGGGCTAAATGGGTCACGAATGCCATTAAACTCAAGCGCCTCTTTTTCAAGGTTGGCACCTTCAAAAGGCTCAACATGAAAGTGAATCGTCGATGCTGGGTGCAGATCACCTTGTTCATCCATACGCAACGTAATCGCGCAGATTTCTAATAGTGCATCGGTCTTTGCATTGAAACCGGCTGTTTCGACGTCGATGACGACGGGAAAATAACCGCGGAAACGCTTTTTCAGTGTCAATGCTTCATTTACTTCAGTCATGCTAGCTCTTGGTTGTGTGACAGGGCTGGCATTATTACAGATTCTTTCTACGATAAAAACCAAACACGTTAATAAATGCAGGTTTCACTATGCGTTGGATAGTGCGGTGATGTGGCTAGATTTTTGCATTAACTTAGTCAATAGAAAGCGAAGCGGCAATTTTCCGCCATCGTTGTAGTATCGCTCGGAGAATAAAATCGTTATGAATAAATGGGTTACTGCCACTATTGTGATGACCAGCATACTGACATCTTTTGCCCCTATGGCGATGGATAAGCGTTATGTGGCAACACCACAGCAGTCTACGTGGCAGATGGTGACGAATACCCCTTTAGAGTGCCGTTTGGTCCATCCTATCCCTAATTACGGTGACGCTGAATTCTCTTCACGTGCGAATAAGAAGATTAACCTCGATTTTGAACTCAAAATGCGTCGTCCAATGGGCGAAACTCGCAATGTAAGTTTAGTGTCATTACCACCGAGTTGGCGTCCGGGTGAGAGTGCAGACCGTATTACCAATTTGCAATTCTTCAAACAGTTCGATGGTTACATCGGTGGTCAAACCGCTTGGAGCCTGCTCAGTGAGTTGGAAAAAGGACGCTATCCAACCTTTAGCTACCAAGATTGGCAAAGCCGAGATCAGCGCATTGAAGTGGCTCTCTCGTCGGTACTGTTTCAAGATAAGTATAATGTGTTTAGCGATTGTGTGAGCAATTTGCTGACGTACAGTTTTGAAGATATCTCATTTACGATTCTGCATTACGACCGCGATAATGTGCAACTCAATAAAGCTTCGCAAAAACGGCTTGCGCAAATTGCCGACTATATTCGCTATAACCAAGATATTGATTTGGTGCTGGTTTCTACCTATACCGACTCTGTTGATAGTCGAGGAGTGAGTCAGGATCTTTCTGAGCGTAGGGCTGAGGTATTAAGAGATTACTTTAAATCACTGGGGTTACCTGAGGATCGCATTCAAGTGCAAGGCTATGGTAAACGTAGACCGATCGCCGACAACGCATCACCCATCGGCAAAGATAAAAACCGTCGCGTGGTTATTTCACTGGGTCGAACAATTATCTAATAACGTTAGAGTAAAAAAGCAGCCCATTTCAAAGGCTGCTTTTTGTGATGTTATCCGGGAAACCTTACGCATCTAGTTTATATAACTAGCCGATGCCGCAAAGAGGCTTATCCTTCTAAACCTGCTGATGCTTGTTTGTTTTGGATAAGTTCAATCATGTAACCATCAGGATCTTTCACAAAAGCGATATGCGTGGTGCCGCCTTTTACTGGGCCAGCTTCACGGGTCACATTACCTCCAGCTGCTTTAATCGCGTCACAGGTGGTATACACATCTTCAACACCAATCGCGATGTGGCCAAAAGCACTACCGAGGTCATAGCTTGTGGTGCCCCAGTTATAGGTCAGTTCGATCACCGCACCCTGAGATTCATCGCCATAACCCAGAAATGCCAATGTGTATTTGTATTCTGTATTTTCATTAGTACGAAGCAGTTGCATACCCATGACCTTGGTGTAAAACGCGATCGATTTTTCTAAATCGCCTACGCGTAGCATGGTGTGCAAAATACGACTATTTGACATGTTGAGCTCCTAACTTTCTGATGAAATATCTATCCCCACCCGACCACTGTGGCGATGATGTTGGCTTACGTTCACCCACTCCAATCACAGAGTTTATCTATGTTCAAAGGAATTTGTTTACTTACTGCCTACTTGCAGAGTTGAGTCTTTTGGGGATCTGGTTAAATTTTATAGGTCAGTTTTATCAGAGAATTCCCTGATCTGCTCCAGCCAGACTGGACACTTCATTAAGCGACATTTTTATTTTCAAAGTTAACTGGACTTAGATACCCAAGAGCACTGTGCCTTCTTGTCCGATTATAATCAACCTCGATGTATTCAAAGAGCGTTTGACGCATCTCGTCTCGCGTCATGATCGGCTCATATTGGATCGCTTCAACCTTCATTGAATGGAAGAAGCTCTCAACACAAGCATTATCCCAGCAGTTTCCTTTCCTACTCATACTTTGCTTTAGATTATAAGCGGTTATGATGTCTCGATAATCTTTTGAGCAGTACTGACTACCTCGGTCACTATGAACGATCACCTGCTCAGGGAACCCACGACGGAACAAGGCCATTGATAATGCATCGCAGACCAGTGTTGCGGTCATTCTGGTATCCATAGACCAGCCGACTACTTGCCTTGAATAAAGGTCAATAATTACCGCCAAATACAGCCAGCCTTCACTTGTCGCAACATAGGTGATGTCTCCCGCCCACTTTTGATTCGGAGCCTCCGCGTTAAAATCCTGAGCTAGCAGGTTCGGAGCAACTGGCATTTTATGTTTGCTATCCGTAGTGCACCTAAACTTACGTGCCGCTTTCGGCGTTAAATCCTGACGCTTCATACTAGCGGCAATGGTTTTAACATTACGGCTATCACCGTTCTCTGCCAGCTCTTTCTGGATACGCCTTGAACCATCACGGCCTTTGCTGTTGTCAAAAGCCTTTTTGACCTTCGTATCAAGCTCTTGGCGAGTTACCTCGCGCTGAGTGGCCTTGTGGCGATGCTTAATCCAGTAATAAAACCCACTTCGTGAAACCCCGAACACCTTAGCCATGCGGACAGCACTGAAGCACAGCAGGTGTTCGAGCATAAATTCGTAGCTATCTACTTTAGATTTTTCGCGAAGTAGGTGGCGGCCTTTTTTACGATATCTAGCTCTTCAGCTTGCTCGGCCAATTGCCTTTTGAGCTTTGCGACTTCAGCGGCTAGATCTTTTTCCCGCTGACTGGTGCTAGTATCTTTCTTGGCTGCTTTACGCCAACCGTAGATCTGGGATTCGTGTAACGAGAGATGCTGCGCTGCCGTAGCTACTCCCAGCTTTTCTGCTAGCTTCAGTGCTTCTGCTTTAAATTCAGCAGAATGGAGAATACGTTTTTTCTTGTTTGTCATGGTTCACCTCATTAGTGATTGTACTCACTTAATTAGGTGTCCAAAACTGGTGGTGCGGATCAACCTAAATGTATAGGAAAACTTGGACAGCAGGCAGTAGAAAGCATTTTATGCTTATACAGCCAGTTAAAGAAAGTTGCGATATATGAACTGTATCCCATATTGTCTATAGCATGCTGTATGTCACTTAAACTAGAAGAAGCAACGTTGTTCTCCAACGCGTTAAGAAAATTTCGTGCGATAGACAATTTTTCTCTCTTGACATTTATGCTGATATTTTCTTTGAGTAGATCTAATAAATAAGTCAAAAGTAGATGGTGTGTATCTGAATTTAATCTGTCATCATTTGTGAATTTACTCCCTATTTTTGGATAGGGCTTATTATTATTGTTGAAATAGAAATTAGCCGTTATTCCTTTTTTGTTCCTAAATGTGACAGCAATGTCATCCCACTTTGCTTGTTCTCCTTTTTTATTTGTAAATCCAGTCAAAGGTTGTTGCATCTTCTTTTCAACATAAGCATGTTGGTTAGCAATATATCTGTTTAAAACTGTCATTTCGAACCCCCAATCTTCAGTGTTTTTCTTTCATCGCAAAGTGCAATAGTTGCTTTGATATAAATGATTACTTTCTTGAGCTTTTTTACTGTAGAAGGGTGCCCAGATTGACTGTTTAATTCGAGCTTACGTAGTGCTTTATTTAGGTATTGTTGATGATTCGATGATTCGATGATTCGATGATTCGATGATTCGATGATTCGATGATTCGCTGATTCGCTGATTCGCTGATTCGACTGGTCTAAAGTTGTCACAAGGGTAGCAACCCATTGGTGCCCCCCCTTTAGATTTGCAGCTAGAACAATTTGCGGGGTTTAGTTTGTATCCCATTTCTTCATCGAACTGGCTTTTGATATAAAAAACCTTGTCCTTTTGTAGGTTTTTAACTGATGTTGTATCGAACCTCTTTATGATCTGGTTGCCAGCGTAAGCTTGGTCGATTTTCACACGCTCTGGGGTTTTTAGATCTATGTAAGGTCTAATTGCATCAATGCTTACACCCGTAATAGAAGCCACTTGCGCGGGGCTGAACCCTTGCCAAACAGCTTGTGTTAATTGGGTGTGTCTCCACCGATTGTTTAAAAGAACTAGGGGCTTATTAGGCAATCGATCACTTTTGACATTAAGTTTAGCTTTGAAAAAATAGTCGATTCCTGATTTTAGGCTGTCTGAAGTCATGTGGTATGAATTAGACGTATCACTGATTGCCATGAAAACCTCAGATTTTGACTTAAACTCAGACTGAAAAAGGCTAGTATCTGGTAATAGAAATACTCGCCTCATTAATTCTGCCATTTCATCACCGTTTAAGGTGACATTGCTTTTATTTAAGTGGTCTGAAAGGGAGTTTTCATAAACCTTATAATAGTGTAATAATATTTGAGAAAAATCTGGTTCTAGACGGTGTGAACGGGATTCTACATTAAACCGAAACCTCCCATCTTTACCTTTAAAGGTTCGTAAATGTAGCTGTTCGATATCTGAAAATAGATGTTGTGTAATAGGCTGCCAGTTTCGATCTGTCTCTTTGTGGGATTGAAACTCTTGACCTACAGGTAAAACATCACACCATTTAATTTTTACAAGTTGAACTGGTCGCCTTACAAGTGCGATCATGAGTTGACATGCGATCAGAGTACGTAGCTGGGGAAAAGTGTACTTACTTAACATGGGGTCACTCAGCACCTGAAGAGTTTCAATGCGAAGTGCCTCTAAAATATTATCATGCTCAGTTTCGCTATAGGCCCCTGTTTTAATGTCAAGAACCCCATGAATGTTACTATGTCGACTAAGGTTTTCTTCTTTAATAGATGAGTATAGAGGGGAAAGTGTAACTGAGTGGTATTCATCACTACGATGACAGAATACGTATAAGGCACCTCGAACTTTTCTTTTGTAGCTATCTAAAGTTAACCACCATGCGTTAAATTCATGAATATCAAAATATTTAACGATTTTTTTTAGTGTGCTTACATGACCACTTAAGCTTTTAAGGGGATAATGTGAAGCAGAGTGAGCTATTGCTAACCTCAAATCGAGAAAGGTGGTAATGCTTGTGTTAAGTTCGTTCATCCAATGCAGATATAGAGTTTGTTTATATTCAAGTTCCCACGTATCAGAGAAAATATCAAAGGAGTATCCTTCTGCTTTCGCTGAAAACTTTCGCTGTCCTTTGTAGTCTTTTTTTAAAGCGGCTAGCTGATAGTTATTCATGAATACCTCTGAGGTTTGGCACGGATTTACGTTGGTTTTTTGCTGAAATTTCAGCGACGGTTACTGCCAATTGGAACTCGTTATAGACGGATGCCATCTTGGAGTCTTCAACCCAGCCCATCGCGTACTTACGCAAATCTTCAATTTTTTCAGGCGAGAAGCCTTTTTCCTTAGCCCTGTCCTCAAAGACTTCGTTCCACTTATGCCTTAATTTGTGTGGGTGCAGATTAAAATTAATTGCATCACCAAAAGTTTTTACTATCTTGTGGATGGCCTTGTAAGTTAGAGGCTGACCTGATGTTATTCCCTTCTCTGATATAAAAACAAAGTCATGCTCGTGAGTATTCGGCGAAGCTGCTCTGACGGTTGAGATGTATAGCTTGATGAGTTTCATCAAATCCGGCGAAATGGAGACAGACAGTGCTTTGGTTTTGTTGGATGCAGGATCTAACCTTGGATCACTGGGATCATCTGGCGTTCGAGTAAGGCGGAACCTTGGGTTTGACCAATCATCAACCAAATCACTGATTTTTAGCTTCAAAACCGCACCGACACGTACCCCTGCATCAATTAGGATTTGCATGATGATCTGGTTTCTTAATTTACTGGATTTGAATGGGTTATCCGTAGAACTTTCGTATCCGCCCCATGATCCCACGGGGCGATATTGTTAGTGTTGGAAGTTCCAAGGCAGGAGTGCATCGATATCAGGCTCAGATTTCGCTAGCTCTTTCATGCACTTAACCATGTAGTCGTAAAGGATAAGGCCGTTGGCTTTCGCTGTCTCGACGATACTGTAAAGCATCGCGCTCGCTTCAGCTCCATTGGGATTGGTCGAGAAGAGCCAGTTCTTTCTGCCTATAACCAGCGGTTTTATTGCGCGTTCAGCACGATTATTGTCTATCGATAAGTGACCGTCATCGATATAGCGGCTCAGCTTCGGCCACTGACCGAGCGTGTATTTTATCGCTTTACCCAGCGGGCTAGACTCAAGCACTTTCTGAGTTGTCATCCATTCATAAAGCTCATCCAGTATCGGCTTAGCATGCTCTTGGCGCTCTGCTTTCCGTTTTTCGGCACAGGCACCTTTTAAGCGTGATTCTATTCCATAGAGTTTCTGGATTTTAGCCAATGCACTATCCGCTTTGCCTGACTTGCCTTTGCCTTGCAGCTTTTTCGCCTCCATGAACTTGCGCCGAGCATGCGCCAAGCAACCGACATTGGTGACGAGATGAAGCCCATCATAAACACCATAGCCATCGGTTTGTAGATAACCACTGTAATCCCCCAAGAAGGCAACAGGGCACGCCCTAGCTCGACTGTTTTGATAGTCGTACAAGACGATATTTCTCACATTAGGGAGGGCGGCTTCAGGCGAGTCTGCGCCCGAGCAGTAAAGCCACATATAACACTGTTTATCTTCTTTGAGGACATTGAGCGGCGTTTCATCCGCCTGAATCACCACTTGCTCAAGTAGGTGCGTTTTTAAGGCCGCGTAAAGTGGAGCGAACTTCTCACTGACTTGGATAATCCACCTTGCCATGGTGGTTCGTGAGAGTTCGATACCCGACTGGGTAAACAGGGATTCTTGGCGGTAAAGTGGCATCGCGTATTGATATTTGCCGAGGATGATATTGGCCAACAAGCTTTCTGTGGCGAAGCTCTTCGGGATAATGCTTTGCGGCGCTGGCTTTTGAACGACGTGGTTTTTGTCTTCTGTTTGCTCGCATTGGCGGCAAGCATATTTAGGACGAACATATTCCAACACTTTTAGTACCGCTGGCGTGAACTCAAGTTTCTCGCTACGGTCTTCACCGATTTTATGCAGGTTATGTTGACAGCAAGTGCACTGCTTTTCATCGTCGTTTAAATCGAGTTCGATAACTTCACGAGGCAAGGTCTTTGGCAGTGGTTTGCGTTTACCACGTTTCTTCTTTGTGATGGTCGTTGTGACAACTTCAACCTCTTCTTCCTTAGCGGCCTCACACTCCGCTTCGTTGAAGAGATCACCTTGAGATTCATCGTAAGGCTTTAACGCCTCCGAGCGTTTAGCGAACTGACGGTCGAAGGCAAGTTTGAGCTGTTCAAGCAGCGATTGACGCTCTTGTTTCAATTGGGTTTCTGACGCCAACAGCGCTTTCACCATCGCTTGTAGCTCGGCAACATCTTGGCTTTCTGAGTTGATATTTGGCGTCTTTTTCATGGCATTGATTATACTAAAATCATGCCGTTAATGCTTGGTGGATATGGCTATATTATCGCTTAAGTCATTGTAAAATCGTTTATTCTAACGGGTTTATGGCCGATAATCGTGAAGCCAGAAAGCAGTCTGTCAAGCTCGAATTGAGTTAGGGTAAACACCTCATTTTGCTCTTTTGATGGCCACTTGTACTTGGCTTTTTCAAGGCGCTTGTACCAAAGAGCAAAGCCTGTTTTATCCCAGTACAGCACTTTGATTTTGTCGCGCTGTTTGTTGGTGAACAGGAACAGTGCGCCGCTGCCCAAGGGCAAGTCGGTGTCATTTTCGATAATCGCAGCGAGGCCGTTGATGGACTTTCTAAAATCGACGCTTTCGCGATAGAGATAGATTTCGGGAGCACTGAGCATACGTTTCATGACAGCGCACCGATAAGCTCTGCGAGATAGGTCGCTGGCGTGCCTTGTGGGATGCTCAGTTCAACATCATTGACGAGCAGCGTCATATTGGCAACGACAACGTGAGTGGCTTGATACTTTGTGGTCTTTTCAACGACTTCTGCTTTAACAAAGCCAACCGTGTTCGGTTTTTCGATGTGCTTTAACTGTTGGCGCTTAGCGTAAAAAGTGGAGAGGCTCAGTCCGTTACGTTCACAGAATAATCGTTGTGATAGTTGGCTGGATTCATAGTGTTCGAACAGGGTTCGCCATTCTTGGTTAGTGCGTCGTTTGGCCATTTCAAATCTCCTTTGGGTTGGAGGTTTGATCTTATTATTCGGGCTAGGTGATTAGAATGCGGGGTTTATGACGCGCTTACGAACTTTCCTTGAGCATCTCAAGTAAATGAAAGAACTGAACGTCAGGAATGACCGACTCAAAGGCATCCTTTGTTATCGTGTTGTTGTTTCGGGTGCCTGATATAAACGCATTAATATACAGTTTGAATTTATTAAACTGGTCGTCTGTTTGTACTTTCTGATTGGTCGGTGCTTGGTCATAGTGATGGCTTACGTAGAGATACTCTACGTAAGCTCTAAGGCGGATCAGGCGTTGGAGAAAAGTATGTGCAGATACCTGTGACTGGCTGTTGGCAGTCGCATGGATGGCATCCCTAATGCGTTTGTCTGAAATACTGACGACATTGGCACTTTCTTGGGTTGCTCCATCACCGGCATAAAACTTACATGCTCGAACGAAGCCATCGATTTCCTCGCGTGAAAGAAACACTCCATTCGCTACTCGTTCCACAAGGTCAATACCGTTCTGGGTAAAGTGGCAGTACAGGAGTTTTAACTCGTAGGCGTATTTCTTTCGTGTGTGAAAAGCAGGGGTTTGTGTCGTGCTTTTTCCTTTACCTTTGGATAATGGTGAATTGTGGTTCCCATTCAGATAAGCATTGAGATACAGGCAAGCAGGAAAGACACCGCCACGGACAACAAGAGGGAAGGAGTATCCGGTAGTATCCCTATAAATTCTTACGCTGACATCATCACCAAAATCAACCATTACATAACCATTGAGTGCCTATGTGTATATCCACCATATGTCAAGCACTAAGTTTTGTAAAGGTAAGAAAAAGACTCAATTAAGAGTCTTAATGAATGAATGTGGTTTTCCTACTTAACTATCTTTACATTTTTTTGGGTGGAGAGAATTCGCAAAGATCTTCAATGATACAACTGCCACAACGCGGCTTTCTTGCGACACAGGTGTAGCGACCATGTAAGATCAACCAGTGATGAACATCAACTTTGAATTCTTTAGGGACGACTTTGAGCAGTTTTTGTTCCACTTCATCAACGTTTTTACCCACCGCAAACTTGGTTCTATTTGAAACACGGAAAATATGCGTGTCAACGGCGATGGTTGGCCACCCGAAAGCGGTGTTCAATACCACATTGGCCGTTTTTCTGCCAACGCCGGGCAGCGATTCTAATGCTTCACGACTCTCTGGCACTTCTCCTGCGTATTGATCCAATAAGATACGGCAAGTTTTTATGACGTTTTCTGCTTTGGAATTGAATAAACCAATGGTTTTGATGTATTGCTTTAGCCCATCAACGCCAAGCTCAAAGATGGCTTGTGGCGTATTAGCAATAGGGTAAAGTTTGTCAGTGGCCTTATTAACGCTGACGTCAGTCGCTTGAGCGGAAAGCAGTACTGAGATCAGTAACTCAAACGGTGTGCTCCATTTAAGCTCGGTTTCTGGCTTCGGGTTATTGGCCCGTAAACGCTCGAGGATCTCGACTCGTTTGACATTATTCATCGTTTGGAAAACTTCCTTATGATTTCGCTAAGCGTTAGTGACGCGTGCTCGTTCTATGACGGGCTTTTGTTCTTTAGGTTGGCGAGCAGCCAGATTTTTATCGATGATATTTTTAGCTGCAATCAAAAAGCCAACACCAATAAACGCTCCAGGCGGCAAGAGCGCAAGCAAGAAGCTGTTGTCAAAATGGAAGATTTCAATGCGTAAAATGGTTGCCCAATGACCCAGTAATAAATCAGCAGCATCAAACAGTGTGCCATTGCCAATTACTTCACGCAGTGCGCCCAAAATGACCAGAATAGTGGTCATTCCCATGCCCATCCAAAATCCATCTTGTGCTGAAGGCAACACTGCATTTTTTGAGGCAAATGCTTCGGCGCGACCGATGATGATGCAGTTGGTCACAATCAGAGGAATGAAGATCCCTAGCGATAGGTACAGGCCGTAAGCGTAGGCATTCATTAACAGTTGTACGCAAGTTACTAGTGCGGCGATGATCATCACAAACACAGGAATACGAACTTCTTTGGGGACATAATCTCGTACTAATGAGATGGTGACATTTGAACAGACGAGAACCAGCAATGTCGCAACGCCTAAACCTAGCGCATTCGTGACAGTGGAAGAAACCGCTAGTAAAGGGCACAGTCCAAGTTGTTGAACGAGCGCAGGGTTGTTGCTCCACATCCCATTTTTAATCAGTGTCTTATGATCACTCATTGCTGGCTCCTTTACAGTCAAAAGGTTGTGCTAATAGTGCTTCTCGATGTTGATTCACAAACTGAGCGGTATTTTTCACCGCTTTGACGACGGCTCGCGGCGTAATCGTCGCTCCAGTAAACTGATCAAATTGTCCCCCATCTTTGCGCACTTTCCAAGTCTCGATATTTTGCTCAGTGACTTGCTTGCCAGTAAAGCTCAATATCCAATCAGTGACGCGTAAATCTATTTTGTCACCTAACCCCGGTGTTTCTTGATGAGACAGAACGCGAGTCCCTGTGATGGTACCATCGTGCTTGATGCCAATAATTACCTTGATCGCGCCGTTATAGCCATCAGGTGCGATGGCTTCAATAGCCAGTCCACTCGGTTCACCGTTTTGTGTGGCAATATAAGCGTGCATAGGTTGGTCTGTACCAAGTGCAGGATCAGTCACCAGTGTACAGGATTTGTACAGTTCGTTGTCGTGCAAACTGTGTGGGATCACTTGGTTTAAAATCGATTGCAGTTGAATCTGCTCTTGCTTGGTTATTTGATCTTTTGTTAGGTATTGGGTCAACGCTACCACACCTGTTGAAGCACAGGCAAAGATAGCGAGAATCAAACCGTTGTTGCGAATGGCGGTTAACATAGCGCTCCTTAATGCCCGTAGGTTCGAGGTTTAGTGTAGTAATCAATCAGTGGGACACACATGTTGGCAAGTAATACAGCGAAGGCTACCCCGTCAGGGAAGCCCCCCCAACTGCGGATAATGAAAATCATCATGCCAATAAATGCGCCGTAAATTAAGCGACCTTTGACGGTTGTGGAAGCGGTGACTGGATCGGTTGCGATGAAAAAAGCGCCGAGCATAGTCGCGCCCGAGAGCAAATGAAACAAGGGTGAGGCGGTTGCTCCCGGTTCAATAAGCGCAGTGAAAGCACTTGCCATTACTAAACCACACAGCACCGCAATCGGGATATGCCAGTTGATCACACGTAGTTTGATCATTAATAAGCCGCCAGCTAAATAGGCAAGGTTAACCCATTCCCAGCCAAGCCCAGCTAACCCACTAAATTGAGGCTGGCTCATCGCTTCATGCAGAGTCTCACCGTTATGTAATCCGGTTTTTACGGCGTCCAGCGGGGTGGCCATAGTGACACCATCGATACCCGTTCGGATTTGTTGTAGTGATAAACCTTCTACGTTGAAGCCACTGAAAATAAGTGAAAATGCATCACTAAACGAGATTGGATCCGGGGCTAATTCCGTTGGAGCAATCCAACTGGTCATCTGTACAGGGAAAGAGATAAGCAAAACCACATAAGCAATCATGGCGGGGTTGAATGGGTTTTGTCCTAGTCCGCCGTATAAGTGTTTTGCAATAATGATGGCAAAAATAAGGCCAATAAAGATAACCCACCAAGGGGACATCGGAGGAATGGCAATGGCCAGAAGCCAAGCGGTGACCACGGCGCTGTAATCTTTGATTGCCAACAGTGGTGAGCGCTTACGCAGTAGCATAACGGCAGATTCAAAAGCTAAAGCGATGATGATAGCGAGCATCAGTTGAATGAGAGTACCCCAACCAAAGAAGTAGCTTTGCGCGATAAGCCCCGGTAAGGCGCACAAGGCGACCCACTTCATCAGTTCTGATGTGCTGCGTTTGCTGTGTGCATGGGGGGAGCTGGCAATAAAAAAGGCCACTAATTATTCTCCTCAGAATTATGATTGTTTTTCGCTTGTGCCGTTTGCTGCTCGGCCTTGCGTGCTTTGGCGCGAGCAATGGCGGCAGCGACTGCCGCTTTTTTTGCATCCTCAGGTTGAGCAGGTACAGGTTCAAGCGTTGGCTGAGGTTCACTCGGCGCCGTTTGCTGCTCGGCTTTGCGTGCTTTTGCGCGAGCAATGGCAGCAGCGACTGCTGCTTTTTTTGCATCCTCAGGTTGAGCAGGTACAGGTTCAAGCGTTGGCTGAGGCTCACTCGGAGCCGTTTGCTGCTCTGCCTTGCGTGCTTTCGCGCGGGCAATGGCAGCAGCGACTGCCGCTTTTTTTGCATCCTCAGGTTGAGCAGGTGCAGGTTCAAGTGTTGGCTGAGGCTCACTCGGCGCCGTTTGCTGCTCTGCCTTGCGTGCTTTCGCGCGGGCAATGGTAGCAGCGACTGCCGCTTTTTTTGCATCCTCAGGTTGAGTAGGTGCAGGTTCAAGCGTTGGCTGGGGTTCACTTGGCGCCGTTTGCTGCTCTGCCTTGCGTGCTTTCGCTCGGGCAATGGCAGCCGCGACTGCCGCTTTTTTATCATCACCAGTTTCTGCTGGTGGCGCATCAGCACTGGTTTGCTGCGCTTTTTTCTCGCGAGCTTGACGTTTGCGCTCTTCGCGCAATTTAACCATTTCAGCGTTATCTGGCTCGACTTGACCTGCTTGCAGTGCTTCGGCTTGCTTGGCTTTAGCGCGAGCAATAGCCGCAGCAACGGCGGGTTTGACGGTGCTTGGGTTGTTTTCTGTTTGTGCTTTTTGCGCTTGAACGCGTGCAATGGCCGCTGCAATCGCATCGTCGCCGCCTGTGTGTTTCATCTCTTGACGACGTTCATCGGCTGCTTTTTTGAAACGATTCTCGCGATCGGCTTTATCGCGTTCTAAACGTGCTTTTTTCTCTTCGAAACGTACTCTGGCACGTTCAGCGGCTTCTGATTCTTGCTGGCGAGTTTTTATCTCAGCCTTGGCTTGACGATAGTATTGCACCAATGGAATTTCACTGGGGCAAACATAAGCACAAGCCCCGCACTCAATGCAATCTTTGAGGTTCAGTTCTTCACACTTATCATATTCTTCCGCTTTCGCGTGCCAGAACAGTTGCTGAGGTAATAAGGAGGCCGGGCAGGCTTCCGCGCACTGACCACAGCGAATGCAGGCCATTTCATGTTGTGAAGAGGCAATCTCTTTACGAGTGGGTGCCAGAATGCAGTTGGTGGTTTTGGTGATCGGAACTTGTGAATGAGGCAGGGTGAACCCCATCATCGGGCCGCCCATGATAAGACGCGGTAATTTTTTATCTGCCTTATAGCCAAATTGTTCGAGTAAATATTGTACGGGTGTGCCTAATAAAACCCAGACATTCCGGGGCTGTTTAAACGTATTGCCCGTTAAGGTGACTACGCGGTTAATCAGGGGTTCGCCATCCATGACGGCGCGTTTAATCGCGTAGATAGAGCCAACATTTTGTACCATCAAGCCAATATCGGCTGGAATTTTACCCGCAGGCACTTCTTGGTTGGTCAGCAATTTAATTAACTGCTTTTCACCACCTGAAGGGTATTTGGTTGGGATCACGCGGATCACGATGTCTTTATGTATTGCGGCGGCTTCTAACGCTTGAATTGCTTCTGGTTTGTTATCTTCAATACCGATGATGGTTAATTTGGGCTTAAGAATGTGCTCTACAATACTGATCCCATCGATGATCTCTGCTGTATGGTGCTGCATGAGTACATCATCGGCCGTGATGTAAGGTTCACATTCGGCGGCGTTGATGATCAAAATATCAGTGCGAGCGAGGCCTGATTGCATTTTTTTTGCAGTAGGAAAACCGGCGCCGCCCAACCCAGAGATGCCAGCTTGACGAATGATTTCAATCAATTGCTCTGGGGAGTGTTGTCGATAATCAGCCAGTGGTGCGCGCACTGCCCACTCATCTTGTTGATCAGGCGTGATGACAATACACATTTCACTTAACCCAGAAGGGTGCGCCGTGGTGCGCGGTTCAATGGCGGTAATGATGCCAGAGGTTGAAGCGTGTACAGGCAACATGAAGGTTGAGGTGTATTGTGTTAGTGGTTGGCCTTTGAGTACTTTATCGCCAACGCTGACCAATAAATCACCGGCTCGGCCAATATGCTGTTTGAATGGCAATACAATTTCTTGCGGTATACCGGCATGAGTCAGTGCCGTTTTATTTGATTGCTGTTTATTTTCTGGCGGGTGAATGCCTCCTGGGAAGTTCCAGAGAGTGCCAGCTTTGATTTGTTCTATTAATGACAACATACCAATCCTTAATTCACGCTTTTCTGCGCACGTGAGGCAGAGTCGGTAACATCAACAACAGGAATCGCGTTCATTTGCCACTTCCAAGTATCGGTCGTAGTTTCTACCGGGATCATTTCAATACAGTCCGTTGGACAAGGGGCAACACATAGATCACAGCCAGTACATTCTGACTTGATCACGGTATGCAGAGCCTTAGTTCCACCAACAATGGCATCTACGGGACAAGCTTGAATGCATTTTGTACAACCGATGCACATATCTTCATGAATGAAGGCAACGGTTTTGACCTTATTATCAAGATCATGCGCAGACTCTTCGGCTTCAACGCCCATTAAGTCAGCCAATTTTTCAATGGTTGCTTGGCCGCCGGGCGGGCATTTATTGATTTTATCGCCATTGGCAATGGCTTGTGCATAAGGGCGACAGCCCGGATAGCCACATTGACCGCATTGTGTCTGCGGTAAAATCGCATCAATCTGATCGACGATAGGATCGGCTTCTACTTTGAAGCGGATAGAGGCAAAACCTAAGATAGCGCCAAACACAGCGGCCAATGCGACAAGTGCAAGAATAGCGATGAGTATTGTGCTCATATTACAACTTCACCAATCCTGTAAAACCCATGAAGGCGAGTGACATAAGACCTGCGGTTATCATAGCAATGGATGCCCCTTTGAAGGGCGTTGGTACGTCGGCTACGCCGATGCGTTCGCGCATGGAAGCAAACAGAATCAATACCAATGAGAACCCAACCGCGGCACCAAAACCATAAATAATGGATTGAATGAAGTTATGATTTTCGTTGATGTTGAGAAGCGCAACCCCAAGTACCGCACAGTTGGTGGTGATAAGAGGAAGAAAAATCCCGAGCAGGCGATATAACGTTGGGCTGGTTTTGTGTACCACCATTTCGGTGAACTGCACCACCACGGCGATCACTAAAATAAAGCTCATGGTGCGTAAGTACTCAATACCTAATGGTTTAAGAACATAGCTTTCTACTAAATACGCACACACTGACGCTAGAGTTAGCACGAAAGTCGTCGCTAACCCCATCCCTATTGCGGTTTCTAGTTTTTTTGATACGCCCATGAAAGGACATAGCCCTAGAAACTTTACCAGTACAAAGTTATTGACCAGCACAGTGCCGATTAATAACAAAAAATATTCGGTCATAGTTATATAAGTCTTAAGTTCCGATCTGGTGATTATCGTGCTTTGCCAAGCGAATAACAACCAAGGAAAGATAAGGTTTTATACCTTTGACGGAATTTTGTACGCTGCTACGCCAGTATTAGGTTGATATGGGGCGTTATAAAGCAGTGTCAGCCGGCTATTTTTTATGCGTCGAAAAATGGGCTTGACTTAAATAACACCAAGTCAGTACATACTCACTGTCAGGCCAGTGGTAACCAACGCTGATTGTGCATGACGGGTTTAAAAAAGGATGAAGATCAGTGTGAATCTGAAAAATGAGTCGTTTGGCGTGTTTGTCAACATGGATCAGTTCTACCACGTGAAAATCAAGAACCTGTTCAACCCATGGATAAATGGCTTTATAAATCGATTCCTTCGCGGAAAAAATCAACGTAATAAAGCTCGCTAATTGGGCAAAGTGATGAGCAAAAATGTGCTCTGCGGGTGTCATTACTTGCTGGCGAATATCACTGAGCCATTCATCTCGTATGAGTTGTTCAATATCGATACCAAGAGCGGCACACGCTTGAGTCTGGTGAGTGGCGGCTGCGATAGCGTAGCCATGGCAATGGGATATTGAGCCTACGATATTTTGCGGCCAAACCGCTTGGTTCCCCTTGCCAATCTCTAACGTTAGCGACTGTGATTGATCCAGTTTGGTTAGGCAGTGTTTTGCACACATCCTGCCAGCTAAAAATTCACAATGGCGTTTTAGCACGGCTTGGTTTAAAGAAGAGGGTAGGGAGATCCCTTGCTCTTCAAGTTTATTTTTGTATTCAGGTAGATACTTCACTTCAAGCTGGTGGTATTGGATGAAAGATGGCCAGTTTGGAATGATGAGCATGCCTATTTTACCTATCGAGTGAGTGAACTTGTTCGATGCGTCGCCTGCGTGGTGACGTTTATCTCAGATTGAGTGAAAAATCACTCCCCCAGTCAAAAACAAAGTGTTGATGTCTAGGAGAGTGAGTCAGAGTGACTAACTAGAACTGGTAATCAGCGACTATGCCAAAGGTGCGTGGACCGCCGACTTCGTAGAGATCACTTTTCTGGCGAATCACGTACTCTTCATCAGTGACGTTTTTCACGTAAGCGCGAATAGTCAAATCGTTGAGAGTATAACCTGCATTCAGATTCAACACGGTGTAATCGCCAGCCGTTTTACTCTCTGTGTTGGCTAAATCGGTATAGTAATCGGAAACGTGGTTAACACGAGCACCAAAAAATAGACCGGAATCTAAGTGTTGAGTAAAGCCCGCACCTGCAGACAGTTTAGGAGCGTAACTGAACTCATTGCCTGAGAGATTGGTAGAGGTACCTGTTGGTCCTTCGCTGATGTCCGTTTTAAGAAGACCGACAAACGCAAACAGGTCGAGCCCAGAATCAAACCAGTAAGAGGCTTCAACTTCCGTACCGTAAGTTTTCCCTTTCGGTATATTGGTGATATAGGTGTCGAAGCGTTTTCCGCTGTCACCTGAGACCGAAGTTTGATAATTTTTGTAGTCGTTGTAGAACAGGTTAGCGGTCAGATCCAGCTTGTCATCCAGGAAGCTTGAACGAGAACTTAGCTCGTAGCTCCAGACTTTTTCTCGTTCAAAAACAAAAACTTCTTCTTTGTACTCGTTATAGCCTAATCCACCGGCATTGTAGCCTTTACGGGCCGTAAGACCGAGGGTGGAGTGATCTGAGACATCAAGTAATAGACCAATCTTAGGCAATAGGATGCCGTCATCTTCATCGGCTTTAAAATCGAGTGGTAGGGTAGCGTGATCGAAATCTCGCTTCAGTTCATCTCTTTCATAACGTGCACCTAATAATAGCTGCCAGCGATTATCCAAACGAATTCTTGAGTCAAAGTAGATTGAGTTGGTTAAAACTTCATCTTTACGTTTTAATGAATCTGTTTCGGTGTATTGATCTTTGAAGAAGCCGGCTAGGCCTAGAATCGCATTGTACTTTTCATCAAGTGATTGATATGTAAGCTTTGCTTCTGCGGTGTAGTTATCTTCATCCACATCACCATACCAATTAGTATCAGGATAAGCTTTGAACTTGGTGGTGTAGTTACGATGGGCGACTAAAATATCCGTTGTCAGTTCATCATTAATCACATAATTGACGTCTAGGTTGATATTCCAGCTTTTGGTTTCTTGGCGACGCGTGCCACTTTTGCTATGCAGTTCAAGTGTGCCCGGCTTGGTAACGAAGTTGGTATATTGCCCCTCTTCATTACGGCTACCAACCGTTAGCTTGGCTGTTAGCTTGTCATTTCCTTGGGGTTTCCACAATAATTTACCACGGACATTATAGGATTCGAGCTCGGAAGGATCCCAAGGGTACTGATCGCCGTTAGGCAGAGAGTAATCGATAGGGGTATTGCCTTTGGTACCTTCGGCGGCAAGACGAAACGCTAAAGTATCTTCAACCAGAGGTGCCGACACGACCCCTGCGAGATGATATTTACTGTCTTCATTTTCATAACCAGCGCGAACTTTACCCTCACGGTGGAACGTTGGATCCTTAGTTTTGATCACAACCGCACCGGCAATACTATTTCGGCCTTGGTTGGTGGATTGCGGCCCTTTATAGACTTCCACTTGTTCTGTATCCCACAGTCCAGCTTTACCAAACGCTTCTCCAGACCAAGATTCAGACACGCCGTCTACCGTGGTATTGACACGAGGTGTTGCGCCTGTCATGAAGGTTAGAAAACCTTCGCCAGGGCCACGTCCATCGACCCCACGAATGTGTGGAATGCCCGAAGGTGCATTGAGTACGTTGGGTACGCGGTCGAGCAGATCGTAGTAATCTCGGCTTTCACCATCATCCACTTCATCGGTGAATAGGGTGAGCGAACTGGTGTTTTCGGCCAGTGTTCCTCCCAATTTCTCACCCACCACAACCACAGTATCCTGCTTTCTCTGCGGCTCTTTTTTTTCGAGCTGTTCCGCGACAACATTTGCGCTAGTACTCACGCAGAGGATGCCAATCAGTGTGGCGAGTTGAGTCTTATTGATATTTCTGACTGCTTTACCACTACCGTTATTCATATCCATGGGCTTCATGACCTAAAAGTTCCTTAATAGAAAAAATGATGTTACTGCAACCATTATCAAATCAACTGCTGCTGGTTGTAATGTTAATGATAATTGTTATTATTTGCAATATCATCAATGCGGTTTTATGCTACTTAGCTTCTATGTTTCAAAAATACTAGGCTTGATATGGGGTGGTTTTAGTGATGGCTGTTAATCAGGAGAGCTTACAAGAGAGGGCTGAGCTCAATGAGGTATTGGCCCGTTTTATTCAAGAGGGCGGCTCTATTGGTGACGAGCCTTGGTGGGCACATGTGCAATCGTTCGGCATGCCTTATGTGATTGAAATAAATGGTGAATATGCAAAGTTGCTTTTTTTATGGCGTGAGCCGAAGCAGAGTGTGGCCGCAAATAAAGCGATCTACGTTGATATTAATGGTGTCACCGATCATCACAGTTTTTCGATGGCGAAGTTTACTCATATCGATAATACCGATGTGTGGTTTTATATCGATAGCGTCAAACAGAGTTGGCGAGGAGGGTACTCTTTTATTCCTGTCCCAGAAGCGTTAGTGCAGCCGAGTTACCAAGGTTCATACGATGCAATGCGCCACCAACATCGGCAATGGCTACGTTCCATTTTTCCACTGAGTTGCGCTGATCCACTGGCTCAAAATGATTTGTCAAAATGCGAGTGGGGGCGCGCGAAAACACCTTGTCATATGCCTAAAGCGCTTACGCAAACAGAGTGGCTCGGTTTCGATTCAGCGCAAGGTCAGTGCTTCAAAAGTGCTGATTCGACCTTTACTTGGCGCAGCACTTTGCTCGGTACATCGCGCGAGATTTGGCTTTATTCGACCGCGCAAAGACCCACTACTGAGCCGTTACCTTTGGTATTGATGCTCGATGGCCGTTTTTGGTCTCAATCGATGCCGGTTTATGAGGCTCTTTCACAGGCGACCCACAGTGGAAAGCTTCCTGCGGCGCTCTATGTGTTGATTGATGAAATTAGCGCTCAACAACGCAGTGATGATCTCAGCTGTAATCCGCTGTTTTGGCAAGCCGTGATGGAGGAGTTATTTCCCTTGATTAACGAGCGCGTCAGAGTAACCCGCGATGCAGACCAAACGGTGATCGTAGGCCAGAGTTTAGGAGGCTTAGCGGCAATGTACGCAGCATTACACTGGCCGCAGCGATTCGGTTCTGTGGTTTGTCAATCGGGTTCATTTTGGTGGCCCGATTTCTCGATCGTTAAACCCCCCAGTGAATATTGTCCACCGAAAAGCGACTCGCGATTAAGCAAAATGAGCCAAGAGGTACATCAAGGTTTAGGTGCCAATTCACGTCTTGCGCTTTTCCTCGAAGTGGGCAGTGGCGAAGACATCATGATCGATTTAAGTCGAGATCTATACCAACAATTGGCTTCACAACAGCATCGAATTCAATTTCGTCTGTTTGACGGCGGTCACGATCGACTCTGTTGGCGCGGCGGGATCATCGATGGCTTGTCATATGTTTTAGAACCTTATCTTTAATTTTCAGCGGTAGAGAGAAATATGTCAGAAAAATACACCAACCCTTTTGATGAATCTAAGCATCAATTTTTAGTGCTGATCAATTCGCATAATCAATACAGTTTATGGCCAGAATTCAAAGCCATTCCCGTTGGTTGGCAAGCCATCCTTGGACCGAGGTCAAAACAAGAGTGTTGCAACTACATCGAAGCTCAGTGGTTAGATATTCGAGCTTAAACCAAACGAGTTTTGACTCCTGCAATAGCGGCGCTGTTCATTCATGCTTGTTAAGCGGGGTAACAAAAAGGGACATAGGCAATGACTTTTGTTAGGAATAAAGAGATGCACAACTCATCAGTGCAAGAGGATCAGTGGCCTCTTATCGGCACACAGCAAGGTATTTGGTTTGCCGAGCAGATGATGCCCAATCCAGAGCAATTTAATGTTGCCCACTACGTGGTGATTCAAGGTCAAATCGATATTGAGTTATTTTCAAACGCGGTAGCCATCGGCTTGCAAGGCGTTGATTCCCTCCACTGCCATTATTTAGAGAGCGATGGCAGCGTGAGGCAGCAGTTTTATCCAGCGGATGAAGAAGGGCAGTGGCTTGAAATCCTCGACTTTTCACAAGCCGCCTTGCCAGAAGAGTCGGCTCGGGAGTGGATGAAGCACGATCTTGCGCAGCGGTTGGACATTTCAGTAAGAAAGAGGCGTTTCCGACACTGTTTAATTGATGTTGGTTCAAGCAATGCACCGCAATGGTTTTGGTATCAACGTTACCATCATATTGACGTGGATGGGTTCAGCGTGAATGCCATCAGTCAATACATCTGCCAACTTTATAAGCATTGGCGGATTGGCGCTGCGAAACCTCAAGAGTTCAGCGCTTTTAGTGATGTAATTCAAGAATATCAGCAATTTTTAGACTCGGCAGCGCGCCAGCAGGCGTATGACTTTTGGCAAACGCAAGCGGCTCATTTACCCAATGTTATTTCGCTCACCACAGGTAGCGCAGCCAATACATCATCGAGTACGATCACTCACACCGTGCCATTAATCGGTGGAGAGTGGTTAACTCGCTATAATCCACAGTTGTTACCCGCCGAGCTTGCGATGGCGATGGTATTTGCTTATCTCCATTTACATTCTGGGCAAGAGCAAGTGTGTGTGGGTGTCCCCTTTATGCGCCGAATGGGTAATGCCGCCACTTGTGCCGCTGGTGCGGTAGTGAATGTACTGCCGGTGGCGCTGTCACTTCATCCACAAATGAGCATTATTGATGTGGCGCGAGAGATGAATAAAACCATCCGCCAAGTTCGTCGCCACCAGATGTATGACGCTGAGCAGATCCAGCGTGATTTGGGATTAGTAGGCCAGCCGCTCTATGGCCCGATACTTAACTTTAAACCCTTTGAAGCTGCACTGAGTTTATCTGGCGTAGAGACTGAGACACATATCCTCTCGGCAGGTCCGATTGATGAGATTGAATTTTCGCCAGTGCTCGATGGTCAGACACTGAGTGTTAATATCACGGCCAACAGCACCAAATATAGCCAAGAGTCATTAGAACTTCATGCCGCTCGTTTCGTTGCGATGGTAGAGCAGATTGCCAACCATCCAACACAGCCACTTGATTTGGTAGAGTTAATCCCGCCGAGCGAGAAGCAGCAGATTACTTTGTGGTCGGTGGGGCCACAACATGAACATGGAACAGAGCAAACCGTGCTGGATGTATGGCAGCAGACTGTTGAGAGCAAGCCAAACGAAGATGCCTTGGTGTTTAAACAGCAGCGTTGGACATTTGATGCCTTCAATCACCTCATTGAAACTCGAGCGGATCAACTGATTACCGCAGGCTTGCGCCAAGGCGATATTGCAGGTGTCGCGTTACGACGTGGGCCTGAAAGCGTCGTGACTATGCTAGCGATTTTGCGAGCGGGTGCGATTTACCTGCCTATCGATCTTGATTATCCCATAGAACGTATTGAATCGATTGTTGAACAAGCACGTCCTTGGTGCTTAGTTGTGGAGGAGGATGAGCAAAACATGGCTTATTCATCGATAAGCTACGTCCCTAGGTTTATTGCTCTTCCTGAATTGGCTCGCATTCACACAGCACCACAACCCAAACCTACGATCAGTCACAGCGACGTGGCTTATATCATCTTTACTTCAGGTTCGACTGGTCACCCGAAAGGGGTCATGAACACACATGGAGCGCTGTTGAATTTACTGCGCTCTCATCAAGGTTCGATTTTTTCTGCGGCCATCAGAAAACTGGCGACACGTCGTCAGTTACCAGAACAAGCTATTACTGTTCGTGCGGCGCATACGACGTCATTCTCCTTCGATGCTTCTTGGGAGCAAGTACTCTGGATGTTGTCTGGCCATACTATGTATTTGTATGACGATGAACAACGGAAAGACGCCTACGAACTGGTTCAGTGTGTTGCTGAAGATAATATCGATGCTCTTGATTTACCGCCTTCACTGTTTGATCAAATGCTCGATAGTGGATTAATTACGAACGATCACGTGCCGACGTTAGTTTTGATTGGTAGTGAAGCCATACCACAAAAGCTTTGGTCCCGTGTGAGTGAGTTTCCCGAACTGCTGGTGGAAAACTTTTATGGACCAACCGAATTTACGGTTGATGCGATCAGCGCTTCGCTTGATGCAGATGCATCGCCTGTCATTGGTCGACCCATTGCCGGTGCTTGTGTTTACGTGCTTGATGAAAATTTAGAGCCTGTCGCTATTGGTGAGGTGGGTGAGCTTTATTTATCGGGTGCGGGGTTAGCAAAGGGCTACCTCAACCAGCCAAGTATGACAGCAGAACGTTTTGTGGCGAACCCCTTTGCGTATGGCAAGATAATGTACCGCACTGGTGATTTGGTGAAGTGGCGAGACAATGGGCTACTGGATTTTGTTGGCAGGTGTGATCACCAAATCAAAATTCGCGGTTTTCGTATTGAATTGGGCGATGTAGAAAGCGCTATTAATGCGATTGATGGTGTTAATACGACGGTAGTCGTGGCAGAGCCTGTTGGCGATACTCATCGTTTATTGGCTTACTGTACTTTGGAAAAAGGGGCTCAGGGTGAGTCAGTTCAACCCGCGTTCACAGAGCAAAGACTGCAAAGTCTTATCGCACAGGCGCTGCCTGACTATATGCAGCCAGCCAATGTGATGATCTTGGATGCTTTCTCTTTGAATGTGAATGGGAAAATCGATAGAAAAGCGCTCCCTAAGTACTCGGCAGGCATGCGTAGCGAACGTGTGGCCCCAATAACCCAACCAGAGCAGCTATTATGTGATGCGATCACCGAGTTACTCGGTGTCAGTGACGTAGGAATGTCAGATGACTTCTTTAACCTAGGCGGGGACAGTATTTCGGCAATGAGCCTTGGGACGCGATTGCGCACGGCGGGCTATGATCTACGACCCAAAGCTATTTTTGCAGCCCGTCAACTGGGTATGATGGCGGGCCAAATGGTGCCACTACAGCAACAACAGCGCGAGAAACAAGAAGGCATTATTCGGCCTCTACCTATGTGGCAATGGTTTGAGGAGACATTTTCTAATACAACCAGTTATGTGCAAAGTGTGCTTGTTGAGGTGGAAAGCGACACCCAATTAGCGCACTTACAAGCCAGTTTAGTGCAACTGGTCGCCAACCATTCCGTGTGTCGCTTGGTCCAAAAAGAACAGCAATACCATATTGAGGCGCTGCAAAATCTTGATGTAAAAAACTGGGTTGAATCGGTTTCGGTTGAGAGGCTAGATGGCAACGTGTTGGACAGTCTGTTTAGCCAGCGCAGTCAGTCGATGTCAATATCATCGGGTCAGCTATTACGCTTGGTGATGATAACAGAGCGCAGTGGGCGTAAAAATCTCATGATCCTTGCTCACCATTTCCTTATCGATGGTGTCTCTTGGCGAATATTGCTTCCGCAGTTGCAGGCATTAACTCAAGCACAAGTCACAGGTGAAGTGGCGGTGATTTCTGAGGAGGTTACTGGTATCCATTGTTGGTCAAAAGCGCTGTATCAACATTTAGCGGTCGCTGCTGCGCAAATGCCATTTTGGCGAGCGCAGGCACAGCGTGCTGTTGCTCCCATCAAGGATCCTGTCGATAAAATACGCATGACGCATTGGCGTACGCCACTCTCTCATGCCGTTACGCAGCCGTTATTGGAATTACCCACACACCAGACGAATCTCGATATTGAAGAGATGCTATTAGCCGCGGTCACGGGGGTGATCGCAAGACTTTATGGGTGTGAAGAGATTAAAGTGAACGTCGAATCTCATGGCCGTGAAGAGTGTAAAGAGGAGATCGATCTCAATCAAACCCTAGGGTGGTTTACCACCGAATATCCGTTGATCATTAACGTGCCAAAGCAGGGTGATTACCGCGAGCGGTTACGTGAAGTGAAGCAAAGTAAGCGCAGTGTTAAAGATAAAGGGCTAGGTTATATGGTGCTGCGCTATCTTGATAATCCGTATCGAGATGAATTACGCACATTAGCGAATACACGCCAACCGTCATTGCTGTTTAATTACCTTGGCCGTTTCCAAAGCAGCGATGGTCAGTGGTCACCACAGCAATATAGTGGGCAGTTTGCCGATACATTTGCCGTCACCTTAAACAGTGAACGGGCTTTGCAGCATCCCTTAGAGCTAAATATTTTCGTCGAAGAATCGGCAACGCCGCGATTGGTGCTCAACTGGTCTTGGAATGCTCATCTATTCAGCCAACAGGAAATGGTGTCGCTGAGCCAACAGATTGAAAGTGAGCTGCTGAAAATACAGCAAGCACTACAAGTTGGCGATAGTGCTGAGTTGGACCTCTCTGTGCCTGCTGACTATACCGAGCCGGGAATCACATTGCGACAAGCGAGCCTATTGCAACACCACTATGGCAAGTTAGCGGATGTACTGCCAGCATTGCCTTTGCAAGAAGGATTGCTGTTCCAATCTCAATTAGGGGATAAAAATAGCAGTTATAACTCCACCACGCGTCTTACTTTCCAAGGTCAACTGTCTGAACATCGCGTGAGCGAAGCGCTTAATGCGGTGATTAGGCGTCATCCGCAGTTGCTCGCTCGATTTGATAGTTCGATATTAGGGCGCACTGTACAGGTGATGACGCAGGTTAATCCAAGCTGGCCACTGACACGTTATGACATAACAAACATGAGTGGTGATGAGCAAAGCGCGTTGATTGATCAGTTAGAGAAGCAAGAGCTAAGCCGCCAGTTTGACCTTAACGATTCTACCCACAGCCTGTTGCAGGCCCAGTTGATTTTTCATGGTGATCAGCAAAGCACACTGCTCCTTTCAGCACATCATCTGGTAGTCGATGGCTGGTCAACGCCGATTTTATTGAATGATTTTCTTAGTGCATACGCCCAAGGGGTCTCGAACTTACCTCCGGTAACCGTCGGCTATGCTCATGTTGTGAGCCAGCTAACGCAGCGTGATAAAACCGTTGCGACCGAGCTTTGGGGCAAAGTATTAGCTGATGTCCAGCCGAGTATGGCTTTTGATGATATTCCGCTTAGCGAGGAAGTTAACGAACATCAGTTATGGCTATCAAAGCATAAAACGGATCAGTTAAATCAGTGTTTACGACATCATGGCTTAACCATGAGCACCTTAATGCAAGGCCTTTGGGCGAGTATCCTCGCCAGCATGACGGGCCGCGAAGAGGTGGTTTTTGGTACGCCAATCTCTGGTCGGTTCAGCCGTATTGCTGGTATTGATGAACAGATAGGGTTATTCAGTAATACCGTGCCGGTGCGTGTGACACTGCAACCTCACCTTAGTTTGAGTGAACAATTAAAAGCGCACCAAGCGATCCAAATCCAATTACTGGAGCACGATGAACTTGGCTTGGGTGAGATCCAGCAACTGGTGGGTGGAAAAACACTCTTTGATACTTTGCTGGTGGTCGAAAACTATCCAGATCATAGCCGTTGGTACCAGCAAGATTTTAGCGGCGCGAAATTAATGGCTATCCACAATCGTGGCTATACCCATTATCCATTAACCATTCTCGTCTTACCGGGAGAGCAACTGCATATCCTGTTTGAATATCGAGACCGAGTCGGCGTAGCAAAACAGATCGTACAACGATTTGAGCAAATGCTGGATGAGTTTATGGTTTCGAGTGATAAGCCTTTCGCTGAATGGGATCTGCGGTTAAGTGGCGAAATTGAATTGCAGCAACGCGTCAACCAGACCAAAACCGCCGTTGAACGCACGACACTGCGTGATTTGATGATCACGCAGCAACAACGTTCTCCACATCAGTTGGCTTTAATTGATAGTGAGCACCGTTTTACCTATCAAGCACTGGCTGAGCAGGTGGCCGCCATTGCCGATTTGCTGCTTCAGCAAGGTATTAAGGCCGGGGATATTGTTGCTGTTGCCTTGCCACGCAGCGCAACCTTGAGCTTGGCGATCTACAGTATTATTGAATGTGGTGCGGCTTATTTACCGTTGGATGTTGGCTACCCGGATGAGCGCTTGGCCTACATGATCAATGATGCTAAGCCTGCACTGATCATCACTTGCTCTTCATTCACCTCACGTTTTGAAGCTTTAGCGGCGCTATTGTTGTTGGATAAGTTACCAGCCCCCGTGCGCGCAGAGCGGCAGAACCGCGCAGATGGGCTTACCCCCTCAAATGCGGCCTACTTGCTTTACACTTCGGGTTCAACGGGTAACCCCAAAGGGGTGTTGGTTTCTCATCAAGCGATTGTCAACAGATTGAAGTGGATGCAGCACCAATATCCCTTGAACTCTGAGGATGTGGTATTGCAAAAAACGCCGTGCAGTTTTGATGTCTCCGTGTGGGAGTTTTTCTGGCCCTTGCTGGAAGGGGCGAGTTTAGTGATGGCTCCGGCTGAAGCGCATAAAGACCCTGAATGGTTATTGCAAATAATTGACGATTATCACGTGACCACGATGCACTTTGTACCTTCAATGCTGGCTGCTTTCATGGCCTCAATTGAAGCAACTCACCCAACGGGTTTCACCGTAGCACCAAGCCTCAAGCAAGTATTTTGCTCAGGTGAAGCGCTTGCGAAAGAGCTCTGCCATCAGTACGCACGTAGAATTAATGCACCGCTGCATAACTTGTACGGCCCGACAGAAGCGGCGGTTGACGTGACTTACTATCCAGCTTACGGCGAGGCATTAAACGCAAGCGTTGGCCGTAGTGCACCGATTGGTTTACCGGTATGGAACACCCAAGTCTATGTGCTCGATAGCTTTTTAAGAGCGGTACCAATCGGTGTGCCGGGCGAGCTCTATCTTGCTGGCGAGCAATTAGCCATCGGTTACTTTAATCGCAGTGCGTTAACGGCGGATCGGTTTATCGCCAATCCGTTTACTTGTGGCGAGCGAATGTACCGCACTGGTGATGTCGTACGTTGGTTAGCGTGTGGCTCGATTGAGTATTTAGGACGCAGTGATGATCAGATAAAAATTCGCGGGCAGCGTGTGGAACTGGGTGAAATTGAAAGCGCATTACAGGCACTTCCTGCGGTAAAACAAGCGGTGGTCTGTGCTCAGACGCTCTCTACTCATTCAGGTATGTTAGGCGCTGATGAACGGCAAATTATCGGTTACGTCATCGCGCATGATATGAGCGTAACGAATGGCGAGAAGCTACGCACTGAACTTTCCGAACATTTACCAGCCCATATGGTTCCGGCGGCTATCGTGTTACTGGATCACTATCCGCTTAGCGCTAACGGTAAGCTAGATAAAAAAGCATTACCGCGGCCAAATGACGTCGCAGTACGGGTAGGGCGCAAGGCTCATCCGGGCCTTGAAACACAATTGGTGACGCTATTTGCTCAAGTATTAGCTGTCGAAACACTGTTTGCTGATGATGATTTCTTTACGCTCGGCGGGCATTCACTGCTGGCGATGAAATTAGCGGCAGATATTCGAAGAGCGCTAAACCTACCTGTCACAGTTGGTCAAATCATGGTCAATCCTACGGTGGAGAAACTGGCGAGTTTGCTGCTGGATGACGATGCTTTTAACGACCCCACCTTAGCTGGTTTTGGCGAAGTGCTGCCTATCCGTGCCGGAAGTGGCCCAGCACTTTTTTGTGTCAACTCTGCTTCTGGCTTTGCTTGGCAATACACAGGGCTACCTAAATATCTGACAGGACATTATCCCATTTATGGTTTGCAATCACCTCGGCCCGGCGGAGCGATGGCGACCAGTGAAACGATGGAAGAAGTGTGTGATCGTTTATTACCCGTCTTAAGAGAGATACAGCCATTTGGACCTTACCATCTATTAGGCTATTCATTTGGCGGAATTGTGGCACAAAAATTGGCCGCGAAGCTTCAACAGCAGGGTGAAGAGGTGCACTTTTTAGGGTTATTGGATACCTATCCACCGGAGGGTCAGAACTGGGATGGCCCGATGGATGAAGAAGAGCAATACGAAATTGAGCGTGAAAAAGAGCAGTTTCTGGCCATCAATGAGCTAACCGATATTGAATTAGATGAGCAACGTTTGGCTATGTTCAATGAGATTACCGCTAACTATGAAGATGCGGTACGTCTACTTGCACAGGCACAAACGTCTGATTATCAAGGTCCGGCCCACCTTTTTGTGGCGCAACGTACGGTGCCAGATGGTTATGATATTGATGCTCATTGGCAATCTTTTGTCGGCCAGTTGATTAAGCATCAGTTTGATTGTTCACATGAAGATATCTTGGCCCCAGAAAATGTACGCCAGATTGGCGAATGTTTAAATACGCTGCTGGAGTCGAAGGCTGCACTGAAAAAATAACAAAAACCACCATCGACGAAACCAGTGCGTATCAAGGCTGGTTTCGTCTTAATCTTCGCAATGTTTTGAAAGCATTACATTCTGGTTTGAATAGATAATAGTATGAATATAAAGAATATATTTTTAGATTTTAGCCTACTAAAAGACAACCCACATTTCCGAATGGTCTTTATGGCCCGCATGATGTCAGTGCTTGCTCTTGGCATGATGACGGTCGCAGTGCCGATACAGATACATCAAATGACCGGTTCGACCTTGCAGGTAGGCCTTATCATGGCATTGGATGGTATCGGGATGTTTGTTGGCCTGCTGCTAGGAGGCGTACTGGCCGATAAGTACGATCGCCGTCGATTGATTTTGTTCGCACGCGCGACCTGTGGTATTGGGTTTGCTGCATTAGCATTCAATAGCATAGTCGCGCAATCCTCCTTAGCGGCTCTCTATATCCTCTCGGTGTGGGATGGTTTTTTTGGCGCTATGGGTATGACGGCCTTGATGGCTGCTTTACCGACCATTGTTGGGCGACAAAAATTACCTGAAGCTGCCGCATTGAGCATGTTAACGGTTCGATTGGGTATGGTTCTTTCGCCAGCGATTGGCGGCTTACTGATCACTGTCGGTGATGTCAGTTGGAACTATATTGCGGCTTCTGTTGGAACGCTTTGTACGCTGATCCCACTGTTTAGATTACCTTCGATGAAGCCGCAACATCATACGCCAGAGAATCCATTTCAATCACTGTATGAAGGTGTTCAATTTCTATTTTCAAACAAAGTGGTTGGCTGTGTGGTGCTGTTTGGCACACTCGAAACATTAGCAACCGCGATTAGAGTGATGTTCCCTGCGTTAGCTTTAGTCTCATTTCAGGGTACCGCCGCTAACGCAGGTGTGATGTATTCGGCCATTCCGTTGGGGGCGATGTGTGGGGCACTGACTTCAGGTTGGGTGAAACAGTCGCAAAAGCCAGGAATGGTCTTAATCTACGCGACGCTAGGCTCATTTTTAGCGATTGTGGCTATGGGGCTTGTGAATAATTTTTGGTGGTTTGCTCTCATCTTAGTTGGCTATGGTTATTTGGGTTCGGTCGCTTCTCTGATTCAATATTCGATCGTACAAGGACACACTCCAGATCACCTGCTAGGCCGCGTAAGTAGCCTATGGACGGCCCAAGATGTATCGGGAGACTCGATAGGAGCACTCGGTTTAGGGGTGTTGGGTAAAGTGCTAGCACCAACGATGTCGATCCTCACTTTTGGTTTAGGTGCAACGGGAATTGGTGCGTTGATGGTGATGGCATTTCGCTCATTACGCCAAGCGACTCTGTTTGATCCAGCGCTTATCGTTAACACAAGCTCAGAACCTAACGTCGCCTCAGATGAGGTCACTTCCCAACCTGCGGCGCAAACGATGAATTAGCTATTCGTTTTGTGGTGGGCTCTTGTTGTGTTGTTGTGTTGTTGTGTTGTCGTGAGTCGAGAGCGATATGTTACGCATATAATTGAGAATTAATCTCATTAGCAATTGATTTTTATGCGTAGACTGCTTTAGTATTAATGAAATGATAATTGTTACCGTTTGAGTGGCGGTTGTCGACGAATACGAGCCTCTTATTTCTGAAGTCGTTATTAGCTTTAAGGCATCACGAACGAGAAAAGCCTCTTTTAACAAGGATTACATTTATGGCGATTCCCAAAATAGCCAGCTACTCCATTCCGCTGGCTGAAACATTTCCGAAAAATAAAGTTCATTGGCATGTCCAAGCCGATAGAGCGGTACTGCTCATTCACGATATGCAAAAGTACTTTATCAACTTTTTTGATCATTCTCAGGCACCCGTTCCTGAGTTATTAGCGAATATTTCAGAGCTGAAATCACTGGCTCGTCAGGCCAATATCCCCGTGGTGTACACAGCTCAACCCCCTAACCAAGACCCAGTAGAGAGAGCGTTACTGACTGATTTTTGGGGAACAGGGCTGACAAAAGATACCGAGATTGTGTCTGAGCTTTCACCTGAAGACGGGGATATCCAATACACCAAATGGCGTTATAGCGCGTTTAAGAAAACGCCGCTGTTGGAGTGGATGAAAGAGACACAGCGTGACCAGTTGATCATTGTGGGTGTCTATGCACATATAGGTATCTTATCTACGGCGTTAGATGCCTTTATGTTGGATATACAGCCTTTTGTGGTCGGTGATGCTGTGGCTGACTTCTCTTTGGAAGATCATCATCATACGTTGAAATACATCACAGAGCGTGTTGGCTGCGTGACTTCGCTTGAGGCACTAAAACCACAAATGATCCACAGACAAGAAACCAGATTATTGAGCCTTGAACAGATGCGTCAGCAAGTGGCTGAGCTATTGGATCTCGATTTAGATGAAGTGGATGTGGATGAGAAGCTCACTTTTCTTGGCTTAGATTCTATCCGCGCGGTTACCTTATTTGAATCATGGCGCAAGATGGGCATAGAGTGCGCCTTTTCAGAGATGATTAAATATTCAACTTTAAGAGAGTGGTGGCATGTGATGGAGCCTAGTGTTGTTGCTCAGTCGTCACATCAAGTCACGGACACGCGTTCCACTGAAGAGCAAGCGGTTTGAGTATACTGGGCGACTAGACTAGCGAAAGAGAACGCATCGCCTAGTAAAAGCCGATATCGACGATATCGGCTTTTCCATCTTCACGTTATTTTGAGCGCCTGTATTGCCATGATTAGTGAGAGTATTGAGTTCTTAACCATTTTTTGTTGACTTTGCCCACAGGGGTTTTGGGTAATTCATCGACGAAATGGATGTGATCAGGGATCTTAAATTCTGCTAATCCTTGAGCGTGTAAAAATCGTTTCAGAGTAATGGATTTGAGCGTTTTACCGTTATCTGGAACGACAATGGCGCAACTGCGTTCACCAAGAAACTCATCAGCAATAGCAACCAAAGCCACATCATGAACATCCTGATGTTGAAGTAGCAGGTTTTCAACCTCTTCGGCTGCGATTTTTTCACCACCACGATTAATCTGATCTTTCTCTCGTCCCGTGACGATAATATTGCCCTCAGCCGTCCTACGCACTCTGTCACCTGTGATATAGAAGCCTTGGTCGGTGAATGAGCACTGGTTATGTTCTGGAGCTCGGTAATAACCTCGAATCGTATAAGGGCCTCTGGTCATGAGTAAGCCTTCCTCACCCATGGCGGCGGGCTCACCCTCATCGTTGATTATCATCACTTCATCATCAGCTGAAATTGGACGTCCTTGAGTAGTAACAATCACGCTGAGTGGGTCATCAAGTCGTGTGTAATTAACCAACCCTTCAGCCATTCCAAACACTTGCTGTAATTGACAGTGGAGAGTCGTCGGTAAGCGCATTGCTGCGGCCTCACTAAACTTCGCCCCGCCGACTTGTACCAGAGTGAGGCTCGCGATGTTTTCTGTAGCGGACTCGGCGTATTTCATCCACAGTAGCGCTAACGGCGGCACTAGTGCTGCGACAGTAATGTGGTGCTTCTCAATTAAACGGAAAGCGGTGTGCGGTGTGGTATCGGAAGCGAGCACGACACAACCGCCGGCGTAAAAGACGCCCAGTGCACCGGGCGAGCTGAGTGGAAAGTTATGCGCAACGGGAAGAACACACAAATACCTCGTTTGTGGGCCAAACTGACAAATTTGAATGCTACCAAGTACGCTATAAGCGTAGTCATTGTGCGTACGAGGGATCAATTTGGGAGTACCGGTCGTTCCGCCGGAAAGCTGAAAAAAAGCCACTTGATCAGCAAAGACCGAATCAGTAATAGGATCGTCTTCCCCGCAGTGGTAAAGCGTATCTAATTCCTGAATTTGCTCGTGTGAGGATTGACCGCAAACAATGGTATGCAAGAGAGAAGGGCAACTACTTCGTAGTTTCTGAGCGGTTTGCTGCGCGTCAAAGCCCACGATATCGTCTGAAAAAATATAGGCTTTGGCCTGAGTATGTTGGCAAAAATAGCTCAGCTCTAGATAGCGGTGCGCTGGCAGAGCAAGGACAGGTTTAATGCCTCGCATGGTCAAGGCAAAAAAGCAGAGATAGAATTCAGCACGATTGGCCATTTGTAGTACGACATTATCACCCCGCTGCAAACCTAGGGAGCTCAAGCCAGCCGCAAGGCTTATCATTTTCTGATATAAATTTTGATAGCTGTACTGGCCGAACTCATCAATCAGTGCGATGGCGTCAGGGCTTTTTTTGACGGAATCACTGAAATAATCAAATAAGGTTCTTTGTTGCCAGTAGCCTTGTTCACGATAGCGCTGGCTGAATTGCTCAGGCCAAGGGGTAAAATCGGTCGGGTTAAGATTATTCATGACCACTCCTTAGGCGGTAAGTAATTCATCAATTTCAATACCAGCGGCTTTCAAAATGGTGCTCATTTTTGCCCCTGTTTCATCGAGTTCACTCTGCGGTGAGGATTCATTCACAATGCCAGCTCCAGCGAACACACTCATCTCATTTTGGCTCACTTCAGCGCAGCGTATCGTGACAACCCACTCGCCATTCCCCCTAGCATCGCACCAACCGATCATGCCAGTGAAGTAGCCGCGGTCGAAGGTTTCGATCTGCTTAATCGCTTGATAAGCCGATAATCTTGGATAACCACACACCGCGGGTGTTGGGTGTAACTCTGCTGCAATGCGCAGCGAGTTAATCATCGGATCATCGGCTTGCCCTTCAAGCACTGTTGATAAATGCAGCATCGTTTCGGTTTCAATCACTGATGGAACCATAGGGGTAAATAAGTTATGGCAGTAGCGGCTGAGTACTTTCTCGACTTCCTCGACGACGAAGGCATGTTCATTCAGATCTTTTTGCGTATCAAGTAATGAAGCGGAGCGCTGTTGGTTTTGCACCGCATTGTTTGATTTAGGCCGCGAGCCCGCTAGGGGGTTAGAAACGATAAACCCGCCTTTCTTCGCCAACAACAACTCGGGACTGGCGCCCATTAACTTGGCGTTAGGGCCAATTTCAGTAGAAAAAGTGTAGCCATTGCGATTGATGGACAACAGATTACGCAATAAACGAGTTTGATCGATGTGTTGCGGAGTCGAGAGTTTCACTAAACGTGATAGCACCACTTTTGATAGTTCGGTGGTATTAAACAGCTCAAGTAAGGTTGTGACTCCTTGTTTGTAGTCGTTGCCTGTTGGCGGTGAAACAATGGTCGCTTTGTGGCTCTGCTGCTCCTCTTTTTCACTGGCCCGCGGGCTACCAGAAACATAGAGCTTTTCTGGAATAAAGAAACGCGTCGCCGTCTCTTCATTAAAAGGAATCGTCGCAAATAAAATAGGATTATCGTACTCATCTGTTTTTGCTGCTTCTAGCATCTTGGTTGCTTGATCCGCCAGCTCGCAGAATGGGATCGCCTGATTGAACTGATGAGCAATTCCCACGCCAAGCATGGTGTTGTGAGGCGAAGCAAAAAAGAAGGGAGATTCTTTTAAGTGCTCATCCAATAGCTGATTAGCCATTTTTGAAAACCCAATAACTTCACGTTTCATCACCAAAACTCCATTAATAACGTGTTACGCCTAATTGCTTATTATTTTACAAACCACTAAAGTACGCAGATTATATATGATAATAATTATCAATAACAAATGATAATTAATGTTATTAACTGAGGGTGAGATTCGGTTATGGCTATGGTTTAGTGTGGATTTAACGGAGTAAAGTTAGGAAAATGATGAAATTAGACGAAACGGTTTTATTGACTGGAGCCGGACAGGGGATTGGTTATGCGGTATTGGAATCTTTACTGGCGAGCGGTTATCGAGTTGTAGCGACGGATAGAAATCACCACCAATTAACTCAGCAATTAGCGAGTTTGAACGCGCGCTATACTGAGCAGCTTCATTGCTATGAGCTTGATTTACAGCATCATGACGACGTAAAAAAAAGGGTACAAGAACTGAATGAGCGCTATCAGTTTGATCATTTCATCAGCTGCGCTGGTATATTGCACCTTGGTTCAATAACCGAATTATCGATGTCAGAGATCAAAGCGATGTTTGATGTCAATACGTTTGGCACCTTAGCCGCTTTGCAAGGGGTTACGATAGGAATGAAAGTGCGCCAGCGTGGCAATGTTATTGTGATTGGCTCTAATTCAGCGAATACGCCTCGGCTCAATATTGGAGCATATGCGGCATCTAAATCGGCTTTGCATATGTTGGTCAAGTGCGCAGCTCTTGAGCTTGCAAACGATGGAATTCGATGCAATATCGTTAGCCCAGGCTCAACACGCACCGAAATGCAAACGCAGTTATGGAACAGCGAATATGGTGAAAGAGAAGTGATAAAAGGTAATCTTGAACAGTACCGTTTGGGGATACCCCTTGGCAAAATGGCGGAGCCCGAAGACATTGCTGGGGTTGTTATGTTTTTGATGTCCAATGCAGCAAGTCAAATCACCATGCATGATTTGAGAGTGGATGGCGGCGCTACGCTCGATAATTAGGTGAAGGCCGCTGACGGTAGGCAAGGTGAAGCAAGTAGGAGCTTCACCTTAGTGGTCGTTTACACTGGAGCGGGCTGACAATATTGCTGCTGTTGAAGTGTTGCGACCGCATCATCGAGCGTATTTAAAAAGCACATTGTATCCTCCCAACTTAAGCACTCATCAGTGATGGATTGGCCGTAGCAGAGCGGGCCTTTATCCAAAGCTTGGCTACCGCCTTGCAAAAAGCTTTCGCACATTACCCCCGCAATGTAGCGCTCTCCAGACAGCAGTTGCTGGGCTATGTTGTTTATTACATCCAATTGATTCTTAGCGATTTTTCCACTATTGCCGTGGCTGCAGTCAACCACTAGCCTACTACTGAGTTGGCTATGGTGTAATTGATAAGCCGCACTTTTAACACTGTGACTTGCATAGTTTGGCGTGACACCACCACGTAAAATAATATGGCAATATGGATTACCTTGAGTTTGCACCGCTACCGGTTGTCCATTCTCACCCGCCATAATCAACAGATGTGAATCGTTAGCGGCATGAATCGCATCGATTGCAATGGTCGTATTGCCGTCAGTACCATTTTTAAAACCAATAGGGCAGTGCAATGCTGACGCGAGTTGGCGATGCGGTTGTGATTCAGTGGTTCTTGCGCCAACCGCACCCCAACAAATAAGGTCCGCGATATACGGAGCGATATGCGTATCTAAAAACTCAGTCGCTGTTGGTACACCTAGTGCTAAGACTGACTTGAGTAATTCACGGCTAGAGCTGAGCCCTTTGAGTAAGTTAAATTGACCGTTGAGATCAGGGTCAACCATGTATCCTTTCCAGCCAGTCCGCGTTCTCGGTTTTTCAAAATAGGTTCGCATCACCAACTTGAGAGTGCTGCTGAACTGTTTTTGTGCCTTTGCGAGTCTGTGTGCATAGTCAATTGCAGCCTCAGGGTCGTGGATTGAACATGGCCCAATAATCACCAACATCCTTGAGTCACGACCCGCCAAGATATTTTGAATATCTTGGCGGTGTTGGTGAACGGCCATTGATCGTTGATTATTGGTTTCTGATGATTGGTCTAGAAGGTAGAGATTGGGTAAAGGAGTGATTGATGAAGCGTTCATCACATTATGTAGAGATTTCATGAGCACTATCCGCATAAACATTACGACGTAATGATAATTATTATCATTAATTATTTCCGATAGTGTGAAACATTTGTACAATTGTCAATATGTAAACAGATTTAAATCAAAATGGAGGAACGCGTTTAAAATGAAGTAGTAGCAATGATCAATGACTATTATGTTTATGATGATTGTGCTTTTTTATGCCCATTTGGCTGGTATTCTTGTATATACATATTTTTATCAAAGAGCTTTCACTATGGACATATCTCAGGTTGATATCAATTCTCTACTGATTCTTAAGAGTTTACTCGAAGAAAAGCATGTCTCGAATACAGCACTGAGAATGAATGTTAGCCAATCGTCAGTCAGTCGTGCACTGCAAAAGATGCGCACGCTATTTTCCGATGAACTTTTGGTCCGAACCCATTCAGGCTATGAGTTAACGCCGAAAGCCTCGAATATTAAGCAAGACATCAATTTGGTGATCAATAGTTTAGAAGTATTGGTTAACAAACAGTCCTTTACTCCCCAAACGACGACAAGTACTGTACGATTTTTTGGACTCCAGCCGCAGATCAATACCTTAATGCCCACGGTGATTAGTGAGATTCGCCGTCAAGCACCGAAAATGACCATTAGTATTGATATTACAGCTAAACGGCACTTCGAAGCCTTGATTGCGGGTGATGTGCATTTTGTTCTATCCGCTCACCAGCCCCCCAGTTCCGATCAAAATTTATACCGAATGACAGTAGCCAAACGTGAGTTTAAACTGCTCATGAGTCGGGAGCATCTGCTTGCCGAGCAAACTCTCTCGGCGGACAAATTACTCCATTGCTGCTTCGGACAAATTTCTTTGCAGGGAGAAAAAACCCTCTCGTTTGAACATAAATTTATTGAGCTTGGCTTAGTCGATAAAAAGAATCGCCTATCGGTCCCTGTCTTGCTCAGTCATTTCAGTTCTGCTGCGAATATCGCAGCGACAAGCGATATCATCTTCCACCTGCCAGCCGCTTACGCCGACGAGGCATGTCTAGATAGTCGCTTAATCACAAGAGAAGTCCCGAGCGAACTCCGCTTAGAATTTACCTCGGTATATCTCTATTGGCACAAGCGATTTCATGATGATGCGATGTGTGAATGGGTGCGTTCGATTTTCAAACAATACTATGTAGAAGATCATACGGAAAATCTGATAATTGCATAACTTGTAGTAGCGTTATGCAATATGCGGATAGTGATATTCGCATTCCCAAATACGATTCTAGTTGCTAATTATTATTACTACACATCTAATTGATAACAATTATCAATAGCGATATGGATGTGCCATTATGCAATCTGCCCTCTTTACTCGTCATTCTTTATCTACGATTGCAGTTAAACTCAGTATCATGGGGTTAAGCGTCGGTGTGCAGGCCCCAGTTCAGGCAGAAGAGATTGCCAAACAAACAATGGAGACCTTGGTTGTTACCGCCTCGGGTTATGACAAGGTCGTCACGGAGGCACCTGCATCGATCAGTGTGATTGACCGTGAGCGACTTGACAGCCGTTCCTACAAAGACTTAACTGATGCCCTGAAAGATCTACCGGGTGTGGTGATCACGGGGGGTGGATCGCGTCAGGAAATTTCGTTACGAGGGATGCCTTCTGAATATACCGTTATTCTTGTCGATGGACGCAAACAGTCAGGTCGTGAAACACAAGTAAGTAGTGGGGGCGGTTTTGAGCAGGACTGGTTGCCACCACTCAATGCCATTGAGCGTATCGAAGTGGTCCGTGGCCCGATGTCGACATTATATGGTTCTGATGCGATCGGTGGTGTTATCAACATCATTACCCGCAAAGATTATCAGCAGTGGCACGGTAGCCTTCGCGCTGAAGCGACACTACAAGAAAATACGCAATCAGGTGACTTCTATCAAGGAGAGCTCTATGCTGCCGGTCCGCTTGTGGATAATTTACTCAGCGCTTCACTGTCAGGTTTGTATCAAGAGCGTAAAGAAGATGAGATCTTGTATGCCAATGGTGGTAAAGAGCTGCAAAGTTATCGCGCATCGCTTTATCTCACGCCAACGGATGACGATACCCTGACCTTCGATTATACCTATCATGATCAGCAACGCATCAATACTGAAAATAAGTCTCGAAAGGCAAATGCAGAAACCAATAACCACCGTCGCTCTTTCGGTCTGGCTCATTCTGGTACTTATAAGTGGGGACAGGGCCAATCGTATTGGACCCATGAAAAGGTAGAAAATGTGGGTCGTCAACTGGAAGTAGAAAATACCAGCGTCAATACACAATGGTCGATACCTGTTGGCGAGCATTATCTGACGGTGGGGGCCGCTTACGAAAAACAGCAACTGGATAATCGCCAGTTTTTGTTTAAAAACACCCAGTGGTCTTTGTATGCAGAAGATGAATGGTATTTAACGGACTTGTTAGCACTAACGGCAGGGCTTCGTTTGGATGATAATGACCAATTTAATACTCAACTGAGTCCACGTTTGTACGGCGTTTATACCTTAAATCACCATTGGACGGTAAAAGGTGGGCTCTCGACAGGGTATCGCGCACCCAGTTTGACGGAGATGGAAGGCGATTGGGTACAAGAAAGCTGCAATGGTCGCTGCGAGGTCTTTGGCAACCCAGACCTGAAAGCTGAAACATCCGTCAATACGGAAGTTGGGCTCTATTTTGTTGGCGATGACACGCTCACGTCGAACGTCACGCTCTTTTACAACCGCTTCGAGAATAAAATAGATACGGTCAATCTTGATGCCAACTGTACTGGCCGAGCTTGTGATGCAACCTACATCAATATCGAAGATGCTAAGACGTATGGAGCGGAAGTCTCTATCTCGAAAAATATTACGCAGACGCTGAATGCGGCGGCAACCTATACCTATACCGAGAGTGAGAAACAGTCCGGTGAGGACAAAGGATTACCACTCACTCAGATGCCTAATCATCTAGTGACCATTAATACCGATTGGTCTGTGGCAGATGATCTCAATTTATGGGCTCGGATCTCTTATCGAGGTGAAGAAAAACAAGCTATCACCAAAGATTCGAGTAACGTTTTAGCCCCTTCTATCACCTATTTTGATCTTGGTAGCAATTGGCAACTGAACGCCAATGTCAAGCTCATGGCGGGCATCTACAATCTGTTTGCTCAAGAAACTACTTACCAAGAATACGGATACGCGGAAGATGGGCGTCGTTACTGGTTTGCCATCAACACGTCATTCTAATATCCCTTTTAAACAACACTCTTCTGGTGATAAATGATCGCCAGAAGAGTTGAGAATTGATCATGAGAAAAGTTATTTATTTCCTGCTGCTGTGTTTCTTTACATCACCAAGTTTAAGTGCAGACGTTAATGCGAGAGTGAGCAAAGATATTGTCTATAAAACCATTGATGGACAAGATCTTAAGCTCAATGTCTATTTTCCTAAGGCGTCCAGCGCTGAGCGTCCACCGTTACTGATTTGGATTCATGGCGGAGCATGGAAGAGAGGCAGTAAAGAGGCGATCGAAACGGATAATCGGCGACTGCTTGATTCGGTACTTGATCAAGGCTATGCCCTTGCAGCTGTTGATTATCGGTTAAGCGGGCAAGCGAGCTTTCCTCAACCGGTGATCGATATTAATGACGCGATCAATTTTTTGCATCAAAGGTCAGATGAGTACCATTTTGATGCTAAACAAGTAGTGTTGATGGGCCGCTCTGCTGGTGGACATCTCGCTGGGCTAATAGGGACGCTCAACGCTCATCGCGAGTTGGGCTTTCCGTTTGAGCCAAAATACCAAGTCGCGGCAGTGGTGAGTTTCTTTGGGCCGATGGATTTATTAGCTCTAGGCAATGCGAAAGGCGACAAAACTACTCAAAATTCATCGGTTTCTAAATTTCTCGGCGCTATTCCAGCTCAAGCTCCGGAGTTGGCGAAACAAGCCTCTCCGATCAGCTATGTTTCAGCCCAAACTCCACCGTTTCTTTTGCTGCATGGCAACAAGGATAAACAAGTACCGATAGTGCAAAGTATTGAGTTTCAAAAACAGCTTGATCAACATGGAATTGAGAACCAACTTTTGATTGAACCAGATGTGGGCCACAGTGCGAAAGTCTTTGATACGGAGAAATATGTGCCTGCCGTTATTACTTTTATCCAACACTATTTACCGGTAAATAATTGAAGTCAATTGTCAATTATTATTGGTGACAGAGTGAAATGTAAATAAATGCAAAATGAATGGAGAAGTAGTTTCATTACTTTAACATTAGCTCGTGTACTATATTAAGAGGTCATTGTAATGAAAATAGCAACAGTGGCGCTAACAACCCTTATCAGTATTGTCATACTAGTTGGTTGTAGCGCGAGAAATAGGAATGAGACCACACAACTCCCTGTTCAAAAACAAACGATAGTTTATAAGACCGTGAACGGAAAAGAGTTGGCGTTGGATCTTTATCTGCCCAATCAGAAACAAGCTACACCTTTACTCGTATGGGTTCATGGTGGGGCATGGATGCGCGGATCGAAAGATGAATTTGTCACTAAAAATGGGCAATTAGCGAACTCGTTATTAAACCATGGCTACGCTGTCGCGGCGGTGAATTATCGCTTAAGCAGCGAAGCTACGTTTCCTGCACCTGTAGCGGATATTAACGATGCGATCAATTATCTGATCGATCACCATCAGGAATACTCTTTAAAGAGCGATAGCGTTGTGATGATGGGCCGCTCTGCGGGTGCGCATTTAGCGATGTTAGTGGCGACGTCTAATGCCCATGACAGTGGTTTTTACCTAGCAGGGCATGAGCCGCGTTATAAAGTATCCGCGGTCGTGGATTTTTTTGGACCGAGTGATCTTGTTGAGTTGAAAGGAAACAGTGGGGAAATCGATCATGATGCGCCAGACTCATCACAAGCCAAAATGCTGGGTAAATTCGCAAGAGAAGATGCTGATTTTGCTAAATGGGCTTCTCCAACAACTTATATTGATGACACAACGCCACCTTTTATTCTCTTTCATGGCCTCAATGATACGACGGTACCGTATAGCCAAAGTGAGTATTTAAAAAGTGTGCTTGATAATTATAACGTAGAGAATCATCTTTATTTGGTTGAGGGGGCTCACCATGGTGACCCTATCTTTGATACCGAGCCCTATGTAGCTAAAGTGCTGGACTTTATTCAAGCGAAGGTTGAGTAAAGCAATATTTTTATTTGGTTAATAGTCTGTTTGGAGTTGTGGTTACTTGGGCGACAACTCCAATTTATATTGAGGATATAATGTTTATGAACCTAAAATCTATTCTTTTTTTATTATGTAATGGTTATTCAATAACCAGCGGTTCAACTTCTTTATAGATAAATTCTATTAGCGCTTTTGCTGCTCGAGATAAGCTACTGCGATTGGGATAAACTAACCACCCTGTATATTTAATCGAATCGGTTTTTGTTAATAAGTGTACTAATTTTCCTTTTTCTACTTCAGGCTTAGCTAGATGATTAGGGTGATAGATTATTCCTTGGTGTTTAATACAGGCACTAGTTATTAGTGCGATATCATTGACGACAAGTTTTCCTTTTGCCTGAAACGTTTGTCCGTTAGATAAAGGAAACTGTCTTGCTAATTTTCCATCAGGCATTCTCTGAATAATAAAATTATGCTGTTTTAATTCATCTTCAGTATGCGGATGTCCATATTTCTCTAAATAGTTAGGACTAGCATAATAGCCCATAGTAATAGTTTTTAATGGGCGTGCAATTAAACTTGAATTTTCTAATTGTTTTCCAATTCGAATGGCAATATCTATATTATCTTTAATTAAATTTCGATCATCTGCATTGATGATTATCTCAATATGTACTTTAGGGTGCTTCTCCATAAATTTAAATACTGATTTTTCAAAAACATCTACTCCCGGTAATGGGAGTAACTGTAATCGTAGGTGTCCATTTAGCTCAAGTGAGTCATGCGTCATATCTTCAATTACGGAATCGAAATCTGCGAGGAGGGGTTGAGTGCGTTGATAAAAGAGCCGCCCATTCTCCGATAAGGTGATTGCCCGTTGATGACGATGAAATAAGCTTACTTTAAGCTCTATTTCTAGATTTTTAATCCGTCGACTTAAGTTAGATTTAGGCAAATCTAGTAATTCTGAGGCTTTCGTTAAATTACCTGCATCCACAATTAAGTGAAATAACTTAATATCTTCTAGTTTCATACGGCGTTGTTGATCAAATCAGCTTGAAAATCAACGACGCCATATATGACTAGCTGTCAGTTTCTGACAGGCATTCCTAGTCCTATGACTTTGTTTATGGCTTTGACATTCGCCATGATTTCGCCCACTTGAGCGTTATAACATCTCATACTCAATGTACCGCTAGTCAGTCCTTTATATCGGGACATTGCCGTCTCAGATATTGAGCGATAGTGATAACCAGACTCGGCTTTCCATTTCGGTATTGACCCATTTTTCAGAGCTGTTACTGCTCCGTTTCTGGGATGGCCATCTTCCCAAAGTGCTGCATTCTTTCGAGGCGGTATCAGCGGGATACAACCCTTCTTTTTCAGAGTATCATGGCAATTTTTGGTGTCATATGCTCCATCGGCAGATACGGCTGTGACCTTTCTGCGTAGCGGGTTGAGCAACGTAGGTAGTACTTCACTATCGCCCACATTGACAAGGCTGACTTCCGCACTTATCGCTTCGTGAGTGTCTACATCAACAGCTAAGTGCAGCTTACGCCATGTTCTGCGCTTTTCTGCACCATGCTTTTTCACTTTCCATTCACCCTCACCAAAGACTTTGAGGCCAGTCGAGTCAATGGCAATATGGCGAATAGCCCCTCTAGATTTATTGCGATATTTGACTTGAACTGTCTTTGAACGTTTACTGATACAGGTGTAGTCAGGAGATGTCAGCGGAACATCCAATAGCTCGAAAATCGAGTCGATAAAGCCTTGAAGTGCACGCAATGGCAGAGAGAAGATGCCCTTAATCATCAAAGCAGTTTCAATCGCTGTATCAGAGTACTGGAATCCTCTACCACGCTTACCATGGTGGGTTTTGCATTGCCATGCATCAATGGCTGAGTCATCTATCCAGAATGTAACCAAACCACGTTTGCACAAAGCCTTATTGTACTCCGCCCAGTTAGTTATCTTCTTTTTCGCTTTACCCATGTCACCACCGTTCCAATCCTCTCAAAGGATCAGATCACAGGATTTGGAAAAGGTTCAACTGATTTAGGCAACAACGCCGTTTCATACTGTAAGTGTCTTTGTTTCATTTTTCGGAACTCAATGTTTCACATTGTTGTGTTTTTTGCAATCAGATTGCTCCCTATAATGAACTTTTATCAATAGATAGATCTCAAGGATACTATGTTGAAATTTATGCTTTATCCGATTACCAGCGCATTTGCACTATCAACTTTGCTTGCTGGTTGTAACTTTGCCAGCCAAGAGGATGTCCCTAACTCCAGCACACCTCGCTCGGTGAAACTGATTCATGTTGATCAATTATCTTCGTCACAACAACGGCGTTTTCCTGGCAAGCTGTATGCGAGCCAGCAGGCAGACCTTGCTTTTAGAATTAGCGGTGAACTGATTCAACTTGATTTAGTGGAAGGGCAATATGTTGCTCAAGGTGACATTCTTGCCGAGTTAGATAAACGTGATGCTATCAACGCCCTGCTTAATGCAAAAGCAAACTTTGAACTTGCTCAAGTTGACTTTAAACGGAAACAAACGCTACTCAACCGGAGACTGATTTCAGCGTCCGATGTAGATAGTGCTCGTGCGGTCTTAAAATCAGCAGAAGCTAGCTTGAGAGCGAATCAAGATCAATTAGCCTATACCACGTTATATGCTCCATTTTCAGGCGTTATAGGAAAGGTACATACTGATAACTACCAAATGATTCCATCGAATCAGACGATTATCACCTTGCAAAATATTGATACCTTTGATCTGAAAATTCAATTGCCTGAATCTGTGCTTCTTGATTTAAAAAATTCCATGAACCTTGAAGATATAAATGCCTTTGCGCAGTTCGATAGCTTTGTTAAAGGGCAACGTTTTTTGTTGAATTATAAAGAGCACAGTTATCTTGCGGCGGAAGGAACACAAACCTATGAAATGACCTTTACTTTAACTGCACCAGAACTCACGCATCTATTACCTGGAATGAGTACGACGGTTTCGATTGATATGATAGCAGCGACTTCCCATCGTACTTCGATTTCACTTTTACCGTTGAGTGCGTTAGTGAGAACGAGTCAGGATTTTTCTGATAAAGGTGAGCATGCTGCATCGGTTTGGGTATATCAACCAGAGACTCAGACGTTGAAATTAACCCCTGTTTTATTAGGTAATTTGCATGCTGAGGGTATTGAAGTTTTGTCTGGTCTTGAGGTAGGTGACCAAGTGGTTGCTAATGGAGTCAACTCGCTAACGGATAAAGAGCTAATTAAACCTCTTATCTGGGCGAGAGGGGTATAACTATGAACGCTGCACTCTATAGCATTAATCATAAAGTGATCAGCTGGATGGTTGTACTGTTGATGCTGGTTGGAGGGGCAATATCCTTCACGAATTTAGGTCAACTTGAGCAGCCTGAATTTACGATCAAGACAGCCTTAGTGATTACTAACTATCCGGGAGGGAGTCCCGAACAAGTTGAAGAAGAAGTGACGCTTCCATTAGAAGATGCAATTCAGCAGATGTCACAGATAAAGCATATTACGTCAATCAATAGTGCTGGCCTATCTCAAATCGAAGTAGAAATCAGCGATCAATATGATAAACATAGCTTGCCACAAGTATGGGATGAACTACGCCGAAAAGTAAACGATGCTCAAGGAATTATGCCTACTGGCGTCAGCACATCAGTGATTGTTGATGATTTTTCCGATGTTTATGGTTATATGCTCAATCTTACTGGGGAAGGTTATAGTTATAGAGAGCTACACAATTTCAGTAATTTGTTACGCCGTGAGCTCGTGTTAATACCTGGTGTAAAAAAAGTCTCAGTAACGGGCATTCCACAAGAGATCGTTGTGGTTGAAATGAGCCAGCAAAAGTTAGCTGCATTGGGATTAGAGCCTGATTACATCTATGGCTTATTGCAAACCCAAAATGTGGTTTCCAATGCAGGGAAAATGCTAGTCGGTGATTATCGAATACGAATTCATCCAACAGGTGAACTGGCAGATATTACCGAAATGAAGCACATCTTAGTTAGTCCAGCGGGTAGTGATAAATTAATTTATCTGGGGGATATTGCTAAGATATATCGAACGACCACAGAAGCACCAAGCGAGATTTATCACAGTAATGGAGAAAAGGCTCTATCTGTCGGTATTTCCTATTCTTCAGGCGTTAATGTTGTCGATATTTCTCGTGCAATCAGCCAGCATATAGGATCGCTGTCGGCGGAAATTCCCGTAGGAATGCAACTTAATGTGATTTATGATCAAGGAGCGATCGTGGATAAAGCCGTTAGCGGATTTATCATCAACCTTGCTCAGTCAGTTGCGATTGTAATTCTCGTTTTACTGGTGTTTATGGGGTTAAAATCCGGAGTTCTGATGGGCGCCGTTTTAACAATTACCATACTTGGCACGTTTATTGTGATGAATGTATTTGGAATTCAGTTACAGAACGTTTCGCTTGGCGCTTTGATCATTGCTTTGGGAATGTTAGTTGATAATGCGATCGTTGTCACTGAAGGTATTATTATTGGCATTAGAAAAGGATTAAGTCGTAAGGAGGCTGCTAGTCGTATTGTCAAACAAAGCCAAGGACCGCTATTAGGTGCGACCATCATTGCGATTATGGCTTTTGCACCGATTGGTCTTTCATCGGATGCTACTGGTGAGTTTTGTGCATCCTTGTTCCAAGTGTTGCTTATCTCATTATCAATTAGTTGGGTTACGGCAATTACCATTACACCGTTCTTTTGTTATTTGCTTTTTAAGGATGGGGATAAAAGTAATGCTGAAACAAATCCTTATAACGGAGTGATTTTTACTCTATACGATAAGATATTATCGTCTGCAATGCGTTATCGACTTTTGAGTTTAATCATCGTAGTCATCATGCTCATTGCTACTGTAATCGGTATGACGAAGGTAAAAAATGTATTTTTCCCAGCCTCAACTACACCTATTTTTATGGTTGATATCTGGATGCCAGAAGGTACAGATATCTTAGGTACAGAGACGTTAGTAAACCGTATTGAACATGATTTATTAAATACTTACGATGAACACGGTATTGTGAATATTACCTCGGTAATAGGACAGGGTGCTCAACGATTTGCATTAACATATCAACCGGAGAAAACGTATGCCGCTTATGCTCAATTAATGATTGAGATGAGAGATTTAGAAAATCTAGCGCAGTTTCTACCTTGGCTAGAACAACATCTAAGACAAGCTTATCCCGAAGCTGAATACCGTGTAAAAAAAATGGAAAATGGCCCATCTCCAGCTGCCAAAATAGAGGCGAGATTGTATGGTGATAATCCTATAATACTTCGGCAATTATCAGAACAAGTTAAGGATATCTTTAATCAAGAACCTGACGCAGATAATATTCGTAGCACTTGGCGAAATAAGCAATTAATTATTCGTCCGCAAATTGATTTAGCTCGTTCACGTGAAATTGGCATTAGTAAGCAAGATCTAGATACGGCTTTACTACGTAACTTTAATGGTCAACAGATTGGTATTTATCGTGATGGTTCACACCAATTACCTATCATCGCTCGTTCCCCAGCGAATGAACGTAAAAATGCTAATAGTTTAAATGAGCTACAAGTGTGGAGTTCTAAATATCAGGACTTCGCCCCGATAACTCAGCTAGTTAGCAGTTTTGCAAGTGAATGGGAGAACCCAATCATAATGCGTCGTGATAGAAAGAGAGTTATTACTGTATTAGCAGATCCAGCAACCCACAGCCATGAAACCGCAGATTCACTACTGAAAAAAGTGCGCTATAAGGTAGAGGCTTTGGAGTTACCTGTTGGGTATACATTGGAGTGGGGAGGCGAGTTTGAAACCTCATCTGAAGCCCAGCAAGGGTTAGCTAGCTCTATCCCTATGGGTTATTTAGCGATGTTTTTAATTACCGTTTTGCTTTTTAATTCGCTTCGACAGCCGATCATTATTTGGTTGACCGTACCTCTTGCGGTGATAGGCGTTGCTTTTGGTCTGTTAGCACTCGATGCGCCTTTGAGTTTTATGGCAGTCTTAGGAATGCTGAGCTTAAGCGGGATGATTATCAAAAACAGCATTGTATTGGTTGATCAAATCAATTTGGAACTAAAAGAAGGTAAACCGCCTTATCATGCTGTTTACCAATCGGCCGTGAGTCGTGTTAGGCCTGTCGGGATGGCGGCATTAACGACGATGTTGGGGATGGTTCCTTTACTCTCTGATCCTTTCTTTCAGTCGATGGCGGTGACGATAGTGTTTGGTTTAGGTTTTGCCACTGTGCTAACTTTGGTTATCTTACCTGTGATTTATACGCTTATATATCGAATAAAAGTTGAACCTTTTGTAGCAGATTGATGTTGTAACCTCAGGTTAAGGGGATATGGCTCCCAGCGGGGGCCGAATCCAAACCGATAGAGGCTTGTCTGTAGTGGTACAGTACTCCAAGTTAGCGAGATGACCTTATCCAAGATCTTGATAAAATTGGTCTATAGACATATGGCCATCATTTAGTGATGAATGACTGAGCGCCTAAATGTGACAATGTTATACAAGAAAAAGTGCAGCTTATAAGCTCTTTGATTCAAAGAAACACTGCACGTTGTAAATACTTATTTTTGTCTAGGTCGTTGTGTTTTTAAGGGAGTGTTGGGTAGTCGATGTATCCATGCTCATTACCACCAAATAATGTCGAACCATCCAGCTCAGCCAGAGGTTGTTGGTGCTTTAAGCGTGCTACCAAATCTGGGTTAGAAACAAACGGGCGTCCAAACGCCACTAAATCCGCATAACCTTTTTCGAGTACATCATCGGCACGATCTTGGGTGTAACTGCCTGCAACGATAATTGTGTTTGTGAAGTATTTGTGTAGTTCGATTCGGAAATTTTCTGGAATCACTGGCGCGTCGTCCCAATCCGCTTCAGACAGGTGCAAGTACGCAATATCACGAGCTTGAAGTTGTTTCGATGCTTCGAGGATGGTTGGCACAATGTCTGGGCAGTTCATGTCCTTAAAAGTGATGAAAGGCGCGAGTCTAACTCCCACTTTGTTGGCACCAATGGCTTCGCTCACCGCATCGACCACTTCTAATAAAAAGCGAAGTCGGTTTTCGCGAGTACCGCCATAGTTATCGGTTCTGTGGTTTGAATTTGTACGTAGGAACTGATCAATCAGGTAACCATTACCTCCGTGGATTTCGACGCCATCGAAGCCAGCTTCAATCGCACGTTTAGCTGCATGGGCAAAATCACTCACAACACGGTCAATATCGGCTTGAGTCATAGCTCGTGGCTCTACACAATCGACCATGTTGCCATTGCCTTGTTCGTCGGCAATCCACACTTGGGTTTCTACCGGTTTGAGTGCCGATGGAGCAATAGGCTGTTCACCTTTTTGGAATGTCGGGTGCGAGACACGACCAACATGCCATAACTGGCAAAACATGGCTGCGCCTTGTTCTTTTGCTGCTTGAGTGACTGCTTTCCAGCCTGCCACTTGCTCGTCGGTGTAGACGCCTGGCGTGAAAGAGTAACCTTGTGAGTCATCAGAAATCTGGGTGGCTTCTGAAATAATTAAGCCCGCAGTCGCACGTTGCTTGTAGTAAGTCGCCATCATCTGGTTTGGAATATTACCCGGCTGGCTGGTGCGTGCTCGAGTCATTGGTGCCATGACTACACGGTTTTGTAAATCCAGTTGTTTTAGCTGTGTTGGTTCAAAAAGTTTGCTCATGATCGGTTCCTTACTTAAGTAGTGGTACTTGGGTTTTGTTACTCACAGATTCCATCCAATTTTTCACAGTGTTGTCCCATTGGATTTCTGCGGCACTGAAAAAGCCACGTAAAATAGAAAATAAGATGGCTTCGTCTACCAAAGTCACATGTTGGTAGGAGTCGAGATTCAACACGGTTTTCGCACGTTCGATGAGCGCTTCTACCTCTTTGGCAATGTTTGGTGTGTCTTGCAGAAGGGCATCGAAATTGAGTGCGTCAGTTTCCTTCTTAGCGCGCCAAGCTTGTTGTGCAGACTGAGTGGCAAACTCTGGCAAATCCATATTTGACCAACGTGGGTAACCCACTTTTTGCAGTGGAAGAAACGCGATTTGTTGCCAGTCCAATACTTGCTGAGAGGGTTGACTTGTCTCTGTCGATCTTGCCAGCTCAAGGAAGTAAGCGATGATGTCTAGGCTTTCTGCTAGCACTTCATCGTTATCTTTGATAAGAAGCGGTACTTGCTTGGTTCCAATCAGGTCGGTGGTGGTTTTGTCGTCATCATACGCAATGTTGATGACGTCGAGTGGGATATTTAGCATGCCAGCAACATAGCGGACGCGAGCACTAAATGGGCAATGTTCGTAAATGTAGAGTTTCATAGCGTTTTTCTCGTGGTTCGTATTAAATAGCCCCGATTTAACTCAGTAGGCGTTAGATAAGGGCTACCGATAGGGATGAAGTTAGTTGTTGAAACTTGGTGCTAACTCAGCTTGTTTGCTTTCTTTGCGGTTTGCTTTGGCGATGAAGAGTAAACCAATCAGTGGAACAAGGATGGCTGCGTAAGGGATCATACCTGCGCCCATTTGGCTATCGAGCACCATGCCACCTAAGAAACCACCAAAGGCATTGGCTAAATTGAATGCTGAGATGTTTGCCGTCGCCGCTAACTCTTGACCTTCACCGCCATGGTTCATTACACGAAGCTGCATCGCTGGTACGTTAGCGAACGAAGCAATACCAAATACAAAGGCGGTAGCGATGAACAGTACTTTGCTGTCTACGGTTAGGCCGACCAGTACGAGTGAAACAATCATCGCGATAGCCCAAAACATGGACGCTTTTTGTAGGTTTTTATCTGATGAACGACCACCTATGGTGTTGCCAACAATTAGACCGATGCCAACGATAACTAAAATCCAAGTCACGGCACTTTCACCAAAGCCAGTGATGTGCATGGCAATAGGGGCGATGTAGCCATACAAAGTCATGAACCCCGACCAAGCAAATACGGTGATCGCTAGGCCGATAAGTAGCATTGGGTTTTTGAACGCGGCCAATTGCGCTTTGACGTCTTTTGCTTCGCCGTGTCCGGTCGATTTGATCACTGACGTGATGAAGAACAGAGCCACTAAGCCAAAAGCGGCAACGGTCAAGAAAGTGGTGTGCCAGCCGAATTGCAAGCCAATCCAAGTACCGCTAGGCACACCTAAAACGTTAGCCAGTGTTAAGCCCGCGAACATCTGTCCGACCGCGCGACCTGCCATTTTTTCTGAAACCAAACTGGTCGCTACCACGGCACCAATGCCGTAGAACGGACCTTGAACCAAACCAGTGATCACTCGACTCACCATCAGCACAAAGTAGTTTGGTGCGAAAGCAGACAATATGTTGCCGAGGATAAACAACACCATTAGCCCAGCCAGTACGGCTTTCTTATTAAAGCGTGCTAAGTAAATTGTGAGTAGAGGACCGCCAAATACAATGGCAAGCGCGTAGGCACTGATTAAGTAACCCGCTTGTCCTTCAGTGATGGAGAATGAGTTGGCGACTTGAGGAAGAATTCCTGCAATAACAAATTCCGCGGTACCGATAGCAAAAGCTGCAAGCGTTAAGATCCATACCTGCAGCGGCATTTTTTCTTTATTCATGGGGGAGTCTCTTTTTTTATTTAGTTTGAACCCATTGGTGCCATGCTTTTTATTGCGTTGGCACCTTGTTTCTATTTAGTGTTAGCCAAGCAACGCGCCACCATCGACATCGATCACGGCGCCGGTCATATAACTGTTTTCAATCAGAAGTCGATAAGCTTTCGCAACGTCACTGGCTTCACCAACTTTGCCTATTGGCAAGCTATTTTGTGTGCGTTTGTACATGGCATTTCTGTCGTCTTCGCTCATGCCTTGATACGCCTCTGTTTTGGTTAAACCGGGGCTGACCGCATTCACTCGGATAGGAGCCAATTCTTTCGCCAGTACTTTCGTGGTTGCTTCAATGGCTGCGTTAATAGCGGTTTTTACGTAGGTGTTAGCAACAACTTTGCGCGATAACATGCCGGAAGTTAGCGTGATTGAGCCGCCTTTCTTGATGTAGCGTGCTCCATGTTTAGCAGCGTTGATGGCGCCCCAAAATTTGGTATCAAAAGCGTCTTTTGCTTGTGAGACTTCAACATCCACCACTTTGCCTGCTGGAGCATAAGAACCTGCCGTGACGATAAGATGGTCAAAAGCACCAATGGTTTCGAAGTAGTGGTAAACCGATTGTTCATCACTAATGTCTAAACCTGTCTTACGGCTTGCTACGTGAACAACCGCATTTTCGCTTGCAAGTTGTTGGCTAAGTGCAGCACCAATACCTGATGTGCCACCGAGTAAGACATAAACGGTTTTTTCTGTTTTCATGATTTTTCTCCAATCTCGTTTTGATGGGGTCAGTATATTGATTGGCAGAAAATTGATAATTGGGTAATAGTTGAATTGATTATTCAATTAAGTCGAATAATGAAATTTAAGGAGAGAGCGTGGACAAGTTTTCAGATATGACGCTGTTTGTCAGCATTATAAAGAACCAAGGGCTGGCGGCGGCTGGTAGAGAGCTCGGTTTATCGCCAGCAACAGTGACAGCAAGATTGCAGTCGTTGGAAGACCGTTATGGGGTGAAATTGCTTAATCGTAGTACAAGGCATATTTCACTGACGGACTCTGGCGCGATGTATCATCAAGCGTGTCTGGAAATCATCGACAGCGTTAAAGAGACGGAAAACTTGCTCCAAACTGGCACCAAAGAAGTGCGCGGAACACTCAAAATCTCTGCTCCTCGTGATATTGGCAAGCAATACATTTCGCCAATACTGTCGGAATTTAGTCAGCTCTATCCCGATGTGATCCCTTATCTGTATTTGAACGATAACTTATCCAACTTGGCTGAGTCCGGCTTGGATATCGTTATCCGATACGGAGAGCTGGCCGACAGTAATCTTATCTCGCGCAAACTGGCGTCTAGTCGTCGAGTGCTTTGCGCTTCTCCTCAGTACTTGGCAAAGAAAGGCACGCCGATCACGCCACAAGATCTCGCTCAGCACGATTGTTTAGCCATGGTCCGCAGCAATGAAGAATTGAAAACCTGGCACTTTCAAGATGAAGATCAGCACAACGTCATTACTGTCGTGCCAAAGCGTTTTTCTGATGATGGCGAAGTGATTCGTCAATGGGCGTTAGATGGTGCTGGCATTGCGTTGAAATCGATTCTCGATGTGCAGGAAGACATCAAACAGCAGCGTTTAGTGACAGTGCTTAATGGTTACATGAAGAACTTCAATGCGTCGACCTCTTCAGCAGGTGCTGATTTGAATGTAATTTACCTAAGTAGAAAGTATCAACCGAGGCGAGTTCGTTTGTTTCTCGAGTTCTTGATTGAGCGCCTGTGTACCGTATTCGAAGATCAAATTCTGTAGGGGCTATACTCTAAAATGTTCGATTCAATCTAGATTTAGATACAAAAAAAGACGTCCTAGGGCGTCTTTCTTCTGGAATTTGGCTCCCCCTGCAAGACTTGAACTTGCGACATACGGATTAACAGTCCGCCGTTCTACCGACTGAACTAAGGGGGAATTGCTTTGAGCGGTGCGAATGGTAGCGAGTGGGGTGTTCAGTGTCAACCTTTCCAGCCGAAGAAAAAGTAAAAATATTTCCCTGAAAATACTTTACTTTTCTGTACCCCTTATCGGCATTAGGCTAGGTTTAGTTATCCACCAAAATTGTGGATAAGTGTGTTGACGAATCCTGAGCAATTCGTTTCATCAATGAATGTTGAGTTATTACTCTACTCATTTGTTGAGTTTATTTTTTATATAACACTATGTTTTTTATTTTATTTTTTGATTTATCAACTGAAATTATCAATAAGAAATGAAAATGAATGGCGATGAGAAAAAGGGAGTCATTTTGAAATTTTGGGGAAAACAAGTGGATTATTTTTGAAAGTTAGGAGTGGTTTTTTACGAATCAGGCCGAAGATGGTAGCAAACGTATGGAGAAGAAACTAGCATTTTTTCAAAACAGGGGTGATTTACGACGCAACTATTTTGAACAATTACTTGCAACAAAACATGGCTAACAGCGAGAATGCCTATTCAGTTATAGAGGACAACGGCATTATGAGCAAAACGTTTGAATTGGTATCGGGCTATCAACCCTCAGGCGATCAACCTACGGCGATCAAGCAATTGTTTGATGGGCTAGATGCAGGTCTTGCTCATCAAACCTTATTGGGTGTGACGGGTTCAGGGAAAACATTCACCTTGGCTAATGTGATCGCCAAGGCGCAGCGTCCGGTTATCTTGTTGGCACCGAATAAAACGCTCGCAGCCCAGCTGTATGGTGAGATGAAGTCATTTTTCCCCAATAATGCGGTTGAGTATTTCGTCTCTTATTACGACTACTATCAGCCAGAAGCGTATGTGCCGACCACGGACACATTTATAGAAAAAGATTCCTCGATTAACTCACACATAGAACAAATGCGACTCTCCGCGACTAAAGCGCTGCTTGAGCGTAAAGATGCGATTATTGTGGCTTCTGTATCGGCGATCTACGGTTTGGGTGATCCTGATTCTTATCTGAAAATGATGCTGCATGTTCGCCGTGGCGATGTAATGGATCAGCGCGACATTATCCGCCGTTTAGCCGAGCTCCAATACACACGTAACGATATGGCGTTTGAACGTGGTCAATTTAGAGTTCGTGGAGAGGTGATCGATATCTTTCCCGCGGAGTCGGATTATGCGGCCGTGCGTGTTGAAATGTTTGATGATGAGGTAGATTGCATCAGTTTGTTTGACCCATTGACGGGCGCAATGATTCAGCGAGATCTTCCTCGCTATACCATCTATCCTAAAACGCACTATGTTACGCCAAGAGAGCGCATTGTCGATGCGATAGAGCACATCAAAGAGGAGCTGCGAACTCGCCAAGCCTACCTGTTGGAAAACAATAAACTACTCGAAGAGCAGCGCATATCGCAGCGTACTCAATTTGATATTGAAATGATGAATGAGCTCGGTTTTTGTTCAGGTATTGAAAACTATTCACGTTATCTTAGTGGGCGAAAAGAGGGAGAGCCGCCTCCGACCCTGTTTGACTATCTACCGCATGACGGTTTATTGATTATCGACGAATCACACGTAACCGTGCCGCAAATTGGCGCGATGTTCAAAGGCGATCGTTCACGCAAAGAAACGTTAGTAGAGTTTGGTTTCCGGTTGCCTTCCGCTTTAGATAACCGTCCATTAAAGTTTGAAGAGTTCGAATCACTTGCGCCGCAGACGATTTTTGTTTCTGCTACCCCGGGCAACTATGAGCTAGAAAAATCAGCCGGACAAATTGTGGATCAAGTGGTGCGCCCAACCGGATTACTGGACCCCGTGCTGGAAGTACGACCAGTCGCAACACAAGTGGATGATGTGTTGTCAGAGATCCGCATTCGCTCAGCGAAAGATGAACGTGTGCTGATCACGACATTGACTAAACGCATGGCTGAAGACTTAACTGAGTATCTTCATGAACATGGGGTTAAGGTCAGATATCTGCACTCAGATATTGATACTGTTGAGCGGGTTGAGATTATTCGCGATCTTCGCCTAGGCGAATTTGATGTGTTAGTGGGTATTAACTTACTGCGTGAAGGTTTGGATATGCCTGAAGTCTCTCTTGTCGCCATTCTTGATGCGGATAAAGAAGGCTTTCTACGTTCAGAACGTTCATTAATTCAGACCATTGGCCGTGCGGCACGTAACATTGAAGGCAAAGCGATTCTCTATGCTGACCGCATTACTAACTCAATGAAGAAAGCGATGGATGAAACCGATCGTCGCCGTGAAAAGCAGCAAGCACATAATGAAGAACAAGGGATAACACCTCAGGCGCTGAAACGTAATGTCAAAGATATTATGGAGTTAGGTGATATTACTAAGTCCAAGCAGCAGAGGATGAGCAAACAAGTACCTTTGTCGAAGGTGGCAGAAAGCTCGCAAACTTATGAAATATTCACGCCGCTACAACTGGAAAAAGAGATCGCCAAACTAGAAGGGTTAATGTACAAACACGCACAAAACCTAGAATTTGAATTGGCTGCCGAAAAGCGTGACCAAATTGAAAAACTGCGTCAGCAGTTCATTACCAACAGTTAAAAAAATAGCCAATAGAAAAAGGTCTATTGGCTGTTATTTGTGAACACTTTATTCACTAACAACGTCAGTTGGCTAGGTGACCCCTAAGGATCATATTGAATAGAGCACATATCGTGCCAATTAATTTTATGCAAAAAGGGCTATTAACTAACGAATTAGTGCCTTTTTGTTATTTTATTTTGCAAAATGCGAACCTTAATGCAATAGTTAAGGCAAAGTGCAAAATAATAATGGCTAGAATATGCAACCTGACTTTTCTCTACAAAAGGCTAAATATCTTTTGATGGTGGAAGATACGGCTTCCGTTGCGGCGCTGTATCGTTCATACCTCACCCCCCTTGAAATCGATATCAATATTGTTGGTACAGGTCGTGATGCGATAGAGAGTTTAGCTCACCGAGAGCCGGACCTCATATTGCTGGATCTTCGATTACCCGATATGACGGGCATGGACGTTTTACATGCTGTGAAAAGTCACTACCCCAATGTGCCAGTGATATTCATGACCGCTCATGGTTCGATCGATACCGCAGTGGAAGCGATGCGTCACGGTGCCCAAGATTTCTTGATCAAACCTTGTGAAGCAGACCGCTTGCGCGTCACGGTTAACAACGCCATACGTAAAGCTAGCAAACTAAAAAATGAGGCTGGTAACCCGGGTAATCAGAACTACCAAGGTTTTATCGGCAGCAGTCAAACCATGCAATCAGTCTATCGAACCATTGACTCAGCGGCCTCCAGTAAAGCCAGTATTTTTATTACTGGCGAAAGTGGTACGGGTAAAGAGGTGTGCGCAGAAGCGATTCATGCGGCCAGTAAACGTGGCGATAAACCCTTCATTGCGATTAACTGCGCCGCCATTCCTAAAGACTTAATAGAGAGTGAACTCTTTGGCCACGTGAAAGGCGCATTTACTGGCGCAGCGACCGATCGCCAAGGCGCAGCCGAGTTGGCTGATGGTGGCACACTGTTTTTGGATGAACTGTGTGAAATGGATTTGGATTTGCAGACCAAGCTGTTGCGCTTTATCCAAACGGGCACATTCCAGAAAGTGGGCTCATCGAAGATGAAAAGTGTCGATGTTCGTTTTGTCTGCGCTACCAACCGCGATCCTTGGAAAGAAGTGCAAGAGGGGCGTTTTCGTGAAGATTTGTACTATCGTCTTTATGTGATCCCATTGCATTTACCACCGCTACGCGAGCGAGGCGATGACGTTATTGAAATTGCTTACTCTTTGCTCGGCTTTATGTCTAAAGAAGAAGGCAAAGGTTTTGTCCGCTTAGCGCCAGAGGTTGTGGAGCGTTTTACGCGCTATGAATGGCCGGGTAATGTGCGTCAACTGCAAAACGTGTTGCGGAATGTGGTGGTATTGAACCACGGTAACGAGATCGAACTGAGCATGCTACCCCCACCGCTAAATCAAGTCGTGGATAACAAAATTCGATTAGCAAACTTAACGACGGAAACACGCAAGGAAAATATAACCGTGCACGATATTTTTCCTTTGTGGATGACGGAAAAACAAGCTATCGAACAAGCGATAGAAGCGTGTGATGGCAATATTCCTAAAGCAGCCAGTTATTTGGACGTTAGCCCTTCAACTATCTACCGCAAGCTGCAAGCGTGGAACAGTAGAGAGAACTCATAGAGATGGAACTGATCAATAAAAACAAAATTGCGCATTTGGCTCAAGAAATTGGAGAAGAGAATGTGCCAATATTGCTCGATATTTTTCTCAGCGAGCTGAGCGCCTATACACAGAAGCTAGCTGATCAAAATCTGCCGGATAAAATCGAATATTTAAAAGACATCAGCCATGCTCTAAAAAGCAGTGCCGCCAGCTTTGGTGCGGATAAACTGTGCGCTAAAGCGGTGGATATCGATAGCAAAGGAAAGGCAAACTGCATTTTTGATGAGGCTGAAGAAGTGGCGGCGATGCGCGCTCTTATCGAAGAGACGCATCGTTGCTACTGCCACTTGATGGATTAGCTTGTGAGTTGATTCTCAATGGCTTTTTGAAGTTTAACTCGGTCGTGCCGCCAGTCACGATTGGATGATGCTAGCTCTGTAGTGACACAATGCCAGTGTTCAGCCAGCTCCGGATGTGGTGTATCGCCGATCACCACATCGATTTTTCGCGCGTGGCAGGCGCGCTCACACCATTCCAATTTCTGCCGTAGCGACATGCGACCAGCAGGTCCTTGCTCGGGAGACAAGTTCTCAACAAAAATCAGCTTTGCTTTTACGTTTTGCTCAATGGCATTGCCAATTTCGGGCAGCAGTAGTGGTGGCATCACACTGGTGAGAAAGCTTCCCGGGCCAAGGATGATGCAGTCTGCTGCACTGATGGCGAGTATGGCTTCTTTGGTTGCTGGCACTTCAGGTGATAAATCTAAGCGCCTTAAATCTTCCGTCATCTCGTCCACGTTCGTTTCACCCGTGACCCAGTGACCATCCATAGAAAGTGCACTAAGATCAGAAGGATGCTCTGACATAGGTAAAATATTAACATCGACTTTGAGCATGTTGCGGATCAAGTTGATCGCGTCTAAAGGGCGCACAGATAGGTTATCTAATGCAGTCAGCATCAAATTACCGAGATTATGGCCATTGAGTTCTCCCGCACCTTTAAAGCGATATTCAAACATCATCGAACTGATGGAAGGCTCAGTGATCAACTGGTTGATACAGTTACGTGTATCGCCCCATGCAATGCCACCTTGGCAGTGGCGAATGCGCCCAGTGGAACCGCCGTTATCTGTGGTGGTTACAATCCCTGTCGCATTGGAGCCAAAATCTTTTAACGCCGCTAGCATGCGTCCAAGCCCATGTCCTCCGCCAATGGCGACGACTTTCTTTGAAGTGTATAGAGTCATCTGTTCTTCTTATTTTTTAATAATTAACTACAATTTAAATCAGCTTGTTCACAACCCATACTCATTAGGAGGTAAATTGGGTAATGGACTCTTTTTTTTACGATAAGGGTAGAATCACTTACTAATATTAAGTATTTTACTTATCAGCTGCTGTAGAGATAGTTAATTATACTACCTCAACGGCTGCCATAGCTCCGAGCTTAACTGGCTAAGTCTCATTTTTGTGAGATAGGGTGGTTAAGCCAGTGGTCTAATACCACAAGGGCATAATTGGAAATGATTATGCCTCCCGTATTTGGAAAGGTGTTCCGTGGCGCAACAGTTCGAAGATAGATTCCAACGTAAATTTTATTATTTACGTTTATCTGTTACAGATGTCTGTAACTTTAAATGCACATATTGCCTGCCTGATGGTTATCAACCTTCGGGGCAGAAAAACTCGTCTTTTTTAACCCTTCCTGAAATACAACGCGTCGTGCGAGCCTTTGCCGACTGTGGTACGTCGAAAGTACGCATCACAGGGGGGGAGCCGACTTTGCGTAAAGACTTTAACGACATTATTGCTTGTGTGGCGAATACCGCTGGTATAGAGAAAGTGGCGACCACCACTAACGGTTACCGTATGGCCAAACAAGTAGAAGGTTGGCAATCGGCCGGGTTAACGCATATCAATGTCAGTGTCGATAGTCTTGATCCAAGAATGTTCCACCAAATCACGGGTGAAAACAAATTTACGCAAGTGATGGCGGGGATTGATCGCGCTTTTGAAGTCGGTTACCAGCAAGTTAAAGTCAACGTTGTGCTGCTAAAAGACCTTAATCATCAGCAGTTACCTGCTTTTTTAGATTGGATTAAACATCGCCCTATTCAACTTCGTTTTATTGAACTAATGCAAACTGGTGAAATGGACTCGCTGTTTGAGCGTCACCATATTTCAGGTGTTGCCATTCGTAATCAACTGATTGCCAATGGTTGGGTGCTGAAAACCCGAGCTCACAATGATGGGCCAGCGCAAGTATTTGTTCATGCCGATTACCAAGGTGAAATCGGTCTTATCATGCCGTATGAGAAAAACTTTTGCCATAGCTGCAACCGCTTACGTGTTTCGGCAAAGGGGAAGTTACACCTGTGCCTTTTCGGTGAGCAAGGCGTTGAATTACGCGATCTGCTCGCCCAAGATAATCAACAGCAAGCCTTAATTGAGCGCATTCAAGCGCAATTACAGACCAAGTCGGTCAGCCATTTTTTACAAGATGGCAATACGGGTATGACGCCTAATCTCGCCTCCATTGGCGGCTAAATTCTTTTTGTCACTGGCTATTGTTTAGCGGGTGATGTTGGTACACATTTGAACAGTAGGTGAACACATGGGTCACGCAGAAAGCGCATTTCAACCAGCACATATTGCCGTACTGACGGTTTCCGATACTCGTACTGAAGAAAACGATACTTCAGGCGGTTACTTAGCTGAGCAACTTCAACAAGCGGGACACATTCTGGCCGATAAGCAGATTGTTATTGATGATCAGTATAAAATTCGCGCGATTGTTTCTCAGTGGATCGCGGATGAAAACGTGCAAGCCGTGCTGATCACGGGTGGAACGGGTTTTACCTCACGCGACAGCACACCAGAGGCATTAAAGCCCTTGTTTGATAAAGAAGTTGAAGGTTTTGGCGAGCTGTTCCGATTGGTCTCTTACGATGAAATTGGCACTTCAACCATTCAGTCTCGCGCCATTGCAGGTTTTGCCAACCATACGGTTATTTTTGCCATGCCAGGTTCAACAGGAGCGTGCAAAACCGGTTGGACGAAAATCATCAAACAGCAGTTAGATGCCAGCCATCGCCCATGCAACTTTATGCCACATCTTTCGGTTTAACGGGGTTTCAATGAGCGAATTTACTCATATTAATGCCTCAGGCGAAGCCAATATGGTCGATGTCTCTGCCAAGGCTGAAACCGTACGTGAAGCACGTGCGGAAGCCTTTGTGAAGATGTCACCACAAACGCTGCAACTGATCCTTTCTGGGCAACACCACAAAGGTGATGTGTTTGCCACCGCAAGAATTGCGGGCATTCAAGCGGCGAAGAAAACGTGGGATTTAATCCCACTGTGCCACCCATTGCTGCTTACTAAAGTAGAAGTGCAGCTTGAAGCCATCGAAGCACAAAGCAAAGTTCGAATTGAATCATTGTGTAAATTAACCGGTAAAACAGGGGTTGAAATGGAAGCCTTAACTGCGGCATCGGTGGCGGCGTTAACCATTTACGACATGTGTAAAGCAGTACAAAAAGATATCGTGATTGAACAAGTGCGCTTACTTGAAAAAAGCGGCGGGAAATCTGGTTACTTTAGCGCTCAGCCACAACAAAAGGTCACGCATGATTAATGTCCTCTTTTTTGCTCAAACTCGTGAGTTGATCGGCCAAGACAGCATTCAACTCAAGGCACAGTTTGCTACGGTTGAAGCGCTGCGTAGCCACTTAGCCTCGCAGCCTGGGAAATGGGATTTAGCCTTGCAACCGGGAAAACTGCTGGTGGCAGTCAATCAAACCATCGTTGCCTTTGATTACCCGTTAAGTGATGGTGATGAAGTGGCTTTTTTTCCTCCAGTAACCGGAGGTTAGTGATGGATAGCCGTATTTCCGTTCAAATATCAGATTTCTCGGTAGACGCAGAATACCGTGATTTGTCGCAAGGTACTTCCGCTGGCGCTGTGGTTACCTTTATTGGCAAAGTTCGTGATATGAATTTAGGTGATAATGTTATTGGCTTAACGCTTGAGCACTATCCGGGAATGACAGAAAAAGCTTTGAGTGATATTTGTGATCAGGCGCAGGCACGTTGGCCGGTGCAAAAAATCCGTGTGATCCACCGAATCGGTGATTTAGATATTGGCGATCAAATCGTGTTTGTAGGCGTGTCGAGCTCACATCGTGGTGCGGCTTTTGAGGCGTGCGAATTCGTTATGGATTACCTTAAAGCCAAAGCACCGTTTTGGAAGAAAGAGCGCACCACCGAACAAACACGCTGGGTGGAGTCTCGAGATTCAGATGTCCAAGCCGCGCAACGTTGGGCTAATCATCACACCATCGACTAAGCCTTGTGTAGTATATGAATAGTTCCGCGCTGTTGATTCTTCGCGTGAAACAGCGCTTTATCGGCCGTTGATACAAACTGTTCTGGCGTCATGCCAGTCGGTATGTGTTCGCAATATTGGATGCCGATAGTAATCGATACATACAATGAGACACGAGAATAGCGGTGAGGGATTTGCAGCTCTCTCACTTCACTAAGTAGTTGTAATGCTTTTTGCTCGCACTGTTTAATATCAATATCCGCAATAAATAGTAGAAATTCATCTCCTCCATAGCGAAAGCAGAGGTCATCTTTACGTTTCCAATGCTGCAGAGTGCTCGCTATCTTGCGCAGCACAGTATCGCCATTCACATGGCCATAGTGGTCGTTATATTCTTTGAAGCAATCTAAGTCGATCATGAAAATTGCAGCACTACTTTGCTCACGTTTGATCTTATCTAACGCTTTGGGCAGCAATGAGTCCATCGCATAACGGTTATAGACCTGAGTTAAATGATCCACATTGGTCAGTTTTTCTAACTCAAGTTGGTGTATAGAAAGCCGCTCTAACGTGCGCTTATAAGCGGTAATATTTCTCACAATCCATAGCACGTACTCAGTATTTTTCAGCGGGATGACCAATGCGTTAAAAAACTGAATATCGATAGGGCCAGAGCTACCTTTAAATTGAGCAATTACCCTTAGGTCGAGATCGTATTCAAACTCTCGCATTTGTCCGTTATCAATGACTTCTTGGATAATTTGATGAAACCAAGCGGCTTTTTTTTCGGGTAATACCTGGTATAGATTGAGACCAATGAGAACTCTTGGGTCGTGGTGTCGGCTGCGATCCGTTCCTCCTAAGGCCTCCACATATACGCCATCGCGGTTAATCAGAAAAGTGGGTTCAGGTAATGACTCCAACAAGCTGCGCATCAGTGCTGGGTTTTCTATAATCTCGGAAAACAGTGGCGAATTCACCATGCCCAGTCCTTATTAATACAACGGTCAATGTTTAAGATATAAATGATATTAACTGTAAAATCTTGCGAGACATCGTGTTCTTAACGTGTTGTTTGATTCAAAAATGAGACGTTTTGATAAAAGATTTTGCCATTTACCCTTGATAAAAATTAACTATTTGTAATATCGATAGTTTGTGCCGATGAGCAAAATCGATTTTTTCCATTTAGCAAAACGGTGAAATTAGTCAACACTTAACTTAAGGCAGCATACCGTTGCAACCAAGGAGACAGATATGCAATCGCTAATAGTTAAAGACTATATGACATTACAAGCCATCACCTTCAAACCGGACATGCCAATGACTGCGGCTTTAGAAAAAGTGATGCGTTCGGAGCATCTTGGTGGTCCTGTTATTAACGACCAAGAACAAGTGATTGGCTTTCTATCAGAGCAGGATTTGCTCGATAAATTGGTGAAGGTGAGTTATTTCTGTGAAGACACCCATTTAGTCCGTGACTGCATGCACCCTGAAGTGCTGTCCGTTTCATCAGACACCTCTATTATTGAGCTTGCTGACATGATGAAAGTAGGAAAACCGAAAGTTTATCCCGTGATCGATCAAGGTAAATTGGTTGGCATTATTACGCGCAGAGATGTACTGAGAGCATTAGGGAAAAACTTAACGCATTGTTTTAAAAAACCAACATAGCAAACTATACCCTTCCTACTTGAAGCTGCAGCGGTGTTGGCTATGTTCGTTCACCCCAATCACATAGTTTGCCTATGCTCATGGGGACTCACTCACTTGCCGCCTACCTGCAACTCCAAGTTGTTTGGGTATATACCCGTGATCATTGAAGATGCTTGATTTTCAATAGAATCAGGATCATGCTACAAACCATGAAAATCACACTGACTCCTCAACAGAAACTGCAACTCGAACAGATGCACGACATTGAGCGTGATAGTCGAGTTTGCGACCGTATTAAGGCTGTTTTGCTGGCTTCTGAAGGCTGGAGTCAGACTATGATTTCACAAGCTCTTCGTATTCATGAATCGACCGTTGCACGTCACCTCAGTGACTACGTACTTTCTGAAAAACTTAAGCCTGAGAATGGAGGAAGCCAAAGCAAGCTTTCTGCTATTCAAACCATGCACCTAATCGAGCATTTGACTGAGAAAACCTATTCTCATACTCATCAAATTGTCGCCTATGTTAAAGAGACGTTTGGGCTTGATTATACTGTTTCTGGTATGAACAAATGGCTTCACCATAATGGTTTTAGCTACAAGCAACCGAAAGGCATACCACACAAGTTTGATGAAGCAAAACAGCAAGCATTCATAGAGGCGTATGAAGCGCTAAAGGCAAGCTGTGGCGAGGATGAATCGATAGTCTTTATCGATGCAGTTCACCCAACACTATCAACAAAGATATCGCATGGCTGGATACGTACTGGTCAGGATAAAGTGATTGAAACAACGGGTAATCGTAGCCGATTGAACATTATTGGCGCACTGAACCTGTCGGATATTGGTGCAACCATTGTTCACGACTATGAGAGCATTAACAGTGAATCGATTGTTCGTTTTTTCTGTAAGTTAAGAGAGAGTTATTCGTTAGCCCATAAGCTTCATATCATATTAGATGGTGCGGGATATCACCGCAGTGACTTAGTCAAAGATGCGGCGTTTGTCCTGAATATTAAACTGCATTATCTTCCACCTTACAGTCCAAACCTCAACCCAATAGAGCGGCTATGGAAAGTAATGAATGAGAAGTCGAGGAACAACGTTTACTTCAAAAGAAAACGGGACTTCAAGGCGGCAATAGACCAATTTTTTTCTGTGACTCTTCCAGAGATCGCAGGCTCTTTGACATCTCGAATTAATGATCATTTTCAGGTTCTCAAGCCTGCATCTTCAAGTTGATTCGGTATATCAGCAGTAATAAATAAAATTCTAGAGGTGCAGTGCACCTCTTTTCCATCTAATCAAGGTGAATGTGCGTTAAGTGCAGGTTTGATAAAAATGCGCTTGACCTTGGAGTTAACTCTAGGGTTTAAGCTTTGTGCATCAGAGAAGGAGAATCCTATGTGCACAAAACATGAAGCTTGCAGTACTACAAAAAATAGCATGGCAAACCCGCAGGCGGTGTCATGCTCTAGTCTTAAAATTACCGCGATTAGGGCTGCGGGCGTTGATTCAAATGAAGAGGGGTGCTGCGGGTCACAAGAGTGCGCAAGCAATGATCCTGATGATGAACCCGCGCAGCTCACATCCGTTAAAACACAGTTTAACCAAAGCTGGAAAATTGAAGGGATGGATTGCCCATCTTGCGCACGTAAGGTTGAAACGGCGCTTAAAAAAGTGGGTAATGTGATCGACGCCAAAGTGCTGTTTGCCACTGAAAAATTGGTGGTCAAGTTTAATACCGAAGAGGCAGCGCTTGAAATAGAGCAAGCGGTTCGTAACGCAGGTTTTACGGCTCACCGCATTGATGCGGCTAATCCAGTTTCTGCCCCCATTCATAGTGACTGGAAGTCGGTCATAAAACAGAACGCGCAGATCCTCTCCATTGCTGGCGCCATGGCACTCGCCGCTATTGTGCAGCCTTATTTCCCTCAAATCAGCGATGGGATGTTCATTTTGACCTGCCTTGCCGGTTTGTATCCTATCGGTAAAAAAGCGATTCAACTGGCACGCTCAGGCACACCTTTTGCGATTGAAACCTTAATGAGCGTTGCGGCGCTCGGAGCGCTCTATCTTGGGGAAACGGTTGAAGCAGCGATGGTGCTATTACTCTTCCTCATCGGAGAGCGGCTAGAAGCTTTTGCCGCTTCTAAAGCGCGTAGCGGTGTACAAGCTTTAATGGCACTGGTGCCTGAAACGGCAACAAAAATTGTGGGAGGAGAACGCATCACGGTGGCGGCACATGAGCTAAAACCGGGGGATGTAGTGGAAGTTTCTCCCGGCTCTCGGCTACCTGCGGATGGTCAATTGCACGAAGCGTCGGCCAGCTTTGATGAGAGCGCGTTAACGGGCGAATCACTGCCTGTCGAACGCTATCAAGGTGACAGTGTCATGGCGGGTGCTGTGGTCGCGGATCAGGTGGTGCGTTTCAGCATCACGTCCAAACAGGGTGAAAACGCGATTGACCGTATTTTACATCTGATTGAAGAAGCGGAATCTCGCAAAGCGCCGTTAGAACGTTTTCTTGATAAATTTAGTCGTTGGTATACCCCATTAATGATGTTGGTTTCATTAGCCGTGGTTGTGATACCGCCGACACTGTTTGCGCAGCCATGGGAAACATGGGTTTACCGTGGCTTAGCCTTACTGCTGATTGCTTGTCCATGTGCGTTGGTTATCTCAACTCCCGCGGCCATTACTTCTGGCCTTGCCGCAGCGGCGTGTCGTGGTGCACTGATCAAAGGGGGCGCGGCGCTCGAACAGCTTGGAAAAATAGAGAGTATTGCTTTTGATAAAACGGGTACTTTGACCAAAGGTAAACCGGAAGTTACGGATGTGGTTGCGCTCAATGGCTGGGATGAAGAGCAATTGTTGCGCTATGTCGCAGCGGTTGAAATGGGCTCGAGCCATCCTTTGGCAACCTCTTTAGTGAAAAAAGTGCAAGCGATGGCTTTGCCCATTCCAGAAGCGATAGACAAGCGAGCGTTAGTTGGCAGTGGGGTTTCGGGGGTTGTGGAAGGGAAATCACTGCGCGTATTAGCGCCAAGCAAAGCGAATGTTCCGTTTTCTGATGCATTTAGCGCGCAAGTGGAAGCGCTAGAGATGCAAGGCAAAACAGTGGTGGTGGTTTTTGAGCAAGAGAGCATTGTCGGTTTAATCGCATGGCAAGATACCTTGCGTGAAGATGCCAAAGCTGCCATTGAAGCACTGCGCCGTTTGGGGATCGACGCTATCATGCTCACTGGCGATAACCCTAGAAGCGCTGCGACGATGAGCGCTCAATTAGGGATAGATTTCAAAGCCAGTTTATTACCGCAAGATAAAGTGGAATACATTCAACAGTTGGCGCAACAAAAACAAGTGGCGATGGTCGGGGATGGCATTAATGATGCACCAGCAATGAAAGCGGCCAGCATTGGTATTGCGATGGGGGGGGGTACCGATGTTGCGTTGGAAACGGCTGATGCGGCAATTACTCATAATCGATTGGTCGAGCTCGCCACCATGATCGAGCTATCACAAGCAACCCTCGCCAATATTCGCCAGAATGTCACGCTAGCGCTAGGCTTAAAAAGTATCTTTTTAGTCACGAGTTTACTCGGTATTACGGGCTTATGGGTGGCGGTGCTGGCCGATAGTGGAGCTACCGCGTTAGTGACGCTCAATGCGTTGCGTCTATTGAAATTTAAAAAATAGTCCGAGACTAAAAACCAAAAAGCTTAGCAAGGCATGGCGGGTCGTTATCTCTCATGCCTGTTGGGTTTGCACCCTATTGTGGTAATAGTGTGAAATGCGTCGATATTGCGCTTGTATTTTGTTATGCAGTGTTGGAAATTATCTTTTAGGGTTGGGTGTTATTTCATCAATCTTGCTGTTTTTTGTGATGCAAACCGTTTTTATGAGAATGTGTTCGTTACATTGCGTCATTCATTGTGAATTTGATCACTCTTTGTTGGTGCGTGGTCCGCTAGAGTAGCTGCATACCCGATGTATATCTATGAGCTGAACAAGCCGCAATAAGGAGTCACTTATGTCTCAAGCCGTTTTCCATCTAGGTGTTACCGAAGCCGATCTGAATGGTGCTACTTTGGCCATTATCCCTGGGGATCCAGCCCGCGTACAAAAAATCGCTGAAGAGATGGAAAATCCAGTCTTTCTTGCTAGCCGCCGTGAATACACTGTGTACCGCGCAGAGTTAGACGGTAAGCCAGTCGTTGTTTGTTCTACTGGTATCGGTGGTCCTTCTACGTCTATTGCGGTTGAAGAGCTTGCTCAACTTGGCGTGCGTACTTTCCTACGCGTAGGTACTACTGGTGCAATCCAACCTCATGTCAATGTGGGTGATATGATTGTCAGCACAGGTTCGGTTCGCCTTGACGGTGCAAGTTTGCACTTTGCGCCAATGGAATTCCCTGCTGTGGCTGATTTCGATGTCGCCACTGCAATGAAAGCGGCTGTAGTTGAAAGTGGTGCAACCGTGCACATGGGCGTTACCGCATCAAGTGATACTTTCTACCCAGGCCAAGAGCGTTATGACACCTTCACTGGTCGTGTTGTGCGTCGTTTCCAAGGCTCAATGAAAGAGTGGCAAGAAATGGGCGTATTGAACTTTGAGATGGAATCCGCCACTTTGCTAACCATGTGTGCGAGCTCAGGTTTGAAAGCAGGTTGTGTGGCTGGTGTGATCATCAACCGTACTCAAAAAGAGATCCCAGATCACGCGACACTCAAAGAGACCGAGGCTCGTTCAATCAAAGTGGTTGTCGAAGCGGCGCGTAAAATGCTGTAATTGAGTTCTGAATTTACACTGATGTATCTATGTACACGGTGAGTGATTAGGCCACTTTTGAATAAAGTGGCCTTTTTACTTTCTAAATAATCACCAGTCAAACAGTCACCAGCTAAACAATTACTCACTAAGCAATCGCCAATTTAGGCAACGGAATGTACAAGCTCTCGGTTAAGTCGCTGAGCATCTGGTCGTAAACGTGAGAGATGCTGAGTGAAATATCCGAAGTGATTTGGTACATCGCGCCAGCTTCTATTTGAAAGGCAGGATGATCATGCAGTTCGCTCAGGCTATGCAGCGCGGCTGAGCAGCTTGGCGAAGCTACCGTTAAAGGGCTGATTAAGGCGAGTTGATTCATCCTACGCCTGACAACCTCACTATAATGCTGCAAGCGTATGCGGCCATCTTGAGTATCCATTTCATCAATGCTGATGCGCAACTGAGTTAGCGCGTCCATCGCATCAATGACCTGTTGCCAATTAATATGATATTCATCGCTGAGATCTTCGCGGTTGGATTCCACCAACCAAGCCAGTATCACCTCATCCATTAAGAACATACAGTGACGAATTATTTTACCATGCATCATTTGGTTACGAGCCACAGAGCGCTCTGGCCACTCCTTCATGAGTGCTTTAAGCTTAATTTGCAGCACACGGTACATTGGTTTGTTGTCAAAGTGTGCGATAGCAATTAAGTGATTACTTTTTTCGTATAGCGTATCTTGCAATTCATTCAACTCAGTGTCGCGTCTTTGACCAGAGGCTAGTGTTTGATGGGTAATGTTACGGTGCTGACGGCATAAAAACAGTAGCTGGCGAAGGTCGATCAGCAGTTGATATTTACGTTGTAATGTGGATTCACGCTGTTTTGCCAGATAAAACATCAGCCACAATATACCGATAGAGATAAGCATTGAGATAAAAACAAACATAACCAACTCCTTGTTAATGTTATACCAATCTAGAGTTAGCAGGGTTAATGCCAGTTTTTTATTTGTTTAAATTCAATTGCTTATGTATTTTTGCGTTGAAGTGATGCATCTTATTGGTGCATTTTGAACTAAAAGTGTGAGCTGGATCGATTTTGAGCAGTGTGGTGATAAAAAATCCCCAACACAGAGTGTGTTGGGGATGCTACCGTGAAGATTGATGTATTACAGGATGCGCATGCCAGCTTGAGCACCTTCATGTGGCTCAAGAATCCATAGCTCGCTGCCACCAGGGCCTGCGGCTAAGATCATGCCTTCTGACATACCAAACTTCATTTTACGCGGTTTGAGGTTCGCTACCATGACGGTGTACTTGCCTACTAACTCTTCGGGTGAATAAGCGGCTTTAATACCTGAAAACACTTGGCGAGTTTCGCCACCAATATCTAATTGGAATTTAAGCAATTTATCTGCTTTTGGCACCGCTTCGCAAGCGATGATCTTAGCGACGCGTAAGTCCACTTTGGCAAAATCATCAAATTCGATTTCAGCAGCAATAGGGTCTTTACTTAGCTCAGTTTCAACTGTGGTTGGTTGCGCGCTCTCAATCGCGGCTTTTTCTGCTGCCGCTTCTTCTTTAGACGCTTCAATCATCGCTTCAACGTGTTTCGGATCAATGCGATTAAACAGCGTTTTGAATGGCGTGAGCGTATGGCTTGTTAATGGTGTTTGTACGCCTTCCCAAGTGAGTTCTTGGTTTAAGAATGCTTCGGTGCGCGCCGCTAGTGCTGGCATTACAGGCTTTAAGTAAGTCATTAACACGCGGAATAGGTTGATACCCACTGAGCAAATGTCTTGTAGCTCTTGCTCTTGACCCTCTTGTTTAGCCACAACCCAAGGCGCTTTTTCATCCACGTATTGGTTCGCTTTGTCCGCCAATGCGGTGATTTCACGAATGGCACGGTTAAATTCACGGTTTTCGTAAAGCTCAGCAATGCGATCCGCTGCTGCGGCAAATTCTGCGTACAGCTCTGGTTCGGCAAAGGTTGCAGACAACTGATTTTCAAAACGTTTGGTGATGAAGCCTGCATTACGCGATGCAAGGTTGACGATTTTATTGACCACATCGGCGTTCACACGTTGGGTGAAATCCTCAAGGTTTAAATCAAGATCGTCGATGCGGCTATTGAGTTTTGCGGCGTAGTAGTAGCGTAAGCATTCTGGGTCTAGGTGGTTTAAGTAAGTGCTTGCTTTGACAAACGTTCCTTTAGACTTCGACATCTTTGCGCCATTGACAGTGACATAACCGTGAACGAAAACGTTATTAGGCTTACGAAAACCACTGCCATCAAGCATCGCTGGCCAGAATAGGCTGTGGAAGTAAACAATATCTTTACCGATGAAATGGTACAGTTCGGTTTTACTGTCTTTATTCCAGTATTCGTCAAAGTCTAAGTCATCGCGTTTGTTACATAGGTTTTTAAATGAACCCATGTAGCCGATAGGTGCGTCTAACCACACGTAGAAGAATTTGTTCTTTTCGCCGGGGATTTCAAAGCCAAAGTATGGCGCATCACGTGAAATATCCCACTGTTGCAGGCCGCCTTCGAACCACTCTTGCATTTTATTGGCGGTTTCTGTTTGTAGTGAGCCAGAGCGAGTCCACTCTTTGAGCATGCTTTCAAATTGAGGAAGGTCAAAGAAGAAATGCTCGGAATCCTTCATTACTGGTGTCGCGCCAGAAACGGCCGATTTCGGGTTGATAAGCTCCGTTGGGCTATACGTTTCGCCACACGCATCACAGTTATCACCGTATTGATCTTCTGACTTACATTTTGGGCAAGTGCCTTTCACGAAGCGATCAGGCAAGAACATCTCTTTTTCTGGGTCAAACAGCTGAGAAATGGTGCGGCTTGAAATGAAGCCATTTTTTTTCAGCTCAAGATAAATGTGAGAAGCCAGTTCGCGGTTCTCTTCGCTGTGAGTGCTGTGATAATTGTCAAAGCTGATATCAAAACCTGCAAAATCTTTTTGGTGCTCTTCACTTACTGCGGCGATCATCTCTTCAGGTGTAATACCCATCTGTTGTGCTTTAAGCATAATTGGCGTGCCGTGAGCATCGTCTGCACAGATGAAGTTTACAGTGTTGCCGCGTAGGCGTTGGTAACGAACCCAAATGTCAGCTTGGATATGCTCAAGCATATGACCAAGGTGGATCGAACCGTTAGCGTACGGAAGGGCACAAGTTACCAGCAGTTTCCTTGAAGAAACGTTTCTTGGGTCAGTCGCCATACTTAATATTCGCTTTTTTGATAGGTATGAAAAATAGAGAACAATACTACCTTATGCAGCGAGCGACTCCAAGGCGTGAGCCTAAGGAATCCCGCAACTTTTTTGGGGTTCAGTCTGACAATAGAGAGTGATAGCATGAGCAAAAAGGAGAAGCTATGCAGCCGTTCACATCTAAACAAGATTTTTGCGATTGGTTAAACCAATTTGAACACCCTCATCTTATTGCGGGGTGGGCAAACCAACCGCATTGGGTTTCGGTTACAACAGCGGGACGTTTGACGGTTCATATTCCATTTGCCGCTAAAAATCTGCTGGATGAGCTTTCCGAATGGGTCATCTCCAAGCAGCAAACCGATGCGCTTGCTCCATTCAGTGTTGAGATAATCATTGCGCCGAAAGCGCTAGCGACGACGGTCGCTCATAGTGTTAATGGTGTTAAAAATATTATTGCGGTGACTTCAGCCAAAGGGGGCGTCGGCAAATCAACCACCGCCGTCAATCTTGCTCTAGCCATTGCTCAATCTGGGGCGAAAGTTGGCTTGTTGGATGCGGATATTTATGGCCCTTCAGTGCCAATGATGCTTGGCAAGCAAGAAGCAAAGCCAGATGTGCGTGATAATAAGTGGATGCAGCCCGTTGAGGCATTTGGCATTTTCAGCCATTCGATTGGCTATCTGGTTGATAAATCTGAAGCGGCGATTTGGCGCGGGCCGATGGCATCGAAAGCACTGGCGCAATTGCTCAATGAAACCGAGTGGCCAGATGTGGATTATCTGGTCATCGACATGCCACCGGGGACAGGTGATATTCAACTCACCTTGTCACAACAAATTCCGGTAACGGGCGCGGTGATCGTCACCACTCCGCAAGATCTGGCACTAGCGGATGCGCGCAAAGGGGCGACCATGTTCGAAAAAGTCGACGTTCCGGTTATCGGGCTTATTGAAAATATGAGCTATCACATCTGCAGTCATTGTGGAGAGAAAGAGCATATCTTTGGTGTCGGTGGCGCGCAGAAACTGGCCAGTGAATATGGGTTGGCGCTGCTTGCACAAATTCCTCTGCACATTGCCCTGCGTGAAGACATCGACCAAGGTCGTCCTACCGTGGTTGCTCAACCAGAAAGTGAGCATACACAGCGTTATCTTCAACTGGCGGAACGAGTCTGTTCAAGCCTATATTGGCAAGGAAAGCCTAAGCCAGATGCAATCAGTTTTACATTGGTAGACTAGTGTTGGTCCACAGTGCTGTGAAAGTAGCACTGTTGTGATCTCTTCTGAAATGCGACGAAAACGTTTGCTTGATAGTTTGTTATTCAAACCTCTTCCAAAGTCTAAATCGAGACTGGTATCAGGTGGTTGAAGTCCCTATAATCGGGCAGTTTATCTATTTTCATCACCAAACCATCACCGGGTGCAAAAATAATGTCTGAGAATAATCAATGCGTCATCGTAGGTATTGCTGGCGCTTCAGCTTCTGGAAAAAGCCTGATTGCGAGCACGATTTATAACGAACTTCGTGCCAAAGTAGGCGACCACCAAATTGGTGTGATTACGGAAGATTGCTATTACAACGACCAAAGCCATCTCAGTATGGAAGAGCGCGTTAAGACAAACTACGACCACCCGAATGCACTTGACCATGATCTACTTTGCCAACATTTAGAACAATTAACCCGTGGCGAAGCGGTTGAAGTGCCAGAGTACAGCTACACTGAGCATACTCGCACCGCGAATACAACGCTATTAACACCCAAGAAAGTGATTATTTTAGAAGGTATTTTACTGCTGACAGACCCACGTTTACGTGACTTAATGCATGCGACCGTATTTATGGACACTCCGCTGGATATCTGTTTATTACGCCGAGTGAAGCGTGATGTAGAAGAGCGTGGCCGCACCATGGATTCGGTATTGAAGCAATACCAAAAAACGGTTCGCCCTATGTTTATGCAGTTTATCGAACCGTCAAAACAGTACGCGGACATTATCGTTCCTCGTGGCGGTAAAAACCGTATCGCCATTGATGTATTAAAAGCCCACATCGCGAAATTGTTGAAATCTTAACTTTTGTGGTCTTTATTTTTAAGCAGACAAGTGGCACTTTAGGTGCCACTTTCTTTTTCTAATTAAGCAAGGAAAAAGCTGATGAAAAAACTGTTTCTTTTCATTGCCATTATTATCGGTGCGTTAATCGCTGCCGCGCTCGCACTTGTCCTGTTGGTCAATCCTAATCAATTTAAGCCCTTGATTGTAGAACAAGCCAAACAAAAAACGGGGTTGGACTTAGTCATTGAAGGAGATATCAGTTGGCGTTTCTTCCCTTCGCTTGGCTTTGAGCTGGGCAAAACTGAACTCAGAAATCCACAAGGTTTCAGCGCTCCAAACCTGTTTAAAGTCGATCAAGTTGGTATTGAAATTTCGGTGATGCCATTGCTGGATAAGCAACTGGAAATTGGCAACATCCGCCTAAATGGTGCTGAGTTCCATCTTGAAACCCTTAAAGATGGCCGTTCAAACTTAGATAGCTTAACTCAAGCCGCGCCTCAACCAGCTGCCTCTTCCGCAGCAAACGAAACAAAACCAGCACAAGAAGAGACAAGCAGCGTCAATGCGAGCAACCCTGTTCAAGAGTGGACGATTAACTTAGCGGGCGTTAGCGTCGAAAACGCATTACTGGAAATACAAGACCGCAAAGCCGGTACACATACCAAGCTGTATGACGTGGCGGTCAATCTTTCAGAGTTTGCGGTGGATAAATGGACGTCAGCAACTTTTGCCGCCAAAGGTAAAAATAACCAACAAAACTTTGCCGCAGAAGGGCGAGCTGAATTCAAATTAGCCGCTGGTTTCAAGGATTATGCGGTGAAGAACGTTGTGCTTGATGCGAGCTTTAGTGACCCATCAAACCAGATTGATTCTGCGAAGATTGAATTAGCCACGTTCGAGTTTGATAAGAAGAATGCGCTGTCATTCAGCGTGAAAGGAAAGGTAGCGGATTTAAAACTTGATGCGAAGGGGAGTGCGCAACTGACTCTCGATAAAGCCATGAGCTTGGTGAAGATTGATACGCTGGTGCTGGATACCAATCTAGAAGGAACCAGTTTGCCACAAAGCCCAATGCAGATCGGTTTAACTTCGAACATTCGTTTTGATCTCTCTAAAAACCAACTGGATGTCTTACTCAGTAAATTAACCGCAAATGCATTAGAATTTGATGGTGATGTCAAAGTGACGTTGGCTGAGATCCCTAAAATCCGCTTCAATATGCATAGCCCGAATATCGATTTGGATGAATTTTTAGGGCTTGCGAATCCAGCAACGGCAAGCAGTGCCGTGAGTGAAAGTAAGGCATCGTCAGGCTCAACGTCAGCAGCGCCTGCTACGGTGAGCGCTGAAGTGGAACCGGATCTCAGTGCATTAAAAACGTTGGATGTGCAAGGCAAGGTCACCATAGACAAGTTCAAAGCTAATAATGCTCGATTACAGAATGTGCAAACCAATTTTAGCGTCGATCGTGGAATTGTGAATTTAACCTCATTCAGTGCCAACCTTTACCAAGGTACGATTCAGGCGACCGCTCAACTGGATGCAACCAAAGTACCTGCTACTTATAGCGCTAAAAAGAGCGTTAAGGGAGTGCAGGTGCTGCCGCTATTAAAAGATGTACTCAATAATGAGATGTTACAAGGTACGGGTAACATTGATGTGGATGTAAAGGGCCGCAGTTTGACGCCAACGGGCATTCAACAAAACCTTGTCGGAACCGTGAACATCAACTTTGCCGATGGTGCAGTCAACGGTATTAACGTCGCTCACCTTATCCGTAGCAATTACGCCAAAATTAAAGGTAAGAAAGTTGATGATGACCCAGTGAAGAAAACCGATTTTAGCGCCATGACCGCTACGCTGAAATTGAACAAAGGGGAAGTCACCACCAATAACCTCGCCATGCAATCACCACTGTTGCGTATTCGTGGTGAGGGTAAAGCGAATTATCTGCAACAAACGGTTGATTTTTTGGTGAGCACTTCTGTGGTGGGAACTCTAGAAGGGCAAGGTGGCAAAGACATCGATGAGCTGCGAGACGTCACGATTCCTATCAACATCTCAGGGCAATGGAGCGATCCTAAATTCAAATTGGTTTTTGATGATGTGTTAAGACAAAAAGCGGAAAAAGAGATTGACCGTGGCTTGGAAAAGCTCGGCGTTGAGATAAAAGACGAGAAAACCAAGAAAGCGGTTGATGGCTTATTAAAAAGTCTTTTTAAGTAATTTACTGGGTTGATTTCATTATGATTGATCAAGCCTCCTCGATTTAGAGGAGGCTTTTTTATCACCAGTCGATGCCTTTTCGTGCTTTGATGCCCGACTCAAAGGCGTGTTTCACATTTTTGACTTCCGACACCGTATCGGCGATTTCAATCAAGCTGCGGTGTGCTCCTCGGCCCGTGATCACCACCGACTGCATTGCTGGCCGTGTTGTTAAGGCTTCAATCACTTCGTCTAATTCGATATAGCCATAGCTCACCATGTAGGTCAGCTCATCAAACAACACCACATCAATCGACTCATCTTTAAGCATGCGTTTGCACTCTTGCCAAACCCCTTGCGCCGCTGCGGTATCGGCTTCTTTATTTTGCGTTTCCCAAGTAAAGCCTGTCGCCATGACTTGAAATTCGACGCCCAGTTTTTCAAGCAGATTACGTTCACCATTTTCCCAGGTTCCTTTAATGAACTGAGCTACCGAACATTTCAAACCGTGGCCGACAGCGCGCGCAATGGTGCCAAAACCTGAGGTAGATTTCCCTTTGCCATTTCCGGTAATGATCAATAACAACCCTTTCTCTTGCTGGGCCGCGGCAATTCGTGCATCGACTTGCTCTTTTACTTTCTGTTGTCTCGCTTTATGGCGTTCATTTTTAATTTCTTCAGTCGACATGCTCAATCCTGTTCATTAATAGCGTTGCCGCTATCATAGCTCAACTACTCGGCAGCAAAAACCATCGAAATTACAAGGAATAAAAAAGCCAGAGCAATGCTCTGGCCTCCGGGAGTGTTTCTAATGAGTTTAGAAGCGATAATTGGCTTGTGCGCCGATAAGCCAAACATTGCCCGTTACTTCACCATTAAATGCACCACCAATTTGTGCTGAAGTGGCATCAGAGGCATCTCTTGGTTCGTTGATCGTGGCATCTTTTGCAAAAATATAGGTAAAGCCAGCATCAAGTGTTAGCTGTGGTGTGGCAACGTAACTTGCACCGATACTAAGCCAAGTTCGGTCAGTCTCTGGGATTGTTGCTGTGCGGTTTTTATCGTCCACTGCTGATGTGTCATACGCAATACCTGTACGCAGAGCGATTTTAGCGTCGTATTGGTAAGTCGCACCTAAGGCAAAGCGGTAGTTATCTTCCCAGTTTTCTGATTTGATCAGATCTGATTTCTCTGGGAATACGGCAGTCAGTTCCTTGAATGAGCTCCAATCTGTCCAGTTCACGCTGGCATGCAGTGCCAGTTTCTCATTTAATTGATGGTAACTAGCAAGCTCTGCTGTGGCGGGCAAGGCAACAGACATCATCCCAGGTTTGTAAGCACCGTAAGTAATGCCTTTAGCGTGCCCATCAAAATCCATCATCACTTCGGATTTATAGCTTGCGCCAATACGGTTTGTTTCATTGATCTGCCAAGCTGTACCGACTTGCCATCCCCAAGAGTTATCTTCGCCTTCCATATATTTTAGGGTTGTACCTTGCGGAAGAGTCAGTGCATTTTTTGCTGGAGCGGTGGCACCAAAATGGCCTTCTCCGATCACATAGCGTACGCCACCACCAATACTAAATTCAGTGGTTACTTGATAAGCGACATTGAGATTCGCTTCTTTAGTAATAACGCTTGCTTGATTGCCAAAGTGTGAGGCAGCAAAATCATTACCCAGTTCGGTTTCCATCCCATAGTTTGTTCCTAGCGCAAAGCCCAGCACTAGTTGTTCATTCAACTGATGAGATAAGTAAAAATTAGGAATAACCGCATCATGAGCAAAGTCTTTTGCGCTTGCTTGCGTTGTGCCAAGTAATGAGTGGCTCACTGTGCCATTCACATCAACATTCGGGTTAACGTAAATTGCACCAACAGAAATTTGCGTACCTTTCAAATAAGTCAGCATGGCAGGGTTACGCCATTGTGCACTGGCGTTATCAGCCATAGCCGCTTCACCGGCGTAAGCACGCCCAAGGCCCGTTGCAGAGTATTCTGCCAATTGGAAACCGGCGGCTTGAGATGCGTTTGATACGCTGAATAGCCCACATGCCACTGCAAGTGAAAGAAGAGTTTTATTTGATTTCATTATAATGTTCGCTGAAATATTTGAATTCGGTGTGGGGATTTTAAGGTTAGAGCTAATGCTTTAAAAATATAAAGCAGTGAATTTGTTGTTTTTGAAATTAAAATCCATTAAATGTTTAATTATAAGCGTAATACTCTGCTTGTTATGAAAGTGTTTCTGATTTTTGGCGAACACTTGTAGTGTGGTTTAAGGCCCAAAAGGTACAGTTGTTAGCTGAATTAGGTGAGGAGATGATATTACAAGCATTAAAAAGGGCTGGAAAACCAGCCCTTTATTGACGCTATGCTAATAAACGTTGCGCTTAGAAGCTGCGGCTATATTGTAAGCCGACTAGGATTGCATCCGCGTGAGTCGTTGCTGAAATAGAAGACAGCTCTACTGGTAATGTTGGGTGAGGTGTGGATTCATTAACCTGAACGTCTTTGCCCATTAGATATGTGAAACCAAAATCAATGTTTGATTGTTGGTCTAAATGGTAAGTAAAGCCAGCCGACAGCCAGTTACGATCTGAATCAGGAACTGAAACGGATGTTTTTTGATCTTGAGCACTGGTGTCATACATGTAGCCAGCACGCAGTGTCCAATCTTGGTTTAAGTAGTAAGTACCACCAATCGAGTAATGCATACCATTTTGCCATTTATACTCGTTCAATACCCCGCTTGTTTTAGCTTCTAGCTTGTCAAACTCAGCCCAGCCAATCCATTGAACGCTATAATGTACGGCAAATTGTTCATTTAAGCGGTGGAAGCCTGAGAATTCAGCCATATCAGGAAGTGGCATAATGAGAGTGTCATCAACTTTACCTTTTCCTGAACGAGAATAATTGACATCTCCATCAGCTTCTAAGTCTGGGCTATAACGGTAAGAAAAACCAAAGCGGTTATGTTCATCCAGCTCATAAACAGTGCCTAAGTTAAAGCCTAATGCCCAACCATCGGCATCAGCTTCTAACGCTGTAGAGCTACCTAGGTATTGACTTGTTTTTCGTTCGAGTTTTCCTTGACCATAAATCAAATCTAAACCTAAACCTAGACTCCATTGTTCATTTAAACGGTAAGAACCTGATAAACCAAAGTTTGCACTTTTTACATCAGTTAAGCCGCCGTATTCAGCGCCAACAAAGGAGCTATCAAACTCAGTTTTTGTACCGAAGTTTGAATAGGCATTAATACCCCATGCAAATTGATCATTGACTGGCACAATTAAGTGAATATTCGGTGCAATAGAAGTGTCACCCGCATCATCATAATTTGAATCAAAAGATGAGCCAGGTGCTGTAATCGCTGAATATTTTGCATCTTTAACTTTTATTTTCGATGTGATCGATACAAAACCCAAAGAGAGTGAGGTTTCATCAAACAGTGCCATCGCGGCAGGGTTACGAGCCATCACCGATGCGTTATCGGCAATAACAGCGTCACCAGCAAACGCACGGCCTAGGCCAGTCGCAGATTGTGCATTGAGCTGAAAGCCCGCTGCCAGTGCTTGTTGTGAAGCGAGAGCTACCGTTACGGCAAGTAACGATTTTTTAAACAGACGCGTCTTGTTCATGGTGCTTTTTCCTTTTTGATTTCATCGCCTCTAATGGACGTTGTTTTTTGAGCAAATGCTCAATTGGTGGCTGATACTAGAGGCAAGTATAGAAGATAGAAATCCGACCATTGTCTAATTGAATGATAAAATTGCAGAAATGATGTCTATTTGGCAGGAAAAAGGCGGAAAATGCTTGTTTATAGAGTTCATGCTCTATTTTAATCTGGAGAACCTGACCTGCATTATATACAGGCCAGGAATGGTTTTAATGGGAAGGTTTTAGCATAGGCATTAGTTTTTTAGCGATGTTCGTGACATCTTCGCCATTTTCACCGACAAGGATCAGGCTAGCATCACCGACGGGTTCGATGATTCCTGCCATGCCTTGCTCATTAAAGTTCACGGCTTGTTCACTGGCAATGCCTGTGAAAAAGAGCGTCACTTTCCCGCTTTCACCTTGAAAAACCATGTGCAGAGCGTTTGCCTTGCCAAAACCACAGTGGTTTAGGTAATAAACGTGGTAAGGGAAGTTACTGCTTAACTGATAAGCGAATGGCAGCATTTTGGCGTTGATCTGCGTTGAATTCACTTGTTCATCCAGTTGGTTGACAAAGCCTTCTTCATCAATGACGTGTTTGATGGCGGTGTCCATTAGGCTTGCCTGCGCCGGTGGAATGAGCACATTTCGCCAATTGATTTGGCCAACCAATAAACCAAACACAAAAGCAATCGATGCAGCCAATGTCATCGCTTGCTTGGCAAAAGTAGGGCGGATGACATTGCTTGCCATTGTGGTCTGACTAAATAGAATACGGTCTGCGAGATCGTCAGGCACGTCTACATTCATTGCAGTAGCAATCGTTGCATCTAAGCTCAATATGTCCTCTAGGAACTGACGATTAGTATCACTAGTGGATGCCGCTTGGATAATCTCTTGGTCATGCTGTTTTGGATCGGACATAACTCGGCGGCGAAATTCTAATTCATCCATTTTGCTGCCCCTTATACGCTTCTGATGAATCCAATTGTTCTTTTAATTGATTACGAGCTCGAAACAGACGAGTCATGACCGTGTTCTTATTGAGTTCGAGGATCTCGCCAATTTCATCACCACTAAAACCCCCAATGACTTGTAGGAAAAGAGGTTCGCGGTATTCAATATCCAGCTTCATTATCTGTGCCTGCAACCACTCTTGTTGATGATGAGGATCATCGTTGACTTTTACGTCACCGCTGTAGTCATCAATATCGACCAACTCAAACTGCTTGCGCTCAAAGCGGCGCGCGTTCTCGCGACGAAGAATAGTTATAAGCCACGATTTGGCCGCTTTCTCGTCGAGCAAACTATCGAGAGATTTCCAAGCCCTCAAGCAGGTTTCTTGGACTAAATCTTCAGCAATGCTTTTATCTTTACATAGCCAATAGGCATAACGAAAAAGATCTCGGTGATAAGCACGCACAAGCGTTTCATATTTTCTCTGTCTGTCAATATTACTATTGACCGGGCTGCTGGACTTTTTCTTTCCAAACATGGTTATTATCGACACATGAGTCTCCGTTTGCTCTGTGATTTCTTCTTTGTTTAGGCCATTTTATGGTCGTCTTGCGATGAACGCTTCGCGTATTCGTTCGCTTTCGATCCGTTCAAGTTGTTCGGTAACATCAATTCAAGCGTCGACGGCTTTTTAATTTCATAGTATGGAATAAATCAATATAAAATTGATCTACTTCAAAATCTCATGGCACGAAGTGGCTATAGTACACCTTGTCATCTCGTTAGTCATTGCGACTAACATGTTGAGCAAGATGACACTTCCTTTTGAAGGCTGACTTTACTTTCTCCTAATCAGGAAACTGATTATTTCAATTGGCGTAAGTTAATTGCTTTATATATTCCGACCACACATTATTGTGTGGTTTTTTTTTGCTTATATCCCCTTCCTACTTGAAGCCGCAGCGGTGTTGGCTACGTTCGTTCGTTTGCCTATGCTTATTGGGACTCACTCACTTGCCGCCTACCTGCAACTCCAAGTTGTTTGGGTATAACTCCATTATTCATTTAAAGATTAAGTGATTATCCATCTCCTTTACCTACATTACTTTCTTCGATTCGATGCGAATATCACGTTTATTTAAACACTTGTTTGATTGTTTTAACAACCTCGTTACAATGTGCCAGGTCAGACCTCTATTCTAAGGAGAAACAATGGGCAAACAGGAAGTCAAAACGCGCTCTGGTGAGCGTGTGGCTATCGTCGCGGGGTTGCGTACCCCTTTTGCGCGTCAAAGTACCGAATTTAGTCAAGTTCCTGCAGTCGATTTAGGCAAGATGGTGGTGAGTGAACTGCTTGCGCGAACGGAACTCGATCCTAAATTGATCGAACAACTCGTCTTTGGACAAGTCGTGCAAATGCCTGAGGCACCAAATATCGCGCGTGAGATCGTTTTAGGCACAGGAATGAGCATCCATACCGATGCGTACAGCGTCACACGAGCGTGCGCTACCAGTTTTCAGGCGGCGGTGAATGTGGCTGAAAGCATAATGGCTGGCACGATTGATATTGGTATGGCTGGTGGTGCCGATTCGTCTTCCGTTTTGCCGATTGGAGTGTCTAAAAAATTAGCCGCTAGCTTACTCGCTTTAAGTAAAACCAAAACTGTTGCTCAGAAACTCAACATCTTAAAATCATTATCTTTTAAAGATTTAATGCCAGTCCCCCCCGCGGTCGCTGAATATTCAACGGGCCTTTCGATGGGGCAAACGGCTGAGCAGATGGCAAAATCTCATCACATAAGCCGACTGGATCAAGATGCTTTGGCACATCGTTCTCACTCTTTAGCTTCACAAGCTTGGAAAGAGGGCAAAATCCAAGGCGAAGTCATGACGGCATTCCCAGAGCCTTATAAAAAGTGGATCGCTGAAGATAACAATATTCGTCATGACTCGACTTTGGAAGGTTATGCCAAGTTACGTCCAGCGTTTGATAGGCAATATGGTAGCGTGACGGCCGCCAACAGCACACCACTCACCGATGGAGCAGCCGCTATTCTATTAATGCGTGAAGGCCGTGCTAAAGAGCTTGGTTTGGAGATTATGGGTTATATCCGTTCTTACGCTTTTTCAGCGATTGGTGTTGAACACGATATGTTAATGGGGCCGTCTTATGCGACACCGTTAGCCTTACAACGTGCCGGTATTGAGCTTTCCGATCTCACATTGATTGACATGCATGAAGCGTTTGCTGCGCAAACCCTCTCTAATATGAAAATGTTCGCCAGTGATAAGTTTGCACAGGAACATCTTGGTCGAGCAAAAGCGATTGGCGAAATTGATATGGATAAATTTAATGTGCTAGGTGGTTCTATTGCGTATGGTCACCCCTTTGCGGCGACGGGTGCGCGCATGATCACACAAACACTGCGTGAACTAAAACGACGTGGTGGTGGTTTAGGGCTGAATACCGCTTGTGCAGCGGGTGGTTTGGGCGCGGCAATGATTTTGGAGGTTGAATAATGAGCACAGAGAAAGCTTTTCATTTAACGATTGATGAACAAAATATTGCGTGGCTGGCGATTGATGTTCCCGGCGAAAAAATGAATACGCTACAAGCGGCGTTTGCCCAAGAGATGCAAGAGGTTTTTGCGACCTTGGAGGCTCAAAAAACCAGCCTAAAGGGGATGGTGATTCACTCGCTTAAGCCAGATAATTTCATTGCTGGAGCGGATGTCCGTATGCTGAACGCTTGCCAATCGGCCAGCGAAGCACAAGCATTGGCCAAGCAAGGTCAGGAGATGTTTCAAACCTTATCGGATTTGCCATTCCCAGTGGTTGCCGCGATTCATGGCCCATGCTTAGGTGGTGGTTTAGAGCTGGCGCTGGCTTGTCACTACCGGGTGTGCAGCGACGCGGATATCACGCATTTGGGTTTGCCCGAAGTGCAATTAGGCTTGCTACCAGGCTCCGGTGGAACGCAGCGGTTGCCGCGTTTGATTGGTTTGTTACCTTCTCTTGATTTGGTTTTGACGGGTAAACAGCTGCGCGCAAAAAAAGCAAAACAGCTGGGTGTTATTGATGCTTGCGTAGCAGAGACTATCTTGCTGGATGTGGCCAAGAAGTATGTGCTCGATAATTCTGGAAAAAAACGTCATCAGGCCAATGCATCGGCCAAAGAGAAATTAATCTCTCATACGCAGCTTGGTCGCAAATTAATTTTTGATCAGGCTGCTAAAAAGACCAAGCAAAAAACACGAGGTAATTACCCAGCTGCAGACGCGATTTTAGAGGTGATCCGTCACGGTTTAGATCGTGGTTTTAAAGCCGGGTTAGAGCTTGAAGCGAAGCGATTTGGTGATTTGGTGATGAGCTCGGAATCCAAAGCACTGCGCTCGATTTTCTTTGCCACCACAGAAATGAAAAAAGAGACGGGCAGCGACGCAAAACCTCAAACCGTGAAACGTATCGGCGTATTGGGCGGTGGTTTAATGGGGGCAGGGATCAGCCATGTTAGCGTTGCAAAAGCCAAGGTTCCCGTACGAATCAAAGATGTTTCGAATGATGGAGTATTAAACGCGCTCAATTACAACTACAAATTATTCGATAAACAGCGCAAGCGTCGCATTTTATCCAAAGCGCAGATGCAGACAAAAATGGCTCAATTGTCTGGCGGGATTGATTTTACCAGTTATCAGCATATCGATGTTGTCATTGAAGCGGTGTTTGAAGATCTCACGCTTAAGCAGCAAATGGTGGCTGATGTTGAAGCGAATGCCAAAACCAGCACCATTTTTGCGACGAATACTTCCTCGCTTCCAATCCAGAAAATTGCAGCGAAGGCGGCGCGTCCAGAGAATGTGATTGGATTGCACTATTTCAGTCCTGTTGAAAAAATGCCTCTGGTGGAAGTGATCCCTCATCAAACCACATCGCAAGAGACGATAGCCACAGTAGTGGCTCTGGCGAAAAAACAGGGAAAAACGCCGATTGTGGTCAAAGATTGCGCTGGTTTTTATGTTAACCGTATCCTTGCACCTTACATGAATGAAGCGGCGCAGATCCTGATGGCGGGTGAGTCGATTGAAAAGATAGATACGGCTTTGCTCGATTTCGGCTTCCCAGTCGGCCCTATCACGTTATTGGACGAAGTGGGCATTGATGTTGGCTCGAAAATCATGCCAATTCTAGTGCAAGAACTCGGCCCACGTTTTCAAGGACCAGACGTATTTGATTTGCTGCTCAATGACAACCGCAAAGGGCGTAAAAGTGGTAAGGGATTCTATACCTATAAAGGTAAGAAAAAAGAAATCGACAAATCTATCTATAAATTGCTGAAAATCACGCCAGATGCCAAGCAGAGTGATAAGGAGATCGCGCTGCGTTGCGTGCTACTTATGCTGAATGAAGCCGTACGTTGTTTGGATGAGGGCGTAATTCGTTGTGCGCGAGATGGCGATATTGGTGCGATTTTCGGTATCGGTTTCCCGCCGTTTTTGGGCGGCCCATTCCGTTACATAGACCAAATTGGTATCAAGAAATTAGTGGAAATGATGAATCAACATGCTGAGAAGTATGGCGATAAATTCGCTCCTTGTGATGGGCTACTGACTCGAGCTGGGGTTGAAGCACGTTTTTATCCGTAGTCATCTCGGCTGTTTTCATTGATATGTTTGCTTAAATTAGGCGAGGGAATATCCTCGCTTTTTTTCATTTATAGCCAATGAGGTCATCTCTTTATGCGAGTTATTCTCAGTTTGGTATAAGATTATGGAAAATCATCAATAAGGAATCGAAATGGATGCACTAGAGTTGCTGCTTAACCGTCGTTCAATCGCCAATCTCACATCGCCTGCACCTGAAGGTCTGGTCTTGGAAAATATTATTAGAGCAGGCTTGCGAGCGCCCGATCATGGCGGTTTAACCCCTTGGCGTTTCGTGATTGCTCAGGGAGCGGGTTTGCAAAAGTTGTCGAGTATTTTGGCGTCTGCTGTGCGAGCGGATAACGGCAGTGATGCTGAGATAGAAAAAGCGAAGAATGCACCGTTTCGAGCACCTATGGTAATCACAGTGATCGCGAAAGTAACGGATCATGAAAAGGTGCCAGCGATTGAACAGCATCTCTCTGCGGGATGCGCAGTACAAGCGATGCAAATGGCTGCGGTAGCCCAAGGTTTTCAAGGTTTCTGGCGTTCGGGAAGCTGGATGTTCCACTCTCACGTTCGGCAAGCATTAGGTGCTAAGGGCGATGATCAAATCGTTGGTTTCTTATACCTAGGAACTGCAGGGTGCACGCCAATGAAAGTGCCTGAACGTGATTTGAGTAAATTTATTGAGTTTCTATAGCGAGTTTATTGACTATCTGCCGCTGCGATAACTCATGGCCCAGCAATGCTGGGCCTAAAATCTAGTGGATGTGATAGGCAATCACAAAATCAATAAATAGCCTGACTTTTTCAGGTAGATGATCCTTGTGGTTATACAGCATATAAATATCACGAGGGTTGGAAACCCAGTCTTCCAGTACTCTGACTAAGCTGCCTTCTTCGATAAATTCTTTAATCATCACGTCTGGCATTAAGGTGATACCCAGCCCCTCAGAGCAAGCGCTGCGCACTACGTTTAAAGCGTTGGCCTGAAATCGCCCAGTATCACAATTGACCACGCATTCCCCTTTATTGTTGGTCAACTGCCATTTTACTAGAGGATATCCCTTCAATAATGAATGATTACTGAGCTCTTCGGCATGAGTTGGTGCAGGGTGTTTCGCTAAATACCCTGGGCTTGCGACTAACACATCTTTCACTTCATTAATTTTTCGCGCAATCAAACTGGAGTCTCGTTGAGGGCCAACTCTAAAAATGACATCCCATTCGGTTGGGTCGAGTTGATCGGCCTGATTGCTGGTGGTCAGTTCTATGTTGATATCTGGGTACTGCATCATGAAGGCATTGAAAATAGGCATCATCATGCGTTTCGTGATATTAGATGGTGACGATATTCTTAGTTTGCCTGAAGCGCCACGACATTCATCGGTGAGCTCTTCTGCTGTTGCAGCTAAGCGATGCAGCAACGGTGAGCACTCTTGAAAAAAACGTTCACCCGCTTCAGTCAGCGAAAGTTTTCGAGCATGGCGATTCAACAACCTAAGATTCAGAGAATCTTCCAATGCTTGAATGCGTCGGGTAATGGTCGCAACGGGGATCATTGTTTTACGAGAAGTTGCGGTATAGCTTCCATTTTCGACAACCAGTCGAAAGAGGTTTAGGTCATCTAATTTCATTGTTCCTGACACATTATTTTTCGAATTTGAGTAATTTATACGTATATCATTTGTCAAATCTTGAGTCATATCAACTTGTTTGACGAAAGTAACATTCCGTACAATCCATACATAGCCCATATATATAGTATGCAACCGAGTTACAAAGTGGAACATTTGTATAAATCTTATTTTGCGACTACTTTATAAAGTAACCTATCAATTTATCCTATAACAATAAAATGACTGCTTTTTAAAAGCATTGTGAGGCAGGATTATGTATAAATCTCACATTCAGGCTAGTGAGTTCTTGGCGAAAAAACCTTCAGACAATCAGCATGTCGAGCAAAAACTGATCATGCTCGTTGATGATGACCCAATTTTTAGGCGAATAACCAGTGGTTATTTGTCGGCTCAAGGCTATAAAGTGCTTGAAGCTGAAAATGGCTTAGAGGGGTTGCGCAAGTTAAAAGATGCGGAGCCTGACCTTGTTGTGTGTGACTTAGCAATGCCAGTACTGAACGGCATTGAGTTTGTTGAAGAGGTGAGCCTTGAGTATCCCTCGCTGCCACTGATTGTGGTCTCTGCAACTGATGAAATGGCTGATGTTGCAAAAGTGCTGCGATTTGGTGTTAAGGATTTTCTTCCTAAACCGATTGGTAACCACCAGTATTTAAGCAGTGCAATAGAAAGTACGCTCGAAGATACGTTCAGTCGTTTATCTGATCAGCGCGATTTTTCGACGCAATGGTTCCGGGTCGATGATGGTGGTGATATTCCAGAAGAACAAGAGTTGCATTGGCATCTGGAGTATCTACGAGAAAACCCCAGTACCGCGAAAGATTTGCTGCACGCGTTATTACCAGAAAAGGATACTTCACAAGGCAGTTGGAAGTGTAGCTACCGTCTTTTACAATCGGCGGATGTGATGCCGCTGGTATTTGACTATGCGTGGTTGATGAACGGGCAGTTTGCCTTTTACTTGGTCGATTCAGATGCCCATTATGAAAATAGTGTGGCTTCAGCATTGCTCGTTCGTGCTCTGTTTCACGATTATCTTCGCAACTTAAAAAGCTTCAGTGCCGATCTGAAAGACCTTGCCGACATACTGGAAAAAGGTATTGAATGCTCAGAGTGTGCTAATCCAATCAACGCGGTATTCGGTATTGCGGATTTAAGCGAAGGTACACTCTCTATTCTGCCTGCTGGGCTCGACAGTCAGTGGTCAAATGGTTACTTAACTCAACATATTGCCGCGGGTGTTAGCCTTGGGCAGAACTGTTTAAAAAACTTTATCACTAAAGATTTACCGATCAATTCAACTTGTCAGCTATCAACTAATCGCTTAGGTTCGAGTAGTTTCAAACTCAATATTTACCAAGGTGGCAGCAGTTAATAACCTTACCTTTAGTCGGTGTTTGCGGTGATTTGTTTGAGGTATAGTTCGCGTCTAGAACAACAATCACCCAATTCGTTTACGTTGCATTAACTTTGTTTATGGTGCCAAAAACGAACGGAGTCATCCAACACTAGAGAAGTTATGATGGAAGAGCAGAATTTTAAAGAACCTTACAACATTTTTTATTTTTTAGGCTTTATTGCCGTACTTTCGATCCCTACATTGCCAGCAATACTGACTTGGATCCGTGTGTTTAATGGTTATTCAACTTTCTGAGTTGGATAGTACGTTGGGAGTTCACCATCAATATTCGTCATTTTCTTCTTACGGTGGCTGGTGGGCTCTGCCTTCTGTTAGGCGTGATAGGCATATTCTTACCGCTGCTCCCCACAACACCTTTCATACTCCTTGCTAGCGCTTGCTTCTTACGAAGTAGCCCTCGTTTTCATGCTTGGTTGCATCAACATCAGACGCTAGGCCCAATACTGGATAATTGGCAGCAACATGGTGCCGTTTCGCGGCAAGTGAAACAACGGGGATGTTTGTGGATTATTCTAAGCTTTATTTTTTCCATCTGGGTTGTCCCGCACTTTTGGCTCAAAATTATGTTGTTTACTATGCTTGTGGTCCTGATCACTTGGTTTATTCGACTTCCCACTCATGAGCAGGTTGCTAACCAACAAGAAAATCACTAGCATTATGGGGAAGTGTGCCCATTCTTCGAATGGGCGTTTGTTTTTTCAGCGGCTAAGATATTGTGGCTTATCTATGTTGCTGAGAGCTCACGCTCTATCATTCTGATACGTAAATGTATCGTGAGAAATGAAGAGCCAATCTAAGTAAATGTAAGTTATGACAACCGAAACTATCTCTTTGATCAAATCGAGCATTCAAAGCATCCCTAACTACCCAAAACCTGGCATTTTGTTTCGTGATGTAACTAGCCTGCTAGAGGATGCAAAAGCCTATCAAGCAACCATTGCTTTATTAGTCGAAAAATATAAAGACATGGGCTTTACCAAAGTTGTTGGTACTGAAGCGCGTGGTTTCCTATTTGGTGCGCCATTGGCTTTAGAGCTTGGTTTGGGGTTTGTACCTGTACGTAAGCCGGGTAAGTTACCACGCGAAACGTTAGCCCAATCTTACGAATTGGAATACGGTACTGACACATTAGAAATTCACGTTGATGCGATCAAACAAGGTGATAAAGTGCTGGTGGTGGATGATCTACTGGCAACGGGTGGTACGATTGAAGCGACGACTAAATTGATCCGCCAGCTTGGTGGTGAAGTTGAGCACGCGGCTTTTGTCATCAACCTGCCTGAAATTGGCGGAGACAAACGTTTACAAGGTTTGGGCCTGAACGTTTATAGTATTTGTGAATTTGAAGGTCACTAAGCTAATCAACTGGACGTACTCATGAGTTATCTTGCCTTAGCGCGAAAATGGCGACCAACAAAATTTAATGAGGTGGTGGGACAAGCACATGTCTTAACTGCACTAGAAAATGCGTTGGCCCAAAATAGATTGCACCATGCGTATTTATTCAGCGGTACACGTGGTGTAGGCAAGACGACGATTGGTCGCTTGTTTGCCAAGGGGTTAAACTGTGAAACAGGTATTACGGCCACACCTTGTGGCCAATGTGATACTTGCCGAGAGATTGACCAAGGCCGTTTTGTTGATCTTTTAGAAATAGATGCGGCATCACGAACCAAAGTCGAAGATACGCGCGAATTACTTGATAACGTGCAATACAAGCCTGCTCGCGGTCGCTTCAAGGTGTACTTAATCGATGAAGTACACATGCTGTCGCGCCACAGTTTTAACGCTTTGCTTAAAACGTTGGAAGAGCCGCCTGAGTATGTGAAATTCTTGCTCGCTACGACAGATCCGCAAAAGCTGCCGGTTACGATTTTATCGCGCTGCTTACAGTTTCATCTTAAGCCGATCAGTGTTGAAAATATCCACGATCAGCTTGAGCATGTTTTAGCGGCAGAGCAGATCCCTTGTGAAGCGAGAGCATTAAGAATGATCGCTCATGCTGCCGATGGCAGTATGCGTGATGCACTTAGCTTAACTGATCAAGCGATTGCACTAGGTAATAACCAGGTGATGGCCGATGTAGTCGCCCCAATGCTTGGCACGCTAGACACAGATCAAGCACTCCATTTACTGCAAGCCATTAGCAGTAAACAGCCTCAAACGGCGATGGATAGCGTTGCACATTTAGCACAAAATGGTGTGGATTGGGATGGATTACTACAACAACTCGCGGCGCAGTTACACCGTATTGCGATGTATCAAGCGTTGCCAGCAACACTGGACAAAACCCAACCTGACTCAGAGAAAGTGCAACTGCTTAGCAAAGCACTGAGCCCACAAGATGTGCAGCTCTATTATCAAATTGCTTTAAAAGGACGTGAAGATTTAGCACTCTCGCCAACCGCTCGAACGGGGCTGGAAATGATTGTGCTACGTATGATGGCGTTTCGTCCTGCTTCGGTATCGTTGGTGAATACGTTCAGCACTGAAGTGAGTTCAGATGTCGCAGTGACAAGCCACGGCACTCCTTCACTACAACCCGCATCAGCGGCAACGCCTCTAACTGAACCTAAGCAAACGTCGGCGGCTCCCGTATCGGACAGTCAGGTTAATGAGCCACAAAGGCATGAGGATACTCAGCCTGATTATGGCATCGTTCAAGATTACGATAACCGCTATGCGGATATGAATGATGACATGTCCAGTGCAATGGAATATGCCCCAGAATCGTATGAGCCTGCACCAGTACCTCAACCACCGGCACCTTCTTCAGCTCCACGTCCCTCACCGATTGCAGGGCTGCGACACCAGTTGCGTTCACAGCGCCAAGGGGTTGCTCAGCCAGCAAAAGGAGTGAATGAAACAAAGAGCAACGGGACAAAAAAGCCTAATGCGGCATCGACTAAATCTGAATCTGTGCTTGAGCGTGTTGCCTCGCATGGAAAATCAGCTCGAGTGTCGCCTTTGTCAACATCCGCTCCTGAAGCTGCCCCAACCTTGGACAACGAGCCTTATCAGTGGCGTCCAACGCTGCAACCTGTGGTGGTTGAACAGCAAAAAACAGAGCTGACACCGACACAGATTAAGCAAGCGCTAGAACATATTAAAACGCCAGAGATGGCAGAAAAGTTACTTGCAGAATCGATAGAACAAGATGAGTGGGCAGCTCTGATCCACCAGCTCGATATTGCCAAGTTAGTGGAACAATTAGCACTTAATTCTGTCTACCACAAATCGGGCTCATCAATTGAGCTAGTGCTGCGGCCAAGTCAGGCCCATCTTAATACCGATAAAGCACAAAGCGAGTTGTTAGAAGCGCTCAATGAGACATTAGCTGAAGAGTGCCACCTTAGCGTGACAATTGGTGAGCAAGGTGAGACTCCATTGGAGCTTAGAGAGCGTCTTTACCAACTCAAATTAGAGCAAGCATTGAACAGCTTGGAGGCCGACCCTCACGTAATGTTCTTCAAGCGACGTTTTGATGCGGAACTTGATCGCGACAGTGTGCGGCCGATTTAATCAATTAAGCGAGTGTGGGGTTGAATCTATATGTTATGACCCCACCTTATGTGAAACACTCAATTCAACCAGAGAGATAAACATGTTTGGTAAAGGCGGTATGGGCAACCTAATGAAGCAAGCCCAACAAATGCAAGAGCGCATGCAAAAGCTACAAGAAGAAATTGCGAATATGGAAGTGGTTGGTGAGTCTGGTGCTGGTCTGGTAAAAGTGACCATTACTGGTAGCCACAGCGTACGCCGTGTCGAGATTGATGAAAGCTTAATGGAAGACGACAAAGAGATGCTAGAAGATCTGATTGCCGCCGCTTTCAATGATGCTGCACGCCGCGTGGAAGAGACTCAAAAAGAAAAAATGGCTTCTGTCACTGGCGGTATGCAATTACCACCAGGTATGAAGATGCCGTTTTAACGAACGACCTTTTTAACAAACAAAATAGGTTACTAATGCGTACCAGTCATATGCTGGAGCATTTGATGGAGGCCTTACGTTGTCTGCCTGGGGTGGGTCCCAAGTCAGCACAGCGTATGGCCTTTCATTTGTTACAGCGCGATAGAAAAGGCGGCTTACAGCTCGCCGATGCTTTAAGCCAAGCCATGACAGAAATTGGACATTGCAGTGAATGCCGAACTTTCACTGAAGAAGAAACTTGTCATATTTGTAGCAACCTTAAGCGGCAGGATAACGGCCAACTCTGTGTAGTCGAAAGCCCTGCTGATATTGCGGCCATTGAAGCTACAGGCCAATATTCTGGACGTTATTTTGTTCTGATGGGGCACTTATCACCTTTAGATGGTATTGGCCCGAGTGATATTGGTTTAGATACGCTGGATTACCGTTTGCAACGTGGTGGCATTGCTGAAGTCATTCTTGCTACTAACCCAACCGTTGAAGGGGAAGCGACCGCGCACTACATTGCGGAATTATGTCGCGCCCATCAAGTCTCTGCGAGTCGTATTGCTCATGGTGTGCCTGTTGGCGGTGAGCTTGAGCTTGTTGATGGTACGACGCTATCACACTCTTTGCTTGGCAGACAAAAGCTGTAGCACCTTTCGAATCATTGCCCTAGCTGCTGGGGCAATTTTGAGTGGCGCCATCAATTAAGGTAAACAAAGCAGTGCCATCAAGTGATTTTTTCGAGTTCGGTAATGTTGCTCAAAGCTTCTTGGTTCGTGTTGCCACAGACCATCGGGCAAGGCTTAAATTCGTGGCATACTTTTGGACGTTCAGGCTTACCAAATAACTTGCACAAATTAGCGTCATTAAGTTGAATGCAACGTACACCTGCTGGCTTTCCTTGCTCCATACCCGGGATGGAGGAAGAAATACTAGGGGCGATACAACACGCACCACAACCAAGTCTGCATTCCATAATTGAGTACCAGTAAAAGAAAAGGGTTACGATCCTAGCAGATGTGACCGAAGTGTACAGCAATAGCTTCCTAAATTAACAAGCCGTTTTTATCCTTGAACTTTGGTTGGTGTGGAGGTATAACACGCACCCCATTCGTTAAGTTAGATAGAGACTCATGAACACACCATTCTGGCAAAATAAGAAATTAGAACAAATGACGGAATCGGAGTGGGAGTCGCTTTGTGATGGATGCGGTAAGTGCTGCTTACACAAGTTAATGGATGAAGACAGTGATGAGGTCTATTACACCAATGTCGCTTGTAGTTGGTTAAACAGCGATACCTGCTCATGCAAGGATTATCCAAACCGCTTCAATTCTGGTGAGGAGTGCTTAAAACTGACGCGTGATAAAATTGATGAATTTAACTGGTTGCCGGATACGTGCGCCTATCGTGTACTGTCAGAAGGCAAAACATTGCCGCAATGGCATCCTTTGATTACCGGCTCCAAAGAGGCGATGCACGCCGCGCAAGAAAGTGTTCGCAACAAAGTCGTTTATGAGATTGATGTTATCGACTGGGAGGACCACATCCAAAACTTACCTGATAGACTAAAACCTCACAATTAACTTTCAAAGTTGAGAATGCTGTGTATGCTGGTTGTATACACAGCATGAGGTTTAGTATGTTAGATAACGATGAAAATCAGAAAAAGATCATACGAAAAGAAGTAGAAATTTCGACTATCCCTAATTTCGTTTACGAGAAACCATTGGTATCTATTGATGAGAATGGTGAACCTCAGATTACGTACCGTGGCAATGGTAATAAAATCCCCATCAAGAAACTTCCCTTACTTCATATCGCTGGGTATGACGTCAAAGATAACCTAATAAGCTACCAACCATTAGATATGGTCAACGAGTTCTTATTGTCGAAAGCCATCGATGATGGCGTGCTTGAGCTTGGTACAGACGCACAGGGAATAGCCCATTACTTCAATTTTGTCTTGGACAAGCAGGCAGAGTGGGATGCTGAATACGATGAAGTCGACTTTGACCCTCTCTATGATGACCCCCGCCCAGAGTGGAATACCTTTCCTCGCAATAAACAAGAGCGGTTAACCTACCAATACCGAGATGGAATCAAGCAGCTCGCTATTGAGGGTGTATTGGCTAAAACAACGGCCAGGCAATATATGAGCAGTGTCGTAGGATTCTATAAACACTGTCTTCGCCAAGGAATTCGTTTCAATAACCTTCCCTTCCAATTTGAGACAGTGAATATCCATTTCGAGGCGTCTGCATCCAGTATGAAAGCTTACCAACGTAAGCAGGTGCACACGACGGATATGCGGATTAAATTTACTAAGTCATCTCGCAGTGGCGGCACAAACCTCAGTAATCTGCGCCGTGACTTAAAACCATTTACCAATAATGAATGGAACATCCTGCAAACCATCTTAATGAAATCCCGTAGGGTGATTCGTCATGGTGACAACAATAAACTGCATTCATTACCGATTGAGTTCTGTCTGCACCCCATGATTTGCCGTAATACTGGATTGCGGAGAGAAGAAGCAGCGAGCCTTCACTTAGGACAGATAGTTAACCCCGAAACCATGATTCAGGACGGCAAAGAGGTGTTTAAAAAGCCCGTGATGGATTTGGGTGTTGGTGATAAGTACCAGTCACTCACAAAGACAGCTGAGGGTTTCGCAGAGAAGAACAAAAGCCGCGTTACCATTATCCCCGCCACATTGATGAAGATGCTTTACGATTACTCGCAATCTGATAGGTATCAAAAGCGTCTTGAGAAGTTTAAAACTTGGTGTAAGGAGCAGGCTGAGGTAGGTAACACGTACCTCTTTGAAGGGGATGATGCGATTAATCCTGAGCTTGAGTACCTTTTTATTACCCAGTCTGGAAAACCCATGTTTACACGACTACAGGACTTTACAGGTCGCTGGATTGAAATACGTAATACTGCAAATCTAACTCAAGATCTTGACCACCCTATTGTCGGTTCCATACATAATTTACGCCCAACGTTTGCCGTGAATATCTTTCGCCATCTTTTAAATAAAAAGGATGAATATGGTAACCCCTCAATCACACCCGATGAGGCATTGGATAGGGTGTCAGCGCTGCTTGGACATGAACATAGAGCAACGACGATAGAGTACTTGAAAATTGCACAGGATATGCCATCTGCCGATGAAATCTACGAAGATGTACTTGATTATATTGGAGCTTTTGATGAGCTTGAGGGGTTGTTATGACCCAAGGACGTAAACGTACCAAGATTACTTTAAAGAAGAAAAGTGCGACTGTTACAGCGTTGAGCTATGAAGACATGGTCTTAAATTGTGGTAATGGTAAACGTTCTTACCTTAACCGCCTGTGTTATGTCAACGTTCCAACGATTAAGCAAATAGCCTCTGGAAATGAGATTTTGGCTAATAGAGATAATATCGTTAGAACTATTTTTGAAACTTTACAACCTTTACCTGATGGTAAGTCGAAAGAAAGCTATTTTACTGGTTTAGTTGATTATTTTAGATATATCGATGCTAAAAAATATCGAGGGAACATCTTTGATAATGAAATCATGCAAAATTGCCTCAAGCATTTCAATAAGCTTCGTAATAAAGGTCAACATTTATCTAAAGCCAGCAGTATTAAATTGTCCTTATCGTTTTTTCTAAGACAATGGAATAGAGAAGCAGATCTAAAAACTTTACCTGAAGTTCCTGCTCTCCCGCCTTCTTCTGGGCAGGCTTTTCATGTGGAAACAGAGCTAAAACCATTATCACGAATTTTGATTAAGGGAGCTCTCGCCTTTCGAACAGCTATAGAAAAAAAAGAATATCTTGATATTCATCCATTTTTTGATGAGAAATTATTCCTTGAATTAGCCCAAAGTAAAGGTTGGTCAAAACGTAAAATTTCATGTCAGAAGAGAGGTTTTAAGGATTGTATGAGGTCTGTCTCTGGAACAATAAAGGACAGTCCTCTTTCCCTCGGACGACTCAATCAGCAAGTTTTTTATAATCATGCATCACGTAACTGGTTTTTTGTATTCTCGATGATGACAGGCATGAACAAATCAGTACTTGCTCAAGTTAGATATGGAGATGTCGCATTTAAAAATATTGGCAATGGCCGGTTTGTTTTTGATGGCGAAAAATTTAGAGCAGGCTTTAAAGATTTAGATAATGCTGTTGGTTTTAGTAAGCGAACCAAGGAGCTAATTAATGGATGGCTAACGGTGTCTAAAATCATATACCAGTCATTGGGTATACCTATATCAAGTGAGCTTCCCCTTTGCCCTTTCTTTAATCGTTATGGTGAGGTTTTAACTTTTGATGCAGATAGCTCAAATATTGGCTACATCAATGCTCAGTTAGAGAAAGTAACGGGATTGAGAGTCACGACAAAGCGTTTTAGAGCTACAAAGTCAGATGTGCTAATGAGAGTTACTGAAGATATGTTTCTTGTATCGCAAGGGCTAAATGATACCGTAAATGTAGTTGCAAAAAGATACTCGAGTGGTGTTCAGGCTGATCATGACAACAATTTAAACGCTACATTTTCAGCATTGAATGCAATATCTAAAGGCGAAGATATTGGAAAAGCTATTGAAAATGCGAAGGTAATGCACAGCGATATCTTATCGGATTATGATTACAAGAATTTACGTAACGGTGACAATCAGTCAAAGCCTCTAATGACCACGCCAAGTGGCATAAAATGCTCAGGAGCTACACCAGAGAAATTAATTGCAGAGGCTAGGCGTATGAAAAAGCTTGGTATTGATTTTTCGAAAGATACTGGGCGTTGTACCGACTTTATCGGTTGTTTTGACTGTGACAGACATAAATTGGTGGCGTCTGAAAATGATATATGGCTGATGCTCTCATTTTTAGAACAAATCGAAGGTCTCAAAGAAATGGTGGTTAGTAACTCAGTACCTAAAGAAGAATATTTTTGGGTGGAAGGGGTACTGAAAAAAGTCTTGGTCAGATTAAAAAATAAAGCGCCAAAAAATTACGAATCAGCAAAATGCAAAATAGAAAATGGGAGTTACCACCCTCTTTACCAAAATCGTGCCAGTGCAAACCTATTTTTTTAGGGAGAATACAATGTCTTTGATTTTAGAACAGCGATATCCTGAGCTTACCGAAAACCCTTATGTTACGTTGGCTCTGATGAAGAAGGCGTTTCTCATGTCTTTGATTTAAATTGGGACTTTTATTCATTGCACCAAAATAATGTTGAGATAAATTTTAGTCATATCGATGTCAATTACTGCCAAAATATCCAGTCCTATCTTTATGCAATAATGCAATGGCAGAAACAAAACTCTCCTGATGGCGAACATGAGTCAGTTAGTACTCTGGTTGATTACAGAGTGAAATTAAATGTCCTTGCAACGCTTTGGGGCAACAGTGACTTTAGTTTGCTATCTAGTGACCGAGAGTGGAAAAAATGTTCCAAGAAATTGAGGAGTTATGCTAGTGAAAGTTTTTGTCGATCTTTGGCATCGACTATAAATACTCTGAATAGAGTTGGTCTGTTAAACCGATATGTTCATAAAAGGGAGTGGATCAATTGGATAAAAAAAGGCTCAAAAAAAGGTCAGGCTATAGCTTTCCCTGAGGCGATTCACTCTACTATTTTAAAGCAAGTCGTTCAGTTTGTGGAAACTTATCATCCATATCGCCGTCAGATTTCAGAAGTAATGGGTAAGGTTTATGCCTATCAAAATCAAATGATGGATGAGGAACTCGATAAATTAGGTCTTATACATGTTGATGATATGACTGAATCGCAATTAAAAGCTTTTGGTACGAAAGTATCAAGGCGCATATGTAAATGGCCTGATATTCAAGCAATACCAGATTTTCAAGTACACAGGAAAGGTAATTGGTTAGGCAAGTTGCATAAAGTGTGTTTTATCTGCGTTGGATTATTCACTGGAGCGCGACATAAAGAGTTGCTTTCCATGAACAAGGACAGTTATGACCTATCGCCTTCTGGAATATCAAAAGTATCAGGTTTTACCACAAAGGGAAAAAATGGTAACCCAATTTTCACAACATGGAATACAGCGCCTATTACTAAATTAGCATTAGAGTTAGCTTATGATGCGACGCAGGCTACAAGGAATTATGCACTTGAGCGAGTTAAGAAAGGTTTTCAAGCTGGTTTAATAACCAAAGACCAGTACGACTACAGGCTTCGAGAACTAAGCAGCGCTTTTATCGCAGTGGATATTCCATACAGCGACGAAAAACTACAAGTAAAAAAGAGTTTTAAGTACAAGGTGGATAGTGATGGTGTTTTCACTCTCAATTTAAAAGAGTTCAATATTATTGCAACTGCAGAGGATGTTGAAGAATTCAATCTTTTAAACCCTGAACGAGCGGGAGATTTAAAGGTAGGAGGTGGTTTACCGCGACTAGCTCCCCATGATTTAAGGCGTAGCTTTGTTGTCTTTATGGTGAAAAATCGACTTGGGAACGCTTTAACTGTTAAATATCAACTAAAACACCGTAATGTAAATATGTCCAATTGGTATGCTAATTATTCTGAGTTAGCGCGCACTAATGAGTTGTTGATGGATTCTCAATTAATGGATGAATTCAATGAAGCCTTTGAAGAAGCAGCTGTGGATGCATGGGATGATATTTATAATGTATCTGAGCACTTAAGTGGTACCGAGGGAGAACGCATAGCTAAGGATAACGCGGAACGGTTAGCTCAAGGTGAAGAGGTTGTTATATCTCGGAGTGAATTAATTGCTTTGGTGAGATCAGGAGACAAATCTATTGTACTGCTTCCAACAGGTGGATACTGCACTAACCCTGATTGTGAGCGACTATGCTCTCTGATGGATATCGTCGAAGCTCCTTGCTCTCATAAGGTTGTGACGGATAAAGCTGCTAAAAGGTTTTCGAGAGAGCGAGATAACTTGATTGCTTCATTTAGAGCAATCAATGATATGGAAGATTATGCCAATGAATTGATTCTAGATGCTAGAAAAAAGAAGATTCAGTCTATTGAACCAACTCTAGTCAAACACAGCATCCCTTTTGATAACTTCAATGATGAGATTAAGGCAGTGTGGTCATGAAAGTAGAGTATAAGGCAACCTGCAAGGCAGAAGGGTTACTGGTCAATGCGTTTCAGCGACTATTAGATGGTAAGCCTATTCATGTCAAGGCGATGGGTAAGCTCACGTTAAACCGGATCAATAATGAAGCCCAGCTTGGCAATAGCTATGTCCATAAGTTTAAAGAGTTTGTGGCTTACGCTAAACCTGTGATCGATGAATACAACCACAACCGTGATAAGGCTATGACAACGGGCTTAGATATTGAATTGGATGTCCCTTTGTCTGAGCTTGACAGGCTAAAACACGAATTAAAAAAAGCCAATGACCTTAAGGATAAATACAGGGTGCAACGAAACAATGCAGTTGAAGCTCGAAAGCAGTTAGAGGCTGAAAATGCGAGGCTCCGCTTTAGGGTGTTTGACCTCCAACAAGAGCTATTGGATGAAAATTCAGTCGTAACACCAATAAAGTAATACGCAAGTGTAATGGGGCAAGGGAACGTAACTCGTTTCTGCCCCATTATTGGTTTCGTCAGAAAGCCTACGATCGTAGTTAGCCGAGTTTTGCACAAATACAACTAATGTGAAGATAGGGAGACTTCTTCAGGGCTTTTATGTGATGGACGCACCTCCCTTCTAACATTGTTGTATCACACTACGGGTACAACCATTAAGATCAGGAGTAACAACCATATCCATTAAAGTTGTCGGTATCGATTTAGCTAAGAACTTCTTTCAAGTATGCGTATTGAATATTGACGGTACTATCTCGTCAAATCGTAAGGTTTCTCAAGACAAACTGCTCCATACAATCCGTCAACTTCCAGACAATACCCCGCTGGCTATGGAGTCATGTGCTTCATCACACTATTGGGGGCGAGTCTTTTTAGGGCTTGGTTTTAAGGTATCACTCATACCAGCATGTTAAGCCGTTCGTCGGTAGACAAAAGAATGACGCAAACGATGCAAGAGCCATTTGTGAAGCTTATTCGCGACCTGATATTCATAATCTATCGAGCAACAGGACCTGAAAGCTTTGCGCAGCGTTCGCTCTCGCCTAGTAGAACAAAGAACAGCCCTCGCTAACCAAATCAGAGGTCTAACGGGAGAGTATGGGATAGTTTTTCCAACATCAATAAGAGCATTGCGTAATCACTTACCGTTGATAATTGAAGATGCAGAGAATGAGCTATACCATGTTATGAGAAACTTACTGCAAACCTTATACTGTGATTTTACCAGCATTAGCAGCAAGATTGATGATGTAACTCAGGAGATAACTACGCTGAGCCAACAGAATCCGCGTTACAAGGCGATTAAGAATATCCCTGGCTTTGGCCTGATCTTAACGGCTGCGATTGTTAGTGAAGTTAGCTCTGGTAAACAATTTCAAAATGGTAGGCAGTTTTCAGCATGGTGTGGGTTAGTTCCCAAGCAGAATAGTACAGGTGGAAAGAATAGCCTTAGCGCTTTATCAAAGAGTGGGAACCGAGCTCTAAGGACCTACTTATTCATGGTGCTAGGGCTGTACTACGTTGTAGAGCTTCAACACGGATCCTATGGGAGCTTGGTTACGAGGGTTAATTGAACGACGTGGTAAAGAAAAAGCTATCGTAGCTTTAGCAACAAATAAGTTTGGGCGTATAGTCTGGCGTATTATAGCTACCGATTGTAAGTATGACGTTAATCGTGCTTTCAAGTCTATGTGATTGAAAGGTAATTATTTTATTCTGTGCATACAGAAAACCACGGGTTTACCCGTGGATGAATGCCCATTCCAAAATTACAGCGTTAGCTGTTCGTAATTTTGGTCAACGCTTTAGCGTTGTAACCAGTAAGTACCCCGGACATGCCCGGGGTATCTACAAGCAACTGAGTTTGCAATAGCTGATGGAAAAACGGTGAGCCATCCTTACTACACTCTGGTTACGCAACAGGTTAGTTGAAACCGTGGCTTTGAATACACTTCCGAATGAACTGCGTTGCTAATGACTGCTACAGCTTACGATATTAAGCCCTTTGGTAGCAAAACAAACCTGACCACTACGAGTCAAGTCAGGTCTGGGTTATGTTCACGATTAAGCTTCAGACTGCTTTACAACAAACAACGAATTATAGCTGTATTGTTCCTTATCATCTGTTTCGTGCTTACCAGACAAGTAATCAAACGTTTGCATTAACTCGAACTTACCGTCTGGTGATATGCATATTCTTGAGGTCACTTCATTAGAAGAGTCGTCGTGATTATCAAGGTATGATTTGGCTTTGTCTTTCGTTGTTACATCATCAAAGCTACAGTATAAACGGTTGTTGCCTGAAAATGGCACGCTGTAGAACATCGCTATGTTTGCTACTGTCGCACCGCTGTCATCTTGCAGGACCAATGACATGATATATTCAATACCGTAAAAGTCGATACCAGCGGTCTCATCACTTTCAAACTTAAATGGAGCATCTGAATATGATGGCTCAGCTTGAACACCAGGAGGTCCACTTTGTTGGCCTTTAGCAATAGTGTGGCTTACTGATTCATCGTCACTGCTGGGTTCTTGCAATATTTCACCATGGTCTTGGTATACAATCTCCCAATTTAAGTTGTAGTCAGTAAGGTTTGCAATAGTGAGATTTTGATATGACATGTGTGATATCAACATAAAAATACAGGCAGTGAACACCACGCCTTCTGCTATTGGTCCAAAACAGCTCGCCTCCGCTTCAAGATCAACGCTAACGCCTTCTTCAATTTCGACGGTACTTGATGCTTCCTCTGCACCTGTTTCTGCTGATGCATTTGCATCTTCTGTTGTTTTTCCGTCTACCGCCTCTGAAATGCATGATGATGTACCGTCTTTCAACTTGTTAAGCAATGCTTTTGCTGCTTTGAATAGCTCTGACGCTGCCAGTAATCCACTGACACCTTCTACCGAGATATCAGAAAATGAGTTCCAATAAGTTTGAGAAGCATACTCTAATGAAATCTGAAAATAGCCAGTTAGATTATAACTTGGGTTCGCGGTGCTATTTTCAGCTTGTGCCTCATTGTTTAAACCACAAGTAAGCGTAATGTAGTGGCGCTTTCCTTGACTATCAGGTTCTGTTTGAGCATAAAAAACAGGACACTTACTGTCGGTTGTTTTAGACTCGATCCATGTTGTCGTGCCGTTTTTCAGCCCTTGGTATAGGTCGATAAATGCGCCTTTTTGAGCGTAATATTCTTGCGTACCAGTGTCAGAGCTCGCGGCGGTAATAAGCGCTTTCAATTGATTTTGTGGAATGCCCGCGCTTTGACGTTTGACGTTGGCATTGTTTGATGACGAAGCGTGAGTAACGATAGCTTTTAAGTTAGTATTAACGTGGTTCATGTAATTTCCTTATATTAAAGATTACGGTTGGCTAACTCTTAATCTTTTGCAATAACACATAATTTTACTCTGTGAAACACTCACCCTTATTTGTCACTGTTGTGGGTGGTATTGTATGCAGCATAGACCAGGTGAACTAATAAGTTAACGTCGGTAGTTGAGCGGTCTCATTCATTTTCTCAAGCAGTTTTTTTAAGAACTGAAACGTTTCTTGGTCGTCCGCCAAATTCCCTTCGTTACTCACTTGCGCGGACTTCGCCAACTCATCCAAACAACCGTTATCATCACAGCTCAAGGAATAGTTCGGCAGTATGCCAGTGCATTGCAAAATATTTATTTCCTCACCTACACTCTTCATCTTCATTAAGTTGAGGCTGTTTGATAAGTCATTATTATTTCTATCGACATGCACGTGAATCACTGCGCCACTAGTTCCGAGTAGCCACTCATGACCCGCATTCTTCGTGCCATCCAAATACGTTCCATTGTATGTGATCTTATCGATATTTATGCCCGATAAAATTTTTTTACAATCCTTAAAAAAATAGAAATTTTTCATCCTGACTGATTGCTCCTGTCTGTGGTAAGCGCGTCATAAACCCCACATTCTAATCAATCTCGGCACGCCATAAGATCAAATCTCCAACCTCAAGGAGATTTGAAATGGCAAAAAGACTCTCTCATCAAGAATGGCATACCCTATTCGATCAATACGAATCCAGTCATCTGTCTCAACGCGTGTTCTGTGAACAAAATGGGCTGAGCCTTTCAACCTTCCATGCCAAGCGACAGCAACTAAAGTTCATAGAGCAACCTAAGAGCAGTGGATTCGTTAAAGCTGAAGTCGTTGAAAAAACGACACGCTACCAGATGACTCAAACACCGATTGCCAACATGACACTATTGATTAATGACGTTGAACTCAGCATCCCCCAGGGAACACCTGCCTCGTATCTGGCAGAGTTAATCGGAGCACTGTCATGAAGAGAATGCTGAGTGCCCCTAATGTTTACCTGTATCGGGAGTTCGTGGATTTTAGAAAGTCCATTAATGGTCTGGCGGCGATTATTGAATCTGAAACCGATTTACCGCTCGGAAGCGGTGCGCTGTTCCTGTTTACCAATAAACAACGCGATAAAGTCAAAGTCTTGTACTGGGATAAAACGGGCTTCGCTCTGTGGTACAAACGGCTCGAAAAAGCCAAATTCAAATGGCCCACTCAAGAGAAAAAGCAGGTCTACACCCTGACTCAATTTGACCTAGACAGACTGTTATCTGGCTTCACGATAATCGGCCATAAACCGATAAAAATAGACAACTTTACAATGAGTTGAACCCGATAAAAGTGAGTTATACCAAGCCTTGACGTGGTGTTTTTAGTATAATCAATGCCATGAAAAAGACGCCCGATATTAACCCAGAAAGCCAAGACATCGCCGAGCTTCAAGCTATGGTGAAAGCGTTGATGTCGGAGAAAAAAGAGTGGCAACAAGAGCGCCAATCCTTAATTGAGCAGTTTAAACTGGCCCTTGACCGTCAATTCGCCAAACGCTCGGAAGCGTTAAAGCCGTATAACGAAGCACAGGGTGACCTCTTTAATGAGGCGGAATGTGAAGCGGCGAAATCGGAAGATGAGGTTATCACCACGACGACAATCAAACGTCGTGGTAAACGTCAACCGCTTCCTAAAGACTTGCCACGTGAAATTATCGAGCTTGACCTAGATGAGCACGACAAACAGTGCTCATGCTGCCAACACATTTTGCATAAAATCGGCGAAGACCGCAGTGAAAAGCTTGAGTTCACGCCCGCCGTCCTAAAAGTGTTGGAATATGTTCGCCCGAAATACGCCTGTCGTCAGTGTGAACAAGAGGCTGAAAAAAGCCACATTCACCAACAACCCGCACCGATAAGTATCATCCCCAAAAGCTTCGCTACCGAAAGTCTGCTTGCCAACATTATTTTAGGCAAATATCAGTATGCGCTTCCGCTGTATCGTCAGGAAACCTTGTTCACCCAATCAGGTATCGAGTTATCGAGAACGACCATGGCCAGGTGGGTAATCCAGGTTAGTGAAAAGTTCAAACCGCTTTATCAGGCACTGAAGACTCACTTACTCGAACAAGTGGTGGTTCAGGCCGATGAAACGCCGCTCAATGTGCTCAAGGAAGACAAGCAATGTTATATGTGGTTGTACTGCTCGGGAGCCGACTCCCCTGAAGCTAAACTCCCTGACATGAAAAATATCGTCTTGTTCGACTATCAAAACAGTCGCGCGAGAGTGTGCCCCGTGAACTTCTTGGGTGATTACTCAGGCTATCTGCAAAGTGATGGTTACGCGGCTTATGATGGATTAACCAACGTCACCAATGTCGGTTGCTTCGCTCATGCACGTCGTAAGTTCATGGAAGCGAAGAAGCTTCAGGGCAAAGGTAAAACAGGTAAAGCGGATGTGGCGTTAGCCAAAATCCAAAAGTTGTACGCACTTGAATCTCGATTAAAACTGGCTTCGGTCGAAGAGCGTTGGGCAGAAAGACAAGCGCAGGCTAAACCGATGTTGGATGACTTCTATGACTGGTTAACCACGCAGAAAGTCATCGAATCGAGTCCTCTTGGTAAAGCCATCAAGTACACCTTGGGTCAGTGGCCTAAGCTGATACGCTATGTTGAAGATGGGCATTTATCTATCGACAACAACCGAGCGGAACGCGCAATCAAATCGCTGGTCATTGGCAGAAAAAATTGGTTATTCTCGACGAATCCGCTTGGTGCTGATGCGAGTGCTTTGCTGTATAGCATCATCGAGACGGCGAAAGCGAACGGACTGATACTCTACGATTACATGGTCAAATGTATGAAAGAGCTGGCAAAGTCTGAGCCTGATATCAACTCACTGCTTCCCTGGAACTTCTCACATTCAAATTAAAACGCCCCGTGGGATCATGGGGCGCATACTAATAAAGTTGCATAACAATACACACAAAGAGAACAAGGCTATGCCACTAAAGTCTTTTCAAGAAAGGTTGGATTCGCTAGATGAAGGACAAGAACCGTCCATCCTACTAGCAAATGGCTTTTCACAAGCTTGGGATAGAGACATATTCAACTATCAAAACCTATTCACCGAAGCACAGTTCGGTGCTCGAGATGCGCAGCTAAGAGATATCTTTAATCGTTTTGAAACCTATGACTTTGAGCAAGTAATGCGAAGTCTCGAAGCGGCTGAGATTGTAGGTGATGCTTACGGTGTTGATAGAGCAAAGTTAGATGAAATAAGATCTGACCAAGAACAATTAAAAGATGCACTAATTGACGTTATCTCTAGAACTCACCCAGCACGTTCTAGCCGAGTAACCACTGCACAATTTGAATCAGCAAAGAGCTTTATCAACCAGTTCGACAACATTTTTACCTTGAACTACGACCTCTTGCTCTATTGGATTGTTAACAAGAACGATATCGAACCTTTCGGGTACATTACCGACGATGGTTTCCGTGGTCCCGAATGGGAAAACACCGATGAGCAAGATGTTTACTTCCTGCATGGTGGACTACACCTCTACGATTCAGGTTCTGCTATCAAGAAACATACGTTCAGAGCTGCCACTGACACTAGTATCGTCGACCAAGTAAGAAACAACCTAGATAACGGCAAGTTCCCCCTGTTCGTTTCTGAACCTAGTCACGAGAAAAAACTTCATAAAATCGAGCACAACCCATATTTGAATGCAGGCTATAAAGCTCTAAAGCAGCTTGATGGTGTGCTATTTATCCACGGTCATTCAATGGATGAAAACGATAAGCATATTTTCGACCAAATCAAAGTAAGCAATGTGTCGAAAGTTTTCGTAAGTATCTTTGGTGATAAGGACTCTCCTGCCAACACTCGTACAAGAGCTAACGCCAAAGCATTCATAGAGCGCCCGGGATTAGAAGTTAAGTTCTACGATGCAGCAACAGCACCTATTTGGTAATACTGATATCTGTACTCAAACGCTCTCGCTATCGAGGGCGTTTAACCAATCTTTCTCTAGCTTCTTCAGCGGATAATCAAGGAAGCACTTAAAGTAAGTCTTGAGCATTTCTTTGTCGTTACAGCTATGGACGATTTTGAGAACATCTTCTGCATCAAAGTAATCTAACTTGTACTTACTGGTACTCTCTTTTGCCCGAGACAAAAGCTCTAACGATTCTTCGGAAAACCCTCCGGACGTCCACAGTGCAAAATATAAGTTTTTCCTCTTCCAGTCTGGATGCTCCAGTGCATATTTTCTGAGAGTTGGCACCCGAACCTGAAGCCACCTTTTAATCTCATCAAATGACACTGTGCCATTGGGTTGATGACCTTTACACTCAATAAACAGAATCTCCCCTGAGTGCAGTTCAGCAATAATATCTGACTCTGCTCGGCTACCATCCTGTGTTTTGCAAACCTCATTTAACCGGACATAGTTGGTTCGATAAGCCTTCTGAACAACGCTTGCAGAGAAATACTCAAACAATACGCCTCTGAGATTTCCAACAGCACCTTCTATTTTGCCCAACTGATCGAACAATTGATTGAATCTCTCTGGCTCTATAATGACAGCTTGAGCAGCACTCTCTAGGGTTCGCAGTAAGTTGACCAATCCCTTAGCAACATCACGACCAAAAAGACTTTCCACTGTAGCAGGTAAAACTCCGGCTTCTTTCGCCAGCTTGAAAGCATCAGATTTGTACTCGTTGGCAACAAACATCTGCATACAACGACCAACATTAGGCAGCCCCCTTAACGTTTTACACTTCCTCAAAAACGGCTGAATACCATCATCGCTGACTTTCTTGTTCAATAGGATGTCGCAAGCGAAAAAGCCAGGCTTTATCTTGTCGTTCTGCCCGATATCAACCAAGGGTGATATATAAGATGGTCCAGCCATATCCCAAACTGTTGTGCTTACCGTAGGTAACTCTTCCTCATCACGATCTTTGAAAAGGTTGTAACTGACTAAACCTAAATTCTTCGCCCATTGAGATACTGCACTTATTAGGAGCTTTTCAGCTATCAATCTTGCTCTAATGTCCGGAAGAATGAAATCCAAGTCTTGCTCATACTGAGTAAGCACAACACATCGCCCAAAGCCATCTAAATCACGAACCGACAGAATTTCGTGCATCTCAAGACGTTCGATGATTTTTTCAGGTGGTATATGCTTTTGCTGTCGTACGGGCGCACCGCATGAAATCAAAAAGTGCTCGTAAGGCATCACTCCATCACGCTCTTTAAGTGCTGCAATTGCATACCAATAAGCAGAGTTCGTATCTTTAAATGCAGAATACAATGCTCCCCAGAAGTAAGGAGAACGATAGTCCTTTTTTAGATACACAAATTTCACATTGCGAGGGAAAGGTAACCCTTCTAGACGATATATATCTTTACCTGCTCTCGAAACCCGCTTGCGAGCTGCATCATGAGATAGATGGTGTCTATCAACCAGTTCTTGTACCAAGTCCGTACTTAGACAGGGACCTATTTCCTTCAAGATATCTTCTAATAAACTCATGATGTCACACTGCGCTATATATATTTCCATTTTATGGACTAAGGGTCTTTTAAGACTCTTGGTTAACAATACCTTATAGATAGGGAACTAGCGAGGCATGGAGTCAGACAAATTGGGGGGATATGTCACAGTCACTATAAAATCCCTATTTTACACCCCTCTAAAAAGCTCTCAGATATCGCTACAGAAAGAATTTTTTAGTTTTCTTTGTCGATCCGTTTGACAGAGCCATCAAAAAATAAGTATTAGATCTGTGCTAAACAAAAAAAATAAATGAGCATAGAAAATTTATACTTACGAGAGCTACTTATAGCTATTGAGGAAAACGATAAGAACCTCACCACTGTTAAAGATCTAGAAGCCCTAGGTATCAAGGTCTACTTAAACAACAATGGATATGAATGCCGATTGGATGCGAAGTTCCATCTTCACTTCCAGCTCCTCGTTGAAGAGGGATTGATTGTCGATTGCGACCTGACGCCCTACAAGACCATGGGTGAAGCCGGTGTTATGTTTGATAGTTATGGTGATGCTTGGGACATCGAACTCTGCTGCAAGATGTTTTGGCTGACTGCTAAAGGGCGAGAGCGACTAAGCATCCTAACTAAAAGTGAGGTTGGTAAACACTTTGAAGATGACTTGAAGAAGTTACCAGCCAAAGCGTTAACCACCATTGTCACGGAATCAATTAAGACGGGATTGAAAAATCTCTTCTAGGTTGTAAAAGCTCGATGCCCCGGATTTTCGGGGCATTTTTTTATCTGGTACTACATGGATATGTCTACCATGTCATCCGGGGTAGGCGTATCGGTATTGACGAAAGCTAGTTAGATTTATTGATAGCCATGAGAAATTGATTCACCACTATACCCTAAATCGCCATGTAGATGAGTTTTTATTCGGCTACACGGAACTGCCACTCGGTGTTTTGCAGTACAAAATGGGCTCTTCTCCGCTTTCATGAGTCTGTATGCACAGGCTCATTCATCATAATCACATGATTTATAATGCTTATTTTAAAAATAAGTCAGTAGTCTATTTTGTCGTCTTTGTCTTCCTCGTTATTTAGCTTTAAAGGCCAGTGTGTTGAATCTTGTTCAATAGAAGAAATGTCCCAAGGCGTACTCGTTCGCTGTCGTCGAGATCGTAGGTATAAAGTCAAAGAGCCAATATCAGGGACTTCCTGCACCGTCGATCACTACGTTAAAAGACGTCTTCAAGATTTACCTGTGAGTGGGCGACCTTGTACGATTGAGGTTGAGCTGGCTAAAACTAGAGACAAAGAAGGACGACGGTTGATCGAAGAGACTGAATATGTGGCTAAAGGTGGTCGTTATACCGCTCGCTTTTGCAAGTTCATCAGTGGGTTATGTCGCCATATGAGCATACATGCCGTCTCTCAACATTTAGGAATCCGCTGGGAAACAGTAAAAAATATCGATAGGGAATACTTGCGTTCAAGCCTACCAGCATTAGACCCCGAGAAACTGAATAACTTGGTTCATATTGGCGTCGATGAAGTTGCCAGAGCCAAGAGACACGATTATATGACGGTTGTTTATGACCTCGTCTCTGGGCATTTAATTTGGGTTGAACATGGCCGAAAAGCAGAAGTTCTGATCTCCTTCTTTGAGCAACTATCAGAAGAAACCAAATCAGGAATCAAAGCAGTATCAATGGATATGGGCCAGTCTTACCAGTCGGCGGTCAGGAAAATGCTTCCCAATGCTGATATTGTTTTTGACCGATTTCATGTCATGCAGAACTACTGCATCTTAATCAAAAAAGAGAGAGCAAAAGCTTTTAGAAATGGCTCTCACGACGAAAAAAAAATGTTGAAAGGAACGCTCTTCCTCCTACTGAAAAACGCTCACAAATTGGATGATAGGCAGTCTGACAGACTTGATGACTTACTTGAGAGCAACAAGACTTTGTGCGTTGTTTACATGCTCAAAGAGCAGCTACAAGCCATATGGGATGAACCCGATTACGAAACAATGGTGGCAGCTCTAGAAGCTTGGTGTCGTCTTGCCAAATCGACCAGAATACTTTCCTTAATTAATTTTGCCGATGCTTTATTGGAAAGAAAAGTGGGTATTTGTAACTACGGAAAATACAAACTGACTAACGCTCGGGTAGAAGCAGGTAATGTCTCGATTGGCTTACTCAGACGAAGGGCAAGAGGGGTGAGAGATACAGACTATTTCAAATTGAAGATCAGACAAACATCGGTTCCCGATACACACTCAACTTTTTACCCAAATATCAAGCTCACCTAAGCGGAGAAGAGCCCAAAATGTTATCCGAACGGTAAATCTCTACTTAAGTACCTAACTCGGAAATGTCCAAAAGTTTTTTAAGCGGAGTTCTGCCTGTGTGATGCACAGGAGGAATGCTCGCTTGCATCGCAGAGCGCTGACTAGCAACAAAATGTCGAGTATTGCTTTGATCGACTTGATGGGAAAGTTGAGAATTTCGGGGTGATTTTCTCAGGTTTTGGTTAGAGAAAGGGCTTTTTGTTGAGAAAACCATGAACCCATTGGTATTGCAGGTCTCTCTCATGATTCATAAAAACAAAAATTAATTCTTGTTCATCATCAATCATCCAAACCGCAATTAGTATCGAATAAAATCTAAAAGACTAGAGAAGCAGTAACAAACCTCCTACTGTTGCTGCAGCGGAAAAATATTTCCCTGCGGAATAGGAGCTATCATCTTCTTCTGGTTTTTTATCTGGATGATCTAATCCCAAAGCACCATGAGCAAATGACTCCACTTTGCCTGTCACGGTTTTCTCTTTGTTTTCTAACTTACTCTCTTTGTCGAGTTGTTGCAGCGCTGCGAGCAAGGCTTTGCCTTCATCAGACAAAGTGACGGTATTCTGCTCCACTTTGAGCGGGGCAGAGGGGGCGGATGCCGCTGTAGAATTTGCTTGAGCTTTAACTTGCTGGAGTGAATGCAGTTGCGCTGAGCTTGTCCCTACCGGTGTCATACTTCTCTCCTATAAATGCCATCAGTTAATGTATCGACAGATTTATGAAAAACTTGTGCAAAAAATTCGCAATTTGTATGAAGCATGTACAAGCAAAAAACGCGCCTACTTTGTATGAAAAGAATAAGCAGGCCCGTTATTCGCCGCTAATTAGTCGCAAGTGAGATCTGTGTTGCGATTCTTTATCTGTTGATAGGCTTGCATACGATGCTCTGCTTGAACATAGGCGGTGGGAATTGGCAGTACAGTGAGTTGGAAATCAGGATACGACGTCTGGGTATCCTCTACGGGCGTGATGATGGCAATCTTTAAATCAGGATTTCGACGAAGGATAGAATGCGCCGTGCCTAAACCCTGCTCGGTGTGGAACTTGCCTGCGATGTGCATCACCTGAGCTGTCGGGTGGTTTTGTAAATAATTCACCATGCTTTCTGCCATCGTTTCATCCCAAGCGACCTGAGCTGCGTACTGTTTTTCAGTTTGCTCTTTTGAACCGTGGTGCATTGATTCCATGAACTTCGCTTTGTAGGGAGAGGCTGAGGTGTCAATTTGGTGTGCAACCTGAGCCCGCTCTACTGGCGTTAATTTATCAAGGTATTTGATCCCTACTTTGCCGATACAACGTACGAAAGGTTTAGGCGCATTAGCGGCAATGACATCCAACTGCTGTGATTTTGCAAATTCAACCAGTGGGCGGTAGTCACTTTGGTAGTTTGGCCACGCTCTGGTCTGAGAAATAAGGTATTGTTCGCCGATTTCTCCTGCTAGATAGCGGTTCAGTATCTCTTGCTCATCGCGTGAAAATTGTTCCATAGACAATGCAACATGGGTATTTTCGTGGCTGAGTTGTGCCAATAGCTCGGTTTGGAAGCGATGAATGGCTGGGTGTGTATGCCACTCACCGACTAAAATGATATCGGCATTTTTTATCTCATTCGGCAGCGAATTGAGATTCAATGGTTTGCCGCTAGGGGTGGATAATTGGTAGTCATAAAAGTGAGCAATGAGCTTCGGCTGGTGCGAAGCACAGCCAAAAAGTGGTAATAGTAGAGCCAGAGAAGTAACTAAGCGCATGAGGGTCTCCATTTTGAATTTGGCATAATAATGGAGACACTGTGGATTTGCAATATAATGAGAATTATTATCAACTAACTTTGCGGTAAACGCTGATCATAAAATCGGCCTCACAATTAAATTGCTCAGCTTGCTTTAATTGCGCTCTTAGCTCATCACTGGCCCGCCATGCAAACGGCGTCATCTGTAATAAATCAAAAGCATCGTTACCGCTTAATGTCATGGTGTAGTGCAGTTTTTGTTGCTCTACTAATGTAAACCCAGCGATCTCTTCTGCGGTTTCATCATGCAGTTGAACATTAGGATAGATCCCTTCTTTTAACTGATAGAGGTGCCTTGCCGCGGGTGTAACGGTAATCACCACTCCTTGGTTTTGAATGCAGCGGTAAAGCTCTTGCGCTTTACAGGGCGCATAAATTCGTAATATACCGGCTAGGGAAGCATCGTCAAAGGGCAAGCGGTGGCTGGAGGCAACGACAAAGTTGACCATAGGGTAGCGCTTTGCTGCATAACGGACGGCGATTTTAGAGATATCTAACCCATAGGTGACCGATTGTGTCGAGTGTTGTGCAAGCGTTTGAGCGACAAATTGGGTGTAGTAACCTTCGCCGCAGCCGATGTCTAAAAACTGATAAGAAGAATCTTGTAGATATTTACTGCACAACTGAGCAACCGTCTGACGCATCAGATCGTAATGTCCACCTTCAAGAAAACGGCGACGAGCTTGCATCATCTCTTTATTATCACCCGGATCTTTTGAGCGTTTATGATGTGCAGGCATCAAATTGACGTAGCCCTCTTTGGCTATATCAAATTGATGATTATTTTCACATTTCAATATTTGCTGCTGTTGCAACAGAGGTTGCTGGCAAAGGGGGCACAGATACGCCATGAAGATCTCGCTTGAAAAACAAAGGTGCCAGTTTAGCGTCTGCGGCTAGAAATAAAAAGGACAGCGTGATTTCACTGCCCTCAGCATGAGTATGATGACGGAAAATTCGCCAAAAAAGCTTAGTTGGAAAAAACCGTCGTGACGAGCTGATGGCTTTCACCTGGTTGCAAGGTTTTTCCAGCGGATAAGCAAGGGGCATGCAGTGTAGATTCAACACACAGCATCGTTTGATAACCATCGTCAGGCATATCTGCCATTGATTGAGCGCCTTGAGCCCATGGGTTCCACAAGACGGCAGAGTTGTGCCCAGAGTTTTCAACCACTAACGTGCGATTCAAAACAGGATCTTGGACCTGAATTTGTGCTTCAGGCGCGGTATAGACGCGATCAATCGTATCGGTGAGGATGAGTGTTGAACCACCTTGACACATTTTTGCATCTTGTAAGCTGTCTATATATTCAACGCCCATACCTGTAGTAGTTATCTGGGTAATATTACCAACCTTGAGGTAGCTGTGCAGCGCTGCAGAAAACGTCCATGCTTTCTCATCCGTATTGGTCGTTTCTAAAGTGACTTTTAACTTGTCACCGATTTCAACATAAAGACGGGTTTGGAATTGAAATGGCCAAATAGCCAGTGTTTGGGGCGAATGGTCAAGCCCTAGCACGATAATGACGCCCTGCTCGTTTTCTCTATGTTCAATCAATGCCCATTCACTGGTGCGTGCGAAACCATGGGCTGGTGCAGCAATACGGCCAAACCATGGCCAACAAACAGGGATCCCGCCTCTTAGAGCGGCTTTACCGTCAAAAATGGCCGTGTCACTCATCCAAATGAGCTCATTTTGTCCTTTAGGAGTGAATGAGATGACATGGCCGCCATGCAGTGTAATTCCGGCGGTCGCTTTGTCATGAATAACGCGAACAATTTTAACGCCCTCTTTCTCAACGATGGTGACGTTGTCTGAAAGATAAGTCAGGGTAGGGAGAGATTGCAGATCCATAAATTCGATACCTCATACCATTCCTACCGGATAAATAAGTGAGGAACGGCTCGGATTGTCTAACGCAGTCCCATTAATGAAAGGGACAGATACTAAAAAGGCGACACAATGGCCTAATGCCGATCAGTTAAGGCCAAAGGGATCGGTTGAACGATCCTTCAGAGCTGTCAAAATCCAAGTGTATTTAATGCACTTGGATTTTTTTATGGATGTTTCCCAAGCTCTAAACATAATTAATGATTGGAAACCTAGCAACGTTGAGACTTTGTCTGACTTACTTCCAATTGACCTCATCAACGAAGCTTATTCTCTTACTGATACCGTCACGATGAGAAAGAGGAAATTAACTCTAGAATCCATGGTTTGGTTACTTGTTGGAATGGCTATCTATAACAATAAATCCATGAAAGACTTAGTTAACCAGCTTGATATTGTCGATCGTACGGGTAAAGCTTTTGTCGCACCGAGTGCGTTGACTCAACGTCGAAAGACGTTGGGTGAAGGCGCAATTAAAGCGGTCTTTGAGCAAATGACGACTTCATGGTTAAAAAGTGCAAAGTTACCCCAGTGGAATGGATTAACGCTTCTTGGCGTCGATGGAGTGGTTTGGCGCACGCCCGATAACCCGCAAAATGAAAATGCATTTTCTCGACAAAAAGGGACACAATATCCGCAAGTGAGAATGGTCTGCCAAATGGAACTAAGCAGTCATATTATCACGGCCAGTGCTTTTGATAACTACAATACAAACGAAATGGTATTAGCTGAAAAACTGATAGAAACAACACCGAATCATAGCGTGACAATGTTCGATAAGGGGTTCTATTCTTTAGGCTTATTACATAAATGGCAAGACTCTGGCTCAGAGCGCCATTGGCTTATTCCCCTCAAGAAAAATACACAATATGACATTGTTCAATCTTTAGGGCGAAATGACAAACTTGTTCAATTACACAGTAATCCAAGAGCTAGAAAGCGATGGTCTGATTTACCAAAGTCGATAACCGCTCGACTTGTCACTCGTAAAATTAAAGGAAAAGACTACCAAGTATTAACTTCTATGACAGATCCGCTGCGTTACCCATCAAAAGATATTACTGGTCTTTATGAGCATCGTTGGGAGATAGAGCTAGGCTACCGAGAGCAAAAACAATACATGCTTGGAAACCGTCTCACGCTGCGAAGTCGTTTGCCAGAGTTGGTAAAGCAGGAGTTATGGGGCATCTTACTTACTTACAATTTAATTCGATATCAGATGGTAGAGCTCTGCTTCAATTTAAAGGGAAACTACCTTCCTTATCAACTGAGTTTTAACGGCACATTAGCTCATGTATCTGCGTTACTTGTAGGCTTACCTTACTCAACACCAGGAGCAATACCTCGTCAGTTAAAGGGTTTTCACAACATGGCTGAAAGCTTAATACTTGAAGGGCGAAGGGAAAGAACATTCCCTAGAACAGTTAAGCCTAGACCACAACGGTATGCTAAGAACAAAAATGCCGTTCACTCTTAAGTGAACGGCATTAACACAATGGCCGCCTTTTTGTTCTCAACGAATTTCTTCGCTAAACACTACGATTATTTAGAAACGTGAGCGATTAGGTCTAGAACTTTGTTTGAGTAACCGATTTCGTTGTCGTACCAAGATACAACTTTAACGAATTTGTCAGTTAGTGCGATACCAGCTTTAGCATCGAATACAGATGTGTTGATCTCGCCGATGAAGTCTTGAGAAACAACTGCATCTTCAGTGTAACCTAGAACGCCAGCGAATTCGTTTTCAGAAGCGCGCTTCATTTCAGCACAAATTTCTGCGTAAGATGCTGGGTTTTGTAGGTTAACAGTTAGGTCAACTACAGAAACGTTCGCTGTAGGTACGCGGAAAGCCATACCAGTCAGTTTGCCGTTTAGTTCTGGGATTACAACGCCAACCGCTTTAGCTGCGCCAGTTGAAGATGGGATGATGTTTTGAGAAGCACCACGACCACCACGCCAGTCTTTCGCAGAAGGACCATCTACAGTTTTTTGAGTCGCTGTAGTTGCGTGAACAGTAGTCATAAGACCAGACTCGATGCCCCACTTGTCGTTAAGAACTTTAGCGATAGGTGCTAGGCAGTTTGTAGTACAAGAAGCGTTAGAAACGATGTCTTGGCCAGCGTAAGAAGCGTGGTTAACACCCATTACGAACATTGGAGTCGCGTCTTTTGAAGGACCAGTTAGAACAACTTTTTTCGCGCCAGCAGTGATGTGCTTACGAGCGGTTGCATCGTCTAGGAATAGACCTGTTGCTTCAGCAACCACGTCAACACCGATTGCATCCCATTTTAGATCTTCTGGGTTACGCTCAGCTGTTACACGTACAGTTTTGCCGTTTACAACTAGGTTGCCAGCTTCAACTTCAACAGTACCGTTGAAACGGCCATGAGTTGAGTCATACTTTAACATGTATGCCATATAATCTACGTCGATAAGGTCGTTAATACCTACAACTTCGATGTCGTTGCGCTCTTGCGCTGCACGGAATACGAAACGACCGATACGGCCAAAACCGTTAATACCTACTTTGATAGTCATTATAGTTGCTCCACAACTTAATTTCTGATTAAAGATAACTGGTAGTAAAATTACAGAATCCAGTAAATGTCTGCAACAGATAATCGGACTTAACTTGTTTAAAGTCAAAAAAAAGCGACGCTTTTTTTCACAATTAATCGTAAGTGATTAAATTTTAAACTTTATACCGCTTCTGTTTACTTTCAGTTGGCGTAAAATACTTTAGCCTTCTAAGGCAGTTAGAAATCACATACCTACCATTTCATGGTGAGAAAGTATGTGCTACAAAGAGTGGAGTATGCAAGTTTTTGGCATAAAAAGTACCAGTGCAATATTGAGAAGAAGGGAAGTTTTGTAAGTGAAATCGAAGATTGAGAATAATGTTAAGCCTGATGAATACTGGCGTGAAAGACTAACGGATGATGAGTTTTATGTTTGCCGTCAACGCGGTACAGAAGCCCCGTTTAGTGGCAAGTTATTACATAATCGTGACACAGGTGTGTACGCGTGTACCTGTTGCAGCAGCCCGTTATTTGTCTCCAACAATAAGTATGATTCGGGGTGTGGTTGGCCAAGTTTTGATGCACCGAACAATGATACTGCAATCCGCTATCTTGAAGATTTAACGCATGGAATGATTCGAACTGAGATCCGTTGTGCGGTGTGTGATAGCCATCTAGGGCATGTTTTTCCTGATGGACCTCAAACAACAGGTGAACGATTTTGTGTCAATTCAGTGTCGTTAATTTTCAACAAAAAGTGAAAAAGCGGTGAATTCATCACCGCTCTTTGTTTTATGATTACATTTTGTTAGTTGGCAAAGTCGAGAGGAATGAGCTCTGGTTTAAACTGTCCATTTTTGATCGCGTCAACGATTTTTTCGGCGATATCGTCGAGTGCATCAAATTTTTCTTGATCAAACCCGTACAGCAATTTGAGTTCTGTCTCTGAAGCAACCGGCACATTGAATGTTTTCCCTACCATCGCCCAAATGTAAGCTTTTTCTTTCTGTTTGAGAATTTGGTTGGTACTGGCAAGAGATTTGATAGCATCAAGGTTGATACTGCCTTTTGGGCTGAGTTCTAAGGTTCGATGGAGCAAATAGATTGCTTTTTCTCGATCCCGTTGAACATAAAAAGTAGCGAGAGCGTATTGCATTTCTGCTGTATCTAGCTCGGGTTTACCTTCACGTTGTAAGAATTTTCTTTGTGCACTTTTATCACCAATCTGACTCCAGAGAAAGTATAAGGTTTCCGCGGAGCTGGATGACTGAAGCTCTTTTTCAATCTGCTCTAAATCTTTCCCTGTATTGACGAGTGCTGAAAATCGACGTTGTTTCAGTTCCGTTTGATCAATAGCTTGAATTTGTGAAGCGAGCTCGAGACATTTTCGATAAGCTTGAACTAATCCGTATTCTTTAATCTTGTTGCTATCGCTTGGATTTTTAAGTACTTCAAATCGATGCCAGATGAGGTCCGTGCGTGGAACTCTACATTGCCCATCATTTATATTGAGCCTTTCACAGCGCAAATTAGGATTATCTGCACATAGCTTGTCGGTATCTCTGTTATTCTCAAAGCAGCCACTTATAAGAAGTGATAGGCTGAGAATCATGGGCACTTTTATCAAATTCATAATATTAGCTTGTGATCAAATACACTTATTTATTGGGCTTGTCTTGACTCAATATCATGGCAAGTTATGTTTGTGACGAATTCGTTAATTAAGGATAGACCATGGATGCCGATCAACTCATTAACGCCATCACCCCCGAAGCTTACAAGCGATTAATGCACGCTATTGAAACGGGTAAGTGGCCTGAAGGTACACCACTTTCACAAATACAGCGAGATTCATGCATGCAAGCTGTGATGTTGTATCAATCTAAGCATAATGTAGAAGCGGACCATATGACAGTTGCCGCTGGTGGAGAAATCAGTTTTAAGTCAAAAAATGAGCTTAAAAAGCGCTTTCAAAACGGACAAGACGATATTGTTCGAGTCAATCCAAACCACGAATGAGTCTATTTGACTTGTACAGAATACAAAAATCCCCAATTCATTGAGTTGGGGATTTTGTTAATGAGGGGAAAATATATTGTGGTTGTTTAAAGCTATAAGCTCATTTCACCACGTAATACTTCCTGCATTTTCTGCTTCACTTCTTCATAAGAAAGATTCTGGCTCAGTAAATAGTGAAGCTTGGCTAAAGCGGCTTCGGGTGTCATGTCGTAGCCGCTGATCACGCCTGCTTCTGCAAGTGCACAGCCAGTTGCGTAACCGCCCATGTTGACTTTACCTGCTAAGCACTGAGTTAAGTTCATGACGATCACGCCACGTTCTGAGGCTTCTTTTAAATGCGCTAATAGTTGCGCATTTTGAGGTGCATTGCCCACACCAAAAGTCAGCAAAATCATCGCGTTGACTGGCTGTAATAAGGTATTGCGGATCACTTCGTGAGAGATGCCAGGGTACATGGTAATCACACCGATCGGTTGTGGTGTAATGTTATGGACTCGGAAGGCTCCTTGCGGCTGTTCGCCAACTTTAACGTTACTGCTGATTTGAATATTGATCCCAGCTTCTAACAGCGGAGGAAGGTTCGGCGAGGTAAACGCATTAAAACCATCGGCGTGTGATTTGACACTGCGGTTACCCCGCATCAACTGATTATTGAAGAATAACGTCACTTCATTGATGGGGTAATTAGCGGCGATGTGCAACGCATTAAGTAAATTCGCTTGTCCGTCAGAGCGCAATTCGGCCAACGGAATTTGTGAGCCTGTCACAATGACGGGTTTACCCAAGTTTTCCAGCATGAAAGAGAGTGCCGATGCCGTGTAAGCCATGGTATCCGTACCATGTAAAATCACAAAGCCATCGTATTTGTCATAATTATCTCGAATATCGTTGGCGATTTGTTGCCAATCTTCAGGTGTCATGTCCGAGGAGTCAATCAGAGGGTCATATTCATGAATGGTGAACTCAGGCATTTCAGGGCGCTGAAATTCAGGCATACTTGCGAGTTGTTTTTCCATGAAGCCCGCAATAGGGACATAACCATGGTCGGATTTTAGCATGCCGATAGTACCGCCAGTGTAGGCGATGTAGATATGTTTTCTTGCCATAGCTAGAAATCACTCGTGTAGGGGAACAGAGCGGGGGATTATAGCGTATTCACTTAATATAAAAAGGGGCGCTCAACACAAAGCGCCCCAATGGTTTTTAGTCATTATAGATTGATATTGCTACTGAACTTGGCAGTTTAGGCAGAACGCATATTGCCCTTTCGGATCATTAAAATGGTTGAGTAAGCTGGCATCTTGCACCCATTGTTTTGCTACAGGTTGCAGCGACGCAGGCACTAGCGTTGATACATCAAAACCGAAGCGAACTTGCACTTGATTCATGATGTCTTGCAAGAATTGCTCAGCGGGTGAAAGGGGTTCTTCTACCCAATAAATATTGTAGGTCTCTAATTTTGCCAGTTGTGCTGCGAGCTTAATGGCATCATCAAAGTCACCCATTTGGTCGACTAAGCCATGAACCATGGCATCTTGTCCTGTCCATACGCGGCCTTGCGCGACCTGATCGACTTGTGCCAATGAAAGGCCACGGTTCTCTCCCACCAAACTGATGAAACGCTGGTAACCATGGTTAATGCCCAGTTGCAGAGCGTCGGCTACGCCTTTTGTTAGCCCTGTGGTGACACCGACACCAGAAAAAGGTGAGGTTCCTACGCCATCGGTATAAACCCCTAATTTATTGAGTCCTTTTTCGAATGTGGTGATAACACTAAAAATACCAATTGAACCGGTTAACGTGGTTGGCTGCGCGACAATTTTATCCGCACTCATTGAAATCCAATAACCGCCAGACGCTGCAAGGCTCGACATTGAGACGACAACCGGTTTGCCTGCGTCTTTTAACGCTTGAATTTCATTACGAATAACTTCGGAGGCAAAGGCACTGCCTCCTGGGCTGTCCACACGCAATACGACGGCTTTGACTTTATCATCGTTACGCGCTTGGCGAAGTAATGCGGCGGTGGTATCACCACCGACTGTGCCTCGTGGGTGATCTCCATCCATGATGGTACCACTAGCCACGATTACGGCTACATCGTCCATATCAGCGTTAAACTGTGGCCTAATGGTGGCTTGATATTCGTAGTAACCTACGGCGTTGTAGCTATCTTCTCCATTGCTGCCAAATGTTTCGGCGAGCGATAGGCGCATTTGTTGGCGAGTTGCCAATTCATCTACTAACCCTAATTTTAATGATAAAGCGGCGAGATCTCCCTCGGTCGCTTTTAATTGGGTCAGAAATTCATCCATTGATGGGTTTAACGTTTTCCCGTCAATCTTACGGTTAGTCGCTACGTCATCGACGTATGCTCCCCACAACTGCGTTAACCAGCGAGAGGCGGACTCTTTCGCCGCGTCGGACATATCGTCACGAATAAATGGCTCAATGGCTGATTTATAAGTACCGACACGGAAAACGTGCGTATTGACATCCAGCTTTTCCAGCAAAGTTTTGTAGTACATCGAATAGGCACTGTAGCCTTTCAGCATCACGGCGCCGTCCGGTGCCAAATAGACTTTATCGGCGTAGCTTGCCAAATAATATTGGCTTTGATTATAGAAATCTCCCACTGCGTAGATGGGTTTGCCCGTGGCTTTAAATTCGTTCAACGCTTTAGCAATGTAACGTAGCTTAGTGAGGTTGGTTTCAGGCATTTCTCCGAGAGCGAGCACAAGGCCTGTGATTTTCGTATCGTCTTTCGCATGGCGAATGGTCTCTACCACATCAAATAATACATTTTCTTTGGGCAAGTCTTTGCCAAAAAATGAACCAGTCATTGAATCCATCGGATTGATGTAAGAACTCTGTTCAACAATCGGTCCCGATAAGTTCATTACTAATGCGGACTCTTTTTCTATGGTAGGCAGGGGAGAATCGGCATGCACATACAAGAAATAAATCAGTGCAATACTGAGCAAAAAGAACAGGTTGGTTAAGGCTAAACGAATAAAGGTAATGATTTTCCAAAAACCTTTAAATATCAAACCGATAAATCGAAATAGTGATTTCATTGTTTCTCCACTGCGGCTATTCGCAAGCGTGTTTAAATGAATCAAGGGATTAACCTTGAGATATTAATGGCTTACATCCTACGTGATCTAGTATACCCAAACAACCGCAAGATTGATCGGTGTTACAAAAATGTAAACACTCGTTTGATTTTTTTTGTGGGCAATAATATTCTGGTCAGACCATAACGCATAATTATAAAAGTGAAGTCGCCATGTACCCACATCTGTTAGAGCCTTTGGATTTAGGATTTACTCAGTTACGCAACCGTGTATTGATGGGATCAATGCACACGGGATTAGAAGAGCACAAGGAAGGGCTCCATAAGCTGGCCGCTTTTTATGAAGAGCGTGCAAAAGGTGGGGTTGGGCTGATTGTGACGGGCGGGTTTTCGCCTAATTTGCGCGGTCGACTTCACCCTTTCAGTGCCGAATTTAGCAAGGCAAAACATGCGCGTGCACACCAAGTTGTAACTGAGGCAGTGCATCGCCAAGGTGGAAAAATCGCCTTGCAATTGCTGCACGCAGGCCGATACGCAATGCACCCTTTTGCTCAAAGTGCTTCGGCGATTAAAGCACCTATTGCGCGTTTTGCACCGAGTGAAATGAGTGCCCGTCAGATAAAAAAAACCATTGATGCCTTTGCCAGTAGTGCTGAATTAGCTCACCTTGCAGGATACGATGGTGTGGAAGTGATGGGCTCGGAAGGGTATTTGATCAACCAATTTATCTGTAAACGTACCAACATGCGTTACGACGATTGGGGCGGTAGTTACGAAAATCGTATCCGTTTACCCATTGAGATAGTGAAAGCGATTCGCGCAGTGGTTGGTAAAGAGTTCATCATCATTTTCCGTCTTTCAATGCTGGATTTAGTCGAAGAGGGCAGCACTTTTGAAGAGGTTTTAATGCTCGCTAAGGCACTTGAACAAGCTGGCGTGACCATTATCAATACAGGCATCGGTTGGCATGAAGCGCGCGTTCCAACGATAGCGACTCAAGTACCACGTGCTGCTTTTACTTGGGTAACGGAAAAAATCCGCCCACATCTTTCTGTGCCCGTCGTGACCTGTAATCGCATCAACACTCCAGAAGAAGCAGAAAAAATATTAGCAACGGGTCAAGCGGATATGGTGTCGATGGCGCGTCCGTTTCTTGCCGATCCAGAATTTGTTGCCAAAGCCGAGCAAGGAAAAGCCGCGCTGATCAATACGTGTATCGGCTGTAACCAAGCCTGTTTAGATAACGTATTTAAAGGTAAACGGGCCAGTTGCCTCGTCAACCCGCGGGCCTGCTATGAAACGGAAATGGTTATTCGCCCTGCGGCTCAGCCGAAAAAAATGGCGGTGATTGGCGCAGGTCCGGCGGGGCTTGCTTGCGCGACTACCTTGGCTGAGCGTGGGCATCATGTTGATCTGTTTGAAAAAAATGATCGCATTGGTGGCCAGTTCCGTTTGGCGATGCAAATTCCCGGCAAAGAAGAGTTTCGAGAAACCATTCGCTACTTTGCAAATCGTATTGATCAAACCGGTGTGCATCTGCATTTAGATACTGACGTCAATTTTGAGATGCTCGAACCGTACGATGAAGTAGTGATGGCGTCGGGTGTCGAGCCGAGAAAAGTAAAAATTGATGGTATTGATAACCTAGAAAAGGTGGTGGATTACCAAACGCTGATCCGTGAAAAAACACCCGTTGGCGAAAAAGTCGCGATTGTTGGTGCTGGCGGAATTGGTGTCGACGTCGCCACTATGTTGACTGAGCCGACAGAGCATACGCTTGATGATTGGCTGCATGATTGGGGCATCGATAAAGAGATTGCTTATCCCGGAGGTTTGTACCCATTTCCCGATTGTATGAGTGAGAAAACGGTATGGCTATTGCAGCGTCGCAAAGGACGAGTAGGTAAAGGCCCCGGTAAGACCACAGGTTGGATCCATAAACGCACCTTAGAAAAGCGTGGAGTGAATCTACTGGGTGGTGTCGGTTATGAAAAAATTGCCGCTGACGGTTTACATATCACGCTTGACGGTAATCCTTTGCTGTTAGACGCCGACAAAATTGTGATTTGTGCCGGGCAAGAATCGGTACGTCCTTTTGAAGATAAATGGGCATCATTGGGTGAGAAGATGCATGTGATTGGTGGTGCCGATTATGCTGGTGAGCTTGATGCTGTGCGTGCGATTCGTCAGGGGGTAGAGCTGGCGATCAAGTTATAATCTGTGGTCCAAGCTAGGTGGTGGTGTTATCGCTTGCAGTGATCAGCCAGCAATCGTAAAACAACAAAAGGCGCAAATCGCGCCTTTTGTCTTTGCTACGTTCGTGAAGAACAGTCTTGGCTTTGCTATAAAATGACCGTTTTGTTGCCATAAACAAAAACGTGATCGTTGATGACTTTGTTCAAGGCTTTACTCAGCACATTTTTCTCAACATCCCGTCCAGCTTGCGCCATGTTTTGCGCGCTGAATGTGTGATCAACAGGGATCACATCTTGTTTAATAATCGGGCCTTCATCTAAATCATTGGTGACAAAGTGCGCCGTCGCACCAATGATTTTCACACCGCGCTCGTACGCTTGCTGGTAAGGTTTTGCACCAATGAATGCCGGTAAAAAGCTGTGGTGAATATTAATAATTTTGTGATGGTACTTATCGACAAAACCAGGAGTGAGTACCCGCATGTATTTGGCGAGGACCAAATAGTCGGCGTGATATTGGTCCAGCACTTCCAACAATTTCTGCTCATGTTCCTCGCGGTTTAGCCCTTCATGAGAAACATGGTGATACGGGATATCAAACTTTTCGGTCAGATTTTGCAGCGTATCGTAATTGCCAATCACTGCAGCAATATCGACATCCAAGCTGCCATCATAATTCTTAATCAAAATATCGCCCAAGCAATGTGCTTCTTTAGTCACCAAAATAACGATGCGTTTGCGCGAAGAATCAATCAGTTTACGCTTTGCATGTGCAGGCAAGGCTTGGTCAAGGTCGGCTAGAAGGGTGGTGTCGTTAAAGTAGCCTTCCAATTCAGTACGCATAAAAAAGTGACCACTGATGTTATCAACATACTCATTGTTATGAATAATATTGAGTTGATGTTTATAACAAATGTTCGTGATTTTAGAGATAAGTCCGGGCGCATCACTACAATGAGTGAGCAGTGTTTTTCTTTCCATTATTAATTACTTCCGTGCATGATTTTTTTCGTTCTAAAAACTAATTCGTGAGCGTGTGAACGGTGAGGCGCCCCGCAATATAAGGGCTATAATTAATCTATTATTAAGTTGGTTTCAATATATAAACGGGTTCACCGTTAGGCTTTTACTAATTTTCTTCCTCACAGAGTGTCTTAAGGCGGTATTTATGGATAGAGAACTCCTCGCACGAAAGCTGTATATGGAAAGAGTGAGTGCATTGATGGGAGACCATCAAATTGACGAAATCATTTTGGAAGACATGTGGGAGAACCGAGCGTCACCCGCCGAGGCGGCAAAAGCAATGACCCAAACGGAGAATGGGTACGAAGGACCAGCTTGGTTATCTCGTTACCTCAATCGCAAATAGAACACACCTAACTGGCGCGGGTTGCACTTGGATTCGCGCCAGCTCATCAAACCTGACATAATGCCCCGCAACGAACACTTACCTCCACTTTTTGATGATTGCAAAAACCTTCTCTTCACAAGGCGCATTAGGCAAGGCCATTGCCGGTTTTCAAGCTCGACAAGCGCAAATTGACATGGCTGAAGCGGTCGCTAAGGCGATTGCCCAACAATCGCAATTAGTGGTTGAAGCAGGGACTGGTACAGGCAAAACCTTTGCGTATCTGGTGCCTGCGCTGCTCAGTGGTAAAAAAGTCATTATCAGTACGGGTTCTAAAAACCTACAAGAGCAGCTTTTTCATCGTGATTTACCCTTGATGATTGATGCGCTCGGTTTCTATGGCAATGTTGCGCTATTAAAAGGCCGAGCAAACTATCTGTGCCTTGATAGGCTAAGCCGCCAAATGGTGGAAAGCCACACCAACCAATCTGATCCACAGCTATTGACTCAATTGGTGAAAGTGCGTCGTTGGTCATCGGAAACCAAAAGTGGTGATTTAGGCGAATGTGAAGAGTTGCCTGAAGACAGTGCAGTCATTCCAACCATCACCTCAACCAACGACAATTGCCTTGGCAAAGAGTGCCCAAGTTACGTCGACTGTTTTGTCTCTAAAGCGCGCAAAAAGGCGATGGATGCCGACGTTGTCGTGGTCAACCATCACCTTTTTCTAGCCGATCTGGCGATCAAAGAAACCGGGTTTGGTGAGTTGATCCCCGAAGCCGAGGTCTTTATCTTCGACGAAGCGCATCAGTTACCGGATATCGCCAGCCAATATTTTGGTCAATCAGTCTCCAGTCGCCAAGTTCAAGAGCTGGCGAAAGATATTGAAATCGGCTATCGCACTGAAGCAAAAGATATGCGCCAATTGCAGAAAGTGGGCGATAAACTGGTGCAGTCAGCGATGGATTTACGCATTGTGTTGGGTGAACCCAGTTTTCGAGGCAACTGGCGTGAGGCGTTAGCTTCACCATCGATTTCGCGAGAATTAGCGCGTTTGCGAGACAGCTTAGATTTTGCTATCGATGTGTTAAAACTCGCGTTAGGTCGCAGCCAGTTATTGGATACCGCATTTGAGCGCGCCAACTTAATCAAAGGACGAATTGATCGAGTGTGTGATGTCTCTATTACTGGTTATTCCTATTGGTATGACACCACGCCGCGTCATTTTAGTTTACACATCACCCCACTTTCGGTGGCCGATAAATTTCACGAACAGGTGCAACAAAAGCAGGGCGCATGGATTTTCACCTCCGCTACTTTGGCCGTAAACGACGATTTTAGCCATTTCACTCAGCGCTTAGGATTAAAGCCCCAAGCTCAGTTTTCATTACCAAGCCCGTTTGACTATCAGCAGCAGGCGCGGCTGTGTGTGCCGCGCTATTTACCTGAACCCAATAGCCCAGGCCTTGCCGATAAATTGGTGCGTATTTTGTCGCCAGTGATTGAGCAAAACCAAGGCCGCTGCTTCTTTTTATGTACTTCCCACAGCATGATGCGCGAGTTAGGTGAACGTTTTCGAGAAGTGTTAACCGTGCCAGTGCTGATGCAAGGGGAAACGAGTAAACAAAAAACGTTGGCCGAATTTATGGAATTAGGTAATGCCTTATTGGTCGCGACAGGGGCGTTTTGGGAAGGGATAGATGTTAGAGGTGACGCATTAAGCTGTGTTATTATCGACAAACTTCCATTTACCGCACCGGATGATCCGCTGCTGAAAGCGCGAATTGAAGATTGCCGAATGCGCGGTGGAGATCCATTTGCGCAAGTACAACTACCCGATGCCGTCATCACCTTGAAACAAGGGGTCGGGCGTTTGATCCGCGATAAACATGACAAAGGTGTACTGATCATTTGTGATAACCGTTTAGTCACCCGTGACTACGGTGGGCTATTTCTTGCCAGTTTACCGCCCATTCCACGTACGCGGGATTTGGACAAAGTAAAAGATTTCTTAAGTCAAATTTCAGTCACGACACCCGTAACTATTAACAACAATTAGAGACAGTAATGAGCGCAAAGATCCTTGCCTTAGACACAGCAACAGAGAACTGTTCTGTTGCTTTAATGATGAACGGCAAACTGTACGTTCGCAGTGAAGTTGCCCCTCGCGATCACACCAAGAAAATTCTACCCATGGTGGATTCCGTCCTCAAAGAAGCGGGCATCACCTTACAGGAACTCGACGCGCTAGCCTTTGGCCGTGGTCCGGGCAGTTTTACCGGAGTACGGATTGGCATTGGAATTGCACAAGGTTTAGCATTCGGCGCTGATTTACCTATGATAGGTATTTCGACCCTGGCAGCGATGGCGCAAGGCAGCTATCGTTTACAGGGTTACCAGCAGGTGGCGTGTGCAATTGACGCCAGGATGAGTGAGATTTACTGGGGTCGTTATACACGTCAAGAAGATGGCTCTTGGCAAGAGATAGATGCAGAGTGCGTCATTGCTCCTAATACTCTTGCTGAGCAAATCAAAGCTGACAGCATCACTTGGGGCTGCGCTGGAACGGGTTGGGCGGCTTATAAAGAAGAGTTAGATACGTTGCCTATCTCGTGTCAAATGGGGGAAGTATTGTACCCAGATGCACAGGATATGGTGTTTCTTGCTCAGTACGAGTTTGCCAAAGGAAACACGCTAGCGGTGGAAGAGTCGAGCCCTGTTTACCTGCGTGATAACGTGGCTTGGAAGAAGTTACCGGGCCGAGAATAATCAGTGAAAGGCAAGGCGTTGCATTCGTCTTGCTCTAATTGAATAGGAACAGTATGGTTTCAATTAATGGTTTACCTCCTGCGATAGTGCCCGGTAGCAATAGGGCTAATCGCGCAAATAAGAACAATGGGGTAAAGAAAGGCGATGCCAAAACCGGAGTAGGCCAACCTACTAAGGTGGCGAATGCTGTTTCTCATTCAATTCGTCATGTCGATCCATCAGAGATTCATCGGGCTAATCTGGAATACGATCTTCCTGAAGGTCGATCAAGAAAGGCGATGGAAGAGTACATGGACGTGATGAACCAAGCAAAAAAAGAGGAACTTGCTCAACTGCTTGGAGTCGATATCTACATCTAATCCAACAAGGTCATTATGATGCGATCTTTTTCCACTTCTAAAACGCTACTATTGTTATCGTCCACATTGCTGCTTGGTGCATGCTCAAGCTTACCGGATGATCTTCGTGCCAGTAGTGATGCCGTGATCACCGATTACGCCACTTGGGTCAATACGCCAACCAATGAGCAAGATGAAGTCCGGCTGGGCGGCGTCATCGCCAGTGTGACTAATTTGGCGGATAAAACACGGATTGAAATAGTCAATTTGCCGATTAGCTCATCAGGCCGACCTGATATCGACCGCGAACCGCAAGGGCGTTTTGTTGGCTATGTTGACGGGTTTGTTGACCCAGTGGCTTATGCGAAAGATCGTTTGGTGACGCTAGTGGGAACCAGCCTTGCTCCAGAAAAGGCCAAAGTGGGTGAGTTTGAATACACTTTCCCAACCATGGCCGTAAAAGGACTACATTTGTGGCGAGTTGAAGAAAGAGTGGTCGTGAATGATCTCGGTACTTATATGTACCCTTGCCACAGCTTATATTGTCGGCAAATGTACATTGGTGCTCGTGAAGGGCGCGTGGTACAAGAAGTGAAATAGCGATGCAACAAAAACAGTACTCTCTTGCGCAAGGAATGATTGCGACTCAAGAGTTGGGAAACGCACAAACGGCCGACTTATCGGTCGTTTTTTTGCATGGTTGGTTAGATAATTCATCCAGTTTTCTTACCGTTATCAAAGCGTTAAGTCACCTTAATCCACAGTTACACCTTTGCGCAATCGATTTACCGGGACATGGCCTTTCAAGCCATAAAGCCGACGGTCATTTTTACCCATTTCATGACTATATTGATGATATTTACTCATTTTTGCTCAACTTATCGCCAAACAGGTTAGTGATCGTAGGGCATTCCCTTGGTGCTTTAATCGCAAGTTGCTATAGTGCCGCCTTTCCTGAGCAAGTCGCAGGATTAGTTCAAATCGAAGGAATTGCTCCATTGGCTGAATCGCCACTAGAGAGTGTGGCCAGGCTGCGCAATGGCGTACTCAGCCGCCAGCGGATCCGGCGTAAGCCTCGTCGTAGGTTACCGAACTTAGAATACGCTGTTGCTCGCCGAGCCGAAGTCAACCAGTTAGAAGCAGCACTGATCCAACCCATCGTTATTCGAGGTGTTGAGCGGCGCAATGACGAGTGGTATTGGCGTCATGACCCACAGTTAAACAGCGATTCCTTGTATCGCATGTCGTATGAGCATGCTCAGCACATAATGGCGCACATCCAATGCCCACAACGTGTGATTCTCGGTACACACGGTTTTTCTGAGTTACGAGCCGCTCGAGGCTATTTCGCCGATGATCGGCAAGAGATGTTCACTATTTCTGGTGGTCATCATTGCCATCTTGAGCAACCTTCGCAAGTCGCTGAACTAATTTTTGGCTTAGTTAACAAAATTTAAACAAGTGTTTGAGTGTTTCGTGCTCAAGCGCTTTGGCTGTGCTGTAATAGCGCACATAAAAATATCGCCGTAGAGCAGCCGCCAATAACGAGGAGTATTACCGTGGAGAAACCTTGGCTTTCACGCTATCCAACTGACGTACCTGAATTCATCAACCCTGATCAGTACCTCTCTTTGGTCGAAATGTTTGAGCAATCGGTTCATAAATATGCCGATCAACCAGCCTTTATGAATATGGGTTCGGTCATGACTTTTCGTAAACTGGAAGAGCGCAGCCGAGCATTTGCCGCCTATTTGCAAAATGAGCTAAAGCTGAAAAAAGGTGATCGTGTCGCCTTAATGATGCCTAACCTATTGCAGTATCCGGTCGCGTTATTTGGCGTATTACGAGCCGGGTTGATTGCGGTAAATGTTAACCCGTTGTACACCCCGCGAGAGCTTGAACATCAACTGAATGACGCCGATGCAAAGGCGATCGTCATCGTCTCGAATTTTGCCAATACCTTAGAGCAAATTGTTGAAAATACCTCGGTAAAACATGTGGTATTGACCAGCCTTGGACAGATGTTACCTAGAGCAAAAGGGACGTTGGTTGATTTCGTTGTGAAATATGTGAAAGGGATGGTGCCAAAATATGACTTACCAGGTGCCATTTCCATGCGTAAGGCGTTGCACAAAGGTCGCCGTTTACAGTATGTGAAGCCTTTTATGTCTGGCGACGACATTGCATTTTTACAATATACCGGTGGTACAACCGGTGTGGCAAAAGGGGCAATTCTGACCCACCGCAACATGATTGCGAATGTGCTCCAAGCAAAAGGAGCATATGGTCCAGTATTGGCCGAAGGCCGCGAACTGGTTGTGACGGCATTACCGCTTTATCACGTATTTGCACTGACCGTAAACTGTTTACTGTTCGTCGAAATGGGTGGGCGTAACCTATTGATTACTAATCCACGCGATATTCCAGGCTTTGTCAAAGAGTTGCAAAAGTACCCATTTACTGCCATTACGGGGGTGAATACGCTGTTTAATGCGTTGGTCAACAACGAAGATTTCCATGAACTTGATTTCAAAAATCTTAAGCTTTCTGTTGGTGGTGGCATGGCGGTACAGCGCGCGGTGGCCGATCAGTGGAAAAAAGTGACGGGTATCCACCTGCTTGAAGGTTACGGTTTGACTGAATGTGCACCACTGGTGACAGGTAATCCTTATGATTTAAGTGATTATTCGGGAGCCATTGGTTTACCCGTACCTTCAACCGAAGTGCGTATCGTTGATGATGAAGGCAAAGTGTTGGCTTATGATCAAGTCGGTGAGTTGCAAGTGCGTGGCCCACAAGTGATGCAAGGTTATTGGCAAAGACCGGAAGCGACGAAAGAAGTGATTGATGCCGATGGTTGGCTCTCTACAGGCGATATCGTCAAGTTTGATGAGCAAGGAATGGTCTATATTGTCGATCGCAAGAAAGACATGATTTTAGTCTCTGGATTCAACGTCTATCCTAATGAGATTGAAGATGTGGTTGCACTGCATGGCAAAGTATTAGAAGTGGCCGCTATCGGCCAGCCTCATGAAGTGTCTGGTGAAATCGTCAAGATTTATGTGGTTAAGCGTGATCCGAGCTTAACCAAAGATGAAATCATTGCCCATTGCCGTAAACATTTGACTGGCTATAAAGTGCCTAAGTTGATTGAGTTTAGGGAAGATTTACCAAAAAGTAATGTGGGTAAAATTTTACGCCGCGTACTTCGTGAAGAAAATGATGCGGCAATTGAACAAACAAAACGTGCCTAAGCATCAAGTCAGTATGAAAAAATAGTGCTAGAATGCCGACTCAAACCGTCGGCATTTTTATGTCCCCTCTAGTAGGGTTGCCCAAAGTGAGCCATTAGTGAACTACCAAATAATTACCCAGCCTAACGACCTACAACGTGTATGCCTTGCCGCGCGAGATGCCGATGTGGTGATGCTCGATACCGAGTTTGTCCGAGTGCGTACCTTTTACCCACAGCTCGGATTGATCCAGCTTTATGATGGTGAAAACCTTTCTTTAATCGACCCACTTGCCTTTGATGACATGGCCCCTTTTGTCGAGCTACTGCAAGACACCTCCGTGCTCAAAGTGCTGCATGCGTGTGGTGAAGATCTCGAAGTGTTTCATAATGCATTTGGCTGCACACCGTTTCCAATGGTCGACACACAAGTAATGGCGGCCTTTCTCGGTCATGGACTGTCTACCGGATTTGCCGCATTGGTCAATGAATTCTTAGGGATTGAAATTGATAAAAGTGAATCGCGTACTGATTGGTTAGCAAGGCCTTTATCGCAAAAGCAGTTGGATTACGCTGCCGCCGATGTGTTTTATTTGCTGCCGATTTACGAGAAATTACTCGATAAAGTGACGCAGGCGGGCTGGTGGCAAGCGGCGCAGCAAGAATCTGAACTATTGAGCGTCAAACGCATTAAACAGACTAATCCCGATTTGGCCTATTTGGATATCAAAGGGGCATGGCAACTAACACCGCAAGAATTAGCGATTCTCAAACCCTTAGCTACTTGGCGCTACGAAGAGGCGGTACGCCGTGATTTGGCGCTCAATTTTGTGGTCAAAGAGACAGATTTGCTGACTATCGCTCGTTTGGGATTGACGAGTGCAAGCCGTATGATTGATGAAGGGGCCGATCCGAGATCGATTCAACGTCACAGTGCCAAAATCATTGCATTGGTGAAAGCGGGCCAGCAGACTCCGGCTGATCAATACCCACCTAAAATCGACCCTTTGATGGACTATCCCGGCTATAAACAGTTGTTTAAACGGTTGAAAGATGAAGTTAAATCAGTGTCTCAAACCACGGGTTTAGCGACTGAATTTTTAGCCTCTAAAAAACAGCTCAACCAGCTATTGAGTTGGGTGTGGAAGAAAGAGAGAGATCCCGCGCAATTGCCGGATGTGATGCAGAGCTGGCGCTTACCTATTCTCGGTGAACGGCTCAACAAATTGGTTGAGTAAAATTGGTTAGTAAAGAGAAAGAGCCTGCAATTTTGCAGTAATGCCGTTCACTTAAGAGTGAACGGCATTTTTGTTCTTAGCATACCGTTGTGGTCTAGGCTTAACTGTTCTAGGGAATGTTCTTTCCCTTCGCCCTTCAAGTATTAAGCTTTCAGCCATGTTGTGAAAACCCTTTAACTGACGAGGTATTGCTCCTGGTGTTGAGTAAGGTAAGCCTACAAGTAACGCAGATACATGAGCTAATGTGCCGTTAAAACTCAGTTGATAAGGAAGGTAGTTTCCCTTTAAATTGAAGCAGAGCTCTACCATCTGATATCGAATTAAATTGTAAGTAAGTAAGATGCCCCATAACTCCTGCTTTACCAACTCTGGCAAACGACTTCGCAGCGTGAGACGGTTTCCAAGCATGTATTGTTTTTGCTCTCGGTAGCCTAGCTCTATCTCCCAACGATGCTCATAAAGACCAGTAATATCTTTTGATGGGTAACGCAGCGGATCTGTCATAGAAGTTAATACTTGGTAGTCTTTTCCTTTAATTTTACGAGTGACAAGTCGAGCGGTTATCGACTTTGGTAAATCAGACCATCGCTTTCTAGCTCTTGGATTACTGTGTAATTGAACAAGTTTGTCATTTCGCCCTAAAGATTGAACAATGTCATATTGTGTATTTTTCTTGAGGGGAATAAGCCAATGGCGCTCTGAGCCAGAGTCTTGCCATTTATGTAATAAGCCTAAAGAATAGAACCCCTTATCGAACATTGTCACGCTATGATTCGGTGTTGTTTCTATCAGTTTTTCAGCTAATACCATTTCGTTTGTATTGTAGTTATCAAAAGCACTGGCCGTGATAATATGACTGCTTAGTTCCATTTGGCAGACCATTCTCACTTGCGGATATTGTGTCCCTTTTTGTCGAGAAAATGCATTTTCATTTTGCGGGTTATCGGGCGTGCGCCAAACCACTCCATCGACGCCAAGAAGCGTTAATCCATTCCACTGGGGTAACTTTGCACTTTTTAACCATGAAGTCGTCATTTGCTCAAAGACCGCTTTAATTGCGCCTTCACCCAACGTCTTTCGACGTTGAGTCAACGCACTCGGTGCGACAAAAGCTTTACCCGTACGATCGACAATATCAAGCTGGTTAACTAAGTCTTTCATGGATTTATTGTTATAGATAGCCATTCCAACAAGTAACCAAACCATGGATTCTAGAGTTAATTTCCTCTTTCTCATCGTGACGGTATCAGTAAGAGAATAAGCTTCGTTGATGAGGTCAATTGGAAGTAAGTCAGACAAAGTCTCAACGTTGCTAGGTTTCCAATCATTAATTATGTTTAGAGCTTGGGAAACATCCATAAAAAAATCCAAGTGCATTAAATACACTTGGATTTTGACAGCTCTGAAGGATCGTTCAACCGATCCCTTTGGCCTTAACTGATCGGCATTACTGCAATTTTGCAGGCTCTTTTATCATAAGGATTACTTTTCTTCGTCTGGCAGTTTCACGTTCAATTCCAGCACAGAGATATCATCATCTTTGTGCTCAAAAGAGACTTCAACCATCGAAGGGTCAACCGCGACGTATTTGGCGATCACCTTGAGAATGTCTTCTTTCAATTGAGGCAAATAGGTCGGTGCAGGGTCATTTTCACTACGACGTTCGGCGACGATAATTTGCAAACGCTCTTTGGCAAGGCTTGCTGAGGTCGTTTTCTTTTGTGGTCGGAAAAACTCAAGTAGAGACATAATATTAACCCCCGAAAAGTCGTTTAAAGATGCCCTTTTTCTGCTCCGTTAGAAAACGAAACTCGACTTCTTGTCCTAATAAGCGCTCGACAGCGTCAGCATAAGCTTGGCCTGCGTCTGATTGATCGTCAAAAATAACCGGAACACCTTTGTTGGAGGCATTAAGCACCGCTTGGCTTTCTGGGATCACGCCAAGTAAAGAGATATGTAAAATCTCTTCAACATCTTCCACGCTCAACATTTCACCTTGTGTCACGCGAGTAGGGTTATAACGAGTTAATAAAAGGTGCTGTTTAACAGGTTCTAACCCTTGCTCTGAGCGCATTGATTTGGAATCCAAAATCCCTAAAATGCGGTCCGAGTCGCGCACGGAAGAGACTTCAGGGTTCGTCGTTACAATCGCTTCATCAGCAAAGTACAAAGCCATCAACGCGCCTTGCTCAATACCTGCTGGTGAGTCGCAAATGACGAAATCAAAGCCCATCGTATCGAGTTCATCCAAAACGCGCTTTACGCCCTCTTTGGTGAGCGCATCTTTATCACGGGTTTGTGAGGCAGGCAGAATAAACAAGTTTTCGGTGCGTTTATCTTTGATCATCGCTTGGTTAAGTGTCGCCTCACCGTTGATGACGTTAACAAAGTCGTACACCACGCGGCGCTCACAACCCATGATTAAGTCAAGGTTACGCAGACCGATATCAAAATCGATGACCGCTGTCTTTTTACCTTTTAAAGCCAAGCCAGAAGCAATTGCTGCGCTTGAGGTTGTTTTACCAACGCCGCCTTTTCCTGACGTTACAACAATAATGCGTGCCATTATGTTTTCCTTGTTAATTTTAAATCGTGAGCGTTTCAAAATGCAGTGAATCATCAACCATGCTGAGCATCACTTTCTTCTGCCAAAACTCACTTTCAATTTGATCGCTAAGCCAATAATTTCCAGCAATGGAGACCAGCTCTGCTTGTAAATCGTGACAAATAATTTTTGCTTCCGTTTGGCCGCTGGCACCGGCAATGGCCCTTCCGCGCAGTGAACCATGAATGTGAATTGAACCATCGGCGATCACTTCGGCCCCCGCGCTGACGTGATTGAGGATCACTAAATCGCTATCTTTGGCATACACTTGCTGGCCAGAGCGAATGGGCGTGCGAATCACCTTGGTTGGCGCTATTTGAGCGGGAGCTTGAGAAGGCGACTTGCTTGCTGCCATCACGGCAAAGCCAGCTTCTGAGGCTAAGTTTTGGCTGCGTTTATCACGGCAACCTGTCACACCGACCGGGATCATTCCCGCTTCAGTGATGCCTTGTTTAAGTATCGCAAAATCAATATCGCCAATCACTTTAGCAATATTGATCACCACAGGTGCAGAGGCAAAAAAAGCAGGAGCTTGGGCGACTTTTTCCTTGAGAAACTCAACGGTATTGGCAACTTCACTGTCGCAAAGGTGTAACACTGACAAAGTAAAACTGCTACCTTTTAGGTCAGGAGTATTCGACATCTTATATTGACCTCAATAACTAATGGCTTCACTAGAAAGGGCGTTGCCTGAAACTAGGGTTGTCATGTTATATTCCCTGACTTAGCTCAGCAAGTTATCTTGCGGTCAAATGTTTGTTTTAATCTTAAATTTGGTAAAAGTTTAACGTTTCTAACTTAATTGGCTCGAAAAGCCAGTTTATTACAATAAAAGGTTTGTCATGCTTTGCTCTATCTACAAAAGCTCTAAAAAAGAAGGTACCTATCTCTATATCCCCAAAAAGGATGACTTTTCACAGGTTCCTGACACATTAATGGCGATGTTCGGTAAGCCTACTTTAGTCATGGTAGTGAAACTGGAAGGGCGTACACTTGCCCAAGTGAACATTGAAAAAGTAAAAGATTCTCTAGAAAATGAGGGCTTTTTCCTACAGTTACCGCCACCGCCACAAAATTTATTAGAACAATATAAGCAGCAAAAGGCTCAGCAAAAAGATAGCTAAGTTTTCAGCTCAAGGAGGACGATTTGAGAAAGTTATTGTCAGTCGTATTGGGATTAAGCCTCTCCACGCCATTGATGGCGAATGAGGTTAGTTTTGAACACTATGTTGAAGGCTTGAAGCAGCAAGCACGAAATGAAGGCATTTCAGAGCAAATTTTAATCGATGCGTTTAAAAATGTGGAGTACAAGCCACGTGCTGTGACGGCCGATCGCAATCAACCAGAAAAGAAACTGACGCTGGATGAATATATCCCACGCGCGGTTCCAGAATGGAAAGTGAACCAAGCAAAGGCGCTGTATGAAAAGCACTATGCAGAGCTTAGCCGCATTGGCGAACAATATGGCGTACAGCCGCGCTTTATCGTGGCTTTGTGGGGCGTAGAAAGTAATTTTGGTGCGTTGACCGGTGGTTTTAGTGTTATTGATGCGCTGACGACTATGGCTTATGACGGTCGTCGAGAAGAATTTTTCCGCAAGGAGACGATGGCCGCGTTGCAAATTCTACAGCAAGGTCATATCCAAGCTGATGAGATGAAAGGTTCATGGGCTGGCGCGATGGGACAATGCCAGTTTATGCCGAGTTCGTTTTTGGCGTTCGCTTCCGATGGTAATGGCGATGGCAAAAAAGACATTTGGCGCTCAAAGGAAGATGTATTCGCGTCGACGGCCAATTATCTCAGCCAATCGGGATGGGATGATAAATACACTTGGGGCCGTCAAGTTAAAGTTCCGCATGGCTTTGACCGCACTTTAGAAGGGCGACAGCCCGAAAAAGGGAAATCATTGAGAGAGTGGAACAAGCTCGGTATTACCCGTTACGAAGGTAAACCACTGCCTAATTTAGACAACGTTCAAGCTTGGCTTATCATGCCAGATGATGAAAATGGCCGCGTTTACTTGGTATACAACAACTATAATGTGTTGATGAAGTGGAACCGTTCATATTATTTCGCCCTCGCGGTGAGCCATTTGGCGGATAGAATTACCTATTGATTTGAACCTTAATTGAACGCAAAGGGCTCATCATGAGCCCTTTGCTATTTCTGGAGAGCGTGTGCTAGTTGAACGTGCAGGGCAAATGGTGATATTTGCTGCGTTAATCAAACATCAAGGCTTTACCGCTGCGGCCAAAAGCTTAGGCGTATCAGTATCGCATGTTAGTAAGCAGTTGGCCTTACTGGAAGCCTCGCTCGGGGTGAAGCTCGTTCAGCGAACCACCCGCAGCTTCACCACAACCGAGGCTGGAGAGGCTTTTTATCGCCATTGTATTGCGGTCGTTGGGTTGATGGATGCTGCGCAGTCTGAAATGGAAAGCCAGCGTGATGAGGTGTCTGGGCTGATTAAGCTTGGTCTTTCACAGTCGTTTGGTTCTTTGCACATTTTGCCAGCACTGGAGGCGCTTCGTCAGCGTTATCCAAAACTGCAAGTGGAAGTGCATTTGTTCGATTATCGAGTCGATATGCTCGAAGAAGGGCTTGATTTGTGGGTGACCAACAACGAACATTTGCCGGAAGGGTACGTGGCGCAGCGTCTCGCCGATTGCCAATTTGTGCTGGCGGCGTCACCGGAATACTTATTAAACCATTCACCCCCTCAGACACCTGGTGATCTGTTAGGTCACAACTGCCTTATCTACCGCAGTTGGGAGCGAGATTACACCAGTTGGTCGTTTGCTAATCCAGAGCAAAAGGTCAACATCAATGTGTCGGGTAACTATTCGGTGGATTTAGCCGAAGCCGTGCGTGACGCCGCCGTGGCAGGGTGGGGTGTTGCTTACTTGGCGACTTATTTAATTCGAGATGAATTTCGAACTGGTAAACTGATCCAGTTGTTGCCAGATTGGCACGCAAATCAAAGTATGCCTTTTTATGCGGTTTACCCGAGCCGACAACATATGCCGAAGAAAACCTCAGCCGTGATTGAATTTATCAAGGCTTTAATCGGTACACCTTGCTACTGGGATACTCAGTTAGAGCCTTACATCCGTTTGACAAAAGTGTAATGAGTACGAATTATTATTTCCCAACTCAGAAACATCTTTTCTATATGGAAAAGATAAGCCTAAGCAATCGTTTAGCTTGTTACAAATCAACAGCTTGAAATAAGAGGCTTAAGGCTGCTATTTTTAAGCACACCTCTGTAACATTTGCGACTTGCGCATTCGTTTTCGCACGATAGAATGCGCGCCTTTCCTATCCCCGTTATCTGGATTGACAGCAAATGAACTCATTACTTGGCGTCGTCGCCATCTTATTTACGGCTTGGCTACTTTCTACCAATAGAAAAAACATCCAATTTAGAACCGTGTCGCTCGCTTTTTTATTGCAAGTAGGCTTTGCACTATTGGTTCTGTATGTCCCTATGGGGAAAGAAGTGCTCAACAGTGTCACGGGTGCGGTATCGAATTTGATCAATTATGGGCAAGAGGGAATTGGCTTTCTCTTTGGCGGTTTAGCCAATGGTAGCGTTGGTTTTGTGTTTGCGATTAATGTGCTTGGCATCATCATTTTCTTCTCCGCTTTGATCTCCGGTTTGTACCACATTGGTTTGATGCCTAAAGTGATTAATTTGATTGGCGGTGGTTTGCAAAAATTATTGGGTACGGGGCGTGCAGAGTCACTGTCAGCCACGGCGAACATTTTTGTCGGCATGATTGAAGCGCCGTTAGTCGTTAAGCCCTATTTAAAGCACATGAGTGATTCGCAATTTTTTGCGGTGATGACGTGTGGCTTAGCCTCGGTTGCGGGCGGAACGTTAGTTGGCTATGCCTCACTGGGCGTTAACCTTAACTATCTTATTGCGGCGGCATTTATGTCAGCTCCAGCCGGTTTGTTGATGGCGAAAATTTTGGTGCCGGAAACCGAAGCGCAAAGTCAGCAGGTGGCCAACGAAGAGGTTGAGATACCAAAAGCAACCAATGTGGTTGAAGCCGTGGCTGATGGGGCAATGTCTGGGCTTCGTATCGCGGTTGCGGTTGGGGCAACGTTACTGGCCTTTATCAGTGTGATTGCGCTACTCAACGGCCTATTGGGCTGGGTGGGCGGTCTGTTTGGCTTAACCCTTAGTTTTGAATTGATTTTAGGCTACCTATTTGCTCCAGTTGCGTGGCTGGTGGGCATTCCATGGAGCGAAGCGATGACGGCAGGCTCACTGATTGGTAATAAAATTGTCGTGAACGAGTTTGTCGCTTTTATCCAATTGATGGACGTAAAAGATTCGCTCAGTGAACATTCTCAAGCGATTGTAACTTTTGCTCTGTGCGGCTTTGCCAATATTTCGACCATGGCAGTATTGATCGGTGGTTTGGGCAGTTTGGTGCCAGAGCGTCGCAGCTTCATCTCTCAATATGGTTTTCGAGCGATCAGCGCTGGCGTGCTGGCTAACTTGATGAGTGCTGCACTTGCTGGGGTTATTTTGTCGCTATAAACGTAGCGTTTCTATTGGTTACGAAAACCCACCATACATTTTGTATCTTCGATGCCGGCTGACAGAGCCGGCATTTTTATCCATCCATCTCACCAAAATAATATTGACCATATCAATTTCTCAACGACGTGTGATTAGGTAAGTTCGTGAAGTCCGCCGAAAAAGATTTGCAAGCGGTGTTGATGTTGAAATTATGCCGTGATTTTGAGCTGAGATAATTAAAATTATCAGTTATTTAGAGTGCAATTCTCGTCCTCTAGCTTATTAGTTATATACCCTGCCTACTTGATGTTGCCTTGTCTTTATCTCGCGTATTGCAGGCCACCACGTCAAGTTACTTGGGAACGGGTTAATTATTCATAAGCAAAGGAGAGAACAATGAGTTCTTATCTACTCAGAGCCGCCATTATTACAACGTTAGGGATAAGCTACCAAGCTCAAGCCTATAACTGTGATGGCTTGGGCTCTTGGGATACGGCCGCCATTTATACGTCCGGCGATAAAGTGACGCAATCTAACGCAGCCTATCAAGCTAACTATTGGACGCAGGGAAATGATCCTGCAAGCAATAACGGCCCCTGGGCATTTTGGCTATCACTCGGGCAGTGTGACAGCGGTGGTGGCAATGTTCCACCCACGCTAAATCTCGTTTCTCCTGCCAATAATGCACAAATCCCACAAGGCAGCTTAATCACGCTGCAAGCCACGGCGTCTGATAGCGATGGTAGCGTGGCACAGGTTGAATTTTTGATTGATGGCGTGTCGATCGCCGTCATCACACAAGCGCCTTTCCAAACCGATTGGACTGCCGCTTTAGGCGCAACTCAAGTGACTGCAATTGCCACTGATAATCAGGGTGCGACTACGTCAACAGCGTCAACCATCTCGGTTACGCCTGTTGGTGGTTTAGTGCCTCCTTCCATCTCCTTAACCAGCCCAACAGGTGCTGAGCAGCTAGCGGCTGGTGACTCATTGACGCTAAGCGCTAATGCCACCGATTCGGATGGAACCGTCACGCAAGTTGATTTTTATGTGGATGGACAACTCGTCGCTTCAGATACTTCAGAACCTTATGCCCACGATTGGACTGCTGTCTCAGGCTCTCACACCTTTAAAGCCAAAGCGACGGATAATGATAACCAAACGACTCATAGCCAAGAGGTCGCCTTGGTTGTATCTGGAGGCTCAAGTGGTGGTTGTGCAGGTTTAGCAACCTATGTGGCGGGTAGCAGTTACGCTGCAGGCGAACTGGTGCAAAACAATAATCAAAAGTTCCGTTGTGATATCGCAGGTTGGTGCTCTTCCAGCTCAGCGTGGGCCTATGAGCCGGGCAAAGGAAGTTATTGGCAAGAAGCGTGGACCGGAATGGGCGCGTGTGCCACGCCACCTACCGTTTCATTGACAAGCCCTGTTGATAATGAAGTGATTCTGGCTGGTTCTACCATCCTGCTCAGCGCACAAGCTAATGATGCCGATGGCAGTGTAATACAAGTGGAATTTCTTGTTGATGGCACGAGCCTTGGCGTAGTAAACCAAGCGCCTTACTCGGTTGAGTGGGTTGCGAGCAAGGTCGGAAGTACCACACTCAAAGCCATCGCAACCGATAATGACAATAATAGCGCTGAAAGTCAGATTAACGTTTCAGTGAGCGATCAAGCGTTAGTGGTGTCGTTAACATCGCCAACGTCAGGGCAAACCGTCGGTTTGGGTAAACCAGTCAATATTGCTGCCAATGCGACGTCACTCACTGGTGCTGTTTCTAAAGTCAATTTCTTAGTGAATGGAGCGGTGGTCGCAACTGATACCAGTGCGCCTTATGCCTACACTTGGACACCTACGGCTATCGGCGAATACACAGTGGCTGCGCAAGCTTATGATGCAGGCAGTAGTGTATTGTCAGACGCAGCTGCCGTGAAGGTGGTTGAACAGACACAGAAAAAGCACAAATTGATCGGTTACTGGCATAATTTTGTCAATGCTGCTGGCTGCCCAATGCGTCTCGCTGATATGTCTGATGCGTGGGATGTGATCGATATTGCATTTGCCGATAATGACCGCAACAGTAATGGAACCGTGCATTTCAATCTTTTCGCAGGCGATGCGCATAGTAGCTGTCCCGCTTTAGATGCTACCCAGTTCAAGCAAGATATGGCGGCTTTGCAAGCCAAAGGCAAAGTTTTTGTTTTGTCACTTGGTGGCGCGGAAGGCAACATTACGCTCAATACTGACAGTGATGAAGCGCACTTTGTTGATAGTTTGACGGCGTTGATCAAAGAGTGGGGTTTTGATGGCTTGGATGTTGATTTAGAAAGTGGTTCTAACTTAATGCATGGCTCGCAAATTCAAGCGCGCTTGGGCCGGGCATTAAAGCAAATTGAAGCCAACATCGGCGGTGATATGTACCTGACCATGGCACCAGAACACCCTTATGTTCAAGGAGGAATGGTGGCTTATAGCGGCATTTGGGGTGCGTATATTCCTATCATCAATGAGGTTCGTGACACACTCGATCTACTTCATGTTCAGCTTTATAACAACGGTGGGTTACCAAACCCTTATCTACCGGGTGCAGCTCCTGAAGGTTCGGTGGATATGATGGTCGCTCAATCAAAAATGCTGTTAGAAGGGTTTGATTTGGCCGATGGTTCACGCTTTGAACCACTGCGTGACGATCAAGTTGCAATCGGTTTGCCTTCTGGCCCGAGCTCTGCCAACTCTGGGCAAGCGCCCACGCAAAACATTCTTGATGCGTTGGACTGCTTAACCAAGGGAACCTCTTGCGCGACGGTGAAACCGAGTTTCAACTACCCTAACTACGGTGGTGTGATGACATGGTCTATTAACTGGGACGAACACGACGGCTACAATTTCTCTAGGCCAATAGGCAACAAACTGACGCAAATGAATAATGCCCAATAAAGGCTAAGTTGGTTTATAACGCAAGAACCCCAGCGCAGTGCTGGGGTTCTTTTTGGCTCGCTGATCATAGCTATCAATAACTACTAGCAATAATCAATAACAAGATCAGTTATTGGGGTGAAATTGTTCGCACGCCAACAGGGTGTTTTCAATCAAACTGGCAACCGTCATTGGCCCGACACCACCCGGAACAGGGGTGATCAAGCTTGCTTTGGTGCGCGCTACATCGTACTCGACATCGCCAATCAGTTTGCCTGACTCCAAGCGGTTGATGCCCACATCAATCACCACGGCACCTTCTTTAATCCATGCACCGGGAATAAAATTGGGTTTACCAACGGCCACCACCAACAAATCAGCTTGGCGAACATGGTGCTCTAAATCTTTAGTGAAGCGATGGCATGTGGTTGTGGTGCAACCAGCCAGTAGCAGCTCTAACGTCATTGGTCGGCCGACAATATTGGATGCGCCCACAATCACTGCATGCTTACCACGCAGTTGAACGTTATAGCGCTCAAGCAAAGTGATGATCCCTTTGGGCGTGCAAGAGCGCAGTTTAGGAATGCGTTGGGCTAAACGGCCCACATTGTAAGGGTGAAAACCATCGACATCTTTTTCAGGAAAAATGCGTTCAAGCACATGGGTTGTGTCAATCCCAGCAGGTAAGGGCAGTTGCACTAAAATGCCGTCAATTTCAGGGTCGGCATTGAGCTTATCGATTAACGCCAGTAGCTCCTCTTCACCTGCAGTTGCTGGAAGATCATAGGATTTAGAAACAAAACCCACCTCTTCACAAGCACGACGTTTGCTGCCGACATACACTTGTGACGCAGGATCTTCTCCCACCAGTACCACCGCCAGCCCCGGAGCGCGAAGGCCCACTTGAGTGCGAGCTTTTACCCGCGCCGCTACTTCAGAGCGAACCGTCTGGGAGATGAGTGTCCCATCAATATTTTGAGCAGTCATGGCTTTCCTTACACATTGGTCGCAAATATTTTTGGGCGCATTGTCGCAGATATTTAAAGTAACATCCATAAGCAAACGTTTGCTTTGTTCTGTTTTTCGTCACATGGTTAGCGAATGGCAGTTTTTTAGGCATTTGAAACAGAATGTTAGAGAAAGCGATTGATTTACGGAGTTCAACTCGTATAATCCTGTCCCTGTAGCGCGCCCTTAGCTCAGCTGGATAGAGCACGTCCCTTCTAAGGATGTGGTCGTAGGTTCGAATCCTACAGGGCGCGCCATTTATTCAAGAAAGCCCCGATAACTCAAAAAGTTGTCGGGGTTTTTGTTTTTCATGTTCATCCGTTCGGTTTTTTACTCCGATGGTACTTTTGTGCAGAGTGTTGATAATTTCATCGCTTTCATCTTATTACATCTTGCTCCTACTGGCCTCGCAAAACGCACCTTCTTAGCTATCCCACGAATATTTTGTGCCACACTCTATGTGAAATTTAATTCATATGAAGGGTGCGTAATGAATCTAACCAAATCTTCTTTAGTGACATGGTTTATCTGTTTTAGCCCAATGGTGGTAAGCCATCAGTTGTATCCTGATGTCGATACTCCACGGCTTAACGAAGCGCAGCTTGCAGAGAGTCAACTGCCATTTTCTCTGATTAGCGATGATGAGTTTGTTTTTCGACCTCATCAACGTCCTTTCAATATTGAAGATTTTATTGGTACCCATCAGCCACATTGGCTTGAGCTTGTCGAGTCAGTTAGCCATTGGGCTGGGGCAACGGGGGTTGATCCTCGAGTGTTATTGACCACTTTAGCGTTATTAGAACAAGAGAGTGCTTCGGAGCAAAGCTTGGACGATAGACAGCGGCAGATCAAAGATATTGCGAATCAACTGTCTCAGCGTTTCTATCACTATCAAGAAAGTTCATCGGCTCTTCAATACAATGCTGCGACGTTAGCGGTCATGCAGCAATTGAATCGGGTGGATGATTGGGCATTATGGAAATCGCAATATGAGCTTTGGTTTGGTGCTTTCAGCGAACCACAAAACACACCAGCTCCTATGCGTATGGGAAACCTCATTGCTTCGCCTAGTGAGGGGTTTATGCAGTGGCCATGGCGCAAAGGGTATCAGTGGATACCTAACGGTACGCATGCGCACAGTGGTTCAGGCTTTCCGCTTTCTTCAATCGACGTTTCTTACGATTGGCCAGCTTGGGGCGCGCCAACTTACAGTGTAACGGCCGCGCATGATGGCTACGTGTCGGTGATGTCTCGGTGCCAACTGCGCGTGACGCATCCAAACGGTTGGGCGACGAACTATTACCATATGGACGGAATCCAAGTCGCGAATAATCAGTGGGTGACGAAAGACAGTAAGTTGGGTGTTTATGCTAACCAGCGCTCCATTGCTTTGTGTGAAGGTGGATCGCCCACCGGCCCTCACTTGCACTTCTCATTGCTTTATCAAGGGCGTTTTCAATCTTTACAAGGTGTGAGTTTTGGGCCATATAAGGTTCAGACTGGGCGATATAGTTACGATAATCATTGCCAATATACATGGCTGTATGACCAACGTAAGCAGCAGAAAGTCTGCTTATGGCAACCTATTTATAATTAAGGTTCACGCTGAAATGTTGTGATGGAAAATGTTGGTGCAAGGTTCTCTCTTACACCAACATTCATTTTGTGCTCAACCGATTTGTTGTGTCGTGAGCCGATCACTGACTTATCGTTCTTTAACGACGAAACGAACGGTTACGTGCGGAACGCTCTTTATGGGCAGAAGCCGCTTTAGCCTGTGAGTTTAAAATGGAATCAACCGTCAGCTCCATTGGCTCTTTAGGTTTGAGGCCATGTGGGAAAGTGCGCGCGCGCGGTGGCAGATCATATTCTTCAGCTGAAGCGCGTGGCATACGTTTAAAGCGATATAGGTAGAAGTTTTCTACTTTCTCTCTCGCCCAATCGGTTTTATTGAGATATTTCACGCTGCTGGCAACCGATGGGTTGGTATGGAAGCAGTTAAAACGCATTGCCGTATCGAGAATATCCCAACCGTAAAAATCCACTAGTTCTTGCAGTAATGTTTCTAACTTAAGACCGTGTAATGGGTTATTTCTTTGTAATTCAATTCTTTCTTCTTCAGTCATCATAACGAGTTCCTAAGTAGTTCACTAACCGAGGCCAGCAGTGGTGTATGGTTTTCGTTGGTTTTTTATTCAAACAACGTGGCATCACGAATGATCATCTCTTAACACGCTAGTTGAAGGGGCCGCATTCTAACAGAATTCAGTGACCCTCCCTAAGATTATCGTGCGGAAGATCAGCGTTGTTTGATTGGTCAGATTTTTCTGCGTTCAATAAAAAGGATATAGCGCTTAAAGAGCTTGGATTGCCGTCTTTACACAGATTTACTTGTTACTTCATCTACTTTACGTTGTGCTTGTTACTCTTAGATAACCTTTCTATTTAAGTGGTTATTGTGATGAGCAGAGTAAGCAAAACGGTATTGATTGTGATGGTGGTTGTCTCGGTATTATGGATGCAAGCCGAGCCAACGCTTTTGGTGTCTGAAAACCTCTTCAAGTGGCGATCGGCTTTTATTCAGTGGTCAGGCATTTTGTCCATTGTGGCGATGTCATTGGCTATGGTGCTGGCGCTTCGTTTGCCCCTTGTTGAACAGTGGACACAAGGAATCGATAAAGGCTATCGGATACACAAATGGCTGGGTATTTCGGCCACGTTGCTTGGTTTATTTCACTGGCTTTGTTACCAGATACCGAAATGGATGATTGCACTTGAGCTCCTGACTAAACCTAATCGGCTCAATGGCTCTGGTCCACAGGGGAACTTGTCGGGTTTTGCGCTTTGGGTAAAAGAGATGCGCCCGATTGGGTTAGCCATTGGCGAATGGGGGTTCTACTCATTATTACTGCTGGTGGGTGTATCACTGTGGCTAACCATTAAATACAAACCGTTTCGCTTATCGCACCGTTTGATGGCGGTGGTGTACCTTTTGCTGGCTGGGCATTCGGTATTATTGTTGAAAAAGGCGTATTGGGGCTGGCCGATTTATTGGTTAGTGTTGATGTTTATTGCGCTTGGCTCCGCGGCAGCAACCTACAGTTTGTTTGGATTTGTGGGCCGAAATGCACGTTATTCAGCGAAGATTAGCGCATGCCACTACTGCGCAGCGAGCCAAACGTTAGAGTTAAGAGTTAAGAGTTAAGATGGAGAAACCTTGGCCCGGGCATAAAGCAGGGCAGTTTGCCTATTTGACTTTTGTTGGCGAAGAGCCACATCCGTTTACTATTGCTTCGTACAACGAGGCTAATGAGCTGCGATTTTTGATCAAAGAGCTCGGCGATTTTACCACAGGCCTTTATAAGAGAATTACCGTGGGTGAGCCGATTGAGGTCGAAGGTCCATATGGACGATTTGAGTTTTATAGTGATAGGCCACAAGTCTGGATTGGTGGCGGTGTCGGCATCGCTCCATTTATGGCTGGGTTAGATTATTTACACACGGTAAAAGCGCATCCGGCTACTTATCTGTTTTTCTGCTGCCACCATGCAGAGCAAGCCCTGTGTGATGAGCTTAAGCAGAAAGCATTGCGTGCAGGTGTCTCCCTCACCGTGATTGATTCAAGCATTGCGCCGCATTTGTCTGCCGAGACTATTGCTCGCCAGTGTGGTGATTTAAGCGGTTTTGAGTTTTTCTTTTGTGGCCCTGTTGCCTTTTCACGGACTTTAAAACAGGCGTTGAAGCCTTACCATGTAGACGTTGAAACTCAGTTCCATGAAGAGTTGTTTATGATGCGTTAAGGATGGTTTGTGAAATGACCAAGCCCAATGTTTTTTACGAATGACAGCATGAATAACAGATAGTGGCCTTGCGAAAAAGAATAGATAAATCAAGTTACTTACTTGAATAAAATTCATATTGCACTTCAATGTTATTCACTATGATTTTGCTCACAGAATGTTTCAATGGCACTGACCAATAAAGCATTATGGATACGATATTATGAGCAAATTAACTCTTCTTGATGGTGGTATGGGGCGTGAATTAAAAAGAATTGGCGCCCCTTTTTCTCAGCCACTTTGGAGCGCGCAAGCGCTGATTGAATCTCCACAACATGTTCGTTTAGCTCACCAAGGATTTATTGATAGCGGTGCCGACATCATCACGGTGAATAGCTATGCGTGTGTCCCTTTTCACTTGGGCGAGTCACTATATCAAACCGATGGTGCAAGGTTAGCGAGCTTAGCCGCGCAGATTGCTGCGGAAGTAGCACAACAGTCAGAACGTCCGATTTTAGTGGCGGGTTCTATGCCACCGGCGATGGGAAGCTATCGGCCTGATCTCTTTCAAGCCGAAGTCGCGCGAGCGATTTCACTCACTTTGTATCAAGCACAAGATCCTTATGTGGACGTCTGGTTGGCGGAGACGATTGCCAGTTTAGAAGAGTTGAGCATGATTCAATCGGTGTTTGCCTCATCAACCAAGCCTTGCTATTACGCACTGACTCTGAAAGATGACACTAATATCGCACAATTGCGTTCTGGGCAGTCGGTCTCTGAAGCGGCAGAACAAATCTGCTCTGCGGGTGGGGCGGGCATTTTCTTTAACTGCTCAATACCTGAGGTGATGGCTGATGCCATTCAACAGGCGAAAACCGTGTTGGAAGGCCGAGCGCAAAAGATTGAAATCGGCGTTTATGCAAACAGTTTTACGCCGATTAAATCGGATCACGCTGCCAACGAAACCGTACAAGCCATGCGTGAGTTTAGTGCAGAAGATTATCTCGCATTTGCCAAGCAGTGGTATGCCCTCGGTGCAACCGTGATCGGCGGATGTTGTGGCATCACCCCTCGCCATATTCAAGCACTTTATGAATGGAGGCGCAGTTTTGAAAAATCTTAATTATGGATTGGCTTTTCCTGCGATTGCGTTAGTGCTTGTTTTGTTAACGGTATCTGCGCTTTATCCAGCCACCTCTCAAGCGATGGCGGCGCAAGCTATGGGCTGGGTGAGCCACTGGTTTGGCTGGTTAGTACAGATGGCAAGTTTGGCGTTAGTGGTTTTTTTACTGTGGCTGGCGTGTTCGAAATACGGCCGTATTCGTTTAGGTGAAGAAAAAACCGAATACAGTAATTTTTCTTACGGCGGGATGATTTTTACCGCTGGCGTCGGGGCGTCACTCATTTACTGGGCGATAGGTGAACCGATGTATTACTTACAATCGCCGCCGTTATTTGCTGAGCCCAATAGTTATCCTGCTGCGGCATGGGCCGTTACCTACTCTATTTTTCATTGGGGCATTACAGGCTGGGCGATTTACTGCTTTCCAGCGATTCCGTTTGCTTACGCATTTTATGTACAAAAAAAGCGCACGTTAAAAGTTTCCAGTTTGTGTTCTTCGGTAGTGGGTGACCATCCTTTGGTGGCAAAAAGTATCGATCTATTGTCGATTTTTGGTACGTTGGCCGCGTTTGCTAGCTCGCTGGCCTTAACTGTGACCTTGGTCAGCACCGGTGTGGCAGAGCTGTTACAGATTGAGAATAGCCTTGGCTTACAAGGCGCAATCATTGTGCTTTTTGTGGCTGCGTTAGTGGCTGTGATGGGGGTTGGTTTTAACCAAGGCATCAACGCGATTTCTAACTGGACAGTCAGCATGGCGGTGTTGTTTGCCCTGTTTGTATTATTGGCGACTCAACCTTCTTTCATTCTTAATAGTTTCACTGACTCATTGGGCGTGATGTTGGATAATTTCTTTAGAATGTCATTGTGGACAGACCCTGTTCAGCAAAGTGGTTTTGCACAAGGCTGGACTCAGTACTATTGGTTTTGGTATTATGCGTACTTGATTATGATGGGCCTATTCATCACGCGAATTTCTCGTGGACGAACGATTCGTGAAGTAGTTTTGTACACCATCTCGATGGGCGCTTTGGGCTGCGCATTTTTTATCTCCATTTTTGGTGGCTATGCGGTGTGGGCTCAAATGTTGGGCGGTTTACCCGTTCAGGGCTGGATGGCGGAAGGTGGCTTAACCTACGCAGTGGTTTCATTGATAAAAACCTTGCCTGGGGGAAATGGGGTGCTTGGGCTATTTTTGCTCATTCAGTTTTTATTGATGCTGACCACTATGTCCAGTGCGAGTGTTGCGACGGCGATGCTCACCACCAATGAATTGGCTTTGAATGGTGATCCCGATAACCGAGTAAAATTACTTTGGGCCTGTGCGATTGGGCTGATCAGTTTAAGTGTATTTTTGGCTGGGGGAGGGATTGAAACCATTAAGTCGCTTTGTGTGGTCGCAGGCCTTCCTATGATGTTCATTTACGCCATCATGCTCAAAACCTTTTTACATACTTTAGGTATTTTGCCCAATCAGCATGAGCGGGAATCTGATCAAGAACCCGTGTTAATGAAAGTCACTTAAAGCAAGCCTTAACCTTATAGCGTTTAGCAAAACAAGCCAGCACGATGAAGATGCTGGCTTGTTGTATTGAAATAAGACCAATGACTCTCTTTGAGGTTTAAATATTATTGAGAACCATGAAATGGGTCGAAAGTGGGGTGAAGTCGATCATCACATAGCTCTCTTGTTCGTTGACGAAGAGCGTCAGCGTTTGTTGATTTAGCGGGTCGAATAGAGTGTGCTCACCACAGGTTAACTGCCAATAAGTGGTCAATGCTTTAGGTAAATGCAGTTTTACGGTTTTGCCACTTGTGGCACTGAAGTTCGCCGCGATGATCAGCTTTTGTGACGGGTTAGAGCGAGCAAAGGCAAATAAGTAATCTTGTTGGTCGGAGAAGTGTTCAACATTGGCGGCGTACAGATCATGATATTCACCGGTCAGTGCGGGGCTCTGTTTGACTAAATTCAGTAATGTTGAGTAGAAATGGCGCAGCTGCTTCTCGCTCTCGTTTAATTGGCCACCATCAAATGCGCCGTTATTCATCCATTTTTGGTGTTGTGGAACACCGATATAGTCAAAAATAGAGGTGCGAGAAGGCTGGCCAAAGCCGGCATGTTCCGCTCCCGGTTCGCCCACTTCTTGCCCAAAATAAAGCAAGGTCGGTGAGCTGGATAAACAGGCTGAAATCAACATGGCTGGGCGTGCTTTATGTGCTTCCCCTGCAAATTCAGGCGAGGCAATTCTCTGCTCGTCATGGTTTTCCAAGAAATGCAGCATGTGATGCTCAATGTCGCGCAGTTGATATTCAATACGCCCAATCTCTTTAGTTGAACCGTGTCCTTGTATGATGGCTTTGAGACAATCGTAAAGGTCAACTTTGTCGTACAGATAGTCCATTTTGCCGAGCTGGATATAATCGCGGTATAAATCTGGCTGATACACCTCTGCCATTAAAAAAGCATCGGGGTTGTGTAGTTTAATTGCCGAGTTGAGATAGCTCCAAAATTCAATCGGTACCATTTCGGCCATATCATAACGAAAGCCATCCACGCCTTTATCGATCCAATAAAGGGCGATATCCCGAAATTTACGCCATGAATCCGGGACACTTTTGTCTTGCCAGAAAACGGCGTGTTCAAAGTGAGATAGAAAACGGTATTGCTGCGGAAGTTCGGCAAAATCTTTGCTTCCATCAGGTTTGATGCCGTAGTTTATTTTGACGGTTTCATACCAATCATCGATGTTCGGCTTGGCTAAACGAGATCCATTGCCTGTCCATTTTGCTGGGTGTTCGTAAAACGGGGTGGCTAAATCTGGGTGGCATTCACCGCCCAACGGTAGTAATGAGGTGTGCATATCTGGCAGTTTAAAGGGGGTGTCGGGTAGGTAATAGAAGTTATTGTCCCTGGCGTATTGCATACTGGTATCATCATTTTCACCAAAATCATTGACTCCGACAGGGTTATTGAGCCCTTGATATTGGCGCGCCACGTGGTTAGGGACAATGTCGATGATGACTTTCATGCCCGCTTGGTGTGTACGCTTAATCAAGGCTTCAAATTCGTGATTACGCTGAGCTGGGTCGTCGGCTAAATCAGGGTTTATCGAATAGTAGTCTTTAATGGCGTAAGGCGAGCCCGCTCTACCTTTGACAACACTTGGGTGATCATTCTCTATTCCCCATGCACGGTAATCACCCACCAGTGCGTGATGTAAGACACCGGTATACCAAATATGAGTGATCCCAAGTTGATTAATTGCATTGAGTGCATCGTCAGTGAAGTCACTTAATTTACCGACGCCATTTTGTTCTTTCGTTGCCCAAGGTGTGTTGCAACGGTTTGTATTACCGAATAAGCGCGTGAAAACTTGATAGATAGTGTATTTGTTGTAAGCCATAACGTGTCAACCTAAGCGATGATGGGATGCGAGAAATAGGAGATGAGTTGCAGGCTAATAGAAGTTGATGAAGACAGAATCATCCTTGAGTCGTGATTTTGGGGCGTAGAGAGAAAGAAGGCGTAAAAGTGTGATGCGGGAATGGTTTAGTCAACAAAATCCCACCGGGCGGTGGGATTTGTAAAGAAGCATTATGCTTATGAGCGTTTTTCTTGTTTAGGGCGAGGGCTACGACGCGGTACACTTGAGTGCTCGTTATCACGCTTTTTCAAGTGGTAATTTAAAATGGAAATAGGCACGTCTTTTTTCGGTGTGAAACCTTCAATTTCTTTACGCACAAGCAAATGTCCTAAGCGGCTTTCAATCATGCACAAGTTTTTAAAATCATCGCGTGATACGAGAGAAATTGCTTCACCGGTTGCACCAGCACGACCGGTTCGTCCAATACGGTGAATGTAGTTCTCCGCAGGATAAGGCAAGTCGTAATTCACCACTCTTTCTAAGTTATCAATATCAATACCGCGCGCGGCAACGCCCGTTGCAATCAAAAATTGCAGTTTACCTGCTTTGAAATCGGCTAATAATTTTTCACGAACTTCTTGGCTACGGCCACTGTGAAACGCCTCTGCCGCAATGCCACGCTTTTCCAGTTGGCTCGCCAGCTTTGCCGCACCGTGTTTGGTTTCGATGAAAATCATCGCCTGTTGCCATTGGTTTTCAGTAATCAAATGGCTCAGTAGTGCAGATTTTTGATCTTTATCGACAGTGATAATCCACTGCTCAATTTGATTTGGCGTGCGGTTGTAACCAGCGACATCAATTTCAATCGGATCATTAATGGCTGATTTGGCCAACTCGCGCACTGGGCGAGAAAGGGTCGCCGAAAACAGCAAGTTCTGACGGTTTAGTGGTAGGCGATCAACAATTTTATTGATGTCTTCAATGAAACCCATGTCGAGCATGCGGTCAGCTTCATCCATCACCAACACTTCAAGCTCATCAAAATGAACGGCGCGTTGGCCATACATATCAAGCAAGCGCCCCGGCGTGGCGATCAAAATATCCACCCCTTCAATCAAGCGTTGTTTTTGTTTTTGCGAATCGACACCGCCGTACATCGCAAGGCAGGTTAAGGGCAGATACTTGGCGTATTGAGTGACGTTCTCTTCCACTTGCAGAGCCAGTTCGCGCGTGGGCGCTAAAATTAATGCACGAACACGTTTGGCGCGCTGAGTTGTTCCTTGACTAAGCATCTGCAAAATGGGCAGTACAAAGCTAGCGGTTTTACCCGTGCCGGTTTGCGCTGCCGCAATGACATTTTTACCCGTCAAAATGGCAGGGATTGCCTGTTCTTGAATCGGTGTTGGGGCAGAATAGCCGAGTTCGTGAACGGCTTTTAAGATTGGATCGCTCAATCCTAGGTTGGAAAATGGCATGCGGGCTCTCAGAGTTAAAAAGTCAAAACAGTTAGCAAGCGATGGCTTTCTCATCGTAAGGCGCTACGCCCTAATACTTTGAGTGCAACTCATCGCAAATTCGGCGCATTCTAGCATGAACTCTTCAAATGCGGTGAGATACCTCAGTGTCAGCGATTGTCTCTTTATTCAGAATAGCACCTCGTTGCCGAGTCGCTATTCTGAGATACCAATAAGATTGTTATCAATGAGTGCAGGGAGTTGGATTGGCATCACAGAGCTTTTAGAACAAGTGGGATCTATTTTCGATATATTAACCTTACTTATTTGTCAGGGAATAGATTCATGGAATATCAGCAGCTACCGATCCAGTATACTGTGGTGAGTGCGTTAAAATTAGTCCAAAAAAATTGGCTGACTCTCATGCTGCAATCTTCACCTTTTTTGGTGGTGAATCTCTATTTCACGATTGGTGTTGTTGATTTTGATGATCCACAACAGTTGTTCACATTAACGAATGTCATTGTTTATGTGCTTTATACGGTAACGGCGGCGATGGCGACAGTGCGCTTGCATCGTTTGGTTCTGTTGGGTGAAAAATCTTGCCGTTTGAGCACGATTTTTTACTTAAGTTCGCGTGAATTGCGCTTTATTGGATGGTGGGCCGCGTTAGGCGCTATGCTGTTTGCCATTCTAATCATACCCATGTTTATCATTGGCTCGCTGGCAAATATAGTGACTATGCCAATGTGGTTAATCCAGCTTTGTACCTATGCCGCAATGCTGCCTATTGGCTGGTTTATCTCCCGCTGGTCATTAGTTTTGCCAGCAACAGCACTAGATCATCAACCTAGAGGTTTGAGTGTCGCGTGGCAAATGTCAAAGCCCCACGCCAAAGCACTATTTGTGCTGATAGGTGTGATCCCCATGCTTATCAACGCACTACTACAGCCCTTGTTTAATCTGCATTTTCTGCCATTGACATTACTATTGTCACTCGTCTGGTTAGTGGTTTGTGCGGTTGAGATTTGTGTGTTGTCGCTCAGCTTTCAGTGGATTGTGCAGCGAGAAGCGATTACCCAGAACCAAGAGTTACGCATTCCTGAATTTACCGCTTAAACAAGCCCTGTATTCACACAGGGCTTGATGAGGATTGAACGGTATTACTATTCACAAGGTGGTGATAGGTGGATTAACGCTAAGCCGCCTAACGAGGTTTCTCGATATTTCCGATTCATATCTTTCCCCGTCTGGTACATGGTCTCAATCACTTTATCTAGAGAAATTAAGCATTTGCTGGTCCGTTTTAGGGCCATGCGTGAAGCGTTAATCGCTTTCACGGCTCCCATTGCATTGCGTTCGATACAAGGGACTTGAACTAAGCCACCCATTGGGTCGCATGTCATACCCAATGAATGCTCCATGGCAATTTCAGCCGCCATGCAAATTTGTTCGTTGCTGCCACCTCTTAGCGCGGTCAACCCTGCCGCTGCCATTGAGGAAGAGACTCCAATCTCCCCTTGACAGCCTACTTCGGCCCCCGAAATAGAAGCATTGGTTTTGTACAAAATACCAATAGCGCCAGCCACGGCGAGAAAATCTTTCAACTGCTTAGTGTCAAGCTCTCGGATAAAGCGGTGGTAATACATTAATACGGCGGGTATCACTCCTGCCGCGCCATTGGTTGGCGAGGTGACCACTTGCCCTCCCGCTGCATTTTCTTCACTGACCGCGAAAGCAAACAGGTTAATCCAGTCCATGATCTCCATTGGGTCACTCTCAATCGCCGCGTTAGCTTCCAGCTTTTTGAGCAGTGCTGGTGCGCGGCGCGTGACATGCAATCCACCTTCGAGAATGCCTTCCGTTTCAAAGCCGCGCTGCATACAGAGTGACATCACTTTCCAAATTTGATCGGCTTTGTGGTTAATCGTTTCAAGATCATGAAACGCTATTTCATTGCGCAAAACGAGACTGCCTAAACTTAAGCCATGTTTTTCGGCTTTAAAGAGTAATTCATCAGCAGAAGTAAAAGGAAATTCGACCTCCACGGGTGCATTTGCACTACCGTGTTCTAACTCTTTGGCAGTAGCAACAAAGCCGCCTCCCACTGAGTAGTAAGTTTCAAAGGCTAACGTTTCTCCTTGCGCTCCCAAAGCGGTAATCGTCATGCCATTTTCATGCAAGGGAAGATTAGTATTTTGGAAGAGGAGGTCTGTTTTTAGCTGGAATGGAATGAGCTGTTTTCCCGCTAAATTAAGCTCGCCGTGTTCAATAGCATGCGCTAGCGCTTGATTGGCGCTGGTGATTTTGATGGTGTCAGGCTTATTGCCCAGCAGGCCTAATATCACGGCGCGATCCGTGTGGTGGCCACGTCCTGTAAGTGATAATGAACCGTAAAGGTCAATCTGCACTCTTGCCACTTGCGTTAAATCAGCAATGATTTGGCTAAATTGATAGCCCGCAATCATTGGCCCATTGGTGTGTGAGCTAGAAGGGCCCACACCAATTTTAAAAATATCAAAAATGGATAACATCGACTTCACCTTGAATGTGACCTGTAATAGGTGACAACTTTGCCTAATAATACCCTAGTCTAGAGCTCAAGTATTTGCTAACGTGCAAAAGTCTAACCAAAAACCATATTATGAGGACTTCGCATGTCGATTTGGGATGAAGTAACACTGCACACTCGCTATGGTGAATTACCCTCGGCTTTTTATTCTCAAGTGAACCCAGCGCCTTTAGACAATGTGCGTTGGGTTGCTTGGAATGCCTCACTGGCTGGCGATTTGTCTTTACCAGCACAACCTAATGATGAGCTACTGCACGGCCTGTCTGGCCAAGTTATTCCCGCGCAATTTAAGCCATTAGCGATGAAATACGCGGGCCATCAATTTGGTATTTATAACCCTGATTTAGGTGATGGCCGTGGGTTACTGTTGGCCGAAATCGAGAGTAAAACGGGTGAAGTGTATGATCTGCATTTGAAAGGTGCAGGGCTTACGCCTTATTCGCGTATGGGGGATGGCCGCGCCGTACTGCGCTCCACTATTCGCGAATACTTGTGTAGTGAGGCGATGACGGGTCTTGGGATTGCGACCACAAGAGCATTAGCGATGATGAGCAGTGACACGCCTGTTTATCGAGAAAAACAAGAGCGAGGTGCGCTGCTAGTACGTGTAGCGCAGAGCCATATTCGCTTTGGCCATTTTGAACATTTTTTCTATACCAACCAATTAGCAGAACAAAAACAGCTGGCTGATAAAGTGATTGAGTGGCATTACCCTGATTGCCTTACACAAGAAAAACCTTATGCGGCCATGTTTAGTCACATTGTTGATCGCACCGCTAAGATGATTGCCGATTGGCAAGCGGTTGGATTTGCTCATGGCGTAATGAATACCGACAACATGTCTATCCTCGGTCAAACCTTTGACTACGGTCCTTTTGCTTTTCTCGACGATTATGAACCGACTTATATTGGCAATCACTCCGATTATCAAGGCCGCTACGCGTTTGATCAGCAGCCGCGCGTGGCGTTGTGGAACCTGTCCGCTTTAGCACATGCATTGTCACCGTTAGTGGAAAGAAGCGATCTGGAAGCGGCTCTCGCTCAGTTTGAAGCGCAGCTCGGCCGTTATTTTAGCCAGCAAATGCGTCGTAAACTGGGGTTGCTGACCTCTCTACCCGGTGATTCGGTGTTGTTTGAGCAAATGTTTGAGTTATTAACCAAAAATCACACCGACTACACTCGTTTTTTCCGGCAATTATCCAATTTGGATCACGAAGGGGAGCAACCTGTATTGGATCTCTTCATTGACCGCGGCGCGGCACAAGTTTGGCTTGAACAGTATCTGGCTCGTTGTGAGCGAGAAATCGACAGTTCGGGGAACGCGATTTCGATTGAGCAGCGCTGCGCAGAGATGAGAAAAGTGAATCCGAAATATATTTTGCGTAATTATTTGGCTCAACAAGCGATCGATAAGGCAGAACAAGGTGATTACCAACAAGTGCACCAATTAGCACAATTGTTAGCCAACCCATATGCCGAGCAGCCGGAAAAGAGTCATTTTGCCCAGCTTCCTCCTGAATGGGGGAAAAAAATGGAAATCAGTTGTTCCTCATAAGTAACGCATTTTGTGATCTCTATCTAGACAGAATTCAAACTTTACATAAATATCAATAATCAAAAAAATGACCTATAGCTACACTAGGCCGATCAGTTGAAAATATGGATAGTGGACATGCAGGCAAGAACGCGCATTCTAGTCGTGGATGATGACGAAGAGATTCGGCAATTATTAGATGAGTACTTGACGAAGTCTGGTTTTGATATCGTCACCACCGCGGATGGCATCGAGCTATTAGCCTATTTGGAACGTAACAGTTATCCCGATCTTATTTTGTTGGATGTGATGATGCCCGGAGACGATGGTTTTACTTTATGCCAAAAAATCCGTCGTCATTCGAACGTTCCTATTATTATGTTGACCGCGGTTTCTGATGAAACTGACCAAATCATTGGTTTAGAAATTGGTGCGGATGATTATGTGGCGAAACCTTTTAACCCTCGTCAGTTAATGGCGCGCATCAAGGCTTTGCTGCGCCGGGTACAAGTCAATGATGAAAAAATAACCGATGCGTTGCCCAAACAAATTACGTTTGGTGATTGGCAACTCGATACCTTGTCACACCGAATTACACATCTAGAGCGTGCCGATGAGCATGACTTGTCGGGCAGTGATTTTGCACTACTGATGCTGTTTTTAACCCGGCCTAAGGAAGTGCTTGATCGCGATACCATCTCATTTGCTACTCGTGGACGTGAAGCGCTCCCTTTTGAGCGAGGTATCGACGTGCAACTTAGCCGTTTACGTCAGCGATTGGGTGATAGTGCAAAATACCCTCACTACATTAAAACTATGCGTGGCAACGGCTATATTCTGGCCGTTCCGGTCAGTTACGGCCATTAAAAATGACGCTAAGACGTCTCTTTTCACGCTTAAAACCCAACTCTCTTGTCTCACGAACACTGCTGCTGACTTTGTTGGCGGTGGTGATAGCGCAGGGCATTGCAACGGCGATTTGGTACAGTCAATCTAAACAAAAAGAGTTGGAAGGGATCAGTTCCGTTTCTTCTAGCATGGCTGGTATGTTTGCTTCCACCGTGACCTTTTTTCAATCACTACCCGTCAAGTATCGGCATATCGTGCTGGATCAAATTCGCAATATGGGGGGAACCCGTTTTTTTGTCTCATTCAATAAAGAGCCATTGACTGTGGAGCCGATTATCGATACGCCGCTCAAGCGAGCTTCAGTCGACGCGGTGAGGGAAGTGTTGCAACAAAAGCTCAATAACGTTGAGAGTATTCAAGTTGAATTTACCAAACCAGAATATTTGCGGTTACTAAAAAACGATATTTTTCTCAGCGACTTACCCAAGTCCTGGGCCTACCATACACTCACACTTGAACCGCTAAACCCGCCAGTGCTGGTGGTGCAAATCGAACTATCAAGCCATGAATGGGTTTACGTGGCGGCGCTACTTCCCGCTCCATACGTGAAATTGGATGACACTCTACTAAGAAAAGAGCAGATCTTATTTCTCTTTTTTTCCACCACCATTTTGTTAGCGTTGACCTACTTGCTTATGCGCCGCCAAGTTCGGCCACTGAGAAATTTAGCCAAAGCGGCGAATGAGATGAGTATGGATATTGCCCAGCGTCCCTTGCGTGAAGAGGGGGCGACAGAATTGATCACGGCGACCCGCGCATTCAATCGTATGCAGCAACGAATTCGACGTTACGTGGCCGATAGAGAGCATCTGTTTTCTGCCATCTCTCATGATTTAAAAACACCCATCACCCGCTTACGCCTAAGGGCTGAATTGCTCGAAAGCGATGTTAAGCGCGAAAAATTTAACCGCGATCTCGATGAGCTAGAGATGATGGTTAAAGGGGCATTGCAGTGCGTGCGAGATACCGATTTACACGAAAATAACAGCAGTATTGATCTCAATGAGATGATTCAGACGATTGTTGAAGGGTACAACTTAACTCGCCAAGTGGTCCATTTTACGCCTACACAGCTTGAACCGATAATCGCTAAGCCTCTAGCTATTCAACGAGTATTGACAAACTTGATTGGCAATGGCGTGAAGTATGGTCAGCAAGTGTGGGTGAAGTTGGAAGAAAATCCAGAGTGGGTGGTTATCACCATTCAAGACCAAGGCCCGGGGATCCCGATAGATAAATTAGAAGCTGTCTTTGAGCCCTATTTTCGCCTTGCCGATGATGACCAAGGCCACGGTCTTGGCCTTGGAATATGCCGAAGTATTTTACATGGACACGGCGGAGATCTCATTTTACGCAATCCAGCTCATGGTGGTCTGGAAGCACAAGTCTTTATCCCACCTACGTTAGCGGTGTAGTGTAACGCTTTCGTTACGTTAAAATTACGGTTTGTTTCAACGAAAAAAATTTTCTTTGATTAGACTAGTAGGTAAACGATCAGCACTTTAATGGTTAATAAAAGTTTGCGAATCAGGTTTGCCGAATCAAAACCAAGGAAGATGATGATGAAATTTCATAACACTCTGCTTGCTTTATCTTTCCTCTCTGTCTCTTTCATCCCTTCGACTCACGCTGGTGAAGTGGAAGTACTCCATTGGTGGACTTCCGGTGGTGAAGCCAAGTCGATAGCAGTGCTCACCGAAATGTTGGAGCAGCAAGGCCATAGTTGGAAAGATTTCGCTGTCGCAGGTGGTGGTGGTGAAAGTGCCATGACGGTATTGAAAACGCGCGCGGTGTCGGGTAACCCACCGTCGGCGGCTCAAATTAAAGGACACGATATTCAAGAATGGGCGGGGCTTGGTTTTCTCACGAACCTTAATGACGTAGCCAAACAGGGGGGTTGGGATGAAGTCGTACCACCGATGATCACCAATGTCATGAAGTGGAATGGCCAGTATGTGGCCGTGCCAGTTAACGTGCATCGCGTCAACTGGTTGTGGGTTAACCCTGCGGTACTGGCTAAAGTGGGTGCTAAAGTGCCAACCACGTTAGACGAGTTTTTTGTTGCGGGCGATAAGATCAAAGCCGCGGGTTATGTGCCACTGGCGCACGGTGGCCAACCTTGGCAAGACGCGACGGTTTTTGAAACGGTGGCGTTGAGCGTTCTTGGCTCACAAGATTACGTGAAAGCGTTTGTTGAGCTCGATATGGCTGTGCTCGCGGGCGACAAAATGGTTGACGTGTTCAGCCAGTTTAAAAAAGTTCATGACTACATTGATGTTAACTCTCCAGGCCGTGATTGGAACGTTGCGACTTCAATGGTGATAAATGGTGAAGCGGCGATGCAGATCATGGGCGACTGGGCAAAAGGGGAGTTTACCGCAGCGGGCAAAGTTGCGGGTAAAGATTACCTGTGCGTGGCCGCGCCAGGTACGGCCGATCAATTTATCCATAATGTCGATAGTTTTGTCTTTTTTGAGCTAACTGATGCAGACAATAAGCAGGCGCAAAAAGCGTTAGCCGCTACGATATTAGATCCTCAATTCCAAGAGGTATTTAACCTCAACAAAGGCTCGATCCCGGTACGCACAGATATGAATATGTCAAAATTTGACCAGTGCGCGTTGGACTCAATGGCGGCCTTTAAAGCGACGGCTAAGTCCAACAACCTTGTGCCCAGTATTGCCCATGGTATGTCGACAACTAGCTATGCCCAAGGCGCGATTTTTGATGTCGTAACGAACTTCTTCAATGATCCGAAAGCGGATCCAAAACAAGCAGCACAAAAACTAGCGAAAGCGGTGAAAGCTGCGATGTAGCCCTAACCCCCAGAGTGGGTAGGTTTTTTAGCCTGCCTGCTCACCCTCTTCTTGTAGCACACCACTTTCTGTGTGCTACTAACATAATCTGTCGGTTCTAACCAATTAGCGCGCTCTCCGATAAAGAGCTCGGGGGGAGTGCCCAAACTAGGCTTGCTGTTTGGGCGGAGGGTGCGCTTCCTTCCTGTTTCACATTTTTTTGTCATTCTCATCGCCGCCCTTTGATGGATTTAGCTGGGTGTCATTTCTCACCCAAAATTCATATTCCTTGGGTCATTTTCTACCCATTTTTGCTTTCTATCATAAGATTCTATGGGTTGTTGTTAACTGAATAGTTGGCGACACCTTATGGTTACTGGCTTGTTAATGAAATGTGTCATGTTGGCTTGTTAATTGCCTTATAGAAAACAACCAGCACCCATTGATGGGGCTGATATGTTCAATCAAGGAGAATAATAATGTTAAAGCCACTGACTTTGCTGACCGCTTCCATTCTTGCTGTAACCAGTTTTAATGCGGCCGCAAATTGCGACCCCGGCGAAATCGTCATTAAGTTTAGCCACGTCACGAATACAGATAAGCACCCTAAAGGCATTGCGGCTTCGCTGCTTGAAGAGCGTGTTAATAAGGAGATGAATGGTAAGGCTTGCCTACAAGTTTTCCCTAATTCAACCTTATACGATGACGACAAAGTATTGGAAGCCATGCTCAACGGCGATGTGCAGCTAGCGGCGCCTTCATTATCAAAATTTGAAAAATTCACCAAAAAATTCCGTATTTTTGACCTGCCATTCCTATTTGAGGATGTGGACGCAGTTGACCGTTTCCAAAGCTCGGCTGACGGTGAAAAACTAAAGAATTCAATGAAACGTCGTGGTGTGAAAGGGTTGGAGTTTTGGCATAACGGTATGAAACAGATGTCAGCCAATAAACCTCTACTCGTTCCAGTGGATGCAAAAGGATTAAAGTTCCGCGTGCAAGCATCTGATGTACTGGTGGCTCAGTTTGAGCAGCTTGGTGCAAACCCGCAAAAAATGTCTTTTGCAGAAGTGTATGGCGGTTTGCAAACTAAAGTTATTGATGGTCAAGAAAATACATGGTCCAACATTTACGGTAAGAAATTCTTTGAAGTGCAAGATGGCATTACCGAAACCGATCACGGCATTTTGGACTACCTAGTGGTGACATCGAGCAAGTGGTGGGACAGCCTACCAGTCGACGTGCGTGACCAGTTCGCGACCATTTTAAAAGAAGTCACTGAAGCGCGTAATGCGGAATCAAATAAAGTCGAGCTCCAAAATAGACAATACGTGTTGGAAGCCGGAGGCGTGATCCGCACTCTCACACCTGAACAGCGCCAGCAATGGGTTACAACGCTGAAGCCTGTGTGGCAGAAATTTGAAAAAGACATCGGTTCAGATTTGATTGAGGCAGCGCTGGCTTCAAACAAATAATCAGCCTCCAACCCCACCTTGCGTGGTGGGGTTGGACTCAACGCGTTTATTGCTCGTCTCATTGATAACTAACCTGAAGCCGTGCGGTGACCTTGAGTCAATTCCGATAATTACTATGAGAGCGATGTATCACATGGAACACTCTTTTTTCTCTAAAGTCGGCCGATTTACCGATGCGATTGAAGAAATGCTGATTGCATTCTTCTTGGGCTCGATGACCTTATTAACGTTCGTTAACGTTGTTTATCGCTATGTTTTTAACGGCAACATTTTATGGGCATTGGAATTAACCGTGTTCATGTTTGCATGGATGGTACTGGTTGGTGCGTCCTATGGGGTAAAGAAACACTTTCACATCGGAGTTGATGTGGTCATTAATATGGTGCCTGCAACCATGCGAAAAGTGTCTGCACTAGTCGCGGTGGCTTGTTGTTTAACCTTTTCTATTTTACTGCTCATCGGTTCGTGGAATTACTGGTATCCGTTTGCGACTGAGCGTGCTTGGTATGAAACCGACGATATTCCTATGCCGGAAATGCTGCAATTTCTCTCCGATTGGCTCAATGAAGGGGAGCGCTATGAAAAAATGCCGCGCTTTATTCCATACATGGCATTGCCTATCGGGATGGGATTACTCACTTTTCGCTTTTTACAAATCGCCTATCAAATTCTCAGCGGTAAGTTAGACAGAATGATTTCTGGCCATGAAGCCGAGGAAGATCTTGAAGCGCTCAAAGCGGAAATGGCACAAGTGAGCGAGACCATGTTAGAGCCGAACCGCGAAGCGACCCCGCCTATTGATTCTCGCAAGGAGCGTTAATTCATGGATATTTTACTGCTGTTTGTTATGGTCATCGGCTTTATGTTAGTCGGTGTACCCATTGCTATCTCGCTCGGATTATCCAGCGTTCTGTTCCTACTTTGGCACTCCGATACTTCTTTAGCGTCAGTGGCTCAAACCTTGTTTAACGCTTTTGAAGGCCATTACACTTTGCTTGCGATTCCATTTTTTATTTTGGCTTCCAGCTTTATGTCAACCGGAGGTGTGGCAAAACGCATTATCCGTTTCGCTATCGCTATGGTGGGTTGGTTTCGGGGAGGGCTGGCGATTGCTTCGGTAGTGGCCTGTATGATGTTTGCAGCGCTGTCAGGTTCTTCACCGGCGACAGTGGTGGCGATCGGCAGTATTGTTATTGCTGGAATGGTCAAAAATGGCTACAGCAAAGAGTTTGCTGTGGGGGTTATTTGTAATGCTGGTACATTGGGCATCTTGATCCCACCTTCGATTGTAATGGTCGTGTACGCCGCTGCCACTGATGTATCGGTAGGGCGCATGTTTTTAGGCGGTGTGATCCCCGGTTTATTAGCGGGTTTGATGCTGATTGTTGCTATCTACATTTTTGCACGAATTAAAAACCTGCCGAAACAACCTTTTGTGGGTTGGAAAGAAGCGATCTTCGCCGCCAAAGATGCCAGCTGGGGTTTGTTGCTGGTGGTGATTATTCTCGGCGGGATTTACGGTGGTATCTTTACGCCAACCGAAGCGGCTGCGGTGGCAGCGGTATACGCTTTCTTGATTGCCAATTTTGTTTACAAAGATATGGGGCCGTTCGCCGACAAAGAAAATACCAAACCAGCCTTGGTCAAAATTGTGCAAGCCTTTTTCCATAAAGATACGCAAGCGACTTTGTTTGATGCAGGCAAACTGACCATCATGCTGCTGTTTATTATCGCCAATGCATTGATATTGAAACATGTTCTGACCGAAGAGCGCATTCCGCAAATTATTGCTGAATCGATGCTTTCTGCCGGTCTCGGGCCTATAACATTTTTGATTGTAGTCAACATATTACTGCTACTTGGTGGTCAGTTTATGGAGCCATCAGGGCTGCTGATCATTGTTGCTCCATTGGTCTTCCCCATCGCCATCGCACTCGGTATTGACCCCATTCACCTTGGGATCATGATGGTGGTGAACATGGAAATAGGGATGATCACACCGCCCGTCGGGTTAAACTTGTTTGTCACCGCAGGGGTAGCCAAAATGTCGATGATGAATGTGGTGAAAGCGGCGCTACCGTGGGTGGCGATTATGTTCCTATTTTTGATGATTGTGACCTACGTGCCTTGGATTTCCACTTGGTTACCAACCACCTTAATGGGGCCGGAAATCATCACTAAGTAACCAAAATGCTGACCTGAAATTTCTATGGCTGCGGCATGTTATTAGAGCTCTATATTTTATAGAGCTCTTTGTCTAATCCGTAACGCTGCATTTTGTCGTACAACGTTTTACGCGGTACGTTGAGTCTTTCCATTGTTTCATTGATACGCCCACCACACTCAATCAATGCTTGTTCAATCACTGATTTTTCAAATTCGGCCACTTGGTCGACTAAATGGGTGGGTAATTTTTGTGATGGCTCGTTGTCGCCTAACTGAGCCAGTTTCCCCAATAGCACATAGCGCTCTGCGGCGTTGCGTAGTTCGCGCACGTTTCCCGGCCAGTCATGGCTGATTAAGCGCTGCATTTCAGGTTGAGAGAGTGCGGTTGCCGCTTTACCGTAACGAGCCGCGGCCACTAACAAAAAATGATGGAAAAGCGCAGGAATATCCTCTTTACGTTGGCGAAGTGGTGGAATATCTAATGTGACAATGTTTAAGCGATAGTAGAGATCTTGACGAAAGGTGCCTGCTTGAGCTGCTTGCTTTAAATCGACTTTTGTTGCGGCGATGACTCGAATGTCCAGAGGAATCAAGGTATTGGACCCAACTCGTTCAATGACTCTTTCTTGCAATACGCGTAATAAACGAATTTGTGCCTGCATCGGCATTGATTCAATCTCGTCCAGAAATAAGGTGCCGCCTTGTGCATGTTCAAATTTGCCAATGCGTTTGGTTTCAGCGCCAGTAAAGGCGCCTTTTTCATGGCCGTAAAGTTCACTTTCTATCAAATTTTCAGGCACTGCGCCGCAGTTCAGTGCGACGAAATTGAGCTCGCGGCGAGAACTCTGCTCATGTAACGATCGAGCAACCAGCTCCTTTCCTGTGCCAGTTTCGCCAAACAGTAGAATATCAGCCTGAGTGTCGGCGACATGAGTGATGGTGTCCCTTAACGCTTGGATGTTGCCAGTATTACCGATAATGCGTGGTCCAAGAGTTTGGCTCGCTTTTAAGCTGCGTTTTAGCTGCTGATTTTCTAACGTTAAGTGGCGTTTTTCTATCGCGCGGTGGATGGTTTCTATCAAGCGTTCAGTAGCAAAAGGTTTTTCGATAAAATCGTATGCGCCATCGTGCATCGCTTGTACGGCCATCGAAATATCGCCATGTCCTGTGATCAAAATAACAGGGACCTCAGCATCTTGATGATGAATCGAGTTGAGTAAGCTCTGGCCGCTGAGGCCAGGTAAGCAAATATCACTCACCACCACAAGAGGCAGCCCGTCGGCTTTGGCCGCCAGTAAGGCTTCTTCCGCACTGGAAAATAACCGCGCTGTGAGGTCGGCGAGCTCGAAACTTTGCGCAATGGCGATACGGATATCCGCCTCATCATCGATAAAAAATACATCACACATTGGTTGTCCTTAACTGCTTTTTATCTTTAAACCATACTTTGTCTGTAAATCACGCGCTTGGCGTAACGATCGGTAGAGAGACTGAAAATCGCGCCCCACACTGCGGTGAACTGGCTATCGTTAACTCACCGTCCATGCTTTGTATTATCTGCTGTGAAATCGACAAGCCTAAGCCTAAGCCATTTTTTTTCGTGGTGAAAAACGGTTCGAAAAGATGGGCTATTTTTTCTTGTGTAATTCCCGGGCCGTTATCATCAATATGGATCAACACTTGAGAGGCCTTGCACTGAGTGCTCAAACGAACACATTTTTGATGTTGTTCCTCAAGGGCCTGCATCGCGTTGGTTAGCAAGTTAATCAAGACTTGTTCTAGTTGGATTGGATTGACACGCACCCAAAGATCCATCGCGGGTAATTCCATTTCAAACTGAATCAAATTCGATTTAAATTGCGGTTGCATCAACTCTTTTGTCGACAAAATAATCGGTAATAATTGCGCGTTCACTTTCTCATCGGTGTTACTTTTTCGCGCAAACGATTTGAGCTGTTCACTGATTTTAGCCATGCGTTCGGTGAGCGCTGAAATGCGAGTCAAGTTGTCATCGGTCCGTTCCGGCTTACCATTGGCTAAAAAACGCCGCCCATTGTCGGCAAAACTGCGGATAGCGGCCAGTGGATTATTCAGCTCGTGACTAATACTGGCGGACATTTGCCCAAGCACAGCCAGTTTCGCTGCTTGAATCAATTCATCTTGAGTTTGGCGTAACATGCTCTCTGTTTTACTTCGCTCCGCAATTTCCGCGTGCAGTGCAGAGGTTCGCTCCATCACCAGAAACTCTAATTTTTGTTTTGCTTCAGACTGTAACTGTTCGATTTGGCGCTGTTTGAGCTGGCGGTGATGAACCAGTAATAGCCCTAAGTAGACGATGGAAAACAGCATGCTGTTGATCAGAGTAAATCCAAAGCTATCCCAGAAAATGTTTATTTTGGGCGATAAAACCCGAATGTTGAGCCCGATACTGGGCAGCGGTTTGGTTGAAACGATGAAATCGCCTTTAATCCAAGTTTGATAAGGATTTTCCCATTCGGCAACGGATGCGCTGAAATCGCCGATCAATCCGAGTGAGCGAATGGAGGTATCAAGATATTGGCGGCTATTTTGAACCGCAATTCGATCGCTCTCGCTCAGCATGGCAACACTTTTAAACAGCCACTCCGGTTGGCTGGACATGAAAATAATGTTGTTGTCGTCGGTGGCGACAAAATAGCTTTGTTTGCTCTGCCAGTTTTCCTCAATCGCGGAAAGATCCATCTTCACTACCACTACGCCAATGACATCCGCGGCATAAACGATAGGGTAGGAGTAGTAATATCCTCGTTGCCCCGATGTTGATCCTAACGCAAAATATTGGCTCTCTTGCCCAGTTATGGCCGTTTTAAAGTAAGGTCGCCAAGCGAAGTTTCGGCCAATAAATGAATGAGTGAGGTGCCAGTTACTTGCTGCGATCGTGTTGCCATATTGGTCGATGAGGTAGGTGTCAGCGGCTTGAATTACTTCATTGACCTGTTCTAAATAGCGATTAGTGATTTCAATTTGGGCGCTATTGCTGGGGCTGTGTAAAGCGTCAATGAGTTCTTTATCTTTGGCTAGCAATCTTGGGATATGTGCATATTTATCAAGTTTTGTGGTGATGTGGCTAGAGAATCGCTCTAGCTGAGCTTGATGTTCAATCAATAAACTTTGGTAGTTGTGCCGCCAAACAAAATGCGCCCCAGCCGCGGTAGACAAAAGGAATAACGTTACAAAAATAAGGTTTACTCGGCGAATATGTAGCATCCTTTCTCCATGTTCAGCGGCGCGACAAGGGCAGTTCTTTTGCGAGAGATATCCATTTTTGCAAGTGATAATGCTCCCAGCATTGACTCATAATTCTACTGGTTTTCCTTTGGGTGATGTTTAAAAAGAGCGCAATTGTGGGGTGCAAAACAGGAGCAAGATCTCTTTTTACGCTTTTGGGGTAAAAAAAGCCTCGATTCCCTTGAAAAAGCCTTTATTGTCCCCATTTCAAAACTGTGCTTTTTCACGTTGGTGGAATTTTTAGCACTTAGAAAGCAATTTAGGGTACGGAATCATCTCTCTGCGGTGATTGGCTCGACAGCACTGATTCTGGTCGGTAGAATGTCGCGTCTAAATTTTCTGTCCTGAGACTAATCAGAGATACCTTTTGTGATGCATTAGAGTCTCTAAAGATATCGCTTATTAGTCCAATATTGGGTCTTTTGGCCAATGTTGATGCTGGTTTTAATATAAGTGTTCGGATAGAGCACAACACAAGGATGCAGCCAAGCACAAGGCATCGCCTAAGTTGCGGCTCATATTGCTCAGAAATACTGGGCCAGTTTTGAGGTTTATAAATAATGCAAGTTACTGTTGAAACGCTAGAAGGCCTAGAGCGCCGTCTGAATATTACTGTTCCTGCTGCTAACATCGAAGATGCAGTTACAAAAGAGCTACGCAATATCGCTAAGAATCGTCGTTTCGATGGTTTCCGCAAAGGCAAAGTGCCTTTGAAAATGGTTGCGCAAATGTACGGTAAAGCGGTACGTCAAGACGTCATGGGCGAAGTGATGCAACGCCACTTCATTGAAGCTATCGTAAAAGAGAAAATCAACCCAGCAGGCGCACCAACATTCGCACCAGTTTCTATCGAAGAAGGCCAAGACCTTGTTTTCAATGCAACTTTTGAAGTATATCCAGAAGTTGAGTTAAAAGGTCTAGAAAACATCACTGTTGAAAAACCAGCGGTTGAAGTGAAGGAAGAAGACGTTGCTGAGATGCTAGAAACGTTACGCAAGCAACAAGCAACGTGGAAAGAAGTAGACGCAGCTGCGGAAGCGGGTTCGCGCGCGACGATCGATTTCGTTGGTTCTATTGATGGCGTTGAGTTTGAAGGCGGTAAAGCTGAAAACTTCCCTCTAGAAATGGGTGCAGGTCGCATGATCCCTGGTTTTGAAGACGGTATCGTTGGCAAAACCAAAGGTATGGAATTTGAAATCGACGTTAACTTCCCTGAAGATTACCACGCGGAAAATCTAAAAGGTAAAGCGGCGAAATTCGCAATTAAAATCAACAAAGTTGAAGTGCGTGAATTACCAGAGTTAAACGACGAGTTCGTTGCCAAATTTGGTGTCGCTGAAGGTGGCGTTGAAGCGCTGAAAGCTGAAGTTCGCAAGAATATGGAACGTGAACTTAAGCAAGCAGTAAAAAACCGCATTAAAGAGCAAGCGATTGAAGGTCTAGTAAAAGAGAACGATATCAATGTTCCTTCTGCACTGATCGATCAAGAGATCGACGTACTGCGTCAACAAGCTGCGCAACGCTTTGGCGGTAACCCAGAAGCGGCCGCTCAACTACCACGTGAATTGTTTGAAGAACAAGCAAAACGTCGCGTAGTGGTTGGCCTACTTCTTGGTGAAGTGATCAAGTCTGAAGAGCTAAAAGCTGACGAAGATAAAGTGAAAGCATTGATCGAAGAGATGGCAACAGCGTACGAAGATCCAGCTGAAGTAATGGCATACTATTCTCAAAATCAGCAAATGATGAACAACATGCGTAACCTTGCTCTAGAAGAGCAAGCAATCGACGCGATCATTGCTAAAGCACAGGTTTCTGAAAAGGCTGTTAGCTTCAATGAGCTAATGAACCAGCAACCTGCTTAATAAGCAATATGTAGCGTAGGTGGTTGACTACAGGTTAACTATTCTGCTAACAATGGTCCGTGTGATACCCATCATTCGGGCCATTTATTTTAGGGACATAACAATATGAGCTACCAAGAAAAAAACGCAATGTCGCCAATTTTTGACGCGCTAGTACCCATGGTGGTTGAGCAGACTTCCCGCGGTGAGCGCTCATACGATATTTATTCTCGCCTACTCAAAGAACGAGTGATTTTCTTAACGGGTCAAGTTGAAGATCACATGGCTAACCTTGTTGTAGCGCAGCTGTTGTTTTTAGAATCGGAAAACCCTGATAAAGATATTTTCCTCTACATCAACTCGCCAGGAGGCAGTGTGACTGCTGGTATGTCAATTTATGACACCATGCAGTTCATCAAGCCGAATGTTAGCACTGTTTGTATGGGCCAAGCTTGTTCAATGGGAGCATTCCTATTGGCTGGTGGCGCTCCGGGGAAACGTTATGTGTTACCTAACTCACGCGTGATGATTCATCAGCCGTTAGGTGGTTTCCAAGGCCAAGCTTCGGATATCCAGATCCATGCTCAAGAGATCCTTACCATCAAGCAAAAACTCAACAAATTGCTTGCTGAGCATACAGGCCAACCGCTTGAAGTTATCGAGCGTGATACCGACCGTGATAACTTTATGTCTGCTGACCAAGCTGTGGAATACGGTTTAGTCGATGCAGTCTTGCGTCACCGCGGCGAATAACAGTTCTCAGAATTGTTTAACGCATTTTGGCGTAATTTGAGTTACACTCAAACGATTAAAAGTAAAGGCTAAGAGGTTAGCGAATGACAGACAAAAGCAAAGAGAGCGGTAGTAGTAAACTGTTGTATTGCTCTTTCTGTGGCAAAAGCCAGCACGAAGTTCGCAAGCTGATCGCCGGTCCTTCTGTTTACATCTGTGATGAATGCGTTGATTTATGTAACGACATCATTCGTGAAGAGATTAAGGATGTTCTGCCAAAAAAGGAATCTGAGGCGTTACCTACGCCGCATAAGATCCGTGAACATCTTGATGACTATGTGATTGGCCAGGAACATGCAAAAAAAGTGCTCGCAGTGGCCGTATATAATCACTACAAGCGTTTACGAAACGGTGATAAAACGAGCGATGGGGTTGAGTTAGGTAAGAGTAATATTCTTCTTATTGGCCCAACAGGTAGTGGTAAAACACTGCTTGCAGAAACATTAGCTCGTTTCCTAGACGTACCTTTCACAATGGCAGACGCCACCACATTAACTGAAGCAGGTTATGTCGGCGAAGATGTTGAAAACATCATCCAAAAGCTGCTGCAAAAATGTGATTATGACGTTGCAAAAGCGGAACGTGGTATCGTCTACATCGATGAAATTGATAAGATTTCTCGTAAAGCAGAAAATCCTTCAATTACCCGAGATGTCTCAGGTGAAGGGGTTCAGCAAGCGCTGTTGAAATTGGTGGAAGGCACTATCGCTTCGGTTCCGCCGCAAGGTGGCCGTAAGCATCCACAACAAGAGTTTTTACAGGTAGACACATCCAAAATCCTCTTTATCTGTGGTGGTGCATTTGCGGGCCTAGATAAAGTGATTGAACAACGTGTTGCGACAGGTTCAGGTATTGGCTTTGGTGCGGAAGTTCGCTCTAAAGATGAAACCAAAACTATCGGTGAGTTGTTCAATCAAGTAGAGCCTGAAGATTTGGTAAAATATGGGTTGATCCCTGAATTTATCGGTCGTCTTCCCGTAACGGCTACCTTGACAGAGCTGGATGAAGAAGCATTGATTCAAATCTTGTGTGAGCCGAAAAACGCGCTGACGAAACAGTACGCAGCCTTGTTTGAGTTAGAGAACGTTGACCTAGAGTTTCGTGAAGACGCATTGCGCGCCATTGCAAAAAAAGCAATGAACCGCAAAACGGGCGCACGTGGTTTACGCTCAATATTGGAAGGTGTACTACTCGAAACCATGTATGAACTGCCATCGGTAAACGATGTCAGCAAAGTGGTTATCGATGAATCAGTCATTAATGGTGAATCACAACCGCTACTAATTTACAGCGGAAATGAGAGCCAAGCGGCTGGCGCAGAGTAAATCTCAATCAGAAATATTTAAAGGAGGTAGCAAATACCTCCTTTTTTTTATTCTGTTATTGAATCCAGTGAGTTAGCCCCCATATACTCGGTAATCAGTTGAAGCGGAAGAGAGAATAATATGAACTTGGAACGTTCCGAGCGTATCGAGATCCCCGTACTACCTCTACGTGACGTGGTGGTTTATCCTCACATGGTCATTCCTTTGTTTGTTGGCAGAGAAAAATCCATCCAATGCCTTGAAGCGGCGATGGATAACAACAAGCAAGTGTTACTTGTGGCACAAAAGCAAGCGGAAACCGACGAACCGAAAATTGAAGATCTTTTTGAAGTCGGGACAGTTGCAACGATTTTACAACTTCTGAAATTACCTGACGGTACCGTGAAAGTGTTGGTTGAAGGCCAACAGCGAGCGAAAATTGATCGCTTCATCGAGCGTGAATTTTTCTCCGCAGAAGCGCAGTATCTTGTCACTCCTGAGTTGGATGATAAAGAGCAGGAAGTCGTCGTTCGCAGCGCAATCAACCAATTTGATGGTTTTATCAAACTCAATAAGAAAATCCCGCCTGAAGTATTAACGTCGTTAAATGGGATTGATGAAGCAGCGCGTTTGGCTGATACCATCGCCGCTCACATGCCATTGAAATTGATTGAAAAACAAAAAGTTCTCGAAATTGTTGATGTCAGTGAACGTTTGGAATTTTTAATGGGACAAATGGAAGCGGAGATCGACCTATTACAGGTTGAAAAACGCATTCGTGGTCGTGTTAAAAAGCAGATGGAAAAATCTCAGCGTGAGTATTACCTCAACGAGCAGATGAAAGCGATTCAGAAAGAATTAGGTGAGATGGATGACGCACCTGATGAATTTGAAATGCTGAAGAAGAAGATTGACGATTCCAAAATGCCGCAGGAAGCGCGCCAAAAAACGGAACAAGAGCTGCAGAAATTGAAGATGATGTCTCCAATGTCTGCAGAAGCAACCGTTGTGCGTAGCTATATTGATTGGATGGTCAATGTTCCTTGGGCAAAACGTTCAAAAGTTAAGAAAGATTTGGCAAAAGCTGAAGAGATTTTAAATGCCGATCACTACGGTTTAGATCGTGTCAAAGAGCGTATTTTAGAATACCTCGCGGTACAAAGTCGTATCAACAAGCTGAAAGGGCCAATTTTGTGTCTTGTTGGTCCCCCGGGCGTTGGTAAAACGTCTCTTGGCCGCTCGATAGCGGCGGCAACAGGTCGACAATATACCCGTATGGCGTTAGGTGGAGTGCGTGATGAAGCAGAAATTCGTGGTCACCGCCGTACTTACATCGGTTCTCTTCCGGGTAAGTTGATTCAAAAAATGGCGAAAGTTGGTGTGAAAAACCCACTGTTCCTGCTTGATGAAATCGACAAAATGTCTTCAGATATGCGTGGTGACCCATCTTCCGCATTGTTGGAGGTGCTTGACCCTGAACAAAATAGCACCTTTAACGATCACTATTTAGAAGTGGACTATGACTTGTCTGATGTCATGTTTGTTGCGACATCAAACTCAATGAACATCCCAGGTCCGCTGCTTGACCGTATGGAAGTTATCCGCCTTTCCGGATATACAGAAGACGAAAAGCTGAATATTGCTAAACGCCATCTAGTGACTAAGCAAGTTGAGCGGAATGGTTTGAAGCCTCATGAAATTGTTATCGAAGATTCAGCCATTATTGGTATTATCCGTTATTACACACGTGAGGCGGGCGTACGAAGCTTAGAGCGAGAGATTTCAAAAATTTGCCGTAAAGCGGTGAAGAAAATCTTGTTGAATAAAGACATAAAAACCGTGGTAGCCAACCAAGAGAATTTAAAAGAGTTTCTAGGTGTGCAACGTTGTGATTTTGGCAAAGCCGACGACAGTAACCAAATTGGCCAAGTTACGGGTTTAGCATGGACAGAAGTAGGCGGTGATTTGCTGACTATTGAAACCGAATCAATGCCTGGCAAAGGCAAGTTGACGCAAACTGGTTCTCTGGGCGAGGTGATGCAAGAATCCATTCAAGCTGCGATGACTGTGGTTCGCGCACGCGCCGAGAAATTAGGGATTAACGCTGATTTCTATGAAAAGCGTGACATTCACGTTCACGTGCCAGAAGGCGCAACACCAAAAGATGGCCCAAGCGCGGGTATTGCTATGTGTACGGCGCTTGTCTCTAGCTTGACGGGTAATCCTGTGAAAGCGGAAGTCGCGATGACGGGTGAGATAACGTTGCGTGGTGAAGTATTACCTATCGGCGGTTTGAAAGAAAAACTGCTCGCAGCACATCGTGGTGGTATCACCACCGTATTGATCCCAAAAGAGAATGAGCGTGATTTGGAAGAGATCCCTGCAAATGTGATTGCTGATCTAAAAGTCATTCCCGTTCAATGGATTGATGAAGTTTTGAAGATCGCACTTGAACGAGACCCTTCTGGGGTTGAATTTGAAGCTAAAAAATAGTGATGTGCAGCAAAAATAAGTAAAAGATCACGCTGATAGGCTTAAAAAGGCTTGTCAGCGTTTTTTTTGGGCGCTAACGTAAGCCCCTATAGCTTGCAGCCCAGATGTAATAAGGCTTCAAGCTAGTTTGGGAACTTAATGGAACGAAAAGTCACCGTTAAAAAATAATAATGGGTGACGCAAAGGGGAATCACAGTGAATAAAACACAATTAGTAGAAAAAATCGCAGAAAACGCTGACATCTCTAAAGCATCGGCAGGCCGTGCTCTTGATGCATTCATCGAAGCCGTTAGTGGCACTCTTCAATCTGGCGATCAAGTAGCGCTTGTTGGCTTTGGTACATTTAGCGTTCGCACTCGTGCAGCGCGCACGGGTCGTAACCCTAAAACGGGTGAAGAGATCCAAATCGCAGAAGCAAAAGTACCTGCTTTCAAAGCAGGCAAAGCGCTTAAAGACGCTTGCAACTAATCAAAATCGTTATTTTTTGCGGCTTAAGCGCAAAATTAATTCGAACCTTTTGAAATTATGCGCATCCTACTGATGCGCATTTCTTTTTCTGATATTATCGCGCTATTCAATTTTTAGGCTGAAGTGTGAAGCTTCTTATCCGGAGAGCAGTTAGATTATGATGGATCGATTACGCGAAGGCGTGAACAGCATCGCGGTGAAAATTATTCTAGGAATGATTATCTTATCATTCGTATTCGCAGGTGTCGGTAGCTACTTGGTCAGCGGTGGCAGTAATGCTGCGGCTAAAGTTGGCAATAGTGAGATTGGCCGTGGTGAATTTGAACAAGCGTACCAGAACGAGCGCAATCGCATGCAATCCCAATTAGGGGATTATTTTGCTAACTTGCTCGCTGATCCTCAGTATGTCGAGTCATTTCGTAAGTCAGTGCTTGATCGTATGGTTAACGATTTATTGTTGGAGCAGCATGCACAATCACTAGGTTTACGAGTGAGCGATGATCAGGTTCGTAAAATGATTTTAGACATGCCCCAATTCCAGACTGGCGGTAAGTTTGACCAAGAAATCTATCAAGCGGCTCTTCGCCGTGCAGGTTTCTCTGCTGAAAGCTTTGCAGAATATCTACGTCGTGATCTTATCCGTAACCAGTTACTTAGTGCTATCCAAGGTAGTGAATTTACGTTGCAGGGTGAGGTTAATCAGCAAAGTGAACTGATCTCTCAAACCCGTGATATCCGTGCGCTCACATTGTCACTCAGCGACTTTGCTAAAAATGTTGAGTTGAGTGATGAAGAAATTACTCAATATTATCAACAAAATGCAGAGCGCTATACCCGTCCAGAGCAGGTTAAAGTGGCTTATATCGAGCTTTCTGCCCAACAATTGAAAGACCAAATTGTAGTGTCTGATGAACAGGCCGAGCAGTACTACCAAGAGCATTTAGACAAATACTCCACTCAAGCACAGCGTAAAGTAAGCCATATTTTGGTTCAAGGTGATGATAAAACTAAAGCGCAGGCGATTCTCGATGAACTGAATGCTGGCGCTGATTTCGCGACTTTAGCGAAAGAAAAATCAGAAGACGTAGGAAGCGCAGAAGAGGGTGGTTCGCTAGGTTGGATTGAACATGATGTGATGGACCCAGCTTTTGAACAAGCAGCCTTTGCTATCGAACAGATAGGGGATATCACAGGGTTGGTCAAATCTGAATTTGGCTATCACATTATCCGTCTTGATGATGTTAAAGCCCCTATCGCACAGCCCTACGCACAGGTTGCCTCTGAAATCAAAGCTGAAATGGTAGACCAAAAGGCCGCAGATCAGTTTTATGAGTTGCAGACTAAGCTAGAAAAAGTGGCATTTGAATCACCTGACTCTCTGGATGAAGCAGCAAACGCTATCTCAGCTAAGATTCAGAAAACCGATTTTATTTCTCAGCAAGATGCGCCTGAAATTCTTAAAAATCCAGCTGTTCTTCAAGCTATTCTAAGCCCAGAGGTAAAAGAAGATAGGCTCAATTCTGAGGTATTAGAAGTTGCCCCAGAACATGTTATCGTTGTTCGTGTTGATGATGCTCGGGAACAAATAGTTCTTCCTTTGGCTGAAGTGAAAGAGCAAGTGGTTACTCAGCTTTCTAAAGTCAAAGGCGAACAACAAGCGATTGAGTTAGCCACAAAATTGATTGATACGCTAAAGCAAGGTGACCAATCCTTATTGGAACAGCGTGGGTTAAAATTTGCTGAGTTGGAAATGATTGATCGTAGCTCTCCATTGGCGAGTACGGTGTTTTCTCTCCCTAAACCCGCTACAGATAGTGTGGTTTACGGTCAAGCGAAAGCAATGAACGGTGATATTGTTCTTGTTGAACTACATAAGGTTGAGGCTAAAGTCACACCTCAGTACAACGATCAAATTACGGCTCAGTTAGAGCGCATCGGTAGCCAACGTGATTTGGCTGCGATACTTACAACTTTGCGTAAAAATACAGACATTGAATATTATGTTGTGAGCCAATAAAGGCTAGTAATGTAATTGATATGAAACTCAAAATGGGCTGCTTATGCAGCCCATTTCAATTTCTACCTTTTTGATTCCCTCTCATTTCCAAGCTCAATTAATATTGGTACCCATTAATAAACAAGGAAATGTTCATATGAAATTGAAAACAAAACTCGGGTTGTTACTTCTAAGTATCGTATTGCCTCTTTCACCGACATTAGCAGAAGAAAAGGTGGTAGAAACGCACCAAGGCATTGAAATTACGGTTAATATAAATCAGGCTTCCGCTGAGGAAATTGCTACTTTGTTGAAAGGTATTGGACTTAAAAAAGCACAAGCGATTGTTGAATATCGTCAACAAAATGGCGATTTTAAAACCAAAGAAGATCTGAGCTTGGTGAAAGGCATTGGTGCCGCTACTGTCAGGCAAAACGCTGAGCGTATCATTTTATAAAAGTCTCTATCAAAAGCGTCGCCCCCTAAAAGCGACGCTTGTATCACTGTGAAATTTCAGTCATATCACCATTCCTTCCTAGCGCCTGTAACGGATAAGCACTATAATTTGTCGCCGACAAAAGCGAGCAAGCAAGCCGCATAAAAACTAAGTGGAGTAAATCATGTCCTCTCACACTCCGGTAATTACCGTAGATGGACCAAGTGGTGCAGGTAAAGGCACTCTTTGTATGTTGTTGGCTAAGAAATTAGGCTTTCATTTGCTCGATTCTGGAGCTATTTACCGCGTTCTTGCATTGGCGGCGATTCACCACGGTGTGGATACGGAGTCGGAAGAAGCGCTTGTTCCTCTGGCGACACATTTAGATGTCCAATTTATCGCAGAAGGCGACTTGGTTAGAGTGATTCTTGAAGGTGAGGACGTATCGAAAGAATTGCGCAAAGAAGAGACAGGAATGGCGGCATCAAAAGTAGCGGCATTGCCTAGAGTTCGTGAGGCATTATTACGTCGCCAACGAGCCTTTGCGAAAGGGCAGGGACTGGTTGCTGATGGACGTGATATGGGCACAGTTGTGTTTCCTCAAGCAGAAGTGAAAATATTCCTCGATGCCAGTGCGCAAGAGCGAGCCCAACGTCGCTTTAAGCAGTTGCAACTCAAAGGGCTAGATGTTAAATTTGACGCCCTTTTAAGCGAGATCCAAGAGCGTGACGACCGAGATCGTAACCGCCCAGTGGCCCCATTACGCCCTGCAGAGGATGCGCTATTGCTTGACTCAACCTCAATGTCTATCGACGAAGTTGTAGAAGAAGCATTACAATATGTAGAATCTAAGCTGGCAGAGTAGTTCTGCTAGGTAAGAGCGTCGGTCGCAAGGATGATGACTGGCGAATTTAATAACCCCATGCGGTAGGATACCCATGGAAGTTTAATTATTGAAGATTAAATAAATGACTGAATCTTTTGCTCAACTCTTTGAAGAGTTTTTAAACGAAACACAATTTCAACAAGGTACAATCGTTAAAGGTACTGTAGTCGCTATCGAGAATGGTTTCGTTCTTGTTGACGCTGGTCTTAAGTCTGAGTCTGCTATCCCTGCTGAACAGTTCAAGAACGCTGCTGGCGAACTTGAAGTTGAAGTTGGTTCTGAAGTAGACGTTGCTCTAGACGCTGTTGAAGATGGTTTCGGTGAAACTCAACTTTCTCGTGAGAAAGCTAAGCGTCATGAAGCTTGGATCGTTCTTGAGAAAGCTTACGAAGAAGCTGAAACTGTTATTGGTATTATCAATGGTAAAGTTAAAGGTGGCTTCACTGTTGAACTAAACGGTATCCGTGCTTTCCTTCCAGGCTCTCTTGTTGACGTGCGTCCTATCCGTGACACTACTCACCTAGAAAACAAAGAGCTAGAGTTCAAAGTTATCAAACTAGACCAGAAACGTAACAACGTTGTTGTTTCTCGTCGTGCTGTTATCGAATCAGAAAGCAGCGTTGAACGTGACGAACTTCTTGAAACTCTACAAGAAGGCACTGAAGTTAAAGGTATCGTTAAGAACCTTACTGACTACGGCGCATTCGTTGACCTTGGTGGTGTTGATGGTCTTCTACATATCACAGATATGGCTTGGAAACGCGTTAAACACCCATCAGAAATCGTTAACGTTGGTGACGAAATCCTAGTTAAAGTTCTTAAGTTTGATCGTGATCGTACTCGCGTATCACTAGGTCTTAAGCAACTTGGCGAAGATCCATGGGTAGCTATCGCTAAGCGTTACCCAGAAGGTCATAAACTATCTGGCCGTGTAACAAATCTAACTGACTACGGCTGCTTCGTTGAAATCGAAGAAGGCGTTGAAGGTCTAGTACACGTTTCTGAAATGGATTGGACTAACAAGAACATCCACCCATCTAAAGTTGTTAATGTTGGCGACGAAGTTGAGGTTATGGTTCTTGATATCGACGAAGAGCGTCGTCGTATCTCTCTAGGTCTTAAACAGTGTAAAGCTAACCCATGGCAGTCATTCGCTGAAGCGCAAGCTAAAGGCGACAAAGTTACTGGTAAGATCAAGTCTATCACTGACTTCGGTATCTTCATCGGTCTAGACGGCGGCATCGACGGTCTAGTTCACCTATCTGACATCTCTTGGAACGTTCCTGGAGAAGAAGCGGTACGTGATTACAAGAAAGGCGATGAAATCTCTGCAGTTGTTCTAGCAGTAGATGCAGAGCGTGAGCGTATTTCTCTTGGCGTTAAGCAAATGGAAAACGACCCGTTCAACGCATATGTTGCTGATAACAAAAAAGGTACTCTAGTTAACGGTACTGTTACTGCAGTTGACGCGAAAGGTGCTACAATTGAACTTGTAGACGGCGTTGAAGGTTACATCCGTGCTTCTGAAGCATCTCGTGACCGTATTGAAGATGCGTCTCTAGTCCTAAGCGTTGGTGACAGCGTTGAAGCGAAATTTACTGGTGTAGACCGTAAAAACCGCGTAATCAACCTATCTATCAAAGCTAAAGATGAAGCTGATGAGCAAGAAGCAATGGCTACTCTGAACAAAGCTGATGAAGGTGCGTTTGGTAATGCTATGGCTGATGCATTCAAGGCTGCTAAAGGCGAATAATCTAACTCGCTAAAAGGGGCCGTAAGGCTCCTTTTTTTCAGTTAGTGCCTACTTTGATAAGTAATGAGGGAAACTATGACTAAGTCTGAATTGATAGAAAGACTCTGTGCTGAGAAAACGCACCTATCTGCTAAAGAAATTGAAGACGCTGTGAAAGATATTCTTGAACATATGGCATCAACTTTAGAAAGCGGAGAGCGAATCGAAATTCGCGGATTTGGTAGTTTCTCTTTGCACTATCGTGAGCCTAGAGTAGGTCGTAATCCTAAAACCGGTGATAAAGTGGTGTTGGATGGCAAATTCGTCCCTCATTTCAAGCCAGGTAAAGAGTTACGTGAGCGAGTTAATGAGAATATCTAAAGCGATTTAGAGAGTATTCTAAAAAACGGCATACAGTTTAAGTATGCCGTTTTTTTAAGAAAGGAATCCATAATAGACATGGTTTGTAAGGCCATTTTCCTGCATAATCAGACCAGATCAATACTGGATAGGTAGTGGCATATGAAAATTATAAAAATCGTTCTAATTCTTGCACTTTTTTTGATTGCTTTAGCATTAGGGGCTCAAAATCAAGCAGTTGTGACGTTTAACTATTTGATCGCTCAAGGCGAATTTCACCTGTCTACTTTACTTGGCACTGTCTTTGTCTCTGGTTTTTTACTTGCTTGTTTGCTTGGCAGTAGCTTCTACTTCAAGTCTCAGTTGCAAGTTAGAAAGTTGAATAAGCAACTGAAAAAGCAAACAGCAGAGAACAGCTCTGTAACAAGTAAAGCGTAGTGAAATAAAGGCTGACTTGATGTTAGAAATTCTCTTCTTGCTATTACCGATTGCCGCCGCCTACGGCTGGTATATGGGAAATCGTAGTGCTCAGCAAGACAAGCAGAAACACTCTCACCAAATTTCTCGTCAGTATGTGACGGGTCTTAACTTATTGCTTTCTGATCAATCAGATAAGGCCGTTGACCATTTTATCGAGCTACTCCAAGTAGACAATGAAACGATTGACACCCACTTAGCGCTGGGCAACTTATTCCGTTCAAGAGGAGAGGTTGATCGTGCTATCCGCATCCATCAAAATCTCATATCTCGTTCAAGTCTTACTATTGACCAAAAAAATCTCGCCTTACAACAATTGGCAAAAGATTATATGGTGGCAGGTTTTCTCGACCGCGCTGAAAAAATATTTGAACAACTGATTGAAGAGCCCGAACACAAAGAAGCGGCGTTGCAACAATTGGTTTCTATTTACCAACAGACTCGAGAGTGGCATAAAGCTATCGATTACGCTTATGCGTTGGTAAAATTAGGCAGAAAAAGGATGCACAGTGTTATAGCCCATTTTTGGTGTGAACTTGCAATGCAAGAGAAGGCTGAAGGACGCGATAGCAAAGCGATTCAATATCTTAAAAAAGCGCTGTCTGAAGATCCGAAATGTGTACGCGCAACGATCTCTTTAGGTAAGCTGTATCTTGAAAATGATGACTACCGTCATACAATCCAGTATATGCAAATGGTCTTGGAGCAGGACATTGATTTTATCGGCGAGGTATTGCCTACGCTTGCTGAGTGCTATCACCATATTGGGAAAGAGGGTGAACTTGTTGAGTTTTTACGCGAGTGCATTATCAATGAAGCTGGAGTGTCAGCTGAACTGATGCTCGCACAGTTGGTGGCACAACATGATGGTGCTGGAGCAGCACAGGAACTTTTGACACGGCAATTGGTTAAAAATCCGACCATGAAGGGCTTCTACCGTTTAATTGACTACCATCTCATCGAAGCGGAGGAAGGTCGAGCGAAAGAGAGCTTGTCGACCTTGCAAAAATTGGTAGGTGAGCAACTAAAAGTAAAACCTCACTACCGATGCAGAAAGTGTGGTTTCTCAACTCATTCTCTCTACTGGCACTGCCCATCATGTAAGAATTGGGGTTCAATTAAACCTATCCGTGGTTTGGATGGTGAATAGAGTTCATGTACTGGAGTTACTGATCGACTCGAAAACTGCAGCTTATGAAAGCTGCATTTTTTTAGCTTAATTATTTTAGGAGTGAAAATGAAAGACCAGAGAGTAATTGTCGCGTTGGATTATGAGCAACAAGCGGAAGCGTTAGCTTTTGTTGATAAAATTGACCCCAGCAGCTGTCGATTAAAAGTGGGTAAGGAGATGTTTACCCTGTTTGGTCCCGATTTTGTGCGTGAGCTACACAAAAGAGGTTTTTCGGTATTCTTAGACCTAAAGTTTCATGATATTCCCAACACGTGCTCTAAAGCCGTACGTGCGGCGGCTGAGCTTGGCGTATGGATGGTGAATGTTCATGCCAGTGGTGGGGAGAGAATGATGTCGGCGTCTCGCCAGATTCTTGAACCTTATGGCAACGATAGACCACTACTTATTGCTGTCACAGTACTAACCAGTATGGAACAACCTGATCTTCGTGGTATTGGCATCGATGTTGCGCCTAAAGAGCATGTAATGCGTCTGGCTAGCCTAACTCAAAATGCAGGGTTAGATGGAGTGGTATGCTCAGCTCAAGAAGCGCACATGCTTAAGAGCCATCTTGGTCAAGAGTTTAAATTAGTTACGCCAGGGATTCGTCCTGTTGGTTCTGCAACAGGAGACCAAAGACGTATTATGACTCCGAGTGAGGCCATAAAAGCTGGTTCAGATTATCTAGTCATCGGTCGCCCAATTACTCAGGCAACAAGACCGGATGAAGTCCTAAAAGCGATAAATGATACGTTAATTTAAATTAATGTTTTCTTTACGTTGTTGTATGAAAAAGGTCGCTTATGCGACCTTAAAAATACTTCCTAATCAAAAATAATGGGCTACCATTTTTTCTTTTCACCAAACAGTGCTTCCATATCACTATTTCTCTCGTTATCTTCAATTTGTTGAAGATCGGTTGCACTTTTTGTTTGGCGTCGTTTTTCTAAGTCATCATACATTGACTGAAGTTTTTCACGAGCTTGATTGGAATAAGCATCATTTTTTGAGCTCAGAACATCGATCCCTTTACGCAATAGCTGAATCGCAGTTCCGGGTTGCCCACGAACGATCGAATCATTTGCCCGCTTAACAACATTTTCAATGTTGATTCGAATTTGTATTGTTTCTAGACGCGCATTTTCAGCGACGTAAGATTGTGTTTCAAAACGTCCTTTATTGTGCTCACTACGAATCGTGTCTCTTAAACGTTTCACTAGTTTAAGCATAATCAAAGCTTGTTTATCGCTGGTGGGTACTTTAAACGTTGTACTGTCACCACCTGGGTGGTTTTCTTGTAAATGCTTAATTTGCCCTTTCATATGCTCAATGCGTTGTGCCAACTGCTTATTTTTCGGGTCAAGCTCATACATACTAAGTAGGGCATCAAGGATACGGGTATTTAAACACACTAAGAGTTCTTTACTAAACGGCATGTGGTGTGCGTTGCCGATAAGGTCTTCTGTCGCATCAATAATGGCGATATATCGAGTCGACTCCTGCTTTTTAGCTGACTCGACCTTTACTTTGTATTGAAGCATGATGTTATAGCCAAGGACTAACACCAGCAAGACTGCTACAAGAGCAATGATTAAACCTATATTCATATAATCCGTATCTTTATTAGAATTCAGTGGCTAGCAATTAAGAATACACGATCCTTAGTTATCACTACACCTTCAAATTGACTATTTTTATTATTCCTGTTTTGACCCCTAAAAACTGCCTTTTATTGCTTAGATTGGGCGATAGTTGGCAAAAATTTAGTCAGCTACGCAAAATACTTACTTTTTTCTTCGCTCTTGAATCATCAAGCTTTGAATTGAGAGTGTTAAGCGTTATAACTAATAATTATAAACTATGATTGAAAGATCTGGATCTTTGATAATGGATTACGGGGCCAATAATGAAGTTACAGCAGTTAAAATATATTGTTGAAGTGGTTAATCACAACCTGAATGTCTCAGCAACTGCGGAAAGCCTTTATACCTCTCAGCCAGGCATTAGTAAACAGGTTCGTTTACTCGAAGATGAATTGGGTATTCAAATTTTTGAGCGTAGCGGTAAGCACCTGACACAAGTCACGGGTGCAGGTGAAGATATTATTCGTATCTCACAAGAGATCCTTTCACGTGTGGAAAGCATTAAGGCCGTGGCAGGGGAGCATACGCACCCTGAGATGGGTACGCTGAATATTTCAACGACTCATACACAAGCTCGCTACGCGTTACCTGATGTAATCAAAGGATTCACTGCGCGTTATCCGAAAGTGTCGCTACACATGCACCAAGGCACTCCAAGTCAGATGTCGGAAGCGGTTGCAAAAGGCACCGCTAATTTTGCGATAGCAACAGAAGCGCTTCATCTGTACCAAGATGCCATCATGCTGCCTTGTTATCACTGGAACCGCTCCATTGTTGTTCCCAAAGATCATGCTCTTGCAAAAAAAGAACGAGTAACGATTGAGGATTTAGCCGCGTATCCATTGGTCACTTACGTGTTTGGTTTTACTGGCCGTTCAGAGTTAGACACTGCATTTAATCGCGTAGGGTTAACGCCGCGAGTTGTCTTTACCGCCACCGATGCGGATGTGATAAAAACTTATGTCCGGATGGGAATTGGGGTGGGTGTTATCGCAAGTATGGCGATAGATAAATCACGCGACACCGATCTTATCGCGATTGATGCCAGCCATCTTTTTGGTGCGAGCACGACTAGCATTGGGTTTCGCCGAGGTACATTCCTGCGCTCTTATATGTTTGACTTTATGGAACGTTTCGCGCCTCATCTTACTCGCCCTGTCGTCGAACGGGCTACCTCGTTAAAATCGAATATCGAAATAGAAGAGATGTTTAAAGACATTGAATTGCCAGTTCGTTAAGCAAATTTTGATCATTTAAAACGAAACACTTCCTAATTAAACCATCACCTCCTAGAATTGGCCTTTCTAGGGGGATGTATGCGCGCGCTTTTCAAACATATCGATGCTTTTTTAATTGAAAACCAACGTTTTTGGCGATTTGAGCCCTTTCATCATAGTGGCTTAGACAGTTCACCTTGGAAACATTCAGATCATAGGCTGGATCAGTGGTTGCAAACGCTATCTTTGGACAGTATCGATAGCTTAAAGTCATCGCCGCAAGCGCTCATTGAGCAACTTCATCCGTATATCGAGGGGTTAAAAGAAGCGGATATCATGATTAGGCTTCAAGATGCCCCTCGTAATACTCAGCAAGCACTCAGCCCTTACTTAGAGCAGGGGATCCCTGGCAGAAAGCTAGAACAAATTCGTTTAATGAGCGAATCACTCCTCTCTAGGCATTCAGGAACGGCATGGCTAGAGTGGTGCGCGGGTAAAGGCTTTTTAGGTCGAATTATCGCAGCGCAGTCAAAACAAAAAGTCACTAGTTTTGAATATCAGTCGCAGCTCTGCCATGCAGGACAAGCATGCGCCGATGAACATGATCTTCCGATGCAATTTATTCAAGGGGACGCTTTTGAGCCGCAAGCGTTTGGCGTTTTCAATACCAATCAGCATGCCGTCGCTTTACATGCCTGTGGTGATCTCCATGTTCGCCTACTCGAATATTCCGTTGCTCATCGCTTGCCTGCGATTACGTTTTCACCATGTTGCTACCATTTAATCAAAGCCGATAGCTACCAACCCATGTCCAGCTACGGTCGTACTTCTTCTCTTGCCTTGTCCAAAGAAGAGCTGCGTATTCCGCTACAAGAAACCGTTACGGGGGGAGAGCGGGTTCGCCGTCATCGTTTGCAAGAAATGACGTTTCGTTTGGGTTTTGATTTGTTGCTAAGATCTGAGCTTGGGCATCATCAATATTGCCCAATTCCGAGCCTCAAAAAATCACAACTAGCCGAAGGATTTTTAGCTTTTTGTTATTGGGCGGCGGCACAAAAAGGCATCGCATTACCAGAAGTGGATTGGCCTGCTTATGAACGTAAAGGCGAGCAGCGTTTTTGGCAGATGGAAAGGATAGGCTTAGTACAACAGGCATTTCGCCGCATGATTGAGCTTTGGTTGGTATTGGATAAGGCACTTTATCTTCAAGAGCAAGGCTATGAGGTGCAGATTGAGCAGTTTTGCGCTAGGAAAGTAACGCCACGCAATATATTGGTTCACGCTTTTAAAAAATGAAAGCCAAGCGCATGACGCACTTGGCTAAGAATTGAGAGCTTTACCGCAAATTGTTATCGTTAGTTAAACAGAGCGATAGCTTCAGATGGGTCAAGATATTCAAGGTTGAAACTCTCGGCGACCTCTTTACAGGTGACTTTACCGTGTATCACGTTTAAACCTTCTAGGAATCCTTTATCCTCTAATAATGCACGTTGATAACCTTTATTGGCCAGTTTAACAATGTAAGGCAACGTAGCGTTATTCAAGGCGAAAGTTGATGTGCGAGCCACAGCGCCTGGCATGTTTGCGACGCAGTAATGAACGACGTCATCAACGATATAGGTCGGGTCATCATGAGTGGTAGCATGTGAGGTTTCAAAGCAGCCGCCTTGGTCAATTGCCACATCAACGACCGCAGAGCCAGGTTTCATTCTAGAAATCAGCTCTTTAGTAACGAGTTTAGGAGCTGCTGCTCCGGGGATCAGTACTGCGCCTATTACTAAATCGGCTTCGAGGACGTATTTTTCAATCGCATCCTTTGTTGAATACACGACTTTGGCGTGACCTTGGAATTCTTCATCGAGTTTACGCAGCATATCAACACTTCGGTCGAGAATCGTCACATCTGCACGCATTCCGACGGCAATTCTGGCTGCGTTGGCACCGACTACGCCGCCGCCAATCACCACCACTTTTGCTGGTGCGACTCCGGGTACACCACCCAGTAACAAACCACAGCCCGCGTGTGATTTTTCTAAACACTGCGCACCTGATTGAATAGACATTCGACCAGCGACTTCAGACATTGGTGCTAATAGTGGCAAGCGACCCATATTATCTGTTACAGTCTCGTAGGCTATACAGACAGCTTTGCTCTTGATTAGCTCCTCAGTTTGTGGAAAATCTGGAGCTAGATGTAAATAGGTAAATAAAATTTGGCCTTCGCGGAGCATTGCTCGTTCAGCAGCCTGAGGTTCTTTGACCTTAACAATCATTTCTGCTTTCGCAAAAATGTTAGAAGCAGTAGGAAGAATGGATGCGCCTACAGCGATGTAATCATCGTCTGAAAAGCCGATGCCGGAACCGGCATTTGTTTCAACATAAACTTGGTGACCGTGTGAGACAAGTTCGCGCACGCTTGCGGGAATCATGCCCACACGATATTCGTGGTTTTTGATTTCTTTAGGAACTCCAATGATCATCCTGACTCCTTAGGTTTTTTTGGTTGTTATAACTATATGTAGGGTTGTTGTTTCGAATTTGTGACTAGTATAGATGTGAATGTGTAAAATTTGATACTGAATATTAAAAAGTTGTAGTATATATTTTTGCAAGGAAGTAATAAGGTGGAATAAAAAATGGCAGACAACTATAAAAGGCCGTCCAAGGATTTAGACCGTATCGATCGCAATATTTTGAATGAATTGCAGAAAGATGGTCGTATTTCGAATGTAGAATTATCAAAACGAGTGGGTTTATCTCCAACCCCCTGTTTAGAGCGTGTACGTCGTTTAGAGCGTCAAGGTTTCATTACCGGTTATACCGCGTTGTTGAATCCACAATATCTTGATGCTTCGCTGTTGGTATTTGTGGAAATTACATTGAATCGCGGTGCACCTGATGTGTTTGAACAGTTTAATACTGCGGTTCAAAAACTGGATGACATTCAAGAATGCCATCTTGTTTCGGGTGATTTTGACTATCTTCTCAAAACTCGAGTCTCTGACATGGGGGCGTATCGTAAATTGTTGGGTGATACGCTATTGCGTTTGCCCGGAGTCAATGACACTCGCACTTATGTTGTAATGGAAGAAGTGAAGCAAAGTAACCAGTTGGTTATCAAAACTCGATAACGCCAGATTGTCTGAATAGTGGTACTTCTTTCCACATTCTGACGTTCGCCAATTGGGTTTTTAACCTTGATGTGGTTAAATCACACAACAAACCGAGCGGCTTTTGCCGCTCGGACTGTTTTCACCCAAACCAACACATCAAGCCGCAATAAACCTTGAGTGTTGGCGTTAATCAGAATCTAGGTTTATGTTCAAAGAGAACCAAAATAAAGTTGAGACCATTATTAAGACCAGCGAAGAGCCTCAGTCTTCACGCCTCAATGGATCGCAACGTCTGAAAGAGTGCGGGCTTATTGTCGCTGTGCTTGCCTCTGTGCTTCTTTCCATCGCTTTATTAACATTTAGTCCCGCCGATCCTTCATGGTCACAAACCGCGTGGGGAGGCGATATTGAAAATGCAGGCGGTATTATTGGCGCATGGATTGCCGATACCTTGTTCTTTATTTTTGGATCGCTGGCCTACCCAATACCGCTCATGATTACTGTGCTAGCATGGGTTTTTCTGCGTAAAAGAGAAGAGAATGAACCCCTTGATTTTGTGCTGTGGGGAACGCGTTTACTCGGCTTAACTATCTTGATTTTGACCAGTTGTGGCCTTGCGGACATCAACTTTGACGATATTTGGTATTTTTCATCTGGTGGTGTGATTGGGGATGTCTTAACCAGTTTGGCGCTGCCAACGCTTAATTTACTAGGCTCAACCTTAGTCTTGCTCTTTTTATGGGGCGCTGGTTTTACGCTGCTAACGGGTATCTCCTGGCTAAGCATCGTGGAATGGTTAGGCACGATGAGTATTTCTCTTGGCGTTGCGTTGATCAATCGATTACGTGGTGAGAAAGATGAAGATATTGCGCCCGTTTTGTCGCCAATGGAATTGTCGCCGCTTGAATCATCATCCGCAGACTTAGCCGTTGTTGAGTCTAGTTCGCCAAATGGAGAATATGTCAAATCAGCCCTCGATGCGTTTGGGGCCGAGCAATACACGCCTGCGGTAGAGGTTGAAGAAGAGCTGGAACAGACTCACTCGCCAAGACGTTTTAATATTCACATGCCAGCGGCCAAAACTCAGGCTAACACTTCTCCTGAATTCAGTGAAACTCACTCAGATGAAGTGCCATTTGATCGCAGCAAGCAACTTAGTGCAACGATTGAAGAGTTAGAATCTGTTGCGTTGGAAGAGGATGACCTTGCTCTTTCATCGGCAAACTGGGTAGATGAAAGAGCTAATGAGCACCAAGCATTAGCCAGTGCCGACCTCGATGCCAGTCAAGAGGCTCAGCAATATGCATGGGCAGAGGACGAAGAGGTAAGCGATCCGTCGCTTACGATGACAGAAGTTGATCTTGATGTGTCGCGTGTTGAACCGGTTATTTCCAATTTGGATGTGCTGGATGAAGATGAATCAGATCAAGCGTTGGCTGCTGATCTTGATGTGATGTCAGAAGATGACGAGCCACCGTTAGGCCAGCAAGATAGCGATGTGACGGCTTTTCAGAACATGGTGTCTTCGGCTCAGGCCAATATGGCGGCCAAGCAAAATCCATTTTTAATGCAAAAAGAAACTAACCTGCCTAAACCGACGGAGCCACTACCGACGTTAGAACTTCTGTATCACCCAGAAAAGCGTGAACACTTTATTGACCGAGAGGCATTAGAGGAGGTTGCTCGTTTGGTTGAATCTAAACTCGCGGATTACAAAATCCAAGCGCAAGTGGTTGATATCTTTCCGGGGCCGGTTATCACTCGTTTTGAACTAGATTTAGCTCCAGGCGTAAAAGTGAGCCGTATTTCTAGCCTATCGATGGATTTGGCGCGTTCTTTGTCGGCGATGGCGGTGAGGGTGGTTGAAGTGATCCCTGGCAAACCTTATGTTGGCCTTGAACTGCCAAACATGAGTCGTCAAACCGTCTATTTGTCAGATGTTATAAAAAGTCGTCAATTCCAAGAAGCAAAATCACCGACGACCATCGTTTTAGGGCAAGACATTGCAGGTGAAGCACTGGTCGCGGATTTAGCCAAAATGCCGCACGTGTTGGTGGCTGGTACAACAGGTTCAGGTAAGTCAGTTGGGGTCAACGTGATGATCCTCAGCATGCTTTATAAAGCGAGCCCAGAAGACGTTCGTTTTATTATGATTGACCCGAAAATGTTAGAGCTATCGATCTACGAGGGCATTCCTCACCTGTTAGCTGAAGTCGTGACTGACATGAAAGACGCATCAAATGCTTTACGTTGGTGTGTGGGTGAAATGGAACGTCGTTATAAATTAATGTCTGTGCTTGGTGTGCGTAACATCAAAGGCTTCAATGATAAGCTAAAAATGGCCGCTGCTGCTGGTCACCCTATCCACGATCCTTTGTGGAGAGAAGGGGACAGTATGGAGAGTGAACCGCCACTGCTGGAAAAACTGCCTTACATTGTCGTGGTTGTTGATGAATTTGCTGATCTGATGATGGTGGTGGGTAAAAAAGTAGAAGAGTTGATCGCGCGTTTGGCACAAAAGGCTCGTGCTGCGGGTATTCACCTTATTTTGGCCACTCAGCGCCCATCGGTTGATGTGATCACCGGTTTAATCAAAGCGAATATTCCGACCCGCGTTGCGTTTACCGTTTCGACTAAAACCGACTCAAGAACTATTTTGGACCAAAGTGGTGCAGAATCACTGCTCGGTATGGGCGATATGCTCTATCTACCACCGGGTTCTAGCCACACGATCCGGGTTCACGGTGCGTTTGCCTCGGATGAAGATGTGCATGCGGTGGTAAACAACTGGAAAGCACGCGGTAAGCCTAACTACATAGAAGAGATCACTTATGGTGACCAAGGACCAGAAGCCTTGCTACCCGGTGAGAAGATGGAAAGTGATGAAGAAGTGGATCCGCTATTTGATCAAGTGGTTGAACATGTAGTGGAAACGCGTCGAGGTTCAGTTTCAGGAGTGCAACGCCGATTTAAAATCGGTTACAACCGTGCAGCAAGAATTGTAGAGCAGTTGGAAGCACAAGGTATTGTGAGCGCTCCCGGTCATAATGGTAATCGCGAAGTACTATCGCCAGCGCCGCCGCGAGATTAATCACGGTCATTGTAGGCAATACAAACAAAACAGCGCCACCCATAATGCCATGAGCGGCGCTGTTTCAATTTAGCTAGCATAAACTCTCGCCAGCCTTGCTAACGGCTATTTTTCTTGCATCAGCCCCATCAGTGCTTGTTGCGTGTCAGATATTTGTTGCTGCGCGGATGGTGTACTGCCAATTCCCAATTGTTGTTTAGCTTCATCTTCAGAGAGACCTAAGTGGCAACACAGTAAATCGATCGCCATTTGATAGTTGCTCGTTTCAGCCATGATGCTGTCCTTTGTCAGTCGAAAATGTCTGTTGCCCATGCAATGTAGTCACTTTAGCTGGGACTCTCAATACGACCAAAGTCTTATGCGTTCAATTGCCCATCACGTACTGTAAGGGTAGGTTAACCATCTTGCTGTCCAGCAACAGATTTTAGAAAACTCGGTGTCAGACATTAAATGTTTCAATTTATCGCTTAACCTTGTTTTTCAAATCTTAGACTATATGTATATGAAAAATTGTGTAGGTTCATGCTAGCGTCGCTTGCAGCCTACACTCATAATAAGCTTTTCATTCGGAGATAAGTAATGAAGCGAGTCATGTTATTTCTAGCAACCAACCTTGCGGTGGTTCTGGTTCTTAGCCTTGTATTAAATATTGTTTATGCTGTGACGGGGATGCAGCCGGGCAGTTTATCTGGCTTGCTCGTCATGGCCGCGTTGTTTGGTTTTGGCGGCTCATTTATTTCATTATTGATGTCAAAGAGCATGGCTCTGCGCTCGGTAGGTGGAATGGTGATTGAAAGTCCACGTAACGAAACTGAGCATTGGTTATTGCAAACTGTGAGTCGTCAAGCTCAGCAGGCGGGCATTGGCATGCCAACGGTGGCAATTTATGATTCACCGGACATCAACGCTTTTGCAACCGGCGCTAAACGTGATGATTCTCTCGTCGCTGTTTCAACGGGGCTATTGCACAGCATGACGCGTGACGAGGCCGAAGCGGTATTGGCGCATGAAGTGAGCCACATTGCCAATGGCGATATGGTTACGATGACTTTAATGCAAGGAGTGGTTAACACCTTCGTTATTTTCTTATCGCGCTTTATCGCAAACATCGTCTCGTCTCGTGATTCAGAAGAGGGTGGCGGTAGCAATATGATGGTTTATTTTGGCATCTCTATGGTGCTGGAATTGGTATTTGGCTTCCTCGCGAGCTTTATTACGATGTGGTATAGCCGTCATCGCGAATTCCACGCCGACGCAGGTGCAGCAAAGCTTGTGGGTAAACACAAGATGATTGCGGCGTTAGAGCGTTTAAAAATGGGGCAAGAATCTCAATTAGAAGGTTCCATGATGGCTTTTGGTATCAACGGTAAACGTTCAATGACGGAATTATTGATGAGTCACCCGCCGCTTGATAAACGCATCGCCGCTTTGCGCAATAGTTAATCTAAGCTAACTAAAAAGAGAAGGCCAGCGAATTACGCTGGCCTTTTTGATCGTCGTAACTATTGGAATTTTGGTCTTTATTTTCTTTTTTGATCTTAATTCCTTGCAACCACGTATGCATTGAAAAGATACAAAGTTATACAAGAAATATTTTGTATAACTAAGTGACTTGTACTATTTTGTACATGTGAAGTTTTTGTATAACTTATGGAAACGTACAATGGATGTCGAATCGGTTGCTCAAGTTTATCGTCAACTCAACAAAGAGAACTTGCCTTTATTACGTCAGGTTTATCACGACAATGTCCTTTTTGAGGATGCCGCTCATCGAATAGAAGGTTGGCGTGCGCTATCGGATTATTTTGCTCGTTTGTATCAGAACGTAGAGCGTTGTGATTTTACCATCCATGATCACCAGCAAGTCGGTGACTGCGGCTTTCTCACATGGACTATGTCTTTGCAGCATCCTCGGCTAGCTCGTGGAAAACTTATACAAGTGCAAGGGATGAGCCATCTCAAGTTTCAAGACAACCAAGTCATTTATCACCGTGATTACTTCGACTTGGGAGAAATGCTCTATGAACACATTCCGCTGCTGGGAAGTGTTATTCGTTCGATCAAACAGAGGTTAGGGCAATGAAGAGTGTACTTATCACGGGAGCCACTTCTGGTATTGGTTATCAGCTAGCTGTTGATTATGCAAAAACGGGTTGGCAAGTTATTGCTTGTGGGCGTAACCAAGCCAAGCTTAATCAAATGCATCAAGAGTATCCGCAGATCCAAGGTATTGCGTTTGATATTACCGATTTTGAGCAAACGAAATCGGCTTTATCGCAACTGCCTTTTACTCCTTCACTGTGGATCCTCAACGCTGGCGATTGCGAATACATCGATCATGGTCAAATGGATTCACTCCGGTTTAAGCGTGTGTTTGACGTAAACGTTTTGGGTTTAGCTCATTGCATTGAGGCGATACAGCATCACTTTGTTGCTAACCACCGTGTGGCGATCGTTGGTTCCATCGCCAGTGAAATCGCGCTGCCAAGAGCAGAAGCCTATGGCGCTTCTAAAGCGGCGGTTAGTTACCTAGCACGCTCGCTCATGCAAGATTGGCGAGCGCAAGGTGTTGCTGTGACGATGATCTATCCTGGGTTTGTTGCCACGCCTTTGACTGATAAAAATAGTTTTTCGATGCCAATGATGGTCAGTGCCGAGTATGCATCGCAGGCGATTCGCCGTGGGTTGGAAAAAGGCAAAACCACCCTCTATTTTCCGGCCCGTTTTACGAGCTTATTACGTTTGATTGGCAGCTTACCTTACGCATGGCAAGGCAAATTGGTTGCGGCATTACTTAAATAACGAGCTGTTTTGTAATTAAAGGAATTGAGTATGAAAATCGCCATTATTGGTAGCGGTATTTCCGGTTTAACATGCGGTTATTATTTGCATAAACATCATGATGTTACCGTGTTTGAAGCCAATCATTACATTGGTGGGCATACCGCCACCGTCGATATTGAGCTCGATGGTCAAAATCACGCGGTTGATACTGGTTTTATCGTGTACAACGACCGGACCTACCCAAATTTCATCGCAATGATGAATGAAATTGGCGTAAAAGGCATTCCGACTCAAATGAGCTTCAGTGTGCGTAATGATGCGAATGGGCTGGAATATAACGGTCATACTGCAACTACGCTGTTTGCACAAAAGCGGAACTGGTTAAACCCTGTCTTTTATCGCTTTATTTTTGAAATCATTCGCTTCAATCGGTTAGCGAAACAGCAAGCAGAACAAGCGCATCAATCGATGCAAACCTTAGGTGATTTCTTATTTGAGCACCAATTTTCTGACTATTTTTGTGAAAATTATATTTTACCGATGGGAGCGGCGATTTGGTCATCTTCCTTGGCTGATATGCGGGTTTTTCCGTTAAGTTTCTTTTTGCGTTTCTTCCTCAACCATGGCCTGCTAGAGATCACTAACCGACCACAATGGTATGTGGTTGAAGGCGGATCGCGTGCGTACATCGAACCCTTAACGCAAGGTTTTAAAGATAAGATTCATCTTGATAGCCCAGTTACACAAGTCAAACGCAGCTCGTCGGGTGTCGAGCTCGTTGTTAATGGGCAATCACACCACTTTGATCATGTAATTTTTGCATGTCACAGCGATCAGGCATTAGGTATGTTAGAGCAACCGACAGAGGCTGAGCAAGAAGTGCTCGGCGTAATGCACTATCAAGCCAATGAAGTCACTTTACATACCGACACATCACTGCTGCCTAAGCGAAAAGCCGCTTGGGCAGCTTGGAACTATTGGCTTGATGGCAGTCCAGATCAAGAGTCGCGTTTACCAGCGCTGACCTACAATATGAATATCTTGCAGCATATTAAAGGCGCTCATACTTTTTGTGTATCGCTCAACAGCGGTGACCGCATTGCTGATGAGAAAGTTTTACGACAGTTTACTTATCACCACCCGGTATTTACCACGCAATCTATCGCGGCTCAGCAACGCAAGCCTGAAGTCAACGGTGTGAATAACACTTGGTACTGTGGCGCTTATTGGCGCAATGGTTTTCATGAAGATGGCGTGACCAGTGCGCTGGATGTGGTGACACAGCTTGAAGCGCAAGCGCAGCAGTTAAAAGGCGCGGCGTGATGGAGACGGAGCCCAACAGTTGTTTGATGGTTGGCATGGTACGTCATCGACGCTTTACTCCGATTGAACATGCGCTCAATTATCCATTGTTTATGCCGTGTATTGATCTCGATGAACTGGATCAACTGAGTGATTCAGTTTGGGGGTTTGGCGAAAAATGGTGGCACTGGGCGCGTTTTCAGCGCGCCGATTATCTTGGTGAAGGGGATTTAAAACAGTGCATACAAGATAAAGTTCATGAGCTGACGGGCGACCGCTGCTCTGGAAAGGTGATGGCAGTATGTCACCTTCGTTATTTAGGAATCTATTTCAGCCCGGTTAATTTCTATTATCTTTATGATCAACAAGGTGAATGGCAATATTTGTTGGCCGAAGTGAGTAATACACCTTGGAATCAACGGCACTACTACGCGGTGAAAGCACAAGCGGGAGAAGAGCAGCAACAGTGGCGTCATCAAAAGGCGTTTCATGTTTCTCCCTTCAATCCTATTGATCAGCAATATCATTGGAAGTTGAAGCCGCTTGGTTCGTCATTGAGTGTGCATTTGGAATGTCACAAAGAAGGTAAAGTTTTCGATGCGACTTTATCGATGAAGGCACAACCATTTAATTCAAAAAATTTACTCAAGTTATTGATCAAAACACCCGTGATGGCCGTAAAAGTGACAATCGGTATTTACTGGCATGCTTTAAAGCTGTGGCTTAAAGGAGCACCTTTCTACTCCAACCCACATTCATAAATACGCAAGATCTATACAGAGACAGTGTCTAAATAACAATAACAAGGAGAAGGCTCAATGCTTAATTCACAAACTCTCGCATTGCCCAAGCAACTGACAGGGTTGCAAAAGAGTGCAAGAAGCTTCATTTTTCGCTGTCTACAGCGTTTAGACGTAGGCACTTTAACCATCATTGAAACCTTTTCCAATGAAGGCGCGTCCAGTCAGGAGACTTTTGGCGTACTTAAAGAGCATCAACCCCATGCAACTATTGAAATACATCACCCTCATTTTTATGCTCGTTTATTAAAAGGGGGTAGTATTGCAGCGGGTGAAGCTTACATGGATGGTTGGTGGGATAGCCCGAATTTGACTAGCCTAATGGAACTGATGGCTCGTAATGTCAGTGCATTAGATGGTATTGAAGCTCGCAGTAGTGTGTTGACCAAACTTTTTTATAAAGTCAGCCACTGGCTCAACCGAAATTCAATCGATAAAGCCAAAGAGAATATTCATGCCCACTACGATCTAGGTAATGATCTCTACCACACCTTTTTAGACAGCAATATGCTCTATTCCAGCGCGTTGTTTCTGCATCCGGATGAAACGTTAGAGCAGGCGCAAGTTAATAAAATGGAACGTTTGTGCCAGCAGTTGCAACTCAAAGCAAGCGACCACGTGATTGAGATTGGCACCGGTTGGGGTGCGATGGCGATTTACATGGCCAAAACTTACGGCTGTCAGGTCACGACGACGACCATTTCTGAAGAGCAGCATTACTACACCGCACAGCAAATAGAGCGGCAGGGGCTGGAGAGTCAAATCACCTTGCTTAAGCAAGATTACCGCCTGCTACAAGGTCAGTACGATAAATTAGTCTCGATAGAGATGATCGAAGCGGTCGGTAAAGAGTACCTCGACTCTTATATTGAAAAGTGCCAGTCACTACTAAAACCCAATGGTTTGATGGCGATTCAAGCCATTACCATTGCTGATCAACGTTATGATTATTACAGCAATAATGTCGATTTCATTCAGAAATACATTTTCCCCGGCGGTTTTTTACCCTCAATTACTGCATTGACAACGGCGGCGACACAGCACAGTGATTTAGTGGTTCGCAACCTGTTTGATCTTGGTCCTGACTATGCGCATACCCTTGCCCATTGGCGTCACCGTTTTGAGGTCGCAAAACATCAAGTTTCACAACTCGGGTATGATGAGCGATTCACGCGTATGTGGCGTTACTATTTCTGCTACTGCGAGGGTGGTTTTTTAGCAAAATCCATCAGTACCGTACATATGACCTTGCAAAGGCCGATGTAATGAAAACGCTGTTTGCTGTCTCTCTTTGGTTTCAAGCGATCTGGTTTGTTGCTGTGTTGGGGACAGAACGTTTGCAGTGGTTGGCATTGGCCATGATGTTAGCCGCATTGATGTTTTCCTTGCGGCAGTTCTCTTATCCTTTGGAAAGGGTGATTGCGTTAACCATAGTGGGTATTGTTATCGATGCCCTTAATCAGTATTTCGGATTATTACGCTTTGCGACCAATGACTTTCCCATTTGGTTAATGGTGTTGTGGGGCGCTTTTTCTTGGTATGCCTCCCATTTAGTGGTGCTGATGAAACGTTATCCATCCAAACTCATTTGTTTGGTGGTCGGCGTGTTAGGTAGTTTAAGTTATTGGGCGGCAGAACGTTTAGGCGCTGTACATTTTGATTGGCCATTGGGTTTGACTATGGCCATCTTGTGGCTGCAGTGGGTGATGATCGGTGCATTGATACTTAGGATATTTAGCGATGATGTTAGCAAAGAGAAATAGGCTAAGAAAATTCAACCTGTTACTGATAGTGATTGCCTTTCACAGCTTGGTGAATAACGCTTTTGCGGCGGTGGCCGACGATAAACTGACCGAGTGGCAAACTTGGCCAGTGATTGGCCAAGCGAATTTAAGCTGGTTATGGCTAGATATTTATTCCTCGCAGCTGCGTACCCCATCAGGGCAGTACGAGCAAGGAAGCGATTTATCGCCCCATCCCTTGGCGCTTGAAATTGAATATCAGCGCGACATCAGTAGTAAACAGCTGGTGGAATCGACCGCAGAGCAGTGGCAAAAACTCAAATTAGCCGAGCAACAAATTGCACCATGGTTGGTGCACCTATCGTCCATTTTTCCCAGCGTTACTGAGGGCGACCGCTTGATTTACACCTCCGATGGGCAGCAGGGCGCTTTTATTTTTCATCCTAAGAATGGTGTTCAAGCTCAGGTTGGTACAGTAGTCGACGAAGCGTTAAATGACGCCTTTCTCGCGATATGGCTGTCGCCACAGACGCAATACCCACACTTACGCAAACAATTGATAGGAATGCAACCATGAAAGCGATAGCCAGACGCAGTTATCTGTTACTTCTACTTTGGTTAGTGGGGTGCAGCGCTGATCTCACTCAATACCAATCCACGCAACCTAAGTTTGATCTATTTGAATACTTCTCTGGTCGAACGTTCGCATGGGGGATGGTGCAAGATTATACGGGGATGCAAACGCGTCGTTTCGAGGTTGCCATCGACGGAACAGTTGAGGGGAATAAACTCACTTTGGTTGAAGACTTCAATTTTGATGATGGTGAAAAAAGCCAAAGAGTATGGGTGATTGAACGTTTTGCTGATGGAAAATATATCGGTCAAGCGGATGATGTATTAGGCCAAGCCCAAGGTGAAGAAGTAGGTAACGTCTTGCGCTGGCAATATGATTTTTCCTTACCTTATGGTGATTCTACGCTAACCGTTACCTTTGACGACTGGCTTTACCGGCAAGATGAAAAGCGGGTGTTTAACCTGACTAAAATTAAAAAATTTGGTATCGAGGTCGGTAAACTAACGCTGTTCTTTGAAAAACAATAAGGCTCCGTAAGGAGCCTTATTGTGCTGATCATATGGCTTTGGAATTATCTCTGTTCTGCGCGTGGCGCTCTTGGCTTAGAGGCTTGAGCAAACGGTTTGCCTTTACTTGTCGGGCGAGAGTGCGCAGGTTTAGATGCGCCGCCTTGGTTTTTCTTACCGTTGTCTGCCGCGCTGCTAGCGCGTGGTTTGTTTGGTGAAGTAGCGTTCTCTTTACGCGGGTTAAGAGCATCAAAACCCGGCTGAGTTTTGGTGTGTTTGGTCGCAAAACGGTTCGCTCCGTGACGGCCAGATTTACGACGCTGCGCAGGCGTGAGTGCATCCACATCATTCGCAGGCACTAAGCAGTTAGGTTTATCACCAATCAAATGCTTTTTACCCATGTTGATCAAGGCTTCACGGATAATCGGCCAGTTTAATGGGTCATGGTAGCGTAACAGCGCTTTGTGCAGCCTGCGTTGACGCTCTCCCTTCGCGACAGTCACTTCTTCACGTTTTTTGTATTTCACACGTTTGAGCGGGTTAGTCTCTGAGTAATACATCGCGGTTGCATTACACATTGGCGATGGATAGAAGTTCTGCACCTGATCACACTCAAAATTGTTTGATTTTAGCCACAGTGCCAAATTGAGCATATCTTCATCTTCCGTACCGGGATGCGCGGAAATAAAGTACGGGATGAGGTACTGTTTCTTACCTGCTTCAGCACTGTACTTCTCAAACATCTCTTTGAAGCGATTATAGGTGCCCATACCCGGTTTCATCATCAGATCGAGCGGATTCTTCTCGGTATGTTCTGGGGCGATCTTGAGATAGCCTCCTACGTGATGCGTGACCAATTCACGCACATATTCAGGAGATTCAATCGCCAAGTCATAACGCACACCAGAGGCGATCATCACTTTTTTAATGCCTTTGACTTTGCGCGCTTCACGATAGAGATCAATCGTATGTTTGTGGTCGGTATTGAGCTTATGGCAAATTCCGGGGAAAACACACGATGGGCGGCGGCAGTTCATCTCAGCTTTAGGATCACTACAACCTAAACGGTACATGTTCGCCGTTGGCCCACCCAAATCCGAAATGGTTCCAGTAAAGCCGGGAACTTTATCGCGGATCTCTTCCATCTCATTCAAAATCGACTCTTTTGAACGGTTTTGGATAATGCGCCCTTCATGTTCGGTAATCGAGCAGAATGAACAACCACCAAAGCAGCCGCGCATGATATTAACCGAGGTTTTGATCATGTCATAAGCAGGAATTTTACTTTTGCCATACATAGGGTGAGGCACGCGTGCGTAGCTCAGGCCAAACACGTAATCCATCTCTTCTGTGGTGAGTGGGATCGGGGCTTGGTTGACCCACAACTCACGGTCGCCATGACGCTGGATCAGCGCCCGGCCAGAGTAGGGGTTGGTTTCTAAATGCAGTACACGGCTTGCATGCGCGTATAAAATCCGGTCATTATTGAGCTTTTCAAAAGCAGGCAAACGAACCGCTGTTGTGGCGGCATCATGGCGAGAAGGACGAATGGTTATTGGCTTTGCTTCGGCTTCTTTTTCTTGATTGGTTTCACACTGCGTTTCCACCGCGTAAGGGTTCACGGGAACAAACGCTTTACCCGGTTTCTCAATACGTGATGAGTCAATGATGGTGTAATGTTCAGGCTCAGCGGCCAGGTTCACGGCCGTGCCGCGAATATTGGTCATATCAGCGATGTTATCGCCATTGGCTAAGCGGTGCGCTACTTCAACCAATGCGCGCTCTGCGTTACCAAACAGCAGTATGTCAGCTTTGGCATCAAACAGCACAGAACGACGCACTTTGTCTGACCAATAATCATAATGGGCAACGCGGCGCAAACTTGCTTCAATACCACCGAGTACCAGTGGCACATCTTTATAAGCCTCACGACAACGCTGCGAATAGACAAGTGTGGCGCGATCTGGACGTTTGCCACCTTCATTATTGGGTGTGTACGCATCATCATGACGTAATTTTTTGTCAGAGGTGTAGCGGTTGATCATCGAATCCATATTTCCGGCCGTGATGCCAAAAAACAGGTTAGGTTTTCCCAGCGCCATGAAAGCGTCTTTATTTTGCCATTGCGGCTGGGCAATGATCCCAACGCGAAAGCCTTGCGCTTCGAGTAAACGGCCAATGATCGCCATACCAAAACTGGGGTGATCCACATAAGCGTCACCCGTGACGATCACGATGTCACAGCTGTCCCATCCTAGGGCATCCATCTCCTTTTTACTGGTTGGCAGGAAAGGTGCGGTTCCAAAGCACTCTGCCCAGTATTTTTTATATTGATGAATGGGAGTGACGTTGCTGTGCATATTTTGACCTCTGATTAATGAGCCGCGCATTATAACGACTTGCACTGGTAGTATCTAGCGGAACATTGGCTTTGCGTTCTATTTATAAAGAAAATTATTAATAAAGTGAGCGGTAAGTGTGTCGGAGAGATACTAAGTGATATGTGATAAAAAGGATGCACCAATAGTAAAAAGGTCAACCAGTAATAAAACGGGTTGACCTTTAGACAAGAGTTAGTGGCTCAAGTAACGACGTCGAATCAATAAGGCGGCCAGCATTGACAATAAAGTCATTCCACCAGTACTACCGCCGCCTGAACCTCCTGAAAGTGGGGGTAAGGTAAAGGAGTAAGGCTTTTCATATTTCAAATTTTTGATGTAAGCCGCATCACTGCCGGTTGGTGTGCTTGATGTCTTTACGTATTCAAAGCGGATATCGTTGACTTCTTCATTCAAATATAACGTTCTGCTGCCACTACGTTCACCATCTTCGATTATGTAAGTGCTACCGTTCACTTTCACAATTAAGGAATCATAAATAAAAGTAGAGGAGACTTGGAAATCAAAACTTACTTTTCCTTTAGGGACGTTTTCAAGAAACAAAACCGATCTCGCTTTATCGTTCATAATGGCAGAACGTAGCCAACCATCTTCTTCTAGCCAAGGGTTTACATTCACACTAAGACTGCTATTGGGTACGGTAATTAACCCCTCTAGTGATTTTGAAGCAGGTTGTAGAACCGTATTGAGCTTTAGTGACGAGGTGACGGTTCCTAAATTTAGTGGGCTGTTAGTGTCAATCTCTAAGCGCACATCAGCAGGTATCATTGAATCAATGGTATAAGAAACATCAACATAACATTGGCTACTCGGAGCCAAGCCTTGTGAACAGTTTTCGGCTGTGATATTTGCAGAAGCTGGAGACAGTGTGACGTTGTTTGCGGTAATAATCTCATCAGAGCCGTTTACAAAATTAAAGCGATGGGTATGAAGCCCATACTTAATCTCGTTTTTGTGTTGAGATTGTCGGAAAGAAACCTTTGATGTTCTTTGAGTCAGCCAATCATTAAAATGGTCGACTTTGGCATAAACGCCAGCCGCGTCTTGTAAGCCGCAACCACGCCCCCAACTAACGACACCATATTGAATAAAATTACCGCCGTCATTGATAAAAACGGGGCCACCGCTATCACCTTGGCAGGTATCTTGCGGGTAACTGCTCGCACAAAAAGCATCATTTTGTATATCTAAATAGCCGCCACCCAAAGTTCTGCACTGTGCAGTACCAATTAACGATATTTCGGCTTTACGCAAGATTTGAGAAGGATTGCTCGATTTATTCAACAGTTGGCTGTAACTCGTTGCCCCAAAGCCAATTATCTCTAAAGCCGTGCCAGCGGCTAGCGTATCAAGTGCACCAGTATTAGGGCGAGTGACTGCTTGTATTGGTAATGAGTTTTCTAATTCAAGAATGGCGATGTCGTTGGATCTTTCGTTATAGTCAGCATGAGTTTCATCATCATAAGCTTCATGATAATAGATTTGTTTGACTTTTACCCGGCGACCAGCATTAGTACGTAAGTCATACGCTCCAACCGTCACTTCAATATCCTCTGCATTGAGCGGGTTTTTTCCTGCTACGCAGTGAGCGGCGGTAAGTACATACTTATCACCCAAGTAGCTGCCACCACAAAAAGAGCTTTTAAGAGTTGAATAGTGTAAGGCAACCATAAAGGGAAAGTTACCCGCGTCAGCAGGGGTTCCATTGATGATTCTAGTTGATATTCCGGATTCCGTTCCAGAAGCACTGAACTGAAAAGATGTAAACAGAAGCGCTCCTAGCGCGACTGAAAAAAGGGGTTTGTTCATGAGTACCTCGGATTAGTTTTTCCAGCACCTCTTGGGTGTGGGAACGGTACCATGTAGGGGCTAGTGAATCTCGTCAATCAGTAATAATTATCATATCGACAAGATATATTAATCAAATAAGGCAAGTTAATGTATTTCAGTAGCTTATAAAACGAACGTATTGGTCATTTTATGTTCGTTATTTTCTTTCGATTACGATAGTTCTAGGCTACTCCTTTTGAGGTGTATTGATGTTCGGCGTTTTTTATATGGCTTGTCTGGCCTAAAATAATAAATAAGCAACTGCATTTACATCATTAGTGCTAACTCACGGCTTGTGATTAAGTTTTGCTCTATGCTGTAGCCATTAATGGTAAATCATTTGAATGAGTTGGAGTCTATATGGCACAGGTGAAGTCTCAAGAGCTACGAGAAAAGGCAGACCTTCGAGAACCGCCAGTGGCTCGATATGATGCGATTGATTGGTCGTTTAACCTAACGACTTCCGAATTTATTTGTGATCTGAAAGCGGCGAATGCGTTACTTCATTCCCGTGTTTCGATAGCCAATATTCAAGAATTATTGCGTTATATGACGCCGAGCAAAGCTGCAGAGATGAAGCGCTGCTTCAAGTATGTGATTGAAAGTGGCAAAAGCCATGCCTTAAATTGCAACCTTGTTATTTCGGATCAGGCGTTAACTTATGTGGAGATTTTTATCGAGCGTACCTCTCTCACGCAGTTGCAAGGTACGATTCGACCGCTGCTCAAACTGGAATCATTGCAAGAGGTGGCCAAGCTTTTTGAAGGAGTGTTTGATAATACACATCATGGTTTGATCCTAACCGACGATCAAACGCGGGTTTTGGCTTGTAACCACTATTTTGAGCAGCATTCAGGTTTCAAACAAAATGAGCTACTTGGATTAAAAGCCAACCTATTTAATGCAGGCAAGCATTCCAAAGAGTTTTACCAATCGATGTGGCATGACATCAACACCAAAGATCATTGGAGCGGTGTCATTCTCAATCGTCGGGCATCTGGGCTGGTTGCACCACAAGAATTAACGATTCAAAAAATCGTACTGCAAGATGGCCGAGTTTTCTTTGTAGGGATGACGCTCGATTTAGCCGATAATCTTCATCGCGTAGCCGATACGGCGCTCGGGGATATCGATCTTTTGACGCAACTACCCACCGAACAAAAGTTTAAAGCCTTGCTCGAAACATATTGCATGGAGTACCCCAAAGGCCAAACACAAATTGTTTTGGCTTTTCAACCTGCGTTTGAATCAGGGCTACATCATACAGAAACTTTGATGCTTTCTAGCTTTTTGGCGCGCAGTAAAGAAGTAAAGCTGGTGGGCTATGTGGGAAAAGATATTTATTTGGTCAGTTTGAGCTGTTCAGAGTGCAAAAAAACTACCGACTTTCGCCTCATTCAACATGCGATCCGTCGCTTTATGAAAGAGTTAAAGAACGAATCGAGCTCGCACGCCGCGATTATTAATGGCCGAATTGGTGTGTCTGTTTTAGGGTTCGATGCAAAAACGCCAGCTCGAATGGTGACGCATGCGATGCAAGCAATGCTTGAACAACATGCAGGGGAAGCGCGTAACATCAGTTTCTATCACAGTGAAATACATCAACAAGTGAAACGTAGAAAAAACTTGGAAGACAGAGTCGCTAAAGCGATTGCGCAGAAGGACTTGGAGATACACTACCAACCGATTGTCGATACTAAAACATGGAACATTGCGAAATTCGAAGCGTTATGCCGTTTTAAGCCTGTGCCCGATTTACCTTTTACCACGCAAGAAATGATTGGTATCGCGGAAGATCTGGATTTGATTGCCGAGCTTGATCGTTGTGTCAGTATCTTGTCTTTGCAAGATTTACCAAAGATAAAAACCTTGTTTGGCCAAGGTGTTGGGGTAACAATCAACCGCTCTTTCAATACCAAAATGGATGCGACGCAGATTTTAACCAATACCATGGAGATCATTGATCGCTACACGGATACGCCTCAATCAGTCACCATTGAGCTAACTGAAAGCGCCTATTTTGATAGCCAATCTCATCAGGTTGATGCCCTCAATGCTCTTCGATCGCGTGGCGTAACGGTTGCGATTGATGATTTTGGTACGGGTTATTCCTCTTTTACCTACCTCAGTGATTGCAATTTTGATTATTTAAAAATAGATCGCGAGTTTGTCACGGACATTCAGGTCAACAGCAATAAGTACAGCATTGTTAAAATGATCACTGAGCTGTCGCACACACTCGGCGTGAAAGTGGTTGCTGAAGGGGTGGAAACAGAGCATGAGGTTTGGGGGCTTAAATCATTGGGCATTGACTACATACAAGGCTATATTTTTTCAAAACCACTACCGCTTAAGGAACTGGTTCGGGCCAAGGAGTATCGTAACCGTTTTGTGTATTCAGGCGCTAAAGTGGAACAAGAGCGAAAGCCCAACTGTTTGCTCAATCTGTTCAAAGAGGGGAAACCACATCTGGATCCCAGTGAGCCAATCTCTCTTGCTTATCAGTATATTAAAGCGACTAAAGTTGATGTGCTGCCAGTCGTCAATCAAGGAGAGTGTGTCGGCATCGTCGATGTAGCCTCACTCAATTTATATCTGACGCCGAACATGGGGACCGATCTTGAAACCACGCGTGAAGCGGCCGTATGGCGTAAGCCCGTGAATCAGATCATGAAATTTCATTTCACTCAGCTTGACGCGTACACCGAGCTGAATCAAGTGGTGAATTTGATCGAAAAAGGACATGCGTTTCCATGGGTACTGGTCGATAACACTCGTTACAAAGGCTTATTGACTCAAGCGGACGTGCTGAGGTATTTGGCCGAAAGTCAGTAACCTTCTCTGGGCATCCGCGCTTACTCTTTGCTATTATCGCGCCCAGATGTTTCCAGATGATGTTTAGATTATGATTCAAACCTTACTTTCTGTTTTTTCACCCATGCTGCTCGGTGCGCAAATCTTACTGACGTTAGTGCTGGTCAAAGGGGATATTTGTCCTGGACAACGTGGCCGTATTCATCGCGTATTGCCAGCCATTGGTGTGCTTTGGTTGGCAGTGGCTTCACTAAAAATTGAAGCCTTTTTGGTCGTCTTTTCCATCTTCTATTTCTATTCACAAGTTCAAACCAAGAAAACTCGAGATGAAGGCCCGTTATGGGCACTGTATTTGGCGAATGGCCTTGCCTTGGCTTATGTCGCGATTCAGATATCAGAGCAGGGTCATTGGTCAGCTTCTATCGCCATGTTGCTGTTGGTTGGTTTGTTGGGCGCGAGTTTCTCGCACCTTCTACTAACGATAGCGCGCTCGCGTTTACAAGCTTTCCATCGAGTTCTACCCGTTGTGGGCATTCTCTGCTCGATGGGGATCGCTTTATGCGTTGTGCCGCACGCGTACGGGTTAGATGACGAAACGTTGGCTCAAGCAACATTGCCGTTACTAACGACATTCGGTTTCATGATTGCAGGTATTATCGTGTGGTGCTTGCATATCTTGTTTGCCAAAAGCGCTGAGAAAATTCAATTAACGGCAGCCTTGTTATTGATGCTGGCAGCCAGTATTTGTTTTCAAGGTTTGTTTAATCTCTAGACCTGGGTCACTCTTTAGTGCGAATTTTACCGCTAGTCTTTAGTGGTCTCTTTGCTATAGGAGTGAGCCATGGATTTGAGTAACGTCAGCCGTTTTGATAGCAATATATTACTTGGCATCGTCAATGAGAAGCTACGCTTAGAGTGTGACAGCTTCGAAGAGCTTGCCAGTATGTATGAAATGGATAGAGAAAATGTAGTCGGTAAGCTGGATGTTTTAGGTTACCAATACGACCCACTGACCAACCAATTTAAAGCGAACCAACGCTAGTGCTAAGCAGCGTGCAGTGACAGTTAACCAACCACACTGTCATTCAAATAGCCATGTCGACACGACGAATAGTTTAAGCCATCTTGATCCCGTCAAGGTGGCTTTTGCATTGTTGGCGCGCGGTGGCAAAAAAAGCTTGTAAATAGTGGCGATCTTTTTCGCTGTGGCGTGTTGCGGCAAATAGTCGACGCCATAAACCTTTCCCTAGTGGCTTGCTGGTAATAAGCCCCTGCCTAGAGAACTCGCTGATGGCCCAATTTGGCAGTGCTGCCACACCTAATCCAGCAGAGACCATTTGTACTAGCATCAAAGTGTTGTCGGCTTGTTTCCACTTCGCGGGTTCAACACTAGCAGGTTGTAGAAAGTGTTTCACCACATCCAAACGCTGCTTTTGTACGGGGTAAGTGAGTATCGTTTGTGAGGCGAGATCCTCTGGTTCAATCACCGATTTTCCCGCAAGCGGGTGAGTTGTAGAGGTGATAAGGCGCATTTCAAAATCAAAGAGTGGTTCGTAATGTACCTCTGAGCGAGGCAAAATATCGGAAGTGATGACCAAATCAAGTTCGCCGGCCAGCAATGCGGATAAAGGTTCAAAGCCAAAGCCGGACGAAAAATCTAACGTCACACTTGGCCAAGCAAGCTGATATTCGCGCAGCGCTGGCATCAACCATTGAAAGCAAGAGTGACATTCAATCGCCATGTGTAAGCGCCCATTGACGTCTTCTTTCAAACTGGCTAAATCATTTTCAGCTCTGGCCAGCTTTGGCAGGATCTCGTCAGCCAGTTTCAGTAGGATCTCTCCTTCTGAGGTAAATTTCACTGGGCGAGTTTTACGTAGAAACAGTGGCCCGCCAATGCGTGTTTCGAGATCTTTAATCTGATGTGAAAGGGCCGATTGCGTCAAATGGAGCGCGGTAGCTGTTGAGGTGAGTGAGCCGCTGTCCCTTAAAGAAACTAAAGTCTTCAGATGCTTAAGTTCAATCATTGCCATTATTTTCCTTCATTCCTTTGAGAGAACGGTGGTTGATACCAATATCGTGGGTCGCATCAACACGGTGACCATTCTGCTGTTCTGAGCTAAGTTACGCTTTTAATATGGAGCTGTAAACATCTAGACGTCTATTTATCCTGATGTCAATTAAAGCTCTCTGCAATCAACATGAATTTTTTTAATAAACAAGTTGAATAATTGCACCTTGTCTGTGGGTCAGTTTAGATGGATAGTCTGGCCATCCAGACATCTTTATCTAATGCGATAAAGAATCAGACACGATCAACAGCAAAAGGACTAGGGACATGACAACGACGACTCACATCTTAGGTTATCCACGCATTGGTGAAAAACGCGAACTGAAATTTGCGTTAGAAAAATATTGGCGTGGCGAAAGCGATCAAGCGCAGTTACTGCAAGTAGGGCATGACATTCGTCAGAAAAACTGGGCTGAGCAGCAACAAGCGGGTCTGAGTTTTTCAACCGTAGGCGATTTCGCTTGGTACGATCACGTACTCACAACCACATTGCTCCTTGGACACGTTCCTAAACGCCATAAAAACGGCTTTCCTGATTTAGATACACTCTTTCGCGTTGGACGTGGTCAATCACAAGCGGGTTGCGGCTGTAGCGGAAGTGCAGCTTCTGATATGACTAAATGGTTTAATACCAATTATCACTACCTTGTGCCGGAGTTCAGCCAAGACGATACGTTCGAAGTCAGCTGGCCCCAACTGTTTGAGGAAGTCAATGAAGCGTCGAAAGCAGGCCACCAAGTTAAGCCTGTACTGCTTGGCCCGCTGAGCTACCTCTACTTGGGTAAAGAGGTCGAAGAGGGATTTGATCGCCTGACCTTACTGCCTCGTTTATTGACCGCTTATCAAGCAATTTTAGCTAAGCTTGCTAAACAAGGAGTGGAATGGGTACAAATCGATGAGCCTATTTTAGCGTTAGAGCTAGAACCAAAGTGGCAAGATGCATTTAAGTTGGCTTATCAAGTGATCGCTGGTGATGCAAAACTGTTACTGACTACTTATTTTGATTCGGTGCTTGATACGCTCGATAAAATCATTGAGCTACCAGTAAATGGATTGCACATCGATCTCTCCGCTTCTGCCGATCAATTGAACGCGGTACTAGAGAAATTGCCAAAAAATTGGGTACTTTCGGCAGGTGTGGTCAATGGACGCAATGTGTGGCGCGCCGATCTTGCGACGTTATTGGCTCGTTTACAGCCAGTGAAGCAGCAACTGGGGGATCGTCTGTGGATTGCGAGCTCGTGTTCACTCTTGCATAGCCCGGTCGATTTAGATCTTGAGCAGCAGCTCAGTGATGAAGTACAAAGTTGGTTTGCATTTGCCAAACAAAAAGTGACAGAAGTTGCTTTACTTGGTAAGGCACTGGACGGTGATGACGCGGCGATTCTGGCCTGTGAAACTTATAGCCAACCGATACTTGCACGTAAAACGGCAACTCACGTTAATAAACCGCATGTACAGGCGAGAGTCAACAGCATAACGGCGGCACTCTCTGAGCGCAGTGCACCTTATTCAGAGCGCGCTCATCACCAAGCTGAAGTGTTAGGGTTGCCATTTTTGCCAACGACAACCATAGGCTCATTCCCTCAAACGAGTGAGATCCGCCATCAGCGCAGTGCTTACCGCCAAGGTAAACTGGCACACGCTGATTATATCAATGCATTGAAAGGGCACATTGCCGATGCAGTAAAACGTCAAGAGGCACTTGATCTCGATGTGTTAGTGCACGGTGAAGCTGAGCGTAACGACATGGTGGAGTACTTTGCTGAAAACTTAGCCGGTTTCCAGACTACGCAATTTGGCTGGGTGCAAAGTTACGGTTCACGCTGCGTAAAACCGGCTATCGTGGTGGCCGATATTGAACGTGAAAAACCGATTACGGTGGAGTGGTCTACTTATGCTCAATCATTGACTGCGAAGCAAATGAAAGGAATGTTGACTGGACCTGTAACGATTTTATGCTGGACGTTTCCTCGTGAAGATGTTTCTCGTCAAACCATCACTCAGCAGTTGGCTTTTGCTTTGCGTGATGAAGTGGCAGACCTGCAGCAAGCGGGCATTAACATCATCCAAATTGATGAACCTGCGATTCGTGAAGGGTTGCCATTGAAGAAGCGTGACCATCAAGCATATCTGGCGTGGGCGGTTGAGGCATTTAAAATTGCGGCGGCGAGTGCGAAACCCGAAACGCAGATCCACACTCACATGTGTTACAGCGAATTTAATGAAATCATTGACTCAGTAGCGGCACTGGATGCCGATGTGATTACGATTGAAACTTCTCGCTCGAATATGGAACTGCTCAAAGCGTTTGAAGAGTTTAACTACCCGAATGAAATTGGCCCAGGTGTGTACGATATTCACTCGCCAAACATTCCCTCTCAAGAGTGGATTGAAGGTTTGTTGCGTAAAGCGGCGGAAAAAATTCCAGCAGAGAGATTATGGGTTAACCCTGATTGCGGCTTAAAAACGCGCAATTGGAATGAAGTGGAGGCAGCACTGACCAACTTAGTGTCAGCAGCTAAAGCGCTGCGCAAAGAGCTTAAACCCCAGCAAAGTTAAGCCACATTAATCTTGACAGAGGCCTCAAATGAAGCCTCTGTTTTTTACGAATAAAGTGGTGGTCATCACTAATAAGGGGAGGACTATTGTGCCGAACAAGTTGCTTTACTAATGAATTGGTCCACAACAAGTTGGCCCCGCGTATTGCGCATTTTAATTCGATAAGTTAAGCCGAGGTCGAGGTTAGCGCGTGTGGTTGAATCCGAGCAGTAGGTATTGATGCTGGTTTTCAACACTTGATCAATCGGCTTTGCTCCTTTTTGATCCTCATTGTAAATCATCATAATTTCCACCGTACTGCCTTTAGCACTGGCACGCATCACGGACAAAGGCCCAAACTCTAAGGGTAACTCAGCACTAATCACATTCGCGCGATTACTGGCTACGGCTTCCAAATATTTTTGCTGATCACCATTCGAGCTACAACCCACCAGTACCAGCGTTGTCAACAGAGCACAGAGAATGACTTTCATCTTAAAACACTTTCTTGAAGGGTTTAACGATAACATGTTGATACACACCGGCAGCAACATAAGGATCGGCATCCGCCCATGCTTGAGCTTGTCTTAACGAATCAAACTCAGCGATGACTGTTGACCCCGTAAACCCAGCTTCTGCTGGATTCTCCGAATCAATTGCTGGCATTGGCCCTGCAGTTAATAGACGACCTTCATCTTGCAAGGTTTGTAAGCGCTCTAAATGTTGTGGCCGGACACTCATGCGTTTTTCCAACGAGTTTTCTACGTCTTGAGAGAAAATAACGTACCACATATTGATATCCTTATTGTTTGATAATAAAGTCGAGGCCTTACTGTACTGAAACTGGCGCGTATTGAAAGCAACCAAACTGAATTTCTGTGATCAGTTGCTAGGCTTAATCGGTCGAGGGCGGCCATCGGTATCAATGGCGACATAATTGAAGGTTGCTTCACATACTTGGAAACGATCTCCCACGCTGTCGTATTTGATGGGTTTTACCCATACTTCAAGATTGACGGACATTGAAGTGTGGCCAATTTTGGTGCATTCACCATAACAACACACCACATCACCTACCTTGACGGGTTTTTTAAACGTAATGCTAGAAACAGATACAGTGACAACGCGACCAAATGAGATCTCTTTGGCTAAAATTGCGCCAGCCAAGTCGAGTTGAGACATGATCCAACCACCGAAAATGTCACCGTTGGCGTTAGTATCTGCTGGCATGGCTAAGGTGCGTAGCAATAATTGGCCCCTTGGGGCGCTATTTTCCTGATTCATTTTTCGACATCCACAACAACAAAACAGCGACCAAAGTGGTCGCTGAAAAATAGGGACGGATTATACCAAAGACAGCCTGTTTTGCACTCAAAGAGTCCTCTGAATGAGTCCTAGCGAGAAGGTTAGTGTAATCAGTGCTCGTGCGAGGAGGGTTTGCTCTCGGAAACTTGCTTCTCTTTTGGCAGGTGTTTGTAGATAAAAACACCCGTTAATAAGGTATAAACAAAAGTTGCGGCTAATAAGCCAAATACTTTGAAGTTGACCCAAACATCCAATGGCAGTTGATATGCAATGTAGATGTTTAGTACAGCGCAAACGCTGAAAAAGAAAACCCATGCCCAGTTGATTTTTGCCCATACGTGTTCAGGTAAGGTTAGCTCTTTGCCAAGCATTCCTTTAATGGCTGATTTGCCCATGATGTGGCTGATGGTCAAGCCCAAGGCAAAAACAACGTAAACAATGGTGACTTTCCATTTAATGAAATTGTCATCGTGAAAGAAAATCGTCATACCACCGAAGATAGTCACCATCAAAAACGTGATGATCTGCATTTTTTCAACTTTCTTATACAGTGCGTAGGTCAGGGCAATCTGTACCGCACTGGCTACGATAAGTGCCCCTGTGGCGACATAGATGTCGTACATCTTGAAAAGGGCAAAAAAGATGATAAGTGGTATAAAATCAATAAGTTGCTTCATTCGTATTCATGCTTCCGATTTAAACGTTGAGCACAGTCTAACCAAAACCGTGTCAGAGCTAAATAGAAAGAGACAATTCGAAACAAATTAACTAGAAATGGATCAGCGTTCCCAGCCGCTGGTTTCAAGTTGTGGTATTGCTCGTTTCATATCTTCTAAATAGCCTTCACTTTTTAAATTGGCGACAGCTATCTGCAATTCTTCATCTGTCATTGAAAAACAGGAATCTTTGCCAGTAATTAAGCCTAGATATTGGTGGTATTCAAATTCACTGAAATGGCCAATCCGATCGATAACCAATTCTCGGATCCCGTGGTGAATCAAACCATAATAAGTATCACGATCAATATCCATTACTCATACTCCAAGTCGATTCGTGCTAACGCCAAAAGTTTGCCGCTGCTATGTGGCACGAAAGAGGTGTCGTTTATTATAGCAATCGCAATGCCAACTTTATCGTCAGTCATAGGGCGCTTTAATGATTAACTTTAGTATGAGAACTGTTTTTTTTGCAAATTGCGATGCAAAAAGAAAGCCGCATAGGATGCGGCTTGTATTGGATCAATGATGCTCTGTGATGAGTTAGGCTTTTTGCTGCTTCAATGAGGCCTCAGTGGCTTCTTCTTCAATCAAAGCATCAACAATAACGGCACACGCGGCATCCCCTGTGATGTTGAGCGCGGTACGGATCATGTCGAAGATACGGTCTAGGGCGAAGAGTAGTGGTAAACCTTCAATTGGAATTCCAGCCGCTAGCAAAACGGCTACTACAAGGAAAGAAGGACCAGGAACACCTGCCTGACCGACGGCGCCCAGTGTCGCTGTTACGATGATGGCAATGTAAGCGCCCATCGAGAGATCAATATTGAATAGCTGGGCGAAGAAAATCGCAACTAAACCGTAATAGATGGCGTTGCCAGACATGTTGATGGTGGCACCTAACGGCAGAACAAAGGCGGCCGTTGAGTTGCGTACGCCAAGGTCGTGTTCTACGGTATCCATAGTGACAGGGAGTGTCGCCATTGATGAAGCGGTTGAAAGGGCTACGGCTTGAGGCTTTTTCATCGCAAGGATAAATTTCTTAGCCGAAGTCTTGGTTAAGACCTGAATCATCAGCGGGTAAGCAATAAAGCCGAAAATTAAAATGGCCGCGACATAAACGACAAACAGTTTAAATACCACCATCAATGCACCAAAACCAAACGTGCCGACGGCTTCAGCCATCAAACCGAATACACCGATAGGCGCGATGATCATCACTTTGTTGATCATCCACACCATGGCATCAACAATAGTGTTTACGCCATTGATGATCGGGTCACGTTTTTCTTTGCTCTGTTTAGAAATGGCAATGCCAAAGAACAAGCAAAAAACAAGAATTTGTAGAATGTTGGCATTATTCAGTGACTGGAAAACGTTGGTTGGGATCATACCCGTAATGGTTGCCCAAAAAGTAGGTAGTTCACCTTTTGCTGCGTATTCGGCAGAAAACATACCTTCAACGCCCGAAATATCGACGCCGATACCCGGTTGGAAGACTTCGCCCATTACCAGTGCCAGCGTCACGGCGAGTGCGGAAGTGACCGCAAAAAAGCTGAGTGTGACAAAACCGACTTTACCCGCCGCGTGGCTATTACCAAGGCCCGCAGCACCGGAAATAAGCGCAACGGCCACCAGTGGGATCACCAGCATCTTAATTAAGTTGATAAAAATGACACCCAGTGGCGAAAAGACGGCCGCATCGTGTCCCATCATGGCACCAACGGCAGTACCAATGATCATTGCAATGACGACTTGCACGCCAATGTTGCTTAACAAACTCTTTTTGTTTAACACTTCCATAACCTCTGTGCTAATTAATTGTAAATTCCTAGTGTTACCCACTACATAAATATCAATCGGTGGATAAATATCTCGACTAGCTTTTTACACGGATATTTTACATTTAGCAATATGGTAACAAGGTAAATTGACAAGATTATTGATAGTTCATTGACATGAAACGTGGTTTTTTCAAAAAGAAAACGTTTGCTATTTGTTTTGTCAATTCAATGAGTGGTTGATTTGTGTTTTATGAATGAATTTGGCGAGGCGTAAATGTTAAAAAAAAGATCGATTTCTTGGTTTGACTCAGAAATCGATCGGGTTGGTTTTTGCTGTAAACCAATTTATTTCAACGTCGCTGCTTTCATGCTGGAAACGAAATGGCTGAGAGTCGTTAACATTTCATCTGGCTGATTAAGTCGTTGTTCAATAATTTTCACCACTGCGGATCCCGATATTGCGCCAGCGGCACCGGCGTTGATGGCCTGTTTGACTTGCTCAGGTTCTGATATCCCAAACCCAAGCAATGCGGGTGGGGCATCAAATTGGTTCAGTCTTTCCAACAAGGCATGTACTGGCATATTGGCTTTTGTTTCTGCTCCTGTCACACCGGATCGAGACAGTAGATAAGTATAGCCACGGCCAAGTTTGGCGACCGCTGCTAGGGTCTCATCACTGGCGGTGGGTGGTGCGATGAAAATGGGTTGAATCCCGTATTTGTCTGCCGCCGCGACAAATTCACGGCTTTCATTAGTCGGAACATCGGCGATCAATACTGAATCTACACCTGCATTTTTACAGCGTTGGTAGAAGTTCTCGATGCCGCGTGAATAAACGAGGTTGGCATACATGAGTAGTCCGATAGGCAGGTCAGGATATTGCGCGCGAATTTGGGTGATCAACTCAAAGCAGATATCTGGAGTCGTCCCTGCATCCAGTGCACGAATATTCGCCCCTTGGATGGTAGGGCCATCAGCGAGCGGATCAGAGAAAGGGATACCGAGTTCTAATGCGTCTGCTCCTGCTTCCACTAGCGTTTGCATGATGCGCAGTGATTGCTCTGGATCTGGGTCCCCGATGGTCACAAATGGAACAAACGCACCTTGATTGTTGTCAGCTAAACGCTGAAATAGGGTTTGATAGCGATCCATTACAGCGCTCCTTTCTCTTCTAATAGTTTATGGACGGTGAAAATATCTTTATCGCCGCGACCGGATAGATTTACGACCAATAACTGCTCTTTTTCTGGCTCGGCATACGCCATCTTCACGGCGTAAGCAACCGCATGTGATGATTCCAGCGCGGGAATAATGCCTTCGTTACGTGCGATCGATTGGAAAGCATCGAGTGCTTCGTCATCGGTAATGCTTTCGTACTCAGCGCGGCCTGTCGCATAAAGATGAGCGTGCTGAGGGCCAACAGAAGGGAAGTCAAGCCCAGCGGACACCGAGTAAGACTCTTCCACTTGCCCGTTTTCATCTTGCATCAAAGGTGATTTCATACCGAAGAAAATACCTGTCTTGCCGTGCTTTAATGGCGCGCCATGCTGGTGGGTATGAATGCCTTTTCCTGCTGGCTCAATGCCAATCAAACGGACATTCTTTTCTTCAATAAAGTCAGCAAACATGCCAATCGCGTTCGAACCGCCGCCGACACAAGCAAGCACCGCATCTGGTAAACGACCTTCGCGAGCCAAAATTTGCAGTTTCGTTTCTTCGCCAATCATACGTTGAAATTCACGGACTATGGTTGGAAATGGGTGAGGACCCGCTGCTGTACCTAATAAATAGTGGGTGGTTTCATAGGTGGCAGACCAGTCACGTAGCGCTTCATTGCACGCATCTTTAAGTGTTGCTGATCCTGAATGAACGGGGATCACTTCTGCGCCCATCAGCTTCATACGAAACACGTTGGGGCTTTGGCGTTCAACATCTTTTGCGCCCATATAAACGCGACATTTTAGCCCCAGTAGTGCGCAGGCCAACGCCGTTGCAACACCATGTTGCCCTGCGCCTGTTTCGGCAATAATTTCATGTTTACCCATACGCTTAGCAAGCAGTGCCTGACCAAGTACTTGGTTAGTTTTGTGTGCGCCACCGTGCAATAAGTCTTCACGTTTTAAGTACAATTTGGTTTTTGTGCCTTTCGTGAGGTTTCGCGTCAAAGTTAGCGCCGTTGGCCGACCTGCATACTCTTGTAGTAACGTCATGAATTCAGCACGAAATTCAGGATCTTCCTGCGCATCAATAAAAGCTTGTTCCAATTGGTCAAGCGCTGGTACTAAAATTTGTGGAACGTATTGACCACCGTATTCGCCAAAATAGGCATCGAGTTTTGCCATGATTCGTATCCTTAGCCTCTGTGTTACTGCTGAGTGATTCAGCGGTAATGAATCTGTTGTTATCCCTTGCTACTTGACCTTGCGGCTGGGTGAGTCACTCTCTTTTCAAGCCAATGGGAATCGATTTAGTGTTAGTACTGCCGAATAGCGTCGAACGCTAGGGTTAGCTTGTGTAAGTCTTTTTTCCCCGGTTCGCTCTCAACACCTGAATTGAGATCGAGCCCTAAACAACCGATGTTTGCTGCTTGCTGAGCATTTTCAGGGGATAAGCCACCCGCCAACATGACATCGTTTACCTCGGTTAGTAATTGCCAGTCAAAACGTTGGCCAGTGCCGCCAGATTGCGTTCCTACTTTGGCATCGAATAAGTGACGGTCAATGTGGCGCTCAAGTTTGGTCGGCAGGCAGTCGCTCACGCCATAAGCTTTCCAGATTTCAATCTGGCTAGTTAAGTGAGCTCTCAATTGGTCAACATAGGCTTGATCTTCTTCGCCATGCAGTTGCACCGCAAAGAGTTTTAACGTCGTAGCAATCTGCGTAATGGCTTCAATAGTGTGATTTTGAAACACGCCCACGTAGCGCAGCGGCGCACCGCTCATCGTCAAACGTGCATTGTCCAAGTCGACATAACGTTTGGATTGCGGTACAAAAATTAAGCCACCAAATACGGCTCCAGCTTGATAGGCTTTGGCCGCATCGTCAGCATGAGTTAAGCCGCACACTTTGTTTTCGCCGAGCGTCACTTTGCGTACCGCTAGCTCTAAATTTTCTTCGGCCATTAACGAGCTGCCGATTAAAAATCCGTTGGCGTATTGTGAAAGTTCACGTACTTGTTGGTGGGTATAAATGCCAGACTCCGAGATGATCATGGTTCCTTCTGGGAGTAAAGGTGCCAGCTGTTTAGTGCGATTTAGATCGGTTGAGAGATCGCGCAAGTTGCGGTTATTAATGCCAATAACTTTCGCTTGCAGGGCGACTGCCCGGTGCAGCTCTTCCTCATTGCTCACTTCGGTTAAAATACCCATACCCAGTAGGTGAGCCACATTGGCTAGCGTTTGATAGTGTTGATCATCAAGGACCGACAGCATCAATAAAATGGCATCTGCACTGTAGTGACGAGCCAAATAAACCTGATAAACATCAACCATAAAGTCTTTGCAAATCACAGGTTGGCTTACTTGCGCGCGAACGCGTGGCAGAAATTCGAGGTTGCCTTGGAAATATTTTTCATCAGTCAAAACTGAAATGGCGTCTGCATATTGATGGTAAACCGAGGCGATATAATCCAAATCAAAATCTTGGCGAATGAGTCCTTTGGAAGGGGACGCTTTTTTACACTCCAAAATAAAAGCGGTTTTACCCGTATTTAACGCATCATAAAACGAGCGATCCGATGCGGTTAATAAATGTTCGAAGCTGCCCAATGGTTGCTGCGCTTTACGCTGCTCGACCCATTCATATTTGTCATTGACGATTTTGGCCAACACTTCAGCCATTTGAGTATGCTGGGTTGAAATGTGGTCAGAAAGTTGCTCAGGCATGGGGCTTAACCTCTTTGTGCCAGTTGTTGGACAAGCTGATAGGCTTTGCCCGAGTTCATTACACTAATGGCCTGTTGTGTATTGGCTTTGAGATCTTCTTGGCCAAAAAGACGCAGCAGCAGCGCCACATTAACAGCGACGGCAGCCAGTTGCGCTGGCGTGCCTTTCCCTGTCAGCAGGTTGGTGATAATGGCGCGATTCTCCGCAGGCTCACCACCTTGAATAGCTTCGAGTGGGTAGCTTTCAACACCAAAATCTTTAGGTGTTAAGGTGTATTCGATGATGTGTCCATCACGAATTTCAGCCACTAAGGTTTCACCATGAATCGCCACTTCATCTAAACCACTGCCATGAACGACCGCTGCACGTTTCAATCCCATTTGTAACATGGTTTGGGCAATAGGCAGAACCAGTTCTTTACTGTAAACACCCATCAGTTCAATGTTGGGGCGAGCAGGGTTAATTAGCGGTCCTAATATATTGAAGATAGTGCGCGTTTTCATGGTTTGGCGCACGGGCATCGCATGACGCACGCCACCATGATATTGCGGCGCAAATAGGAAAGCGACGCCCAAGTCATCGATGGCTTGGCGAGTATTTTCAGCGCTCATCGCAAGGTTAATACCAAATGAATCCAGTAGATCAGAAGAGCCTGATTTGCTCGATACTCCACGATTACCATGTTTGGCAATTTTTACGCCACAGGCAGCAGCAACAAATGCTGCGGTGGTTGAAATATTAAAAGTATTTGAGCCATCACCACCAGTGCCGACTATGTCTGCAAAATCATAGTCTGGCCTTGGAAACGGGGCCGCGTTAGCCAATAATGCTTTGGCTGCGCCAGCAATTTCATCGGGTGTTTCACCTTTAATTTTCAGTGCCGTCAATACCGCTGCCATCAAAATAGAGTCGAGTTCACCACGGATGATGACATCAAACAGTTGCTGGCTTTCTGCTTGCGAGAGCGACTGCTGCGCGTAAAGTTTATTAATGATGTTTTCCATAAAATATCCCTATAAATCCGTTAGTGGGTACTTTTTTCTAAAGCCCAATCGATCGCATTGGCAAGCAATGCTGCACCATGAGTAGTCATGATGGACTCTGGATGAAATTGAAAGCCGCACACTTTATCTTGCTCTTGCACCACGGACATCACGAGCCCATCAACCTCAGCCGTGATGGTTAAACTATCCGGAACTTCAGTAGCCACTAGGGAATGATAACGAGCAATGGCTAGTGGTGACGGTAGCTGTTGGTAAATACGGTGATCTTGGTGCTCCATCATCGAGATTTTGCCATGGATAATTTCGCCAGCACCCGCGACGGTGCCGCCGTAAGCTTCAACAATCGCTTGGTGACCTAAACAGATGCCAATGATCGGCACTTTGCCCTTAAGGCGTTGGATTAATTGTGGCATGCATCCCGCGTCTGCGGGCGCGCCCGGTCCGGGGGAGAGCAGCAGCAGCGGTTCATTCAATTGAAAGACCGCTTGTTCAATGCTCTGTGCGGCGATGTTGTTGCGATAAACCGTCACCGTATGGCCGAGTGAGCGGAATTGATCAACAAGGTTGTAGGTAAAGGAATCAAAGTTATCGATAAAAATAATGTTGGCCATGTCTGCTACTCCTGATGCGCGGCTTGAATTGCAGAGATCACGGCTTGTGCTTTACCACGTGTCTCGTCGGCTTCCGATTGAGGGTCTGAATCATAAACGACCCCAGCGCCCGCTTGAACTTGCGCAATACCCTGTTCGACATAAGCCGAGCGGATCACAATGCAAGTATCTAAATCGCCTTCCCCGGTAAGATAGCCTACCGCGCCACCGTAACTGCCACGGCGGGCTTTTTCCACGTTACGGATAAGCTGCATGGCGCGAATCTTCGGCGCACCAGTGAGTGTGCCCATATTCATGCACGCTTGGTAAGCGTGCAGTGCATCGAGATCGCTTCGGAGTTGACCCACCACGCGAGAAACCAAATGCATAACGTGACTGTAGCGATCCACTTTCAATAAATCAGCGACGTGGCGCGTTCCTGCTTGTGCAATACGTGCGACATCGTTGCGCGCAAGGTCGACCAACATCATGTGTTCAGCGTTCTCTTTTTTGTCGCAACGTAGCTCAAGTTCAATGCGGCTATCTAAATCAAAATCAATTGAACCATCGGTGCGTTTACCACGGCGGCGAGTCCCTGCGATAGGGTAAATCTCAATTTGGTTGGTTTCGGTGGCGTATTTCAATGCGCTTTCAGGAGAAGCGCCAAACAGAGTAAAGCGTTCGTCTTGCATATAAAACATATAAGGGCTTGGATTGCTCTCTTTCAGTTTTTTATAAGCAGCAAGTGGTGAAGGGCAAGGCAGAGTAAATCGGCGAGAAGGGACCACCTGAAAAACATCGCCTTTCACGACAAATTCTTTTAACGCTTGAACGGTCTTGCAAAACTCTTGGTCAGAAATATTCGTTGTCACGCTTACGTTAGCTACGGTTTTGGCTTGCGGTAGTAATTTGGGTGCGGCACATTGCTGCGCGATCTCTTGTAAACGAGTAATTAATGTTTCGCGCATTGTTGGCGTGGGGTTAAAAACACTGGCTTGCAACTGACAATGCTCAGTTTTATGGTCAATCACCAACAAGGTTTCTGCGATATAAAAAACGTAGTCTGGACACTGATTAGTCGTATCGGCATTTCCTAGCGGTTCGAAGTTGGCCACCAAATCGTAGGCAAATAAACCGCCTAGAAAGAGGGCATGTTTATCGTGATGACGAAGATCGAAACTGTGCTGCACGAGACGTAGTGCATCAAAAGAAGAGGCTTCGCGTAGGCGAGAATCTTCGTCTAGCGTGTCACATGGTGCTTGAAATTGAAGTGTTAAGGTATTTTGTTGTAACTGATGTTCAATATCCGTTTTAATATTACGCTGTAGATGTTCGATGAGCTGTTGACCATTGTCTGTCAATGCGTGAAAAGTGACAACGTGACCAAAGCAAGTGATGCGCACGGCAGCATCAACCAATAATAGACTTTTGAGATCCTGTTTTGAGTCGATCTCGGCGGATTCTAATAGCAAACAATCTGTTTTTGACTCACATAGCGTATGAAATAGACGTGTTGGATCTTGGGTATAAGGCACGGACATATTGATTACGTCAATTTGGCCTAAGCTTTTAATTTCAATGGTCTTATTCACAAGACCTCCTTGATGAATTTTAATGTTCCTGTCGTCCATACTCGCATAATCCTCTTAGAGACCCAATCTTCGCTTTGGGGGTTTCGCTGTTTTATTGCGCAATGTAATGTGAGCTATTCGACAAAATAAAAAGCCCGCTCATTGAGGCGGGCTTTGTGAATTCGTGTTCTATTTTAAAAGTACACGGTTGCCCACCAAGAACTTGTCCAAGTGTGCCACCAATTGAGCTCAGATGAAGCTGCGCTTAAATTGTGATTATGGTTTTGGTTAAATTCTTGTAACATGGTCAACCTCAAATACGTGCCTTGCATTTGTGTACTAGTTAACTAGTGCGAGAGTAAAAAGTCAAGCCTAAAAGATGGCCAAAATAAAATTATGAGAATTGATCTACATAGCCACACCACTTCTTCAGATGGCAGGTTATCGCCGCAAGCGTTAATCGATAGGGCGCTAAGCTTTGATATTGAGGTATTGGCGATCACTGATCACGATACGACTGATGCATTAACTATTGCTCATGACTATATTAATCAGCAACAATTACCCATCACCTTGATCGATGGCATCGAGATTTCCACGGTTTGGCAAAATAAAGATATTCATATTGTTGGGCTCAACATCGACTCAAACGCTCAAGCTCTGCAGCAGTTAATTGAGCAGCAAAAGGCACATCGTGTGCAGCGCGCACAATTGATTGCACAACGATTGCAAAAAGTGACACGTGAAGGGGTGTTAGAAGAGGTGCAAGCCATCGCCGGAGAAGCACCGATTACTCGTGCGCATTTCGCAAAATGGCTGGTTGAACAGGGTTTTGCGAAGAACATGCAGCAGGTGTTCAAAAAGTTTCTCACCCGCGATAATCCCGGGTATGTACCACCAAGTTGGTGCTCGATGACCGATGCCGTTGAAGCAATACACGCCGCTGGTGGCCAAGCGGTATTAGCGCATCCTGGACGATATGACTTGACGACCAAGTGGCTCAAGCGCTTAATAACGGCGTTTGTAGAAGCGGGTGGTGACGCTATGGAAGTGGCACAGCCACAACAAGCGCCACAAGAAAGACGTAATTTGGCTGATTATGCCATACAATACAATCTATTAGCTTCTCAAGGCAGTGACTTTCATTACCCCTCACCTTGGATGGAACTGGGGCGAAATCTTTGGTTGCCTTCTGGCATCGATCCTGTCTGGAAAGATTGGGGTTTAAGCCCCGTAGATAGACTCAATAATGAGGAATTACAATGAGCCAGTTTTTTTACGTTCATCCAGAAAACCCGCAGACTCGCTTGATTACTCAAGCGGTTGCTATTATCCGCAATGGCGGAGTTGTTGTGTACCCAACGGATTCTGGTTATGCACTAGGCTGCCAACTAGAAAATAAACAAGCATTAGAGCGTATTTGCCAAATTCGCCGCCTTGATGATAAGCATAATTTTACCTTGCTGTGCCGTGATTTGTCAGAGCTCTCTTTTTATGCGCGTGTGGATAATACCGCTTTTCGCTTGCTAAAGAATAATACACCTGGCCCTTATACGTTTATTTTTAAAGGGACCAAAGAAGTGCCACGTCGGTTGATGAATGCGAAGCGTAAGACGATCGGTATCCGCGTGCCTAATAACCGTATTGCACTTGATTTACTTGAAGCGTTAGGTGAGCCACTAATGTCCACTTCACTTATTTTGCCCGGCAACACCCATACAGAATCGGATCCAGAAGAGATTCGGGATCGCCTTGAGCATGCCGTGGATGTCATTTTAAACGGGGGTTATTTAGGTGAACAGCCGACGACAGTGATTGATTTCAGTGAAGATGAGATGGTGGTTGCTCGCGTGGGAGCGGGCGATCCAACACCTTTTGAATAGCTTTTGAGTAGGCCATCAAAACGAGTGCTTTTTGGCGTAGAATTTGAGATACTATGCGGCCGCGATTTTGGGGTCGCATTTTTTCATTCGACGTCTGTGAAGACGACACATAGGTAGATAAATGAGCGAAAAGTTACAAAAAGTTTTAGCACGAGCTGGTCATGGTTCTCGTCGTGAGTTAGAAGCTTTGATTAGAGCAGGACGTGTCAGTGTTAATGGCAAGGTAGCTATGTTGGGCGAGCGTCTAGAAGATGATAACGCAGTTGTGCGTATTGATGGACATGCTGTTTCCGTTAAAGCGCCAGAAGAGGTTATTTGTCGAGTGCTTGCCTACTGCAAACCGGAAGGTGAGCTTTGTACCCGTCATGATCCAGAAGGTCGTCGGACGGTATTTGATCGTCTACCTAAAATTCGTGGTTCGCGTTGGATTTCAGTTGGCCGCTTAGATGCCAACACCTCAGGCTTACTTCTCTTTACTACCGATGGTGAATTGGCGAATCGCCTTATGCACCCAAGCCGTCAAGTAGAACGCGAATATTTAGTGCGTGTTTTTGGCGAAGTGAACGAACAGAAAGTGCGTAACCTCGTTAAAGGGGTTGAGCTAGAAGATGGCTTGGCACGCTTTGAAGATATCGTTTACGCTGGTGGTGAAGGTATGAACCATACTTTCTACGTCGCGATTAACGAAGGCCGTAACCGTGAAGTTCGTCGTCTTTGGGAATCTCAAGATACCACAGTGAGCCGTTTGAAACGCGTTCGTTATGGCGAGATCTATTTGGACAAAAAACTGCCACGCGGCGGTTGGATGGAACTGGATCTTAAAGATGTAAACTATTTACGTGAATTGGTTGAACTGCGTCCTGAAAAAGAGACGATGCTAGATTTGAGCAAAGACAACACTTCACGTACTCGTGAGCGTGCGCGTAGCCAAAAAATTCGCCGTGCCGTTAAGCGCCATGAAGAGCGCGTAACGACGACGGGCAAGCCTAAAAGTCGTACGACCAATGGTACAACGACGAATGGTAAGAAAACTAACGGTACGACAACCAATGGCACAACTACTGGCCGTCGCAAGCCTGCTTCAAGTACCCGTAACAGTGGTGCCGATGGTAGCCGCGGCACTGGTCGGCCTCAAACTGGTAAAGTGAAAGCGCCACGTCGATAAGCGAAACTTTCTCGTTGCCTGTTAATTGATATTAAAATCCCGAGCTAAGCTCGGGATTTTTCTTTTGTAGATTATCGTTCGCACTAATAGATGCGGAATTACAAGGTTTGCTGTAGTTGGAAATAGCGGCCTTGTTTGGCCAGTAATGCTTGGTGGCTACCGTATTCCACGATTTCACCTTGTTCAATCAGGCAAATAGCATCCATTGTTTCTAACTCGACCAAGCGGTGCGTAATAAAGAGGACCGTTTTATGCGCAAAATGCTGCTTAAATAGAGCTAGAATTTGCTGCTCGGTTTGTTTATCCAAGCCTTCCGTGGGTTCATCGAGTAATAAAATTGAACCGTTGTGGAGCAGCGCGCGCGCGATACCAATGCGGCGTTTCTCTCCACCAGAGAGCTGACGGCCGCCGTCACCCAGCCATGCGTCCAAACCTAGATCGTCCAATAGAGTATGTAAACCGACTTGCGTTAAGGCGTGAGCTAACTGTTGATCGTTTGCGCTTGGATTGGCCATCGCGAGGTTGTCTCGCAGCGTGCCATTGAGTACATCTACACGTTGGCTAACCACACTGATGGTTTGGCGAAGTTCGCTCTCATTCCATGCTGTTAAGTGGGTACCTGCAATGGACACGCTACCTTGCTGTGGATCCCAATAGCGTGACAGCAGTTGCATTAAGGTCGATTTGCCAGAGCCTGTTTGCCCCACTATCGCAACGCGATGCGCTGCGGGAATATGGAGGTTGACACCGCGTAGCACATCTTGGCTGCTGTCAGGATAGTGAAAGGTTACGTCTGAAAATTCAATATCGAATTGACCTGAGTGCTGAGTTGAAGCGGTAGGAAATTGGACTTCAGGCTCAGCCAGAATAATATCGTTGAGGCGGCGAGCAGAAGTGAGTGTTTGTCCTAAATGTTGAAATGCACCAGCAATCGGCATCAGCAGTTCAAAACTTGCCACAGTTGCAAAAGCCACCAGTGCAATCATCGGGTCGGGTTGATTACCTGCCACACCATCGGCGGCAAGCCAGATCACTAACACAAGCGTCCAGCCATTAGCGAGCATGAGCAGTGCTTGTGCAAGGCCAGAAAAATGAGCGTTAGCCAATTGATTGACCAGCAATTTTTGCTGCGCGCTAAGAATCGCTTCACGGTAACGGTTTTCTGCACCAAACAGGGTCAGTTCACTGTAGCCTTGCAACCAGTCAAGCGTTGCAATACGCAAATCCGCCTTGTGCTGGGTGAGCTCGGCACCATTACGCTGACCCAGTTTATAAAAGAGGACTGGCCACACGAGTAGTAGCGTTAGAAGAATTGCACCAAGGGTTAAGCCAATGGCAGGGTCGAACCAACATAAGAATGCCGTTAACGCACTAATGCCCAGTACACCCACGGTTACTGGGCTGATTAAGCGTAAATAGACGTGATCCATAGCATCGATATCTGCCACTAGACGGTTGAGTAAATCAGCGTCTCTGAGGTTTGACACACGACCTGGGATCAGTGGCGCGAGTTTTTGGAAGAAAAAAATACGCAGATCCGTCAGCAGCTTGAATGTAGCATTATGGCTGACAACACGCTCACCCCAACGTCCTGCAGTGCGTCCCATGGCAAACCCACGTACAAACGCGCCCGGTAGCATGTAGTTAAATGTTTCACGAGCAATGGTTAAGCCAGCAATGGCCGCTGCGGATAAAAACCAGCCGGATAAGGTCAGTAGACCAATCGAGGCAAACAGGGTTAAAAAGGCCAGCAGCATACCGAGAGATAAACCAAACCAGTGCTTTTTATACAATTTAAGGTAAGGGATGAGATCACGCATCAAGGTTCCCCTTATTGGCTTCATCAAGCGCTTGATTAGCTTGTAACATATCGGAAAACAGGCCCTTTTGCTGGCTGAGTGTGTTGTAATCGCCTGTTTGAACTATCGCCCCATTTTGCATCACCAAAATCTGTTGCACCGATTTTAATGGTGCTAATTGGTGCGTCACGATTAAAGCGGTGTGGTGTTGAATTTGGCGGTTCAAACCTTGCATCACTAACTGTTCGCTGCGTGCATCTAAGCTGGCGGTTGGTTCATCAAGTAGCCAAAAATTGCCGTTTTGTAGCAGCGCTCGAGCAAGTGCAATTCGCTGAGCTTGTCCGACAGATAATCCACCGGATCGATCGGTGATGGCGTAATCCAAACCATGTTTGTCGACAAATTCAGCCGCATAGGCATTGTCTAAAGCCGAATGAAGCGCTTCGTCACTCATGTCATGCTTGCCGAGGCTGATATTCTCAACGATGGTTCCGTGCACCAATAGTGGGTTTTGCCCAACCCAACTGATCTGCTTACGCCAGCTGGTATGCTCAAGATCGCTCAGTTCAATACCATTAATTTTCAAACTGCCTTGGTAAGGCATGAAGCCTAAAATGGCGTTTACTAAGCTGGTTTTACCTGCGCCGCTTGGCCCGACAAGCGCAGTGGTTGAATGGTTATCTAACGTAAATGAAATTGGACCGACCAAGCGTTTTCCTTCTGGACTAAACACTTCGAGATCTTGCGCTACAATGTCAATCTGCTGTGCACCGTCGAGCGAGATAGATCCTGATTTCACTTTGCTGATGTCTGTTTCCAAAAACTCGACAATGCTTTCAGCCGCGCCGACAGCTTGTTGTTTGGCGTGATAAAAGGTGCCCAAATCACGTAATGGTTGATAAAACTCAGGCGCAAGGATCAAGATAAATAGGCCGGAAAATAGAGTTACGGCTGTACCGTAGTAGCCGAAATTCAACTCGCCAATAAAGCTAAAACCAAAGTAAACGGCGGTGATGGCGATCGATATCGAGGTGAAAAATTCTAACACTGCTGATGATAGAAAGGCGATTTTCAATACATCCATTGTGCGAGTGCGAAAGACTTCAGAAGCGCCTTTAAGCTGATCGGCTTCGGCTTGTGTGCGGTTGAATAGGCGTATTGTGGTCATCGACTGCAGGCGATCATAAAAGTGACCAGATAACCGCTGCAGAGCTTTGAAATTTTTACGATTAGCATCGGCTGCTTTCATACCGACTAAGGCCATAAACAGCGGCACTAAGGGTGCGGTGATTAAGAAAATCAAACCCGCCGCCCAGTTGACGGGAAAGACCACAATCAAAATCATAAACGGGATCAACACAGATAATGACATCTGCGGTAAATAGCGCGCAAAAAAGTCCTGCATGTTTTCGACTTGTTCAAGCAGTAATGTTGCCCATGCACCGGCAGGCTTACCTTTAATGTAAGCAGGGCCCAACTCGCGAACTTTATCCAGTATTAACTGACGGATATAAATGCGGATCTGCTCTCCGCAGCGAAAACCCGCAATTTCACGCCCCCATGCGCACGCGGCACGTGCGGCAATCGTCACCACCAAACCAAGAAAATAGGGAATGAGCTCTGCTTTATCAACTTGTTCAATAATCAGTTGATGCAGAATGGAGGCGAGGAGTGCGGCCTGAGCCAGCAAAAACACACTTGATAATACGCCAAGGCCAACAGCAATCATTAACCAGCGTTTTGCCAGTTTACTTTGCTGTTTGAGCCAATTATTCAAGCTACGTTGCTTTTTCTTATCCATTTCGAAGGCTTAATGAGAATTATTATGTAAACGGAAGGGCGGTAGTATACAAAATAAAGCCCGATGGATATACCACCGGGCTGTAGGGTTTTGTTATAAAACTGGAAAATAACCTTTTGCTTACTTGTCGTTCAAGCCTACTTATCGTTCAAGCTATCTAGGTAACGTTCCGCATCTAAGGCGGCCATACAACCTGTTCCTGCCGAAGTGATCGCTTGGCGATAGTTGTGATCCATCACATCACCAGCAGCAAACACACCTTCAATACTAGTTTGAGTTGCATTACCATCAAGGCCAGATCTGACCACGATATAGCCTTCTTTCATCTCTAGCTTACCAGCAAACATGTCGGTATTCGGTTTGTGACCAATCGCGATAAAGACGCCCATCACGTCCAGATCTTCTGTCGTTTCTGATTGGGTGTGTTTCATACGAACACCCGTCACGCCAGTCTCATCACCTAAGACTTCCTCTAAGGTACGGTCAGTGTGTAGCACTATATTGCCGCTTGCGACTTTATCCATCAGACGGTTAATCAGTATTTTTTCTGCGCGGAACGAATCACGGCGGTGGATGAGGTGAACTTGTGCCGCAATATTAGATAGATAAAGCGCTTCTTCCACCGCGGTATTGCCGCCGCCCACTACTGCAACTTTTTGGTTACGATAGAAAAAACCATCGCAAGTAGCACAAGCGGAAACTCCTCGTCCTTTAAAGGCTTCTTCTGAACCTAAACCTAGGTAACGTGCGGATGCACCTGTTGAAATGATCAGAGCATCGCAGCTATATTCTGCACTATCGCCTTTAAGGCGGAATGGCCGCTGTGAAAAATCAACTTCATTAATATGATCAAACACAATCTCGGTTTCGAAGCGCTCGGCATGCTCTTTCATTCGCTCCATTAAAGCAGGGCCCGTGAGGCCTTCGGCGTCTCCTGGCCAGTTTTCTACTTCTGTAGTGGTCGTTAACTGACCACCTTGCTGCATACCGGTAACGAGAACTGGATTAAGGTTAGCGCGAGCGGCGTAAACGGCTGCCGTATAACCAGCCGGGCCAGAACCAAGAATAAGAAGTTTGCAATGTTTCACGTTGCTCATGGGGACTCCAGTATCGAAAATGCTCGAAAATTTAACACGATTGTAGGGAATATCTCGAGTCAATTAAAGCGATTACATGGGCTAGCTTAGAAATAATCGTTATATAGCCAAACTAAGCAATGATGGGACTTGGCTAATAAGTCAGCCAACGTGTTTTTAAGCAATTTCGGCCGCTGGCTTTAGCCGCATAAAGCAGTTGGTCGACTTCTTCACACAATGCTTGGAGATCTAAATCCGTATTCGTTGCGCTCAACACGCCAAAACTCGAAGTGACGGATACCGATTCTCGTGATTCGGTTACAAAATCGTGGTCTTCAATTTTTCGGCGTAAGGTTTCGGCAATTTCGCTAGCGACGCTTAAGTCAGTGTCGGGTAGTAAGATGAGAAACTCTTCCCCACCGTAGCGAGCGACAACATCGGAAGAGCGTACCGATGACTTAAAGATAGCCGCAGTTTCCACTAATACTTGATCGCCGAAGGCGTGACCATAAGTGTCATTAATGACTTTAAAATAATCAATATCGGTCAAAATAAGGCTAATCGGTTTTGCATCTTCATTATGTTGGATCTGTTCGTCTAATTGCGCTGAATCGAATGGTTCGGCGTTTTTTTTAGGTGAAGATTGACCTTTGAACCAAGTCTGTTGCCACATCAAAATCCGTTGTGCGAGTTTAATAAGCGCTTCGCTACTATTTTGGTAAGAGTTGGATTGATGTTTTGCAAATCGTTCTTCCATGTAGCGTCGATTATACAAGCCAGTCAAGGTGTCCGTTTTGGCAAGCATGCCCATTTTGATGCGAGAGCGGTTGGCCCAGATAAATATGACCAATAATCCGATTAATGCAAGGGCAAGGAAAAAGACGATTTCACCTAATAGATGAAACGTTTTCTGATGGTTTTCAATTTCTAGCTTTTGAAGTACGTTGTTCCAGTTTAGATCCTGATTTTCATATTGTAGACGCTCAAGATCAAACAACATTTGTTGTCTCTGTAAGTTCTCTATCTGTTCAACATTGCGAAGTGTGAGCGAACGTAAATGATAAAAATCATAAGTTTCATAGGCTTGTTTGTAGTTATTTTGCCCAGCATAAGCCTGTGCTGCCACTTTTAACAACTCTATCTGTTGAATAAGTAGATTTGATCTTTGTTTGATATGCGCAATGAGTGGTTCTACAAATTCAATCACTTCACCGTAGCGTTTTTGTTCCAATAGATCTTGTGTTTGTAATAGCTGAAAAGTGGCAAGGTAGCCTGGTTGGCTTTCTCGGTACTGCAGTTCCTCCGCTTTTTTCAAGAAAAAGCGCATTTGATCACGGTTGTTGGTATCTCGATAAAGCCGTGCAAGTTCAATGTTAATACGAAAGCGATGTCGCCCGTCACCCAGTATTTGTGCCAGCTTGAGTGCTGTTTTATAGGTTTCGATCGCCGCCGTGATTTGATTACGTGACTCTTGCAACTTAGAGATGTCGAGTAAGCTAACCAACTGGCTATAGGACATTTTACGCTGCTTGAAGTAACTGTAGGAATTTTCAAGTAACAGCTGTGAACGATCAAAATCTTGTAGCTGAACCAGTATTTGACCTAGACCGTGAGATATTCTCTCCATTAACTCTTTGTTATCTATTGATTTTGCTGTATCAATTGAGGTCATTATTGCGGCGTACGATTTTTTAAACTCGCCTTGCTCTTGGTAATAGAGGCTTTTAGCTAGTAATACTTCTGATTCGATTTGTGCATTGTGATCGTTTCCTGCTTCAACTAACAGTGCGTCAAGTTTCGGCAACACGTCGACTTTTTGGTGCCGTAAAGCTTGAATCTCTCTTAGTTTGAGAGTGAGCGTTTCAACGTTGGTGTGTTCTGTTCGCTTTAATCCTAATTGTGCCGCTTCTAAGCTCCTATCATATTCCTCTAGTAGCCCATATACAGTGGCTTTGGCCAAATAGTAACGTACAACGAGAGCGGAAGGCTGTGACAATATGATGTAGTCTTCTTCTAGTTCACTAATTTGTGCTTTTGCCTTGATCGGTAGTGAATAGGTGATCTGCTCAATGCCCTCCAATGCTTGGAGAAATTTATCTTTAGGATCCATAGCCGCATAGGCATTGATTACACTGAAACCTAATGCGATGAAAGTCCACAGTGTGACTTTAATACTAGAGTTCACGAGTTGAGGATCTCCTTATCAGCTGAGCGATGTTTCAACTAAGTCTTAATAGTCAAATATATCAATTAGTTTGATGATCTAGTATTAACTTTAGTCTAATTTTTGGCATGGCTTACTACTTAAATGGTGCTAATTTCGAGTTAATGAGATGCTATATGGCTCATGGATTAATACTTGCTAAATTTAGTCGAATCGAGCTGATAAATTAGTTACTGATATTTCCTTTAAACCCGCCCATGGTCTACATACCATTCCTACATCATCCTAATGTTGGTAATTCATTGTTTTTAAAAGCTTATTAACCTTGAAGTAGTGAGCTTGTCTAAAAATCGCTATGTGTCATGCTCGCTATTGGATGTTAATTCTTATTTTTGTGATTATTTAAGTATTAAATTTTATATTGCTAGTCACATACAGATATAACATTCATCTTTACTTGAATGTGCAATATTAGTGCGTATCCTTAATGTAAATTAATTGTTAATTTCATGTGTCCAATCATTTAATTAAGGAGCTGGTGATGTTAGCTGTACACGAAAACACTTTACAGATTACGCAATTAAGTCAAAAAGCGATTCAACAACTTGCTCCCTCCTTTGCGCAATTACCACATACGGAGCATGCTGATGGTCAGTATCGTTTACGGCGCTACTCTGTGGTTCAATTTAACAAAGGGAAAGTCGAGGCGTTGGACAAGCATGACTTTATGCAAATCGATCAAATCAATCATTTTCAAGGCAACATTAAGCGTCATTTCGATCCTATTTTACCCTCCACGCTACAAAGTGAAGGGATGAGAGAAGTGTGCGAGGTGTTTGTGAGTATGAATGGTCTGCCTAATGGGCAAGAGATTGAAATCCATCAGATCCGAATTGCTGCTGTGTTTGATGAGACGCAAGTCGCGCCAGAAGGTGTCCATCAAGATGGTTTTGATCATATTGCGTTGGTGGGGGTGAATCGCCACAACATCGTCGGCGGTGAAATTATGCTGTATCAAGACTGCCATGAAGCCCCTTTCTTTCGGAAAGTGTTAGAAAATGGTGAGATTGCGATGCTCGCGGACAGTAAGTTATGGCATAACGCTTGCCCTATTCGCTCGATTGAGCATGGGCAAGAAGGTCATATGGATGTTTTTGTGTTAACCGCTAAGGATGGCCGAAATGATCTTCACTCCTGAAAAAGTGCGTACGCAGTTTAGTGCTTTGTCGCAAAAATATCATGGTAAGTCAGTGAGTTTCTTAGATGGTCCAGGTGGCTCGCAAGTACCTAAGTCGGTAATAGAAAAAATGAGTGAATATCTGGGCCATTTTAACTCTAATTTGGGCGGACACTATTTTTCAAGCCAAATCACCACTGATTTAATGCAGCAGGCTCGTGAGTCGGTGCAAGCACTTCTGAACGCTGAGTCATCAGGAAATATTGTATTTGGCGCGAATATGACCTCGTTGACTTTTCAGCTAAGTCGAGCCATTAGCCGAGATTGGCAAGCGGGCGATGAAGTGATTGTTACTGCGCTTGACCATTACTCCAATGTCTCCAGTTGGCAGCAAGCGGCGCAGGATAAGCACGTTACAGTGCACCAGGTAAAGGTGAACCAACAAGATTGTACTTTGGATATTGAGCACTTACTGTCATTGCTCAATCCTAAAACAAAGCTGGTCGCGGTCACTTATGCTTCGAATACCACAGGATCTATTGTCGATGTTAAACGCATTGTGGATGCGGCGCATCAAGTCGGCGCGATGGTGTATGTGGATGCCGTTCACTATGCTCCGCACCATTTGATTGATGTACAAGAATTAGGCTGTGATTTTTTAACCTGTTCGGCATATAAGTTTTTTGGTCCACACGTTGGTATCGCTTATATCGCTTCGCAGTGGTTACATGCACTTAAACCCTACAAAGTTGAACCAGCAACCAATATTGGTCCGGGACGTTTTGAAACCGGTACACAGAGTTTTGAAGGTTTGGCCGGCGTGATTGCTGCAGTGGAATATTTGGCGCAATGGGGAGACGAGAGTGGCTCGTTAAGAGAACGTTTGAGCGATAGTTTCATTCAATACAACCAGCATGAACGCCAATTGAGTGAGTATTTTCTGTATAAACTTAAAGGATTGAGTTCGGCTAAGCTCTATGGCCTGACCAAGGCTAACAGTGAACTACGTACACCGACCTTTGCCATTCGCTTAGCTAATCACCACCCAGAATTTGTGGCCAAAACATTGGGCGAGCATAATATTTGTGTGTGGAATGGGCATTTCTATGCGCTTGGTTTAGTGCGTCAGTTAGATCTTGAAAACAGCGGTGGAGTTGTCCGTATCGGTTTTATGCACTACAACACGCGCAGTGAAATTGACGCTTTGTTTGATGTCTTATCCACATTAGCGTAACCAAAGTGGCCCGGAAATCTGTCGAAGGAAAGGTTTCTGGGGCGCAGTGCCTCTTTTAGCTTTCATCTTCGGTTGGCTCTAAGGGTAACTCTTCGATCACAATTGGCTCTTTGGGACCTAAAAATTTAGGTTGAGTATTCGTGATATAGAGATCTAAGAATGCTTTCGTACGAGCAAAGACCTCACGCAGCCTCACTTTAAAACCAGAACGAGTTGTTGGCCCTGCAACCGCTAAACACTGAGCATTAATGTTATGGTAGTTGGCAATAAAGAGTGCTCGCTCACAATGAAATTGTTGAGAAATGATCAAAAAATTGTCGGTTTCGAAGATACGTTTTGCGCGAACAATGGAGTCCAAAGTACGAAACCCTGCATAATCTAAGTAAATATGTTCGCTCGGGATCCCAGCGCGCAGCAGATCGCGTTTCATCGTCCACGGTTCATTGTACGAACGGTGAGCATTATCACCACTGAGTAAAAACCCTTTTACCTTGCCTTGCTCATACAAAGCGATCGCGGCTTCAATTCGGTGGGTATAGTAGTCATTGAGCGTTTTACCCAAGTACTTACTGGTTCCAAGTACAACAGCGACTTGGAATTGACCGACTTGATTTTGCTCGGTGACGATTTGTTTTTCGGCTTGCCAACTGACCCAGCGATCAATGCCAAGCACAAAAAGGCTTGAAATGAACAACAGTACAGACACGTAGCGAAGCAGCGTGTGAACCCGCTTTTTCCAAACAGGGCGAGAGTGATTTGAAGATGAAAATTTTAACACTAAATTTGACGGTTCCTTTGTGCCCAGATCCCGATAGCAATAAAGCAGAGCATAATAATGCTAAACATCATGCCTGATTCTAACTGCGAAAGTGTCCGAGCAAGGTAAGGGCTCGCTTTGATGATCACCAAACCGTAGCCGAAAGCGTTAATCAATATAAACGTAAATGTGCGAACGACAAAGTGTTGGTTGCGCATTAGCTTGCGCATCGCGGCGTTAATCTCCCCACCGAGCATCACGAGCAAACAAGCGATCAATGCGGTTGATATCTCCGTTAAATACGGTGATAAGTAATGCCCTGCGGGCGCTAAAAAGTTCATCATATTGACTCACAGAAAAAGCCCCTAAACATCAGCCGAAGCTTAGGGGACAGCAGAGTAGTAGCTTAGAAAGCAGTGCGTTTGTAGCGGCGGTATACTGGCTGCCAAAAATGCTGCTCAATGGCGGTTTCTAACACATCATCTGGGATCTCCAGTGCAACGCCTTGCTCAATTGCTTTTTTCGCTACCGCAAACGCAATTTTCTTGGAAACGGAGTGAATGGCTTCCAGTGGTGGAAGTAACGCACCATGCCCATTAAGCGCCAGAGGTGAACAGTTGGCGAGTGCGCGGCTTGATTCCATCAGCATCTCATCAGTAACTCGACGTGCATTGACCGCCAGTACGCCTAAGCCGATACCAGGGAAAATATAGCTATTGTTGCATTGCGCAATTGGGTAGGTTTTACCGTTATGCAACACGGGAGCAAACGGGCTGCCTGTGGCGACGAGTGCTTCACCGTTGGTCCAACGGATAATGTCATTGGGCGTCGCTTCAACACGGCTGGTTGGGTTCGATAGTGGGAAAATAATCGGGCGTGGGCAGTGTTTGTGCATCTCAGTGATAATCTCTTCACTGAATAATCCCGGAGCCCCAGAAACACCGACCAACACCGTTGGCTTGCCATTTTTCATTACTTCCAATAATGAGAAACCATTACCTTCTGTGTTCCAATCATGTGTGTCTTTGTTTTTTTGCACTAGGCGCTGTTGGAAATCAAGTAGGTTAGGCATTCCTTCTTGCAGCAGACCCCAGCGGTCAACCATATAGACTTGAGAACGAGCTTGAGCATCTGAAATACCTTCTGACACCATTTGCGCGATGATTGCTTCGGCAATACCACAGCCTGCAGAGCCCGCACCAAGAAAAGCGATACGTTGCTCGGAGAGTTGACTGCCTGCGGCTTTGCATGCGGCCAATAGCGAACCTACAGTCACCGCCGCAGTGCCTTGAATGTCATCGTTAAAACAACAAATACGGTTTTTATAACGTTCTAATAGTGGCATTGCGTTCTTTTGCGCAAAATCTTCAAATTGGATCAATGCATCAGGCCAGCGACGTTGCACCGCTTGGATGAACTCTTCTACAAATGCATCATATTCGGCCCCGGTAATCCGAGGGTGACGCCAGCCCATGTACATCGGGTCAGCCAAGCGCTGTGGGTTATTGGTTCCAACATCGAGCACGACCGGTAAAGTATAAGCAGGGCTAATACCACCACATGCGGTATAAAGTGCCAGTTTTCCGATAGGAATACCCATGCCACCAATTCCTTGGTCACCCAAGCCGAGAATGCGTTCACCATCGGTCACTACGATAACTTTTACGTTATGGTTCGCTGCATTATTAAGTAAGTCATCGATGCGATCTCGATTCGGAAAGGAAATGAACAGACCGCGGCCGCGACGATAAATATTTGAAAAGTTTTCACACGCGGCACCCACCGTTGGCGTGTAGATGATGGGCATCATCTCAGTGATGTGGTTTTGCACTAAACGATAGAATAAGGTTTCGTTAGTATCTTGGATATTACGCAGATAGATATGCTTATCCATATCACTTTCAAAGCTGCAGTATTGTTGGTATGCGCGAACAACTTGTTCTTGTATCGTTTCCGTCGTTTCAGGAAGCAGGCCTTCTAAGTTGAAGGAACTGCGCTCTTCAGCACAAAATGCACTGCCTTTATTGAGCAAAGGCGTGCTGAGTAGAGCGGGGCCCGCATAGGGAATATAAAGAGGGCGTTTGTCATTATTCATTGTCGGCCTATTTTAGGGTAGAAGGGAACTCAAAAATGATAACGGTTTACTCATGAGATTGTAAATAGACGAGCGGCGACACATGGCACAGAATACTGAAGAATGCCGATAAAAACGGTAGAATTCTCCGTGTTAATTGCTGAGGGCATCAATGTACACATGTTTGTCTATTGGTCTCCTTAAGCAGAGATTTCAAAAGTAGTGTTGAGCGATGATCACTTTAAGTGATAAAGCGACTTTTTGTTCACGGTTTGAAATATTAATCAATCAGACACATATGTCAGTAAGTCTGTTTATGCCTTGTTACAAACCTGGTTTTGATATAGCCAATCCATTCGGTTTTAAGGCATAAAAGACTGTTTTTTTATATCCTATTGCTATATGAACAATCATGGATGATATTGAGTACAGTGTGGTGCCAATTTGTCGGGGGACAAAATGAATACACAAGAAAGGACACGAGTGGTGTTTGATTACACTACATTTCTTGGCGCGTCATGTAATAAGAAATGGACATTCCTCGAAGCTATGACGTCATTTGCACCGATTTTTGGTACGGTATGGAAAGACAGCATTAAAGAATTATCAAGCCCAGAGGATCGCCTATGGGAAATGGCGTTGAAGTCGTTATCAACACGCCGTAGTGATGAAGCGAATTTAATTTCACTGGTGAGATTGGCGAAATTAGAGGGGATTGAAGAGCTAAAATTAGTAATGCCGTATGCGTTGGATTCTGAACAGATCCAATTGATTCAAAATAAAAGCCAATCTTTGATAAAAAATACAAAACCAGACGAATTTATTATCACCCTGTAAGGGGATAAACAGATAACGGGGCATATTTAATGCCCCGTTATTGTTGAGTGCTAGTCAATCAAGCCATATTGAGAACGCAGGATCGTAATGATCTCTTGCTTTGGATTTTGGCTTAATACGATCGGTTGGCCAACAATTTTCTCTGCAATCGCAAGATAGGTGTTGGAAATATCCATTAATGCAGCCAAAGGCAGCGCATTATCACGTGCAAGCGCTTCTCGCTCAGCCATCCGTTCTTTGTTGAGTAAAATATCTGGGTCAGGGAAGTAGTTGAGCAAGAATTGACGAAAACCTTCTTTCGAATTTTCCACAATACGTCCTTGCTGATAGGAAGCGCTGTCCCAGATACGAGAAGAGTCCGGCGTACCCACTTCATCCATATAAATGAGTTTCTCAACGCCGTTGGCATCGGTGACATAACCAAACTCAAACTTGGTATCGACGAAAATTTGCTCTACTTGGCAGAGTGCATGGCTAATGACGCCGAAGCCTTCTTTTAATAGCTTTTCGTACAAGGCAATATCTTCGACACGACTGAAGTTAAAAGCGGCAAAATTCTCTTCAATATTATGACGTGAGATATTGACATCATCGGCTTCTGGAACACCGGGAATGCCTTTTAAGATGCCTTTGGTTGATGGTGTAATGAGCAGTTCTGGCAGTTTTTTATCTTTCTGCAAGCTTTCTGGTAATTGAATACCACAAAAATCTCGTTCACCTTTTTCGTAAGCACGCCACATTGAACCGGTAATATACTGGCGACAAATCGCTTCAATTTTGATTGGCTTGGCTTTTTGCACAATCCATACAAAAGGATGGGGAATATCTAAAATATGGCTATCGGCTAACCCGCTCTCTTGAAATAGCTTAAACCAGTGGTTTGAAATCGCGTTCAATGCCGCGCCCTTACCCGGTACACCTTTGATGCCACCTTCGGCATGCCAGATACAATCAAAAGCGGAAATACGGTCACTGATTACCATAATGGCTAAAGGTGCATCAGGAGCAACGTTGTAACCTTTTTCTTTGATCAAACGCTGGCTATCTTCTGGAGTTAGCCAATAAACAGAGCGAACTTTGCCGCTATGAACAGGTTGGTGAGTGCGAATTGGGAGGTCGTCATTGACGGCAAGGATTTGATCAGCAAGGCTCATTTAGACATTCCTATCTTTTTCAAACGTCATACAGAGAAGATATCGCTTAGCTCAACGCTAGTAAGGATATCGATAAACTGTGCGCATCATACCAGAACTATTTTCTGCTGCCAGACAAAAAGCAAACGATTGCCTTTTGTTTGAAAAATTAAGCAGTGGTGAGTTGAATTCAGGAGAAAAGATGCAGTTCTGAGTCGATAAAGCGGCAAACATTGAGATAAAAGCGAAGTAAATAGAGGGGCGATGGCTCGCCAAAAGCCACACATGTGACTTTGGGCGAGTAGCACTGAGGATTATTAGGTTTAGCTGAGTAAAATTAAAATAGTTCCTGTCAGTGTCATCAGTATATTGGCGATAGCATAGGTGCCGGCATAACCCAATGCGGGAATGGTCGATTTTGCGTAGTCGTTAACGATATCCATCGCTGGTGCGCAAGTTCGTGCACCGATAATCGCACCAAATAGAAGCGCGCGGTTCATTTTCAAAATGTACGCACCGACCAAATAGGCAAAGACGACTGGCACCACGCTGACTAAAAATGCAAGGCCGATCACTTGTACGCCCACTTCTGAGAGGTGCTGGAACATTTTTCCGCCAGCACTTAAGCCAATGCCTACCATAAAGAACATCAAACCTAGGTCTTTCACCATATTTAATGCCCCTTGCGGTACATAGCCGAAAGTGGGGTGGTTGGCTCGTAAAAAACCAAGCATAATGCCAGAAAGCAGTAGCCCAACCGCGTTGCCTAAACCGAAGGAGACTTGTCCAAAGGTCATGGTGATCAAACCAAACAAAATGCCGAGAATAAAGAAGCTACAGAAGGCGAGTAAATCGGCCATTTGACTATGGATAGAGATGAAACCGATTTTATCGGCCAAGCCTTGAACACGGCTTTTTTCACCACTGACTTGCAATACATCGCCTTTGGCAAGCACAATGTCTAAGTCCATTGGCATTTCAATTTGTGCGCGTATCACTCGGTTCAGGAAACAACCATATTCGGATAAATTCAGATCCGATAGGCGTTTACCGGCAATACTGTCACTTTTTACGACGATTTCCTCTTCAGAGATGCGCAAATCAAGTAAGTTGCGATCAAACACCTCTTTGCCATTTCGAAAGCTAGGGTCTAGTCTTGCATGGCTGTCAGGGAAGCCGACCAGTGCAATTTCATCCCCTTCTTGCAAGATGGCGTCACCGTCAGGATGGGCAAGAATGCCATTACGTCGAATGCGTTCAATATAACAACCCGTTTGACGATAAATACCAAGCTCACGTAAATTGCGCCCATCAATCCAGTTGATCAACTCTTGACCAACACGATAGGCACGGATGATGGGTAAATAGACTTTGCGTTGACCGCTACCACCCAAACCACGCTCTTGAGCAATCTGTTGAGCAGAATCAGAGAGGTTTTGTTTTTGCAGCTTAGGCAGTAACTTGGCAAACATGATCATGCTGATAAGGCCAATTAGATAAGCCATCGCATAACCCACCGAAACATTATCTAAAATAAGGGATAAATCCATATTTCTTGGAATGGTGGCTAGCCCGGAGTTTAACGCATCTTGTGCGCCTACTAATACGGGGGTGGAGGTTAATGCGCCTGCCATCATACCAGCAGCTAAGCCAAAATCGAGGCCGAGATAATAACTGCCAAAATAGGTGATCCAAGTGGCGGTAATGAGCACCACTAAACTTAAGATGAGATAATGTTTTCCGTCACGGAAAAATATGCCAAAAAAGTTAGGGCCAGCTTCAATGCCGACACAATAGATGAACAGCATGAAACCTATGGTTAAGGCTTCAGCATTGAAGGAAAAACCAAGGTGCCCCATGATGAGTGATGTAATTAACACCCCAATAGAGTTGCCCAGTTGTAAGCTACCAAAACGAATTTTGCCAAAACCAAGGCCAATCGCTAAGACAACAAAAATAAGAAGAATAGGGTTCTGATCAAGCAAAAGTACGACGTCGATATTCACGGCTCAACTCGTTATGTGTGCCAAGTGGGGTAGGTAAAGTGTGGGAATTGTATCTGAATATTGCAAAAAGATAAGTGAAATTTGTGACAATTGACATTTCATTGACCTAATTTGAGAGAAAGAGCCATTTATCTATAAATAGCAAAAACCCGCTAAAAATCAGCGGGTTTTTATGTTTCTTGGTTTTATTCGTCGAATAAGCCTAAATGTTCTTTCGCATAAGCTTCGAAATCAGTGCAACCACCGATGTGTTCTTGATCAATAAAGATTTGTGGCACAGTTTCAACCGGTTTACCCACTGTCTTTTCTAAATCAGCTTTGCTGATGCCTTCCGCGTGAATATCGACATAACGATAGTTAAAATCATCGCGTTTTAATTTCAATGTTTCAGCGTGTTCTTTTGCGCGAACACAGTAGGGGCAACCAGGGCGGCCAAAAATAACAACGAACATAGCTTTCTCCTTCATTCTTGTTGCATGCAACTATGCCCGATTCAAGGTCGGAAATAAAGTGGCATTCACCAGTTACTTCAATAGGTAAAAGCTATTACTTATTCCTTAATCAAAGCAAGCTTACCTCTCGATGGTGTTGGGAATAGTTCAACAATGGCTTGGCTGTGACATGCCGCATAAACTTGTGTTTTTTATGTGGTTATTTGCTCCACATTGCACTGCATCAAAAAATTTTTTTAACGATAGGTGCACTCTAAACAGAGCTAATCTAGATGAGAGAAAAGGGAGTTATTCATGTTCCAATTTATGACGGCGACGCGGATCATTTTTGGAGAAGGAGCGTTATTGAATTCACTTTCTGTTCTTAACCAATATGGTTATAGCGTACTGCTGGTTTCGGGAAAAGAACAACAACGAGCTTCCCCTATTGTTCAATACCTGAAAATGCAGAATATGCGCTATCAGCATGTAGCTATTGTTGGTGAACCTAATATTACCATGGTGGAGGAAACGGCCATTTTAGGCCGACGTTTTCAACCGGACATGGTCGTTGCTATTGGTGGCGGTAGTGTGATTGATATGGGCAAGGCACTCGCGGCAATCATTCCTAACCAAGGTAACGTTTATGATTATGTGGAAGTGGTTGGCCGAAATGTGCCGTTAAAGACAAAACCGCTGCCATTTATTGCTATTCCAACCACCGCCAGTACGGGATCCGAAGTCACGCGTAATGCCGTCTTGAAATCGGGACAAGACAAAGTAAAAGTAAGCTTGCGCAGCCCAGATATGCTGGCAGATGTTGCGATTGTTGACCCCACGTTGACCTATGGTACCGACAGTTACACATCTGGCAGAGGCGCAATGGATGCTTTTACGCATTTAATGGAAGCCTATGTGTGTGGTGAACCCAATCCACTCACCGATATGGTGTGTGAAGAGGGGTTGCGCAAACTCAGTCGTTCTATATTGCCAGCGTGCCGAAAAGATGATCATAAAGCGCGAGCGGATCTCTCTTTTGCAGCAATGCTTGGAGGAATGGCAATTACCAATGCAAAGCTTGGCGCTGCACATGGCTTGGCATCGGCATTGGGAGGGAAACTTGATGCCCCACACAGCGTGATCACGGCGCGTTTGGCCCCTCATGTTATGCGAGAAAACATTCGATCAGCGCAAAAAGCAGGGCGAAATGATGTACTTACACGTTATAAAAAAATCGCTCAAATCGTGACTGGCAGAACAAATGTTCACGTTGAAGATGGCGTGCTGTGGGTGAAAATGATGTTAGATAAGTTGCAACTGCCTAAACTCAACCAGTTTGGTGTGTGCAATACCTCGTTTGATCGCGTGGCGTTAGATGCTTTAAAGTCGGTCGCGATTAAAGGTAACCCTTTGCCTTTAACACAAGAAAGGTTAATCCATATATTAAATCAAGTTTGCGAGTGCCAAGGTGAGTGTGAGGAGTGGCAACCGAATTCATCCAATCAGGTAGAAGTTAGGCATGATCCAGTCGCGCCTGAAAGTAGCAAGCAAAGTTGATAAAAAAACGGAGCAATTGAGCTCCGTTTTAACGATTATTTTAGGATCGCGATTATCTTAGAACTGTGACAGCTTATCGTAGCGCGAGTCTTTTAGTACATCCTTGACGCGTTTAAGATTTTCACGAAAACCAGAGCCACGGCGCAGGGTGAAACCGGTAGCCAGTACATCAATTACCGTCATTTGCACCACACGGCTTGCCATGGGCATATAGACGTCAGTATCTTCAGGTACGTCAAGAGAGATCGACAACGAGCTTGCTTTGTCCAGCGGTGAATCTTTTGCCGTAATCGCAATGACAGTCGCACCATTTTCGCGCGCAAGATTGGCGATTTCCACTTGGCTTTTAGTACGACCTGTATGCGAAATCAAAACAATTACGTCATTATCGGTACAGTTGATACAACTCATGCGTTGCATCACGATATCTTCAAAACAAGTGATCGGAATGTTAAAGCGAATAAATTTGTTTTGGGCATCTTTTGCTACAGCAGAAGAGGCTCCTAAACCGAAGAAAGAGATCCGTTTTGCTTGTGTGAGTAAGTCAACTGCACGGTTAATTTGCATTGGATCCAAGCTGTTTTTAGCCACATCCAAACACGCCATAGTCGATTCGAAAATCTTATGGGTGTAGGCGTCTGGGCCATCATCTTCTTCTACATTTCGGTTTACGTACGGAGTTCCGTTAGCAAGGCTTTGCGCTAAATGAAGCTTAAAGTCGGGAAAGCCTTTGGTGTCGAGTCGTCGACAAAAGCGGTTTACCGTTGGTTCACTGACATCGGCCATTTTGGCGAGCGTCGCAATACTTGAGTGAATCGCGGTTTGGGGCGAAGCCATAATTACTTCGGCGACTTTACGTTCCGACTTGCTAAAGTTTTCCAGATTTTTTTGAATTTTTTCTAATGTATTCATAGTGTTCACGCGGGCGAAGAGAACAACTCGTTGGTTTTACCCGGTCGCCCTTTGGGGGGATTGGAAATAACACATTTCCAAAAAGGTAAGTTAAACCAACGCCATGCAATGAGTATAAACCTAGGATGTAGATTTCCGTAACAATTCAAGTTAACAATTGATGAGAACATGACAAGCCTCAAACAAAATTTCATGAAAACTACAGAATTTAGATTTAAATCGATGATTAATGGAAATTTCCAGCTCATTAATGATGTATTAGTTACAGCAAAAAGAAATAAATTTTCAATTCGCTGTAACTTACAGGGATTCTAGCTGATGATTCTTTGAGCAAGCAGCTCAATTTTGGCCATCAAATTAGGGGCTAGCGTGGCAATATGTCGCTGCTCATCTAATATCGAGTGCAAGATAGCATGTGTTGTTAGCGGGTTGGCTAGTACCACGCGGAATACGATGGTATCAAGCTTGTCCCAGCGTTCTGGGTTTAAACGGGTTCGAGAGACAAATGAACGCCCCGTTTCCCTTTGTTTTTTCTGCACAAACTGGGTGATTTCATTTAGCAACGCGTTCAGTTCTGCTTTTTGATTGGGCAAGGCTTGTTGCAGTGCTTGGCGAACAAAAGCAGGAATATAACGATAGGTTAAAAGACACAGTTCGGGTTCAGAAATCAGCTCAAAGTCGTCTTGTTCTTTAATTAGATCGGCGAAATAGCGAGCTTTAGCTAGGCTTTGGTCAATCAATAATTCGTAGCCAGGGCGACTAATAATGTGCATGCTAGCGTACACCAACATGGCCATACCTGAACGAGAACCTTCTAACGTATGGCTGCCTAGATCTTTTGAACCTTTCCGCAAAATATACTGCGCATGGTGCTCGATTGAATGCATAGCATCAGGCTTTTTGAATAGTACCATGCCTGCACCCATAGGGATGTAGAGCTGTTTATGTGCATCAATTGTGACGGAGTCAGCCAACTCAATACCATTGAGTAAGTGTCGGTGATTATTCGACATTAATGTTGCACCGCCCCAAGCGGCGTCTACGTGAAAATGACAACCTTCTTGCTGACAAATATTGGCGATATCTCTTAAGGGATCAATGTTGCCTGTTTCTGTCGTTCCGGCGACGCCAACAACCGCAAAAGTTTTAATTTTCTGGCTTTTTAGGTGTGCCATTTGGGCTTTCAAATCTTGTGGGCATAAGCGGTTGTTGTGGTCGGTTTTTACACAAACCAAGCCTTCTTGGCCGATACCCAATACGTCAGCGGCTTTCTTTAAAGAGTAATGGCCACGATCAGACACTAAAATGGCTAACCCGTGGTAACCATAATGACGCATGGCTTTAAACAGCCCCTCTTTTTCGACGCCTTGGAAATCACCATCGGCTTTCAAAGCATTATTACGAGCCACCCACAATGCCGTGATATTGGCAATTGTTCCGCCAGAGCAAAATGCACCGAGCGAATGATTAGCGCTATGCATCCATTGGCTGTAAAAAACGTCGTTTTTTTGATAGATCAAACGATGCAACATACCCAAAACCTGCCGTTCTAGCGGTGTAAACGCTTTTGACGTTTCAATTTTGACTAAGTTTTGATTCAGCGCAATCATGATCTTTGATAACGGCATCAAGAAATATGGCAGTGCAGATGTCATATGACCAATAAAGCTAGGAGCCGAGGTATGCACTGAATGAGCGACTAAATTATCCAACAAATGCTGAGTATGTTCTGAAACGAACTCCGGTGACTCTGGAATTTCCGGATTAGAGAAATCTTTTTCGATCTCTTTGAGTGGTTTTTCTTCAGCGACAATATGTTCACGCAAGAAGAGGTTCAAATTGCGCGATAGCTCTTGGTCTATTTTTGTCAGTGTTGAATCGGGGCCTTCGGGCACAGTGAAGATCCGTAACAAGCTCTCGAAACTCACATTTGCAGTTTTTTGTTCTGATACCATACAGCTTCGTTATTTTGATTTTATGGAATGCGAGCGGCACAATCTAAACGAAAACGGGACAGTTGTCCCGTCTTAATTCGGCTAGAGTAGAGGCGGCGACTAGTTACAGACTTTCTTTTCGATCAAGGCGATGGCATCGTTATATTTATTCAACGCAGCTTCGATCTGCTTCGGATGACTGAGCAATTCGGCTAAAGCTGAACGTAATTCATAGTTTTTTTCGTTAGGCTTTGCTTGGCGATCTTCATAGGTAATTTTAGCAATGTGGCCGAGATCATCACTGCGTGAGGCCAATACTTTAATGTCGTGCTGTTCTAGTTTTAACCAAGCTTCTACAGGTTGCGAGGTGGCGACTTTCGAAGGATCGTTGCTTAGGTAATAATGGACTGCCGCACGGCTTAATTCAAAGTGATGCTGGCGTCCTTGCAGAAACCATTGGCTAACTTCAGTAAGTTCAGGATATTGCGCGGTCGTTAAGTCTGCGAGATCACTATACCAATGGAGAGACGCGTCGACATAAGCGTCATATTTTTCGGATAAGCATTGGTTATCAGCAGCGAGAGCAACATTCGCTGAAGTTGAGAGCAGTAGGGCAACGAGAACACGTTTCATAAATCTTCCTTTGGGCTTTGTTATTGTGTGGGAGTTTTCTACTCCCTATTGTTAGTTTAAATGAAGGCTAGAGTGATTCCTGAGATCTAGCCTGCAAGTGATACAAAGAACAGCATAAGAATAGGCACCAGTAGGCTGAGAATAAACCCACTGACAATCGCGATCGGTACGCAACGAACCCCGCCAGTTGTCTGGATCACGGGCAAGGTGAAATCCATCGCGGTTGCCCCAGCATAGCCGATGGCAGAGCAAGGTTTGGTTCGGATTAGCATGGGGATCATCACTAAAGCAACCAGTTCTCTAAGTAGCTCTATCATGAAAGAGGCACCACCATAGACTGGGCCGAAAGCATCACCCATTAAAATCCCGGCAAGTGAATACCATCCAAAACCGGAAGCCATGGCTAGTCCTCGATAAATTGGGATATCAAGAATCATGGCCGCAATGATCCCCCCAATCCAAGAGGTCAATATAATGACTAATGCGATGACCATTCCGTATTTATTGAGCAAAATTTGTCGTAGAGTTAAACCACTATTTCTCAACTGAATACCAATAAAGAAAAGTAATACGAACAAGATCCATTCACTGGCGGTGCTCACCCAACTTAAATCGAATCCTAATACAACCCCAAGCGCCAATCCTCCACCGACAACCACAATCAGCTTTACGGATTCTAACGCCATGCTAGATAGTGGCAGTTTTGAATGGTTCGCATCGGTTTTTATGGGTAGAAATTTGTCAATAAAAGGCAAGACCAATAAGTTGCAAGCACCAATCATCAAGAAAAATACGGTGGTAAATTTGAGTATCAACTGTAGGTTACTGCCCAAGTTATCGAGGGCTGCCAAGCTTAAACCCATCAGAAACAGAATGACGTAAACTAACCAAGACGTGGCTTTATTTAATGCTGCTAGCCACTGTTGATTGGCAATAGAAAATAGATACCCCACTATTAGTGGGGCAAAAATAAATAACATCCCTGAGAACATCTCATCCTCTGATTATTTTGGGTTTAGAAGCCGCTTGCGTTGATCACATCATTGAGTTTTGATTTGAATTCAAGCTCACTAAGGTTACTTAAGTTGTATAGCACCTCAGCTCCGGTCGCATTAATTTCGACGTCATGCTCTTCAATCTCTTCATCTTGACGACGAAACAGTAAAAGATGGTGAGCAATACGTGCCACATCAAGGTAACTGACTTCGTGAGAAGATGCGACTAAAGATTGATTTCCTGCTACTTCAAGGAAATCTGAGTCGAACCCCCAACTTCTTAACACAAGCTGACTGGTTTTTGAACATCGCGACTGAAAAATCTGTAGGGCGATGTCTTGATCGAGATAGTTGCCTTTCTCAAGATATAAATGATATTCGTGTACAAGACAAAACAAGCCAATATCCGCAAGTAGACCGACAAGTAAGGCTTTTTCTTGCTCTAAATGTTGATATCGGCTTGGTTCTAGCTGTTTAAATGCGTGAGTTACCATCACCATGGTTGCGCCAAGCTCTCGCGATATGGCGGCGCTATTAACCAATATTTTATTGCATTCTTTACTTAAGTTTACGGAGTGCTTTAACTGCTCAATCGCTTGAGCTGTTACAATGTCGCGTACTCGTAGTATGCCTAAGCGTGATACAGCCGTGACTAAATCCGTACAGGTAATATTTCGACGATTAAAGACAACAGAGTTTGCTACGCGTACTACAATTGCAGTCAGTCCGGGATCTTCAAGTAGACAATCGGCGACATCTGAAATTTCAGTAGATTCTAATGTGCATAAGCGCTGTATTTTTAGAACAACATCCGGAATAGGAGGAAGTGAAATTTTTCCTGTGCTGAGTGAGTGTTCAACCAATTGAGAAAATTCACTTTCTAACCCTTGGATGAGCATTTGATGATGATCTGGAAGCCAGTAAAAAGATAGATGATTCATAAATTTGTGCTCAATCTGTACTGAAGGCATTTTACCGTCTGCTAACCCAAATAAGCAATCAATTCACCATCAATCGCATTAATTTGTTTTCTTGATGCATTAATCTTAATACGTTAATGGAAAGCGTATGTGTCAAAAAAATTTATTCATAAACACAATGATGTGATTTCTATCTCATAACTCTGCTGAGATATGTCTATTGATGTGATGTATGCCCAGACTTATTTTGTATCGTTAACTATGATAGTACCCATATTAAGCAAGCTAATACTAAACTACTACAAGCTTGTTACTAACTTACTCTTTTTATTCGCAAAAATACGCTGCTATCTGGTGATCACTATTAATCGGGGAACTTGATTAAGGGTCAATGGATATGATTGAGCATGCATTTTTCAATTACGTTATTAAATTTGGCGCATTTCAAAAGCGTTCAATGTTTGGCGGTGTTGGGCTTTTCCAAAAAGAAGCGATGTATTCACTGATTAGTGAAGAGTCTGTTTTTATTCGTGGAGGTGAAGAGCTCGATGATGCACTCACAAAATTAGGCTGCGAAAAATACAAACACGTTAAAAAGCAGACTACAGCAACCGTTAATTATTATGATATTACTGAGCTTTTTGTGAGCAATCATGAGAGCCTAGATACGATCATTGAACGTTCCATTCGCTATTCTGTTGAGCAACGTAGTTTTCAAAAATCCTCTGCAAGCCGTCGACTACGTGATTTACCAAACATGCAGTTAACGTTAGAGCGTATGGTTAAAAAAGCGGGCATCAATGATGTGGAAACGTTCATGCGCTTAGGTGCTCCTACGATATTTTCTAAAGTGAGAAAAACGTACGGTAGTGACGTCGATGTAAAACTACTGTGGAAGTTTGCTGGTGCGATCGAAGGTATTCATTGGAAATTGCTGCAAGAGCCTCGCAAGCGTCAATTATTAGAAAGCTGCTCATTACGCTGACAGTTTTGTAGCACAGTTATCAAATAAATAGTTATCAAATAAAAAGCCGAGTCTTACGTCTCGGCTTTTTATTGTATTTAGCTTACACCTAGAACTTAAAACGAGTCGTAAACATCAGTTGATCGCCGTAAGCATCATTGATGCGAGCCTCGGCACCGAGAGAGAAAAGTTCTGTAGAATGAAAACGGGCATAAACAGACGCAATCCAGTCATCATTGTCATCGATAGAAACAAAGCCACCTTTGCCACCAACTTCTAACTGTGGTCCAAGCCATTGACGTACGCCAAGGTTTAATTCCATTCCGGTATCGGTGCTTTTATTATCGCGGGTATCTACGACGCGTAATAGCATTTCACCCGTGAAGTCAGCCCAGTTGTTAATAGGAGCATGAAAGCCAAAACCTGCGGCTGCGTCAAAATCACCTTCAAACTCAGAGTCTATACGACCAATAACATGTGCATTTGGGTGAATTGATTTGCTCATCGCAGCACCAAAGGTGACTGGACTTGCTCCAATACGAGCTTCGATATAGTCGTAACTAAAATTGCTCATGACGGATGGGCTATTTCGGTCTATTTCTGCCAGTGTTTGGCCTGAGGCTAGCAGCAAAGCGGCTGCAATGATTGTTTTACGCATAGTCACTATAAACCTATATTTTTAGTTTATTTCCATGGTCAGTCGCGGAATACCCGCGGTGACATTAAAGAATTTAGACATCATAGTGCATAGATTGACATTGTCGCCATTAAAAAGTGTCATTCTTTTGTTGTCTTCGCAAAAAATAAGCAAAGAGAGTGCCATTTCTTCGTTAGGATATTTTATTCACCAAAACTGATGCGGTTTTGTGCGATCGCATTGAAGATTTTCTCGGCATCCAAGACTCTGGCCCAAGGCATTAAATCTGATTCGTTTTCAATCATATATTGTGTTAATTGATCTTTGATAACATCGCGAAGTTTGTTCCCATCCCAAGGTTTGGCTACATAAAAATGTAGGCTGGCATGATTCACCGCTTCTACGGTGTCTTCTAGCCCTGCTTGGCCTGTTAGTAGTACTTTGCGTGTATGTTGCGTCTCTTCATTGCGGCTTAATTCAATTAAGAAACTAATGCCTGTTTGTTCGGGCATAATGTGATCGCACAAAATTAAAGCCAGCTTGATATTTTGAGCTTGGTGATCGGCAATCACTTCTTTTGCCTCTGCAACAGACTCTGCGGCTTCTAAGATAAAAAACTCTTCAAATTCGTCGAGGTCTTGTATGACGCTGTCCAATACTTCACGTTCATCGTCCACGCATAAGATCAAAAATTTGTTCATGATATTCTCCTTAATCATCAGCACGACAAGTTATCGACTAACTGGCAGCCATACCGTCATTGTCGTGTATTTATCCTGTTCAGATTGAACATCGATCCAACCTTGATGCTGGTGGACTATTTGTTGGCAGACAGAAAGCCCAATACCGAGTCCAAAGTTACCTTCTTTTTTCGTCGTGTAATTTAATGTGAAGATACGCTCTTTCTGCTCGTACGGGATCCCACAACCATTATCCGTGAAACTGATGGTCACAAAAGATTGATTACCCTGTTTTGCTAATGTGGTTGCAATGTGCAGTACGCCATTGGCTGGGAAGGCATCAATAGCGTTGGAAATGAGGTTTGTCCATACTTGTTGTAATGCAATCGGCTGACAGGTAATCAAAGGTAAGTCGGCATACTCTTTCTCGACTTTGTGGCGCTTAAGACGATTTTCGAAAATAACCAGAGTGTCTTCAATACCTTCATGAATATTGACCTTGTGCAGCGCTTCATCATCAGGGCGAGCATACCCTTTGAGGCTTCGTACCATATCGGCGATGCGTTGTGCACAAACATTGATAGAACGAAGTGTACTACCTGTTAGGAAATAGTTTTCTAACTGTTCCAGTGTTTCTAACGTTTTTTCGGGATCGTGTTTAGCCGATTGTCGGAGCGCAAGATCATCATCTAGATTGAGTTTGACCAATTTTTTCGCGATCAAACGATGATGAATTTCATTTTCTATGGCTTTAGCGCGTTCCCGCTCTTCTGATGTAGAAGTAGGTTTGGCTGAAAGTGCATTCCTTAATAGTTGGCTGCCTTTATGTTGCAGATTTTTATGTTCAGTCTCTTGGACTAAGTGCTCAATCTTGTCTGACAATGTTTCGGTTCCACGTAAAATTGCGGCGATAGGATTGTTTAGCTCATGAGCGACACCGGCAACAAGCTGACCGAGCATGGCCATTTTCTCCCGCTCGATTAATTGCTGATGAGCTGATTCAAGTGATTCGAGCGTTTTTTGTAGTTGCAATTTAGTGTTAATACTGCGTTGTAAGCGGCGGTTAAAATGGCGGAGCAGCAAGTTAGTAAATAGGGGCAATAGCCGAGAATCCGAATGCATGACTTTTGCAAACACATCTCGGTCTAGTTTAATCACATCGGTTTTAGTCAGGGTGACGGCAGTAGAAAAAGATTTCTCACCAGTCACAAAAGACATACCACCAACAATGTTGCCTTTTTTGTGGCGAACCACTTCTCTTTGTTGCCCTAAATCATCTTTTTTATACAAGGCCACTTCACCTTCAGTGATGAACCAAAGAAAGCGGTTCTCTTCTCCCTCTTTGGTAAGAAAGTGATTAGTGGAGTATGTACGGCAGGCGCGAGTTTCATCTTCATTTTCAAAAAATTGGTGTAAAGCACCAATTACTTGCTCAGCCAGTTCTGTATCAGAAAGCTTGTGGTAATCGGAGATAAAACCATCTCGATAACTGCGCATTTTATTATCGATGTGCGCGCGTAAGATGCGCTGTTGATCAAGTATTGTGCTGTAGTTGAGAATGTTGTCTTTATCGTGATCTAAGATGTAGGTCGTGAGCTCTTTTTGGACGGTTTTATAGAGCACGTTATTTTGTAGTGGCTTAGTGAGACAGTGATCTAATCGCCCCTCATTGACGGCGTTGAGAATGGCTTGAATATCTTGTCCGCAGCTTATCAGCACTTTCCGCGCTGAACGCGTGTGGGTTGATTTATCGAGTTGAGTCAAAAAATCCGCACCATCAAACTGCTCATGGTGACTGGCAATGACCAATGCAATCGTTTGTTGCTGTTCGTGCAAATATTCTAGGGCTTGCTCAGCTTCATCTATGGTGTCCGCTGTATGAAGATCAAATTTAGCGGCGAACGGAGCTAACTCAGCTCGCAACTGTTCTGTGCTGATTGGGTTATTGTCTAAACAAAGTAGTGCGTAATGGTTCACACAAGCCTCTACTGTCATCGCTGTTTTGGCTACTGTAGCAAGTATTACGCAGTGGGTTTGAGAGCTAGGTTTTAGAATTTCTCATCACATCTTAGCAATACTCTGACCTAACACCATGTTTTGATTTTCAATTGTTTACGGTAGACTGGGTAAAATCTTCAGGAATAGAACACTATGAAACAGTTAAAAATCATTGGTGCGGTTGGTGGTGCTATCGTCTTAGCAGCATGCTGGCCGTTGGCTGTCGGGCAAATCGGTGAAAAGGTGATCACTAACGGTATTGCAAATATCTCTTCAGGTTCAATCGAGGCGGACATTGTCAGTTATAAGCGCGGTTACCTTTCATCAACCGTGCAAACCCGCTATCAGATTGCAGATAAAACGCTCAAACAACAGTTGGTTGCCGATGGTTTACCGACCCAAGTTTTAGTCAATAGCGAGGTTAAGCATGGCCTGTTGAGTTTAACAGCAACATCCGTTATAGCTGATCAAGAAAATCTACCATTGACGATGACCAGTATCACGCAGTTGAATGGCAATACTCAATACACTGTGGCGCTAGACAGTTGGCACTACCAAAGTGAAGATGGCGAGATGACGTTCTCGACAACGCCCGCCACATTGAAAGGTGATATTTCGGTGCTAGGTGAAATCACTTATCAACTGAATGTTCCTTCTGTTGAGTTGGATTTTACCAGTGGTGAAAAAATGATGCTTTCACAGCTAACTGGTCAAGGTATAGGTAAACAAGATAAAGGCTTCTGGCTAGGACAACAGTCATTGGCGTTAGCAAAAATTAATCTTGTCGATGGCCTAGGTGAAAATACGCTGAGTATGGACAACATGCGTTATTCCTTTGATTCGGTATTAAAAGGAGAGCCTTCTCGTTTTGATAGTAATCACTTGATTGAGATGGATAAATTAACTTATAGCGAAGGCGAGGTGAAGGACCTCAATCTTGATTTTACCTTGGGTGATTTAGATGGTGACGCTTTTGAGAAGCTTTCAACGCTGTACCAAAACAGCCCAGAACTTTCTGATGAGGACATTCAGCAAGCACTACCTTATGTGCAATCATTATTCGAGAAAGGTTTTTATCTATCGATGAATAAAATGGCGCTAAAAGTTGGCCAAGGTGAGTTTGAATCAAACTGGAAGATAGCGGTTCCTGAAGGGACAAATAATGTGGTGCAAGATCCGAGTACCATTTTACCAGCCTTAACCGGCCACATTGATACCTTCATTTCTAACCAGCTGGTTGAAGATTTTCCTTTTATCCAACAAGGTATTGATGAGCTTGTTGTGATGGAAATTATGCAGCAAACCGATCAAGGATATCGACTCCAAGCTGAACTGAAACAGGGCAACTTGGAATTTGAAAATGGCAATCAAATGCCGCTATTGACACTATTACTTCCGGCATTGATGCGATAGCGAACGGCGCTCAAGCAAACGATTTCGCGAGTTTTAGCAATCAGTAAGAGAAAAGAGCCGATAGAAGCTCTTTTCTCGCTTTTTATCCACATCAAAAAGTGGTATTAATCACATTAATTGTCGATAGCAGGAGCAAGGAACTCATGGAATCAAATCAAGCGGGCCCAGTCTATAATTTCAGCGCAGGCCCAGCAGCCTTACCTAAAGCCGTGATGGAAAAAGCGCAAGCCGAGTTTATTAACTGGAACGAGCTTGGCACGTCCGTTATGGAAATTAGTCATCGCAGTAAACCTTTTATTCATGTTGCTCAAGAAGCGGAGCAAGATCTGCGAGATTTGCTTAATATCCCGAGTAATTACAAAGTATTATTTTGTCAGGGTGGAGCGCGCGCTCAGTTTGCGGCGGTGCCTTTAAACTTATTAGGCGATGCGACTAAAGCGACCTATATTGATGCGGGTTACTGGGCTGAAAGTGCGGTCAAAGAAGCGAAGAAATATTGTGAAATCGATGTTTTCAACGCCAAAGTGACCAAAGAGGGCAAAACAGCGGTATTACCAGCCAGCGAATGGAAAATCGATCCTGAGTCGGCTTACGTGCATTTTTGTCCGAATGAAACGATAGATGGTATTGAGATTAATGATTTACCAGATACAGGCAAACCGATTGTAGCTGATATGTCATCTACGATTTTGTCGCGCCAAATAGACGTCTCAAAGTACGGAGTCATTTATGCGGGAGCGCAGAAAAACATTGGGCCAGCGGGGATCTGTATTGCGATTGTTCGTGATGATTTGCTTGATTTAGCCAGTGATGTGCTGCCGACTATCTTGAATTATAAAGTGCAAGCTGAACAAGATTCTATGTTCAACACGCCGCCTACATTTGCGTGGTATTTGTCGGGTCTCGTGTTCAAGTGGCTAAAAGGGCAGGGTGGTGTCGCGGCGATTGAGAAAATCAACCGCGAGAAAGCAGCGCTGCTTTATAACGCAATTGATGAGTCACCTTTCTATCGCAATACCATTCACCCAGACAACCGTTCACTGATGAATGTGCCTTTCCAATTAGTGAAACCAGAGTTGGATAGTACGTTTTTAGAGTTGGCTGAAGCGCGTGGTTTAGTCTCGCTACAAGGTCACCGAGTCGCGGGTGGTATGCGAGCCTCGATTTACAATGCGATGACACTGGAAGGCGTTCAAGCCTTAGTTGATTTTATGCAAGAGTTTGAACAGCAGTACGCCTAACGTTTTTTATGGTATCAAAAACGATATAACATAAAATACGACCTTAAAAAACAAAGCCCACTAAGTGGGCTTTGTCATTAATCGGCTAGATTGAAGAGCATTACAATTTGTCGGTTAACTCAATTGCTTGGCCAATGTAGTTGGCTGGTGTCATCTCTTTCAAGCGTGCTTTTTCAGCTTCAGGTAGCGCAAGACTATCAATAAAGTGGCGCATTGCTTCACCATCGACTCGCTTACCGCGCGTGAGTTCTTTCAATTTTTCGTACGGTTTTTCGATGCCGTAGCGGCGCATAACTGTTTGCACTGGTTCAGCAAGGACTTCCCAGTTTTTATCGAGCTCAGCAAGCAGCGCATCACGGTTCACTTCCAGTTTACTGATCCCTTTTAGCGTTGAAGTGTAGGCGATGATCGCATAACCAACACCCACACCAAGGTTACGCAGCACGGTTGAATCTGTTAAGTCACGTTGCCAGCGAGAAATAGGCAGCTTTTGTGCTAGGTGATTGAACACGGCATTAGCAAGGCCTAGGTTGCCTTCTGAGTTTTCAAAATCGATCGGGTTGACTTTATGTGGCATTGTCGATGAACCAATTTCACCCGCAATGGTTCTTTGTCTGAAGTGGCCCAAAGCGATATAGCCCCAAATGTCACGATCGAAGTCGATCAGAATAGTATTGAAGCGGGCAACGGCATCAAATAGCTCTGCGATGTAATCATGTGGCTCAATTTGTGTGGTATAAGGGTTCCACGCCACACCTAGCGATTCAGTGATAAACTCTTCACTAAAGGTATGCCAGTCGAGTTCTGGATAGGCTGAAAGGTGAGCGTTGTAGTTACCTACTGCGCCGTTTACTTTTGCGAGAATCTCGATATTGGCAATCTGCTTATATTGGCGTTCCATACGGTACGCTACGTTAGCCATCTCTTTACCCATAGTACTTGGTGATGCTGGCTGTCCGTGGGTACGAGACAATAACGGAATATCGCGATACTCTTCTGCTAAGTGACGAATCGCATCAATAATGTTGCGCATTTCAGGAAGAAGCACGGTATCGCGCGCTTCTTTGAGCATTAGCGCGTGAGATGTGTTGTTGATGTCTTCTGAAGTACAAGCAAAGTGAATGAATTCATTAACGGCGTGCAGCTCAGGAACACCCGCTACTTTTTCTTTTAAGAAATACTCTACAGCCTTAACATCATGGTTCGTTGTGCGTTCAATTTCTTTAATACGAGCGGCATCTTCTTCGCTAAAATTGTCTGCTATCGCATTAAGAAATTGATTGGCTTCATCACTGAATGCTGGAACTTCGGCAATTCCAGCAGTGGCTGAAAGCTTCTGTAACCAACGAATTTCAACAATGGTCCGATACTTGAGGAGACCAAACTCACTAAAGATACTGCGTAACGCAATCGTTTTACTTCCGTAGCGGCCGTCTACCGGTGAAACAGCAGTCAAGGCTGACAGTTCCATGTTTTTCTCCTGAATTTTGAGGTTAAGTGTGAGAGTGAATTCTTTGCGTCAATATTAGACTCGAGCTAATAAAATCTGAGCTTGTTCGATCATTTTCTTACGACCGAAGATCAGATGGCGACGCTTTCCTCCAACCTGACGCCACAAGACAGCGCAACGAATTCCTGAAAGGAGTAAGGCGCGCACTTTGTGCTGGGTTGAAGTTTGTTGAAGTATGGTAGGGGTTCCAGTGACTTGGATTCTTGGGCCAATAGGGCTGATAACATCCAAGTAGATACTGGCAAGGTTGCTGATCATCTGATCATCAAGCAAGTCAAAATGGTTGACTTGACGTTCAATCGTTTGAATACGATCGCCCAGCTGTGACATCGCATCACGACGAGCGCTTAATTTACGCTCTAATGCCATCAGGCTAATGATATAGCGAGTGATTTCACTCCCTGATGGCGTGCTATCAATACCTTTCACCAAACATTCGAGGCCAATTTTTAAGTTGGCCTCAGAGCCGAAGACATCAAGTGTATTGCTTGGATTAGTACTTAAGATAGCCGTTAGAGAAGTTTCAAACGCGTCTGAATCACAGTGACCATTTTTTGCTACGTGTTGCACTAAAGCGACAGCTTGGCAGATACCCGCAAAAGCGATGGTACGGTCATAAAGGGTGTTAGCCACGTTTATTACTCCTAAGTTGTTTAAATTCGCTGCTCAATAATTCCACCGCCAAGACACACATCGCCTTGATAGAAAACCGCGGATTGACCAGGCGTGACGGCCACTTGTGGCTCATCAAAAATGACTTTAATGTTTTCATCATCAATAGGGATGATGGTACACGCTATATCCGTTTGACGGTAACGCGTTTTTACCGTGCAGCTTAGCGTTGCTTGGATTGGTGTACGATCAACCCAGTGTAATTGGGAAGCGATCAAGCCATGAGATTTCAATAATGGGTGATCAGCGCCTTGGACTGCAATCAAAACGTTACGTTTAAGATCTTTATCAGCGACATACCATGGGTCTTCGTTACCGCCACCGCCTTTTTGGCCACCAATGTGTAACCCTTTGCGTTGACCTAAAGTGTGGTACATCAGGCCTTGATGTTCACCAATAACGAGACCTTCTGGTGTTTCAATTTTACCCGGTTGTGCTGGTAAATAGCGAGACAAGAAGTCGGTAAATTTGCGCTCGCCGATGAAACAGATACCAGTTGAATCTTTTTTCTTCGCCGTCACCAAACCTTGTTCTTCCGCAATGCGTCGAACTTCGGGTTTTTCTAAATCACCCACAGGAAATAAGCTACGGGCCACTTGTTCATGGCTTAACGTGTACAGGAAGTAGCTTTGGTCTTTGTTGTTGTCCAAGCCGCGCAGCATTTGTGGTTTGTCATTACCTTCAGGGAAGGTGCGTCGAACATAGTGGCCCATGGCGATATAATCGGCATCTAGCACTTCATCTGCAAACTCTAAAAAGGCTTTAAACTTGATTTCTTTGTTACAAAGAATGTCTGGGTTGGGAGTTCGCCCTGCTTTATATTCCTCTAGGAAATATTCAAATACGTTGTCCCAATATTCGGCGGCAAAATTAATGGTATGAAGAGGGATGTCTAACTTATCGCACACGGCTTGTGCATCGGCTAAATCTTCCGCCGCTGTACAATATTCCTCGTTATCATCTTCTTCCCAGTTCTTCATGAACAGGCCTTCGACTTGATAACCTTGCTCTTTGAGAAGATACGCCGAAACGGAGGAGTCAACACCACCGGACATGCCGACGATGACTTTCTTTTGGCTGTTTGCGCTGCGGTTGTCTGACATTACTTAATACCACTCAATTGACTTGGTCGCAGATTCTAGCAGAAAGATTTTCGTCGCGACAGATCCGAGACAGCAATCACACTTCTATCTGGTTTAATTGGCGTCGTATCTGTCAATGTCAGCAGAAATTAGTTTTAGAATTCTACAATGGCTTATGGCATAGTGCGTGCCATTTTAAAGCGTAATAAAAGGCCACAAAATGCAAGATGACAATCAGATTATGGATGACGCATTCCTCATCGAAACAGTAGAGAATCAACTCGCGGACGGAAATCCGTTAAAGGTCAAAGAAACCTTGATGCGCTTGATGATGACAGGTCACTCAAGGGAGGATGCCGTTGCCTCTATTGCTTGTGCGCTTGCAATTGAGATTTTTGATGTGATGAAAAACGAAGGGCAATTTGACCTAAAACGCTATTCAGAGCATTTAGATAGGTTACCTGATCTCAGCTTTATGGAAGGTGAATAAAAATAATCAAGAGCAAACGTTTGCTATAGTTGCCTTAGTTGCCGCGCTAATGGGTGCGCGGTAGAATCGCGCATCTTTTTCTCCTCTACTCAGACTGACGTTATGAAATTTCCTGGCCAACGCAAATCAAAGCATTACTTTCCTGTTCATGCACGTGACCCACTTGTTATCCAAGCACAAGAAAATAAAAAAATGTCACGTACACATATTATTGGTATCGACCAGACCTTGGTGGATATAGAAGCGAAAGTAAATACTGACCTCATCGAAAAATATGAGCTTAGTAAAGGCCATTCGTTAGTGATTGACGATCAGAAGGCCGAAGCTTTGTACACTGAGCTCAAACAAAATGGTCTGATTACTAACGAATATGCTGGGGGAACGATTGGCAACACATTACACAATTATTCGGTGCTGGCAGATGATCGCTCAACGTTGTTAGGTGTGATGAGCCAAGATATAAAAATTGGTAGCTACGGTTATCGTTATTTATGTAATACATCAAGTCGGATGGATCTGAATTATTTACAAGCGGTCGATGGAGCGATTGGGCGCTGCTTTGCCTTGATCACAGAGGATGGAGAAAGAACCTTTGCTATTAGTGAAGGGCAAATGAACCAACTTCGCGCAGAAAGTGTTCCAGAAAAAATATTTAAAAGTGCTTCAGCCTTAGTTCTGACTGCTTATTTAATTCGCTGCAAAACTGGTGATCCAATGCCAGAGGCAACAATGAGAGCGATTGAATATGCTAAGAAATATGATGTACCTGTTGTTTTAACCTTAGGCACTAAATTTGTTATTCAAGATGACCCTCAATTTTGGCAAAATTTTTTGCGTGATCATGTCACTGTTGTTGCCATGAATGAAGATGAAGCCGAAGCATTAACCGGGGAAAGTGATCCCCTTGCAGCGTCAAATAAAGCCTTAAATTGGGTTGATCTTGTATTATGCACCGCAGGCCCAGTCGGTTTATTTATGGCAGGATATACTGAAGATGCGGCGAAACGTGAAACATCGTTGCCACTATTACCTGGTTCTATTGCTGAATTCAATCGTTATGAATTTAGTCGCCCAGCATCAAAAATAAGTTGTGAAAATCCGATACGTGTTTATTCTCATATTTCACCGTATATGGGTGGACCTGAGAAAATTAAAAATACTAATGGTGCGGGAGATGCGGCGTTATCGGCATTGCTGCATGATATGGCAGCCAATAAATATCATAAAGAGAACGTCCCTAATTCGAGCAAGCATCAGAATAACTTTTTAACCTATTCATCCTTCTCGCAAGTTTGCAAATATTCCAACCGTGCCAGTTATGAGGTGCTAGCCCAGCATTCACCTCGTCTGTCACGTGGTTTACCTGAACGTGACGACAGCTTAGAAGAAGCGTATTGGGAAAGATAAAAGATTAAAATAATAAAAAGGCTCCGTTAGGAGCCTTTTTATTTGCTAAAGAGATTATTAAATCTCGAATTCTTCTAGAGATTTACCTGCATCAAGTTGCTCTTGAATTGCAGAAGGTGTGCGACCTTGACCTGTCCATGTTTTTTCTTGGCCATTGGCATCAAGATATTTGTATTTTGCTGGACGAGGTGCGCGTTTGCCTTGAACTTTAACTTTGTTCTTAGTTTCACCAGAAAGTGCAGAAATTAATGCGCTTACATCAATACCGTCTTTGGCAATCTGTTCTGCAATCGCAGCCAGCTTCGCTTCTTGTTCTGCGCGAGCAGAGCGTTCTTCTTCTTCCGCTTCTCTGCGTTCTTGAACAACGATCGTTAATTTATCTAGTGCTTCTTCAAGCTGCTCTAGAGTGAGTTCACGAGAAAAAGCGCGTAGGCTACGAATATTAAGTAGAGTTTTTGTTAATTCAGACATGACTATTCCTATTTGATTTAATTTAGTCGACACAGCAATAATAAACTGCTGAATTGGTACTTACAATATTAGATTCAAATATTAATGAAAATTTTATAGATAAATAAAAATCAAAAAAATATGAACTTGTTAATGATGAGCTAATTTCATACATAAGTAGTAGTATCAAGAAGATCATCAATGATTTTTAGATAGACTTATAATTAATGTTTTTTATTATAATCTTCGTGATATTCATTGCACCACATTATGAAAGAAGTCTCAATGTTTCTTAATGAATGTGACCAATAATTGATGCACTTTGATGACATGATCGGTTGCAATGCATTCGTTGTTAAGTACAATGTCATTTACCTAAAGCGAAGTAAGACATTTATCATTGTTAAAATGACTTAATAACGGTGATTTATTGTACTTTCTTTGACGTAGAGGTGCGGTAAAAAATAGTAACTTTTGTTGGGGTAATGCCAATGAACAAAAGTGAAAGGTTTTATCGCCGAAGTAAGTATGCACATTAAAGCAGCTTGCTGGGGTTGTATTCGAATAGGAACAACACTGCCATAGTCTATTCTTTTTTTAAACTATGGAGCGCTACTGTAGGGTTGGGTGAAGTGTTCGCTTCCCTTTCGCTTAGTTCAACATGAATTACGTGGTTATCTTAGCTCGTAATTTGTCTGCAGTAGATCTCTAACCATTTACTTACTGGTTTTTGAAGATCATGAATTTAATCGATTTTGCATCATCTCCTCTGTCGCTGTTACCGCCTCTGGTAGCATTAAGTTTGGCTGTTCTTACACGCAGAGTACTTGTTTCATTAGGTGTCGGTATTGTATTAGGCGCGGTATTACTCGCGGATTATTCTTTTGGTAGTGCATTCAGTTATGTTGCTACTAAGGTATCAAGCGTCTTTGTTGCTGATGGCGGCATTAATACTTGGAATATGAGTATCGTCGGATTTTTGCTTTTATTAGGTATGATGACCGCGCTATTAACTTTGTCTGGCGGTACTCGTGCTTTTGCCGAATGGGCACAAGTCCGCGTAAAAAGTAAACGTGGCTCAAAACTGCTGGCGGCATTTTTGGGTGTGTTTATTTTCGTTGATGATTATTTTAACAGTTTAGCCGTAGGTTCTATTTCTCGCCCTGTGACTGACCGCTTTTATGTATCTCGCGCTAAACTTGCCTATATCCTTGATTCAACTGCAGCACCAATGTGCGTTGTGATGCCAGCTTCTAGTTGGGGCGCGTACATTATGACGATTATTGGCGGTATTCTCGTTTCTCACGGGATTACCGAATATTCGGCATTGGGCGCGTACATGCGTTTAGTACCAATGAATTTTTATGCCATTTTTGCATTACTGATGGTGTTTGCGGTGGTGTGGTTCCAATTAGATATTGGTCAAATGCGCCAGCATGAAATTAATGCCTCCCAAGGCCGTGGATTCGACGACGCAAATGAAAACGATAGCCAAGACGCACATGAGTTAAATGAAGAGCTTGATATCAAAGAGAGCGAACATGGCAAAGTGTTGGATCTGGTTTTGCCTATCGTATTACTCATCATTGCAACGATTTCAGCCATGTTATTTACGGGTGGTCAATCTTTAGCCGCAGACGGTAAAGCATTTGATCTACTGGGTGCGTTTGAAAACACCAATGTCGGCGCTTCATTGATTTACGGCGGGCTAGTTGGCTTGGCGATGGCTCTGTTTACTGTGTTTAAGCAAAAGCTGCCAATGAATGACATCAGTAATACATTGTGGATCGGTGCTAAATCGATGTTTGGTGCGATTTTGATCCTGATTTTTGCTTGGACAATTGGCTCTGTTATTGGGGACATGAAAACCGGTGCGTATATGTCATCTTTGGTTCAAGGTAATATTGATCCGCATTGGCTACCGGTCATCTTATTCTTACTATCGGGCGTGATGGCGTTTTCAACCGGCACTTCTTGGGGAACGTTTGGCATCATGTTGCCCATTGCTGGAGATATGGCTGCGGCGACCGATATCGCTCTAATACTCCCTATGCTGAGCGCGGTGCTCGCTGGTTCCGTTTTTGGTGACCACTGTTCTCCTATTTCTGACACCACCATTTTATCGTCGACAGGCGCGCGTTGTAACCATATCGATCACGTTGCGACACAATTGCCGTATGCACTGGCTACGGCCTTGGTTTCGAGTGTCGGTTTTGTTGTTTTAGGAATGACAGCGTCAGTGCTGATCTCGTTGGCTTGTGCCTCTGTTGCATTTATCATTGTGTGCATGATTATGGCCGCTATGGCGAAATCAAAAATGACACATTGCGAGACGTTGTAGCTGTATTTTGGTTAAATAGAGTTGATGAAAGGGAAACGAAAGTTTCCCTTTTTTATTACTGGCGCACGACGGCGAAAAAAGATTTTAAAAAAGCAAAATTTTTAGTTGAAAAAGAACATCAGCTTGGTTAGTGTGGAGTCAAGACAGCAAACCAATAAGAGCTGATAAGTATGCGTAATTTTGTAATGAACATTCATCATCACCATCACCCTAAATAATCTTTCGGGGAGATGTACGCATACCCGGGAGGCAGGAAACTCCCGGTGGTTAAGTCAAAGCATTTAGATTAAAACCCTCGGGAGAACGCAAATCTCCCGAGGGTTTTTTCATTTTGCTTTAACTCAATTCCAAATACATTCAATACATTGCACAGGGAAATTGTCATGCAAACACAACGCCTAAGAATTGCCATCCAGAAGAAAGGCCGCTTGAGCTCAGAGTGCCAAGACCTACTTAAAAAATGCGGCGTGAAATTCAATATCATGGGTGAGCGTCTTGTCGTTCACTCTCTCAATATGCCGATCGACCTACTGCTAGTGCGTGATGACGACATACCCGGGCTGGTGATGGACGGTGTGGTTGATCTCGGTTTCATTGGTGAGAATGAACTGGAAGAGGTGCGTTTAGAACGCTTGTCGCAAAATAAGAAAAGTGAGTTTGTTTCACTGCGCCGTCTTGATTTTGGCGGCTGCCGCTTATCCATCGCGATCAATAAAGATCAGCAATACAACGGTCCTCAAGATTTGGCGGGTAAACGCATCGCCACAACTTATCCGCAGCTACTCAAAGCGTACATGGATGAAAAGGGCATTGATTTTAGCACTTGTGTGCTCACAGGCTCTGTTGAGGTTGCGCCACGAGCTGGCTTAGCTGATGCGATTGCTGACCTTGTTTCTACCGGCGCAACATTAGAAGCGAATGGTCTCAAAGAGGCTGAAGTTATCTTCCAATCCAAAGCAACACTCATTCAGCGTCAAGGTGAATTCAGTGAAGATAAGCAAGCATTGATTGCTCGTTTATTGACGCGTATGCAAGGCGTGATTCAAGCCAAAGAGTCCAAATACATCATGCTGCATGCCCCGGTTGATCAATTAGAAGCGATTAAAGACTTACTTCCGGGAGCGGAAGACCCAACAGTGCTGCCTTTATCGGCGGAGAAAAATCGCGTTGCAGTACATGTGGTCAGTACCGAGAACCTATTTTGGGAAACCATGGAGCGCCTAAAAGCATTAGGGGCGAGTTCTATTTTGGTTTTACCTATCGATAAAATGATGGAGTAACGGCGATGAGAACTGTCGTTTGGCAATCGTTGAGTGAAACTCAGCAAGATGCAATTTTAGAACGCCCGGCCATTACTGAAGGAGCCAATGTCACTGCTGCTGTGAGCGCCGTGATTGCGCAGGTGAAAGCGCAAGGTGACCAAGCGTTAATTGAGTTAACTGAAAAATTTGACCGCGTGAAACCGGATTCAATTCGCGTTTCAAGTGGTGAGATTGATGCGGCGTGCGAGCGTCTTTCTGACAAGATGAAACAAGCGCTTCAACAAGCTTATGAGAACATTACTAAGTTCCATAAAGCACAAAAGCTGCAACCGATCAAAGTGGAAACGCAGCCGGGAGTGGTGTGTGAACAAGTCACGCGTCCAATTAATACGGTGGGCTTGTACATTCCCGGAGGCAGTGCGCCTTTACCTTCTACCGTATTAATGTTGGGTGTTCCTGCACAAATTGCAGGGTGTCGTAAAGTGGTGCTCTGCTCACCGCCACCGATTGCGGACGAAATCCTCTACGTGGCCAAGCTGTGTAACATTGATGAGGTGTACAACATTGGTGGTGGTCAAGCGATTGCAGCAATGGCTTATGGGACTAAATCCGTTGCTAAAGTAGACAAAATCTTCGGCCCCGGTAATGCCTACGTGACAGAAGCAAAACGTCAAGTGAGCAATGATTTTCGCGGTGCAGCGATTGATATGCCAGCGGGTCCTTCGGAAGTGTTGGTGATTGCTGATGATACGGCTGATGCCGATTTTATCGCGGCAGATCTGCTTAGCCAAGCTGAGCACGGACCTGATTCACAAGTTGTGTTAGTGACCCCTTCAGCGGTGATTGCCGATCAAGTAACAGATGCAGTGCAAAAGCAGCTAAAAAGCTTATCTCGCGCCGCCATTGCAGAAAAAGCCTTGGCTTCTAGTTTGATTATCATCGCTGAGTCTTTGACCCAAGCGGTTTCTATCTCGAACTACTACGGTCCTGAGCATTTAATTGTGCAAACGCGGAACCCTCGTGAGCTGTTGCCGTTACTTGATAACGCTGGCTCAATTTTCTTAGGTGAGTGGTCACCAGAATCAGCCGGTGACTACGCTTCGGGTACCAACCACGTTTTGCCAACATACGGTTACACGCGTACTTATTCTAGCCTTGGTTTAGCTGATTTTAGTAAGCGCATGACGGTGCAAGAACTCAGCGCAGAGGGCTTACAAGGGTTAGCGCCAACCGTGGTCACAATGGCAGAAGCTGAAGGATTGGATGCACACAAACGTGCGGTCACCATTCGAGTCGAAAAATTGCAAAAGGCGAAAAAATAATGGAAAAACTGGCTCGTAAGCAAATTCAAGCACTGAAACCTTACTTATCGGCTCGCCGTATTGGCGGCAGTGGTGATGTGTGGCTCAATGCCAACGAATCGCCATTCAATAATGAGTACAAAACCGATTTTGTGCGTTTGAACCGTTACAGTGATTGCCAACCCAAAGCTATGATCGATGCGTATGCGGCTTATGCCAAGGTACAGCCAGAGCAGGTGTTGACCTCACGTGGTGCCGATGAAGGGATTGAGCTTTTGATCCGCGCATTTTGTGAGCCCAATCAAGACGCTATTTTATACTGTCCGCCGACTTATGGTATGTACGCGATTAGCGCTGAAACGTTCGGTGTCGAGCGTAAAGTTGTGCCATTAACGGCAGATTGGCAGCTCGACCTGTCAGCCATTCGTGCCAATTTGGACAGCGTGAAGTTGATCTTCGTTTGTAGTCCTAATAATCCAACCGGCAATTTGGTTAAGCGCCAAGATATTATTGCTTTGCTGGAAATGACTAAAGACCGCGCTATTGTCGTGATGGATGAAGCCTACATTGATTTCTGTCCAGAAGCCTCAACCGTTGATTTATTAGCGCAATACCCGAATTTGGCGATTTTACGCACCTTATCTAAAGCGTTTGCGCTTGCCGGTTTGCGCTGCGGTTTTACCTTGGCCAATAAAGAGCTGATTGATGTGCTGCAGAAGGTAATTGCACCTTATCCCGTGCCAATTCCGGTAGCAGACATTGCCGTGCAAGCGTTATCGGAAGCTGGGCTTGCTCGTACCAAATTCCAAGTGTTGGATCTCAATGCAAACCGTGCTTACTTACAAGCAGGGTTGTATATGGTGCCCAATTTAACTGTGTTTGAAGGATGGGGAAACTACCTATTAGTGAAATTTCCCGATGGCGATGCATTGTTTAAAGCCGCTTGGGATCACGGCATTATTTTACGCAATTCTCCGATTGAAAATTGTGTGAGGATCAGTATCGGTAATCGCGAAGAGTGTGAAAAAACACTCGCTTTTATTCGCAATTATTATCAGTAATCGAGCACCATAAATAGCCCAAAATGAATAAAGAGCCAGTCGTTTAAGTAACGTTACTGGCCAATAGAAAAGGATATTCCAGTGAGCAAACAGCAAAAAATTCTCTTTATTGATCGTGACGGCACCTTAATTGTTGAGCCTCCGGTTGATTTCCAAGTTGATCGTTTAGACAAACTGAAACTAGAGCCGTATGTGATCCCAAGCCTACTGGCTTTGCAGGCTGCGGGTTATCGGCTGGTGATGGTCACCAACCAAGATGGACTGGGGACGGATAGCTATCCTCAAGCGGATTTCGATGCCCCTCATGCGATGATGATGGACATTTTTCAGTCCCAAGGAGTGATCTTTGATGATGTGTTGATTTGCCCGCACTTTGAAAAAGATAATTGCTCTTGCCGCAAACCCAAACTGGGGATGGTTAAAGAGTATCTGCAAGGAGGCAAAGTCGATTTTCAGCAATCAGTGGTGATTGGCGATCGAATGACCGACCTGCAACTGGCTGAAAATATGGCGATCCGTGGTATTCAGTATCATCCGAAAAGTATGGGATGGCGTGAAATAGTTAAAGACTTAACCGTGAAAACGCGCAGCGCCGAAGTGGTGAGAACCACTAAAGAGACCGACATCAAAGTAGCGGTCAATTTGGATGAAACGGGTGGTAATCAGATTACAACGGGGTTAGGTTTTTTTGACCACATGCTTGACCAAATCGCAACCCATGGTGGTTTTCAATTGAAGTTGAGCGTCAATGGTGATCTGCACATTGATGATCACCACACCATTGAAGATACCGCATTAGCACTCGGGCAAGCCTTAAAAGAGGCATTAGGCGATAAGCGTGGCATTGGTCGTTTTGGTTTTTCGTTGCCGATGGATGAGTGTTTAGCACAATGCGCGCTCGATCTATCGGGTCGCCCTTATCTGAAATTTGAGGCCACCTTTACACGTGAGCAAGTGGGCGATCTCTCCACTGAAATGGTATATCACTTCTTCCGTTCATTAACCGACACTTTGGCCTGTACGCTACATCTCTCATCCAGTGGCGAGAATGATCACCATATTATTGAAAGTTTGTTTAAGGCTTTTGGCCGCACATTGCGCCAAGCCATTAAAGTGGAAGGCAATGAACTACCTAGCAGCAAAGGAGTACTGTAATGTCGTCAGTCCGCGAAGCGATGAGTGATAACAGCAGCCAGCCGCAAAAGGTTGTCATCATTGATACAGGCTGCGCTAATGTTTCTTCCGTGAAATTTGCCATCGAACGCTTGGGTTACCCAGTCACTATTTCAAAAGATCCTGATGTGGTGTTGACGGCAGATAAGCTGTTTTTACCCGGTGTCGGTACGGCAAGTGAGGCGATGAAAAATCTGCAACAGCGCGATTTAATCACCTTGGTAAAACAGGTTGAAAAGCCACTGCTCGGCATCTGTTTAGGCATGCAACTGTTAGGTCAGCTGTCAGAAGAAAAAGGACAGCAAGCTAGCGATCAAGCTAATGGCATTGTTGATAATGATATTGTTGAATGCTTGAGATTATGTGACGGCGAGGTTCGCCTGATGGATACAGGCGATTTACCACTGCCACATATGGGTTGGAACACGGTCAATGCCGAAAGCGGCCATCCTCTGTTTAAAGGCATTGAGCAAGGTGAATATTTCTATTTTGTCCATAGCTACGCCATGCCCGTCGGTGAATACACGATTGCTGAATGTGAATACGGTAAGCCTTTCACCGCGGCGCTGCAAAGCGGTAATTACTATGGTGTCCAATTTCACCCAGAGCGCTCATCCAAAGCAGGCTCAGCACTGATCAAGAACTTCTTGGAATTATAAAAGGGAATTAGCAATGATCATTCCAGCATTAGATTTAATTGATGGCCAAGTGGTTCGCTTATTTCAAGGCGATTATGGTCAAGTTACCGAATACAAAGTGGATCCTGCAGAGCAGTTTCGCCTCTATCATCAGGCTGGAGCTAACTGGTTGCACCTTGTCGATTTAACGGGTGCAAAAGATACCTCAGCCCGACAGCTTGATCTGATTGCCAAACTGCTTGCCAGTACCCCTGCCAATATTCAAATTGGTGGCGGTGTGCGTAGTGAGCAAGATGTGGTGGATTTATTAAATGCGGGTGCGCAGCGCGTGGTTGTCGGTTCTACGGCCGTAAAACAGCCTGAATTAGTCAAAGGATGGATGGAAAAGTATGGCGCAGAAAAAATTGTGCTAGCGCTCGACATCAACATTGATCAAGACGGCACACGTAAAGTGGCCATTTCAGGTTGGCAAGAAGATTCAGGTGTAACGATAGAAGCCTTGATTGATGATTACCTAACGGTCGGTTTGACACACGTATTGTGCACTGATATTTCCCGCGATGGCACACTAGCCGGTTCTAACGTTGAGTTGTATATCGATTTATGCAAACAGTACCCACAAGTACAGTTTCAATCCTCAGGTGGTATCGGTAGCTTAGCGGACATCAAAGTCTTAACAGGCAGTGGTGTTGCTGGCGTGATCGTCGGTCGTGCCTTATTAGATGGTAAGTTCACCGCTCAGGAGGCATTCGAATGTTGGCAAAACGCATAATTCCTTGTTTGGATGTCCGCGATGGACAAGTAGTGAAAGGGGTGCAGTTTCGCAATCACGAAATCATTGGTGATATCGTACCGCTTGCAAAACGCTACGCCGAAGAGGGCGCGGATGAGTTGGTGTTTTACGACATTACCGCGTCGAGTGATGGCCGAGTGGTTGATAAAAGTTGGGTTGCGCGTGTCGCGGCAGTGATTGATATTCCATTTTGCGTCGCGGGCGGTATTAAATCTGCCGAAGATGCTGCGCGAATTTTAGAATTTGGTGCAGATAAAGTCTCCATTAACTCTCCAGCACTCGCTAACCCACAGTTGATTACTGACTTAGCGGATAAATTTGGCGTGCAATGTATTGTGGTCGGCATTGACTCTTACTTCGATCAAGAAACGGGTCAGTATCAGGTCTATCAATTTACTGGCGATGAGACGCGCACCAAAGCAACACAGTGGCAAACTTGCGATTGGGTACAAGAGGTACAAAAACGTGGTGCGGGTGAAATCGTATTGAATATGATGAACCAAGACGGCGTGCGTAATGGTTATGATCTACAGCAACTCCAGAAGGTACGTGCTGTGTGTCGCGTGCCACTTATCGCTTCTGGCGGGGCGGGAACGATGGAGCACTTTGCGCAAGCTTACCAACAAGCTCATGTCGATGGCGCGTTGGCGGCATCGGTTTTTCACAAGCAGATCATCAATATCGGCGAATTAAAACAATATTTACAAGCAGAAGGTGTAGAGGTAAGACGATGAGTTTTCAAGTATCGAGTGCGGTTGCACTTTCTGAGCGTATTGATTGGAACAAAGTTGATGGCCTTGTTCCGGCGATAGTGCAAGATTTTCAATCAAGTCAAGTGCTTATGATGGGTTACATGAACCAAGATGCGTTGCAAAAAACCGCGCAAACAGGCCAAGTGACGTTCTTTTCTCGCAGCAAACAGCGCCTTTGGACCAAAGGAGAGACCTCTGGTCATGTGTTACAGTTAAAAAACATGGCGCTCGATTGTGATAACGACACTTTATTGGTCAAAGTGAATCCCATTGGGCCAACGTGCCATACTGGAACCACAACCTGTTGGGATAACGATGCACAAGAAGAGTCTCAAATGGTGTGGCTTCATCAGCTTGAGCAGCTATTGGCTGCCCGCAAGAGTGCCGACCCTGATTCCTCTTACACCGCTAGCCTTTATGCCCGTGGAACAAAGCGTATTTCGCAGAAAGTGGGCGAAGAGGGCGTTGAAGTTGCGCTTGCGGCGACGTCGGGCGATAAGGCGGAGTTAGTGTGTGAGTCTGCTGATTTGATTTATCACTTATTGGTGCTATTGCAAGACCAAGGATTAGCGTTGAGTGATGTGATTGATAAGCTTAAAGAACGCCATAAATAAACACAGTGAAGCCTCTTAAATTAAAGAGGCTTCCGTTTTTTGAGAGCGGTGTCAGAGGGTAATTTCTTTCCACTCACCGGGTTGTAGATCGCCTAAAACAGTGTCGCCCATCGCGTAGCGCACTAAGCGCAGTGTTGGAAAGCCAATATGCGCTGTCATACGTCGTACTTGCCGGTTTTTACCTTCAGTAATGGTAATCGCAAGCCATGTGGTTGGGATTTGTGCGCGAAAACGAACCGGTGGATTACGTTCCCACAAGGTAGGCGGTTGCAAAATCTCAACCTTGGCAGGCAGCGTCATGCCATCTTTTAGCTCTACACCTTGGCGCAATTTATCTAAATCGTTTTGAGCGGGTTCTCCTTCTACTTGAACCCAATACGTTTTTGGTAATTTTGACTGCGGCTGCGTTAGTCTTGCTTGCAAGATGCCGTCATTGGTGAGCACCATCAAACCTTCGCTGTCTCTGTCCAAGCGACCTGCGGCATACACCTCTTTTACGGGAATAAAATCAGCGAGAGTTTTGCGCCCATCACCATCGGTAAACTGGCTTAGCGTATCAAAAGGCTTATTAAAGATGATGACTTTTCGATCAGCAAGTGATACTCGTTTTTTTACCTCTTCTGCAGATGAGGAGGAGCGGGCGGTTGAACGCTGATGTGGATCGCGCCGTTTAAAATGAGAAGAGCCAGAGGGTTTTGATACTGATGAAGAATCACGACGCAAGCGGGATGACATGTTAACTACCTTGCAAAAATGTAAATGAAGTGTGTTTGAAAGTTTTCTGAACTTTGGATTTAAGCTATGATTTGCGCGCCCAGAAACAGGATTGACGCACAAGATAATAGACTATTATCCTAGTTTTGTTTAATTATACTCAACCCATGCTATTTGGATTCAGTATCAATAAAGGGTTTGGGTGTATACGTATTTTCACTCAATGACTAAAATCGGATAACGCTCAACGACATTCGATTCAGTTTTTGAAAGAGTGACGCTATCGTGTTCAAGTCGCGAGGATGCTAACCCACTTGACACGGACAATCACACAGCGCTGTTTCATCCAATGGTGCTGCTAGAACAAATAGGGAAATTTTTCATGCCTACAGAAAAACCTACAATTATTTATACCATCACAGACGAAGCACCAGCACTGGCCACTTATTCTTTATTGCCGATTATCCAATCCTTTACCGCCTCGTCAGGCATTAGCGTTGAAACCCGCGATATTTCACTGGCTGCGCGTATCCTTGCCAGCTTCCCTGAACATTTAAAAGAAAATCAACGTGTAAGTGATGCGCTTGCCGAATTAGGTGAACTGGCGACCAAACCAGAAGCGAATATTATTAAACTGCCTAACGTTTCTGCATCGGTCCCACAATTGAAAGCCGCTATTAAAGAGTTGCAGGAAAAAGGTTACGACCTACCAAATTATCCTGAAGAACCAAGTGCCTACGAAGAAGAAGCGATTAAAGCGACTTACGATAAAATCAAAGGTAGTGCGGTTAACCCTGTGTTGCGTGAAGGAAACTCCGATCGCCGCGCACCATTATCAGTCAAGAATTATGCGAAGAAAAACCCACATTCAATGGGCGCATGGTCACCGCAATCCCGTTCACATGTTGCCAGCATGCAAGACAAAGATTTCTATGGAACAGAAAAGTCAGTCACCATTGAAGGTGACACTAAGGTCAAAATTGAGTTTGTCGGCCATGATGGCTCGACTAAAGTCTTAAAGAAAGAGTTTGCGCTGCTTGATAAAGAAATTATCGATGCTTCAGTTCTAAGCAAAAAAGCGTTAGTTGAGTTTTTCGAGCAACAAATCGCAGCAGCGAAACAGCAAGATGTGCTGCTTTCCTTGCACATGAAAGCAACCATGATGAAAGTGTCTGACCCAGTCATTTTCGGCCATGCAGTTAAAGTGTACTACAAGGACGTATTTGCGAAGTATGGCGCGTTGTTTGACTCATTAGGTGTTGATGTCAACAATGGCCTAGGCGATGTTTACGCGAAAATACAAGCATTGCCACAAGCACAGAAAGAAGAAATTGAAGCCGCGATTCAAGCGGTTTATAACACGCAGCCACCGCTTGCTATGGTCGATTCTGACCGAGGTATTACTAACCTACATGTCCCAAGCGATATCATTGTTGATGCGTCAATGCCAGCAATGCTGCGCGCTTCTGGTCAAATGTGGGGGCCAGATGGCAAGCAACAAGACACCAAAGCACTGATCCCCGATCGCTGCTACGCTGGCGTTTATCAAGCGGTGATTGATTTTTGTAAAAAGCACGGCGCATTTGATCCCACCACGATGGGCAGTGTGCCAAACGTGGGCCTTATGGCGCAAAAAGCTGAAGAATATGGATCGCACGATAAAACCTTTATCCTCGATGCTGCGGGTTCGGTACGTGTTGTGGATACCTCCGGCAAAGTATTGCTAGAGCAAGCTGTTGAAGCTGGTGATATTTTCCGCATGTGCCAAGTGAAAGATGCACCGATCCAAGACTGGGTGAAACTAGCCGTGACTCGCGCCAGAGCTACTGGTGTTCCTGCGATTTTCTGGTTAGACGATCAGCGTGCGCATGACCGTGAATTGATCAAAAAAGTCAACGTCTACCTTGCTGATCATGATACGGCCGGTTTAGATATTCAGATCCTATCACCCGTTGAAGCGACTCAGTTCACACTTGAGCGTCTCAAAGCGGGTAAAGATACCATCTCAGTTACGGGTAACGTACTGCGTGATTACCTCACGGATCTATTCCCCATTCTTGAGCTCGGTACTTCGGCTAAAATGTTGTCGATTGTTCCCTTGATGAATGGCGGTGGCTTGTTTGAAACAGGTGCTGGTGGCTCTGCGCCAAAACACGTTCAGCAGGTTGAGAAAGAAAACCACTTGCGTTGGGATTCGTTAGGCGAATTTTTGGCGCTGGCGGCGTCTTTGGAACATTTGAGTGTTGTCACTGGAAATGCGAAAGCGAAAGTACTAGCCGATGCGCTTGATAAAGCCACAGGTAAGTTCCTTGATCTCAATAAATCACCATCGCGCAGAGTTGGTGAGCTTGATAACCGTGGCAGTCACTACTATCTTGCAACCTATTGGGCTGAGGCCTTAGCAGAGCAGACGGCGGATGCTGATTTAGCGGCGGAATTCGCACCGATTGCGAAGCAGCTACAAGAAAATGAACAGGTTATCGTCTCTGAGCTGAATCAGGCACAAGGTACTCCGGGTGATTTGGGTGGTTACTATGCGCCAGTGTTTGAAAAAGCATCAGCACTAATGCGTCCAAGCCAAACCTTGAACGCGATCATTGGCGCTTAACCTTCAGTTATTCACCTCTAAGCAATAAAAAAACCCGCCAGTTCGGCGGGTTTTTCATCAAATACACGTTTGGCAGCGATTATTTTGCAAGTTGACCTTCGATTGGAACAACAGCGCTAGCGTGATAACCTTTCGGCCCCTGTTCAATCTCGTAGGAAACTTGTTGGCCCGCTTTGAGTGTGCGGTAGCCTTCCATTTGAATGGTTGAATAGTGAGCAAAAATATCGGTATCCTCACCTTCTGGACAAATAAACCCAAATCCTTTGGCGTTGTTAAACCATTTTACTGTACCTGTAGCCATGCTTTACATCCCTCATTGCATTTTAGTTACTGATGTTGTTATCGAGAAACTTATCCTAAAAACGTTACCCGAATGTGAATATCAATTCAGCCGCTGCCAAATTTTTAGTCACTAATTGACCAATGTAGTCAATGATTCGGCGCAGTCAATAGGCAAAAGGTATGATACTCGACATATTTGCAAATAAATCACTTTTCAGGTTTACATTGTTGTAACGATTAAATAGGGCGTTAAGAATGAAATAGTTAAAGAAAGCAGTTGCTTTTGTTTTCTTTTTAATCAACTACGCCGTTGATAGTTCGGAATAGCAATGTTTTATTTGCAGCGATACAATTGCTGCATTAGTCTCTAAGTAAGGGTTGTTTTTCAACTGTGTCGGTAGCACTAATAACATTAATAGATTCCAACGACACAATGGTTACTGAGAGGCACACGGTTCCACTAGGTAGAGAAGCACTCTAAATACGGTCATCATGAGTAAACATTTTGAATGGGTGACTCCAGACTCAGATCTTCTGGAGAAAGAGAAGACAGCAATTAAACCACCAGCGATGTACAACGTAGTTCTTAATAACGATGACTACACGCCGATGGAGTTTGTGATTGAAATCCTTGAGCGATTCTTCTCGATGGATATCGACAAAGCAACACAGATAATGCTCAAGGTGCATTATGAAGGGAAAGCAATTTGTGGCACGTTCAGTGCTGAGATTGCAGAGACCAAAGTAGCTCAAGTTACTTTGTACTCAAGGGAAAATGAGCATCCACTGCTTTGTACTATGGAGCAAGCGTAGTCGCTTGCTGGAGCAACAAAGTGGTTCCTTAAGGAGGTACTTATGCTTAATAAAGAACTAGAGTCGAGTCTAAACGGCGCGTTCGCTCGAGCGCGAGACAAAAGACATGAATTCATGACCGTCGAGCACCTCCTACTTGCGTTATTAGAAAATGATGCAGCCAGAGAGGCCTTATTAGCCTGCCAAGCGGATTTGGATGCCTTACGCCAAGAGCTTGATATTTTTATTGATCAAACCACACCTCTTATTCCTGAAAGTGACGAAACACGTGAAACGCAACCTACATTGAGTTTTCAACGTGTGCTGCAACGTGCTGTATTTCATGTGCAATCCTCTGGCCGCAATGAAGTCACAGGGGCGAATGTACTGGTTGCAATCTTTAGTGAGCAGGAGTCACACGCGGCTTACCTACTGAAAAAAAATGACATCAGTCGCTTAGATATCGTCAACTACATTTCGCACGGCATCACTAAAGCTTCCAGCGCAAGTGATAATTCAGCCTCTTCCGACTCTTTTAGCAGCGAATCAGCTGATGAAGTCAGTTCTGATGAACGTTTGGAAAGCTTTGCCAGCAACCTCAACCAATTGGCAAAGCAAGGGTTGATTGATCCGCTAATTGGGCGTGATAAAGAGCTAGAACGAACCATTCAAGTGTTGTGTCGTCGCCGTAAAAATAATCCGCTGTTAGTGGGAGAAGCTGGAGTCGGTAAAACGGCGATTGCAGAAGGGCTGGCGTGGCGTATTGTGGAAGGCCAAGTGCCTGAAATCATTCAAAATAGCGTTATTTACTCACTGGATATTGGCTCATTGCTCGCTGGAACTAAGTATCGTGGCGATTTTGAAAAGCGTTTTAAAACCATTTTGAAACAGCTTGAAAAAGAGCAGGACGCGATTCTATTTATTGATGAAATTCATACCATCATCGGTGCGGGTGCCGCTTCTGGTGGTCAGGTGGATGCGGCTAACTTAATCAAACCTCTGCTTAGCAGCGGTAAATTGCGCTGCATCGGCTCAACGACTTATCAAGAGTACAACAACATCTTTGAAAAAGAGCGCGCGCTGGCTCGTCGTTTTCAAAAAATCGATGTAGTCGAGCCATCGTTGGATGACACCACTAAAATACTTATGGGTCTGAAAACAAAATACGAGGCGCACCATGATGTACGTTATACCAATAAAGCGTTACGTGCGGCCGTAGAGCTTTCAGCAAAATATATCAATGAACGTCATTTGCCAGATAAAGCGATTGATGTGATTGATGAAGCGGGAGCACGTTCAAGGTTGGCACCTGCAAGTCGCCGCAAGAAAACCGTTGGAGTGGCCGATATTGAAGCGATGGTTGCTAAAATGGCGCGTATTCCAGAAAAATCGGTCTCTTCTTCCGATAAAGACATTTTGCAACACCTTGATAGAAAAATGAAAATGTTGGTATTTGGACAAGATGACGCTATCGATGTATTGAGTGAGGCGATCAAACTCTCACGTGCAGGCTTAGGTGCTGACAATAAACCGGTGGGCTCATTCTTGTTTGCAGGGCCAACAGGCGTGGGTAAAACAGAAGTGACAGTGCAGTTATCGAAGCTACTCGGCATTGAGCTGCTGCGTTTTGATATGTCTGAGTATGGTGAACGTCACTCGGTGAGTCGTTTAATTGGTGCTCCTCCTGGTTATGTTGGGTATGACCAAGGTGGCTTGCTAACTGATGCTGTGATTAAACATCCACATTCAGTGGTGCTACTTGATGAGATTGAGAAAGCGCACCCTGATATTTTTAACTTGTTACTTCAAGTCATGGATAACGGCACTTTAACGGATAACAATGGACGAAAAGCGGATTTCCGTAACATCATTTTGGTGATGACAACCAACGCAGGTGTTGCAGAGACAGTGAAAAAATCGATTGGTCTTATCCAACAAGACAATAGTTTTGATGCGATGTCAGAGATTAAGAAAGTATTCACACCCGAATTTCGTAACCGTTTAGATAACATCATCTGGTTTAATCGTTTGGATGAGCGTGTAATCCATCAAGTGGTTGATAAGTTTATTGTTGAACTACAAGCTCAACTCGATGCGAGAGGTGTATCGTTAGAGGTTTCTGAGGATGCTCGTCATTGGCTTGCTGTGAAAGGCTACGATATTGAGATGGGCGCTCGTCCGATGGGCCGTGTGATTCAGGATAAGCTGAAAAAGCCATTAGCGAATGAGTTGTTGTTTGGCTCGTTGGTCGATGGTGGCACAGTGAAAGTGGATTTAGATGGCGAAGAGCTTAAGTTTAAGTACATTGGTTCTCGTGAAGAAGCGGTTCACTAATCGGTAATCCCGATGCTTATCACCTAATAACAAAAGCACGCTGAGGCGTGCTTTCTTCTATGCATTGCATTTAATCCAGTTCTATAAGTAACAAAAAACGGAGCATTTAGCTCCGTTTTTTGTTGCGTTCGAAAATCAGAGATTAACGAGCACGGAAGACGATGCGGCCTTTAGTTAGGTCGTATGGAGTCATCTCTACAGTTACTTTGTCACCAGTAAGAATACGAATGTAGTTCTTACGCATTTTACCAGAGATGTGAGCTGTTACTACGTGGCCGTTTTCTAGCTCAACACGGAACATTGTGTTTGGAAGAGTATCAAGGACAGTGCCTTGCATCTCAATTACGTCTTCTTTAGCCATTTAATCCTCTTTAGAAACTTGGCGATTTTTAACGGACGCATTCTGCCGCTAAAAGATAAATATGTAAAGTTGGGGCGTATTCTACCCTTGCCAACGTTGATTTACTAGCTTTTGATGGCGCTCAAAGCGTACTTTGTAGTTCATTGCTGGGCATTCATCAATTTGATAACCCAAATATAACCATTGTTTCTGTGTGGCTTGGCAATATTGCAGTTGAAATAAAACGCCAAGTGTTCCGAGTGACAGATCTGACTCTGGATCATAAAAGGTATAAAAGGCGCTGGCACTGTTTTGTAAAATATCCGTCACCGCAATCGCGACCAGTTGTCCATTTTGATAAATATGCAGGTATTGAGTATCTAGCCAACGACAAGCGGAAAAGGTTTCAAACTCCTGCTCGTTGGGAGGGTACATGCTGCCCTCTTTATGTCGCGCTTCAATATAGCGGGCATAGAGTGCAAACCAACCCGAATCCATGGTCGGTTTCAACTGCCACTGAAAAGCGTGTGCCTTTTTGAGTAACCGCTTTTGGCTGGTTGATAGCTTGACTTGGTCAACAAAAACACGCAATGCTTGGCAGGAGTTGCAATTGTCACAGTGAGGTTTGTAAATGGTATCCCCACTGCGTCGAAAACCATTTGCGAGTAGAATTTCATAATTCTCAGGCGATTGCATGGCGGAGTCTAAAGTCACAGCGACACGTTCTTGCCTATCTTTTAAATAGCTACAAGGGTGGTTATTGGTTAAACCGATGCGTATTTGCTGTAAATCTGAGCTCATGGTTATCCTTCATTAGGCAAGGTGATCCACTGGGGTGTAAAGCAGCGCTCATCGACAGAGCTATCTCTAAAAGATAGCAAGGATTTGAGAAAATCGTCGCGCTCTAATTCGAAAGCTCCCAATGATGCCAGATGCGGATTCATCACCTGACAATCAATCAACTGTCCACCGTGTGATTGAAAATGCTGGCAAAAATACCAAAGCGCAATTTTTGATGCATTGGCTTTGATACTAAACATCGACTCACCGCAAAACATTTGGCCCATTTGTATGCCATAGAGCCCGCCGATCAATTTATCTTCCTGCCACACCTCAACCGAATGACAACGGCCAGAAGCCGCAAGGGCGAGGTAGGCGCTGCGCATCTCTTCATTTAGCCAAGTTTGATCTGCGGGTCTTACGTTGGCGCAACTTGTAATTACCTCTTTAGTTACATGGTTAAGGCTTATTTTATATTGATGTTTTCGCTGGAATTTTTTAACGCTTTTAGCTGGAGAAAAAGTTTGTGGGTTAAACACAGCTCGTGGAGCGGGGCTCCACCAAAGAATAGGCTCTTGTGGCCCATACCAAGGAAAAATTCCGTGTCGATAAGCATTATAAATACGTTCTGGTTGTAAATCTCCACCAAACGCGAGCAGTCCATTTGGCTCTTCTAGCGCCTCATCAGCGGAAGGAAAAGAGAAATCATCAAGCGCAAGCTGAGGAAGGTAAATAGTCATGTTCGATCCGATCTGGGTTAACCATCAAGATAAGGCCACGGAATGAGGATAGTAGGGATTTTTCAATAGTTTGCCAATCATTACTATCAGGCCATATTTGTACTGGAGTTCGCTTTTATTTTTAGATAGGCTGCAAGTACGAAGAATTTTCATTTTCCTAGAGCAAACAGGAGCTCTTTGGAAGATGCAAGGAAACACAACTCGAATGGAAAGCCTCACGTTACAACCAATAAAAAAAATTAATGGGCAAGTCAATTTACCCGGTTCCAAAAGTGTCTCAAACCGAGCGCTACTGCTTGCCGCTCTGGCAAGTGGTACGACTAAGCTAACGAACTTGTTAGACAGTGACGACATTCGCCACATGCTCAACGCACTAGCAAAACTTGGTGTGGAGTATCGTTTGTCAGACGACAAAACGGTCTGTGAGATAAAAGGTTTGGGTCGGCCTTTTAGCATCGAGCAATCCGTTGAGCTGTTTTTAGGTAATGCAGGGACGGCAATGCGTCCACTTGCGGCAGCATTAGTCCTTGGACAGGGTGAGTTCATTTTGACTGGTGAGCCGAGGATGAAAGAACGTCCAATCGGTCATCTCGTTACAGCGTTACGTGAAGCGGGCGCTGATATTGAGTACCTTGAAAACGAAGACTTCCCGCCGTTAAAAATTACGGCAACCGGCCTTAAAGCTGGAACCGTGGCGATTGACGGTTCAATCTCGAGTCAATTTTTGACCGCCTTTTTAATGGCTGCGCCACTGTCTGATGGTGAAATGACGATAAACATCGTTGGTGACTTGGTCTCAAAGCCCTACATTGATATCACGTTACACATCATGGCGCAGTTTGGTGTAAAAGTGATCAACCATAACTACACTCAATTTGTGATCCCAGCTGGGCAATCGTATGTTTCTCCTGGGCAGTTTTTGGTGGAAGGGGATGCATCCTCTGCTTCTTACTTCCTCGCGGCGGCGGCTATCAAAGGTGGCGAAGTAAAAGTTACTGGTATTGGTAAAAACAGTATCCAAGGAGATATTCAATTTGCCGATGCGCTAGAAAAAATGGGCGCAGTCATCGAATGGGGGAATGATTATGTCATCGCTCGTCGTGGAGAGCTTAATGCGGTTGATCTCGATTTTAATCACATTCCTGATGCGGCTATGACCATTGCGACGACCGCATTATTTGCCAAAGGCACCACAGCCATTCGCAACGTATATAATTGGCGTGTTAAAGAAACTGATCGTTTAGCCGCAATGGCGGCGGAGCTGCGTAAAGTGGGTGCAGAGGTTGAGGAAGGGGATGATTACATTATCATCACACCACCAACGTCATTACAGCATGCGGCAATCGACACTTATGACGATCATCGAATGGCGATGTGTTTTTCGCTGGTTGCACTGAGCGATACCGCAGTGACGATTAATGATCCTAAATGTACTTCGAAAACGTTTCCTGATTATTTTGAACAGCTTGCGCAACTAAGCCACTAGGCATTGAGCGTTTAAACCCAATAATGAAAAGCCTCGAATGAGGCTTTTTTTCATCAAGAATTACGATTGAACGAGAGTAAATTGCTTTGATAAATGCAAGGCAAGGTACTTGAACATGTTAAATACCGCAGTGGTATTAGGTGTTGGCAGCCCCTTGTCGTCTAAAAAGTAGTTGCCTTTAAAAACTAATACATCCTCTTTTTCTTCAACGCTATCGGCGCGCATGCCAACGATATAAGCGTCATGTTCTTGAATGATTTGGTTTGCAATAAGTAACAAATCAAATTCAGTAATAGATTGTTTTTCGCTCATCTTTTACGGTCCTATGAGTAGATGTGCGAGGATAGTGCCGTAAAAGGGTAGGTAATTTCAATGATTTCAAATAGAATTCGGCGCAAAATTCGATGGAGTGGATTCTCAAGCTTTGACCAAAGAGAGAAGTCACGTCTAAGCTTAGTCAAGAAAGCCGATTTTTTATGCAATGAGAATGTGTGACTTACGGCATATTTCATTGGATTTATTTCGCGAACTGATAATACTCACTTTAGTATGAGCGCCAAAGCACGTTTAGTAGAGTGCTGCAGCAATGAAAGTCAAGCTCACAAGCGCCAACAAGCGCCACAGGACTCGATTTTAAACTTTTCAATTTAGGTTGGAAGGCTGGCGGAGAATAGGCCACTGAGCTCTGGTTGCATTTTGACCAATTATTGAGTGGTTGAATTTTATTTTTAAAAAACATGTTGATCTTCTTGTTAACTGGCTCGATAGTAAAAAAAGAAGCAATAATTTAGAACGTCATGCGATTTACTTTCGCGTAATGATTAAGGGCATTTGAGTCAATTATGGGTAAATCACTCGTTATAGTGGAATCGCCAGCCAAGGCTAAAACGATCAATAAATATCTTGGTAAAGATTTTATTGTTAAGTCGAGCGTAGGGCATGTTCGTGATCTTCCAACCGCAGGTCAAAGTACCGCTAAAAAAGCAACGCCTAGTTCTTCTTCAAAGAACCTTAGCGCTGAAGAGAAAGCACGCTTGAAAAGCGAGAAAGACCGCAGTTCGTTAATTAAGAAGATGGGCATCGACCCTTATCACGGCTGGGAAGCGAATTACCAAATTTTGCCGGGTAAAGAAAAAGTAGTGGCGGAATTGCAAAAGCTTGCCAAAGATGCCGACTGCATTTATCTCGCAACCGATTTGGACCGCGAAGGAGAGGCCATCGCTTGGCACCTTCGTGAGATCATCGGTGGCGATGAACAGCGATACAAACGAGTTGTATTTAACGAAATTACAAAAAATGCAATCCAACAAGCCTTCCAAACACCGGGTGAATTGAATATCGACGGTGTAAACGCCCAACAAGCACGTCGTTTCATGGACCGTGTGGTGGGTTTTATGGTCTCTCCATTACTTTGGAAAAAAGTGGCGCGTGGCTTGTCTGCGGGTCGCGTCCAATCGGTGGCGGTGAAATTACTTGTTGAGCGTGAGCGTGAAATTAACGCGTTTGTCCCTGAAGAGTTCTGGGATATCCATGCTGATACGAAAACGCAAGATAAAACGGATTTCCGTCTGTTGGTCGCGCAAAAAAATGATGTAGCGTTTAAGCCTGTCAACGAAGCGGAAGCTAAATCAGCGGTTTCGATTTTAGAAAAAGCTTCTTACGAAGTGTGTAAACGTGAAGATCGTCCAACCAGCAGTAAACCTTCCGCTCCTTTTATCACCTCGACGTTACAGCAAGCAGCCAGTACTCGCTTGGGTTACGGAGTGAAGAAAACGATGATGCTAGCTCAGCGCTTGTATGAGGCGGGTTACATCACTTATATGCGTACCGATTCAACCAACTTAAGTGCTGAAGCGGTCGAAGTGGTTCGCAGCTATATTGGGAGTGAGTTTGGACAAGCCTACTTACCTGAGAATCCGTTAGTTTATGGAAGTAAGCAGGGCGCTCAAGAAGCGCACGAAGCGATTCGTCCATCCAGTGTGGATGTTAAAGCCGATGATTTACAAGGTATGGAAGCGGATGCTCATAAGCTATACGCGCTAATCTGGAATCAGTTTGTTGCTTGCCAAATGACGCCAGCTCAATACGATTCGACCACTGTGAGCGTGAAAGCGGCAGAATTTACCCTTAAGGCGAAAGGTCGCATCCTTAAATTTGATGGTTGGACACGAGTTCAACGTCCAATGGGTAAGAATGAAGACCAAATTTTACCACCAGTGAAAGTGGGCGAAACGTTGTTATTGCAAACGTTAGATCCAAAACAACATTTCACTAAGCCACCGGCACGTTATACGGAAGCTGCGCTGGTAAAAGAGCTTGAAAAGCGTGGTATAGGCCGACCATCGACGTATGCTTCTATCATCTCTACCATTCAAGATCGCGGCTATGTGAAAGTGGATCAGCGACGTTTTTATGCTGAGAAAATGGGTGAAATCGTCACCGATCGTCTGGATGACAGTTTCAATGACTTGATGAACTATGACTTCACCGCGCGAATGGAAGAAAAGCTGGACCAAATTGCAGCAGGATCTGCAAATTGGAAAGGAGTCTTGGACGATTTCTTTAAAGATTTCACTGCAGATTTAGAAACGGCTGAACTGGATGAAGAACAAGGTGGTATGAAACCCAACCACATCGTGATGACCGACATTCAATGTCCGACATGTTCACGTCCAATGGGAATTCGTACAGCCTCTACAGGGGTGTTCCTCGGTTGTTCTGGTTATGCACTGCCGCCTAAAGAGCGTTGTAAAACCACCATTAACCTAGGTGACGAAGAAGGCGTCATCAATGTCTTGGAAGAAGATGTTGAAACAGCTGCACTGCGCGCTAAAAAACGTTGTCCTATCTGTGAAACGGCGATGGATGCGTACCTAATCGATGACACACGTAAAATGCATGTGTGCGGGAACAATCCGAACTGCGAAGGTTACGTTGTAGAATTCGGTGAGTTTAAAGTTAAAGGCTATGATGGCCCAGTTGTCGAGTGTGACAAGTGTGGGTCAAACATGGTGCTGAAAAATGGTCGTTTTGGTAAGTACATGGATTGCACCAGCGATGACTGTAAAAATACGCGTAAGATCTTAAGAAGCGGCGAAGTTGCTCCACCAAAAGAAGATCCTATCCATTTCCCAGAATTGCCTTGTGAAAACTCGGATGCGTATTTTGTACTGCGTGATGGCGCTTCAGGTCTGTTTCTTGCGGCGAGCAATTTCCCGAAATCTCGTGAGACACGTGCGCCATTGGTTGAAGAATTGGCTCGTTTCAAAGAGCGCCTAGCACCAAAGTATCAATACTTAGCTGATGCGCCTGCACATGATCCTGATGGTGTGGCGGCGGTTGTACGCTTTAGTCGTAAGTCAAAAGAACACTATGTACGCACTGAGATAGAGGGTAAACCCTCAGGTTGGACGGCGTTGTACGATAATGGGCGGTGGGAAATTACCGATAAGCGTAAAAACGCTAAAAAATAGCCTTTAATGTGATCAATGCGAAAAGGTAGCCTTCGGGCTACCTTTTTTGGCTCTTCTCCGCTTAGGTGAGCTTGATATTTGGGTAAAAAGTTGAGTGTGTATCGGGAACCGATGTTTGTCTGATCTTCAATTTGAAATAGTCTGTATCTCTCACCCCTCTTGCCCTTCGTCTGAGTAAGCCAATCGAGACATTACCTGCTTCTACCCGAGCGTTAGTCAGTTTGTATTTTCCGTAGTTACAAATACCCACTTTTCTTTCCAATAAAGCATCGGCAAAATTAATTAAGGAAAGTATTCTGGTCGATTTGGCAAGACGACACCAAGCTTCTAGAGCTGCCACCATTGTTTCGTAATCGGGTTCATCCCATATGGCTTGTAGCTGCTCTTTGAGCATGTAAACAACGCACAAAGTCTTGTTGCTCTCAAGTAAGTCATCAAGTCTGTCAGACTGTCTATCATCCAATTTGTGAGCGTTTTTCAGTAGGAGGAAGAGCGTTCCTTTCAACATTTTTTTTTCGTCGTGAGAGCCATTTCTAAAAGCTTTTGCTCTCTCTTTTTTGATTAAGATGCAGTAGTTCTGCATGACATGAAATCGGTCAAAAACAATATCAGCATTGGGAAGCATTTTCCTGACCGCCGACTGGTAAGACTGGCCCATATCCATTGATACTGCTTTGATTCCTGATTTGGTTTCTTCTGATAGTTGCTCAAAGAAGGAGATCAGAACTTCTGCTTTTCGGCCATGTTCAACCCAAATTAAATGCCCAGAGACGAGGTCATAAACAACCGTCATATAATCGTGTCTCTTGGCTCTGGCAACTTCATCGACGCCAATATGAACCAAGTTATTCAGTTTCTCGGGGTCTAATGCTGGTAAGCTTGAACGCAAGTATTCCCTATCGATATTTTTTACTGTTTCCCAACGGATTCCTAAATGTTGAGAGACGGCATGTATGCTCATATGGCGACATAACCCACTGATGAACTTGCAAAAGCGAGCGGTATAACGACCACCTTTAGCCACATATTCAGTCTCTTCGATCAACCGTCGTCCTTCTTTGTCTCTAGTTTTAGCCAGCTCAACCTCAATCGTACAAGGTCGCCCACTCACAGGTAAATCTTGAAGACGTCTTTTAACGTAGTGATCGACGGTGCAGGAAGTCCCTGATATTGGCTCTTTGACTTTATACCTACGATCTCGACGACAGCGAACGAGTACGCCTTGGGACATTTCTTCTATTGAACAAGATTCAACACACTGGCCTTTAAAGCTAAATAACGAGGAAGACAAAGACGACAAAATAGACTACTGACTTATTTTTAAAATAAGCATTATAAATCATGTGATTATGATGAATGAGCCTGTGCATACAGACTCATGAAAGCGGAGAAGAGCCCCTTTTTTTTGGCTGGAGTTTGAGCAAGTTCAACTATTCATACAATTCATAGTGAATCTATCGCCAATATTTTGACATTTGTCGAGTAAGACCGTAATGATGAACTATCCGTGAGCGGGCGGGGTGTCGGATGTTCAGAGTCTTGTACACAGGAGATAGCCTTATTGCACCAGCATGTTGTGAATTGTTCAGTCGGTTCAACAACTAAAATGGAGCTATTTGGTGTAATTAATATTTATGTCTTTAACCTAGTAAACATAGCGTCATAAATTCGTTGTATTTTTAATAAAAAGAGAGTGTATATAAAATTAAGAATGCATCAATAAAGTGAATAAAAATGATTAGTTAATACATTGTTATGTTTATATGTTACACCGAGCTGTAAATGTGAGCTAGGTTAGGAGTTAGCAAACTAAAGGGTTCAGACAAGTCAGAACAGCGTATTTAAAATTGTATTATTTCTTTAATTCGATAACGTATAAACAACCGATTGCATTTAGGGTGGTGAGGGAGTTTCATACAGCCCACTGCAAGTGGTCAATAAGGATAGCATCCATACATCCCCTGTAAATTAAGGTATGGAATGCAAATATAAGAATGAAATAAGGAGAATTAAAATGGCTGGTGTTTTAGGAATGATCCTTGCTGGTGGCGAAGGCTCGCGCTTGATGCCTTTAACGGAATCTCGTAGTAAACCTGCAGTGCCATTTGGTGGCAGTTATCGTTTAATCGATTTTGCTTTGAATAATTTTGTAAACGCGGATTTGATGCGTATCTACGTGCTTACACAATTTAAATCACAATCGTTGTATTTACATATGAAGAAAGGCTGGAACCTTTCGGGCATCACTGATCGGTTTATCGATTCAATCCCCGCACAGATGCGTGATGGCAAGCGCTGGTACGAAGGTACTGCGGATGCTATCTACCAGAATATTCGTTTTATTGAACTCTCTACCCCCGACCAAGTATGTATTTTTGGCTCTGATCATATCTATAAAATGGATATCCGCCAGATGCTCGATTTCCATAAACGTGTAGACGCAAAACTGACCGTTTCTGCGCTGAGAATGCCGCTGAAAGAAGCGTCTCAGTTTGGTGTGATTGAAGTTGATGAAGCCGGAAAAATGGTCGGTTTTGAAGAAAAACCTTGCAACCCTAAAGCGATCCCTGGGCACCCAGACCTTGCACTTGTTTCTATGGGTAACTACATATTCGATACAGATAAACTCTGTGCAGAACTGCGTCGTGATGCTGAAGATAATCACTCCAGCCATGATTTTGGCAAAGATATTATTCCTAAACTTTTCCCAGAAGGGGAGGTTTATGTCTATGATTTTTCAACCAATAAAATCAAAGGCGAAAAAGACACAACTTACTGGCGTGATGTTGGTACGATTGAGGCCTACTGGGCAGCGCACATGGATCTATTAGAGCATGATGCCGATTTCTCGTTGTATAACCGTAGCTGGCCTCTCCACACTTATTATCCACCGTTGCCACCTGCAACCTTTGTTGATTCACACGATCGTAAAGTACAGATCACCGACAGCTTGATCTCCGGCGGAAGCTACATTCAAGGTGCGAAAATTTATAAATCGGTACTAGGCTACCGCAGTAACATCGGAGCCAACACTTTAGTGAGTGAATCCGTGATCCTCGGTGATGTTAAAATTGGTGAAGGATGTACAATTAAGCGTACGATTATTGATAAAAATGTCGAAATAGCACCAGGTACTATCATTGGTGAAGATTTAGAACTCGATAGACAACGTTTCCATGTTTCTGATGAGGGCATCGTTGTTATCGCAAAAGGAACAAAAGTTGGATTCTAGAATGGAAAAAATCGATGTTTGGTTTACCGTTTCAGAAGCTCAAGGTTTGATCAAAAGTGGTGGTTTGGCCGATGTGGCCAAAGCACTGCCTAAAGCACTGCAAGAGTTAGGTCATCAGGTAGCTATTGTGCTACCTGCTTATCGTTCTATATTGGGCATTTCAGATGCTCCTGTTGTGCTAGAAACTGAGCTTACCCATTGGCCTCATACTTCATATCTGGTCCGCCAGATGGAGCTAGATGGAGTGGCCGTGTACTTAATTGAATGTGAACAATATTTTGGCCGAGCACAAATGTATGGCGAGAATAACCAAGCGTATGCTGATAATGGTGAGCGTTTTGGTTTCTTTTCAGCAGCTAGCCTAGATGTTTTACCTAAGCTCGGTAAAAAACCACAGATTATCCATGCAAATGATTGGCATACAGGGTTGGTTCCATTTTTGTTGAAAACGCGTTACCAGCATGACGCTTATTTTTCTGATATTAAAAGCGTATTGACCGTTCACAACGCGATTTTTAAAGGTATTTTTTCTTATCATCAATTAGAGATCATCCCAGAATTGAACTTATCTGGCATGGAATTTTTACGCTACGGACACGATCACGTCAGTATGCTAAGAGCAGGGATTGCCTTTGCTGACAAAATCAATGCCGTTAGCCCTAATTATGCTTCCGAGCTGCTAACACCGCTTGGCTCTCATGGGTTAGTAGATGATTTTGTTCACCGAGCTAGAGATTTGCACGGCATCGTTAATGGGTGTGATTATAGCGAGTGGGATCCACAAAACGATGAATTTCTTCCTCTTGGCTACTGTGATGAAGCTGAATCACTTCAAGCGGGCAAACGGGCGAGTAAGCGTATGTTGCAAGAGGAGCTGCAATTACCTCAGCGTGACTTGCCTTTGTTTGGGATGGTTTGTCGACTCACCCACCAAAAAGGTTTCCACTACATTTTACCTATACTAGAGTCGTTCTTACGCAATGATGCTCAGCTCATTATTGTTGGCACAGGAGAGCCTGAAGTTGCTGTTCAGCTACATAAAATGGCGGCGAAGCATGCTGATAAATTTGCGTTTGTTGAAGCTTATAGCAATCGTTTTGCACATTTGGTTGAAGCCGGTTCTGATTTCTTCTTAATGCCTTCAGAATTTGAAGCTTGCGGTTTGAATCAGATCTACAGCATGGCTTATGGCACGCTGCCCATCGTTCGTGAAGTTGGTGGTTTAAAAGACACCGTGCGTGATTATGATAAGTTTCCTGAAGAAGCGACCGGCTTTGGTTTTCATGATCCTTCTCCAGAAGCACTGCTTATTGCAATGCAGCGAGCGATGCTGTTTTATCTTCAACATCCCGAAACTATGTTGGAGGTTCAGCAGAGGGCGATGCGACAAAATTTTAGCTGGCAGGATTCAGCGAAAGAGTACATCAAGATGTATCATCTCGCGTTTCATGACTGATGTTTTTATAACAAGTAAGGCGCTTTGGCGCCTTACTTGTTTAGCCGAACGAGCCCGCATGATTTTTTGCTATTCAGCCCCCGTTTTGTGGTAGTCTTGCGTTTCTCAAATTGAAGCTGATTAACGGTTTTGTATGTCTCATAGCCTACTTTTCCATAAGACCTACCTGCATCCCACCAGTGATGAATGGGTTGTTTTTGTGCATGGTGCAGGTGGAAGTTCATCCATCTGGTTTAAGCAAATCAAAGCGTACCGTGAGCATTTCAACCTGTTATTAGTTGATTTACGAGGTCATGGCAAGTCAAACCAACTGTTTAAAGAGTTGATGGCAAATCGTTACACGTTTAAATCCGTCACTCTTGATATTCTCAAAGTGCTCGATCATTTGAAAATTCAGTCTGCCCATTTTGTTGGAATGTCACTCGGCACCATTATTGTGCGTAATCTTGCTGAAATAGCGACTGGGCGAGTTTGCTCTATGGTTTTGGGCGGAGCGATAACCCGTTTGAATGTGCGCTCTCAAGTGCTCGTAAAGTTGGGTAATTTGAGTAAACACATCATTCCTTACATGTGGCTTTATCGTCTGTTTGCTTACATTGTGATGCCACAACGCAACCAAAAAGAGTCACGGCATCTTTTTATTCGAGAAGCGAAGAAGCTGTGCCAAAAAGAGTTTAAACGCTGGTTTATGCTGACTTCCGAAGTCAATCCTCTGATGAAATGTTTCAAAGAGAAAGAGCTGCCAATTCCCACTCTTTATCTTATGGGAGAGAGAGACTATATGTTCATTCAACCCGTTAAAGACATGGTGGCAATGCATAGACAAAGTGTGTTATTAGAAATCCCAGATTGCGGCCACGTGTGTAATGTTGAACAATCTGAGATGTTTAACCACCACTCAATTGAGTTCATCCGCCAGCATCAGACTCGTTAGTCTGAATCTAAACAACCGCAGTACCAGCAGGCTGCGGCCCATTTTCCTCGTTGCACTGTCCACAAACCCAGTTAGGTTCTTCGTTTATCTCTTCTATCTGATAGGCCAATAATTGTGCTTGAGCCTCGGCGATTTGAGCTTCATCCAACAGCCATATATAGGGCAAGGTTTCTTCTGAAAAAGGGAGCTCTCCACCTAAGCCGTATAAGTTATCGCCTCTCACTTCACAGCGAATATTGAATTGCTGTAAATACTGACAAACTATATATGCCTCTATCGGGTGGTTTGAAACACAAATTTTCATCATTATTCACTTCAGGCGGATGTTGGGTTTTTGTTCAATCTGGCCATAATCCACTTGGTGAGAATAGGAAAAAGACCTAATAGAGCAAATGAAAGCAAAACCGAAGGAGATACAATACCGGATAAGCTTTCAATTTCAGCTAGTTGAGTACCAGCATTCAGATAAACGGCAGTGCCGGGCAGCATACCGAGTTGGCTAATCAGGTAAAAGCGAGCGGTTGATATGGGTGTTAGGCCCATCAATAAATTAATCAAGAAAAAAGGGAAAACCGGAATTAAGCGCAGTGAGAATAGATAAAATGCCCCATCTTTTGCAACGCCTTGATTAATCGTTTGCAGCTTTTGACCAAATTTTGTTTGAATCCATTCACGCAGTAAGAAACGGCTACTCAAAAAGGCGATAGTTGCGCCTATGGTGCTGGCAAAGGAGACAAGCAGTAAGCTAGTCCAAAAACCAAACAGCGCAGCACCCAGTAACGTGACGACCGCCGCTCCTGGGATAGAGAAAGCGGTGAGCACAATATAGAGTGAAAAATAGATCAAAGCAGCGCCGATCTCGTTTTGGCTAATGTATTCGTTTAATAGCATTTGCTGTGCTTTGGCATTATCTAACGTTAGATAGTGGCCAAAATTTACAATCAAAAAGACAATAAAGGCAAATAAAGCCAAGCCTAAGAGAAGTTTTTTATTCATGGTATTCCTCAAAACGACATATTTTACTAGATATAGTGAAGAAGACAGAGGAAGTCGAATTTATATTTCAAAACGGGATGAAAAAAACGCCCGCATGGTGATACGAGCGTATTTGATTATTTAATCGAGATATTTATTTACTCGGAGGTTAAAGGCTTTTAGCTAATTCATCGCGTCGAGATTGTGGGATAACCGACCAATGCTTGCCTTCAATCGCACCTTCAAGGGCCCATAGCAATTCAAGACTGATTGAAGAAGAATGGGTTTGCTGAATCGCTTTATAGGCTTCCAAAGCCCCCTTTGTATGCAAATCCGTTACAGATTCTATCCCTGCTTTCTTAAGCATACGTTCGGTGGCGAGTCGAAGGTTCGGGAGATCTTTTAGGCGTTCTGGCTTCGTTTGGGCTTGAACTTCTCGTTCTTGTTTGGCGATTTCGAGTGCGACAGCAGCATCTCGTAAAATAAGCGAAGGGTTTTCCCAACAATTGTCAGGTAATGCGAAGTATTTTGTGACGACAGGGAACCCACGTTTTTTATAGATATAGGGCTCATAGCCTTGCTCTTTAAAGCGAGAGGTTGATAGATCGTCTGCGCGAATATGAAGTTTATCGTTTACGACCAAAGCAAACATGGTGTCATCGACAAAAATGCCGAAGCCGCCAAACATTGAACGAGACTTAACGCGTCCAAGTTGTTCGAAGAGTCGCATTGAATCTTTAAGTACTGGTTTATCCATGCTGTAAATTCTCGGTGTATGGGAAAAACGCCACCAAAATCAGGTCCGAGAGATTAGCAAACTTATGCAGAAAGAGTGTCAGTAAGGGGTAAACTTAACGTTTGCATATTTGCCATCGGCAACCCCGCTACCTACCGAATAGTCGGTTTAGGCCGGAGGCTTTGCGTCCCATCTTTTCAAATGGTTTGCCCTGTGCGTGACTTCTAATAGTAAGAATATATAAATTTTTGGATGAGCATCACGTTTATTTATTATTTGCGTGATGCTCATTCCAAATTTACTATTATTTAATACGGCGTTCTGTCTCGAATATAGGAAAATCCCTAAAATTGACATTTGTCGCTTGCTTTAAATAATGACACTATTTCGTTATGTTTTTTACTGTGTTGCGTTCAACAATCTCGGGATGCATCTCAAACACACGACGTTCATGCTCTTTGTCTTTAATGCGTTCCAATAGGATTTCAAAGGCGTTTTTCCCTACTCGTCGTTTTGGCTGGTGAACCGTGGTTAACGGTGGCGAGAAATATTCAGCAAGTTCAATATTGTCATAACCAATAACAGACATGTCATCAGGAATACGGATGCCTTTTTGTTGCAAGCGACTCATTAAACCGAGAGCCATTGTATCGTTAAAGCAAAAAACAGCCGTTGGGCGCTTGTCCATGGCGGCGATCTTGTCGGCGGCGAGAACCGCCGTATCACATTCGAAATTACCTTCTAAAATCCAATCGTCATGCGCTTTAAGGCCTGCTTCGGCAAGCGCACGCTTAAACCCTTGAATTCGCTCTTGGCACGCCGCTTTTTCGAAGTGTCCACTTAAGCAAGCAATGTCAGTATGTCCATGATCAATAAGGTATTTGGTCGCGAGATATCCGCCTTCCTCTGAGTTATCAATAATTTTATCGGCTTGAGAACTTTCAGGGCCCCAGTCCATGATAACTTTCGGAATGTCTGAATGACGATCAAGCATCTCAAGCAGTTCTTGGGTGAGGTCCGAGCACATGACCAACATACCATCGACACGTTTTTCCGCTAGCATGCGGATGTAGTCGCGTTGCTTCTCGTAAATACCGCCGGTATTGCACAAAATAAGTGTGTAGCCTTGGCGGTAGCAGTAGCTTTCAACACCATCGATAACCTCAGAAAAAAATAAGTTTGTCGATTGGGTCACTAACATACCAATGGTACGGGTGGTGTTGCATTTTAAGCTGCGAGCGACTGCACTTGGTGCATAGTTAAGCTCTGATACCGCTTCCATCACTCGTTCTTGGGTTGCTTCAGCCACAAAGCGAGTTTTATTGATTACATGCGATACCGTGGTGGTTGATACGCCCGCTAAGCGTGCAACGTCTTTAATCGTAGCCATAAATTCTCTGTCCTGTCGATAACTGCTGAAAGTGATAGTCACGAAGAGCAATTCAGCGGTATTAGGCCTACCAGTGTCATATTGAAGCCTGAAAGTAGTAAAAACACAAAAACCGCCTCTAATCAGCGGTTGCATCTTAAATTCATTTTTTATCGTTTGCGGTCAAGATTCTAGTCCGCAAATGTCCATCAAGCAACGAAAAATCCACCGAATAAATCAGTCAACAGTCACAATTGACCGATTTAGTAATTGGTATTAACCAGGTTATCTCACTGGTTTGATAAATAGTCGCGGTCTAAGTGAAGAAACGCGACCAACAATTCGCTTGCGGCACCGTAAAAACCAAATTGATCAATCTGTTGGCAGCGAAGATGGAATTGTGGGATCCAAGAGAGCAAATGTTGTTCAATAAAATCACACTGCTGTGTAAAGGCTTGTTCAAGGTGTGTCTCTTGTTCAAGCTCATTGGAGCGAATGATCAAGTTACCTAAGAAATCCAGTTCAATCGCAATGTGGTCGGCGGGTTCGTTGAGTGTATCGTTGACTGCAATGTGATGGGCTGCCATCAAATCCGACATTGCTCTGGCTGGTTCGTCATTGAGCAACCTTGATTTTCCAATGTAAATTGAGGCATAGGGTAGCGCGGACTCCTTATTGGATTTTAAAAAAAGATCACAGAAATCGGCTGCGAGCTCAAGCTGTGCGTCTTCTTTGTCTTGCAATCGGTTCAGTGCATCAACTAATTTATCAATGGCAGGTTTAAGTGTCGCGTTTTCTGCTAATCCTGAAAGAAATGTGCGAATAGCGGGCGTATAGTATTGCTCTAATTCATGCTCCGAAAGTTCTTTCACAAATAAGCTCGAAAGCCACCAATAAATCTCGGCACGCTGTTCATTAAAAGCTTTGATGTCTTGCATGGTATTGGCTCTCCAAGGGGGTGGTTTTGCGAAAATCGTTTTTAAAAAGTAATTGATCTAAGTGTAACTAATAAAAATGAATAGCAGTCGCTAAGAAAATGAAAAAATATGAGTGATTTTTTCATTAAGTTAATGGATGTCTGGAAGGTTGTTTTGAATCAATAAACTCTCATCTTTCTTAATTTTAAAAGTGATACGACTAGAATTATGACTATTTATGAATAGAATGGCTTTGTACAGAATCTCGAGCCGAGGTTTGAACATTTCTATAGAGTAAAGTGGTGTAAATGAGCTATCACGTATTAGTAGTTGAAGATGATGCAGTCACTCGCAGCAAGCTAGCTGGATACTTTCAAAGCGAAGGTTATATGGTAACGCAAGTGGAAAGCGGTACTCAGATGAGAGATGCTTTGAAAAACAGCGCGATAGATCTGATTATGCTAGACATTAATTTACCCGGTGAAGATGGTTTAATGTTAACGCGTGAGCTACGCAGCCAATCTGATATTGGCATCATATTAGTGACAGGGCGCACGGATAGCATTGATAAGATTGTTGGTCTTGAAATGGGGGCCGATGATTACGTAACGAAACCTTTTGAATTGCGCGAGTTGCTGGTGAGAGTGAAAAACTTGCTGTGGCGGATCTCGACCGCAAAAAACAAACTGAACGAAGAGAGCGGTGTATCTCACAATACGAATTTAGTGCGCTTTAGCGAGTGGACCTTTGATATCCAGCGCCGAGCGCTGAGCCGTAATGGTGAGCCCGTAAAACTGACCAAAGCGGAATATGAGCTATTAGTTGCCTTGTCGTCATATCCGAATCAAGTCCTTAGCCGTGAACGTATTTTAAATATGATCAGCCATCGTGTGGATGCACCTAACGATCGAACGATTGATGTACTGATTCGACGCATGAGGGCGAAGATGGAGTTTGATCCCAAGAATCCGCAAATCTTTGTGACTGTGCACGGTGAAGGTTATATGTTCGCTGGTGATTAGCTGAGTGGTCGCGTGTGTAAAATTGGCGTTGGGCCGTGCCTTTTTATTCCCATGATTTTTTGTAGCCGCGATTATCAAGAAAAACGGAGCACATAAGTGGCTCCGTTTTGGGTTGAATACAATTGCTAATTGCTATTGATGTCCAATTCTGTATCGCCATGCCCGGAGGCCCAATCACGTAAGTCTTGCCACAGCAGCCCTAACGTTTCATACCAGTAACGCTCGGTTTGTTCTAAATAACGCGCTCGAGGAGCGTATTTTTCCCAAGGTTGCTCAATATTCGTTTGCGCTAAGAAATTGGTTGGCGCAGGTATTGGGTCAATACCTGCAGAATTAAACTCTTTTAACGCTCTTTCCATATGACTGGCTGACGTTACCAAAACCAGCCTACGCTGTTGAACAAAGGCGGCGGCTTGTCGTGCTTCTTCCCAAGTATCTTTAGCTGTTTCTAGCAAAATAATATCGGATTTATTCACTCCAAGCGCGAGTGCCACCACGGCTAGCATGCGCGCATGGCTAAATTCCGACCCGCCAGAGTAGCCTGATAAAATCAACTTTGAGCCGGGGTACATACGCATGACACGTATGCCTTCGTTTAGGCGTACCAACGCAGTGCGGCTGAGTTCCGAGGTCGGTGGTATTTGGTCATCCACTACGTGGCCGCTGCCTAAAACCATCACATAATCGATGGTGCCATCAACGGGGAGAAAAGCCGAGTATTGTCTTTCCAAAGGCATTAGCATGCGCGTTGCAAAGGGTTGGAAAGAGATAAGAAATATCCCCACTAAAGAGAAGAGGACAAACATACAGCCAGTCTTACGTCTGACGGTGAACATTATGAGCATTAATCCGACAAAACCGAGGATTAGCATTGCCGGAAGAGGCATTAATAATGAGGAAATAACTTTTTTCAGCTCAAACATATACAAAATAGTCCGAAAAAACACCACTTGATAATAAAAAGGAACAAAGCCCCTTTATTCCTGCCATTCCTATGACAGAATAGCAGCACGATTCGCTATCATAACTCAAGCCACTGTGACTGAAGACCGGAATTTCGACGATATTGCCCACAAATTTGCAAAAAACATATACGGCTCTGACAAAGGTGAAATTCGTCAAGTCATTGTTTGGCAAGATCTTGAGCAACTGCTCGCTTTGTTGAGCAACCACCCAAAACCTTTGCAAGTGCTTGATGCTGGCGGCGGTTTGGCACAAATGTCACAAAAAATAGCCAAGCTGGGACACCAAATCACGCTGTGTGATTTATCCTCGGAAATGCTTCAACTTGCGGAACAAGAGATCCGCAAAAATGGTCTGCTTGAGCAGTATCGGTTGGTACATTCCCCCGTGCAATCCATCCAATCGCACCTTAGTGCGCCAGTGGATGTGTTGTTGTTTCACGCGGTGATGGAATGGTTAGCCGAACCAAAACCCGCATTGCAGAATTTGTTAGAGCAAGTTAGGCCAGGTGGTATGGCATCAATCATGTTCTATAACCATCATGGCTTGGTGTACAAAAACGTTGTCTGTGGCAACATTCCCCATGTATTGGAGGGCATGCCACATCGCAAGCGGTTTAAGCTCCAGCCTCAGCAAGGGCTAAAACCTGAAGAAGTGTATCAATGGATCGAAGAATCAGGATTTGAGATTTGTGGAAAATCGGGCATCCGATCATTCAGTGACTATATTGGGAATGTGAAAAATATGGGTGACTACCAATATGAAGATGTACTGGCACTCGAACAACAATTATGTAGACAAGAGCCGTACCTCTCGCTAGGTCGATACATTCATGTATGGGCGAAAAAGAAAATAGAGCAGGAATAACAATGAGTGAGATGACTCAGAACGCTGCACAGCAACCTATTGATGAATTGGTTGGTTGGGTAAAGCAGCATGATTTCTCATTGAACCTGACGACAGAACGACTGGCGTTCCTTATTGCCATCGCAGTATTGAGTAACGAAAGGTTTGATGAAGAATTAGGTGAAGGTGAGTTACACGATGCGTTTGCCATCGTAACTCGCTTATTTGAAGAAACCGGTGAAGCCTCCGCGTTTCGTGCCAATAATGCGATCAATGAGTTGGTAAAACAGCGCTTAATGAGCCGCTTCACCAGCGAGATGACTGATGGCGTTAGCATTTACCGTTTGTCACCGTTGGCTATTGGCATTACGGACTACTACGTCCGCCATAGAGAGTTTTCCAAGCTGAAGCTCTCAATTCAGCTTTCTATGGTCGCCGATGAAATGACCAAGGCGATTGAAGCTGCGAATAAAGGTGGTACTCCCGGGCATTGGAAAAAGAACGTCTACGGCGTATTAAAATACTCGGTAGGGGAAATTTTTGATCGTATCGATTTAAACCAACGTGTGATGGACGAGCAGCAGCAATCGGTCAAACTGCAAATCGCAGAATTGCTGAATAAAGATTGGCGTGAAGCGATCAACAACTGTGAATCGTTATTGTCTGAAACCTCTTCAACGCTGCGTGAACTGCAAGACACTTTACAAGCGGCGGGGGATGAGCTGCAAACGCAAATTTTGGATATTCAAGAATTGGTTTATGGCGAAGCCGAACTCGAATTTATTGAAGAAATCCTGTTTGGATTACAGATGAAACTTGATCGCATCACCAGTTGGGGACAACAGGCGATCGATCTCTGGATTGGCTACGACCGCCATGTCCATAAATTCATTCGTACCGCCATTGATATGGACCAAAACCGAGCGTTTAGCCAGCGTTTACGTCAATCACTCAGCGACTATTTTGACGCGCCTTGGTATCTCACTTATGCCGATGCTGAGCGTTTAACCGACCTGCGTGATGAAGCTCTCGTGTTAAGAGATGATGAGGTGATGGGGCAAGTGCCTCCAGAAGTGGAGTACGAAGAGTTCCAGCAAGTCAATGATGAGCTCTCCTTGCGTATCGGCAGCATGCTCAAAGGTCATAAAGATCAAGGGATGCCAATTGATTTAGGACGAGTACTGAGAGACTACCTCGCCACTCATCCCCATACACATCATTTTGATTTAGCCCGAATTATTGTTGATCAAGCGGTGAGGCTTGGCTACTCAGAGCAAGATTACCAAGCCATCCAACCTGACTGGCAAGCGATCAACGATTTTGGTGCAAAGGTACAAGCAAATGTCATCGACAGATATTAATGAATACATGCCAGAAAATCTGGCTAAAGCGATTTCAAATCCTTTATTTCCTGCGCTAGATAGCCAGCTTCGAGCTGGGCGTCATGTTTCTAGTGATGATTTGGATAATCACACCTTTTTATTGGATTTTGAGCCCGATTTAGCGCTGTTTTACCAACGCTATAACACCGAATTAGTCAAAGCGCCGGAAGGCTTTTTTTACCTGCGTCCTCGCTCTACTGCTTTAATCAATCGTAGCGTGCTGTCTGAGTTGGATATGCTGGTCGGCAAAGTGCTCTGTTTTCTTTATTTGAGTCCTGAACGCCTTGCGCACGAAGGCATCTTTACTAATCAAGAATTGTACGAAGAGCTACTGTCTCTGGCCGATGAAAAAAAACTGATGAAGCTCGTCACCAACCGAGCCAGCGGTTCAGACTTAGACAAAGAAAAGCTGTTTGAAAAAGTGCGTACCTCACTGCGTCGTTTACGTCGTTTGGGGATGATCATCCATTTAGGTGATACCAATAAATTCCGCATTAGCGAAGCCGTATTTCGTTTTGGTGCCGATGTGCGTATTGGTGACGACATGCGTGAAGCACAACTGCGTTTGATTCGCGATGGTGAAGCGGTTGTCCACGCCCAAGAGCCGAATCAAGGCAGCTTGCTGGATAACGAAGACGAGATTGAAGAACAAAATGTTAACGAGCAAACAGAATGGGAAGGTGAAGCATGATTGAGAGAGGTAAATATCAATCGCTAACCATGATCAATTGGAACGGCTTTTTTGCTCGTACTTTTGATATTGATGGATTAGTTACCACCTTGTCAGGCGGTAACGGTGCGGGCAAATCGACCACCATGGCGGCATTTATCACCACCTTGATCCCAGATCAAAGTTTGCTCCATTTTAGAAACACCACCGAAGCGGGCAGCTCACAAGCGTCTCGCGATAAAGGCTTATACGGTAAACTGCAAGCGGGCGCATGTTACGCCGCGTTGGATGTAGTGAATTCACGCAAACAGCGTTTACTGTTTGGCGTTAAGCTACAACAGGTGGCGGGGCGCGATAAAAAAGTGGATATCAAACCGTTTGTGATTCAAGGCTTGCCAAGCCATGTTAAACCAACCGATGTGCTGATTGAAAACGTCTCAGACAACCACGCGCGCGTGCGTCAACTCAATGAAGTGAAAGAGATTGTCGCGAAAATTGAAGGGGCGCATTTTAAAGCGTTTAGCTCCATTGTCGATTATCACGCGCAGATGTTTGAATTTGGCGTGGTGCCAAAAAAACTGCGTAACAGTAGTGACCGTTCAAAATTCTATCGCTTGATTGAGGCTTCTTTATACGGCGGTATTTCCAGTGCCATTACTCGCTCGTTGCGTGATTATCTGTTGCCACAAAATGGTGGTGTGAAGAAAGCATTCCAAGATATGGAATCGGCGTTACGTGAAAACCGCATGACGTTAGAAGCGATCAAAACCACGCAAGCGGATCGTGATCTCTTCAAGCACCTGATTACCGAATCGACAAATTACGTGGCCGCTGATTACATGCGTCACGCCAACGATCGCCACAATAAGCTAGAGCAAACGCTCGCGTTGCGTAACGAGTTATTCGGCTCTCGCCATACATTGATTGAGCAAAATCGATTACTCAATCAAGTTCAAGAAGAGCTTGAACTGCTGTTAGAGCAAGAATCTACCTTAGAGCAAGATCACCAAGCCGCTTCTGATCACTTGCAACTGGTGCAAAACGCACTGCGTCAGCAAGAGAAAATTGAACGCTATCAAGAGGATTTGCAAGAGCTCACTATTCGCCTTGAAGAGCAGATGATGGTGGTGGAAGAGGCGCAAGAGCGCGTCATGATGGCTGAAGAGCAAGCGATTATCTCTGAAGATGAGGTCGATAGCTTAAAGAGTCAATTGGCCGATTACCAACAAGCATTAGATGTTCAACAAACGCGAGCATTGCAATATCAACAAGCCGTACAGGCGCTCGATAAAGCCAAACAGTTGCTAAATGATGATCAGTTAACACCAGAACGTGCCCAAGCGCAGGTTTCTGATCTCAAGCATCAGCAAGACGCTAACACCACCACCTTATTAGCGTTAAAGCATAAATTGGACATGTCTTCGGCCGCGGTCGAACAGTTTGAGCAGGCACTGAAATTGGTGCGCAGTGTGGTGGGTGAAGTGCCTCGTCACGATGCGGCTCAGCATGCAAAAGCCATCATGCAGCAAGCGCGTAACGCCCAGCAAATCAGCCAAAATGAAGCACAGTGGTATGCACAGCAGCGAGATCTGGAACGTCGCTTAAATCAGCAGCAAGTGGCGCGTCAGTCCGTGGTTGAATACCAAAAGCAACACCATATTGACTTGCACGATGAGCTAACACTAGAGCAAGAGCGCGAGCGCCACGCCGCTCTGATTGAATCGCTGGAATATGAACAAGAAGTGCTGCGTGAACAGCGCAGTGAGCAGCGCCGTACCGAACAAGATAAACAGGCTGAAATTCAACGACTGGAATCGATCGCTCCGACTTGGATTGCTGCCAATGATGCATTGCATACTTTACGTGAACAAAGTGGTGCAACATTAGAAAATAGCCAAGCTGTGATGGCGCAGATGCAGCAAGTGCTTGAGCAAGAAAAAGCACAATCAATCGCTAAAGATAAGCTGGCAGAACGTCGCGCGCAGCTTGAAAACGAAATCGAGCGCTTGGCGTCTCCTGGTGGTTCAAATGATCCTCGCTTGAAAGGATTAGCGGATAGCTTAGGTGGCGTTTTACTGTCTGAAATTTACGATGACATCACGATTGACGATGCACCTTATTTCAGTGCCATGTACGGCCCGGCTCGCCATGCGATTGTGGTTTCGGATTTATCTGGCATCAAAGAGAAGCTGGTCGAGCTTGATGACTGCCCAGAAGATCTGTACATCATTGAAGGTGATGTCGATGCCTTTGATGATAGCTCGTTCAATGCTGACGAATTGGAAGGAGCGGTATGTGTTCAGCTCAATAACCGCCAAATGCGTTATTCTCGTTTACCTGAGATCCCACTCTTTGGCCGCGCCGCGCGCGAACAGCGTTTAGAGTTACTGCGTAACGAGCGCGAAGAAGTGGTGGAAGAGCACGCGAAAGCGGCGTTTGATTCACAAAAACTGCAACGTCTATACCACAGCTTTAACCAGTTTGTTGCTTCACACATCCAAGTCGCTTTTGAAGCGGATCCAGAACAAGCGTTGCAAGCGGCACGTGAGCAACGCAATCAACTGGTCCGTGTATTGGCTGAATTGGACGCAAAAGAACAGCAGCAGCGCAACCAGTTACAGCTGAGCAAACACGCGTTAACGATGCTCGATAAGCTGGCTCCTAACATGTTGCTCATTGAAGATGAGGCATTGCAAGCACGTTTCGATGAAGCTGAGCTGAACATTAATCAACTGGCGGAAGCGAAAGCGTTTTTAAGCTCGCACGGTAAAGCCATCGCGGAGTTAGAGCAGCTTGCTTCAGCGCTTGAGGTTGACCCGCAGCAATTTGATGCACTCACCGCACAATATCAGCAAGCGGATCAAGCTCTTCAGACATTGAAAGTGCAGATCTTTGCACTCTCAGACGTGATTGAACGCCGCCACTATTTTAGTTATTCCGATTCGGTTGATCTGCTCAGTAAAAGCAGCGAGCTAAGTGAGCAGCTCAAAAACAAATTGGCCGAGGCAGAAAGCGCCCGTACTCGTACTCGTGATGAGCTCAAACAGGCTCAAAGTCAAATGAACCAATATAACCAAGTGTTAGCGGCCTTAAAAAGCTCGCATCAAGCTAAGTTGGAAACGGTTCAAGAGTTCAAGCAGGAGCTACAAGAGTTTGGTGTGCATGCCGATGAAGGTGCGCAAGAGCGTGCTGAACGTCGTCGTGATGAATTGCAACAGCGTCTGCATGCCTCACGTACCCGTAAGAGCGAGTATGAACGTACACTAACCGCAACTGATCTTGAAATGAAAGCATTAGTTAAACGGTTGAAAAAGGTGCAGAAAGATTATCAAGATCTGCGCACATTTGTGGTGAATGCAAAAGCAGGGTGGTGCTCTGTATTACGTTTGGCGCGTGATCACGATGTTGAGCGCCGCTTGCATAAACGTGAGCTGGCGTATCTATCGGCCGATGAACTGCGTTCCATGTCGGATAAATCGTTGGGCGCGCTGCGTTTAGCAGTCGCAAGCAATGACGACCTACGCGATGCACTGCGTTTGTCGGAAGATAACGCACATCCAGAACGCAAAGTTTTGTTCTACATCGCCGTGTATCAACATCTGCGTGAGCGTATTCGCCAAGACATCATTCGCACTGATGATCCTGTTGAAGCGATTGAAGAGATGGAAGTGGAGCTTGCGCGTTTAACTGAAGAGTTGACTCAACGTGAAAACCGTTTAGCGATCAGCTCTGAATCGGTGGCCAGCATCATCAAAAAAACCATTCAACGTGAGCAAAATCGTATTCGGATGCTCAACCAAGGTTTGTCTAACATTAACTTTGGTCAGGTGAAAGGCGTTCGCCTTAACGTGAAAGTACGCGAGAGCCATGAAATCCTACTCGCGGGATTATCTGAAAAACAGAGTCAGCATAAAGATCTGTTTGAGAGTACTCGTTATACCTTCTCCGAAGCGATGGCGAAATTGTTCCAGCGTGTTAACCCGCATATCGATATGGGGCAACGTTCACCGCAAGTATTGGGTGAAGAGCTATTGGATTACCGCAACTACTTAGAGCTGAGTGTTGAAGTAAATCGCGGATCTGATGGCTGGTTGCAAGCGGAATCTGGCGCATTATCGACTGGTGAAGCGATTGGTACCGGGCAATCTATTTTATTGATGGTGATTCAAAGCTGGGAAGAGGAATCTCGTCGTCTACGCAGCAAAGACATCGTTCCATGTCGTTTACTGTTTTTAGATGAAGCGGCGCGTTTGGATGCCAAATCCATTTCAACCTTGTTTGAACTGTGCGAGCGTCTGGATATGCAACTTTTAATTGCTGCGCCAGAGAACATTAGCCCTGAGAAAGGCACGACTTATAAATTAGTGCGCAAAGTGTTTAAAGATCACGAACACGTTCATGTGGTCGGTCTACGGGGTTTTGGTCAAACTGAAAAACCAAAATCAGAAGCACAGCAGATGGCCGAAATGCTGTAAGCATCGCCTCCATCGCTAATAAAAAAGCCCAATACTCCTGATAGAGATTGGGCTTTTTAGTGATTAAATTTGGTGAGAGTTACTCACTTAACTCACCAGAGCCGAATTGCTTAGCGGCATAAGCGACACGTTCTTCTGGGCTAGGGTAGATAAGTTGCGATCCTAAACTTTCGATATGCTGCAAACGTGGCAGCAGCCCTGCGCCATTGGCTATCTGGATAGCAAGTCCAGGGCGAGCGTTAAGCTCAAGTACCATTGGTCCTTCTTCTTTATCCAGTACCATGTCGGTTCCCATATAACCAAGGCCGGTCATTTCCCAAGCACTAGAGGCTAAGGTGAGTAGCTTTTTCCAATGTGGTACTTGCAACGTTGAGAGATCTTTGCCGGTATCTGGGTGCTCAGTGATGGGTAAATTAAACTGCACGGCTCGTACGGCTTTTCCTGTGGCAATATCAAGACCTACACCAACAGCGCCTTGGTGTAAGTTGGCTTTACCATCAGAAGCCGAAGTCGAAAGGCGCATCATCGCCATGACGGGGTAGCCCTTGAAGACAATAATGCGTACATCAGGCACACCTTCATAGCTAAAGCCTTCGAAACAATCGTCAAATTTAATCAGGTTTTCAACCACAGCCACATCATTTTTACCGCCTAGTGAAAATAGTCCTGCCAAGGCATTACTAATATGGCGCTCAACATCTTGCTGGTTGATGGTCGCACCAGAAGGTTTAGTGTACACACCATCCTTGTGCGACATAATCACTAAAATGCCTTTACCACCGCTTCCGCGCGCAGGCTTTATCACAAAGCCTGGCCACTCTTTAACCATGGCATGGATCGACTTCACATCCGCTTGATTACTGATCACACCAATCAGTTTTGGCACAGTACAACCCGCACGTTGCGCAATCAATTTGGTTTGTAACTTATCATCAACCAATGGGTATTTTGAGCGATCGTTATAGCGACCAATGTAGCTATGGTTACGCTTGTTCATGCCCATAATGCCTTTACGGCGTAGCTTAAATGGAGAAGTGTATTCGGATAATGAAAACATCTTTACTCCTCGGCTAACGGTTTAAAGCGGCGAAGTTCAGTTAAACGGTAGCCCGTATAGGTTCCCAATAGCAGAATGGCAGCTAATACGATCAGCTGTAAGCCAATAAAATTAAAGGTTAGGTGTTGCACATAAGAGTTAGTCATACCTAAGTAGATCAATACTGAGGTAAACAGTGAGCCGCCACCTTGTAAAATCACCTCTTTTGCTCCTTCTTCTTCCCACAGAATCGACATACGTTCGATGGTCCAAGATAGAATGATCATCGGGAAGAAAGTAATGGATAACCCTTCGGTGAGGCCGATCTTAAAGGCAACAACCGTGAAGACAGAGATAATGAGTATTACAGTGATGATCACCGCCGATATTCGTGCCACCAGCAGCAGGTTTAATTTCGATAAATAGCTACGAATGATTAAACCCGTTCCGACGATAAGCAGAAAGCCCACGATACCAGTCAGTAATTGAGTTTGAACAAAGGCTACGGCGATCAGTACCGGCATGAAAGTACCTGAGGTTTTTAGCCCAATAATCACCCGTAAGAACACCACAATTAATGCGCCGATAGGGATCAACATAATGGTCTTGAACATCGCTTGCTCTTCAAGCGGTAAACTGTGAATAGAGAAGTTTAAGAGTTTGTCGGCCTCAATTTTATTATTGGTTGCCGTTTGAGGTGAAACATCTTGAGACAGCATAGTGAAGTGAACTTGGCTATTTTGTCCACCCGTGACATCCAGCAGTGAAACGTTGGATTCATCCCAAACCAGTAGGTTAGGGTGGTTGGGCTGCGTGCCCGTTTCAGGGTTAAAAAGCACCCACTGATCGCCATTCCATATTTCGTTCATGTGTTGAATCGTTTGACGGCGGCGACCATCTTCGAGCTGAATAACACCAACGACTTTATTGGGAATTTGAGAGTATGACAGCAGTTTTTGTGTGGCGTCTACTTTGCTCATTTTATTGAGTAGTAAAGAGGCGTTTTGGCTGTCGGTGTCATTGAGATTTTTAATCAGTTCGCGGGTAAAAGTAATGTTATCCGCAGAGCGTTGGTTCGCTTGCTCAATTAATGCGATAGCTGCGGCTTCTTCTGGACCGTTAAAGGTCGGTTGAACTACATCGCCCACAGGCGGGATAGGTGTTGCTTTCGCTTGGGGATCAACTAAAAATTGGCTTTTATAGTAAATAGTTTGTGGGCCAGTTGCTTTGCGGATTGACCATTCAACACGTTTGCCTGTGTCAGTCGTAACGTAAGCGACGCCATAACCCGGCGACGATGACGATTCATTGATTAAGGTATACCCATCTTGAGTATGAGGTGCGGCTAAAGAGACTTTGGCTTCTTTACCTAACGCATTGAATTCGACGCGTGCTTCAATATCCCAAATTTGGCGAGTTTCTCCAGGTGTCCATGGCACCCCGTAAGTTTGGTGGCGAACTACACTCAGTGTAATTCCTGCCACTATCAGCAATAAAACGGATAGATAAAATGGAACTCGTGACGTCATAAATGTCCTTGCTACTATTTAGTTTCGGTTTGGATGTACTTGCGACTGACATCGACTAACGCGATATCACGAATAAACTCGCGGCCTAGAAGAATAGCATGGCTCATTTGAGAGCGATCAGCTAAGGTGAACTGTGCTTTTTCGTGAATACTGCCTAATTTTACCCACAGCTCAACAACGGCTCTGCGTTCCATTTCTTCATTGGTCGATTGGCGAATTTTAACGTAGCGAATAATGGGTGATTCAATCCAGTTACTTTCGTCTGTTGCTCTATCTCCATCGGAAAGATGAAAGCGCACCCAGTTTTTCCCATTACGTTCAAACTCTTCAATATCAATCGCATTGAGTGAAGAGGTGGCGGCCCCTGTATCAACTCGAGCATCAAAGGTTTGTTTGATCGAATCAATCGTGACTTTTTCGACTTCACCTAAAATGACGTCATAGCGTGATTTTTGAATAGAGGTTGTAGCGACTGGAATTATCACATCATCATTACTGGTTGCTTCTACACGTTTTTGTTGGTTATTGGTCGTGGTCTGCTTAAGTTTGGTCAGTTTTTGATCGAGCTTTGATATTTGGTTTTCAAGGCTTTCAATGTAATCATTCTGGTTACTTAGCTGAAGCTCAAGGTTGGTCATTGTGTTGCTGAGGTTTGATTCGGCAGTTTGAATCGCTGCGAGGGTAGCTTGGTGGTATTGTTCACCATTGGTTAGAGTGCAACCTGACAGTAAGGCAATGGCAATGACGGGGGCTACAGACTTAAACATTTGCGACCTTATGTGTTTGTAATGAATACGGATAAACCGAAGTTTAGCTAACAAAATTTAGCTGATAAAAAAGGATGCGTACGGCATCCTTTGACAAGGGTAGTATTATACGCATAGTCAAGCGTTAAAACTGTGTCAATTATAGTTTTTTTGCTACCAAAATAGCGCGTCGTGGTGCGGGATACCCTTCTACGGTTTTGCTTGGGTCGTTTGGGTCAAGATAGTCGGGCAATGAGTTGTGCGTCATCCATTGAGTTGTTCGTTGTTCATCAACAGAGGTGACGTTTTCATCAACGATACGCACGTCACCAAAACCACATTTCTCAAGCCACACTTTGAGCGCTTTGGCGGAAGGGAAAAAGTAGACGTTACGCATTTGTGCGTAGCGGTCGACAGGGACCAACACCGCATTTTCGTCGCCTTCAATCACCAACGTCTCAAGAATCAATTCGCCCCCTGTGACCAACTGATTTTTCAATTGGATCAGATGATCTAGCGGTGAGCGGCGATGGTATAGGACACCCATGCTAAATACAGTGTCAAAGGCATTCAATTCGGGTAATTGTTCAATGCCTAGTGGTAGAAGATGAGCACGTTGGTCATCACCCAATAGTTTACGCACCGCTTCAAACTGCACTAAAAACAGGTGCGAAGGGTCGATACCCACACACAGGCGAGCACCTTCGCCAAGCATACGCCACATGTGATAACCATTACCACAGCCGACATCCAGCACGGAACGGTCTTTCAGCGGTGAAATGTGGGGCAATACGCGGTCCCATTTCCAATCGGATCGCCACTCAGTGTCGATATGGATACCATGTAAGTGATAAGGGCCTTTGCGCCAAGGATGAAAAGTTTTAAGCAAACTTTCTAATTTCTTCTGTTCGCCTAACGTCAGCGGTGTGCTATTTGAGAGAGTGACTGACTGTTTGAGCTCGATCAGCTCAGGTGTACCCGAGGGGATTTTATTTAACGCACGAACCCAGCGGTCAAAGTCGCCATGCTCTGCATTTTGCCAGTCCGTCAACTGCTGTGGCAAAACGTTTAGCCAAGGTTGAAGACGGGTATCTTGAGCGATCAGTTGATAAAAATTGGCAAAGTTAAACATGCAAAGCGTATTCCTAGATTAGGTAAAAAGATCCTAGATAAATGGCTGGTCAGGTTTTGGCCCTTCTAGGGAAAAGAGCTAAAATGTCATTCTATTATTTGATAGCGAACATCGAGCCAAAGTTGAAACACTGGAACCACACTTCATAACTTGAAAAGCCAATGTGTTTAAAGCGAGCTTTATGTGTTGTGATGGAGTCTGGGCGCATCACATTTTCAATCGCACTGCGTTTTTGACTGATTTCTAATTCGCTGTAACCATTGGCTCGCTTGAAATCATGATGAAGGTCAATTAGCAGATCATGCGCCGTTTCATCTTCAAAAATGTACTTTTCAGATAAAATCAGTATGCCACCGGGGCGAAGACCCACGTAGATTTTTTCAAGCAGTGCTAGCCTATCTTCTGGCGATAGAAATTGCAGCGTAAAATTGAGCACCACTACTGAGGCATCATGAATTTCAATCTCACGGATGTCGGCTTCAATTACCTCGACAGGCGTATCCGAACGATAGGCGTTAATGTGCAGTTTACAACGCTCAACCATAGCAGGCGAATTATCAACCGCTACAATTTTACAACCTTCTTGGCGAATATGACGACGCATCGAAAGCGTAGCCGCGCCTAAAGAGCAACCCAAATCGTAAATGGTAGAGTGTGGCTTAACAAAGCGCTCAGCTAACATGCCGATTGCAGAGATAATATTGCTGTACCCCGGCACAGAGCGCTGAATCATATCAGGGAAGACTTCAGCAACTCGTTCATCAAAGGTGAAATCACCAATCTTATCGATTGGGGCAGAAAAGATGATGTCTTTATGATGGCTCATGGTGTACCTCATAGCGGCGCGCAACAAGTAGTGCCGACGGCTGCACTACCTTAAAAAAGGCGCACATTCTAAGAGAAAAGTGTGCGCGTGTCATTAACCTCGCACGCGATCATCAAAATAGGGTGATTTGGTGTTGGTCATCTTGGGCTGGAAATGTTGTCAATGTAGGTAATGTGAGTCGTTGTTGCAGCTGTTGGTATAGCTCAGCGGCTAATAATGGGGCTTCAATATTGTCTGGTGTGTGGACCATAAGATAAGGTTGTTTTCCTTGGTCGATCCAATGTGGCAGTTTGGTCATCCACGCTTCAAAAAAGGGATAATTGGCCTCTAATTCTGGGTGGCCGATAAAACGGATCATCGGCGTTTGTGCCGTGGCAATGGCGTGAACAGGGACTTTAGGTTTCTTTTTCTGAGCATCAATGATGACGTCGGTCGTCGGTTTGGCCGAAAAGATAGGACGACTATCCATAATGATTCGGTCAACCGACGATTCAACTAACCATTGATTAAGCGCTTTTTCAGCTTCTCCCTTAGCAAAAAACTCAAGGTGCCGCACTTCAACACTCAGTGGAAAACCTGCGGGAAAATAGGCGCAGAATTTTTTCAACTGTTCTAAGTGCTGTGGGCCAAAAGTAGCTGGCAGTTGGATGGTCCATAATCCAACACGAGAGTGCAGAGGCTCCATGAGCATCATAAAATCTTTTAACTGATCTTGGCAGCCAGTGAGCTTATGTTCGTGGGTAATAGCTTTGGGCAGTTTGAACGTAAACCGAAAATCATCATGAGTGGCGGCGCGCCAGTTCTGTACTGTGTTCATGGAAGGTGACGCATAGAAAGTAGTGTTGCCTTCTACGGTATGAAAAACCCTCGCATACTTTTCAAGACGCTGCGCAGCAGGCGTTCCCGCGCCGTAAAACGTACTTTGCCAGCCCGCGTGTGACCACATGGTAAGGCCGAGTCGTAGTGGTAAATTCATCATACTGACCTTTTATCCATTACTAAAAATAAATACTCTACGAGAGTTTTGATGATTTTGGTATTTTAACGCTATAATCAGCCGCAATTTCTCAGCGGTGTTGCTATTTTGGTTGATTATTGATTTAAAAAGCAGCAACCCTTGATAAAACACAACAAATTGTATTCTGGAAGGTCGATTTTGCACATCTTTCAGCGTATAAATGGAACTTTGCGCTGCTCAGATAATGACGCTGAGCGGCTTAGAATTGATAACTAATTAGAGATTGGGAAATTCATTATGCGTAGCCATTATTGTGGTCACCTGAACAAGTCCCTCGCAGGACAAACTGTGGAGTTGTGCGGCTGGGTTAATCGCCGTCGTGATTTAGGCGGTCTTATCTTTATTGATATGCGAGATCGTGAAGGCATCGTTCAGGTGGTGGTTGATCCAGATATGGCGGATGTATTTGCAGTAGCTAACCAACTGCGTAATGAATTCTGCATTAAGCTAACTGGTGAAGTACGCGCGCGTCCAGAAAGTCAAATCAATAAAGAGATGGCGACTGGCGAAGTGGAAATTCTCGCGAGTGGGATTTCGATTATCAACCGCAGTGATGTTTTGCCACTGGATTTCAACCAAAAGAACTCAGAAGAGCAACGTCTAAAATATCGTTACTTAGATCTACGCCGTCCAGAAATGAGTGATCGTATTAAGCTGCGCGCTAAAGCGTCTAGCTTTGTACGCCGCTTCCTTGACGAACACGGTTTCCTCGATATTGAAACGCCAGTTTTGACGAAAGCAACGCCGGAAGGGGCGCGTGATTACTTAGTGCCAAGTCGTGTGCACAAAGGCAGTTTCTATGCACTTCCTCAATCGCCACAACTGTTTAAACAGTTGCTGATGATGTCAGGTTTTGACCGTTACTATCAAATCGTAAAATGTTTTCGTGATGAAGATTTACGTGCTGACCGTCAACCAGAATTTACTCAAATCGATATTGAAACGTCATTTATGACGGCCGACCAAGTGCGTGAAGTGACCGAAAAAATGGTTCGCAACATGTGGCTAGAACTACTAAACGTTGATCTAGGCGATTTCCCTGTGATGCCATACAGCGAAGCGATGCGTCGCTATGGTAGCGACAAGCCGGATCTGCGTAACCCACTGGAATTGGTTGATGTTGCAGACCTTGTAAAAGATGTGGATTTCAATGTTTTCTCTGGCCCAGCTAATGATGCTAAAGGACGCGTTGCGGTTATTCGTGTACCGGGTGGCGCGGCATTAACTCGTAAGCAAATTGATAGCTACGCTGAGTTTGTTGGTATTTATGGCGCGAAAGGTTTGGCGTGGATGAAAGTCAATGACCGCGCTGCTGGCTTAGAGGGTGTTCAATCTCCGGTCGCGAAATTCCTTTCGGCTGACATTGTGGAAGGCATTTTGGCGCGTACTCACGCTGAGTCTGGCGACATCATTTTGTTTGGTGCCGATAAAATAAAAGTGGTGACTGAAGCATTGGGTGCGCTGCGTTTGAAATTGGGTAAAGATCTGGCGATCACCAATGAAAATTCATGGGCTCCACTATGGGTTGTTGATTTCCCAATGTTTGAGGAAGATGACGAAGGTAACTTGCATGCTATGCATCACCCATTTACCGCACCACTTAACTTAACCGCGCAAGAGCTGCAAGCCAACCCCGCGGTTGCAAATTCAAATGCTTACGACATGGTATTAAACGGCTATGAAGTGGGCGGTGGCTCGGTGCGTATTCACAATGCTGAAATGCAATCTGTGGTGTTTGATATTTTAGGTATCGATGCGCAAGAGCAACAACTGAAATTTGGCTTCCTATTGGATGCGCTGAAATTTGGTACACCACCACACGCAGGTCTTGCATTCGGTCTTGACCGTTTGGTGATGCTGTTGTGTGGTACGGAAAATATTCGCGACGTGATCGCTTTCCCTAAAACAACCGCAGCCGCTTGTTTGCTAACGGATGCACCGAGTCTGGCTAACCCAGCGTCGCTCGAAGAGTTGGCGATTGCGGTGACGGTCGCAAAAGAAAAAGCGCAATAAACGCAACGGTAACAGGGTGGCGAAAGTCACCCTCTTTTTTGCCCCCGCGTAGGGTTATCCTTTTTTATTTGAGTGAACCTTGTTCTCTCGCCAATTGACTTAGTGACAGGAATCTCTCTTTTGGCTCAAATGTATTTCTATTACTCTGCGATGAATGCAGGTAAATCAACCACTCTTCTACAATCTTCTTTCAACTACCAAGAGCGTGGTATGACGCCCGTGATCTATACCGCTGCCATCGACGACCGCTATGGTGTTGGTAAAGTAAGTTCAAGAATAGGATTGGAATCAGACGCCCAGCTTTTTACCGCTGAAACGAATTTGTATGATGAGATCAACGCACTGCACGAGCAACAAAAGCGTCACTGCATTTTGGTTGATGAGTGCCAATTCTTAACCAAAGATCAAGTCTATCAATTGACTGAAGTGGTCGATAAAATCGGCATTCCGGTACTGTGCTATGGCTTGCGTACCGATTTCTTAGGTGAGCTATTTGAAGGGAGTAAATATCTACTTTCTTGGGCCGATAAGCTGGTGGAATTGAAAACAATTTGTCATTGTGGTCGTAAAGCGAACATGGTCATTCGCACCGATGAACATGGAGTGGCGATTGCCGAAGGTGATCAAGTCTCTATTGGTGGTAACGATAAATACGTGTCGGTATGTCGTCAGCACTATAAAGAAGCCTTGGGTAAGTAAATTCATTACTTCTGCGCCTTGAACAAATTATTCGATAGGGAGGTTTAAGCCCTGTCTCTTGATCACAAGTCTGGTGAATCAAGAGACTTAGCCAGTTCATACCCTTCAAGGATGGTTTGTAACCTAAACCATCCTTGCCATAATGTCTTTATAGGAGCACGACCCGTTCGCTTTGTATTCTTCCAACCCCCTAATCGAGCAATACCTCTGTAAGCCCATGATATGTCCGGAGCTTCCTTCGGTAGCCCTTTTCTTTCTAGCTTTAGCCACATTAGCTTCCATGCTTTGCCTTTTAATATCGGCTCACAACTTCTCTTAGATAACTCATCTGATTCATTCATAAATCTCAACTGGAGCAACCGAGTCGCGATAAAAGCCAGAATAACGCTGAGCCTTTCTAAGTTATCTTTGCTTTGCATTCTCAATTGCTCGACTTGAGTGCCTTCACTTTTCCAGACTTTATGAAAATCTTCAATTAGCCAACGCAGCTCATAATAACTGACAATTTTAAGTGCCTCTTCCCTGCTCGTTACTGGCTCTGAGGTCAGTAAGTGCCATGCGAGCTTATCGTTACTCTCTCCTTGCTCTATGCATCCCACGTAGTAAAGCGAAATGTTATTGAACTCTTTTTTCTTCGCGGGAGATTTGAGTGTCACGGGGGCATATTTGATGTCTAGGTGAACCGTGCGAGCTTTACGGCCGCCTTTTTGCGGTATGTCGAGCACTCTTTCTCCTGCTGGTTGCAGCTTGGAAGCGTAGTCATAAAGACGATTATCATGCTCTTTTATACAGCGACTTTGCATTGAGCGAACGAGGAATCGCTGTTGTTGCTCTTGCTTGTAAGTGAGGTATTCAAATAGGTCGGCTTCTCTATCGCACACAGAAATAACATCTGAGATTTTATCGCCAAGTCGCTCTGCGACATGGCGAGAAGCTTGCTCCCATTTATAGCTTTCTTTCTCTTTGTATGGTCGAGTGGCGTACTGGTGTCCTTGTCCACGCTTTTCAATATCTCGAGTCCAGCGTTGTTGTTCAATTAAGCCAACAACCACTTGAGTTTCGGGAGCAAAAAGTAAGGTCGAGTGTATGAACATAGCTCGATTTCGATTGCCTTGATTGGAGTGCCCAAGTTCATCTTGTATGCTGCGATGGGAGTAACTTAGAGAAGTCGTATCTTCTAATGCAAGAAGTGTTTGTTGTTCTAAAGCCTCTTGCGCTGTGACATGAAAGCCCGCTTCAGCGATATCTTCTGCTTTGATTTGCTCATTACGGATAAAGCGATAAGCCCCTTCCATATCTGCAGGGGAGATGATGAGTTTCGAGACCGGTACGCCAGGTTGCTCGGCCAGAGAGGCAGCTAGGGCAACGAGTCTTTGAGTACGTCTTGGGTCATTGAGGTGAGCTTGACCAAATTGCTTTTGTGCCCAGAGGGTTGGTTCTATATAAGTCATTCTAATCATCCTTATTATTGCTTAGATGATCAGATCATGAAACATAAAATTAGTTCAAAAAAAATCCCCAAGCAGAGGCTTGGGGATTTGTGTATAAGAGACAGGGTTTAAGCCTCCCTATCTATTTTGTATGCCCCACAACTTTGTATGCCCACAACTTGTGTTACCACTCAAATTGACTCAGAACTTGGTAAGCAAGTGTCACATCGTCTGGGATCGGTTGCTCAATCTGAAATCCTTGTGCTGGGTAGTCGCGGACTCGCACAAAATCGTCTAATAGCGCACTCAGTACAACATCAACGGTGAAATCCTCATCAAGATAATCGAAAAATGTCTCTCCGCCAGAGGTCACCATCAATGACTCAAATGGGGCGGGCCACTGCTTAACAAATGTGGCGTAGGCACGACGTTCCATGAAGGGTTTTTGAACCACAATAATACGTTGCGCAGTGATCGATTTTTCTGCCAATAGATGGTGACTAAATCGTACATTTTCTCCAGAGTGAGTCGCCTCTTTTTCCAGTAAAATCGCGTGGGTTGGGACGCCACAATCTTTGGCTATGTCAGCAAAGGTTTCTGCTTCGCTTTTAGCAAATTTACCCTCAGTAAAACGCCCTTGTCCGCCAGAGAAAAGAAGGTAGGGAGCCAGATTTTGTTGGTACAAATGTGCAGCATACTCAGCCACGCGCAAATCATTGCTGCAAAACACCATAATGATATCGGCCGCGACGAGCTCATGCTTCATCTGCATGTACTGCCACAAGGTTTCAATGTGTTGGTAGAGATGTTTACTCATTCAGTGCCAGTGCCTCTAACGTGTGTGAATAATGAAATTGATAGCCCAATTGGCTCAGCTTGTCGCTTAAGATGCGTTTGTCTGCAATATCGACAATTGGCGGCAATGGTGAGTCTAGCTCGGCGGCCGCCAACGCGGCTTGATAAAACTCAGCTTTACTCACGGTTTGTGGTGTGGTGGCGTTAACGACCTGTTTGGAGAGTTTTTCGCTGGCAAAAATCAGTGCACCAATGGCGTCTTTTTGATGCAACATATTAGCTGGTGCAAGCTGGCTGACTTGCGCCAAACGCGCTGCAAATCGTGAGGGATGACGGTTTGGTCCGATCAAGCCACTACAGCGTACAATGACATAATCTAGCCCTGAATCGATAACGTGTTGTTCGGCTTGTAACATGATTCGTGCTCCTTCACTGAAGTTTGAGTCACTTTGCGCCAGTGACAAGGAGGCATCCTGTTCACTCATTGGTTGTGCAATGTCAGGATAGACGCTGGTTGAGCTGACCATGACGATTTTACGCACATTAGCCAGCTTTGCTTGTGCGACTAAATATTGCCACTGCTGCGCATACTCTTGCCCTCTTCCCTTGCGAAAACCGGGTGGAAAGCTGCCTATCACAATCTCACTTTTTTGAGCAATAAAGTGCTGCGATAAGCTTTGGTCGCGCAGAGAAAGATCGCATACAAAGCCTGTGATGCCATGTTGCGTTAACTCAAGCATTCCTGCCGTTTGGGTGCGGCTGGTGTAGACTTGGTGGTTTTCGGTAAGAGCTTGCGCTAGAGGAAGGCCTAGCCAACCTGCGCCAATGAGGGTAATGGTGCTCATAAAATGTACATCCTGTATTGATTGTATGCCGATCAGGCATCGATGAGTGGACTAAGCTGGCGCAACAACTGCCTGACCATTTTATGGATAGGATCGGCGCTCATGCGTTGGTGCTGAATGACATCAATGTTGGTATACCAAGCCAGCTGTTCAAACTCAACAGGGACACGTACTAATTTCCCCATCGCTTGTTCACTTTCGGCTAAATAGCTTGGCAGCAAACACCATCCTAAACCGCTTAACGCCATCTCTAATAATAGATAGTAGTTATCGGCGTACCATATCTCGGGGCTAAAGGCTTGATGGAAACTGCTGGTTTTATGGCTGCGTGAGCGGATAACGAGTTGGCGATGCAATCTTAGCATATCGATATGGGGCGCTTGATGCTGAGCCAATTCATGCTCTGCGGCCACATAAACATCAAAACGGATTGAACCGACATTTTCAAAATCAAGGTTATTCGGTAAGGCCAATTCACTGAAGATGATCCCACAGCTAGCGCGACCTTGTTCCACCATCTCAATCACATCGGTACTTGATGCACTTAAACATTCAATTTCAATGTGTGGAAACTGTGTGGCTAACTGTTTGAATAAATGGGTTAACCCTTGTAACGGGATCCCTTCATCCATCGCGAGCGAAAGCTGTTGATTGGGTGATGAAGCAAGCAGTTGTGCTTGTTGCGCTAAGCGTTGATGTTGCTGCAACGTCGCTTGCGCATACGGTAGAAGTCGCTCGCCTTGCGCGGTTAATCGTGGATAACGGCCGGAGCGATCAAACAGTTCTACGCCGCAATCAATTTCTAAATTGATGATGTGTTGGCTAACAGCTGATTGAACTTTGCCCAACTGTCTTGCCGCGCCGGAGAAAGAGCCACTCTCAACGGTTGCGGTGAAGGCTTGCAACTGATCAATACTCAACATATCTCATTTACCGATACTATCTAACTTTTTGGTATCTTCAATATAGATGAAAATGAGCCCATTCAACACCTCAGACGAAGAATAAAGAGGAGAAAAATGATGTCAATGAGAGAGCTGTCGATGAAAGAGCGCCTTTTCCATGCCATAACGTTTGAAGTGACCGCATTAGCGTTAATTATTCCAATCTCCGCATTGGTGACAGGGCAGGGAACGGGGGATTTAGCCATGATAGGTATTGGTTTGAGCCTATTTGCCGTAGCGTGGAACTATCTATACAACGTTTTGTTCGACCGAGTGTTTGGTACCAACCGATTAGCGCGTACGGTTAGCTTACGCTTGTTACACACGACCGGTTTTGAAGGTGGGCTCGTCTTTATTTCTATTCCGGTGATCGCTTGGGTTTTAGACGTATCGATGTGGGATGCATTGATTTTGGAAGCTGGGTTTCTGACCTTTTTCTTTATCTACACCACACTGTTTAACTGGGGATATGATCGAATTCAGCCCTATCAACGTTGGATTGAGCGAATGGCCAAATAAAGAAGGGCGGTTTTTAAAGGGGACAAGGCAGCCAGCAGAGTCATGGCTGCCTTTGCAGGCTAGATTAAGAGTTCAAAACGCGCAGCACGCGCTCTGCATGCTCGGCCACTTCGATACCTTCATCCGTCAAATAGCCACCATCAGGTAATGTACACAGACCTTTTTCGTAAAGACGTTGAACGGCGGATTGCATGTCGTCAGACGCATCATTACGGACTTTAATGCCAGTCGCAGCGCTGCTTAAATCAAATTGGAGGAGTAGATTGAGCTCGGCGATATTTTGTTGAGTAAATTTCATCTCGACACCTATATAGTGAATGATTTTTTGTCACCATAGATGGCAGCGCTGTTGGCTGCAATCAGTTGTTGTAAGAAATGTTATCTGCAACCAAATTGGGGATATTTCACACAGTTATATTCATCATTGGTTTGCAAGAGAGTGGCTATCTATAGACGCTGGATATGGGCTATCAATAAATTTTTATGATTTTCATCACGCTAAACACATTTTTTGTAAACATAGAAAATAGCTCTTGAATTGTCATAGGAATGGAGCGATTATCCGCGCCTTATATAACTTGTTTCAAAATGTTACTTGCCATGAACTTAAACCAATTTGATTCTCTATTGCCACCGCAAATGGCAGAGCGCGCCGCAGAAACTGGCGTTGGAAAAGCGACGAAAGATCCGATGAAGTCTTTCCTTCTTGCCATTTCTGCTGGCATTCATATCGGTATTGCTTTCGTTTTTTACACTACAGTGACGACAGGAACGGGCGATATGGCTTGGGGTCTGAGTCGTTTTATCGGCGGCTTTGCGTTTAGCTTAGGTCTTATTCTGGTGGTGGTCACCGGTGGTGAGTTATTCACTAGTTCAGTGCTGACTTTGGTTGCACGTGCGAGTGGCAAAATTTCTTGGAGCATGTTGATTAAAAACTGGGTCATCGTCTATTTTGGCAACCTTGCTGGTGCGCTGATGCTTGTCGCTTGTATGCTAGTTTCCAAACAATATATGTTTGATGGTGGCCAAGTTGGCCTCAATGCGATGGCCATTTCTCAGCATAAATTGCATCACGAGTTTATGCAGGCAGTAGCGCTTGGCATTATGTGTAACGTGTTGGTGTGCGTGGCGGTCTGGATGACTTTCAGTGGTCGTACCTTGACTGACAAAATTATGGTGATGATTTTACCTGTCGCCATGTTTGTCGCCGCGGGTTTTGAGCACTGCATCGCTAATATGTTCCAAGTTCCGATGGCAATTGGTATCAAATATTTTGCACCCGCTGAGTTTTGGCAGATGACGGGTGCCAATATTGCCGACTACGCAGACCTTAACTTAATGGGTTTTTTGATCAATAACCTATTACCCGTGACGATTGGCAATATCATCGGTGGGGGTGTTTTTGTTGGCATTTGGTACTGGTTAATTTACCTTCGAGATGGATCTCACGAATAACTCCTTATTGAATAAATGATTTTAGAAGCGGCTTTAAGGGCCGCTTTTTGTTGTCATCTCTAAACCATCGCCTTAGGTGGTGTTGACTGCTTCTGCTAGTGTTTGTTCACTATTTATACCTTTAAAACAGCTTATCCACATTTTCTGTGGATAAGCTGTTTTAAAGCCAGTGTGTAAGATCAATTCTATCAAGAAGTGCACAAAAACCCAGCAGTGGGCAGTGCATTATGCACTGAAGTGGGGCGAATATAACACCGATTCCTGAGCGGTGATCGACATCTAACCATTCCTCATCTTATTAACAATAGCGTTACACTTCGGTTGCCATTTGAGTGTTTTGCGGGAAGAAATTCGCACCTCAATCCTATCTTGCAATTCATTTTGTTTCTTTTTTGTTTCTTGTTTAACGTTTATGAAAAGAAATTAAATTGACACAACTACTCACATTTTTATACATAAATTCTTAATCAAACACAACTCCGTGTGAGCTCAAAAAAGTAGTGGATTCCTTGCTATATAAGGTAGGAATCGATTGAACCCTACAAAGAGTATGGTCTAACATTTCGTATCAGAAATGGTAATAAGCTGAGCTCTGTCGTCGAGCTGCTCAAAATGACTGAAATACAAAACAGGCAAATGTATGAGTGATGTTAATAAAATAGAGAGTAATGAGAAACGTTCGCTTGAGTGGAAGTCTTTCCTCTTAATCACAGTGGTTCTCTTTCCGATCTTAAGTATCGCCTTTGTCGGCGGTTATGGATTTATTGTTTGGATGCTGCAAGTGTTCCTCTTTGGTCCTCCTGGTGCGCACGGTTAATTCCACGGTTCACCCGTAATCCTTTTGATCGAAAATTTAAGAGAGCGAATCATGAAATCATTGTTAGTCAAAATTTGGCGCACTATGACTCGTCCAGCCGTGCACATCAGCCTTGGTGTGCTCACGATGGGCGGTTTTATCGCCGGTGTGATTTTCTGGGGCGGTTTTAATACTGCACTGGAAGCCACCAACACAGAAGCATTCTGTATCAGCTGCCACACAATGCGCGACAACGTTTATGTTGAGCTGCAAGAAACCGTGCACTGGAAAAACCATTCAGGCGTACGTGCCACTTGCCCAGACTGCCACGTACCACACGAATGGACCGCTAAAATTGCGCGTAAGATGCAAGCCTCTAAGGAGGTATTTGCGCAAGTTTTTGGTGATTTAGGTACCCCTGAAAAATTCGAAGAGCGCCGTATTGAATTGGCCAAGCATGAGTGGGAGCGCTTTTCAGCCAACAACTCATTGGAATGTAAAAATTGCCACAATTACGATTCGATGGATTTCGAACAGATGTCGGCAACCGCGCGTATTCAGATGAAACAAGCAGCGGAAAAAGATCAAAGTTGCCTAGATTGCCATAAAGGGATCGCCCACAACCTGCCTAAAAATATGGATAGCTCAGGTGGACTGATTGGCGAGCTAGAGCAATTGGCATCTAAAACCGATTACTCGGTCGGCAAGCAAGTGGTGAGCGTTCGCTTCTTACCTATTTATGAAGATGCGCAAGCCAAAGTCGAAGCCGGCCTTCTGAACCCAGCATCGGCAGTCACGGTATTGGATGAGAAAGGAGAGATGATTCAAATCGAAATTGATGGTTGGCGTAAAGCAAAAGGTTTTGGTCGTGTGATCCAAGAAGATTTTGGTATGAACATCGCTGTGGGCTCCTTGATGAAAGAAGCGGCACAAAATGATGCAATCGTCACTGTTGGTGAAAAACGTGTCGATGATCTTACCGGTCTACCTTGGGAAAAAGTAAACGCGAAAGTGTGGATGAAAAAACAAGCCATGCTCGATAGCGTGGATCCTATTTGGGAAAAAGCGGGTGAGGCCTATAAAACGAACTGCTCTGTCTGTCATAGCCAACCGGATGAAGCGCATTTTGATGCGAACACTTGGCCTGGCATGTTTAACGGCATGATGGCATTCGTCAACTTCGACACAGACAGCGAAGCGTTAGTCTTGAAGTACCTACAAAAACACTCTTCAGATTTTGCTGAAGGTCACCATTAATCCACGTCAAACGGAGTTTTAAATATGGCGATTACACGAAGAAGTTTTCTTAAAGGTGTAGCAACCACCAGTGCGGCGTCGGTTATTGGGCCAAGTTTATTGGTCTCGACATCGGCTAACGCGGCAGAAACCACAGGCAGTTGGAAAGTATCAGGCTCTCATTGGGGCGCATTTCGCGCACATGTGTATGGCGGAAAAGTACAATCGGTCAAGCCGCTAGAGTCAGACACGCACCCCACTGATATGCTCAACGGAATCAAAGGTATTATCTATAGCCCATCACGAGTGCGTTACCCAATGGTTCGCCTTGATTGGCTCAAAAAACATAAATACAGCGGCGAAACACGTGGCAACAACCGTTTTATCCGCGTCACTTGGGATGAAGCGTTGGATCTGTTTTATCGTGAACTTGAGCGCGTACAAAAAGAGTACGGCCCTTGGGCGCTGCATGCAGGACAAACGGGTTGGAACCAAACGGGTTCATTTCACAACTGCACAGCGATGATGCAACGCGCTGTAGGTATGCACGGTAACTTCATCACCAAAGTGGGCGATTACTCAACAGGTGCAGGCCAAACCATTCTTCCTTACGTGTTAGGTTCGACAGAAGTGTATGCCCAAGGAACCTCTTGGTCGGAAATTCTTGAGCATTCAGACAACATTGTTTTGTGGGCGACCGACCCGGTAAAAAACCTGCAAGTTGGCTGGAACTGTGAAACGCACCAATCCTTTCCTTACCTTGATCAGTTGAAAGAAAAAGTGGCGAAAGGAGAGATCAACGTTATTTCGGTTGATCCAGTCAAGAATAAAACTCAGCGCTTCCTAAACAGTGACCATTGGTACATTAACCCACAGACCGACGTAGCATTTATGTTGGCGGTGGCGCATGTGTTGTATAACGAAGATCTGTATGACAAGGCGTTCATCAAAACCTATTGCTTAGGATTTGAACCTTTTATTCAGTACGTTCAGGGCGAAACGAAAGATAAGATCGTTAAGTCGCCAGAATGGGCCGCCGAGATTTGTGGCATAACAGCCGATAAGATCCGCGAATTTGCACGTATGCTCGTTAATGGCCGAACTCAGTTACTGTTTGGTTGGTGTATTCAGCGTCAAGAGCATGGCGAACAACCTTACTGGGCTGGTGCGGTTGTGGCGGCGATGGTTGGTCAAATTGGCCTGCCAGGCGGGGGGATCTCCTACGGACATCATTATTCTGGTATTGGGGTCCCATCAACCGGTTTTGCCTCGCCCGGCGGCTTTCCACGTAACCTAGATACGGGTTCAAAACCGAAATGGGACAACGAAAACTACAACGGCTACAGTAAAACAATTCCTGTTGCCCGTTGGGTCGATTGTTTGCTGGAACCGGGTAAAGAGATCCGCTACAACGGTTCGAGCGTAAAATTACCTGATTACAAAATGATGGTTATTTCAGGCAACAACCCGTGGCATCATCACCAAGATCGTAACCGAATGAAGAAGGCGTTCCGCAAGCTTCAAACCGTCGTCACGATCGATTTTGCTTGGACGGCGACTTGCCGTTTCTCCGACATCGTTCTTCCTGCCTGTACTCAGTTTGAGCGCAATGATATCGATGTATACGGTTCTTATTCTGGCAAGGGTTTGATTGCCATGCACCGTTTGGTTGACCCTCTGTTCCAATCGCGTACTGACTTTGAGATTTTCACTGAATTGACGCGTCGCTTTGGCCGCCATGAAGAGTTCACACGCGGCATGGATGAGATGGAGTGGGTCCGTTCGCTCTATGACGAGTGTAAAAAAGCCAACGCGGGTAAGTTTGATTTACCAGAATTTGAACAGTTTTGGCAGCAGAGCGTACTGGATTTTGGTGAAGGCCAACCTTGGGTTCGGCACGCCGATTTCCGTAAAGACCCTGAGATAAACGCATTGGGTACACCGTCTGGCTTTATCGAGATTACGTCACGTAAGATTGGGCGTTATGGCTATGAACATTGCCAAGATCACCCGATGTGGTTTGAAAAAACCGAGCGTTCGCACGGCGGTCCGGGTTCAGATAAGCATCCATATTGGTTACAATCTTGTCACCCAGATAAGCGTTTGCACTCACAAATGTGTGAGTCAGAAGAGTATCGCGCGACCTATGCTGTCAATGGCCGTGAGCCCGTGTATATCAACCCAATCGATGCGAAACAAAAAGGCATTAAAGCAGGGGATTTAGTTCGCGTATTTAATGATCGCGGCCAGCTATTAGCTGGTGCCGTCTTAAGCGATGGCTACCCGCGCGGCGTGATCCGTATCGAAGAGGGGGCGTGGTATGGCCCGTTGAATGAAAAAGAGGGAGCTATTTGCACCTATGGCGATCCAAATACACTCACACTCGATGTCGGCTCATCTGAGCTGGCGCAAGCTACTTCAGCCAATACTTGCATTGTCGATTTCGAGAAATTTACTGGTAAAGTACCACCAGTGACGTCATTCGGTGGACCAATCGAAGTGGCGTAATTCCGTCATTAGCTCAACGAAACGCCAGCAAACATGCTGGCGTTTTGCTTGTTATACCCAAACTTGCACCTTGGGCGTTCTCATTGTTGAATAAAACAGCATACGGAGCCACGTCAAAGAGAAAACGTGATCAAAACAACTTACATGTAACGCGAATTCATTAGACACTGCCAGAACAACAATTTGTACTTTGTACTGAGGTGTTATGACAACGATCACTCTGCCATGTCATCGAGAAGTTGAGTTACTTCAACCGGATTTGATTGCCCAATTGCAAGGCGATGAGATCAGTTTTTCCTATTCAGGAATACATAACTCACCCATTTCCGATCACTACTCGCTGTTTCGCACTCTATTTGACGTTGAATCGGACGCACGAGTGATTGGTGACGGTTTTCAAATGCTAGCGCAAACTGCAGGTTCGCCGCATCATCCGGTGGATGTGGGGCGTTGCCCTGACAATAGCTTGAGCTACCGGATTTACCCGCTGCAAGACAGCCAACGTTATTACAACACGCTGGTGATTGAACAATCCACCGGATACCAACTGTTTGGTTTTACCTCTTGCCACCGTTTTGCTGGCTATTTTGAAATTCTTGAGGAAAGGACGGGCACCTATTTAGTCGCTTCCATTGACGGCGAGCAGACCCATCCACAAGATTGGACAAATAACAGTTTAGAATCCGTCGTTATTTTGCAAGGTGATTCATTATCAGGTTTGTATCAACAGTATGCGCAATATATTAGTTGTCACCATACGCCGCGTGCTGGTGTGGCACAACCTGCGCCCGTTGGATGGTGTTCATGGTATGCCTATTATGCCGATGTTAATGAACAGCACATCCTAACCAACCTTGCGGCAATGCAAGGAGAACTTTCGGGGCTAGAATGGGTGTTGCTGGATGATGGCTATCAGGCGTTTATGGGCGATTGGTTGACGCCGTCCGATAAGTTTTCTCGTGGTGTTAAAGCGCTGATCCAAGAGATCAAACAAGCGGGCAAAAAACCTGCAATTTGGCTCGCTCCCTTCATTGCACAAGCTGAATCTCAATTGTTTAAGCAACATCCAGATTGGTTTGTACAAAATGCTCAAAGACAGCCACTGAAAGCCGAAGAAGTAACCTACGGTGGCTGGCGTTGTACACCTTGGTATGTGCTGGATGGCTCTCATCCTGACGTGCAAGAATACTTAACCCATGTGATCAAAACCATGAAAGAAGAGTGGGGGGTTGAGCTGTTTAAGTTGGATGCGAACTATTGGGGAGCACTTAAAGGGCGGCGTTATCAGTCGGGAGTGACGGGTGTTGAAGCGTACCGTTTAGGTATGCAGGCGATAGCAGAAGGCGCGGGAGAGGCATGGTTACTTGGATGCAATGCACCGATGTGGCCGTCACTGGGGCTGGTGGATGCCATGCGTGTTTCGGACGATGTCGAGCGTTCGCCACAGCGCTTTGAACAAATCGCTAAAGAGACTTTTTATCGCAGTTGGCAGCACCGCAAGTTATGGCAAATTGATCCTGATTGCGTAACACTGACGTCGCTTGCGAATCAATCGACCGATCGCATCAGCTATGAATTTCATCGCAATGTATTGCTTGCGTGTGGTGGCTTGTTGCTTTCAGGTGATCCACTCCCAGAATTGACCTCTTTTGCTAAGCAGAGCCTAAATAAGTTAATGATTAGGCGCAAACACAACCAAGATGCGGCTAAGCCAACTTCATTGGCTCTCAATCACCTATTTTTAAAGTTAACAGAACGCAATGATCTGCACTGCTTATTCAATTACCAAGGTGAGGCGTGTGACTATACCTTAACAGCGAGCCAGCCAGTGGATTGGTATGACTACTGGACAGGAGATAAGCTTTCGCCAGAGCCAGTCAAAGTATTTGAAGTCTCCTTGGCAAGTGGCTTAACCAGCCGAGCAGTGATTACCTCTTGTTAGTGGAGTGCCCTTGTTAAGAGTGCTCAGGTTAACTGAATGATTCGGGGTAGCGGAATGCTGCGCTAAATTAGCCATAATTTCTTAACCACAAGCCATGACAAATTCTGAAAATCAGGTAAAGTATCGGCCTTTGTGAGCAATCTCGCCTATCACCTTCGATAGGCCATCAAATAGCATTAAAATAGGAAGAAAGATGATTTTCGTTGTCGGTCATAAAAACCCAGATAGTGATAGCATTTGTGGTGCATTAGTTACTGCTGAATTACTTAAAGCACGTGGTCTAGAAGCAACGCCTGTTCGTCAGGGTGAAATTAACCGTGAAACTCAACACATTCTTGCAACAGCCGGTGTTGATCAACCTGAACTTCGTACTAGCGTCGCGGGCGAAAAAGTATGGCTTGTGGACTATACCGATCTTGCGCAAGCACCTGATGACATCAACCAAGCGGAAATTCTCGGTATTGTTGACCATCATCGCCTAGGCGACGTAATGACAGTGAATCCGCTAGAAGCGTGGATTTGGCCAGTTGGCTGTACCTGTACTATCTTGTTCAACCTATTCAAGATGGAAAATGCGCCAATCACACGTCCTTTAGCCATATTGATGATGTCTGCGATTTTGTCTGACACGGTCGGTTTTGCGTCTCCAACGTGCACACCAAAAGATAAAGAAGCTGTGCTGGCACTGGCTGAAATTGCTGAGGTTGAAGACCTTGATGCCTTTATTAAAGCGCTTTTGATTGCGAAAACAGACATTGAAGGTTTATCTGCTGCTCAACTTGTTGAGAAAGATTTGAAAGCTTACCCATTCAACGGCCGTGATGTGGTGGTTGGTCAAGTGGAATTGGCAACGCTTGAACAAGTCGATGGCATGATTGACGCCATTCAAGCAGATCTAGTTCGTCGCTGTGAAGAGGAAGGCCTTGCGTTTGCCGCCGTGATGTTGACCGACATTACCACCGCGCAGACTCGTCTTCTATACACCGGTGAATGGGCTGAAAAACTGACTAAACACGAACAAGATGGCATGTTGATGATGGAAAATACCTTAAGCCGTAAGAAACAAGGTTGGCCTTGGCTGCAAGCTGAATTGGCTTAATCCTTTTTATCATCTTATTGTTTAAGATTCTAAATTTAACGCCTGCAGTGCTACACTGTAGGCGTTTTTATATTCCCCAACTTTCGCATGGAGCCGGGCTATGGCAGACGCATTAACCACAGAACAGATAGAAGCAATCAATCGCTATAATGAAGAAGAACGTTTTAAATACTGCATTAAAGCCATTGTTGCAAACCGTGAAGTTTGGATACTAAAAGATGAGCACGGTTGTGTCATGCTCAACACAGAAGAAGATGATTGTGTTCCTGTGTGGCCTAACCAAGAGTTTGCCAAGGCATGGGCAACAGGCGAGTGGCAAGCGTGTGAAGCGGAAGCGATCTCTTTGAACAAATGGCACAGCCGTTGGACTTCGGGCTTGGAAGAAGATGAACTGTCGGTGGTGGTGTTCCCCAATGAGAATGAAGAAGGCGTTGTGTTATTTCCCGACGAATTTGATTTTGAATTGAAAAAGCAATCCAGTAAAACTCGCTAACTCAAAGAGCTTCTGATAGAGGCTCTTTTTTCAACACGATTAAATGTTAGATGACAGTATAGTTTGTTATGCATCCTTGAAAGTGTAACGTCTGTCTTAATGGTTAATATCTACGGTTGTAAGGGTGAACTGAACTAAAGCATAGTTCTTATAGAGGTAGTGCTTTCTGTGCTGATTGGAATCTAACAGAGGCGACAAACAGAGGCGATGTTGCCAAACTCATTTCTGCCCCAAAACGTTTTAGTCATATAGCTCTTTTCTGTCCTGTTAGTACTAATTTGCCCTACTAAATGGGCTCTTCTCCGCTTAGGTGAGCTTGATATTTGGGTAAAAAGTTGAGTGTGTATCGGGAACCGATGTTTGTCTGATCTTCAATTTGAAATAGTCTGTATCTCTCACCCCTCTTGCCCTTCGTCTGAGTAAGCCAATCGAGACATTACCTGCTTCTACCCGAGCGTTAGTCAGTTTGTATTTTCCGTAGTTACAAATACCCACTTTTCTTTCCAATAAAGCATCGGCAAAATTAATTAAGGAAAGTATTCTGGTCGATTTGGCAAGACGACACCAAGCTTCTAGAGCTGCCACCATTGTTTCGTAATCGGGTTCATCCCATATGGCTTGTAGCTGCTCTTTGAGCATGTAAACAACGCACAAAGTCTTGTTGCTCTCAAGTAAGTCATCAAGTCTGTCAGACTGCCTATCATCCAATTTGTGAGCGTTTTTCAGTAGGAGGAAGAGCGTTCCTTTCAACATTTTTTTTTCGTCGTGAGAGCCATTTCTAAAAGCTTTTGCTCTCTCTTTTTTGATTAAGATGCAGTAGTTCTGCATGACATGAAATCGGTCAAAAACAATATCAGCATTGGGAAGCATTTTCCTGACCGCCGACTGGTAAGACTGGCCCATATCCATTGATACTGCTTTGATTCCTGATTTGGTTTCTTCTGATAGTTGCTCAAAGAAGGAGATCAGAACTTCTGCTTTTCGGCCATGTTCAACCCAAATTAAATGCCCAGAGACGAGGTCATAAACAACCGTCATATAATCGTGTCTCTTGGCTCTGGCAACTTCATCGACGCCAATATGAACCAAGTTATTCAGTTTCTCGGGGTCTAATGCTGGTAGGCTTGAACGCAAGTATTCCCTATCGATATTTTTTACTGTTTCCCAGCGGATTCCTAAATGTTGAGAGACGGCATGTATGCTCATATGGCGACATAACCCACTGATGAACTTGCAAAAGCGAGCGGTATAACGACCACCTTTAGCCACATATTCAGTCTCTTCGATCAACCGTCGTCCTTCTTTGTCTCTAGTTTTAGCCAGCTCAACCTCAATCGTACAAGGTCGCCCACTCACAGGTAAATCTTGAAGACGTCTTTTAACGTAGTGATCGACGGTGCAGGAAGTCCCTGATATTGGCTCTTTGACTTTATACCTACGATCTCGACGACAGCGAACGAGTACGCCTTGGGACATTTCTTCTATTGAACAAGATTCAACACACTGGCCTTTAAAGCTAAATAACGAGGAAGACAAAGACGACAAAATAGACTACTGACTTATTTTTAAAATAAGCATTATAAATCATGTGATTATGATGAATGAGCCTGTGCATACAGACTCATGAAAGCGGAGAAGAGCCCTAAATGTTATCCAATGAGCTTGAGGTAAGTCGGATTACAATGAAGTTTGATCACGTATGACTTTAGAAATTCGAGGTCGGTTCTGGTCGGCGAGTTAAGAAGACAATATGTTTTCTGGCTAATGGTGAGGTCAAACATTTGTTGGCACTTAAATATGATGTAAGATTCATAACCACATGAACAATAATGATTAACGGACTAGGCAATGGAAGCAACGGTTTTAGAGTTTCACCTTGAATACAACTCTAACAGGAAGAACCCTGCGGAAGTATTTCACGCTATGGGGGATTTCATTTCAGCGTATCAGGAGATGGGGCAAATTATTGCTCAGGCTGTTGATTCGGAGATGATCTTTGATGTTGAGTTGCAAGAGGTTACTCATGGTTGCATTCTCGCTAAGTTGTTATTAAAGGTTGAGGAGTGGACAAGACCTGACTCCCTTTTCAGGGAGTTGACTGGTGAGATGTCTCAAAAAGAGCAGGTTCAACACGTCACTAATAATGAAAGGGATAGACTGAAGAATGAGATGGCTAAAAGAGGTCGTTCAAGTCGCCTTGATCCTTACATTAGTGATTTAGATGTTGCTTTAGTTGCTGAGAAGTGGTCTGAGGGCAATAAAAAGCTGTTACCTGATGAGTATCTTAAAGTTTGCAATGAAGGTGCTAAGTTAGCTGAGGTAATCCCTTTTGACCCTAACTTTAGATTCACTGGTAATGTCAAAAAGATGTTCTCTAGTGACCAAGGTCACTTTGACGGTGAAGAAATCGTTGAAGTTTTTAAGCCTTGTAAAAAGGCTACTTCTAAGTGGGAAGTAATTAGCACTAGGACTCGTAAGAGATACAGCGCAGAAATCACACACAAAGAGTGGTTGGGTGAATATCTGAACTCTGAGGTTCGTCTGGGGGGAAGTGACTATCTGCGAGTTCACGCAGAGTATGACGTTGTCGTTGAGAAAGGTGAAGAACGTATCAAGAATGCAAAGATAAAAGAGATCAAAGAAGTCATTACTTATCGTGGAACTCAGAATGAAATACCAACATCAGAATGAGTTTAAGGCGGTAGCTACATCTTATCTATTCATTATCACCCCATTCATCTTGCTTGTCTTGGTTAAGGTCTTGACGGGGAAGTATGATGATTTGTTGCTTACAGGCGATTGGTCTATTGCTAGTGCAATGATTTATTCAAGTTCAATTATCAATGTTCGAAGTGCTACTAGAAAGTATCATGGCAAGCTAAACGAAGTTGGTCTTGATTGGTTTATGACGGTTACCAGTGTGATGTCAGCAATTAGCGTTACGATTTATGTTGTTGCTTTAATGCAACCTAGTAAATGGGTCGGCGTGTTGCAGATAACTCTATTCGTTGCTGCTTCATTTGCCCACATGAAGTACGGGAGGTTAGCTTATCGCCTTAGAGGTGAGAGTTAAGAGATCTTCCATGCCTGAGTTAATTAATGGTTTGCCAATGCAGAAAAGTTGTGCCCCTTTGTTAGTTAAGCCTTTAACTCTAATAAAAGTTATCCATTCTTCTAAATCAGTTCACTGTGATTGCCCGTATTGTATCAACGGGTAAGTTCGAGGTAACAATCAACAAGCGATGGATCGTTCAACACATAATGTTTAAATATCACCCTATTTGCAACCTGTTACACTGCAAGCTTTTGAGTTTTCTCCTTGTACGGAATATGGATTTTTATTATTGTTTCGCCCAACTTACAATCACAAATAACTATCAGATTTATATGAATACTTTAGGCTTAAGAGCGTCACCTAGTACTGTATATTTTTGCATCTATGATTCTACAGATGACTCAATTATAAACCTCGAACAAATAGCTATCCCCAATGTTTTTGAAACTCCAGAAAAACTCAAATACCTGAGAATCACAATTCTAGATATCATCCGTGAATACGAGGTACAAAAAGCTGGGATTCGTTTGAGCGAACTTCACCCTAGTGCGAAACCCAACGTGACCCGCATTCAATTTGAAGGAATCATTCAAGAGGCTTTCGCCAGTAGTAGTCTGCAATCATACTTTAGAGGAACAATTGTCACTATAGCGAGCCTCCTAGAACGCCGTTCGCGAGAAATTAAGCCATTGATTGATGGTACACAAACTATTGAACATTTGGACGAGTGGGCTGACTACTCCAAGGAAGAGCGTGAGTCGATCTTAGCAGCAATGGGGGCAAAAAATGCTTGATTACACTGTAGCAGAGGTCCGATTTGATGAACTCGGGCGAATTGGTGATGAAGGACGAAACTCCGTAGTCCTGAAAGTTCGAGATGTTTGCTTAGACGCTATCATGGCAGTTAAGAAAATAGAAAAAGGTAGTAGAGCATTGCCTAATCCAGCCGAGTACTTCAATGAAGCTAGGATTTTATACGCAAATCCTCACCCTTATGTTGTTCAAGTGAACTATGCTTGTGAGGACAGCAGTCATGTTTATATTGCTATGCCTTTATATAAGAATGGCTCATTGAGTAAGTATATGAGCGAGCGTTATCTTACTCTCGGTGAAATCGTCCGTTTTTCATGTCAATTTTTATCTGGCTTACACAATATCCATTCAAACCGATTGATTCATTTCGATATCAAACCTGACAACATCTTATTATCAGACAGGAATGAAGCTATGTTGTCAGATTTTGGCTTAGCTAAATTTTCTGATGAGGATGGTTTTGCTACTCCAAACCAGCTATACGGCACACATATGCCTCCAGAAGCATTTAAAGGTGGTGAATATACAAACCTACTCGATATTTACCAAGCCGGTTTAACAATGTATCGCATGTGTGTTGGTAGTGATGAGTTTAAACGTCAAGTTGATACTTTCCGCGAGCTTGACGGCAGATTAGGTCATACTTTTATTCAAGCTGTTCAAGCTGGTGATTTCCCTGCAAGAAATGCTTTTCCTGCACACATACATAATAAAGTTAAAAACGTAATTACTAAGTGTATGTCTCCAGACCCTGATGACCGATATATGTCAGCCATTGAAGTCGTAAATGATCTCTCTTTTGTTGATGAGAGCTATTTTCCTTGGCAGTATAGTATTGACGACGGTGTTCAAAAATGGGAAAAAAACACTAGTTCGAATGGAAAAAAATGTATAGAGTGGCACCCTGATTTTAGCTCAGTCTCCTATACTATAAGCGCAGGGCAAGTAAAAAAAGCTTCCTCAAAGTACACTAAAGACCGCTTAACTATTACGGAGTTGAGAAGATTTCTGAAGGAGTAACTTATGGATAAACCTACTCAGTCTAGAAACAAAAACTTTAAAAACAGAGCATCACTTACTCGTAGTAAAACACATCTGTCCTACAAAGAAAGAGTTGCTAAACGTGCGAAAAGTAAAGGAATTACAGCAGAACACTTATCGAATAGTGACTATTTCGTAACACTTAGCTAAGTCTTGGAAGCCCCTTTTTGGGGCTTTTTGCTATTTAATTGCCACAGCCGCCGCTCCTGCAATCTTAAGCAAATGTGTCAACATTCTAATCTCCAACTCTACTTGTGTTTGCAACGAAACTAAGCCTGCCGAAACTTGTAGCGCATTGACCTGTAGGAAGCATCAAACAATTATGGCGTATTTTGAAGTCATCGCAACCAGTGATTGTTATCCAGTTTTAGTACCTAGTTCAGCCGTCTTTTCCTTGGTTGCTCAGCAGACAACCTCGTGAAAAAGCAATTCTCGGTCATTTTTCGAAAATGAATATGGAATCTGTTGTGACTTAATCAGGTAAAGTGCGCATAATATACGTAAGCGCGTCATAAACCCCGCATTCTAATCACCTAGCCCGAATAATAAGATCAAACCTCCAACCCAAAGGAGATTTGAAATGGCCAAACGACGCACTAACCAAGAATGGCGAACCCTGTTCGAACACTATGAATCCAGCCAACTATCACAACGATTATTCTGTGAACGTAACGGACTGAGCCTCTCCACTTTTTACGCTAAGCGCCAACAGTTAAAGCACATCGAAAAACCGAACACGGTTGGCTTTGTTAAAGCAGAAGTCGTTGAAAAGACCACAAAGTATCAAGCCACTCACGTTGTCGTTGCCAATATGACGCTGCTCGTCAATGATGTTGAACTGAGCATCCCACAAGGCACGCCAGCGACCTATCTCGCAGAGCTTATCGGTGCGCTGTCATGAAACGTATGCTCAGTGCTCCCGAAATCTATCTCTATCGCGAAAGCGTCGATTTTAGAAAGTCCATCAACGGCCTCGCTGCGATTATCGAAAATGACACCGACTTGCCCTTGGGCAGCGGCGCACTGTTCCTGTTCACCAACAAACAGCGCGACAAAATCAAAGTGCTGTACTGGGATAAAACAGGCTTTGCTCTTTGGTACAAGCGCCTTGAAAAAGCCAAGTACAAGTGGCCATCAAAAGAGCAAAATGAGGTGTTTACCCTAACTCAATTCGAGCTTGACAGACTGCTTTCTGGCTTCACGATTATCGGCCATAAACCCGTTAGAATAAACGATTTTACAATGACTTAAGCGATAATATAGCCATATCCACCAAGCATTAACGGCATGATTTTAGTATAATCAATGCCATGAAAAAGACGCCAAATATCAACTCAGAAAGCCAAGATGTTGCCGAGCTACAAGCGATGGTGAAAGCGCTGTTGGCGTCAGAAACCCAATTGAAACAAGAGCGTCAATCGCTGCTTGAACAGCTCAAACTTGCCTTCGACCGTCAGTTCGCTAAACGCTCGGAGGCGTTAAAGCCTTACGATGAATCTCAAGGTGATCTCTTCAACGAAGCGGAGTGTGAGGCCGCTAAGGAAGAAGAGGTTGAAGTTGTCACAACGACCATCACAAAGAAGAAACGTGGTAAACGCAAACCACTGCCAAAGACCTTGCCTCGTGAAGTTATCGAACTCGATTTAAACGACGATGAAAAGCAGTGCACTTGCTGTCAACATAACCTGCATAAAATCGGTGAAGACCGTAGCGAGAAACTTGAGTTCACGCCAGCGGTACTAAAAGTGTTGGAATATGTTCGTCCTAAATATGCTTGCCGCCAATGCGAGCAAACAGAAGACAAAAACCACGTCGTTCAAAAGCCAGCGCCGCAAAGCATTATCCCGAAGAGCTTCGCCACAGAAAGCTTGTTGGCCAATATCATCCTCGGCAAATATCAATACGCGATGCCACTTTACCGCCAAGAATCCCTGTTTACCCAGTCGGGTATCGAACTCTCACGAACCACCATGGCAAGGTGGATTATCCAAGTCAGTGAGAAGTTCGCTCCACTTTACGCGGCCTTAAAAACGCACCTACTTGAGCAAGTGGTGATTCAGGCGGATGAAACGCCGCTCAATGTCCTCAAAGAAGATAAACAGTGTTATATGTGGCTTTACTGCTCGGGCGCAGACTCGCCTGAAGCCGCCCTCCCTAATGTGAGAAATATCGTCTTGTACGACTATCAAAACAGTCGAGCTAGGGCGTGCCCTGTTGCCTTCTTGGGGGATTACAGTGGTTATCTACAAACCGATGGCTATGGTGTTTATGATGGGCTTCATCTCGTCACCAATGTCGGTTGCTTGGCGCATGCTCGGCGCAAGTTCATGGAGGCGAAAAAGCTGCAAGGCAAAGGCAAGTCAGGCAAAGCGGATAGTGCATTGGCTAAAATCCAGAAACTCTATGGAATAGAATCACGCTTAAAAGGTGCCTGTGCCGAAAAACGGAAAGCAGAGCGCCAAGAGCATGCTAAGCCGATACTGGATGAGCTTTATGAATGGATGACAACTCAGAAAGTGCTTGAGTCTAGCCCGCTGGGTAAAGCGATAAAATACACGCTCGGTCAGTGGCCGAAGCTGAGCCGCTATATCGATGACGGTCACTTATCGATAGACAATAATCGTGCTGAACGCGCAATAAAACCGCTGGTTATAGGCAGAAAGAACTGGCTCTTCTCGACCAATCCCAATGGAGCTGAAGCGAGCGCGATGCTTTACAGTATCGTCGAGACAGCGAAAGCCAACGGCCTTATCCTTTACGACTACATGGTTAAGTGCATGAAAGAGCTAGCGAAATCTGAGCCTGATATCGATGCACTCCTGCCTTGGAACTTCCAACACTAACAATATCGCCCCGTGGGATCATGGGGCGGATACTAATATACAAGCTTATCAGCTCGCGATATTTGCCTTACAAAAGTTATTCATATTTTGCTAATTTAAGTGGAAACTCTAAGAAGGTTTTGTCCAGAAACGTGTTACATGCCCATGTACGCATAAAAAATCGTTTATTTTTGTAGCAAAGTATAATTCTCATAGTTATACTGTGGTTATATACAGTATTACGGAGCAATTATGCTTTGCATTAAATCCACATCTGACTTTGAAATTGAAAGTGTAAAGTACTCTAACTTTCCCCTCTTTACGTGGGAAGTTGATAATGCAAAGTTAGGGATTGAAGCTGGAATGCTTTGTGTGGAAGCAATGCAATTTCTTATTTATGAGTGCTTGAAACGTGGTCGAGTAGATAGTGAAAATACTTGGTGGACTTATGCCCGTCACTTAAATCAATTCCTGACATTCTGCGAACAGAACGGTTTAGATTGGCGAGATATTTCTGAAAGCAGTGAAGATGAAATGCTAGTCAGTGCCTATCGTGACCTGTGTGTTGGGGATTTTGGTATGTCAGTTAATTCGACCAATCAGCATTTAAGAACGATAGTACGCTTTTATAGCTATGGTGTTGGCAGGTGGTTTGACTCATTACCTTATTCACTAGAGTCAGTTTCAGTACGAAAGGGTCAGCAGTTCTTAGCTCACACCGAGAGAAATGGTGGTAAAAAATACAGCTCTGATTTGATGATGAAAACTTTTGAAAAGAAAGCTCAGTTTTTATCGGCTAGTGAAGTTCAAGAATTGTTATCTTCGATTGAAAACCCAACGCTTAAACTGATGGTTCGTTTATGTCTGCAGACAGGAATTAGGCGTAAGGAGCTACTGCTTTTCCCCCTACACATAATACGAAAACCTACTGGAAATCAAACTTACTACGAAGTAAATATCTCACGAACTAAGGGTGAGAAAGAACGTAAGATACACATTCCTGCAAGACTAATGGAAGATTTGTGGCGTTATGTAAATGAAGCCCGTTTTCAGAAGCAACAAGAATCAGGAGTGAACTCAGATTGCCTTTTCTTAACCTCTGATGGTCAAGAATGGGCTTCGCAAGGCTCTGCCTTTGGAAAGGCGCTCAAATCGCTGAATCTGCCCTTTCATGTGGCTCCGCACATGTTAAGACACACCTATGCAACTCACATGCTTAAAGGCCTTTTAGAGCGCAAAAGCAGTAAGTTTGAGCCGTTGATGTACTTACAGGCTCGACTTGGGCATTCCAGCATCACCACAACGATGAAGTATTTACACCTGGTTAATGATTTGGTGGATGACCTGTCGATTGAATATCAGCAACAGATTGATGCGATTGTGTAAGGTGGAGTGATGGCAAATAAACGCAAAAACCTCACCATCAACAAAGATAAGATCAAGAAAACTTCGGCAGTAGAGCCAACCGTTGACGCCCCCCAAAGCCAAGGCTTTGTTCGACCGATACGCCCAATTGTGACCTACCCAAATCTGGGGCCTAAAGGTGGCAATGGCGCAAACTTCGACTTTACCCCTTATTACGGCAAAGGCTATGACGACATCACAAATCGAGCTTACTACACTGCAAAGGCGCTACTGAAAAACACTAATGCTTTTACTGAAGAAACTCAGCGCACGTATTTAAGGAATGGCTTTCGCTATTTGGCACAATACCTTGAGATATTCAGGTACTCAGTTGATGAGGATTTAACGCAAGATGATATTACGCCTAGGCTTATTGAACAGTATTTGCTGCACCTCAAAGGCAGTGGGTTTAAATCTAGCTTTCAAAAAGCTCTCTACACGCACCTCAAGTCATTGTTAGTACGTATGAAAGAAAAAGGCTATTGGTCACTTGTTAGTAATATCAACCTTAACAGTGATTTTTTTCCCAGTAATCCTTTCCCAAACTCAAGTAAACGTACAAAAGGTGAAAGACCACTCACTCCCTATGAGAAAAGACAGGTTGTTGTTGCGTTAAAGCAAGCGGTTAAGCCTATTTATCAAAAGAGAGAGTTATTGTCGGGTTACGAATTAGCGCTGTGCCTAATTGCTGTGGCAATTCAAACGGGTATCAATACTTCACCACTGCTTTACATGACAACAGATGCTTTAACTGATCATCCACTTAAAGATAACCGAAAGCTTTTAACTGTATTTAAAAAGCGAGGTAATGCAAAACAATTACATAACTTGCGCAAATCAGAAAACGTTGAGGTAGTACAGGGAGTAAAACTAGATGTGGCTTACCTGATCGATACCATTATTCATTTGAGCTCGTCATTGAGGCAAGTGAGTAATAACGATTTAGTATTCTTATATGTCGCTAGAAACAGTAAAGGCACTATTACCTCTCTGTCAGACTTATCGCTGCACAACAACATCAAAAAATTCATCAAAGAATACGACCTAAAGGATGAAGATGGACGCTCGATGAAGCTTAATATCAGTCGTATTCGCAAAACCTTCATCAATGGCATGTACGAGCTGAGTGGTGAAAGTTTGTTGATTGCAGCACAGCAAGCTAAACATAGTGGAACAAGTTCGCTTGACTACTATTTGCAAGCCCCTGAGCAATCAAAACGTAATCTAGGTTTGATGGGGGAAATACGAGTCAAAGAGCTAACTTGCGATGCTCCAAGCGTTCCTGTTGGCCACTGTAAAGACCCGAAAAATGGGGATAAAGCACCGAAAGATGGGACGTTCTGTAATGACTTCTTAGGGTGTTTCCGTTGTAAGAGCTTCGTTATTACTGGTAATGATTTGTATAAGCTCTTTAGCTTCTATTGGGCAATAATTCGTAACCGTGATGAATTTGGTCGTAAAGACTGGAAGCGGCACCTAAAGAACGTGCTCAGAATTGTGGATGAAGAGGTTGTGCCTGAGTTTGCCAAGCTTGGTCAATTGCAGCATGTCAATGCTGAAAAGGAACGAGCAAGAACTGATCCGCACCACCAGTTTTGGACACCTAATTAAGTGAGTACAATCACTAATGAGGTGAACCATGACAAACAAGAAAAAACGTATTCTCCATTCTGCTGAATTTAAAGCAGAAGCACTGAAGCTAGCAGAAAAGCTGGGAGTAGCTACGGCAGCGCAGCATCTCTCGTTACACGAATCCCAGATCTACGGTTGGCGTAAAGCAGCCAAGAAAGATACTAGCACCAGTCAGCGGGAAAAAGATCTAGCCGCTGAAGTCGCAAAGCTCAAAAGGCAATTGGCCGAGCAAGCTGAAGAGCTAGATATCGTAAAAAAGGCCGCCACCTACTTCGCGAAAAATCTAAAGTAGATAGCTACGAATTTATGCTCGAACACCTGCTGTGCTTCAGTGCTGTCCGCATGGCTAAGGTGTTCGGGGTTTCACGAAGTGGGTTTTATTACTGGATTAAGCATCGCCACAAGGCCACTCAGCGCGAGGTAACTCGCCAAGAGCTTGATACGAAGGTCAAAAAGGCTTTTGACAACAGCAAAGGCCGTGATGGTTCAAGGCGTATCCAGAAAGAGCTGGCAGAGAACGGTGATAGCCGTAATGTTAAAACCATTGCCGCTAGTATGAAGCGTCAGGATTTAACGCCGAAAGCGGCACGTAAGTTTAGGTGCACTACGGATAGCAAACATAAAATGCCAGTTGCTCCGAACCTGCTAGCTCAGGATTTTAACGCGGAGGCTCCGAATCAAAAGTGGGCGGGAGACATCACCTATGTTGCGACAAGTGAAGGCTGGCTGTATTTGGCGGTAATTATTGACCTTTATTCAAGGCAAGTAGTCGGCTGGTCTATGGATACCAGAATGACCGCAACACTGGTCTGCGATGCATTATCAATGGCCTTGTTCCGTCGTGGGTTCCCTGAGCAGGTGATCGTTCATAGTGACCGAGGTAGTCAGTACTGCTCAAAAGATTATCGAGACATCATAACCGCTTATAATCTAAAGCAAAGTATGAGTAGGAAAGGAAACTGCTGGGATAATGCTTGTGTTGAGAGCTTCTTCCATTCAATGAAGGTTGAAGCGATCCAATATGAGCCGATCATGACGCGAGACGAGATGCGTCAAACGCTCTTTGAATACATCGAGGTTGATTATAATCGGACAAGAAGGCACAGTGCTCTTGGGTATCTAAGTCCAGTTAACTTTGAAAATAAAAATGTCGCTTAATGAAGTGTCCAGTCTGGCTGGAGCAGATCAAACCAATCCACATCCATACTGGCAAAATCTCGATATGCTAAAGGTGACACAATGAGTTTGATTGAGTTGATACTAACGGACGTTGAGTTTGCGGAGCAGCAATGTTCAAAGCCTAATCAAAGCACACTAGAGCGAGCGATTGATGGCACCCTGACGGGCATTGTAACCTATGTAAAGTTAGCCAACGGTCACTATCAAGTTTACTCTCGATATGAAGAAGAACTATGGAAATTTCCTGCTGCTAAAGGGACTAAAGGCACCACCAAAAGTAACCTTACACTTAATTTTGGCACCATAAATAACCCTGAAATGAAACGAATGGCAAAATGGGTGATATGGCATAAATTAAAAGAAGGATTAGCGGTCAACTCTTTACTGCATTCTTTAAGTGCTATTAAAGGCTACTTCCAATGGCTCTCGAGTTCAGACACAACAGCAATGCATGGTATGACTGCTTTTACCTCTAGTGCCTATGTAAAGTATGTGAATACACTCAGAGCAAAGCGAAATGGCGAAATAAAGCCTCTTTCGTTAACAACAAAAACGCTGAAGTTCCTTGCGGTGGAAAACCTTTATCAGCATTGCAAAGTATTTGAGTTTGTTAAAGAGCATCCATGGCCTGGCTCTGGTGCCAATATGCAGGCAGGATTGACTGGAGAGGCAGCTCAAAAAGCGAAAACTGAACCCAAAACCCCCATCATCCCTAACGAAGTGCTAATTCCACTTTGTAAGTTTACAAAGTCATATTTAGACAAGGCTGATGAAATCTTGGTATCGAAAGGTAAGCGTGAATCATTACTGCTGCGAGACAGTTGCATCTTCTGGTTGCTACTCACAACTGGTATGCGTATTCATGAGGTTTTAGGCATTAAGCGCGGAGCATATCGCAGTGAGACAAGAGATGAGGTGACGTATTACTACATTGAAACCGCGTCAGAGAAGACCCATACGGGATTAGCTGAATGGATTGCGCCAGAGATTGCAACTCAAGCTATCGACATTCTTGGTCGTTATAGTGCGCCATTGCAAAAGCAGCTTGAAAATGACTTATCAGAAGCAAGGGATAGCCAAGACCATGTGGAAGTTCATAGGCTAGAAGAAATCTCAGACCATATTTGTTTGTCGGTATCTAAAAAAAGTAACGCTATTAGCCTGTTGTCTGGACGTACAATTACTGTTCATAGGTTGCCTAAATTATGCCAACAGATAGATTGCAACTGGAATTTGTCAGCGCACCAGTTTCGCCGCACCTTTGCCAACTATGCAGTGCATTCTGAATTGGGTGATTTAAGGGCACTAAAAGACCATTTTAAACACTGGTCGATCACCATGACGGCTCTGTATGCCTTTAACGAAGATTTAGACGCAGAGTTATTCGAAGAACTGCTCCGAGAAAAGTATTTGGTCGAAGAAGAAATCAAGCAAGACTGGTTTGAACTAGACACACCGATTACGGGTGGCGATATAGCTGAAAACATCAAGAAAGTCCGTACAGATGGAGAGCTAATTAAAACTTTCGGCTCTCTCAGTGATATGGCTAAAGCCTACTCTAGCTCTATTCCTATTCGCTCAACAGGCATTGGATGGTGTACCAATGATGATGAATGTAAGTGCGGTAAGCCTGATAGCTGCGAGAGCGGAATTGTTGATAAACGGCATCTTCCCTACTGGGAGGGGATGCTTGTTCAGCAAATGAAACTTATGCAGTTGGATGATATTGGGGAAGCCGGTAGAGATGCAGCTAGGAAAGGCATGGAACGCTGTGAAAAGGTGTTGAGTGCTTTAGGTATCGATGTTGAAGCCATGAAGCAGGAATTTAGCCAAAGAGATCTAATCGAGGTAATGAATGTCTAACCAGAAAGAAAAGTCGACACATAAAGCGGTAAGGCTTGCCATTATTCGCATAGAAAAAGGTCGGCCTAATGTTGTCTCTGATAAGCGTAAAATGAGTGTTGCTGCCGTTGCCGAAGAAGCTGGTGTAAGCCGAGCGTTGATTCATCGTGATTGCCCTGACCTGTTAGAGCGCATTAAAGGTGGTGTGAATAAAGGTATTCGACAGCAGCGTGATGCCAAGCAAACTGAGCTGAATGAATACAAAGAGCGCAATCGAGAACTTCGATCTGAGGTCGCAGAGTTAAAAGCCATGTTATCTAAGGTTCAATCGCAAAACGCTACGTTAATACGGAAAAATATGGTGTTAAGTGGTGTTAGTGCTAAAAATAGCAATGTTACACAGTTATTGTACAGTAAGTAACTGTATTAAAAGATAAAATAAATATATTTACTGAGATTATTTGATAGTTTAATTTCAATAAAATCGCAACAACATACAAGTCCATATAAAACAAGTACATATGCTTAGTTACATGTAACGTGGTATTTATAAAGTCTGATCAATTTCTAGGTCATTTTTGTCGGATAGGCGACACTTGTTACCAAGTGCCGCCCTCCTAAGAACCGTACGTGCAACTTTCACTGCATACGGCTCAAGCCTCCGCTAAGGCGTATTACGTTACCCAGCAACCTAGATAGCAGTTAAGGCAGGGTCAAACCAAGAGTGACGACTTTCCTTTTTCGGCTTCCTCTTTGCTAAGTAATCTTGGTAAAGCGGATCGAATGGGGTTGCTGCACTTCTAATTTTCACATGCCTTTTGATCGGCGTTTTCGCTATTTGAATTAGGTTGTAGTGACAGTCCATATTGGCGATTTTCTGCCAACCGTGAAATTGCCAACCACCACTTCTGTTCATATAGTATTTGCGCCTTACCCAGTCTTTTGATTTAGTAGGATGGCGTCTTACCGCCCATCGCCACAGTAACCAGAAGATTTGATGACCGAGGTAACCGAAAGTGCGTTTTGCAACGCAGTGGCGATAATAGTTCGCCCAACCTTTCAGCTTAGGGTTCAGTAATCTAATGAGATCATTGACTGGCATTGTTGCGTGCTTCTTGATGAGTTCACGCAAGTTACCCAAGAAAGAGAGAACGTTGCTCTTACTCGGTTTGATGAGTAGTTTGCCTTTGTACTTCCTGAGGTTAAAGCCCAGAAAATCAAAGCCATCATCTATATGAGTAATGTGTGTTTTCTCTTCAGAGAGTGTCAACCCTCTTTCTTTTAGAAAATCAATCACCCTTGGTTTGACTTCGTTAACAAGCACATCTTTTGACGAACCTGTTATCACAAAATCATCCGCATAACCGATAAAGTTAACTCGTTCTCCCGATTTCTTAGCGACTTCTTTCACGAGCTTTTCTAGGCCCGCAAGCGTCAGTAACATAAGCGTTGGAGAGATAATTCCTCCTTGCGGAGTTCCCTCTGACGTTCGGTAGAACAAGCCCTTATCGATATAGCCAGAGCCTAACCACTGCTTCAGCATCCTTTTGTCTATTTGAACATGTTCAAGTAGCCATTCATGCCCAATCTTGTCAAAGCAAGCTTTAATATCCCCCTCCAAAACCCAGCGACCTGAGCGCTTAAGACACAAGCATTTGAAGCATTGTGCTATTGCGTCAGCCGTACTGCGATTAGGGCGAAAACCGTAGCTATTTGGATCTGCTATCGTTTCCGATATCGGTTCCAAAGCAAGCAGATAAAGCGCTTGTTGCGCTCGGTCTATCATGCATGGAATGCCGAGGGGTCTAAGTTTGCCATTCTTTTTCGGAATGTAGATACGTCTGAGCGGTTTAGCTCGGTAGCCTTTGCGATTCAATTGATCCACTGCGGTCATTCGACGGGCATCCGTATTCCAAATGACACCATCGATTCCTGGAGTGTTACTGCCTTTGTTTTGGGACACCCGCTTCACAGCAAGTAATTTCGCTGATCTGGAGTGCGTTAAGATCCACTGCAAAGACTTCGCTTTACTGTGTTTTCCCTCTCGAGTTGCTTTTGCAATGCGCATTTGAAGCTTTAACACGTGCGACTCGACAGCTTTCCAATCGATGGATTGCCATTGAGTGCCATTAGGAGAAGCACTAACTTCTGATGAAGCCACCATTTGCGTTTCTCCTTAAATAAAGTTCTTCAAATCATCTTGCAACGGGAGACCAGTTAGAAGTCAGCTCGCTTTCGCGCCAGATATAAACCTGTATCCACTTCATTACAAAGCGGCCTTTGCTTTTTCTAACCTCCTTTACCTGCACACCTATCGGCAATCTTCGCAGACTGCTTTCCCAATGGGAGATATACAGGCTTACCCTGTTCCGTATGTCGCGCAAAATATCAGCTTAGATGCCCACTATAGTGCGGAGAGTGCATCGATCACGAAAGAGTACTGTCCAACTTCTTTCCGACTCTCATTGCCATTTTGGCCACAGCGTATTAACCACTTCCGCTGCTTCATCATATAACGCGCCTTACGTGGATTCACTTACGTTCATCATACTGACACCCTAGCACTTACCCGATTTGTGGTTATCAGGAGGAACGTCCTCTCACGATTCCATTCCCACTCAGCCTAACGGCTGAGTTTCGTTACATTGTCGGATCCGCTGCTTTATTCAGGATCCTAGGGTCATCTGGTGATACAGATGGTTCACTCTTGTCGTGGTGAACAACGCTTCATACGACTTCAGGTCGCACGGACATAAATGAGTTTCAGGAATTCTAATATTAGTGATTAATGAATAACTTTTTATAAGGCAAATTTGCTAATTAATACGCCTTTGTAAAGTGCGTACTTTGCGGGCTTATGTAAAGTGTTGAATACATCATCAGCGCATATGAATCTTCGAGATTTCGGAGTTTCATTAATGAAGTATTACGAAATGACAAAAAACTTTGTTTTTCGTGAATTTGAATGCGGATTAAGCATCGAAGAAGCCGCAAAACTTTGTTTTAAAACTGTGAGCAAAGTCAAACGGTGGGATGAGGGAGAGAAGATACCACCAATCTGTAAAAGGCTAATGCGATGGCACAGCAAGAAAGAACTCTACTACGGTGATGAGTGGTGGGGCTTTCGTATGGAAGGTGGGCGGTTAATCCTACCAACAGGTGACAGGGTAGCGCCTCAACAAATTCTATACGCAATAGCAGTTATGCAAATAGAAGCACCAGAAGATGATATGACTCGTTCAAAACTTCTAAAATATGCCAGAGCAATGGTGAGAATTAAGGGGCTATAAGCCCCTGTTCAAGGCCCTGTTAAGGGATGAGAAACGAAATACCGATTCCGCCGCATACTAAGTATGCGCCCCATGATCCCACGGGGCGTTTTAATTTGAATGTGAGAAGTTCCAGGGAAGCAGTGAGTTGATATCAGGCTCAGACTTTGCCAGCTCTTTCATACATTTGACCATGTAATCGTAGAGTATCAGTCCGTTCGCTTTCGCCGTCTCGATGATGCTATACAGCAAAGCACTCGCATCAGCACCAAGCGGATTCGTCGAGAATAACCAATTTTTTCTGCCAATGACCAGCGATTTGATTGCGCGTTCCGCTCGGTTGTTGTCGATAGATAAATGCCCATCTTCAACATAGCGTATCAGCTTAGGCCACTGACCCAAGGTGTACTTGATGGCTTTACCAAGAGGACTCGATTCGATGACTTTCTGCGTGGTTAACCAGTCATAGATGTCATCCAACATCGGTTTAGCCTGCGCTTGTCTTTCTGCCCAACGCTCTTCGACCGAAGCCAGTTTTAATCGAGATTCAAGTGCGTACAACTTTTGGATTTTGGCTAACGCCACATCCGCTTTACCTGTTTTACCTTTGCCCTGAAGCTTCTTCGCTTCCATGAACTTACGACGTGCATGAGCGAAGCAACCGACATTGGTGACGTTGGTTAATCCATCATAAGCCGCGTAACCATCACTTTGCAGATAGCCTGAGTAATCACCCAAGAAGTTCACGGGGCACACTCTCGCGCGACTGTTTTGATAGTCGAACAAGACGATATTTTTCATGTCAGGGAGTTTAGCTTCAGGGGAGTCGGCTCCCGAGCAGTACAACCACATATAACATTGCTTGTCTTCCTTGAGCACATTGAGCGGCGTTTCATCGGCCTGAACCACCACTTGTTCGAGTAAGTGAGTCTTCAGTGCCTGATAAAGCGGTTTGAACTTTTCACTAACCTGGATTACCCACCTGGCCATGGTCGTTCTCGATAACTCGATACCTGATTGGGTGAACAAGGTTTCCTGACGATACAGCGGAAGCGCATACTGATATTTGCCTAAAATAATGTTGGCAAGCAGACTTTCGGTAGCGAAGCTTTTGGGGATGATACTTATCGGTGCGGGTTGTTGGTGAATGTGGCTTTTTTCAGCCTCTTGTTCACACTGACGACAGGCGTATTTCGGGCGAACATATTCCAACACTTTTAGGACGGCGGGCGTGAACTCAAGCTTTTCACTGCGGTCTTCGCCGATTTTATGCAAAATGTGTTGGCAGCATGAGCACTGTTTGTCGTGCTCATCTAGGTCAAGCTCGATAATTTCACGTGGCAAGTCTTTAGGAAGCGGTTGACGTTTACCACGACGTTTGATTGTCGTCGTGGTGATAACCTCATCTTCCGATTTCGCCGCTTCACATTCCGCCTCATTAAAGAGGTCACCCTGTGCTTCGTTATACGGCTTTAACGCTTCCGAGCGTTTGGCGAATTGACGGTCAAGGGCCAGTTTAAACTGCTCAATTAAGGATTGGCGCTCTTGTTGCCACTCTTTTTTCTCCGACATCAACGCTTTCACCATAGCTTGAAGCTCGGCGATGTCTTGGCTTTCTGGGTTAATATCGGGCGTCTTTTTCATGGCATTGATTATATTAAAAACACCACGTCAAGGCTTGGTATAACTCACTTTTATCGGGTTCAACTCATTGTAAAGTTGTCTATTTTTATCGGTTTATGGCCGATTATCGTGAAGCCAGATAACAGTCTGTCTAGGTCAAATTGAGTCAGGGTGTATACCTGCTTTTTCTCTTGAGTGGGCCATTTGAATTTGGCTTTTTCCAACCGTTTATACCACAGAGCGAAGCCCGTTTTATCCCAGTACAAGACTTTGACTTTATCGCGTTGTTTATTGGTAAACAGGAACAGCGCACCGCTTCCGAGCGGTAAATCGGTTTCAGATTCAATAATCGCCGCCAGACCATTAATGGACTTTCTAAAATCCACGAACTCCCGATACAGGTAAACATTAGGGGCACTCAGCATTCTCTTCATGACAGTGCTCCGATTAACTCTGCCAGATACGAGGCAGGTGTTCCCTGGGGGATGCTGAGTTCAACGTCATTAATCAATAGTGTCATGTTGGCAATCGGTGTTTGAGTCATCTGGTAGCGTGTCGTTTTTTCAACGACTTCAGCTTTAACGAATCCACTGCTCTTAGGTTGCTCTATGAACTTTAGTTGCTGTCGCTTGGCATGGAAGGTTGAAAGGCTCAGCCCATTTTGTTCACAGAACACGCGTTGAGACAGATGACTGGATTCGTATTGATCGAATAGGGTATGCCATTCTTGATGAGAGAGTCTTTTTGCCATTTCAAATCTCCTTGAGGTTGGAGATTTGATCTTATGGCGTGCCGAGATTGATTAGAATGTGGGGTTTATGACGCGCTTACGAAGCGGCCGAGATGGAGTTGGATCGTTTGGAAGCCAAATGGGGACAGCAATACCCAATAGTGATTCGTTCCTGGCGGAACAAATGGGCAAATTTATCGGTTTACTTCAAATATCCAGAATACGTCCGAAAGGCTATTTACACGACAAATGCTATTGAAGCCGTACATCGCCAATTCCGTAAACTGACCAAAACTAAGGGTGGGTTCCCAAATGAAAATAGCTTGCTTAAGCTACTGTATGCTGGGATATTGAATGCTTCTAAGAAATGGACAATGCCAATACAGAATTGGAATATGACATTGTCTCAACTGGCGATTCATTTTGAAGGTCGCTTGGATGACGTCTTAGATATTTAGCCAAAATTAGCTGACACAGAATTCTGAACGCCCTCGGGCGCTTTGTTGAAGTGGCTCTCAATCATTCTTTGAGTGATGGGATGAGTTGGATTAGACAATACTTCTTGTGTGTCACCCGATTCGACTACTTCGCCTTCGTGCATCACCATAATTTTGTCTGTAATGTGTTTTACAATACCAAGGTGCTGAGAGACATACACAAACGAGACACCCATCTCTTCTTGCAGTTCTAGAAACAAGTTAATCATCTGTGATCGCATTGCCATGTCTAACCCGTTTAATGCTTCATCAGCCACAATGATCGACGGTTGTAGAATCAGTGCTCGTGCCAAGCAAATCCGCTGTTTTTGCCCGGTGGCGAGCATTTGCGGGTAGAAGTAGGCGTGCTCTGGCAATAACCCAACGCGCAATAGCGTATCTTTCACGCGCTTCATGCGAGCTTCAGGTGGCATATTGGTGTTTCTTTTGAGCGGCCCTTCTAGAATACGACCAATTTGAATTCTTGGGTTGAGCGATGTGTTCGGATCTTGAAAAATCATTCGAATCAGCTTACAGCGCGTGGAGTAATCCTTGTGTTCCAATAACTCTCCATTAACGCGTATCTCGCCAGCAGAGGGCTCAACCATCCCCGCAAGCATTCGTGCCAATGTCGATTTACCAGAACCATTTTGGCCAATAAAACCAATAGTTTGCCCCGCTTCTAACGTAAAGCTGACCGGTTTGACCGCATGCTGAATTTTCTTGCGAAATAGACCTGAACGAGTAATGAAATCTTTAGTTAACCCGTTCACTTCTAATAATGATGCACTCATGACTGTTGCTCCATATTGAGTGGGAAATGACAGGCAAACTTATGATTTTTAATACGTTGTGGATACGGTATTTCAACGCATTGGCGCTGAGCATAGGGACAGCGAGGCCCCAATCTGCAACCAATCGGTAAATGTTGCAAGGGTGGAATGGAACCCGGTAAGGATTGCAATTTTTCTTTATGCGGGATCCAATCACTAAAATCAGGCATCGCTTTCAGTAGTGCGGCCGTATAAGGGTGTTTGGGTTCACTCAATATTTTCTGGGTATCGGCTGACTCAACAGACTGACCGCAGTACATCACTGTAATACGGTTAGCCCATTGGGTAATGGTGGTTAAGTCGTGGCCAATCAATAGAATCGTGGTGTTATTGACCTGATTCATCCGGCTGAGCAGGCGCAATATCTGTGATTGGGTAATGGGGTCCAAATCGTTCGTTGGTTCATCAGCAATCAAAATTTTTGGTTTGGTTGCGATAGCCATCGCAATCATCACTTTCTGACACTCACCATCAGTTAGCTCATAGGGGTAGCTACTCATGATGCGAGCGTGCTCTTTGATTCCTACTTTATGTAAAAGGGCAATTGCTTGTTTTTTACGCCATGTAAAACGCTGCCACCATTTGCCTTCAAATGTGCGCGATGGAATAGATTCAATCAGTTGTTTTCCCACTTCATCTGAAGGGTCTAAGCAGGTTGACGGTTCTTGAAAAATCATCGCGATGTCGCGGGCAATCACTCGCCGGCGTTCGCGCGGCGTCAGCTGAAGTAGATCAATGTTACCTAAGCGCATGCGGTCGGCGGTGATGGTCCAATTATCTTTGCATATTCCTACGATGGCTTTAGCCACCAAGCTTTTTCCTGATCCGGATTCTCCCACCAAACCGCGAATTTCGCCTTCGTTCATGGTTAAGCTCATGCGATCGACGGCTTTTACCATGCCTTGTGGCGTATCAATTTCGATGGTGAGATGGCGAATATCTAATAATGGCATTATTCCACCCCTGCATTCAGAGCTTGTCGTACACCTTCACCGACTAAGTTGATGATGATCACCGTAAACATAATCGCTAAACCGGGGAGAGTGACTGTCCACGGTGCGAGGTAAATCAGCTCAACTGAATCACCTAAGATGGTGCCCCATTCGGTACTTGGTGCTTGAGCACCCAAACCAAGAAAGCCCAAAGCGGTGATGTCTAAGATGGCAATGGATAACGCGAGTGTTATTTCGTTGGCGATGACAGCAAGTACATTGGGTAAAATGGAGTTCCACAACAGATAAAAGTCATTGGCACCATCTAAACGTGCGGCGAGGATATAGTCTTTTTCTACTTCGTTGTGTACGGCAATATACACCGAACGAACAAAGCGAGGGATGAGTGCCAAACCAATCGCAAGCAAAATATTGAACTCGCCAAAACCGAGCAGTGCCACAAAAATAATGGCAAGCAGCAATGATGGAATCGACATGACTGTGTCGAGTAAGTGGTTCAATGTACTGGACAGTAATCCTTTGGTCATGCCTGCCATAATGCCGATAAAACAGCCGATCACAGCCGCGATAGCGGTGATTAAAATAGCGGCAGCGAAGGTGTATTGGGTACCATCAATCAACCGTGACAAGATATCTCGGCCTAAATCGTCGGTACCTAAGAAAAATTCGACAGTACCCGCAGGATCCCAAGAAGGCGGTATTAATAGGTTGCTCGTTTGCAACTGCGGATCATGAGGGGCTATCCAAGGAGAGGTGAGGGTAATCAACACAATGAGTCCTAAGCACCACAAGCCAAACATCGCCAAACTGTTATTGCGATAGCTGCGCCAAAACCGCTCAAACTGAGTCGGAATATGCTCTTCCTGATAAATGTTATTTGTTAGCATACCATTCCTTTCTTACCAGCGGGTTAACCATAGCGCCAATCAAATCAGACAGAATGTTTGCTGTGAGAACGAGCGTACCAACTACGATCACGCTGGCTTGAATGGAGACATAATCTTGGTTAGATAATGCATCGAGCAGCCAACGGCCGATTCCCGGCCAGTTGAAGATGGATTCAGTAATAATTGCCAACGTTAACATACTCGATAACTGAACCCCGAATTTAGGAATAATAGGTGGAATTGCATTTCTCAGCACATGCTCGGTGACAATTTCGTAATCACTTAAACCCTTAATTCGAGCTGCGCGTATATAGTTTTGAGCCATTACATCGGCCACCGAAGAACGCATCAGGCTCACCACTTGCGTCGTCGGTGCTAGAGCCAGTACCAAGCAGGGTAAAATCATATGTTCAATAACACTTTGCAAAGCATGGGCACGGTAGTTACCTTCAGCGAAAAAAGCATCGATCAGAGCGAAACCTGTCACGTGTTCCACTTGGTAGAGCAGATCATAACGTCCTGAAACAGGAAACAGCTCATAATGCAGTGAAAAGACCATGATCATTAGCAAAGCTACCCAAAATAGCGGTGCTGAATAGCCGGACATTGACGTGAAGGAGATGACGGTATCAATCCATTTACCTTGCTTCATTCCTGCGAGCGTACCAATAGGGAGACCAATTAACAAAGAGAGAGTAAAAGCAATGAGGCATAACTCCAGCGTTGCTGGAAAGACCATCGCCAGTTCGTCCACAATCGGGACACCACTGTGATTGACGCCAAAATTCAGTTGCAGTAGTTGCCCTAAATAGGTTGACCAACCTGACCAAAATCCATGAGCAGTTAGAGGCGACTGTGGATCTAAGCGCAGCAGCGCAAACCCGACCATAGTCAAAATGAGTAACGTGATAATAAATAAGTTGAGTCTGCGTACCGTATATAAAAACACTATTCGATCCTCTCAACCGTATTGAATGGTTGTACATTAAATGGGCTGAGTTTAAAGCCCGTTAATGTTTTGCTGTACGCTTTAAATTGCATGCCGTGTGCCAATGGGATAACAGGGAATTCTTCATTCAAGATATTTTGCGCTTGTTTGTATAAGTTAAGGCGATAGCGTGACTTGTCTACTTCCAAGGCCAAATCGAGTAGAAAATCGAAATCACTATTGCACCACATCGAGGCATTGAGCCCTGAGCGATCTGAATTACATGAGAGCAGTGGACGCAAAAAGTTATCTGGGTCTGCGGTATCGCCATTCCAGCCCGTTAAAATCAGATCAACATTGACGTGCTGGGCCAAATTTGAACGATCGAGGCGGTCTTCCGTGATGATATGCAATGTAATACCAATGTCGGCAAGGTTAGCGTTAATTAACTCGGCAGTTTTACGTGGACTTGGATTATAGGCATGAGACTCTGCAGGAACAGACATCGTCAATTCCAAGTTGGCGTAATAGCCAGCCTCTTTAAGTAATGCGATCGCGTAGTTACGATCATAGCGAATTTGAATACTGTCCTTTTGATAGGCCCAAGAGGAGGGGGGAAGAATGTTATAAGCAATACTTCCTGTACCGTAATAGACCGAGTCCAAAATATTGTGGCGGTTGATCGCAAAATTAAGCGCTTTACGCACGCGAACATCACTGAGCGCAGGGTGAGAGGTATTCACAGCAATATAAGACACGTTCATCGCAGGCTTGGCATCAAGCTCTATTTCCGATTGCTGCTTGATAATAGGGATTTGGCTTGAAATAGGCGAGCTGAGCACATCGCATTCATGGCGTAGTAGTTTGGCGAGTGTCCCTGTGCCTCGGTTGGAGACATCAAATACGACTTGTTCCATCTTCGCCACGCCATTCCAATAAGCGCCATGACGACGGAGGCGGATAAGGTCATTCACTTTAAATTCGTCTAGATAAAATGGTCCGGATCCAACAGGATGGCTGTCGATCATGCTTTTTTCATCTTCAATCACTAATTGATTAGCATACTCATAGGAGAGTATGACAGCGTGACTGGTGGCGATATTGGATAAAAAGGAGTTGTCGGGACGGCTGAGGGTAAATTTAACCGTGAGTTCATCCAGAGCTTGAACATCGATCAGCAAGTTTTTGAAATCAATACCCGCAAACCATGGGTAGACGCCACTATTGACGTAATGAAACGGGTTGGTTGGGTCAATGATTCGGCGAAAGCTGAAGACCACATCATCGGCATTAAGAGCGCGAGTCGGTGTAAACCAAGCGGTCGATTGAAATTGAACGCCATCGTTTAGCTTGAATGTATACTCTGTACCCTGTGGATTCACTGTCCAACTCGTGGCCAGACTTGGTATCGGTTGTAAGGTTTCTGAATCCAATTGCAACAGCGTGTCGTAAATCTGTGGGCTGAGAGCTTCAGACGTAATGCCGCTCTCAACCAATTGTGGGTTAAAAGTGGTGGGATTGCCGTGACCACAATATACGAATCCGCTCTGGCGAATTTTACTATGGTCAATTTGTTCGCTACAGCCTATCAGTAGGCTAAAGCTGCATATTCCTAGTGCGAATCGTATCAATGTTTTCATAAAGAGAAATAACTGTGAGAAGTAGGGCAAACAAAGCTAATCATTATGCCTCAAAATCCTGATAATCTACCATTTTTTGTTGATCTAAACCTAGGGTTAATCATCATTGCTGCCGACGAGTTGATATTTTCTCACCATACCTCTCAATTGGTGGTAGCTCAAGCCGAGTAATTCTGCAGCTTGTCTTTGATTAAACTTACTGGCATTGAGCGCGGCACTCAGTAGTTGTCTATCCTGATCCTCCTGCCACGTTTTGTAATCCATAGGAAATTCAAAGCCAGTGGTGTAAGTATGGCGATCTGTGGAGAGATTGCCAGTAAGGTCATCTGGTTTGTGCCACTCATTAGCAAAAGGGTTAAAAACCAAGTTTTCAATGGGATGAGAGGCCGTTCCGTGTTGATAGACAGCCCGCTCCACGACATTTTTAAGTTCACGCACATTTCCCGGCCACAAGTAGTGTTGAAACTGCTCTGCCGCTTCTGTACTAAACCCGACAAAGAGCGCTAAGTTCAGTTCACGGCACATCTTAATGGCGTAATACTCAGCAAGTGGCATGATGTCTTCTTTTCGCTCTCTTAGCGGTGGAAGCTGGATCACATCAAAGGTCAGTCGGTCGAGTAAGTCAGCTCGAAACTTTCCAATTTCAGCTAATTGTGGAAGATTAGCATTGGTTGCACAGACGATACGGACATTCGCATTAAGCCGTTGGCTACCGCCGACACGTTCGTAATGTCCATATTCAATCACTCGAAGCAGTTTCTCTTGTACGGCAAGCGGTGCGGTGGCGAGCTCGTCCAAAAAAAGAGTTCCACCTTCTGCCCGTTCAAATCGTCCTTGGTGACGTCCTTTGGCTCCGGTAAACGAGCCTGATTCATGACCAAAGAGCTCAGAGTCCATTAATCCTTCACTCAAGGTTGAACAGTTTAACGAAACCAGTGGTTGGTCCCAACGTTTGGAAAGATAGTGCAAGCGCTGAGCGATTAACTCTTTGCCCGTTCCTCGCTCGCCAATAATTAATACCGGCCTATCAATCGGTGCAAGCTTAGAGACTTTATCCAGTACCGATAAAAATTGAGGCGCTTCACCCAGTAAGTTTTGTTGCATGTTCACTCTCCACACTGTGATTGAAAGGGTGGTTAAATTCACCAACTCTTGGCGAAAATCATCATAGCACAGTAATCTCATTCTATGAGATATTATCTAATTTATTGATTATCAATAGATTTATATATGGCATGAAACTTGGTTATCTCTTCTCGTCTTAACGTTTTGAGCGATTCAAAATGGCTCACCAATAACTACATCGTCATGAACAACTAGTCAGGAGATTGAACATGGGTATTTTTTCTCGTTTTGCCGATATCGTAAACTCGAACATAAGTGCACTGTTAGATAAAGCGGAAGATCCTGAAAAGATGATCCGCTTAATCATCCAAGAGATGGAAGACACCTTGGTGGAAGTTCGCACCAATTCGGCCAAAGCTATTGCGGATAAGAAAGAGCTCGCACGTAAAGTCGATTCTATGGTCTCTCATATTGAAGATTGGCAACAAAAAGCGACTTTGGCGCTCGCTAAGCAGCGCGAAGATCTCGCTCGCGCTGCCTTGATTGAAAAAAAGAAATTGCAAGAGATGATGAAAGGTTTGCACACTGAACAAACCTTGGTAGAAGAAACTATCGATAAATTGACAGGTGAAATCGGTAAGCTAGAGGCCAAAATTGCCGAAACACGGGTCAAGCAACAAGCTTTGGCACTTCGTAGCCAAACCGCGCACAACCGTCGTGATGTGCAACGTCATTTGCATACTAGCCGTACTGATGAAGCGATGGCGAAGTTTGAACAGTACTCGCGTAAAGTCGATGAACTTGAAGCTGAAGCCGATCTCTACGCTATGTCTGGTAACGCTAAGTCACTCGACCAAGAATTTGCTGAACTGCAAGCGCAAGATGAAATTGAACAAGAGCTAGCAAAACTGAAACAGCAAATGGACAAAAACCAATAACGAGGAGTGGCATACATGTCATCATTTTTTATCGCAGGTCCACTGATTGTCTTTTTGATTTTTGTTGCACCGATCTGGCTCTTTTTACATTACAGAGGTAAGCGACATAGTAGCAACTCATTGTCGCAAGAGGATTTAGAGCGGATTAAAGCGTTATCTGCAAAAGCGGAAAAACTGCAAAGCCGGGTTGAAACCCTTGAACGCATTTTAGATGCTGAATCATCGACTTGGAGACAAAATCATGGCTAGCCGCGAGCTCTATAAAGATCCGGTCAACGGTAAAATAGCTGGCGTATGCGCTGGGCTTGCTAACTATCTTGGGTTAGAAGTTTGGTTGGTGCGTATATTGGTCATCTCGGCGGCACTACTCGGTGGCGGTTTTTTAGTGCTTTTAGCTTATATGGCTTTGATGCTGATGTTAGAAAAGCAGCCTACTCAGTATGTTGAAACGCTAAAAGCCCAACGCGAACATACATTGAAGAATAAGCCTTGGGAGCAAGGACAAACCGCCGAAGCTTTGCTGGCGACATTGGATCAAGATTTAACTCGAGTGGATCAGAAAATCCGTAAAATGGAGGCTTATGTCACCTCTGAAGCATTTAAAGTCAATCGTGAGTTTAATCAGCTTTAAAAAGTAAAGCTAGGCACGTAGATTTGCAGTGTCATTGTTCAACTGACACCGCAAATGAAGGTAAGGGTAAGGAAACAAAAAATGAAGCATCATACAGAAATGACTTGTGCATGGGCGATGAATCACCCTTTAGAGCGCGATTATCACGATAATGAGTGGGGCATTCCCGTTTACGATGATGTCAAGTTGTTCGAATTTTTGACGTTAGAAGGTGCGCAAGCTGGGCTGAGCTGGATTACGATTTTGAAAAAGCGCGAAGGTTATCGCTTAGCCTTTGACGGCTATGATCTTGAAAAACTTGCTCAGTACGACGAAACGCGGGCACCTTATATTATCGAACATTTCGATGTGGTGAAGCACAAAGGCAAAATTGCCTCTGTCTATTCCAATGCACGAGCGGCTTTACTGTTGCAGCAAGAGTATGGTTCCTTATCCAAAGCATTGTGGCAGTTTGTGGATGGTCAACCAGTGCTCAATCATTGGCAGCAGATGAGTGATATCCCTACATCGACGCCCACGTCTAAGGCGATGAGCCAATTTCTAAAGAAAAAAGGCTTCAAGTTTATTGGTGAAACGATTTGTTATGCTTTTATGCAGGCGGTGGGTATGGTGAACGATCATTTGGCTGATTGCCCCAAGCGTTAATTTTTCAGGGTAACCTAATATGCAAAAGGCCGCTTAAGATTCAGCGGCCTTTTGGTCTTCCGCTCATATTATGCACGCAGAGCAAGCTGTGCACTGTAGCGTTCTAATCCCGCTTTTAGATCAGCGATCAGATCGTCTACATCTTCAAGACCAATATGTACTCGAATCAGTGTACCTGCAAAGTGCGGGTGTGCGACGGTTCTTAAATTATCAAAGCTTTTGGGTTCATTAGCTAAAATCAAGCTTTCAAATCCACCCCATGAAAAGCCCATACTAAAATGTTGCATGCCATCGAGCAAAGTCGTCGTAGCTTTTGTATCACTGCTCTTTAATACAAATGAAAACAGCCCGTTACCACCAGTGAAATCACGCTGATAAAACTCATGTCCAGGACAAGTCTCTAGCGCAGGATGGCGAACATGATCCACTTCAGGTTGCTCTGCTAACCAGTGCGCAATGGTTAAGCTATTTTGAGCATGCTGACGTAAGCGAACATCTAACGTTCTTAGCCCTCGTAGCCCTAAATAAGCGTCATCAGGTGAGACACATTGCCCCATTAAATAGCTTTGCTCTCGCAATTGATCCCAGCATTTTTCATTGGCAATCGCTGTTCCTAACATCACGTCTGAGTGGCCAACAATGTATTTTGTCGCCGCTTGGATCGAAATATCAACACCATGTTCAAAAGGTGAAAAGTTCACGCCCGCCGCCCAAGTGTTATCCAGCATGACAATGATGTCATGTTCATGTGCAACCTGCGCTAAGGTTGGGATATCTTGCACTTCCATCGTGATCGAACCGGGTGATTCAGTGAACAACACTTTGGTATTGGGTTGGATCAAAGTACGGATCCCTTCACCTATGGTCGGTGGGTAGTAGGTCGTTTCTATGCCCATTTTCTTCATGATTTTTTCACAAAAATCACGAGTAGGTTCATAGCAAGTGTCGACCATCAGGATATGGTCACCCGTTTGCACAAAGGAAAGAATACTATTGGCAATGGCGGCCGCACCGCAAGGGAAAAGCGCGCAACCGACACCACCTTCAATTTCCACCATTGCTTCTTGGAACGCAAAGTGCGTATGAGTACCACGGCGTCCATAAAAGAGTGTTTTATTAGCCCGATTGACAGTGGCATGATTTTTTTCAGCCACACTATCAAACACAACGGTAGAGGCGCGCTGAATAGGTGGGTTGACAACGCCATTGGTCCACTTTTTACTACGACCCGCATTGACCAACAGTGTTTTTTTACCTTCTGACATCCGAAATCCTTGTCTGGGAGAGAGTTCGTTATTTAAAACATGGAGTTGCCTAGCTTGGCAACCCCAGTCAAATAAAAAGTTTACAGCAGAGGGTTAAACAGATAGAACAATCGTTCAAAAAACCTATGATACAACGGGCGTTGCTCCCATATTGGTAGCTCAACCAAGTGAGATTGTTCTATATAGTGTTGCTGTAGCCAGTTCATTTCCTGAGTGAAAGATTGGTCTTCAATCGCGAGCGTGACTTCAAAATTGAGCCATAGGCTGCGCATATCGATATTCACTGTACCGACAAGACAGAACTGGTTATCGATCACGACGGATTTAGTGTGCAGCAAACCACCGTAGAATTCGTATATTTTCACCCCTGCTTCCAGTAGCTCACCATAGAATGCGCGAGATGCCCATTTGACCATCAATGAGTCATTTTTATGTGGAATAATGATCTCAACATTGATACCGCGCTGAGCGGTCATTTTTAGCGTTGCTAATAGGTCTGCACTAGGCACAAAGTAAGGGGTAGTGATCCTAACGGATTGGTTTGACTGATTAATCGCCAGTGTTAACACTTGGGAGATTAAGTTTTCTGGCATACCAGGGCCTGAAGGGACAACCTGTACAGGATGATGGGGCTGATCCGGACCAATTGTGCATTCTGGTTGTGCTGGCAACATGCGTGTTCCTGTTTCCACCTCCCAGTCCCAGCAATGTACTGCGGACAGCACATTGACCGCAGGCCCAGTAATACGAACCATAATATCGACCCATTGACCCACACCAGAGTTTTGTTTGAAATAGGCCGGGTCAACCAAATTCATCGATCCTGTGTAGGCAATTTTATCGTCGATAACAATGATTTTACGATGTTGGCGTAGGTCTAAGCGGCGTAAGAACATCCGCCACGGGCTCACTTCTAACGCTTGGACGACTTCAACTCCTGCGTCTTTCATCATGGTATACCAATGACTTTTGAAAAAGCGGGGGCTCCCTGCGGAATCAAGCAGCAGCTTAACGTGCACATCCCGTTTGGCCGCTTGGATCAGAGCCGACGCAACCGAATCCGCCAATCCACCTGGGTGCCAAATATAAAATACCATTTGGATGCTAGTGTGAGCTTGTTCGATGTCGGCAATGATGGAATGCAGAATTTCGTTAGGGGAGGTTTGCAGTGATAACGTATTACCACTTAAGGCCGGAATCCCCATACGGTGGTTACACAGTTCATCAATTTTATAAATTTGAGCACCCATTCCCTCAGGGGCATGAGCCTGGCAATCGTTAAGCTGTCTAAACCAATCACCAAATGGAGCAAACATTTCCTTCGCACGCTCTGCACGCTTGCGCCCTAAATTTAGCTCACCAAAAAGAAAGTAGCAGATCACTCCCACAATCGGAATGATATAAATCACCATCAGCCAAGCCAGAGAAACACTCACCGCTCGGCGTTTCAATACAACGCGTAGCGTGACTGCGGCGACCAAAAACCAATAGAGTGCGATGCCTGCTAAAGTAAGAACGTGGTAAACCTTGTCCATGCCATTAATCTTGTCGATAGAATAAGTCACGATAGTAAAGGGAAAGGGAAAAGTAAGGAAGTTTATCGCGTGAATAATATGAAAATAGTAACAGATGAATCGTGTTACTAAAGTGATCATAGCAGTTTAAAAAAATGATCTGAGGATAAAAAAGCAACAATTGAACTATAAAACTACGGTCTAATCCATAATTTATATCGTTCGGACTTCCAATTTTAATCTCAAACTGTTTTACTTGCCACCATCACAGTGCGACTAAAAATTATAACTTGTGTAATTAAAAGTTTACACTCACTTTTAGCACTGCCTAACAAACACAACATTGGTAAATAGTTTATGGCAAGTAGTTCAAGAGGTCATTTCTCATCGAGACTTGGTTTTATTATGGCGGCTGCAGGTTCTGCGGTTGGCCTAGGGAATGTGTGGGGTTTTCCGACCAAAGCGGCAAGTAATGGTGGCGCGGCATTTTTAGTGATTTATTTGACAATGGTATTCTTGCTGGCGTTTCCGATGCTGGTTGCGGAATTGACGATCGGGCGACATGGACAATCTAACCCCATCGCTTCTTTAAGAAGTATCTGGACCAAAAATCGTGCGGCGGCGGCACTGTTTGGCATTATCGCGATGATTGCCTCATCGATGATCCTCAGTTTTTACTCCATTCTTGCCGGATGGCTTATGGGTTTTGCGGCATCCCCTATATTAGGCCTGTTGGGTTTACAGACGGCGGCCGATTGGTTAGTGAATTTTAGCGGCTTACGCAATGTTTTACTGGCTCTCGCATTTTCTTTGCTCACTATTTATGTTGTGCGAAAAGGTGTCGCGGACGGCATTGAAAAATGGTCTACCCGTTTGATGCCAGTGCTTTTTATTCTATTCGGCGCCATGATTGCTTATATCTTTACCCAAGATGGGGCAATGGAAGGATTGAAGATGTATTTGATCCCTGATATTGCGCACATCACTCCCAGTTTATTAGTAGACGCAATGGGGCAAGCTTTCTTCTCTCTCTCTTTAGGTGTTGGAGCGATGATCGTTTATGGCTCATATCTTAAGAAAGATGTTAATTTGCCAAAAACAGCGGCGCAAGTCGCGGCGATTGATACGGGAGTGGCGTTTGCCGCTGGCCTTTTGATTCTCCCAGCAATGTTTGTGGCTAAAAATCATGGTGTCGAAATTTTTGATGATGCAGGCAACTTGATGAGTTCGGGCGATTTAGTCTTCACCGTGCTGCCTGCGATGTTTGATAATATGGGCAGTGCAGGGGTGTTGCTCGGCTTTGGTTTCTTTATTTTGATGGTTATCGCAGCGCTAACTTCTTCAATTTCTATGCTAGAAGTACCAGTATCTTGCGCGCAAGATGAACTAAAAATGACTCGTAGCCAAGCAACATGGATGATCGGTGGAGCCATTGCGCTGCTGAGTATCATCATTTCCCTTAACTTTGGGGCGTTATTTAACCTAGTGGCTAACGTCTCGACCGTCTATATGCAACCTTTATTAGGTGTGGTTTGGGCTATTGTGGTGGGTTGGGTTTGGCATCGTAATAAATTGCTTGATGAGATCAAACAAGGTAACCCAGACATTGCACAAAGCCTATTCTGGAAAATTTGGCCATGGTACGTGCGTTTTGTTTGCCCCGTGGCGATTTTAATGGTCTTTGCTTATTCATTAATTTAGCGCATTCCTAAGGCTCTCATCCGAGAGCCTTTTTATCATCCTATGGCCTTGAACCTTGCATTTATTGGTATCTGTGTTGTTTAACGCTATACTCAGCCGCCTATTCTGCAGTTAGTGATTCACATGTTTGATATTCTTTATACTCACAACGATTTTCTCATCATCAACAAGCATCCCAATGTTTCTGTACACAAAGATGACGGGGATACGATGCTTCTGCAAGAAGTGGGTAAGGTTTCAGGTGATGGCCAGCTCTACTTAGTTCATCGGTTGGATAAAATGACGTCCGGCATTTTATTGCTTGCCCGCCACCAAGCTGCGGCCAGTGAGTTGTCTAAAAACTTTGCAGCAAGGGAAGTCGAGAAATTCTATCTTGCCATTGGCAGTAAAAAGCCTAAAAAGAAACAGGGCTTGATAAGCGGTGATATGGAACGCTCTCGACGTTCGTCATGGAAGTTAGTAGTGACACAAAATAACCCTGCAGTAACGCAGTTTTTTTCCTGTTCTGCTGAGCCGGGTGAACGTCTCTTTTTATGTAAACCTTTTACCGGAAAAACCCACCAAATTAGGGTTGCTTTGAAATCACTCGGCTCTGCGATTGTCGGTGACCCGATTTATCATTCTCATGATGATTCTGATAGAGGCTATCTACACGCTTTTGCGTTACGTTTTTGCTATCAGGATCTGTGGTATCAATTTATCTGCGACCCACGCAATCAAGTAGCGATGGGGCAGAAATGGAACTCAGACATTGTTAGCCAAGGGATTGAATCTTGGTTAACACCTTGGAATCTAGTTTGGCCGAAAGTAAACAAATGACAGAACAAACAATGCAACGCTCAGCGCTTTCTCACTTTTTTACCCATATTGAGCAGCAGCTCTCCTGCAATACAGGTGAAATTCGCCGCTTATTTCATGGCCGAGGTCGTCAGTGGCCAGGTCTAGAACAGCTCACCTGTGACTGGTTGCAAGGGCAGTTAGTCGTCAACTTATTTAAAAATGTCGAAGAAGATTTTCTCGCGGAGTTAAAAGCGGGTTTGTCGCACCTAACAACCCGTCCGTTATGGCTAGAAAAGCAAGGTCGTTGTGTTTTACTTCAGCATCGATATGCCGATGGCGCGCCTTCAGAAACAGTATGGGGAGAATTAGAGCCTTTCCCTGTGGTGGTCGAAAATGGCTTAAAGTACCAATTGAGCATTGGGCGTAACCAGAATTTCGGGCTGTTTTTGGATATGCGCTACGGCCGTGAGTGGGTTTCATCTCACGCTAAACATAAAAATGTACTGAATCTATTTGCCTATACTTGCGGTTTTTCAGTAGCAGCTATTGCTGGTGGTGCTGACCAAGTTGTGAATGTCGATATGGCCAAAGCATCACTGGCTAAAGGCCGTGAAAACCATCAATTGAATGGCCACAATCTCAATTCAGTGAAGTTTCTTGGACATGATATTTTCAAGTCTTGGGGAAAAATCAAAAAATCAGGGCCATATGATCTGATTATTATTGATCCTCCTTCGTTTCAAAAAGGCAGCTTTGCGCTGACTAAAGATTATCAACGTATCTTACGCCGTTTACCAGAGTTGTTAGAACAAGGCGGCGAAGTGCTTGCATGCGTTAATTCACCAGCCGTAACCTGCGACTTTTTAATCGAAGGGATGAAGGTGGAAGCGCCATCACTTACTTTTCAAGCTCGCCTAGAAAACCCACCAGAGTTTGAAGATATTGATCCGCAAGCCAGCCTGAAAGCACTGATTTTCTCCTAAGTAGAATGGAGACTAGGTAAGATCACGCCATAATAAAGTTGGTTATGGTGTGATTGCTCTCGACTTCAGGAATTATTAATTTTCCAAAATATGTTCAATCGATGAGGGTTTAGAATAGATGAATCCTTGTATAAGATACACAGCACGAGTAGCAAGATAATCAACTTGGTCTCCGCGTTCAACGCCTTCAGCAATAATTTCAATATTAGCTTCTTGTGCTGAGAGAATAATGGAATTGAGTACCTTTATTTTTAAATCGTCAGTTCCAATCGTATCAATAAACATCTTGTCTATTTTAATACAAGAAATACCAAGATTTTGTATATATGAGTAACCACCGTAGCCTGTCCCAAAATCATCAATTTTGAACTTATAGCCTTTTGCCATAAGATGAGATAGTGCCCTACCTGCATTTTCAATATTAATAAATGGCGTTCTTTCTGTTATTTCAAAATGAATCTGTTTGGTGGTCGGCCAATTGAGTTCTTTTAGTGTTTCTGCTAAGCCACCACTTTCAATGTGGGCTGGCACGATATTGATACTCACCCATTGCTGCACGTCGAATTGTTCTAAATCATCAATTACTTTTCTTATGATTTGATTCGTTATCTGGATGATTAAACCGGATGTTTCCGCCGGACCAACGAACTCATTTGGTGGAACCATCTCCTTGCCTTTGCACCAACGAACTAAGATCTCATAGCCAACGACTCTCTCTTCTCGGCTATCAAGAATGGCTTGGTAGTAAGGGATGAATTGTTTATCTTTAATGCCTTTAAAAATTAATCCTTGAATTGAGTTTCTATAATTTCTGAACTTTAAATAAAAAATAGATAATAAGATGCCAATTGCCAGCGCAATGGGATAACCCCAATGTATTAATTGGTAGTGAAGATATTGGTTGAATTCTTTACCAGCAGAGAGTGTTTCTTGAATATCAAACTCTTTTATGGTGTAACTAATGGTTGCGATGTGGTCTTGGTAAGCGATCTCTTTATTGCCTCGACTCATTCTCAATCCATTTAAACTAGGCGATAAATAATGAAAATTTAATAAAAAGCAATTTATACAATCACCTTTTAATATCTCTTCTTGCCAGCTACTGTCTAATATTCAAAAAATTCGATTACCTTCTTTTTGATAATAAATAAGTAGCTCTTTTTCTGTATCAAAAAGTGCGGGAGTAGTGGACATGTAAAACCCTGAAGATAGGTTATAGGCTTTCAACTCATCCGAAAGTTGTAATGGGAAACCGACAGTCGAGCAGCTACGCCCGTCTTTGTTGGCAACCGCGATCATTCTAATAAATCGGTTGTAGTACTTGGAATCACGAATTAATGACATATCGCTTGCTTGGCATTCATAATTTATCTGAGCGACTTGATCTAAAATCATATCATTTAAGCTCTGAGCTCTATTGGCCAAGTAAAGATTGACGGTATCGAGTTTGTTTTCCAGCACATAGCGTGTCAATGGATTGATTAATATCGGGATGGCTAACGAAAAAATAAGAGTCGGGATCAGAAAGAGTAAGATCGCTATTTTAACGGATCTGGTCAAAGTCATAAATGCAACCTTAGGCATCGTTATGCCACTGCGTTAGTAAGTGCGCAGTTTAGCATGCCACTGGTTCAATTGATGAGAATTTCGAAGAGTTATACGATTACCCAATGTATTACATTATCTGGATTTGAAGCCGTAGTTCGAAGCCAAAAGTAATAGCGTTAATCATGGTTGTATTCTTGACGTGAGTGAGTGTTAGAGAGTGTTTGAAATCCAGAATAAATGCGGGTAATGGTGGTGAACCAGCATGCGCCGCCGAATAGATAAGCTATTAAGGCAAAATGTTGAGGAAAAAGACAAAACAGGACGAAACAAGCAATCGTTTCTGTACCCTCAGTCAAGCCTGACATGTAATACAGCGATTTATGCTTGTAGATAGGGCTGTGGATGTTTCGCTTGCTGGCCATCACGGCGAAGGCAAGAAAGCTGCTTCCCGTACCGATAAAAGAAAAGATCAAAAAGGCACCAGCTACCGCATTGTGCTCAGGTGAAGCCAGCACAAAACCAAACGGAATGAGCGAGTAAAACAGAAAATCTAAACTGATATCGAGAAATCCTCCCGCATCGCTGACCCCTTGAATTCTTGCCAACGCACCATCAAGACCATCCGCTATTCGGTTTAGTATGATGAAAATTAATGCCAGCGTGTACTGCGAGAAAGCAAGTGCAGGAAGTGCACAGCAACCTAAAGCAAAACCCCAGAGTGTCGTTTGGTTCGCTGTAATGCCTAAGCGATGAAGCCCTTGAGCTGTTTTCTCTAGTGGCCAACGAATGATTTTGACACTAAATCGATCAAGCATGTGCGCTCTCCCATGAGCAGGTTAAAATGCGGCTGTTAGGCGGAACATCGTCTTTATCGTGCGTGACCATCAAGGTCGGAATGCCTTCGGCGACCAGTTGATTGAAGACCCAATCCCTAAATTGGATCCGCAGTGCTTTATCTAACTTACTAAATGGTTCATCCAATAGTGCCAGTTTAGGTTGAGCCAGTAGCATGCGAGCCAAGCTAATACGTGCTCGCTGCCCCCCAGATATCTGTTCTGGGTAAGCATTGGCAAGATGTTCGAGAGAAATTTTCTGTAATGCTTTTTCTGCTTGAGACTGCCGTTCATGGCCTTTTACCGAGTTGGGCAAGGCAAAAGCCAAATTTTGCCAAACCGTCAGATGTGGGAAGAGCAGATCATCTTGAAATAAAATACCGACTTGCCGCTGATGTGCAGGCCGCAAAGTGATGTCGACACCGTCCAGTATGACTCTGCCTTGGAAGCTAAAATCCCTCCCCAAATGACCCGCAATTACATTAAGTAGCGTTGATTTTCCACAGCCGCTCGGCCCCATTAAGCTAACAATTTCACCAGGGGAGATGGTGATATTTAAATCCGATAAGAGAGCTTCACCATTTTGTTTATGGATGGCGAGGTTTTCGAGGCAGAACGTCATGAGTAATGGCTTCCTTACGGGCAGTTTTTTTAACAATAGGGTTCATGGTACGGCGATGAGTTTGTAGGCGGCTGATCACAATCGCCAAGGTGAAAAAAATTAAAGGCAGTAGGGCTTGCCAAATGGCATAGATAGCGGTGACTCTGCGGTCAAAGCCACTCGAGAGCGCAACGGCTTCGGTAGTAATAGTAGCGATCCTTCCTGCGCCGAGCATCAAAGTCGGCAAATATTGCGCTAAGCTCACACTCATTCCAACCGCTGCCGCGTAAACGATGGCTGGCAAGAGTTGCGGCGTTTTAATTTGCCAAAATACTTGCCACGGCGTTTTTCCTAAACTTAACGCTGCTTTAGTCAGGTTTTGATTGTAGCTTTGCCACGGGCCATCCAACGCAAGGTAGACAAAAGGAAAGGCGAAGAATACATGTGACCATGTAACCCAAAGCCAATACTGATCGCTGGCTAAAAAGAGTGTGGCGATCTGCATGCCAAATAACAGTGAAAGCTGAGGAATGAGCATTGGCAAGGCGATCAAATAACTGGGTAAATGGCGCTGATATTTGAGCTTATACTCATGAGCGAGTAGAGATAACACCAGCGCAATCACAGTGCTGAATAGCGCTAATTGTACGCTTTGATAAATGGTTGGTGCGATATTCAACCATTCGTTGTCCCAAAAACGGGTACTGAACTGGCAGGGCCATAAGTCTGGAAAGCGCCAACGTTGTGCAAAACTCCAAACCACCATTAAAGGCAACATCAGCAGAGATAAGGTAATGATGAATAAAAACAGTGATTTTCCTGGCAAGGAAAGCGCATAGCGCCCTGAGTATTGCCAGCGTTTGTAGTGTTGCGTGAAACACTTTTCGATGAAGAGAACGATCAATAACATGGCGCTGGCAAGTATAAACAACAGAACGGCGCCAGCGGCGGCGCGAGGAATTAAGGCTAAGTTAGGGTCACTAAACCACTGCCATACCAATACTGCAAACGTTGGTGGATTATTGGGGCCTAAAATGAGTGCCAAATCGACAACGGATACACCGTAGGCAATCACGGCAAAGAGGGCAAACCGCAATTTGTTTAACCACTGTGGGAAGATCACTTTTAGCCATAGTTGGGGTTGAGAATAACCCAGCGAAGCCGCTGCTTGTTGCAGTTTATCAATGTTTAATTGCTGCAAAATTGGGATGCTCATCAGCAGTAAAAAAGGAACTTCTTTAAGTGCTAACGCTAAGGTTAACCCGACTGCGTAAGGGTTGCGCACTAAAAGCGAAGCGCCATCTCCCATGAATGAGGTTCCAAATAGATGATACAAAAGGCGATCCATCATGCCGCTTGGCGAGAATAAAAAAGCAAAACCAATGGCAAAAGCGACGTGAGGCATAGCCAGTAGCGGTGACAAAGCGTTCTCTACTTTTGACCAGTAAAGGCTGTGCCACAATGATTGCAATATAGCAAAGCAGATCGCCGCGGCGAGATAGGTACTGATTAACGCAGAACCTATGCTAAGTAGTAGAGATTGCCCGACTCCCGACCATTGTAAAATGGCGATGTAGCCATCTAGAGAAAAGTGGTGCAAGCCAACGGGAGGAATATAGCCCAATGAGGAGAGTATGACCCCAAGTAGGCCGGGAACAACTGGGGCAATACAGATGACAATAATCAGCAAATAGCTTGCTCTAAACATCGGGCTTTATCTCAGTCTCTTTAGTGGCCGTAGCGTTGTTGCCATTCGGCTTCAAGCGCCGTTTGCCAGCTTGGATGTGGCTCGGCGATTGATTTAAATAGCTGAGTTTTCTTGGCGCTGCCACTTAAGAACTCATTTTGTAATACCGATGGATCTCCCCAAATGGAAAGATCACCTTTACGAGATTGTGCTTCCGGACTGAGTAAGAAATTAATCGCAATCAATGCGCCTTCTTTGGCACTCGCATTCCAGGGAATGGCTAGAAAATGAATGTTAGAAAGAGCCCCTGTTTCAAACGCGTAGGAGCGGGTAGAGGCCGCGAGCGTTCCATTTGCTTGAGCGGAAAAAACAGCATTGGGGTTAAAGTTGATGGAAAGATCAAGCTGACCATCATCAAGCAATTGCAGCATTTGAGCAGAGCCGCTGGGAAACTGCTTGCCTTGACGCCAGGCCACAGGATGAAATTCATCAAGATAGCGCCAAAGAGGCGCTGTCACTATGGCAAAATTTTGTTCATCCACAGGCTTAGACAGTGCAACATCGTCCTCTGTTAGTTCAATCAATAAGGCTTTAAGGAAACTGGTGCCATGAAACTCAGGAGGACGAGGGTAACTAACACGATTCGGAAACGCCTTTGCGTAGCTCAACATTTCTGAAAATGAACGGGGTGGGTTATTGAGCTTTTCCTGATCGTAAATAAACACCAGTTGTCCTACACCCCAAGGCGCTTCAAGGCCAAGAGTCGGCTCTGAAAAATCTTGATCGATCGGCAGTGAGGAATCAACATATTGCCAGTTAGGTAAACGCTCTGTGAATGGCCCATACAGTAAGCCATTATTTTTCATCGACTTAAAGTTTTCACCATTAATCCATACTAGATCGACACTGCCATTATTATTTTTAGCGGCCGCCTTTTCTGCAATAAGCCGCGTTGTTGTCTCGGCAATATCGGTCACTTTCACCTGCTTTAACTCGATACCGTAGCGATCTTGAAGTTCGTTGCCTGCCCAGCGGATGTACTCATTAATCTCTTGGCTTCCTCCCCACGCGTGAAAGTAAACAGTTTGCCCTTTGGCTGCATCTGAGGTTTGTTGCCAAGTTTGCGCCGACGCGTAAAACGCAAACGCACCTGTTAAGAGAAAGGTGATGAGCTTTTTCATAATTATCCTTAAAGATCGCTTTATTCAGTGACTTAGTGAATAGACCGGAGATATTTCCATGTTCATTCATTATGAACGAAAAAAAACAAAAGATCTGAATTGGTGAGAAAAAGCAGAAGTCGCAGATAGGTGAATGATGTGTGAGGTGGTCTACGGAAATGGCAGCCTGATGGAGAAGACTGCCATGAGAAGAATGACTGAAATTAATTTACCCAATCACGTAAAGTAAAGGTGAGCGTGTGAACCTCATTTTTAAGCGTTAGGCTATCTTTAGTCAGATTGATCTCGCTCCAATCTGACAATGTTTGAGAAAACGCCTGCTCGGTATCCATGACATCACCGATACACATCATCATGGTCATGCCCATTTTTTCGATGCGGAATTGGTTGTCTTTTAGCTCGGCTTGCCCAAAAAAGTTATTGCAACCTGCGTTACCGCTAGCCATCATCTTTTCGCCGATTTCTAATCGCGGTGCTTTTTGTTTGTCATTATTGACCACGTCCTTGCCATCAATTTGCACCAGTTGCCAATTGTGATGCTGCAAATCTTGAGCGGTAATGCTTTCTACATCACCATTACTTGCACAGGCACTCACCAATACAGGTAGCGAAATTGCGGCTAGCCATTTTTTTGAACTAAACTTCATCGTATTAGACCCCAGAATTTGGAAAACGCGCACAGTATATAAAATTGAGTACTGTTTTTGTCAGTATAAGGTGATTGTTTTATATGCGTCACAGTTTGCAATCAGGAAGTGACACACGTTACTCTTATGTGGCGGACATTAAATTGGAAAAATAATTGAGTAACCATGGAGCAACTCGAATTTTTTAAAGTGCTGAGCCCTTGTATCGGTGTATGTTCAGTTGATGACAAAGGTTATTGCCAAGGCTGTATGCGTAAAAGGGAAGAGCGTTTTAACTGGCTCTCAATGACTGCTGCGCAGCAACTGCATGTCATAAAATTATGCCAACAGCGCTATAAGCGGAAAAAACAGAAACAACAAGCGCAAAACAAAGCAGATTCCGAGCCAGAAACGAACCCGCAGCGCGATCTGTTTTAATCAATTACTTCATTCCCCAAAAATCACTGACCCAACCACCAGCATGTTCATCAAAATGATTACCGTGAAAACGTTTATTCACATCGGGTTGTTCCATGTTGGGTTTTTCTGTCAGAAGCTGTTGAATATAGTTCGCCATTGGATCTGTACGTTGGTGCCGCGTTACAACATCTTTTATCAGTTGTAATCGATAAGTGGAACTTGCGCGTTTCATTTCTATAACCTCCATTGTTGTGGTAACCAATAGAAAAAATAGAAGCGATCCAGTACAGCGTCAATCAAAGATCTGCTTAAAATTTGCTCAATTTTATGATTAAAAATTAACCGCCTGATTTGGCTCGATTAAAGCTCTTTAAGCCATAGAATCTATTTAAAGAGAGATCGATCTCGAAATTTTGTGATTGCTTTTCAGTGTTGCAACCAAATTAGCGACCCCATCACATAAACATATTTATAAAATCAATAATATCCACTCTGTTTTAATGAAAGCCTGTTTATACGTATGAGTATGTTATGAAACTAAAAATTGTTACTAGCGCAATACTTGCTTCTATTGCCGCTTCTTCTTTCGCTGCTGATGGCGATATTCATCAAGTTACCATTCTTGGTACTTCCGATATTCACGGGCATTTTATGCCATGGGATTATGCTGCTGACAAACTGAATATGCAGGGGAGCCTAAGTCAAATCGCCACCAAGGTTAAACAGATACGAGAGCAAGATAAAAACGTTATTTTAGTGGATGCGGGAGATACGATTCAGGGAAACTTTGTTGAAACGTTTAAGCATGAAGCCGTAGACCCTATGATGCTCGGTTTTAATGAGATGAACTACGATGTTTGGGTGCTGGGTAACCATGAGTTTGATTTTGGTTTATCGGTATTAAATCGCTCCCTGACTCAATTTAAAGGCCGAGCGTTAGCCGGGAATATTCAGAGGCCCGATGGCAATCCATTCTTACCCGCCGCAACAATTATTGAAAAAAATGGCGTCAAGATCGGTATCATTGGAATGGATACTCCGATGACACAAGTGTTTGCTGAAGGCACTAATCGCCTTGAAGGCATGAGCTTCACTAACCCAACACTTGAAGTGAAAAAAGTGATTGGGCAGATAAAAAATGATGTCGATGCGATCGTTTTGGTTGCGCACATGGGGCTGGATAACGAAAACGACATCAAAGATACGGGCGTATCTGATATTGCCAATGCTAACCCAGAAATCGATGCCATTGTTGCTGGCCACATGCACACTAAAATTGATAAAGCGATGGTAAACGGTGTCATCATTACCGAGCCTGACAAATATGGACGTGTTTTATCTCGAATCGATTTCCAATTTGAAGAAAAGGATGGCAAATACACGCTCGTTCATAAAGACAGCTTCACTTACCCTATAAAAGGTGTTGATTCTGATTCGAAAATGGAAACGCTGTACGCACCTTATCATCAACGCTTACGAGAAAATGCCAATCGCGAAATTGCGATACTTGACGGAGTCGACTTGGTTCCTGATGATGAAATTCGCGGTATCCCTCAAGTGCATATTCAAGATACCGGCATCAGTGCGCTGTTTCAGGAAGCCAGTTTTTTCTACGCGCCAAAAGCAAACGTGATCGCACTGCAAATTGATAATGACCAAGCTCAACTTGATACTGGCCCAATCAAAGCAAAAGATATCGCGTTTAACTATCAATATGCTGGTGGTGAAATTACGGTTTACCAAATGACGGGTAAAGAGCTGCGCACCTACATGGAATGGGCCGCTGGGTATTTCAATTCCGTCTCGCCAGGCGATGTGACTTATAGCTTTGATCCAAAGCGGCGCGCATCGAAATACTCAACCAATGATTTTTTTGCGGGTGTCACTTACACCATTGATCTTACTCAACCTGCGGGTAAGCGAATTAAAGATCTGCGTTTTGCTGGTGGACAACCGATTGATGATACTAGTGATATTCGGTTGGGTATGAATAGTTACCGAATGGGGCATTTGACGCAGAAAGGGGGTAGCCTTGAAGGGCGGTCATTCCCGATTATTTTTGACTCGGAAGCGGAATATGGCGAAGAGGAAGGAACTATTAGAAACCTAACGATCCGCTATCTCACCCAAGAAAAGCAAGGCCGCTACGAAGGGAAACCAATGCAACGTTGGAAGCTGGAAGGTTTGCAAGGGTATGAATCGGAACGTGCCATCGTGAAAGCTCTAATTAATAGTGGCCAAATTGATGTACCAAGTAGTGATGATGGGCGTTATAGCAATATCGCCTCGATCAATGTTAAAGCACTACTTTTTACCAATAAGGCCGCGGCTGAAGAGGCGATCAATGCGCGTATTTTGCAAAGTAGCCAAGCTTCTGATGCTGAAAAACAGCGTATCAATCGAGATATTGTATTGCTCAAGGCATTGAATGTTAATGTTTTAGATTAGCTAAAGTTTTAAATTAACGGTTAAGGCTCTGGCCAAAAGTCAGAGCCTACTACTTTAACGACTAACTCATCAATAACCAGAATCCAACACCTATCATCAATGAGCCTGAAATACGGTTCATTAGACGCACATTTTTTGAATGCCCTAGAGCTCGTTTTAACCCCTTGCCACCTGTTGCGTAAAGTGTCATACAGACAAATTCTGAGACCATAATAATGGACACCAGCAGTAATAGTTGAGGTGCAAGTGGTGCTTCACTATTAATAAAAGGCGGAAGTAGGGAGATCATAAACGCCCAGCCTTTAGGGTTAGCAATCGCGGTCACAAAACCTTGCATGACAAGATCCCAGTCTTTGTTATGGGGAGTGACCTGTGAGTCGCTACTGAGGGCGAGCTTGCCTTTTGAACGCCACATCTGAATGCCTATATAGCCAAGATAGATGGCACCGATGGTTTTGAATCCGGTAAAGAGCCAAGGGTAATTGAGCATAATCGAAGCCATCCCCAAAACGGCTGCGATGGAAACGAACGCCACACCGACGATCTCTCCCATCATCATCCATAAAGTTCGGCGATAACCAATACTCATCCCAAGACTCAGTGCCAATGTCATGCACATACCTGGAGTAATCGAAACAAAAAAGAATGTTGGTATAAATGCCAGAAGTAAAGTACTGCTCATTAATCAATCCGTGTTGAGAGACAAGAGCTCTAGCATACACATTAATTACAATCTTCACTATTTCACTTTGCTGTGCAATTGACGACAGTGTTACTTACGGATTGAAACCAATAAAGATGACCGTTTGGGATGATGAAGCATAGATAGGATGCACAGAGATGGAAAAAGCCGCATTGCTGCAGCTCTTTCGTTGTTATGACTTACTTCTTACGATTTTTTAGTCGATTCATCATGTTCAAACGACGTTCTGCGGAGGCTTGATCCGGCTTTTCGTCATTTGGGTTGTTACGACGGCCTTGGCGATCTTTGTACGCCGCTTTTGTGTGAAGTTTTTCAATGTAGGCATCACGCTGTTTAGGTTCATAACCTGGCTGCTCAACACGGCGGATGCGTTGCTGGATAAGGTTTTCAACCTGAACAACAGTCAACTCTTCTTCGCGGCTGACAAATGAGACAGCATGTCCCTGTTTGCCAGCACGACCAGTACGACCTATGCGGTGTACATAATCTTCGGCGAGAAATGGCATGTCATAGTTAACCACGTGTGGCAGGTCGACGATATCTAAACCACGTGCAGCCACATCGGTCGCAACCATGACACGCACTTTGCCTTCTTTAAATTCTTCAAGAGCGCGTCGACGTGAACTTTGTGCTTTATCGCCATGACACAGCACGGCCTTGATGCCATCCAGTTTCAGCTCTTTAACCACTTCATTAGCCGTCTCTTTATAGTTCACAAACACTAAGACTTGTTGCCAATTTTTGCGGCCAATCAGTTCAGACAGCAGTTCCGTTTTACGCTCTTGATCGACAGGGTAAACCACATGCGCCACTGTTGCGGCCGTGGTATTGGCACGATCAGCATTAATGCGTTTGGGTTTGCGTAAAATATCGCCCGCCAGTTGGTTAAGCTGAGTGGATGTAGTGGCTGAGAACATCATGATTTGCGGTGAGGTTTCTACTTCCAGCATGATTTTACGCACGGGATTGATGAATCCCATATCTAAAATTCGATCTGCTTCGTCGAAAACCAAAAACTCAAGGTTGGCGAGTGAAACATTACCTTCACTTAAATGCTCTTCTAGTCGGCCAGGGGTCGCGACCAAAATGTCCACACCCATTTCAAGCTGACGAACTTGAGAAGACATTTTATTTCCACCGTAAACAGCAGCGACACTGAGTTTGGTGTACTTGACGTAGTCTTTAATGTTCTGGGCAATTTGCGCCACTAATTCACGCGTGGGTGCCAAAATTAAGCCTCGCGCTGTTTTAGGCGAAGGTTGCTTGCCGCTATCTAACAGATGTTGAATAACGGGCAGTGCGAATGCTGCGGTTTTGCCTGTGCCAGTTTGCGCCGTTGCAAAAATATCATGCCCTTTACGAGCCTCGGGAATGGCTTGTCGCTGAATGGGGGTAAGTTTTTCATAGCCGCATTCAGTAAGCGCTTTAACAAGTTCAGGAGCAAAACCTTGAGATGAAAATGACATTTAACGGGTTCCTTAAGCAGACAGCCTACAGTTCTTAATTTTAGCCGTGCACTATATAGGATTTAGAGTGATTTATCTCACGTTTATCGTGATCAGTGATAAATTTCCTACATTATTGACCAATTGTATTTGAGTTCACAAATGAGATGAATTGGTGATTCATAGCGGTTGCCTATCTTTCTATTATGTTTTTACTTCAGAAGCCGATAATAAATGGTAGACTCTCAACACTTGCGTAGCATCATGATGACGCAGAAGTAATTAACCTTGATAAAGGATGCATAGACGCCATGGACAATGCAGATTTTGTACAGAAACGGCAATATTACCGCTTAAAGTATCCAAAGCGGGCAAGACCTACCGTAAAAATTGATGATCAGCTATTCCATGTCTGTGAAATATCAGAGCAAGGCATTCGTATTTCAATGCCGAGAGTGACTACCTTATATTGTGGTCTATCGATGTCTGGTACGGTGCAGCTACGCAGCAACAATACAGTCAAAATTGCAGGTCAAGTACTGCGCTTTCAACAAGATGAAGTCGTGGTTCAACTATCCAATGGTCCTGCTTTTAAGCACATGGTTGAAGAACAGCGTTATATTCGCCAAAGATACCCGTCTTACTTCTCGTCTTTACGTTCTGCTTAAATCAAAAACTGTCTGCGTTGAAACGAGCGGTGCGTGCTTCTGCGATTGTGCAGTGCGTGATGTGCATAAGTTCGGCGAGAGTGATTGATGGGTTTTGTTTAACAAGCCTTACCAACTTGGCTGATTTGGGTTCAAGCTGTTCCTGATATTCTGCCAGTTTGTCTTTGAGTCTCGTTATTAAAAATTGCATGGCCAGTGAATCAAGTTCTCTGAGCCGATTTGCCAATAATTCAAGTTGCGTTATCTCACCACTGATTTGCCAATTTCTGGAACGTCGTATTCGTTTCAGGTCGCACTGATATTCTCTCGCCAGCATTTTTGCTTTTTTCGCATTTTCTCCACCAAGCCGATGAATCAATGAGGGGAGGGAAATCGTGATGATCATAATAGCCATGTTCTTGTTTGAATGACTTTCCGTTATAACACGGTCTTCACGGTCTTATAAAACGGTGAAACCCCGATAGTTGGTAGCTATCGGGGTTTCGAATTTTTAGATTTCTCGGATGGTAAGGCCGATCATCTTTATGCAAAAGGTTGGATTTTATCCAACTAATTCCTTGGTAGGAAATTAGATGCGGATGAAGTCCATGTGCTCAACTTTTGGCTTGAACACGTGACGTTGAACGTCTTGTGGCTTAACTTTTACTTCTGCGCCATCAATTACTAGAGTAATTGCTTCGTAGAATTCTGGTTTGTCCATTTGGTTGATCACGTCAGAATGATCCAGTGCGATAGCAACTGGTGCTGCTTCACCACCGTAAACAACTGCTGGGAATTGGCCCGCGTGACGTAGGCGGCGGCTCGCACCTTTACCTAGTTCAGTACGTACTACTGCTTCGAATTTCATAGTTTTTACACTCAAATTAGTAAAAATAAACTTCACATCTGCAATGCGACCTTGCTGATGTGGTATAGCTTTGATAGTGAATCAATGATTACTAACAAAACGAGCGCGGATACTAGCACTCTATCTAAGATGGGGCAATAGAAAATCCCTTGCAGCATCGATTTATTGCAGTGTTACGAAGGACCGTGACAGTCTTTATTGCTTAATGTCGAGTTCGATTTCGTCCATTAAACCGGACGAAAAGTCAGCACCGCTTTTAACCCCCCCATGGTGCTAGTCGATAGGGTTAGCGTACCGCGATAACTGTGCGCCATTTCACTGACAATATTCAACCCAAGCCCAGATCCAGAGGTTGTTTCGTCTAAGCGCACGCCACGTTGTACCGCTTTAGCCAGATCTTGCTCAGCAATACCTGGGCCATCGTCTTCAATGTGGATTTCTACCCAGCCTTCTTCTCGATTTTTTGCGTGAACTCGAACCAAAGAAGCTGCCCATTTGTAGCTATTTTCCAGTAGGTTGCCGAGCATCTCGTCGAGATCGGTTGGGTCAACGGCAACCTCTAGATCAGAATCCAACTCATTAACTAACGTGATTTCACGCTGTGCGTAAATTTTGTCAAATGCCATAGAAATAGCATCTACCCGTTCGCTTGGATTGGCTTTTACCGCAAGAATATTCATTGAGCCAGCCATGCGCGCGCGGCCTAGATGGTAGTCAATCTGCTTTTGTAACTGTTCAATCGGTGTTCTGAGTTTCTGCTGTTGTGCGAAATCAAGATGATCGATCTCATTGCGCAGTACAGAAATCGGCGTTTTTAAAGCGTGAGAGAGATTGCCTGCATGATTACGTGCACGTTCAAGCAATTCTTGATAGTGGAATAACAGTGCATTCAAATCATTGACTAACGGAAAGACTTCTTTTGGGTACTCGTCACTGAGACTGGCTTGTTGACCTTTGCGCAATGCGGCCAGCTCTTTTTGCATTTTCCCTAACGGCCGTAATGACCAACTGACTTGCAAGCCAATCAGCACCAATACACCACTGAAGAGCAGACCTAGTATCATCCACAATTGGCTAATTACGCTGTTTAAAGTGTCTTGTAATGGCGCTTCATCAAGACCGATGGTAATGGTGATAGGAGAAGGGAAATCTGGTAAGTAGATGATTTGTTCAATGACGATCAGTTTTTCATCTCTTGCGCCTTTGACGATGCTTTTCAAGCCATGTTTTTCGCTGATAAGGCGCTTATCCCACAATGAGCGAGAACGAAGCGATTGATCATGGCTTGAGGCCGTCCAATAAAGGCCGCTGTAGGGTTGGCTAAAACGAGGGTCTGAAAGGCGCGACGACAGTACTAGATTTCCTTGCGGTGTCGCTTCCAAGTTCGCCGTGATTTCATCCATCGCTAAGCGTAGCTGACTTTGCACATCATTGACTAGGTAGTCTTTGATCAGTGTGGGAATGCCAATTCCCGCCGCTAAAATCATGGTACCTAACCAAAACGTTGCCGCGAGCAGTAAACGACTTTTTAAACTGAGGCGCTTTAAGGCCGAGGTTTTATTTTGCATTAAGCTGGTATCCCAGTCCTCTCACGGTTTTGATAATGTTGTTATTGATTTTTTTACGGATGCGGCCAATAAACACTTCGATGGTGTTGGAGTCTCTATCGAAATCTTGTTTGTAGATGTGTACCACCAGTTCAGTCCGTGAAATGACTTTGTCGGCATTGTGCATGAAGTAGGCAACCACTTTGTATTCCAGTGCCGTCAAGCTCACCGCTTGACCTTGCCACATCACTTTAGAGGTTCGAGTATCAAGGCTTAAGTCACCGATTTGCATCACAGGGGAAGCGTTACCTGATGCTCGGCGCAGTTGTGCGCGGATACGAGCGGTTAATTCCACCATCTCAAATGGTTTGGTGAGGTAATCATCCGCTCCTGCATTTAAGCCCTCGACTCGTTGAGTCAAACCGTCTCTTGCACTGAGGATCACAATAGGCGTATTAATGTTTTCATCTCGAATGCCTTTCAATACGGTGAGCCCATCGAGCTTGGGTAAACCGAGGTCGAGCACAATCACATCCCACTCTTCTGATGTAGCGCGATAGAGTGCATCAATGCCATCTTGTGATAATTCAGGCACCCAGCCGGTCTGTTCAAGCGCTTCTACAATTTGTTCCCCAAGACGAGGATCGTCTTCGACTACCAATATTTTCATGGTTATTCTCTATTTTTTGATGATGTCGCGTAGGTTCCTGCCACGAATAGCCATTAGTTCTAATGTGCTTGCATTATATTCTACGCGGATAACTCGGTTGTCATGCATCAGTTTTAATTCGTAGACCCATTCACCATCATCTTCATCTAACTCTACCTTGATAACTCGGCCATTGAGTTCTTTATCTATCGTGGCATAAAGCTCAGACAATGGATGAATTAAACCTTTTTGAACTGCCGCGTAGACCTCGTCTTGATCCTCATCAATCTCTACCTTGGTTCCTGGCTTATAAGTGTCTTGAACCCAATCGTGTACATCACTGCTCGCAGCTAAAGTGGGTAAGGATAATGATGAGAGCAGCAGTAAGTGTGCGAAAGCTTTACCCTTTTTGAACAACATGTTGCGCCCCCTGTAAATAAGATGAACAGAGTATAAATGACCTTACATGAATAGAAAGTGAATCATCGGTTTTGTAGCTCATCTTCAAAGATCTTATCGCGCATTTTCCAAAATCGTCCCACTTTTCGCGCAATGACAAATTGTGGTGGACGAAAACGGTGTTGATGAGCCACCACTTTGCTTGGTGAAGATTGATCAAAAGGGCGATGCTTATCGGCTAGGTGTGGTCGCACAAATTGGTCGTGGAACACCTGTTTCTGTTTCTTGGTGGTTAGTGGCCAAAATTCGTGGACTTGTGCATCGTTCTCACCACGATAGGTAACGCGCAGTTGCGCTTTTCCACTTGCATCTTTATGTACATTCAAATCCATTTCGATACATTCAAAAACCAATGCATCTTTGAGGTTGAGTGCTTCTTTGAGCTTTTTATCAGGGTCAACCAGTGTTGCGTCACATTCATGGCAGATACGTGCGGCGATATCGTTGTCAGCCCCACACTCACCGCAATATTTTGCTCTAAAACGGTAACCACAGTGTTCTCGTTCGCCACTTTCTTCGTCTGTAAAATAGCCTTGGCAACGTCGACCATAGTGTTCAAGCAAAAAACCAGCGGCATCGAGTTTACCCCAAAAGTTGTTATTAAAACCGCAGGCCGGACAGGGAATGGTAATAATTTCACTGTTGGGATCGGGCTTTGGCTCACCGACTTCTGGTTGATAAAGATCATAGTTATTGCCCGCATAATCCAATACCAAACATTCGGTTTTTCCTGCGGATAAGCGTAGCCCACGTCCGACAATTTGCTGATATAAACTGATGGACTCGGTGGGGCGTAAAATCGCAATCAGATCAACATGCGGAGCATCAAAACCTGTGGTTAATACCGACACGTTAACTAAGAATTTGATTTGGCGCTGTTTAAACTGCTTGATGATGGTGTCGCGCTCAGGGGGCGGCGTGTCACCAATGACGATGGCAGTTTCGTTATTGGGCAGTAATTGCACAATTTCTTGGGCGTGGCGAACGGTGGCCGCAAAGATCATTACTCCCTGTTTTTGCTGTGCTAGTTGGATGATTTGTTGAACAATCTGTGGTGTGGCACGTTTCGATTGCTCAATCACCATGTCGAGTTCGGCTTCTTTGTAGCGCCCAGTATTGGCGGGTTTTAGCTGCGAAAAATCGTAACTGAGCACGGGGGCATCAACCATTCGCGCTGGCGTTAAAAAAGCTTCATCAAGCAGATAACGGATCGGTAGCTCAAAAATACAGTCACGGAAGAAGCGAGGCTCCTCACTGCGCACTTGGCCACGAGTATGGTATTGATAAATCCAGCCCATGCCTAAACGATAAGGCGTAGCGGTTAACCCCAACACTTTAATCCCTGGGTTGAGCTCGCTTAAATGGGTGATCACCTTTTGATAGCTACTACTTTTCTCATCCGGTACGCGGTGGCATTCATCAATCACCAGTAATGAAAATTGATTTTTAAAGGCATCTAAATTGCGCACCACGGATTGTACCGAAGCAAAGACGACCTGTTGATCTGTCTCTTTTCGTCCTAAACCTGCCGCAAATACCGCGCCTTGCAAACCGTAGCCCTCATATTTGGCATGGTTTTGCTCTACCAGTTCTTTCACGTGCGCTAGTACTAAGACTCGTCCTTTGGCAAGCCTTGCCAGCTCAGCAATAACCAAACTTTTTCCTGCCCCCGTCGGTAGTACAATTACGGCGGGCGTAGTGTGATGACGAAAATAGTGGATCACGGCTTTGACCGAGTCCGATTGATAAGGACGAAGTGTGTACATAACTCGCGTTTTCTCTTGTTGAACGCTGGATAAAAACAGTGAAATAGATCAACTATTTCATTTTAGCTGCGTATAATACCTGACTTGATTTAGATGAGGTAATCATGCGGTTAGATAAATTTTTGTGTGATGCGTTAGGTGCGACACGTAAAGAAGCCACCAAGATCATCAAAAGTGGTGATGTCACAGTAAATGGTAAGACGCAGAAAAGTGGTTCATTGCAGGTGACGCAGGAGTGTGAGGTGGAGTGGCAAGGCCGTGAGTTAATCTTGCATGGTCCGCGCTATATCATGTTACACAAACCCGCTGGTTACGTTTGCTCACATGAAGACGGCTTCAATCATACGGCATTTATTTTGCTCGATGAAGTGAATGTTCAAGACTTGCATTTTGCAGGACGTTTGGATGTCGATACCACAGGTTTGGTTCTGATCACCGATGACGGTCAATGGTCTCATCGCATTACCTCGCCAAAACACAAATGCGACAAAACCTACCGTGTCTGGCTTGCAGACCCTATTGAAGCGAATTATGTCGAACAATTCTTAACGGGTATTGAACTGCGTAATGAGCGTGAGCCAACCTTGCCTGCGCAATTGGAAGTCGTCGGTGAGAATGAATGTTTACTGACCATTCATGAAGGCAAATACCATCAAGTTAAACGCATGTTTGCTGCTTTAGGCAATAAAGTGGTTGGCCTTCACCGTGAGCGCATTGGTCATATTGTGCTAGATGAGGCACTAGAGCCCGGTGAATACCGTTATTTGACTGACCAAGAAGTGGCTTCTATTGGGGCTTGAAAGGCCTAGCTTTACTGCAACTTCATTCCTTATTTATCTGGAGAACTATGACTTCATCTCAACCTGTTACAGCGAATAATACGCCGCACATTAGTTTTTTACTCTTCTTAGTATTAGGCGCGATTGGCGCATTAACGCCGCTGGCGATTGATATGTATCTGCCAGCCATGCCAGCGATTGCTAAAGATCTCGGTGTGAGTGCTGGAGCGGTACAAATGACGCTGACCGCTTATACCGCTGGTTTTGCGATAGGCCAACTATTGCATGGCCCGCTGGCCGACAGTTATGGCCGTCGCCCAGTGCTGCTGATCGGCGTATTACTGTTTGGTATTGCTGCCACTGTGAGTGCGACTACGCAAGGTATTGAAGCGTTAACGTATGTTCGCGCTGCGCAAGGTTTTGCTGGAGCAGCGGCGGCTGTGGTTATTCAAGCGGTGGTGCGTGATATGTTTGATCGCGAAGATTTTGCTCGCGCCATGTCTTTTGTCACCTTAGTGATGACCGTTGCCCCGTTAGCTGCGCCGATGATTGGCGGACACTTGGCCATTTGGTTTGGTTGGCGTTCGATATTTTGGGTGTTGGCTATTTTTGCCGCGGTGGTGATTGCTCTCGTGGTTTGGAAAATTCCAGAAACACTCAGTGCAGAAAATCGTCAACCACTGCGCTTTCGAAATACCATTCGCAACTATGTGCAGTTAAGCCGTAACCCAGTCGCGATGGGGCTTGTTTTTTCTGGTGCTTTCTCGTTCGCTGGTATGTTTGCCTTTTTGACCGCAGGCTCTTTTGTCTATATTGATATTTATGGAGTCGATCCTGATCAATTTGGTTACCTGTTTGGCCTCAATATTGTCGCGATGATTATCATGACCAGTTTAAATGGTCGAATGGTGAAACGAGTCGGTTCCCACGCCATGCTACGCTTTGGTTTATTGATTCAGTTGTGCGCAGGTATCGGGCTATTTATCGCGTGGTTACTCAACCTTGGTTTATGGGGTATTGTGCCTTTTGTGGTGCTTTTTATTGGTACATTGTCAACGATAGGCAGTAATTCAATGGGATTATTGTTAAGTGGTTATCCGAAAATGGCGGGTACCGCTTCTTCACTGGCTGGAACGTTGCGTTTTGGCACAGGCTCAGTGGTTGCAGCGATTGTCGCGATGATGCCTAGTGATGTTGAGTGGCCGATGATTGTGGTCATGACGGCGTGCTCGGTACTTTCATCTCTTTTTTATTGGACATTAGGAAGAAAGGCGTAATGTCAGAGTATTACCTCGAAATTCAACGTGTAGTGAATACAGCGCTGCAAGAGTTAACAGCAGAACACCAAGCGAATAAGCTGGTGAATGCGCCTTTAGCTAATAATCACTTTTTGGTGCATTGGGTAAGTAAGGCATTGAAAGCACAACGATTCCATCGCTGTGTGGTGGATGATTTAAATCGTTGGCAGAAAGCTGGACGTTCGAAAGGCAACCAATCTGAATTACTGTTTATCTTCAAACGCATCTCAGCATTTTACGGTCAGTTTTTTGCGCAAGAGGCGGATAACATCATTACCGATAAGAAAATTGACGCGTTTTTGGAATTCATGGAAGCGGCTCACTGGGAAGTGACAACATGTGATCCATTGGTGAATGAAGGCAAATTACAGCTTTTTACCGATGGGCAAAACTCATTGGCTTTGTGCGCAAATCAGTGTGAATCATGCTTTGATGGTGAACTGCTCGTGAAGCCGATGAACTGGTTTGTACGGGGCCATCATGCTGATTTCGTCGAAAAGGCCAGCAGTGCTGGCTTTATGGTGCATAAACGTACCGATTATAAGTCGAATGTGAAATATCATGGTGAGTATTTGATATACCCAAGCAACCATGGCGTGCAATTGGCTGAAATTCCATTAGGCTTTCCTATTGATTAGTATGGAATTGAAACCCAATAAGTTGCAGAGCTAGCGATTTCGCTAGCTCTTTTTTTGTGCCTTTTTGACGATGGCTTTGACCATGCCATTAAAAATAAAAAGGTGGGCAGGCATCATCGCGAACCAGTAAAGTAACCCTAAGAATCCTTTGGGGTGCCACCATGCGGTCACATTGAGTTCTCGCGTTTCGCCTAGATCTTTAATGGTAAATTCCAATCGCCCTAATCCTGGGCCTTTCATCCCAAAAAGAAGAGACAAAAACTGTTGAGGTTGGCAGCGGATCACTTTCCACGAATCAATAAAATCGCCAACTTGCAGTTCCGGGCCACAAGGGGAGCGGCGCACAGGTTTGCCACCACCGAATAAAAGATCGAGCCATTCGCGTGTACGCCATAGTGCATTGGCAAAAAAATAGCCTTCTTGGCGGCTGCCTATGGTTCGGATAACATCCCATAAAGCCTCAGCAGAAGCGCTGGTCTGAATCGTTGCTCCTGCCTGTTTAGGATAGTAGCCAAAACCGGGTTGCCAACGCTGTAGGGCACTTGGATCAAATCCCCACACCTGCGAGCGTGTAAATTCACCTTCATGCTCGATTATTTTGGTGACAACGTCACGATATGAGATCAGTCTTTGAGGATAGCGTGCTTCAATGGCTTGTGAGTCGGCAATGTAATCATGATCTAAACCGGCAAGTAGTGCTCTGCCAATATTAGAAGGGACGGAGGTGACAAGACCTAGCCAGTAAGAAGCCATTTTGGGGGTTAATAGTGGGGTAGACCATAACCGAAAAGGTTTCTGCGTTGCCTGACAAATAATGGCAAATTGTTCGCGGTAGGAGAGGGTGTCAGGCCCACCGACTTCAAATAATTGGTGTGCAACGGGCTGCTCATTGGCTAATTCAAGTAGATAATGATTGAGGTTTTCCAGCGCTATCGGATTTGCTTTGGAATCAACCCATTTGGGAGTGATGAGCATCGGTAAGTTGTAAACAAAATCACGCATGATTTCAAATGCGGCTGATCCCGGTCCAAGAATGACACCGGCTCTTAATTCGGTCACTGGTACAGGACTTTTCCTAAGTAGATCGCCGGTCATTTTCCGTGCTTTGAGGTGCTCTGAGTTTCCGGTTTGTGGCTGAATCGCACTTAAGTAGATCAGGTGTTTGACCTGGCTAACCTCAAGGGCTTGTTTAACGTTTTCCGCTAACGACAATTCATAGTCGACGAAATCATGTCCTTGCGCCATACCGTGCACTAAAAAATAAACCAGTTCAAATTGTGGGATAAGCGCAAGTGTCGCCTCTTTATCGGTAAGGTCTAAATAACGCAAGGTAAGGTTGGGATGAGATATGGCACGTGAGGTTAAGTAGTCAATGTGCCTAGCTGCGGCCGTTACTTGAAAACCTTGCGCTAATAGCAAAGGTAGCAGTTGTGAGCCGACATAGCCTGATGCGCCGAGTACTAACACTTTTTTCATGACGGTCCCTTCAAATAAGATGGTTAGATTATGCTCACAGACGTATAATAGCGACTTCATTTTTCCTGTGCTATCAATGTGTTGAATTTGAGGTGATCGGTTGTCTGTTTTTTCGCAAATCGTGTTACATACAAGAGGCGATTTTTTCCGTCGCTTAATGGCTATCGCTCTGCCGATCACCTTGCAAAGTATTATGTTTTCTAGCCGTGGTCTAGTGGATGTTTTGATGCTAGGGCAATTAGGTGAGGCTGAAATTGCTGCGGTAGGCGTTGCCGCTAGAGCAACTTTTGTCACCACCATCATGCTAGTGGGCGTGACAACCGGAGGCGCACTGTTAACAGCTCAGTATTGGGGCGCAGGAAACAAACAGGGCGTGCGAGAAAGTACGGCACTTACGTGGTTAGTCGCTAACCTATTTGCTGTAATGACGGTGGCACTATTTTTACTGTTTCCAAGTCAAATCATGGCACTAACCACGGATTCCGAGACCGTTAATGCGCTAGGTAGCCAATATTTGATTATTACCTCACTCAGTATGTTTGCTGTAGCTTGCGTCAGTAGTATGGCGGTAGGGCTGCGAGCGATGCATAAACCGGGGCTCAGCACGTTTTTTAGCGGTATTGGTATTGTTTCAAACGTGTTTTTAAACTGGGTGCTGATTTTCGGCAAATTGGGTTTTCCCGCAATGGGAATCGAAGGTGCGGCGATTGCTACCGTGCTCAGTGGTTTTATTGAAGTCGCGTGTTTATACGGTTACCTCTATGCCAAGAAACATCTGTTAGCGTTTGGAATTGACGATATCCGAGCCATCATTGAATGGCCTACCATTTCTCGTTTTTTGAAGCTTTCGTTGCCAACTACCTTTAATTTCCTAGCATGGGCAGGCGGTTTATTTGTCTATCATGCCATCATGGGGCAGAGTGGTGTGCAAGGCTTAGCTGCGTTATCGGTGATGACGCCAGTAGAATCAATTTCATTGAGTTTACTGATTGGGATGTCGAATGCGGCTGCGGTTTTAGTCGGTAACCAACTTGGCGCTAAGCAGTACGATGCCGTTTATTATCAAGCCTTGGGCTTAACTATCATCAGCCTTCTTGTGGGCGTGGTTGTCGCTGCCGCTTTGTATGTGGTGCAGATCCCTATCCTGAACTCTTTCACCGCCTTGACGGATGAAACCCGTGCTTTATCTGAAGAGTTTATCGTGATACTGAGCCTTGGCATCATTTTACGTTCCATTCCAATGACGGTGATTGTTGGCGTGTTGCGAGCTGGCGGTGACGTAAAGTTTTGTCTTTATCAAGATTTAGTCGCGCAGTGGCTGATCGGTATTCCGTTAGCCGCATTTTGTGCGATTGTGCTTGGGGCTAAGCCTGAAGCCATCTATTTATTGTTTCTCGTTGAAGAGTTGATTAAATGGGGCGGTTCTCTTTATCGAATGAAAAGCAAGAAGTGGATGCGAAATTTGATTGAAAATTAGACACAACGCAGTTAGCTGGTGCAATTTGATGCACATAATGTGATCCGGTATCCAAAATGCTTTCTACTGCAGGAGAATTAGTGTAGATTCACAATCCAATTTTAGTCGATTGCGAGCGATTTGATGTTACAGCTGACCAACCTGTGTAAAGGCTATCTAGATGGCGATGAATTTCATCCCGTGCTACAGGGGGCAGAGTTAACATTAAACCGAGGCGACCAAATCGCATTGATGGGTGAAAGTGGTTCGGGTAAGAGTACATTACTCAACCTTATTGCCGGATTAGATATTGTCGATTCTGGCGAAATTTGGTTTCCAAGTTTTGCCATGCATGACACGTCAGAAAATAAGCGTACCGCTTATCGCCGAAATAACATTGGTCATATATTTCAGCAGTTTAATCTTCTTCCCACCCTCAATCTCGCGGATAATATTCGCTTTTGTCGTCAGTTGAAAGGAATGCCGGAAGACCAAGGTTTACTGCGTCAAATTCTTTCTTCGCTTGATTTAATGCCGTTGCTAGGCCGATACCCTGAAGAGGTTTCTGGTGGGCAGCAGCAGCGTGCTGCGATCGCGCGCTCCTTGTACATGGAGCCTAAGATTTTATTAGCAGATGAACCAACCGGTAGTCTTGATGAACGTAATGCCGAGGCGGTGATGCGTTTATTGACGACCTTAACTCGCCAGTTGGATTGCACGTTATTATTGGTGACGCACAGTGAAAAAGTCGCGCAGCATATGGATGGTCGCGTACGTTTACAAGGAGGGTTGTTGCATGTTATGGCCCGTAGTTAAGGCGCTACTTGGTCATTATCGGCGTTATCCTTTACAAATCATCCTAGTATGGCTGGGTTTAACGCTTGGCGTTTCATTGTTGGTGGGAGTGACGGCCATCAACCAGCATGCTCGTCAAAGTTATGAACATGGCGAAAAGCTGTTTTCTAATCCATTACCTTATCGTATTCGTTCCAAGCATATTGCCAATAAAATCCCCCAAGGTTTCTATATTCAGTTGCGCCGTGATGGATTTTCTCAGTGCGCTCCTTTTGAAAACCATCGTTTGACGACAAAAAATGGCACGGATATTTCGCTGATTGGGCTTGATCCCGTCGCGATGTTGCCAACTAATAGCGGCCTTCCTTTATCGGAATTTTCGACATTATCATTGATGAATCCGCCGTATCCTATTTTGGTGAGTGTTGATCTCGCTCGTCTCCAAGGTTGGCAAACGGGTGATTTTATCGTGCTTGATGATGAATCAAAGTTAGGTCCTATTCAGATCGATCAACAAGATCTCATCAACGGCACACGCGTTATTGCGGATCTATCCTTGGTGCGAATGCTCAAGAAAAGTTCGGGCTTATCTGTTATTGCTTGTGGTGATATGCCGCCAGAGAAACTGAAAAGACTAAAAGATAATTTACCTAATGGTTTGACGCTAGTCCGTAGTTCTCGCACTGAGCTGGAATCACTCACGCGTGCTTTTCATCTCAATCTCAATGCAATGGGTATGTTGGCATTTTTGGTCGGGCTATTCATATTCTACCAAGCCATGTCTTTATCTTTAATCCAGCGCCAACCTTTAGTCGGGTTATTACGGCAAGCGGGCGTTTCTGGCTGGCAGCTTACCCAAGCATTGGTGATTGAGTTGTTTGGCATGGTCCTGCTTAGCTGGATATGCGGTAACGGATTGGGGTTATTATTGGCCAATCAACTTATCCCAGCGGTTTCAGCCAGTTTGGGTGACTTGTATGATGCTAATGTCGGTTTATCGATTAGCTGGAATTGGCAGTGGAGTAGTTACAGTTTAGCCATGGCGTTGATTGGTGCATTTGCGGCGTGCGCTTGGCCCCTCGTCCGGTTGCTAAAATCGCAGCCTATTCGTCTTTCGGCTCGTCTCTCTTTGCTTCGATTTGCTGGCACAGAATTTCGCCTGCAAGCCCTTGTTGCTTGCGCATTGACTGTCGCGGCGATTGCCGTGTATCAAGTTCCACAAACGCAACTTTCTGGTTTTGCAATTATTGCGTTGATGTTACTCAGTGTTGCGCTGTTTACGCCTTATCTTATTTGGACGCTCTTCAACAGTTTTTCCTATTCACTCGCTTGGGTAAAAGCGCGTTGGTTCTTTGCCGATGCAGCGGCCAGTATGAGCTATCGCGGTGTCGCAACTATGGCATTTATGATTGCTATGGCGGCGAATATTGGCATTGAAACCATGGTTGGTAGCTTTAGAGACACTACTGAAAAATGGTTAAACCAACGTTTAGCGGCCGATATTTATGTCTATCCTACCAACAGTTCGGCATCAAGAATGAGCAGTTGGTTGAAAGCGCAGCCTGAGGTCAATGATGTTTGGTGGCGTTGGGAAAAAGATTTCGCCACTGACAAAGGTGCATTGCAAGTGGTCAGCACGGGTATCTCCGATGGTGAGTTAGACTCGTTGACGGTTAAACTCGCTGTTCCTAACTATTGGTATGATTTACACCATTCAAAGAGTTTGATGATCAGTGAATCCATGGCGCTTAAATTAGGCATTAAGCCTGGTGATTTTATTGACCTTTCTGAGCCTTTGGGCCAAAAGTGGCAAGTCGTGGGGGTGTATTACGATTATGGTAACCCTTACCACCAAGTCTTATTGTCACACCAAAATTGGTTATTTGCGTTTGCCAGTACGGGAAATGTGGCGCTAGGAGTGGTTTTGCACGAAGGTGTGAATGACCAAGGATTAAAGAAGCGACTAGAATCGGTATTTAGGTTGGGCCCTGAGCGGATTTTTGATAACAATCACATCCACACTCAAGCGATGCGGGTGTTTGACCGAACCTTTGCCATCGCCGATACGCTCGGGCGTATTACTTTGTTGATTGCCGTGTGTGGTATTTTCTTTGCTACGTTAGCCGGAGAGGTTTCCCGCCAGCGACATGTTTCGCTACTGCGTTGTTTGGGTGTTTCTGGTAAAGAGCTGGTGGTGATTGGCAGCTTGCAGTTGTGTGTTTTTGGGGCGATAGCGCTCGTGATTGCAATGCCGTTAGGGCTTGCACTCGCTCGTCTTGTGGTGGACATCGTGATTAAACAATCCTTTGGTTGGACAATCCAACTGCAGTTGATCCCCGGGGAGTATTTGAAAACGGCAGCATGGGCGATGGTGACCTTGATGTGCGCAGGCGCAATCCCGGTTATTCGTTTGGTCAGAAGGCCACCGATTAGCTCATTTAGAGACGCGTTATAAATGATGAAACGATACCTCGTACTTTTGTGCTCTTTGTTGCTTGCTGTATTGTTCAGCCTCTATTCGTGGCACCAGTATTGGCAGGCACAGCAAACGATTTCAGAATATGCCGTTTCTGAAACAGCTTCTAAGCAAATGGATACATCATCAATATCGAAGGAGCACCCGTTCGAGTTCGTGCTTCCTAATCGCCCGGTACGACTTCCTCAAGATTTCAATTTTCATCAAGGTTTTGAACATGAGTGGTGGCATTACTTTGCGAATGTCAGTGATGAACATGGGCAGCAATATGGGATCCAGTGGAGTTATTTTCGTCTCGCTAACGAAGCTCGAGATGCTAATGGATGGCTTAGTCCTCAGCTTTATCTTGCTTATGTGGTGATCTCTTCAAAGAATGAAGTCTGGCGTGAACAGCGGATTGCGCGGGGCGGAATTGGTCAAGCCGGCTTAGAATTAAAACCGTTTAAAATGTGGATTGATAATTGGAACTGGCGCGCACCGGGGACGACTCCATTTCCTGGAGTATTAGATGTAGCGACGGACACGTTTTCACTCTCATTAAAAAATAACCTTTCCGGGCCATTTGTATTACCTGGTCAGCAGGGATACCAAAAAAAGCATGATTCACTCTCTTTAGCCTCATATAGTCTCCAAGCACCGTTTTTGCAGGTCAAAGGTGTGCTCAACTTAGGTGTTAACTCTCAACCCATTCAAGTCACAGGTAATGCATGGCTGAGCAAGGAGTGGGGTAATAATCTACTGCCTAACGCTAAACAGGGATGGGATAAGTTGTTCGTTAAACTCGATAGCAAAACAACCTTATTGGTTAATCGCTATCGTTATTTTCAGCAAGAGCCCTATTTGTTTGGGGCAATTGTGAAAGATTCGGGCACCACGATCGCACTATCTGCTGATGAAATTGATTTAGTTCCTGTCGTTTCTGCCGCGTCGGAGAATGAGCGTGACATCCCGTTACAATGGGTGGTAAACATCCCTAAATATAATATTCATCTGGTGACGAAAGCGGTGAATCGCGATTTGTGGTCACCCTTTCTGCTCCCTTATTGGGAAGGCCCCATTATCACCGATGGTAGTCATAAGGTGACGGGTTTCATGCAACTAACGAGCAACTAAGTTCAAATATTTGTGGAATCTAAAGGTCAAGTTGTTCTTGGCCTTTTGTGTTTTTGTGAACCTTTTTTATTTTGTTGTAAAATTGTTATGCATGAAAACTAATCAACAATGGGAAAATAGTGAAAACCAAGGAATATACGTTGTATTGTTATGCTTGACTCGGAAATTCCGATTCTTAATATCTGAACAAGCGATTTTTACTTCTATCAGCTACTGTATAAACTCTGTCATATTCATTTGTTAATGGTTTATTAACATGCATAACTATAAGGACGATATCATGAGTGATGTGATTCGCGACTTTTTCAAGATGGAATCAGCAGGTGGTATTTTGCTGGTTATTGCTGCTGCAATTGCAATGATGATTGCTAACTCACCGCTAAATGATGTTTACCAATCTTTTTTACATTCCTACGTGTTTGGAATGTCAGTGTCGCATTGGATCAATGATGGCTTAATGGCCGTATTCTTTTTGTTGATTGGTTTAGAAGTCAAACGTGAATTGTTGGAAGGTGCTCTTAAATCCAAAGAAACGGCTATTTTTCCAGCCATTGCTGCCGTCGGCGGCATGCTTGCTCCAGCATTAATTTACGTGCTGTTTACGGCTGGTGATGCACAAGCGATTCAAGGTTGGGCGATCCCAGCGGCCACTGATATTGCGTTTGCGCTAGGTATTATGGCGTTATTGGGTAAACGTGTTCCGATCAGCTTAAAAGTGTTCTTGCTGGCGCTTGCGATTATTGATGACTTAGGGGTTGTGGTCATTATTGCGCTATTTTATAGCGGTGATCTTTCTACCATTGCGTTAACCGTCGGTTTCTTAATGACTGGTGTGCTTTTTATACTAAACAACAAGCATGTTACCAAAATCAGCCTGTATTTAATTGTCGGCGCGATTTTATGGTTTGCCGTACTTAAATCTGGTGTTCATGCAACCTTGGCTGGTGTAGTGATTGGTTTTGCTATTCCGCTGAAAGGTGATAAAGGCGAATATTCTCCGCTAAAGCATCTTGAGCATGCGCTACACCCGTATGTCGCTTTTGGTATTCTGCCATTGTTCGCATTTGCCAATGCCGGGATTTCACTGGAAGGGATCTCCGTATCTAGCCTCACGTCAATGTTGCCTTTGGGCGTGGCTCTTGGCCTATTTATTGGTAAGCCATTGGGTATTTTTACCTTCAGTTGGGCTGCGGTGAAACTCGGTGTCGCTAAATTGCCTGAAGGGATCAATTTCAAGCATATTTTTGCCGTGTCAGTGCTATGTGGTATTGGCTTTACAATGTCGATTTTTATCTCGTCATTGGCTTTTGGACCGACCAATGCTGAATTTGATACGTTTGCACGGCTCGGTATATTAATGGGCTCGACCACTGCCGCGATTGTAGGCTATATATTGCTTCGTTTATCTTTGCCAAAAAACGCATAAGAATATAATCAGCCCTCCGTAATACGAGGGCTGATTCATTTTATAAACTAACCATTTGATTTATCAATATTCTTAATCAATAGAAAATTTAAGTTTTTATCGATTTATTGAAAATTATTGCCAGCGTAATTATTTTTTGATATTTTTCGCACCAATCTCGGGCAGTAGCTTCTGGGGGACACGCGTAATGACCATTCAGGCTGATTGTGACATTACGTAGGGTAGGTATCAGCAAGTCCTTTTGTTGATAGACGGGATACTCTTGCAGCGGGAGCTGCATGTGAATGGGAAACCCAACATTGAACTCATCATCACTTAACACACTGACGTTAATCAGCTTTGTACTTCCTCTATGCCCTGTGCTTGAAGACAGTTCTATCACCGAACCTTGATTCTCTGATTTAGTAATCTTTCATCGAAGACGATGAACCAATTTCCGTTTTTGCCTTTTGGCTAATACGGAGCTTATTGCTATGTCATATTTCCTTATATTCAAACCAAACCAAGGAAATAGGCGGAAATTTTCACATTCAAGGGGAAGGGAAATGAGCACAGCCTTTGAAGTCGATAACACTATCGCAAACATTTTTTCATCTCAGGTACCTGTTGTTGAAGGTATTTATGATCTCACACCGGACCAAATTCTACTCGATCAAATTGAGCATGAATCTGAAGTTCGTTCATACCCACGCCGTCTACCGATTGCCATCAAGCAAGCTTATGGTGCGTTAGTAGAAGATACGCGCGGACAAATTTTCCTCGACTGCTTAGCGGGCGCGGGAACGTTGGCGCTTGGGTATAACCATCCAGAGATCAACCAAGCACTGAAAGAGCAGTTAGATTCAGGTCTGCCATATCAGACATTGGATATGACAACGCACGCTAAAGACAAATTCATCAAGCAAGTAAAAGCATTTTTGCCTGAAGAGTTTGCAAAAAATTCCGCGATTCAATTTTGTGGACCTTCTGGTGCGGATGCCGTTGAAGCGGCTATCAAGCTAGTGAAGCAGACAACGGGTCGTAACACTATGTTTGCGTTTCGCGGTGCTTACCACGGTATGACCAACGGTACGATGGGCATGATGGGCAACCTGAATACCAAAGCTCGTCGCACAGGATTAATGTCGGATGTGCATTTTATGCCATTCCCATACAACTTGCGCTGTCCGTTTGGTTTAGGGGGCGATGAAGGTGCCAAAGCGAGCATTCGCTACATCGAACGTCTGCTGAACGATGACGAAGCTGGTATCATGAAACCGGCAGCCATTATTGTTGAACCTGTTCAAGGTGAAGGTGGCGTCATTCCCGCTCCAGCATTCTGGCTGCGTGAGCTACGCCGTATTTGCGATGAACACGGTATTTTATTAGTTTTCGATGAAATTCAATGTGGTGTAGGTAAATCGGGTTACCGCTTTGCATTTGAAGAGTCTGGCATTTGTCCTGATATTCTTTGCTTATCTAAAGCCATTGGTGGTGGTCTACCAATGTCTATTCTTGTGTTCAAGAAAGAGATCGATACTTGGAAACCGGGTGAGCACACAGGCACGTTCCGTGGTAACCAATTGGCCATGGTTTCTGGTGCGAAAGCGTTAGAAATTATTTTACGTGATAACCTCGTTGAACACGCTAATGTCGCGGGTCAGTACCTACGCCAAGGTCTTGAAGCCATTCAACGCAGAGTGAATTGTATTGCTGAAGTTCGTGGCAAAGGTTTGATGCTTGGCCTTGAAATTCGTAAACCAAACGGTGAAATGAACAAATTTGGCGAGCCAATGGCCGATGGCCAATTAACACTCGCTATCCAACGCGCAGCACTTGAGCGTGGGTTGATGGTTGAAAAAGGTGGCCGTGAAGGATCCGTTATTCGTTTCTTACCACCGATTATCATCTCATTCGAGCAGATCGATTTTGCCCTGCGCACTCTTGAAACGGCGATTTTAGCTGCAGGTGGCGGCGAGAAAGATCCAGAACCAGAAAACCAAGCGTGGAAGAAGCATTTTATCCAAACCGGTGAAATGGGTAGCAATGAATTTGCCGCTGTGATGAACCATGCCACTTCTGCGATGAAAGCTGTCTTTGAACAAGCCAAAGCGCCTTATTCAGGTTTGGATCCAAAGCAGCTTGAAGAAGCGATTTACGCGGTAGATTTGGATAACAAAAATGCGCCATTGAAGGATGTGATCTCTGAAATGGCAGATCTGGTAGCCAAAAATTCCATTATCGTTCAACACCCAGATTGTATTGCTCACCTGCACACGCCACCCTTGATGCCATCAGTAGTGGCTGAAGCGATGATTGGTGCATTAAACCAGTCCATGGACTCATGGGATCAATCGTCTTCTGCTACCTATGTTGAACAGAAAGTGATTGATTGGATGTGTGAGAAATACGAACTCGGCGCTCAGGCGGATGGTATTTTCACCAGTGGTGGCACGCAAAGTAACCAAATGGGTTTAATGTTAGCTCGTGACTGGATTGCCGATAAATTAAGTGGTCACTCTATTCAAAAGCTGGGCTTACCTGAATATGCCGATAAGCTGCGTATTGTGTGCTCGAAAAAATCGCATTTCACCGTGCAAAAATCGGCCTCTTGGATGGGGTTGGGCGAGAAAGCCATTTTGGCGGTTGATGCGAATCCAAACGGCACAATGGATGTCACCAAACTGGAAGCGGTTGTTGCACAAGCGAAAGCGGAAGGTCTTATTCCTTTTGCTATTGTTGGAACGGCAGGCACAACGGATCACGGTGCGATTGATGATCTGTCGACGATCGCGGATGTAGCACAGCAACATGATCTATGGATGCATGTGGATGGAGCATACGGCGGCGCATTGGTTCTAAGTAGCCATAAAGCACGTTTGCAGGGCGTTGAGCGTGCGCACTCGGTCAGCGTCGACTTCCATAAATTGTTCTTCCAAACGATCAGTTGTGGCGCGGTGTTGCTCAAAGATAAAAGTCACTTCAAGTATCTACTGCATCATGCGGATTACCTTAACCGTGAACATGATGAACTGCCAAACTTGGTGGATAAATCTATTTCTACGACCAAGCGTTTTGATGCATTGAAAGTGTTTATGACAATGCAAAACGTAGGCCCTAAGGCTTTGGGTGAAATGTACGATCATCTGCTAGAACAAACACTGCAAGTGGCAGATTTAGTTCAGCATCACGATGCTTTTGAACTCTTGGCTGAGCCTGCTCTCTCCACCGTGTTATTCCGTTCCGTGGATAAACAAGCGGTAGATTTTGACGAGTTGAACAAAGCGTTGCGTTTAGAAGCATTGACACGTGGTGTCGCGGTGTTGGGCGAGACGATTGTGGATGGCAAAACAGCGCTTAAATTCACCATTTTAAACCCATGCTTACAACTGTCAGATTTCAAAGCATTACTTAATAAGATTGAAGTACTAGCCTCTGAGCTAGCCAAGGCATAAAGGAATACAAACAACCATGTCTATTTTACAAATTGGCGCGGGAGGCGTTGGCTGGGTTGTCGCACATAAGGCGGCCCAAAACAACGACATACTCGGTGATATTGTTCTTGCTTCTCGTACTCTTGAAAAGTGCGAGAAGATCATTGAATCGATCAAAGGAAAAAATAACCTTAAAGATCCAACTAAAAAACTTGAGGCACGCACCGTCAAGGCGGATGACGTAGCCTCGTTAGTTGCATTAATTAAAGAAGTCCAGCCTGATCTTGTGATCAACGCTGGCCCTCCTTGGGTAAACGTGCCAATCATGGAAGCCTGTTATCAAGCCAAGGTTTCCTATCTAGATACATCGGTTGCTGTTGACCTTTGCTCTGAAGGTCAACAAGTGCCTGAAGCGTATGATCCTCAATGGGCATTTCGTGAAAAATTTAAGCAAGCAGGTATTACCGCTATTCTCGGTGCTGGTTTTGATCCGGGCGTGGTTAGCGTGTTTGCCGCGTATGCGGTGAAGCACCTCTTTGACGAAATCGACAGTATTGATGTGATGGACATTAATGCAGGCGATCACGGCAAGAAATTTGCGACTAACTTTGATCCAGAAACCAATATGTTAGAGATTCAAGGCGACTCTTTCTATTGGGAAGAAGGGCAGTGGCAGCGTGTTCCTTGCCATTCACGAATGCTAGAATTTGATTTTCCTCAGTGCGGCCAGCACAAGGTGTACTCCATGTCGCACGATGAAGTGCGTTCGATGAAAGAGTTTATTCCGGCCAAACGTATTGAATTTTGGATGGGTTTTGGCGATCGTTATCTCAACTATTTCAATTGTATGCGTGATATTGGTTTATTGAGTCCAAACCCATTGACGCTGCAAGATGGTACTGTGGTTCAACCACTTCAAGTGCTTAAAGCGATGCTGCCAGACCCAACCTCTTTGGCTCCTGGCTACAAAGGCCTGACTTGTATTGGTACTTGGGTGCAAGGTTGGAAGGATGGTAAACAGCGCAGTGTCTTTATCTACAATAATGCAGACCATGAAGTGGCATACCATGATGTAGAGCACCAAGCCATCGCTTACACCACGGGCGTTCCTGCCATTACTGCGGCATTGCAGTATTTCCAAGGGCATTGGGCACAAGCGGGCGTGTTTAACTTAGAACAGCTTGACCCTGATCTGTTTTTAGAAACGATGCCGAAATTAGGTTTGGATTGGCATGTTCAAGAGCTCGATATCGGGCAACCAGAGATTAAAATTCTAAAATAAGAGTTTTCGATAGTTAAGCCTATGCAGATGTGTCGGCTTTCTTCAATTTGAGAGTGATAAATAGATGCAAAAAAGCGAACTCCAAACGCCCTATTTTATGATTGATGAATCACAGTTGATCGCTAACCTAGAAATCGCGAAGCAGCTCAAAGAGATGTCGGGCGTCAAACTCGTCTTGGCTTTAAAATGCTTCTCTACTTGGGGAGTATTTGACATCATCAAACCTTACTTAGATGGCACAACCAGCAGTGGCCCATTTGAAGTAAAATTAGGTTACGAAACGTTTGGTGGTGAAACACACGCCTATAGCGTTGGCTACAGTGAAGCTGATGTTAAAGAAGTGGCCGATATTTGCGACAAAATGATTTTTAATTCGCAATCCCAGTTGGCCGCTTACCGTCATTTAGTTGAAGGCAAGGCGTCATTGGGTTTACGTTTAAACCCCGGCGTGAGTTACGCTGGGCAAGATCTTGCCAATCCCGCACGTCAGTTTTCTCGTTTAGGTGTTCAAACAGACCATATTGATAACTCAGTGTTCGATACTATCAATGGCGTGATGTTTCATATGAACTGTGAGAACAAAGATGCTGATGCGTTCATTGCGTTATTAGATTCGATCTCTGAGCGTTTTGGCCAATATCTGGATAAGTTAGATTGGGTCAGCCTAGGCGGTGGTGTGTTCTTCACTTGGCCTGGTTATCCGCTAGAAAAATTAGCATTAGCGCTTAAGGCCTTTTCAGAAAAGCATCAGGTTCAGCTTTATCTTGAACCGGGTGAGGCGATCATCACGAAAACGGCTGATTTAGTGGTGACTGTCGTCGATATCGTTGAAAATGGCATGAAAACAGCGATTGTTGATTCGGCAACTGAAGCGCATCGTTTAGACACACTGATTTACAAAGAGCCAGCGGCTATCTTAGAAGCGAGTGCGAACGGTGAACATGAGTATGTCATTGGCTCGTGTTCTTGCTTAGCGGGTGATCAATTTTGTGTGGCTTCATTTGAACAGCCATTATCGATTGGTCAGCGGTTGCATATCATGGATAGCGCGGGCTATACCATGGTGAAATTGAATTGGTTTAATGGCCTTAAAATGCCTTCCGTGTATTGTCAACGCAGTACAGGAGAGCTTCAGAAACTGAATGAATTTGGCTATGAAGACTTTAAACGTTCATTATCTCAATGGTCGGTAAACTGATGACAATAGGCCTCACCATACAGTGGGTGAGGCCTATTTTTGTAAAATCACACCTTAGAGTTTAAAGCTTTTCATTCTTTCGTCTAATTGGCGTGAAAGAGCGGCCAAGGTTTCACTCTCTTCTGCCAAATAGTTTGCCGATTGTGACATCTCTAATGCTGAATCGTTAATGCCACTGACGTTACGGTTCATTTCTTCGGCCACTGCACTTTGTTCTTCTGCCGCAGTGGCGATTTGAATTGCTTTATCACTCACATGCTGAATATGACTGACGATCAAGGAAAGATCGCTGCCTGCATTTTCTGCCCGCTCCACACTGTTATAAGCGAGATCTTGGCTTTTTTGCATCGCGTTTGATGTACTAACGGCCAGTTGCTGTAAGCGGTTAATGGTGGTTTGGATTTGGTCAGTGGAATGATGGGTACGGCTAGCTAAATTTCTGACCTCGTCGGCGACCACTGCGAATCCTCTACCTTGTTCTCCAGCACGTGCGGCTTCAATCGCTGCATTTAGTGCAAGTAAATTGGTTTGTTCAGAAATGCCGCTGATCACCGTGGTAACTTCACTGATTTGCATCACGCCTTCTTTGAGTTTGTGCACTTGCTCAGTAGCCACTTCCAGCTCTTTTGAGAGCGCTTTAATGCTGTCCACACTGGAATGTACGTCTTTATCGCCTAAGCCGGCTTCTTTGCTGGCATCCAATGTGTCTCTTGCGGTCTCTTCTGCATGGCCTGCAACATCGGCAACTGTCGCACTCATTTCATTCATCGCGGTTGCGAGCTGGCTTAATTGGTCACGTTGGCTGGTCACCGCTTGGCTAGTTTCTTCTGCAGAAGAAGCGATGCGAATGGCGGCCTCTGCAAGCAGGTTTGCTGAGGTGACCGACTCGGTTAATGCTAAACGCACTGCGCTTACACTGTCATTGATACGACATGCCACAATGCCAATCTCATCTTCTCCCATTACTGGGACTTGTGCGGTTAAATCGCCGCTTGCCACTTTTTTCATGACTTCTTTAATTGACTCTAACGGCATAATGATGGCTCGGCTGATGACCACCCCAAGCGTTGCCATCACAAACACAACTGCCAATGTCGCTCCTCCCATCTTGAGGATCTGTTTGTTGATCGCCTCTTCAATGTCATTGATGAGCATGCCTGAGCCGATAATCCAATGCCACGGCGCAAACCCGTGGACTGCCGATAATTTCTCTGCGGGTGTTCCACTGTTAGTCTGCCAAGGATATGTCAACGTGCCTTGTTGACCATTTTTGCCAAGTTCAACCATAGTGAACCAAAACTCGCCTTGCGTATCTTTTCCTGGGCTTCCCATCTGTTTGCCAACCAAATCAGTGCGAATCGGATGGGCAATGGTGTAACGAGACTCATCGATAGCAAAAAGATAGTTGTTGCTGTCAAAACGTGTGTTGTTGATGAGTATCTTCGCTTGTGATTTAGCTTCGTCTTCGGGGAGTGTTTTCTGAAGGTGTGAGATTTGTGAGAGGAGAGTATCGATAACTGCGTTCAACCTCGCTTCACGCTCTACGACTAAGTTACTTCTCAGCGCGCTAGTTGCAATGAACAGTAAGCTCAATAAGCCAACAATTGCAACCGCGATAATAGCGGTCAGCTTGTAGCTGACCTTAATATTTTCAAGCTTCAACATGACGTTACCACCATTAAAACAACCCAACCTTATTGCTGGGCATATTGGTTTACCTGTTGTACTTGAGGTTACCGTGATGTTGGTTACGTTTGATTGCCAGAGTCACAAGGTTTGTTAATACTCATTAGTAATCATCCGTTTATCCATCTGACGGCGTCTTCAAGTTATTCGGCATCTAGGATTTGCAGGCTTAGATTAATTATGGTTACCCGCTCTCTAATATTGGAATATGGTCGTCATTTCGCGAATGCAATTAGTTGATTTTGTTAACTGAATCACAACTTTAATCTTACTTAATAGATAGTGAGGTCGATAAAAAAGGAAGCATCAGCTTCCTTTTTTCGGGGGCGTAAGCGAGATTACACTTCTAATATCACGCGCGTATCTTCACTGAGCGCTTCAAGCTCATCGGCTACGTCTTCAATTTGTATCGCAGCTGGGAGCTTGATGGCTAGGTTGGCGGTAAATAAACTTGAGCTGACACCACCGCCACCCGCAATAAAAACACGTTGGCAATCCATATCTAAAATATTGATACCTTGATTATCAAGAAGGTGGGTGATTTCGTTGACGATGCCTGCACGGTCGTTTGCATCAATCCGCAGTTGGTAAATCGTTTCTTTTTCATGTTGATGTACGTCAGAATCAACAATCTGCACCAGAAGATCGGGTTGTTCTCTAAATGCTTGTTGAACGATAACGGCATTTGAGGTCGGTAACTCTATTTTAATGACGGCAGCTACTTGGTTTTCAATAAAGTTCACTTTACTTATTAACCATTTTCCACCATTTTCATGAGTGATAGCGGCAAGATGTTTAATTGTGGCTGGTGTTGCACTGCCGACGAAATTGACGATAAAAGTACTGTTCATAATAGGCCTCCCATAGCAAGCTAACGAAAGATAAATCGTTGATCTTGAATTCCTTTCACTTCAGTGTAGAGGCCTATCTTAGATAAGACTTGATGAGAGTCAATTTTTTACATTTACGCAGTCTTTTGCTTGTCAGTATTCATACTTGGGCCACAAAAATAGCCTTGGCTTTAGGCATTGGCCTTGTGTTTAGCCCTGTTTTTTAGAAACTGACTTTGAGGTTAAGGCCATAAAATTGCGAATCATAGCTAGCGCCTGAGTCCAAAGCAAACTTTGCGGCATCTTGGTTGCCAAACCAAGGCGTGCCATTAAATTCTACTTCGGCATCGCCTCCCCAAGCATTTGATACCCAGCCATGGATATGTCCAACAGGGTTGAGGAAGAAAAGTGTGACATCACCCAGAGTCGATGAACCCAACACTTCACCACCTGTGGTAACAATATCTTGTTCCGCTTCAAACATCAGCTCACCGACAACCGCACCAAAAAAGGGCGTAATAAATAAGTCTTGCCATGATGGTATCTCGGCAAACGATTCTACGCCATATTCCCAAAAGAAAGTCGACATAACACCGGAGTAAAGAAAAGATTCAAACTCATTAAATCCAGCATGTCTTGCGGCTGTGTAGTAAACGCCGCCAAAGTAGGGGTGCATAATGTAGTTGAGATAATGCTCATCTCTATCCCAAGTGGGGCCGGATGATACGTTATCTTTCCATTTACTGCCTATGCCGCTTATGCTGCGATCCTCTTCATCCCATTTGGTAATGGATGCAGGCAAAAATGTCATTAAACCAACGGTTGCTACGCTTAATCCTAAGATGGTATAGGTTTGGCCTTTGAGATAGTCCCAGTCTTTTGTATCTTGCACGGTAAGATATTTAGGCAGCGCGGGCTCTTCAAGGTTTAGCGGTTGCGACTCTGCTAAGCTTGCTAAAAATGGAGAGTTCGATTGGTAAATATTCGGATCGTCATTAAAACAAGAAATTTGATTGCAGTCGACCGTATAGGAAAACTCAATGTGTTGGTTGAAATCGTATGCAGTGGCACTAGCACAAGCCGAAAACGATAACATCAATGGTATGATGCTTTTCTTTGACACGGAGGGCTCCAAAGTTTTGTTTTTAATGATCAGAATCACAATTATCTATTAAAGCGGCGGTGATGAAAACAGCAAATTATGTAAATAAGGAAACTTATGAGAAAAATAGCATTCAAAGCGTTATATATTGCACTTTATTCTCTGCCGTATTGATTGATAGCACACCTGTAAGCGTACACAAAAGGACACCATGATATGTTGAAAATAGCAATGTTAAGCACGGGTGAGGAAGTGCTCCATGGCGATATTGTCGATACCAATGCTGCTTGGTTATCCAGTGAGTTCTTCCAGCAGGGTTTTTCGTTAGTAAAACGATCAACGGTAGGCGATAGCCAGCAAGCCTTGGTTGAAGAGTTACTGATGCTCAGTTTCAATAATGATGTATTGATCGTGAATGGCGGGCTCGGCCCAACGTCTGATGATTTAAGTGCGGCGGCGGCGGCTCAAGCGGCGGACCAAAAGTTGGTGTTGTCTGTGCTGTGGAAGCAAAAACTGGACGAATTTTTTGCGCAGCGTGGTGTTGTGATGCCAGAAAGTAACCTCAAACAAGCGATGTTACCTGAGTTCTCTGACATCATTGATAACCCAATAGGGACGGCTTGCGGCTTTAAAGTTCAGATTAATGATTGTGTTTGTTATTTCACCCCCGGAGTACCCAAAGAGTTTAAGTTGATGGTCTCTGAACAGATTTTACCTGACTTGCTAGCGACTTACCCACAACAAACGGGATTAGAGTGCAGCCGTTTATTCACTCTGGGCTCATCGGAATCGGCCATTTCAGATAAGTTGGATAAATTAGTCTTACCGGAAGGGTATATGCTGGGGTATCGTTCTTATCTGCCTTTTATTGAGGTGAAATTGTTTGGTCCGAAAAGTGATTTAGAACGCCGAGTAAAACTACTACAGATCATCTACCAGCATTTGGAACAACATGTTGTGAGTGTCGATGAACCTATGCTCACGCATATCGGTCATTTAATGCAAGACAAAGGATTATCGATCTCTATTGCAGAACAAGCGACCAAAGGTTGGCTCGCCAGTTGGTTGTTAAGTAACGAGCAAGTGGAAGCGTTGAGCGGTCACTGCTGGATTTTGAGCCGCAACGTTGAATCGGGCTTAGGCGATCAAGATCCACTCGCGGCGTCATTAGCGCTTGCTGGCGCGACGAAGGAAAAGTGTTCTACTTCGTTATCGCTCGTAACTGGTGTATTAAATGATGATCAATTTAGCCTAGCTTTATCGGCTCCGCAGGGAGAGTGGGGACAGATCCTCAAATTCAAGCGTCGTTACAGCGCCGATGAGCAGAGGGAGTTAATGGGGACCATCGCGGCTGATATGTTACGCCGCTATTTATCGAATAAGCCTATTTTTGCTCAGTATGGGGCATTGATCTCCATCAAAGAGATGTTTTTACCTGCGAGCGTCATTGGTTAATTAACTCAATGCGTTAGCGTATTTTTAAACCTAAACCTTTGATAATTAAGTGCTTTGCATTTAAATTGCATCGGGTGGTAACTGCATGATTTTTTGGCTTATTCCGTAGGTTCGGTGAGGTGCTTAGCTTATGATTATTTCGTCTAAAGACTAAGCTCATGATTTCACGCATCAGATAAAATTGTTTCAAAATTGGGTCTTTTTTACACATCTTTTCTCTGTACACTGTCAGTCCGCTCGATGAAATTCAGCAGGAGGCTGACATGTTTAACCAATCGAAAATTTTAGTTTGGTATAAAGTTGCAAGTCAAAAAGTGATCTTAGGTGAGGCATTGAGTAATGAAATGAGTGATGTTGTTTCTTTATGGCTCAACGCTCCATCAGAGTTAGATACGTCTAGCTATCAAGGATATAGACTTTCATTGTTTGATGGGGATGGCAGAGAAATCGCTAACAAATCCGTATCAATGGGTACAGCTGATGGCATTCTTCTAGGAATGTATAAAGCCAGAGCATAGCTCTGGCTTTACCTTTTTAACGCGCCAATGTGTGATGCGTTAACAGTGCACTATTGGCAGATCGAGATTAGGCTCGCCTTGCTTTGGGGCGATAATTAACACCAGCAAGTTCCACATGGCTTTTGGCTTTACAAATACAGGGCAATATTTCGTTGCGCTCTGTGTAAGCCATCGCAAAACCAACATATTCCACTTCGCCTTTAACGAGCGTGCAGCGACAGGCACCGCAGTGACCATCGCGACAGTTGTACTCTGGCTCTAGCCCCGCACTCTCCATACTTTCCAATAAAGTATTGGAAGAGTTTGATTCTATGGTTGTAACTTTGTTGATTTTAATGGTCGCCATTACAGCTCAAAGTCCTCGAAGTCATTGGCACGAACTTCATTGTCAATTTGGCCTACAAGGTAGGAGCTGATTTCTGCTTCTTGAGGTGCAACTTGTACGTTGTCTGAAGACAACCACGCATTAATCCAAGGAATTGGGTTTGATGTTGCGCCGGGGTAGGCGATATCTAAACCAACCGCTTGCATACGAACGTTGGTGATGTATTCAACGTATTGGCACAGAATGTCTTTGTTTAAACCAATCATCGAACCATCTTTAAACAGATATTCAGCCCACTCTTTTTCTTGTTCAGCAGCCGCTTTAAACAAATCAAAACACTCTTGCTTGCACTCTTCAGCGATTTGTAAGAAAGCGAAATCGTCTTGTCCATTACGCAGCAAGTTGATCATATGCTGTGTACCAGTCAGGTGCAAAGCTTCATCACGTGCAATCAACTTGATGATTTTGGCGTTACCTTCCATCAATTCGCGCTCTGCAAAGGCAAATGAGCAGGCGAAGCTGACATAGAAACGAATCGCTTCCAACGCATTGACTGACATCAAGCAAAGATAAAGTTTACGTTTCAGGTCACCTAAGCTAATTTTGACGCTCTCACCATTAATCTGATGTGTTCCTTCACCAAAACGGTGATAGTCATTAGACAGTTGGATCAGATCATCGTAATAGTGCGCAATGTCTTTTGCGCGTTTCAATATGTGTTCATTTTCGACGATGTCATCAAACACAATACCCGGATCATTCACAATATTACGAATAATATGAGTGTATGAACGTGAGTGGATCGTTTCTGAAAATGACCAGGTTTCAATCCATGTTTCCACTTCAGGAAGCGAAACCAGCGGTAGCAGTGCCACGTTAGGGCTGCGACCTTGGATTGAATCCAGTAACGTTTGATATTTCAAGTTCGAGATGAAAATGTGTTTTTCATGATCTGGAAGCTTGTTGTAATCAATGCGATCACTCGATACGTCGACTTCTTCTGGACGCCAGAAGAACGAGAGCTGTTTTTCTATCAGTTTTTCAAAAATTTCAAACTTTTGCTGGTCGTAACGAGCCACGTTAACCGATTGGCCAAGAAACATCGGTTCTTTGAGTTGATCATTCTTTTTTTGAGAAAAAGTACTGTAAGCCATAAATGCCTCAATCCCTTTTAAGCTCCCCTGCGTGGGGAGCATTATTGAATACGTTGAGTGAAATAGAGTTAGATCTTACAACCGCCGCCCGCACAATCATCATCTTGTGCCTGTACTGCGTCTTTTTGATCATCCTTCGCGCCATCACGAGTGTTGTGATAGTACAAGGTTTTCACACCAAATTTATATGCCGTCAGCAGATCTTGCAGCAACTGTTTCATTGGCACTTTGCCACTTTCATACGCGCTGGGGTCGTAGTTGGTATTAGCGGAAATCGCTTGGTCAACAAATTTCTGCATGATGCCGACTAGGTGCAGATAACCGTTGTTAGAACCAATATTCCACAATAACTCATAGTTCTCTTTCAAATTAATGAAATCCGGCACGACTTGTTTCAAGATGCCATCTTTTGAGGCTTTTACTGAAACATAACCGCGAGGAGGCTCAATACCGTTGGTGGCATTGGAAATTTGCGAAGAGGTTTCTGAAGGCATTAACGCTGTTAACGTTGAGTTACGTAAGCCAAATTCCATGATCTCTGCGCGCAGCGCATCCCAATCATAATGCAAAGGTTCTGCGCAAATTTGGTCGACATCTTTTTTATAGGTGTCTATAGGCAGCAAGCCTTTGGCATAATTTGTTTCATGGAATAGAGGGCATCGGCCTTGTTCTTTGGCTAACGCGACTGAAGCCTTCAACAGGTAATATTGCATCGCTTCAAAAGTGCGGTGTGTCAAACCATTTGCACTACCGTCCGAATATTTCACGCCATTTTTCGCCAGATAGTAAGCGTAGTTAATCACGCCCACACCCAATGTACGGCGATTCATGGTTGACTTATAAGCGGCAGGCAGTGGGTAATCTTGATAATCCAACAGTGCATCTAGCGCACGAACCACAAGATCAGACAACTCTTCGAAATCATCCAGAGATTGAATTGAACCTAAGTTGAATGCCGAAAGCGTACATAGCGCAATCTCACCTTCATTATCTTCAACATTAGACAGCGGTTTCGTCGGCAGTGCGATCTCCAAACAGAGATTGGATTGGCGAACAGGCGCTACAGACGCATCAAACGGGCTGTGCGTATTGCAGTGGTCAACGTTCTGGATGTAGATACGGCCAGTGGAGGCACGTTCTTGCATCAATAGGGAGAACAGTTCTACTGCTTTCACCGTCTCTTTTTTAATCGAAGTGTCATTCTCATATTGAACATACAAACGTTCGAATTCGTCTTGGTTTTCGAAGAATGCGTCATACAATCCAGGCACATCAGAAGGGGAGAATAGGGTGATATTACCGCCTTGAACTAAGCGAGAATACATCAACTTATTGAGCTGAACACCATAATCCATATGACGAACACGGTTCTCTTCAACGCCGCGGTTATTTTTCAATACCAGTAGCGACTGCACTTCACCGTGCCACAAAGGGTAGAAGACAGTGGCTGCGCCACCACGTACACCACCTTGAGAACAGCACTTCACTGCGGTTTGGAAATATTTATAAAAAGGAATACAACCCGTGTGGAATGCTTCACCACCGCGAATTTCCGAGCCTAATGCACGAATGCGGCCCGCGTTAATACCAATACCCGCACGCTGTGATACATAACGTACGATAGAGCTTGCTGTGGCATTGATTGAATCTAAGCTGTCACCACATTCAATCAACACACATGAGCTAAATTGACGGGTAGGCGTGCGCACGCCCGACATGATTGGCGTTGGCAGCGAGATTTTGAACATTGATGTTGCGTCGTAAAAACGCTTAATGTAATCGAGACGGTTTTCTTTTGGATATTTCGCGAATAAGCAAGCGGCGACCAAAATGTAGAGGAATTGGGCACTCTCATAAATTTGTTTCGTCACACGGTTTTGCACGAAGTACTTACCTTCAAGCTGTTTTACCGCGGCGTAAGAAAAATTAAGGTCACGTGCGTGATCGATATAAGTGTCGAGTTCTTCAAATTCTGCGCGAGTATAATCTTCGATAAGGTGCTTATCGTATTTGCCCATTTCAACCAAACGAGAGACATGGTTGTACAAAGTGGGTGGCTCGTATTGTCCGTAGGCTTTTTTACGCAAATGGAACACCGAAAGACGAGCCGCGAGATATTGGTAATCTGGCGTCTCTTCTGAAATCAAATCGGCAGCGGATTTGATGATAGTCTCATGGATGTCAGAGGTGGTAATACCATCGTAAAACTGAATGTGAGCTTTCAGTTCTACTTGTGATACAGAGACATTGTGCAGGTCTTCCGCAGCCCACGCGATTACACGGTGGATTTTCTCAAGATCAATTGTTTCTTTGCGTCCATCACGCTTGGTGACAGTAAGTTTTTGGTTCATTCTGCTTCATTTCCCTAACAAAACTGATTAAGGCCGTATTTTTGTAGAATTGTTGTAAATTTCATCGCGGCTTTGTGATCTGAATTTATCTATATATTGTAGTGCAAACACAACATATAGGGGTTCTTTGCTTTGCGAGTTACAAGATAGTGCTATCTGAAGCTCATTTCAAGTTACAGATCTGGGACAGCTTGTGGATAACTAGCAAAAATAAAAAAAACAGTTAGTACCCACTTACTTATGATCAAAGAGCCGATTTGATTGTAGAAAATTACCGTTTTGAGTTTGGTTTAGATGTAACCACAATCAAAAAAAAACTTCTTGATCTTTGAGGAAAAAAGGGAGCGATTTTCGATGTGGTTAAAATGGAATCTAGAGCACAAAAAACAGCCTAGAAACCGAGAAAAAATGTGCTATTCGGCTTAATTTTTAACGTGAGCAATACGCTATCGATAATGGCATATTAGATGACCACTGACTTTAAAAAAGCTGAGTATGAACGATGTAATTGACATCAACATTGCGCCCTAAACGGTAAGTATCGGTTAACGGGTTATAAAGTAGGCCTGTTATTCCTTGCTCTTGCAGGTTTGTTTTATCAATCATCTTAATCAGTTCCGATGGGCGGATGAATTTTTCATGATCATGTGTGCCTTCTGGAACAATGCGTAGCAACTTCTCTGCGCCCACGATGGCAAACAGGTAAGACTTAAAATTACGATTGAGCGTAGAAAAGAAAACATGACCGCCGGGTTTGACCAACGCAGAGCAGGCTTGAACAACGGACAATGGGTCTGGAACATGCTCAAGCATTTCCATGCAAGTGACAACATCATATGTGTGTGGGTTGTCAGCGGCGTGGTCTTCAATCGTACTTTGAATATAAGTGAGCTTTGTTCCGGTTTCTAAAGCATGTAAACGAGCGACTTCAAGCGGTTCTTTGCCCATGTCTAAGCCAGTCACTTGCGCACCTTCTCGCGCCATGCTTTCGGCTAAAATTCCGCCACCACATCCAACATCGAGCACCTTCTTGCCAAATAGGCCGTTGGCATTGACCAACACATAGTTCAATCTTAACGGGTTAATTTGATGCAGTGGCTTAAATTCACCATCCAGATCCCACCAGCGTGACGCCATCTCTTCAAACTTTTTAATTTCATTAAGATCAACGTTTTGTGCTTTAGTCATGTTAGATTCGCTCTTGCTGTCAAAATAGGCATCTTTAGTTGTGTGGGGTATTATAACCAGTTGATTACCACAGGCTACAGGTTATCTTTATTTCATTAATTTTTGGCTAAAATTTGGCCATTAATCAGCCGGGTATGGAATGAATGTGCAATTTCTCGGCACTTGATACACAACAAAGGTCACAACCTGATAAAAGGAAAGGGAAAGAGATGCCGAAGTAGTGAATTATGTGTTATATTTTTCGGCCTTGTACGTATCGAATATACGATCAAAAGATAGAGGGATAATGGCTCTATGAGCGATCTAGCTAGAGAGATCACGCCCGTAAACATTGAAGATGAGCTAAGAGGTTCATACCTAGACTACGCGATGTCCGTTATCGTGGGTCGTGCTCTTCCAGATGTGCGTGATGGCCTAAAACCAGTACACCGTCGCGTTCTATTCGCGATGAATGTGCTTGGTAACGATTGGAATAAACCATATAAAAAATCTGCCCGTGTTGTGGGCGATGTGATTGGTAAATATCACCCGCATGGTGATAGTGCTGTATACGATACGATTGTTCGTATGGCGCAGCCGTTCTCATTGCGTTACATGTTGGTCGATGGCCAAGGTAACTTTGGCTCGATCGATGGTGACTCTGCGGCAGCAATGCGTTACACCGAAGTACGCATGTCAAAAATTGCCCACGAACTGCTTGCCGATCTCGACAAAGAAACGGTCGATTATGTACCGAACTATGACGGTACAGAACAGATCCCTGCGGTTCTTCCTACGAAAATTCCTAACCTACTGGTGAATGGCTCATCCGGTATTGCAGTAGGTATGGCAACCAACATTCCACCCCATAACCTAACGGAAGTGGTTGAGGGTTGCTTGGCCTATATAAATAATGAAGACATCACCATTGATGAGTTGATGGACTACATTCCGGGCCCAGATTTCCCAACAGCAGCATTAATCAGTGGCCGCAAAGGAATTATCGACGCTTATAAAACAGGGCGCGGTAAAGTCTACATGCGCTCTAAAGCGGATATCGAAGTCGAGAAGAATGGTAAAGAAACCATTATCGTCAGAGAAATCCCTTATCAAGTGAACAAAGCACGCTTGATTGAAAAAATTGCTGAGTTGGTTAAAGAGAAAAAAGTTGAAGGCATTAGCGCACTGCGTGATGAGTCTGATAAAGACGGCATGCGTATTGTTATCGAATGTAAACGTGATGCGGTTGGTGAAGTAGTTCTGAACAACCTTTACGCTCAAACACAGTTACAAACGACATTCGGCATCAACATGGTTGCGCTGGATAATGGTCAACCTAAGCTATTCAACTTGAAAGAAATGTTGAAATGCTTTGTTGATCACCGCCGTGAAGTGGTGACGCGTCGTACTATTTTTGAACTGCGTAAAGCTCGTGATCGTGCCCACATTCTAGAAGCACTGGCTCTCGCGTTAGCCAACATTGATGAAATCATCGAATTGATTCGCCGCGCGGCAACGCCAGCAGAAGCAAAAGAAGGCTTGATTGCTCGTGGTTGGGATCTTGGTAACGTAGCGTCAATGCTTGAACGTGCTGGAACCGATGCCGCTCGTCCTGAATGGCTTGAACCAGAATACGGTATCCGTGATGGCAAATATTTCTTAACTGAGCAACAAGCCCAAGCAATTCTTGAACTTCGTCTGCACAGATTGACAGGTTTAGAGCACGAAAAAATTCTTGATGAGTACAAAGCTCTTCTGGAAGAAATCGCTGAACTGATGCATATCCTTGCCAGCACTGAACGTTTGATGGAAGTGATCCGCGAAGAGCTTGAAACTGTTCGTGATGCTTTTGGTGACGCACGACGCACTGAAATTACCGCGGCAACTCACGATATCGACATGGAAGAGCTGATTGCTCGTGAAGATGTGGTAGTTACACTTTCTCATGCAGGTTATGTGAAATACCAGATCCTCAGCGATTACGAAGCACAACGCCGTGGTGGTAAAGGTAAGAGCGCGACGAAGATGAAAGAAGAAGACTACATTGAGCGTCTTCTTGTGGCGAATACTCATGACCATATTCTTTGCTTCTCGACTCGTGGTAAGACATACCGTTTGAAAGTCTATCAATTACCGCTAGCGAGCCGTACAGCGCGTGGTAAACCTATCGTTAACATTCTTCCTCTGGAAGAAGGGGAACGTATTACTGCGATTTTGCCAGTCACTGAGTTTAGTGATGATAAGTTTATCTTTATGGCGACCGGTGACGGTACAGTGAAGAAAACATCACTTTCAAGCTTTGCCAACGTGCGTTCTAACGGTTTGATCGCGGTTAACTTGCGTGAAGATGACTCTTTGATTGGTGTGGACATTACCGATGGCAACAGTGAAATTATGCTGTTTTCTAAATTTGGTAAAGTGGTTCGCTTTAAAGAATCAGAAGAAACGCCAGTATTGGATGAAAATGGTCAGCCTGTTCTTGATGAACATGGCCAGCCAGAAATTAAGTTCAAAGGTGTTCGCGCCATGGGACGCACAGCGTCCGGTGTTCGTGGCATGAAGCTAGCAGAAGGCGACCAAGTGGTATCGCTGATTGTTCCTTCAAATGATGGCGACATCTTAACAGTGACACAAAACGGCTATGGTAAACGTACAACCTTAGGGGAATACCCAACTAAAGGTCGTGCAACTCAAGGCGTTGTTTCAATCAAGGTGTCTGAGCGTAATGGTCAAGTTGTCGGCGCAGTGCAAACTGAAGAAGGCGATGAGTTCATGATGATCACCGATGCCGGTACGCTCGTTCGTACTCGCGTCGCGGAAGTGAGCCAAGTGGGACGCAATACTCAAGGTGTGACCTTGATTCGCACCGCTGAAGATGAAAACGTCGTAGGTTTACAACGTATTGAAGAAATTGAAGATGTTGAGTTACCAGAAGGTGAGGAATTGCCAGAAGGTGAAGCGAGCGTTGCAATTTTAGAAGTACAACGTGACGCAGAAGAGGCTGACTCTGAACCGAGCAGCGATTCTGAAGACGAGTAATCGTTTCACATATCCACCTTTATTCTAAGGTGATAAAGAATAAAAGCCGGAGCATTGATTGCTTCGGCTTTTTACTTCTAGCGAGCAGCCCATCTAACAAGTGAAGGATTTCCATTCAGCGTTGAAATCGTGGTGGTCTTTTTGAAAAGATCATCTGTGCCACAAATACGGCTGACTCCACATCTCTCATTCAACCTAAAATTGCCTATACTTAGCTATTGAGTTAACGTCATAAAAGTCATTAATTTAATTTCTAGAAAAGATAACTTTTTAATAAATAAGAAACCATTCATTGGTTAAGATCTGTCCCCATAACATAATGGCGCTACAACTAAAAAGGATATAAAAGATGTTTGCTAATCGGTTTACCTTACAATCGCGATTAATTTTTGCGGTGTTATTACCTTGCGTTGCGTTGATTATTGTTGGAATGGCGAGCTTCAATAGCATGTCGACGATTCAACGACAGGCAGAACAGCTCTATCTCAATACGGCCGCGCCAATGCGTTCAATGGCTGAAGTTGCCTCTCGAATTCCCCGTATGCGGGTTGGTATCGATATGATGTTACTTCAAGAGACGTCGTTAAGAGATAAAAAGGGTGTCCTCACACGCGTGAAAGAGACACGTGACGAAGATATCCCTGAAATGAGGCAGTCTGTCGAGCACGCAGTTCAGTCACAAGTGGATCCAGAACAGCGTAGACAAGTTCAGCAGCTGTTGACTGACTTTGAAAAAATGGTCAGTACTCAGCTTAATCCTATGTTGGCGGCATTTGAAAAGGGCGATCTAGATACGGCGCGCAACATATACCGAGATCAATATGCGGTTACCTATGGTGAACTGCGTAAAAAAGCCAATGTGATCCTCGATTCGCTACTAGAGCAGGCCAAACAGCAGAACGTCAATAGCCAAAAGAGTTATGCCCAAGGGCAAAATCACATGTTTATCATTATTGGTATTGGCGTGCTAATTTCGTTTGTCACTTCATTCTTTATTGTTATCGGCCTAAAAACGAGAGTGGCCAGCCTACAAAAATCCATTGCTTTGGCAGCTGAAAACATGGCGCTAGATGCTCGCATTGATTTAGGTGGTCAAGATGAGTTATCGAAAATTAGTGACAGTTTTAACGACTTCATTGAGAAAGTACATGTAGCGATCAAGCAAGTGGCTTCGAGTTCTTATGAATTAGCGAATACGGCTAACCAAGTTTCAGCTCGGGCACTATTAACCAAAAACAACTGCACTTCGCAACGTGATAGAACAGTTCAAGTGGCCACTGCCATTCATGAATTAGGCGCAACAGTAGGCGAAATTGCAAACAACGCAGCTCAAGCTGCCGACGTTGCGAAACAGGCCACTCATCAGGCGGAAAATGGCACCACTGTAGTAGAGAAAGCACAAGTGCAAATTGCAGATTTGATCACTGAATTAGAGCAAGCTGCACAAGTCGTAGGCTCTTTGGCTGGTCAAGTGGTTAACATCAGCTCGATACTTGAGACTATTCGTAGCATTTCCGAGCAAACGAACTTACTTGCATTGAACGCAGCGATTGAGGCGGCGCGAGCGGGAGAGCAAGGTCGAGGCTTTGCGGTCGTTGCCGATGAGGTGCGAAATTTAGCAAGCCGTTCTGCTGCATCAACCGAAGAAATTCAAAGAGTCATTAATAACTTACAAGAAGAATCGAAACGAGCGGTTGGGGCAATGTCCCAAGGCCGAGAGCAGAGTTTGTTGGTGGTTGAACAAGCTGAAAATGCCAATAGTTCGCTAAAACAGATCCGCGTTTATATAGAGAATATTAGTGATCAGAACATTCAAGTGGCGACGGCAACGGAAGAGCAATCAAGTGTGGTCAGTGAAATCAACCGCACCGTTGAAGATATTAATCATCTCACCATGGAAACAACAACAGTAGCTGAGGAGCTCACTGTCAGTAGCGAACATTTGAAAAAAGTTTCTAAGCAACTCGATAGCCTAGTGAACAATTTTAAATTGTAATTTTGATACTTTAGGCTTAGATATTAGAAATGTGATAACTATTCCATAACTTAACACGACATAAGACATGTCTATGAAAAATGGTATTATTTTTGAGAATTTTAGTATTTTTATAGGAATCGGTTGTGGACCCTGTGATATCGCAATTAAAGAAGGATTTTTATGCGCAGATTCGCTCTCTCAAAGACGGTCCGACATCTGAATCTCAAACGACCTTAGCACTGCTCACAGAAGAAGAGTTGCAACAACTCGAACAAATGTGGGTTGAACTGGCGGTTTGGAAGCAGTCGCAGAATATCTAACTGCCCACAAATTGATTAGCGCAAATTTTCGTAATAATCCCAAATAAAAAGCCAGCAGAACAGATGCTGGCTTTTTTGTTTATCACGTCGGCTGTTAATTATACGCGCGTGCGACACGTCCAAGTGATGACAGTTGATAATGTTCAGCGTATGCGGGGATGAAGATTGAGTGACCTTTTTTCACGGTTAGAGACTCACCATTGTCATGGGTTAAGGTCGCATCAGCATCAATGGCAAAGATAATTTCGGCACTGTTGATTTTCACGTTAACTTGCGCGGCATTGAGGTAAATCGCAAACTTAAAATCGCGGACTGGGACAGGGAACAATAATGCTCCATTTTCTTCGATAGGTTTCAATAACAGGCTTGAAGCGGGTTTTTCTTCAAATAGCGTGCATGATGCGAGCTCTTCAATATCCATGTGTTTGGGTGTTAGGCCAGCGCGCAACACGTTGTCTGAATTGGCCATGATTTCAAGCCCGGTACCTTTCAAGTAGGCGTGTGGCGTTCTGGCGTCTAAAAACATGGCCTCACCCGGAGCTAAAGTGAGTACATTGAGCATTAATGGAGAAAATAGACCGATATCACCGGGGTACTGTTGTGCCAGCTCTAAAATGAGCTCAAAAAGATCATCATCTGAATGATGATGGGCATACGCTAATAATGCATTCACCGCATGTTCTTTTTTCTCGCCAGTTAATGATAGCAATGCACTAAAAAAGGTTTTTAAACCTTGTGATGTTGGGTTGTGTGCAAAAGCATCGACTAGGGTTGAAATCGCATTGATATTCAGCGTTTGAAATTGTTCAACAATCTCTGTGATTGGGCGAAACCCATTCATCGCTTTATAAGGGGTAAGGGCGTAAACCAATTCCGGCTTGTGGTTAGGATCTTTATAGTTGCGATGTCCGGCATTGAGTGGGATCCCCGCTTGGTTTTCTTTCTCAAAGCCAATTTCCGCTTCTTGCTTACTTGGGTGAACTTGAATCGAAAGAGCGTTCGCTGCGGCAAGTACTTTGAAAAGATAAGGTAACTCACCAAAGGTTGTTGCAGTAGCAGCAGAAAGAAACGCTGTTTTATCTTGGTTGATCATCTCAAGCAACGAAACAGGTTCTCCATTCACATGAATTTGTGAGCATCCATTTGGGTGTGCTCCCATCCAAATTTCTGCTTGTGGAGCCTTGGTTGGGTTAGCAATATCAAACAAGTGCTGAATCGAAGTCGTGCTTCCCCACGCATAGTTTTGGATGACATTGTCCATCAAAAAGAAAGGTTGTTTGTTATTGGTCATAGTACATCTCACAAAAAATCAAAATAAAAACAAAGTAGCAGTACATAGAGTAAGCGAAATAAAAAACTCCCGAGTTAAAGCGGGAGTACAACATAAAATCAGAAGCTCAGCGTTGATGAACATCAAGCACTCTCGGGGGAGAGTGCTTGATCATTAAGCCGTTGCTTGTTGTAATTTCGCTTGGCGCATTTTTTTCAGAGTGATACAAACAACACCTGTCACTACAGCACCGGTTGCCATGCAAAGCAAAGCTAGCAAAGGCTTATTCATGGCACCGAGCAATGCTACTACAGGACCGCCGTGGGCAACACTGTTTGTAATGCCAAAAGTGAACGCCATAACCGCTGCAACCATCGACCCCAAGATGTTTGCTGGAATGACTGACATCGGATCTTGTGCGGCAAATGGAATTGCCCCTTCAGAGATACCAACCAAGCCCATTGCACCGGAAGCTTTCCCTGCTTCAATTTCAGAGGCTTCAAACAAGTTCAGTTTACGGCCCAAAACGGTTGCTAAAGCCATACCGAGTGGCGCGACTGGAATGGCACACGCCATTGCACCCATAAATTGAGTTTGACCGCTGGCAATCATACCAACAGAGAAGAGGAATGCCACTTTGTTAAATGGGCCACCCATATCAAAGCCAGCCATGCCACCGAGCACAATACCGAGCAGTATCACGTTACCTGAGCTCATGCTCGTAAGTAGTGCGGTTAAGCCATCCATCAAGCTTGCAATCGGCGCGCCGATAACAAAAATAAAGAGCCCAGAGATAAAGAGTGAGCCTGCGATGGGTGCAATCATGATTGGCACAAGTGGTTGAATAAACTTGTGAAAATGGATGCTTGTTAACCATTTGATGAAATAACCGACTAAAAGGCCAGCAATAATGGCACCGATAAAACCTGTACCGGCATCTGCGCCGTAGAATGACCCGTTGTTAGCGATCCAACCACCAATTAAGCCAGGAGTCAGAGCGGGGCGATCGGCGATCGCATACGCGATGTAACCTGCAAGAATGGGGATCATCAACGTAAAAGCAACCACACCGACGTTCAGCACTTGGTTCCACATACTGCCGTCAGGAATGGCCATACCAGCTTCGGTTGGCTCGCCGCCAATAGCGAGTGCTAAAGCAATCAACAAACCGCCAGTAACAACGAATGGGATCATATGCGATACACCATTCATCAAATAGCGGTATAAATTGGAGCGAGCTTGCGCCGCTTTACCTTTCCCATCTAAAGTCTTGGTACTGGCATCGGCTTGATATTTTGGTGCGCTGAGGGCTTTTTCAATCAACCCTTTTGCATCACGAATCGGCGCTTTAACGCCAGTTTCAATCAGTTTTTTACCCGCAAAGCGCACCATGTCAACTTGCTTGTCACAAGCCACGATGATCGCATCAGCTTTAGCGATCTCTTCATCCGTTGGGCTGTTTTTCACCCCAATCGAACCGTTGGTTTCGACTTTAATTTGATAACCCATCGCGGCGGCCCCTTTTTCCAGCGCTTCAGCGGCAAGATAAGTGTGTGCGACACCGGCTGGGCAGCCCGTTACGCCAATCAAAAAGCCTTTATTGGCTTCAACATCGGTTGTTTTTTCGGTTTTTTGTAGCAACAAATCTAGCGCTGCTTGCTCTGTTTTTGCGTCTAAGAAACGTTCAATGAACCCTTCTTCAATAAGCTTGGAAGAGAGCTCTGCCAGCACTTCAATATGATGATTTGAACCACCATCAGGCGAGGCTATCATGAAAAATAATTTAGAAGGCAAGCCATCTTCCGCGCCATATTCGATACCGCTTTTGCTGATGCCTATCACAACTGCAGGCGAGATAACGGCGGAACTTTTGGCATGAGGCAGCGCGACACCATCTTCAAATCCAGTGTTACCAAGCTCTTCACGAGCATAGATATCGGCTAAAAACTGCGATTTATCGCTGATGCGTCCTTGTTCTAACAGTACATCGACCAGCTCTGAGAAAACGCCATCTTTTGATGTTGCTTTCAAATCAAGCAGGATCAAGTTCTCATTAATGAGTTGAGTGATCATGTTTCGTCCCCTATATGGTTTTTATCCCCTTCGCACGTAGAACTGAGCCATGTTGGCTGCAACTTCAAACTGTTTGGGGATATTGTTATTGCGCACCGCGCTTTTTGTTGGAGATATTGTGAGCGCCTCGGGTGAACAGTGGTAGTGTACGAAACTGGCATTTACTGGATTATTGTAACCTGTGGCTGCAAACGTGATCAGGCTCTTATTTTGGTTTTAGGGTGATAATTTGAATTCATGATTAATTTTTTATTTTAATTCAATTAGATAAATTGATTATTTTGCTTTTTCGATCGGAGTTATCGAATGCATAATGATTGGTGATTCATGAGGTATTGGATTATAGTTGCCTCGTTTATTGATGGGTATAGGGTGAATTTTGTGATCCCAGTATTTAAAAATGTGATTGAAGTGCTGCTCTCGGAGCGAGAAAGTTTTAATCGAATATGGTTTGCTGGGGACAAAATAACGCCGCCAGCGTTCAGTTACCAAGTCAATTTCCCTCGTCTAGAATTGGTTTTAAGCGGCGTGTATAGCAACGAAATCGAAGAGATTGAACACGGTATCAGTAAGGTCAACATCTTATCTGGTGATGCGCTTTATATACCTCCGAACTGCTGGAATAAACCTGATTGGCAAGAGAGCTGTTCGGTCTTGAGTTTGCTATTTGGCCGTCGTCAAATGGGGTTTAGTTTGGTCAGTAAACACAAAGGCGAGAGTGGTTTTTATGATGTTCAGAAACACAGTATTCCAACGCGTACTGGGCACGCGATTGATCACATGCTCGAAGGGCTAAATGCATTAGCACGTGAGCCTCAGAAAAGCCCAATGGACGAACATTTGTTGTTGGCTCTGTTGAGTTACAGCGCCACAATGCTTGATCAACCGACCGCTTCTCCTAAAAAGCGCAGTGAAGATTTATATCAAGGCATCTGCATCTATATCCAAGAAAATTTTCATCGCAATATTTGCCGTGACAGCATCGCACAGCGGTTTAATATCTCTGCCAACCATTTATCGCGCATGTTTCGCCAACAAGGACACATGACTCTTGCTGATTACATCACTTGGGTAAGAATTGAACGGGCAAAATTTATGTTGAAGAAATACACCTTTCGTTTAGCCGAAGTGGCCACGCGCTGTGGATTTCAAGATGTGAATTATTTTTTCCGCGTATTTAAAAGCAAAGCGGGTATGACTCCATCTGAATATCGAACTCTGTCGCAATAAAGCTATTCATTTTGTATTGGGTCGTCCGGCTTAGCCATCACGTGCAGCAAAATGGCTTTAAGGGTTTCTTCTCTTTTTGCCGTAAGTAGCCATTGACGATGTTCCTCTTCCAGCAACCAACGAGTTAACTGCGTGACCGGTTTAATCACGGTTCGCGGCGCTGATGTCGGCAGTAATAAGGTGATGATCAGCGACACATCGCCGGATTTTTCTGACCATGATAGCGGGTTTGCTAACCAGTGAACCGCCAGTGTTGGCTGGGCAACTCGTGCGTGAATGACATGGGGGAGCGCTATTCCACGGCCAATAATGGTCGGGGAGATGGCTTCTCTTTTTTCCAGCGCATGCAAAATATCATGACAATACGTGGGCATGATCTGCTTAGCAATCGTGTCGAGTGCCTCTGATTTGCTAAGCTCAGGGCCTAATGTGGCGTAATGCCACTGTAGCGAAAAGGGCAGTTGAAAAGCAGAGTGGGTGGCAAACGCCAATTCCGCTTTGGCATTTTGTTTGTGTGATGTTGAAATAAGCAGTGTGTGCTCGCGTAAATACTCTGTCATCACCATGCAGGCCAACTCGGCGTCGAGCCCTTCAATGGCAATTTGGCATACATCTCCCGGGTTTGAACCAAGGCTTAACACTTGCAGTGTATGGTTGAGCATTGCCTTGTTGCCACGCGTGATGTTAAACAGCACCACCACCGAGCGAAAATGGCGGTTGAGATCTTTCAATTCATTTAATTGCCAGCTGACCAGACCGCCTGCTTTTAAAACAAAGGTGATGCGCGTTGTGATCATCGGCGGTTACAAATAACGATCTAAAACAGATTGCACGTTCGTCAACACTTCTTCAATGGACACCTGAACCGTTTTGCAACCAACAAAACGTTCACGCTGTTCAATGTCGATATCTGAAGCGATGAGGATCAGATCCGCGTTGACAATATCTGCCACTGTCAGTGGGTTCTCGACACCCATTGCTCCTTGGGTTTCGACTTTAATTGAGATATTACGCTTATTCGCTTCTTTTTTGAGTGCGTCTGCGGCCATATAGGTGTGCGCGATGCCTGTTGGACAAGCGGTTACTGCGATAATTTTCATAACGAAAGATAATAAAGAAATGATGAGTGAGTATAAGGAGGATGAAAGCGTGACTCAACCGAAGTTTACGCTAAGCCAGTACCCTAATGACTGTAGCACTCAGGCTACTCGGCTTTGCACATAAACTTTGCACTGGCCGTAGAATAGGGAAGCCCATCATAAAAAATGGTGCTGCACAGATAGTAAATGTGACGTTTTTGTTTGATAAGATGCGCTTCGACTTGCAACGGTACATTCAGTGGAATAGGGTGCACATAACGTACGTTTAGCTCTGCCGTCATCGCATAAATGCACTGTGCAAACAGACAATGCGTCATGGCAGCGTCATGTAAAGTGCTGATAAGTCCACCCTGCATGACCCCTTGATAGCCTTGCATCTTTTCTGTTGCTACAATCTGTGCGCATACGCTCCCCGTTTCTGTTTGGTTAAATTGCAGTGTGTGCGTTTCAGAAAAGAACGGGGCACAACACACCGCGCAGTGGCAATGTTGTATGGGAGGTTGAATGTTCATAAGTTCACCAAACTGTTTTTAAATGATTAGGAGAAGAAAATGGCAAGACCCAAAAAAATTCGTCGTGTTTGTGGTCAAGCGGCGTATGCATGCTTCAAACCCAACGGTGTCAAATTATCTGAATTGAACACAGTAGATTTACTGCCAGAAGAACTTGAAGCGCTGCGTTTGGCTGATAAAGAGGGGCTTAGCCAATTGCAAGCGGCCACGCAGATGGGCATATCGCGACAAACCTTTGGTAATATTGTTAACCAAGCAAGAGCGAAAGTCGCGACTTGCTTGGTGGAAGGTCATGCGTTGATGTTGGTTGAACGCTAACGCTCGTGATCAGGTTCTTGAATTTGATACAACACCTTCTGATGCTCATCACAAACGTCTACGCAGTTACATTCTCTTTCAATATCGATATTTGCTAATCCACCACAACTGCCTTGCAGCGAGCGGCGGCGAAACAAAACACCGATCGCCATCAAGACAATAATGCCAATAAAAAACGCAAAGGTTATAACATAAGTCATTATTTCCCCTCGACAATCGCTTTTACTTTCAGCACTTTCTTCAACGCTTCTATGGTAGTTGGTGACAGCATTCTGGGTGCCAGTTTGTTATGTTTACCCACTTTCTTCGATCCACATTGACTAGCACAACGTTTCTTCGATTTATTGGCTGAAGGCTTGCCAAAAGAGACGTCGGTGACGGGCAGAAGATGGTTTGGATGAAGTGATGTTAATTGGCTGCCTCTTGGTGCGTAATATACCGCAATCTTCTTTTCTAAAATCGCGGCTAACATATTTTGTCCGATATTGCGGACGATAACAGCGTCCACTCTATTCTCTCTTAGCAGTGCAAGTAGCTGTTTTTTGTGGCCACAACTGCCCTCGGTTTTAGTAACGTCAATACGTTGGCTAGTGGCGGTGGTATCGTCCACAATCATCAATTGAGGCGCTTTGGCAAAGTGATTAAAAGGCGAGTTTTGATCACAAGGGATGGCATAAATCATCATGGCTCCTAAAGTTTATCGGGTTCTTGTATTTAAAATACACCTTATTATTGGCATATGCCAATAATAAAAATGACAATGTAAGAGTTCATTAATTAAAAGTCGTGGTGCTGTTTGGTAAATTGAGACCCGATATGGCGTAAAAATACGCGAATAAATTGCAGGCGTATGTAACAAGCCTCATCTACACTTTGTGAGCAGTCAAATGAAAGTTAAATCTATTGCATATTGGAAACTCGCAAGTGTAAACGTTAACATTTGGTGTTTTGAGAGGTATGATCTCTTTCGTGGTGGATCGCACTTTTAAAAAGAGAAATAGGTCTCGATGTTACATTGCGTTACGTATGATTACTTAGTTTTGCAATAGTTATCAAACTATTCACAAGAAACTGCATGAAAATGCGATTTCAAAACTGAAATTTTAACTGGTTCACATTAATTGTTTGTTTTACTACTATACCTTTGAAAGGTAAACGTTTTCACTGCTGTTTCTCAGAGTTAACGTTTCTCCCCCTACACAACGTAATAACAACACTAACAAATAGGACTTGTTCAATGAGAAAGTTAACTACTTTAGCCATGCTTGCGGCTGGTATGAGTTTCGGCACTCAAGTCATGGCTGACACAACGATCGGTGTGACCGTTTATAAGTACGATGATAACTTTATGTCAGTTGTTCGCCAAGCGATTGAAAAACAGGCAAATAATGACGGCAACACCAAGGTTTTGATGAATGACTCACAAAACAGCCAATCAATGCAAAATGACCAAGTGGATGTCATGTTGGCTCGTGGCGTGAAAGCACTGGCGATCAACCTTGTCGACCCTGCAGCTGCACCAAGTATTATTCAAAAAGCGAAAATGGATGATGTTCCTATCGTTTTTTACAATAAAGAACCGAGTGCTAAAGCGCTCGCTTCATATGACAAAGCCTATTATGTGGGTACAGATTCAAAAGAGTCGGGCATCATCCAAGGCGATCTCATTGCGCAACACTGGAAAGCCAATCCTGCTTGGGATAAAAACGGTGACGGTGTACTGCAGTATGTAATGCTGAAAGGCGAACCAGGTCACCCAGATGCGGAAGCTCGTACTTCTTATTCTGTGAAAACCATTAACGAAAATGGCATCAAAACAGAAGAGCTACACATGGATACTGGTATGTGGGATACCGCCATGGCAAAAGATAAAATGGATGCTTGGTTATCTGGCCCCAACGGCAGCAAAATCGAAGTCGTGATTGCCAATAATGATGGTATGGCGATGGGTGCGATTGAAGCGTTACGTGGTGCGGGTGCGAAAGTACCAGTATTCGGTGTTGATGCGTTAGCAGAAGCATTAGCATTAGTTAAATCTGGCGACATGGCAGGCACTGTGCTTAATGATGCAGATTCACAAGCCAAAGCGACATTTGAACTTGCACGTAATTTAGCCAACGGCAAAGCTGCAACCGAAGGCACTCAATGGGAAATGGCCAATAAGATTGTTCGTGTTCCTTATGTTGGTGTGGACAAATCGACACTCGAGTAACCTAAAGTTCAAGGGGGAAGTCATTCCCCCTTTACTCCCTAACTTATAGGGTGTTTATACAATCAATAATAAATAATTGCTGATTAAATTTTATTTAATATTGAATGGTATTAATCAAAGAATAAATAAGTGATGCCATGGTAAATCAAGAGCATGAATTTCTGTTAGAAATGACAGGAGTGAGTAAAGAGTTTCCCGGGGTTAAGGCATTAGATAAAGTTAATTTGAAAGTTCGACCACACTCTATTCATGCATTAATGGGAGAGAATGGTGCAGGTAAGTCGACGCTATTAAAATGCCTTTTTGGAATTTATGATAAAAACGAAGGTGATATTATATTTTTAGGCGAACATGTGAATTTTCAATCGTCTAAGCAAGCTTTGGAGGCGGGTGTTTCCATGGTCCACCAAGAGCTTAACCAAGTATTACAATGTTCTGTAATGGATAATATTTGGCTAGGGCGTTACCCAAAGAAAGGACTCTTTGTCGATCACGATAAAATGTATCGCGATACCAAAGAGATCTTTGATGAACTCGATATTGATATAGACCCGAAAATTAAAGTGGCTAAATTATCGGTATCACAAAGGCAGATGGTCGAAATAGCGAAAGCGTTTTCTTATAACGCGCGCATTGTGATCATGGATGAACCCACGTCCTCTTTGACTGAAAAAGAGGTATCGCATCTTTTTACTATCATTAACAAGTTGAAAGAAAAAGGCTGTGGCGTGGTGTACATCTCTCACAAAATGGAAGAAATATTTACTATTTGTGATGAGATAACCATCTTGCGTGATGGGCAATGGGTTGATACGAGGCCGTTGAAAGGGCTCGATATGGACAAAATCATTTCGATGATGGTTGGCCGTGAATTAACACAGCGCTTTCCCACAAAGACCAATGTGCCAAAAGAAATTATCCTCGAAATCAAAAATTTAACAGCACTGAACCAACCCTCTATTCAGGATATTTCGTTTGATCTCAGAGAAGGTGAAATCTTAGGTGTGGCTGGGCTCGTCGGTTCAAGACGCACTGATATTGTGGAAACCATTTTTGGGGTTCGTGAGCGTAGTAACGGCCACATTATCTTACATGGCCGAGAGATGAAAAACCGTGATGCACATGAAGCGATCAATAGTGGTTTTGCGTTGGTGACAGAAGAACGTCGTTCAACTGGCATTTACAGTAATTTAGATATTACCTTTAACTCTTTGGTTGCCAATGTGGATGAATACAAAACCAAATTAGGTTTACTGAGTAATAAAAAAATGAGGAGTGATACACAGTGGATAATTGACTCCATGAGTGTAAAAACACCTTCTCATGAAACATCAATCGGTTCTTTGTCTGGTGGTAATCAGCAGAAAGTCATTATTGGCCGTTGGTTGTTAACTCAGCCAGAAATATTAATGCTTGATGAGCCGACTCGGGGTATTGATGTCGGAGCAAAGTTTGAAATTTATCAATTGATATTGGAATTAGCGAAAAAGAATAAAGGGATTATTATTATCTCTTCCGAAATGCCAGAGTTGTTAGGCATTACCGATAGAATATTGGTGATGAGTAATGGCCGAGCTGCGGGAATCGTTAATACTAAAGACACTTCACAGAATGAAATATTAGAGCTGGCCTCTCGTTACCTCTAGGGAAATTATTATGGATTCAGTTAAAACATTTGCAATGAAGCACCTAAAGGAAGGTGCGATCTATGCGGTTCTATTTATTCTTCTGGCAATTATTATTATTCAGGAGCCATCATTTTTAAGTTTACGCAACTTTAGTAATATATTAACGCAATCTTCAGTGCGCGTTATTATTGCATTGGGTGTGGCGGGGCTGATTGTAACGCAAGGAACCGACCTTTCTGCTGGACGTCAAGTGGGTTTAGCCGCTGTAATTTCGGCAACACTTTTACAATCAATTGATAACGTCAACAAAGTATTCCCCAGCATTGGTGACGTGCCGATTGTGGCTGTGATTCTTTGTGTGTGCGCGATCGGCGCGATCATCGGCTTAGTGAACGGTGTGATTGTTGCTTATTTAAAAGTAACGCCGTTTATCGCCACATTAGGCACCATGATCATCGTCTACGGGATTAACTCTCTCTACTACGATTCGGTGGGTGCATCTCCAATTGCAGGTTTTGATGAGCGTTTCTCTTCATTCACTCAAGGTTTTATTCGATTTGGAGATTTTAGGTTTTCGTACATAACCTTCTACGCCATTATCGCGATTATCTTTACATGGATTTTGTGGAATAAGACCGTTTTTGGTAAGAACATTTTCGCGGTCGGTGGTAACCCAGAAGCCGCAAAAGTTTCTGGTGTTAATGTGCCATTGACGCTACTGAAAGTGTATGCTTTATCGGGTGTGTTCTATGCGTTTGGCGGTATGTTGGAAGCTGGCCGTATCGGCAGTGCGACCAATAATCTTGGCTTCTTGTACGAGTTGGATGCGATTGCAGCCTGTGTTGTGGGTGGCGTGTCATTTGCTGGCGGTGTCGGAAGCATTGCGGGTGTGGTCACGGGTGTGCTTATCTTCACTGTGATCAACTATGGTATGACCTACATTGGCGTGAGCCCTTACTGGCAGTACATCATTAAAGGCGGCATTATTATTTTCGCTGTCGCGTTGGACTCAATGAAGTACGCGAATAAGAAATAGCCGCCTAAGAGCAAAAATACAATTTTCGACATTTAATCGCCGAAAATTGTCGAAATAAAATAAACAAAGAGCGCCTTTATCGGCGCTCTTTTGCTATTGCCCAGTAGGAAGCGTACGTTTTTCAAAATAGCGCACAATCTCCTCGATCAATATTTTGATACGTGACGGTTGGTGATCACGATTAGGATAGAGCAGATGCAAGTCCGATCCTGTGGCCAAATCGTGTGAACTAAAACTTTGCCGATAATCTTCCAAGAGAAGAACGAGTTTCCCAGCATTGAGGTCGGGTTGAATATCGAGTTGTGATTTGAGTGCAATACCTGCGCCTTCGAGTGCCCACTGGCGAATCACTTCGCCATCATTAGACAAACGTGATGGTTTGATCAGAATATCTTGAACGGCATCTCCTTTAAGAAAAGACCAACGCGTTAATGATTCACTTTTGCGTAGCATACCCAAGCAAGCATGCTGTTTGAGATCCTCTGGGTGCGTCGGTTGACCATGACACGCTAAATATGCGGGTGAGGCACAAAGAACGCGGCGACTTGTTGCTAATTTTCTGGAAACCAATTGACTATCTTTGAGTGTGCCGTAACGCAATACCAAATCAAGTTTTGTTTCATATATCCCTAACACACTGTCACTAAAGGTAATCTGAGGCACAATTTTAGGATGTCTTGCTAAGAGGGAGTCGAGCAGTGGCAGCAAATGTTGTCGCCCGAGATCTTTGGGTGCTGAAATTTTTATATTGCCTTCCAAGTGTGTTTTCTCGGCAAATAGCGAAGACTCGACTTCAGTGATGTTGGCTAAGGTTTGTAAACATAATGGATAGAAACGTTCGCCGGCTTCCGTCAATGCAATTTTACGTGTGGTTCTTTGCAGCAATTTCACGCCATAGTGGCGTTCAAGCTCTTGCAGTTTTAGTGTGACTGAAGCGGCGGACATATTGATGGCTTTTGCGGCTTCCGCCAACCCTTGTTGCTCAACAATGGCAACAAAGACCTCCATGTTCAATAATTTGTTCATTAAGATTCTATATCGCAGTTATTGTTAAGTAATCCTAAATACTCTTTTTAATTATAGCTATACCGAATCAACTTGAAGATGCAGGCTTGAGAACCTGAAAATGATCATTAATTCGAGATGTCAAAGAGCCTGCGATCTCTGGAAGAGTCACAGAAAAAAATTGGTCTATTGCCGCCTTGAAGTCCCGTTTTCTTTTGAAGTAAACGTTGTTCCTCGACTTCTCATTCATTACTTTCCATAGCCGCTCTATTGGGTTGAGGTTTGGACTGTAAGGTGGAAGATAATGCAGTTTAATATTCAGGACAAACGCCGCATCTTTGACTAAGTCACTGCGGTGATATCCCGCACCATCTAATATGATATGAAGCTTATGGGCTAACGAATAACTCTCTCTTAACTTACAGAAAAAACGAACAATCGATTCACTGTTAATGCTCTCATAGTCGTGAACAATGGTTGCACCAATATCCGACAGGTTCAGTGCGCCAATAATGTTCAATCGGCTACGATTACCCGTTGTTTCAATCACTTTATCCTGACCAGTACGTATCCAGCCATGCGATATCTTTGTTGATAGTGTTGGGTGAACTGCATCGATAAAGACTATCGATTCATCCTCGCCACAGCTTGCCTTTAGCGCTTCATACGCCTCTATGAATGCTTGCTGTTTTGCTTCATCAAACTTGTGTGGTATGCCTTTCGGTTGCTTGTAGCTAAAACCATTATGGTGAAGCCATTTGTTCATACCAGAAACAGTATAATCAAGCCCAAACGTCTCTTTAACATAGGCGACAATTTGATGAGTATGAGAATAGGTTTTCTCAGTCAAATGCTCGATTAGGTGCATGGTTTGAATAGCAGAAAGCTTGCTTTGGCTTCCTCCATTCTCAGGCTTAAGTTTTTCAGAAAGTACGTAGTCACTGAGGTGACGTGCAACGGTCGATTCATGAATACGAAGAGCTTGTGAAATCATAGTCTGACTCCAGCCTTCAGAAGCCAGCAAAACAGCCTTAATACGGTCGCAAACTCGACTATCACGCTCAATGTCGTGCATCTGTTCGAGTTGCAGTTTCTGTTGAGGAGTCAGTGTGATTTTCATGGTTTGTAGCATGATCCTGATTCTATTGAAAATCAAGCATCTTCAATGATCACGGGTATAGATTATTTAGTGATTCTTTTGTTATAGCCTATGGATAACAACCCAATACAGAGCGATTGAATGATGAGTAGCTTATTTTCCCCGACACAAATCGGTCCACTTTCTTTGAATAACCGGCTGGTAATGGCTCCGATGACGCGGGCTCGGACAAGTCAACCGGGTAATGTTCCCAACGACATCATGGCGCAATATTATGCTCAGCGAGCGAGTGCTGGTCTGATTATTACTGAAGCAACACAAATATCAGACGATAGCCAAGGATACTCATTTACTCCTGGCATATACACGCCAGAACAAATTGTGGCTTGGCAGCAGGTCACTCAAGCCGTGCATGACCGCGGAGGAAAAATAGTGAATCAGCTATGGCATGTAGGGCGAGTATCGCATCCTGTTTTTCAACAAGGTCAAAAGCCGATGGCTCCCTCAGCTATTGCTCCAGTCGATACCAAAGTCTGGATTGCACAGCCGGGGAGTGCCGGTGAGATGATGGAATGCGTTGAACCAAGAGCAATGACATTGCAAGAGATTAACCAAGTGGTACGCGATTTTGCTAATGCTGCACACAATGCGATTGCGGCTGGCTTTGATGGCGTCGAAATTCATGGTGGTAATGGCTATTTGATCGATCAGTTTTTGCGAACCAATTCGAATCATCGCACTGATCAATATGGTGGTAGCAGAGAAAACCGCTTACGTTTTCTTATGGAAGTTGTGAGTGCAATCATTGATAAGGTTGGCGCTGACAAAGTTGGAGTTCGCTTGGCGCCTTACATCACATTTAAAGATATGAACTGCCCAGATATCGTCCCAACGATTTTACAAGCCGCGGAGCAATTACAGAAACTCGGTATTGCGTATCTGCATTTGTCAGAAGCTGATTGGGATGATGCTCCACAAATCCCTGAAGATTTTCGCCGACATTTACGTGAGCTGTTCACCAATACCATTATTGTTGCAGGCCGATATGACGTTGAGCGAGCAAACCAAATCTTGGAAAACGGCTACGCTGACTTAGTCGCATTTGGGCGTCCCTTTATTGCGAATCCAGACTTAGTCGAGCGTTTGAAAATGAACCGTACATTATCGGCATTTGATCCAAGTTGCTTATTTGGTGGAGGTACTAAGGGATATACAGATTATCCAAACCATTCCTAAATCGACATAGCCAGCAGTCGTTTGTTTTATGATTCTGCTGGCTTTTTTACAACTGGTTGGCCGTTATAAAACAATGAGCCATTAACGCGCGCCAAAATGATACGCTAAAAGTAATAAGGCCACAGAATAAACATCCATGTGAATGCTGAAAATATCAACGCGATCAGTACGGCAGCTGAAGCGATGTCTTTGGCGCGGCCACTGAGTTCGTGCCATTCGCTACCGACGCGGTCAACCACGGCTTCCACGGCGGAATTCATCAACTCCACAATCACAACTAAGACTAAGCAACCAATCATCATGATTTGCTCAATTTTAGTGACAGGCAAAACGAAAGTAATGGTAATCAACAAAATTGAAGTGACAGTTTCTTGTCGAATAGCGGCTTCGTTTAGCCACGCGGCTTTCAGCCCTTGTATTGAATAACCTGTGGCATAAAATAGACGCTTTATACCCGTACGACCTGGTTTCATAAAATGAACAACCTAATAATGAATAACTATGACAATGGGCATGAGTGAATTACGTGTAGACGTAAAATAGCCTTCGCCCCGCCCCTCATGTTAAAAAAGAGAATCAATGACGTCGGTTCACGGATTCTCTTAAGTGGCCCGATATTAAACGCCCACCACGGGTAGTACAAGAGTAAAGCAAGCACCTCCGAACACACTTTTAGCCACCGATACTTGGCCGTTGTGACGTAAAACGATCTGTTTGACGATGGCCAAGCCTAATCCGAAGCCTGATTGTCGCTCTCCACGTGAGAGATCCGCGCTGTAAAAAGCATCAAAAATGAATGGCCAGTGCTGCGGGTCAATCCCTTCGCCATCATCATGGATATCAATTTGCACTGCTTGACCTGCGTTGATCACGGAGGTTTCAACGGCTATTTTGCTTTTGGCGTATTTCTGAGCATTACCCAATAAATTATCCAGAGCTCTTTTGAGAAGGTATGGATCGACTTGTAAAGTGGCGACTTGTGCTAATGGCAGCAACTGGATCTCGACTACGCTGTTGCTGCGCCATTTATCTAGTATCGGTTCGAGCCAGTAATTGAGCTGAATTGTCTGCATATTGAGTTCGTTTTCTGGCCTTTCAACTTTCGCGTAGTAAAGAAGCTCATCGACCATCGTTTCCATCTCTTCGGTATCTTCGATGATACTGGCGACTTTCGCCGCTTGTTTTGGTGTCAGAGATTCATCGGCCAACATTTCTGCTTGCCATTGGATCCGAAAGATAGGGGTGCGTAACTCATGAGCTACGGCATTACTCAGCGCTTTATTGCTGAGCACCAAAGCGGAAATTTTGCTTGCCATGTAGTTAAAGCTTTTGTTTAAAGAGCCGACTTTATCGCCGCTTTTGATGGAGGCGCGAGCGGTCAGATCACCAGCGGCAAAGGCTAAGGTCACTTTTTCCAATTCACGCACTCGCCGACTGATGAACCAGATCAGCAACACACAGTACAGTGCAAAGCCTACGACAAGCAGCAAAAGTGAGAGATTATCTGCGAAGAAAATGGCTTGCCTCAGTGGTGATTCTTCATCGGGTTTAAAGCTGTAAATTGGTGAGGTGGACGTAAGGCGCAACCATAAAAAACGGTCATTATCGTAGTAGGTGTAGGCATTGGGGGTGGTAAAGAAAAACGCTCGCACATCTGAGGGTAAGGTCTTTTCAGTATGCGTCTCTATCAGTTGTCGTGTTTTATCGGCATATTCTTTTAGTACATTTAAGGTGCTGGCTTCACCTTCATGCTGATAAATACGAGTGACCAAGTCATGAAATGCTTCAGCTTGATAATCTTCAAGTACATAATCGTAGTCAGTACCAAGCTGGTAAACAACCAGTTCAATGGTAATGAGTGTCGCTAAAAAAAAGAGCAATAAACCAACAAAAGATTCAACGTAGATACGACGCATACAGGTTTCTTCTAAAATACGTGGTCATTACCACGTGTCTGGTACAAAAAGGTATCCTTTCCCTCGGACCGTAATAATGCGTTTCGGTGTGGAAGAATCATCACCGAGTTTTTTACGCAAAATGACAATCTTGTTATCGACGGTTCTATCCAGCCCATCGTATTCAATCCCGCGTAACGCTTTGGTTAATACATCCCGTGATAGGACTTGATCTGGTGTTGATGCCAGTAGCCACAGCAAGTCGAATTCGCTGTCGGTCATCGCTACGGCCTCACCATTCATTTCACACAGATGTCGAGATTGATTGAGAGACAAGGCCCCAAATTCAAGCACGGTTTTCGCGGTTTGAATTGGCTCGCTGTCGACTCTGCGCAATAGCATACGCATTCTTGCAAGCAAGACGCGTGGTTTAATCGGCTTTGTCACAAAATCATCGGCACCAATTTCCAGTGCTGCAACGTGATCAAAATCGTCATCACTGGCGGTCAGCATCAATATCTTACCGTTGTACATAGGACGGATCTGTCTACAAATTGTCAGCCCATCTTCACCGGGTAGCATTAAATCCAGTAACACGATATCTGGTTGTTGCTCTAAAATGACCGCGCTCGCTTTGGCACCTTCAGCAAGGGCAATGACGCTAATATCTTGACTTTCAAAGTATTCTGTTAACATTTCTCTGAGTTTTAGATCATCTTCAACGATGATTAAAGAGTGTCTATCCGTCATGGAGACTCCTAGATTAGGTACGATGAACGACATGACAATCGCTGACATTGGAAAAATTTGAAGTGCATAGTAAAGCAAAGACCCAGCATTTTCGCTAGGTCTTTGTATGGTTGGATGAGTTTCTATTGATACAATCTCTTGTTATTCAACTGCTTTGGTCGGTGAAGAGCGAAGTTTGTTCGCCAGCATCACCACAAGTGGGCTAGTCAACATCACGACTGCAAGCACGGTAAACACGAAAGTGATCGGACGTTCCCACAAGAAGCTTAACTCCCCATCGCTGATCATCAACGCGCGGCGAAGGTTCTCTTCCATTAATCCACCCAAAATAAAGCCAAGCAGCAGTGGTGCCAGTGGGAAGTTGGCTAACCGTAGAGCAATCGCCCCCATCGCGACGATCAACATTACGTAAACATCCATAGTGTTAAACGAAACCAAATAAACACCGGTAATTGAGAAGAACAAAATCATCGGCAGCAATACGGTTCTTGGCACCGCCAATAGCCTTGAAATATATGGAATAAGCGGTAAGTTAAGGATGATAAGTACAATATTACCGAGATACATTGAGATGATGACAGACCAAAAGACATCAGGGTGATCAACAAATAAACGAGGGCCAGGTTGAATGCCGTAAGAGAGCAGGGCTCCAAGCATGATCGCTGTGGTGCCAGAGCCGGGAATGCCGAGTGTCAATAGCGGAACAAAAGATCCGCTAGAGGCGGCGTTATTGGCTGACTCTGGTGCAACAAGCCCACGCAAAGACCCTTTACCGAACTCTTCTTTTTTATCTTTGGGCGCTAAGCTGCGCTCCATACCATAACTCAAAAATGCGGCGATGGTTGCGCCAGCGCCGGGCAACACGCCAGTGAAAAAACCTAAAATGGAAGCACGAATTGAAACGGGAGCCGCTTCTTTAAATTCTGCTTTGGTGATTTTCATACTGCCCAAGTTGCTGATTTTATTCTGTTCATCTGTGCGCGTGTCGTTTTCTGGTTTTAAAATACCCATTAATGTCTCGCCTAAAGCGAATGTCGCCATCGCCAGCAAGAGGAAGCTAAAACCGTCCATTAAATCAGTTAAGCCAAAGGTAAAACGTTCCACACCTACGCCTTTATCAATACCAACGGTAGAGAGCATCAAGCCAAGAACAACCATCATCCATGCTTTAAGGACTTGTCCTTTTCCAGCAAAGGCGGCGACCGCCGATAGACCGAGTAGCATCAACGCAAAATAGTCAGAGGATTGAAAACTCAGTGACACGCTGGCCAGTGCAGGCGCTGCGACCAAGAGCATAATCGCTGACAAGGTTCCGCCTGTAAAAGAGGCGTAAGCGGCGATGGCTAACGCTTTACCAGCTTGGCCTTTTTGCGCCATGGGGTAGCCATCAAACGCGGTGACCACGGTTGCCGAGCATCCGGGAGCATTAATCAAAATGGAGGAAGTGGAGCCGCCAAAAATAGCGCCGTAATAAACGCCGGCCATTAAAATCAAACCTGAAGATGGCTCAAGGCCATAGGTGATCGGGATCATCAACGCGATGGCCGAAATCGGGCCAAGCCCGGGTAACATGCCGATAAAAGTACCGACGAAACAGCCCACAATCACCATGAAGATGTTCATTGGCATCATGGCGGTAGAAAGCCCTTGTAAAATTCCATCTAACATAATCAGTTCCTACCAGAGTGTGAAAATAACGCCGGGCTCAAGGTAAATGTCCAAACCTTGAGTAAGCAGCAGATAAAACGCGATGACAAAGGGAAAAGAAGCACCAAATAACACTGATTTGCGTCTTTCACCCAAAATATAAAAGCCAGCGAGTAGAAAGAAACTGGTGGCCAGTACGAAGCCTAAATAGGTTAGGCCAAGTCCGTACAGCGCCATCAACACTAAAAAACCAATCAACAATTTCCAGTTGAAGTGCAATACCGCGCCGCTTTGTTTATCGGGCTGCCCTAACACCAGCATCAACAAAGAGAGGCCAATTCCAGCGTAAGTCAGCAGAGTCGGCAAGGTTTGGGCGTTAAACGGTTCATATTCATCACCGGGAAACATCGGTATTTGAGTCGTTTGATAGCCGTAGCAAAGGCTAAGAACAAGGAAGATCAACGCGCCAACGCGATCGCGGCACAGTAAATATTCTTTGCTGAAAAATTTGGTTGGCAGATCCGACATATCCAACTCCATGGTAGAAATAGGGGAGAAAAGAGCCGTGTAGCCGCGAGTTAATGAATTGATTAACTAAGGGCAAAGGGATAGGTATATGAAGGTTTTCCTATCCATATTTGCCTGATAAACAAAGGAGTATTGAGCATAACTGCACACGGCAAAAGTGTTGCTAGCGGGGACAAGGCAAGGAACTGTCCCCTTAGCGACCTTACTTCAGGAAACCGAGCTCACGCATCAGATCACCCATCTCTTTCTCTTGGGCTTCTAAGAAGGCGTAAAACTCTTTATCCGCTTGATAGTTATCGATCCAACCATTACGGTCGCGGACGATTTTCCATTCATCGGTGGTGTACATTTTCGCTAATGCTGCGTTCCACTGATCAATCTTCTCTTGGCTGATCCCAGGGGCTGCGAAGAAGCCGCGCCAGTTAGCAAAGACTGTTGGGTTGCCATAGTCAGTTAATGTTGGAATATTCGGGGCAGATTCCAAACGTTTAGGGGCGGTGATCGCCAAAATTTTCACTTGGCCAGACTTGGACATTTCAAGCACTTCACCTAAGCCTGTTGAAAGCAGTTGTGTTTCACCAGAAAGTAGTGCCGCCATGGCTTTGCCACCCGCGTCATAGGCGATGTAGCGAACTTCTTTTGGATCCAACCCTTGCCCTTTGAAAGCGGCTGCGGCGACTAAGTGATCCATACTGCCACGAGCAGAACCGCCAGCGACTTTGACTTTACGCGGGTTGTCTTTGAAATCGGCAACCGCATCTTCCCACGTTTTGTATTTTGAATCGCCCGCAGCAACGATAGCGCCATAATCAGAAACAGTGGCGGCAATCGGTGTTAAATCGCGGAAGGATTGTGGAAAAACACCGGATAAAGAACGAACAACAATCGGTGTAGAGTTGACCATCAAGGTATCTTCTTGGCGGTCTGCGGTTTCAATTAGGTGTGCAATCGCTTTACCACCACCGCCACCGGATAAGTTTTGGTAAGACACATTGCCGACAATGTCGGTTTTCATCAGTACATCACCTGTACCACGAGCCGTCATGTCCCAACCACCACCCGCGCCACCGGGTACTAAAATGTGAAGTTTCTCAATATCAGCGGCGAAGCTGCTAATAGAAAAGGTTGCAGCCAGAATGGATGCAGTGAGGGTTGGTTTGAACTGCTTAAACATATTCACGTTCCTTATGTAGGGCGCATCTTCATCTTTACCTTGGAGCGTTTGTGACTGAATGCTACAGGCGGAGATAGGGTGCTTATCGTTGTTATCATGACTGCATCAATGATCTAATGCAGATACGTTAAGTTAATAACCTGTTACAGGTTTGTCTCTAATGCGTAGATAAAAACAATATAGGGCATAAAAACGTTTTTGTTCATAAAGTTCACGGCGTTATTTTGCTGCGTTGTGTGACGAGTCTTCGCTAGCGTCTTGTCTCACTATCTACGAGCAGTAAACGGGTGTTATTCATTGCAAATTGCGCAACTGAGGCGTCATTACCTTGTTGAAGTAAGGTCGTGATACTGGGCAGCAGTAAGAAAAAGATCAAAGGTTCGGGATATTGGGCTTGCCATTGATGGCGCTCATCTAACACATGCCCTTCGAAGTAGACGGTGAGTACCACACTGTCCGATGAAAAGTGCGAACCATGGAACCGCCCTAAAGTATGCGTCGAGCCCCATATTGAACTCAGTGGTCGCTCCGATGTGCTTTTAAGATAGAGATCAACGGCTACACTTTGCGATTGAGAACCTTGCGGTTGAGAATGTCGATGAACCGTTAAACGCTCACCCGAATACTTGCCTTGCTGGAAAGGCAAATAACCTAAGTTGTTCGGTGTTACACGGCCATCGTTTGCACACATTTGAACCGAATCGGACATTTGCTGGCTGCTGTACAATTCACAAGCAAATTGAGCAACAAGTTGCTGTGCTGCGCTTTGAAATAAGCGAGCATCAAATGAGTGTTCTTGCTCAAGGTGTAAATTTAATTCAGGAAAAACAATAGGTAACTGGCTTGTTAGCGCGTTGAGGTCATTGATCGTAACCGATTGATTCTGCTCTATTGCCGTGCGAATAATATTTGGGCTGTCTGCCAATGAAAGATCATCTTCAGAATAGATCGCCTCACTCAGTAGTGGGTAGCTGCGCGGATTTTTCGGTTTACTGTTGTAGGCAATGCATCCAGATAAGAGCAACGAGCAGGCGAGAGCGTAACCAAAAGGAGAGTGCGTGATTCTCTTGTAAAGATTCATAAGTGACGGCCGGTCATCGGTAATGGGTTGCACTGCTTATTCTATCTGCGAAATCGACACTTTTCTCTTTTCAAGCTCACAGAGTTTTATCTTCTTCTGGTTCAAATTTAATCATTAAGTTTCTTATACATTAGTCTAGTGTGTCGACAATTTTGTTGATTACCGATGGTTTTATGGTCTATTTTAACAATAAGTTTTAATAATTGTTAACACATGTAAGTGTGTGAGTGCTTTGCGTTTCAGCATGAATCTAACCTGTGAGCGATAACAAGATGAATAGTGCACTAACACTAAACAGTACTGATACAAAACCACACGCTGTTGAACGAGAAAAAGAGAACACCAAATCGGAAAACCTTACGGAGTATTTGATTGAGGCGATTGTTGAAGGGCGTATAGCACCGGGCAGCAAGATTTCAGAACCCGAACTCGCCAAACGTTTTCAAGTCAGCCGTGGGCCACTGCGTGAAGCGATAATGCGTGTGGAAGGCTTGGGGTTGATCGAACGTGTTTCACATGTGGGTGCGCGAGTCATTGAGTTGTCACCCGGTAAGTTGGTGGAGCTTTATGCAGTACGGGAAGCGTTAGAGGGTATGGCGGCAAGGTTAGCGGCGCGCAACATTTCACCCTCTGAATTACAAGGGCTAGAGGCGTTATTGTCGACACATTCGAATCATATTGAGCAAGTCGAAGGGGCTTCCTATTTTCATCAACACGGTGATTTTGACTTTCATTACCGCATCATCAAAGCCAGCCGTAATCATAAATTAGTGACTTTATTGTGTGATGAGCTCTATCACTTACTGCGCATGTATCGTTATCAATCACCACGCTCACATTCACGTCCGAAGGAGGCGTTGGATGAGCACAAATACATTCTACAAGCGATCAAAAACGGCGATGAAGAACTGGCTGAGATGTTGATGCGACGCCATATTTCGGGCAGTCGAATCTTGATTGAACAGCAGATAGTAAAAGAGTAAGCCACAGGGCGGCGGGTAGAAAATAATCATGCCTGCAATGAAGCAAACCAAGAACCACGCATAGAGCGGCCTTGAATAAGGGCGATAACCAAGCGACTGATTAGGAGAATCTCATGAGCTTAAGTCAGGGGGCGAAATTTAGACTCGCAGTTCAACAAAATGATCCGCTGCAGATTGTCGGCACGATCAACCCTTATTGCGCAATGATGGCCAAACGTTTAGGCCACCAAGCCATTTATCTGTCGGGTGGTGGCATCGCTAACGCTTCGTATGGTTTGCCCGATTTAGGTATCACCACATTAAATGACGTGCTGGTGGATGTTGAGCGCATCACCAATGCGTGTGATTTGCCTTTGTTGGTGGATATTGATACCGGTTTTGGCGGCGCATTTAGCATTGCTCGCACTATCAAAGCGATGGAGAAAGCGGGCGCTGCTGCCGTGCATATGGAAGATCAAGTTGCGCAGAAACGCTGCGGGCACCGCCCTAATAAAGCGATCGTCAGCCAGCAAGAGATGGTTGATCGCGTAAAAGCCGCGGTAGATGCACGAGTGAACCCAGAGTTTGTGATCATGGCGCGCACCGATGCGTTAGCGGTGGAAGGCATTGATAGCGCCATTGAACGTGCCATTGCTTGCGTGCAGGCCGGAGCCGATATGATTTTCCCCGAAGCGATGACCACTCTTGAGCAGTACGATCGTTTCTCCACCGCGCTAAGCGCAGCTTGTGGTAAGTCAGTGCCGATTTTAGCCAACATTACTGAGTTTGGTCAGACGCCGCTCTACCAATGTACCGAGCTCGCTCAATCGAAAGTGGATATGGTGCTTTATCCATTGAGTGCGTTTCGTGCGATGAATAAAGCGGCTGAGAATGTCTATCGCCATTTATTAGAGCAGGGCAACCAACAAGCTTTGCTCGATAGCATGCAAACCCGTAGCGAGCTGTATGACTATCTCAATTACCACGATTACGAAGATAAGCTCGACGAGCTTTTTTCATCAAAGGAATAATAAAAACAAAGGAAAAGGAGTTCAACATGTCAAACGCACCACTGGGCGGCGCAGGTCTGCGCGGTCAAAGCGCGGGAGTCACCGCTTTATGTACTGTCGGAAAAACTGGGACGGGTTTAACTTATCGAGGTTATGACATCACCGATCTTGCCAACCATGCACAGTTTGAAGAGGTCGCTCATCTGTTATTGATTGGCCATTTACCTAATCAAAGTGAACTTGACCAGTACAAAACCCGCTTAATGGGATTACGAGGTTTACCGCAGCCGTTAAAAGCCGCGCTAGAGCTGCTGCCAGCCAGTACACATCCAATGGACGTAATGCGCACCGGCTGTTCAGTTTTAGGCAACCTTGAAACCGAGCACAGTTTTGCTGAGCAGTTGAGTGCGACCGAACGGATGTTGGCACTTTTCCCCGCTATTATCTGTTATTGGTATCGTTTCAGCCACCAAGGCATCCGGATTGACACTGAAGATCAAAGCGAAGCATGCATTGGTGGCTACTTCTTAAAAATGCTGACAGGAAAAGCACCGAGCGAGCTGCATAAGCAGGTGATGCATTGCTCATTGATTCTGTACGCAGAGCACGAGTTTAATGCATCAACGTTTGCCGCGCGCGTCTGTGCTTCTACGCTGTCAGATATTCACTCTTGCGTAACCGGGGCGATTGGCACACTGCGTGGCCCGTTGCATGGTGGAGCCAATGAAGCGGCGATGGCGATGATCGAACGCTGGCAAACACCGGACGAAGCTGAGGCCAATATTCTGCAAATGTTGGCTAATAAAGACAAAATTATGGGCTTTGGTCATGCTATTTATCGTGAAAGTGACCCGCGTAACGCATTGATCAAACGTTGGTCAAAAGCGTTATCTGAAGCGGTGGGCGACACGCATTTGTACGCGGTATCAGAACGTGTTGAAGCGGTGATGAAACGTGAGAAAGGCCTATTTTGTAATGCGGATTTCTTCCACGCTTCGGCCTACCATTTTATGGGTATTCCTACGCCATTATTTACCCCTATTTTTGTGATGAGTCGATTAACCGGCTGGGCCGCTCATGTGTTTGAGCAGCGCGCTAATAACCGAATTATTCGCCCAAGTGCCGATTATGACGGTCCTGAACATCAAGAGTGGATACCAATAGAGCAGCGTTAATGGGATGAAATCAAGCCATGCTCCTTTGGTGTATGGTTTGATGGCAGGTAAAACCTAGCTCGCTAGACGATGTTTTGAATAGACAATGTTTCGAATAGACAGTTTTATGGGTGGAATTGATGAGTCATCAAACGATCAACAGCCAATACAAAAAAGTATTACCAGCGACCGCGCTGGAGTATTTTGATGCACGACAAGCGGTCAATGATATCCAAGCCGGAGCGTATGATCGGCTGCCTTATACCTCACGGATACTGGCGGAAAACTTAGTCCGCCGCTGTGAGCCGCACACATTGGTTGATTCGCTGAAACAGCTGATTGAGCGTAAGCGCGATCTCGACTTCCCGTGGTATCCGGCGCGTGTGGTGTGCCACGACATTTTAGGACAAACCGCTTTAGTGGACTTGGCGGGGTTAAGAGACGCGATCGCTCAGCAAGGCGGTGATCCATCCAAAGTAAACCCTGTGGTGGAAACGCAACTGATTGTCGATCACTCACTCGCGGTTGAACATGCTGGCTTTGAAGCGGACGCGTTTGAAAAAAACCGTGCGATTGAAGATCGCCGCAATGAAGATCGCTTTCACTTCATCGAATGGTGCAAAACCGCCTTTGAAAATGTCAGCGTTATTCCGGCGGGTAATGGCATCATGCACCAGATTAACTTAGAAAAAATGTCGCCCGTCATCCAAGTGAAAAGCGGTTTAGCATTTCCAGATACTTGTGTCGGTACTGACAGCCATACTCCTCATGTCGATTCATTAGGCGTGCTGGCGATTGGCGTCGGTGGGTTAGAAGCCGAAACAGTGATGTTAGGTCGGCCTTCGATGATGCGTCTGCCCGATATTGTCGGCGTTAAACTAACCGGCCAACGCCAAGCGGGGATCACCGCGACCGACATTGTGCTTGCCATTACGGAGTTCTTGCGAAATCAGCGCGTGGTGTCTTGTTATCTGGAGTTTTTCGGAGAAGGCGCTCGCGCATTGACGATTGGCGATCGTGCAACGCTTTCCAATATGACACCTGAATATGGTGCAACCGCAGGTATGTTCTATATTGATGAGCAAACCATCAACTACCTCAAACTCACGGGTCGAGACGCACAGCAAGTAGCCTTGGTTGAACAATACGCTAAGCAAGCCGGCTTATGGGCCGATGATTTGATTGAAGCGCAATACGAACGGGTGCTGGAGTTTGATCTCTCAAGTGTACAGCGCAATTTAGCCGGGCCTTCGAATCCTCATCGCCGTCTGCCGACAAGCGAACTGACCGAGCGCGGTATTGCGGGGGCGTGGCAAACCAAAGAAGGCGAATTACCTGATGGCGCAGTGATCATCGCCGCCATTACTTCGTGCACCAATACCAGTAATCCGCGCAATGTCGTGGCCGCCGCGTTGCTGGCGAAAAAGGCTAATCAATTGGGTTTGGTTCGCAAACCTTGGGTCAAAACCTCCTTTGCACCGGGCTCAAAAGTAGCCAAACTTTATTTAGAGGAAGCTGGCCTGCTGCCTGAACTAGAACAGCTCGGTTTTGGCATTGTCGCTTATGCATGCACTACCTGTAATGGTATGAGTGGCGCGCTTGATCCTATGATTGAGCAGCAAATCATTGAACGCGATCTCTATACGACGGCTGTGCTATCAGGTAACCGAAACTTTGATGGCCGCATTCATCCCTATGCGAAACAGGCTTTTCTTGCCTCTCCGCCATTGGTGGTGGCGTATGCACTTGCGGGTACGATTCGTTTTGATATTGAAAAAGACGCGTTGGGAATAGATGCGCAAGGCAAGCCTATTTACCTCAATGACTTATGGCCAACCGATGAAGAAATCGATGATGTGGTGGTGCGCCATGTTAAGCCCGAACAGTTCAAACAAATTTACATTCAGATGTTTAAATTAGATGAGCACATGGCCAAACAAAAGCCACTTTATGCTTGGCGCCCCATGAGCACTTATATCCGTCGTCCGCCTTATTGGGAAGGTGCGTTAGCGGGTGAACGTCGGTTGTCAGCCATGCGACCTTTGGCTATTTTAGGTGACAACATCACTACGGATCATTTATCGCCATCGAACGCAATTTTAGCGACCAGTGCCGCTGGGGAATATTTGCTCAAAATGGGCGTTCCGGAGCAAGATTTTAACTCCTATGCCACGCATCGTGGTGACCATCTGACCGCGCAACGTGCCACTTTTGCTAACCCCAAACTGTTTAATGAGATGGTGCAAGAGGAGGGTAAAGTAAAGCAAGGTTCGTTAGCGCGTATTGAACCTGAAGGCTTGGTTACCCGCATGTGGGAAGTGATAGAGACTTATATGGATCGTAAGCAGCCATTGATCATTATTGCTGGGGCTGATTATGGGCAAGGTTCGTCACGTGATTGGGCGGCGAAAGGTGTACGTTTGGCGGGAGTTGAAGCCATTGTTGCCGAGGGGTTTGAACGGATCCATCGCACGAATTTAGTCGGGATGGGTGTTCTGCCACTGCAATTTAAAACGGGAACAGACCGCCACACACTGCAACTCGATGGTACTGAGCTTTATGATGTGGTGGGAGATATTAAGCCGAGCGTCGACTTAACCTTGGTGATCACGCGTACGCAAGGCGTAAATAAGGGCGAACAGCAGAAGGTTACGGTGACTTGTCGTTTAGACACGGCTGATGAAGTCAGTGTGTATCAGGCTGGTGGCGTATTGCAGCGTTTTGCGCAAGATTTTCTGGCTCAATGACGCTAAGGATAAAGGAGTATCACGTGAGTAACTCATTAAAAATTCCGGCGATGTATATGCGCGGCGGCACCAGTAAGGGCGTGTTTTTTCGGCTTGAAGATTTACCCAAAGAGGCTCAGCAAGCGGGAGAGGCGCGAGATCAACTGCTGTTGCGTGTCATTGGTAGCCCCGATCCTTATGGCAAACAAATTGATGGCATGGGCGGCGCAAGTTCTAGCACCAGCAAAGCCGTGATTCTCTCCAAAAGTGAGCAAGCCGATCACGATGTCGATTATCTATTCGGCCAAGTTTCGATAGACAAAGCGTTCGTAGATTGGAGCGGCAACTGCGGTAACCTTTCTGCGGCAGTAGGGCCATTTGCGATTCACAGCGGTTTTATCGACCCAGAACGGATCCCTAATAACGGTGTAGTGACGGTTCGCGTTTGGCAAGCCAACATTGGCAAAACCATTCTTATTCATGTGCCAATTGAACAGGGTGAAGTGCAAGAGTGTGGTGATTTCGAACTTGATGGGGTGACTTTTCCCGCCGCCGAAATTGCGGTTGATTTTCTCGATCCTGCCGATGATAGCGGTGTGATGTTCCCAACCGGAAATGTGCTCGACCAACTGCAAATCCCCGGCATGGGAACCTTGAATGCAACGCTCATTAATGCGGGCATTCCGACGATTTTTATCGATGCACACGACATCGGTTATCAAGGTACTGAGCTGCAAGAGGCGATCAACAATGATGATCATGCCTTGGCGATGTTTGAATCGATTCGCGCTTATGGCGCTGTGAAAATGGGTTTGATTGAGCATATTGAACAAGCCCAACTGCGCCAACATACGCCTAAAGTAGCGTTTGTAGCAAAAGCGCAATCCTATTTGTCATCCAGTGGTAAAGCGGTATCGGCGAACGATGTCGATATTGTGGTGCGCGCTCTGTCTATGGGAAAACTGCATCATGCGATGATGGGAACGGCCGCCGTGGCTATCGCTTCAGCGGCCAGTGTCCCTGGGACGTTAGTGAATATGTTGGCGGGCGGTGGAGCAAAAGAATCGGTCACTTTTGGTCATCCATCCGGTACGCTGAAAGTGGGCGCTAAAGCCGTTTTACGAGAGGGTCATTGGGGAATAGAGAAAGCCAGTATGAGCCGCAGCGCGCGGGTGTTAATGGAAGGTTGGGTGCGAGTCCATCGTTAAGCCTCAAATCATGTTAAGGGAAATGTTATGTCGGCATATTTAAAGGAATATCAATGGGCTCAATCTGAACCTGAATCATTTTGGCAGGCTCAAGCTCGGCAGATTGAGTGGTTTGAGTTTCCCCAAACTATCTTACAAAAAGATGAGCATGGCATTGAACGCTGGTTTACCGATGGTGTACTCAATACCTGTTGGTTGGCGCTAGATTTCCATTGTGAACAGGGGCGAGGTGAGCAAACCGCGCTGATTTATGATTCCCCAGTGACCGGAAGAAAGCGTCAATACAGCTATACACAATTACGAGATCAGGTAGCGAAAGTGGCGGGAATGCTGGCAATGCAAGGTGTTGCTAAAGGCGATCGGGTGATCATTTATATGCCAATGATCCCGGAAGCAGTGATGGCGATGCTCGCTTGTGCACGGCTTGGCGCGATTCACTCTGTCGTTTTTGGCGGTTTTGCACCCAATGAATTAGCGGTACGTATTGAAGATGCTGAACCGAAAGTGATTATGACGGCATCTTGCGGTATCGAAATTAATAAGATTTTACCCTACAAACCCTTAATTGACCGTGCCATTTTAGACAGCAAATGGAAGCCGGAAAAAGTGGTGGTGTTACAACGCTCGGAGCATGTGGCTGACTTAAATAATGAGCGAGATCTAGAGTGGAATCGAGCCGTTAAAGAAGCACCGTCGCATGATTGTGTGCCGGTTTTGGCGACCGATCCGCTTTATATTCTTTACACATCAGGTACGACAGGCAAACCCAAAGGGGTGGTGCGCGACAACGGTGGTCATGCAGTCGCGATGAAGTACTCCATGTCAACCATCTACAATATGCCTCAACAAGGTGTTTTTTGGGCTGCGTCGGACGTGGGGTGGGTAGTCGGTCACTCTTACATTGTTTATGCGCCCTTGATTCACGGTTGCACCACTATTTTGTATGAAGGTAAACCGGTACGCACACCCGATCCGGCTGCATTTTGGCGAGTGTGCCAAGAGTATAAGGTGGACGTACTTTTTTCTGCGCCTACCGCCTTTCGCGCCATCAAAAAAGAAGATCCCAATGGCGATCTACTCAAACATTATGATTTATCCACTTTAACCACTATTTTTATGGCCGGAGAGCGTCTTGACCCGCCGACACTTGAATGGGTAGAGCAGCACACTCAAAAGCCAGTAGTTGACCATTGGTGGCAAACCGAAACCGGTTGGGCGATTGCTGGAAATCCGATAGGACTTGAGTCGATGCCAATTAAAGCGGGGTCAGCAACGAAACCGATACCTGGCTATCAGGTTGAGATTCTCAATGAGCTAGGTGAAGTGATGCCCGCCAATCAACAAGGGTTTGTGGCGTTGAAACGCCCCTTACCACCAAGTTGTTTAGCGACGGTATGGCGAGATCACGAACGATTTGAGTCCGGTTACCTTGCTCAATTTGACGGTTACTATGTTTCTGGTGATGGTGGCTATTTGGATGAAGAGGGTTATCTCTTCATCATGGGGCGAATTGATGATGTGATAAACGTTGCAGGCCATCGTTTATCTACGGGGGAGATGGAAGAAATCGTCGGTGCTCATCCTGCGGTTGCCGAATGTGCTGTAGTTGGAGTGTATGACGAGCTGAAAGGGCAGTTGCCGTTAGGGTTGGTGGTGCTTAAAGATGGCGTTAAGGTGGATGAGCGCGAGTTGGAACAAGAACTTGTTAACAAAGTGCGCAGTGAAATTGGTGCGGTAGCGTGCTTTAAGCATGCGTTAATTGTTGATCGTTTACCCAAAACGCGCTCTGGTAAAATTCTGCGTCGCGTCATTCGACAAATTGCCGATGGCGAAGAGTATGCTGTCCCTTCAACAATTGATGACCCAATGAGCTTGAGTGAGTTAGAAAAAGCGCTCCATCACTAGCGGCTACCTTATAGTTGACGATTAATCGAGGCGCCTCAGATGAATGAGGCGTTTTCATTACCAATTTGTCATCCGCATTTTATTTGTTTCTCTTAGTTCATCGGTCTTATTTCTAAGACGAAATTAGCGCTCAATTGAACAAAAACGCTACGCATGAAGATATATTTTTTAATCACTATCTTATAGAATCACGGCCCAAGCTTTATTCATTCAGAGCGCGAAATATGTCGTTAGTTATCATAACTCCTGCTTGTGATCGTGATTTACCGCAACTGAATCAGTTGATGTATGACCTTCATCATGAACATCACCTTGCTTGCCCTGAGCATTTCAAAACAGCAGAAGAGATTGAACAAGAAAAAAGTATTGCTCGTTATTTAGATGATCCGGAATGTTTGGTTTACGTTGCCAAAATAGACAGTCAAATTGTGGGATTTATATCGGGTCACTTTTGCGAGTTAATTTCAAGCGTGAGCAAAGCGGTACCAATGGGCAGTATTGATGAGCTTTACGTTGAGCCACAATATCGTCAGCAGCATATCGCACAGCAGCTGTTTCAAAAAATGGAACAGACATTAAAAGAGTACGGTATTACCCAAGTATTTGTCGAAGTGTGGGATTTTAACCAAGGAGCGCAATCTTTTTATCAATGTTCTGGTTTCTCATCGCATATACATTGGTTAAGAAAGTCAATCGATAGCAAGTAATTCGATAATAATAATCATGGATTTTTAATGTGTTAAAACAGTTTTCATTGTTGAGTGTCTGTTTGCTGTCGTTGTTCTGGTCAAGTGTTGGTGTCGCTCAACAACCCGTAACGCTACCAGATAATATTCGTGGTGCTCTATGCCTAGTTAAAGCCGATCATAAGATCGTGCTCGTTAACGAGGTGATCACCAAGCAGATTTCATTGCCAGGAGGGACGATATCTCCCGGTGAATCTCCAGAATTGGCCGCGCAAAGAGAAACATGGGAAGAAACGGGCCTTGTTGTAACGGTAGGGCGCACGTTGGGGTATACGGATACGGCTGTCGTTTACAGCTGTCGCAGTGATTCCGATGTGATTGCTTTTGAGTCAAAAAATAGCCGTAATGGACATGAGTTGCCTATTTGGTTTGCTCCTCATTATGGTGTCGAGGTTGCTAGCGCAATGCTGATCGATCCGTATCGTATTGATGCAAGTCAGTATCGTTACCCTGAGCAATGGGATCGGATCAAAACCATGTATCAAGAAGCGGATAGCCAACCCGTGATTTATGTAGAGAATCTGGTTTCTGCTGCGCCTCGGTTTCACCAAATCGAATTAGGCTGGATGATGAAATTGCAGAATACGGTTGCGGAATGGCCGTATACGCTGAGTTCGTCGATTTATCAAATCGCAGTATGGATCACCAAATTGACGGATCCTTTATTGCTGATAGTTTTATTTCCAGTGATTGCCTGTTATCTGGGTAAAGAGTCTGTTTATAAGATATTTTTTGTGGTTACCGTGAGTTCATTATTGTCATTGGTGGCTCAGCAAGGATTTGCATTACCAAGACCTCATGCCTATATACCATTGTTGGAACTTTGCCAAAGTTACGGGTACGGTTTTCCAAGTTTACCGATTGCAGTTTGGTTTGGTGTAGGGATATCACTATTGCGAGCTTTTGATCATCTCGATTTCAACCGAATGTTTGTGGGTTTTATCGTGTTGATGGGGCTATTAATGTTGGCCAAATTCTATATTGGGGAAGCCTTCATCAGCGATATGGTGATAGGTGGATTGTTGGGCGCTCTGGTCGCGTGGCATATTGTTCGTTTAGATGAACAATCTTATACCGACGTCAGGACACTGCTGGGTTCGCGTGGGGTATGGTGGGGTTTAACGATCACGGTTGCACTGCTGGCTATGATCTGGCCCTTGCCTAGTTTCACCGCTTGGTTAGCCATTTTGCTGACGGCATCGGCTTTAGTTATGACAAAGAGCACTGAACCACTACACATCACTCTTCAACGAATGTGGCTGCTGATCATTTTGTTATTAGCACTCAATCAAGTGGTGTTATTTGGTGCCACGCTCGTTTCATACAGCAGTATTTTCTCTTTAATGGTTGAGACGCTCCGCTTGCCAATACTCATGCTCATCTTTGCATGGTTCATGCGAACATGTCGTGCTTAACTTGGTTGTTTAGTCAACATCCCGATTAAAGACGCCTCGACTGAGGCGTCTTTAATGCCTATTCGTGAGACTCACCGAGTACAAATTTTTCTATAGCAACTGCCACACCATCGTCGTCGTTACTGAGTGTAATATAGTCGGCTAGCTGCTTCGTTTGTTCCATCGCATTTGCCATTGCAATTCCAAGTCCTGCGTATTGCAGCATGTGATGATCATTTTCAGCATCTCCCATACAAATAATGTGTTTAGCCTCGATTCCCAAGTGCTCGGCAATCGCTTTGACACCGACGCCTTTATTACTCTGTGTGTTTAAGAATTCAAGAAAGAATGGTGCACTTTGTACAATAGTAAACTGCTGATAAAGTTCCGGAGGAAGTTGTTCAATGGCTTTCTGTAGCAAGCTCGGCTCTGCCACAATCATTGCTTTGATGATGGGATGATCATCTTCAAGCTGTTCAAAATCCATTTCCGTGATCGGCAGTCCGTTGATTCTTGCTTCAAGCTCGGTATATTCACTGATTTTAGGCGTGATCAGACCATGAACTTGGCTAAAGGCGTGCGTATTCACGTTAAGTTGGTTAGCAAGGTTAGCGACTAATTTTGCAGAGCGGCCATCGATAATTTTGTGATGAATAATTTCACCACTGCCAATGTTTTGAACCATTGAGCCGTTGTAGTAAAGGACAAAATCCTCATTTGAGTTTAAATGCAGTTCTTGCAACTTATCGCGCATGCCATCAATGGGACGTCCAGACGCCAGCACCACTTTTACGCCTTTTTCACGAGCTTTGGCTATAGCCTGTTTTGTTCTGGCTGTGATCTGTTTTTGGCTATTGAGAAGAGTACCGTCCATATCTAAAGCGATGAGTTTATACATGACTTACCTAAATTAAGTGAAGAAGAAAGCCAGCAGCTTATGCAAGTTGAGATATGATCGCCACTGATTTAGTCAAATTTTTACGCACGTGATGGGTTTAGTTTGACCTAAGGCAAGGCATCTATTAAGGTCAGCGACCTGCATTTTTTGATATTGAGTTAGGCTGAGTTTACGTTGTACAAAATTAATGAAATGTTTGAGACCATTCAAGGTGAAGGCGTGCATACCGGCGTTCCTGCGGTTTTTATTCGTTTGCAAGAATGCCCAGTGGGATGCGCTTGGTGTGATACAAAGCAGACGTGGGATGCAACGCCGCAAGATGAACGCCCAATCAATGACGTGCTAGCCAAAACCCAAGATAGCCCAACTTGGTGCTCAGTCAGTGCAGAAGAGATGGTGTCGCTCTATAAAACACAGGGTTATCATGCTAAACATATTGTAATTACGGGCGGTGAACCGTGTATTTATGATCTGCGTCCACTTGCGCAAGCATTTGAGGCAATCGGATGTCACATTCAAATTGAAACCAGCGGCACATTCCCGGTTCAAACCTCGGCAAATACATGGGTGACAGTGTCACCAAAAATTGCAATGAAGGGCAAACTGCCTGTACTCGATTTAGCTCTGTTAAGAGCAAATGAGATCAAGCACCCCGTCGCAACGGCTAAAGATATTGAACAGCTAGATGCGTTATTGCTGCGAGCGCAAGTTCCTGATTCAACAGTGATTGCTTTACAGCCTATTAGTCAGAAAGAGCGGGCAACCCAATTGTGCATTGAAACATGCATTGCGAGGAACTGGCGTTTATCGATTCAAACGCATAAATATTTAAGTATTGCCTGAGGAGAGGAAAATGAAAAAAGCCGTTGTGGTATTTAGTGGTGGCCAAGATTCAACAACCTGTTTGGTTCAGGCATTAAAAGAGTTTGATGAAGTGCACGCCATCACCTTTGATTATGGCCAACGCCATAAACTCGAGATTGAGGTTGCCAGCACCTTAGCGAAAAAGTTAGGTGTAGCTGCACATAAAGTCATGAATGTTAGCTTACTCAATGAGTTGGCGATCAGTTCACTCACTCGTGACGATATTCCAGTATCACACGAGTTACAAGAGAATGGGTTACCGAACTCGTTTGTGCCGGGGCGTAACATTCTGTTTTTGACCCTTGCGGGTATTTATGCGTATCAAATAGGCGCAGATGAGGTGATTACTGGTGTTTGTGAAACAGACTTTTCTGGCTATCCGGATTGCCGAAATGATTTTGTTAAAGCGATGAACAGTGCTTTGGTGCAAGGGATGGATCGCCCATTCAACATTCGCACTCCTTTAATGTGGCTAAACAAAGCAGAAACTTGGGCATTGGCGGATCAACATGATGCTCTCGAACTCATAAGACACGAAACACTGACTTGTTATAACGGTATTATTGGTGATGGTTGTGGCGATTGCCCATCATGTGAGCTACGTAAAGCGGGTTTAAACGATTATTTAGTAAACAAAGCGTTGGTGATGAATGCGCTTCACCAAAAGCAATCTGTAACTTTATGATGTATCTAATAATCAACGTATAGATCAAGTGAAATTTAAACGGGTGTTCTAGTGTTTGCGAATGGAATAGCGTGCAAATAGAACACCCATTATTTAGTTCAAGGTACTAAAGGTACATTTTGGCCAAATCTGCAGGTTCTACTTCTTTACCTTCTAAGCTTGCATTCCAGTTGGTGCCAATTAATACACCATCTTCATCAAGGGTAATCAACCAATCTTCTACGAAAATATCGAGAGGGATTTCTAACACTTCGAAGTCAGACCACTCTTCAACGTTGTGAGTTTGTGCATCTTCTTTGGTTGACCAAAAGGGCATAACTTCACTACTTTCAAATTCTGTCGAGTCGCATGCCAGCCAACCATCTTCATTTTTTAAGCCCCATACTAGTTGGGTCTCTTTTGTTTGTTCAATAAACAATTCTAAGTTTGCTTGAAGGTCAGCAGTTAATTTGCTCATTATCTTTATCTCATAAGGTGATGAGGCGCAAGGATAGCATTTTGTGCTAGTAAACTCATTACAATTTTAGACAGAAAAAAGGGGCGAAAACGCCCTAATCCTCGATAAATATCGATTTCAACGCTCGCGTTTGGTGAAAATGGTCCACTCTTCTTTCACCGAACCTTTGTGGCCGACGACAGTGGCGACAACTTTTCTATTCATCGCATGGCTAATATCATCATCACCATTTTCTGTCAGTTCAGTATCACCAAAACCAACAATACGGACACGAGTATGGCTAATGCCGTAACTAACAAGCGCCTTCTCGACGTTATAAGCTCGGTTTTTCGATAACTCTAAGTTATAACCTGGATTCCCAACCTTACTGGCATAACCTTGTAATTCAATCGAAGCTGAAGGGTATTGCTTGAGAAAATTGGCCATTGACCGTATTTGACTTAGAAACACAGGGTTGACTATTGCTGAATCATTCGCAAACAGAATTCTAAGCTGGAGTTGCTCTTCGGTTTTAATGAAAGTGCCACAACCATCATTATCGATCTCTGACTTCAATGGTGTTTCGGGGCACAAATCTCTGGCATTAATCACGCCGTCAAAATCATCGTCACGTAAATCGTCTATTTGATCAGCGAGTGGCATATCAATATATGGATAATCATCTCTAGCAGATGAAGCCGTCGAGGTGATAAAGAGTAAGCTCGCTATCATTGGCCATAAGTATTTCAACATGTTAGTACTCCACCGCATCATGCCACTCTTTGGGTGTATCCACTCTCAACGAACTCAACAATGACCCAGTTGCATTCATAACACGGTATTTTGCATACTGTTCATCGTATTTGGCATCGAGATAACCTTTTCTTGCTTCGAAAAGCTCATTTTCAGTATTCAACACATCCAATAGTGTTCGCTTGCCGAGCTTATATTGTTTTTCATAAGCAATAACCGTATCTGAAGCAGAATCAACATGATCGGCTAAAAATTCTTTCTGTTGTAATGTCAAATCGAGAGCGCTCCAAGATAAACGCAACCCCTCTTCAACACTACGATAAGTCCGATCTCTTAAATCTTTCGCTTTGTTCATTTGGTAGGCAGCACTGTCGGTGCGCGCAGAATCTGAACCACCATTGTACAGGTTGTAACGCATCCTAATCATGGCCGAGAATTCATCGCTGCTACCTTCTATCCCACCGGCATCATCACGCCATGTTTGTGCAGCTTCGAAAGATAATGTTGGGTAATTTGTTCCCTGAGTTTGTTTATATTGAAACTTTGCAGAATCAACATCGGCTTGCGCTACTTTGATGACCGGGTGATCTTGGTAGGCCTTTTCTAAAGCGTCATCAACGGTAAAAGGCAAAGCAGAATGGTCTGCTCTAGGGAAAATTAAATCTTGAGGAGGTTGACCTACCAACCGTTTAAACTGGGTATGTATATCAAACAGATTATTCTGTGCAGCTAAAAGATTGCCATGGGCTTTAGCTAAACGAGCTTCAACCTGAGAAAGATCAGCGGTTGAACCAATGCCTGATTCCACACGCTTTTGTATATCACGATATATTTTCTTATGTACTGAGAGGTTGCTTTCAGAAAGTGTCAGTATTTCAAACGCTTTCGTTGCATCGAGATACACCTTAGTGACCTCTAATGCGATATCTTGAGCGTCAGCTAAGAGTTGAAAACGAACCGATTCGGCATCAGCCGAAGTACGATCAATATCGTTTAAAGTCGAAGAACCATCCCAAATTAGTTGGGTTAAGGTAATGGTGGCTTCTTTACGAGTAAGTTCATTTTCAGTACCAGAGGCTAAATCAACCGCTTCGTAGCCAATACCAGCATCGAGATCGATCCTTGGAAGGTAAGCACCAGAAGAGGCTTCGCTATTATAGCGCTTACTCACATATTCGTTATATGCACTTTTAATATTTGGATTGGTTGCAAGCGTTATTGACACCGCTTGCTCAAGAGTCTGGCTATATACAGAGATCGGGAAGCTGAGTGCGATGGCGTAGCTCAACGTTTTCATGTTCATCCAATTCACTTGGGCACTCCTCTAGGGACTTCTACTTCTTTTAAGCCGCAATAGTACGGCATTAGCTGTTGCATTATCGAGACGCTTGATGGAAAAACGCAACAAAATAACATTAAATTCTCATCAGTAAACAGCAACATATTCATTACATTCGTGATTTTAGCAAAGAATCATACACCAAATCATCAATTAACATTTATTAAACATTGTTGATTGTTTTTATAATAAAGTACATCTTTAGTGTGATATTGATTCAAACTATAAATGTGTGACTTAAGTCTCCACCTACGTCACATAAGAAAGTGTAAAAATGGTTTTTCCTTTGTATTACAGGTGTTAAATGCTAATTTATTACCATTAGAAATGACAAATTACGTAGCAAAGATGTAGGAATGTAAACAGTCGCATCGTTGTGAATTCGGAAGTTATTAGAGGCATTATATGGAACTTGGTTCTTTTTCTTTAGGTACAACATTAACTTTCGGTCAGATGATCGTTGTGGATGCAAATGGCAATGTACGGGTGCTTCAGCCAGGAGAAAAAACCTTGCCTGGTGAAATAATCATTAGTGCCAGTAACGCCTCCCAAAACGATGTAGGCAATAATAATGATGTACAAATATCAAAAGTTAACGCCGATGGTCGCAACGTAGACATAACTAATGACATCAATGAAATTTTCGCAGCATTAGAGCAAGGCCAAGACCCAACACAGCTAGGCGAAGATCTTGCAACTGCAGCGGGTGAATCGAACGGTTCAAGCCCGACGGGTTCAGTCAGCATCGCTCGCGACGCTTTGGAAACCATAGCCGCAACAGAATTCTCCACGTCAGCACTCACCGCGCTAGGCCTCTCTGAAACACAAAGTTTAACGCTATTAGAAAGCTATTCTCAAAGTGCTTTAGGGTCAATTGTGACGGGCACGAACGATGCGGCGACGATCGCAGGCGACACAGCGGTCGTGGCGGATGAAACCGATGCGGCGTTGACCTTGAGCGGCACCTTGAGCTCAGAAGATGTGGACAACACCGACAACCGCTTCACAGCGAAGACCATCGAAGGCACCAACGGCACGTTCAGCATCGACGCCAATGGCGCGTGGACGTTCGTGGCGAACAGTGCGTTCAATGAGATGAATGTTGGCGACAGCAAAGTAGAAAGCTTCACGGTGACGTCGGTAGACGGCACAGAGCAAGTCGTGAAAGTGACCATCAATGGCACGAACGATGCGGCGACGATCGCAGGCGACACAGCGGTCGTGGCGGATGAAACCGATGCGGCGTTGACCTTGAGCGGCACCTTGAGCTCAGAAGATGTGGACAACACCGACAACCGCTTCACAGCGAAGACCATCGAAGGCACCAACGGCACGTTCAGCATCGACGCCAATGGCGCGTGGACGTTCGTGGCGAACAGTGCGTTCAATGAGATGAATGTTGGCGACAGCAAAGTAGAAAGCTTCACGGTGACGTCGGTAGACGGCACAGAGCAAGTCGTGAAAGTGACCATCAATGGCACGAACGATGCGGCGACGATCGCAGGCGACACAGCGGTCGTGGCGGATGAAACCGATGCGGCGTTGACCTTGAGCGGCACCTTGAGCTCAGAAGATGTGGACAACACCGACAACCGCTTCACAGCGAAGACCATCGAAGGCACCAACGGCACGTTCAGCATCGACGCCAATGGCGCGTGGACGTTCGTGGCGAACAGTGCGTTCAATGAGATGAATGTTGGCGACAGCAAAGTAGAAAGCTTCACGGTGACGTCGGTAGACGGCACAGAGCAAGTCGTGAAAGTGACCATCAATGGCACGAACGATGCGGCGACGATCGCAATCTCAAGCATTGCTCCTCTCTCCGAGGAAGGCTTATCTGGTGGACTTCAAGATGATATTGGATCCTCAGATACAAGCGACGCAGTTAAGGCATCTGGCACCATCACAATTGATGATGTAGATAGCGATTCCGTAGAGATCACTCTTTCGGGCCCGGTGGGCATCACGTCGGGAGGTATGGAAGTCGTTTGGGAATGGGATGCTCAAAATCACAAGCTGATAGGCTCTACATTTGGGAGTGATTCTAAATCCGTTATTGAAATCGAGCTTACTGCTCCTAATGAAAGTGGCAAGGGCGAGTGGAACTATACGGTCACTTTACTCAGCCCTGTCGACCATCCAGATGGCTCCCAAGAAGATACACTGAGTTTAGATCTCGGCGTATTTGTTTCAGATGGGCAAACCACAACGGAAAGCAAATTATCTATCATCATTGAAGACGATGCACCTAGCGACCATGCGATGGATCCAGTTGCTGCCACAGCAACTGACATCCCTGATGTGTTAACTGGCCAGTTTGATTTAACGAGTTACCGTGGTAATAGGACTACGATTGACGGTGGTCAATTTACTATTACTGCAAAAGGATTCTCTTCAGCTTTATCATCCACGTTAGTTAGTGCAAATATTAATGGTGACAGCGAAGGTATCGGCGTTAGTAGTAAGGATTCTCCGTACCATAACCTTGCTAATGAAGTTGATTTTCGTAAGTTTTCAGATGGCAGTTCTGCATCCGAAGAGTTGGTTATTAAACTCGATCCTAACACGGTAGCTTATGGTGCGAAAATTGAGTTCAGCAAAATGTTTGGCGGTGAGGGCGAAAGCGGGATTGTTGAGTTTTGGCGAGATGGAAAGCTGATTGCAACTCAAAGTTTTACCTCTGATGAAAACCGTGGAGATTACGCTAAAGACTTTTCTGTGCAGCAGGGTGGCTTTGATACGATGGTTATCAAAGCTACTGATAATGGTAGCTCGTTTAATCATAAAGATAATAGTGACTTTACCGTTAAAAATATCGAGTTTCTTGGTGCGGATGCGCCGCAGCCAATTGCTTATGGTTCTGGTGTCGTTGAACCGCAATGGGGGGCCGATGGTCGAGGGGCACTGCAATTAGTTGGCCTAGATGAGTCTGCGACACTCAAAACGGTTACTGGCTCTGACATTGCTGTTGAATTAGTAGGGGCAAATACTCTTACTGGTAAAGATGCAGAAGGGCATTTAGTCTTCAAACTCGAGTTTACACCGACAACGGGAAAATGGGAGTTTTACCAGTATCAAAATATACAATCGCCGCTAGGTGATGGAGATATTGATTTCCAAGTGAAAGTTACTGATGCCGATGGTGACAGTGCTGTGCTTGGTTTTGCGGTCAAGCCTGTGTCTCCGCCTGTTATTGGTGAATTGACGCTCAATGTTTCTGAAGAAGGCTTACAAGGCGGTATAGCAGATGACGCATCCGTCACTGGTTCACAAGATACGACTAACCAAGCTTCAGTTGATGGTCAGTTAAGTCTTTCCAACGTTACTCAATTGTCCATTGGTCTACCGAGTGATCAATACACATCTAATGGTGTTGCAATCACTTGGTCATTATCGTCAGATAAACAGATGCTCACTGGTTCTGCAAATGGTATTAAGGTTGTCGAGTTTGCGTTAGATGATCAAGGTAAAGTAAATAGTGTGTTACATGCACCTATCGATCATCCAGATAAGGCAGGTGAAGATCATTTAGCTATCGAGATCCCACTTGAAGCGAAAAATGCGGCAGGAGCAATCGGGACTGGCGTTGTTACTCTCGTCATTGAAGATGATGCGCCGTTAGCAAGAGACATTTTGCATGTCTTAGAATCAGAGACTAAACAAGGCGCCAATGTTCAGTTGATTTTAGACGTGTCGGGTTCTATGGCTTGGGAGGCTGGCAACGGTAAAACTCGTCTTCAAGTGATGAAAGAATCAGCGGTCCAGTTATTAGATCAATATCAAGCTATTGGTCAGACTCAGGTCCAATTGCTGTTATTTAATGCAACAGCTTCTCCTTACCATAATGGTTCCTCTTACTGGATGACGGTTGAACAAGCCAAAAACTACATAATGGGCCTAACGGCTCATGGAGGGACAGATTATGATCACGCTATTGAATTGGCACAGAATCAATGGTCTGGTCTCGGTTATGGTGAGCCATTAAGTGGCGCTAGCAATGTGAGTTATTTCTTATCTGATGGTGTACCCGAAGGATACGATTGGAAAAATGGTGTGAAAAACTTTAACACCATAGAGAAAGATGAGCTTGATAGTTGGGTTAGTCATTTACAAGAAAACAAAATCACCTCTCTTGCTTATGGTATGGGGAATAATGTTCCGCAAGGAGAATTAGATAAGGTTGCTTATGATGGCCACTTAAATGTAGATACAGGCTCTATAGTAGTGTCTGATGTGACTCAGCTTCCCCCTATTTTATTACAATCTGTCATTCAACCTATCGGCGGGAATATTCTTGTACCTGTTGATGGTTATGGGATGGGAGCTGATGGGGGAGTGATAGCGAGTATTACTATCAGCGATGTTACCTATTTATTCGATGGCCAATCGATGTCAGTTATGGGGACATCTTCATCTCTGACCCATAGTTTTGATCCTACAACCAATACTTTGTCAATTTATATTAATGATAAACACTCATTAATTATTGATTTAGATGATGGCAGTTACCAGTTCTTTGGGGCAACTATTTCATCAGATACCCAATTGGTTTTCGACTATACATTAAAAGATAACGATGGGGATACAAGCTCAAGTTCACTAACATTTGTTGTTGGGCACGACATTAAAGCTGAAGGAAATAGCATTGATTCGATACAGCTATACGATACCACTACGTCAAATCAAAAAGTGCAGTGGTCAACATCGGGTGTCGGTTCATCGTCGGTGACTTATCACGATCATGCTGAAAAAGGTTTAGTCGTGGATGTAGGCGATGGTGGTGATTATGTCTATCTCGGAAAAGGAGATGACATTATTTATCTTGGTGATAGTCATGTTGACGGATTGGATAATCATACACAGGCTCATCTAAAAGAGATGGCGGCTTCCGATCTTTTGGATCGTTTTGGGACTGGGCTTGATGGCTCTTGGCTACAAGATGCCAATAACGAAGACAGCGCACTCAATATCCCGGGAGCTAGTAATGCTTACGTCGATATAGCTCATGGCGGTGGTGGCGATGATCGTATATTCGGCCAAGGAGGTACAGATCTCCTCTTTGGAGGCTCGGGTAATGACCATATCTACGGTGGCGAAGGGAACGATGGCCTTCGCGGTGGTACTGGTAATGATATTCTAGATGGTGGTGCTGGGAATGATGTTCTAATTGGCGGCTTAGGCAATGATATTCTTACTGGTGGTGATGGTGCAGATATCTTTAAATGGGTTGAGATGGAAACCGCGACTGACCGCGTCACGGACTTCCATCGTTCGGAAGGGGATTCGTTAGATTTCTCTGATTTGTTTGAAGACATGTCCAAAGACGAGATCACAGTATTACTTGATGGGCTGAGTAGTGCAGATCATCAAGGTGTTTTGGACGATGTATCTATTCGTGTTACAGGAAATGAACATGAATCGCACCTAACGATTGTCAAGTCGGGTCAAACATTGACCGTGGACTTTGATGGTGCGTCAGCTGCGGATATCACTAGTAGTTTGATGGATAATCTAAACCATTTAAAGGATTAAAATAACGACAACCGGAGCTTGATTAGAGCTCCGGTTTTTCTTGCTGCCTATAAAATACGGCTTACAACACCTTACAGGCGAACCCTTTTAGATAAAACCCTTCAGGGTAGGCTGAATCTGTTAAGTGGTCAGCGGCTTGCTCGAACCTTTCAACAAATTTAACGCTACGACCTGCATCAAGTGCCGCATCTGCAATGATTTTTTGGAAGAGATCGGTGCCCATAAGGCCAGAGCATGAATAGGTGAGTAAAGTGCCACCCGGTTTTAAAATTTGCATTGCCAACATATTGATGTCTTTATAACCGTTTGCACCGGAGGTCAGGTTATTTTTACTCGAGACAAACTTAGGTGGATCCATGATCACCACATCAAACAGCGTTCCTTGATCACGGTATTCTCGCAATAATTTAAAAACATCGGCATTTAAAAATACAGCGCGTTTTTTGGAGATATCGAATTGATTGATCTCTGCATTGTATTTGGCGGTATCTAATGCAGGTTGTGAGACGTCGGCGTTAATTACGCGTTTGGCACCGCCTTTAAGAGCGTACAAACCGAAGCCTCCGGTATAACAAAAGCAGTTAAGGACATCTTTATCCTTCACATATTTTATTGATTTCTGGCGGCTGTCACGTTGGTCTAGGTAAAAGCCTGTTTTGTGTCCACCAACAATATCGACGCTAATTTTTACGCCATTTTCTTCGATAATGACTGATTTTGGCGGCTCATCGCCATGCAGCACGCCCATGCGCTCTTCCAAACCTTCTTTTTTACGAACGGCAACATCTGAACGTTCGTAAACATGGCACTCTGGGAAAACGATTGTCAGCGCTTTAACAATATTCGTTTTATGGTATTCAGCCCCTGCGCTAAGCAGTTGGCATACTAGATAATCTTGATACTTATCGATAGTAATACCTGGCAACCCATCTGATTCTGCTGCAATCAGCCTAAAGCCTGTAAGACCATCTCGTTCAATAATCTCCTGGCGAACTAACAGTGCATCTTCGAGCCGTTTCACAAAAAAATCGACATTGATCTCCTGCTTCTCAAAGCTCCAGACGCGAGCTCGAATTTGAGAAGTAGGGGAATAGGCTGCTTTTGCTAACCACTGATTATCATGAGTATAAACGTCGACGGTCTCTCCAAGGCTAGGCTCACCTTCTACCTTGCTGATCCCTCGGGAAAAGACCCATGGATGTTTACGGCGCAAAGATTTTTCACGGCCTTTAACTAGATAGATTGCAGCTGTCATACATTACTCGATGAATATTCAAAATGGGGGCGTATTTTCATAGAAAAGGTAATGGAAAGCAAACAAAGAGCGAGCGTCATACGTAAATAAAGGAAATTGTTTGGGGAGAGTGTCTATGGGATGTACATCAAATTAACCCATTGCCATTTCTTTCATTATGGTGAAGACGCATTTTAGTAGATAAATGATTGAGTATTTAAACATAGAGAGGGATCCAAATGGCTCAACAGTGCGACAAGTTTATCGTGACAGGTAGGGTCCAAGGGGTTGGTTTTCGTTATCACACCGCTCATCAAGGACTAAAGCTAGGCTTAACAGGCTATGCTAAAAATTTACATAACGGCGAGGTTGAAGTCATCGCCATTGGGAATAGTGAAAATTTGGAGCAGTTTTATCAGTGGCTTCAACAAGGCCCCAAAACGGCGAAAGTAATGTCTGTGTCGCGTGAATCACTTCTTTCTTATACTGAAAAATATAGCGGATTCGAAATACTTTAAAAGTAGCAACGCTTTGTACTTTGTATGGTTAAGTTGCTTGGGGTAGTGTTTAGAAATCTGTGTCATTTCAGTATGATATACAAAACAGGAATGACACATGAACAAAGACTTCGATCTAGAACAAGCTATTAAAGCCCTTCAGTCAGGCCAAGACCTGACAGGTAAAGATGGCTTCTTAACTCCGCTCATTAAAAAAATCACAGAAGCTGCTTTGAAAGCAGAACTCGAACAGCACCTTGAAGGTGATGAGCAACCTAACCGTAAGAACGGCTCAAGCAAGAAAACGATTAAGTCTTCTGTCGGCACGTTTGAACTGGATACCCCACGCGACCGCTCTGGAACATTTGAACCCCAGTTAGTTAAGAAGAACCAGACTAAATTGACCGATGAGATCGACCGTAAGATCCTATCCATGTTCTCGCTCGGTATGAGCTACCGTGATATCCGTGGTCACGTAGAAGATATGTATGGCATTGATGTCTCTGAGGCCACCATCACAGGTGTTACCGACCGTTTGATACCTGAGCTGAAGGAGTGGCAGCAACGTCCGCTCGATGCACTTTATCCCTTTGTCTGGCTTGATGCCATCCACTATAAAATCAAAGAAGACGGACGCTACGTTAGCAAAGCGATATACACAATATTGGGCTTAGATGTTGAGGGGAAAAAGGAGCTACTCGGTCTTTATCTGTCAGAGTCGGAAGGCGCTAATTACTGGCTCTCCGTGCTAACAGATCTGTATAACCGCGGCGTTGAAGATATCTTGATCGCCTGCGTAGATGGGCTAACAGGCTTCCCAGAAGCGATAGCAACCATCTATCCTGATACAGAAGTTCAGCAATGCATCATTCACCAAATCCGTAACTCTATGAAATATGTTGCCTCTAAGCATCAGAAGGCGTTTATGGCCGACTTGAAGCCAGTCTATCGGGCTGTCAGCAAAGAAGCGGCCGAGATGGAGTTGGATCGTTTGGAAGCCAAATGGGGACAGCAATACCCAATAGTGATTCGTTCCTGGCGGAACAAATGGGCAAATTTATCGGTTTACTTTAAATATCCAGAATACGTCCGAAAGGCTATTTACACGACAAATGCTATTGAAGCCGTACATCGCCAATTCCGTAAACTGACCAAAACTAAGGGTGGGTTCCCAAATGAAAATAGCTTGCTTAAGCTACTGTATGCTGGGATATTGAATGCTTCTAAGAAATGGACAATGCCAATACAGAATTGGAATATGACATTGTCTCAACTGGCGATTCATTTTGAAGGTCGCTTGGATGACGTCTTAGATATTTAGCCAAAATTAGCTGACACAGAATTCTGAACGCCCTCTTGCTTGGGGCTTAGTTTCGCACTACAAGCATTTGGCAGGTTTTGGTAACCCAGCAAGTTTAGTTGCTTGTTTGGCCGGGCCTTTTTTAAAGAGTTTGAATAGATATTTGCTATTGCCTTTTTCCGGACCATGCGCTTTTTCCATCGCTTTGACTAACATACGCACTGCGGGTGAAGTATTAAACTCTTCATAAAAGTGGCGCACGAACAAAATGACTTCTAGATGAGCGTCTGTTAACTCGATATCTTCCTGACTGGCCAGCGTCTGGATCATCCCTTCTTCCCATTGGGTATGGTCTAGGAGGTAACCCTGAGAATCAGTTTCGACGGTTTTACCATTGTATTCAAACATCTTTATTACTCGATTAAAAATCCGCGTTTAGGGTAGCGTAGTGAATGTGTGATCTCAACTGTTTAGAAAGCAAAAAGCCCGCAAGCTGTGGCTTGCGGGCTCGTTTGGACAAAATATCGACGTGAATTAGTCGTCGTTCATAATGCCTAGAATAGCCAATAAGCTTGTGAACAAGTTCAGAATATTTAGATACATTGAGATGGTAGCACTAATGTAGTTTGTCTCTTCACCTCGTACGATGCGGCTTGTGTCAAATAGGATAAAACCAGAAAACACGAGCGCCGCGATGCTGCTGATCGCAAGTTGGCCAACGGTAGAACCAACAAAAATATTAATAATCGCCGCAACGATGACAATAATTAGGCCTGCCATTAAAAAACTTCTCATGAACGAAAAGTCTTTTTTAGTCGTAATGGTATAAGCGGATAAGCCCATAAAAACAAGGCCAGTAAGACCGAGTGCCTGAGCAATAATGCTAGAGCCATTCGGGATTGCCGCATAGTGATTAAGCATTGGGCCCAGAGCACCGCCCATTAATGTGGTGAACACAAATGTCCACACTATACCAGAAGAAGAATTAATGGCTTTAGGCATCACGAAGAACAGAATACCGATTGCTCCCAACTGCATAGCGAGTGCCATGAATGGTGAAATCTGCATTGCCATTGTTGCCATCGCAGCAATAGCACTGGTGATAAGAGTCATTGAAAGCAAGAAGTAAGTATTCTTCAACACTTTATTAGTTTGTAGTGTGCTCTCTAAGCTAGCTGAGCGAGTAAACATAGGGCTGTTCATAATCTTCCTCGTAAGGGTTTATGTTTGTTTGTACATTTATGGGGCTGAATGAGCTAAAAAGCAAGCCCTGTATCGTATTTGTTTTGTGTAAATTTTAATAAAAATAGTCACTTAGATGTTAAATAATGTGTAACACCATGTGTCTATGCTCATACACAAAGAGAGAGGTGATGTTCACCTCTCTCTTTGTTGGTCGTTAATCCATTAATGATGGAGAATTTGAGAGAGAAAATTGCGCGTTCTATCGGATTGAGGATTTTCAAAAAATTCAACAGGGTTATTTTCTTCAATGATCTCACCAGCATCCATGAAAATAACGCGATCGGCCACTTCTTTAGCAAAGCCCATCTCATGGGTAACACAAAGCATCGTCATGCCTTCTCCTGCAAGTTCAACCATAACATCTAATACTTCTCGTACCATTTCCGGGTCAAGTGCAGATGTTGGCTCATCAAATAACATAATCTGTGGGTTCATGCACAATGAGCGTGCAATCGCAACTCGTTGCTGCTGACCGCCAGAAAGTTGACCGGGATATTTGTCTGCTTGATCAGGAATCTTTACGCGTTCCAAGTACTTCATCGCAACCGCTTCAGCTTCTCCTTTAGGCATCTTTTTTACCCAAATTGGAGCGAGTGTACAGTTTTCTAACACGGTTAAATGTGGAAAAAGATTGAAATGTTGAAAGCACATACCGACCTCGCGTCGCACAGCTTCGATATTTTTAAGATCTTCCGTCAGTTCGTTGCCCGCGACGACGATTTGTCCTTTTTGGTGCTCTTCCAAGCGGTTAATACAGCGAATCATGGTCGATTTCCCTGAGCCTGAAGGGCCACAAATAACGATTTTTTCGCCTTTTTTAACGGTAAGATTGATGTTCTTTAGTACATGAAATTCACCGTACCATTTATTCATATCATTAATCTGAATCATGATTTCTTCAGAAGGTGCGAGGTTGCGTTGCTGCGTCATAATACGTCCTTGATTTGTAGTTATCGTTTGTGACCAGTATGGAGTTTGTTTTCAAGCCATATCGAATATCTAGACATAGAAAAGCAGAACACCCAGAACACTAACGCGACAAATATATAACTTTCAGTAGAAAAGCCTAACCAATCCGGATCGGTATTGGCAGCTTGTCCAATACCGAGCACGTCAAACATCCCGATAATGAGTACTAAGCTGGTATCTTTAAATAGGCCAATGAAGGTATTAACGATAGATGGGATCGTGATCTTCAGTGCTTGCGGCAAAATAATCAAACCGACTTTTTTCCAGTAACTTAAACCTAACGCATCGGCGGCTTCGTATTGACCTTTAGGTATCGCTTGTAAACCACCACGAACCACTTCTGCCATATAAGCCGAACTGAACATGACCACCCCAATCAATGCTCTAACCAATTTATCCGTTTCCGAGCCTTGTGAGAGGAACAGAGGCAGCATAACGGATGCCATAAACAAAACTGTAATCAGTGGCACACCTCTCCAAACCTCGATGTAAACGGTACATAGGCTGCGAATAATGGGCATCTCGGAACGTCGGCCCAACGCCAGTACAACGCCAATCGGTAACGAAACAACAATCCCAACTAAGGCAATAATCAGCGTAACTAATAAGCCTCCCCACTTATGCGTTTCAACCACTTCTAGGCCGAAAAAGCCTCCATAGAGTAACGCCGCGATAAGAAATGGGTAGATGTTGACAAAAAACAACCAAATCCACGTTTTTTTCGGTGTATTTTCATAGGCGAGCAACGCACTAAAAATAGCAAGAGTGAAATAGAAGAGGCGAGGTCGCCATAGCTCAGCTTCTGGATAAAATCCATACATAAACTGATCCCAGCGTACGCTAATAAACACCCAACATGCCCCCTCACGAGTGCAATCACTACGTTGTGTGCCTACCCAATCGGCATTAATAATCGCCCAATCGACCGTATGCCAAACAAGCCAGAAGGCGAAATACCCTAAGATCAGTGTAACGATGGAATTGAGTGCGTTATTAAAAAGATTTTTGCGCAGCCACCCAATGAAGCCAACGGTATTGGCTGGCGGTGGCAAGTTAGGTTGAAACTGATGTACTTTCATCTTATCTCTCCACCAAAGCAACTTTACGGTTATAGATATTCATTAATGCCGATGTCGTCAAACTGAGAGTGAGGTAAACACCCATGGTCATCGCAATAATTTCAATCGCTTGACCCGTTTGATTGAGCGTTGTGCCGGCAAAAACAGAAACCAAATCAGGGTAGCCAATCGCCATCGCTAATGATGAGTTTTTGGTTAAGTTCAGATATTGGCTGGTGAGTGGCGGAATGATGATGCGCAGCGCTTGAGGAATGACCACGAGTTTTAATGTTTTTGAACGAGATAATCCTAATGACATTGCTGCTTCGGATTGACCATGGCTCACCGCATTAATGCCAGAACGGACAATTTCGGCAATAAATGCGGCCGTATAAATACTCAGTGTAATCAGCAGTGCGGCTAACTCAGGGATAATACTGATGCCACCTTGGAAGTTGAACCCTTGCAGTTGTGGATACTCTGCTGACACTGGACGGCCCATAGCAAAGTACACAATGACAGGAAGTAGAATGCACAAGATAGCCGCAATTCTACCCATAGGCGTCTGCTGACCTGTTAAACGCTGTTTGTTTCGAGCCCAAATGCCAATAATTAAGGTGGTTAGTAAGCCAGCAAGAAAGGCAATAAAGATAAATGTGCTGCCACTTTCGAAAATGGGAGCAGGGAAGAACAGACCACGTACATTGAGAAAAATAGAATCCCCTAACTGCATGCTTTGCCTAGGCGATGGTAGAGCCTGTAACACGGCAAAATACCAAAAGAAAATTTGCAGTAATAAAGGAATATTACGGAAGATTTCTATATACACAGCAGCAAGTCGACTGACTAACCAGTTGGAAGAGAGACGAGCAATACCGATAAAGAAACCTAAAAGGGTGGCAAATACAACGCCTAAAAAAGAAACTAGCGCGGTATTGAGTAAACCTATGATAAAAGTTCGCCCATAACTAAAGGTTTCATTGTATTCGATCAAAGTAAGGCCAATCCCAAAGCCAGCTTCTTGATCTAGGAAGTCAAACCCCGTGGCAATGCCTCGAGAACTTAAGTTAGAAAGTGCATTGGTCACAATGGTGTAAAAGAAAAAAACCAGAACGAGAACAGCAATAATTTGAAAGGCGACTGAACGAAAAGTAGGATTGTAGAACAAATTTGCGCTTTTAGCCGAGGGAGCTCCTGAGCTAGCCGCAATAGTTTTAGTAGGTTTCATACAACTATAACCTCAAATCCATTTTTCCAAAAAGGCGGTTAAAACCGCCTATTTGGGATTGTGTGACTATTAACGAAGTGGTGGAGCGTACATAAAGCCGCCAGCATTCCACAACGCATTTGCACCTCGTGCGATTTGTAGTGGAGAACCTTTACCTACAGTGCGTTCAAAACTTTCACCATAGTTACCGACTTGTTTTACAATTTGGTATCCCCAATCATCGCGAATGCCCAAACCTTTACCTTTAGGGCCGTCCAGGCCAAGTATGCGTTTGATATTAGGATCGCTAGATTTAAGCATTTCATCTGCATTTTTTGAGGTAATACCGTACTCTTCTGCGTTAACCATCGCATTGAGAGTCCATTTCGCCACGTTAAACCACTTGTCATCATCTTGACGAACAACGGGCCCAAGTGGTTCTTTAGAAATGATTTCAGGTAATACAACCGCGACGTTAGGATCAGTTAAGTTCAAACGTAGCGCATACAAACCAGATTGGTCGGTTGTTAGAGCATCGCAACGGCCCGCGTCAAAACCTTTTGAGGTTTGCGCTGCTGTATCGAATACCACAGGTTTGTATTTCATGCCTGTGTTGCGGAAGTAGTCCGCCAAGTTCAACTCAGTAGTTGTACCGGATTGGACACAAACCGATGCCCCATCAAGCTCTTTTGCACTTTTCACTCCTAGGTCTTTTTTCACCATGAACCCTTGACCGTCATAATAGTTTACGCCGACAAAATTAAGGCCGAGTGCTGCGTCGCGTTGGAGCGTCCAGGTTGTATTGCGCGAAAGAACATCGATTTCACCTGATTGTAGGGCGGTAAACCGTTCTTTTGCTGTGAGTGGAACATATTTTACTTTCGATTTGTCACCAAGAACTGCTGCGGCAAGTGCCTGGCAATATTCAACATCAATGCCTTCCCATTCCCCTTTTGAGTTCGGGTTGGAAAAGCCTGGTAGACCAGTGCTCACACCACAAGTAATAAAACCTTGCGAAAGTACTTTATCTAAAGTGCTATCTGCTGCTGAAGCTGTCGTCGCCATCATGGCAGTAGAAGCTGCTACAACAGAAGCAAGAACAGTGAGTTTATTCGCCATTTGTATCCTTCCTGTATGATCCATGTTAAACCAGGTGACACCTGATACAACGTACTAAAAATGTTGTTATGTAGCTTTCCAAGTTGTATTTGCATGCAATCGCACATTTACAAATCAACCGTTTATAAGCGTAGGTAATGATTTGTATTTTCTCAAATTAGTAATTTGAAAGATTTTTGATTAGATTCACAAACCTAAGCTGCAGCTAGAATGAACAAATGTTGCAAGATTGTAAATAGTGCAACCGTGTTCAATAGTGGGGCAACAGAATAGAAGCAGTATATTTTTCTTTTAACGTAAAATTAACAATTGTATCATTAGTGTGTTGTCAGGATTTTCAACTATCTAATGGCGAAAATTTGGTTGATAATTATTTGGCTGCATTTAATTAGTGTCGCAGATGCCCTATTTTTGGTAGCATCAAGCGAATAGTTATCTAGATTATTCATGGAATGAAATGCAGTATTTTCCTCTGTTTTTGAATTTATTGGGCAAACCAGTGCTGGTTGTGGGTGGGGGCGAAGTCGCCTGTCGAAAAGTAGAAGCATTGATTCGAGCTGGGGCTCAAGTCACCGTCGTATCACCTAAGATTGAACGTTATCTTTTGGAACTGGTAGAGCAGAATCGTTGCCAATGGGTTCAAAACTTTTATTCATCAGAACTATTAACGAAAGAATACTGGCAGGTATGGGCCACAACGGATAATCCGTCGCTTAACCACCAAGTGCATAAAGATGCAAGAAAGACAGGTGTTTTGGTCAATGTTGTCGATGATCAACCATACTGTGATTTTATCACGCCATCGATGGTCAACCGTGGGCGAATTCAGATCGCAATATCCAGTGGTGGTGCATCACCAGTGTTGGTGAGAAATATCCGAGAAACATTGGAAGCGGTTCTTCCGCAAAATCTCTCGTTGCTTGCTGATTTCGCTGCCTCCAAGAGAAATTCAATTAAACAATCACTCAATTCTGTCAGTGCTAGAAGAAAGTTTTGGGAAGCCTTTTTAAGTGATTCCAAAACAGAAAATGCAGTAAGCCGTGAAGAATTAGAGCGTTTATACCAACAAGCTCTCTTAGTGCCTATAGAAGAATCAGCACAATGTACATGGATAAGCTGTGGCGATGATGTTGAAATGCTGCCGATCAAAGCCCTACGTTACATGCAAAGGGCAGAGGTGGTTTTTTATGAACAACATTCTCCTTTTGAATTGATTGATCTTGTTCGCCGTGATGCTGAAAGGGAAAGTTTTAAGAATGCCGCGCAACTTGCAGAAAAGCTTGAGCAAGCAAAGTCTGATTGCAAAAGAATATGTGTTTTATTGCCTATAAACACAACAGAGTACGCTTTGCTTGTGGGGAAAGACTTAATGTTGTAAGACGTTGGGTATTTATTCACCCAAGTCAGAGGGAAGAAATAGATTCATTGTAAATGATGACTATCAGTGATTGAAAAGCCACCTAATGAGGTGGCTTTGATATTTTATTCGTGGTGTTGTTAGTCTCGAAAATTGTCATACTGGAATGGCTGGCCCATGTCCGATTCACGCATGAGAGCGATCACTGACTGTAAATCATCTCTTTTTTTACCCGTTACTCTTACTTTTTCACCTTGAATGGATGCTTGGACTTTAAGTTTGGCATCCTTGATGGCTTTCACCACTTTCTTGGAGGTTAACGGGTCCAGCCCTTGTTTAAATTGGACATCTTTAAACCAGCGTTTGCCGGAATGTACGGAATCTTTTGCTTCCATCGCTTTGGCATCAACACCTCGTTTTGCGAGGTTGGCACGCAAAATATCCATCATTTGACCCAGTTGAAAATCATCTTCTGCAGACAGTTTTACAACTTCATCTTTGAGTTCAAATCCAGCTTCAACATTACGAAAATCAAAACGAGTAGAAAGTTCTCGGTTTGCGTTATCGACAGCATTACGAAGTTCAACAGTATCGACTTCTGAAACGATATCAAAAGAAGGCATGGTGTTTCCTTATCTATTGCTTATTATTTACTTTAAGTTACGGCGGTCAGTGATCGCTTGTGCCAGCATATCCAGCATGGTTGCTGTGTCATCCCATCCTAAGCATGGATCGGTAATCGATTGACCATAGGTGAGGTTATTTAAGTCATGCATTGGCTGATTACCTTCGATAATGAAGCTTTCTGCCATAATACCAGCGACGAAATCCTTACCTGCACGTATTTGTGTGCAGATGTCGGCCGTTACATCTATCTGTTTTCTATGCTGCTTTTGGCAATTCGCGTGGCTAAAATCTACGATGAGGCGCGGGGCTAAGCCGAATTCGATCAGTTGCTCGCAGGCTGCCGATACGGAGTCAGCGTCATAGTTTGTCCCTGTATCACCACCGCGTAAAATAACATGGCCAAAGGGGTTACCGCTGGTACGATAAACGGTCATACGGCCATTTTTATCCGGAGAGTAAAAGTAATGCGATGCTTGGGCTGCTCGAATGGCATCGATAGCAATTTTGATATTGCCATTAGTGCCATTCTTAAAACCGACAGGGCATGACAGTGCAGACGCCATTTCTCGGTGTATCTGAGATTCCGTAGTGCGCGCACCGATAGCTCCCCACGTGATGAGATCTGCGATGTATTGCCCGGTAATCATGTCTAAAAATTCAGTCGCGGTAGCAAGGCCTAGCTTGTTGATATCTAATAATAATTTTCGTGCTTTATTGAGCCCTGTTTCCAGTGCATATGAACCATCCAGATTGGGATCCGTAATTAAACCTTTCCAGCCCACAACGGTACGTGGTTTCTCGAAATAGGTACGCATGACGATAAACAGTTCATTTTTATATTGGTCTTGGATCGCACTCAAACGTTGAGCGTAATCCATTGCTGCTTCAGTGTCGTGTACTGAACACGGACCGACAATGACTAACAGGCGATCATCTTGACCAGTCAGAATATTTTCAATTTGACGGCGTGAGTTTGCGATGCGCTCTGCTACGTCGTCTGTGATCGGATGCGCATTTCCAAGCTCTGCCGGAGTCGGCATTGGGCCCAAGGCTTGAGTTCTTAATTCATCTGTTTTTAATGGCATGGTAAAGCCTGTACTCTTATTGCGAAGCGGTAAAGATAGCGGAATTGGCAATAGGAATAAACTCCAAAACGGAAAACTTATTGCTTATCATCTATAAGGTGAAATTTTATTCATAAATTTATCATAAATATTTACTTTTACTTGAATTAATACTCGGCTATGGGTATTTTCCTGAGCAAGATAATTAAAAATGTAGGGAGTAATGAATGAGTTTGGCACAACATGATACGATCCACCCTCAGTTGATCTTAGGTGATGCCCTTCCAGCGGCAATTGAATCAAGTGGAAATGCCCAGCATTTGTATGTATCGCTGTCCGACATTATTTTAGATTCGTTGTTTTATCATCCTTCGATTGAGCAACATTTTGCGAATCTAACTGAACTTGAGCAAGGCTCTTTGCAATCCATTCTTGATGACAAAGCGGTGGCGGAGCATTTTACGTCAACCATTGTTGATAGAGTCGTGGCAGCGGTTCAAAAAAATCACACTACGATTCGTGTCTGTTTGAGTGATGCAGATAGTTACACTTATAAGGCGTTGATCGGTGGAAGTGTTGAAACGGATGAAATTAACCCAGCGATGGGAGTGCGTGGCGTATCGCGTTTTTCTTCCAACCAGTATGCAAAAGCGTTTAGTTATGAATGCGCTGTGATCAAGGCATTGCGCAACCAAGGATTGAACATCGAAATTGTGGTGCCATTTGTTCGAACATTAAGTGATGCGGCTACGATCATTGACCGACTGGCAGAGCAGTCTTTACCTCGGAGTTTAGATGGTTTGAAAGTGCTTTATTCTTGCGATGTTCCATCAGCGGCATTGTTGGCAGAGCGTTTGATGCACTATTTTGATGGTGTGGTCATCAACATCGATAACTTAACACAATACACCTTAGGCATTGATAAAGAGAATCCCGAACTTTCCCATTTGTTTAATCCAGAGAGTGAGGCGGTCATCACGCTGCTCGATTTAGCATCAAAAGCGGCACGTCATGCGAATAAGCCGATTTTGGTCGTCACCCAAGCACTCGCAAGTTATCCAAAGCTGCAGGAGCACTTAGCTGAAAGTGTTCAGGCTGATGTTGTGGTAAAAATGTAATGATCTGATTTGGGCGCAGAATAGCTGCGCTCAACCCTAACTTTTTGTAACAACTCATTGACATTTCGCGGCGTATACCTTGAACTGGTCTGACAACCATATTGAAAAGGTCAAGCCTCATGCTCTCCCCATTAACAAAAGCGAATCTTTACTTAAATCTGTTTGGTTTTTTAAAAGTGCCATTGATTTGGTCCTGCAGGCCAAAGATTTTAGTGCTAAACGAACGCTCTGTAGAAATTCGAATTCCACTTAAACGTCGCAATAAAAATCATTTAAATAGTATGTATTTTGGTGTGTTAGCCGTTGGTGCAGACGTAGCGGGCGGTTTTATGGCAATGCATAAAGCACAACAGCGTGGCTCCAAAGTATCGTTGGCGTTTAAAGCGGTTAGTGCGGAGTTTTTAAAAAGGCCGGAGGCGGATGTCCATTTTCATTGCCATGATGGCCAGCTAATAGACAGTATGCTTGATGAAACTATCGCGACCGGAGAGCGAGTCAATCAGACAGTAAAGATCATTGCAACCTGTCCTTCATTGCATGGTGACGAGCCTATGGCGGAGTTTCATCTTACTTTATCGTTAAAGCGTATTGGTAAATAAGGCTGAATTAGAGACTACTCGCTTAATTCTATCGGTTCAATGTCGACAATCTTATTTCTATTTAAAACAATTTTCCAACGGTAGTAGCGGGGCTCTTCTTTATGGTTATCTTCTTTGATAATCAAGTTGAGCAAGTGCCGTTTTTCTACGGTTTCTCGACTCACTTGACCACCACTTAACTGATAAATGCGATTAGAGCCTTTGTCCATCAAACGGGTAATAGGGCGTAGATCAATGTGTAAAGTTTCGCGTGTTTCCTCATAGCCACTCATGAAGCGTGAAGTTGACATGGCCGTTTCTGAGCGATAGTGAAGTACCTGTTCCTCCCTTTGAACAATGCGTTTCTTTCGAATTGTTTTGATTCGGTCTGGTAATTTACTCAGGTTGGTATAATCAAGCCATTCAATTTTGTAACCCACAGATTTTCCGGTCGTTGGGTCTATGTAACGACGCTTCCATTTAGGTTTTTCTTTACGGATCCAGCGCCACAGCATATCGCGTAAGTCATCTTTAAAGATCTCGCGTAATGCATAAACAAACGACATAGCGATGATAAAAGAGGCGGTGATTTCCCCCCAATAGTCGCGAGCTGTAATGGCGATGACGGTGACAAACAGCATTACAAGCCCAGTCGCGATGCCTTTTACGGCACGCTTCATGTTATTACCTAAAGAGGTGACGTGTTCATTAAGCACAATGGGATGCTCGATTAAACGGCGTAGTAGGCGCATCTTGTTACTCAGCCGAGTGATGTCTTCCCCTGCCTTTGCCGAGTTATAATTGTTAAGTTTACGATGTGCCTGTTCTTTCTCAACCAGTGTAATTAGACGCTCTTTGATGGTTTTATATTCACCATCGCGGTTCATGTGTGCGACTAGGGAAAGAAATTTTTGCTCAGTATACCAAGATAAATAGTTATCAATATTGGCGTAATAGCGTTTTAAGCTCTCTTCATAAGGAATGCTGCGGCGCAATCTTTTCAAAATATCTAAAGAGAGTTCAATGACACTATCAACTTCATCTGATGTGACGGTGTCACTCGTCGTATTGAGTTGTACTACAGCTTTATCTAGAGCGATAACATACTGATAAGCAAATAAACTCAAACTGACTCGATACTGAGTAGAAGAGAGATGGCCTCGTTGTGCAAGTCGGCTGTGCACTAAGGGCAGTAATGTTTTATCACTATAATACGCACGCTCTTGGTGGATGAAGCTATAGTAAAAGTCAGATTCAGGAAGTATTTCGGGTGTTAGACCTAAATCACCGGGAATGAATAGGTAAATGTCTAGATCAAGTTCTTTGCTCTGAGACATGGCATGTGAAATTTTAAGCGTGATGGTATCTTGCTTATCGACATTAACCAAAGAAAGCTCCTGAAAAAATGCTTATTTTTCCCTTGAATGCAGGAAAGGATAACAGAGATCACGTATAATCTCTGCAAAATTGAGGTGAGACATAGTAAATGATTAACGTTGGTCAAATAAACAGTTTAGAAGTCGTAAAGATTGCTGATTTCGGCGTATTTTTGGATGCTGAAGATTTTGGAACCACTTTACTGCCTAAACGATTTACCCCAGATGGGGTTGAATTGGGGCAGAAAATAGACGTATTTTTGTATTTCGATTCAGACAATCAACTTGCCGCGACGACTGAAAAACCGATTGCAAAAGTAGGCGAGTGGGGATTGATGAAAGTTCAAGGTGTGAATAGCACTGGTGTTTTTGTTGATTGGGGTCTGAAGGGTAAAGATTTATTGGTGCCTTACAGCGAACAGCGTGCTCGTTTTAAAGAAGGACAAATGATTTTAGTGTATGTCTACACTGATAAGGCTTCCGGCCGCATCGTAGGCACAACTAAATTCAACAAGTGGCTGGACAAAACCCCTGCAAACTATACGCAGAATCAGCAAGTTGATCTATTAATTGCAGAACACTCAGAACTCGGATACAAGGCCATCATCAATGGCGAGCATTGGGGGATGATTTTCCCATCAGATGTGTTTGGTAAGTTGTTTATTGGTAAGACCTTAAAAGGCTACATCAAAAATATCCGTGAAGATGGAAAAATTGACCTAGCTCTGCAAAAAATTGGCGTAGCAAAAATGGATGAGCTAAGCACTAAGATCATAGAGTTACTTGAGAAAAAGGGTGGTTTTCTTCCATTAAGTGATAAATCGACACCAGAAGCTATTTTTTCGATGTTCCGTACCAGTAAGGGAACCTTTAAGAAGAGCATTGGTGGTTTGTACAAGCAGGGAAAAATTACCATTGGGGAAGATGGAATTCATCTTGTATAGCTGAGGCGTCCACCTCCTGTTGCAATTTATTTTCCTTGACGATAAAAAAAGGCCCAAAACTTTTCCGTTTTTGGGCCTAGGGGAATGGCTCATTTGAGCCTACGCTAATCATTAAAATAGTCGTACTTATGCTTCCCTGTAAGTATAGTTGTTATCGCTAGAAGTGTGCGTGTTTTCTAGATTTTTGTCCTATTTTGGGGCATGTTAAAACAAATTTTTATCTTTAACGAGTTCTCTTGGTAAACCATTTTTTATGCGGTTTCCTACCCATTTCCCTAGGCCAATCACATCGTTACCGAGCTTAACCAGTACTTCGCCAGTGCCAGTTTGTAGTGCTGGTCTGACATCTCTGCCCATGTACCAATCTCGCGCTTCTTCAATCGATAGTGTGATGCAGTTTGATTCGTTACCAGTCGCTAATGATGTAGCGACTTGATGCTGCCAGCGATAACCTTTTTTATGTGTTTCAGCGATTTTTATCCCCATGCGAGAGAAGCGGAATTTGCCGAGCATAGGTTCCAGTGCGTTTGGAAATAACCATACATCATTATCACGTAGCCAGACACTGGTATCATCGGGGATCGCAACTTCAAACGTTTTCATGAGTTGATCCGTGATCTCTTGTGTGAGTTTAAGGTTGGCTTTCGCAAAAGGAAATTGACCTAAGCGTTTGTTGACTTCAGGGTGGGGTACAGAGTTAAGTTTACGGATTTTTGCAACAAAAAAACCTTCACAATCATAAGTTTGAGGGAATATATGCAAGAACCCTTCGTCTGTAATAGCTGCTTTTGTATCTTCAAACAATGAGCTAAGGGAAACAAATTCAACTGATTGTGGATATTTTTCTTTTAGATGCAAGCACACTTGTTGGTTCTCTTCTATGCTCAATGTACAGGTTGAGTAGACCATCACACCGCCGGGCTTTAAAGCTTGAAACGCACTTTCAATCAAATCTTTTTGTGTTGTGGAAATCGACAATACAGATTCTTTGCTCCAGTTTTTCATCGCATCAGGATCTTTACGGATGGTACCTTCTCCTGAGCATGGCGCATCTATTAACACCGCATCAAATTGTTCCGGTAACCAACCGCCAAAGACTCGACCATCAAAATTGCTCAGTGCACTGTTACGTACACCGCAGCGTTCGATATTAGCATGCAGCACTTTAACACGGCTGGCTGAAAATTCGTTGGCGACTAATACGCCTTCATTTTCCATACACGCCGCAATTTGCGTTGTTTTTGAACCCGGAGCCGCCGCCATGTCGAGTACTGAATTGAACGATTCATCGCCAGTGAAAAGAGCGGACACTGGCATCATAGAACTGGCTTCTTGAATGTAAAAAAGCCCTGCCATATGTTCGGCTGTGTTGCCCAAAGGTACGACAGACTCATCGGCTTCAATCCAAAAACCCGTATTACACCAAGGCACTGGTGATAAAGCCCATCCCTTTTCTACGGCGCGTTGACAAAAGCTATCGACAGAGATTTTTAGCGTGTTGACTCGGATACTTTTACGCAAAGGACGCTGGCAAGCTGCAATAAAATCACTCATCGTTAGATGTGTGGGCAGTATCGCTTCAATTGTCGCAAGAAAAGGTTCAGGTAGGGTTATATTGGCGTGCAAAGCAGTATCTCGTCTGGGAGTTGAGGCCGGATTATATAAGAATCGTGATGAGATCAAAATAATAAAAAATGCAGCCGATCAGCTGCATTTTATAAGAATCAAGGTTAACCCTTTAAGGTTTTGGTATGGCTGTTCGCCATTGGTGCCATTCTGGTTTGGCTTCAGGATATAAGTAAAATGCTTGGCCTTGTTTAGCGATAGGCTGTAGCTGTTTTTGCTCTGGAGTGGCAAATGTAATTCCGCCTTTCATGATGCTATCTAACGTGCCTGCTTTTATATTTGCACCAGATAAACCGATGGATACATCGACGCCAGAAGTGTTCCAAAATACGCTATTGCTGCGAACCAGATAAGCGAACTCTTTTTGGATTTCAATGGTAAACATGACGCGGTCTGCAAAGTCTCCTAGAGCAACATGGGTTACTTTGCCTACTTCCATTTCACGGTAGAGAACCGGGCTGTCTTCAGTCACTGATCCTCGTGTTTCACTTTGTAAGGTGAATTCAATACCGAGTGCTTGTTGTGGCTGTTTCTCTAGTTCAAATTGATACTGCACATCGCCAAACCCGGGTTGGACCTCAATGCTGGAACTGAGTAAGTTTTGCAGATTTTCAACACCATTGAAGCTAATCTTAGTTTTCGCTACCCAAAAGTGAGAGCCATTTCTGGCAATCCCTAATGCGTAGCTAGGCTCAATTCTCGCTTGGAGTGTAACTTGGTTTGTCTTGAAATTAGGTGTTACAGAAACAACCTCTCCCACAGTGATATTGCTATATTTGATGGATGTTCCTAGCGTAACGCCAAAGGATGAATCGGCCGTTAAGATGATTTCTTGGCCCGCCTTACGTGCTTGATCGTAGCTGTCATAGAGCTTCCACAAATTCTGATCTTTGTTATCAATGCCTTGCAACGAATCAAATGCAATGCCTCCTTGAATTAATGTTTTTAAAGGAGCGGCTTTGACTTTTACGCCTGCAAGTGTTGCATTAATTTCGACGCCAGAACGGTTCCAAAAAACAGTTTGATTCGTAATCAGATGGCGATATTGATTCTCTATTTTGACCTCGATTTTCACACCTTCTTTCGTGAGCTTAAAGCCAAAAACACTGCCTACTTGAAGATTACGGTATAGGAGCGGGCTGCCCGGATTGATGGGAGGAAGCTCGTCGGCAAAAAGAGTCAGTGTCTGTGAGCCGCTTTGATTATATTTTGCAAGCTCAGCTAAGGATTTACTTTGATATAGCGGGTACTCATTACTCGCATTTTCAGCGCCTTCGCTGATGAAACTGATTGAGCCGGCGAGCAGTTGTTTGGCTGGAGGGATCGAAACATTAAGGCCTGATTCGGTGAGCTCCGCGGTGGCCGAGCCTGTAATGTAAAAACGATTCTGTGAGCGTATGAGTGATGAGTACTCTTCATCAATCAGCGTATTGAGCACAACACTGTCTTGCTGCAACTTTACGTCAATTACTGAACCTACCGCGATACCTCGATACAAAATCTGGCTGCCCACATCTAAGCCATATGAGCTTTCAGCTGTAAGTTTGATAGCAATCGATTTTGCTTGTGACTGATTAAATTCAAATTGGCGAATTGCAGTGAAACTTCTGGCCTTTTCGCCCTTACCAGGAATGAGTGTCAAGTAATTCCCTTTGATCAAATTACCGATGTTCTCAACTCCAGAGAGTGAGACTTTGGCCTCTTCCAACACAAAACGGCTTCCCGAATTGAGCATATCGCTAAAAGCCGGTTGGATAGCGGCAGAGGCGATGATCTGTTGGTGACTTTTACTGAGCTGCAATTCCGTGATTTGACCGACTTCTATTCCTCGGTAAATGATGGGGGCACCGGTTTGGTTAATATTATGCTGATCGGGTAGGGTGATTTTCACAGGGATACCACGCCCTGCGGTTTTTAAATCGCGATAGAGACTAAATTGGGTATTTTGTTCAACAGGCTCCCCACCGTCCGGTGAATCGACGGCAATTGAACCACCGATTAATGCACTTAAACTTTCTAAGCGGACGTCAACACCTTCAAAGCCAATGCTTGCACCAACACCGCTGACATTCCAAAAACGGCTTTCATTGGTAATAATGTGGCGATACTCGTCTTTTATCGAGGCTTGAATGAGTACCGACTTTGCATCGTCATCGAGTTTGTAGTTAAACACTTCACCAATCGGAATTTTTTTATAGACGATTTGTGAGCCAACAGAAATACCTCCGAGATCGCGAGCCTTTAGCGAAATGATAAGCCCTTGATTAGACAGTAGATCAGAAGGTGCACCATCTAAAGCACTAAACACTTTATCGTGTTCAGCTGAACTATTTTCGTTACCCGGTTGAATCGCAATATAGTTTCCTGAAACCAATGCATCTAAACCTGAAACGCCAGATAAACTGGCCGTTGGCTTCACTAACCAAAATCGGGTATTGTCATTGAGTAACTGAGTAGCTTCTGGATAAATATCGGCTTCCACATAGATGTTTTCTAATCCTTCGGACAGTTTAATATCTCTTACCATGCCGACTTCGAGCCCTTGGTAGCGAATTGTTGTTCGCCCTGCGACTAAGCCTTGTGCGTCCGAAAAATAGATCTGGATTCGTTCGCCAGCATCGTGAATGGCTTTAACGACTAACCAACCTGCGAGCGCCATGGTGAGTATGGGCAGTATCCACAAAGGTGAGATGCCCCTGTTTCGCTTAACATCGGGAGTGTATGAGGGCTGGCTTGAAATTTGTTTACTCATGTGAAGGCTCGTTTTGGTCTGCGATTTCTGGGTAATTATCCCAGATGAGTCTTGGGTCCATACTTTCCGTGGCGAGCATGGTGAGTACAACCACCAAGCCAAAGGCAACGGCTCCATAACCGGGAGTGAAGTCGAGAATTTGACCGCGATCAACCAGTGTCAACATAATTGAGATGACAAACAGATCCATTACCGACCATTTGCCGATCCATTTAATCGCGAAATAAATGTTCATTCTCTGACGGTGGTAAACCGTTCGCTTAAATTTAATCGCCAGTAATAGATAGGTCAGGCCGAATATTTTTACAATAGGCACGATTATACTGGCCACAAAAATGATGATTGCAATTCCGACCATACCACTATTAATCAGTGACGCAACACCAGAGAAAATGGTGTCTTCTAATCGCTGTCCGTTGGTAATTAAAATCGATATTGGAATCAGGTTCGCGGGGAAAATAGCGACACTTGCTGCAATTAAATAGGCCCAAGTTCGTTGTATCGAGTTGGGTTTCCGGTGATATAATTTTTGCGCGCAACGCACGCAGTGCGTATTTTCGGGTTGTGAAAGATGGCAATGGTGGCAATGCACCTCTTTACGCTCGAAGGCATATTGATTCTCTGGCTGCCACGCTTGCCAATAGCGCCTTACGCTAACTCGAGTCGCTAGCAATACGGTTGCCAGTTGCAGCAAAACTAAACCATACAACCCCACACCGATAAAAATGTCGGAATAATCTTGAAGTTTAAAACAAGATACCGCCACGCTGACTAAAAAAACATCGAGCATTACCCACGCTTTTAATCGCTGAATAATGATCAGTGAGCCACGCAGTAGATGAAACCATCGATAACGCAAGGCGATATGAGCGGTCACTACGGAACCACACACTAAAAGTGGCGCAATAGAGCTGCAAAATAGTACCAATAAAGCGAGCGCTCCAAAGCCCTCTTCAGCCAGCGCAAACACACCGGATTGCAAGGTGGCGGGGATCATCACCCCAACCAAGCGAATACTGATGAATTCAAAAAAATGAGAGGGGATAAACAGTAACAAGCAAGTGATGGCGACGGCTAAATCCCCAGATAAAGAGGGAGACCCACCGCGGTACAGTTGGGTACCGCAGCGTGGACAATAGGCACTTTTTCCATGCTCAACCTCGACGAGATCAACGGCCAATTCACAGCCGTGACACAACCTCACGCCGTTAGGTGATTGTGGATGTTGAATAAGCGCTGAATGTTGAGACAAACAATCATCCTAATTTATTGTTACCCAATCACTAAACGTACGATTGGAGATTTCCATAAAGGGTCTGATATAACCCATCTTGCTCGACTAATTCTCGATGCGTACCCATTTGGCTAACTTGACCATCTTCCAGCACGTAAATTATATCGGCTTGTTTCACTGCCGAAAGGCGGTGCGCAACAATTAAAGTAGTTCGACCTTTCAAAAATCCAGTCAGAGCATTGTGCAATGCCGCTTCAGTTACCGTATCTAACGCGGATGTTGCTTCATCCAAAATAACAAATTTAGGATTGCTCAGTACCATCCGAGCGATGGCTAAACGTTGACGTTGTCCGCCCGACAAGCGAATACCATTTCGGCCAACTAGCGTTTCTAAACCGTCACTGAGATTCGCAGTCACATCATCCAGTTGTGCAATATGCAGCGCTTGCCATAATTCCTCTTCTGCATATTGACCGCCGAGGGTCAAATTATGCCTTAAGGTGTCGTTGAATAGTATAGGTTGTTGTAATACCACGGCAATGTTATCGCGAATAATATCAAAACTTATCTCTTCAGTGGTCGCACCATTAAAACGGATCTGCCCGGAATTGGGTTGATACACACCAATTAACAGTTGGATCAACGTGGATTTCCCACCACCACTTGCGCCAACCAACGCAACTTTTTTACCCGCCGGAATCGTGAGCGAGAGATCGTTGAGCACACTTTTTTCACTATCGTAGGCAAAATTAACGTGAGAAACCTCAACATCGACCTGGCGGTTATCTGTGAATGGGTTAATTTTGCAAATAGGGCGAGGCTCTTCCTCCAGTGCAAGCAGATCATTAATGCGATGAAAGGCCGCCTTTGCACTGTACCAAGAAAATTGAATACTCAGCAGCTCTTGCACTGGGCCTAACATAAACCACAAATAACCGAAAACGGCAAAAATTTGCCCTATGGTCAAGTCGCTAAAGACCACCATCAGCATCGCGACCGCTCTAAATAGCTCAAAACCAAGTAAAAATAGGAGAAATGAGACGCGCCCTGCAGCCTCTGATTGCCATGCATATTTGTCTGCATTCTCTCGGACTTGGTTGGCTTGCTGCTTAAGTTCATTGAGAAACTCTCGCTCTTTATTAGCGGCACGCAATTGATAAATGCCATCTAATGTTTCGACTAGCCGATTTTGAAAGCGTCCATACGCTTGGTTTTCTCGCTTTTTCAGATGCTTAACTTTGCTTCCGAGTTTACGTGAAAAGTAAATCACAATCGGGTTGACCAATAAAATAAACAGCCCTAAACGCCACTCAAGCCAGAGTAGAACACCTGCTGTGCCTAACACGGTCAGTAGGCTGATGATAAATTTACTGAGTGTGCTGCCTATGAATTGATCAATGGTTTCGATGTCGGTGATTAAGTGAGCATTAATACCACCACTGCCTTTGGTTTCGTACTGCCTGATACTGATCCGTCCTAATTTATCAATCATTTTGCAGCGCATTTGGTAAGTGATGGTTTTGGACACCAAAGTAAATTGACGGCTTTGAAGTATGTTGAGCGCTTGGCTGACGCTACGCATCAAGACCACTAGTAATAACGTGAGCGCAATATAGCCTGTTGGATTTTGCATCGACGTCGGTAGAATAGTATTCATCATCGCCAAACCAGAAGCGGGTTTATTCAGCAGAACTTCGTCGACCATTAATGGCATTAATAGTGGAATAGGGACACTAACCAGCGTTGCAATAACCGCGATCGCATTGGCAAATAGAAGTGTAGGTCGATGTTTTTTTACTTGTTTTATTACCCAAGAGCGGCTAATAGTGTCATTGGAATTAGTCATTATGATGAGAATGCATCCTATTTATCGTGTGAGAAATTGTACGCTGTTCAAAAATAGATGTCTTCCGTTTTCAAAAGGTCGTTGAGTTTATATGAACATAGAAGAATACCGCCGTCTTACCAAGCAGGCGGTGGCACTGGTTGAATCTGAAACGGATTTAATCGCTAATCTTGCCAATTTGAGCGCCTTATTTAACATGGAGCTTGAAGATCTTAACTGGGTGGGTTTTTACCTAATAAAAGAAGAGCAACTGGTTCTCGGTCCCTTTCAAGGAAAACCAGCTTGTGTACGCATCCCCTTAGGAAAAGGTGTGTGTGGTACTGCGGCGGCGACTAACCGTATACAACGTGTTTATGATGTCCATGAGTTTGCTGGTCACATTGCTTGCGATGCTGCGAGCAATTCTGAGTTGGTGGTGCCATTTTCTATCAATGGCCAAGTGGTGGGAGTATTGGATATTGATAGCCCAACAATTGGCCGTTTTTCTGAAATTGATGAGAAAGGGATGGCAGAATTAATGATTGAGATAGAAAAGCTGCTCAATTCACACGCTAACAAGGCATAAATTGGTCATTGCCTGTGGTTTTTCGCATTTAGGTCACTATAATACTGAACATATTTATCTTAATGCCTCGCGGAAAGACCGCATAAACCAGGAATCCTCATGGAAAACACTGAAAAGTTAAAAAACAGCAAAGAAGTTATTGCGTACATTGCTGAATGTTTCCCTAAGTGCTTTACTTTAGAAGGTGAAGCAAAGCCTTTGAAAATTGGTATTTTTCAAGATCTTGCTGAACGCCTAAACGAAGACTCAAAAGTAAGTAAAACACAGCTGCGTGCTGCGTTAAGACAATACACGTCGTCATGGCGTTATCTACATGGTGTTAAACTAGGTGCAACTCGTGTTGACCTTGATGGCAACCCATGTGGAGAGTTAGAAGAAGAACATGTAGAGCACGCACAAGCCGCATTGGCAGAAAGTAAAGCTCGAGTACAGGCTCGTCGTAAAGAGCAAGGACAAAAAGCACGCGAAGAGGCAAAAGCGAAGCAGCCAAAAGCGAAAAAGCCTCAAGCACAAGCTCGTCGTCCTCAAGCGAAAGCGCCAAAAGCTGAAAAACCTGTCGAGACGCGCGCTTTAAATGCTGATGAAATGATCACTGGCAAACAAGTGAACGTAAACATGGGTAAAGGAAACATGGCTGCGACCATTGTTGAAGTTAATAAGGAAGATGTGCGCGTTCAACTTGTCAACGGCCTACAAATGGTTGTGAAAGCGGAGCACTTGCGCGCATAAAGGAGAAATTCCTACGCATGAAATGCCGTTCAAAATTAACGTTGATCGCTGCTGGCCTATGGCTAGCAGCGTCATCCGTTCAGGCCTTAGAAGCCACTCTTAGCAAAGAAGATTTACCTCTTCTTGCCCCAGAAATGCAGCATGAAACGGCGAGTAAGCGTGTGACTTCCCGTTTTACTCGTTCTCATTACAAACACTTCAACTTGAATGACGATTTCTCGCAAGCTATCTTCAATCGTTATCTCGAACTGCTCGACTACAACCGCAATATCTTTACTCAGAGCGATATTGATTCCTTTCATACGTGGTCGACACAACTTGATGATCAACTCAAGGCTGGCAATAACCAAATTGCATTTGATGTTTATAACTTATCAATGCAAAAGCGCTTTGAGCGTTTTCAATATGCGCTTTCTCTGCTCGACAAAGAAATTACATTTGAAGCCGATGAATCGATGGAACTTGATCGCTCAAAAGCAGCTTGGCCGAAAGATAAAACCGAGCTCGATAAGTTATGGCAGCAACGTGTCAAATATGATGCACTGAACTTAAAGCTTACGGGTAAAGAGTGGCCGGAAATTAAAGAAACGCTAGGCAAGCGTTATAATAACGCGATCAAACGTCTGTCTCAGACCCACAGTGAAGATGTATTTCAGCTTTATATGAATGCTTTCGCGCGTGAAGTTGATCCGCATACTAGTTATCTCTCTCCACGTAATGCCGAGCAGTTCCAATCAGAAATGAATCTTTCATTGGAAGGGATTGGTGCTGTACTGCAAATGACCGACGACTACACCATCATTCGTTCGTTAGTTGCGGGTGGTCCTGCCTCAAATAGCAAGCAGTTGGGTGAAGGCGATCGTATTATTGGTGTGGGCCAAGATGGCAAAGAGATGGTTGATGTTATCGGCTGGCGTTTAGATGATGTCGTACAACTGATCAAAGGCCCGAAAGGCACTAAGGTGAAGTTGCAAGTTTTGCCGGAAGGTAAAGACGCTAAAAGTCACGTTGTCACTATTGTTCGAGACAAAATTCGTTTAGAAGATCGAGCGGTTAAATCAAAAATCATCGAGAAAAATGGCAAGAAAATCGGCGTGCTTGAAGTCCCTAGCTTCTATGTCGGTTTAGCGCAAGACACGGACAAATTGCTGACTGAACTGAAGCAGAAAAAAGTGGATGGCGTGATCGTCGATTTGCGTAATAACGGTGGGGGTGCATTAACGGAAGCGACGGCATTATCCGGCTTATTTATTGAAAGCGGTCCGGTTGTGCAAGTTCGCGATAGCTATGGACGAGTAAACGTCAATAGTGACACGGATGGAAAAATCAGTTATCAGGGGCCTATGACGGTATTGGTGAATCGCTACAGCGCATCAGCCTCAGAAATTTTTGCAGCGGCAATGCAAGATTATGGACGAGCGATCATTGTTGGCGAAAACTCATTCGGTAAGGGAACGGTTCAACAGCATCGCTCGTTGAATCATATCTACGACTTGTTTGATAAAGAATTAGGCTACGTTCAATATACGATTCAGAAATTTTATCGTATTGATGGTGGTAGTACGCAGAATAAAGGTGTGGTGCCTGATATTGCGTTACCCACTGCGATTGAAGCAAAAGATACCGGTGAGAGCGTGGAACCTAATGCACTCCCTTGGGATCAAATTGAGCGAGCTAAATACGACAAGTTACAAGCTAATGAAAAACTGATTGCTAAGTTATCTGCACAGCATCAAGCTCGTATTGCCAACGATATGGAGTTCGGTTTCATTAACGAGGATATTGCAAAGTATAAAGCGGAGAAAGATGACAACACCATTTCTCTCAATGAATCTGTGCGTAAGCAAGAAAGTGACAAGGCAGATGAATTGCGTTTGGCGCGGATTAACATGCGACAAGCCGCCAATGGTTTGAAGCCCTATAAAACCTTGCAAGATGTGCCTAAAGATTATGAAACTCCAGATGTTTATTTAGAAGAAGCAGTGGCGATCACTGTTGATATGCTAAATTAGCAACCAGTATCAATGAAAAGCGAGCCTTAGTGCTCGCTTTTTTGATCTTATTTAAACCAAATAAATAACGTGATACAGATCAAACATTTCGCTTTATCGTACAACCGGTTCTAAGCTTAAGAAAAAAGCGAGGAGCGTGTTATGAAATGGATAAGCATCATTTTTACCTGCATTGTTCTTATCAGCACCAGTGCGGCACAAAGTCAAAGTAGTGGTACGCAGACTCATCAAGACTTAACTCAGTTTGATCTCCCTTTTTTACTTGGTGATTGGTACCTACTTAACCCCAATCCTGACACTTCTTCCGATGATTTTCGTTCTATTAAACTGACCTTGGAATCGAATTATCGTTTCAAGATCGATATTCAAAAGAAAAATTATAATGTGGAGCACTGGGAAGGTGAATTTGACGCCAGCGATAACAGCTTGATTTTGGGGCTTAATTCATCGCAACCTCAAGTTTATCAATACCAAATGAACCACAACATGCTCAACTTAAACGGCATTATCTTCACTAAAGCTTTACCAAATGCGTTGGCAGGGGTGTGGTCTAGCAAACGGATATTTGGTGAAGATGCGATAGCAACCGACATTAACCAACTTGATCTCGTTTTACAGCCGGATTTTGTATTTATGTTCAGAGTAAGTGGTGTTAATGGTAACGAATCGATCCATAAAGGGGTGTACTACACAGAAGGTGATCATTTGGTGCTCCTTTATGAAGACGGAGAACATGATACCCGCTATACGCTTGTTAGCGATATGTTAACTTTAGAAGTGGAGAATGGTTCCATGTCGGCTGTTTTAGCGCGAGTAAATCCGTAGTCTTGCAATCTTCTATCATAAGAAAGGCAATGAGTGAAATCTGTTGATATATGGGTAAATTGTCAGCGAAATAACGGGGTATTTGTCTTAAATGCCTCGTTTTTCGGTTTGAGGGGTTGTTATTAATGATAACAAGCCTTAGATCTATAGCCATCTTACTGAATGTTTATCAAAAACGTCACATTTCACTCCGTCAACAAGGATTACGACATGGCTCATACACCCCAAGCCAAGTATCGCAAAGATTATCAATCTCCATCACATACCATTACGGATCTCGAATTAATATTCGATCTCTTTGATACCAACACCACAGTGACTGCCGTTTCTCACGTTAAGCAGCAAAAAGAGAGTAACCAATTGGTGTTGGATGGTGAAAACCTTGAGCTGAAATCGCTCAAAGTGAATGGCACCGAATGGCAAGATTTTCAGCTGCTTGAAACCGGGCTCTCGATCTCATCATTACCTCAAGAGTTTGAATTGGAGATCGTGACACTGATTAACCCTGAAGCGAATACCGCACTAGAAGGGTTATACAAATCGGGTGGTGCGTTCTGTACTCAGTGTGAAGCGGAAGGTTTCCGTCGCATTACTTACTTCCTCGATCGTCCAGACGTTCTTGCAAAATACACAACGACCGTAATTGCTGACAAAAAAGATTATCCATTTTTATTAAGTAACGGTAACCGTATCGAACATGGCGATCTCGCAGAAGGGCGTCATTGGGTGAAGTGGCAAGATCCACATCCGAAACCTGCTTACTTATTTGCTCTCGTTGCGGGTGATTTTGACGTATTACGTGATCAATATAAAACCAAGTCTGGTCGCGATGTTGCCCTCGAGATTTTTGTTGATAAAGGTAACCTCGACCGCGCTTCTCATGCGATGACATCACTTATCAACGCAATGAAGTGGGACGAAGAACGCTTCGGCTTAGAGTATGATCTCGACATTTACATGATCGTTGCCGTTGACTTTTTCAACATGGGTGCAATGGAGAATAAAGGGCTCAACATTTTTAACTCTAAGTTTGTGTTAGCCAATGAAAAAACCGCTACCGATACTGATTATTTAGGTATTGAAGCGGTGATTGGCCACGAATATTTCCATAACTGGACTGGTAACCGCGTCACTTGTCGTGATTGGTTCCAATTAAGCTTAAAAGAAGGCCTAACGGTATTCCGTGACCAAGAGTTTTCATCTGATTTAGGGTCGAGAGCCGTGAATCGCATTAATAATGTGCGCATTATTCGTGGGCCACAATTTGCTGAAGATGCCAGTCCAATGTCACACCCAATTCGTCCCGATAAAGTGATAGAAATGAATAACTTCTATACATTAACTGTCTATGAAAAGGGCAGTGAAGTGATTCGTATGATGCATACGTTATTGGGTGAAACGAATTTCCAAAAAGGAATGAAGCTCTATTTTGAGCGTCATGATGGCACTGCCGCTACCTGCGAAGATTTCGTAGCAGCGATGGAAGATGCTTCAGGCGTCGATCTTACCCAATTCCGTTTATGGTATAGCCAATCTGGTACACCGATTGTTTCAGTGAGCACTGAATATGACACACAACAGAAAACCTATGCCTTAACCGTAGAGCAAACAACCGAACCAACGCACGAGCAAAAAGAGAAAGCAGCGCTGCATATTCCTTTTGATGTTGAGTTATACACCGCTCATGGTGATGTAATTGAGTTACAATGTAACGGAAAGCAAATCTCTAATGTACTGAACGTAACACAGGCCAAGCAGACCTTCGTGTTTGAAAATGTGCCAGAGAAACCGATCCCTTCCTTGTTGCGCGAATTTTCAGCACCAGTGAAACTGGAGTATGACTACAGTGATGATGAGCTGATCTTCTTGATGGTCAATGCTCGCAACGAATTTGCTCGCTGGGACGCAGGCCAAATGTTGTTAGCCAAATATATCCGTAGCAATGTGTTTGGAGTGCAGTCGGGTAAGGCGGCGGATTTGCCTGAATCGGTAGTTGATGCATTCCGTGGTGTGTTACTGAGTGAGGCTCTAGAGCCTGCTTTTATTGCGGAAATGCTCTCATTGCCTAGCCATAATGAGGTTTCAGGTTGGTATAAACGTGTGGATGTTGATGCCATAGCGACCGTACTGAAAGCGATGAAAGTACAGCTTGCTAACGCATTGCAAGACGAGCTCAATGCGGTTTACCACAGTTTAAAACAGACAGCATATAGCATTGAACACAGTGCAATTGGTGAACGAGCATTGCGCAATACTTGCCTTGCTTATTTAGCTTATACCGACCAAGGCAATGATTTGGTGCTGGCTCAGTATCACAGCGCCAACAACATGACTGACACTATCGCCGCTATGAGCGCTGCGAATAGTGCACAGCTTATGTGCCGTCAAGCACTGATGGATGATTACAGCAATAAATGGAAACACGATGGATTGGTGATGGATAAATGGTTTGCACTGCAAGGGACTAACCCCGCGCCAAGTGTTTTGGATACCATTCAACAAACCATGAAACATGAAGCATTTAGCTTAAAAAATCCAAATCGTACTCGCAGTTTAATTGGTTCATTCCTCAGCGCAAACCCAGTTAATTTCCATGCAAAATCGGGTGAGGGATACCGTTTTGCAGGGCAGATACTGCGTGAACTCAATGATAGTAACCCCCAAGTTGCGTCGCGTTTAATTGATCCTTTACTTAAATTCAGGCTCTACGATGAAACTCGTCAAGCAATGATGAAATCGGAGTTGGAGACTTTGAAGTCAATGGATAATTTAGCTCGAGATCTCTTTGAAAAAGTAACAAAAGCGCTCGAATCTTAAGGATCTTAACTCTACTAAGAGCGAGGTGACAGATAGGTCTCCTCGCTCTATTTTGGTTAACGGCTATGAAGCAATACTATTTTACTCTCAATATTTCTTATCAAACTTACTTAGCGCACTATTCTGGTGTAGCAAGCTCTGTACAAGTCTACACAGATCAAGGTTTACGCCTTCAGCTACCCGCATCTCGATTTCGTCCATTTCTTAGCCAAATTGGAGTAAAAGGCCGATTTCGGCTGACAACTGACCAAAATAACAAGTTTGTAAAGTTAGAAACTCTGTGAGCCGCTGATTTTCTAGATATTTAAATAGGAATCTTAATCACATTCTCAAACATTTCACCTCAGACCTGCCCTAAAACTGTTAACTATTTGTCAATAAAGCTTTTACAATAAAGCAAGCATTACCAATGGTAAGCGCTATGCTTACCGCATACCCTACAAAAATAATAATCTTGGAGTCTACTATGACTGCGCGTGAAACTTTAGTGCCAGTTCTGCTTGAAAAAGTGTACAAACTGATTCAAGACAAACTCGATCTTGCTCATCAACCGCTCGTGACCCAACTTGCTCAACATCTATTTAGTAACATTTCGAAAGATGATCTGACTGAACGTAATGAATCTGACTTATATGGTGCGATAGTTAGCCTATGGCATCATATTAACGAGAAAAACCCAGAGGAGCGTTCAGTACGGGTATTTAACCCGACAGTAAGCCGCCAAGGTTGGCAGTCAACGCACACGATTGTTGAAATAGTAATCCCTGATAGCCCGTTTCTTGTGGACTCCATTAAAATGGCGCTCAGCCGTTTGGATTTATCGTCACACCTTATGCTCAATGGGCCAACGCAAATCTCGCGCACCGATAACGGTGTTATTACTTCGGTAAACCAAGGTGAGGGTGTTCTGCAATCTCTTTTTCATATTGAAGTCGACCGCCTTAGCAGCAAAGAAGCGATGACACAGTTGAAAAATGAGTTGCTTAGTATTCTGAGCGATACGGCTTTAGTGGTGCAAGACTGGCAACCAATGTCAGAAAAACTGGTGCAAGTGATTGCGCAATTGGAGACACAAAAAGAGTTCATTCCTGTAGAAAGTGATCGTTACGAAGAAACCATCAAATTCTTAAAGTGGATGGGAAACCATAATTTCACTTTCATGGGATACAAAGAATACGACCTCGTGACGGTCGAAGGCGATACTGAACTGAGACCAACAGCAGAAAAAGGGTTGGGTTTATTTTCTGATTCAAAACGTGTGCGCAGCGTAAAATTATCTGACTTTCCTGATTCTGCGCGCCTTGAAGCCAAAAAGCCTTTTTTATTGATTGTCACTAAAGGCAATACCCAATCACGTATCCACCGCCCAGCTTATACCGATTATATCGGCGTTAAAAAGTTCGACAAGGCAGGTAAAGTGATCGGTGAACATCGCTTCACTGGTCTATATACCTCGGCGGTGTATAACCAAAGTGTCGAAACTATTCCGCTGATCCGCGAAAAAGTAGAACGTATCCTAAAAGCCAGCGGTTATCGTGCAGGCTCGTATTCCTATAAAGCGCTGCACAATATTCTAGAAAACTATCCTCGTGATGAGTTACTGCAAGCACGTGAAGAAGAGATGTTAGAAGTGGGGATGGGCGTAGTGCAAATGCAAGATAGGGATTTGCTGCGTCTGTTTGTTCGTAAAGACCCGTTTGGTCGTTTCTTCAGCTGCATGGTCTATGTGACCAAAGAGCGCTATAACACCGAGCTTCGCCGCCAAACGCAACGAATTTTCAAACAGTACTTTGGTTGTGAGCAAGATGTTGAGTTCACCACTTATTTTTCAGAAAGCCCATTGGCAAGAACACACTACATCGTACGTGTTGATAATAACAATATGGATGTCGATGTAAAAACGGTAGAGCAGAATTTAATGGAAGCATCATCAACTTGGGATGATCGTTTATCAGATGCGATCGTAGCAAACTTTGGAGAGAGTAAAGGACTGCCATTATCGAAAGAATACATGCGCGCATTCCCTCGTTCTTACAAAGAAGACATGATGCCGGGTTCTGCGGTGGATGATATCCAGCGATTGGAAGCCTTAGATGAAGAGCACAAACTCGGCATGTTGTTCTATCGCCCACAAGAAGAAGCGGCCGATTCAAAAGCGGTGCGGTTAAAACTCTATCACCGTGACGAGCCAATCCATCTTTCTGATGTGATGCCGATGTTGGAAAACTTAGGGCTGAGGGTGATCGGAGAGTCACCTTATGAAGTACGCAAGTTAAATGGACAAACGTATTGGATCCTAGATTTCTCAATGCTGCATAAGAGCGATAAAAGTGTCGATCTTCGAGAAGCAAGAGATCGTTTCCAACAAGCATTTGCGGCTGTTTGGGCTGGCGAATTAGAGAGTGATGGCTTCAACCGATTAGTGCTCGGCGCGTCATTAACTGGGCGCGAAGTATCGATTCTTCGTGCTTATGCGCGTTACATGCGCCAAGTGGGTTTCCCATTCAGTCAACAATATATTGAAGATACACTCAGCCATTATCCAGATGTAGCAAAAGGGCTGGTGGAACTATTCTTAAAGCGGTTTGATCCTAAACACAAAGGGGCTCAAAAAGGGCAAACGGATCTTATTAACGCTATTACTGAAGAGTTAGATCGTGTTGATAGCTTGGATGATGATCGTATTATTCGTCGTTATATGGAGATGATCAGTGCAACGATCCGTACTAACTACTTCCAGCTGGATGAAAACAATCAGATCAAACCTTGGCTTTCTTTAAAAATGAAACCGAAAGAGATTTCTGAAATTCCAGCTCCTGTGCCGGCTTTCGAAATCTTCGTTTATGCGCCTGATATTGAAGGTGTTCATTTACGTGGTGGTAAAGTAGCACGTGGCGGATTACGTTGGTCTGATCGCCAAGAAGATTTCCGTACCGAGATTCTAGGGTTAGTGAAAGCGCAACAGGTAAAAAATACCGTTATTGTTCCTGTGGGAGCAAAAGGTGGTTTTGTGTGTAAGAAACAGCACATGTTTACCACGCGTGATGAGATCTTTGCCGAGGGACAACGCTGCTATAAACGTTTTATTCGTGCATTACTCGATGTTTCCGACAATATTATTGAAGGTGAAGTCGTTCCACCTAAGAATGTCGTTCGTCATGATGAAGATGACCCTTACTTAGTTGTAGCCGCGGATAAAGGGACAGCAACATTTTCCGATTTGGCTAACTCAGTGTCAGCAGAATACAATTTCTGGCTAGGTGACGCTTTTGCTTCTGGTGGTTCAAATGGTTACGACCATAAAGCCATGGGGATTACAGCAAAAGGGGGATGGGAGTCAGTCAAGCGCCACTTCCGTGAGATGGGCATTAACTGCCAAACCACAGATTTCACAGCGATTGGCATCGGCGATATGGCTGGAGATGTGTTCGGTAATGGTATGCTGCTGTCTAAACACATCTGTTTGCAAGCAGCGTTTAACCATTTGCATATTTTCATCGATCCAACACCAAATTCAGCAAAAAGTTGGGAAGAGCGCAATCGCTTATTCAACACGCCACGATCTAGCTGGGAAGATTACAACGCAAAGTTGATCTCAAAAGGTGGTGGCATCTTCTCTCGCAAAGCGAAATCGATCACCTTAACGCCTGAAATTCAAAAAATGATCGGCACTAAGAAGGCTTCTGTTGCGCCTAATGAGCTGATTAAAATGATCTTGAAAATGGAAGTGGATCTTTTGTGGAACGGCGGCATCGGCACCTATGTTAAATCATCGAAAGAGAGCCATTCTGATGTAGGTGACCGTGCTAACGATGCTCTAAGAATTGATGGACGCGATCTTCGTACAAAAGTGATCGGTGAAGGTGGTAACTTAGGTATGACTCAACTTGGACGTGTTGAGTATGCATTAACTGGTGGTCGTGTTAATACCGACTTTGTTGATAACGTTGGCGGCGTCGATTGCTCGGATAATGAAGTTAATATTAAGATCTTCTTGAATGGCTTGGTGGCGAATGGTGATCTTACCGTCAAACAACGTAATCAGATCTTAGAGTCGATGGAAGACGAAGTAGGAGGCATCGTTATTGAAGATGCTTACGCTCAATCTGAAGCTATTTCTGTCACTGAGCAACAGGGTGTATCGTTAGTTAAAGAGCAGATTCGTTTCATCCATGCTATGGAAAAAGCAGGGCACCTTGACCGAGCATTGGAATACATTCCAGATGATGAAACTTTGCTTGAGCGTGAGAAGCAGGGATTTGCATTAACCCGTCCGGAGCTATCGGTATTAGTGGCATACGGCAAAATGGTGTTGAAAGAGGAATTGGCTTGTGAAGAGATTTCACACGATGAATTCCATTCGCAGCAGTTGATCAACTATTTCCCTACGGAGTTACGTCGTAACTATTCTCAGCACATGCAACAGCATCCACTTCGTGCAGAGATCATTGCTACGGCTCTGGCCAATCAGATGGTGAACGAAATGGGATGTAATTTCGTGACCCGTCTTCAAGAAGAGACTGGTGCGAATGTTGTCGATATTGCCAATGCTTACACTGCGGCAAGAGAAATCTATGGCTTAGGCCGTGTTCTTGAGCAGGTTCGTTTACTCGACAATAAAGCAGAAGCCGATGCACAGTACGATGTGATTTTCTTAGTACGCCGAACCTTACGCCGCTTATCTCGTTGGTTGCTGCGTAATCGTTCAGGCAAACAATCGGTCAAAGATTTGATTGCGCTTTATCAAACTGACGTCAATGCCGTTTCCGCTGAACTAGACAATATGCTCGTTGCTGAAGAGGTTGCAGAGCATAATGCCATGGCTCAAGTCTGGATTGATAAAGGCATTAACTCCGAACTGGCGAATTACGTTGCTCGTTTATCAAGCCTGTACTCAGCACTGGATATATCCACAGTGGCTCGTGATAAAGGTAAGACCGTTGCTCAGACAGCTAAGCTTTACTTTAACTTGGGTGATCGTTTATCACTGCACTGGTTCTTGAAACAGATTAACGGTCAAGCGGTGGATAACAACTGGCAAGCACTAGCTCGCGCTGCATTCCGTGAAGATTTAGACTGGCAGCAGCGTCAACTTACTGCGCAAGTATTGAATTGTACTTGTGCGCCAGAAGAATTCGATGTAATAAAAGCACTGGATGAATGGATTGCTAGTAATGAAGTATCCTTAATGCGCTGGGAGAGTATCCTCAACGAATTTAAAGTTGGTGCAGTACATGAATTTGCAAAATTCTCAGTAGCATTAAGAGAATTAGTACTTTTAAATTTGAATTGTGCGGCAAATGAGTAAATAATAACGCCCCGTTTATACGGGGCTTTTTATTTCGGAGGCACAATGCTCTACCGCTTAGCCAGGACTGGCTTTTTTCAACTTGATGCCGAAAAGGCACATGATCTCGCCATTGAAAACTTTAAACGTTTCACAGGCACTCCTCTTGATCTCTTCTATCGTCAACACTTACCCAATCGCCCAGTCGAATGCATGGGTTTAACTTTTAAAAACCCTGTAGGTTTGGCCGCTGGCCTAGATAAAAATGGGGAATGCATAGAAGCTTTTGGTGCAATGGGGTTTGGTTTTGTCGAAGTTGGTACCGTGACTCCACGTCCTCAATCTGGTAACGATAAACCGCGTTTATTCCGTTTGATCCAAGCGGAAGGTATTATCAATCGAATGGGCTTTAACAACTTAGGTGTCGACAACCTGGTTGAGAACGTTAAGAAAGCTAAATATGACGGCATTATCGGTATCAACATTGGAAAGAATAAAGATACACCGATTGAAAATGGGGCAGATGACTATCTTATTTGTATGGAGAAAGTTTACCCATATGCTGGTTACATAGCGGTGAACATTTCATCCCCCAACACTCCTGGGTTACGAACGTTACAATATGGTGAGGCATTGGATGATTTGCTTGCCGTACTGAAAGCGAAGCAATCTGAATTGGCTAAGCTGCATAATAAATACGTTCCGCTAACATTAAAGATCGCTCCCGATCTTTCTGATGACGAACTTAAACAAATTTGCCAATCGTTACTCAAGCATAATATTGATGGCGTTATCGCGACTAATACCACATTGGATCGGTCGCTGGTGGAAGGTATGAAATTCGCGAATGAAGCGGGTGGGTTAAGTGGCCGTCCTGTTCAATCAAGAAGTACTGAAGTGATTAAGTGCTTGTACCAAGAGTTGGGTGATAAGCTGCCCATTATTGGAGTGGGTGGTATTGATTCTTGTATCGCTGCAAAAGAAAAAATGTTGGCGGGCGCGAAACTAGTACAAGTCTATTCAGGATTCATTTACCACGGCCCAGGCTTAGTGAGAGATATTGTCAAGAACCTGTAAATAATTGCGATTTAAAGGTATTTACTCAGAAAAATAAAAAGTGACTGGGTCAAAGTAAGAGGGAATGAGTTATTCATTTCCTCTTTTTTTTTATATTTCTGTTCTTAAAATTACATTCACTAGCTGGCAAAGGTAATTAAGCGTTTTACCTAATAGTTTGATAATTCATTAAAATTAGAGAGTGGAACGATGCTTAAACCAAGTGACAAATGGAGTTGGTATTATTCAGATAGCGAAAGCTGCCTGATGTTGTACCTTGGTGATGAGATGGTTTTTAAGACCAATCTTTACCGTAATCTGCTCGTCGATTGTGCTTTTGCTGAGAATCATTTTTCAGTCGATGATGCGAGTGCTTTCCAAACCTACAAAGAGCAAATTGCCTATTTAGGTTTAAGTGAGCCAAGACAAGCCGAATTAGCACTCTATTGTGTTGCCGCTAAGCGTTTTCATAAACCTGTCCAGCCTAAAAGTTGGTTTTTTGATCATCAAGGCTACGGTTTTGAACCGAGTGAAGGTGACATTGTTCGGTTGGTCAACGGCTACAGCCAAGGTTATTTCATCGTACTTGAGGTAGGGGACTGCGCTAGTCTTTGCGCCTTAGTCGATTTGGATGCGTTCATACTGAATGGTTCCAAACAGCTGGAATTCGGACAGGTCATTAAGGTTATGCATGACCGTATGGCTTGCGCCAATCATATTTTGCTCGAAGAGCACGTTGCTCTTGTGAGTTAACTTTTCCCTAATAGCACAACGTTTCGTTCCTTTGTTTCATTTCCCATCGGCTTAATAGCCGATTTTTTTTGCCTAGAGCTTTTCCCCAACTCAATCCTATCCGTCTGAATTCGATCTTAAATGTGAGATTTGTTCAGGATTCTGATGTTTTTTTCTTCAAAAGTGACGTTATAAACAGTGTCTACATTGCTAGAAATGGCCGACATATTCCCATTTTTAGCTCATTTGTAATTAATTTACACTACAAAAATCAATCTGGTATAGTCCAATTATGCAGTGAATAAATACTCACTTATCCCGTAGGCCTTGCTATATCTAGTGAGATGTTTTTGCAATGCTCGAAGCTTGTCTATTTGTAAAATTGGCGAGTAGTTAAGCAATTGAATGGTTGAGAAGGTGAAAGAGGCACTTTGTTTTACTCAAGCGTGGTATTGTCAGGTATAATGCGTGGTCATTTTTATCAGTAAAAGAGCAGTATGAATCAATATCTAGCGGTTACCTCAAACGGTCTTGAGAACCTATTAGTTGAAGAACTAACCCAATTAGGGATTACGGACGCAAAACCCGTGCAGGCCGGGGTAAAATTTAAAGCGTCGAAAGAGCAGATTTATCGCTGTTGTTTGTGGAGCCGTCTAGCATCAAGATTTGTTCGCGTCCTCTCTGAATTTACCTGCCAAAATGATATGGATCTTTACTTGTCAGCAAGTTCAGTGAACTGGGTTAATCATTTTCATAGTTCGAAAAAGTTTGTTGTCGACTTCAACGGCACAAATAACGAAATCCGCAACAGTCAGTACGGCGCGATGAAAGTAAAGGATGCGGTTGTCGACTGTTTCACCAAAAAGAACTTACCGCGCCCTTCGATCGATAAAGATCATGCAGATCTTCGTGTCCATGTACGCTTGCATAAAGATAAAGCCATTTTAGGGATTGATATGGTGGGCGGTGGTTTACATCAGCGCGGTTACCGTACCGAAGCGGGGCGAGCACCACTTCGTGAAACATTAGCAGCGGCTATTATTTTGCGTAGTGGATGGAGTGAAACGAAGCCACTGCTCGACCCAATGTGTGGTTCTGGCACTTTGCTCATTGAGGCGGCCATGATGGCTGCTGGTATGGCCCCTAGTCTCAAGCGTCCAAAGTGGAGTTTCGAAGCTTTAGAGGATTTTGATGCAGAACTATGGGCGCAAATAAAATCAGAGGCCAATGTTCAAGCAAGACGTGGTGTCAAGAAAGTTGACTGTAAGTTCTTTGGTTTTGATAACGATGCACGAGTGCTGCAAACCGCGAAAGATAACGCTCGCCGCGCAGGGGTTGAAGAACTGATTACCTTCCAGCTAGGTGATGCGGCACTGATCAAACGTCCTGAAGGGTTTGAGGATGGTGTAGTTATCTGTAATCCACCCTATGGTGAACGTTTAGGTACACATCCTGGTTTGATTGCTTTATACACGGCATTTGGTGGGCAATTAAAGGCTGAATTTGGCGGTTGCCAAGCGTCGATTTTCTCAAGCTCTGACGAATTACTCAGTTGTTTGCGTATGCGCGCTGAAAAGCAGTTTAAGTTAAATAACGGTGCGTTACCTTGTCACCAAAAGAACTACTCAATTTCATTGCGCACGGTAGAGCTGGGAGCGTCTATTTCTCAAGAATCGGTGATTGCTCCTGATTTTTCGAATCGTTTAAAGAAAAATATTGCGAAAATTGGTAAGTGGGCGAAACGTGAATCACTCGATTGCTATCGTATTTATGACGCTGATTTGCCTGAATACAATGTTGCGATCGATGTTTATCTCGACCACCTCGTGATCCAAGAATACGCCGCACCTAAAGATATTCCAGAAGAAAAGGCTAAACGCCGTTTAACAGATATCATTCGTGCCGCGATTCAAGTCACCGGAACAGAAGCAAATAAAGTAGTACTCAAAGTTCGTGAAAAACAGAAAGGGCGCTCTCAATATCAAAAATTAGGGCAAATTTCTGAGACAATGGAAGTGAACGAGTATGGCGTTAAACTGATTGTCAATTTACATGATTATCTCGATACGGGTTTATTCCTTGATCATAAATTGACGCGTCGTCGCTTAGGGCAAATGGCAAAGGGTAAAGATTTCCTCAATCTATTTGCTTACACCGGCTCTGCAACCGTTCATGCCGCTTGCGGTGGAGCAAAATCAACCATGACGGTTGATATGTCTAAAACCTATTTAGAATGGGCTAAAGACAACTTAAAGCTCAACGGTCAAGTTGGACACCAGCATCGCTTTGAACAAGCCGACTGTGTGCAATGGCTAGAGACTGCAAAAGAACAATTTGATTTGATATTTATCGATCCGCCGACATTCTCAAATTCCAAACGTATGGAACACACATTTGATGTGCAACGCGATCATATTAAGTTGATGGAAAATTTAAAACGTATCCTACGTCCAGAAGGTACGATTGTGTTTTCAAACAATAAACGACATTTTAAAATGGATTTAGAAGCGCTAGCTGAGCTTGGTTTAGCTGCTCAAAACATTTCAGCACAAACATTACCACTGGATTTTGAACGCAATAAGCAGATCCATAACTGCTGGACGATTTCCCATGCATGCAGTGAATAGGGAATGAAGTTGTTCACGCTTTACAGTACTGAAGGATGCCATCTCTGTGAGATGGCATTTCAGCTTGTTCAGCAGGCAAACATTGCTGAACAAGTACAACTTGTTGATATTGCATTTGATGATGCGCTCTTCTCTCGTTACGGGGTCACTATTCCGGTTCTTAAATACCAAGAATCCGAACTGAGCTGGCCCTTTGACCAACAAACATTACTTCATTGGTTAGAAAATAATGGCATTAATTACCATCCATAACGGTCAATTAGCATTTGGTGACCACCCATTACTCGATCATGCAGATTTCGCATTACAAGAAAATGAACGAGTTTGTCTCGTCGGCCGAAACGGTGCAGGCAAGTCGACTATGATGAAAGTTCTTGCGAGAGAAATCATCATGGACGACGGAAAAATGCAGATAGAACAAGATGTTGTTGTTTCTCGATTAGAACAAGATCCGCCTAGAGATGAAGCTGGCACCGTTTTTGATTATGTTGCTGGTGGATTAGCGGAAGTTGGTGAGTATCTAAAGATCTATCAAGATCTTTTAGATCTCATCGTTATCGATCCAAGTGAAAGTAATATCAATAAGTTATCTCGTATTCAAGAGCAGCTAGAGCATACAGGGGCATGGCGTTTTGAAGAACGTATCCAAAATGTTCTGGCGGCGTTGAAACTGGATGGCCACACCAAACTAACGGATTTATCCGGTGGATGGCAGCGTAAAGCGGCTCTTGCAAGAGCACTAGTGTGTGATCCTGATGTCCTTCTGCTTGATGAACCGACTAACCACCTTGATGTAACCACCATCGAATGGCTCGAAGGCTTTTTGAAAGATTTTAGAGGCTCGATCATCTTTGTATCGCATGACCGGACGTTCATCCACTCAATGGCGACGCGCATTGTTGATCTTGACCGTGGTAAACTCAGCTCGTTTCCTGGTGATTATGATCAGTACCTTGTCGCCAAGGAAGAAGCCTTGCGCGTAGAAGAGATGCAAAATGCCGAGTTTGATAAGAAATTGGCCCAAGAAGAAGTTTGGATTCGCCAAGGCATCAAAGCGCGTCGTACTCGTAACGAAGGGCGTGTAAGAGCACTCAAGAAGCTAAGAGAAGAGCGTAATGATCGCCGTGAGGTACAGGGCAAAGCAAACTTGCAAATCGATGACGCTGCGCGTTCAGGAAAAATTGTCTTCGAAGCGAAGGATATTAGCTATAGCATTGATGGCAAAAACATTGTCTCGAACTTCAGTTTCAATATCATGCGTGGTGATCGCATTGCACTTATTGGCCCTAACGGATGCGGTAAAAGTACGCTGCTGAAACTGCTGTTGGGTGATTTACAACCTCAGAGTGGCAAATTACATTGCGGTACCAAACTTGAAGTTGCTTATTTTGATCAGTACCGTGAGATCCTCGATCCTGAGAAGTCGGTAATTGACAACTTAGCTGACGGAAAACAAGAAGTGATGGTGGCTGGGCGCCCACGGCACGCATTAAGCTACTTACAAGATTTTTTGTTTGCCCCTAAACGTGCGAGAACGCCAGTAAAAGCGCTATCTGGTGGTGAGAAAAACAGACTGTTGCTTGCTCGTATTTTCCTCAAACCGAATAATTTATTGATTTTAGATGAACCAACCAACGATTTAGATATCGAAACTTTGGAACTTTTAGAAGATTTGCTTGCCAACTACCAAGGCACGTTGCTGCTTGTCAGCCACGATCGTCAATTTGTTGATAATACTGTAACAACGAGTTGGATTTTTGAAGGTGATGGCAAAATTGAAGAATTTGTTGGAGGCTATCACGATGCTCAGCAACAAAGAGCTCAAGTTTTGCAGTCACGAGTTGCTGAAAATGTCAGCAATAAAGAAAAAGTGGTTGAGGAAACTCTCAAAACAGCGCCAATTAAGACAAAACCTAAAAAGTTATCTTATAAACTGCAGCGAGAAATGGATGAGTTGCCCGCAATGTTAGAGCAACTTGAGAATGATATTGAAATGCTTCAACAGCAAGTGAACGATCCTGAGTTTTTCATGCAATCAGCAGACAAAACACAGCCCGTTTTAGATAAGTTAATTGCGAAAGAGCAGGAGCTTGAAATTGCTTTCGAGCGCTGGGAAGAGCTCGAAGCAATGCAACAGGAAAGTTAGAGATTATTAATGAGTAGTAAAACATTTAAAATCACCGTAATAGCAGCCAGTATTTTGGCTGCCACTCAAGCTCATGCTGCACTTTACCAAATTGTAGAAGTGACACCCGGTAACTTAGTCGCTAATGAATATTATGGAAGAGCAATACAAAAAGATAACCTTTCAGCAAATCCTCTTGGATGTTTTACGGCCGGAAATAGCTGTAATACTTTTGCGTTTGGTGGCGATACGCTCAATGGCTCTGATGGCATTTCCTATCATGATGAAGTGCCATTCAAAATGGATAATCGTTTTGTTTATCAGGATATTGATGATCTCAAAAACTATTGCTCTAACGAACTCGGTTATTCTACTTGTGAGGCATGGGCTGATAAGCAATGGCATGGTTTTGAGTACAACAATGTTGAAACTGGCGGTTTGAAACGTGAGCGTGATGCTTGGGATAATGGTAGTTATCTACAAAATGCAGCGGCCTTTGTTAATTCATCGCAAGTTGTTTTGACTTTTGGCTCTATTGCAAATACTCAGAATACCGTTTTAACTGGGTTAGACGGTACTTATGCTTTTGGTATTACGAGCAGCGGTTACACACAGTCTGGGAGTAATTACGCTCTAGGCTACCGTCAACGTGGTTTTTATAATGGCAATATTTTAAATCCACCAACAGACACCACAATTGTCAAAGACACAAATAATAAAATTGTTGAAAAAATGGGTCGGACGTTCGCTTATGATGTATTCAATGATGGTACCCATAATTTCGTGGTTGGTAGTGCATCAGTTAGCCCTTATTTAACAGGTAACGGTGATGATGATAACAAAGACTACAATGGCGATGTTAACACTTGTGTGAGTGATGGTCTCGATCCACAGTTAACTCGTCAGTGTCAAAATTTTGCATTTGCAACGCAAGCTTATATGTGGGATACAGCATCTACATCGACGGGTTACCGCGTAACAGGGTGGGTCGGTGATGTTGAAGCAAACCGTAGCGGATACTCTGCACAAGCAAGTGTAAGAGGCGCTGCTATTCCTACATCTGGCAGTTACGCTAACAAGCCGGTTATGGCTGGTTTTAATACCTATCGCGATGATAATGTGTTTAGAATGCAAGCAACAGTATTCTATCCTAATGCAAGTTACGACGTAACAACCCCTAAGCATGATATGTGGAGTAGTAAGGTTATTACTGGTACAGAACTGAAAGTGGATGGAGATGTGATTTACTCCAACTCATTAGCGACAGATATTAATAACCATTTAATCGTGATCGGTGAAACAAAACGCAAAGGCGATAAACCTGAAAGCGGCGCAGCAGCAAACCGTATTTTCGTGGCAGATGCTAATAGCGGAACACCTGTAGCTAACTATCTATCAGGTGGAATTTTCTTTACTGGTGCTGGCGGTGAAGCGAAAGCGATCAACAATTTCAATGAAATTGTCGGTCAAATCGATGCAGAAAAAGGTCGTGAAGATGGAGGCAAACAACGTCGTCATCGTGGCTTTATCTATCCTTTCAACGGTACAGGGAGTAATGCAGCAAGAATGGCATTATTCCAGAACCAAGGTTGGTGGCTAGATGATCTAACCAACGGTGGGGCTTACTCACAACATAATAACCAGTTCCGTATTTTTGAAGCCTCAGATATCAACGATGATGGTGTGATTGCAGCAAGTGCATTTAAATGTACTGGTGGCTATGACGATTTCTCCCATAACTCATACTGTACTTCTGGAGGTGAAAGCGTTGTCGCGATTAAACTGATCCCGATTGCTGCCGCGGCGGCTAGCGATATTGAAATCCGTAGCACGGCACTTCCACCCGTTGAACGTAAAGGCGGTAGTATGGGGTGGATTACTCTGACACTACTTGCTCTCTTTAGGTTCCGCAGAAAATAATTAAATAGTGTAAAGAATGGCGCAAGTTCACAATTTAGAATCTGCGCCTTTTTTGTAACTTGAGAAAGTCGAATTTTTGAGCAATTCTTAATTGTGGTGTAACAGATATGCCATGTAGATTTAATAGTTGTATGTAAGACACAAGTTACTGTATGAGGACTACACTATGATGAAGAGACAAAAGCGTGATCGCCTTGAAAGAGCACAGTCTCATGGGTATAAAGCTGGCTTAAACGGACGTTCCGTAGAGGCTTGCCCTTATCAACAAACGGACGCTCGTTCATATTGGCTAGGTGGTTGGCGCGATGCCAGAGATGACAAACAAGCTGGTCTCTACAAATAAACTCCCACATACATGCAAAAGGATTTAAGCCCCGGAAGGGGCTTTTTAGTATTCAAGTCACACTAAAGCACTATAACTAAGTGTTTTGATGAGAAAAAGCGACTCTATGAGTCGCTTATGAATAGTTTAACGTCATTAAAAAGCAGAAGTATCTTGGAAAAGACCTACTTTTAAGTCCTTTGCAACGTAAATCTCTTTGCCATCGACAAGAACGCGACCATCAGCTAGGCCCATTACAAGTTTACGGTTAACAACCCGTTTCATCGTGATTTCGTAAGTTACTTTTTTTGCTGTTGGTAGGATCTGACCTGTGAACTTAACTTCACCAACACCTAATGCCCGGCCTTTTCCTTTGCCACCAACCCAGCCAAGGAAGAAACCAACCAATTGCCACATCGCATCTAAACCTAAACAGCCAGGCATTACAGGATCGCCAGGGAAATGGCAATCGAAGAACCATAGATCAGGAGTAATATCTAACTCAGCAAGAATAAGGCCTTTACCATACTCGCCCTCGGTTTCTGACATTTTGTTGATGCGGTCCATCATCAACATATTTGGCGCTGGCAATTGAGGGTAGCCAGGCCCAAAAAGCTCGCCTTGGCTAGAGGCTAGTAAGTCTTCACGATTATATGAATCTCGTTTATTCTGCATTATCAGTTACTCCAATTTTTGATAGGGTGCATATTAGGGAACACGTGTACGCTAAACAACTCCGATCAGTGCTACACAAACCAGTTTTTAATGCGCTCTGCAATACTGTGTGATTGGTCATGCCTTTCAAAGTTTTCAATACGTTGAGCAATTTTATTAATGATGCTTTCTTCGTCATCGCCTCTGAATGACGCACCCATAAGGATCGGTACGGCTTCATCAACTGTAGCGACTGGCCAAATATGAAATTCATCATTTTTAATGCTATTGACTACATCTTTATGAAGCGCAAGATGTTTTAGATTTGTTCTTGGTAGAATGACGCCTTGTCCACCCGTGAATCCCTGATGCTTACACACATGGTAAAAGCCTTCAATTTTTTCGTTTAGCCCGCCAACAGCTTGAACTCGCCCGAATTGATCAACCGCACCTGTCACAGCGATTTGTTGGTTAATGGGATGTTCAGATAAAGCGCTTACTAAAGAACATAACTCGGCTAGTGATGCACTGTCGCCATCCACTTCGCTGTATGATTGTTCGAAGACAACCGAGGCCGAATAGGGAAGCGGTGCGTCAAGATTCATTGAGCTGCTTACAAAGGCTTGCATTATCATCATGCCTTTTGCATGCAAATTACCACCGAGCTCGGCTTTGCGTTCGACATCGGTAATATCACCGTCACCAAAGTGCACAACGCATGAGATACGAGCTGGTTCACCATAGGAAAGAGGATGGCCAGCAACATCGATCACCGTTAATCCATTGACTTGGCCGACTTGTTCGCCTTGAGTTTCGATAATGACTTGTCCATCAAGTATATCGTCGAGTGCTCGTTGCTGCAGATAAGACTCTCGATAATAGCGTTTGTCTAAGGCACTTTCGATATGAGATTTAGTAATCGGATACTGATTTGACTCTAAGGCCGCTTCTTCTATAAGTGTTCTGTGCCATATTACACATAACGGTGTGTAATGTTGATCTTCCGTGAAACGGGCACCTGCGGTCATAAGAGCAGGAATGGCATCTTCAGTCAGTGTAGGGAGTTGGTATTCTTCAGATATCCAACGTAAATAAGCGAGGTAGGTCAATATCGATTGTTCATCAATTTTCAGGTCCAACTCTAATTCGGTGTAGAAACAAAAGCTTGAGCGGACGTCTGCATCCAAATAGTCGACATCGGCTAACTGGTTTCTATCACCTAAAATGATCAGTTTGACCTCATATCTTTTAGAGATTGGTGAGGGGTGTGGTGATTTAGCATCACAATTAATGGGGCTTACATATTCGCCTAATACTGCCGCTTTTAATAATGGCCACATTTTAGGATTAGCCAACAGCATATTAGCGGAGATCAGAAGATAACCACCATTGGCTTTATCCAATAAACCAGGAATTTCGCTGGTGATAAGCCCATTTTCAGCGCGGTATTGGCCAAAGATAGTCCCCATATCGAGGGACTCTGTACAAATAACGTGCGAGTTTGGCTTTATTACTTGAAGTTTTTGACTGACTAATTGACGATAGATTGAGTTATCTGGCGCGTTGATCAACATCACTCGTGTAAAACCTTTCAATTGAACAAACTGCTGAATAGCGGTTGCTAGTCTGGGCTGTGTGTCGAGTAATGTTACCGGAGATAGACTAGGGTACTGAGCTAGTTGCGAGTGGAATTGATCATACTGAGGTGTGACTGAACGCCAAATATTTTGAGTCATTGAAATCTAGTGTTTATTAAAAGAAGCCAGATTATATAGAAAAATAGCAATGTCTAACAGCTCCATTATTATGCTTGATCTTGTTCGCTTTTTTGAATCCAAAAATTGAACTCTGAACGATGGTGGGTTACGCTGTCACCCTAACTTGGCATGGATTTTACGTTATGAAATATCAACAGCTTGAAAATTTGGAATCGGGTTGGAAGTGGCAATACTTAATTAATAAGTGGAAGGATGGCGAAACAATCACTCGTTATGTAGACAAAAGTGAAGCTCTAGCTGCAATTGAACAGTTAAAAAAAATAGAGCATGAACCCAATCTGGTTCTTGGGTGGATTGATCAGCACATGTCACTTGAACTGAGTAATAAACTCAAGCAAGCAATTAGAGCCAAACGCAAACGCCACTTTAATGCCGAGCAACTACACACCAGAAAGAAATCTATCGATCTCGATTATCGAGTGTGGGAAAAACTATCATATCGAGCCAATGAGCTTGGTTGCACTTTGTCTGACGCGATTGAATACCTGTTAAGTGAAGCATCTCGTAGCGAAAAAGCGAGTAGAACCGTCTCAAGTTTAAAAGAAGATTTAAGTAAATTACTGTCTGAATAAGAAAGGAGATAAAAATGTTGTATGTCATTCTGGCTGCTGCTGCAGTTATCTTTTGGTTAGTCGCTGTTGATCGGCCTATATTGAGAGTTAAATTCAAAGATGGTGTCGTAGCACAAGTTAAAGGTCATTTCCCTCCAAGTTTTAAACATAATGTGACTGAGATTGCTGAAAAGACAGACTTGAGCGGCGAACTAAAAGTTTACCAGCAGAGAACGGGTGTTAAGTTGGTTTTTTCTAAAGACGTACCTAAAAAAATTCAACAGCGTATTCGCAATGTTTTTCCTCATCAGGGATTTCATACAAAAGAGCAACGAACCAAGAAGTCACATTGAGTCTGCCATTCTTAAGTTACAGATTGTTTTCATTAAAAAAAGAACATCGTCGAAACGATTAACTTTACACATCGTCCATTTATAACTCGCTGATATCATGATGGAAGTCTCTGTAAAGGTTCTCGACGATGAAAAAAATCTGTGTAGTTATCATTTCGTTAGTGATAGTAGTTTTCTGTTCAAAGGGTTATGCCGACGATTCAGAAAATAATCCTGTCGCGCAATCAATAAAACAGCAAACGCTTAAAGCTCTTAAAAAATATAGATCTAAGCTTGATGGATATTGTGACGTGATGATCGAAATGAAGCATGTTCAAAGTTATGCAGAAATTGTAGGCGTTGGGACAAACGGTGATTACCAAATCTGCGCGAAAGCAAAATCTAAAATCAAGATAGGCAAAAAATTTAAATATAAAGTTCCAGAGAAATACAGTATGCGCCCCATGATCCCACGGGGCGTTTTAATTTGAATGTGAGAAGTTCCAGGGAAGCAGTGAGTTGATATCAGGCTCAGACTTTGCCAGCTCTTTCATACATTTGACCATGTAATCGTAGAGTATCAGTCCGTTCGCTTTCGCCGTCTCGATGATGCTATACAGCAAAGCACTCGCATCAGCACCAAGCGGATTCGTCGAGAATAACCAATTTTTTCTGCCAATGACCAGCGATTTGATTGCGCGTTCCGCTCGGTTGTTGTCGATAGATAAATGCCCATCTTCAACATAGCGTATCAGCTTAGGCCACTGACCCAAGGTGTACTTGATGGCTTTACCAAGAGGACTCGATTCGATGACTTTCTGCGTGGTTAACCAGTCATAGATGTCATCCAACATCGGTTTAGCCTGCGCTTGTCTTTCTGCCCAACGCTCTTCGACCGAAGCCAGTTTTAATCGAGATTCAAGTGCGTACAACTTTTGGATTTTGGCTAACGCCACATCCGCTTTACCTGTTTTACCTTTGCCCTGAAGCTTCTTCGCTTCCATGAACTTACGACGTGCATGAGCGAAGCAACCGACATTGGTGACGTTGGTTAATCCATCATAAGCCGCGTAACCATCACTTTGCAGATAGCCTGAGTAATCACCCAAGAAGTTCACGGGGCACACTCTCGCGCGACTGTTTTGATAGTCGAACAAGACGATATTTTTCATGTCAGGGAGTTTAGCTTCAGGGGAGTCGGCTCCCGAGCAGTACAACCACATATAACATTGCTTGTCTTCCTTGAGCACATTGAGCGGCGTTTCATCGGCCTGAACCACCACTTGTTCGAGTAAGTGAGTCTTCAGTGCCTGATAAAGCGGTTTGAACTTTTCACTAACCTGGATTACCCACCTGGCCATGGTCGTTCTCGATAACTCGATACCTGATTGGGTGAACAAGGTTTCCTGACGATACAGCGGAAGCGCATACTGATATTTGCCTAAAATAATGTTGGCAAGCAGACTTTCGGTAGCGAAGCTTTTGGGGATGATACTTATCGGTGCGGGTTGTTGGTGAATGTGGCTTTTTTCAGCCTCTTGTTCACACTGACGACAGGCGTATTTCGGGCGAACATATTCCAACACTTTTAGGACGGCGGGCGTGAACTCAAGCTTTTCACTGCGGTCTTCGCCGATTTTATGCAAAATGTGTTGGCAGCATGAGCACTGTTTGTCGTGCTCATCTAGGTCAAGCTCGATAATTTCACGTGGCAAGTCTTTAGGAAGCGGTTGACGTTTACCACGACGTTTGATTGTCGTCGTGGTGATAACCTCATCTTCCGATTTCGCCGCTTCACATTCCGCCTCATTAAAGAGGTCACCCTGTGCTTCGTTATACGGCTTTAACGCTTCCGAGCGTTTGGCGAATTGACGGTCAAGGGCCAGTTTAAACTGCTCAATTAAGGATTGGCGCTCTTGTTGCCACTCTTTTTTCTCCGACATCAACGCTTTCACCATAGCTTGAAGCTCGGCGATGTCTTGGCTTTCTGGGTTAATATCGGGCGTCTTTTTCATGGCATTGATTATATTAAAAACACCACGTCAAGGCTTGGTATAACTCACTTTTATCGGGTTCAACTCATTGTAAAGTTGTCTATTTTTATCGGTTTATGGCCGATTATCGTGAAGCCAGATAACAGTCTGTCTAGGTCAAATTGAGTCAGGGTGTATACCTGCTTTTTCTCTTGAGTGGGCCATTTGAATTTGGCTTTTTCCAACCGTTTATACCACAGAGCGAAGCCCGTTTTATCCCAGTACAAGACTTTGACTTTATCGCGTTGTTTATTGGTAAACAGGAACAGCGCACCGCTTCCGAGCGGTAAATCGGTTTCAGATTCAATAATCGCCGCCAGACCATTAATGGACTTTCTAAAATCCACGAACTCCCGATACAGGTAAACATTAGGGGCACTCAGCATTCTCTTCATGACAGTGCTCCGATTAACTCTGCCAGATACGAGGCAGGTGTTCCCTGGGGGATGCTGAGTTCAACGTCATTAATCAATAGTGTCATGTTGGCAATCGGTGTTTGAGTCATCTGGTAGCGTGTCGTTTTTTCAACGACTTCAGCTTTAACGAATCCACTGCTCTTAGGTTGCTCTATGAACTTTAGTTGCTGTCGCTTGGCATGGAAGGTTGAAAGGCTCAGCCCATTTTGTTCACAGAACACGCGTTGAGACAGATGACTGGATTCGTATTGATCGAATAGGGTATGCCATTCTTGATGAGAGAGTCTTTTTGCCATTTCAAATCTCCTTGAGGTTGGAGATTTGATCTTATGGCGTGCCGAGATTGATTAGAATGTGGGGTTTATGACGCGCTTACGAAATACATACGGATACAAATCAATGCAGCAGAGTTATGAGTAAGGTGTGATTTCACTGTGAAATGAAAATTTGGATGTATGGTTTCAATTGCTATTATGGTTAACAAATCAGAGTGCGCATTATGGTTATGAATTATGTTGAGGGTCTGCCGCAGGACTGAGAGCCGTCAAGGGTGGGCGAAAGACTTGGCCATATCCGGCCAGTAGGTACTGGCCGTGGTGACTAGGATAGAGAATCGCTTTACCATCGAAGCCCGTAATATAATTCGCATAATACGCAATTTACTTTTAAGCCTTAATTCTAATATCATGATAAACACCTATAGGTGGATTTGTTAAAAAGCCCAGTGTTCCAGACTGGGCTTTAATTGCATTACATGAAGAATGCTTTAATGATTGTTGTGAGCAACTGGAATAGCGCCGTTAACAAGCCAGTCATGTTTACCTCCTTAGTTGGTTCTATATGCAAACCCTAGTGCTTTTGTACGAGGGTTTCTTTTTTTCAAAATAATCATAAGCATTTTTTAATAGTGATGTGAACTAACGTCAATTGCTGTTGTTATATCAATATCTTATGCTTCGGATAGCCAAGTTCCCATAACAAGAAAATGTTTGTGAGTGGGGTTTAAAATTACGTTATACCAGACCCTCAATAGATAAAGTCTGAGCTCGATTTTCTCTGCTATACGCTGGCGTGTAGAGAGAAAATGAGTCGACAAGCGAAGCGCGTCAGCTGCCTTCTTATACTGTAAGGTGGTGGTTATCATGCTTCATATCAGACAGTGTCGGATTTCTCCCAATGCCGACGGACGCACGACGAAGACTGAGGAATGAGTCGACAAGCGAAGCGCGTCAGCTGCCTTCTTATACTCTATAAGGTGTACCTTTATTCATATCAGACAGTGTCGGATTTCGCCCAATGCCGACGGACGCACGACGACGAAGACTGAGGAGGAGGAGGAAGGAGAAAGCAGGGCGAGTACACTATCTTTAATAGTGTACTCTTGTGCCAATATGGCATTACTTCACCTCCTATTTTTACTTAACATCTTCTTCTTTAAGCTCTTTGAGGCTTTTATCAATAAGCGCTTTTAGCACTTCAGGGACAGATACTGGTTTTGTCTTTTTTATCGTTATGTCCACTGCTTTTTTTTTCCAGCTCTCTCCATCTTTTGTCGTCAATTCTTACTGTCGGCATTTCATTACTCATTTTGTGATTGATATTGCAACATTGTAGTTAAGTCACAATGTTATTTGTATCCTTTCTTAATATGTCACATGTGACATAGTATAAGTGCGTCATTAAAATCACTTGTGACATTGTTACCATGATAGATAGACTTAAAATCTCTGTTCCTTTTAAGCGTGAATTTGTCACTAACACTCGCATGTCAAAAACTGGTGAATGTGTGGAGTTTGTTGACATCATGGAATGTTCTAGGCGTGGAATTACTCTTGAAGCAAAGCAAGTTCACTATAAGGGTGGTGCACTTGATAACAAATATGAAGTAGCAGACTTACGTCATCCTTACGAATCTTTGGAGACCAGCTTTACTGGTATGGCTCTTAAAATTTTTCAAGGCACTGTTTTTCGCTCACCTTGTATTGAGTTGAAATGCTCACCTGCCAAAATCATTCAAGGCCATAACGTTTTCGGCTCTACTTCTATCGCCTTGGGTGCTGATGAAATGCTTGCTGCTCTCGTCAATGTTTATCCTGACGTTTTCGATATGCTCGATACTGCCAATGCAACGCTTGATACGATTGATGCAACTTATTCAGCTCGACTTAATAACGAACTTCAGTGCAAGGTAAGCGCGTCATAAACCCCGCATTCTAATCACCTAGCCCGAATAATAAGATCAAACCTCCAACCCAAAGGAGATTTGAAATGGCCAAACGACGCACTAACCAAGAATGGCGAACCCTGTTCGAACACTATGAATCCAGCCAACTATCACAACGATTATTCTGTGAACGTAACGGACTGAGCCTCTCCACTTTTTACGCTAAGCGCCAACAGTTAAAGCACATCGAAAAACCGAACACGGTTGGCTTTGTTAAAGCAGAAGTCGTTGAAAAGACCACAAAGTATCAAGCCACTCACGTTGTCGTTGCCAATATGACGCTGCTCGTCAATGATGTTGAACTGAGCATCCCACAAGGCACGCCAGCGACCTATCTCGCAGAGCTTATCGGTGCGCTGTCATGAAACGTATGCTCAGTGCTCCCGAAATCTATCTCTATCGCGAAAGCGTCGATTTTAGAAAGTCCATCAACGGCCTCGCTGCGATTATCGAAAATGACACCGACTTGCCCTTGGGCAGCGGCGCACTGTTCCTGTTCACCAACAAACAGCGCGACAAAATCAAAGTGCTGTACTGGGATAAAACAGGCTTTGCTCTTTGGTACAAGCGCCTTGAAAAAGCCAAGTACAAGTGGCCATCAAAAGAGCAAAATGAGGTGTTTACCCTAACTCAATTCGAGCTTGACAGACTGCTTTCTGGCTTCACGATTATCGGCCATAAACCCGTTAGAATAAACGATTTTACAATGACTTAAGCGATAATATAGCCATATCCACCAAGCATTAACGGCATGATTTTAGTATAATCAATGCCATGAAAAAGACGCCAAATATCAACTCAGAAAGCCAAGATGTTGCCGAGCTACAAGCGATGGTGAAAGCGCTGTTGGCGTCAGAAACCCAATTGAAACAAGAGCGTCAATCGCTGCTTGAACAGCTCAAACTTGCCTTCGACCGTCAGTTCGCTAAACGCTCGGAGGCGTTAAAGCCTTACGATGAATCTCAAGGTGATCTCTTCAACGAAGCGGAGTGTGAGGCCGCTAAGGAAGAAGAGGTTGAAGTTGTCACAACGACCATCACAAAGAAGAAACGTGGTAAACGCAAACCACTGCCAAAGACCTTGCCTCGTGAAGTTATCGAACTCGATTTAAACGACGATGAAAAGCAGTGCACTTGCTGTCAACATAACCTGCATAAAATCGGTGAAGACCGTAGCGAGAAACTTGAGTTCACGCCAGCGGTACTAAAAGTGTTGGAATATGTTCGTCCTAAATATGCTTGCCGCCAATGCGAGCAAACAGAAGACAAAAACCACGTCGTTCAAAAGCCAGCGCCGCAAAGCATTATCCCGAAGAGCTTCGCCACAGAAAGCTTGTTGGCCAATATCATCCTCGGCAAATATCAATACGCGATGCCACTTTACCGCCAAGAATCCCTGTTTACCCAGTCGGGTATCGAACTCTCACGAACCACCATGGCAAGGTGGATTATCCAAGTCAGTGAGAAGTTCGCTCCACTTTACGCGGCCTTAAAAACGCACCTACTTGAGCAAGTGGTGATTCAGGCGGATGAAACGCCGCTCAATGTCCTCAAAGAAGATAAACAGTGTTATATGTGGCTTTACTGCTCGGGCGCAGACTCGCCTGAAGCCGCCCTCCCTAATGTGAGAAATATCGTCTTGTACGACTATCAAAACAGTCGAGCTAGGGCGTGCCCTGTTGCCTTCTTGGGGGATTACAGTGGTTATCTACAAACCGATGGCTATGGTGTTTATGATGGGCTTCATCTCGTCACCAATGTCGGTTGCTTGGCGCATGCTCGGCGCAAGTTCATGGAGGCGAAAAAGCTGCAAGGCAAAGGCAAGTCAGGCAAAGCGGATAGTGCATTGGCTAAAATCCAGAAACTCTATGGAATAGAATCACGCTTAAAAGGTGCCTGTGCCGAAAAACGGAAAGCAGAGCGCCAAGAGCATGCTAAGCCGATACTGGATGAGCTTTATGAATGGATGACAACTCAGAAAGTGCTTGAGTCTAGCCCGCTGGGTAAAGCGATAAAATACACGCTCGGTCAGTGGCCGAAGCTGAGCCGCTATATCGATGACGGTCACTTATCGATAGACAATAATCGTGCTGAACGCGCAATAAAACCGCTGGTTATAGGCAGAAAGAACTGGCTCTTCTCGACCAATCCCAATGGAGCTGAAGCGAGCGCGATGCTTTACAGTATCGTCGAGACAGCGAAAGCCAACGGCCTTATCCTTTACGACTACATGGTTAAGTGCATGAAAGAGCTAGCGAAATCTGAGCCTGATATCGATGCACTCCTGCCTTGGAACTTCCAACACTAACAATATCGCCCCGTGGGATCATGGGGCGGATACAATAGAGTGCGTATGATACGGATAAATAGCGCAGATGCCAGATCTAACAAGTAAGGAAGATAAAAAATCCCCCTCGTCTATGACAAGGGGGATCGATGATAGATCGGGCCATTTTAAATAGAGGTTTTAGGATCTAAAGGGCTCACGTAGCCATGCGGCTTTAATGCTAAAACATCACAGTTAATTTTATCAATGACTTGTTCTGCCGTATTGCCAATAAATACTGCCGATAACCCTGTACGCCCCGTCGTACCAAGAATAACCATCGCCGCATTGAGCTTTTCAGCTGCTTGAGGAATGACGTCTTCAGGCAAGCCTTGTTCTACAAGTGTTTGAGATTCATCTATACCATGCTTTTGTCGCAATGCTTTCATTGCCATCAAATGGTGACCACGAACAGCATCAGTGTAGGTCATTGGATCAAACTCGGGCAGCTCAATGGTAATATTCGCTGGCGTAATAGGGTATGAATTCACCAGATAAGGCGTCGCACCTAAACGAGTGGTGAGGCTTTTTAGTTGTTCAACCATGCAATCATTTAAATCAACATGAGCCGGATTTTCTGATCCCACATGTACCGAAGCGATTATATTCGCATTCTGTGGCCAATCTGAATTTTTAACCAATAGCACTGGAGTTGGGCATTTACGCAATAAGTGCCAATCTGTCGGTGTAAAAATAACGGATTCCAGGACATCATGCTTGCGCGTCCCTTTGATCAGAATGTCATGTTCTCCGTAAAATATCTCAGCAATAATCGCTTCATAAGGGCGGTTATGCCACACCACTTTTACTTCAAATTGGATCGAACTATCAATATACGGTTCAGCTACTTTCCTCATCCATTGCTCGCGCTGATGGATAACACCACGTCGCATAGCATCACGTTCATCAACAGAGAGCATCGACGTCATGTCATAAGAGAAATCATAAATAGATAGAAAAAATGTAATGTGGCTAGAAGACGTGCTTTGCTGCGCTAACTGTATGGCTCTGGCAAGGGCGGGTTGTTCATCGTGGTTGATGTCAGCAACCACCAGAATCTTGCTATAAATACTCATATCGACTCCTTAATTATGGAGGAGGGCGTTAGAGTTACTTTAGCTCATAACCAGCGAGAATTTTAGAAAAAAAGAGAGTTTTTAACAGAAGTATGACGTAGCTCATTTAAGAGCTACCTCATTGAAGTTACTTAGTTTCTTTAGATACGCCTGCCAGTTCCATCAGTTGGTCATGGTCAAGGATTGTGATGTATTTGCCTTTAACGCTAAGGATTTCAGATTTCTGAAAACGGCCGAGTAGACGACTGATCGTTTCAACAGTGAGACCAAGGTAGTTACCGATATCACCACGAGTCATTGTCAGACGAAACTCTCTAGGGCTAAAGCCGCGCTGAGAGAAACGAGTCGACAAGTTATAAAGAAAAGCCGCTAATCTTTCTTCTGCATTCTTTTTAGATAGCAGAAGAATCATCTCTTGGTCGCCCTTAATTTCATTACTCATCAAGCGCATAATTTGCTGACGTAACTTAGGCATTTTACCCGAAAGATCATCAAGAATTTCGTAGGGTATTTCACATACCATTGATGTTTCTAGAGCCTGAGCAAAGCTAGGATGAGAATCATCAGTGATCGCGTCAAAACCAACTAAATCACCCGCTAAATGAAACGCAGTGATTTGTTCATCACCTTGCTCAGTAATGGTATAACTTTTAATTGTACCTGAGCGAATAGCGTAGAGAGACTTAAGGTCGTCACCAGCTTTAAATAGCTCTTGGCCCTTTTGGATAGGTTTTTTACGCTCAATAATTTGATCAAGTTGATCAAGTTCAGATTCATTGAGTGTAAAAGGAATACAAAGCTGGCTAATGCTGCAATCTTGACAGTGAATTGCACAACCACCAGATTGAATGCGCTTTGCCGCTGGCTTATCAGAAATCATAACAACCTTTCACTTTTTGATGTACATCAATATTTTAGCACCCATTACCCCTAAAGGATAGCGAAAAAAGATGCCATAAATCAGACAGCTACCACGTAGATGATAAAATACTCACTGCTCCATAACCCGTGTATAGACCATAGAGTATGATAAAAATCGCAGCAAAATGACGAAATATGAATGATTGTTGAATGTTCTTCAAACGGGTCGCTCCGTAACCAACAAGAAGCATCGCAGGTAAGGTTCCCAAACCAAAAGAGGCCATAACCAGAGCGCCAGACAGTGCACTACCGGACACCACAGACCAAGTCAGTACCGAGTAAACTAGCCCACAAGGTAACCATCCCCAGATAAACCCAAAAGGGAGAGCGAACCACGTTTTCCTAAGCGGGAGCAATGATTGCCCAAAAGGCGAAATAAAACTCCAGATTTTTTGCCCAACCTTCTCCAGCTTCAACAGACCAAACCACCAACGCCCAACATATAATCCAAGTACAATCATTAGGCCTGCCGCAATGAGCCTCAACCAAATCAACGCATGATTAAGTGTAGAGAATTCGGATAGCGAGGCGGCGAGGCCTCCTAATAAACCGCCAAACAGCATATAGCTGGCAATACGCCCAAGGTTGTAAAAAACAAGCAGTATTGGGAGTCGATCACTGCGTTTTTCACCTAAGGTCAAAAGAGAAGCAATTCCGCCACACATTCCCATACAGTGGCCAGCTCCAAGTAAACCGATAAAGAAAGTACCAATCCAATCTGCGGTCATTTTTTCTCTTCTTTTGATGAGGTAAGTTCATCTTCATCAAACAAAATATTGTGTCCTTGGCGTTCTAAATCTTCAAACTGTTCGCTCTTTACTGCCCATAAAAAGATGATGACGGCGATCGTAACCAAAACGATCGCTATGGGGATCAATATATAAAGACTTTCCATCTACTTATCCCTCTTTTTGAGTAGTCGAAGAGAATTAGATACCACAATAATCGAACTCGCCGACATGCCCACAACGGCAATGTAAGGAGCAACCAGCCCCGCAACGGCGAGTGGCAAAACAATAATATTGTATCCAAGTGACCACGCTAAATTTTCCCGAATGATTTTGCGAGCTTTTAACGCTAAGCTTCTGGCTTCCAATAATCTGTCGAGTTTATCACCAAGTAAAACCATATCAGCGGATGCTTTTGCGACATCGGTTCCACCACCCATAGCGACTGATAAGTGCGCACCAGCAAGCGTTGGCGCATCATTAATGCCATCGCCAATCATCATGGTGATATCATCATCTGGTAACGACTTTAAGTAACTCAGTTTATCTTCTGGTTTGGCATTCGATACGACAATATCGATATCCATTTCAGCGGCCACACTTTGGGCATTAACTTGAGAATCCCCCGTTAATAGCGTGATCTTAATTCCTTCCTGATGAAAACGATCGATAAATTGTTTCGCTTCACTACGGATAGGATCGCGGTACGTGAAGGTCGCAATGTGTTGCCCGTTGAGCGACAGATAAATACGATTTGCTCGATCGTCACTGATGTCGTTCAAAACAAATTCGGCGCTGCCGATACGAACATCGCCGCCTAAATATTTACCTTGAATACCAGACCCAATCATATTCTGCACATGCTCAACACGAAACTCGTCATTACGATATTGCGCAAACGCTCTGGCAATGGGGTGATTGGCATGATGCTCCAAAGCAGCGGCTAGCGCCAAACAATGGTTTTCGTCTATATCACCATGCAACTCAACGTCACTAATTTCGATATCACCACGGGTCAACGTTCCCGTTTTATCAATAATCAAATGGTTAACTTTGCAAAGTGTTTCAAAGACATGGTTTTTTCTCAATAAAATACCAAAGTCACCCATTCGTGATGTAGCGCAAGTGATGGCTGTGGGGGTGGCAAGAGAAAGCGCGCACGGGCAGGTTGCCACCAAGACCGCTAACATGATCCAAAATGCATCTTCAGGTTTTGTCTGGTGCCAATAAAACCAAGTGGCTGCTGCAATAATCAAAATTACAGCCACAAAATATCTCGCGACAATATCAGCAATTTCTGCAATCTTAGGCTTAGACATTTGAGCTTCATCTTGCAGTCTAACAATATTGGAAATAACGGAATCCGCTTTAGATGCAGTGACTTCCAACTCGAAAGACTCATCGCCATTTAATGTACCAGCAAAAACAGCATCACCGACTGTTTTGACAACTGGTACTGATTCACCGGTCAACATTGATTCATTAATATGAATACGCCCATTCAACACTCGACCATCAGCAGGGACGTGTTCTCCAGGCAACACGCGAATTCTATCACCAAGAGCCAGCGTTTTTACAGGCACTTGACGGCCATCCAACGTGGTTGCAACCGCAGGGATCAATTTCAGTAAATTTCCGCTAGCCGCCGCGGCTTTTCTACGCGCTCGCATCTCTAAAAATCGTCCAACCAGTAAGAAAAAGGTAAACATTGAAATGGATTCAAAAAAGACTTCGCCTTGTTCAGTCACTGTCGCTATCAGACTAGCAACGTACGCAAAAATAAGAGCAATAGAAACAGGGACATCCATACCTAATGTTCTGCCTCTAATGCTTCGCCAAGCATTGAGGTAAAAGGGAAGGGCAGAGTATAAAAGTACGGGGGTTGCAAAGATCAAGCTAACCCAACGAAAATAATTGCGAAACTCAGAATCAAGATCACCGAAGACCTCAAGATAGAGCGCCACAGCAAGCATCATCACTTGCATGGTGGCTAGACCTGCAATACCCAAGCGATAAAGATATTGCTTCATTGATTGATGGTAGGCTGCCTCATGTGCGTCTGCTTCAAAAGGGGCAGCCTTATAACCTAATTTATGAATAGTGGAGAGTAATTCACTGAGTCGTGTTTGTGTCTTATCCCAACTGAGTAAAGCACGGTTGGTAGTGGTATTGACCCTTATCGAAATTACCCCATTTTTATGAGAGAGTTGTTTTTCAATTAACCAAGCACAAGCCGCACAGGAAACACCTTCTAACGATAACGTTACTTCGGACGTTTCGTTGTCGTTACGAACGAACTCTGCTTGTACATCGTCATTATCATAATGAATGAGTGCTTTGAGCTGCTCTGGCACAAGCTCCACTTTATCTGCAGTGGTCGTTCGGTATTGGTAATAAGATACTAGGCCACTCTCTACAATGGTTTTAGCCACGGTTTCACAACCGGGACAACACATATCTCTGCTTTCACCTAGAATATCAACTTTATAATCCGTGTTGGCTGGTACATCTTCACCACAGTGGTAACACGCTTTGCACATAGTTTAATTCATTAATTGAGTAGAAGTTGGCATTGGAAACGTTACTCGACCTTGGATTAACCACTCCTCATTGTGAGGAGTGAGTTCGATGAACCAAGGGCCTTGTAACGGGGCAGGCAGGGTAATGCGATATATACCTTGTGCATCCGATGCGACAAGTTGTGTGAAATCACGGTCTGGCAGTGTCCGATGAGCAAACATCATTTTAATCGCGGGGTAGTGTTCAAGCTCACCTTTATTAAATTTGAAGATAATATCATTACCCTCAGAGTAGACTTCCGAGCTGAGCTTTAATGCTTTCGCTTCGTTAATTTTTGATAGGTCAATATTAATGCCTTTGCCTTTTTTGTAGTAATCCTCTGTCACCAATGACACTGAATTCTGAGAAAAGACGATAACCGTTGCAATCGTCCATATCACCACAGTTAACGGTAAGATGATCAGAAACCACGGCCAGAATTGTTTATACCAAGGAGTTACCATAAAAAAGTTCTCAACAACAAAATAAAGAAGGCTTATTAAAAAGAGAAGAAAGACAGCCCTAATAAAGAGCTGCCTTTGTTGTGCAATTAGTTCTCTGTATTGCTTAAACTCCACACGTAAGCAGCAACCAGTTGAACTTTATCTTCACCGAGAATGTCATTCCAAGCAGGCATAACACCTGATCGGCCATGCATGACCGTTTGAGTAACATCGGCTCTTGAGTCACCAAATAACCAATCGTTATCAGTAAGATCAGGTGCTCCAAACGCAGGGTTACCTTTACCATCCGTACCATGACAAGCGGCGCAAACGACGAAGCGAGCTTTACCTGCTTCCGCTTCTCGAACGTTCACAGAACGCCCAGAAAGGCTTAGGGTATAACTCACCACTTCCTTCACACCTTGCTCACCGAGGACATCTTTCCAAGCTGGCATTTGTCCAATACGACCATGTCGGATAGTGGTCACAATCGCTTCTGGTTCACCACCATATAACCAAGCATTATCGGTTAGATTCGGAAAGCCTTTTTGACCACGAGCGTCAGAACCATGACACTGAGAGCAGTTTTGTAAGAATAAACGCTGACCAACCTTCAATGCATCAGAATCTGCTGCAATTTCAGGAATAGGGCGTAAATCCGAACCGCCGCCAGTATAAGCTAAGCGTTTAAATGCTTCACCAAAGTAGGTGTTTGCGTCATCTAACTCTTTTGCATACTGTACTAACACTTTATTGTTTTGCGCATTTGCAATCGAGGCTTTGGACTCATCAAGAGAGCGAATGGTTTGATCTGAACTTTGCCAACCAAGTACACCTTTAAAACTACCTAACCCAGGATAGAGGGTCAGATAGATAGCGGCAAAAATAAACGTACTAATAAAAAGATAGGTCCACCATTTAGGCAGAGGGTTGTTGAGCTCACGAATACCATCGTATTCATGGCCCATATCCGAGCCTTCTTCCACTCCCATTTTGTCTTTTAAACACCAAACGAGCAGAATCGCACAGCCCAGCAAAGTTCCCACCGTAATGATGATGACCCATAGACTCCAAAATGTCGTCATTGTTTAGTCACTCCTTGTTCCTTAGAGGATTTGGGCTGTTCATCGGCAAAAATGAGGTTAGCCGCTTCATCGAAACGAGCTTTACGGTTTTTGCCATAGGCCCACCACACTACGCCTATAAAACAGACGAACAGCACTATGGTCCAAATACTGTGAATAGTACCGATATCCATAACTACCCCTTACTTCATTGCGTGACCAAGAGATTGAAGATAAGAAATGATTGCATCCATTTCTGATTTCCCTTCGACATCTTTTGCTGCATTCGCGATTTGTTCATCGGTATACGGCACACCAAACTGATTACGGAATAATTCAAGTTTGCTTTGCGTAAGCTTGCCGTCCAACACATTTTTTGCTAGCCAAGGAAAACCGGGCATGTTTGATTCAGGAACCAGTTCGCGAGGATTAGTCAAGTGAACTCGATGCCATTCATCAGAATAACGACCACCAACACGAGCCAAATCAGGCCCAGTCCGCTTCGAACCCCACACAAATGGATGCTCCCAAACACTTTCACCAGCCACCGAATAATGACCATAACGCTCCGTTTCGGAACGGAATGGGCGAATCATTTGGCTATGGCAAACGTTACAACCTTCGCGAATATAGATATCACGGCCTTCAAGTTGCAGCGCAGTGTAGGGCTTAAGATTTTCAACAGGCTCAGTAGTTTGCTTTTGGAAAATCAATGGCGTGATTTCAACCAAGGCTCCCCAACTGATGGCAAAAATAATGAAAATAGCCAGTAAACCGACATTACGTTCGATGATTTCATGGCGATTATTAGAACTCATTCTTTCATCTCCTTATGCCGGTTGAGGAATAGCTTTTAAGCTATTATCTGGTGCAAAAACCGTTTTATACGTGTTGTAAGCCATCAGGAACATACCTGCTAAGAAGATAAATCCACCAATGAATCGAACGGTATAGAATGGGTAAGAGGCTTGGACAGACTCAACAAAACTGTACGTTAACGTACCGTCAGAGTTAACAGCACGCCACATCAAGCCCTGCATAACACCTGAAATCCACATCGCAACGATGTAGAGCACCGTACCAATAGTCGCTAACCAGAAGTGAGCATTGATCAGACCAACAGAGTACATACGCTCTTGGTTAAATAGGCGAGGAATTAAATGGTATACCGAACCAATCGACACCATTGCCACCCAGCCTAGAGCTCCAGAATGCACGTGACCAATGGTCCAGTCGGTGTAGTGTGACAGTGCGTTAACTGTCTTAATCGACATCATTGGTCCTTCAAACGTAGACATTCCGTAGAATGACAATGAAACGATGAGGAATCGTAAGATTGGGTCATAGCGCAGTTTATGCCAAGCACCAGATAACGTCATGATCCCGTTGATCATCCCGCCCCATGAAGGAGCAAACAACACTAACGACATCACCATGCCAAGTGACTGAGTCCAGTCAGGCAGAGCAGTGTAGTGTAAATGGTGCGGACCTGCCCAAATGTAAAGAGAGATCAAAGCCCAAAAGTGAACAATCGATAAACGGTATGAATAAACAGGGCGTTCAGCTTGTTTTGGTACAAAGTAATACATCATACCAAGGAAGCCGGCAGTAAGCAGGAAACCCACCGCATTATGACCGTACCACCACTGAACCATAGCATCCACCGCCCCAGCGTAAACTGAATACGATTTACCCATAGAAACAGGGATTGCCATGCTATTTACAATATGTAATACAGCAACAGTAAGGATAAAAGCTCCGAAGAACCAGTTTGCCACATAGATATGTGCCGTCTTACGTTTGACGAGTGTTCCAAAAAACACTATCGCATAAGATACCCATACAAGAGCAATGGCGATATCAATTGGCCATTCTAATTCCGCGTATTCTTTACCGGAGGTATAACCCAAAGGTAAAGTTATTGCTGCAGATAAAATAATGGCTTGCCATCCCCAAAAAGTGAAGGGCACAAGAGGACCACCAAATAGACGAGTTTGACAAGTACGCTGAACAACATAATAAGATGTTGCAAAGAGGGCACTTGTACCAAACGCAAAAATAACCGCATTAGTATGCAGAGGACGTAAGCGACTGTACGTCAACCACGGCGTATCAAAGTTTAGCTGTGGCCAAACTAATTGAGCGGCAATCAAAACACCTACAGCCATACCAACAATACCCCAGAGAATAGTCACTAAGGTAAATTGCCGAACAACTGTATAGTTGTAGTTTTGTTCAAGCTGCTTTTCTTGGCTCATTTGCATGCTTCCAATTTCTAATTAACTACACTTTACTTCCAACACGACACATGTCGTAATGCCCCCCAAATCCACAATAGAAATACTGCTTTATCATAACGTTACTATCTATTGCTGACTTTAAAAAAAAGTGGCATTTTCAACCGTCAACTATACTGCAATTAACAATTCAATGACAGAGTAGTAACCTTACAGTTGTTCAGGATTTGGCCTTTTATTTCAAAACTTTGAAGTTTGTTACACGAGGAAGGAAGCATCATGGCTTCAGAAAAGCTTACAAAACACAGGTTTGCTCAAATACTAATCGCATTACTCATTCTTTTGGTCGCTTTTTTCTGGAGGACTTTTTCTTATCAAAACGTCGACATGACGAGCTGCACTCCAACGCCAAATTGTTCTGTATTTGTAAATGAACAGGAAATTATAGTGATTAAAGATGATAAAAACCCAAATCAATACATAATTGGGCCACGAATTCCTGAACTAGAAATACATACAAATGGAACACTTATTCAACATTCCGACCACTGGATAATCCAACCAAATTCACCCAATAAACCTATAACTTTCAAGATAATTGGAAAAAGATCCTCGATATAAACTCTTACAAAAATAAAACATGAACCCAATCTGGTTCTTGGATTGATCAGCATAAATAATAACTAGAATGAAATCTTCGATTATCAGACTAGTTATTAGGTATTTTATGGTAAATGCTGATTATGTTTAATGTCATGAGGATAGATAGAAAAAGAGGAAGGAAATATTCGTACATTAAAATATGATCATTTATAATTTAACATAATATACATAATGCGCACTTAAGCATGGTTTAAAGCTCCACAGAGAGCGTCTGAGCAACATAAGGCAATGACGACAAGGAGAACTCCAGCTTTTCAATTAAACCCATTCTATGGTCCTTAAGTTGAGTTATAACAGAATCAGAAAGATTAACGCCAGCATCAAGAAAAGAATTAAGTTCCATGAGATCCCTACTTAGCTTGTGCAGATATTGTATCGAGGCTTGATGAAGCAAAATTTCGCATGATATTTTCTCATGATTAGACTCAGCTAGTGAAGTAAATGAGTTGTAAGCGCGTCATAAACCCCACATTCTAATCAATCTCGGCACGCCATAAGATCAAATCTCCAACCTCAAGGAGATTTGAAATGGCAAAAAGACTCTCTCATCAAGAATGGCATACCCTATTCGATCAATACGAATCCAGTCATCTGTCTCAACGCGTGTTCTGTGAACAAAATGGGCTGAGCCTTTCAACCTTCCATGCCAAGCGACAGCAACTAAAGTTCATAGAGCAACCTAAGAGCAGTGGATTCGTTAAAGCTGAAGTCGTTGAAAAAACGACACGCTACCAGATGACTCAAACACCGATTGCCAACATGACACTATTGATTAATGACGTTGAACTCAGCATCCCCCAGGGAACACCTGCCTCGTATCTGGCAGAGTTAATCGGAGCACTGTCATGAAGAGAATGCTGAGTGCCCCTAATGTTTACCTGTATCGGGAGTTCGTGGATTTTAGAAAGTCCATTAATGGTCTGGCGGCGATTATTGAATCTGAAACCGATTTACCGCTCGGAAGCGGTGCGCTGTTCCTGTTTACCAATAAACAACGCGATAAAGTCAAAGTCTTGTACTGGGATAAAACGGGCTTCGCTCTGTGGTACAAACGGCTCGAAAAAGCCAAATTCAAATGGCCCACTCAAGAGAAAAAGCAGGTCTACACCCTGACTCAATTTGACCTAGACAGACTGTTATCTGGCTTCACGATAATCGGCCATAAACCGATAAAAATAGACAACTTTACAATGAGTTGAACCCGATAAAAGTGAGTTATACCAAGCCTTGACGTGGTGTTTTTAGTATAATCAATGCCATGAAAAAGACGCCCGATATTAACCCAGAAAGCCAAGACATCGCCGAGCTTCAAGCTATGGTGAAAGCGTTGATGTCGGAGAAAAAAGAGTGGCAACAAGAGCGCCAATCCTTAATTGAGCAGTTTAAACTGGCCCTTGACCGTCAATTCGCCAAACGCTCGGAAGCGTTAAAGCCGTATAACGAAGCACAGGGTGACCTCTTTAATGAGGCGGAATGTGAAGCGGCGAAATCGGAAGATGAGGTTATCACCACGACGACAATCAAACGTCGTGGTAAACGTCAACCGCTTCCTAAAGACTTGCCACGTGAAATTATCGAGCTTGACCTAGATGAGCACGACAAACAGTGCTCATGCTGCCAACACATTTTGCATAAAATCGGCGAAGACCGCAGTGAAAAGCTTGAGTTCACGCCCGCCGTCCTAAAAGTGTTGGAATATGTTCGCCCGAAATACGCCTGTCGTCAGTGTGAACAAGAGGCTGAAAAAAGCCACATTCACCAACAACCCGCACCGATAAGTATCATCCCCAAAAGCTTCGCTACCGAAAGTCTGCTTGCCAACATTATTTTAGGCAAATATCAGTATGCGCTTCCGCTGTATCGTCAGGAAACCTTGTTCACCCAATCAGGTATCGAGTTATCGAGAACGACCATGGCCAGGTGGGTAATCCAGGTTAGTGAAAAGTTCAAACCGCTTTATCAGGCACTGAAGACTCACTTACTCGAACAAGTGGTGGTTCAGGCCGATGAAACGCCGCTCAATGTGCTCAAGGAAGACAAGCAATGTTATATGTGGTTGTACTGCTCGGGAGCCGACTCCCCTGAAGCTAAACTCCCTGACATGAAAAATATCGTCTTGTTCGACTATCAAAACAGTCGCGCGAGAGTGTGCCCCGTGAACTTCTTGGGTGATTACTCAGGCTATCTGCAAAGTGATGGTTACGCGGCTTATGATGGATTAACCAACGTCACCAATGTCGGTTGCTTCGCTCATGCACGTCGTAAGTTCATGGAAGCGAAGAAGCTTCAGGGCAAAGGTAAAACAGGTAAAGCGGATGTGGCGTTAGCCAAAATCCAAAAGTTGTACGCACTTGAATCTCGATTAAAACTGGCTTCGGTCGAAGAGCGTTGGGCAGAAAGACAAGCGCAGGCTAAACCGATGTTGGATGACTTCTATGACTGGTTAACCACGCAGAAAGTCATCGAATCGAGTCCTCTTGGTAAAGCCATCAAGTACACCTTGGGTCAGTGGCCTAAGCTGATACGCTATGTTGAAGATGGGCATTTATCTATCGACAACAACCGAGCGGAACGCGCAATCAAATCGCTGGTCATTGGCAGAAAAAATTGGTTATTCTCGACGAATCCGCTTGGTGCTGATGCGAGTGCTTTGCTGTATAGCATCATCGAGACGGCGAAAGCGAACGGACTGATACTCTACGATTACATGGTCAAATGTATGAAAGAGCTGGCAAAGTCTGAGCCTGATATCAACTCACTGCTTCCCTGGAACTTCTCACATTCAAATTAAAACGCCCCGTGGGATCATGGGGCGCATACAATGAGTTGCCATGTGTTTCTGTATTTACGATACTTTCCATATGAATATTCCTAATTAATTAAAGACTTGGGTTTTTCATATGTCTAGGTGTGTTACAGCACACCTAGACAACTAAAAGTTAAACGGTCAAATTCCAATCTCTGATGCTCTTAAGCATCATTAAGCGAATAGCGCTTGATGGCTTATGACCAGAAACCTTACAAAGTTCTTCAAAAGCCTCCTTTAACTCACTATTAGACCTTACAACCAATCTATCATCCAACGTACTTGGATAGTTCTTACTCTTAAGCTCAGATATTTTAGAAACTCGAGATGAAAAAGCCCATGGATTATCAGTGCTATCCTCGTTTTTTTTCGGCATAAAGCCCCCTTTGTGATACCATTTGTTAACACAAGCAATTTATCACGCGGATATTGTTAACGCAACTGTTATCACAAATATAAATTTTGAAGATTTTGCGAATCATTAAGAGATTGATAAAAAAGGAAATTTAAAAGAGAAATACCATATTGGCACAAGAGTACACTATTCTATTAAAGATAGTGTACTCGCCCTGCTTTCTCCTTCCTCCTCCTCCTCAGTCTTCGTCGTCGTGCGTCCGTCGGCATTGGGCGAATTATCGACCGTTTAGAGAGCTATGCTCGACACTCGCAAAGCTCAAAAGCGGCTTGGTAGGATGAGGATGTTTTTTATGGTCAAGTGCTGGGGAATGCTAACCGCGCCGATGGGATGCGAGGAAATAAAAAACCAAGTCGTGCGGCTTGGTGCTGCGCTTGCACTGCGTGCTTTGCTTATCCCTGCGGGGCTTGTTCATATCTCGCGTTAAGTGCTGTGAGGGCGCTTATGAGCGCAAATGAGTGCGCATTATGCAAATTATATTACGGGCTTCGATGGTAAAGCGATTCTCTATCCTAGTCATCACGGCCAGCGTTGCACTGACCGGATATTGCCAAGTCTTTCGCCCACCCTTGACGGCTCTCAGGCCAAAGGCAAACCCTCAACATAATTCACAACCATAATACGCACTTTAAAAAATAGAATTGAGCTTGACCTCTGCTCGCTCAGGAACTGGCGCATCCAGTGCGCGCGGTTTGCAAAATACGTTTAGATTCATGTTGTCTTTTGTCAGCTTGAGCAAGCAATCATCATAGTGAGCATATTTGATATCGTTGGCCGCGAGAAACGTATCATCAAAATAATACGTTCCCTCGGGTGTTTTGGCCTCGAGCGTAATAAAGAACTTGAAACCATTTGGCCCTTTTTTTGTGGTATGGCCCGTGTAGTACAAGTTTTGAATATCATATAGGCCGAGCATCGAGCGAAGACCATCTAAACGCCCAGAACCAGATGGACTATCGGTACGACCAGCAGCCGTATTGCTATTCCCACCATCAGATACAGAAGAATTAGACGAAGAATCCGCTTTATTGCTGACACTGGGCGATTGAGAAACGCTAGATTGAGTCGAGTTCGCTTGCGTGTCCTGAATCTCCGAAGAAGAACCAAAAACCAGACGGGATAAACCATACGTTAAGTATCCTATGCCTAAAATTATAATTAGAAAAACCGCAATGAGTGCTGGATTTTTCGCTAACACATTGAGAGCGCCAGAAGCACGAGCAATACCCGTCGCTGTTGACTTGTAAAGCAAGAACGCATCAAGCGGAATTTTTTTCTTGGTAAGATCAGGGTCTTTGCCCTTTGGTATCACTGGCGTTGATGTGTTTTTAGCGTGCTTATAGATGTAAGGCTTGCGCTTTGCCCAAAAGAATTGGTCACGGCCTTTATGGAAAAAACATTGCTCAGCCGGTGCGCGGATTGCTGAATCAATTTGACCCCAATCAGGCGATAACAACTCAATATCCCAGTTATATTTTCTATGACGCTGGAAACCCTCATTAAAAGAAAATGGGTAGATTATGCGGCCTTGGTCGTCATATTCTGCTCGACCTCGGTCGTCAGTCTCAGACGGGTCTAAATTAGTCATATCAGCAGGCGTATAGCGAGAGTAAAAAAACGATTCGTAATCCTTGGGAAGTTTTGGCAAGAATTCAGACAAAGGACGATAAAATACTTTATCCATCCTAAATCGGCGTTGTTGATCAAATCAGCTTGAAAATCAACGACGCCATATATGACTAGCTGTCAGTTTCTGACAGGCATTCCTAGTCCTATGACTTTGTTTATGGCTTTGACATTCGCCATGATTTCGCCCACTTGAGCGTTATAACATCTCATACTCAATGTACCGCTAGTCAGTCCTTTATATCGGGACATTGCCGTCTCAGATATTGAGCGATAGTGATAACCAGACTCGGCTTTCCATTTCGGTATTGACCCATTTTTCAGAGCTGTTACTGCTCCGTTTCTGGGATGGCCATCTTCCCAAAGTGCTGCATTCTTTCGAGGCGGTATCAGCGGGATACAACCCTTCTTTTTCAGAGTATCATGGCAATTTTTGGTGTCATATGCTCCATCGGCAGATACGGCTGTGACCTTTCTGCGTAGCGGGTTGAGCAACGTAGGTAGTACTTCACTATCGCCCACATTGACAAGGCTGACTTCCGCACTTATCGCTTCGTGAGTGTCTACATCAACAGCTAAGTGCAGCTTACGCCATGTTCTGCGCTTTTCTGCACCATGCTTTTTCACTTTCCATTCACCCTCACCAAAGACTTTGAGGCCAGTCGAGTCAATGGCAATATGGCGAATAGCCCCTCTAGATTTATTGCGATATTTGACTTGAACTGTCTTTGAACGTTTACTGATACAGGTGTAGTCAGGAGATGTCAGCGGAACATCCAATAGCTCGAAAATCGAGTCGATAAAGCCTTGAAGTGCACGCAATGGCAGAGAGAAGATGCCCTTAATCATCAAAGCAGTTTCAATCGCTGTATCAGAGTACTGGAATCCTCTACCACGCTTACCATGGTGGGTTTTGCATTGCCATGCATCAATGGCTGAGTCATCTATCCAGAATGTAACCAAACCACGTTTGCACAAAGCCTTATTGTACTCCGCCCAGTTAGTTATCTTCTTTTTCGCTTTACCCATGTCACCACCGTTCCAATCCTCTCAAAGGATCAGATCACAGGATTTGGAAAAGGTTCAACTGATTTAGGCAACAACGCCTCCTAAATCCAATGTTTTTAGAGAAAATGTCCTGACACTCATCAATAACAATCAGTGCCCCAAGCGGACACCAGCAGAAAAAGTGTTGCCAGAGTTCAATCCCTTCCGCATCCCTTGAGAAGATACGAATAAGGCGAGTAGTAGACGGAAACTCTATATCAAGACGCTTCTGAATAGCATCAAGTGGTTGCATCCCTTCAATGTTCGTGACAACAACGCGCCCCGCCTTTAGTGCTTCAAAAATAACAAAGTAAGCAGCATAAGCGGACTTATAAGAGCCATTAGCACCCGTTCTAATCGTGATAGCCATCGTTAAAACCTCGATACCGAAATAACAAACGCAGTGGTAAAGCCTGTAAATATGATATTTATCGCTTGCGGTATTTTAAATAAGAACGCATAAAAGCGTAATTCATCAGGCAAAGCATTAAACGTTAATATGATGATTTGAGTGAATCCAATCTCATTTAATAGATATGAAGCTGTTTTATATGAAACGGACAAAGAATAAACCATAAATTTCAACTTTAAATAAACATAAGAAGCATTGATATAAACGGTCAATTGGTCAAAATAATCTGGAATATTCAAAAAGAAATCAATGATAGTCTGAAAGAAATCACCGATTGACTGAACGATTAATAATAATGACTCCATTATTTTCGACTCCCTAAAATTGCTTTGACTGCAATAACTGATGCAATAAACAAGATTACAGCAGCAATTAAATTAGCTTGGTCAATAAAAGCAGGTAATACGCCGGACTTTAAATTTAATTGTTTGCCATTGGGTAATACAAAATCTAGTGAATGCTCTTTATATTGACCGCCGTTTAATTGCGACACATCAAAGCTAAATATCTTTTTAAACTCATCAATTTGTTGCTCATATTGCCGTTTTAACTCTTCAGTATCAGCAAGAACGGAATCAAGCAAATCAGGCTTATAAAGGCCAACAGTATCAAAATCGACCTTTCCTTTGAACTCACGACTAACATAAGAGCCAGTAGAAAGTGCATCAGATAGAGCGTCTAGACTGCCTTTAATCTCACCAGTTTGAGCATTGAGAGCTTCGACAACGGAGGAGCTATCACCGCCGCCAGTACCGCTACTGGATTTAATAGCGTCAACAATGCTAGCCGTATTAGTTAAACCATGTTCAAGAAGAACTCCAACACCCGAACCTATATTGTTATTAACATCATATAACTGCCTGTTGGTTTCGTCTAATTTCCAATCCAGAGGGCGAACAACATCCTTTATTCCATTTAAAGTGGTGTTAGTGCCATCCGCAGCAGAATAAATAGAACGATTCAAGCCACTAATCGAACCCATAAAACTATTGAATTGTTGTTCGGGGAGACCACCAGAGCCAGAGTTGCTAGAATTATTAATACTATGAAGCGTGGTTAAAATAGAATCCAAAGATTCAGAATAATTAGGAGTTGGATTATTAGCCATATTGGAAAGTATATTTGATTGACCACGATTAACTTCAATTAAGTCAGCAAGTAAAGGTGAAATTATATGAGTGGATTTAGCCACCTCGGCATTCATATAAGCACCAATTCGTAAAGCCTTTGCTAATTGTGCGGATGATGAATCAAGACCGGAGATAACACCGGGCATGACTTCAAGTTGAGCCTGTATAACGTCATTATAATGAGGGTCTGTAGGGTCAGGATTAGAGCCGCCGTTGTCAGTACAAGTACCGTTAGCGTCACAAGTGCCATTAGTATCATCAGAGCCAGTACAGGTATCACCAGTTGTCACAAAATAGCCCGTACAATATTGAAGTTCATCAGAACAGGTCCAAGTATTTTGCCCCTCGATACCCTCCTCAGCTCTACAACCATCAACACAAGCGGAAGCAATACGAGCAGTGCCAAGCGGCCATTTTAAAGACGGAGTATTTCCAATTGGGCAAACGGCAGCATGAGACGCAAAGGAGGTCAGGAACGCGAGCAGTAAGAAGAGAATGAAAAGAGCGGTATTGATTGCGCTACGCATGTAACCCCCCAGAAGTAAGAAAAAACGCCCCCAATCAGGAGGCGTTGATACCAGTGTAGACCCCGTAAACGAACGCCCCACCAGTAGACAAAGCAATAAGAACAGTGATGACGTCCGAAACGAGTTCTAACATGTTATTTCATTGCACCTACAATCATGCGCAGACCAAAGCCAACGGCAGCCATTGTAATTAAGCCAACAACAACAAGGCTGTAGTTTGACTGGCCAGAAGTAACAGCCGCTTCGATAGACTCTGGAACAGTAACAGCGAATGAACTTGCAGAAGCTACCGCAGCAGTAACACCAGTTGTGATAGTTGCAGCGTGTTTTTTCATGACGTTGATAAATTTCATAGTATTTACTCTCTTTACTAAGTTAATGATTAACCTCGACCGAGGCCTTTTAAAATACGACCCAAAATATGACCGGACACAAAGGACAATAATAAATAACCTGTTACGTCCGTATATAATTGAGAGTCGATAGTTAACGAACCCAGTGAATTGCTTTGTAATTGTTCCAACTCACTAGGCGTTAATATGACGTAAGTACAATCAAACCCACTTGGGGCAAGCATTAAATAGCCGTTGTATTGTATTACGCAGTTAGACATGACTAATCCAAAGGTAAAAGAATCATTTCACGGCCAATTTCAATATCACCATAGCGACCGACCGTAAAAGAATTAACAGACAAACGATATTTACCTGCAACATAAGCAGGTTGACCATCTTGAATTTTTACCTTGCATTCAAGTGGGAATTTACCGCCCAAATGAGCATAACCGATTTGTGAAATTTGCTTCCAAGGCTTGCCATTTTTTTCACCCTCACGAATATCTAAAGATTCATTTTCTTTGAATATCTCAATAATTAAATCATTCTTAATCATGTCTATTTATCCTTACGCTATTAGTCTAATTACATTCGCAGTATCAAAACCATACTTTCTACTTAATTCGCCGACTTGAGGCTCGACATACCAATCAGGACGCTGATTATCAAAATCAACGTTAATTACTTGCAAGAGAGGAATTACATTATCTTTGCCCTGCCCTTGTAAGTTTTGAATTTGTGTTTTACTAAAACCAGCCGCTAAGAGTTCATTAAGATGATTATAAAAACTGCGAGTTGCAGAATAGGATTGTTTAACGGATTCATAACCATCAGAAATCAAAGAACGATAAAAACGAAATACTCTATCAGCTCTAGAATAAGTAATATTACCCTTTGGAGTCGTTGTAAAATAAATTTGTTTGAGTTTATTATGAACTTCATCATCGTTAAATATATTCATTCTTTGACCCTCAAGAGCGTGAAGTAATGGTGAAAATGCTTTTAGCCATATGTCTTTAATTAGTGATTTACCGTCTTTTTCGTAATCGTGCTGATATTTAATTGCTTGATATAAATTTTTAGGGATACCCATTGCATCAAGATAACGACGATGAGCACCAGCTTCAAAACGTGCAAGATTGCGAGCGAAATTAATCAAACGCGGGTCTGACATAACATCAATAACTCGGTCATATTGAGTTGTTCCCCTAGCTTGAGATGCGCGCAAGTTAGAAAGTTGAGAATTGAATTCGGGATATTTCAAATAGACTTTACGATCACAATGTCTAGAACCTTGCGTGAAATAACACGTTGTTTCGTGCTCGTTCCTTACGCTTTTTCTCATTTGATTGTTGGATACGTTTTTCAAACACTGGATAACTTGCTTGCACTGTATCCGCCCCATGATCCCACGGGGCGATATTGTTAGTGTTGGAAGTTCCAAGGCAGGAGTGCATCGATATCAGGCTCAGATTTCGCTAGCTCTTTCATGCACTTAACCATGTAGTCGTAAAGGATAAGGCCGTTGGCTTTCGCTGTCTCGACGATACTGTAAAGCATCGCGCTCGCTTCAGCTCCATTGGGATTGGTCGAGAAGAGCCAGTTCTTTCTGCCTATAACCAGCGGTTTTATTGCGCGTTCAGCACGATTATTGTCTATCGATAAGTGACCGTCATCGATATAGCGGCTCAGCTTCGGCCACTGACCGAGCGTGTATTTTATCGCTTTACCCAGCGGGCTAGACTCAAGCACTTTCTGAGTTGTCATCCATTCATAAAGCTCATCCAGTATCGGCTTAGCATGCTCTTGGCGCTCTGCTTTCCGTTTTTCGGCACAGGCACCTTTTAAGCGTGATTCTATTCCATAGAGTTTCTGGATTTTAGCCAATGCACTATCCGCTTTGCCTGACTTGCCTTTGCCTTGCAGCTTTTTCGCCTCCATGAACTTGCGCCGAGCATGCGCCAAGCAACCGACATTGGTGACGAGATGAAGCCCATCATAAACACCATAGCCATCGGTTTGTAGATAACCACTGTAATCCCCCAAGAAGGCAACAGGGCACGCCCTAGCTCGACTGTTTTGATAGTCGTACAAGACGATATTTCTCACATTAGGGAGGGCGGCTTCAGGCGAGTCTGCGCCCGAGCAGTAAAGCCACATATAACACTGTTTATCTTCTTTGAGGACATTGAGCGGCGTTTCATCCGCCTGAATCACCACTTGCTCAAGTAGGTGCGTTTTTAAGGCCGCGTAAAGTGGAGCGAACTTCTCACTGACTTGGATAATCCACCTTGCCATGGTGGTTCGTGAGAGTTCGATACCCGACTGGGTAAACAGGGATTCTTGGCGGTAAAGTGGCATCGCGTATTGATATTTGCCGAGGATGATATTGGCCAACAAGCTTTCTGTGGCGAAGCTCTTCGGGATAATGCTTTGCGGCGCTGGCTTTTGAACGACGTGGTTTTTGTCTTCTGTTTGCTCGCATTGGCGGCAAGCATATTTAGGACGAACATATTCCAACACTTTTAGTACCGCTGGCGTGAACTCAAGTTTCTCGCTACGGTCTTCACCGATTTTATGCAGGTTATGTTGACAGCAAGTGCACTGCTTTTCATCGTCGTTTAAATCGAGTTCGATAACTTCACGAGGCAAGGTCTTTGGCAGTGGTTTGCGTTTACCACGTTTCTTCTTTGTGATGGTCGTTGTGACAACTTCAACCTCTTCTTCCTTAGCGGCCTCACACTCCGCTTCGTTGAAGAGATCACCTTGAGATTCATCGTAAGGCTTTAACGCCTCCGAGCGTTTAGCGAACTGACGGTCGAAGGCAAGTTTGAGCTGTTCAAGCAGCGATTGACGCTCTTGTTTCAATTGGGTTTCTGACGCCAACAGCGCTTTCACCATCGCTTGTAGCTCGGCAACATCTTGGCTTTCTGAGTTGATATTTGGCGTCTTTTTCATGGCATTGATTATACTAAAATCATGCCGTTAATGCTTGGTGGATATGGCTATATTATCGCTTAAGTCATTGTAAAATCGTTTATTCTAACGGGTTTATGGCCGATAATCGTGAAGCCAGAAAGCAGTCTGTCAAGCTCGAATTGAGTTAGGGTAAACACCTCATTTTGCTCTTTTGATGGCCACTTGTACTTGGCTTTTTCAAGGCGCTTGTACCAAAGAGCAAAGCCTGTTTTATCCCAGTACAGCACTTTGATTTTGTCGCGCTGTTTGTTGGTGAACAGGAACAGTGCGCCGCTGCCCAAGGGCAAGTCGGTGTCATTTTCGATAATCGCAGCGAGGCCGTTGATGGACTTTCTAAAATCGACGCTTTCGCGATAGAGATAGATTTCGGGAGCACTGAGCATACGTTTCATGACAGCGCACCGATAAGCTCTGCGAGATAGGTCGCTGGCGTGCCTTGTGGGATGCTCAGTTCAACATCATTGACGAGCAGCGTCATATTGGCAACGACAACGTGAGTGGCTTGATACTTTGTGGTCTTTTCAACGACTTCTGCTTTAACAAAGCCAACCGTGTTCGGTTTTTCGATGTGCTTTAACTGTTGGCGCTTAGCGTAAAAAGTGGAGAGGCTCAGTCCGTTACGTTCACAGAATAATCGTTGTGATAGTTGGCTGGATTCATAGTGTTCGAACAGGGTTCGCCATTCTTGGTTAGTGCGTCGTTTGGCCATTTCAAATCTCCTTTGGGTTGGAGGTTTGATCTTATTATTCGGGCTAGGTGATTAGAATGCGGGGTTTATGACGCGCTTACACTCTATTTTGTTTTAAAGATTAAAGACCAGACACTGATGACTGAGCAAATTCAAGAGCGCACCAAAGCTCAACAATATAATTTCAATAAACTTCAGAAGCGTATCCGTCGTAATACGGGTCAAGCCATTGCTGACTTTAATATGATTGAAGATGGCGACCGTATTATGGTATGTCTTTCTGGCGGTAAAGATAGCTTTACCATGCTGGATATTCTAATGAGCCTTCAGAAAAGTGCCCCTGTTAGCTTTGAGCTTATTGCCGTGAATCTTGATCAAAAACAGCCCGGATTTCCTGAACACATTCTGCCGCAGTACTTAGAGCAACTAGGCGTTGAATATAAAATTGTCGAAGAAGACACGTATTCTATTGTTCAAGATAAGATCCCTGAAGGGAAAACCACCTGCTCACTTTGTTCACGCTTACGCCGCGGTATTTTGTACCGTACAGCCAAAGAACTCGGTGCGACGAAAATTGCGTTAGGCCATCACCGTGACGACATTCTAGAAACGCTATTTTTGAACATGTTTTATGGTGGAAAGATCAAAGGAATGCCACCTAAACTTGTGTCTGATAACGGTGAACATGTGGTAATTCGCCCTCTAGCCTACTGTCGTGAAAAAGACATTATCAAATATGCGAACATGCGAGAGTATCCGATTATTCCATGTAATCTATGTGGCTCTCAGCCAAACATGCAACGTCAAAACATTAAGCAAATGCTAAATGGCTGGGATAAACAGTTCCCTGGGCGCATCGAGACCATGTTTAGTGCAATGCAAAATGTAGTGCCTAGCCATTTGGCTGATTTCAAGTTGTTTGACTTTAAGTCGATTAACCGTGATTCAGGCGTTATTAATGGCGGCGACATTGGTTTTGATAAAGAAGAGATGCCAATCCTAGCGCTCGAAGATGAGGATAGCGTGATGGAGTTTGATCCTAGTTTGAAGTTGGATGTCACCAATCTTTGATATTCCTACAAAGATAAAACGAGTACGGGCTGCGAATGCAGCCCTATTGATATTAGCCCAACATGTCTAATGTTTCGCTTTGGGAAGATAAGGTAACACGCGAACCGTTTCTTGTGGCAACTGCATCGATCCACCTTCACCCAGCTGACTGAGCTCCACTTGGGCTTTGCCATCTTCTATGTTAATGGTTTCGCCGTTACTCAACTGAATGAGCGAATTCAAATTATTGGCAAATTCGAGTGTGACACCAGAAACATCGGGTGTGAACCAACTCGCAAACATCCCGCCGAGCTCTTCCAGTAATTTTTGCATCTGGGGTAATAAGATGGCGACCTGTTGGTAAGATATTTCCCCTTTGAACTGCTCTTTTGCCATAACAACAGTCGAAAAGTCACAACGCATATCTTCAGGAGTATCGACAAACACTAACGGATTCGCTTGCCGTAAATGATCGTCTAAAGGAAGTAGTAGCTCGTGGTTGCTACTGACTTTCAACGCTTCATAGTGCTTCTCTTTTTCCATCCAAGCCTTCTCTATTGGGCAGAGCTGCTTGGTATTGGCATTAAGGAAATAATAAGCGACTTTGACATTGGGGTACTCTTCTTTCACGTTATTTTTCATTGCTGAAAACAACTTGGAGTATGTAAACATATACTCTTGAGCGTTAACGGGAAATGCGTTAGCAAGGCATAGCGTTGTCAGTAATAAGGTAAGTGTTCTTTTTTTCATTATTATTCTGTCCAGAAAGGCTGATTGTGACGCATCATAGATTGAAGATCTTGCACATAAGCTTCTCCGCGCTCTGAGTATTTCAGTAAGCCATTGGTCATCTCCATGGCACTGTCGGCACTCAATAAATCGGCATTATTTTTTCTTAATCGAAAACGAATCTCTCGTAAATCATGATAAGCGGAGTTGCGGTTAACATTCATGAAGTAACCGTGGATTGACTCTTGAACAGAACCAAAACTCGCCACTTCGTGAGTCATACCTTCCACTCGTTGCAAAGGTACCAACCCACACCCTACACTGTAACACCATTGACCGAAATAGTTGTTTCCTTCAGTTGCAAAGCGAGAGGTTCCCCAAGCCGATTCATTCGCTGCCTGGGTCAAGACTAACGCTTCGGGTAAAACGTCAACTCGATGCAGCATGTTTTCTAGCCATGCGCTAGTGATGCCTTCTGCAGGAATCGGTACTTCATATCGCTTAGAGAGTTTTTGCGCCTCACTATAGTCACTTTTGGCTATCTGATTGCTTAAATGATGCTGTGCAATCCTCTCTAATATCTCACGCTCTTGCAAAACACGTCTATTTTCCCACGCGATACCTGGTTTTAAGAAAGAAAAAAAAGCATGCTTTTTCTCATTCACATCATTGATGGCTGAGAAGTCAGGCGCTTTTCCAACAGCTCTAGCACCTTGTAAAGATGGAATGTCGCTTTTATAAGTCGTCTCGGTTGAGGTTTGCTTGACGTAATAAACGCTGCAACTCACAACCACGAGCAAGATGGCGGTAAGTAAGATTATTTTACGCATTGAACACCTGAGAATTTGGATTATTGTCGGATTGATTAGTCGCTATGATCTTTAGTTTGATGCCGAACATATTACGATAAATAATCCCTTTAGCATGGAAGAAGAAAGGTAATACAAAAATGAAACCTATCCCATAAAAGAGCGCGGCGGCAACGAACATTAGCATGATCACGGAATAAATCACGGCAATAGGAACGATTTTTTTATTTACTGCGCGTAATGATAATAGCAGTGATTGCATAGGTGGAACCCGTTTTTCGCAGATCAATAAGATGGATTGGCTAAACGCAATACTCAAATACATTGATAGCAATGGGAAAATCATTCCTGCTACACCTTGCAGTAATAAGCTGAATAGCGTTGCTAAAATCACTGGGATGGTGAACTGTAATCCCTTACCTATATGTCTTGGCTGTGTTCTTAACCCAGCGACATGACTCATCGCCATTAAGCTCACGCCAGCATAAATAGGTGCACTAACGACCTCATAGCTAAAATTAGCCACAAAAATAGCTTGTACAATATTGCCTGTGAAAGCTTCTGGTGTTTCTAACGCATCCAAGATTAGTGATGGATCACCCAGTTGCAATTTTAAAGCAATATAGAAGATCGCAAGCTGCACAAATAAAAGAATCACGATGGAAGGAGAAAAGGAGATAAATTGCTTGATCGTGCAATCCCATGCCTCTTTGAGCACGGCGTTGACTTTTAGCTCGTAATCTCCCTTGAGCGCATGCTCTACACTACCGCCTAAATTGAAATCTTTTTCAATATCATTATTCATAAAATGTCCTAGGCAACGGAAAAGCAAGTTGCCTGTATTTGGGTCACAAAGTTATTGTCATTATACTGCAATACACTCTAGTCCAAAATCAGAAGCCTAAACTGATCTTGCATTATTATGTGTTTGGTTGATAATTAACCACTTGAAAGCATTGAACAGTTAGTTAGTTCTGTATGGTAATCAATCTTTACTGCTACCTACAAAACTTTTTCTGTATCAATATAAGAAAACGCTTTGAATTCACTCTTTTGGTGATTATGATGCGCGCCTCAATTGTGTATAGCGACAGGTCGTAAGATAGGCATCCCTATAGACCAAGGTGGGAGAAAAACAGACGTTGAACGTAAAAAAATCAGTAGGAAAACCAGTAGTTCGTCTTTCTGGTATCAGTAAAAGTTTCGATGGTAAGGAAATCATTGGCAACCTAAACCTTGATGTTAATCATGGCGAATTCTTAACGATACTTGGTCCTTCTGGCTGTGGTAAAACAACAGTACTAAGAATGATTGCAGGTTTTGAAACCGCAGATCAAGGTTCAATTACTCTTGATAATCAAGATGTTACAAAAGTTCCTGCTGAACAGAGACACGTTAACACCGTCTTTCAAAGCTATGCACTTTTCCCACATATGACAGTATTTGAAAATGTCGCGTTTGGTTTGCGTATGCAAAAAGTGCCAACGGCGGACATTGAACCCCGTGTGATGGAAGCACTGCGGATGGTACGCCTCGACGCGATGGCCCAGCGTAAACCAAGTCAACTTTCTGGTGGTCAACAACAACGTATCGCTATCGCGCGTGCCGTTGTTAATAAACCTAAGGTTCTGTTGCTAGACGAATCTTTATCCGCGCTTGACTATAAACTGCGTAAGCAGATGCAAATGGAGCTTAAGCAGCTTCAACGTCAGCTTGGGATCACCTTTATCTTCGTTACGCACGATCAAGAAGAAGCCTTATCAATGTCGGATCGCATTATTGTTATGCGTGAAGGGAAAATTGAGCAAGATGGCTCTCCACGTGAAATTTACGAAGACCCTAAAAACCTATTTGTTGCTCGCTTCATCGGTGAGATCAACGTATTTAATGCTGAAACGATCGAACGAATTGACGATAAGCGTATTCGTGCACATATCGAAGGTGTTGAAGCGGTGGTTTATCACGATCAAAATGTACAACCCGGACACAAACTACAAGTTTTGCTGCGTCCTGAAGATCTTCGCATCGAAGAGATTAAAGAGTCAGAAGAAAAAGGCATTGTTGGACACGTGACAGAACGTACCTACAAAGGCATGACTCTAGAATCTGTAGTCGAATTGGAAGAATCAGGCATGCGCGTGACGGTTAGCGAATTCTTTAACGAAGATGATCCTGATGTGGACCATTCTCTCGGCCAGAAAGTCGCTATCACTTGGGTTGAAAGCTGGGAGGTAGTACTCGATGATGAGCAAGAAGCTTAATCTTCAAAATGCTATTATCACATTGATTGTTGGGTGGTTAGTGCTGTTTGTGCTAATCCCTAACGTTATGATCATTGGTACTAGCTTTTTGACTCGCGATGAAGCCAACTTAATTGAAATGACCTTCACGCTTGATAACTATACACGCTTATTGGATCCACTTTACGCCAAAGTGCTCATGCACTCTTTCTATATGGCAATTGTGGCTACCCTTCTCTGCTTGGTTATTGGTTATCCATTTGCTTACATTGTCGCAAAAATGCCACAAAAATGGCGTCCAATTATGCTGTTTTTGGTGATTGTTCCTTTTTGGACGAACTCTCTTATCCGTACCTACGGATTAAAAATAGTGCTGGGTACGCAAGGCATCCTAAACCAAGCTTTAATGGCTTTAGACATCATAGACAAACCACTGCGTATTATGTACACCGAGACAGCGGTAATGATTGGCTTGGTTTACATCTTGCTGCCTTTTATGATTCTTCCGCTCTATTCTGCTATTGAAAAATTGGACGATACCTACATTGAAGCCGCGCGAGATCTAGGGGCAAATAAGCTTCAAACTTTGCTGAAGGTAGTATTGCCATTGACCATGCCGGGTATCATCGGGGGCTGCTTGTTGGTGTTACTGCCAGCATTAGGTATGTTCTATATTGCTGACTTACTCGGTGGCGCGAAAAACCTGCTGATTGGTAACGTGATTAAGAGCCAAGTATTGAATGCTCGTGATTGGCCATTTGGCGCCGCGACCAGCATTGCCTTGACTCTGGCGATGGCTGTAATGCTTTATGCATACTATCGTGCTGGTAAGTTATTGAATAAGAAAGTGGAGCTAGACTAATGGGCAAAACAGTTAGATTTAGCTTTATGAGTTTAGTGTATGTATTTCTATACCTACCGATCATAGTGCTGATTGTAAACTCATTTAATGACAACAAATTTGGTATTAAATGGGGCGGTTTCACTACCAAGTGGTACCACGCTTTAGTTGCAAACGACAGCTTAGTTCAGGCCGCATGGCACTCGCTGAATGTAGCGGTTTTTTCAGCAACAGCAGCGACGCTGATTGGCAGTTTAACTGCTGTAGCTCTTTTTCGTTATCAATTTAAAGGTAAACGTGCAGTTAATGGTATGTTGTTTGTTGTAATGATGTCCCCAGATATTGTCATGGCAATTTCGCTACTTGCGCTATTCTTAGTGTTAGGTGCTCAGCTAGGTTTTCTTACTTTGTTGATTGCACACATTACATTCTGCTTACCTTTCGTTGTTGTGACTGTTTACAGTCGCCTCAACGGATTTGATGTAAAGATGCTCGAAGCTGCCAAAGATCTCGGTGCTGGCGAATGGGTGATTTTGACCAAAATCATTTTGCCATTAGCGAAACCGGCAGTTGCGGCTGGTTGGTTGCTGAGTTTCACACTGTCATTAGATGATGTGATCATTAGCTCTTTTGTAACCGGCCCTACTTACGAGATTTTACCATTGAAGATTTATTCTATGGTTAAAGTTGGCATTTCCCCAGAAGTTAACGCTCTGGCGACCGTGATGTTAGTTGTCTCATTGGCTCTAGTAATCACATCACAGTTGTTAGCAAGGGAAAAAGTGAAGTAGAATCGACATCTTGTAATACATTACGCGAAACAGAATGACAAATCGTCATTCTGTTTTTCTATCTAACGCCTAAAAATAGGCAACGTTTGGTTTGGAGCTAACGTCAATGAAAAAATGGGCTACTCTATTAGCTGGTAGTGCATGTGCGCTTTCTTTGTTCTCTGGAGCAGTAACAGCGGATGAAAACAAGGAACTAGTATTCATGAACTGGGGGCCATACATTAACAGTGGTCTTCTAGAGCAGTTTACGAAAGAGACCGGCATCAAGGTCATTTATTCAACTTATGAATCGAATGAAACCCTGTATGCAAAGCTAAAAACTCACAACCAAGGTTATGATCTTGTTGTTCCATCCACCTACTTCGTTTCTAAAATGCGCGATGAAGGTATGTTACAAAAGATTGATAAGTCTAAATTAAGCAACTTTAAAAACCTTGATAACAACTATTTGAATAAACCTTACGATCCAAATAATGATTATTCAATTCCACACGTGGTTGCTATCACTGGGCTTGCGGTTAATACCGATATGTATGATCCCAATGATTTCCAAAGCTGGGGTGACCTATGGAACCCAGAGTTGAAAGGCCAGCTAATGTTGATGGATGATACTCGTGAGGTATTCCACATTGCCCTTCGTAAGTTAGGTTACTCAGGTAACACTACGGATGAAAAGCAAATTGATGAGGCCTACGCTGAGCTGCAAAAACTAATGCCTAATGTATTGGTATTTAACTCAGATAACCCTGCCGCTCCTTACCTCTCTGGTGAAGTTGGCTTAGGTATGCTGTGGAATGGCTCTGCTGCAGCGGCGCAAAAAGAAGGCTTGCCAATTAAGCTTGTTTTCCCTAAAGAAGGCGGTATCGGTTGGGTTGACAACTTTGCTATCAGTTCTGGTGCCAAAAACGTAGAAGCCGCACATAAGATGATCGACTTCTTGCTACGTCCAGAAATTGCAGAACAAATTTCTCGCGACACGGGTTATTTAACCGGCGTGAAAGCGTCTAATGAGAAATTTAAAGACAGCCCTGCTCTTTTCCCATCTCAAGATGATTTAGATCGTGTTGAATGGCAATCTGCCGTTGGTGAAAAAACTGTGCAGTATGAAGATTACTTTATGAAGTTAAAAGCGGGTCAATAATTCCGCAAAAAGTATGAAATAGGCAGCACTAGCTGCCTATTTTCGTTAAAACTGGTATACTTTGCACTTTCGTATCACGCACCCTTGCCTAGTTAAGCTTTGGCACCGACTAAAATGGAAACGTAATGAAAAGCACACTGTATGCTGGCGCTATTTGCGCAGCAACTCTATTCACTACGCCTGCAATGGCTGCAGATCAAGAGCTTTATTTTTACAACTGGTCTGAATATATCCCCCACGACGTTCTCGAAGATTTCACCAAAGAGACAGGAATTAAAGTCATTTACTCAACCTATGAGTCTAATGAAAGCATGTATGCCAAGTTAAAAACTCAAGGTTCCGGCTACGATCTTGTCGTGCCATCCACCTACTTTGTTTCTAAAATGCGTAAAGAAGGCATGTTGCAGGAGATTGACCACGCTAAGCTTTCTCATTTTGCTGATCTTGATTCTAACTATCTCAATAAATCGTTCGACCCAAACAACAAATTTTCTATCCCTTATATCTGGGGCGCCACGGGGATTGGTATTAATACCGATATGCTTGATAAATCACTGATCAAAAACTGGGGCGACTTATGGGATGCCAAATGGGAAGGTCAGTTGATGATGATGGACGATGCTCGTGAGGTGTTCCATATTGCACTGAGTAAGCTTGGTTACTCACCTAATACGATGGATCCTGACGAAATTAAAGCGGCCTATGAAGAGCTTAAAAAACTGATTCCAAACGTGTTAGTGTTCAACTCCGACTTTCCCGCAAACCCTTTTTTAGCGGGTGAAGTTTCTTTAGGTATGTTATGGAATGGCTCGGCGTATATGGCCCGCCAAGAAGGCGCTTCAATTGACATTATTTGGCCAGAAAAAGGCGCGATTTTCTGGATGGATAGCATATCCATTCCGGCCGGGGCCAAAAACGTTGATGCGGCTCATAAGATGATTGATTTCTTATTGCGCCCTGAGAATGCAGCAAAAATCGCATTAGAAATTGGTTACCCAACTCCCGTTAAAACAGCCTATTCACTGTTACCCAAATCTTTCGCCAATGATCCTAATATCTTCCCTCCACAATCTGTTATGGACAGCGGGTTTTGGCAAGATGAGGTGGGAGAAGCGAATGTGTTGTACGACGAATACTTCCAGAAGCTCAAAGTAAATAATTGATCATATTCAATATTTAGATAACACGCCTACTCTAGGCGTGTTTCTTTTTTGGCATTTCTAACCCTAATATCTCTTCCACTAACCGCGGAACTTCAATACTGGCTTTACCGTAGCGTTTTTCCTCAAACTCACTTTCAACGGCACTCGGTTCTAAGTTGATCTCAATGGTGTGCGCACCATGCATTCTGGCATCATGAACAAAGCCTGCAGCAGGATAAACAACGCCCGATGTACCGATAGAGATAAAAAGATCAGCCGTCTCGAGTGCTGAATAAATATCGCCCATGCGCAGTGGCATTTCGCCAAACCAAACAATATGAGGTCGCATTTGAGCTGGAATTTGACAGCAATGACAAAGCTCTCCGCTCAGAATGTCGTCTTTATGCTCTATTACTTGGTTAGAAACGCTGCAGCGTGCTTTAAGCAGCTCACCGTGCATATGAATCACCTGTTTGCTACCCCCCCGCTCATGAAGGTTATCGATATTCTGCGTAATAATCGTTACGTTTCCCTCTAGCTCTTGCTCTAATTTACCAAGCGCGATGTGGGCGGCATTAGGTTGTATTGATTCAGATTGGAGTTTTCGACGACGCTGATTATAGAAATCCTGTACGAGATCGGGATCACGTGCGAAACCTTCAGGGGTCGCGACATCCTCTATTTTATGGTTTTCCCATAACCCATCTTGAGCACGAAATGTTTTGATGCCTGATTCCGCTGAAATGCCTGCCCCCGTGAGGATCACGATATTCTTGTAAGGGAAATTCATACTATGTCCTTATTGCACGCTTTTTTGCTAGCTTAGCACCGATGCAATAACAACAGTAGTTTTGAGGGTTAGACCATAGTATAAAATGGCCATTGATTGCTTATTTTCTGTGACATAAACCGAGCTATGAAATAGACCGAAGTACCCCGCGACTTCGGTCTATATGTAATCAATCTTCGTTAATGGCGGAGATTTTATGAATAGCCAAATCCGCGCCGTTAAATTCGTCTTCTTCAGATAAACGCAATCCAGTCAATACATTGAGAGAGCCATAAACGATTGCGGCACCTAATACTGCCACTGAAATACCCAATAAGGTTCCTAGTAGTTGAACGGCGAGGCTGACACCACCTAGGCCGCCGAGTGATGATTGGCCAAAAATACCAGCGGCAATCCCGCCCCATGCACCACAAACACCATGTAATGGCCATACACCTAATACATCGTCTATTCTCGTTCGGTTTTGTAGTTGAGTGAACAACCAAACAAATAAAGCACCCGCTACCACTCCCGTCACTAAGGCACCCAGTGGGTGCATCAAGTCCGATCCTGCACACACCGCGACTAATCCCGCTAGAGGACCATTGTGGATAAAGCCAGGGTCATTTTTTCCGACAATTAACGCTGCTAAAATACCACCAGTCATGGCCATTAAAGAGTTCATCGCGACTAATCCACTAATTCCATTTAATGTTTGCGCTGACATGACGTTAAAACCAAACCAGCCCACACAAAGGATCCACGCGCCCAGTGCTAGGAACGGAATGTTGGATGGAGCAAAGTTGGTGTGCTTTCCTGCACGTACTCTTCCCTTACGCATTCCTAGAAACATGACAGCGATGAGTGCAATCCATCCGCCGACCGCATGCACGACCACCGAACCAGCGAAATCGTGAAAAGCAGCACCGAATTGAGCTTCAAACCAGCTTTGCACGCCATAATTGCCATTCCAAATCATTCCCTCAAACAGCGGATAAACAAACCCAACGGTGAAAAAAGTAGCAATGAGAATGGGGTAAAACCGAGCGCGCTCGGCAATGCCTCCAGAAACGATAGCAGGAATAGCGGCGGCAAACGTCAATAGAAAAAAGAACTTAACTAGATGATAGCCGTTCCCTTGGGCAAGGGTTTGTGCATCAGCAAAGAAATGAGCGCCGTAGGCTATCCAGTAACCGATAAAAAAATAGGCGATCGTAGAAATACCGAAATCGGCGAGAATTTTTACCAGCGCGTTCACTTGGTTCTTTTTACGCACAGTCCCCACCTCAAGAAAGGCAAATCCGGCGTGCATTAAAAACACCATGATTGCTCCGAGCAGCAAAAATAGCGTATCAGAACTTTGAGTCAGGGCTTGTACGGCACCTTGAACCTGACTTACGGTTTGAGCCATCTTAGTGATTCTCCATTGAAATGTTGTGCACCAATCCTGTGCTACTTGATTATTTTCTCACCAATATAGTGAGTTATTGGTATTGAACAGCCTTAAAGCAAAATACATTCCAAAATAAACAAATGAATCAATAACTTTTCAATATCAAATAACTTATTGAAATAGAGTGAATTATATAAATATCAAGGGAGTTGTTGCATGATAGAAGAATAAACGTATTCATAAAAAGCGCACCAAATTGGAACGTGCGCTCCATTTTAATGCACTCTATTTTTTGGCTCGTTCCAGATTGCAGGCATTAAAAAGGCCTCCCGCAGGAAGCCTTTTCTTAAGAGTAAACTGTGGATTAGTTTACGCCACGAGATTTCAAGAATTCAGAATAAGTGCCTTTGAAATCGGTCAGTTTGTTATCACGGATTTCAATGATGCGCGTTGCCAGTGAGTCCACAAATACGCGGTCGTGAGATACGAAGAACAGAGTCCCTTTGTAGTTCTCCAAAGCCGTGTTGAGTGATTCGATCGATTCCATGTCCATGTGGTTGGTTGGCTCATCCATCAACAGCATGTTTGGCTTATGCATCATTAGTTTACCAAGCAACATACGACCTTGTTCACCACCAGAGATGACCTTAACGGATTTCTTGATGTCATCTTGGCCAAACAACATGCGCCCTAAGAAGCTGCGGATCACTTGCTCGTCATCCCCTTCTTGACGCCATTGGCTCATCCAGTCAAACAGGTTCATATCTTCGGCAAAATCGTGCGCGTGATCTTGAGCGTAGTAACCAATATTTGCGTTTTCAGACCATTTATAGCTGCCGCTACGAGGCTCAAGTACACCTGCTAAGGTGTTAAGCAGTGTTGTTTTACCGACGCCGTTTTCACCAATGATCGCTACGCGTTCGCCTACTTCAAAAATGGCGTTGAAGTTACTGAATAGATCGTTTTCAAAACCTTGGCTAAGGTTTTCAACTTCTAACGCGTTGCGGAACAACTCTTTCGATTGTTCAAAACGAATGAAAGGGTTTTGGCGGCTAGACGCTTTAACTTCGTCCAATTGGATCTTGTCAATCTGCTTAGCTCGTGACGTCGCTTGCTTCGCTTTAGATGCGTTCGCAGAAAAGCGTGCAACGAAAGTTTGCAGTTCAGCAATCTGTGCTTTCTTCTTGGCATTATCAGAGAGCAGACGAGCACGCGCTTGCGATGCCGCTGTCATGTACTCGTCATAGTTACCCGCGTAAAGACGTAGTTCACCATAATCCAAGTCAGCCATATGTGTACATACGCTGTTTAAGAAGTGACGGTCGTGCGAGATGATGATCATGGTGCAGTTACGTTGGTTTAGTGTATCTTCTAGCCAGCGAATGGTATCCATATCCAAGTTGTTGGTTGGTTCGTCAAGCAGCATGATGTGTGGTTCAGCAAACAAAACTTGCGCCAGTAGCACACGCAGTTTCCAACCTGGTGCCACTTCGCTCATCAAACCAAAGTGCTGTTCAAGAGGAATGCCCACCGCAAGCAACAATTCACCGGCTTTAGACTCGGCCATGTAGCCGTCCATTTCCGCGAATTCAGTTTCGAGATCCGCAACCTTCATGCCATCTTCTTCGGTCATTTCAGGCAGAGAATAGATACGGTCACGTTCTTGTTTAACTTTCCACAACTCTTTGTGGCCCATGATTACCGTGTCAATAACCGTGAACTCTTCGTAAGCGAATTGATCCTGATTCAGTTTCGCCATGCGTTCGTTAGGATCATAGCTAACGTTACCACTCGAAGGTTCAAGCTCTCCGCTTAGAATCTTCATAAATGTTGACTTACCACAACCGTTAGCGCCAATCAGGCCATAGCGATTACCTTCGCCAAACTTAACGGAAATGTTTTCAAACAGAGGCTTTGCGCCAAATTGTTGAGTGATATTCGCGGTGGAGATCAAAACCAGTACCTTAATAAATGTGAATTGTATAAAAAACTGCGCAACGTTACTTGTTCAAGGCTCGAACTGCAAGCGATGTTTTTGTTTCACTGCCCTCGTAGTGCGAGTAACTCGCTCATTTAATGCCTACCTGCCACTGATCATAAGTTTCGAGAGAGCAATCACATCCCCTGCGCTGGTTTTTGATACTTATTGATACATCTGCGACTATCACTGCAAACCTATAGGATACCCGTATGATTTCAGTTGCTTTGGTGGATGACCACCTCATGGTTCGCTCTGGTTTTGCACAACTGTTATCGGTTGAACCAGACATTCATGTCCACAGTGAGTATGGTAGCGCGCGCGAAGCATTTCGTGCGCTGGTGAACGCTTCTATCGATGTGGCAGTTATCGACATTTCAATGCCCGACGAAAGTGGGCTTGTGTTGTTAGAGAAACTGCGCCGCGCTTAGCCGGACTTTAAAGCCATCATTCTCTCTATTTATGATTCAGCGTCCTTTGTCAGTAAAGCGCTAGAAGCTGGCGCTTGTGGTTATTTATCAAAACGTTGTGGGCCTGGAGAGTTAGTGAGTGCCATTCGTACCGTGGCTAATGGTGATCGCTATTTGTGTGCCGATGCCTTAATTAACCTAAGCAATGCTTCAGGTACGCCATCTGTCCTTGAAGGGTTAACTAAACGCGAAAGAGAGGTGTTTGATCACCTGATTTTAGGCAAAGACGTTAAAGAGATTGGTTACGATTTATCAATTAGCCACAAAACGATTCACGTGCATCGGGCAAATATTTTAAGCAAACTAGGGCTTACCAACAATGTGGATCTCATCCGCTTTGCTATTACTCACCAACTGTTGGTTAACGAGACGTTATAGAAGCGACTATGCATTTTCATCATCGATTTTCTGAAGCTTTACCTCGGTTGTCTCTCTCCTCTGGCTTTAGCTATGCATTTGCATGCGTTTTGTATTCAATTGGTTGGTTTTGTTTATGGAACATCAGCCGCTACTTAACTCCTGATTTATTGCTGGCTGGTCTGTTTTTGCCCACAGGCTTAAAGCTGGCCACACTCGCTCTTGCACCACGTCGTTTTTGGCTTGGGATCACTTTATGCGAAATGGCTATAGTGGTGTTGCTCGGGCATGTGTTGGCTATCGCAGCTCATGAATATCTATTACTGCTGTTTGCATTGATCGCTTATTGGCTGGCGATTGCCTTTCAATCTCTCTGGACATCACTACACGTTTATTGGAAAAAACTGTTGGCGCTTACCGGGTTGACGGTCGTTTACGGCATCTTATGTGGAAGCTCGGTTTTGCTGTTGGTCAAACCGCTCAACCTCGAACTGCATTACGTGGCACAAGCGACCGTTTCAGCTCTGACCGGCGGTATACTGCTCACTCCGTTCTTATTTCTCCTGTACGATTATCTACATCAGCAGATCTGGAGACCACTGTCACCCGATCTTATTCATCAAGACGTAACACTTCGCCCCTCTGCGTTGCTGTGGTGTTTGCTTTTTTTTAGTGGCGGATTGATCGCGGAGTTAACCTTGCTAGAGCAGCTCAAACCGATCGCCCTGCTCATTTTCCTGCTTCCCAATATTTTTATGGCTTATAAATACGGTTGGCAAGGCGGCGTATTGGCTAGTCTAATGAACAGTATTTTGCTTGCTACGGCACGGCAAATGACAGGTTCATTTGAATCCGATATTGAACTACAAAGTTTTATAGCGACGCAGGCTTTTGTTGGTTTAGGGCTTGGTATCGCGATTAGCCGTCAATATTTCTTGGCGCAACGCTTAGCTAAAATTAACCAAAAGCTGGCAATTGAACTCGCGAACAAACAGCAACTGGCTCGGCAATTAGTCAAGGTTGAAGAGCAAATCCGAAAATCAGTTGCACGCGAACTGCATGATGAAATTGGCCAAAATATCACCGCGATACAGATCCAATCCATGCTCGCTAGTCGCTTGGCACAAAATGAAAAACAAACCAACATCGCTGAGACGATCAACACGCTCGCGCTACGAATTCACTCATCGACACGTCAATTATTAACCGAGCTTCGCCCTCATGCGCTTGATGAATTGGGGCTTGAGAGTGCAATTCGGCAGCTTGCAAGTGAAATGAAATTTGCGGAACGACACGTCGATTTTCGTCTGAATTTCGGAATTTTTGCAGAGCGTTTAGATGACATTACGGCCGTTACACTGTATCGAATTATTCAAGAGCTGCTTAATAACGTGTGCAAACATGCACAAGCATCAGCCGTGCAATTAAGCCTTGTTCCCGGTGACATGTTCAGTGTCGAGCTGCGTGATAATGGCATTAGTTTAGCTTCCAATTGGCGCAGCAAAGGCCAAGGCTTACTCGGCATCGAAGAACGCGTCAGCGCACTGGGTGGCACATTTTTAATTGAATCGCAGCGTAGCCAAATACCACTTGGGACGCGCATAACTGTTAACTTGCCCACAAAACCGCTCACAATATCAACAAACTAGGAAAATTTCCTAGTCACTTATAACTTTGTCTCATTCATTTGGTGAATCACTCCGATACCATCTCTTAGCACTAGGGAGAAACAAAGCATGCTGGGTTTTCTGATTTCAAAACCGACATCAGCACCTATAGAACCACAGGACATTGATGCAACCTATCGTTACTGGCGCTTGCATTTAATGTTATCGATGTACGTCGGCTATGGGGTGTTTTATTTCACACGCAAAAGTCTCAATTTTGCCATGCCTGCGATGCTCACTGATCTCGGGCTTGAACATTCCGATGTTGGTCTGCTTGGTACGCTCTTTTACATGACCTACGGTTTGTCAAAGTTTGTTTCTGGCATGGTCAGCGACCAATCAAAACCGAGTTACTTCATGGGTTTGGGGCTGGTTGCAACGGGCGTAGTTAATGTGCTGTTTGGTTTGAGCTCTTCCCTAGCCGCATTTACCGTGCTTTGGACATTGAACGCTTTTTTCCAAGGTTGGGGATGGCCGCCGTGCGCTAAATTGCTCACCACTTGGTATTCCCGATCTGAACGTGGGTTTTGGTGGTCTATCTGGAACACTTGCCACAATTTAAGTGGCGCGCTCATTCCGATCAGCATTGGTTTTATCGCTGTGACTTTTGGTTGGCGGTACGGATTTATTGCACCGGGTTGCTTGGCGATCATCGTTGGTTTAGTGCTCTGCTTTCGCATGCAAGATAAGCCCACAACGTTAGGGTTACCCCCAGTGGGTGAGTGGCGTAACGATGAATTAGAAAAGCGCCATGAGTCTGAAGGTAAAGGGCTGCCATTTCGCCAAATTTTAAGTCGTTACGTGCTAGGGAATAAGTACATTTGGCTGTTATGTAGCTCCTATCTACTGGTGTATGTGGTGCGTATCGCGCTAAATGATTGGGGTAATTTATACCTCACTGAACGGCATGGTTATGAGCTTTTTTCGGCCAACGCTGCCGTATCAATGTTTGAAGTCGGAGGATTCTTAGGATCGCTATTTGGTGGTTGGGGCTCGGACAAATTTTTTAAAGGCAATCGAGCGCCGATGAACTTGATTTTTGCGCTAGGCATTTTCATTTCAGTGGCCGCGTTATGGCTAACACCGATTGACAACTTTGTGGTGTTGTCGGGCTGCTTCTTTTCCATCGGATTTTTTATTTTTGGTCCGCAAATGATGATAGGAATGGCCGCCGCTGAATGTTCGCACAAGGATGCGGCTGGAACCGCGACCGGTTTTGTCGGCTTATTTGGCTATCTTGGTGCAGCGTTAGCCAGTTACCCATTGGCTGTCATTATTGAACAATTTAGTTGGGAAGGATTTTTCAGTGTCATTACCCTCTCAGCCGCACTGATTGGATTACTGATTTTGCCCTTTTTAAAAGCGCAGCAGCGTGCAGGGAATGCCGTCACTATGTCATAACCTTTCCTCACGTTGTTTTCTGATTTCGCTGTGTCATGCAGCAAAAACGAAATCACAGGAATGTGATGAAACTTAACGCTGCCCTACGTCTACGTTAAGTAATGAAAATAACAAGAGGAAACAGACATGAAAGATAGATTACCTCGCAGTGTACTTGCTACCTGCATTCTCGGTGCTTCGCTTGCCGCGCCTCAAGCATTTGCTGAAGGCCGACTCGTGGTTTATTGCAGTGCCACTAACGCCATGTGCGAGACAGCGACTAAAGCATTTTCTGATAAATATGACGTAAAAACCTCTTTTGTTCGCAATGGCTCTGGCAGCACGCTGGCCAAAATCGAAGCAGAGAAGAAGAACCCACGCGCGGATGTTTGGTATGGCGGCACGTTGGATCCTCAATCACAGGCGGGTGAAATGGATCTCTTACACGCTTACCAATCCCCGCAGCTTGAATTCATTATGGATGGATTTAAAGATCCAGCGAAACGCAAAGGGAACTACTCTTCGGCCGTTTATATGGGTATTTTAGGTTTTGGGGTGAATACTCAACGTTTGGCTGAAAAAGGATTACCGATCCCGCGCTGCTGGAATGATTTAACCAAACCTGAATACAAAGGAGAGATTCAAATCTCTGACCCACAAAGTTCGGGGACTGCCTATACCGCATTAGCCACCTTCATTCAACTTTGGGATGAAGATAAAGCCTTTGATTATTTCAAAGCACTCGACAAAAACGTCTCTCAATACACCAAATCAGGTGTTACCCCTTCACGTAACTCAGCGCGTGGTGAAATTGCGATTGGTATTGGTTTTTTGCATGACTACTCACTCGAACAATCGAAAGGAGCACCGCTGGAGCTGATTTCGCCTTGTGAAGGTACAGGTTATGAAATTGGTGGTGTGAGCATTATCAAAGGGTCGCGTAACCTTGATAACGCGAAACGGTTTGTTGACTGGGTCATGTCAAAAGAAGGACAAGAGCTGGCATGGAAAGAAGGTCAATCTTTCCAAATTTTAACTAACACTCAAGCGGAACAATCCCCCAACGCCCTCGACCCTAAAAAGTTAACCTTGATCGATTATGACATGGATACCTATGGATCCTCTGATGAACGTAAGCGATTGATTAATAAGTGGGTTAATGTTGTAAAAATGGGCGAATAGCCAACGCATTCCCTTGTCTTAGCCTCGATGGGCAGTGCCTACTGCCCTTTTTATAAAGCCAATACCAGGCTTATCACCGTGTGGCTACAAATAACTTTGGTACAGAAAAATGAATGAATTTACAGCAGGCACTGCACCACATCGGCCGCTAAAAACCTCGCATAGGGACCCGATTTTTTATTGGATCCTGACGTTATTGTGTGCGTTTGTGCTGTTGCCCTCTTTTGCACTTGATTACGGAGTGTTTGATTCAACATCGCAAGAGTTTTATGCCGCTATGGGTTGGAGCCGTGCCAATATTTCTTGGTTATGGTTTGCGCTTCCGGGTGTACTTCTCATTCGCCCTTGCTATGCAGGTAATAAGTACGCCAAACACCGTCACTATTTTGATATCGGTTATTCAGCGGCATGCATGTTTTTCGTGTTGGTCAGCTCTTGGTATACCCAGCAAGGTTTAGGTTATTCAACCATTGCACTATTTATTGCCTTAAGTGCTGTCATGACATTGGCATTGGCTCGTCTTGAGTTTTTGGGCGGTGACAGCTTCGTGATTGGTGCTCTGATCTCGATTGTTCTCTTGATCACGATTTTTATTATCTTTCCGAGTATCGCCATCTTTGTACCGATGTTCCAAGATGAAATGGGGAACTTTGTTGCGTGGCAATTCATTGAAATTTTGAGCCGAGCGCAGATCATACAAATTGTTTGGAACTCCGTACTGCTTGGCGTATCTGTGGGTATAGGTGCCACTTTCTTTGGTTTGATCTTTGCTATCTATACCACACGCATTGCCACTCGCTCCGCTTTCATTGCGCGAATTTTTTCTATTCTTCCCATTGTGACTCCCCCTTTTGTCGTTGGGCTTGGGGTGACTTTAATGCTTGGGCGCTCCGGTTATATCACCGAACTCATGGTGGATTGGTTTGGGTTACAACAGACAAACTGGCTGTATGGTTTTACAGGCATTTGGATGGCACAAGTGCTCGCCTTTGCTCCTATGTCATTCATGATTTTAGATGGCGCGATGAAATCCCTACATCCATCATTGGAAGAGGCGTCCTACACGCTGCGTGCTAATCGTTATCAAACTTTTTTTAAAATTGTCATGCCATTGCTCAAGCCTGCTTTGGCCAACAGTTTCTTAATCATCTTTGTCCAATCACTGGCCGACTTCAGTAACCCGCTTGTACTTGGGGGCAGTTTCGATGTGTTAGCCACTCAGATTTACTTCTACATCGCAGGAGCTCAATTAGATTACGCTTCCGCCAGCACACTTGGGGCCGTCTTGTTGCTATTTTCGTTGGCGATCTTTGTTGTCCAATATCTGTGGATAGGAAAGCGTTCATACGTCACCATTTCCGGCAAATCATATCGTGGCGATGTGCAAGCGCTGCCTACCTTACTTAAACATACGGTTTCGGCACTGCTCTATTTTTGGATGGCATTTAACATCTTGCTTTATGGCAGCATCATCTTCGGCAGCTTCACCGTGAACTGGGGTGTAGATTACAGTTTAACGCTTAAAAACTATATTCATCTGTTTGGCATGGGAATGAGTGAAGGTGCTTGGCCATCACTCATCACGACGATGATTTATGCTGGCGTTGCAGCGCCATTGACCGCCTTCTTTGGTCTGTTGATTGCGTATATCGTTGTTCGTCAGCAATTTTACGGTAAGAAAGTGATTGAGTTTGCAACCATGCTTTGTTTCGCCGTTCCGGGCACGGTTGCGGGGGTATCTTACATTCTTGCATTTAATGATGCGCCTATTTACCTCACCGGTACCGCGGCCATTGTTGTGATTTCCATGGTGATGCGTAACGTGCCAGTAGGTATTCGCGCAGGTATTGCAGGGCTAGGCCAACTTGATAAATCGCTCGATGAAGCGTCACTTAGTTTGCGGGCTAACTCCTTTAAAACCATTACTCATATTCTGTTGCCGTTATTACGACCAGCAATTCTCTCAACACTGATTTACAGCTTTGTTCGAGCAATGACGACCGTCAGCGCCATTATTTTCTTGGTGACACCAGAAACACGGGTGGCAACGTCTTACATCCTGAATCGTGTAGAAGATGGTGAGTATGGCGTTGCGATCGCATATGGCTCGATTTTGATTGTTGTGATGTTGGCTATTATTTTAATTTTTGATTTTATCGTTGGCGAGGCACGTGTTTCTCGTTCTAAAGCCAATAACCAAGAATAACCATTGGAGATATCACCATGGAAAATGAAAACTTTGTTGTTTTAAAGAATGTCTGCAAGCGTTTTGGCGATAAAACCGTCATTGGTAATTTGGATTTAGAAATCAAAAAAGGCAGCCTTGTAACACTGCTCGGCCCTTCAGGATGTGGAAAAACGACCGTGCTGCGTTTGGTCGCAGGGCTCGAAAAACCAACCAGCGGCCAAATTTTTATTGATGGTGAAGATGTCACGAGTACCTCCATCCAGCAACGTGACATCTGCATGGTGTTTCAATCTTACGCTCTGTTTCCTCACCTTTCCTTACATGACAACGTAGGTTATGGCCTAAGAATGATTGGCTTGAGTAAAGATGAAGTGAAACAGCGAGTGGATGAAGCCTTGAAATTGGTTGATTTAGAAGGCTTTGGGGAACGTTACGTTGACCAAATTTCAGGAGGTCAGCAACAGCGAGTAGCGCTCGCTCGCGCGTTGGTGCTTAAGCCTAAGGTATTGCTATTCGATGAACCGCTCAGTAACTTGGACGCCAATTTAAGACGCAGCATGCGTGAAACTATTCGAGAGTTGCAACAGCGTTTTAATATCACCTCTTTGTATGTGACGCACGATCAGGCTGAGGCCTTTGCCGTTTCTGATACTGTGATTGTGATGAAAGATGGCGACATCATGCAGCAGGGGTCACCAACTCAACTGTATAAGCACCCAACCTCGATGTTCATGGCCAACTTCATGGGCGAAGCCAATATTTTTGAGGGTCAATATGATGGTGAATATTTGATCATCAATGGCTATAAGATCCCCGCTAATGATGACAGTGTCACGGCTTTGCCTGCGGGAAATTATCAAATTGGTGTTCGACCAGAAGCTATTTTGCTCTGCGCGGACGGTGATGCCTGCCAACAGTGTCAAATTACCAGTATTGCTTACATGGGGTCGATGTATGAAGTGTTGGTTAAATGGCACAACAAAGAGCTGTTACTGCAACTCAACTCGTCACAATTTGACCCCAGTTACGCTGATCACCCTTACCTGACGATCAACCCCGTTGGGTTATTCCTACTACCTGAAGATGCTTAATACTGCCTAGCTTGACCAAACGCCTCCAAACGAATGGAGGCGTTTGTGTCTTAGTGAGAGCAATGAACAACTTAACGAGAGCAATGAAAAAGATCCACCCGCACAAGTGAGATTGGTTATAATCATCAGCCAGTTAGCACCAAGGCATGAGTTGCGTTATCATCCTTACCTTGGTTTGTCGCCACTAAAAATGGGCGAGTGATGCTCAATCAATGAGTTTAACTTGTCTGTACGGCGCTCTTCTCATCGCACAATTAAGAGACATTTCATGTTACTTCCCACACAAACAAGTTGGGTTATTTTAGCGGGTGGGCAAGCCAGCCGTATGGGTGGACAAGACAAAGGGCTGATTGAACTCAATGGCCAACCTTTGATTCAACATGTCATGAATAAGCTTAAGCCGCAATCTACTAACCTGACGATTAACGCTAATCGTAACCATGCACAGTATCGTCAGTTTGCGCCTGTCATTTCCGATACCATGGCTGATTATCCCGGGCCACTCGCTGGAATTCAGGCAGGGTTAACCCATGCACAAACCGATTGGGTTGGATTTGTCCCTTGCGATTGCCCGTTGATCAATGACGATCTTGTTGCGCGTTTTTGCCATGCTGTTCAAGACTCGCATGATATTTTAGTCGCCCATGATGGTCACTTCGCTCAACCCGTATTCACCCTTATTCACCAACGTGTGCAGCCAACACTGACTGCATTTTTAGAACGTGGCGAGAGAAAAATCACCCGTTTTTATCAAGAATGCCACACAGATTACGTTGACTTTAGCGACTCGCCAAACTGCTTTTTGAACCTCAACACGCCTCAAGATCTGGCACAATTTGGAACTTTGACATCATGAAATATCAAGCGCCTTCATGCCCTTTACTTGGTTTTGCGGCCTACTCTGGCACAGGAAAAACGACCCTGCTTGAAGCCTTATTGCCCAAGTTAAGGGCAGCAGGCCTAACATTAGGCGTACTTAAGCACGCGCACCACGATTTTGATATTGATAAACCAGGTAAAGATAGCCATCGGCTGCGTAAAGCGGGGGCAAGCCAGATGTTAGTTGCATCGCGCTATCGTCATGCCATGATGACTGAGACGCCAGAAGCCGAACCCGATTTCGAATATCTTTTGTCTCGCTTTGATTGCGATAAACTCGACGTAATTTTAGTTGAAGGGTGTAAAAACCTCGCCTTTCCAAAAATTGAATTGCACCGTGCTGAAGTGGGTAAACCTTGGCTATATCCAAATGATGAAAATATCATCGCTATCGCCGCGGATGAAGTTGTGAAAAGTGCTTTACCACAAATGGACATCAATAATCTCGATGCAATCGCGGCGTTTGTGATTGAATATGTACAGCGTTGTAAATGAAATATCCTGCGCTATTTCGGTGGTGAAAGCGTGACAATTATCCCACTTAAAGGCAAAATCTAGCTCATTACATGTTGGTTAGTCATGTTTCAGCGCTGCCAACGCCCCCATTTTCAATTGGTTGATAGTAAGCGATCAACCTTTTTTTATTTTCCCGAGATTGGGAATGACGATTTTAGAGAGATGATCATGGCTCGCACCATTTTGTACACTTACAAAAATGAAGATAAAACGCTGACTTTTTCTTACGAAAAGCATCACAACATTCAAGAAGCAGTAGCCGAAGCGGAAGGTATTGATATTACTGATTTTTTAAAAATGGAACAGCAGCTGGAAATGATTTCTGACGCAAAAGCGGTACGCAATTACCGCGATAACCACTTTAAAAAGTTAGGCTTTAGCAAGTTAACACTGCAACAAAAAGAAAACGTAGGTGTGGGTAAAAAAGGCGCTAACACTCAATAACCAGAACTTAGGTTAATCAGGTTAAAAAGTTAACTTTTGACTGATATAAAAAAGGGCCCGTTTGATTATAGGCCCTTTTTGTTTGATTTTATGATTTGATATTAAGGAAAGCCGCACCACGTACGCCGCCTGAATCACCATGTTTTGCTTTGATGATCTTCGGACATTTCGCGACAGAAAGCAGGTATTTCGGTACGCGTTTAGGCATCTCTTGGTAGATCAATTCAAAGTTTGATAAACCGCCACCGAGTGCAACAACGTGTGGGTCATTGGCTGTGAAAATGTTGGCAAAACAGATGGCAAGTAGTTCCATAAAGCGCTCAACATGCTCAACGGCTTTCGCTTCACCTGCTTCATTGGCGTGAATGATATCAATCGCTTTTTTGTGCTCGCTATAATAGTGCTCGTACAATAGCTCAAAACCGCGGCCAGAGAGATAACTGTCTAAGCATCCTTTCTTGCCACAACCACAGCCGAGCATCGGCGCGTTATCGCCAAGATGTAACCATGCATCAAGAGGCAGACGCATATGACCAAACTCCCCTGCTACGTGGTTACGACCAGAGAATACTTTCCCTTCATAGATAAGGCCGCCACCAAAACCTGTGCCGAGAATTAGGCCCATAACCGAAGGCTCATTTTTCAGCTCATCGTCCCATGCTTCAGAAAGCGCAAAGCAGTTTGCATCGTTTTCAATCTTCACGCTGCGGCCAATTTTTGCTTCTAAATCAGCACGCAATGGTTTGCCTTTTGCAGCAGGAACGTTGACGGTTAATACCGTAGCATCATCAGCATCTTCCATACCTGGTAGGCCAAGGCCTATTTTACCTTCCACACCCAATTGCGCGTCATATTTACTCACCAACTGCGCAATGGTTTCAACTAGCAGATTGTAGTCGTTTGTTGGGGTAGGAACGCGCTCCGTTGCTACGCGTTCTAACTTCTCATTAAACGCACCAAACTCAATTTTAGTGCCACCGACATCAAAGCCGTAGTACATGCAATCTCTCCTAAAATTTGCTCATCAATGAGCTAAAAATAAAACTTTGGGCATTATCCACAGAGCTCAGCCTACAATCCGTGACCAAGTACCAATTTATCTGGTCTATAGGTTCGATTGAACAATTACTCATCACCAAATCGATCAACTTTAGAGTCACGTCTCGCTTTGCTGCTGGTCGATGAAACGTTTCAAGACTGGCCTGCTCAAATCATGTTTTAGGCGGGTTTTACTCAGTAAGTAACTTTCCCGAAACACTTCAAACCATTGGCTTAATAGCAGAGAGGCTTGATGCTCACCCACTTCAGCCAATACCAATGACGCCACTTCAGCCGTTGATAAATGCTGCTCATTATCAGATTTACGCATCATATATTGCGATACGCTTTTAGGTGCGATAGACATCACCGGAAGCGCATCCAAATAAGGTGATTTGCGAAACATTCGTCTTGCCTCGCGCCAGCTTCCATCAAGCAATATCAACAGTGGTTTGCGTTTATCGTGCACGCTGGGAGGGCTTTGCATTACTCGAGGCTTTTCATCCACATGCTCTTCGGGAAAAGTGACGACTGGTTGATAAGCGGGATTATTCAATAGTGCTAGCATTTCCGCGTGAGGTTCGGTGCGATTCCACTGATAAACGTAAGTTTCTTTAATCACATCGGCAATTAGTCGACCAGTATTACTGGGTTTAAATACTTCATTTGCAGAAACCAGCAGTAATACTGCGATATCCGTATCCATATCCGGTTGATGGCTGCATAAGCAGTATTGCGTGGCGACCTGACAATAGGCGCAACGTTCAACTTTCGCACCACGAGCTTGAAAAGGTTTGGTCGATAACGCTAAGCGATGTTGGAACAAATGGTTAAATGCGTGGATTCTCATAAATCAGGGCGGCAAGCTGGAAAGTGCTGCCGATTGTACTTACAGTACAAGCAGATTCCTAGTACAAGACCATTGAATATGAGCCATTAAGCATGAACCTGAACCCTGAATTGATCCGTTTGAGCGTATTTTTCGCTGTATTTATGCTTTGTGCGCTGTGGGAATGGTCTTGCCCACGTAAAACACTCACCCAAAGTAAAGCCACTCGCTGGCTGAATAATTTAGGTTTGGTTGGTTTAAATAGTGTGTGCTTATCGCTATTGATGCCAGTGTTAGCCATTGAAGCGGCTTATTGGGCGCAGCAAGACTCGGTTGGCCTTTTTAATTGGGTGGATTTACCACAAGTGGCTGAAATTACACTGTCAGTTATTATTCTTGATGGCGTGATTTACGCCCAGCATGTGCTTTTTCACTTCTCTCCTTGGTTATGGCGTTTACATCGCATGCACCACGCTGACCAAGATATTGATGTGACCACTGGCTCGCGCTTTCACCCACTTGAGATGATCCTCTCTTTGTGGATCAAAATCACTTGCGTGATCATTTTGGGTGTCAGCCCATTCGCGGTATTGATATTTGAGGTTGTGCTCAATGCGAGCGCGATGTTTAACCACAGTAACGCAAAATTACCGTTGAAAATGGACCGTTGGCTTCGCTGGTTGGTGGTGACACCTGACATGCATCGGGTACATCATTCAGTCATTGTGCGAGAAACTCACTCCAATTTTGGTTTTTTCTTGTCATGTTGGGATCGGCTATTTCGTACTTATCGTGCGCAGCCAGAATTGGGCCATAAGCAGGTCATTATCGGCCTACCACTCTTTCGAGAGAAGCGTGAGCAGTGGTTGGATAAAATGCTTACCCAACCATTTAGAAAAAAGTGACAACGTCATGAAAATACAGAAATTCGCACTGGATAAGCTAGTTGAGCGTATATTTATGCAACATAGCCTGCTGTTCACCCGCAACTTCAGCCACCTGCTCTGAACTTTCGACCATGGCTTCAAGCTGTAATTTGGTTTGCTCGCCTTGCGATGAAACTTGGCTGATAGATTGACTTACATCGGCCGTCGCTCGTTCTTGTTCTTCTGTTGCAACGCTTATCTGCTCAACTCGAGCACGAATCTGTTCCACTGCTTTTTCTATCTGCTCAAATGTTGTTTTGACTTCTTGACTCGATTGCAGCGCATTACTCATCTCTTGCCGCGAATCCGATACCGCTTGACGAGAGCGCTGCGTTGCATTGGTGAGTTCATTCATCATGTCCCGGATATTGGTGGTTTGCTGTGATGTATCGCTGGCTAATTTGCGTACTTCATCGGCTACAACCGCAAAACCACGCCCTTGTTCGCCAGCTCTTGCTGCTTCAATCGCGGCGTTCAACGCCAGTAAGTTGGTGCTGTCAGCAATACCGCTGATCATATCCACCATCTCGCGAATTTTCTTCACGCGCTGGTCAAGCTCGTGCATTGCTTCATCGTTTAAATGCAGTGTATTTTCAAGAGATTCCAAGCGAACACGGTTTTGTTCCACAACTTTCACCCCTTGCGTAGAAAACTGGCTGGCAGCCACTGATTCTTCATAAGATTCACTGGTCACAAGCGCGATATTCCGAATCGCCGATTCCAACTCACTCACTGTGGAAACCATGTTAACCAACGAATCATTTTGTGCGGCTAAACTGCGGTTGGATTTATCGGCTGCATCGTGACTGGTTTCGGCATTTTGGTAGAGCACTTCACAATTGCGCGTTACGGTAGAAATTGAATATTTTGTTGATTCAATAACTTGGTTTAGTTGTAGAGCAACTTCTTTAAATTCACTCGGGCCAATCAAGCGAGCGGGTTGAGAAAAATCGTGTTGAGTTAATAATGCAAGCTTGGCCAATAAGTTATTCAGCCCCAGCTTTAGCCAGTGGCGTAACCCTAGCCATGCAAGTAAAACCAAAGCGACCAGAATAATGCCGCCAGTATATTGTACTTGCTTAACCATTAGCATTGCGTCATGAACCACGTTCTCACTATGTTTGATCAACTCACTTGCGGTGGCAGAAATCGTATTTAGCAGTGCTACCGTGTCTTTGGCTAGCTGCGCAGCTTGTGCCATTTCTTGTCGCTGCTGCTGTGCTTGCTCAATTTTATTTAAGATCAGTGCTAAAATGCCATGCTCAACAAAACCCGCTTTAACCATTTCATAAGGTGCCGTCAGGCTTGCAAACTCCATAACATCAGGATGCCACTCTTTGAAATCATCAAAGGCTAGCTCAATTCCTGCCATGCGATTACGGATTTCCTTAAATTGCACTTTGGCCTGTTCAGGATCGCTTTGCATCATTAACAGTAAGAAGGTACTTTCCATCGAACTTGCACTGGCAATAAAGCGGTTAGCCGCATCCATCGATTCCGGGTTATCTAATGCGAGAAATGAACTGATCCGGTTCATCTCCGGTCCAATGGAGCTTAATCCGTAACGAAACGCGGTGGCGGCGTTATCGATAGCATTCTGCTGTTCAAGCAAAGAGGCCTGCGTTGATAAAATAGAATAGGTGAGCTGCTGAAAAGCCGCACTTTTGCTGCGTAACGACACTTGATGATCTTGAGTAATCGCGTTACCGATACGAGTAGCGATGGAGAAAAGCTGGTCAGTAAGTTGGTCCGTTTGCTGGTTTAAGTGGCTTAATTGCTGGTTTACCGCTTCTAATTCTGCCGATTCCGTTGTGCGAATGCCATCTCCGAGAGATTGTACTTGTTCTAATATATTTTGCGTCAACCTTGCATTATTTAATGCCAAAGGTAGTGTTTGTTCAGACAATCCAGAAAACTGTAGCCCTACCTTATCGATGCTTTTTAAACTGGTGATGGATAAAAGGACCACCAGTAACGTCATCGTGATGAAAATGGCACTGATGGTTTGAATCAACGACAGTGAATGTCGATTATTTATTGAGGAATTCATGATAAATGCAACTAAGTGATTAGAGAATGTGTTAAGGCTCAACCATAGTAGGAATGCAATATTTCAAAAATGTTTCAGTTACATTTCATTGGGATGATAAATGATTAAAAGTCCAATACTCTTCGCATTATCAATAACTAGTGTGCTAACGGGTTGCGTAGGATCGCCTATTTCGTCCAATTTTGGCCCTACTTATGTTACTCAAGAAGAGATTCTGTCAATTGTTCAAGATAAAGACGATGGATTAGGCACGGTTTTTCAGCGCTGGCAAGGAGTGCCGTACCGATTAGGTGGTGAAACGTTGAACGGAGTCGACTGCTCAGCATTTGTGCAAATAGCGTTTAAAGATGTATGGCAGATCCCTCTACCACGAACCACACGCTCACAGAGTCAAACGGGGTTTGAGGTAAATTATCAAAATGCGCAGCGCGGGGATTTGGTCTTTTTTAAAACATCAAGGACGAGCAATCATGTTGGAGTCTATCTAGGAGACAAAAAATTCATGCATGCCTCTACGTCTAAAGGTGTGATGATCTCAAGAATCGATAACCCCTATTGGGCTTCTAAATTCTGGCAATTTAGGCGGATTATAAGCCCGCCTAACTCTGATTAGTCATACTTCAATTAGTCGTACTTCGCAACGGCAGTATCGAACAGATTCTTCACTAAGGCGATGTATTCATCAAGAAAAAGGATCTGTTCGTTGGTCGCAGGTTTACTCCAAACACCCGCCAATACTTCACCAAGATCTTCCACTACAGAATCGGCTTCTTTGAGCAACTGGAATCGAACACTGGAATGTAGCTCAGGGTTTTGTTCAAAAATAGCCATGATGTTGCTTGAAACCATGTCGGTCACAACATCTTCTACACTTTCAGCGCCAATATCTCCGCCTGATGTGAACACATCCATATTAAAAGAGAGATGCTCTATCAGAGCCAAATAACCATCGGTTTCTACAACCACTTTAATTCTCCGCTTTACCGCTAAATTGCTAGTAATCACTGTACCTTCAATAATACTAAGCCATGTCAGCCCATTTTCACAGATTTGATAGTTTAGACGTTCAAATTTCCCGCGATTTCTTGATAAGCATCTATTTCACGAGCATTTATTTTCCCCAAAGTAGGATACGGCATCCTATAAATTGGGTTACTAGCACCTAAGCAAGATCAACTTATGAAAAATATAGCGTTATTTTTAATACTATTTCTGTATTCGCATCTGCAAATTCTTGCACTTAATCACATTTATGAGCATTGGTGCTCCCTCAAAAGGAAAGTGGCCAAATTATGTGTCACGCACTTCTGAAATATTCGTAACCATGACCTAAACTACGAATTATTAAGTAAATCAAGGCAGAGGTCGTTATGTGGCAAACTCTCATTCAGCAGTTATCCGATACGCTCATGTTTGAATTTAACCCTGTTGAAAAAGAAAAAGTCAGCGGTGGTGACATTAGTGATTGCTACATGATCAGCGATGGTGAGCAACGCTATTTTGTTAAAGTAAACACACGAGACTTCTTAGCTAAGTTTGAGATTGAGGGTGAAAACCTACGTTCGCTTCGTGAAACGTCAACAGTACAGGTTCCCGAGCTAGTGATGATTGGAACCAGTAAAAATCATGCGTTCATTGTTTTAAACTATCTACCAACCAAACCCCTAGATAACGCGACGAACAGCTATGAGTTCGGTGTACAACTGGCCAAACTGCATCAATGGGGAGAACAAAAAGAGTATGGGTTTGATGCAGAAAATTATATTGGTTCCACTTTGCAGCCAAATCCGTGGGACAAAAAATGGGGTCGTTTTTTTGCGGAACAACGTATCGGCTGGCAATTGCAATTGTTGCGTGAAAAAGGAATTGAGTTGTTCAATATCAGCGAGTTGGTCGACGTTGTCCAATCTCGCTTAGCTAACCATAGCCCTCGCCCATCTCTGCTGCATGGAGATTTGTGGCATGGGAATGTGGCAAACTCGGTATTTGGTCCAATTTGCTACGATCCTGCCTGTTATTGGGGTGATCGTGAATGCGATATCGCAATGACAGAATTATTTGAAGGTTTTCAACCTGAGTTTTACCAAGGCTATGAGAGTATCTTACCTTTGAGTTTGGACTATGTGGAACGTAAGAATATTTATAACCTCTATCATGTCCTCAATCACTACAATCAATTTGGTGGCCACTATTTGGTCGAAGCGGAAAGTTTGATCAAGAAAATCCTCTCCTTTTAACGGTGTAAACAACCGAGCTGTATAGACAACAAATGAGCCTTAATAAATGGCTCTTTTGTTGTTTTATGGGCCAATTCAAAATTTGAACTTAATTTGCCGCTTAAAGGAACTTAGCGACTTAGTATTAAGGTATCTCCAAGGATGTAAGGAAAGAGATATGAAAAATTATACGGAAAGAATGGTCAACTGCCCTCACTGCGGTCATTCCATTAGGATCACCCTAGATGCATCAAATGGTAGCCAAGAGTTTTATGACGATTGCCCCGCCTGTTGCCATGCGATTCATCTCAATATGATGGTCGATGAACGTTTAGACAAAATAGAGTTGTTTGTTGATGCCGATGATGAACAAATCTTTTAAAAAGTGAGCGCTTGGCAAGCGCTCTTCTTAATGGTTACGTGCAACACGCCAAGCCCTCCTATCTAGCCTAATCAAGCTTTATCTAAAATAGATTTCACCACATACAGCGCGACGAGCAACCTTCCCAATAAACATTAGGTAATTTCATCAGTTTTTCATGGAGCTTAGTGTGACATTTCTTTATCATCCATGCCTACGCGATAAGTTGATTATTGGTCGCGATTTTTGCTTGTCCTTCCTCTGGAGATATTTGTGCATCGTTATAAACAAGAAGCTTCAAATTTAATCAAATTGGCAACACCTGTGTTGATTGCCTCTATTGCTCAAACTGGAATGGGCTTTGTAGATACTGTCATGGCTGGTGGTGTGAGTGCGATTGATATGGCTGCGGTATCGATCGCGGCGAGTATTTGGCTACCTTCGATTCTGTTTGGTGTTGGGTTGTTAATGGCGTTGGTTCCTGTGGTAGCGCAACTCAACGGATCAGGGCGGCAAAAGAAAATTCCTTTTGAAATACAGCAAGGCGCAGCGCTAGCGTTGTTTGTCTCTATTCCCATTATTGGTGTTCTTTTTCAAACTCAATGGATTTTGGGGTGGATGGATATTGAGCCGTTGATGGCTGAAAAAACTAACGGGTACATGTACGCCGTGATGTTTGCCGTACCTTCTTATTTACTATTTCAAGCATTGCGCAGTTTCACGGATGGTATCTCACTGACTAAACCCGCTATGGTGATTGGTTTCGCGGGCTTATTAGTTAACATTCCACTTAACTGGATTTTCGTATACGGAAAATTTGGCGCACCAGAGCTAGGCGGTGTAGGTTGTGGTGTGGCGACGGCAATTGTCTATTGGTTGATGTTTTTTATGCTGCTGTTTTATGTCGTCACTTCTAAACGCATGGCGCACATTAATATCTTTGGTGAATTCCATAAACCACAATTGAAAGCGCAAATTCGCTTATTCAAGCTTGGTTTTCCTGTGGCGGCAGCGATATTTTTTGAAGTTACTCTATTTGCTGTGGTCGCATTGTTGGTCGCTCCACTCGGTTCATTGGTGGTGGCGGCTCACCAAGTCGCTTTGAATTTCTCATCATTAATTTTTATGTTACCGATGAGTATCGGCGCGGCAGTGAGCATCCGTGTTGGCCATAAGCTGGGCGAAAAAAATATTGAAGGGGCAACCATCGCTTCACAGGTTGGCTTGTTAGTCGGTTTATCTACTGCAATTATCACGGCGACGTTAACGGTCCTATTTCGTGAATATGTGGCTTTGCTTTATACGGAAAACCAAGCCGTTGTAGCCATGGCGATGCAGTTGCTTATTTTTGCGGCTATTTATCAATGTATGGATGCGATTCAAGTCGTTGCAGCAGGAGCGCTACGTGGTTATAAAGACATGACGGCTATTTTTAATCGTACCTTTATCGCTTATTGGATGATTGGCTTGCCAACGGGCTATGTATTAGCAATGACAGATTTCATTGTCGAACCTATGGGTGCCAGTGGGTTCTGGATAGGATTTATCGTTGGCTTATCTTCTGCTGCTTTAATGCTGGGTATCCGCTTACACTGGATGCATCAACAAGCCGATAGCGTGCAACTCGATTTTGCATCGAAATAACAGCTTGATTCTCTGAATTTCAACGTGGCGAAAAGGCGTTGCGATGAAATAATAAGGTCAGACATTGTCTGGCCTTATTTATATTGCTGGCCTTTCTCTCATAAAACGTGCAAATCTTGGTTTCCCTTCTGCAGTGAGATCATTAAAACGAAAAGTAATAATGGATCCGATCTTTGGCGGATTATTTCTGATCTCATCAGAAAAACCGCTGCCGATATAGAACTCAACACCGTTTTCTAAGCGCACTAGCACTGATCCCATCATACCTTGATATTTGCCAGAACCCAGTTTATAACCAATGACCGTAGCTTCAGCATCTTGGTGTTTTTTAAGCTTAAGTAAATCGTTACTGCGGCCGGCTTGGTAATGGGCATTAATTTTTCGCAGCATCACCCCTTCACCCTGCCCATCACTTACGTTGTCTAAATACCCAAGCAGCTCTTTTTCTGAGTGAATTGGTGAATGTTCAATATAGGTAATGTGCGGAGCATTCATGAGTGAGTATAAGTGGATGAGATTGCGGTATCGCTTTTGGTAGTCACCGATCGCTTCGGGCATATCAAACAGCATAAAGCGGATGCTTTGCCACGCTTCATCGGTTGGTATGGTATCCAATACCGTTTGTTGAACGTGATGAAATTGACCTCGTCCAGCCCAAAGCTCTCCTTCTAATGCTTTATTAGGTAATGATGCAGTAAACCAAGCAGGCGCATTTATCTTATTACCATTACGCGTATGAAGATATTGTCCATTCCAGACGGCGCGAATTCCATCCAGTTTTTCACTTTTCCAGTACTCAGCAACATCAATGCCATGTTGGTAACTATTGGCTGCTGTGACCGGAATAAACATCTGAAAGTTTTCCGTTGCAGTGACAGGAATTGTGTTCAATAAAGCGATGGAGAGTAGCGATAGTTTCAGTTGCATGCCATCAGGCTCGATCAATCAAAATGTGGTACATACTTAGCACGTGCCACTCATATGAAAACCATAAACAAGATAAATTGCGATGAAATTCATACTCAATCATCTCTAAAAAACAGCTTATTACATAGACAGTTACGACATGTAGATAGTGTTTTATCAGCATTTTAAACCTAAGCGTTTTTAGGCTGCACGTGTGTATTCAAGCCACTCCAAATGATTTTGCCCGGCTTTTAAGCCCATGTCATAGCCTATGTTGAGCAACGGTAACTTCATCGTCAATCTCTTAACGGGAAACCCTTCAGGTGGCGCGATTACTCGGATGATGGCATCAGAAGGTGGATTGCGAATAAATTCAAGTGATTGGTTGTAATGTTTCGCACGAAATAGCATTGATTTAGCCATATTTGGATGGCGTGAAAAGAGTTTTTTCATCATCCACTTACTTTTAGGGGGCGACATGATATAGCTAAGTGGATGTGATAAAACAACCGTAATATCTCGTGCTCCACGGCGATACGCTTCTTTAACAGGGATCGAGTCAGCAACCCCTCCATCAGTGTAGCAACCACCATGGAAACAAGGCGTATGCTTATAAACTATCGGTAGCGCGGATGTGGCCTCAATGGCCGTACTCAAGTTTTCTTGAGTCACTCGATAATAATCGGCTTTACCCGTTTCGATATTGGTTGCAACGGCAAAGAAAGGGACTGAGTTAAACAGTTTGTCTTCATCAATCGGATAACGTCGGTTGGACTCATCGATTAGCCAACGCACATCGACGAGATTTCCCCCCTTAATAAAGCGAATTGGGTTAAAAAAAAGACGGTCGGTGGCAAGCTGAGTTACAACGTGATAACTGCGTCTCGGTTGCTTCGCAAGGTAGCTGATTAAGTTTGAAGCTCCAGCTGAAACACCTAATACAAAATCAAATGGGTTATGCTGATGTTGTAAAAAACTATCCAAGACTCCACTGGCAAAAATGCCGCGCATCGCACCACCTTCAACCACTAACGCTTTCATCATGATTCTCTCTCTGTACTTCATCGTTAAACGTTATGGTACGGAAAAAATCAGAAAGACAATAATAGGTTCTCTTTATCACTAAGATAGGCAAAACCGAACAAATGTCAGTCTTGATAATGACGATTCAAAAATCGTAAAAGGTCAGACGCCTCATCATCGGGCAGATGAGGCGCTATGATCAGATATTAGCAGTTTGCGCTTGCTGAACTTTTTGTAAACGAGAAAGGAATTTGATCCATCCTTTGGCATGGCTTGATGGGTTTAGGTTTTCAGCTTGCTTGGCTTGGTATAGAGCATTATCGAGTTGATTGAGTTTGTACAGCGCATGAACTCGCGCTAACGCGACATCGGCTTTTTTCTCGCGCGTGGTGACTTTATCCAACGCCTGTAACGCTTCTTTAAATTGCCCTTGCTGGTTGTACAGCAGCGCCACTTGCCAATAGTATTGCTCATCCTGTTCAGCTGCTTTTGTCCATGTTCTGATCGCGGATTGCCATTCTTTGGCTTGCTGCCAGTAAGTGGCTTGCTCTTTCAGTAAAGTTAAGTCTTGATCAGCATCAGATAATGTTTGCAGAACTTGCGCCGCACGTTCTGGAATGCCATTTTGCGCATACAACTGCGCGAGCAAGTGTTTATCCTTATCGGTTAATTCCACACCTTGTAATTTGGCTAACGCTAGACTGTTTAATGCTTGACGACGCTGATCTAAACGCAGATGTAAACCGACCAACTGTCGCCACCAACTGGCTTGGTCAGGCTCCAGCATGATCAGTTTTTCTAAAGTTGGAATGGCCGCCCTCCATTGTTCTAGCTGAAGCTGCGCACCTAATTTAAGTGACAGTGGGTTTTTAGTATTGAGTGGTGTCACGGTTTGGTATTTATCCAACGCATGCAGCACTTTTTTCCATTGTGCAATTTGGTAGTGGGTTTGTGCGATACGCAACCACAGATCGTCTACTTTCTGTGAAGGAGGAACGGATTTCAATAATTGGTAGTAGTGCGGTAACGCCTTTTCAAATTGTTGTTCATTGACATACAGATCAGCCAACATACGTTCGGTGGTCCATGCCTGCTCATCTTGCAGCTCTCCACTCTCTACAGCGTACTTGATCTGTTTGACTGCCGCTTTGGGCTGACCACTTTGCCAATAAAACACACCAAGCATCCGGGCAACAAATGCTTTATCGTAAAGACGTGACGTTTCAACACTGCTCAGTACCTCAATGGCTTGAGTGAGGTTCTCTTCTAATGCAAATTGCTGTGCTTTTTGCACTTTCAGGACTGTTGTCGCACTTAATTCGCTCGCATTTAAAGAGAGCGAGCCGATAACAAGTGATAAGCCAATCAACATACGTTTCATCATTTGGCGATTTTAAACTCCACAGTCACGGTTTGTCCCGGCTGCTCAATGGCTTTGCCGTCAACAATCTGAGGTTGATACTTCCATTTTTTCAGCGCTTGCATCGCTTCACGCTCAAACATACGTTTAGGATTGGCATCGACGACATTGATGTCGACGGCTTTTCCTGTTGTATCAATGGTAAAGCTTAATGTAACGAAACCTTCTACGCCTCGCTTTAGAGCTCGGCTTGGATAAAGCGGCTCGACACGATATAACGGCATTGCCTGCTGGTTTGAGCCAAAATTACCAAAGGTTGGTGCGCTAATCGCCACCCCATTAAGCGCTGTATCCAAACCCAAAGCTGGTAAACTAGTGAGTGATGTAGCGGCCGTAGCGGTAGTTTGTGACTGTGTCACTTGTGCTTGCGGTGGCGGCTCAGGCAACTTTAAAGGTTCCGGAACGCTACGTTGGCGACGCTGTAAATCGTGTTCTTGTTCCATCATCACCATGTTAAATCGCAGTGCTTGAGTTGGTTTTACAGCGTGTTGGTTACCGTTATCCACCATCCACGCCATAAAACTGAACAGCGCCAGCGAAATCGCTCCTGCAATTGGCAAAGCAAGCAGTAAACGTCCCATTAACGCTTCTCCGCCGCCAATGCGATATTTTTCACTCCGGCCCCTTTGGCCGCATCCATCACTTTAACAACCGTACCGTTATAAGCATGTTCATCCGCTTGAATCACTAACGCCGCATCTGGTTGTTCGAGTAGCAGATGTTCTAGGGTGGCCTCTACACGTTCAACATCAATCAAGCGTTTGTCGATGTAAATATCATTGGATGCATTGATAGCGACAAAAATACCCGCATCTTTCTGGCTCACCGCGTGAGAAGCTTGAGGACGGTTAACCTCAACACCTGATTCACGAACAAATGAGCTGGTGACAATGAAAAAAATCAGCATGATAAAGACGATGTCGAGCATCGATGTTAAGTCTATCTGCGCTTCATCATTTCTTGGTTGGCGTCTGCCTAATCTCATCGCAAACTCCTTAACGATTTTTCTAATTTTAATTCAAGTAGATGACACTTTTTTGCAAGACGAGCATGCACAAACATGCCCGCAAGGGCCGCGACCATTCCGGCCATTGTCGGTAATGTGGCCAATGAAATGCCAGATGCCATCAATTTAGGATCGCTACTGCCTTGATTTGCCATCACATCAAACACAGAGATCATTCCGGTGACTGTGCCGAGCAGCCCTAACATTGGGCAAAGTGTGACGAGCAGTTTGATCATGTTAAGGTTGTGGCGCAGCATCTGCTGTGCTTCACCAAGCCAACCTTCGCGAATCGCATGGGCATACCATGAATGATGTTCCGTGCGTTGATGCCATTGTTCTAACCACCCTTTTCGATATTTAGGAAAGCTCAACACCACAAACAGTACGCGTTCGATGATCAACAACCAATAAAGCGCCACCACCCCAGCTAGCCACCATAAGACGATACCCCCTTGCTGCATAAACTGCTGCAAGGTTGTTAGCCAGTCATTGCTGAGCAGTGCGCTTGGCAATACGCTGTTCATTACGCCGCATTCCTCATTGAAGCTTGGCATTCTTGTTCTGCTTGCGCAGCAACGAGGCCAATCCCCTGTTTTTCTAAAATAGAGCGAATATTTTCGGCTTGAGAGCTTAAGATATTGTGAGCCAGTAACAGTGGAATCGCAGAGACTAAACCCAGCACGGTAGTCACCAAGGCCATTGAAATACCACCTGCCATCACTTTCGGATCACCATTACCAAATTGTGTGATCACTTGGAAGGTTTCAATCATGCCGGTCACCGTACCTAACAACCCAAGCATCGGTGCAATCGCGGCTAATAACTTCAGCATCGATAAACCTTTTTCCAAATGCGCTTGTTCATCGACCACCGCTTCCAGCAAGCGCAGCTCCAACGCTTCTACGCTGCGATTTTGCTCTTTGTTATAGACGCTGAGTACACGCCCCAATGGGTTATTACCAATTTTCTGTACATCTCTAAGCTGCGCTTTGATCTTGTGGTGAGTCATCACCAATGCGAAGCCGCGATAGAAAGCAATGATTAAACCAATACCAAGCAGTACCAAAATGATGTTCCCGACCGCACCACCCATTTGTAGCCGTTCGGCTAACGTTGGCGTAAGGGCTAGCTGTTCAAGCATGATGCCACGCGAAGGATCGACCACCAAGCTTTCGATTTCTCCCGTATTTAGGCCAGAGAAAATCGGTCCATTGTCCGGTTGTTTCAAATAAGCGGTGGAGGCTTGTTTATCCCCGTTCCATTTGACATAACCTTGCTCTGTCACCAAACCAAAGGTTCCAATACGATAAGCGGCCACACTTTGCGTGACACCGTCACCATTGATAAATGCGATCTGAACGCGGCTTAGCTCACCACTGGCGATGATCTGTTCAACATAGCTGTGCCATAACCCCGTCAGCTGCGGCATCGAGGGTAAAGATTTTGCGGCGACAATTTCTTGTACCCGCGATGTATACTGATGGCGATCAACCGCAGTGATGGAAGATTCCAATTCACTGCTTAATGCTTTGGCATTTTGGCGTACCACACCAAACAGCTCTCCAAGGCTTCCTGTTTCTAAGCGAAGCTGCTCTTCTAAACGTGCTAGTCGGTTTTCATTATTACTGAATTGCGTGCTTAGCTTATCCGCTTGCGCTTGTAAATCTTGGCGCTGAGCTTCTAGCTCTGCTTTGGCGCGGCGTAGCTGCTGTTCGGTTTGTTTAAAACCCGCTTCGCGTTCGATATTGTGCTGCTGCTGCTGTTTGTTTTCCACTTTGGCGTTGCTGACTAATTCCGTAGAAGCAAAGCTGTTGAAAGCCAATAGTGTTAAACAGAGTGATGAGAGAGAGAAAACCATCTTCATTTGCTTTGCTCCTCTACTAACTCAAGTGAAACAGGAATCGTCATTAAGTTTGGTGTAATTAAATTGTTGGCCATTTTGAAAGCGGTATCTAAATCGGCATATAGCCCACTATCGACATCGGTCCACTGGTGCGAGTTTTGGCTCCAGCTCCAATACTGTTTGCCATTTAAGCTACGAGCCACCAGCGATAAACGGCCAACGTATAAAATATCAGCTTCAATGGTTTTGTTTTCATTGAGCACCACTGCGCCTTGATAAACACCCAGTTTAGTCCCGTAATCAATTTCGATTTGGTACGCTTCAAGAATACGGCGGTATTTTTCAGCATCGCTGACATCCGATCGCACCATCATCGATTCCAGCTTTTCTAAACGCTCTAAACGCGTTTCGCGCTTTAATGGTTTGTCGTTTTCGATTAGGGTACGTAGCCCGTCGATCATCTGATACATCAAAGGAACGATGCCTTGGCGAGTCAGTTTTATCTCATCAATTTGTGACGATAAACTTTGCGCTTCCTGATTCTGGTTTTCCACCAGCGATGCCAAGTGATTACGATAAATAGTGAGATTTTTCACTTCTTCTTTTAACTGATCGATATCAGCTTGCATCAGCAACGCTGATTGAGAACTGTGATTGATGTTCTGTTGGCTGGCGACTGAAGCCGAATTGGTTTTATTTTGGATGGCATTCGCGTCACTGAGTGTAGAAGCATTTACTGCGAACAAACTGGTAGTCGCCACCAAGGACAAGCTGATTTTTAAAAGATTCATAGACGTTATTCATTACCTTCAACGAAGTGTTATCACCTTGTTGATAAAAGCTCTCATTATCATCAAGGATCGCATTGTAACGATTTTTTCCGGTGCAAACAACCACAGTATGCGGCGAACACTCTTTGTTGATGAGTTTTAAAGCCACCTACCCTTTATTTACCTTTACTGACCCCAAATTGCCAAACAGACTTCATTAAACTTTTGACTTTTATTTTGACCACTCGCCAATGTGTGATGGGCCGTATAGGTGCGGTATTTAGCAGGTGTTGGTAGGTTTTTTCGCTCAAACGCCCCTCTTTGCCGTGTGCAAGAAGCAGTGTTTCTGGGTTGAGCTTGAAGATCCGTTCAAGTGACTGGCGATATTGATTGGGATGGAAAATAGGAAAAGGGGCAATCAACTGCTTTTTCACTTCAACCATTAAATCGGCAACATACACAATGCCTTGCTGTGCATGGTAGACAGACAAATCTCGGTCGGTATGCCCTGGAGTTTCTAAGATTTGCCATTCGTTAAAATGAGGAATAGTGTCGCCATCGTTGAGCTTAATGTCAGGCTTTAAGACACGTGGATACCATAAATTCTGCCGCGGGCGGCCTAGGCGATTCGCCATCAAACGCGCAAGCGCAAGATCGGCTAGATGCATACAAAATCCGTCCAAACCACGATACCAATCATGATCTTTATTGGCAGAGATGATTTTACAACCCGTTAATGCACGCAATTGATGAGCTGCCCCAGCGTGATCTGGATGCATGTGAGTTACCACAACGGTATGCAGATGGGAAAAAGGACGGTTCAGTTCATTCTCAATGAAGTGCTGCAACGTAGGTATGTCTGCTCGACTTGCACCGTCTAGCAATAATAATCGTTCTGGATATTCAGCCAGATACATATTCTGAATATAGCCTTTGATCGTATGTAGCTTCACCGTTATCCCTACTTGACAGATCAGACCTCCTGCCTGATGTTGGATAAGCATAGCATTAGCGAAAGTGATGTCCAAAGCGCGTCGTCTCTCATTTCCATCAATTCCATCAATTCCATCAATTCCATCAATTTGAAGACAAAATAGAAGGCACGCGCTATGCTGAGCCGGTTTTAATTGTGTAGAGATAACGCTATGAAGCCTATGATTATTGGCCACCGCGGAGTGGCCGGCCATTACCCTGAAAATACGCAAGTGAGTGTGCAAGCCGCTATTGATTTAGGCCTAAAGTGGGTTGAAGTGGATGTGCAACCGACTCAAGATCATATATTGGTTGTTTGCCACGATCACACCATTGATCGTTGCAGTAATGGCAAAGGGCGCATTGATTCTTACACGCTTGAGCAATTACAACAGTTCGACTTTGGCGGTTGGTTTGATCCTCAATTTGCAGGCGAACCCATCATGACATTAGAGACGTTGCTGACACTCGCAAAGCAGCACAGCCTTGGTTTAAACATTGAAGTCAAAGTGGATAAACACGATGTTGCTCAAGTCGCTGCTCAGCTTAAAGCGCAACTGGATCAATGTGGATTACCGAATGAACAGATTGTTCTCTCCAGTTTTAACCACGCTATCATGCGCGAGCTTTATCAGCATTGTCCGGGTTATAAATTGGCGGTGTTGAGCGAGCGATTAACGCGTAAAGATAAGCAAGTGTTAGCCGAAATTGACGCCTTTGGCTGTAACCTTAACTATCAATGGATCAGTGCAAAACACATTGCCGAGTTACATCAAGCGGGTTACCAAATTTGGTGCTACACGGTGAATAATCCGAAAAAGTTCAAACATCTCAACTCGGTTGACGCCATTTTTAGTGACGATCCACAGTGCTTTTTGTAAGCCTGCAAGCGTTTAGCTGACTGGTAGAATCTCTTTATTGAGAATGATTCTTCATAATGCGCCACTCTTCCACTCTGTCATCACTCATAATATGGATGATTTCCTAAGGTACTCTCTATGATACTTGACTCATCGTTATGGATTTGGATCCCGCTGCTTTTTGCCGTTATCTTCAGTTTTCAAAAGCAGTTACGTCCAGCATTCGCCTTGCTAGCACTGTCGTTAGTGGGCGGATGGTTCACAGACCGATTATCGTTAATGGCCCTACTGTATGTCGCCATTGGATTATGTGGTGCTTATTACATTCCACAACTGAAAGGCCGCTGGAAATGGTTTGCTCATGGTGCGTTGCTATTATGGGCAATTGCACTGCTGCTGCATGCTATTCCTGGTTTTAATAACCCTAAAGTGCTGGATAATGTGGTGGCTGGTGCAAATAGTGCCCCCTTTCGTCTCTACTTAAACCTAGATAAACCTATGATATTTTTTGCTTTGCTACTCGCTTGGCCGCCACTCCTTGGCAACCATCAAACCATTCGTTGGGCCGCGATCGGTAAAGTGTCGATTCCTCTTTTTGCTTTGCTTTTTGTCGCATGGGCGCTTGGCGCGATTAAGCCCGAGTTATCTTTACCGACTTGGTGGTGGCTCTTTGCTCTCAATAATTTGCTTTTAACCTGTGTGGTGGAAGAAGCATTTTTCCGGGGCTATTTACAAAAAGCCGTTAGTGAAAAATTCGGTCTATGGCTCGGTATTGCGCTCGCTAGCACCCTATTTGGTCTTGCGCATTTTTCTGGCGGCGTGACTTTGGCGCTATTTGCCACATTAGCTGGTATTGGCTACGGCGCGATCTATCATCTAAGCGGGCGCTTATGGACGGCCGTACTCTTCCACTTTCTCTTTAATTTTTCCCACCTTATTTTCTTCACTTATCCAGTATGGGTACAGCGTTAAAACCTTTAAGCCAGCTGAAGTTTTCGCTGGCTTTTTTCTTTTTTTCAGTCGATGAAATACCTTATTGATAGTTTAGTGACAACCGTTATGAACAACTGAATATAAAACGAATTGTTCTCATTATTCCTATTTTTGGCCTAGGGTTTATGGTCAACGTCATGTTGATAATAATACTCAAGGGAGGAGAGAATGAATCAGAAACAAACGTTATTGGCGATTGCGCTAGCAGGCTGTTTCAGTACCGCTTATGCAGAAGAAAAGGTGTGGATTTCCATTGGTGGTGACGCGACGCAAACGGCTCTTCGCTCTGGAGCCCAAAGCCTATTACCGGAAAACATTGTTAATCAAACATCAGTATGGGTTGGGCAAGTACCAGTAAGCGAGTTGGCGACGCTTTCACATGAAATGCACGAAAATCATCAGCGATGTGGTGGTTATATGGTGCACCCTTCTGCACAAAGTGCGATGAGTGTCAGCGCAATGCCTCTGAATCTAAACGCTTTCAGTGCACCGGAGATCACTCAGCAAACCACCGTTAACGCTTGGTTGCCATCAGTATCAGCGCAACAAATCACCAGTACCATCACCACCTTAACCCAGTTTAAAAATCGCTTTTATTCCACCTCGACTGGTGCTCAAGCATCGAATTGGATTGCAGATCATTGGCGCTCACTCTCTGCATCACTGCCCGCAAGCAAAGTAGAACAAATCACACATTCAGGCTACAACCAGAAATCGGTAATGCTCACAATTACAGGCTCTGAAAAACCTGACGAATGGGTGGTGATTGGCGGGCATTTAGACTCGACACTTGGTTCTCGAACCAACGAAAGCAGTATTGCGCCGGGTGCGGACGACGATGCATCAGGTATCGCGGGCGTGACAGAAATCATCCGTTTGTTGTCTGAGCAAAATTTTCGTCCTAAACGCAGCATCGCTTTCATGGCTTACGCTGCTGAAGAAGTGGGCCTTAGAGGTTCACAAGACTTAGCCAATCGTTTTAAAGCCGAAGGTAAAAAAGTAATGTCTGTGATGCAGTTAGACATGACTAACTACCAAGGTTCACGCGAAGATATTGTGTTTATGAGCGATTACACCGACAGTAATTTTACCCAGTATTTGACACAACTATTGGATGAATATTTACCGTCATTAACCTATGGATTTGATACCTGTGGCTATGCCTGCTCTGATCATGCCTCTTGGCATGCGGTTGGTTACCCAGCTGCGATGCCTTTTGAATCCAAATTTAATGATTACAACCCTAATATTCATAGCCCGCAAGACACTCTGCAAAATTCCGACCCAACAGGATTTCATGCGGTGAAATTTACTAAACTTGGATTGGCTTATGTGGTTGAAATGGGTAACGCCTCAACACCGCCTACACCGAGCAATCAACTGAAAAATGGCGTACCTGTGGACGGTTTATCGGCCAGCAGAAATAGCAAAACCTGGTATCAATTCGAACTGCAGGAAGCGGGCAACTTGAGTATTGTATTGTCAGGGGGAAGCGGCGATGCCGATTTATACGTTAAGTATCAAACTGATGCCGATCTACAGCAATACGACTGCCGTCCTTATCGCAGTGGCAATAATGAAACGTGTCAGTTCTCCAATGCTCAACCGGGCCGCTATTCTATTTTGCTGCATGGATACAACAATTACAGCAATGCAAGTTTAGTGGCGAATGCTCAATAAACAGCGTAAAGAAAAGCCAGCCGCAAGGCTGGCTAATCGATTAACTCTCAGCATCGGGCTGGTTTTCAGGTGCAGCGGCAATAAACGCCGGATGAGCACGAAGCTCAGCAGTGATTCGTTTGATGATCGGAAACTGCGCCATATCAAGATTAAAGCGCTCTGCGTTATACACTTGTGGTACTAAACAAACATCCACTAAGCTCAATTGATCACCAACACAGTACTCCCCTGATACTGTCGCCAATTTCTTTTCCAAAGCATGAAAACCGATAGCTATCCAATGCCGATACCAGTCTCCTTTTTGACTTTCATCCACGTCCAGTTCACGCGTTAAATATTGTAAAACTCGTAGATTGTTCAGTGGATGAATATCAATAGCAATGTCTTGCGCCAGTGCTTTAACCTGATATTTCTCTTTACCTGATAGCGGAACCAAACGGACTTGGGGATACTGGTCATCCAAATATTCGATGATGGTTAACGACTGAGTAATGCAATGCCCGTTATCTTCCAGTACCGGAATTAACTCACTCGGGTTGAGAGCGCTAAACTCGGCGGAATGTTGCACTCCGCCCTCCTTAACTAAATGGATAGCAATCGACTGGTAATCGAGCGCCTTGAGGTGAAGTGCGATTCGTACTCGGTAAGCGGCTGAAGAGCGCCAATACCCATATAACTTGAGGCCACTCATGACCCTTTCACCACGCGTTGATCGATTAGACCAAACAGGCTGTTCCCTTTATCATCACGCATTTCTAACGTTATCCTGTCACCAAACTTCATAAATTCGGTGCTTGGTTTACCGTCCCGAATGGTTTCAATCATCCGCACTTCTGCAATGCATGAATAACCGATACCTCCTTCAGCAATCGCACTGCCAAAATCGGTTCCCTGTTTATTAGAAACCGTGCCAGAGCCAATAATAGTGCCCGCGCACAAGGGGCGCGTTTTTGCTGCGTGAGCAATTAACTGTGGGAATTCAAACGTCATGTCCACGCCAGCATTGGGGCAACCAAATGGTTTATTGTTATAGGTTGATAGCAATGGAAGGTTGAGTTTTCCGCCGTCCCAATGGCAGCCTAGTTCATCGGGTGTCACAGCGACAGGAGAGAATGCTGAAGACGGTTTGGATTGAAAAAAACCAAATCCTTTAGCAAGCTCTTGAGGGATCAAACCACGCAGCGATACATCGTTAACCAACATCACCAATCGAATCGCTTGCGCCGCTTCACTTGGGGTTGCACCCATTCTGACATCATCAGTGATCACGGCCACTTCGGCTTCAAAATCAATTCCCCATGCTTCATCTTGCATTTGAATATCATCACGCGGTCCAAGAAAAGCATCCGAACCACCTTGATACATTAACGGATCACTCCAGAAGCTTTCAGGGATCTCCGCACCTCGTGCTTTTCGTACTAACTCGACATGGTTGACGTAAGCAGAACCGTCGGCCCATTGATACGCTCTAGGCAGCGGCGAATGACACAAGGTTTGATCAAACTGCATCTCTTGCAGCAATTCGCCTTCATTCAGAGCCGTGTAAATTTCGCTGAGCATCGGTGCGGTTTCCTGCCAACGGTCTAAGGCTTGCTGTAAATGCTCGGCAATCTCAGGCACAGCAACGCATTTTGATAAGTCATGGCTGACCACGACCAATAAACCATCTCTTGTGCCGTTTTTTAGCGTAGCTAACTTCATGTCACTTCCTTATTCTTATTCGTTTATTCGCTCTTCCAACTGTAGACGTACTGTTGATTTTCAACCTGCTGCGCCGCCTCACTAAAGTGTAATGCATGCCGCGTATCAATCATCACTGCCACTTCATCGGTAAATTTTTTCTTATACTCTTGCCCAGTTTGGAACGCTTTCGGATGTGGGCCATGGGTAAACCCGGCAGGATGAAAAGTGACCATGCCAGCTTCAATATTATCGCGGCTAAAGAAATCACCCGCATGGTAGAAGAGCACTTCATCGTAATCATCATTGTTATGATAAAACGGAACCTTTAAAGCGCCGGGGTCACTCTCTATCGGCCGAGGCACAAAGGTGCAGACCACAAAACCTTGACCAACAAAGGTTGTGTGAGCGGAGGGCGGCAAATGATAACGGTGCGACATCAACGGCCGAATGTCTCGCCAGTTGAGTTTCACCACGGAAAGATCACCGTGCCAACCTACTGCATCCAATGGGTTAAATGGATAAGTAATGACGCTGATTTTCTCATGGCGTTTTAAATGAACTTGGGTGGTCTTTTCTGAATACTGCGCTTTAAACTCTGGATTAATCGACGGGACTTGCAAAACCGCAGGATCGAATATGGCGTGGTTCCCTACTAGCCCTTTTTCTGGCAAAGCATACGCCGCATCCGTATTCTCTATCATTAGAATGAACATCGGCTCACTTGGCTCAAGCCGCCAATTGGTTGAGCGCGGGATCAACACATAATCCCCTTGTGAAACGCTCAAGTGTCCGTAATCGCAATAAAAATCAGCGCTTCCTTGATGAATGAAAAGCAGCTCATCCCCATCGGCGTTACGCACTAAATGATCCATCGCTTGAGCCAGCTTCCATACTCGGACTTTACATTGTGCATTATGCAATAGATGCGGCACGCTCCACGGTGAACTTTGTTTGGCTTGCTCGATCAAATTAAAATTAAAGGCTCTCGGCCTTAACTCACCTTGCCATTCACTCCACCCAGTCGGTGCATGTTGGTGATGGAAATGGGCCGCAGGGCCAAAAAAGCCACTGCGTCCTGCTTCTCTTTCATAGATGGCCTCTTGCGGGAAGTCGGCATGAGCTTGGTTTGAACATACCCCTTCTCGATGAGGAAATGTGATCCATTTATGCATCGCTGAGTACTCCTCGTCGAATTTGATCTTCTTCAATCGACTCAAATAACGCTTTGAAATTACCTTCCCCGAACCCTTCATTGCCTTTGCGTTGAATGATCTCAAAAAAGACTGGGCCAATGACGGTTTGAGTAAATATTTGCAGCAAAATTCCATCTTTCATCGGTGCGCCATCAATCAGGATCCGCAGCGCTTTTAACTGATCAACATCTTCTTGATGCCCTTCAACTCGATCACTGACTTTTTCGTAGTAAGTATCCGGTGTCGGCATGAAATCCATCCCTCGCTCGCGCAGAGTACGTACCGTCTGGTAGATATCATCAGTTGATAAAGCGATGTGTTGGATCCCCTCACCATTGTATTCACGAATAAACTCTTCTATTTGTGATTTATCGTCAGACGATTCATTGATTGGGATGCGAATTTTGCCGCAAGGCGCTGTCATTGCACGGCTAACTAACCCAGTTAGCTTCCCTTCAATATCAAAATAGCGAATTTCACGGAAGTTACCAATCCGCTCATAAAAGCCAGACCAAACGTTCATATGACCTTGTTTAACGTTATGCGTTAAGTGGTCAATTTCGAACAAGCCAACATTGGCGTCGGTCATTCGTTGATTAGCATCGGCATAGAACTTGAAATCCACATCATAAATGCTCTGGCTACCATAACGATCGACAAAATAGAGCAAGCTATCACCAATTCCATAAATCGCAGGAATACTCAGTTCCATTGGGCCAATTTGTGTTTTGTATTCTCGCCCGCCATTTGCCTGCACATGCTGCATGGCGACAGATGCATCATGAACGCGAAACGCCATCCCACACACTGAAGGTCCATGCACTTTGGCAAACGCTGCAGCTTGGCTATGGGGTTGAGAGTTAACGATAAAATTAATATCCCCTTGACGATATAACCACGCCTCTTTTGAGCGGTGCTTGGCTATCTCAGCAAAGCCAAGAGAAGTAAACAGCTCTTTTAACTGCGCGATTCCAGCGGGATCAGCCGCGGTGTACTCCACAAATTCAAAACCGTCTGTTCCCAATGGGTTAAATGTTGAGGTCATCTCGCGCTCCTTTTTTGTTAACGCTTGTGTTGAGTATTGCGAACATGGCGTAATTTTCAGCAAAAATGAACTCTATGACTAAAAATGGTTTGGCAATGAATAAACGATGCAGATGTAATGAAATTGTTACATAGAGTTATTAATGAGCAGCAGGATAAAAAATACGTGGTTTTTACGTGGGATGATTGAAATTATATCATTGAATATTAATAGTTTTTAATCAGGGTAATCCGTTAATCATAAATTCACCACCAACACTCGATCAGTAAGATAAATATCACGGCGTAACAATTTATCTACATTAGCCCTGAAGAGAGAAGGTTACCTTCAATGACAAAACAATAACCAGTAAGATATTAGGCACATACTATTTCTATACGCCCACAGACATGAACAAAGTATTAGGTCAAAACAGTTGAATCATGAAGTTAAAAATAGCGTGTTGAGCTTAAATAGCGTGTTGAGCTTAGTAAGTCTGATGATAGAGCAGGCCTCATTTTCGCGAGGCCTGCTAAAGACACATTGGTGGGATTTATATAAATTATAAGCCTATATTTTCCGTTAACGCTTTGATTTGTTCTAAATCCATGCGGTGAACTTGGATCATCTGATCGATTTGGCTAATTCTTGAATTCGCTTCATCTTGCTTATCACATGCGTCTGATTTTGCATCCCACGACTTACCTTCTAGGTAGACATCACAATCGGTTTTGAGCGTTTTGAGCTTCGGTACTAAAGTTTCTTTCTCTTTTTGCAGCGCTTCTAACTCTTGCTTAATTTTCAATTCACGTTGGAACAGTTCGCGTGAACGTTCAAAAATCGTTGCCTGCATATCGGCTTGCCGATTTAATTTAGAATTTTTGTTCTCAACTTGCGCTAGTGCATTTTCCTGTGTATTGAGTTTCGCTTGCAGCGCTTTATTTTCTGCCATTAATGCTTGGTATTGGCTTTGCGCTTGATCCAGCTCTTGCTGATACTGCTTTTGTTGCTCTTCTAATGCTTGTTGAAGTTTATTTGCTACTTCAGCGTCGACACTGGCGACTTTTAATTGCACTTTTTCAGCTAATTGGCTTTTATCTTGGGTGAGCTGTTCATATTTTTCTTCTAGCTGATGGTATGTTTTTTGCCAGTTATTCGTGGTGATACTTGAACCGATTAAGCCACCTAATGCTAACCCCAACACCCCTGCTAACGCGATGTAGACGTAGGTGCGTTTGTCTCGTTCTTCAATCACTACGACATCGTCTTGTGCATCAATGTCCGTCTGTTTGTTCACTCTTTCGCTCCTATCTATCTCAGCGAGTTAATTCAGTAATCACAATTGAGGCAGCATAAATGACAAAAGCAGTGAGTAAAGAAACCACCACACCTTTTTGCAACTTTTCGTTGGTACGATAACGAATAAAAATAAAAGCAATGGCGATCAATAAAATAATGGTGATGAGTCGTGTCATTAGCCTATCCTCTCACGTAGTGTATATCATTTATAACACGCGATAAGTCAGAAAAAAGTAGAACAATCGACAACAAGCGTAAAGTTTTCACCCCTCATCCTACGTTTACGTCTATAAATGGTTAACAAACCACCAAACGGCAGCAAATTGAGATCAAAAGCACAATTTTTCTTGTCTTGAAAAACGCTTTATGTAACATATCTCGCCTTGATGGTAAGCGCACTTATCATCAGTTCCGATGAAGACTGCAGGAGAGTAGCCTTAGTTTATTCAAAGTATGAGTAAACAGGCTCGCCGAAGAAGTAAATCTTTCAGGTGCTAATGCTCTCTCTTATGAGAGCTGGCGAGGACTGTAGTTGGAGGAACCTCTGGAGAGAACCGTTTAATCGGTCGCCGAAGGAGCAAACCCTATTTGGGGTGAAACTCTCAGGCAAAAGGACAGAGGAGTGGAAAGTTACAATCATAAATAGGTGTGGTTTCTTCACCACTGGCCTGCTGTGATCTTTTTGTGGGATCTTTTCAGATTACTGCCCTTTCCCTCTTCTCCTTAACTGTCGTTTTATTAAGGGGAACTAATGAACAACCTGCAATCTATTCTTGAATCTATAGACAACTTTGTCTGGGGACCACCACTTTTAATTTTATTGGTCGGTACAGGCATCTATTTTACGTTTCGTCTCGGTCTTATCCAATTTCGACATTTACCTACCGCACTTAAGATGGTGTTTAGTAAAGACAAAGACGCCGGTAAACAAGGCGATGTATCAAGCTTTGCCGCCTTATGTACCGCACTTTCCGCGACGATTGGAACCGGTAATATCGTTGGCGTAGCGACAGCGATTAAGCTCGGTGGGCCGGGCGCGCTATTTTGGATGTGGTTAGCCGCGCTGTTTGGTATGGCGACCAAATACGCTGAATGTTTACTGGCAGTAAAGTATCGTCAAGTGGATGACAAAGGCCAAATGGTTGGTGGCCCGATGTATTACCTGCAATATGGCGTGGGCTCGCGAACTTTGGCGGTTTTATTCGCCCTATTTGCCATCGGCGTCGCTTGTTTCGGCATTGGTACATTCCCACAAGTCAACGCGATTTTAGATGCTACTGAAATCTCTTTTGGTGTGTCACGCGAAATATCAGCAGTGGTTCTAACGCTGTTAGTCGCATTTGTCACGGTCGGTGGTATTCAATCAATTGCTAAAGTGGCTGGGAAAGTGGTACCTGCCATGGCCCTTTTTTACATCCTTGCGTGTTTGAGTGTGATCATCAGCAACAGCGATCAATTACTCACGGCCATCAGTTTAGTTATTACTTCTGCCTTCACTTCCACAGCCGCTACTGGTGGTTTCTTAGGAGCGAGCATCATGCTAGCGATTCAATCAGGGATTGCGCGCGGTGTATTTTCTAATGAATCTGGTCTTGGCAGCGCGCCAATGGCCGCGGCGGCAGCGAAAACTGACTCTTGCGTAAAACAAGGGTTGATTTCAATGACTGGTACTTTCTTTGACACCATCATTATTTGCACCATGACCGGGCTTGCGCTGATCTTAACTGGCGCATGGCAAAGTGATTTTTCTGGTGCCGCTATGACAACCTATGCATTTGCCGTAGGCTTAAATGCGCAAACCTTGGGCCCGATGATGGTCTCCATTGGTTTGATGTTTTTTGCTTTTACGACGATTTTAGGCTGGAACTATTACGGTGAGCGCTGCGTGGTGTTTTTGTTTGGCACCAAAGCAGTAATGCCTTATAAGCTGATTTTTATCGGTTTGGTAGCATCAGGTGCATTCTTGCACCTTGATATGATTTGGATTATTGCTGATATCGTTAACGGTTTAATGGCTATCCCTAATCTGATCGGATTAATCGCATTACGTCATATTGTGCTTGAAGAGACCAAGCTGTTTTTTGAAAAACAGTCAGCACCTTTTACGCGTGATGCTCAAACCCAACATTAATCGTTTGCCAGCCGATAAGCATGTGGCAGTGCTTATCGGCAACTTTAGGTGACTAAAGAGCAACTTCTTAAGCCGCTTCATCTTTTAGTAGCAATTTCACCCCAAGCGCAACGAGCACAACACCTGTTGTCCCTTCCATCCATTTCATAAACGACGCATTCTTGAGTAAGTTTTTTGCAAAGCTCAATGCACCCGCTAAACCGCACTGCCAACACATAGCGATAACAAAATGAATGGCGGCCATCAAAAGCGATTGCAACAACGGAGAATATTCTGGGTTAATAAATTGCGGCAAAAATGCGAGATAAAATACCGCCGTTTTAGGGTTTAATACATTGGAAAGAAAGCCTTCACGCAATGAGCGCTTCAGTGTAAATTCACTGTGTGAAATGGCCGTAACCTGCATACCTTGGCTATTTTTCAGCAACGCTTTTAAGCTGGATAGTCCCAGCCAAATTAAATACGCCGCACCGATCATTTTAACCACATGAAACAGCTCGGCCGATTGTGCCAAAATCGCCGAAATACCGACGGCGGAAAAGGTCGCATGCACAAACAGCCCCATGCAAATACCCAAACTTGTTATGCTGCCGTCAGTGAACCCTGCTCGTGATGTGTTACGAATCACCAGCGCCGTATCTAGCCCTGGAGTTAGCGTTAATATAGTAATTGCGATCAGAAAGGCTTCAACGTTTTGGATATACATACCCGTCCTTGTATAAAATAAATGTCATCGTTTGCCTTTTTATACCTGAGCTCTTTTATAAAGTCTTTAACAGTTTTCACTGGATAATAAAATAATGAAATCCCCTCAGCTTTGTCGGTTTGGGTCACGCTCTTTCACCTTGATTGATTTGGATGGCCTTGGTTAGACACTTAATGGTTGCTACACTAACTCCTCTTTTACGTCACGGAAGGCTAATTCCATGGATGCATTCAATCAATTAGTTCAACATTCTAAGAAAATTTCACATTTCAATCATTTAGCGGCTATTTGTGGCTGGGATCAAGCCGCAGTAATGCCCGCTGGCGGCGCTCAAGCGCGATCAGAAGCGATGGCGCAATTGTCCGTTCATATTCATAGTTTACATACTCAACCTCAATTGGCTGAATGGTTTGATAAAGCACAAAATGAGCCATTGGACGATGAGCAAAAAGCAACTCTGCGTGAACTCAAACGCCACTGGCAGCAGGCAAACGTACTGCCTGAAGCTTTGGTGCAAGCGAAATCTCTTGCTGGTTCAAAGTGTGAACATGCTTGGCGTACCCAACGCAAAAACAATGATTGGGTCGGTTTTGAGAAAAACTGGGCTGAGGTGGTCACACTCTCACAGCAAGAAGCGCAGATCCGCGCTGATGCTACAGGTTTAACGCCTTATGATGCGATGCTCGATCTTTACGAACCGGGTACAACCACTCAATCATTGGACGCTGTTTTCAGCGATGTTAAAACTTGGCTGCCAACGTTAATCGATCAAGTCATAGAGAAGCAACGCGCCGAAGAGATCATCATGCCAACTGGCCATTACCCTGCTGAAAAGCAAAAGGCGCTAGGCTTAGAAGTCATGAAACTGCTTCAGTTTGATTTTAAACACGGTCGCCTTGATGAAAGCGTTCACCCTTTTTGCGGCGGTGTTCCAACCGATGTTCGGATCACCACTCGTTATAATGAGTCGGAGTTTATTCAGTCTCTAATGGGCATTGTCCATGAAACCGGCCACGCACGTTATGAGCAAGGCTTGCCTAAACATCTTGCAGGTACACCAGCAGGAGAAGCGCGTTCGATGGGTATTCATGAATCTCAATCGCTCTTTTTTGAAATGCAGATGGGGCGCAGTGAACCCTTTATTGAGCACTTAGCCATCCTAGCCGCCCGCTATTTTTCAGGTAGTGAAGATAAAGTATTTGCACAAGCGAATTTCCAGAAGATCTACACTCGCGCTGAAAAAGGTTTTATTCGTGTCGATGCCGACGAGTTGACTTATCCAGCGCATGTCATTTTACGTTATGAAATTGAACGTGATTTGATCAATGGTCATATCAAACATACCGATGTGCCTGAGCTATGGGATCACAAAATGCAGGCTTACCTCGGCCTTTCTACCCAAGGAAATAACCAAAACGGCTGTATGCAAGACATCCACTGGACAGATGGCGCTTTCGGATATTTCCCAAGTTATACACTTGGTGCGATGTACGCTGCCCAGTTTATGGCAGCGATGAAGAAAACGGTGGATGTTGATGCCACCATTCGCAGTGGCGATTTATCACCAATATTTACTTGGCTTGCCGATAATATTTGGCAAAAAGGTAGCTTATTAACAACCGATGAATTGGTGAAACAAGCGACTGGGGATGTGCTTAACGCTCAATATTTCCAAGTCCACCTAAAGCATAGATACCTTTAGCGCCAAACTTAAAAAGCAGCTTAAATCGCTGCTTTTTTTACACTTAGTTAACGCTCAATAACACGCAGGAATTCATGATGAACTTTTCATCAATGCATCTTTACGCAAGCGCCATACTGTCAGTAACATCGCCAGTAATGCTAGTACGCTCATGCCAATATAAACCAAGCTAAAACCTTGTGATAATACTTGAGTGGAAACGCCGGCCTGTTCGGCACCGTGTTCCGCAACCATGACTTCGCTCGGCACTCTCAGATAAAAGAGCGCGGAACAGAACGCCACACCGAGTGCTCCGCCGAGTTCTCGTCCAAAATTAAACAGTGACATGCCAATGCCGCGATCACGTGCGGGTAAGACACTTTGTACAACAACGCCTAAGGCCGGTAAGGTTAAACCAATACCTATACCCGCAAAACCCAATGCAAATTTCACCCACATATCGTAATGAACTTGCCACAATGCAGCCATAGCTAAAGCAAAACCGACGATCACTAACATCTTATAACGACCAAACTTCGCGATGAGCTTCCCACCCACATAAGCGCCAGAGGTAATGCAGACCATGAAGATCACCATAATCGCACCGCTTTCTGACGGAGTGAGTCCTTTTTGCCACTGAAACTGCAGCGGCAAATAAACCAAAAGCGCAAACATCAGCATTTGCGACCCCATAATAAGAACAATCGCGGTCAGATAATTCGGAAGACGTGCTAAACGCGCCGGTAAAATAGGATCACTCACTCTGCGTTCAACAACCACCAAAGCAACTAAACACGCCAGTAATGCAAACGCACCCCAGCCAGTAGGGATAAATGAATGTGAAGAAAGTAATAACAGCAGCAAAGTCGTCGCACTCATGAGTAACGCTGCTCCCACCCAATCAAAGCGACTATCTCTGCGTTTATTGAGATGCTTCAAATAGCGGTTAACCATGTAAAGTGCCACCAACCCTAACGGTAAATTAATACCGAATACCCACCGCCAACTGAGGTAGTCAGCAAAATAGCCGCCAAGCAGTGGCCCTGCAATACTGGACACCGCATAAACCGCTGAAATATAACCTTGGTACTTGCCCACTTCGCGCGCAGGAATTGAATCGGCGATAACGGTAAATGCCAGAGCTATTAAGCCTCCACCGCCAATCCCTTGAATCACACGGGCACCAATTAAACTGGGTAGATCAAAAGCAAAGGTACACAGCGCGGAACCCAACATAAAGATCACGATACTGACATTTAGCATCCGAACTCGTCCGAACAAGTCGCTCAGTTTACCGTAGACGGGCAATACAGCGGTCGATGCTAATAGATAAGCAGTAATCACCCATGTTAATGCTTGTCCTGCCGAGAGATCTTGCCCAATAAGAGCCAATGGTGTGGTAACGATGCTTTTTTCAAGCGAGCCTAAAGCGATGACTAAAGCAACGCTGGCAAAAATAATTTTCGGATTAGCCGAATAAGTTGAATCGGTAGGCATGTGCCCCTCATATGAACTTGATTAGAATGCGCGACCGACACGATAACGTAATAGTGCACATCCTAAAATAGGATAGAATGGGATGGCTTATTGCATAAATGGGATTAATGATGAAACTTGATGATTTATCACTCTTTTTAACGGTAGTGAAATGTGGCAATTTTACGCTGGCAGCAAAACAAAAAGCCTTGTCCACCAGCACTTTGAGCCGCAGAATTCAGTAGTTGGAACAAGATATTGGCAGCATTCTACTGATCAGAAACAGTAAAGAAGTGGTACTAACGAAAGAAGGCGAGCATTTGTTTGAAACCTATGCCAACCTATTTAGCCAAATAGAAGATAAACAAGCACAAGCTTTAAAAGCCAAACAAGAGTTTAGAGGCGAGATCGTCATTAACGCGCCAATCCTACCCATTCGGCATCAGCTAAGTCCATTAGCACTGGAATTTTGTCAGCAACATCCTAAAGTCAACATTCGTATTCAAGTCGGTGCAGGGCTGGATTATCATACCCAGCACGACCTTGATATAGCGCTACGTTTTGGTCCACAACCGCAATCCGATTGGGTTGCGCGCAAACTAGCTAATAACCCTTCCGTGTTGTGCACAAGTCCTGACTACTCGGCCTCTTTGCTGCTAAAACATCCAGAGCAATTACTTTCTCTGCCACTACTCACTTTAAATACCAAACAAGCGTGGATATTTGAACATCAGCAAAGCAAAGAACGTTTTCAATTTATCCCTCAGGCACGTATTAGCTCTGAGGAAATTGATACGATTTTACAAGCCACATTCATGAATATGGGTATTGCAAGGTTACCTAAAGGATTAATTGATAAGGAGTTAGAGGAGAAACGATTAGTGCCATTATTGCCTAATTGGCAGATTGAAGGAGCGGATGTTTATTTGCTGCACCCTCAGAGACGTTTTCTTCCTGAGCGAACTCAGGCATTTATTGACTACATCATCAATCACTGGTCGCGCTTTGCTTTCAGTTACTGGCGTACTTGAGAATGTACAACACCACACCATACTGCTCAAATAAAAAACCACTTCTTGCTACTAACGAGCAAGAAGTGGTTGAAAGCAGTTGAGTGACTAGATTAAAGAAAGTGGAAGGTCGCGTTGAATGAAACCGTACCAATATCGTCATCGCCCAGAGTGTAATTCATGTAACTTGCACCAACTGAAATGGGCCCCATCAGGAAGTATTCAGCGCCTACACCGTACATGATGTCAAAACCATCATCTATTTTATTGCTGTTTAATTTTTTATCCCAAGAATGCAAACCACCTTTGGCATACACATGCAGAGGGCCAAAATCAATGCTTGGCTTTACCGCAAAATAAACAGAAGAGGCCGCGATTTCATTCGTGGCACTGACTTCAAATTTGCCATGGTCGGTGTAACCCGCTTCGAGGCCAATCAGAGGAAGAATACCAGTACCGGCATGAATGTTGTACGAAGTACCGCTTTTACCATTCAAATCCGATTGACCTACCGATGCGCCGCCATAAATCCAAGAGTCAGCAAACGCCATTGAAGATGTACTGATCAGCGCCAGTGCGATTAAAGTCTTTTTCATGATGAACCTTCTTTATTTAATTTGGCAGTGGCCTCAAAACGGCGACCGATTGCCACATAGCGTCAAATTATAGTGAACTGTTGGTTAGATGCAAATCTTATACCTAACAAGCATCAATCGCATTTTTTATACGTTTATCTGAAACTGGATAAGGAGTGCCAAGTTGCTGAGCAAATAAACTCACGCGAAGCTCTTCAATCATCCAACGGATCTCTTTAACATTTTCAGGTACTTCTGCACCACGAGGTATCTTGTTTAGTAGCGCTTTGTAATCATTAGTTACCGCTTCAATTTTCAACATGTGCAAACGATCCTTATTTGGATCAATGGGTAACTTCTCCATCCGACGTTCAATCGCGCGCATGTAACGCAGAATATCCGGCAAACGCTTCCAGCCGCATTCGGTGGCAAAGCCTTTAAAGATCAAACCTTCGATCTGCGCTTTGATATCCGATAACGCAAAAGCCATCGTAAAATCGATTTTCCCTTTCAGCTTTTTATTAATGTTGAATGCCGTGGTAAGGATCGTCTCCACTTGTTGGGCGATATCGACCACAGTATCGCCCAATTCAGCGCGCACAAACTCTTTCAGTGCCTCAAACTGCTCCGGCTCCCACACTAAACCGCCTTGCTGCTCAATTAACTTATCAATCCCACAAGCAATACAGTCATCAATCAGGTCCAGTACTTTGCCATACGGGTTAAAGTAGAGCCCCAATTTTGATTTGTTCGGTAAATTGGTGTGCAGATATTTAATCGGTGAAGGAACGTTCAGCAAAATCAGACGCCTTTGCCCTGCTTTCATTGCATTGAGTTGTTCTTGCTCGGTCTCAAAAAGCTTAATTTCAACACTCTCTTTACTATCTACTAACGCTGGATAGGCTTTAACCTCGAAACCGCCGCGCTTTTGTTGGTACACTTTCGGTAATTCACCAAAGCTCCACGTATGCAGACCTTGCTGTTCAATATCATCGTCTGCCACTTGAGAGAGTGTTTCTTGTACTTTCTCTTTCAAACTCTCTTTCAGCTGATATAAATCTTTATGCTCGTTGAGTTTGCGATTTTTATGATCCACCGCGCGAAAAGTGATTTTTAAATGATCCGGAACTTGCTCTAACTTCCAATCTTCACGCTTCACCTCGACGCCCGTCATGCGTCTTAACTCTTTTTCCATCGCATCCAATAAAGGCAATTCCATCGGTGTGACACGAGCTAAAAACGCATCCGCATAGTTAGGTGCCGGTACAAAGTTTTTGCGCAGTGTTTTAGGCAAAGACTTGATGAGGCTGACAACCAATTCATGACGTAACCCGGGGATCTGCCAATCAAACCCTGTCGGCTCAATTTGATTTAGGATCGGCAATGGTAAATGCACCGTGACACCGTCACTATCCACGCCAGGTTCAAATTGATAGCTGAGCTTCAGCTTAATACCGTTTTGATGCCAAAAGTTGGGATAATCTAAATCAGTGATGTGGCTAGCATCACCTTTAAATAGCATCTCTTTTTCAAAGTTGAGTAGATCTGGGGTGGCTTTGCTGACTTTTCGCCACCACGCATCAAAATGACGCCCAGAGACCACATCCGTTGCGACTCGCTGATCGTAGAACTCGAAAAGCTGTTCATCATCAATCAAAATATCGCGGCGGCGAGATTTATGCTCAAGCTCCTCGACTTCAAGTAATAAGCGACGATTTTGCTTGAAAAATGCGTGTTTGGTTTCCCAATCACCTTCAACTAATGCACTGCGAATGAAAATCTCACGACACAATGGCTCGTCAATGGTGCTGTAGTTAATCAAACGTTTAGGCACAATAGGAATGCCATATAACATCACTTTTTCATAGGCCATGACGGCGGCTTGTTTTTTTGACCAATGCGGTTCGCTGTAGCTACGCTTGATCAAATGCTGTGCCAGCGGTTCCACCCATTCAGGCTGGATTTTAGCTGCAATACGCCCCCACAGTTTAGAGGTTTCCACCAATTCGGCGACCATCACCCACTTGGGCTGCTTTTTAAACAGACCAGAAGCGGGAAAGATATTAAAGCGGGCGTTACGAGCCCCTTGGTATTCATTTTTCTCTTGGTCTTTGATACCGATGTGCGACAGTAAACCCACCAAAATTGCACTGTGGATACTTTGGTAATTGCCCGGTTCGTCGTTCAATTTGTAATCCATTTCACGCATCGATTGGTGAATTTGGAAGTAGACATCCTGCCATTCGCGTACCCGCAAATAATTGAGGTAATCTTGTTTGCACTGCTTACGAAATTGGCTGCTGCTTAACGCTTTTTGCTCAGTTTGAATGTGGTTCCACAAATTCACTAGGCTCAGGAAATCGGACTCTTCATCAAAAAATCGGCGATGTTTCTCATCTGAGGCTTGTTGCTTATCTGATGGGCGTTCACGTGGGTCTTGAATCGAAAGTGCAGCGGCAATCACCATCAGCTCTTTTACGCAGCCAAGCTTTGGCGCTTCGAGCACCATACGCGCCAAACGGGGATCAATCGGCAAGCGTGCTAATTTGCGCCCCATATCCGTCAACTGCTTTTTGCTGTCGTGACCATTTTTATTGGTATCAGGAACAATCGCACCAAGCTCTTCAAGCAAACGCACACCATCTTGAATGTTGCGTTTATCCGGCGCTTCCACAAACGGGAATGCTTCAATATCACCCAGCCCAAGTGCGGTCATTTGTAAAATAACCGAGGCTAAGTTGGTACGCAGTATTTCCGGATCGGTAAATTCTGGGCGTGAAAGAAAATCCTCTTCGGAATAGAGGCGTATGCAGATCCCTTCTTCAACACGGCCACAACGTCCTTTACGCTGATTTGCACTCGCTTGAGAAATTGGTTCAATCGGCAAACGTTGGACTTTGGTGCGGTAGCTATAACGGCTGATACGCGCCGTACCTGGGTCAATGACATATTTGATACCCGGAACGGTAAGGGATGTTTCTGCCACGTTGGTGGCTAAAACAATGCGCCGCCCTATATGGGGCTGAAAGATTTTATTCTGCTCTCCGGCGGATAATCGTGCATAAAGCGGCACAATTTCAGTATCACGTAAGTTACGTTTACTGAGCGCATCGGCCGTATCACGAATTTCTCGTTCACCATTCATGAAGATCAGAATATCGCCAAGCCCTTCAGCACAGAGTTCATCGACGGCTTCAAAAATACCTTCAAGTTGATCGCGGTCTGCTTCCTCTTCACCAAGCAGTGGTCGATAACGCGTATCGACCGGATAAGTACGACCCGACACTTCAATGATAGGCGCGCCACTAAAATGGTTAGAGAAGCGTTCAGGATCGATGGTGGCCGAAGTAATGATGACTTTGAGATCCGGACGACGCGGCAGCAGTTCTTTCAAATAACCTAAGATAAAATCGATATTTAAGCTGCGCTCATGCGCTTCATCGATAATGATGGTGTCGTACTGATTGAGAAAACGATCATGCTGGATTTCGGCCAACAATATCCCGTCAGTCATCAATTTGATCTGAGTCTGCTCGGAAATTTGATCGTTAAAACGAACTTTATAGCCAACAAAGCCACCCAGTTCTGTTTCCATCTCTTGCGCTATTCGGCTCGCGACCGAACGCGCAGCAAGGCGACGTGGTTGCGTATGGCCAATCAGGCCATATTTACCGCGCCCAAGTTCTGCGCAAATTTTGGGTAACTGAGTCGTTTTGCCTGACCCTGTTTCACCCGCCACAATTACCACTTGGTTTTCAGCAATCGCTTTGGCGATATCATCGCGTTTTTGGCTTACGGGCAATAAATCAGGGTAGTCGATGGTAACGCGGTTGTTGAAACGCTGCTGCGCCACCATCATTGACTGAGCAATATCGAGCGCAATTTGATCAAAAACGGCATGTTTGGCTTGCTCATTTTTTATTTTGCTCGCACCAGAGATGCGTTTACTCAGACGAAAACGATCACGCATCATGCATTCTTTCAATGCATTGCGCAGAGATGCCGCACTGTTGCTGCTAGCGTTCATTGACTTGTGTTGATTGGGCTGTGACGAGGTCAAAGCATTTCCTATTCATTTCATTACATAAAACTGAGCGGATTGTAGCATAATCAACGCACCTGCAATCAGTTATCCTTTCACAAACGGCGAGCATTTATTCGCTTCCTCCTCGATTCCGGTATGTTTTGCCATCGTTCGTATGATTAAGCGATTTAAAATTGGGCAATCGGATCAGGATTTCTTATGTTTATAAGAAAATCGCCGCTACAATAGCGACATGATCACTGAAACGATAAAACTGTGAAAGCATCTGAACTGAAACACATACTCGATTCACTACCCGATAACACCGATCCAGAATTGGTGATGGGTGAGGCTTGGTTGCCTGAACGTCTTATTGACACACAATTGGACGGCCATTTTCTGTTTCTGGAGTTTGATAATGCGCCCGAAGAAGGTGAAGGAGAGGAAGAAGGTCGCGGTTTTGTTGAACATGAGATTGCCATGATACGACGACGCTTTGAAGAAATTTTGCTAGAAAAAGCGGACAATAAATCCAAAGCCGATGCCATGTTAGCGCTTTTCCTGATGGGGCATGAATACTCAAGTTCAGAAGTCATTGAAATACTAGAAGACCCTAGCGTTCCTCAAGATCCGAATGATTTTTATCACGAAAACGATGAAGATGAATCTCGTGATATTTAGAATCTCACTTTATTCTGACTTGTGTTTTGCTCAATACGCCACTATTTAAACAATAATGACTCGAAATTTTCAGTAGGTTTTTTTATGTTTAATGCCATTACATCGCTATTCAAGCAACTCTTGGACGGAGAATATTTAGGCCAGCGCTCCAACACTAACCCCAACCTAGCGATTGCTTGTTTGCTCAGAGAAGTGGCAGGAGCCGATCATCAAATTGACACACGAGAAAATGACGCTAAGTTTCAATTAGTTAAACGACTATTAGCGTTAGATGATACAGAAACCACGGAACTGCTCATTCGGGCAGAACAAAGCGTCAAACAGTCAGCTTCATTGTATGATTTCACTTCACAATTACGCGAGCTCTCGCAAGATACGCGATATGAACTTATCAAGGCGATGTGGCAAGTGGCGCACGCGGACGGTGAGATAGACCCACTCGAAGAGGCGGTGATCCGCAAAGCGGCAGAATTATTGTATGTCGACCACAGTGAATTTATCCGCGCTAAACTTTCCGCTCAAAAATAGAGCGGATTACAACATCGTTAACGCCAATTTCGCAAGGTTGTAGGCATCAACATAAGCGGAGTGCTGTCGCCCTTCCCACTCAATACCTTGCACTTCTTGTGCGGCGCGGTGACCAATACGTTTTTCTTTCATTCTCTGCTGAATACGGTAGAGCGTTGCTAGGTTGATGAACTCGCTAAAAGGCATAACGATCCCCTTCTGCTCACACTCTTTAGCTAAAATTTGGTCATCACGCCCCCACGAAACATAAATCTTGTTTGGGCCGCCAAAGTTCTTGACCATTGATTGAATGACACCCGCGAGTGGTCGCCCCTGTTTTTCAATTTTACGCGGAGTTATCCCGGTTAACTCACTACAAAACAGCGAAATTTCGTCTTGCTCTGGCCTGACATAATATTGAGCACGCTTCACAATCGTGCCCAACTGCACATCAATTTCAGCTAAACCCACTTCAATGATTTCACCCGTTGTCCCAACCCCATTTTCATTCCAGCAGCACATTTCTAAATCGAAGCAGACAACTCGGTTATAGTTCATTGTTCAGGCGTATCCTTTAGATATAAGTAGTCAAAGAACGTTATCTTACTCGACTCCTCTCAAAAACTCGACTCTCGCCCTTTCGTTCGGACAGTTATTGGGCGATTGAAACTCGGTTGCGACCATTTTCTTTGCTTTCGTATAACTTGCTGTCTGCCAAATGTAATAAAGACTCTTGATCATAAGTATGATTGATCGCCGCCCCAATACTGAGCGTGCAATACAGCACCTCATCCATGAACTCATATCCAGTTGATTCAACAGCCGCTCGTAACGTTTCTAAATAACACTGCAAAGGTTGAAGTTCTGACAATTCACAAATAATGCAAAATTCGTCCCCACCTAACCGAGCTAAAACATCATTATTTCCCATATGACGTGAAATAACCGTTGTGATATGTATTAGCATCTCATCGCCTGCAATGTGGCTATGGTTGTCATTAATCAGTTTAAAATCATCGACATCGAACATTACCAACGAAAAAGCTTTTTTCTGTAAGACGTTCTCTTGCAGTAAACGTCCGAATGCACGTCGGTTATACAACCCAGTCAAACTATCGTGGTCCGCTAAAAAGCGCAGTTCTTCAGTACGTTCTTCTAGCATCTCGCTAAGATGAAGTTTTTCTCTCATCAACAAATAGACAACATAACCTAACAAGATCGAAATAATTAAACCACCGACGCTGAGCGCTACTAAAATCCACTGTATGTTGCTCGCTATTGGTTCTGAGAACTTAAAATCAATTTTCCAATCACGGTTAGGCAGAGATAAGCGTTTCTCTATTTCTATGCCTTTGATTGAATCCCAATCTGGGCTTTGGAATAGAATCGGATCATCTTCGGCATCAAATCCGAGATCGGTTACTTTCATATACAATCGATGATCGGATGCCGTGCGGCTCACCAATCCATCAAAATAAGTAGAGAGTCGAATAACACCCACTACCACACCAATCATTTCCTGTTTGTTGTAGTTGAAAACGGGATGATATACCAATAGTCCATCCTTTTTGTGGTGTGCTTCTATGCCATCTTGCAATAGGCGGACCTTATCGGATATAGCAGGTAGCCCCGTACTCTCAATATGTGCAGCAATTCTTTGAAAGCGAGGGCGTAGCGAATAGAAACCGAGCAATTCAAGGTTACTTTTGGTTTGAGGATAAATATCACTCAGAACATAAACGGGTTGTTCATTCTCTTCAGAAAATCCAATCACCTTTTGACCCGCTTTAGGTACTGTAAATAACTCAAATTGAGGCAAACGATCCCTCATTAATGTTACAAATTCGTCAGCATCATCTTTCGTTACTTTCGCTAACCATTGCAAACCGATAAGGCTGTAGGATGTTGACATAACCCCATGGGCAAAAACGTCAAATCCTTGCACATTACCCCCCTCGGTAGCATGCAAAAAATTGGCAGCCGAACCAATAAAACTGACATCATTTCCAACCAACGTGTCTAATATGCTTGCTTGATGTTCAGCGTGGCTATCAAACAACATGACAATATGATTCTTTTGATTAATGTAGAGTAATGAGATGACTGACGCTGTCATCATTAAGGTAATAATTGAAATACATAAAGGGTAGATCACCTTTTTGTCGCTCTCTAACATAACAGCCTCTCCGTGGCTCAGGACTCAGGACTCAGGACTCAGGACTCAGGACTCAAATTACTCTTATAAAAGTAGGTAAATCAATAGCCAGTCACCAATTTATTAACCAATTAATCTTAAAGTTGAACCAGAATAGAGAATTAATGATTGATACTGCTCAAAACGCAAGCAATCGCTTTAGCTTAAACGTGATGATGCGGACTTTCTATCCTGTATTCGCCTTGAATATGGTAAGCTGCGCCCCTATTTTTAAGTCTATTCACCGTAGGCTCACGAGAATTCCCACGCCTACTTCATTGTGTAAAGAGAATTGTGATGAACTTCGATTTAAATATGATCCCTACCACCTTTGATATGCTGCATGCTGGGCTCAGTGCATCAAGCCTTTTGCTACTTCTCATTGCGGTATCACGCAAATCAAAAGTCGTTGAGAAAGTTGTTGAAAAACCTGTCGAGAAAATTGTCGAAGTCGAAAAGCTGGTTGAAACGATTGTTGAAGTCGAAAAATCGTAGAAGTAGAAAAAGTGATTGAGCGCGTAGTTGAAGTCGAATCTAAATTAGCGACAGCGCCAACCGATTCCGCCCTACAACTTTTGTCGTTAATGCAGCAAGAAGCTCGTCTGATTGACTTCTTAAATGAAGATGTCACCGCTTTTTCAGATGAGGAAGTTGGAGCTGCGGCGCGCGTGATCCACGCCGGTGGTAAAAAAGTCCTACAAGATTACATTCAGCTCACGCCTATTCGCGGCGAAGATGAAGAGAGCCGAATTACCATTGAAGCCGGTTTCAACCCGCAAGAAGTTCGCTTAACGGGTAATGTGACGGGTTCAGCACCCTTTAATGGCACCTTAGTCCATAAAGGCTGGAAAGCAACAGCTATCACTTTGCCTAAATTGGCTGAACAGTATGATGCTTCAATCATCGCACCTGCCGAGGTTGAATTGTAATGGAACAGACAGCGCCAAAATTTAGTATTGGTATTGACTTAGGCACAACACATTGCGTGCTCTCTTATGTTGATACACAGGATGAAAACGCTCGCGTTTCAGTAATGAGCATCCCTCAACTTACCGCGCCCGGTACGGTTGAAAGCCGTCATCAATTAGGCTCGTTTTTATACCAGCCTCATGAACATGAGATGAGCCCTGCCGCACGCGTTTTGCCTTGGTCGGCCGAGCCAAAAGCCTTAGTCGGAGCCATTGCGCGCAACCTTGGCAGTAAGACACCGATTCGTTTAGTCGCCAGTGCCAAATCATGGCTATGTCATGGTGGCGTCAATCGACGTGATGCATTTTTACCCGTGGGTAGCAGCGATGAAGTGGAAAAGATCTCTCCATTAAAAGCCACTGAGTATTATCTAGAGCATTTAAAAAGCGCTTGGGATCACGCTCACCCTGACTTCCCCTTAGCCACACAAGATGTCACGTTAACAGTACCCGCTTCATTTGATCCAGCCGCCCGAGATTTAACCGCTGAAGCAGCACGCAACGTTGGTTTTGAGCAATTAACGCTGCTTGAAGAGCCACAAGCGGCTTTATACAGTTGGATAGATAATAGCCACGATGCGTGGCGCGATGAAGTCAAGGTGGGTGACATTGTTCTCGTGGTTGATATTGGTGGGGGAACCACTGATTTATCCTTAGTGGAAGTGACTGAAGACGCTGGTAACTTAACGCTCAATCGGATTGCGGTTGGTGAGCACATTTTGCTCGGCGGCGACAACATGGACCTTGCCCTTGCTTACCGTTTAAAAATGAAATTGGCGCAAGAAGGTAAAGAATTAGCCCCTTGGCAAGTACAAGCGATGACGCACGCTTGCCGAGATGCCAAAGAGGCGCTTCTTAATGACAGTGCCCTACATTCCGTACCGATTGTGGTACCAAGTCGCGGTTCAAAACTGCTCGGTACAACGCTTAAAACCGAATTGACTCAACAAGAAGTGCAACAAACCTTGGTCGATGGTTTTTTCCCACAAGTGAATATCACTGATCATCCCATACAAAAAGCACGTGGCGCATTAACGCAAATGGGCCTTCCCTACGCGCAAGACGCTGGAATTACCCGCCATATCGCCGCGTTCTTGACAAAACAAGCCCATGCAATGGGTGGCGACATATCCGCTCTAGAAAAATCCGCTCTGAATGATAACCCATTTGCTGGCATGCCCGGTATGGGCGAAGCTCCGGAGATGGATTTTATCAAACCGACCGCCATCTTACTAAACGGTGGCGTGTTAAAATCCGATTTATTAGCAAACCGTCTTCTCAGCACTATTAATGCTTGGTTGAGCACTGTGGGAGCACCACAGATGAAGCGCTTAACAGGCTTAGACCTTGATTTAGCTGTCGCATGTGGCGCAGCGTATTACGGCGCAGTTCGTCGTGGACAAGGTGTGCGTATTCGCGGTGGCATTGCCTCGAGTTATTACGTCGGTATTGAAAGTGCTATGCCTGCCATTCCGGGGATCACACCGCCGATGGAAGCCTTGTGCGTCGCTCCATTTGGCATGGAAGAAGGAAGCAGTGTCCGCGTACCAAGCCAAGAGTTTGGATTAGTCATTGGTGAGCCTGTACATTTTCAATTCTTTGGTTCAACAATACGCCGCGATGACGAAGCTGGCATGCACTTAGATTATTGGGCTCCAGAAGAACTTGTAGAGCTGCCCGAGATCCACGTCACCTTACCTGTTTCTGAAGGACGTCGACAAGGCGAAGTCGTTCCGGTTCACTTAGCCTCAACGATCACAGAGCTCGGGACACTTCACTTAGAAGCCATTGCGACCGACAACGGCCAAACATGGCACGTTGAGTTCGATGTGCGTGAAGATCCTCAAGTCACTCAATAATCCCCACACGGCATCTTCGGATGCCGTTTTTGAAATTCAGGAGCCTCCATGTCTTCTCCTCGCTTTCTCGTCGGTATCGATTTAGGCACCACCAATACTGTGGTGGCATTTTGTGAAATCACCGAATCGTTAGAAGACTCACCCGTGCATCTTTTTGAGGTCGACCAATTGATTGGCCCCGGTGAAGTGGTTCGAAAACCACTCCTTCCGTCATTTCGTTATCACCCTGCCGACGGACAGATCGCACCTGATGCCCTATCGCTCCCTTGGCAAATTGAACCGGTTATGGGCGATAGCAAAGAAGTAATTATTGGCCAATGGGCAAGAGATTTAGGTGCAAAAGTAGAAGGGCGACAAGTATCCAGCGCGAAAAGTTGGCTCTCCCACCAAGGGGTTGATCGCAAGCAAGCCATCTTACCGTGGGCAGGCGCTCACGATGTGGCGAAAGTTTCCCCTGTGATTGCCAGCGCCAGTTATCTCAATCACATCCGGCAAGCATGGAATTACCGTCATCCAAGTCATCGACTTGAAGATCAAAATGTCATTATCACCGTACCGGCGTCATTTGATGAAACGGCTCGTAAGCTCACCATCGAAGCTGCAACACTGGCTGGCTTAAGCTCAATTGTACTACTTGAAGAGCCACAAGCCGTTTGCTATGACTGGTACGCACGTCACCGCCATTGTGCCTCACAGCAACTGCAATCACTCCCTTTGATCTTGGTTTGTGATGTGGGCGGTGGTACGACAGACCTCAGTTTAATTGAAGCGAAACACAGCGCAGACAGCCAACTTTCTCTTGACCGAATTGGCGTGGGCGAGCACTTAATGCTCGGAGGTGACAACCTTGATTTAGCATTAGCTCATCTAGCTGAGCAACGCTTTGACGGTTCGAAAAAATTAACCGCCACCAGTTTGAGCAAACTAATTCAGCAAACTCGCCAAGTCAAAGAGCAATTCTTATCAAACCAAGCCCCAGAGCAGCTAAAAATTACGCTCCTTGGCAGTGGTTCAAAGCTATTAGGCGCAGCAAAAAGCATTTCCCTGACGAAACAAGAGGTGCATGACATTGCACTGGAAGGCTTTTTCCCACTTTGCTCGGTACAAGAACGTCCAAATAAACGCCGCAGTGCAGTAGTGGAATTCGGTTTGCCCTACGCAGCCGACCCTGCCGTGAGTAAACACATTGCTGAATTTTTAGCTGAACACCAAGCCGTTTCTCGCCTTGCGCTCAAGCAAGAGTCAAACGCAACGGCCATTCCAGTTGGATTACTACTTAATGGCGGCGTATTTAATAGTGAGCTTATCACAAAGCGCATCACTCAATTGTTGACCGATTGGCGCGGTTCACCGATCACCCTGCTTGATAATCCTCACCCTGATTGGGCAGTCGCACTCGGTGCTGTCGCGTATGGTAAAGCTCGCCAAGGTGCACAGCTTAAAATCGGCGGTGGATCGGCACGCTCTTATTTTTTACACCTGCCTGAAAAAAACAGTGCGGGACATGCTCTGTGTGTCTTGGCTAAAGGCACCGAAGAAGGACAAGAGATACGCTTAACCAGCCGTCGATTTTCACTGACGTTAGGTGAACCAGTACGCTTCAACATCCTGACCTCAACCCATGATATGTTTGCTGATCGCCGCGTTCAAAATGGTCTGTTATTGGCTGTTGAACATGAGCTTTTTACGCCACTGCCTCCTTATATAACGGCGTTAAAAGGAAATGATGCTGCTCTATTGCATGCTAACCAAAAGCAACGAGTGGAAGTTCAACTGGCTTGTCAATTAACTGAAGTCGGCACGCTCAAGATTGAATGTGTCAGTGTTGAGGACGAAAAAAACCGATGGCAACTTGAGTTTGAAGTTCGCAAGCACAGTGAGTCAGACAGTGAAATCCAACGTCATCCTCGCTTGTCAGAGGCGATTTCGCTCATCACACACCTTTATAGTGGCAATAAAAAAGCCTCTGATAACCAAGCCATAAAAACGCTTGGCAAAGATTTAGATAAGCTTTTAGGGCCACGTGATGAATGGGATTTCACCACGCTACGACCGCTCTTTGATGCATTTTCTCAAGGTCGTAAACGTCGACGTCGCTCAGAGCAACACGAGAAAAACTGGTTGCGTCTGGCTGGATTTGCCCTGCGACCAGGATTTGGCGACCCAACTGATCCTTGGCGTATGGAACAGATGTGGAATCTGTATCAACAAGGTATTCAATTCCAAAATCATCAAGGCTGGAGCGATTGGTGGGTATTTTGGCGGCGTATTGCTGGCGGACTGAGGCAGGAGCAACAAGAAACGATTCTAGCGGATATCGCTAAGTATCTTCACCCTAGCGCAATCAAAAATCCAAAATCAGCTCAAGAAGCGCACGACAAAGGGTACGAAGCCATGGTGCGGCTTGCCGCTTCGCTGGAACATCTAGAAGTGGAAGATAAAGTCTTACTTGCCACGTGGTTTTTGAACAAAGCGATTAATCAAACTCAATGTGAACAAGCACACTGGTGGGCCCTTGGGCGGTTAGCCTCTCGGACGCTACTGTATGGTAGTCAACATTCAGTCATCCCAAGAGCGCAAGTGGAACAATGGTTACCGAAGTTGCTTGATCAAAACTGGCAAAAAGAACCGATGATTGCCTTTGCCGCGGTAATGATGTGTCGCAAGACAGGAGATCGTCTTTTTGATATTAGCGATGATGTTCGTCAGCTCGTTTTAGCCAAGATAAAGCAGAGTAAGGTTCCAGAAACTTGGTTTACTTTAGTTAATGAAGTGCATGACCTGTCTGACACAGAATCCAAACGTGTCTTCGGTGATACTCTGCCAAGTGGGTTGATACTGCTTAAAAAATGAATCGACCTAATTTGACCACTCTCGTTGCTATGATGACGAGAGCGGTCAAAGATAACGCTGAATGTAGATTACAATTTCCTAAAAATCGCTTCACAATCCGTTTGCTGCATGTATTTTGGCGCAGGATAATTCCAAAACGCTTCACGAAAAGCTTGTTTGGCCAATTCTGGAATATGCTCTGGCATGAGCCCCTGTAACTGTGTAGGTATATGCAGTGTGTGATTGAGCTCTTTCACATACCCAATGAAGGCGTCCGCTTTCATTGAATCGGTCAAATGTGGATCGGTTATTTTGAGTACGTCAGCCAGTTTAGCCAGCTTATCTTTCGCCGCCTCTTTGGAGTATTCCAATACATGTGGCAACACAACCGCATTCGCTAAGCCATGCGGGAAATGGTATTTCGCCCCAACAGCATGGGCGATGGCATGTGTATACCCTAAACTGGCTTTGGTAAAAGCAAGTCCAGCGTAATAAGAGGCCAGTGCCATGTTTTGTCTCGCCGTCAAATTTTGGCCAAAGAACGCCGCTTTTTCCAAGTTATCGTGGATCAGTTTAACCGCAGCGATGGCATAGCGATCAGTCTCTGGCGTAGCATTACGCGATATAAAGGCTTCCACTGCATGCGTGAGTGCATCCAACCCCGTTTGCGCAGTAATATGAGTAGGCAAGGCCATCATCAGCATCGGATCTAACGCTGCAATAAGTGGCACAAGTTTCGGGTCAGTAATCGGTGTTTTTTGCTGAGTTTGAGGGTCAGAAACCACCGCAATGACGGTCACTTCAGAGCCCGTTCCTGCCGTGGTTGGGATCACAAACAGCGGCGCAGGTGTTTTCCATACTTTTAACAACCCCACTAAACGTTTGATCGACTTGCGGTTAGTAGCACAAGCGGCGATCACTTTTGCACAATCGATTGAAGAGCCGCCACCAATAGCGACAACGCCTTGGCACTTCTCCAATCGATACTGATGGAGGCCGGCTTCAACTTGATCATAAGTAGGATCAGGCAATACATGGTTAAACACCACACAACTGACACCAACGCGCTCAAACTCAAAGGTCAGTTTTTTTACATAACCAAGCTTTTCAATGCCTTGGTCTGTTACGACAAGCACGCGTTCAATACCCATCAAAGAAACCGAATAACAGAGTTGCTTGAGCGATTCTTTACCAATAAACAAGGTTGGCTTGGAGATGGGCAGAATCGCTGCGGCCAATTTGAGCACTTTCATGTATAGCTTATGCTGCCACTGCTGGTACTTGATCTCCATGATTGGTCTCGAGTTGTGAAGTTCTATTAGCTAGACTAGGCAATACAACGAGTTATCTCTACCTAGAAAGTCAAATTTTGCAAGATAAGGCAAATAATCGCTGTTCATTATTAGATTTAACGCCAACTTAAGCTCGCATTTTAATGCAAACCTTGTAAAATCCACCTCGCTCACTTTTTATACTTATAATTGAAATCATTAGCTGAGTACTCTGCACATAATTTTATGTGTCATAAAATAATCGACACGTCGTTTGGCTTTCGTCTTTGAGGTGCATTCCCTGCACTCAAATGGCATTCAAAAATTGTATTTTATTCAACCAATTACTGTAGAAGTCATGAACGAAGATAAGTTTACCAATGTCTATCGCTTGCCTGGTTCATTGCAAATTCGCATAGCCACATGGCAGCAAACCTTTAAAGGCACTTCTGATTTAGTGCTTCATCAAGTATTAACCGCTAGAAATAATCAGTATAAACAGGCTGACTTTTGGCCTAAGGGCTGGTGTGTGAATCTGTTTGATGAGAGCGATATTTCCATTACGCAGCACGGTACCTACATTCAAACCAGTATGCGAACGATGATTGATCGCAAAATCTCGTATAAGCGCGTTTATCTCTCTCGACTACCTTTAGAAAAAGCCGAGCCCGCCTTGCTTCGCTTTAAGAAAGAGTGGATCCACAACTACAATAATGTCGCCCAAGAGTATAACAAGAGGAAAAAGAAAGAGTTTATGGCCTTTGCCAGAGAAGAGGTCGAAACACTTTATCCTGCCATTCCTAAAGAACCTTTTGATAAAGCGCTATGGAACCGTTTAGTGGTTTCAATTGTTGGTCACGCCAATAAATTCAACAATCCTTACTTTGTTAAACATGCTGATTTTTAACGTAATAAAATTTAGCGTAATAAAAAAGCCTGAGTGGTTTCACTCAGGCTTTTTTGTCAGACATCGCAAATGAAAAGCACTGGCTGAATAACGTAGAATAGAAGAGCAATTAAGCGTAATTGGCATCCACTAATTCACCAGCAACAACTTTGCTCACTTCAGCACGATTTTCTAACCATTTTACAACCAACGCTTTATCTTCTTCTGTTGCTGAACGGTAGCGATCGGCTGCGCACACAAAGCCGTCAAAGATCTCTAATCCACCACCACCGAAACAAAGACCGATGTTATCAACGTAATCAATAAACTCATCAACGAAGAGATCGTATTGTTCAAAGTCTTTGATAGACGTTGTACAGCTAACTTCAAAACCGAGGATCGCAAATTCACCTAAAAACAGTTTCTTACGGATACGGCGGTTTTTATTTTCTAGCTTGTCGATTTTCATCATATTTTCTCTCTCTGTTTGAATGCGGCATTTATACACCTTTCAGCACCATTTCCAAAATGATTCTTTATATAAACCGCCACAAGCGGACACTTTCACAACAAATTGTTTCAAGATGTGCCAAGACAAAACAAGTTAAAACAAGCCGCTCGTCAAGCTTAGTGACGTCAAATTAAAGTCAAGAAAATCATAATTATTGACTGCTTCGCAACTTAATCTAAAAACTTCGCACAACTTTTGAGCCTGCCACCCATGCACATTTTTATTTCATAGTGCATGGTTAAATCAGCTCATTTAGCCCTTATAAATCGTATTTTTTGAGGTGGATTTATGTTTGATTTAAACGGTGAATGGCGATTGAGCTCACCCGAGTATCCCGATATCCAAATCACGATGACACTGCCCGGCGACCAGTATCATGCATTACTGCAAGCGGGTTTGATCCCTCATCCCTATTATGCATCCAATGAATCTCAGGTTCAGTGGGCTGGTTTATGTCATTGGGTATTAACAAAAGCGATCACTTTAAATGCGGCAGACCTTCAGTGCCCAAACCACTTACTGGAGCTGAATAAGGTCGATACGTTTGCTGATCTATGGATCAACGGACAGAAGGTTTTACAGTGCCATAATGCTTTTCAAACCTATACCGTTAATATTCGCCCTTATCTGCAAATTGGTGTAAATCATTTTGAATGGCGATTTGAACCTGCCGCTTCGGTAGCCAAGCAAAGAGCCGATGAGCTGCCCTTTCCCATTCCGTGGGCGCAAGGGAATAATCAACTTCCTCACATGAACACAGTGCGAAAACCTCAATGCCACAGTGGTTGGGATTGGGGTATATGCCTTGCTGTTTGTGGTATTTTTGCACCAATGCAATTAAAAACGGTACAAGAATATTCACTGCTGGGTGTGGATATTGAACAAGTTTGGCATGCTTTAACACACGTTACGCTGCACGTAAGAATACGGCATAGCGAATCGCTCTCCACACCCATCACACTTACTTTTGGCGATCAAACTATTACGATCGATAGTGAGGCTTTTTGCAACCAAAGCAGTGTGGATATTGATGTCCACCATCCGCATCTCTGGTGGCCAAACGGTTACGGTGACCCTTATTTATACACACTGTCTATTGCCATGGCACAGCAGCAGATCAATCGCCAAGTTGGCTTAAGACGTCTCACGTTGCGCACTGAGCAAGATTCCATCGGCAGTGAAATGACCTTTATCGTGAATGAGGTCTCGATATCAGTGAAGGGCGCGAATTGGATACCAATGGACGCCATGCCAAGCAAAGTCAATTTTTCCCGTTATCAACAGCTGTTACGAGCCGCACAAGAAGCTCACATGAATATGATTCGTGTGTGGGGAGGAGGTGATTATGAACACGATCATTTTTATCAACTTTGCGACCAACTCGGATTATTAGTCTGGCAAGATCTGATGTTTTCCTGCGCACAATACCCTTCAACACCGAGTTTCTTAGAAGAGGTAAAGCAAGAAGTCACACAACAAATACAACGTTTGAAGCACCATGCTTGCCTTGCCATTTGGTGTGGTGATAATGAGGTGATTGGTTCATTAACTTGGTATCCAGAATCTCGAGAAAACCGTGAAAAATACCTAGTCAATTACGACCGACTCAATCGTTTTTTAGAAATCCTCGTCAATGAACAAGATCCAAGTCGCCGTTTTTGGGCAAGCTCACCTTGCAATGGTGAATTAGATTTTGGTGACGCTTGGCATGATGATAATAAAGGTGACATGCATTTTTGGGATGTGTGGCATTCAGGTAAATCCTTTGACGCTTACCATTCAATATCCCCACGATTTTGTTCAGAATTCGGTTATCAGTCTTGGCCTTCATTTAGTGAAGTGAAGCAGATTATCCCAGGAAGCGACTGGAATATCAGTGCGCCTCATTTTGAACATCACCAAAAGAATGGTCGTGGTAATAGCATCATCACCGAAATGTTTACTCGCTATTTCCGTTTCCCGAATGGCTTCCAGCAGATGCTTTATTTGAGCCAAGTTCAGCAAGCCATGGCAATTAAAACGGCTGTCGAAGCGTGGCGGGCAACCTCACCGATTTGCCGTGGCATATTATATTGGCAACTCAATGACAACTGGCCCGTCGCGTCTTGGTCAAGCATTGAGTATTCTGGACGCTGGAAGCAATTACATTATCACGCCAAACGGTTTTATAACCCGCTTTTGGCCTGTTTTTCTGAAGATGAGAAACACCTATCACTGAGAGCCATTAATGATGCGCCCGGTGAGCAATACCTTGTGGGTGACATATATTGGTTTGGATGGGAAGGAGAATTGCGAAAGCATTGGTCAATCAATGAACGACTGCCCCAAGAGAGTAACCAAATCGTGTGGCAACACACAATAAAGGATTTCACACCAGAAAAAGGAGCGATCTACTTTGTCAGTACAGATGGCCAGCGGGATAATTTTTGGCTGCCGGATGTACCCAAACGCTTGCCCTTAAAATCGGCCCGCATATTGTGTGAATATCGTGCGGGCAGTCTCTGTTTGACCACTGACCGACCTGCACTTTACGTTCACCTAGAACATGAAAACGTACTACAATTTTCTGACTCCAGCTTCTTTTTGCTCCCCAACCAAATGCGGACAATCGCCTTTAGATCAGACGATAAATCTCACTTAAACTGTACTATTTATCAACTGGCTGAATGAACTGAGCCGAATAAAGACAAACGCTCAGCCTTAAGGAAGGAAACGAAAAAGAGCTGCGCATCAAGCAGCTCTTTGCAAGCTAAACCATTTTTACTAATGCATGTTCAACATTGGCTCATGTCAAACACTGACTAATGTTGAACACCAGATGGATTTTCACCAAATTCAGTCTGTTGATAAATATCTGCAAGGGTTTTTGCACGTTTTGCTGCCTTGCGTCGTTTCGTTGGTTCAAAGTATTGCTCGACCTGCTTCAATGTCTCTTCATGGTCTTGCGCGGATTGGACAAAGTCTGGGTTGGCTAACGCTTCTTGGCGAAGGCGGTTAACTCGTTCTAGCGTTTCCCACAACATATTTCACCTCCAACTTCACTGTACATACATACAGCTTAGTAAAGAGTGACATAATGTCAAGCAATTAACTGTGGATTTATACAGTTAATTAAAATAAATGCTCATTATTTCAATGAGTCATTAATCTGCGGGTGCGCACGTTGATTCTCGAAGCACCAGCTTACCTAGATAGCGATGTATCTTGGCATCATCCGAGCCCTTCCCTTCAGCCAATTGTAGGGCCAAGGCTACTGCATCCTTCGTCAGTTGCTCAATAGGAAGCGATATTGTTGAGAGATTGGGCACCGAATACGCAGCCGCAGGCTCATCATCAATCCCCATCACAGAGACCTGATTGGGTACCAAAATGGCACGTTCGTAAAGTGCGCGCATTGCTCCTAGTGCCATATCATCGTTACAGGCAAAAATAGCGCTGAACTCACTCTGTTGTTCTAATAACCGTTGAACCGCGGCATAACCCGCCAGCATAGAATTATCACCTTCAACAACGAGCGTGTGATTGAGCTCAATACCAGCCTGCTGCAAGCCTGACTGATAAGCAGCAAATCGCTGTTGTCCTGTATCACTGTCCAAAGGGCTAGTGATGCAAGCAATGCGGCGATGGTCAAGTTCAAGCAAGTGATTAATCGCTAAAGAAGCGGCTTGATGCTGCTCAAAACCAAAACTATGCAAACCGACTTCTTCCAAGGTTCGATTGAGTACAATCAGTGGCACTGAAACATCAGATTGCAATGATGCCAGCTCATGATTCGACAAATGGCGGCTGTAAAGCATGATGGCGTCACAACGCTGAGTGAGCAATGAGCGCACTGCTGCTAATTCGCCTGTCGCATTATCGTGACTGTCCATGACAAGTAAGGTCTTACGTGCTTGCTCGGCACCTTGTGCTGCTTGATGCAATAAGCTGCCAAAATAACTCCCTTGAAACTGAGGAAGTATCAGCCCAATCGCATTTGCACTGTTTGTGGCTAATGCTTGCGCCAACACATTAGGTTGATAACCCAAGGTGGACATGGCTTGTAAAACGGCTTCTCGCGTACTTGCTTTTACTTGGCCAGTTTGATTGAGTACGCGCGATACGGTGGCTTTAGACACGCCCGCAGCTTTACAAACGTCATTGATTGTCGCCATGGTGACTCCTAATAAAAACCCCCGACTCTTGGAAGCCGAGGGAGTTTACCTAATTTCCTAAGCTGGATGAACGTTCTCAATCAACAATTATTATTGTTATTCTACGTTTATAATTGTTCGCCATTGGTTTTGATCACAGACTGATACCAGTAAAAGCTTTTCTTTTTACTGCGAGCCATTGAACCAGAACCATCATCGTGTTTGTCTACATAGATGAAACCGTAACGTTTTTTATATTCACCAGTGGTGAACGACACACAATCGATGCAGCCCCAAGGGGTGTAGCCCATGACATCAACGCCGTCTATAGCAATGGCCTTCTTCACTTCTCGTATATGTGCTTGTAAATACTCAATCCGATAATCATCTTGCACTTGGCCTTGCTCATCGACTTCATCGATCGCCCCAAAACCATTTTCGACAATAAAAATCGGTTTCTGGTAGCGTTCATACAGTTCAGAAAGCGCGTAGCGAAGCCCTACCGGGTCAATTTGCCATCCCCAATCAGACGCGGTGAGATAAGGGTTTAAGCGACTTTGTTTGAATAAACTGGTTGTTTCGCCTTCAGCGTTGCGATCATCAGAGACAATATTCGTCATGTAATAGCTGATCGCAAGGTAGTCGGCACAACCCTTACGCAGTATCGCTTCATCGCCATCGAGCATATCAACGGTTATCGATTTTCGCTCCCATTCACACCAAATATAGCTTGGGTAATAGCCACGAACTTGCACATCGCTGAACAAGTACTTCTCTCTCATCATTTCTTGAGAGCGGATCATATCTTCTGGACGACACGACGCGGGATAAAGCGGCATCATATGAATCATGCTACCCATTTGAAATTGAGGGTTGATCTTATGACCAAGATCGACCACTAAAGCACTGGCAATAAATTGGTGATGCATAACTTGGTACATCACCTGCTCTGGGTTGTCATGTTCAGTGAAGATCACCCCTGAGTTACAGTAGCCAAACAGTGGGAATTCCCAATTTCGCTGGTTATTGATCTCATTGAAGGTAATCCAGTATTTCACTTTCTGTTTATAACGCTCCATCACCACTTGACTAAAGTTAACGAAGAAATCCACAAGCTTGCGATTTGCCCATCCCCCGTATTGTTGTACAAGGTGGAATGGCATCTCAAAATGCGAAAGCGTAATAACTGGCTCAATGCCGTATTTCAGCAATTCATCAAAAAGATCATCATAAAATTGTAGCCCTGCTTCATTGGGCGAGACTTCGTCACCTTGTGGAAAAATACGAGTCCAAGCAATTGAGGTTCTAAAACATTTAAAACCCATCTCAGCAAAAAGTGCAATGTCACCTTTGTAATGACTATAAAAATCAACGGCTTCATGATTAGGATAGAAATAATTTGCATCCACACCTGAGGTCATCACCCTAGGTACTTCATGCGCTCCTTTTGAGAGCACATCGACAATGCTGACTCCTTTTCCACCTTGGTTCCATCCACCTTCAACTTGATGTGCTGCTACAGCCCCACCCCATAAAAAATCTTTTGGAAAACCATTCGTTGCCATCGTCATCTACCTCGTCTTCATTTGCTGACTCAATGTACCCTTATGTCGATCTAATATGCTATTTCATGCCATGTGGACAGGTTGTATAGAAATACATCATCGCTTTGCTACTTTGCGTGACATCATAAACGATTATCGGAAAAATGTAACCGGTTACATTAAAATTAATAATTCTAATGTTCTCGGAAGAAAATACGCACTATTTGTTACTGACAAGTGGCAAACAGAGACATTCCGTAGCACTTTTGCTGTGACTACTGTATGCTTGCGCCTTTCCGCAACGTGATGCGGATCACTTCCTTATTTACATATCGAGACATTTTAATGAGTTTTGCCTCTCTGGGTTTATCCCATGCCATCCTGAAAGCCGTTGCTTCTCAAGGTTACGAAACACCATCGCCAATTCAGGCGCAAGCTATTCCAGCCGTTCTTGAAGGCAAAGATGTAATGGCAGCGGCCCAGACAGGTACCGGAAAAACCGCAGGATTTACCCTGCCCATTTTGGATCTATTAGTTAAAGGCCCAAAAGTAGGCCCCAACCAAGTGCGTGCATTAATTCTGACGCCGACACGTGAATTAGCCGCGCAAGTTGCCGACAACGTGGCAACTTACGGGCAAAACCTTCCACTACGCTCTGAAGTTATTTTCGGCGGTGTGAAAGTTAACCCACAGATGATGAAAATGCGTCGTGGGGTAGATATTTTGGTCGCGACACCGGGTCGACTGCTGGATTTATACAACCAAAATGCGATTAAATTTAACCAATTAGAAATTTTGGCCTTAGACGAAGCGGATCGCATGTTAGACATGGGCTTCATTCGTGACATTAAAAAGATCCTTGCACTGCTGCCAGCAAAACGTCAAAACCTACTCTTTTCGGCCACTTTCTCTGATGAAATTCGCCAACTTGCGAAAGGGTTAGTTAACAACCCAGTCGAGATTTCGGTTACGCCACGCAATAGTACCGCCAAAACCGTCAAACAGTGGGTACATCCTGTAGATAAAGCGAAAAAACCAGCACTATTGATTCAACTAATCAAAGAAAATAATTGGCAACAAGCGTTGGTATTTACACGAACTAAACACGGCGCGAATCGCTTAACCGCACAACTTGAAGGCAGTGGCATCAGCGCCGCCGCTATTCATGGCAACAAAAGTCAAGGCGCACGTACTAAGGCATTGGCCAATTTTAAAAGTGGTGAGATCCGCATTTTAGTAGCAACGGATATTGCCGCTCGCGGCATTGATATTGACCAATTACCACAAGTGGTAAACTTTGAATTGCCTAACGTCCCTGAAGATTATGTTCACCGAATTGGCCGTACAGGCCGCGCAGGCGCTGAAGGAAATGCGATCTCTTTGGTCTGCGCCGATGAAGCAAAAGACATGTTTGCCATTGAGCGCCTTACCCAAAATTTACTGGAACGAATTGAGTTTGAAGGCTTTGCGCCAGTGAACAAATTACCGGCATCTCCTTCGCTACAACCGATTAAAGCGAAAAAGCCGAAAAAGAACAAACCAGAACATAATGACGGACAGCGCTCTGGTGATGTAGCAAAAGGTCACAGCATAAGCGCGAATACCAAAACTAATGACAGAAAGCCGAAAGCGGCCAATTCCACTCGTTCAAACAGCAACAAACCAAGTGCAAACCAACCCACGAGAAGCGGATCGGCTGGACAAAATAGACCTCGTAGAACAAACAAAATCGCGGCGAGCTGATATTACTCACTGACTACGACTCTCTGATTAAAAAGTAAAGGCCACTCTCATCTAGTGGCCTTTTTGCTTTTACGCGCCTTTGGGCGGAGTGAATGCGGTTAGAGGAAGTGGCTCTCCTGCATATTTCTCTATTTTCACAATTGAAGAGTTACCAGCACAGCCATTGGCTAACCTTGAAGTAGGTATGTCAGCGGTCAGTACGTTGCATCCTCCGTTTTTACATAAACCATGAGGTTTATCAAAATCAGGCCATGCCCCTTCATGAATACAGACCGAACCTTGCTTAATTCCATCCGTGATCAGCGCGCCAACTAAGACTTGACCACGTTGATTATAAGCACGGACAAGATCGCCATCTTTGATCCCTCGAACTTTTGCATCTTCTGGATGAATCCAGATCGGTTCACGGTTTGCTATCGCATATTGCTCGCGTAGTGCCGCATAGTTTAACTGGCTATGGAGACGATGAGCCGCATGTGATGTCATCAATTGCAGTTCATCGGCTTGAGCATTCCCTACCCACTCCGTTGGCGGCATCCACATAGGATGTGGCGGGCAATCGCTATATTTGGAGCCTTCGATGGTTTTGGAGAAGATCTCAATCTTGCCACTTGGTGTACCAAGAGGGTTCAGGATAGGATCCTCTCTGAAAGAGGAATAACGCACAAACTTCGCGTTCGCTTCGTTCCATTTCATCTCAATGAGCTGATTTTGTTTCCAAAAATAGCTGAAGTTAGGCATTGCAATCCGATTCTGGCGACCGATAGCTTGAGCTCCTTTATAGAAACCAGCCAACCATTCCATTTCGGATTTATTTTCCGTATACACTGCACGTCCGCCCGGTTTTAACAGCTCCGCCATATCAGCAAATACATCAAAATCATTTCGCGCTTCAAATTGAGGCTCAATTGCTTGTTTCATCGGCACTAAATGTTGATTGCTATAATCCCCTGTCATGGTGAGATCATTACGCTCAAATGACGTCGTGATGGGCAGTACAATATCAGCGTGTTTTGCGGCCGCAGTCCAATAAGGCTCAGAGATAACGATGAGTTCCGGCTTTTGCCACGCTTTAATCAAACGGTTGGTATCTTGGTGATGAGTAAAGTTTGCACCGCCCGCCCACCAGATCATTTTGATGTTAGGAAATGTTTTCTCATGCCCGTTGTGTTGATATTGACCGGATGGGTTTTCCAACGCTTCAACAATACGAGCCACAGGAAAACTATTTACTGCTCCAGAAACGGCCCAATCATTACCCGCAGATGAACCACCATCAATAGCCGCTGATATAGCAGGTAAAACACCCGCAGTCCGCGTTGGGTTACCGCCATTGGAGTAGTGATATGAAAAACCAAACCCACCACCGGGTAAACCGATCTGCCCTAGCATTGCAGCCAGAGTGACAAGCATCCAGTGTTTTTGTTCACCATATTGCTGACGTTGGATTCCCCAACCAGCCATGATCATAGTTCTATTTTGGCTAAAAATATCAGCCAATAGCTCTAGTTGTTTGGCAGGAACGCCACAAATTGCCTCAGCCCATTGTGCTGTCTTTGGCGTACCATCAGAATGACCTAGCAGATAAGCTTCAAATTTGTCGTAACCAGCAGTGTATTTATTCAAAAATTCGAGGTTATGTTGGCCCTTTTCAACTAATGAGTGGGCGATCCCCAACATCATCGCAACGTCAGTACCAGGATGCGGTGCAATCCACTGAGCGTTTTCACCAAAAAATTCGATGGTTTCCGAACGCATAGGATCGATAGCGATAATGGTTTTTTTAGAATGTTTGAGTTGATTAAAGAACTCAAGCCCCGCGCCGTCGGTACTGCTCCATGCTATTTTCAGTGTATTAATAGGGTTGAGCCCCCAAAGTACCACAACATCACTACTTTCAAGCACAACAGGGTAAGTTGTTTGTTGTTCATACACTTCTATCGAGCCTACAACGTAAGGCATGATGACCTGTGCCGCACCCGTAGAATAATCACCTAAATGACCCGAATAGCCTCCCGCCATACTCATATAGCGTTGCAGTAGGGTTTGGGCTTTATGTAAAATCCCACTGGATCGCCAGCCGTAAGAGCCCGCAAAAATTGACTCGGCTCCATAGGCAGTGCGAATACGAGCATGCTGTTGATGGATTAATTGCAGCGCTTTTTCCCAACTAACGCGGACGAACTCATCGTCTCCTCGTTTACCATCTGGCATATGGGGATTGGCTAGAAAACCTTTACGCACCATCGGGTATTTGACCCGAGCTTGAGTATGCACTTGATCTGGCGCTGAGGTTTGTAGACTATTGGGTACGGTTTGCGGCAATGCATTCTTGGAGGAAATAATTTTCCCATCCTTAACTTCAACCAGCATAGCGCCCCAACGCCCAGCAGTCAGTACACCAGCTCCTCGCGGTGCGGAAGCGAGAACTGGCATGGGTTTAACCGAAAAAATAGCGACCGCACCTGCAGTTGCACCAGCGCTTTTTAGAAAACTTCGACGTGTGAGAGTAGTCATCACTGAATCCTTATTTCATTTTTTATTGGGCAACAACATCTTTCGCATTGTATTGGAAATATTTCGTGAGGATTTCTAGATCCTCTGCGGAAATAGAGGTACGGTCCCCCATACTTTTTGCCACAGAAGGCCACGCGTTAACCGTAAAATGGTTACTCGGAATTTTGGCATGACATGTTGAACAGTAAACATTGTCCAATTGCTCAGCGTATGCCCAAAGCGAATCCATTTTACTCAACACTGGCATGTCGATGTCCCCGGCAAGTGTTACTTGACGCCACTGATTTCCGTAGGCATCTTCGTTATACTCTTTTACGCTCAATGCTTTTTGCCCTGCTTCAGTTAACATAGCAATCACAGCACGCTTACCTTCACCCATATACAAGACTTGTTCTGCACCTTGCATCTGATAACCACTCAATTCAACGGTGCGCTTGCCATCGCTTTCATTCAATACTTTCAGCGGCGTCGCTGGATTGATCGTTCCGAAATCAGAAATGGGCGTAGATTGCATCGCATAAACAATAGAAGTGCCCACAGGGGTTAACTTTGCCTCTTCGACCAAATGGGCTAATGCTTGGCTGTCCATTTTGACTTCAGGAAGCATGTGCGCCACACCTTTATGGCAATCAATACAGGTTTGATTATTGTCGATACCGTACTGATGCATTTTTTGTGCTTGCGCCGTTTGGTCGTAAATCTCCATCGCATCTTCACTGTGACATGAACGACAGGTCGCAGAATCGTTCGCTTTTAATTGCGCCCAGACAGTTTCAGCCATCTCGGCTCGATGCGCTTCATACTTTTCAGGTGTGCTGATCTTCTTGGTAATGAACTCATGATAGATATCTTTGGACGCCCTGATTTTAGTGACTAAATAATCCATAGTATCAGTGGGGATATGGCAATCAGCACATTCTGCACGGATGCCTTTGGCATTGCTGAAGTGTACCGAGCCTTGATACTCCTGAAAGGGTGCTTGCATAGTATGACAAGAGAGACAAAATTCCGTACTCGACGTTTTTTCTAAGATGACATGAGTCCCTCCAAGGCTTAACCAACCGAGCAGCACCCCAATAGCAAGAACTCCCACTATCATTCTTTTTTTAATATTCATTATTCCTCACAAATCTCAACGGATGTGGTTTTGACAGAACACGTTGCATTTATGTGATGCGCATCGTATTCCATAAGGAAATCATACCCCCAAAGAGGGATGTCAACTTGACAGTAGTCAATTTAGACAAGGAACAGGCGTGACCTATGTCACCTTTCCTATAAATTGATAAAATAGAAAATAAATAGCCACACAAATTATAGAAATTAAAAACACATGAAACATAACTGATTGATATTAAAAATAAAAGACAAAAACCCCAAAGATAGGCAGAGCCTTATCACTGATAATGTTGACTAAAAATGGTTTGAAAAGTAACAAAAATCACGAATAACCTGCTCAGATTCCTAATGCTCAATTATTTTAAAATAAATGCTTTACTTTGATTGAGGACCATGCGATTATGTGTCCGCTCTGTTGAACAGGGTTATTAATGTAACAAGTAAGCCAAAGTTCCCTTTCAGATTCAATTCAAAGTGTCCTCTAGTTTCATGGTCTCATTTAAATAATTCGTCTCAAAGCAACACCTGTATTTTAAAATTTTTTATTTTTATAAGGGACATAACATGTCTAACACTACTACTGGCACTGTAAAATGGTTCAACGAAACTAAAGGTTTTGGTTTCATTTCTCAAAGCAACGGCGGTCCAGATGTATTCGTACACTTCCGCGCTATCGCTTCTGAAGGTTTCAAAACTTTAGCAGAAGGCCAAAAAGTATCTTTTGTTGTAGAACAAGGTGCTAAAGGTCCTCAAGCTGCTAACGTACGTGCTGAATAATTTCGCATGAATGTGTGAGCGTTGGCACCACGCCAGCGCTCTTATTTTTACCTAGATTATAAATTATAGTTATCAACGTTATCGCTCAAACTTCTGCTCCGTTCCCTCTGCTTATCCCGTTCGAACATTCAGCCATTTTTGCATAAACCGTTTTGACAATCCTATTTCTATCTATGTAATATTTTCATTTTTACAAAGGAGATCTACTATGTCTCGTACAACTGGTAGAAAGCGTTTTTGGTTTGCTAAATCTAAAGCAACACAAAAATTACGCTCACTATGAATATTCATTTTAATATTAAACATTGCTCTTGGAATGCGACTATTCATCAACTTAATAGTGACATATTGACACGTCATATATTAAGTCAGATAAATTGCAATTTAGACACTCTTCATCTCAATTTTATTTATGATGAAGAATCTTCTCAAGGACAAATATTGAATGCTGATGACAAGCTTATTGGCCATTTTAATATCATCGATTAATACCCAAACACTTTAATAGCCGCCGTTAAAGTTATTTGGGCATTATTCACTTATCTCAGTTTTGCTAGTACTATTTTCTGATCTAATTCGTTGTGATAGTCTTTATAATCTAGACCTACTTCAAAGATGAATTCTGTCACTAAAGTGCGAACACAATCTACCAGCTCTTTTGCATTCCACGGTTTCTCAAAATACCTATTTACACCTGCAGTGTTAATCGCATTGATCGTATCTGTGTGTGTTGCTTGCCCTGTTAACAGAATTTTCTTTGTTTTCTTAAATCTGGAATCTGCTGCGACCTCGGTTAATAATTCGACTCCTGTCTTTCCTGGCATCACATGATCTGACATCAGTAGCGCAATATGCTCACCTTGTTCGTCAAACTCATCCATTAGATCCAATACTTCATAAGCCGATTCACAATCTTCAATATTCAACCAAGAAGTGAGTGGTTGAAGATCTTGCAGTATCGCACTTAATACTTCCCTTTGATCATCGACACAAATGATATTAAGCTTCTCCATAATCGCTCTCCGTGGGTAATTTAATTCTAAATATTGTTCTTTCATTGTCACTTTTGAGTACGACATTCCCACCATACCCAGAAACAATGCGTTTCACTATTGATAACCCTAGTCCCAAACCAAACGACAACCCTCCTTTTTTGGTGGTGAAGCTTGGTTGGAATATTTTCCGTCTAGTGGCTTCGTTAATTTCAGGACCGTTATTAGCAATGGTTACCAATATACGTTGTTTACTTAATTTGGTTTGTATCTCTATCATTGGCTCTGCTATGTTAGCCATCGCATCACAGGCATTTTTGATGATGTTTACCCAAATTTGTACCAGCTCTGTCTGAGATCCTTTAAATAAGGGTAATGCAGCAGGCCTAATACGGACACTGACACGTCGTAAATCACTCTGTAATAGTGACAATGCTCGATTGATCGTATCGTTAATATCGAACTCTTCATCTTGAGTAATTTCAGTTCGGCCCAGTTGTTTTACTGATTTAACAATGCCAACAGTATGTTTAGAGGCCAAACGTAAATCATGCAAGTCACGGCCCATTTGCCAATAACGGATAGCTAAATGTGGATTTTTCAGCCAGTGCGAAGATAAGTAGTCTTCTGGAACCGCTTTTGCTAAATCTCTTGCCACATTTTTAGGCAGGGCGTATTGCTTTTCGAAAAGAGCACCTCGCCTTCTAGCTTCGTTTGACGATACTTTCTGACCATACATCAAGCCAAAATCGAAAAATAGGCTCGCTTCAGGATGAACCTCTTCGAGCAGCTCCATAAACAGTACTTCTAATCGCTCAGATTTGCTACTCACTACCCCGATGGCATTGTTCAATTCATGGGCAATGCCCGCCGCTAACTGGCCCAAGGTCGTCATTTGCTCAGCCGAATATAACCTTTCTAATGCTTTTTCTTTTGCCACAGATTCTTGAGTTGCACGTCGTTGACGGCGGGATAATTCATTCACAATAACGGGGGTAAACTGGGCGGTTAAAGGTCCATATTGATCTTCTTCTAAGACGGCCGTAGTTCGGTCGATCCAGGCAAGCTCTACCGTAGATTCAGCCACCACTGTTGAAGAAGCTATCCATTCACCAGAAAAAAAACTGTGTACGCCAATAAAAGCACCTGCACCGGCTGAAAAAACTTTTATCGGTTTATCGCCTTTTTCGTTGTAATAGCCATTCAATTCTCCCGACCATACGAAATAGAGTCGATCATTATAACCTTCTTGCTCAATGACAATACTTCCCGAAGGCAGTTTCACCATCCGTTCAGGATGGCGGAAATAACGATCAATGAGTGCAACAAGTCTTTTATCCGACATAATGCTACCTAACCGATATGACCAACCGCATGAAGTAACCAAACCATGACAAAACTGAGCAGCACCCCAATCACACCGAGGACAACCCCTACTTTAGCCATTTGGTTACTTTGAACGTGCCCGGTAGCATGCGCCAACGCATTAGGTGGTGTACTGATAGGTAATGACATACCAAGTGATGCAGCAAAGGTAACCACGAGAATCAACGTGATTTCTCCACCTAATGGAGTAAGCGAAGTCATTGAAGCACCAAGCGCGGCCATAATCGGCATTAATAAGTTCGCGGTGGCGGTATGTGACATAAAATTGGCCATAATGAGACACAAAAATGCCGCACCAAATAAAACAACTTGGATTCAAGTACGAAGTGCGACACCTCTGAACATAAAAACAGTAAGGTGCGATAATCATGAAGTTTGCTCCCGCCAAGAAGTAAAAAACATGAAATACACACACCTCACTGAGATTGAAAGGTATATGATTTCTGCGCTCAGAAAGCAAGGGATCAGTACCGCAAAAATAGCTAAACAACTGGGGCGTCACAAAGCCACTATCTATCGAGAAATTGAACGTAATTGTCGTTACAACAAGTTCTTCGATAGATACTCTTATCAACCAGAGCGAGCACAGCAAATGGCGCGCAACCGGCTTAGTCGTTCACGGCGAAATAAACGCTATACCGAACTTGACTTCAGACTACCTGAAGCATTGCTACGACTGGATTGGAGCCCTGACCAAATCGTCGGATACCTAAGAATGAGAGGCTATCCAACAATGAGCCACGAGCTCATTTATCAGCGCGTTTGGAACGATAAAACTCTCGGTGGAACGTTATGGAAACACCTACGCCAATCCACCAAGAAAAGGCGTAAAAGGTACAACTCAAAAGACAGTCGAGGACGGCTGGCAAATAAGCGTCATATTGCCGAAAGACCTGCAGACGCTGAGCATCGAAAAGAGCCTGGCCACTGGGAAATTGATACCGTCGTGGGTCGCGGAACCAAGCACTGTATCGTCACTTTAGTCGACAGAATGACTGGCTACACTTTTATCGGTCAAATGGACGATAGAACAAGCGAGTCACTCAACGTAAGAATGAGCAAAATCATGACCCGCTCTGACTTACCTTTTAAAACGATAACATCAGATAACGGCACTGAATTTCATGGTTATGCACAACTAGAAAAACATCATAACTGCCTGTTTTACTTTGCAAATCCATACCATTCATGGGAACGAGGCACTAATGAAAACACCAATGGTTTGATACGACAATACTTACCAAAACGAACCTCCATGTCACACGTGACACAGAAGCTGTGTAATGAAATTGCATATAAATTAAATACACGCCCACGCAAAAGGCTTGGGTATAGAACACCAACGGAGTATATTCATGCGCATCTGTAGAAAGTGTCGCACTTCAAACTTGATACTAAGCAACGTAAGGTGAATACTGTGCAAAAGGAATGCTGTTCACCACTAGTTGCGCTAACCCCGTTTTGTCTAATGCAAGTCCTAGCGCAATACCACCAGACACTAACCACAACACATCCCAAGAAATTTTCTTTAGATCTTCTTTGTTGATGATGCCAGTAAGAGAAAAGACAGCCACAGGTATCAGTGCAACAGTATAAGAGTTCATACCATGGGTTGAGCCCATCAACCAAAGAAGAATGGTCAGAGCAAAGGTAACATACACAATAATGGCTTTTGGTGTTTTTAAAAATTTACCTTTAATGGTCAATTCAATTTTTTGTTGCTCTGCTTTAAACATGGCGCTAATCAATACCCAAGCGAGTGCCATCATTATGATCACAAACGGCACCCCAAAGGCCATCCATTCACCAAAGGTAATTAAATTTTCACCAACCAGATATTTCAATGCGATCGCATTGGGAGGAGTACCTATTGACGTACCTATACCGCCAATATTAGCGGCGACCGGAATACACAAAGCAAAAGCAATTCGCCCTGGATCTTTTGGACCAAACACTGCGATGACTGGCGTTAAGATGGAAAGCATCATCGCTGTTGTTGCGGTATTGGACATAAACATCGAGAAGATGCCAGTAATTAACATCAAGCCTAACATGACATACTTGGGATTCTGGCCAAATGGTTTGAGCAGCACTCGTGCAAGGTTGACATCCAAGCGATACTTAGTGGCGGCCATGGCTAAGAAAAAGCCACCCAAAAACAACATAATAATTGGGCTGGCAAACGTCGCCATGATATCAGTATGTTTTAGCAAGCCACCAAAATGAGCTTCTCCCTCAGCAAGCCTCATAAACCAGATACCTTTATCCGATACCATTAGGAGCTCTAACACGATCACGACTACCGATGTGGCATAGATTGGGATCGGTTCAAATACCCAACAAAGAGCGGCGAGCAAAAAGATGGCAATCACTCGCTGCTGTATTACGGTCATCCCTTCAAAAGGGAAAGCGGTCATAGGCAACAATAAAATAAGTAATGGAACTAAAACAGGGATGATAAATTTTAAGTAAGGACGCACCATATAAACTCTTCCTGAGTACTCATAGAAACGATAATTAGAGGTGTACTTGAATCTCGAACAACGTTGCCATTATGTTACAGTTACTCAGCAAAAAGTTTGGTGTTAGATCAATGAACAACGATTACCACTAAGGCAAATACTCAGAATGAGGGGTCGCTTGCAAATCCTCTCACCACTCTTAGGTGTTAAACCAATAATCAACCACCCTCACATCATTAAAATTAATCAATCGTTTTATCTTTGCACAATCAAACATCTGCTACTTTAATAGTATAGGTATCGTCAATTTATAGATAACATGATAATATCCGCGACCAATTAGGATGTAGATCACATTGTCGGTAAATGGATGTTGTTCGCTTAAGCGACTTTTGACAAAAACAATCAAAGGTAACTCATTCATGTTTTTAAAAAATCTATCCATCAGACAGAAAATTGCAGGCTCATTTAGCCTCATCGCTTTAATCAACATCCTCTTCGCTTGGTTTTTATATAGCGAACTCCAAGAAGTCAAAAGTCAGTTGGTGAATTTTGCCGACGATACACTGCCTGCACTACAACACGTAGATTCAATGGGAGATAAACTCTCCTATTGGCGTCGTACGCAGTTTGCTTCCTTGCTCACCGATGATATAAACGAAGTGAAACAACGCCTAGTGACTAGCCGTCAATTACAACAAGAGGTTGATGCAGGTTTAAAACAGTATGGAAAAAGTGTTTGGCCAGGAGAAGAGGAGCAAACATTCAAGAGTTTGATGGCTAATTGGGATAGTTACACAACGATCATGACTCAGTTTAATCAGGCTTTAGCGAACAATGACAAAAATAGTGCGCATAAACTGCTAAACCAATCTCTCGATAATTTTCGTCATATTGAAGCCGACATAAAAACGCTGATTGGCATCTTGCAAAAAGCAATGGATGGCAACAAAAGCTATATTCTTAAAGCAGTTGACACACTGAACACTTCATCAAGTATCAGTAATGTTTCCATTATCGTCGTCATGGTCATTATCACCCTCTTCTTGACTCGCATAATTTGTGGACCTTTACGATTAGTTGTTGACCAAGCAAACGCGATTGCAGAAGGTAACTTAGCAAAACAGATCGATCGTAATGCTATTGGCAATGACGAATTAGGTGAACTTGCCGATGCCTCACAAAAGATGCAGAACAATTTACGTCAACTGATCGAAGAGATCATCTCCGCTGTAACACAACTGAGCAGTGCTGTGGAAGAGATGAGTCAAATCTCCAATATCTCAGCTCAAGGTATGAAAGAGCAGCAATATCAGATCACACAAGTCGCAACAGCGATGACGCAAATGAAAGCCGCAGTGGCCGATGTAGCACGCAACACGGAAGACTCAGCATCACAAGCAAGTAGTGCCAACACTAAAGCGAAAGAGGGTGCGACAGACAATGCCGCGATGGTGAGCTCCATTCAACAAGTGGCTACAATTATTGGTCAGGCTGGCGAAACCGTTGCAAATTTAGAACAACAATCCACACAAATTAACGTGGTACTTGACGTTATTCGTAACATCGCTGAGCAAACAAACCTATTGGCACTGAACGCTGCGATTGAAGCAGCCCGCGCTGGTGAATCTGGCCGAGGCTTTGCTGTTGTTGCCGATGAAGTGCGCACCCTTGCGGGAAGAACTCAAGCTTCAACTGGCGAAATCACAACCATTATCGAAAAATTACAAACCATGGCAGGCGAAGCAAAAGAAGCAACCGAACGTTCGCGCGTCAGCATTGACTCTTGCGTCGTTCAAGGAACCCACTCGCAGCAATTGATGGTTTCAATTGAAAACTCAGTAGCTCAAATTGCGGATATGGGAACACAAATCGCCAGTGCTTGTAGTGAACAAGATTCCGTTGCCGATGAACTAAGCCGCAACATTGAAAATATCCATACGGCTTCACAAGAAGTCGCGCAGGGTTCAGAACAAACGGCGCAAGCTTGCCACGAACTCAGTCAATTATCGGTCACATTGCAAGACGCAATGGGGCGTTTCAAACTTAACTAAAATAGAGTCAGCCCCTAACGGGGCTTTCTTGTTTTTACTTACTTAGGAGATAGAATGAATTTCAAAGCCTCTTTTCTTACACTGTCAATTGCCATGGCTTTACCCTCTTTTTCAGCGACTTCTGCACCTTTAAGCCTTAACGTCAGTGAGCCTTCTATACAAGAAATTCAGCAATCCAATACTTGGCTTGAGATCGATCTTGGCCAATTCAAACAAAATATTGAGCAGTTTAAGAGCCACATCAACAGCCAAACTAAAATTTGCGCCGTGATGAAGGCTGATGCTTACGGCAACGGTATTCGCGGTTTAATGCCAACTATTCTCGCGCAAGGGATCCCTTGTATCGCAATTACCAGTAATGCAGAGGCTAGAGCCGTACGTGAGAGCGGGTTTAAAGGCCAGTTGATGCGTGTTCGCTCTGCGAGCATTGATGAAATCGCACAAAGTGTCGAGTTCGATATCGAAGAGCTAATCGGTAGTAAAATACAAGCTGAGCAACTCGCTCAGCTAAGCCAGCAAAAAGGTAAAACGATAAGAGTACATTTGGCATTAAATGATGGCGGTATGGGACGCAATGGTATCGATATGTCAACCGATGCAGGAAAACAAGAATCGATTACGATTGCTACTCAAAGTGGCATACAAATTGTTGGGATAATGACGCATTTCCCCAATTACAATCCAGACGAAATCCGCAGTAAGTTGGCCAGTTTTAATACCAATTCAGCTTGGTTGATTCAGCAAGCAAACCTAAAACGCGATGAACTGATTTTGCATGTTGCCAACTCCTACACTGCTCTCAATGTACCGGAAGCACAACTTGATATGGTACGTCCTGGCGGCGTCCTATATGGCGACTTACCAACTAACCCGGAATATCCGTCAATCGTCTCATTCAAAACACGTATTGCGTCATTGCATCATCTTCCTAAAGGAAGCACTGTTGGCTATGACAGTACATACCGCGTAACCAAAGAGAGTGTTTTGGCAAATCTGCCTGTTGGCTATTCAGATGGTTACCCAAGAAAAATGGGCAATCGCAGTGACGTATTGATTAACGGTCAACGAGCAAAGGTGGTTGGAGTAACTTCAATGAACACCACATTGGTTGACGTAACCGATGTGAAAGGCGTCCTTCCTAATCAGGAAGTCACCTTGTTTGGCGCGCAAAAGCAAGGCCGAATCACTGTCAGTGAGCTGGAAGAAAATGCAGAGCTCATATTCCCTGAACTGTATACGATTTGGGGAACGGCAAACCCTCGTTTCTACATCCACTAAGCCAAGCCCACTTAATTTATCTTTTGGTCCGTGAGTGTTTTGCACTCACGGTATCCCCTTTTAATTCACCGCTCGTTGTTCCTATTAACCCCTTTATTTTTCAGGCATAATCGGCCCGTTCCTTTTATTTCATATGGATGCGCATGCGACCGATTAAATCCCCTATATTCTTGGCTGTGTTAACTCTACTCTTGGCCATGACCACCATTCAATCTGGCGCGTCACTAGCCAAGCAGCTATTTCCTATTGTTGGTCCAGGTGGAACAATTGCACTGCGCGTTGGTCTCTCTGCATTAATACTGTTAATGATTTTTCGCCCATGGCAGTTACGACTTTCTCTTTCACAATGGCGCTCAATGATCATTTACGGAGCAAGCCTAGGTGGAATGCAACTGATGTTCTATTTTGCTATTGAACGAATTCCTCTTGGCATTGGGGTTGCGTTGGAGTTTTCTGGGCCATTACTCATTGCATTTCTCTCATCTAAACGCAAAAAAGATCTGATTTGGGTTGCGCTTGCTATTCTGGGCATTGTTTTTTTATTGCCCGATCTAACGGGTGTCGATTCACTTGATCCGATTGGCGTTGCACTGGCTTTAGCGGCTGGCGGATGCTGGGCAGCCTACATATGGTTTGGTCAAAGGGCGGGGAGTGTCGGTTCTGGAGGCGCAACCGTTGCGATAGGGATGACAATTGCGGCCCTGTTTGCGTTTCCAATCGGCGTTGTATTATCAGAGGCGTCTATTTTTACGTGGTCAATACTGCCTATGGCGTTATCTGTCGCGATTCTTTCAAGCGCGGTACCTTATTGCCTAGAAATGTCGGCTTTAAAGCGTTTGTCTACACAACACTTTAGTGTGTTAATGAGCTTAGAGCCCGCCATCGCCGCATTAGCTGGATTAATTATTCTTCAAGAACAATTAAGCTTAACGCAATGGATCGCCATTATGATGATCATCACTGCCTCAATGGGTAGCACGCTATCGGCGAAGAAATAAGGTGAACAGTTCAAAATAGTTCGGCACTACTGTCCCCCCTCTTTGTTTTCAATGAATACACCGCTACGCAACAAGTCTTCATAACATTGTACTTGATTGCGGCCGTGGTTTTTGGCGAAGTAGAGTGCTTTGTCTGCTCTATCTAAAATCGTTGAGAGATATTCTCTTGGCGAGATAGAGCAGATACCAATGCTAAGCGTGATATGTTGAACCTGAGGAAAACGAAACTGCTCGATGTGCTGTCTAAACCTCTCGGTTCTGTTTAGCACGACCTCATACTCACTGGCAGGAAAAATAATGACGAACTCTTCTCCACCAAACCGAAACAGTTGTTCTTGATTAAGAAAAAAATTCTGCATTTGCTGAGCCACCAAGAGCAAAACTTCATCGCCAATCAGATGGCCAAAATTATCATTGATCCGTTTAAAATGGTCGAGATCAATGATGGCAACCCAAGGCATCACTGAACCTACTGTCGTCGTTTCAGGAAGCACATCAAAGCTAAGGCGCAACCTATCCTCTAACGTCCTTCGATTCAACAACCCTGTCAGCTTGTCACGCTCATTTTCATGCAATAATAAAACGTAATTTTGGTAAATTTTAACAAAGCCTTCAATGAGCATTTGATATTGTTTGGGCGGAACTTTTAGAATCAGAGACAACCTAGCAGAAAAACTATCGTTGATCGCAATAGGGTAAATGCAATGGTATCCGTTTGTACCTAAATCTTCTATTTTGGGCTCGATATCAGAATGGTTATGTCCATAGCTTGGAACCGTCTCGCCCTCATATTCCCAGTTAATTTCAAATTTTCCAGGTATACGGCTACAGATAGTAGCTTTTGCAATGACATAGGAATGAGGTCCAATGTAATGTTCTAAGCAGGCCGATTTCAGAGGCAACATCTCGACTAGAGCGCTGATGACACAATAACCCAATGACACCGCATTTTTCTGCCCCGTAATTTCAACAACAGATTGGAGAATTTTATCGTCCATGCGCCCTCCCGAACATCTCTTATGATCAGTATAGGAAAGAATGGGTAGCGCGATGTTACAAAGTTTGTATCAATTAAATAACTTTCGAGTACTGTAGATCGAATAAAAAGCAGCCTAAGCTGCGTTTTATTCGTTTATTCGTTTATTCGTTTATTCGTTACTTTCTATTACCCAATTTGACTTTGCCATTTGAACCAAACCATAACGCTTGAGCACGGCGACGCCCCAATAAAATTGGCCCATCATCGTAAAATAAGAAATTTTTCCAGTATTTTTTAAATACCGACCATTGGGTTTCGATAATATTGTACTTTTCATAACAAAAATAAACGGTCACGTCATTTTGCCAATCAATATGGGCCAAAATATCAACGGGTAATGATTCATCGTCACTTTCCCATTCTTTCATCCAACTGATTTCATTGATCCAACTGCCTGCTTTACGAGGCCAATCTTGAGAACTTAACCTCTCTGAATCTGGGCTTTGAGCACTGATATTTTCCAGCCAAAACTGAGCCGCTCTGGCTTGAGACATGGGTTTAATATGCACCAGATCTTGCTCAGGAACTGGCATTGATTGGTGAGTGAAAATCCATTTTCTTTGGTATTGATCCAAAGGCAGATACGACATTGAATTTCCTTAATGTTTTAGCTGACTTGTGAATATAGCCGCTTTACTTTTAAAACGATAACCCATTAGCTTGGGCGCCAATCAGCATTAATCAATGCTGTTAGGTTGTGATCTTCCCATTGGCCATCAATGAGCAAATAATTTTTAGCGTAACCTTCGGCCTGAAAGCCCATTTTCATCAACACCGCTTCACTGCGTTTGTTGATTGGCATATAACCAGCCATGATACGGTGTAGGTTTTGTACCTTAAACATGTAGTGGCACGCCATTTTTAATGCACGGCCCATGATGCCTTTACCTTGTGCATTCTTCGCTAACGAATAGCCGAGATTACAAGCATAAAATGGAAAGCGTGAGAGGTTACTAAACGAAATGGTGCCAAGCATGTCACCACTGTTAATATCGATGATGAGCAAATAATAGCCTAATTGCATTTTATGCAGCTCACCAAGTTTAATCAGCCGCTGTGCCCACCCGTGAGCCTCAAAAAACGCCGCTTCTCGCTTAGGTTCCCAAGGCCGTAAATGTTCACGATTACTCGTAAAATAGGCGGCGATCATCTCCGCATCTTCAAGTTTTGCGGTTCGCACTAAAATATCATTGTCCACTTCATACACTTGGGACAAGGTGCTGCATGACTGCATCAATTTTTCCTAATTCCGTAGTCGCGTAGCTTATTGGCGATAGAGGTGTGTGATACGTTTAAACGCTTAGCCAACTTACGGCTTGAAGGGAAAGACTGATATAAACGTTCCAAAATTTGAGATTCATACTCTTTCATAATGTCATCTAATGAGCCATCAAGATTGACATGGGTATTGCCAGTATGAACGGTTTCAAGCTGCGGCAGATGGAAGAGATCCACTGTTAACTGATTATCAGACATCTCCGTTAGCGCCCTGAGCACCATGTTGTCCAACTGCCGTACGTTGCCTGGCCATTGGTAATGAGAGAGCTGATCCGCCAAATCTTCCGCTAGTAGTGGTTTGGCCATACCCATTTTCTTAATGTGTTTCGCCACGAACAGTTCAAGCAATGGCTGAATGTCGTTAGACCGCTCACGCAAAGTAGGAATACGGAGAGTTAACACATTCAGACGATAAAAAAGATCTTCACGAAATGCGCCTGATTCGGCTAAATCTGCCAACTTGTGACGCGTCGAGGCAATCACACGAACATTAACATGAACTTCATGCTCCTCACCAACGCGGCGGAATGTACCATCTTGCAAGAAGCGCAGTAGTTTAATTTGTAAATGAGGGCTCATCTCCCCGATTTCATCAAGAAAAACGGTGCCGCCATTCGCCTGTTCAAAAATACCTTTATGGCCTTGTTGATGATTAAATGACCCTGGCGCATGACCAAACAACTCCGTTTCCGCAACATCATCCGGCATTGAAGCACAACTCAGAACTAAGAAAGGAAAGGAGGCACGGTGAGAGCGATTATGACAAGCCTTGGCCAACATCTCTTTACCCGTTCCGGTTTCGCCTTCTATAAGCAAAGGTTGATCAAGCATTGACAGCTTCTTAGCTTGGCTAATGAGCGCTTTATGGCGGTTAGACACTCCGACAAAATGTTCAAAACCAAGGTTATTGTGTAAAGGCAAAGCATCATCGACGACGCCGCTAGGGCTTTTAGAATGAATCATCATCATGGTACTTGCCAAGGTGGATTCTTTCGACTCACCCGTAATATAAACAGGCATCATCTCCATCAGATAATCGAGACCATCGTGCACGATCTCCTCACGTTGTCGTGCTTTGTTGCCTTCAAGCCAGCGTGATAGGTTAAAGAAAGGTAATAATGCAGAAATGGGCTGCCCTATCACCTCTTTCTCTGTTTTATTAAACAGCGATAGTGCTGAATAGTTTGCCATATCAACAAACCCTTTCAGATCAATCGCCAGCACCGCATCAGGCACGTTGTTGAGTAATGAAATTAACTCGGTGTTATGCCGCTCCATGGGCATGAATTGAATTTTCCGAACATCTTTTACGCCAGAAATTCGGCGAATTTCAGCCATCAATTCACTGAATGTTTCAAAATCAATGTCAGGGCAGTTGAGGTAAATAATGCCGATGACATCGATTTCAATCCCACGCAAATCAATGTTTCTCGATGCAAGAATATCGAGCAGTTCTCGGGTTAAGCCGAGTCTATCTTCACAAGAGACTTCAAGACGCACTTAAAAATCCTAATAAAAAGTGTCAGGAAAAGTTGACAGTAGTTTCTATCAAGCCTTGTATGGCGTCAAGTTATCTCATGTTTTGAGGTTCACATTCGGGCATATTATTTGATAAATGTTGCTTATTTCACCGTAAGCGCGGCAATTCTTGCGACGATCTGTTTGCGAATCGCCCCTAATTTTACTTTTCTGTCTGGCTGCCATGTCATCGGCCTGAGCAGTGCCATGGCTTTCAAACCAAGACGAGCGGTCAATATTCCCACCCCTAAACCTTGCCCTGCCCGCGCGGATACTTTTCCGGCTAAATCCATAGAAAGGAGATCCATACTGGCGTCGATGGCGAGTTCGCTGGCACCTGCCGCTGCCATATTAACCAATACTGACTTAAATAAAGAGAGACGAGACCAGTAACCCAATGGCACTCCATACAGTTTTGCCAGTTGATCAATCATAGTAAAATTACGCCATGCCACTAACAACATATCTGCGATGGCTAAAGGGCTAATTGCCACTAGTGCTGCCGCTTCTGTTGAATATTGTGAGACGATTTTGGTTGCTTGTTTATCTTGTTCACTCACCACCATAGCATCGTACATATCGAGTATTTCAGCATCGCTGTGTGAAGCATTAACGCTGTTTAACCAACGATCATAGGCTGGGCTTTCGGTTTTTATGCCACTTTGTTTAGCTAGAGCTTGGCAGAACGCGAGCCCATGACCAACGCTGTCGGTTTGCATAAGCTGTTCGCTTTGCTCTTGAATACTAAAATGATGGCGAAGTGCTCGTAACTTCCACAGCTCTTTGATTAAGGTACTTAAGCCTAACGATGCCAAACCAGCAATAAATCCCGCCCAGCCCAATGCTAACCAGTCCGCTGATTGAATCGCCGTGATAACTGAATCGATAGCTTGCCAACCGATTAAACCTGCAAAGCTTATAACTAATGCCGCAGCTCGCCATTTCCGACCTTGTGGTGGACGAATGATTTGCTCCAACTCTTTTTCCGCAGCACTCTCTTCATTGCTGATCGGCATTGGAATGAAGGCTTCATTATTTTGAAACTGCTGTTGAGCCGTAAGCTCTGGCGTACTCTTCTGTTGTGGTTCTAATTTTTGATTAAAGATTTGCTTGGTTTTTAAATCACTCATTTCAGCTTATCTCCAATTAAATATTCCAACGCTTTATCTAAACGGATATGAGGGCAAGGTTCATCACAGCTAAATGCTCTTGGTTTAAAACTGGTGAATTCAAACCCTTGATGATGCCAATACTCTTTGTTAGGTAACTTTTTCGGCACATCGCCGGGAAAAATGGTCAAGGTTTCGCCATCGAGAGTCACACCTTGTAAGGCTGGAATGGTGCGCTCACCGCTATCAATAAAACCCGCTTGTGTGGCCTGTATCGATGCCATACTGATGCAACTCATCTCAATATTCTCATAGGCGGCGCTTTGCCAAGCAGGATGAACCATCTGCTGCAGTAACGACACCAAATGCGGGTGTTGTTCAGGGGTGACATGATCCGCTTTGGTTGCGGCAAACAGCACTTTGTCTATCTTGGGTGCAAACAGACGCTTGAGTAAGCCATTACGACCATAACGAAAGCTATGCATAATCTGCTCAAGCGCACGACGCATATCCAAAAAGGAGCCGTAGCCATCATTGAGTGGAGATAAGCAATCGACTAACACAATCTGCCGATCAAACGTGGCAAAATAATTTTTGTAAAAAGCTTTCACAACCTTGTTTTGGTATTCTTCATAGCGTGCTTTTAACATGCTGTAATTACTATTGGGAGCCGGCTTGTCTTCACCGTACGGATTACGGCATGGGAAAAATTGCAGAACAGGCGCACCTTCTAGCTCTCCCGGCAACACAAAACGCCCCGGTTGCACCCAATGTAAACCAGCATTTTTACACGCGTGCAAATACTCCGTAAACAGCATCGACAGTGAAGCAAGCTTTTGCTCATTGGTATCATGCGTTACATCAAGTTTAGCTAACCCCTCAAGCCACGGCTCGGCTAATGAGGAACGCAGTCCACTTAGCGCTGAAAACTGCTGTTCTGACCACTGTTCATAGGTCATTTCGAGCAGAGGCAGATCCAACAGCCATTCACCCGGATAGTCGATAATATCGAGATAAAGTGTGGCCGTGTGACCAAATAATTTTTTACTGCGCTTTTTAGGTTTGTATTTGATCGCTAGGCGAATTTCGCTGACGTCACGAGTGGGCACAGGCCAATGTGGCGGTTCGCTGTGTAACTGTGACATCGCTTCATCGTAAGCAAAGCGTGGAACCATTAAGTTAGTTTGAGGGACACGTTTTGCACCCACAATGCGTCGGTCACGCGTTGCGGAAAATAGCGGTAAATTATCATGGGTAGAGGTGTGCAGTAATTGGTTCACTAAGGAGGTAATAAAAGCCGTTTTCCCCGCTCGCGATAACCCCGTGACAGCAATTCGAACGTGCGAATCTAATCCACGGTTAATTAAATCAGTCATTTCTCGACGAATGTGCTTCATTCACTCACTCCACTTCATTTGATGACGCTACTTTATGTGTATTCACCTTAATCAGAGATGAACAAAAAGCCCCTGACAAGAATCAGAGGCTTAGGCTTTTTTGGCCAAAAAAATCGCTGTTCTGTGTTGAGCTGCTCACATCGGCTCAATCATCTTCTATTAATTTATAAATCACAAACAATGCAGCCTCAAGCATCACCCATAACACGCAGGTGATTGTGACGTACTTATCATCGAAGATGCTGATGCCATGTAGAATAAGGTCATAGCCGAGGAAAACCCCAACCACAATAGCGATAATAATTTGTAATATTTTAATAAAACGAGGCATCTACCCTCCTAGTTTTGCAAATGAGCATTTCAATTATCTACTGATTTATAGACGATAACTGCAGCCTAAGCTGCAGTTATCGTGAGAACGCGATGAGATCAGATTAAGCTTTCTTTTGAGCTTCGGCAATCTTCACTTTCCATGTGTCTGGGCCTATTTGGTGAGCATTCGCGCCACGCGAGTCCACCGCAACCGTGACTGGCATGTCTTCAACTTCGAATTCATAAATGGCTTCCATACCTAAATCTTCGAATGCCACCACGCGTGCTTTCTTAATCGCTTTCGCCACTAAGTAAGCCGCGCCACCCACCGCCATCAAGTAGACCGCTTTGTGGTTTTTGATTGACTCCACCGTCGCAGGTCCACGCTCTGCTTTGCCTATCATCCCCATAATGCCCGTTTCATCAAGCATCATGTCGGTAAATTTGTCCATACGTGTCGATGTGGTCGGGCCTGCTGGACCAACAACTTCATCACCCACCGCATCAACGGGGCCAACGTAATAGATAAATTTACCTTTAAGATCGACGCCTTTAGGCAGCCCTTCGCCATTTTGCAACATTGCTTGGAGTCGTTTATGTGCGGCATCGCGGCCCGTTAAAATCTTACCGGAAAGAAGCAGTGTTTCACCGGTTTTCCACTCTTGAACCTCTTCTTTAGTGACCGCATCAAGGTTGACGCGGCGCGCGCTTGCTCCTGCGTCCCACACAATTTGTGGCCAATCTTCTAGCTTTGGTGGTGTAAGTTCAGCAGGGCCCGTGCCGTCTAGCGTAAAGTGAACATGGCGGGTCGCCGCGCAGTTAGGGATCATACAAACAGGTTTAGACGCGGCGTGAGTCGGCGCTGTTTTGATTTTTACATCCACAACGGTGGTTAAGCCACCAAGCCCTTGCGCACCAATGCCTAAACGGTTCACGCGGTTAAAAATATCTAACCGCAGTTCTTCTTCCGCATTTTGTGGACCACGATCAATCAGTTCTTGAATATCGATATGCTCCATCAATGATTCTTTAGCAAGCACAGCCGCCTTTTCCGCGGTGCCGCCAATACCAATGCCGAGCATACCCGGAGGACACCAACCCGCCCCCATCAAGGGTACGGTTTTTTCTACCCATTCAGCAATGTCATCGGAAGGATTGAGCATTACCATCTTGGTTTTGTTCTCACTGCCGCCGCCTTTGGCTGCGATTTGAATGTCGACTTTATTTCCTTGCACCATATTGATATGAACGACAGCAGGCGTATTGTCTTTAGTATTAATACGCTTACCAGCAGGATCCATTAATATAGAAGCGCGCAATGGGTTATCTGGATTGGTGTACGCTTGACGAACTCCTTCATCAATCATTTCTTGCACCGTGAGATCAGACTCCCATTGCACATTCATACCAATGTTGACAAAACAGGTTACGATGCCGGTATCTTGGCAAATGGGTCGATGCCCTTCTGCTGACATGCGCGAGTTAATGAGAATTTGTGCGATCGCATCTTTCGCAGCTTGACTCTCTTCTCGATGATAAGCCTTTTCTAGCGCTTGAATGAAATCCAGAGGGTGGTAGTAAGAGATATATTGAAGAGCGTCAGCGACACTGCTGATCACATCCTGCTTGCGAATTACCGTCATTGCGTGCCTCGTTATTGTTATGCTTCCCTTGACTGTTGCGTGTTCCTCATTCAATAAGCGGTAAGCTTCTCAGCAAAAAATCAACTTATTGATGTGATTCAATCAAGTAGCAGCTTTTAATTTGCATTTTATGATACTCTTGCTTTACTCAACACGCCATGCAGTGATCGGTCTCTTTGTCACAAATTACGCAAATGAACAACAACGAATTCAATCATATCCAAGTTAACGCACTGACTTACCATGTCGATCTCGCTCACCAATTGTTTTCTAAAATCGAAGACTGCCCGTGGGCTATGCTGTTGCGCTCCGCCTCTAAGACGCATATCGATAGCCGTTTTGATATTTTAGTCGCTGAACCACTGGTCACCTTAGTGACACAAGGGGATAAAACGACGGTATGCGAACCGCAGTCTCGTTATGATTCTCAGTTAGACCCATTCCAACTGCTCAAACAGTTGCAGCAGCAGTATTTGCCCGATGTTCAAAGCGATATGGACCTTCCTTTCGTGGGCGGTGCTCTCGGTTATTTTGCTTATGACTTAGGGCGGCAGATAGAACGAATTCCAACGCTCGCTGAGCACGATCTATCCACACCTGATATGGCGATTGGCCTCTATCAATGGGCGGTAGTGATTGATCATTTGCACCAATCAGCCTACATAGTAGGCAATCATATTGATGAAGCATGGCAATGGCTCAACACTCAGAACCCCAAAAACAACGACGATTTTGTATTACGCTCTGATTGGCTATCCAACATGAGTAAAGAAAGCTACCAACGGAAATTTGAGCAAATCCAGCACTATTTGCTCAGTGGTGATTGTTATCAAATCAATCTCGCACAGCGCTTTAAAGCCGACTACGAAGGCAGTGAATGGCAAGCTTATCAAAAACTGGAAGCGTTTAATTGCGCACCATTTTCGGCTTTTATTCGCTTAGAGAAGTCAGCGATTTTGAGCGTCTCTCCCGAGCGTTTTATGCAGGTCAAACACAACATCATCGAAACTAAGCCGATAAAAGGCACCCGACCAAGAAGCGATAACCCCAGCATTGACGCCGCTAACGCGGCAGACCTTGCTTGCGCAGAAAAAGATCAAGCAGAAAACTTGATGATTGTTGACCTATTACGAAACGATGTTGGCCGTGTGGCAAAACCGGGGTCTGTACATGTGCCTAAGCTGTTCGATATTGAAAGTTTTCCTGCTGTGCATCACCTTGTGAGTACCATTCGCGCAGAACTTGATTCCGCCTATTGCGCGGCCGATCTATTAAGAGCCAGCTTCCCCGGAGGCTCAATTACTGGCGCACCAAAAGTACGTGCAATGGAAATTATTGAGGAGTTAGAGCCTAACCGCCGTAGCGCTTACTGTGGCAGCATCGGCTATATTAGCCGCCACGGGACAATGGACAGCAGTATTGCTATCCGAACTTTGGTGGCAGAGAAGCAACAACTGCACGTTTGGGCTGGTGGCGGTATTGTTGCCGATAGTCAGTGTGAGCTTGAATATCAGGAGACACTGGATAAACTGAGCCGAATTTTACCTGTGCTTGATCATTCTCGTTAACCTTTCCAAGGTTTATTGAACTAGGCTAAAAAGAGATAGACGCAAAATTCGAGTAGGTAACGAAAATGAAGAGAAACAGCGTACAGACTGCGACCCCCTTGACAAAAGATCGGCTTATCCAGCGCTTTCAGTTGCAACAACCTGTGCCTTATCATGAAGAATCTATCCGTCGTGTGGCACACCTTGCTCCTCAAACCTTACGCAAGGCTTCAGTGTTAATTGGTTTTGTTGAGCGGCAGAATGGTTTAAATGTGGTATTAACCAAAAGAGCTGCGCACCTTAAACATCATCCGGGACAAATCAGTTTTCCTGGCGGGAAATATGAGGAAGTCGATGGCTCGCTGCAGATCACTGCGCTTCGTGAAGTAAGAGAAGAAATTGGAATTCTAGCAAACGACATCACTATTTTTGGGCAACTGCCTGAATTGGTTACCGTCAGTAAATTTGTAGTGACGCCCTTTCTTGCTTTTATCAACCCCAATTACAAGGCCATTATTGATACCAATGAAGTGGACGAAATATTTGAAGTTCCCGCCCACCATCTGTTTGATCGGAACAAACTCTATAGCGAATTATTTCAAGTAAAAAATCAACGACATCGCGTTTTCGCCATCCCTTATCAACATCATTTTATTTGGGGGATGACAGCGCAGATCATTCATGTTTTGCAAAAACAAGTTATTCAACCTCATTAATATTCAAACTATTCAACCATAAGTTTAAATAACACGGATGATTATTTTTCCTTATCCCTCCCAAAAGCAAACGTTTGGCATGAATAAATGTTAACCGAAGCATTATATTGATAACTTTTACGGCTCTTCTCCGCTTTCATGAGTCTGTATGCACAGGCTCATTCATCATAATCACATGATTTATAATGCTTATTTTAAAAATAAGTCAGTAGTCTATTTTGTCGTCTTTGTCTTCCTCGTTATTTAGCTTTAAAGGCCAGTGTGTTGAATCTTGTTCAATAGAAGAAATGTCCCAAGGCGTACTCGTTCGCTGTCGTCGAGATCGTAGGTATAAAGTCAAAGAGCCAATATCAGGGACTTCCTGCACCGTCGATCACTACGTTAAAAGACGTCTTCAAGATTTACCTGTGAGTGGGCGACCTTGTACGATTGAGGTTGAGCTGGCTAAAACTAGAGACAAAGAAGGACGACGGTTGATCGAAGAGACTGAATATGTGGCTAAAGGTGGTCGTTATACCGCTCGCTTTTGCAAGTTCATCAGTGGGTTATGTCGCCATATGAGCATACATGCCGTCTCTCAACATTTAGGAATCCGTTGGGAAACAGTAAAAAATATCGATAGGGAATACTTGCGTTCAAGCTTACCAGCATTAGACCCCGAGAAACTGAATAACTTGGTTCATATTGGCGTCGATGAAGTTGCCAGAGCCAAGAGACACGATTATATGACGGTTGTTTATGACCTCGTCTCTGGGCATTTAATTTGGGTTGAACATGGCCGAAAAGCAGAAGTTCTGATCTCCTTCTTTGAGCAACTATCAGAAGAAACCAAATCAGGAATCAAAGCAGTATCAATGGATATGGGCCAGTCTTACCAGTCGGCGGTCAGGAAAATGCTTCCCAATGCTGATATTGTTTTTGACCGATTTCATGTCATGCAGAACTACTGCATCTTAATCAAAAAAGAGAGAGCAAAAGCTTTTAGAAATGGCTCTCACGACGAAAAAAAAATGTTGAAAGGAACGCTCTTCCTCCTACTGAAAAACGCTCACAAATTGGATGATAGACAGTCTGACAGACTTGATGACTTACTTGAGAGCAACAAGACTTTGTGCGTTGTTTACATGCTCAAAGAGCAGCTACAAGCCATATGGGATGAACCCGATTACGAAACAATGGTGGCAGCTCTAGAAGCTTGGTGTCGTCTTGCCAAATCGACCAGAATACTTTCCTTAATTAATTTTGCCGATGCTTTATTGGAAAGAAAAGTGGGTATTTGTAACTACGGAAAATACAAACTGACTAACGCTCGGGTAGAAGCAGGTAATGTCTCGATTGGCTTACTCAGACGAAGGGCAAGAGGGGTGAGAGATACAGACTATTTCAAATTGAAGATCAGACAAACATCGGTTCCCGATACACACTCAACTTTTTACCCAAATATCAAGCTCACCTAAGCGGAGAAGAGCCCTTTTCTAATCCAAATCATTAACATTACTCACATGTAGCACGCCATTTTCGTGATCAAAAATGGGTTTTTGACATATCATTCAATAAGCCAGAACGTTACATGATTTAGATCTAGTTTTCGAATGAGAAAATTATGCAAAATGCGCTCGACTTATTTCCTGTTCCCAAAAATGAGCAATACAATATGAACACAACAACTTCGTCGGCATCTGCCGTACAATCGTCTAGCAAGTGGACTTATAAAGATTTCACTTGGTGTCTTTCACTTTTTGGTACAGCCGTTGGTGCCGGTGTACTTTTCCTTCCAATTAAAGCTGGTGCGGGTGGTTTTTGGCCATTAGTAATGTTAGCCCTAATTGCGGCGCCAATGACTTGGTTCGCACACAAAGGCTTAGCTCGCTTTGTTCTTTCTTCAAAAAATGTTGATTCTGATATTACTGACACAGTAGAAGAGCATTTTGGTAAAACTGGCGCAAACCTTATTACGTTCGCATACTTTTTCGCCATCTATCCTATCGTTCTTATCTACGGCGTTGGTATCACAAACACCGTTGATTCCTTCCTTGTTAACCAAGTTGGCATGGAATCGATTCCTCGTTGGCTACTTTCTGGCGCACTAATTGCTGCCATGACAGCTGGCGTAATCTTTGGTAAAGAACTGATGCTAAAAGCGACGTCTGCCATGGTGTATCCGCTGGTTTTCATTTTATTAGCTCTTTCTTTCTACCTTATCCCAGATTGGAACACTTCAATGATGGAAGTCGCACCTGATTGGTCTGCGATGCCAACCATCGTTTGGCTTGCTATTCCTATCATCGTGTTTTCTTTCAACCACAGCCCAATCATCAGCCAGTTCTCTAAAGAACAACGCCTACAATACGGTGACAACGCGGTTAAGAAAACCGACATGATCACTGGTGGCGCGGCCATGATGCTAATAGGTTTTGTGATGTTCTTCGTGTTTTCTGTTGTGCTATCTCTGTCGCCAGAGCAACTCGCGTTAGCAAAAGAGCAAAACATTTCTGTGCTTTCTTACCTAGCAAACATCCATGAATCACCAATCATCTCTTACATGGGTCCTCTTGTTGCCTTTGCAGCGATCACCTCTAGCTACTTCGGTCACTTCTTAGGTGCTCATGAAGGTTTGGTAGGTTTAATTAAATCTCGCTCAAATAGCTCAGTAAGCAAGATTGAAAAAATGTCACTGCTCTTCATCGTGTTGACTACTTGGATTGTAGCGATTGTAAACCCAAGCATTCTAGGCATGATTGAAACCATGGGCGCACCTATGATTGCTGGTATCTTGTTCCTACTGCCCGTATTTGCAATGCACAAGGTTCCTGCAATGGCGAAGTTCAAGACTTCAGCACCAGTACAGATTTTCACAACTATCTGTGGTCTTGCTGCTATTACTTCTGTAATCTACGGCGCTCTTTAATCTGGTGGTTATATCTACCGTCATGAATACTGCATACAGAACATAACTATAATAATGAGCCTCCCTCTTAGCTAGGGGGGCTTACTTTTGAGGTAATCGATATGATTAGTGTATTTGATATCTATAAAATCGGTGTTGGTCCTTCAAGCTCACACACAGTGGGACCAATGAAAGCGGGTAAAGAGTTTATTGATGATTTACGTTCAATGGGAAAATTGCGCGACATCACTAAAATCACCGTGGACGTTTATGGTTCATTATCACTGACAGGGAAAGGTCACCACACAGATATCGCTATCATCATGGGTCTTGCTGGTAATACCCCTGAGAAAGTGGATATCGATGCTATTCCAGGCTTTATCGCACGCGTTGAAGAAACCGAGCGTCTTCCCGTTGGTATGCACTGTCATACCGTATCGTTTCCTAAAGAAGGTGGAATGAATTTCCACAAAACGAATTTGTCCTTGCACGAAAACGGCATGCAGATCCACGCGTGGATCGATGATGAAGTCGTTTACTCAAAAACCTACTACTCTATCGGCGGTGGTTTTATCGTTGACGAAGAGAACTTTGGTAAAGAAAAAGAGAACCCAATTAAAGTTCCTTATGTCTTCACTAGCGCTGACGAGATGATGAACCAATGCAAAGAGAGTGGTCTTTCCATCAGTACGCTGGTTATGGCTAACGAAAAAGCACTGCATTCTGATGAAGAAGTTCGTACTTACTTTGCCAATATTTGGAAAACCATGCGCGAATGTATGGATCGCGGTATGAATACTGAAGGTATCTTACCAGGGCCTCTTCGTGTTCCACGCCGAGCAGCAGCACTTCGTCAACAGTTAATGACCTCAGAAAAAACCACTAACGATCCAATGGCGGTCGTTGACTGGGTAAACATGTACGCTTTTGCAGTGAACGAAGAAAATGCCGCGGGTGGGCGTGTGGTGACAGCACCGACTAATGGCGCATGCGGTATTATTCCTGCAGTGTTAGCCTATTACGATAAATTCATTCAGACCGTTACTGAAAAAGACTATATCCGTTACTTTGCCGCCTCTGGAGCTATCGGTGGGCTTTACAAGCGTAACGCTTCTATTTCTGGTGCGGAAGTGGGTTGTCAAGGTGAAGTAGGTGTTGCCTGTTCGATGGCAGCAGCGGGCCTTGCAGAACTGATGGGTGGAAGCCCTGAACAAGTTTGCATGGCCGCTGAAATTGCGATGGAGCATAACTTGGGCTTAACCTGTGACCCTGTCGCGGGACAAGTACAAGTGCCTTGTATCGAGCGCAATGGTATTGCTGCCGTGAAAGCGATCAACGCAACGCGGATGGCGCTACGCCGCTCATCGGCACCTCGTGTTTCGCTTGATAAAGTGATCGAAACTATGCTTGAGACAGGTAAAGATATGAACGCCAAATATCGTGAAACGTCCCAAGGTGGTTTAGCGATTAAAGTCGTTTGCTAACGAACACCTATCTATTTAAAAACCTCGTTCATTAAAACTTAACGCCACTCGCTTAACAGCGAGTGGCGCATTTTATGACTTTACCTCACGATCCAGTGAGAAACTTAAAACTGGCCGAGATATTCCCAGTGTCCATTAGTTGGATTGGGATCGGTTGGGTAAGGGAAATAACCATACTTCGTCACTTTCAAGCGGTAGTAGTGGTAGCCACCTCTAAACGCATATTGATAAATATCGTTCACGTTGCCACGCTGACCATCACTGCCCCACACGCCCATCGCATCTTGTTGATACCATTCCAATAGCATCCGTTCAAAGCTGGCCAGATCGCGATTGAGCTCAGTAAGATACTCTTGAATAGAAGAGTCACTGCCTAGCCAAATCCAATCTTGGTTTGACGCTCCGCGCGTTGGGAATGCCTCCCCTTCGCCCGGACGCTTTTGGATAAAGTAATGGTTTTCACCATCGATTTGCCCAACAAACACCGCATTTTGCTCATTATCCCAAGTGGTTGAGGTACGCTCATCCCATGTCAGCAAGCGAGATACACCAAAGTAGCTTTGCACACGTGCTTCAACGCTCACACCCTCGGCTCTGTTGAGCTTGATTGGGTTGAAAGCAAAGTTAATGTGGTCATCTGCCGAGCCAAGGTATTTCCAACCTTGATCACTGGTTTGGTCGGTCGGGAACGCCCCAGCTTCAAGCGTGCGCATCACAAAGTAGTCGCGCGTGCCCGTTTCTGGATTCGGGTAAACATACAACGCCCCTGCACGGCGCTCCGCTTTCGTCACACCATTGTTGAGCACGCCGCGTCCATAGTGTTCGGCCACAAAGGCATCAAACTCAGCGATGGTCGCAAAATCCGTGTTCAGCAAGGTCTGGTTCTGGGCGAAGGTTTTCGTCATATCGACCACTTGGCTGTAACCGTATTCCTGACCGATGATGATTGGACCTTTGAGCTTATCCAGCGGCGGATTTTGATCTGGCGTCATTCGAGTCAACTCCGTCTCACCCTCGAGGTTAGAACAGTGCAGGCTCACTTGCGTGGGAACCCCACGCTCCATCGATAAGTTAACGTGGAACTTGTTACTTTCATTACCAGCATGACGAGAGGCACTCAATTGCACTTGCTCACGCACGCCGCCAGCAAACTCAACATCTAATTGGCACTGGCCCTGAGCCTGATAGGTTGGACGCAACACCTCATTGCCACGGAGCACATATCGCCACGTTTGACCATTTTTATGCATCACCCCTGCGATCTGTTCACATTGGTTACCGACAACAAATCCGGCACCATCGTGATCCTGTCCTGACTTATTGAGTGTGCATAGGTTGACTTCACCAACATCGGCCGTCGGCGTGTACGTCACCGCGCCACTACCATACTTAGAGAGCAGCTCATAATCGCCTGGCGCAGAAGTCATGTTCATATTGATATTCCACTTCATATCGCGTCCAGGTGAACAGCGGTCAGTACTGGCTTCAACTCCACCAACAAACTGAGCGCGATCGCCATTGGCTGCTTGGAAAGTAAACTTACACAACCGTTGCTGCTCACCATCCATGCGCAATGTTTGCCAAATATCGCTATCGAGCTGTGCCTGCGTCAAGTGCTCGGCCGCTTGCCAACCTTCTAGCTGATACTCGCCTTGCTCTGGCTGTGGCAGCTCAAACAGGTTGCCATAATTTGAGTAAACCAGAGGATAGATTTGGCTAGGGTTCTCATTCTGCGGATCGTAAATCCCCAATAAGGTCACTACTGGCACACCCACTTGCTGCGGTTTCGGTGTATCGGTTTCTACCGCTTTATAACGTTGGGTACTCTGATCCCACTGCACATAACCGCTTGGACTGTGGCTATCTAGGTTGAAGCCGTTGTTCATCCAACGCTGTGCTTTGCGCGACTGAGCCGGATGCTCCAAGGTAAAGCGGCTGATGGTGCCCACGTACTCTTGTTCACCGCCATTTTGCGCATCACGCAGGAAACGGAAAGCATCTTTAAACGGCGGTACAATATCGTCACCTTGCTGTTGGGTGTAGACATCGCCTTTCCAGTGCAGGTTACCAATAAAGCGTTGGTGGAACGCATCCCACCCCCAGCCGGACTCCAGATCGTGAATTGAGGCCATGTACGGCCAGTGACCTAAACCATAGTTATGCCCAAGCTCATGAGACCACTCGTTACCGGTCGTCGCTTCCAGTGTCACGATGCCGCCGCCACCACTGCCGCCATGAACCACAACTTGAGCTAAATCTGTACCTTCTTTGGTATACACCCCGACGTTGGTGTGTGCGGTAATGTGGTTGTAGCGGCGGTTGTATTGCTGCGAATAACCCGCACTACTCACAATGCCGACGTTGGCGTTGTTGACACCTGTAGATACCAACGCTTTACCGATCGCTTCACGCATATCACCGCTGTGCCAACCGCCCGTACTTGCGCTCTTGTCGGTATACACCACACCGTTTGGCATGGTCACGACTGGAAAGTGCGCAGGGGTATAATCGGCCATCACCAGTTTAGAGGCAGGAATTTTCTGGAAATAATCCGCCGCAAGCGTAGGCAAGTTTTGGATCATGGTGTTGCGATCCCGCGGTGGCATTAACATGCCGATATCAATGTTCTGGATCACCAACTCAGGCGCACCGCCAAACTGGATTTCACCTTGGCTGAGCACACCCTCACGACCTAAGTTGTCAGTAAGACGCAGAGATAGTCCCGGCTTCATCCAATCCCATTGCAGGGGCAGCGACCATGCATGATGAGAAAACACCACTTTCATGCGACCATTCTCTGGCTGATCCGACGCGGCCAGAGAACTTGGCGGCAGCATCAAGGTGGTTTGCACTAATTCGCCATCGAGAAACACTTCGGCGCGGACTTGGTTAATCTCCTCACCTTGCTGCGGCGTAAACAGCAGTAAAGCTTCACGGTTCATGATCGCATCGAAATGGCCTTGCCCAGTCAGCTCATTGCCCTTGGGCGCAACCGAAGTATGGGTTTGCGTGATGCTCAACCCGCCTTCTAAACTGCCTTGCAAATGGTTCGGGGTTGGGATCTCATCAGCAAAGCCAACTCGAGCTTCCTGAGTCGTGAAGCGCACCACTTTCGGCTCAGCGCAATCGACTTGATTGCAAGAACTGAGGGCTATTTCATACTGGGTTTCTGGCTTAAGCCCACCCACAAAGAAACCCGCAGAAACATGGTCATAACGTCGAACATCACTGTGATCACTGAGGTTGGTGACCGTGAGTGTCACTGAGTCCGTTTCGTTTTGCCCAAGCCAGTCAAATGACACACCGACATCAGACAGGCTCGAAACGGTTAACGAGCTAATCTCTGGCTTCACTAACGCACCACAATCAGAGGTTTCGGTACGATAGATGACATCACGTTGCCTGATGTAGCTACCATCGGCGCGCTTAGACCCGTGTGCCGCAGGAATGTATTCGACAAAACAGCCTTGATCGTCCGGTTGGTAAACACCAAATTCGCGGCTCATCAGATAAAAACCGCCGTCGTACACCATGAATTCCCAACTCTGATCGACAAAATCGATCACATTGCGATAAGGCGTATCATCGCCACTTTGATAAGGTATAAAGGGGAATTGCAGATCATTTTTGTAACTAAGCCGATAATCGAAGCCTTTATAGTGGATCCAACGCTCACCGTTGCGTTCAAACACCCCTTCTCCACGTTCGGCGGTCGCTTTAATCGATTCTAACCGCTCGACGATTTTTTCCCCGATCTGGATCAAGGTGAGCTCATTTTGCGCCCAAACGGGTGCGCTTCCCAGTAGCCCTGCTACCAGAAGCGTTAATGGTTTCTTATTCATCATTGGATTGCTCATTTTAGTTTATAGTGACGTGCCTGAATTTCAGCAGCAGCAACCCACGAAATCTGCGCTGGTTAAGCAACAATCGATTCCGGATATAGACAACTGGGTTACCGATTCATTATTAGTTACCTAATTTCATTTCGATAGAATCACTATGTCCGTAACGAGATAAGGGTTCCAACCCAATGAGGTTGACGTCTTGAAAGTGAGAATTCACGCGAAAAAGTGTGCAACAAAAATGCATACAAACAATAAATAATTTTATTAAAATCAATCAGAAACAATGATACTTAAGAATATAACACGCACACCGAAAGAGAATGATTACGATTGTTCATGAGCATTGAGAGGATTAAGCGATCAACTTTTTTGGCAATTTTATCGCACAGATATTGACTAAACGGCAGCGTGTCAGTCGCGGTAAGAAAAGAGATTGTATATATGCAGACTGCGTAGGTTTTTATGAACACCTTTTTGCACAGCCTTCTGAACGTGAGATCTCCTGCATAAATAATGAAACATCACATACATAACAAATTAAAATGCGGTATAGGTTTAATTTATTGACTGAGCAAATGGTTATCTTAGTTGCGATTTAACTATCCAATGAGAAAATTATGACAACGAAAATTTCATACCTTACCCTACTGGCACTGCTTTGCTCTCCCCTTACCAGTGCGCAGACAGAAAATAGTAACGCTGAGCAACCATCAAGCCATGTGACATGTCGCGCTCACAACCTGACTCTGAATTTAACCACCGATCAATATGCTTCTGAAACAAGTTGGGAAATAAAAAACAGCCTCTCACAGGTTATTTATGCGGGTAATAATTACTCAGACTCCACATCTTATAGCCAAGAAATATGCTTATCGGATGGTGAATATCAATTCACCATCCATGACAGTTATGGTGATGGTATTTGCTGTGGCTCTGGCAATGGTCTTTATTCCTTAGCCAAAGGCTCGGAAATACTGGCCTCTGGTGGAGAATTTCAATACAACCAATCAAACAGCTTATTACTTGGTGAATCAACACCTCCCGCTAACCATGACTATTATCAAGCCGCGATAGGAAAAACAGGTTTTGAACTAAAAACGGCCTTATACAACATCATAAAGAATCATAATAGCCGCGGTTATTCCGCAATTTGGACACTATTACAAAATGCAGACATAGATAACTACTATGAGAATGACGGTTCAATGTTAGATATCTATTCTGAGAAACCTGACAACAACGACAGTGTTAGTTTTACTAAAGTCAGCGATCAGTGTGGTCAGTATCGACGAGAAGGCGATTGTTACAATAGGGAACACTCATTTCCTAAAAGTTGGTTTGGGGGCAGCGTTGAGCCAATGAATTCCGACGGTCACCACTTGTTTGCCACTGATGGTTTTGTTAATGCAAAACGCAGTAACTGGCCATTTGGCGAAGTTGGTCATATCACTTATACCTCAAGTAATGGTTCAAAACTTGGCAGTGCAAGCAATACGCTAGGTTATAATGGCACCGTATTTGAGCCTATTGATGAATTTAAAGGTGATCTAGCGCGCGCCTATTTTTACATGGCAACCCGCTACGAGAACCGTATCGGCAGCTGGCAAGGAAATACTGACAACGCTGATGCCATACTTGATGGTACTAGCACGGTGGTTTTTGAAGCTTGGGCTCTGGCGATGCTAAAGCGTTGGCACCAAGAAGATCCTGTGAGTGCTAAAGAACGCCAGCGCAATGACGCCGTTTATCAATTTCAAGGTAACCGAAATCCCTATATCGATCATCCTGAATATGTAAGCCAAATTTGGGGTCATTAGGCTCTTTATATTGGGTAAGTAGATAGGCGCGATAGTAGTGCCTATCTACTTGTTATTTATTGTTTGTTGTTCGGAATTGTCTACTGGTATTAGCCTTTATAAATACAACCCGCCGTGCAGGTTTCTTTAATTTCAACTTTGCTGAGCAGTGGTAAGCTTGGCTTTAATTGTTGCCAAATCCATTTCGCAAGCACTTCACTGGTTGGGTTCTCTAACCCTTCAATGTCATTCAAGTAATAGTGATCTAAACGATCATAAATAGGTTTAAATATCGCTTTAATTTCAGAAAAATCAATCACCCAACCAGTATGAGGATCGACCTCACCTTCTACATACAGACGAACTAAAAAAGAGTGCCCATGTAAACGGCCGCACTTATGCCCTGCAGGTACATGAGGTAAACGATGCGCGGCTTCAAACATAAACTCTTTGTATAATTCTGTTTTCATCTTGGTTCTCAAGCTTTTAAAAGAGAGGCAATACTAAGGAATATAGACTCACGAAACAAGTTTCTAGGCAGCTTTGTTTGCATTGCAAGACAGATGAAACCGTACAATTTATCACTGTGATACAACGGAAAATCCCACGCCTTTGAGTGATATTTTAAGCATTAATAGGGAATCATGACGTGCCACATCACATTTGTTAAACCTATAGTATGTATAGGGTCACACTCCAAAGACTACAACTTTTGCACTAGTGCATATTAACGCTATATTTACACTGTCACCCTCTCAATAATAATAAAATTATCATGAACTCAACAATTACGTCTAAATTGCTACTTACGCTCATCACCGTTTTTGCTTTTGTATTAACGGTGTCAACGAGCTATCAATATATACAACAACGTGACCTGCTCAATTCGGTGTTGAGCGAGCAGTTACACGATAAAGCGAGTAACTACTTTGATAGCCTCAATATGATGATGTTGACTGGTACCATGGCTCAGAAAGAGACCTTACGCCAAAAGGCACTCGCGCAAGATGGTATTGAACAGGTGCGAGTATTACGATCAGAGGCAGTCAGTAAACTTTATGGTCCTGGAAAAGAACATCAACAGCCAATGGACGAGATAGATAAACGCGCACTGGCCGGGGAAACCGTCATTGAACCATTCAATGCTTCCTGGGGGAAAGGATTGGTCGTCGCCTTACCGATGAAATCAAGCCTAGATTACCGAGGCACAAACTGCGTATCTTGTCATATGGCGGAAGAAGGAACCGTTTTAGGAGCTATTCGTCTTGAATATAACCTGAGCCATGTAAACCAAATGATCAGTACTCACACTGTCATTGCCGTTATTATTATGGCTTCCATTGCCTTTATCGGATTTATGATCACGCTTTTTTTGATCCGCAAGATGATTGTTCGCCCTATCCAGCATACGTCACGATTCATGTGTGAAATCAGTAAGAGCAAAGATTTATCAAAACGACTTATCAGCACCAAAAAAGATGAACTCGGACAACTCGCGGTCTCCATCAACTCTTTAATGGATACGGTTTCGGACAGTTTGGCAAAAGTGCAAGAGACCTCTCATTCGCTTGCCGATTCAGCAAACCAGCTAACAGACGTAGCACAAACAACCAACCAAGCGGCAAAAAATCAGCAGCGTGAAACCTCTGACGTCCAGCTCAATATTGAAGAGATGCAATCTCAACAACAGACGGTTAATCAAGCTACGGTTGATGCATCAAAGCTTATCAAACATACCGCTAACGTCGCTCAACAAAGTGCACAGCAAGCACATACAGCTAGCGCAGATATCAAAGGTTTGGTAAGCGATATCGAGTCCGTGAAAGATAAAATTTCTGAACTTAATAATCAGACAGGGCTGGTTTCCTCCATTCTTGAAACGATTAAAAGTATCGCCGAACAAACTAATTTGCTGGCTTTAAACGCGGCGATTGAAGCAGCACGAGCGGGTGAACAAGGAAGAGGCTTTGCGGTCGTGGCCGATGAAGTGCGAAAACTCGCCTCACGAACGGCAGAAGCGACTGGAAACATTGAGAAAATCATCGCTCAATTCCAACGTGACAGTGAAACATCGCTCGCCTCAGTTGATTTGGTCTGCTCACATGCGCATCAACGTTCAAATGAAGTCGAAGTTTTATCTTCCGCAATGAGTAATGCAGTACAAGAGATGCAGCAGGTGCTTGATCATGCAAACAATATTCAAGATCAAACACGAACGACCACACAAGTCAGCCAAGAAATTCAAGGGAAGATTGAAGTCATTACTCGACATGCTGATGATACGTCTCAATCGGCAACGCAAACCCGAGAAATCAGCGTCAATTTAAAACAGCTATCGCAGCGCTTAGAAACATTGATGAATCAATTTACGCTTTCTGCTAAGAATTCAGCCACGAATCGACAATAAAGGTTGATGCGAACGAATTGACAGGTAATATGTGCCATTGAATTAAAAAGTAATAAGCAACCCAATGTTTCGCTTGTTTTTTGTCCACTTTATATAGTGAGAATACCTTTGAACATTGGGTTGAATTTTTACCTCAATGGAGACTATATCAAACATGACTTACGCGCCTGTAACAGACGTATTGAGCGGTAAGCTAGCCGTTGACAGTGAAGTGACTGTCCGAGGCTGGATTCGTTCTCGTCGTGATTCCAAAGCTGGAATCTCTTTTCTTGCCATTTATGACGGCTCTTGTTTCGACCCGATTCAGGCCGTGGTCCCTAATAATCTGAATAATTACAATGACGAAGTGCTAAAGCTCACTACTGGCTGCTCTGTCGAAGTAACAGGTAAGATTGTTGAGTCCCCTGCTTCTGGTCAAGCATTTGAACTTGCAGCAACTGAGGTGAAGGTTGTTGGCTGGGTTGAAGATGCTGAAACCTACCCAATGGCAAAAACTCGCCATTCAATTGAATATCTTCGTGAAGTGGCGCATCTTCGCCCACGTACCAACGTGATTGGCGCAGTGGCTCGTGTACGCAACTCCCTTTCTCAAGCCATCCACCGCTTTTACCACGAGCAAGGTTATTTCTGGATGTCAGCGCCGCTGATTACCGCTTCTGATGCAGAAGGTGCGGGTGAGATGTTCCGTGTTTCAACGCTGGATTTCGCTAACCTTCCTCGTACTGAGCAAGGCAATGTCGATTTCAATGAAGACTTCTTCGGCAAAGAGACATTTCTTACAGTTTCAGGACAGTTAAATGCCGAAGCGTATGCTTGTGCATTAAGCAAAGTATACACTTTTGGCCCAACGTTCCGTGCTGAAAATTCAAACACGAGCCGCCACCTTGCAGAATTTTGGATGGTCGAGCCAGAAGTCGCGTTTGCTGATCTAAACGATGTCGCGAAACTGGCTGAAGATATGCTGAAGTATGTCTTCAAAGCCGTTCTTGAAGAACGTCGTGATGACCTTGAGTTTTTTGCTTCGCGTATCGACAAAGAGGCAATTACTCGTCTTGAGCAGTTCGTTAATTCAGATTTTGCGCAAGTAGACTATACCGATGCTGTGAAGATCCTAATCGATTCAGGTCGTAAGTTTGAATTTGATGTTGAATGGGGCATTGATCTTTCTTCTGAACACGAGCGCTTCCTGGCTGAAGAGCACTTCAAAGCACCTGTAATCGTCAAGAACTACCCTAAAGACATCAAAGCATTTTACATGCGTCTAAACGACGATGGTAAAACTGTCGCTGCAATGGATGTTCTTGCCCCAGGTATTGGTGAAATCATCGGTGGATCTCAACGTGAAGAGCGTCTAGATGTACTTGATGCACGTATGATTGAAATGGGCATTGATCCTGAGCACATGAGTTGGTATCGCGACTTACGTCGTTACGGTACTGTACCACACGCGGGTTTCGGCCTTGGCTTTGAGCGCTTAGTATCCTACGTGACTGGTATGGGCAACGTGCGTGATGTGATTCCTTTCCCACGTACACCACGCTCTGCAAACTTCTAAAAATCAAACACGATTTTTGTGAAAACCACCGACGTTAAACTCGGTGGTTTTTTTATTTCCCCAACAATCAGTGTTCACTCTCAATAACAATAGAGTGAATTTCAAATAAACATGAGATCAAAATCACCTCAATTTCATCTCCCTTTGTTACATTTAGTTCAATTTCATGATCATGTTCACTCTATTGTGCTATGCAACCGAGTTACATTAACCACGTATTTAGATCGATCCATGGCGAGAACTTATATGAAAGAAAATGATGTAGATAATTTGCAGTACAATGGTGAAACAAACGGTGTTCATGGCTGGATGACCCCTTCTGGTCAACCTTACTACTGGCATCCTGATTGGCTTCATATCGCAGAAGATGCTACTGGCTTAAAGCCTAAACAAGCGTTAGATGTGGCAGAAAATGAGCAAGCAACAAAAAAACATGCCGTGTCGGCTATTTTGAAGCATATCAATCAATGGGCTTCAGAAAAGCTCGCCGAACACCCTGAAATAGAAACCGAAGCCATCGAATCTCAAATTGGCTTAAAAAAGTAACTACTACGACTTGTTGGGAGCACCTCAACAAGTCGGTTTCAACTAAAAATAAATGAAGATCTAATCTATAAGTGCCTAGATGAAGCTCGTTGCAATATTTCCTGCGCTATTTGATTGAGTGGTAGCACCGAACAAGCACCACCACGTTCGATTGCCTCTTTAGGCATACCAAAAACGATGCAACTTGCTTCATCTTGTGCAACTGTATAGGCACCGCTTTCTTTCAACTCATGCAAACCTCGTGCGCCATCATCTCCCATTCCCGTCAAAATAAAACCGACAGCGTTAGGGCCTACATGTTTTGCCGCTGAGCGAAAAAGTACATCGACTGATGGTTTATGCCTGTTAACTGCGGGGCCATCTTTGATTTCGACTTGATAATGTGCACCACTTCGATTCAGTTGCATGTGACGGCCACCTGGAGCGATCAATGCCAACCCCGGAAGAACTCGATCGCCATTCTTTGCTTCCCTGACCTCTATTTGACAAAGCCCATTGAGCCGGTCAGCAAACATCGCGGTAAATTTTTCGGGCATATGTTGCACGATAACAATCCCCGGAGAGACTGCTGGCAATGCTGTTAAGATTGCTTCTAAAGCCTGTGTCCCACCTGTAGATGTGCCGATCACGACCACTTTTTGTGTGGTTTTCAATGTTAATGTCGGGTGATTCGGATTCGGCATTGTTTGCTGTACTTTCTTGAGTACATGAGGTTTGGGTTTAACAATATTTTCTAGCTTTGCTTGTGCAGCGGCACGCACCGCACTTAACATTTCCTGCCGACTTTCTTGTAGAAAATCTTTCAACCCTGCTTTGGGTTTAGTGATAATCGTCAACGCACCCGCTTGCAATGCTTGCATAGTCACTTCCGCGCCACGTTCCGTCAGTGTAGAACAAATGATGACTGGCGTCGGATGCTCCGCCATCAGTTGCTTGAGAAACGTAATTCCATCCATACGAGGCATTTCTACATCTAAGATAATCACATCTGGCCATTGAACAGCCATTTTTTTTTGAGCGAATATGGGATCAGAAGCAGGAGTAAGCACTTCAATATCAGGTTCATTACTCAACAAAGCGCTGATCACTTGCCGAACAACCGCGGAGTCATCCACGATTAATACTTTTATTTTTTTCATGTAATGCCTCTATAAGTCGACACTCATTGGCTGATTAATAAGCTACCTCTCTTGCAGAAGATCGCCCATATTGAACCCAAACATCACCATTTTGGACATCAAAAAATACTTTACGATAACGCTTTCCACCCACATCATTGCGGCTTACTTGAAAACCGTGCTCTTTCAGTAACTGCATACCCAGTCGCACATTTTGTTGTGCAACATTTATCGAAGCGACTTTGCTGTAGTGACCTGCAAACATAGCGCTACCTCCAAATACTTTAACAACACATTCCTTAGGATTGATTTGATGTCGTCGGCACTGAAGGGAAAAATACGCCACAACATCGCTAGCATAATAGCCTTCAGGTTGTTTGGCCTCTTCACCTAGGGCGGATCGCTGGCTCAACAGATAATGGCACATACCCACTAACTGCGTTTTTGGATGCCATAACGTAATGGCAACGCACGAACCCAGCAGCGTATGAATCCAACCTCTGTGATGACCAAAGAATATCTCGCCAGGCATCAAGTTCAGAGCCTCTGTTTTAGGTAAAAATTCGTTCGCCATTAATCACGAATCCCTCGTTTTTGATAGATAGACGGCTGCAGTAATTGCAAGTCATCGCAGTTGAGTCCGTTTAATGTTTCAGAGTGGCCTATTAATAAAATACCGCCACTTTTTAATCGGTTCGTAACGTTACTGATGACTCTTTGTTTGGTATTTTGATCAAAATAAATCATAACATTACGTAAAAAAATAAGATCAAAGTGACCAAGTTCATCCAACTGATTTTGTAAGTTCGCTAATCCGAATTTCACTTTTTTCCTTAATGAATTAACGATTTTCAATGTGTCATGCTTGGTATCAATGCCTTTTCGGCAATACGTTTTGAGATAGGCTTTCGGTATATGTTCATGGCGTAGCATCGGATAAATACCTTGTGATGCAATTTGCAACACTTGACTATTGATATCGGTACCAACTATTTGCCATTCTCCTTGGTAACGGCTGTCTAATAACATTGCAAGAGAATAAGCCTCTTCACCTGTCGAGCTTGCTGCGCTCCAGCAACGGATCTGTTTTTTCCCCCATACAGTGAAGAGATGGTGCTGGATGTAAGCAAAATGGGCCTCTTCTCTGAAAAAGTACGTTTCATTGGTGGTCAGCAAATTGATGGCTCGTTGCTGTTCAAGTTTGCGTACTTGCTGATCGCTAAATTTCGTCAAATACTCAAAATACTCCCGATATGAACTTATACCGAGCTCTCTTAAGCGCCCGCTTAAACGCCCAACCACCAACGCTTTCTTACTGGGTGTTAGTGCAATACCTGCAGATTGATATATCCAGCCACGATACAACTCAAAGTCCGCATCACTGATGATGGACATTTGCTCCATGGCTGAATTCCCAAGTTGCTGAGATTTGTGCTTAACTTGCAAGTTCATTCTGCTCTTTGACCTGTTCCATCATGGCCAGCTCTTCAACAGATAGGACTTTATCCTCCGCTAAAATAATGACAAACTCTTCATCGAATTGAGCCATACCACAAATAAATTCGGTACGGATCTTGGTACCAAAGTTAGGGGCAGGTCTCATAAACTTACTTGATATTTCAATGACTTCAGAAACACTGTCAACCATAACACCTAGGTCTTGACGCTGTTCTTCATTCGTCACTTCGATAATGACAACACAAGTCTTTTTATTCACTTCTTGCGGTTTAAGATAAAAACGCCGAGCTAGGTTGACGACAGGTACCACTTCACCACGTAAGTTAATAATGCCTTGAATGTAGTCAGGCATCATTGGCACCTGAGTTACTTTGCCATACTCTAATATTTCCTTAACATGCAAAATCGCAAAGGCGTACATTTCACCATTGAGCTGAAATGTTAAGTACTGTTGATCTTGTGCTAATTCTGTATTGGACTTAGCCAATATCATCGAGTTAGCCTCAACCGGGATAAGATTAGCCACATTCACCTCCAGCCACTAAAAGCGCACATACTCAGGTTCATCGTCCATAGAGACAAACTCAACATCTTTCTTCTGTTTAGGGCGTTGCTGCTCGTGGTGAACTGAAGATTTATTTGCTGCTTCACGGCGATTATTTTCTGTTTTGAAGAAGGTCATTAGTTGCTGGAGCTGCTGTGCTTGGCTGCTCATCTCTTCAGAGGTCGACGCAAGCTCTTCTGATGCGGAAGCACTTTGTTGCGTGATACTGTTGAGCTGTTCCATCGCTTGGTTAATTTGTGTTGCTCCGGTTGCTTGTTCCATTGAAGCTGCGTTGATCTCTTGTACTAAATCGGATGTTCTTTGAATAGAAGGCACCATTTCATCCAGCAGTTTTCCGGCTTGTTCCGCTAAACCAACGCTATTTTTAGCGACCTCACCAATTTCTTGAGAAGCAACCTGACTGCGCTCTGCCAATTTTCGGACTTCGGCAGCCACCACTGCAAAACCTTTACCATGCTCGCCAGCTCTAGCAGCTTCGATTGCGGCGTTGAGCGCAAGTAAGTTAGTTTGATAAGCAATATCATCAATAATACCAATTTTCTCAGCTATCGATTTCATCGCTAACACAGTTTTAGCTACCGCTTCTCCACCTTCTTTCGCTTCTTTAGCCGCTTTGCCTGCCATGCTATCGGTCACTTTCGCATTTTCAGTGTTTTGCGCGATTGAGGCTGACATCTGCTCTACCGACGAGGTAGTCTGTTCAACACTGGCCGCTTGTTCGCTCGCACCTTGACTTAAGTTCTGAGCGGTAGCTGAAACTTCTTCGGATGCCGAAGCCAATGCATTACTTGAGCTATTCACTTCACCTACGATGTCTGACAACTTGGCCACCATTTTTTGCATGGCTTCAAGCAAGCGACCCAATTCATCGCCTGACGTCGCTTCAATTTTACCTGTTAAATCACCCACAGCGAGTCGGTTAGCCAGCGACACTGCTTGCTCTAAAGGATTACAGATCCCGCGGATCAAGGTAACCGCAAATCCAATACCAAACAGTAGCCCCAATATAATTGATCCAATGGCTATCATTTGTAGGTTGTCATAAAGCTCAACCTCATGGTTATAAACATTCTGCGCTTCATTCGATTGCAGCTGAATTAATGCATTTACTGTTTTTTCAACGGGTGCATAGAGTGGGCGCACTTTATCAACCGCAAGGCGAGTCGCTTCATCAATGTCTAAACGTCGCAAAGCATCAATGGTGGGCTGTAGAGCTTGCTCAACAAAGGCTTTGTTCTGTTCTTCAAACTGTTTGGCTAACTCAGCTTCCTCTTTAGTTAAGTTAGTTAATTTGTATTTGCTCCATTTTTCATCGATTACTTTGAGATGATTCTCGACGGTCTCGATTTGGGCACGAATAATATCCGCTTCTGGGTACAGTTGTGAGAAAGCCAGCGCTATACGATTGCTCAGAAGACGAGATTTAATGTCACCGATAGACAGTGCTGGTACGGTTCGGTCATAGTAGACCGTTTCTAGCCCATGCAGTGTTTTTTGCATGCCATAAAGCCCTAGTGATCCGACTACAATGAGTAACAAACTTAAGATGCCAACTAGCATACTTAGTTTGAATTTAACTGAAATATTTTTAAACATAGCCTATTCCTTTCTGACGATGTAATTGAGCCAAGTTAGTGCATTGCCAATAAGCGATGCTTCGACTCTTCCTTCATAATATGTTGCGATAAACTGGCGATATCTAAGATAAGAGCAATATCCCCGCTGCCCAAAATAGTCGAACCGCTGATTCCTTTAACCCGTGAAAAAATCGGCCCAAGTGGCTTAATTACGGTTTGTAATTCCCCCAACAAATTATCCACGATCAAACCAGCACTTTGCCCCGCACTACTGACCACCACCACATTTTGGCGTTTTGAGCGACGCGCAGTGAGGTTAAATTGCACTCTTAAATCAATTAAAGGCAGCACTTGTCCCCTGAGATTAATATAAGGTTTGCCTTGGCCATCTTTGAGCCACTGGTCATCAAGTTCGACGCATTCTTGAACGGCATCCAATGGCACAACGAAGGTTTCGCTACTCACTTCAATTAGGAAACCATCAATGATCGCGAGTGTGAGCGGCAATACAATGCGGATAGTTGTTCCTCGATTAAGTAGGCTGTGAATCTCTACTCGACCTCGCAAATCAGTAATATTTCGCTTCACTACGTCCATACCGACACCGCGTCCTGAAATATTGGAAACCTGCTGGGCCGTTGAAAAGCCGGGCTCAAAAATGAGCTGAAAAATCTCGTCATCGCTCACGAGTTGGTTTTCATCAAGTAGCCCTTTTTCAATCGCTTTTGCGCGCAATTTTTCGCTGTTGAGCCCTTTTCCGTCATCGCTCACATCGATCACTATATTGCCTGAGTCATGGTAAGCATTGAGCGTGATGGTGCCGTGAGAAGGTTTACCATTTGCGACACGCTCTTCCTCTGTTTCAATGCCGTGGTCAATCGCATTGCGCACTAAATGCATCAAAGGATCGCCAATTTTTTCAATCACTGATTTATCTAATTCGGTATCCGCACCGGTAATCGTGAGATGAATACTTTTGTTTAGCTCCTTCGCCATATCACGAACAACGCGTTGAAAACGGGCAAATGTCGCACCGATAGCCACCATTCTAAGCTGTAGTGCCGCGTCTCTGACTTCTTCGAGAAGGCCATTAAGCCGTGCAACAGATTCAATCATTACATTTTCGCCAATTAGCTCCGCCTGTAATGCACTGCCGGCACCTGCGGTGACCAATTCCCCGACTAAATTAATTAAGGTATCTAACTTTTCAGCATCCACTCGCAAGCTTTTTTGCTCTTTGGTTAGCGCCTCTCGGGCTTTACTTTGTTTATCGACTGCCGCATTGAGTACGGGTGCTAATTGAGCATCAGCCTGAGTGATAATTTCGCCTATGGGTATCGCGTCCGAATTCGCTTCTCGTCGCTCACTTTGTTGCTGCAATGCACGCTTCAATTCAGTCTCAGTGAGCGCGCCACAACGAACTAATATTTCGCCAATTCTATAATTTTCATCGGGCATTGATTGAATGTGATCAATGAAGTCACCCACTTTGGCACTGGGTGGAAAAATGCGAACGTCACCTTCTTCACGAATGAATTCAAACACGTCTTCGATTTGTTGTTTAGACGCCGGCGAATAGAAACGCAGTTCAAAACCCAAATAACAACATTCCGGATCAAAGTTGTGCCAATCAGGTAATTTTCGGTCGACAGCCTCGATATAAATAACCTCTCCCAGCGTAGTTAAATAAGAAAGAAAAGAGAGTGGATCCATACCATCTTGGAATGCATGAAGCGGAAAAGTTAAAGAGATATGCCAGCAGAAATTGTCGAGCGCGGTGTGATCAGGTTCAGATTCCGTGGCTGGTGAATGACTTTCTGGCTCAGATTGACCTAAAAACTCAGACAATCGGGCCCCTAAGCGCTGTCCGGTAACGTCATCTTCTGATGACTCTTGCCCCGTTTGAGCATCATCAATCAAGCTCACCATGTGATCGCGGCACTCAAGCAACAAGGAAATATGCTTTTCATGCAACTTAAGTTGTTCTGAGCGCAATAAATCAAGCAAGCTTTCTACTTTATGAGTAAAGCGAACGATCTCATTTAAGTTAAATATCCCTGCAGAGCCTTTTACAGTATGCGCTGCTCGGAAAATTGCGTTTAATCGCTCATTTAAGCCATCAAGATTCCCGCTATCCAGTTCAAGAAGGTCAGATTCCATCCCTTCAAGCAACTCCCTACTCTCATTAAAATAAGTTTGGAGCGCCGCAGCCATCATTTCGTCCATAGTATCTCCCTGGGGCTTCGTCATTAGCTTGTCACTCTGTCTTATTGTGAACTCGAAAGAACGATAGGGTCATGAAACCATCCCACTAGCCCCAGTTTACCCAGCACATCCACCACGACTTCACTGTGATGAATCAGTTCACATCCCTGTTCTATTCTTGCTTTTTTAAATGCCATCAATACTTGTACGCAACTGCTGTCCAGAGCTGTGACTTGGGAAAGTTCAATGGCGATCTTCTCGCTATGAGACACAAAAGGGGTCAGCTGCTCAAACAAATTTCGAGCCTCATAAATCGTCAGTTCACCGTCAATTTTTAACATTAATTGCTCATCGGTTTGGTGTGGAGTCAGCATAATCCCCCCTTAGGCTTGGATCAGTTTTGCTACGGCGGCAAGCATCTGTTCAGGTGCAAAGGGTTTTACAACCCAAGCTTTCGCACCCGCAGCACGACCCTGTTCTTTCTTCGATGCCTCAGATTCAGTTGTGAGCATAATCACCGGCGTAAATTTTGTGTCTGGCCTTTGCTTCAGCTCTTTAAGTAAGGTAATGCCATCCATATTCGGCATATTTACGTCGCTGATGACCAAATGAACACGATTCCCGGCCAATTTGGATAGTGCATCTTTACCATCATGAGCTTCGATCGTCTGATAGCCTGCTCCTTTTAAGGTCATACTCACAACCTGCCGAATTGAAGCCGAATCATCTACAACAAGTACCGTTTTGTTCATCACAGAGTTCCTCATTTATTCATTTACGGTTCTCAAAAGAAAGTAATGTCCGTGCTAGTCACCTTGCTTTTCACCTCAGTAACCTTGCCTTTGTGGCTTTCATGTTGTTCTATCATGGTGTAGTTCTTGGTCATTTTTTCCAGCCATTTTTGCGGGGATAATTCGCCTGCGATCGCATGATTGCTGTCTTGTTTGAGCAGCTCTAATGAGTCACTGAGTTCTTTGAGATTGGTGCTGATTTGCTCTAATATTTGGCTTACTCGGTCTTGAAATTGCAATTTCACAATCACACTACTGATTGTTTCCTTCACCGAAAATGCATCTTCTTTTAACCGCTCAGACTGTTGCTGTAAGGTTTGTGCCATATCTTGGAAGTGGTTAATGACATAATCGATACGCTGCTCGGTTTGTTCCATTTGTTCACTCTCAGCCGCAATAGCCATTTCAGCCGTCTTAAATGTAGTATTAATCGCATCACTGACAACGTTCACTTTCTCCGTCATGCTGCTAGCGATCTCCCTTGAACGCTGTGAAAGGTTACGCACTTCATCGGCCACCACTGCAAAACCTCGACCGGCCTCTCCTGCTCTGGCTGACTCAATGGCAGCATTAAGTGCTAATAAGTTGGTTTTTTCAGCAATGCCCACCACATCGGTTGCCATTTTTTTTAAATCGACTGTGTATTGATCAAGGCTGCGCATTTCATCAAGCATATGCTCTCTTGTCTTTTGGCTTTCTCTAAGCTCATCAACCGCTTTAGAAAGCATCGCTCGACAACGCTCAATTTCGCTCATTAAATTACGCTCATCTTTTAAGGTTGAACCTTGCGAGAAGGAGAGTGCTTGTGAAAGCTGCGTGACAAGATCACCAAATTGCTGGCTCAGTTGAGTAACAGAATCGGTAAGTTGCACATTAGCTAAATCAATATGACGAGACCACACTGGCAGAGATTGAGCAAAGAGAGGCTCTAAAGAATGATATCCATCCAGTTGGATCTCTTGTGTTTGAGAAAGGTGTTCAATCGTCTTTTTTTGAGCTTTGACTTGGGAAATGAAGGATTCGTAATTCCAAATTGCATAGCTAACACTAGCAAAAGTAACAAATAATAGAGCCCAAACACCAAAATGTGTTGGCTGTGGCATAAGAGCAACTATCGACAATAGCACTAAGGGCACGTAAACACGTACCAGCCTAATGAGGAGCATGATTTATTATCCTTTAGCCATAAAACACTGACGAAAGCTATGACGTTATGTAAGAAGTTGTTATGCAACGCCTGGAGCTCATAACTAAAGATAGGAAAGCTTGGAGGAATCTGCAATGTAGTCGGTAGATGTAATTTTACTTTTGTTGTGTTAGGTAATTTTAAACAGTCCACTCTTATCAGCCAGAGTAACGATTGACTTTCGTTAAGTTCGGCTGAGTAACGTCATTGAGCCCTCTCCTCTGTTCTCATAACATGACGCACTGATCGGATCACATGGACTTTATTTTATTTAGCTATCTTTCCTAGAAATACATCACTAGAATCTATCGCTTTTCTGATCCTCCGCACATCGGTTAATTACGAAAACACAACATTGAACGAATTTAATCACCTAAACTTAAGCATCACATACTGTAATGAAATCAAATTCATGAATAATACCAAGCGAAACAACAGCCAACTCACCGCACTGCTCTACCTCTTAGCTGCGCTGCTATTTGCCACCTATGGCGGACGAATCTGTCCGATGTTGTCCAGTTTAAGCGCATTAGAAATCACCACTCATGTCACGATTAGTGTATTTTGTGCATGGGTAATGCGTCGATATGTCTTTATTCACCATCATTGGGCAAAAACAGAGCAGTATGCAAAACTCGATAGTGTTTTGTTTTTTCTTGTCAGTATTCCACTCGCTCTTTATTACAATCAGCACTATCAATTCACCATCGATAGCAACGTAAAAGTCCTGTTTGGTTTAACACTGTTTGGTTTCTTTACCGGAAGCTTATTACAACTCATCGCTAAACGAGCTCAATATCGCCAGCACGCAGTACAATTGAATCGTCAACAACTCCAAGGTGAAAGGCATTCGATTGTTAAGCAGATGATCGGGTTAATGATGCTGATGATCATCACTCTGACAGCCACACTCACCATGGTCGCGGTGAAAGATCTTTTTTGGCTTGAACATAACCCTGCCAGTTTAATCAATGGGCATGGCAAGATAAGCATTATTAAAGAGTTTATTTATGTTTCTTTGGTTTTGGGCGGTTATGTGATCGCTATCCTCTGGCAGTGGGGAAGGCTGATGAAGCAAATATTGCACGCTCAAGAGCATTCGCTATGCCAAGTGACTCAAGGTGATATAGCACAACGCTTACCAATTTTTGAAAATAACGAGTTAGGCTCTGTGGCTTGGTTGACCAATCAAATGTTGGATAGCCTACAAAACTCACAGGATGAAGTAAAAACCACGCGTGATGTCGCCATCGTCAGCCTGGCCGCTTTAGCTGAATCTCGCGATAATGAAACTGGCGCTCATATTTTACGTACTCAAGAATATGTCAAAGTACTCGCGCAATATCTAAGCCAAAAACCGAAATATCAGCCTTTATTAACGCCCACTTATATTGATTTACTCTACAAATCAGCCCCATTACACGACGTTGGCAAAGTCGGTATCCCTGATGCCGTCCTACTGAAACCCGGCAAGCTCACCGATGATGAGTTCACTATTATGAAGGGACACCCTGAGATCGGCGCACAAGCGCTGTCGATTGCCGAGCAGCACCTTGGCACAAGTTCCTTTTTAGCAATCGCGAAAGAAATCGCCCTCACTCACCATGAAAAATGGGATGGTTCGGGCTATCCAAAACAACTCAAAGGGGAAGAGATTCCACTCTCAGGCCGTTTAATGGCACTGGCTGATGTATATGATGCGCTCATCTCAAAGCGCGTTTACAAACCCGCGTTTTCTCATGATGAAGCAAAAGCCATCATCCTACAGGGCGAAGCGACACATTTTGACCCACAAGTCGTAGAGGCTTTTTTGAGCGTTGAACAACAATTTGTCGCCATTGCCGCTCGCCATCAGGATAAACATTAATCTCTTGTTACAGTGACTCCTCCGCTCAATGGCAAAATATCGTATTTGATGATGAATTTTGCCGTTGAGCTGACTACTTCTCAAAGTAAAACCTATTTAATTTCCCCACATGAAAACGGTGGATGATAGAGTTTTTTTAAAAAAATCGCCTTTTTGTTCATGATTCTTAGCCAACACAAATTATTTTCAGTTTTTCTGTTTTGTGTGTTGTAACGGATATTTCATAAAGGTATAAATACCTTAATTTTATGTTTCTAAAATCCCTTCTAACACTTTACATGGATGATGATTATGTTTGAAAAAGTTGTCGCAGCTCCGGCTGACCCTATTCTTGGTTTAACCGAAGAGTTTAAAAAAGATCCTCGCACTGAAAAAATTAACCTCGGTGTTGGTATCTACAAAAATGAAGCAGGTGAAACACCTGTTCTTGCGACAGTAAAGAAAGCGGAAGCGGCGTTGCTTGAGTCTGAAAAAACCAAATCTTATCTCACCATTGAAGGTACTGCTGAATATGGGCTCGCGGTACAAAAACTCCTGTTTGGCGATGAATCTGAGATTGTGACGCAAAAGCTCGCAAAAACGGCGCAAGCGCCGGGTGGTACTGGTGCACTGCGTGTAGCTGGTGAATTTATTAAGCGTCAAATCGGCGACGTGAAAGTGTGGATCAGCAACCCAACATGGGCAAACCATCACGGTGTTTTTAATGCGGCTGGTTTAGAAACCACGCAGTATTCGTACTACAATGCCGAAACGAAAGATAAAGATTTCGCAGCGATGCTTACCGATCTTGAGCAAGCTCAAGCGGGTGATATTGTTCTTCTACACGGGTGCTGCCACAACCCAACTGGCATTGATCCAACCGATAAAGAGTGGGAAACGTTAGCAAAATTAGTCGCTGATAAAGGGCTTCTTCCTCTGTTTGACTTTGCTTATCAAGGTTTTGCGAAAGGTGTTGAAGAAGACGCACAAGGCCTACGTACTTTTGCGAAATACAATAAAGAGATCTTAGTGGCGAGCTCATTCTCTAAAAACTTCGGTTTGTACAATGAGCGCGTGGGTGCGTTTACCATCGTTGCTGGCTCAACAGATGTCGCTGAAACAACTTTCTCACAAATCAAAGCGATCATTCGTTCCATTTACTCAAACCCACCAGCGCACGGTGCTGCGGTCGTTACTTATATCCTCAACAACGCCGAACTGCGCGCAGAATGGGAAAACGAAGTGACAGAAATGCGTGAACGTATTCAAGAGATGCGTGAGCTGTTTGTTACCACCCTAAAAGCCGAAGGTGTGAAGGCTGATTTTAGCTTTATTGAACGTCAAAATGGCATGTTCTCTTTTTCTGGTTTGAACAAGGAACAAGTTGCTCGTCTGAAAGATGAATTGGCAATTTACATCGTCGGTTCCGGCCGTATCAGTGTGGCAGGCATGACGAAATCGAATATGGGCCCACTGTGCAAAGGTATTGCAGCGGTTCTATAATCGATAATGATAAGAAATAGACAACAATAGCCGCCATTTGTCGGCTATTTTTTTATCTTCAATTCACTGAAATGGCACTTGATTCACATCGAAGCGCGTACACTTTCCCCTCTTGCCTGCAAAGCTCGTTCTTTTCATGTACTATAACTCTCTGAATCCTATGTCCAATGCCACCGATGTGACCTGCTCCCTTTGACCAGTTACATCGTTTAGCTGGCTCACGACGTCAGAATCCCACAATATGAACTCCGAAACACAAGGAAGCCTCCATGGAAGCAGAATTAATTGAAATCAAGAACTTCCTTGCTCAGTATCCACCGTTCAATGAACTACCTGAAGAAACACTGATCGAAGTGACGCAGAGCGTAGAAATCTCCTATTTTCGACAAGGTACACCCATCATTCATTTTGGTGATCATATCCAGGACTTGTATTTGATCCGCAGCGGCGTCGTCGAGGTGTACCGTCGCAAAGGCGAATTATACAACCGCCTAACCGAAGGCGGCTTATTTGGTCAAATGGGGCTATTGACCAATAACCGTGTTCGTTTTCCGGTCACTGCGATTGAAGATACGCTGGTTTATTGTATTCCAGAGGCAAGGTTTCAGGATTTATATGACAACTATGATTCCTTTGCTGACTTCGTTGAAGTGCAAGATAACGCGCGCCTTCGCCAAGCTGTACTGAGTAAAACAGAGCAGAATGATCTCACCACCTCGAAAGTGCGAACCTTACTCAGCCGAGAAGCCCCTTTCGTTTACAAAACAGAAACCATTCAACATGCGGCGATCAAGATGGCGGAAGAGAGTATCTCTTCACTGCTGGTGATTGACCCTGATATTTTGCAAGAGAGTGACGACGATAACAGCCCGGTAATCGGCATCCTGACTGACCGAGATCTCTGCACGCGTGTATTAGCCGTTGGCATCGATCCTAATCACCTCGTCACGGAAGTAATGACAACGGAGGTTATCTCATTAGATCATAATGCTTATGTCTATGAGGCCATGCTGAAAATGCTTCGGTACAATGTTCATCATCTTCCTATACTCAAAGAAAAAAAGCCGATCGGTATCATTGAAGCGACCGACATTGTTCGCTACGAATCACAAAACTCATTGCTGCTCGTAAGTCGCATCTTCCAGCAACAAAGCGTTGAAGAGTTAGCCACACTGTCGCACCAAGTCAAAGACAGTTTTGTTCGTTTAGTCAATGAAGATGCAAACTCACATATGATCGGCACGGCGATGTCAGTGATTGGTCGTAGCTTTAAACAAAGAATCATTGAACTTGCCGAAGAATTACTAGGCTCGCCGCCTATTCCATACTGCTTTTTAGCCTTGGGTTCTATGGGCCGTGACGAACAGTTAATTGTCACGGACCAAGATAACGCTTTAATTTTGGACGATAGCTATGAAGAAACACAGCATGGTGCTTATTTCGAAGCGTTCGCCAAATTTGTCTGCGACAGCTTAGATCAATGCGGTTACAGCTACTGTACGGGGGACATTATGGCCAGCAACTCGATATGGCGTATGACTCGTAAAGAATGGGAAGCCTGCTTTGCCGATTGGATAGATAACCCTAACCCTAAGGCGCTATTGAATGCATCCATCTTTTTTGACTTATACGGAGTGTGTGGCAGGACCAAATGGGCAGAACAACTGAATGGGTTTATTGTCCGTCGAGCACGCAAAAATAATCGATTTCTTGCATGCCTTGCACGAAATGCGCTGAACCGCACGCCACCATTGGGGTTTTTCAAAGACTTTGTGATGGAAAAAGATGGACGACACAATAACACCATCAATTTAAAACGTCGCGGCACGGCACCGTTAGCGGATTTAATCCGTGTGCATGCATTGGCTGTCGGTTCACGTTCTACCAACTCGTTTGAACGTTTAGATGACATCATTGAAGCCGGAATTCTACCCAAAGGACGGGCGCAAGATCTGCGTGACGCAATGGAGTTTATCGCTATGGTGCGCATTCGCCACCAAGCGGCTGACGTTGAACAAGAAATAGAGCCAGATAACAATATCGAGCCAGAAAACCTATCTGATTTTGAAAGACGTAACTTAAAAGATGCATTTCAAATCCTAAGCAATGCGCAAAATTTCTTGAAATTCCGTTATCAAGCCAGCAATAACTTTAAGTGAGAGTGATGATTAAACAATGGTTTCAAAAACCGAGCATCGATTGGGTAGCAAAATATGCCAATAAGCAGTCGTTGGTTAACCATCCGTTACTCAAAGATTTTTATTCAAAGCCGATTGCTAAGGGTAGCACGCCAATCGATGAAATAGAGTTTGTCGCTTTAGATTTGGAAACAACGGGTTTAAGTGCGCAGCATGATGACATTATCACCATTGGCTTAGTGCCTTTTACCTTAAACCGTATCTATCTCAACCGCTCTAAACATTGGATAGTTCGGCCACGCCAAGCGTTAAAAGAGGATTCGGTGGTTATCCATGGCATCACACACAACGATATTTTAGATGCGCCAGATTTGGCAGAAGTGCAGGAGTCGATACTGAAGGCCTTATCTGGAAAAATTGTTGTGGTTCATTACCGCCATATTGAACGTAGCTTTCTCAATCAAGCATTAAAAGTGCGATTGGGTGAAGGCATTGAGTTCCCGGTGATCGATACTTTGCAATTGGAAACGGAAATTCAACAACGGTTACATGGAGGTTTATGGAACCAGTTAAAAGGGCAAAAACCACAATCAGTGCGTTTAGGGCAAGCGCGGGCGCGTTATGGGCTACCAGCGTACACTCCACACCACGCTTTAGTTGATGCCATTGCCACCGCGGAATTATTCCAAGCACAAATCGCTCATCATTTTGATCGGCAGCAAAGTGTCCGAACGTTGTGGCTATAACTTTTTGATTTTCCTTTAAAGGGATTCTTTCTTCAAGGTTTAGTACCGTGATCGACACGAGCAAAAAAAGAGGAACCCATGTTAGGTTCCTCTTTTTTAATCACATCTCGGCTTTTACGCTTAGAACTTACAGCTTAAAGCGACGAATTTCATTTTCTAACTGATGCGAAAGCTCAGAAAGTTGTGATGCTTGTGCTGCTGCTTCATGCGCTTCTTGTGCAAGATCGTTAGACACATCGCGGATCCCTTCCGTGTTTCGAGTAATTTCAGACGTCACAGAAGCTTGCTCTTCAGCGGCCGAGGCAATTTGCGTCGCCATGTCACTGATGCGCTCAACTGAATTATGAATTTGCATCAAACTTGCTGCAGCGGCGTTCGCATCATCTACGCTGGTTCCAGCAAGCATACGGCTATCACCCATAATGCCAACCGCTTTACCCGTCGTTGATTGCAACGTTTCGATCATCTGCTGAATTTCTTTTGTCGAAGCGTGTGTACGTTGGCTAAGCACACGAACTTCATCGGCAACCACCGCAAAGCCACGGCCTTGCTCACCAGCACGCGCCGCTTCAATCGCCGCATTCAATGCTAGCAGGTTAGTTTGCTCTGCTATGTTTTGAATAGTCGCCAGAATCGTATTGATGTGTTTACCGTGTGCTTCCAGCTCAAGGATAACATCAGTGGCCACTTGAACTTCTTGAGCCAGATTTTGAATCGAACCTTGTGTTTGTGAAACTTGATTCGAACCATGTACGCAAGCCGTTACCGCTTCACCAGAGTTTTGAGCGGTATGATCTGCGTTACCGGCAATCTCTTGTGTAGCTGCGGCCATTTCATTGATGGCCGTAGCCACCATATTAATTTCATCTTGTTGTAAACGGATACGCGCACTACGCTCTTTGGCTTGAGCGGCCGTCTGTTTTGACTGTTCAGACAACGCAGCAGAAACAAAGCTGAGTTTAGAAACCATAGTGTGCATGTTACCGACAAAGGTATTGAAGTTTTGTGCTAATTGCCCAACTTCATCATCGCTTCTTGGTTCAAGACGTTGAGTTAAATCACCGTCTCCGGAAGCAATTTCCTCTAAGGCTTTGGATACTCGGCTAAGATCTCTAAACAGAAAGCTCACTAACCAAGAGACGATGACAATCACAGCAATAGTAATCACAAGCGCAGTCACAATTAGGTCAATGAGCAAGGATGTATGCGCTGCTTCTTCCGTTGCACGATCCATTTGGATAGCAAAAATCCAATCAGTTTGCGGCACTTTGGCGAAGTAAAATAGTTTATCAACACCTTGTAATGACGCGTCTTCAACGGTACCTGAAGCCACTGCTTGCTCTATCATGTTCATCGTCAACGTCTTCGACAATGACGACACTGGTTTTAATAAGAAATTTTTATCTGGATGCGCTAAAAAGGTTCCATCTTGCGCATCAATCAACATCGCATAGGCATTTTTGCCCGCATCTAAACTGATGACATCTTGGATCAGCTGATCGATTAACACATCGGCACCAACGACGCCGACAAATTGCCCATTGCGACGCACAGGATCTGCAATTGTCACCAACAGTGCATTGGTGATCGCGTCTTTATAAGCGGTGGTGATAATTTGTTTATTCGCTGAAACGGCATCTTTATACCAAGGACGTTGGCGAGGATCATAGTCAGCACGGTTACGCTCAGGGTGTGAACGATACATCTCACCTTGCGGCGTACCAAAGAAAATATCATCAAAGCCACCCGCTTTGCGAGCTTGCTGTAAGAAAGGAACGACATCATCTTGAGCGGTGTAGTCATTAAAAGCGGTTGAGATCTCTTTACGGACCACAATCCAGTCCGAAATGCCTTTCGCAGCGGCAGCTGACAAGCTTTCTGCCCGCGAATATACGCCATTTCGAGTTTGTTCAAAGAGTTGATCAGCGGCTAGCCAAGTCAACGCGCTCGCCATAACGACGACGGCAGAAAGACTGGCACCGATTAGCTTTTGCTTTAAGGTTAATTTCATTGGGTTACAAAATGTATGAAGCGGAAAAGGTGGCGAATATTAACCAGATTTCGCATAAGTTGCACTAATTATGTATCTATTTTTGACACAATATAACCTTTTGCTTTTACTAAAGTTATTAATTAATGTTGTCATGACGACTGTCAAAAAAACAGCACAAAGGCGACTAAAAGTCGCCTTGATGATTAACGTCCATACCCTTCCCACTTAAAGCAGCCTTGGGTATATCTGAATTAGTGCTTAGATAATTCGGTTCGCATACCTAACAGTAGGCTCACACACATCAATAGTAAGACGATGGTAAATGGCAGCGCCGTTGATATTGCCGCAGCCTGCAACGCTTCAATAGCATTGGTGCCACCAATCCATAACAAGGCTACGGCGATAGCGCCTTCCATCAACGCCCAGAAAATACGCTGTAGGACAGGGGCATCCACTTTGCCTCCAGCAGTAATACTATCAATGACCAGTGACCCTGAATCTGATGAGGTGATAAAAAATACCAACACTAACACAACCGCAATCACTGAAAGTAACGTGCCATAAGGCAGTGCATCAAACATTTGGAACATCGCCAGTGGCACTTCGGCCAAACCATTCGCGCCTAATTGACCAACATTGTTGATGACTTGATCAATCGCCAAACCACCAAATACAGACATCCAAATCAAGGTAACAGCAGTAGGTACTAATAATACGGCGGTGAGGAACTCGCGGATAGTACGGCCTTTTGATACTCGCGCAATGAACATTCCAACAAATGGTGACCATGAAATCCACCAAGCCCAATAGAACACTGTCCAACCTTGGAACCAAGCCTCATCAGTTCGACCGTGCGGGTTACTGAGTGGAATGATATTTTCAATATACGCCATTAATGTGGTTGGAATGGATGAAAAGGTTACGGTATAGCCAATCAGTGCAACCAAAATCAGCAGCAAGAACGCAACGATCATATTGATGTTACTGATGACTTTGACACCACCATCAATACCACGCACCACGGAGACCACCGCTAATAAAGTAACGACGGTAATCACGACAATTTGTAAGCCCATTCCGGCATCAATGCCAAACACATGATGGATACCACTAGCCGCTTGTTGCGCACCCAGCCCTAATGACGTTGCTAAGCTAAATAATGTTGCTAATACAGCCAGAATATCAATGATATGCCCTGCCCAGCCCCAAGCGCGATCACCAAGCAACGGGTAAAAAATAGAGCGAATAGAAAGCGGAAGCCCTTTGTTGTAAGTAAAGAACGCCAGGGAAAGCGCTACCACACCGTAAATGGCCCAAGGGTGTAGGCCCCAATGGTACATGGTTGCACCTAATGCTAGTTTAGCCGCTTCGGGTGTGTTAGCTGCAACACCTAAGGGTGTCTCATACCAACCGGTAAAATACGCCACAGGTTCAACGACACTCCAGAACATGAGACCAATGCCCATCCCTGCGGCAAACAGCATAGAGAGCCAAGAAATAAAAGAGTAGTCTGCTGTCGCCTCTTGGCCACCTAAACGTATTTTACCAAAGGGAGAAACAATCAAGCCTAAGCAAAACAGCACAAAAAGATTACCCGACCAAATAAACAGCCAGTCAAAAGTGCCAATAATTTTCCATTTAACGCCATCAAGCACGCTCTTCGCAACCTCAGGATCAACAACTAAAGCGGCGACTAAAAATAGCGCAATAAATCCGGCGCTAAAGCCAAACACTGGGTTATGAACATCAAACCCCCACTTTTGCACGTTATCTTGCCCGACAGTGTAGTCAGTACTGTCGATACTGTACTTATCAATACCTTTTGTCATTTTACCTCTCTAGAAATCTAGACATGATTTTTCAGTTGAGATTAATAACCATGAGAACGAAACAATTTTAAGATAAAAACCAAAAATAACTTCGTACTCATAGCAATTTGTTTTTCAATATGCTGAATACCCTACCAACATCACAGAAAAATTCCACTAAAAATCAACAAAAAATGCCATAGAAGGCAAAAGCCAAGCCTAAAAGGTTAAATATCAACCAATGAAGGGTGGGAATTGAAAACAAAAACATTCGAGTACTAATCATTTTACATCTCAACTTATACACTCATCATCTTAGACCAAAACAAAAGAGGTCGAATGCTACTTTTCAAGTGAAAAGAACTGCGCTATGGTCCCCGCTTATTAATAACTTTCTTTTTGGGACAATGAGTTTGGAAAAACATGAAGAAGTTTTGATCTCAATTCGACAAATTATCCGCGCAATTGATCTGCACTCTAAAAAACTGAATAGAGACGCTGGACTTACTGGTCCCCAGCTTATTTTAATGCGCTCAATTCAAACCCTTGGTGAGGTGACTATCCGCACATTGTCGGATCATACGAACATGAGCCAGGCCACTGCCACCACCATTTTGGATAGATTAGAGCGCAACGGATACGTACAGCGAATTCGCAGCAATACCGATAAACGAAAAGTGCACGCCCATTTAACGGACGAAGGTAAGAAGCTGCTAGAAAAGGCACCGCAACCATTGCAAGAAAGCTTTGTCGAACAATTTAGGCAGCTTCAAGAGTGGGAGCAAAGCCTGTTGCTCTCATCAGTACAACGTTTATCTTCTATGATGAATGCCGAAAACATCGATGTCGCACCGATGCTCGAAATTGGCTCTATTACCAAAGAAGAGTAGCTTTGATTGCATTTTAAAATTTGATCGTAAAAAAGCCTCGGGGCTACCGAGGCTAATTCATTAACAACGAACAGCAGATTAAATGGCTTTATAGATAACTTTGTTGCCTGCTAACTGCTCTTTCACTACCAATTTTCTTCTACTAGTTTCTTGAGTGCGCCAGTGGCCCAAGCGGCAGCTTTCGCATCTTCTTGACCAGCACTTAAGCCGATCGATTTAGGATTCATACCTTCTGCGTGGTTAGCGACGATATCTAAAACCTGTTGCTGTTTTGGCGTTAACGCAACATCCACTTTTTTAGAGTTCGCCGCAGCTTTCTCCACAACTACTTTTGTTGCAGCGGTTTTTGCTACGGTCGATTGCGCTGTTACAGGCTTTGCTGATTGAGAGGCGATCAAGTTTGCAACAGTCGCTTTAATACGCTTTTGCAATTTTGCCTGCACCTTACGCTTATGAGCAAGTCTCATCGAATATTTCTCCATTTCACTGCGTTTCAAGCAGTGGTGAAAATTTGAAGCGCGTTTTATATCAAAAATCGTCCTCGATTTGTAGGGCATAGCACAGATTGAGGGGCAAAAACGCATTTTGATGCGGTAACTGACTACAATTTATACAGGTCGCAACAGCCAACAACGATGCTGTAGCTCGAAGGAGTTTCACTGTTTTATGCACACCCAACATTTGTCTAATACGCGCTTTTCTCTGCAATCACCTTTAGTGAAATGGATAAATACGACTTGTATCATCGCTTCAATTTGCATTGTCATGTTCTCATCCAACATTATTCATGCGCTGCTGTTAGTAAGTGCACTGGCAGTGACTCTAATCACCTTCTATCTTTTGATTTTGAAAGGAAAAGTTAGCTACACTCTAACCGCTACCCATTTTCAGCAGCATCTCTTTAAAGGAGGTTGGGTCGTAAAATGGAACAATATCAGCCGCATTGGGGTGTGCAGTTATGAATATCATGGTTGGCACCAACCTTTGCCTTGGATTGGGATCAAACTGAAGGATTATTCACCTTACCTTGAGAGTGTATGCCCCAGAATCGCTAGTGAGATCTTGCTCAGCCAGCGCGCGCTGCTCTACTTAGGAGCAAAACAACAGCGCAAAGAGACTCAATTTGAAGACTTGGTACTCGACAACGCACCTTACACTGCGCCAAACGGTAATTACTATCATGGTCTTATGGCAATGTTAGCCAATCGGATGCGCTATCAACGGCAATTTTTTGATTATGATATTTTTATCTCAGCGCACGATCTGGATCGTGACGCCGAGGCGTTTGTGGGGCTGATTCGGCGCTACCTCGCGACGGCCGAACCAGACTAAGACATGGTTTAATGGGCGCAGAAGGAACACTCTGAGCCTAATCAAGATCAATACAGGGGCATTTCATCTGCGACATAAGGGTTATTGGCACGTTCACGGCCAAAAGTCGATTGCGGACCATGGCCGGGCACAAACGTCACATCGTTGCCAAGTGGCCATAGCTTAGTTTTGATCGAGTGAATAAGGGTATTGAAATCACCTTGCGGGAAATCCGTACGGCCGATACTACCGTTAAACAATACATCACCAACAAACGCCAATTTCGCTTGCTGGCTAAACAGCACCACGTGACCGGGCGTGTGGCCGGGCGTGTGCAATACTTGTAGAGTTTGAAGGCCAAACTTCACTTCATCACCCTCATTAAGCCATTGGGTAGGTTCAAAGGCTTCCGTCAGTGGAAAACCAAACATTTTGCTTTGACCTTCGAGGCCTTGTAGCCAGAAGTTGTCCGCTTTATGTGGTCCAATAATATCGACGCCGCCCAACTGCTGCGCCAGCGGTTCGGTTCCACCGACATGATCTAAATGACCATGAGTAAGAACCAAACTGACCACTTTTACCCCGAGTTCATTGATCAACATCACGAGCTGTTTCACATCACCGCCAGGGTCAACCACGATCCCTTCCATGGTGTCATCACACCAAACGATAGAGCAGTTTTGAGAGAAGGAAGTGACGGGCACCACTTGATACTTTAACGACATACTAAAACCTTGTTCGAATTCGCAGTTGGCCGAACTATGACATTGACACTTTCATTTGACAAGTCACGAACAGCCTTATGACCAATGACGTACAGGCCCAGTATCAATGTGCACAAAATCACTGCTAGGATAATAACCAACACCGCCAGCGCCCAATTCGATCGCCGCTTCGCGTACTTGACTCAACTGAACACCATCTAACCGAAAATCAATTGCTTGGCCTAGCATATGGAAACTTTTCTTAGCAACCCCAGAGGAGTGAGTGCGCAACATCTCATTGGTGGCAGGAGATCGATAACCAGAGATGATTTGTACTTCCGCTTGAGTGCCAAGTAGAGATTGAATTTTCGATATTTGGTCAAATAGATTTTTGTCCATTGGATGGACTTCGTTGCGGCGGAAATCACGGCAAATATGGTTGAGCCGATCAAGCTCAGATCGAACATAACGAACACCGTTGAAATAACAGGTTTCAAGTGTTTCACCGGTATGTAAATTATTCATCGCGAGTATGCGAGAGGTTTCAGGGTACGATGCCAATACTATTTGGGGGGCACACGCCGCTACAACTACACCACTACCAGCCAATTTTATAAAGTGACGACGAGAAACTAACAAGGTTTGATACCTTCACAACTGAATTTATTTTCAACAAGCCCGGACACTACCGGACTCCATTGTGAAGATCAAATGCATAAATTGTGCTCGAAATGCTCAAGAGAGAGCCACAGCATCGTTACTCTTTGAACATAAAAGAGATCTTTATTAAGTCATTTTTTGGTAAATTGAGAGACGCATCCCTGCTTACTTAGGTGACCACTGTTTTAGCGGTATCCATTCACCCATTACTGGTACTGAATGCATCATAACGATAGATATCATCTCGGTAGTGCAGTTCCCCACCTTCATACCAAACGGTTTGATAGATAATGTGTACGGGGATGCGCTGCTTTAATGGGATCGTGCCATTCGCAGACCCTTCTTTTCCCGTTAATTTATCACCATTAATACCTTGGGTTTCTAATATCATCGAAGCAAACTTATCGGCATTTTGTACTCGAATACAACCCGAACTAAAGGCTCGCGACGTATTATTGAATAGGTATTTACTCGGCGTATCATGTAGGTAAATCGCTCTACGATTGGGCGTATTAAATTTATACAGACCTAATGCATTATCTTGCCCCGCTTGCTGACGCATTCGGTAGGGAAAAGAGGCCGGATTCACCGCAGACCAGTTGATGTTGCTTGGGTCAATTTGATCGTTCGAGCGCCAGCTCGAAACAATATCAATATTGTGTTGACGCAAATAGTTTTGATCTTTTTTTACCATCGGCAGAATATCTTCAACCATGATTTTGTGTGGCACATTCCACGTCGGGTTTAGGATCAAAGAATCTAATTTGGTGCTCATGAGTGGCGTTTTGCGTGAAACTCGGCCCACCACCACTTTAGACTGAAAGACTTCTTTACCTAAATACCAGTAGCGCATATCAAAACTGGGAACGTTGACTACGATCTGTGTCTCTTTTGATTCTGGCCACAAACGAGTTCGCTCTGCATTTAATGCCAACATAGACAGGCGTGCCTGCAAAGACAAATTTAACCACTTTAAGGTCTCGGGGCCAATCATGCCATCAGCTTTTAAACCGTGCATCGCTTGAAACTCTTTCACAGGTTTGACCAAGCTGTTGTCATACCAAGTTACGTCGTCACGCACTGTGCTAACATCGATATTAACTAATGATAAGCGGGCAATAAGCACACTACGTTGTGAGAGCTTATCGCCAGGTTTTTTTAACCCTTTTTGGCTGTACAACGAGAGCGCTGCATTTTCAGTACTGAGCAAAAAATCATAGGCGTGTAGCAGTTGATCATAAGCCGCATTGTTGGGCGCATAGCAATTGAGCAGATCGCCGATACTGTTAACTTCCACCGCAACATGAAGGGCGAACAAGGCTTCTTGGCTTGGTGGAGCAATGGCAGAGTTGAGCTTACGTTCAAAGAACCAAGCCATACCGACTTTGGGAGCTTGCTCGGCGTAACTCAAATACAAAAGTAAAGTATCGGTCGCCAGCAGATCGTATTCGTTGAACGCTTGCTGATTCCGATATGCTTTCATTTGCGCTAACTGGCGTGAAAATAAAGGGCTAAACCCCGCTCGGCGAATCACTTCCAATTGATGTTCAAATTGACGAACAATCTGCTTATCTTGCCAAATGCGCCGATTCTCATTCTCTTGGTAAATTCGTTCGACTAAATGCGGATATTGGATAAAAGATTGCAACGAGGCATTCTCTTGCGAGACAGCAAAAGGCTGTACTTTCTCGGCAGAGTAAAGAGAAAAGCTACTAAAAATCAATAATAAAGCAAATAGGATGCTTTTACTCATTCCGATCTATCCAACAACGCTGATTCACGTTTCAGTATGGCAAAAGAAACGGCTATCTGCTAAACGTTGTTGTCGATATCAACAATATATTCATAAACTCTCATGCAATGAGAATTATCATTAAACAAATTTAGTTCGCTTACTCAGCTTTTTTGGCGAGAGTAATCAATGGCAGACCAGTGATTGTCCCATTGGACATTACTACGCGTGCGTATTTCAGGTTGAGGATAGGGTGAATTAACGACCAAGCCAGCTCCTGAACTGACTTGGAACTGCTGATCTTGCACTACCACGCCAGAAGCATCCGGCAAAGAGGCCAACTCAACCAGTTGCAGTGTCTCTTTTGACCAAATACCGTAACAGTTACCACGTGGAGAAGTCGCTAAAATCCATTGGTCGGTCGCCGCAATACTGGCAATGTAATGGTTGAATCTTGCCCATTGTTCAGGCTCTGCCAAGAGCGGAATGAGTTCGCCACCTTGGTGATGTAGCGCTACCAAAGGTGGATACTCTTCCGGCTGACCTCGGTATTGTTGGCCGCACAGCACAGTATCTGCACCATCATGAGCAAGATGGCGGATGCTCAAATGGTGGTCGTTCAATATCCTTTGCTCAAGCACTTCTCCTTGATGAGAAAGGTAGGTCAAGCTTGGCATCATGCTCTCTACGTTGAGTGGCTCTCGGCCTAAGGTATGCACCCCACCCACCCCAATCGCGAGCCTGCCATCTGGCATCACAATGACTTCGTGAGGGCCAATACCAAACCCACTGAACTCAGCCACTTTTTGGTAACTGTGCTGCACATCATATACACCAATAATGCCGCGACTTGTCGCTTTCTCGCCTTCGGTTGCATAAAGCCACGCACCATCATTTGAGTAAACGCCGTGCCCATAAAAATGTCGCGTGGGTTGCGCCAGTTGCAATTTGATGAGTTCTCCATTTTGATAGTTAAACACCATCAAAAACTCACCGGGACGACGGGCAAAAGCGACCGCATGCGTCAAGGTGGGATGAATAGCAACACCGTGTCCCCTTGCAGGCAAAGGTAATTGGTGAATCGCTTGGCCTTGGGCGCCGGCTACAACGGCGCGAAACTGCGAGCCTTTATGAATAGTGCAACCAATCAAAGCGGGTTGTGGGCCACGGCGCGTAGTGGCGCACCCCAGCGGCAGCAGGGGAGCTGATGCGCTCAATAACGCCGCTTTCAGTAGCGTACGCCTTGTTAGATCAGTCACCATCGGTTGCATTAAATCCTATCACTACGCCTAGCTCTACCGCGACTTCGTCATGCAGTAAATAATTGAGTTGTTCGAACTTGTTATAGAGCGCAAGCACCTCACGGTAGCCTGCTTTTGTTTGCAATAAATCAAATAAGCTGGCTGTTTGCGGCCACGTTTCCAACATCAAGGATAAATGTGCTTTTACGCGTTCGGCCATGGCGACTTGATCTCTTTCCCGCAACATCTGATCTAAACCGTCTTTTGCTAAATAGAGTGCTTGCATCGCTTGCACATTCTTTTGCAGGTTATTCAAAGAGACTTTGGCGCGCCACGATTCTGAAAAATAAGGGCGTGGCTGGCCGATATTGGCTAAGGGGCGGCTCAGTTTTTTCATGCTGTAATCAAGCTGGTTGGAGAGCAACGCAATGTATTCGGCTTGCCAAGCGCTCAGATCCAGCATCAACCATGGATTCTGTTGCCATTGCTCAGCAATCAAATGAGATTTCGTCGCCAAATTCGCGCTGATCGCTTGTCCAATCATACAGCCCGTTTCTAATTGCTGGTTTTTCAGAAGCGGCGATTGAGGGTCATAGAGTAACCATTCCAATGCGCCAATCCCCTGCACTGTGACACTCTGGTTTGCAATCTGCTCCTCACTCCAGTGCTTGCCACTGCTCGCTAACAGGCTCATTTTTCGCCCGGTGGTGTCTTTTTTATCTGGCCAAAATTGTACGTTCCAACTTTGCTCGAGTGCTTTAGCTGGCCCTCTCTCTTGCCCTTGTAAAAACATCCACGCCCCAATAGTTTGCTGCCACTGTTCTTTCAGCAAGGGCAATGCAACATCGCCCGGCTGGCATTGCTGATCAAATAATTGAGCAAGCTGGTGCGATTGTTGAGCAAAACGCTGCGCCGCAGCAAATTCAACCTCATAAACACCTTGGCTAACATGATTGTTTTTTTGCGGCTCAAGCGCTGATTTCGGCGTGGGTTGGAAAGCCGAAAGTACACTGGTAACCGCTATCGAAAATAGCAGAGGAAATTTCATGCTCGCACCCTATAAAGAATTAAGAAAAGCGATCAACGCGTTGCGTTCGCTGGCATTGAATTGACGTACTTTCTCTTTGGCACTTTGCGCTTCACCACCATGCCAAAGTACCGCTTCCATGAGATTACGCGCTCGGCCATCATGTAAAAAATAAGTATGGCCGCTCACCTCTTGCGTATAGCCGATCCCCCACAAAGGCGGGGTACGCCACTCTTGTCCATTGGCTAAGGCTTCTGGACGATTATCGGCTAACCCTTCGCCCATATCATGCAGTAGTAAATCACTGTAAGGATGGATTTCTTGCTCTGACAAGGCTGGGCGATCCGTTCTTTTTACCGTTTTAAGGTCAGTGCGGTGGCAACTCTCACAGCCAACTTGTTTGAACAATGATTGACCCAGCTTCACTTGTGGATCGTCGACATTGCGACGCACTGGAACGGCTAAATGCTGAGAATAGAATTCGACAAAATCAAGAATGTTGTCACTGACCTCAGGGTCGCCGCCGTTAGGTAAGGTTTGACAGAGTGTTTGCTTCTCGGTGCAGTTTTCTTTTGGGAATAAACGGCTGGTCAATCCTAAATCGCCGTTAAACGCCGCGGCATTCTGTTGCATTAAACTAGGCTGCCCGGCTTTCCAACCAAAACGCCCGATGGCAAAATCTTTTTTTTCTACATCCCAAACACGGTTCACTTTGCCAGAGATACCATCGCCATCACTATCTTCAGGGTCTGCCATTGCTAATAAGCTGGCATCAGCAATGCTTTCAAGTAGGCCAAGGCCAATCATTGGCGGGGCGACACGCGCCGAAAACTGGGTGTCAGGATGCATATCACCATAACCAAGTTCAGTAATTTTTAAATTAGGTTTGCGTAACATCACTTGGTGGCCATCCGTAAAAGCAACCGCAATCTCTTGATAAGTGATGTGGATTTGTCCTTCTGCTTTTTGATCGGGCAGAGCGAAATCTTGTAACTGTCCACCATAGACGGGTTCGGGGATCCCCCCTTCTTTGGCGTAGATCGCTTTTTGTTCATCCGTCACCGCTGGAATACTCAGGCGAACCAACATCGAAACGGCATGTGTGTCATTTTTTTCTGGCGGATGGCCGCGACCATCTTTGATGTGACAATTTTGGCAACCATTGGTGTTAAAAAGCGGCCCTAAACCATCTCTTGCATCAGTGGATGATGGCGCTGGCACCCAAGGGTTACGAAAGAAACTGTTTCCCACGCTAAAATCGAGCCGTTTGCTCATCGGCAAATTGGCCGCAGGAAGCGAGTAAGCATTCGGCCCAGCTTTGGTTGTACTGGTTTTGCCACCCGATTTCACCTCATCGGCATAAACGGGGTTGGCAAACAAGGTTAGGAGCGCGACGGTAAAAAACGATCTCATTGGGCTTTTCTCAACATCTTTATTCAGTGTAAACGTGGAAAAGGGCTCATCTGAGCCCTTGGATCTTTCATCTTATTATTAGAATTCGTGGTCTGCAGTATCTGGATTAAGGTTATCAATCCCAATCACTGAAGCGGTACGTTCTATCGAAGCGGTTTGAGCCACTAAAGCCATAATGGCTCCATTGACTATCGCGTTGCCTTGAGGATTGTTAGCCGCGATCAATTGATCGAAATGCTGATTATCTTTTTCAGCCGACGTGACTAATTTACCGACTTCAGCGCGCGCACTGTCAAACTGCTTTTGAATCTCTTTGGCTGCTTGTGCATCCTTTTGTGCCACTAAATCATTCAGGCTTGGGCCTGTTAGTACCTTTCCGTCTTGACGCTGGTAAGAACCCGTATAAAGGTTGTAAATACCTTGTTCATTATAGTAATGAGAGTTATGGGTATTATCCGAGAAACAATCGTGCTCATCTTCAGTTGAGTTTGCTTCTAGCGCCACTTTCATACGCTCGCCCGCTAATTCGCCCAGTGATAAAGACCCCATACCAAATAACATCTTACGCAAACCATTGTCTGCTGATTCAGCAAGCAATTCATGACGGTAATTGGCTTTTTCATCCGCAGACCACTGTTTTTCCATCCATGCCAAATCTTGCACGAGCAGTTGAGCAGCCGCTTTTAAATATTGAGCACGGCGATCACAATGGTTATTGGTGCATTCGCTACCCACGACAAAATCTGTGTAAGCACGAGCACCAGCTCCCGCATTGGTGCCATTTAAATCTTGGCCCCACAGTAGGAACTCAATGGCATGATAACCTGAAGCGACGTTAGCTTCAGAGCCACCAATTTCGTTTAAGCTGGCAATCAGCTCTGGTGTGATAGTGGAGACATCAATCGTTGTCGCACCAATTTTCAACGTTTGGTTGGCAATGATGTTGGCGCTGGCGCCTTCATTGCCCAGTTCATATTGGTAATCGGTAGCGACGTAGTCAATCAGCCCTTCATCAAGAGGCCAAGCATTGAGTTGCCCTTCCCAATCGTCAACAACGGCATTGCCAAAACGGAAGACTTCGGACTGCTGGTAAGGCACTCGCGATGCTAACCACGCTTGTTTCACCTCTTCCAATTTAGCCGCCGAGGGAGTCATCAAGAACTGATCGATTGATTTTTCTAATGATTGAGCGGTCGTCAGCGAATCAGCAAACACGGCATGAGCAATATTGGCATAATGTTCGACCACCTGCTCCTTAGTGACGGTAGCGGCAAATGACGCACTACTTGCGATGGCAAGTGAGGCAGCAATTGACTGAATAAGAGGCGTGTTAACTTTCATGGGAGCATCCTTGTTGAGGCGATTTGAGCGTTATCTTATGGTAGTGCTAATTATTATCATTTGCACTTTTAGTCGCCGATAATACAAATTATCCATTTTTTTGCAAGGTAAAAACGCCAAAAACCTCACCGAAATGAGGTTTTTGGCTATCATCTATAAATCTGAATTATAGTTTTAAGTTGTGTTTGCCATGGGAGACTTTGGCCTTGAGGTAATTTTCATTACCCGACTTAATATGTGCCGCGGTATTCACGACCTCTACAATTTCAATACCATGCTCCTTCAGCTCACGACTTTTTTTAGGGTTATTAGTGACTAAACGAATCTTGGTCACATTTAACGCTTTCAACATCTGCGCCGCTTCAGTGAAATCACGCAAGTCGTCACCAAAGCCAAGATGATTGTTGGCTTCATAGGTATTCATCCCCGCACTTTGTAAGCGATAGGCATCAATTTTGTTGTACAGACCAATGCCTCGACCTTCTTGACGCAAATAGAGGATAATGCCGCCAACTTCGCCCATTTTATTAATGGTTTCTTCTAATTGTTCACCACAATCACAGCGTGATGAGTGAAAAACATCGCCCGTTAAACACTCTGAATGCATACGGACTAAAGGAGTTTCCTGAGTAACATCAGCGGATTTAAAAATGACCGCAACATGTTCTTTGTCTGTTTTCAGTCCTCTAAAAGAGAGTATTTCGGCGTCAATATTGCTTTTTAGACCGACTTTGAAATCCACTCTGGCTCGTACTTCCGCCATATCTACACTCACTTGAATAATTGCTTGTTGCAATGCTGAATTGATTTGCATTCGAATTGACCCATTGATGACCTAACTATGGGGATAGATACTCCCCTTTTCAATAAAAAGATCACTTGCTGAGAAATGTTATAATATAACAATTCTCAGCAATCAAAAGAAAAAATCTCACCACTTCACGTTATCTTGTTCAGTTCAAAGACAAAACACGTTGATTATTAGACTATATTCCATAGTCAGGACTCACACTCAACATCCAAAATAAGGAAAAATCATGCTGATAGGTTTCGACATTAGCGGCACCAAAATTGAAATTTGCGTACTGGATAAATCAGGAAACACCCTCTTTAAACACCGAACCCCTACCCCACATGAGTACGAGCTTTTTCTAAGCACCTTATGTCAACTGGTTGCAATGGCCGAAAGCGAAACGCAAACTCACTGCCAAATCGGGATTGGACTTCCCGGAGCCATCAGCCCAGCGACAGGGCTTATCAAAAATGCCAATTGCACTTTTTTAAATGGTCGAGATTTAAAAGCCGATCTGTGCGCTCGCCTGCAACGCAATGTTGTTATTGCCAATGATGCCAATTGCTTTGCGCTGTCTGAAGCGGTCGATGGTGCCGCCAAAGATGGTAACGTAGTCTTTGGCGCGATTTTGGGCACAGGTTGCGGTGGCGGTATTGTGATCAACAAACAGGTATTGGTCGGTGCGAACGCCGTATGTGGTGAGTGGGGGCACAATCCGCTGCCAAGTTTTACCAGTGAACGTGATGGGCCTACTCGCCACTGTTATTGCGGACGCGATAACTGTATTGAACTCTTTATCTCCGGTTCTGGCTTAACAAAGAGTGCTCAGTTGATTGGTCAACAAGAGTGGAATGCAGCCGAAATTATCACTCGCTACCAGCAGCAAGACCCACAAGCAACAAAGCTTTATCAACAATTGATTGATCAAATGGCGCGCAGCTTTGCTTGCATCGTCAATGTGTTGGATCCTGATGTGATAGTGCTTGGCGGAGGATTATCAAACGTAGCATCGCTGTATGTTGATCTACCTCGGGCAACAGCGAACTATGTTTTTTCTGATAGTGCACAGATTGTGTTTACCCAAGCAAAATATGGTGACAGCAGCGGCATCCGTGGTGCAGCTTGGCTAGGTTTGAACTAGCAGAAAGTGATTAAAGTCACAACTTTAGTCATCGAAAAATTAAGTAAAGCAAGTGTTTTACATATCAAATGACTGATATTTAAAACATATACTCCTAATTCTATTTACATTTCACCTTAACACACAAACACAAATGATAGTAATTACCATTTAGATCCAATATCATTGCGCACAGCTTGAATCTGTTATTGATGAATAAGGTAATAACTCAGATGTACACTAAAACACTACTATCAGCCTCCATATTGCTAGCGCTTTCCCCTGCTGCTCTCGCAGAAGAAGTTTCTCGATTCGATGAGGTCGTTGTTTCGGCAACGCGAACTTCTCAAACTATCGAAAATACCGCCGCTTCTGTTGCTGTAGTTTCGAGCAAAGACATTGAAGCCAATATGGCAAAAGATGTCGCAGCTATCCTTGAATATACCCCTGGAGTTTCAACCAATAGCTCATCTCGCCAAGGTGTACAGACCATCAATATTCGCGGCGTAGAAGGTAATCGAATCAAAATCATGGTTGATGGAGTCACACAAGGACAAGCATTCGACGGAGGTCCTTACTCTTTTGTCAATTCGAGCGCTATCAGTATCGATCCCGATATGGTAAAGAGTGTTGAAGTCATCAAAGGTGCGGCGTCAAGCCTTCACGGCAGTGATGCCATTGGTGGTGTCGTCGCTTTTGACACCAAAGATCCTCGTGATTTCCTAAAAGGAGACGCAACCACAGGCGGACAAGCAAAGCTTTCCTACTCTTCAGAAGATAAATCTTTCAGTGAACATATTGCCATTGCAAATAGAAGTGGCAATTTAGAGACCTTGGTCGCCTATACTCGCCGTGATGGACAAGAGCAACAAAATTTTGCAGATCGTAAAGAAAATTATTCGATAGAGAGTCAAGATAGTGCAAAAAATGACTTGCTACTTAAGCTCCAATATCAACTGAGCGATGCTCACCGTTTGGAGTTCTTTGGTGAAGCACTGCATAACAAAACAGATTCTGATATCGCTCATTCCAGTTACAAAAACTATCATGGTCAAGATACAACGAAACAGTATCGCCTTGGCATCAAACACATTTGGCTAGCTGACTCTGCCATCGCAGACACCATCACTAGCCGAGCATCTTGGCAAAGCAAAGAAGATAACGGCTTAACGCACCGTTTTCAGCCAGCATCGTCAGGAAGGCCTCCTTACACTCCAGCCAATGCGGACAACCAACAAACCAAAGATTACTTCTATAATGAAGATAAAATTGAATTAGAAACGCAACTGGATAAGTTAGTTACCTTAGGTCAAACCGAACATAACTTTATTTATGGTTTAAGTTTTGCCAGTAGCGATATTTCAAATACCAATACAGAACTCAACTCGGATCCTGCCACGCCAAATCAAGTTTTGGTTTATACACCGGATGCTACAGACCAAAAAATCGGCCTCTTTGTTCAAGATGAGATCACCCTTTTGAGCGGTAATTTGATTGTCACACCAGGCCTTCGTTATGATTCATTTAGCACCGATCCCGGTGGTAGCACCACAGAACCCCTCGTTAAATTTGACGATTCAGCACTCACCAGCCGTCTTGGTGCACTGTACCGCATCAATAATCAACATTCGGCATTTGCTCAAGTCAGCCAAGGTTTCCGTGCCCCTAACTTTACTGAGCTGTACTACACGTATGACAACATTGCTCACAATTATGTGAACGATCCAAACCCATACCTTAAGTCAGAAAAAAGCTTGGCCTATGAATTGGGTTATCGTCACAATACAAATTCCTCGGCAACTGAAATTTCTGCATTTTATAGCGATTATGATGATTTCATTGAACAAGTCATAACAAAGAAAGAGAACAAGATAGAGCACTACTCTTATGTCAACTTAAGTGAAGCGACGATCAAAGGAATTGAATTATCAAATCAATTACAATTGGATCAGTTAATTGGAGCCCCGAATGGTATATCAACACGCCTAGCGGCAAGTTATAGCAAAGGTGAAGATGGTAACGGACGTCCATTGAACAGCGTAAACCCATGGAATGTTGTCGCAGCACTAAATTATGATGATGAAAGTACCACTTGGGGTACTAGCCTGAAGTTGAATTATACTGCAGCGAAGTCAGCCGGTAATATCAACCGTGATAAGCTTAATAGCGGTACAGAAAACCAAGTTGAACTGCCGAGTGCGACCATTGTCGATATCACCGCTTACTTTAAACCAATGCAAGATGTCACGATTACTGCGGGCATATTTAACTTAACCGACAAAGAGTACTACCGTTGGAATGATATCCGCGGTAAAACAAGCTTAGATAACGACTACTCTCAAGCTGAGCGTAACTATGCTATTACCGCTAAATATGAGTTTTAGCGATTAAACCATTATTCACAAAGCCAGCGTTATGCTGGCTTTGTTGTTCCATGAACTCCTCAATAAAAAAGGCTAGATAACTAGCCTTTTCTTCCAATGTCCAATGTATCTTGAGCGATTAAGATTACGCGTTGGAAATTTTCTTATGCCCTTCATCAAGGTGCACAAAATCAACCATGTCATCACCAGACACTTGATACGCCTGGCCAAAGCCTTTCACATAAAGACCTTTTTCTACTTTCAATTGGAATAGTGCAAAGTCTTGTAGCTGGCTTAAACCATCAATGATCTCGCCAAAACGAGCTTGCATTTGGCCGATGACTTGCTGCCATAATGCCGTTTCACGTGGTACAACACTCGCAACGGCGTCAAACGTCAAACGTTGACGGGCAAAAATCTGTTTTGATGAACCTTCGTCTGCAATCATCATCAAGGAGACGTGCGGGTTCACCTCCAAGTTACGCGCATGACGAGCGATGTGCGAAATCAGCACAAAGTAACCTTCTTGGTTTTGCACAAATGGCGCGTAGCTCACATTCGGACGGCCTTCCGCGTCCACCGTAGCCAATTGCAATGTACGACGTTCTTGACGAAACTCTTGGATTTCAGGCTCCAATCGTCCTTGTAATCGCTCTTGTTTGATCTGCTGATCCATGACTTTCTCCTCGGCCCTTTCGCATTGCGTTCAGGGCTTATTGTTATATCAATATTATTGGTTTGAATGAACGTCTTGTTGTAGTGCTTTAAAACGTGCGACTTGGTCTGCAATCAGTTCGCGCTTTTCATCTCGGCCTAGATAAATTTTAAAAATGTTATCGCCTTGCTCACTAAAGAAACCAAAGTAATGACTTTCACGTCCCATAAAAGGCTTACTGACTAAAGCAACGTGTTGGATAGATTCCAGCTTTAAATGACCGTGTAACTCGCCCTCTTTACCCATCAAGTTATAATAGCCACGAGCCAACTTCCCTTTTGGAAAAGGCGCTTTCACTTCAAATATAGAGCCAAAAGAGTGGACAATCGTTGTGACCATTCCCCAATCCGCTAGTGATTCCAACAGCGATTGAGCTTGAGCCCCATCAACAATCGCAACCATCTCTTCAGGCAATGCCTGCACCACTTCAAATTCAGTCACATTCAACTCTTGCGCCATCGCTGCCGGCAATAAGGTCGGTTGTTGCTCTAATAAAGAGGCCACTTTCTGTTCAAGTAAATCCATATTCATTTCCAGTTCGTTCTTCGCTTTAAATCGCCTTACGCTGGCTCAGTACATCACATTAATCGCCACTAAAAACCCGATCCAGTAAGTAAAGTTATGGCAAAGGTGAATTAATTCAGATTGTTTATGATTAATTGTGGTTGATAGAAAACCCTGTGCTAACAAGGCGTTTCTAACCCATCTTTTCAAATTCATAAAATCATAATTTGATGCAAATGATAATGCAATTGATAATTGATCTTATTTAATTGATGGGTGATAATCCTCTCTCTGAACGCTTTGTTTTTATATGGAGTACAACGTGAATTTCACTAGATATCTTGTCGCTGGCAGCCTATCTCTCGCAATTCACGCGGCGATTTTGTTTGTTGACGACGAATCAAAAGTGTTTGCCATGCCTGCGGGAAATCAATCCACCTCAGTGTCGATTAACTTTGTGGCTCAACCTCAAGCTCAGGTATTACAAGAGCAAGCAACAAAAACCCCACCTCCAGAAAAGAGAGCCAACAAGCCCAAACCAGCAAAAAAAGAGCCGCAAAAGGTGGTGCAGCAAAAGAGCCTGTCCAAACCTGTAGTAGACAAACCAGCACCTAAAATACCGACAAAATCAGCACAAGTGCAAACTCCTGTAAAGGAAGCGGTGACATCCTCTGTAGAGAATGAAAATAGTGCAGAATCGACACCGAAAACTGCCGCCACCCCAAGCAGTAATGGTGCAACTAATCAACCGAAATTAGTCGATGCGCCGTCTTTTGTTACTCGCCCAGCCCCTCCTGTTTATCCAAGGCTTGCACAAAAACGAGGTATTGAAGGGGTCGCTATGTATGAGGTGTGGTTAGACGAAAACGGCCGCCAAATCAAACAGGTTTTGCTCTCTTCGTCGGGCGCGGCGCTGCTGGATGAATCGGCTCTTAATGCCATCAAACAATGGAAATTCTCTCCTCAAGTGGTGAACGGTGAAAAAATAGCCCACCGAGTGCAAATCCCAGTACGTTTTAAATTGGAAGGATAATGGAATTACTTACTCAACTAGAACAACAACTTGGCCTGATGGCCTGGCCTCTTTTTGTCTGCTCAGCACTTGCGACCATGATTATTACTGAACGGCTTTTCCAAGTACTGCTGAGCCTTGGTGTTGGAAAAGGTGCGATCGGTAGTGCGCTCAACCAAATATCACCGACCAATACAGCGCAAATTGAGACGCTAGCCAGTGAATTTTCCAGCAAGCGCCCATTGCTTTATAAAGGGGTTGCCATGCTACTTGCTCATCACGATTTCTCTAAAGGATTACGTGAAGATGCGGCGGGCATTTGGTTGCAAGAAAAGCGTCATCAACTGCATTCTGGACTGCGTATTTTATCTTTGATTGGTGTGATCAGCCCGCTGCTAGGCTTACTTGGCACTGTGTTAGGTTTGATTGAAATGTTCAAAGGGGTGGCGCTCTCTTCTGGCAATATTACGCCAAACGACCTTGCGGATGGCCTAGGCATTGCGATGCGAACCACGGCTGCAGGTTTGCTGATCGCGCTTCCCGCAATTACCGGCGCTCAATTGCTTGGCGTATGGGCTGACAGAGTGATGGCAAAACTTGAGCACACACTAAATTATGTCAACTTATGGCTCGAAGGTGTTTCTTTACAGCATGATTGCACCACCAAACAAGAGCGTGTAGCTAAGTATGAAGACGTCTCTGATAATGATGTGGTTAATGCATCATGATTAAAACGCCGCACTCTCACTCATCCGCATTAATGCCAGATTTAACGCCATTGTTGGATATCATTTTTATTGTCATGGTGTTTTTACTGCTTACAGCCGCGGTTAAATTTGAGTCATTAGACGTTTCACTGCCAACAACCGACTCACCCACCGTGAGTGAAGTGAACAAGCAGTCAATCACAGTGAATCTTCTGGCGCACGAACCTTACTGGGCTATCGATGGCAAACAGTATATCGATTGGAATAATTTCACATTGGCGTTGTTAGAGCAAAGCAAAGCGAGTGATCGCCCGATCGTGATTGGCGCAGACAAAACCGCCGAAGTGCAGCAGTTGGTTAAATTGCTGGCGTTCTTGCAAGACAATGGCATCGCTGCCACTCAGTTATTAACCGACCATCCCCAATAGCCTATTCATACGCGCTTTTAAAAACCGTATGATTTTCATGAGTACAACACGATGACACACAAATCTCTTTCTCATTGGCTTGTTGCCATAACGCTCTTCATCTTCTCACCTTGGCTCTGCGCGCAAGAACGGATCATCAGTGCGGGCAGCGCGGTGACCGAAATCCTCGTTGCGTTAGGCGCACAAAATAAACTTGTTGCGGTCGATGTCACCAGTGAAATTCCAAACGATCTTGCTCTCCCAAAAATCGGTTATCATCGCCAATTATCCGCAGAAGGATTATTAGCCTTAGCACCAACACAATTGATTGGTTCTAGTGAAATGGGGCCAGAAAGCACATTGCAACAGCTTAAAGGCGCTGGCGTTAGCGTCGAGGTGGTGAATGATGAATCCACACCACAGGGGTTGTTGGCACGCATTGACCAAATCGCGACGCTCGCTGATGCAAAGCCTCAAGCTAAAGCGCTCAAACAGCAAGTTCAAAGCACAATAGCGGCGTTAACCCACCATCAATCTACCCACAAGACACCGAAAAAAGTGCTATTTCTCCTTATCCACGAAGGAAGGGCAGCCAACGTAGCGGGCAGTGACACCACGCCAAACAGCATTATTGAGTTGGCTGGCGCGGTTAACCCAGCCGCTGAACAAGTGACGTCTTATAAACCACTGTCGATGGAAGCGATAATTGAGATGCAACCGGACGTGATTTTAGTCAGTGGCCGCAGTTATGAAAAACTCGGAGGAGCAGACGCCATTTTGCAATCCATACCGACGTTAGTAGCAACTCCGGCTGGGATAAATAAGCAGATCATCACCATCGATGGCCACGCTCTCGTCGGCGGGTTAGGCCTTAAAAGCTTGGCTGAAGCGCAACGTCTAAACGCATTGCTCTATCCTTAAGGAACTTATTTTGTTACGTCATCTCTCAAAAAATGTGGTGAATGCAACGCTGTTAGTTTTGGTAATCTTAGTGAGCCTTTATTCTGTCACCGTTGGTCCAATGAATATCAGCTTCAGTGACAGCATAAAAAGTCTCGTGCTGCACTCCAATGACATTGCCGCGCACATCAATTTAGTCATCCACGAGATACGCTTTCCGCGTACCCTGCTCTGCTTGTTGGTCGGCGCAATTTTGGCGCTGTGCGGAACGGTGATGCAAGGCCTGTTTCGGAATCCATTAGCTGAGCCTGGCATTATCGGTGTTTCGGCAGGTTCAGCCCTCGGAGCCGCACTTGCGATTGTGCTATTCGCCAATTTAGCGCTGTTTTCCGACCCGTGGATGAGCGCTGCGGTGGTACCTATTTTTGCCTTTTTAGGCGGTGCATTGACTACCTTGTTGGTTTATCGATTAGGCACCAGTAAATTTGGTACTTCCGTCACCATCATGCTACTCGCAGGCGTCGCCATCAGCGCGCTATCGGGGGCGGGTATTGGCTATTTGAATTATGTTGCAGACGATCAAATGCTACGCGATCTCTCATTGTGGTCAATGGGATCACTGGCGGGTGCAAACTGGCAAAATATTCTCTTGTGCGCTGTGACCTTACTGCTGCTGCTCGTCTGTTTCTCTCGTCAAGCGATGGCGCTCAACGCATTATTACTTGGCGAGTCTGAAGCGCGTCATCTAGGCATTTCTGTGCAACGGCTTAAACGTTCAATGATTTTACTCAGCGCACTCGGCGTTGGAGTGACCGTCAGCGCGGTGGGTATGATTGGTTTTATCGGTTTAGTCATCCCTCATCTAGGCCGGATACTGGTTGGTCCCGATCACCGTAGTTTGATCCCCATTTCGGCTTTACTTGGTGCACTCTTACTCACTGTCGCCGATATGTTTGCCCGTATAGCAGTGGCACCTGCGGAGCTGCCTGTCGGGATTGTGACTGCGCTGGTGGGTGCACCTTTCTTCCTTTATCTTCTGTTTCAACAAAAAGGCAAAGTATTTTGAGTACAACGGCAGCGATCCAAGCCAGTAATATATCGGTTAAATTTGGCCATCGAACCATTTTGGATAAGATTGATATTGAGATTTTTTCAGGTCAAGTCACGGCATTACTTGGCCCCAATGGTGCTGGAAAAAGTACCTTGTTGAAAATACTCAGCGGTGAAATCTCATCAACAGGCAAAATGGCTTACTTCGGTGTTCCGCAAGCACTGTGGCAACCGAATGAGTTAGCAAAGCACTTGGCCATTCTTCCGCAGCAAAGTACGTTGAGCTTTCCTTTTATCGCTCAAGAAGTGGTGGAATTAGGCGCACTGCCATTAAATTTAAGCCATCAACAAGTCAGTGAAGTGGCGCTACACTACATGCAACAAACCGATATCAGCGATAGAGCGAACAATCTCTACCCGGCTTTATCGGGTGGTGAAAAACAACGTTTACATCTGGCGCGGGTATTAACTCAACTTCACCACTCCGGTGACAAAAAAATCCTGATGCTGGATGAACCAACGTCAGCGTTAGATCTGGCTCACCAGCACAATACACTGCGCATTGCACGTTCATTAGCCCGCCAAGAGCAGTGCGCTGTTGTCGTCGTGCTGCACGATCTCAACCTTGCGGCTCAATATGCAGATCGTATGGTGATGCTGCACAATGGCAAACTGGTTTGCGATGCCCCACCTTGGGAAGCGCTCAATGCAGAAAGAATTGAGCAGGTGTATGGCTACTCGTCACTTGTCGCCGCGCATCCAACCATGGATTTCCCAATGGTCTACCCCATCTAATATTGTCCTTAATAATTGTCCGTATTTGTGGGCGCGTCCCTTCGCTATAATGCGCCCCAATTCTTCATATCGTTTTTTAAAAGGTACCCCATGAGTCAGTACGTCGTCTGTGCACTCTATAAGTTTGTTGAACTCAATCACTACCAAGAGCTGCAAGCACCGCTTCTTGAACTAATGGAGGAAAACCAAATTCGTGGCACGCTATTATTAGCCAGTGAAGGAATTAACGGCACTGTGGCATCAACACGCAAAGGGATAGATGTGCTACTGGCTTGGCTTGATGCAGAACCGAACTTGAAAGGCACGGTTTACAAAGAATCACAAGCCTCAGAGCAGCCATTTAACCGTACCAAAGTGAAGCTAAAAAAAGAGATTGTCACTATGGGCGTTGAAGGCATTGACCCTCGTCACGTTGTGGGCACTTACGTGAAACCAGAAAACTGGAATGCGCTAATTTCAGACCCTGATGTGCTGGTTGTCGATACCCGTAATGATTATGAAATCCAAATTGGCACCTTCAAAAATGCGCTTAACCCACACACTGAAACCTTTCGTGAGTTTCCTGATTATGTGAAGAAGAACCTCGCACCAGAGAAACACAAAAAAGTCGCGATGTTTTGTACTGGTGGGATTCGCTGTGAAAAATCCACGGCTTATTTAAAAGAGCAAGGGTTCGATGAGGTGTACCATCTCGAAGGTGGCATTTTGAAATACTTAGAAGAAGTGCCGCAAGAAGAGAGCTTATGGCAAGGTGACTGCTATGTGTTTGATGGCAGAGTGGCTGTAGGGCACGCTTTAAAAGAGAGTCACTACGATGTATGTAACGCTTGCCGTTTGCCGATTACCGATGAAGACAAACAGAGCGAAGTCTACGAGCAAGGCGTCAGTTGCCCATCCTGCTTCGGTACTCACTCTGCGGAACAACTGGCCCGTTTCCGTGAGCGAGAAAAACAAGTTCAGCTCGCAAAACAGCGTGGAGAAGCACACATTGGCGGCGATACCGCATCACTGATCGAGCAAAAACGTGCGCAAAAATTAGCACGTAAAGCTGAGCAGCGCGGCTCAAAGCGCTAATATTTACCCCAATGCTTACTTCAAAGGATTCAAATCCTATTGGAATAGAAAAAGGCCGCAGCGTTAAAACTGCGGCCTTTTTTTAAAAAAAATCACTGAATACCGTATTTCGCTAAAATGGCATCAAATGTTCCGTCAGCTTTAATCGTGGCTAACCCTTTGTTATACGCATCAATATATTTCTGCGCATTAGGGTTCGCTTTGCCTGAGGTAACATGTAAAGGATTTTTAGACAAAGATGCAGTGGTAAACTGAAAATCACTGCTATTTAAGCCCGCCTCTTTCATGGTCGATAACGCAACCAACTTATCTTCAAGGGTAAGATCAATTCGTTTTGCTTGCAGTTTCTTCAAGTTAGTCGTGAGATCATTAGCGTCTGGTTTGTTGAAATTAGTGGCGGATAAAAAGTCATCTCCATAACCATAGCCCCTAACGATGCCAACTTGTTTGCCACTCAAACTATTTAAACCTGAAAATTCGAAAGCATCGCCTACTCTTTTAATAAAGCTCAGTTCATTTTCTAAATATGAATCACTGTAAAGTAAATAAGCCGTTCTCTCCTGCGTATACCAAGTTGCAGGCAACAGATCAATTCTGCCTTTACTCACCTCATCTAATGCTCGTGACCAAGGCATGATTTGAAAATTTACGTCATAGCCCTGTGTTTTCATAGCCGCAACAGCGATTTCTACCGATAGCCCCGGCATGCTTTTATCCGGTGAAATAAACGGTGGCCATGGATCTTGCGCAGCCGTAATAGTAGCAGCAAAGCTACTCGGTAAGGCCATCATCATACTGAAAATAAAGATCAACAGACGCTTCATACTTTCTTCGCCTTGAAGGTGGAACTTATGTTTTGAACTTACGCATATGAGTTTTAATATTTGAGCTCAGTTGAAGAACTTCTTTCGTTCTCTGAGCATTATCTTGACCACTACTCGACAGCTCATTAGTGGCCTCTGATGCTTCAACAATCGCCTGACTGACTTCATCAATGGCTTGTTTCTGCTCTTCTGTGGCATGCGAAATCTCGCCATTTCTTTCAGAAATTTCAGAGATAGTATTTTTCACCTGCTCCACAGAATGTTGTGACTCTGATACTCGCTTAGCGGTGCTTTCTAACAAATTAGAGATGCGAATAATTTCTTGCTCAACCGATTCTGTTGCACTGCTAAGTGAGCGAATATTGGTTTGGATCTGTTCAGTGGATTGGCTAGTTTTGGTCGAAAGGTTGCGCACTTCGTCAGCCACTACTGCAAAACCACGACCATGCTCACCTGCGCGTGCCGCTTCAATAGCAGCGTTCAGTGCCAGCAAGTTGGTTTGCTCGGAAATGTCATTAATCACCCCGACCACCGTTGATATTTTTCGCCCTTCATCAAGCAGCTTATGCATCTCCGCGTTTACCGAACCCATTTCGGAACGCATGTTTACAATCTCGGCGGCAGAGCGTTCTATTGAGTGGTAAACATTATCGACCAATTGAGAAGCCTCACTTGCTTGCCTTGCGGCGTCATTAGCGGTTTCAGCCACTGTTGCCACCGACTGACTCATCTGTGTGGAAGCGGCAGCGACGGTCGATAAACTGTGTTTTTGTTGATCAATTTGCTGCGCATTTCTCATGGCAACCTGACCACTCATCTCTGCGGTGTCTTTTAACTGCACAGAAGCATTCGTTACTTGTACAACTATCTCCCTTAGCGACTCCGTAAAATGATTAATACTGCGGATGATCTGCGAAAACTCTCTATATTTGGGTTCTGGAATGATACGACTTAAATCCCCTTCACCGGTTGCAAGATCGGCCACTCGCTCTGTCAAATCGTTGAGCGGGCGAAGGACGGTTTTCGTTAACGCCAAAATTAAGAATACAATCGTTACGCTATCTAAAATCAGCAACTCAATCAGGCTATATTGCAGACTTTGTAACAAGGTTTTTTCTAGCCTATCTGTGTTATAGAAAAGCTCTACCTGACCAACTTCATTTTCCTTTTCATACTCAACAAAGGTGAGCTTTTGCACCGAAGAGAGCATGGATTCGTATTGTTTCCCCTCATTGGGTTCCATCTCTTTGACGTCTTGAGAGTCGGATGATGTACTCAGGAAAAGAAGCGGTGTACCACCCGCATCTTTCACTCTAACCGCTTGTATGTCTGGGTTATTTAACTCTGCTGAAATAGTGAGTTTGGCGGCATGTAAATCAAAATCCCAAATTGCTTTAGGTAGGCTGTAGCTCAAGCGCTCTTTTGCATTCAAGATTGATGTATCTAGGCTATGCTGTAGCTCCGCTTTCTTTGACTGGTAATCAATGTAACTAGAAATGCCCAACACAATGGACACTGCCAGAACAACTTGGGTAACAAAGATCACTTTGACACTTTTCCACATACTTCATTTCGCCTTAATCAATGGTATGAGTTAAGCACTGTGCGTTGGCTTCATCGCACCGCATGATAACCATCTGACTCTTGTGTTTAATGAATAGGACAATGCAGACCAGAAGAGAGGTCAATATCATCTCTGCTATTGTCTGAACTCATACCGATCATGTTGATCTCACTTATCTTTTACTTAAGGATAGACCAAGAAAGAAAAAGGCTATTGTTTTTTAAGCCGAAAGTTTACTTTCGGCTTAATTTAGAATTGAGTAGCGAATGAAGAAGCGCTGACGGGCTGGATAGGAGAGTATTTGGCCGTAACCAACGCATTTAATAGTGATACTCCTGTCGCCTCTTGTTCGGTAAACACTCTTGCACTCATCACTGCTTTTCCGCCGTTGATGAACACTTCTAATGAAGAATTATCCGCGAGAATCTGCAGCTCAACCTGTTCACACTCTAAGGCCAATTCACGAATCACATCACCTTGACGTATCAAAGTATGGGAACGATCAAAACGTAATACTTTTTGCTGGGCATCCAAACTCAGTTCAACGTATTGCTCACCTTTTTCAAACAAACGTAAGCTTGCCCCCCACGGCAAAGTGATACACATTTCAAAACTTTTGGTGTTGAGAATGGTGCATTTATCGCTTAACTCCAAACTTACCGGCTGGTTACATAACTGCTCTAGCTCCTTTATAGGCCTTTGAATAAGTTGACCATTCTCAACACTCAACTCACGCAGTGCCGTAAGTTGATGCAGCCAGCCGTTGTCACAACTAGGATGATTAATTTCGTCAGGCAGCCCCATCCATGCACACAAGATGCGCCGCCCGTCTGCCGTTTGCATTGTTTGAGGGGCATAAAAATCAAAGCCGTGATCCAGTGGTTGCAGATGACAAAAGTGAGGATGATCATTGTCATCCCATAAGACTTTTGCAATACGATTTTGATGGACAACTGTGTGGTTCACGTTATCTGAAATAATCCCTTGAGGGCCAAAAACAAAATAACTTTGGCTCGCGATTTCAAACATATCGGGGCATTCCCACATGTAACCTAGCGGTGCGATTTCTTCACCAAATAGACCATCGAAATGCCACTCTTTAAGATCATGTGAATGATAAATAGCGAGCCGACCTTGCAATTGCGTTGTTTGCGCGCCCAATAACATGAGCCATTTGCCTCGGTGGCGCACTATTTTAGGGTCGCGAATGTGTTCAGTGACACCCGTTGGCAAATTACGGATCACTGGGCCACGTTTTTCAAAACGGAGACCATCTTGCGACACGGCTAAACACTGCGTTGTTTGACGCAATCGCTGTTCACCTAACCGAACATTGCCAGTATAGAAAAGCATCAACTCATCGTTGTGACTTAAAGCATGACCAGAAAAAACTCCGTGACTGTCATACCAATCTGATGGAGTCAGTGCAATACCTTGCCATTGCCAGTGAATAAGATCAGTACTCGTCAGTTGTACCCAATATTTATCCTTGTGCTCACACCTATAAGGATACCACTGATAAAAAAGATGATATTTTCCTTGGTGATAAATGAAACCGTTTGGATCATTGAGCAGCCCTTGCGGCGGAGAAATATGCCACGTTGGACGAAAGGGACAATCGTTTGGCGAGGAATAGGTGTACGCATTAAGCCGCAGCTGAGAGTCAATCATTCGACCTAAATTATTGATCAGTTCATCGGCATATTCATTGATGCTATCTTGTTGAATCAAAAATGAAAGCTGCCATTCACCGAGCACCTCTCGCAATCGCATATGGCTAGGCAAAACATTGACTAAAGCTGGATCTCGCAGCGCAATAACGATTTCGCCTCTTGGTGCGAGTACTCTATGAATATTGGCCGGGCCGCCAACTAATCTCACCATCTCTTCAAATGACATTTTTTCCACTGGCACTGTTTCTAATGACATGACTTACACTCAATTTTTGGGAACGATTGCAAAATATAAAAAAATAAGCCTGCTTGCAAGCATTGGTGAAATATTGCCCTCAATTATGCGGGCTTCCCCTCAGCAAGTACCTTCAGCCTTAGCCGGTTTCACGTTCGATACTTTGGAATGTTAACACGACTTTACTCATCTCCTGTCCACGACCAGCAATACGTTCAAGCAACATCTTGGCTGCATTTTCACCTGCTTTATCAAAGGCATAGTTGAATGTTGATAAGCTTGGGTTACTGACAAATGCGAGCTCATCATTGCCAACTCCTAATACTTTTATTTGCGATCCAACCTGAAACCCAGACTCTTGCAGTGCTTTCACCGCTCCAACCGCAATTCTATCGGTTGCGCAAAAAAGACCATCTAATTGTGGGTATTGCGTAATTAATGTTTTAGCTTGTAAGTAACCAGATTCAATCGAAAAATCACCACGCACATGAAACAACAAGGTTAAATTGTTGATACCCAGTGCTTGCTCTAACCCTTGAGAACGTAAACAATCCACCGCTACGTCATCGCTCTGAACACCAATAAAACCAATGTGTTGACAACCTTTTGCTATCAACCGTTTACCCGCTTCGAATCCTACGCGAAGATCATCATGAACAATACTTGGGATATCGTGCAGTGAGCCATCTTGCCCAACCAAGACCACCGGGACATTAGATTGTTGGATTGCTTTTACTAATGGCATATCAAGGTGTGTGGCGTAAAGTACAATGCCTTCGACCCTCTTTTGATTAAATATTTGAATATATTCCAACTCTTTAGCGTGATCTTGATGAGTATTGGCAAGCAACACGTGCTTGCCCGCTTGTTCAAATATGGCACTTAAACCATCAACGCCTTGTGCTGTCGCATGCGAAGAGACTCGCGGAACGATGACTCCAATTAAATTGGTTTTTTGTGATTTGAGATCTTTAGCGACTTGGTTGACCACATAGCCGCATTCGGAAATTGCCTTTAAAACTTTGATTTTTGTAGACTCTTTAACACCATACTCATCATTTACAACGCGTGAAACCGTCGATTTAGAAACTCCGGCCAGCTTAGCGACATCGTGCAAACTCGACATACATAACCTTACTCATTCTGTTTTGGGATTGTTTGCAAAACTCAGCGCAGCAAACGATCGAATAGTGTGATTCTAACGCTGTTTGTAGAATTATCGATCTCTCTTTTACTGATCTAATTCACAGAATCAATGGTTGGCTTTTGACTACTTTGAATCATTCATCAAAAATCCATTCTGCAAACGTTCCCAAAAATACTTATTTTAATTTTATCCACCATGCTTATCTTAAAGAGATCAAGTCATCTGGATACCAAACAACAACCGGGGTGGGTTATGAACTATCCAGTCATAGCAAAACAATTATTAGAGCAATTAGGTGGCAGAGAAAATATCCAAGCCCTTGCTCACTGTGCAACACGTTTAAGATTATCGCTAAAAGATGACGCATTGGTTGATGAACAAGCCATTGATTCACTTGAAGGTGTCAAAGGACAATTCAAAGTCGCTGGCCAATATCAAATTATTTTTGGCTCCGGTATCGTTAACCAAGTTTATGCGGAAATGGCCAAGCTGACCGGCCTTGCTGAAATGTCAACCAATGATGTTGCAAGCGCGGGAGCACAAAAGCAGAACCTAGTGCAGCGCGCCGTTAAAGGGTTGTCTGACATTTTTGTCCCTATTATCCCGGCCATCGTTGCTGGCGGTTTATTGATGGGGTTGTTCAATGTACTGACAGCCACTGGGCTTTTTATCGAAGGGCAGTCACTGATTGATGCCAACCCGGGCTTGGCTGATCTTGCCAGCATGATCAACACCTTCGCTAACGCCCCTTTTGTTTATCTTCCTGTTTTGTTAGCATTTTCTGCTTCTAAAAAATTTGGCGGCAACCCATTCCTTGGCGCTGCATTAGGTATGTTGATGGTTCACCCAGACCTGCTTAATGGTTGGGGATTTGGCGGCGCGTCTGTCGCAGGCACCATCCCTACTTGGAATATTTTTGGCTTTGAGATCCAGAAAGTCGGCTATCAGGGCTCTGTCTTACCCGTTTTAGTCTCCGCCTTTATTCTTGCAAAAATCGAAAATGGCCTGCGCAAAATTATCCCTTCTGTACTGGATAATTTACTGACGCCTATGCTCTCGATTTTCATTGCAGGCTTTTTAACCTTCACTCTGGTAGGTCCGATTACTCGCGATATCGGCTTTCTATTGGGTGATGGGCTGAACTGGCTATACGATTCTGCTGGCTTCATTGGTGGTGCACTGTTTGGCTTCATCTACGCACCGTTTGTGATTACTGGCATGCACCACAGCTTTATTGCTATCGAAACACAGCTATTAGCTGACATCGCCATTACTGGCGGTACGTTTATTTTTCCTATTGCGGCCATGTCAAACGTCGCACAAGGTGCAGCAGCTTTAGCGGTTGGTATGAACACCAAAGATATCAAATTAAAAGGCATTGCGATTCCATCAGGTGTGACCGCCCTTCTGGGCATTACCGAACCCGCTATGTTCGGTGTAAACCTGAAACTTCGCTACCCATTTATTGCTGCGATCATCGGTTCAGCTTGTGCCAGTGCATTCATTACCTTGTTTAATGTCAAAGCACAAGCGTTAGGCGCGGCTGGGCTTCCAGGAGTGATTTCCATTAACCCAGAGAAAATCAGCTACTACATGATTGGTATGCTGATTTCTTTTGTCATTGCCTTTACCTTAACACTTGTTTTGGGTGCCAAAGAGCGCGCAAAGCTTGATAAACAAGCAACAGCGTAACCCCCAAGGCTGTTATGCTCCTAAGCCCGCTCGATGTGAGTGGGCTTATTTCTTCAGCGAATAACACGGATATTGGAAGAAAAAATGAATCGAGTTTGGGTGACAGGCGACGCGGTCGTCGACTTAATTCCTGATGGTGAAGCACACTATCTAAAATGTCCGGGCGGTGCTCCGGCGAATGTGGCTGTTGCCATCGCAAGATTGGGGGGTAATAGCGCCTTTTTTGGCCGTGTGGGTAATGACCCTATGGGGCGCTTTATGCAATCCACATTAACCGAAGAGAAAGTAGACACCCGATATTTACAGTTGGATGAACAGCAAAGAACATCAACCGTCGTGGTCGATTTAGACTCGCACGGCGAACGCAGTTTTACCTTTATGGTGAAACCTAGCGCGGATCAATTCATCCAATGTTCAGATATTCCCACCTTTTTAGCGGGCGAATGGCTGCATTGTTGCTCCATTGCACTGGCCAGTGAACCGAGTCGCAGCACTACCATTGAAGCGATTAAACGCATCAAAGCCAACGGGGGATTTGTCAGTTTTGATCCCAATCTACGAGAAGAGGTCTGGCCTAACTCCGAAGAGATGATCCCAGTGGTGATGAGCGTGGTGGCAATGGCGGATGTGGTTAAGTTTTCCGATGACGAACTGCTCTTGCTCACGCAGCGCCCTAGCCTTGAGCAGGGATTAATCTCAGTGAAAGAATTGAACATTCCGCTGATTGTCATTACTCAAGGTGCAAAAGGAGCGCTGGTGATCACAGCAGAGATGCAAACAATGATTACGGGAAAAGCCGTAAAACCTATCGATACAACAGGTGCCGGAGATGCTTTTGTCGGTGGATTACTTTGCCAGTTGTCATTACATAAAGAGTGGTTTACTAAGGGTACTATCATAAACGCAGTGCAATGGGCTAATGGCTGCGGAGCATTAGCCACCACCCAAAAAGGGGCAATGACAGCGCTACCAGATAAACACATGCTTGATCAATGGATTGGCTAAAATGATGGCTTGTACTTGCAAGGACGTAAGTCGTGTTGAAGTTCAAGCAAACTGCGAAATAAACGGATGATTTTCAGAGGATATTTGCTACGCTTACTGCATGATTAAACAAATAGCACTCGGACCAGATGCAGACATTTATAAAATATGAACGATGTAGACGGTGGATAGTTAGCTTACTATTTTGCTTACTGCCCATCGTTGTAGCTAGCCCAATTATCGCTTGGCAGACACGAGCTGATTTGAATCATCACATGCAAAACGTTTTGGTAAAAGGTACGGATTACATTAATCTACTGCTAAGAAATGCTCATGTTGCCAATGAACGTGCAGCGCCCTATCTCAATATGGATTGCCTAGATGCTATTCATTATTTACGCGAGCTAGTGGCGACAACTCCCGATATCCGGACCATCAATTTAGCCAAACAAAATACGATTTATTGCAATTCGTTAAACGGTCAAATAAACGATCACTACCAAATCGACAGCTATGTCAGTGGTGAGCTCTATTTAATGGCTGGTAATCGACTCACACCTCTCCGGCCTGTGTTAGCTTTTCACAGAACTTACGAACAGGGTATGGTGATCACTGGAGTTAGTTCCTATTACCTAACTAACATGCTTATTTTACTAGATGGCTATGGCAAATTTTATTTTCACGTTGGCAAAAATCACCTCGACGAGACCGGCGTTGTAACTTCCGAACCGTTATTTCCCACAATCATTAATACTTCAGAACGCTACCCTTATTCACTATCGACCCTATTAACTATTGATGACTACTGGCTTTATTTTAAAAACACCAAACAAACCAGTGCGATGTTAGCTCTCTTAATGGGAATCGGTTTAGGCGGATTTGTTTTTTGGAAACTCGGCCAAGCTTCGTCAATGCAAGGAGAAGTGAAACGCGCTATTCAATCCAACGAATTCGTTCCGTATGTACAACCGATTGTTGATGGTAGTGGTCAGCTCTGCCATATCGAAGTGCTTGCCCGCTGGCAACATCCTGTTCATGGATTAGTGAGGCCCGATCTTTTTATTCCCTTAGCGGAGGAATCTGGGCTAATCATTCCTATTACGACTCAGTTAATGTCCCAAGTAGAGCATGAACTTTCATTACACCAGTCACAATTTCCAGAGCATTTCAGTATTGGATTTAATATTTCAGCCAAGCACTGCGTAGCTTCCAATTTGTTTGATGATTGCAAACACTTTATTGAAACCTTCGACAATCGTAAGCATATTTTAACGTTAGAGCTCACTGAGAGAGAGTTGGTTATTGATAGTGATGAAGCAAAAAAGCTCTTCCAGTCATTGGATAAAATAGGTGTGTTGCTAGCAATTGATGATTTTGGTACGGGTCACTCTAGTTTGAACTATTTGCAAGAGTTCAAGTTTGACATTTTAAAAATCGACAGAAGCTTTATTACCATGATCGGTAGTGATGCGATCTCTAGCCATATTGTTGAAAACTTAGTCGATTTAGCTAAGCGACTTGGGTTAAAAACCATCGCCGAAGGTGTGGAAACCCAAGATCAAATTGATTTTTTGAACGAAAGAGAAATTGACTATTTACAAGGCTATTTCTTTTATAAACCTATGCCGCTCAGTGAGTTTATCACTCTGCTTAAAACCACCTAGATCAATCTCTGGCATTCCAATGCGGTGATAACTAGAACTTCAGTGGTTATTTCTTATGACGAGAAGCCAACTGAGCACGGTAGCGAGCTAAATGAAAACGTTTTCGAACTGGCTGATGAGCAGACAGTTGTTTTAATACTTGATTGAGTTGTTTATTGTGATGCTGGCTATGATTCGCCACTGATTGTTCATCATCTTCAATGAAGAAAGACGCAACACTGGCCGTCAATAAACCAAAAAGTGTTATGCCCGTAAGCATTAAAAAGACCGCAACACCACGACCAAACGGGGTAACCGGGTACATATCACCATACCCTACTGTAGTAATCGTAGTCATTGCCCACCAAATCGCATCAGAAAAATCATTGATTGGGCTATCCGTGCCTTTTTCGACCAAATAGACAAAAGCCGCAGAAAGAAGCACTGTCGATAAGCTGGTTAACCCAATAAAGCTGAGCGTTTTTTGCCTCAGCACCGCCTTTGTTTGACGCCATGCTCTTGGCAAGATCAGTAAAATGCGTAAAAAACGGAGCGGACGTAGGAATGGCATGGCCACAATCAACACGTCTGGCCAGTTTTTTACCATGTAACGCACTGGATGTGGGCTGAGTAAGACCTTAACCAGTAACTCCGTTGCAAACAATGCCCAAATAATCCAAAGCAGATGCTCCAGAAAATCAAGCTCTTCGGGTTGTAAAGGTGCAATATCTGGTAGTAAAGCGACGATCACATACACTACCGATAATAGCAGCATCGGAATTTCAGTTTTATGTTCGATCGCAGACAGTAGTTGTAAACGTGTTTTTAATTTCATGATTCAAATACCTTTTTCCGTTTACCTTAACGCCAAAAGTACCAAGTGAACAGTACAACCATCCCTTTCGTTACCCAATTAGCACCCAATTCAAAATGGAAATCACTATAAACTAGGTGGTTGAGATGTAAAGAATTGTGACCTTAACAAAGCTTAAAATAACCGTCTTGAGCGTTATTCTAAGCTCTCCACACCCAATATCTCACTCACAAAAATCTAAAAAACACCATAGGAGTCAAGTTTCAATTGTGATACGATGCACAACTTTATGGATATCTCTCTATTTTCATATGGACGTGACCCGATACCCAAGCCACTTAGGATGCTGTCGATGACCAGTAAGTGAGGCCGAAAAAACATCAATAAAATGGTGGAATTGGCGTCAATGAACGTGATCAATACAGCAATACTGCAAGTGGGACAGGTATAACTCCGTTGTTTTACTCCGAGGTCACTTATTACCATGTCTTTTTTAAAAGATTTAGCCATTCGCAAAAAAATTGCGCTTGCCTTTACTATTATCGCGTTAGTCAACATCGCCTTCGGTTATTACCTATACCGAATCAACTTGAAGATGCAGGCTTGAGAACCTGAAAATGATCATTAATTCGAGATGTCAAAGAGCCTGCGATCTCTGGAAGAGTCACAGAAAAAAATTGGTCTATTGCCGCCTTGAAGTCCCGTTTTCTTTTGAAGTAAACGTTGTTCCTCGACTTCTCATTCATTACTTTCCATAGCCGCTCTATTGGGTTGAGGTTTGGACTGTAAGGTGGAAGATAATGCAGTTTAATATTCAGGACAAACGCCGCATCTTTGACTAAGTCACTGCGGTGATATCCCGCACCATCTAATATGATATGAAGCTTATGGGCTAACGAATAACTCTCTCTTAACTTACAGAAAAAACGAACAATCGATTCACTGTTAATGCTCTCATAGTCGTGAACAATGGTTGCACCAATATCCGACAGGTTCAGTGCGCCAATAATGTTCAATCGGCTACGATTACCCGTTGTTTCAATCACTTTATCCTGACCAGTACGTATCCAGCCATGCGATATCTTTGTTGATAGTGTTGGGTGAACTGCATCGATAAAGACTATCGATTCATCCTCGCCACAGCTTGCCTTTAGCGCTTCATACGCCTCTATGAATGCTTGCTGTTTTGCTTCATCAAACTTGTGTGGTATGCCTTTCGGTTGCTTGTAGCTAAAACCATTATGGTGAAGCCATTTGTTCATACCAGAAACAGTATAATCAAGCCCAAACGTCTCTTTAACATAGGCGACAATTTGATGAGTATGAGAATAGGTTTTCTCAGTCAAATGCTCGATTAGGTGCATGGTTTGAATAGCAGAAAGCTTGCTTTGGCTTCCTCCATTCTCAGGCTTAAGTTTTTCAGAAAGTACGTAGTCACTGAGGTGACGTGCAACGGTCGATTCATGAATACGAAGAGCTTGTGAAATCATAGTCTGACTCCAGCCTTCAGAAGCCAGCAAAACAGCCTTAATACGGTCGCAAACTCGACTATCACGCTCAATGTCGTGCATCTGTTCGAGTTGCAGTTTCTGTTGAGGAGTCAGTGTGATTTTCATGGTTTGTAGCATGATCCTGATTCTATTGAAAATCAAGCATCTTCAATGATCACGGGTATAGAAGTTATCGTCCCTAAAAAATTTGCTGCTCACATAAAAAGATCAAGAAAATTTAAAACGACCATAAGTGATGACGGTAAATATTTAAAATACCACCCACCAGGCACAATCAATATCCATGTATTACAAGCTAAATTTGATAATGAACGACATGACGAAAATGGTAATAAGATCTTCACCCCACAAAGGACAAGAGCTTTTGTGAGTTTCCTACGATTATTGGCTATTCATATAAAAGTTAGAACGAGCTTTTAGCATACCGGCCTTCATAGCTGTAAGAGTGCATCAGTTGCGATATGTTGGTCTAAATAGAACAGAAGCAGAGAAGCAAAGCTGTCAAAAGTTACTAAGCCCCCAGCTTGGAAACTGCTGTGGTCAAAACAAGAAAAGACAAAGCCACCACGCCAAGCTCCAACTGTCTATTGGGCTTACATTAATCTTGGAAAATTTGCCGGATGGCACGACTCCAAGCGAAATGCTCGAGTGGACTGGGAAAGGCTTTGAAAAGGATGGTTCAAGTTGCAAACCACTCTCGGAGGGTACCTACTCGCTAAATCTCTTGAGATATGACTTGTGATCAAGATACAGAGCCTAGCTGGGGGGCTCTATGCAATATGATCCGCCCCAGCAGTTTTGGACACCGAGTTAAGTGAGTACAGTCACTAACGAGGTGAACAATGACAACTAAGAAAACTAGAATTAAACATTCCCCTGAATTTAAAGCAGAAACTCTGAAGCTAGCAGAGAAAGTCGGAGTAGCTGCCGCAGCAAGACAGCTTTCTTTACATGAATCTCAAATCTATGGGTGGTGGAAGAACTCGAAGAAAGACACCAATACGAGTCAGCGAGAGCAAGAGCTAGCCGCAGAGGTTGCCAAGCTCAAAAGGCAGTTGGCTGAGCAAACCGAAGAGCTAGAAATTGTAAAAAAGGCCGCCATGCGTATTTCGGTGATTGCGATCGCTCGTTTCCCCCCTGTGTCAGCATAGTTGTCGCCTAGATTTTTAAGGAGATAACTATGCCAGCTAATCCAGTTCCAATTGATGTGAAAACGAAAGGTCAAACTTGGCTGTTACCACCATATAATTGGTCTCATCGAAGAATTGCTAAAGAATTAGATGTGAGTCCTTCCGTGGTATCTAAGTGGAGAAATGAACTTGTTGAAAGCGGCCTATTGTCTACAGAGCCGCCGTTAGAAAATACTACTACTGATTATTCAGCGGAGCAGCGGTTTTTCATAGTGATTGAAACTGCAACAATGTCTGAACGCGAGTTAGCTGAATACTGTAGGTCTAAAGGGTTATTTGTCGATGACGTTAAAACCTGGCGAGCACTATCTATCAAGGCGCAGAGCGCAATATCAACTTCAATATCACACAAAGAAAATAAGCAACTACGTGAGGAACGCAGAAAGGTAAAAGCGTTGGAGAAGGAGTTGGCACGTAAAGAGAAAGCACTTGCTGAAACGGCTGCACTACTGGTTTTGCGGGAAAAGTTCAATGCCCTCTGGGAAATCAACGAGGAAGACTGATTCCTATCTCAGAGCGGCTTAAAATAGTCACGCTTGTTGATGAAGCTGTACGTAAAGGGGCAACAAAGACAAAGGCTTGTTCCACCGTTGGGTTATCAATACGAACGTTCCAGCGTTGGACACGGAACTCTGCCGAAATCACAAGTGATATGCGTCAGCATCCTCGGCAGCACGAGCCTCATAATAAGCTATCAGAAGCCGAAAGGCAGCAGATATTAGATATCTGCAATACACCAGAGTATGCCGATTTACCGCCGAATATCATCGTTCCAATGTTGGCTGATGAAGGCATTTACATTGCCTCAGAGTCCACATTTTATCGTGTATTAAAAGCAAACAACCAGCTAGGTAAGCGAACTCGTAACAAAGCTGGCATAAGTCCTTCTCGACCAAAGGTTCAAAAAGCCTGCAAACCAAATCAGGTATGGAGCTGGGATATCAGTTATCTGCCATCCAAAATACGAGGGAAGCACTATTACCTCTATTTGATAATGGATATCTTCAGTAGAAAAGTAGTAGGTGCAGAAGTGTATGATCAGGAGCTAGGCGAATATGCAGCGGAGTTACTCCAAAGAACAGCATGGCGGGAAAAGTGTGTGCAAGGCAACATTACTTTGCACTCTGACAACGGTGCTCCTATGAGAAGTTACACCATGCTTGCAAAGATGTATGACCTTGGGGTTGTAAGCTCTTACTCTAGGCCAAGAGTAAGCAATGACAACCCATACTCTGAGTCGTTGTTCAAAACAATAAAGTATTGTCCTTCATGGCCAATGGATGGGTTTTCTTCCATTGAAGACGCTCGGTGTTGGGTTGGTAATTTTGTTGATTGGTATAACAATGAGCATAAACACAGTGGCATAAAGTATGTAACACCTCAGCAGAGGCATTGCGGGGAGGATAATGAAATTCTCCGACAGCGCATGCAAGTCTACCGACGTGCTCAATTGACTCATCCAGGCAGATGGAGTCGGCAAACGAGAGACTGGAGTTATATCGATGAGGTGTACTTGAACCCTGAAAAGTGTGCAGCGTAATCATTGACGTTACTAAATTGTAAAAAAGACGACAACTTGCTTGAAAAACAGCGGTACTGCTCAAAAGATTATCGAGACCTCATAACTACTTATAATCTAAAACAAAGTATGAGCAGGAAAGGAAATTGCTGGGACAATGCTTGTGTTGAGAGCTTCTTCCATTCTATGAAAGTTGAAGCGATCCAACATGAACCGATTATGATGAGAGAGCAGATGCGCCAAACGATCTTCGAGTACATAGAGGTTGATTATAATCGGACGAGAAGGCACAGTGCTCTTGGGTATCTAAGCCCAGTTAACTTTGAACAGCAAAATGTCGCTTAATGTGGTGTCCAGTCTTGCTGGAGCAGATCAAGTTAGCAAAAAAAGAAATTTTAGCTAACTTAGTTTAAATAGCTTGTACACCTAACGTCTGTTGGCTTATATAATAAAATTGCTATCACTAAAACATTGCACGCTCTTACGATATTCAGTTGGCGTCATATTTTGATACTTCTTAAAAAGTACGCGGAAGTGGTTGGTATCATTGTATCCAATTTCGTTGCAAATTCGCTCTATAGAATATTCGGTTCTATTCAATTTCTCTCGTGCTACAGCAATTCGGATCCTCTGTATATAGTTTATAGGAGTTTCTCCCGTTGCCATTTTAAAGCGACGTTTCATTTGCCGCTCACTTAAAAAGCAGTGACTCGCGCACTTGACGACACTCAGTTTAGTGGGATTTTGTTCGTGCATCCAGTCTTGAAGGGCATGAATCAGTTGATCATTATGCTGCCTAAACTCTACAAAATCGGAATGAGATACTTGCTGTTCCTCTGTTACTTCCCCTTTTAAAAAATGATCACATTTTTCTTTGTGGTTTGAACCAAAAAGCCCATCGATAACGAGCATTATTGCTTGGTAGTACTCAACAACGCTGGAAGTACAGATCAAATTATCTTCGCGAGTGATTTTGATATGCGGCTGCAATTTTACCTTGGGATACAGATCGCGGAATAAACGGCTGTGAACCCAATGTGTAGTGGCAGTTTTTCGGTTAAGCACGTTCAAATGAGCAAGGATAAAAGCCCCTGTATATAGTGAAACAACGTACGATGTTTCACTAATTAACTTCTTGAGCCAGTTCCCCATTTCGTCACTCATTAAAAGAGGTAGCTTCTCCGGTTCACCACAAGAACCAATTAAAAGTACGTCAGTGTCAGAAATTTCACTCCAGTCTCGGTTTGGTGACAATCTAATGCCACCTAGGGCTTGAACATTATTACCTGATGTTGAGACTAAGTTTATTTTAGGTTCTGGAATTCTCGCTAATGTGCTTGCAACAGTTAACATCTCAATTGGACCAGAGATAGAGGTTGTTGGCATTCCATCGAAAAGTAAGGCCGTAATTTGAAGCGGTTTAGGAGCCGTACAGGTAAAACGCATTGTACGTATTTCCTTGTGTAACAGTAATTTCCTTTACTATGCCTAAACCTCGAGCACTAAACCAATGAACTTATATGATAATTACCTTTTATGTTGAAAGTATAACAAAAAAAGAATTACTTAAGATTTTGATTTTTATAATCTTTTCATCCATAATTTTCATTATAACCAAATGTGTTGAATAAATTTAGAGTAATAACTCTATCACCGGCCAGCCGTAACGCATTGCACGCTGCCTGTGAGTAAACTTGAATAACAAAAGTTATCACTATCTTGATAAACGGTCTGGAAATATTCGTCGGCTCTTTCCAGAAGAAGGTGTGCTTGCGTAGCATCTGGTTCAACGCTAGCTGTATAGAATTCGCTGTATACTGTACTGCTGGTTGAGAATAAGCTCGATGTCCAAAAATATACTGAAGATGAAACGTTTAAACTTATGGAATCATCTTCAGGCCCATACGTCGTATGAAGTTGATGCATACCACTCCATTTATGATCAAGAGTATGAAATTCTCGATACTTCTCGACTCCCGACGCACTGTAAGTAACACCATGACTGAACAACAAAGTGTTATTTCTTCCTTCAAGAAAAGAAGGATGAAACATGTTGTTCTGATACACAAGTAATAGTGTTAAGCTAGCAAGCAATACTGCTAATAAGATGTTTAACTTACTGGCAATGTTCACGAATAGCCTCTTTGATGTTTTGAGTTGTGTATTGGTGAGAAAAACTCAAGTTAGCCGAACGAATTTCACTAAATTTTTCTGTTTTATAGATGCAAGATACATATATCTGTTCTGGGTTTTTAGAAAGGAAGATTTTGCTTATATTACTTTGATAGATGCCTGAAATGGATTCTAATAGCTTAGTACCACTTGGGCTAAACTCGTAATAATAGCTAATACCTGCAATCTCGGCACTTACCCACCGTTTTGTACTGATGCTTAGAGAGTTAAAGTAGATAGTGATAAGCCAATACGAGATTGAAATAACACCTATGGATAGGCAAACGGTAATTACACCTTGGATAAGCATATATAGTGATGGAGGGTTTACAGCTTTTAACAAGGTGCTTTCTGGTTGCTGTTTGTTTTTATTGCTATTTTCACTGTCATCTGCGGTAAAGTTGCTTTCTCCAGCTCTTAAGTTAGGCTGTGAAAACATAACCCCACCAACTACAAGCATATAACCTTGTTTTGGGAAAGTTTTGATATAGCGTTGCTCCTTACCATTGTCACCAAGAGCTAAACGTATTTGCGCGATAGACTGGGTAATACTAGACGCAGAGACAATGCGCTCTCCCCATACCTCTTGTAAAATACACTCTTTAGAAACCACAGCTCCTTGATTATGGAGCAGAAGTTCTAAAATTTTGCTATCAGTAGACTTGAGCTTCTTACTCTTTTCGTGGCTTAGATGTGACAGTTGTCTCCGAGCTGTTGGGTCAAATACCCACATGATGTATCCTTTAATGTTTTCATAAGAGGTTTGCCAGTTATGAGGAGTTATGAGGAGTTATGATGTTATCATAACGGAGTTACTGAGTGTAAATCTGTCCTGAGCAATACCTGCAAAGCACTACGTTATTATTTGTTTCCATTTATACTATTTACGTCTACACACTGAATTGCTTGGTCAGATAATTGAACATAGCAGTATTGTCTTGCATCGCTTGGTAGTACTTGAAATTCCTCATCCCCACCATCAAATAGAATATGCTGTTCTGGCCTATCAAAAAATCTTACCTGTTCTTTATCGACAAGCTTACTGATAAATTTAATCGAATATTCATTAAATGGCCAGAATGTGATTAAAAATTGCGTTTTTACAGACTCACCACTATCAAATTTAATATTTGCAAGTAGTTCATATCGGTTGAGAAAAAAAGGAACCAGTGTATAGCTTACCTCTCTATACCGAGAATCTTGTTTTTCCTCGCCATACGTAAGGACAACTTTACTAATGACAGTCTCAGTCTTATTAACAAAGCTAGGTGTGAAAGAAGTAGCAAGGTAGAACTGTATTAGCAACGTAATAATGAGTAGTAGACTCAAGATTCCTATGGTTTTATTGACATACTTCCAACACTTCATTACCAACATCCTCAAGGACACGATTTATATCAACTGAAAAATTATAACTTCTTTGCTGATCGTTGTTTGGTATCAACTTGTAACATGCAATGTAAAGTCGACTTTGATTAGAAGTTATATAGAAATTGACATTAGTGAGATTCTTTTTATGGATAATAGTCTCTACCAACTGACTACTTACTCTGTCATTTTTTTCAACGTAAAAATTGTTACTTCCCACCTTGAATGAATAAAAACTCATGGACTTAGCGCTATCAGGAGCGACAAATAAGAAATGGAATAATAAAATGTTTATAAACAACAAAAATGTAAACCCACTTATCAACAGCCAACTTACTGAGTATTTTTTTATCGCTGTATCTGTTTCTGCTTTTTCCTCTGCTACTAATTTAACAGTGTTTGGCATAAGACAATAGCCCCATTTGGGTATTGTTCTGATAACATTCTGTTCGTTAGCATTGTCACTTAAAGACTGCCTTAACTTAGTTATGGCTTGTGTAATGCTGGACTCAGAAACAACTTTGTTTGGCCATACATATGTGAGTATTTGCGCCTTTGTTACCGTTTTGCCTTGATTGGTAAGCAATAATTTCAGTAGGTCACTCTCTATATTATCTAGTTTTCTATAGTCATTTGTCTGCAGGTTATGTAACTGCTTATCTGCTCGATGATCAAATATCCACATATTGTTACTCTTGCCGTTGATTTGCTGTCAATCACTGTCTCTAGCCAGATAGTCATTAATGATAATTCTATCCATTAAATTCTCTACCTTCAATAGATACAGTTAAAACCTACGTATTTTTGCCATCGCTAATGCGGCGCTCCAGATAGGAATAAAATACACCAAGCCCAAATCAATGGAGCAACAAACCTTAGTGGCTCTTGAAGCAAATCGCTGTAATGGTACGGTTAACTTGGATGGTATTTAAGCCTTATAATTATCACTACTTATAAGGAATCTGATATGTCACCAAAACTACGAGTGCAAATCACCCCTGTAGTGGTCAACTAAAATTGGCCACGGTTTTAGAGTTTTCCCAATATAATCGTTCTGATTCATTGGGAGTTAGACCACCGTTATACTGATGTGGCCTGAGTTGGCAGTAATATCCGATAATGTAGCGGGTGATCTCTTGTTGAGCCTCAGCGAAGCTACGATAACCCACAGCTGGCACCCATTCCGTCTTCAGACTTCTAAAGAAGCGCTCCATCGGCGCATTATCCCAACAATTTCCTCGGCGAGATAAACTCTGTTTTATTTGAAAACACCACAGCAATTGACGGTATTTACGGCTGGTATAGTGACTGCCTTGATCGCTATGGAACATGGCACCTTTTGGCTTTCCGCGAGATTCATAGGCCATAGACAGCGCTTTACCTGTCAACCGACTATCAGGCGACAAAGACATTGACCAACCGATCACTTTGCGGGCAAAAAGATCGATAACGACCGCTAAATACATCCACCGATTACCTGTCCAAATATACGTAACATCGCCAACCCAGACTTCATTTGGAGCCGTAACAGCAAACTGACGACTTAAGTGATTTGGAACGTCAATATGTTCTTGTGAAGCCTTTCTGTAACGATGCTTTGGTTCTTGGCAGCTCACTAAACCAAGCGTTCTCATAAGCTTTGTTGCTCGGTATCGGCTCAGCTTTACACCCTGATTTGTGACTATATCTGCAATGGTTCTCGCTCCCGCAGAGCCATTGCTTGCGGCGTGAGCCTCGCTAATCAAGCTGCGCAGTTTTATTGTTTCCGCATTAATTAACGCTGGGCGTTTAAGCCAATAGTGATAACTACTTCGATGAACATTGAGGACTTCGCATAATATTTTTACGCTGTGGCTCTGCTTGAGTTTCTTGATTATCAAGAATTGTTCAGTGAGTCCGACATCAAGAAAGCCGTGGCTTTTTTTAGTATTTCATTATGCTCTTCAAGGCGAGCCAGCTTCTTTTTCAATTCCCGAATTTCTATTTGCTCAGGGGTCATAGGTGAAGCTTTCGGTGTTTTCCCTTGGCGTTCTTCTCTAAGCTGGCGAACCCATTTATCCATCGTGGACTTGCCCACATTCATGGCTTGGGCTGCTTCAGTCACTGAGTAATTTTGGTCTAAGACTAGCTGCGCTGCTTCTAACTTAAATTCTGCGCTAAATAGTCGTCTTGTACGTTTTGTCATAATGTCACCTGTTAACTTATGAGGTGATGATATCACCTCTAACTAAGTGACCAAATTCACTATGCCACTACAGAGTCAGTATTATTTTCATGGTGCGTAGCATGATCCTGATTTTATGAGAAATCAAGCATCTTCAATGATCACGGGTATATAACACTTTTAGTACTTATCACCCAAACAGAACCGTTACTTACAATATAAAACCTTTTGACCATGCTTTTTTTGGTTCACCTATCATGGCATGAGTACCACCCTGACACCTCAATAGAGAATTATTCAGTATCTATTTGATAAATCGAAATAAATGTCAAAACTAAATTTAACTATTCTTCATAGCAGCATCAACAAATGGCGAGACATCTCGCCATTTTTATTGATTAAGGTTTGACCGCTAGTAACCCCATTGCTGGGTTCATAACATTCATTCCCGCTAAAGCCAGCCCACCAGAGAGTGACTTAGCTCCCCTCTTCGAAGCCGCTTTCTTCGCTTGCTTCATAAGCATGTTTTGCGATTGATTGAAGCGTGCTTGATTATCCATATCCACGGCCGCTTGAGTGATATCCTCAGGACTCATATTGATAGCATCAGTGACACCAAGCGTTTCTAGGTACTTATCCATAACATTTCTATCAGGGCTCGCGATACGGTCATGCATCGTAGTGACTTCGTCCTTAGTAGACATGTTTGTGAAGGTTGGAATACGCCAGAGCTCTTCCGCTAAGACTCGGTAGTCCGCTTCAATCATGTTCAACGAAGACATGATACTTTCTTCACAACGGCTCACTGCCACTTGGTTAACGTTTCTGTTGTATTTAATTCCCGTTTTGCGTTTTGTCTGCTTTGAACGCAGGTGCTTACCAAATGAATCCCACAGGAGCACTTTGAGTAACATCGGGTTAACCATAGTTCCAAACTCTACGCCGGTCCCTACCCCCATCGTTGCACCTGCACCCGCTTTAAATGTGAAGTCTCCAGAACCTTTAACAATGGCTTCCAAAGCAGCAGATGCGCCTAAACCAACCGATGCAGAACCAGTCACACAACCAGACAACATACTCATGCCGCGAGCTTTCAAGGTAAAGGTGCTTGTTCCACTCGCCTTAGCACCAACAAAGGCACTTGCACCAATTTTGGTTTTAATGACTTCATTTTCAGAAAACATGCTGGCACTGTTTATTGCACCTGTGAACTGAACTTTTGCTGTCGCACCAACAAACAGTTCTCCCTCGCTCTTTAGTGCCATAAAGTCAGCCACAGAAAGTTCATGGGAAACTGTTAACTTCATTCCCATTTCGGCAGCGAGCATCGCATCAATTTCTAAATCGATACCCGGTATAATTTGAGTTGTTACTACAGAATCATCAATGCTATAAGTTGCATTTCCTGTTACCTTATTAACCTCAAATTCAGATTTAACACTTTTCTCCTTGTTTCCACTAAAAAGCTCTCGGCTATGCCCAATGCCATCCAATGCGCCTTTATTGATCTTAGCACTAGCACTAAATTTGCTGCTCTCACGGGCCCCAATTTCAGCGGATGCTTTGATTTGGTTTTTCATTTTCCCGAAGTCCCAAGTTTTTTCAAACTCGACTTTTGCTTCGGCAAATAGTGCTTGTGAGGCTTCAAATGTCACTGAACCGTCTTCAAGGTTTACTTTGCCCTCAACAGAGCGGGTATTTCCTTTTTGGAACAGAGCATTAATAGCAGGCCAAAGTTCAGCATTACATTTGGCATGATTAAAGTAGGCATCTCGTAAAGCATTAACTTGCGCATCCAGAATTTCCACCTTGGCTTGGCCAAGCTCACCGGATGCTAAGATACTGCTATGAGAACGCTTCAAAACTTCATGCTTGTTATGCAGCATCTGGAAGAAAGTACGGTTAATCAATTTCGAACGGACAGATTCCGTTGGTGAGCGGTGTGGTTGAATCACCTTAACGACACTGCCAAACTTTTTCGTCACTCGTTCTACAAAAAACTGCCATACAGGATGCTTAGTCACTGCGCTAGCTTCGTAGGCGCTAGTGTTGTTTCCTGATTGGCGATACAATTCCGCCTCAACCTCAGAATAGATAACATCTATCGCTTTCTCTAAATAAGGCAAGGCTCTGTTAGAGTGCCTTCTCCCGCATGCGAGAGACAGTTTTTTCAACCATTGCTCAATTTCTATCGCGCATCCTAAGTTTGGGATTAATTTTCCATCCGTCCCTTTGATTGATGACACATCGAAGTCGAGATTGGCTGCAGCAAGCTGTTTTTTATTCATTAGCTTTCCTTCTATCTAAATCTCAAGGCTCAGGGCTTTTCGCCACTGGATAAGCGTTGAGTTTATTGAGTAGTCATGCGCATATGGCATGACCTGATCGATGATTTGAATCAGTGAAAACCAGTCATCCCCCGTTTCTACCAGACCTTCCCCACCCTTTTGATTTGGCGAAGCAAAAATAGGCGTTGCTTGCCAATCGGAGAGTGCTTCCCGAGAAGTTCCAGTCCGACAACTGGCACCGAAATCAATCAATCGAATATGTTGTAATTGAGGTACATAAAGCAGATTAGATGGCTTGATATCGCCATGTACCCATCCCTTGCTATGACAGTGTTTGAGCGCCTGAACCACGCTAGGCAAAAGCGAAGCAAATAAAGCCAAATCCTTAGGTTCAAACTCAATCAACGGTATCGCACTTTGATCAAACTCCAGCGTTAGCTGCAATTTGCTCCAGTCGACATCCACTACTTTTTGTATTTGAGCACCCTGACACTCTTGCAAAGCAACCCACTCTCTTTGCAGGCTCTCTGCAGCATCAAAATGCTTAGTGTAGTGGGTCAACTCGTTACTGATTTCGTGTGCACGAGAGTGAGTCGCCAAAACTTGGCAACGCACTCGCTCCTGCGGTTCAATCACTGCTTTCAACATCGACAACCTTAAAGCTGCTTAGGCAACGAGAATTGAACAAATAAAGATTTATCCAATGGTTGTTTGGAATCACGCAACGTGTAATCCAATACGATGTTGTTTTGGTTAATTTTGTAGTTGAGCTTACGAATCAAACGGCTCGATGTAGCGCTGCTCTTATTCGCAAAAAGAGCGCGCAACAACGCCCACTGACCGGTAAATGATTGTTGTGCGACTCGATTCTGACCGCTGTAGAATTCTGCACTCAAATAGCCATCCACTCCTGCGGTTGGCCAAGTTATCTCGCGCCACACTCTTGGACCATGTTTGTAGTCGTAAATCGTTTCAGCCTCTCGTAGGCGGAATTCCGTCACGTCAGTACTCATTGAGCTCGCTTTTACTTCAAGCCTTAACCCAAGATCATCTCCTGAAGAACCGAAGAAAATGCCACTCAGTTTTTGAACTAATTCAAGTTGCTTACGAGTGTTTGAGTTTATTGGTAGCGCTAGGCCGTCAACTTCGTTTAGCTTGAGCATGCCGTTATCCCAGTAAACAAACGGCTTCAAGGTTTCTTCTATGTAGCGAGCCACACGGCCACTTGGTTTAAAGAATTGAGAAAAGTCATCTAAGCTCACTTCTCCACGGCCATGTTGATCAAATGGGAATCGCCCTTCAATGGCAGACACATAAAACTGGTAAACTTGCTCATCCCACTGTGTATTTAGATACACCACGCTGCCATTCACCACTTGCTTCCAAACTTGTTCACTGAGACTCTTCGTCCAAGACGCGACGATGTTTGGAGCCTTGCTACCAGCTTGACGGAAGTTCACGATAGGGTCGCTACTACCTTGCGCATGGGCGATGGCATAAGCATGGAATGATTTACCGGGGTTTGAACTAGACAATGCGGCATCGAAAAACGAGTTAACTTCATCAACTTGAACGATCAACTGCTCCAGTGGTGTATCCTTGTCTTTACCATTCCCATTCACAAACCTAGAGAAAGGTAAAAATGCTTCATTTACGACGAATGAAGGTTGCAGCCTCAACAGGTTATCGCCAACTGCTCGGTTCACCTTGTCGGCTTTGTTCAACACCTTTTTCGCTTTCTTCAATCCTAGTTGACCGGCTGCACGCTTTTGTCCTTTCGTATCTGGTTGGTCTGCGACAGCCAATGTTGTGTTCACCACAACTGCATCCAATACATCAAGTAGTGGACTCGTAGCCGGAGAACGTGTGTTCCTTAGTGCATAGCTGAGTCCTGAAGCATCGCCAAACTGCTTGATTTGAATGTTGTTGACCAAGTCTTTCCAGTAGTAGATGTAATCGGCAAAATACAGACGTTGAACCTGTTTGCTCAGTTCTCTAAGCTCAATGACTGATGCGCCAGACATATCACCTTGAATCGCTTTAAACTCGCTCATCAAGCTTCTAAGCAGAGGCGACTTTGCCGTCAAATCAATTTGGCTATAGCCCTGCTTAGTAAAGATTTCTGGGATCAGATAGCCATGGAAATCATTAGTAAACTCAAACAAACTATCGAACTTCTCACCGAGCTGGCTTCGGAGATCCACTTGAGTACGGTACTCTGGCATCTCTTTAATACGCGCATAAATCAGTCGCTCTGGTGACAAGCCTTCAAGGTTGTTCGTTGCAACAGCTATCAGGTCTAGGTTCGGTTGTAGCTGCTTGTCGTACTGACTTTTAAACAGGTCTTCGATTAAAAGAGAAAAAGAGTAAAGCTCGTCCGGAGAAAGCTCACCTTGGTCTTTCAAGTTATCAAGTAAGTAAGTTTGTAGTTCCGCAAAGTTCAGTTGCTCTCGGTCAAACAACATCTGGTAGTAACGAAAAATCTCAAAGATTCGGCTTGGATTACCAAGGTTCACATAAACATACAGCTCGCTGCTGATCAGCTCTTCTAGCTTTGGCAGCATTATCTGGTGCAACTGTTTTTCATAAGCAGAGTAAACACTCTCGGCCGTATCTGTTTGCTTAATACTGACTTTCTCATGCCACGGTTTAGGTTGAACGCCCTCAGCAACCACGTCGCCGAGTTCTCTTAATACCGCCACAACCTCCGACATCGAATTGTCATTGCTCAGCTTTTGAACATCGTTTTGATAAAAACGAATTTGAGATAGAGCCGTTGTGCGCCAATCTTCATCAACATTCCAGTTTTCTTGTAACTTCAGACCTGCAATAGAAATCAGCCCAACCACGGAGACTAGAACAGCGGTTCGAAATACAAGATAACCCGCATGACGCCATTCATTAACACCGACGATATTCTTCTCCGGCAAGATGACCTTATTGAACAAACGTTGCGTAAAGAAACCACGACGATTTGGCTGCTGTTCAACTTGATTATTGGTGTTGAACTCAGCACGTTCGGCCACTACCTGTGTTAGTAAATCGTGCTCAATGCCTTTTTGTCCGGATGACATTAAATAAGCGCCGCGGATCCATACGGCTTCTCGGACACGGTTCTCGCGACCAATGTCGCTCAAAGACTCGTTGACGCGCTCTAGGAAAATTCTTAGCTGATAAGGCCAAGCGATAATAGAGCCCGACTTGTCACTGCTGACGTTTCTCAGTAACTCAAACTGCTGCCCCGCAATGGATTGAATCAACGCGTGGCTTTCTGCCTCAAACTGCTGTTTGTCATAACGACGTGAAACATCGCATTCAAAGGTAATACCAAAAGGATTTTCTGAGTCACATGCAGTGAAGCTCTCAAAGAAACCAGTGAAGTCTGCTATCGAGTCAGCTTTAGAGAAAGCGGCATAAACAGGCAAGTTTAAGCTAAGCTCTGCGCCCATCGACAACACAGCCTCCTGATAGATGCCTGAGAGCCTAGTGCGTTCTTTTTTGTCTCCTGTCATTAGGCGATCACACCCAATAACCGTCACAATGCCGTTCAGCCCTTGCCTCGGACGGTATTTAAGTAGTTGCTTCGCCAGTACCTGCCAAAGCGACTCGTCAATACCGTCGTTATCAAATATACGATGACCGACTTCTACAACGACTGCGTTATCGTTGCTCCAAAAACGCAGGTACTGTTCCGTATCACTTTCATCCAAGTAGCGCTCGTTAACTGGCTCAAAACCATTCTGTAGCAAAATGGCACTTTTCGCGTCTTTTTCACCACCTAGAACTAGGTACCAAGGCAGACTGTAAAGGCTTTCTAGCTTGTTACGAGCTTGTCCCTGTATCTTTTTCGTTGCGATACGAAACAGCTGCTGGATCACACGCGTGTCTTGTTTAAGCAGTACGTGTTGATCATGCTCTTCTTTCTCTGTTTGATTAAGCTTGCGCTGTTTCCACCACCAAACACATGTAAAGAAGACAATAACGACGGTGACAGCGAGCATTCCCCACTTTATCCAGACTGGTTGCTCTTCTGATGCTGTAAGCCAAAATGCGAGCGTCCCTAAAATGGCAGTAATCACCAAGAAAATAGAAAATATCTTTTTAAACATCTTATTTCAGCGCTCTTTTAATCGTGGCGTTCAAACCAAAGCGAACATTGAGTTCATTTTTCAACTTACGAATGGTGTTTAAGTCGTCACCTGCGTGAAGATAAAGCTCAACGCCATGTTCCATCTCACGAGTAAAAGACTCATAGCCTGCCTGTTTGAGTTCTGTCGATAAACGAAGTGCGTCGCTCGCCCGAGAAAATACCGCGAGAATGATCTCCCATTGCTGAGTGACCACTTTTCCTTTCATTCCAGTTTCTTCCTCTAGGCTTTCACTCTGTCGCCCCAAATCCGCATCGGAACTTAAGTACACTAAGTCACTGCTGTTTTTCTTCAGGTTGACGTCTGACATATCGATCGCGCTAAACTGTGCCAACAACGGCTGCACGCGGCTGTTGTACCAATATTCAGTAAAACCATACCCGGATGCCAGAACCAAACAAGCCAAGCCTAACGTTTTGCCCATACTGATCATTAGCCACGGGCGTTTACCTTCGATTAGCGTTGGTGTTTGCGGTACCGGAAAAGGACTTTCACTGCGATAGTGGCGAATGAGACCGTACGCACGAGCGGTAATATCATGCAATTGGCTCTCGTCTTCATGGCGAAAGCGCCCTTTGAAACCCAAAGCCAAAAGCACGTACTGAAGCTCAATAAAATCAACAAGTTTATTCGGCTGCTGGCTGGCCTTATCTAGCAACACAAAAAAGGCCTCTCCGCCATCGCGCTGTGAAAACACCTTGCTCAACAACGAATGATTTTCCCAACGAGCACGCTCTCCCCAAGCGGTGTACAGCACAGCTTCATCAAATGCCGCGCACAACACAAAGCAGCTTTTTTCAATCACGCTTGGGTGGTAATCCAAGTGCAAACCACGCAAACGAAACGCATCAATGGCGTACAAAAGTTTTTGACGAAAACGGTTGATGTCTCTCGGTGTGCCTTGACGCTTAATCGTCACTAAAATACCCAACAGTTCCGTGGCGGCATTCAATAAAGGGCTACCATAAATGGCAAGATCCTCAATCAATCGCTCTGTGCCTGAAGTATCCGCTTTGGGTGGCAACAGATGCTGCTTGTGAGCTGATTCGGTCGATGTCACTCGTCGAATTTGAACCGTCGGTTCTTCGTTAAATAATCCGCCCATCCGTTACCTACCTGATCACATGAAAATCGACGTGGAGATCATCAATTCTTTCATCAATATGAAGAGCGATCGCCTCATCACGTTTGATCAACGCTTGCCACAATTCAGACTTAGTATCGATTTCGAAGTAAGCGGCGTCATTCAAAGACTTCAACTCAGAAGGTGCATAAGGAAGATGGCGCAAAGGAACACCTGAAAGTGCATTACGCACTAAACCGGCAATATCACTGTTCCCTGCTAGCTTCGCAGCACGAGGAAACTCTTCACTGAGTCGAGTGGCACCGATAGACGAGGAAACGGCCAACACAAAACGGCCTTGATTGTATAGGCTGCGATCATCAACCAGTGTGCGCAGTAAGCGGCGGCTAACGAACAGCTGTTTGTCCCAGTTCAATGTTGATACGTTATCTATCTGAACCTCACGCAGTAACACCAGTAACTCAGAAAACACGGTCGAAAAAATGCTGTATAGCGCATCTTGGTTCCATGCAGGGAAAGACTTTGGCATCTTCCCTTCTAAACCCTGCATCTGCCCAGCCATCGAAACACACTCTAAATAAAGATGACGTGTCAGCAACGAGCCATCTAGACTCCATTGTTCAAGCTTTGGCATCCAAGCCCCCAGTACTTGCAGCCACAAGTAGTCACGCATCAACGACTGATAGCTTTTACTGCTGGACTCCGCTTGTAAACGAGTATGAATCGCTCGGGAACGGTATTGTACTTGTGCAAATAGATCAGCAACGTTATCGGTTAGGTAGTTAGATACGGAAAACTGCAAGCATTGGGGAACGAATGCTTGGTTCAACACAACAACACCTTCAGATTTGTGTTCACTGATTTCAGCAACGGATATCAACACAAAATCTTTTAGCTCATCCCCTTCCAAACGCAGCTGAATGTTCAACGTTGCTAGCTCTAATTGAACCGGGTCACTGTGCTCTCGGCTGGTATCGTAAACGGGGTGTTCTTGTGAAGAGTGTCTAAGACGCGCGTCTTCTCCCACATCAATAGTGCCCGGTCTTGAAACCGGAAGAGCCAGATACACTTTCTTATGACTGGTATTTTTCGGCACATCGAGCACGAGTGCTTGCTCAATTTCAAATGGTGTTCCATCTGGGAAAATGCCTTTAGCGCGACGCACCGAAACCTTACCAATGTTCAACATCGAACGGTCAAGCTCTAGCGAGGTCAATCCATAAGCATTAGGGCTAATTTGTCCGGCGAACTCACGAGTAAAATGTTCAACATAGCGCTCTTGCTGTTGAAAGTGCTGAGGGGAAAGGAACATCCCCTCACTCCACACGACTTTATTATTATCCATTATTCTTCTTCCCCTGACACAGACAGATTAATGCCATCAATTTCAATACTGATAACCGCTGAATTCACAATTAGCGGCTTATAAATCACCTTGTTTTTCGCCTCTCTGTAATCAGCAAAACCCGCAATCACACCGATGTACTTAACACCACTACCAAGTGGGATAATTTCCTGACGAGTTTCGCCCGGCAAAATGCTGGGTAGCTGGCGAGAAACGGCCAACTCGGCCTTTAAAACGCCTTGGTCATCATTATAAATTTGAATAAAATCAGAAATTTCAAACGCATTATTATTCGTCAATTGATAAATTCGGAGCTCTACCGGAGAAGGCTTACCCTCAACATTAGGGTTAATATTGGTCGCAGCTTTAATATCAACGACCAGTTTTGGCTCAACCATATCATAGCTCCATAAACTGCACCCTGACATAATAAGGACGATACACATTAGGCATAAACGACGTACCATTACTGATCCCCTTCGAAGTTTTTTTGCATACGCATTGCATCTCTGAAGTACGCTTGAAACTTAATTTGCCAATCGCGATTCTCTACTTGTCGGTTGAAATAGCGTTTGTACATATCCCAGTACTTCGGTTTACGAGACCAAAAACCGTTGCCCGACAAATCATCAAACATCGACTCCATCGCATTCGGTGAAATGTCAGACAACAACCTTGCCAATGCCATCTCTAATGCTTTGTCCGTACGTTCCTGTAAGCGCTGCCCATGATTCTTAAACTCAGTGATAGCAAACTGAGAGTGGTTCAGTGGTGACTCTTCTTGAGCGAAAGAGGAGGTCGCCATCACTTCATGGTTTGGAAATGACGTACGAAAATCACTGTCTTTCAGTGGGTCATCCTCAGCCGTCTGAAAATCAAGATTAAAGTGAGGCGCTAGTTCTTGCTTAACTGAGGCATCACTCGCAAATGGGTCATCCCCCACCACATCTGTCGTCGAGATGGTGAACCCAGGCGCTTCATCTACTTCAGGAATACTTTGAATAAAAGGTGTTGATTCAGTACTAAACGGATCATCACCTAATCGACAACTATCTGAGTGAGGCTGCTGGATTTGCGCTTTCGCTGTTTCAGGGAAGAAACAAGAAACCAGCAATCGGTAGCGGCCAATATCAAGAACATCACCATCACTTAGTGTAGATTGGTTACCCTTGCCCAAAGGCACATCAGATCCATTGATGTAAAGGCCATTGGTGCTGTTGTCCATGATTTGGTATCCACGCGAGGTCTTACGAATCATTGCATGGGTACTTGAAATCTCACGACTTGCGTCATTAAGTTGTAGCGTCGCGCCAAACGCACGCCCGATATCTCCGCCATCGTCTGGAAATGCTTGATTCCATTGGGCGATGCTTTCACCATCTGGAGAGCTAATAATTCTAATCGATAGAGGCATTTGACTGACCTTCAATAAATTCAATATTTGGAGTTAACGACACTGAGCAACCGCCTCGTTAAATTCATTAAGAAAGTTGGGGTATTTCTTTGTAAATGCTTTGGAGAAATACACGCCCAATGGATTCGATTTGACCCGTGTCCGAGAAATCGCTCGATAACTGATACCCATTTTTTTTATCGTCTCGTCAATGACAGCGTCATTGCCCAATACCGCTCCGACTTCCCCATTCAGCATCAACTCAATTAGGGCTTTTGGCGTCCTTGGTTTTTTGCTTACGCGGTAACCGTTTTTCTGTAGCCAAAACCAATTATTTGAGCCAAATAGTGCAGCGACTTCGACCTGAGACTTGAACATTGCGTTGTCTAACTCTGTTGAATCAGATAGAGAGAACCAACTCCAATTCTGTTGATCAAGTGTCGCAGAATAATCGGCATACTCATCACGCTTGCTGTTGAGAGACGCAAGAAAGAAACCATGCTGTGAGCCAACTTCTGTCATGAGCTGAGCTCTATCCCAGTTAGTCATCGTAAGCTGATACGGCTGGTCCATCACTCTCATGACACACTTCACTCGTTCTATCCCCGGCCCTTTCATTTCCCCATTTTCTTGGTACTGATAAGGAAACCATTCTTGGGTAGCGAGCAATAATCGCTCTGGACGCTGATAGGCCAAAGCAGGTTGGCTAAGCACGGTCAACATAACGGCAATGAAAATGACACGTATCATGGTTAATAGCTCTCCATGCTCATTCCAGCAGAACGCACTAGCTTGCCATCTTGCGAATAGATATCGCTGGCCATTTCAATCAATACAAACGGAAGCTGCGTATCAACGCGGCCTGCTTGTTTAAAGCTGATCGAGATGTCTGGTGGAGACAGCACTCCCACAGGCAGAGAGCCAGGATCTACGCCCTTTTTAAGTACTTCAATGCCGTAAAATGCCGCTTGGTGGGCGTTGTTTTCAAACCCTACGCCAACAGACATCAGCGCACTTTGTTGCGTGCCATTAACCGCATCAGGCACTGCAGTTAACAGAGGAAGCGGCTCTGAATGCAGGTTGATCTCATCAAGTCGGTTAAGAAGACTTGAACTACCCGTAAGCCAAAGCAAGGATTGACATAAATTACCATCGTTGACCTTCATCGATTCAATGGTGGTCTGCATAACGTGTTGAAGAGCAAGTTCAGGATTATTCTCGTCAACTTCGATAGGAAAGACTTTCACTCCTTGCTTCTCAGCCTCTTTTTGAAGTGGCAAAAACTGGGTGAGATAAGCACTGGTGTTCGACTTGGCGTACAGCACACCAATTTGAGTCAGACTTGGTTTAAAGCGACGTAAAAAGCTCAGCGTAATATCAGCAGGCAAATTCAAGGAGGTGTAAGCAAAGTTGTTGCCACTTGAGTGGTAGTTATCCGTCAGGCCCAGTAACACCGGATCTTTTGCGTTCACCGATACAACCGGAAGCTTACCTCCAGCGTAAATCTTATGCAGTGAGACGGTCGCACTAGAGCCAACCGTGTAGATCATGTTCGCCTTTTTATCCGCAGCTTTCGTCCAAGCGACCAGTTCCTCTTGGCTTTTAGGCAAAAGGAAAGCACGAAATGAAACGTTAGGCATTTCTCTGCGAAACACTTTTAAGATGGTCGACAACGCAACATCATACGCGTCCGCTTTTCGAGAGACCAAAACCCAAACCATAGGATATTCACCTCGCGGGGCGAACAACACATCGTTGTCGTTGGCATTAATTTCCCACTGCACCACCTTTTCTGCTTGCAAGCGTTCGCCCAACCACTCTGGCCAATCTGCCAAACTCACCGATGAGAATGCAGTCAGTGCCAAAAGTAAAATCAATCGAATCATGCTACCACCTCCTTTTGTACTGCACGGTCAAACAACCACATCAACAAGCCAGCTAAAGTAAAGAATGCTGAAAGCGCAAAGAATGCGTAGTCCGTTCCAAGATGAGTAAGCAAAGTACTGACAACGACCGAACCCAACACATGACCTAGCCTTTCCAAAAAGCGATAAGTAGAAGCAACTGAGTTAGCATTAACACCTTGAGTCGTGGTCACCACATGAGTCACAACTGGGGCATTAATAAAGCCATGTGAAACACCCATCACTAGCATTGCGAACGTTGCGACGAAGACAAGATAGGTTATATCTTTAAATAAGAAGGCAGCAGAAAGAATAGCCAAAGCAACAGCGCCAACAATGCTTCCTAAGCAAAGCGCCCATTTTGCAGAGCCAATACGGTCAATCATTGGCGAAACTTTTCCACTAATGAAAAGCACAGAGAATGCATAAGCCATCAGCACCTGACCGATACTTTCACGCTCGACGCCTACATCAGAAAGAAGGATTGGCACAGCGAAGAATACGACACCAGTTAGCATCATTTTGGTTGGTATACCAACGAGCAACATGGTGCGCATGAATGACGGTACACGTATCAAAGTAGCGGAATCTTTTAACATCATCGTAAGGTTCTCTTTAAGTGAACCTTGTGCATTCCTCTGAGGAATCATCGACGGTAGCGACAACGCGAACAGATACATTAGACCACCAACTAACGCCGACAACATGAAGATACCTTGCACGCCTACGGTATCAGCTAGCAGAGCACCGATTGCCGCACCAGAGATGAATCCAGCATTGAAACAAAATACGATGATACCTGCGGCTTGTGTCTTGTTAGACTGGTCACTGCAACGCAGAATATAACCTTGAACAGCAATAAAGATCGTCGCTTGCCCAACACCAGACGTGAATCGAGCAATAAGCACCATTGCTAACTGGGACTCGTACGCTAGCAACATACAACCAACCGCTGATAGCAGAATACCCACGCCAAGTACTTTGCGAATATCAAACACTTCAACTAAACGCGAAACAGGCAATAGCGTCGCAGCAAAGCCAACAAAGTAGAGTGTAAAGAAGTAAGACGACCAACTTTCTCCTGCGCCATTTTCTACCGCGATTTGCGTTAAGTACTGAGGTAAAACCGGCGCCATTAACGATTCCATCAGCACCGTGACCAACAGCAGCGGCTTAACCTGCGCCAGTACGGTGTCGTTTTTTGGCTGTTGCTCCGAGTGACTCAGTAAGCGAATAAAAGCAAAGCAAATGAACGCACAACCAGCAAATAGAATGGCAAAGTTCTTTAGTATACGAACCAACTGCGCAAACAGTACTTTGGGGGAAAAAGCGATCGTCACCTCGTTCCCTTTCGTATCGCTTACTAGAAATTCGGCCATCTCATCGACTGACACACTGTTCTGCGCTTTACTCTTGGCGATCAACTCAGTTCCCTGAGCAACTGCAATGGAAGAGACTTCTGGGTTTGACTGACGAAAGCTGTCTAGCATCTCATCGATACCACTCACTTGATGATAGCTTATCCCTGCATTCAGTACCGGGGCTAAACGTTGAGTAACAATCTTCGCCATAGAATCCGCCTTGTGCTCCAAGCCGGCTTTGTACAATGCACCGACCATCAATAGCACGCTCGCCGACATGGCTAAGAACACACCACCAAATGCAGTGAAGTAGATCTTGGGGTTTTGACTACGTAAAACAAAGAAAATAAACGCAGCGATCAGTAAAACGACCAGCAGCACCATCGGCTGGAAGTGCCTATCGATGCTCCTTTCTATTTCTTCATCACTCAGCCAGATCTCCAAAGCACCAACTTGAGCGAATTTATTGCTCAAAGGGATGGTGACTAAGCTGCCAACAAAGTTGTCATCGGTGTAGCGATATAGCTCTTGCTGCCCAGAAATTACTCGGATATCAACCACAGAAGAATCCGCTTTCGCGATTGGCGATAGCACTTTTTCAAGACCAGCAAAGTCCTGAAGCGGCACACCAGAACTGAGAACTTGTTCTATACCGATTCGGGCGGCTTCGGTTTGGGCTAAAATCGCATCACGGCTCTGCTGTTGATAGCTTTTCAATGCTTGTGCATAACCAACAACAAAGATCAGCATTAGTGATAACAGAACCAGTAATGCTCCGAGCAACAAGCGGCTATATTGCTTAAAAGAGTTCAAAGTTCACTCCTAACACACGCTTAGAGCGTCGAATTGCTCATTGAGGCAATGCGCAACCGACATTGGGCGTTTTTGCTTAAGGAAAGATAATCGGTTAAACACCAACGACTGAACTAGGTCTGTGTAATCCATACCTTCACGAGCCAGATCATGGCAAACCAAACTTACCTTCTCTCCCTCCGGACGTTTGAGATCCGGTTTTGGATTGGTTTCCAGCACATAAAGGTTGCCTTCTTTGTCCATGCGTAAGTCCACTCTCACTAAGGTTTGAAGACCAAGCAGGCGATAAATCTTCTGACCGATCAGTGCTAACTGATTGCGTAGCCCCTCTTCATTAACAGCAACCAAACGGTCTTGAGTGATCGGCTTTACATCCATGGAAGTAAAAATAGGCTCGTCAGCATCCAGTACACGTTCAGTAATTGAGAAAGCCATAGGCATTTCAGACTGCGTCAGTTTACCTTCTTTAAAGACATACTCTCCCGCAACAGCAACAACAAACTCTCGGCCACCAAGGAAAGGTTCAATCATTACTGTATTCCCCGTCGCTTGACGTACATGCTCTACAACACCCGCGAGATCATTACGCTTAAAAACAGGATAAACATGGATTGAAGCTCGGCCAGACACTGGCTTAACAATGAAGCCGTCTTTGAACTGTGCTTCAATTTGATCGATCGCATCTTGCTTTGCTACATCTTCAAAATGCTCATCAATACCAATGGTGATAAATGGCGCAGTCGGCAGTCCAGCGGCTTTAATTTCATGCTTAAACAGGTGCTTGTTATCCAAGATCCCTGCCGTCATTGGCGAGTGCCCTACATAAGGCACGCCCAGCATTTCCAATGTAGAAGGCAAATGACACATGGAGTCAAAACCTTGCAAACCACCACTGTTCGTGATCACCAAGTCAATACCTTTATCTTTCAGGCACTGCGCTAAGTTAATGTCTTCAGCTAACACCTCAACGAATTGGAAATTAGATTCACGCAGTGCATTAGCAATATCGTGTGCAACAGGTGCATACGTTTTAGTTGAGCGAGGGCTCAAGTTTTCAAAGATAAAACTGCCCTCCTGCTCTTTATCACCACCGTGAATCACTGCGATTTTTAAGTTCTTACGAATCCATTCCAATTGTTGCGTAGAAAAAACTGAATGCGTCATCTGTTAGTACTCATAATGTTGTGCTGCTAAAAGGGCGCGTTAAACACGGCCTGCAACAAAAAGCGTTAATAAAATTACGTTATTGTTTTAGTTGGATTGATATACAACCCATTGTTTTTTTGAGGTCTATCGCCTCTTAATGCTATTGAATCTGAATCTTAAATTTGCCTTCTTCAACGTGAACAGTGACCGCTTCTACCGGCTTGCTCTCGCTCATGCGGACAATGCATTGATTCGCTAAATCCGGCATAAGTTGACGATTGATCAGTTGCTCAACGGCACGAGCGCCTGTTTCAGGTGAATCGTTCATATTGACCAGCAGATCAATCACATCAGGGTGAAATTCAAAACTTGCTTTGTAGTGGGATTGAACGCGCTTACGAATGCGGTTCAGAGACAAGGTTGCAATTTGCGCCATTTCTTCATCGTTCAAAGGGAAATAAGGCACGATGGTCGCACGGCCAAGAAATGCGGGTTTAAAGTGTTTTTGCAGCTCAGGGAAAATAGACTGAGTCAGCGTCGGAACATCCGGTCGACCATTTTCACACGCATTAACAACAGCACTGTCGGCCGCGTTTGATGTCATGATGATGATCGTATTACGAAAATCGATGTGTCGACCTTCACTGTCCGAGATCGAGCCTTTATCAAAGATTTGATAGAAGATGTCGTGCACACCAGGGTGGGCTTTTTCCATTTCATCCAGCAGCAGTACAGAATATGGGTTCTTACGTACCGCTTCTGTTAAGACACCGCCTTTACCGTAGCCAACATAACCCGCAGGAGAGCCTAAAAGCATCGACACTTTGTGCTCTTCTTTAAATTCCGTCATGTTGATGGTGGTGATATTTCGCTCGCCACCGTATAGCAAATCGGTAAGCGCCAATGCAGTTTCGGTTTTACCCACACCACTTGGACCACACATCAGGAATACCCCAACAGGTTTGCGTGGGTCGGTTAAACCTGCACGCGACAAGCGAATTGCTTGTGAAAGCTCTGCTATCGGCGTTGTCTGACCAATCACTCGCTCACCGATACGAGTCTCTAGGTGCATCAACTTCTCAACTTCTTGGCTAAGCATGTTGCCCACTGGAATACCCGTCCATAGCGCCACCACTTCAGCGATGGTTTGCTCTGTTACCTGTGGCAGGACTAATGGCTGCTCACCCTGGATCTCACGCAGGGCTGCCATTTTGTCTGCTAACATGCTTTTCGCTTCATGCGATATCACCGAGCCATTTTCTTTTAGCTCAGCGTCTAAGCCAGACTGCAACTCAATGATCTCTTCCACCAAGAGGCGCTCTGAGTTCCAAGAGCGTTCAAGTGACTGATGCTCTTGTTCTAAAGCCGCCAATCGCTGTTTTGCTTCTTCCAAGCGTACGCTTTCAATCGACCACAATGCCGACTCATGATGTAACGTTTCGATCTCGTTGTTGGTGTAGCGGATTTTTTCTGCAATGGCTTCCAACTGTCTAGGTGCCGCACTTTGGCTCAATCCAATGCGTGAACATGCCGTATCCAACAGACTAATTGCTTTATCAGGTAACTTACGCTCAGGAAGGTAACGAATAGAGAGAGCGACTGCGGCATCAATGGCTTCTTGCATGACTTTAACGCCATGGTGCTTTTCAAGGCTGCGCTTCACGCCGCGAAGCATGTGAATAGCATCTTCTTCGTTGGGTTCATTAACCGCAACAACTTGAAAACGACGAGTCAACGCGGCATCCGATTCAAAGTACTGTTTGTATTCCGCCCATGTGGTCGCCGCAAGAGAACGAAACTCGCCACGCGCAAGCGCTGGTTTCAGAATATTCGCAGCATCATTCTGGCCCGCTGTGCCACCCGCCCCAATCAGCGTATGTGCTTCATCGATAAACATGATGATCGGCGTCGTTGACTGCTTGATCTCATTGATCACATCTTTAAGGCGGTTTTCAAACTCACCTTTGATGCTCGCGCCTGCTTGCAAAAGGGACAAATCAAGGCTGCGCAGCTCAACGTTCGCAAGCGCAGGTGGAACATTGCCATTCACGATTTCTTGGGCAAGACCTTCAACAATGGCCGTTTTACCTACACCTGGGTCACCGACGAGGATCGGGCTGTTTTGACGGCGGCGGCACAAAATATCAATGGATTTGCGAATTTCATCTCCGCGTCCTGTAATAGGGTCCAACTCGCCATTACGCGCTGCCTCTGTCAGGTTTTGCGAGAATTTGTCCAAAGCTGGCGTCGCTGAGTCACCACCGGTTGGGGCCATGCTCTCGGTAGACGATGAGACTTCACTGGGTCCGCTGATCACCATCGACTGACTGCGTAACCATTCAGAAGACAAGACTGACACCCACGAGCTCAACACGCCGTTGTAAGCGCTTTGGTCCAGACGCTGCTTCAGCACCATAAGCAGATGAAATTCATTCACCACCGATTGCTGATTGTTTAATGAAGCAAGCATCCATGCATCTTTAAGTAACTCAACCAACTCAGGGGACAAAGAAGGTGAAGAGTCATTACCACGAGCCAAATGCATCAGACGGTCATTACAACGCTCCAACATCGACTCTTTGGCCATTGATGCTTGCTGCAAAGCGGCTTCCCAGCCTTTGGACTGTTGTAACAACTGAACAAACCAATGCTCAGCTTCTATCGCAAAGTGTCCTTTACTTACACAATCTCCAGCAGCCGTTTCCAGGGCACTTTTTAGTAACGGAGTAAGCCTTTTGACCAAGCTTTGTAGTTCAATATTTATCATTCTGTTTCCTAACTTTTCGTCAGTGGCATTTCAACAAACTGTTGACGATCTGATTGATGACTCATCCACGCGGATTGGCCAATTCTTAACGCTTTTTGGTGACTGCTTGATAGCTTCACTCTCGGCAGATACTGGCTATTTACCTTCATATAGAGTGCATACTTGCTATTCACTCCCATATAGCTTCTAACCATATGGTCCAGCGCAAGAACCATCTCTTTGTCACTGCGTATTTTTAAGTAATGCTGATAGTCTTGAGGGCACATTTTTATGTTGAGTTTCTGCCCCGTCATTGGCGTCGACATCCCGACCAACGCGCCCATACCCAATTGATGATTGTTTCCGGCTTGGCCAATTTGAGTTAACGAACACTCTGTTAGAGGCAAATACTCTAGGCCACTGCGTTCAACCTCAAACTCCGACTCGAAGTAATCTTCTAGCATCGACTTAAGCGCCAATGGGCAGGTTAATTTCAACCCTAATAAGCCGGTGTATTGCACCAAATGAGATTCCGGCATTGGTGCCTTATCTCCAGTCTGTCCAGCCAAACTGGAAAGCATTTCAGTAATAGATTGACGGTCACGATTCCAATGAAACGCCTCTTCCTCAATCTGATACGTCAGCTCATGCTTTTGCTTTGTTTCGCAGTACAAGCGGTAGTAACGGTTATTAAACATGTCGAAAAAGTCGAGTGGTGCTTCATCACCAAGTTCAAAACGCGCTTTTAGTGCATCGCCATACATCGCTCTTGGCATCGAACCAGAGTTGCCAGACAAAGCCGCCAATGATGTCTTTACCGTAAATTCACCCTCTCGCTCCGAAGTAACCATAGAGACTTCTGCTTGATAGTAAGCTGGGAGAATTTCCGCACTAAACCTCACTTCAGGTCGCTGCCCCTTTAAATGAGCCTGATGCTTGAAGATCTGCCACGCTTTTTCTAGCTGTCCCTCAAACGCACCATAAGCGAAACGGCTTACAACAAACTCTTGCACCCAGTTCTCCTCGGGAAGGACAGGTAAACACCGTCTTGGCCTTCCAAATAAATATCCACTTGAGTAAAGCTGTTGAAGCCTGCAAAATAAGCAAAGAAGTGGTCAAGCAAATGACCAAAGAGCGATACGCCTCCGTTGACATTACTTGCGTCTAACGTCACCGAAATTTTTGTGCCGTAAGCAAAACATGTTTTTCCTGACACACGGATCGGAGCCACCACTTGCTCCTGCTCGATATTTTGCAGGGACTCGATATAGATGTGGTTTTGCACCGCTTGGTTGTGGTTATACAAATCAAACACATTTTTCAGCGTAGCGGTTGGGTCATCCGTCCCTAGAATTGCGTGATAGTTAAAGTGCAAATGGCAAAGCAGTGCCCATACATTCTTATTTGCATCACGACTGCGCACTGGCAAGGTTGGGCGGCGCAGCAAGTTCATAGTCGCTGGAATCGTAAGAGATTCCCGACATGTCACTTGGCTGTTTACAGGCAATGAACCTGCTCGAATGCCGTCAGTCGCAGTTGTCGTCACCGACCAAACTCTGGACGACGTCGTGGCACTAACATGCCCAATATCAGCCACTTTTAAGCCACTGCGAAGCACGCCTCTTTCGTGGGTATCCTGTACGAGCTGCCAACGGAGTGCAGTCTCTGTACTGTTGTACTTGTCTCCGTAGATCTGACAGACCTTAAACGGTTCACCTTCCGTCACGTCTAGCACTTCATCAACAGAAAACACTTCCAAATCATTACCCTGGCTTGCATCAAGATAAATTGGGTACTGCTTTTGGGTGAAGTCGATTTGCAGAGGTTCTGACACTTTGGTTTGTAGGTTCACCAATGGCGTACAAAACAGAGAAAAATGCTGTGCTTGAATGCTACGAGCTTGCACCACACTCATCTCATTCAAGAAAATCTGAATACGAAACTCTGAGCCGATTGCGTGTTGCATGATGTTGCCAAGGTCTAATTTGAATCCTTGAAATCTTTCAGGGAACATGAAGAACTCGGTCAATAACTTAAAGCCACCAAAGCTTGCTGCTTGATACGGTAAAATAGTGTCGTTCACATCGAAGCCGATTGGTTGTAGCGCAGACTTCCCTAGTGAGTAGCTCTTACCATTATTCTGGATACACACCTGACAGCGACCATCGGCGAGTACATCATACAAACGCAATGCAAAGTGGCTTTCACCTTTGAGATGCAGTTTCAACTGGTCAATATCCAGATCACGCAACTCGATACCGCTATCGGTTGCCTCAATCGTCAGCTCCAGCATCGCTTTTGCGTTCTCTGCACCCACAGGCTTAGCCAGTTCAAATGGCGCAAACAGCACTTCTGCCGAAGCAACTTGAATTGGAAGCAGCGCTATATTTTCGGAAGTGCGAAACACCACTGGCTCGCCAGATTCGCTCGCGACATCGAACTCAGTGCCTTTAGGAATACTGTGCTTTGCATTCGCTTCTTCAAAAATAGCGAAGTCCAACATGCTGTATGACGGTATTGGCCTCAGATAATGCGGGAACAACAAGTTCACCAAGCTTTCTGTCAGCTCTGGGTAAGACTCATCCAAACGCTGCTGAAGTTTGCCGTTCATCAAGGCAACACTTTCAATCAAACGCGCGATCTGAGGATCATCAATACTGTCTTTACGCATTCCCAATGCACGAGCCGTCCCCGGATGACGTTCCGCGAACTGAGAGGTTTCATTGCGAATAAAGCGCAGTTCCTGTTCAAAATAGGAAAGCAATGAATCAGACAAAATTCGACTTCCTTACATCTAGTTTGTTGCTGCTCAAATCCAAAAAAGAATCCAGTACGATCGCTTCATCACCAAGCTCTGAATGCACCACGGCGGAAAGGCGAAAGCTCAATTGGTTGCTACCCAGTTCCCCTTCTTGAACATCAATCTCTACCTGGCTCAGGCGAGGTTCGAAGTTTCGGACCAGCACTTCAATTTCTGCGACAATGTCACTGGTGTTGTTTTTACTTTGAGCGCGAGCCATGTTGCGCATACCGAGCTCGGCAATCGTTCCTTTTTCCGATAAAAGCATCTCTGAACACAGAGGTGCTCGGCTGGAAATAAGATCACAGACGTTATCAACAATTGCATCTCGAACACTATCGATATCGTCATTCCAGCTTTGGGTTAACTTAGCCATTAAGCTCATGATGTCTCTCCAACCTCACTGCCAGATACCGAAGTTGTTAACACCACTTTCGCATCCATCATTTCGTATTGATATTGAGGCTGAAGCATGATCTCGCATAGGTAGCGGGTTTTATCATGAGGAACCTCTTCAATGCGTACATAGCAAGACCGCAGTGGATATCGGGCAAGTACGGCATCCTCACCATAATTGACGTTGCTTATGAACTGCTCTAGCCATCGCTCTAGACTGCGTCGACAAGTTTCTGCACTGTCATATCGACCAACTTGATCACGAATTTGGACCTTGATGTAATGGGCAAATCGGCAAGCCATCAGGTTGGTTTGGAGCATACCGAGCTGACGTTGAGCTTCATCAGGCGCTTGCCAAACGGATTGATTGCTGAAGAAACCTTTATGGCCACTTATGTAAATACTGGTTAAAGGCATGAACCCCTGAGACGACCAAAAGCCATCATCTTCACTGTAGATCTCTACCTTGGTCTTAAGTTCTTTTGAGTCCTGAACGATAGCCCCATACGAACCTGTCTCATCGTAAGAACGCAGGAATCCAAACCAACTGATTCGATCAAACTCTCGCATCACATTACCTAGCAAGAGGTAAGCGCTGCTGCCCCACAAGGCATATTTCTCTTGCTGGCGCTCGTTAAAAACAAATCCAGCCTGATATTGACAGTATGGTTGACGAATCAAATGTTCAGGCATGACCAAGTGCAAAAATCGTGATGAGTTTTTTTCTCGTAGCAACTGCCAAGAAACAAAATCTCGACTAGTAAGAATGCGCTCAATTCTCGCGCTGTCATGAAGCTGCCTTCTTGGTTCATCACCAAAGAAAAACTCGTCAGTTCCGAGCACCATTGGGCAAAAACAGAGCTCCCCCAGCTCAGAGAGCAGTTGAAGGGTGTAGAGATCGTCATACTCCTGATCATCGGCGTAATCAGCCGAGACCTTGTGATCGACCATCACCATGCCAAATGGGCTGCCACCGGCGGTATCCAGCTCATTTGAATACAGTTTTCGGTATAGGGATGACTGCTTTAGATCGAAAGAGTAATTGAGATCTGCCGAAACCATACTCCAACTCAAGTCGAGCATTTTGATTTTTACTCGACGCTGGGATACTTGCAGCTGCGCTAACGATTTGAGCCCCGTCCAAGAGGCTTCTAACTGCTTAAAGTTAGGGTGTTGAATAACGTCTGACAACTGTTCACTTATTGACGTATCAATCTCGGAGATCAAACGAACCAACGATGCTTTGAATTGAACCACCGACCGACTTTTCGCGCACACTAATATCTCCTGCCAGGCAGGATTCTCAGCTAAAATGCGATCGAATTCGGAATTTGTATACATCAGCGACTCAGTTCAAAACATTCGGGGACAGCGTCCCCGAATAGGATTAGCCAGGAATGTTCGCAACCATTCGTAGTGAAGTGGTTAGCTCTTCCATTTGCAGCCAAGGGCGTAAGTAAGCCACTGCAGAGTAAGCACCTGGGCGTCCAGCTTGCTCTTCTACCGTCACTTTCGCTTCAACCAATGGATGTGTTGCTTTCGCATCGTTACCAATCGCATTTGGGTTAACGTATTGATTAATCCAAGAGTTCAGCTCTTTCTCAACGTCATTTGGAGCTAGGTTTGAACCAATACGATCACGGCCCATGATTTTTAGGTACTGTGCGATTCGGCTGCTTGCCATTGTGTATGGCAGACGCGCTGAAATTGCCGCGTTTGCCGTTGCATCTGGATCTGTGTACGTTTTTGGTTTATGCGCAGTCTGAGCACCCATAAACACTGCGTAGTTGGTGCTTTTGTAGTGAACCAGTGGCAAGAAGCCAAGATCACTCAGCTCTTTCTCACGCTCATCCGTTAGGTTAACTTCTGTCGGGCATTGCTGTAGCAATTCACCGGCCTCAGAGTAGTGAGTGAAGTTTGGCAGGTTCTCTACTTTACCGCCGTTCTCAGTACCTCGGATCGCCGTGCACCAACCGTACTTGGTATATGCTTGAGTCATCAGAAGACCAAACTCATACGCCGCATTGCTCCAAACAAAATCGCAGTCTGAAGACACAATTTGCTGACCGTTGTCCCGAATTTGAAGTTCTTCAAATGCAAATGATTTAACTGGAACGGTTGCTGCACCGTAAGGAAGGCGAGCCATCGTTTTCGGTAGAGTCAGAGCAACGTAGCGCGAGTCATCGCTTTCACGGAATGCATTCCAGCTTGCATATGCTGGCGAATCAAAGCCTGCTGCAACTGGTTTGCCTTCAGAAAAGCTACTGAATGCCTTGAAGTCGAACATACTTGCATTCGCTGCAGCGACGAAAGGTGCGTGAGATGCAGAAGCGACTTCAGCCATGTAACGCAACAGGGCAACGTCTTCATCACCGTAACCGAATCCGTAGTCACCTAGCAATGCACCGTATGGCTGACCGCCCGCTGTTCCAAATTCTTCTTGATAAACCATATTGAAGAAACGGCTGCGATCGATCGCTGGTGCATCTTCAAACTGCTCTAGCAATTCGTCTTTGGTGTAATCCGCCAGTTTGATTTTCAGATCTGATCCTAGCTCGCTGTTTTTTACAAGCTTTTGCAAACCTAGCCATGAACCTTCCATTTTTTGGAACTCATCGTTTTGCATCACCGTTGACAACTGCTCAGAGATTTTGCTGTCTAGCGCGCTGATTGCTTTTTCAATCGTCAACGTTAGGTTCTTATCCCAAGTCACTGTACCTTCCAGTGCTTGAGAAGCCATGACGCTCAATAGCTCTTTTGTCGTATCTACTGGTGTTTGTGCTGTCGCGTTGATCGCTCGGTCAAGAAAGCTCTGCTTTGCTTCTGCTTCAGTAGTAGTACCTTGTACTGCTTGTTGTTCTACAGACATTATTCCGCTCCCTCTCTGCTCAAACCTAGTTCTTGAGCTAAACCATTGATGGCATCTGCGCTTTGCAGAACTTCTTTCAGTAGACGCTCAAGATCTCTCGAACGATCGGCTTTGCTTAAGAGTACTTTTAGCTGGTTACGTGTTTCAACCAACTGCTTAAGCGGCTCAATTTGATCAACTAAGTTCTCTGGGTGGAAATCTTTCATCGAACGGAAGCTCAAGTTCACTTCAAACTGGCTATCATCATTAGCAAGCTTGTTATCAACCTTGTACGAAAGACGCGGGTGAATTTGCCCCATCACTGTATCGAAGTTGTCTTTATCGATACCCGTGAACTCTCGCTCTTCTAAATCAACTTTTTCTGATTCTGGTTTGTGTCCTGAAAAGTCGCCAATGACGCCAACAACAAACGGCAGCTCTTTCGTCTCTACGGCGCCATTCGTTTCAACGTCATAGGTGATGCTGACACGGTTCTTACTAACGCGCTTATGTTGTGAGTTCAATGCCATAACGGTGTCCTAAAATGAGATATTCATGAAATAGACATGCCAATTAACGTGGCATGTCTAATGAAAGAATTACTTACCAGAAGTCATTTTCCCGGTCGGTAGGTCGTAAGTCACAACACCACCGCTTTGTAGTTCACCACCTTCTTTCTCATAGTGATGCTTCTGAGAAATAGAAGTGTAAGAAAGAGATAGGCTCTCGTACGGTTGAGATCCGTCAGTCCCGCTCACGTTGTAAGAAACTAAACGTGCTTTTTCTAGCTTAACTTGGAAGTAAACGTCTGCACCTTGACCATCGTTAGAAGGCTTAGTAAATGCAACCTCAACAGTTTTACCGTCTTTACCTGGGTTGAATAAATAAGACAGTAGGTCTTCAGAAGCACCATCGACTTCTTTAGTTACGCTAACTTCGCTTACGCCAACCATGCCTGAATCCGCATTGGTGCCGTTACCGATGTCCATAGCAACGTTACGAGCGCCACCCCAAGAGTAAGAGTTGATTGCAAACCAACCGTCATTTTTACCTTCAGCCGTTTCTAGCTGACCGATAGTCGCTGCGCCCTCAACTTGAAGACCGCTTACACGCATGTAAATACTTGCCATGATTTTTCCTTATTTTTTAAACACAATTACCAACTCAGAGCCGACGTAGCGGATGATTGTGGTTTTTGATCTTGCTTAGATTGGGTATCTACAGGGGAAGTCTGAGATACATGCTCTTCAACACTTCGCGGATCCGAAACGGAAGGCTTCGCTTGAGGTGTTTGGGGGCTTTCAATGCCCACCGTTGGAGTACTCACCTCCGGCAGCAAAACCTGATCGAGATGATTCAATCCGGCGGCATTAAAAATCGTACTAAGAGCGTCACCGTTTTGTTCCGACATCATTTCTCGCAGCAACTCAGGTAAGGATAAATATCCCCATCGAATCGCTTTTTCTAACAAAAATGAAATTGGGCTATGCGGTTCGCTCTGGCGAAAATAATCAGAGACTTCTCTCAACAAATGGAAAGCTAAGTCTCGGTTCATATTGTTTAAATTACCCAGTTCAGAGAGGTTTCCTGCGTGTAAGTGTTGGCTTACGGTCTGAGCCTGCTCTGATGCCATCGGTATTCGCTCTATATGTTTTGTATCCATATGGCTTGGCAGCTCCCCTTCAGAAACTGAACTTTCGGCAACCTCTTGCTCTACTGTCTTGGCCTCCGCTTTCGGTGCTAACTTAATTCCACTTAGATGAACCAAAGCGTTTTCAACACGGGTAAGCAGTGACTTCGCAAATCCGAAGTTGGTACTTTGACTGCCTAGAGAATGACACTTAGTGCTCACCAACGCTGACAAACGATCTAATTGGGTGACACAACGTTTGGCGTTTTCCATCTTGAATTGAATTGCGAAACGCTCTTGCGCCACCGTGGTCGTAAGCATAGATTTCAGTTGGCTGATTTCGCCTTTTCTCTCTGCACTTTGAAAGTCAAAAAACGTCACTTCCCCGACTAAGGGCAGTTGCAGCACCGGCGCATAGAGAATCGAGCTTTCCTCGCTATCGCCGACTAGTTGGAAAAATGCTTTAACTTTCGCATCTGCTTGCTCTCTTTCTTTGCCCTTATCATCATCAGATTTGAGCGTTTCAACTGGTAGTACAGGGTTGAGGTGATCCCAGTGCTTCTCACTTAAATCCGCTAACCACTCAAGGCTATTCGCAGCACTTTCTAATGTGGTATCGAGAAGGAATTGAGCAGCAACAAACCATGAGATGAGCTCGATATCTCTGGTTGTTTTTGAAAACTGTTCGTACAAACTGTCAGAGAGAATCTTCCACTTATTTAGACATGCCTCTTGTAACGCATCTCTCTCGTCAGCACTAGGGTTTTGACTTAGCTTACGCAGCGCAGTTTGCGCGACATTAAATTCATTACGTAATGGGCGAAAAGCACTTTTTTCCAGTTTAAGATAAACGCCACAGATCGAATCATCACTCAGAGGTTTAGAAAGTTGCTCAATTTGATGCTTTGACAAAGGCATAGGTTCCTGCTCTGTTAGGTTGACTATTTGCTTAAGTGTCAATTAACTTCAATCGCTATTTCCTGTATTTTAAGATAAAGGAAAACGCTAGAGGCCTTGAGTTATTTCAACCAGAAAAATTTTTATTTTTGCAGCAAAAACAACATCTACTAATATTGTTTCATACGAAGTGACATATTTGTCAATTTGCCAATAGTGTATCTTTGAGGTGAATTATAGCAATGGCAATTTACGCCATATTTAGGCGACCTTTAGGTCATCCTACCTCTTTAAAAGAACACTATAAAAAGACACAAAATAACATATATTGTTGATTTTATTATGATTTAATATAAAAAATACACGCAAACCCCTCATGCATTAACAATATCTTAAATACTTCATCAAAGATGTTGTCATCATAAAAAATATGAATGCACAAGCTCACCGTCATTAAAAATGAAACAAACATAAAAATAACCACAAAGCAATCGATTACATATTATTCAGATAATAATTAAATAGACAAATTACCTTGAATTAAGGTCTAACTCGAAATATATTACATGTATAGAGCATGAAAGTTGATACCAATACAGCAAGTAATAATAGCATCAATTATTATGTGATAATTTCGAATATTCATCCAATAAACAGCCTTTTAGAACTGTTTATTTAATAGTGAATTAATTGAATATGAGCAGTAACGAATTAAAGCACCAAACCCGCTCCCTCACCATTAAGCTTTCAGATAGCAAAAGTTATATTGTCACGCAATTAATCGGAGAGGAAAGCGTATCCGGCGGGTGTCAGTTTTCCGTTTCCATCGCGGCAAACATGGAGATCGATACCAAAAACCTAGGTAAAGCTGTTTGTGTGTCTTACGAATTAGATTCTGGAAAGCGTTTTTTTTCAGGTATATGTAGCACTCTGCAATTCACAGGATATAGCAAAGACAAGCAGCAGTTTTATTATCAAATAGAGATATTGGATCCACTTAGCTTGTTGCAATACAAACGCAGTCGTCAGATTTTTCAAAACGTAACGACGAAAAAGATCATTGAAAAGCTGCTAGAACAGGCTGATCTCAAAAGCTATTTTCACTTTTCCCTTTCCGGAAGTGGGAAAAATCATGAGTATTGTGTTCAACTTGATGAAACCGACCAAGCTTTTATACAACGCTTGTTAGCAAACGAAGGATGGCACTACCATGTACGCCATCAATGCAATAAGTCGACAGTCTGCATTGGCGATTCAAATCAACGATTTGAGAAAATACCGGATCCAAAGTTAAGTTATCAAATAGGTGGCAACAATCAGCAGCACGTACTAACCACGTGGAGTCAAGCCCACCATGTTGGCAGTGGAAAGGTATCTGTCGCCGATCATACTCAAAACCTGGCTGAATTTTTTGATAGCGGCCCCCGAAAAAGCACCGAAAGTTACGCGCCGACTTCATTGACACAAGAACTCTTTGCATTTGGTCACGAGAATAAAAATGAAGTCCGTGACGCAGCAAAAATGCATATGGAAGCGTTAGATCTTAGGAAGTCAGCCTCTCACTCATCATCGAATTTAGCGACGCTTGCTTGCGGCTATAAATTTGAACTAACGTACCATCCTCTCAGTTCAATGAACCAAGAGTACATCATCACTCATCTATCACATCGCCTATCCAGAGAAGAATCGAACAACGAAGTCGCTTATCAGAACCAGTTTTCTTGTATCCCTTCGTCACTGATTTTCCGTCCAGAAATATTTGACAAACCGCGTGTCCATAGCTTACATACCGCAACCGTCACCGGGCCTAAGGGAGAAGAGATTTACCGAGATAAATGGGGTCGAGTAAAAGTGCAATTTCACTGGGATAGAGGCGGAAAAAATGACGAAAACAGTTCATGTTGGTTGCCAGTATCGCAAGGGTTCGCCAGTAAGGGGTTCGGTTCTCAATTCACACCGCGCATTGGTGATGAAGTGATTGTGCAATACATTGATGGCGACCCCAATCGCCCTATCGTGACCGGCTCTTTATACAACAAAAACAGCGCAGCCCCTTACAGCTCGGATACTCAAAATGGCATCAAAACTCGTTCAACGCCTAAGGGCAGTAGCAAGCAAGGAAACGAACTGCGGTTTGAAGATCAAAAAGACAAAGAACAAGTGTATTTACATGCTGAAAAAGATTTGCTACTTGACGTAAATAACGACAGCCAGTCAACGATTAAAGGCATTAAAAAGACCCAAGTTGAGAAGAGTGCCACCTTAAGCGTTAAAGAACACATACAAGTCGAAAGTGATAAAACACTTACCGCCAAAAGTAAAGATAACTGGACGGGTGACAGTGAGAAAGATCTAAGCCTCAATGCCGCTTCCAACATCAATATTGCGGCTAAATCGACGGTCAGCGTTGATGGCAACCAAGTGTCGATCTGCGGTAAATCGAAGATCGAACTCAAAGTGGGCACGAGCAAAATCGAGATCAGCGCTAGTGGTATTAAGATCGACGCTCCTCAAGTCTCTGTTTCAGGTAAAGCAAAAGCAGAGGTGAAAGCCGCAATGATCAATATTGAAGGCCAAGGGAAGGTCGATGTAAAAGCAGCGTTAGTGTCGGTTAACGGCAGCGCCATGACACAAATAAAAGCCGGGGCCATGGTGCAAATTCAAGGCGCAATTACAAAGGTAAATTGATGATGTTGATAAAGGTTCCCCACCAATCCGCGCAAGACATCTTAAGTGTCTACGAGCCGAATGCCGCATTCGCAGAGTTAGCAGGCGAAAATACTACACCTATCGATTTGATTTCTGTGGCGATGGAGCAAGAGCTGTTTGCCGATGCTGTGACTTTTCTTGCGCATGCTCTCCCAGTTCGTGAATCCATTTGGTGGAGCGTAACCTGCGCCGCTTCTCTGCATCACTGGAAAGAAGACGAAGCCAATGCCATTCGCGCAGCAAAAGCTTGGGTTTATACACCTGATGAAACAAGCCGCCGTTTTGCTGAACAAATGGCAGAAAAAGCGGGATTAGAAACCGGTGCTGGCTGGGCAGCTCAAGCGGCCTTTTGGAGTGGCGGCAGTATGATTAAACCAGAAGATCCTACCGTTCCCCCTCCCCCATACTTGTACGCACAAGCAGTCGCAGGATGCATTAACCTTTCAGCAGTCTTACCTGACGGTGAAGAAGCAAAAGAGCGCTATCAACAGTTTGTAGAAATGGGTCTAAACATCGCCTCCGGTGGAAACGGTCAACAATAGGGAAAGAACATGCTTCCAGCAGCCAGAGCAACAGACATGCACATGTGCCCGATGCAAACACCAGCAGTGGTGCCAATCCCTCACGTAGGCGGGCCATTACTCCCTCTGCCAACAACAGTATTAATCGGCAACCTACCAGCTGCCACTCTAGGACAGATATGTGTTTGTGTCGGCCCTCCAGATAGCATAGTTAAAGGAAGTGCAACCGTGCTGATTAACAATAAACCCTCAGCGCGCATGGGCGACCTAACTGCCCACGGTGGGACTATCGTGATGGGGATGCCAACTGTCTTGATTGGAGGGTAATTACATTTCACTCTAGTTAAATAGGTGGATGAACCGCACCATTTACACTCAACATCAATTAAAACAAGGTTGAAAAATGTAAAGTTTAATGAAGTGTGTGATTCATAGACATTCTTTCAACTACAATGGATTTCGATGAAAAGAGAAATCCAACAAAGATTACCATGGGTAAATTTGTATGAGGAATGTTGTGATGTAAACCTTGTCTGCTACCGCTTTGGTATTTCCAGACAGACATTACTACCGTGGCATCAGGATATGTGCAGTGCAGAATCACTGGTCTGGAAAATCGGAGCAAGCGTCCTCATTCTTCTCTAGGTGCCGAGCTAAGAGAATTGATACTTGAGAGACGTGGAGAACGTAATATAGGGACTACACGTTTACGAATGAAATTAATCCGACTTCACCCGCCACTGAGGGTCGCATTATACCGTTCTGCCAACTCCTTGATTGAGACCCTTGTCGAACGATGGACCCTCCACGATTGAGCCGTCTTAGTGATTTTCTTCATCGCTTTCTTTGAAGCTCCTGGTGCACATTTTCGAACCAGTTCACCCTTGAAATTTTTCAACGTTCGCACCCTAAAGTCATACCCCTGAAACGTGAATACTTTCTTCACATTCCAACGTAGGAAGGTATCTATGTAGACAATATTTGTCTTGCTTTCATATACGAGCAGTAACACACCAGATCATCCCAGAGAAAAAAGAAGAAATGCGGGCGGCATAAAATTTAACTTGAGGCGACAACTAGCTTGAAAAACTCCGTCGTGAAGTAGTCTCTGTGGTCGTCTTTAGTGATCCCTGTGTCTTCTCTGTAATAGGTTGACGGATTTCGCCATTCCAGCTAGGCGGACAAGTAACCTCTGAATTGGCGCAATCCGCCATACGGGTTTGGCCCAAACAACCAATCAAGTTTGGCTCATCAATCCAGTAGTAAATCCGGTACGACACCCCTGTTTTTTTCTCCATCAGAATACCCAGTCTTCTCAACTTGGAACAAGCCGTATCTATCTCTCGGCGGGTCATTCCCATTTTTTCGCCCCACTCTTTAATCGATTTAATCAAACCACCGATCAGCATCTTTGGTGCGTTTTGACCAGTACAACGCCTGACTGAACAGTAAAGCACCGGTAATACCGATGCCCAACTGAACAAACGTACGATGAAAAGCTATGGGACGGTCTAAGTAGTCCAACATATGCTCACCTACCCAAACATACCCTGAGTATCACGTCGGCCTTTCCACTCTTTGAAAAAATTATCGAGCCGATGTTGTATCAAATCCATGATTAAATCCGGTGACACACGCCCGGCTGTAAAATGATAATGTAGTAACACATTCATCACCCCAGACGCCAACGCTTCAATCATTCCCTCTTCATCCTGTATGGCACTGGATACCGGCTCTAGTCGTACACGGATTTGTATTTTCACTTCTGACTTAAACGCCAGAATATCGGGCGTGGTGTAGCGAAAGAAATGACCCTGATTTAATACATCCAGACATAAACTGGTGCAATGAACGGTCATGGTGTTGTATTTCATTGATTTCTCTCCTTCAACTGCGTCAGTAAGCGTTCAAATGCTGAACCATCCTGACGAGTCAGGTTAGGAACGTAACGACTGTAGATTTCGAACAACATTTTTGTGTTGGAATGCCCCATCTGACGAGCTATCCATTCTGGCGCTTCCCCTGCTGCTAACCAGAGTGTCGCGGCAGTATGTCGAGTTTCGTAGGGACGACGATAAGGTAAACCCATTTTCTTTAAAGTTGGCTTCCAGACCCGATCTCGAATGTTACCTTTATCTAATGGATTACCTTCGGCGTTACAAAAAACGAACTCTCCTGCCCCAGTGACTTCTTTCTGACTTTTGAGCGCTTCTAACACTATACTCGACATATGAATATCACGAGCGGAGCCCAGAGTTTTGGTGGTATCCATCTTCCCCTGGACATAGGTTTCACGAACACTAATAACCCCAAGACGAAAATCCACATATCGCCATTTCAGACCATCGATTTCAGAAGTGCGCATGCCGGTAAAAAAGCGCACCAGAAAGTAATTGCGATAGTCAACTTTCACCGCATTTAAGAAATCCATCACTTCTTCCAAAGTAAACGGATTCACGTCGCGCTTTTCTACTCGCAATGGTTTGATGTTTTCAAACTGGGAACGAAACCCATAACGATCTGCAGCTTCACGTAGAATCATCCTAAGAGGTGTCATTACATGATTGACAAAGTCAGTAGACAGCTTGGTTCCATCCGGTTTAGTCTGCATTAACTTTGCGCGGTACTTGAGGATGTCTGGCCGCTGAATTTGATCGACATCCACATCACCAAACTCTGGCACTAGATAACCAAACAGATACACTTTCATGCTATTTACATAACTCGTTTTCCAACGGACCTCATTTTCTCCGAACCATTCATGGGCAAAATCTTCGAATGGAATGCTGGTAATTCCCTGCAGCCCCTGCGAAGCCGTTTTATAAGCACCGAGCAACTCTTCCTTCTTCCGCCGAGCTTGGATATCTTGTTTAACAAACTTTGATGCATTTTTTGACTCTGGAAAGTATTCACTGTAAACAAAACAGCCTAAACGGATATCTGCATCGATCTGGTTTAGAAGTTTAGTTAATTTTCGGCGATTGTTAGGGTTATCAGCCAAAAGTGTCTGCTCACGACAGCGAATATTATGATGACGGAAATCCATAAATAGCTTATCACCACGAGCCCTAATACTAGCCATAACATACCCTCCCCGCTGCCATTGGAATATAAACGGCATTTCGTGTCGCACTTTGATATAATTCCGCTTCAACCTCTTCCCATATGTAAAGAATTTTTCTACCATTGAAAGGTCGAATGTAATGTTTACCTTCGATGAATACTGAGTCTCGCAGCCTTGAATTGATGTAGTTGCCGCTAAATTTAATCCGAGCTGCGAGTTCTTTTACTGTGAGTAGTGTTTGGTCCATATTGACCTCCATTTTTGTGTTTTATCAGGACACATAGTCAATATAGATGAATCAAGGTGTCCCATCAAGACACTAAAATAAATCATTTTGGAATATCACATTGATTCGTTATAACCTAAAACAATTAATAGAAAAAAAATCTCTGCAAGAAGGGCGAAAAGTTTCTGGAGCTGAGATAGCCAATGAGATCGGCATTCAAAGATCTACGATGGCCAAAATGATTCGTGATGAAGGGTATATAACGACAACCAAAACTCTTGATTCTCTATGTCGGTATTTTGGTTGCCGTATCGAAGAATTAGTGACTTACGAAGATTAAATGCTGATTGATATTCGTGGCATCTTCTTTAGGGGTGGCCAGGGGACTATAGCTCAAAAATAATTTTTGGTAAAAATACAAGCAAAGTGAAATCACGCCGTAAATTCAACCTGTGCACATATCTCCTCAAAACGCCATCCTATATACTATGTCAGTTTAGGTACTTAAGCTAAAAATTGTTCGGTCAAACAAAATCCAGATCTTACTAAATCAAACCACATTTCCAGCGAGGAAAAAACGGCGAGGGCACCGAATAGGCACAATGGTGCCCACAGGTGCCCATGGCGACAATAGTCAATAAAATTTACGTGAATAAAACAGAATAAATATTTGAGTAAAAGAAGAGAAATAACAGAGAGTGTACAAGTATACTTTACAGGCTTCAGAAACAATAAAACCCGCTAATATGCGGGTTTTATTGAGAAATTTGGTGGGTCCGGGCGAACTCGAATCGCCGACCCCCGCCATGTCAAGGCGATACTCTAACCAACTGAGCTACGGACCCAAATTTACATATATATTCAATTTTGATGGTGCGTCCGAGTGAACTCGAATCACCGACCCCCACCATGTCAAGGTGGTGCTCTAACCAACTGAGCTACGGACGCATATCTTCAGAACGGAGTGGATATTAACGGCTGTTTTTGCTGTGTGCAAGTCTATTTTCTTTGTTTTTGAGCCAGTTGGCTTATCTATCACCAGCTTGTCTGTTTTTTATTCACAACTCTGGGTTTAAGCACAATAACCGGATCAACAATAGGTGTAAGCTGTCCAATTTATTTCATTGTATAAGTTATGTGAGATTATCCATTGATTCGGACCAATTATCTCGTACTATAACCTTTATCAATATCTTCGATATGCAATACGGTGACGTAACATGGATGCGCGATTATTCAACCATTCTCATCATTTGAGAGCCTCTGTACTTTGTGGGTTAAGCTTACTGTTAACCGCTATTGCATTTTTCTTCGTCCTATTTAACGTTTTTTACACTTACAGCTACGGGCTAGCAGCATTAGAATTTATCTTCATGTGTTACTCCTATTACGTTTACTTGATTGCAAAACAACAAGCACATTCAGTCACTCACATTCGTGTCTACGTTTATTTTCTGATCTTTATTATCAGCGCAGGGACTTTTATCCAGCCTTTAAGTAATGGTCTATTTTTATGGACCACCTTTTTTCCAGTACTTTTTTACCTATTGCTAGGGGTTAAGCATGGCCGCCTCGCTACGGGCATCGCACTCATTCCGCAACTGTTCAACATTTATTATCAAGCCTTATGGAATGAAGCTTATGATCCAGTCCCGTTGATGATCAATCTGCTTCTTTGCTACTGCGGAATTTGGACAGTGGCTCATATTTTTGAATCTAGCCGTAAAAAAACCGAAAACTCACTACGCTATCTTGCTTCTCGTGATGCGTTGACGGGCTCTCACAATCGTTTAGCACTCACTCATGCCTTCGCTCACTTTGTGCAAAATAAGGTAGATACCACTTTATGTCTTCTGGTGATTGACCTTGATTATTTTAAGCAAGTCAATGACACCCATGGGCATGATGCCGGTGATAAGGTGCTGATCGATACGGCGCAGGTAATGTCTCAAATTGTGGGCGACGATAACCTCTACCGTATCGGCGGGGAGGAGTTTTGTGTGACTTTGTTTAATAACAGTATCGCGCAAGCCGAACATGTGGGAGAAAAATTACGCGAAGCGATTAATCAACATTTGTACGCTTATGGCTCGAAGCGAATCCAACTGACCTTAAGTGTCGGTATTTGTGAATACCGTGAAGGTGACAAGTTGGATATGCTACTGAAATTAGCCGATGTTGAGCTTTATAAAGCGAAGAAAAATGGACGTAACCAAGTTCGTATTTGCCAAGTCAATGACAGCAAAAATGATGCGACACTTTGGGCTTCTCAGAGTTCTTGATCCTCTCCGACTTCATACACCACATTATAATTTTCAGTATAGGTACACTGTGGTTGACGGCTACACGTAAAGAATCGTCGGCCTTTGAATTCGCCTTGGCTGGCAATTTTTATCACCATTGGGCTGCCACATTTTTTGCAAAAACGCACTTCTTTATCGGTTTCAATCAGATCGATATGTGCAGCCAGTAACCTTCTAAGTTTGCTCACTTGGTAGCTGTGTTTGATGTTCGCACCAATCAATGGAATGTTGGCAGACTTACACACATGCATCAGCAGTTTTTCACGCTCAACCTTGCCTTTATGCAGTTCTTTTCCATTATCCAACTCGATGATCACTCGCGGCTCTAAGGTTCTTGCATCGCACACCACAAAATCAAAATAGTTTTTGGCGATTCGGTTATTGGCGATAAACCACTGCTTTTTATTCAAGTTCGCCGCTGGGGTAACCACGTTGGCCATTGAAACTTTAGCCAACACCACACCGTGTTCCCCTACTGCAGCTTTCAGCGCGTTATGAAAGGCGCCTTCCGACATATTGAGTAACGCCCCCTTCTTCTTATAAGCGTAATCTTTGGTATCGTCGTGTTTGATCACGTACTTTTGGATAAAGACAAAAAACAGCACCAGCAGTGCAACAATGATAAAAATATTGGTCATACGATAAAAACCATGTTGAAGTAATTAGCTAACTCGCTAATTAATAAACGAAGTACCGCCCAAAGGCCAGTTTATTACTATGGATTTGTTGAAGAGGGTGACCTAATCCACATGGCAGCAGGCTCTCTTGTAAGCTGAATCTAGAATGTGTACCAGAGTGCCATTCAGGTTGATAAGCTACGCCAATGAGTGAAATGTCGCAACTTGTGTTTTCTGTCAATGGACAATGACCAAACGAGAGGCTCATTAATGAGAGCCTTAGTAGGAAAAAGTAGAGAAGGAAAAAGCTCGCCGTAGCGAGCTTTTATTGCTTTAACGATTAATCCAGTCGAAGTAAGCGACCAGTTAAAGCCGGAACGATGATTGTCGTTGTGCCGATTTGCGTGGCGATCGTCTCTTCAGTCATTAAATCCTTCAATTGAGTCGCAGCTTTTACGCTTCCCATATCAAGAGATAATCTCCGCTCCGCAGTGCTGGTGTTCAGCACATAGAGGATCTGCTCATCACCGTACACTTTAAGATCCGCGTACAAACTCTCGTCAATCCACACATTACGCCGCTCCCCTTTAGCCAGTGACGGGTATTGGCTGCGCAGTAGCATTAATTGACTGACGCTGTTTTTCAGCGCTTGCTGTTGTGGTGACAAGCTTGAACCATCTACTTTGCCACTAGAACGAGCAACGTGATCATCACACAAACCAACAGCGGCACAATTTTGTGTCACTTGCGCTGCAAAGTTTTCGACTTCATCCCCAATCTCTTCACCATAGTAAAGCGTGATTGGCCCAGAATAAGCAGCAAGAAAACTGAACGCGGCAAGATGTCGCACATAATAATCGCCTAAATTACCTCGTTGGATCAGGTCACCAAAGCGAACCAAATCATGATTACCTAACATTAGATTTGGCATGGCATGATAAGGCGATTTCGCTCGGTTATTCCAACTGGCTTCTAGACTCAGAGCGCTACCGCTTGCGCCAGATTCTTCCACGGCTAGTGCTTGCATTACACCATAGCGTAAAGGAAAGTTGAAGGCTGAGGAGAGCGCTGGGTTTGCATCACTGCCATACGCAGTTAGGGTAATGTCATCAGCCCCTTGCCATACTTCACCGACCATATAGCCTAATGTGCCCCATGATTTCCCTGCATTGAGGTTATCTTGCGATGCTTGTTCAACCGCAGCACGCAGCGAACGCCAACTCTCAAGCGGGACTTGATACGCTTGGTCTAAACGCCAGCCATCAATGCCAAACTCACGGATCCAGTAGCTGGCAACTTCAGTGAAAAATGCCTCACTCGCTTGGCTAGGATAAGTGACCAACTTGCCCGGATAACCACTTTCCCCGTCATGAAGCTGAGGCAACTTGCCGCTCGGTGACGCTTTCACGCCAACAGAGCTTGTGTGACCAAATACGCCATCCAATAACACGTACAGCCCTTTGTCATGCGCACGATCAATCAGCTCTTTTAGCTTAGCGTTGCTGCCAAAGTTAGGATCTACGTTGAAATAATCACACGCAAAATAGCCAGTAGCGTCAAGCTTATCATCGCCATTTTGACCCGCACAGGAATCAAATACTGGCGTTAACCACAACGCATTAACGTTCAAGCTAGCAATATAATCCAAGCTATTGATGATGCCTTGCAAATCACCACGGTGGTGCGAGTTGCCGTAACCAACGCCGTAATCAGCGTTTGAATCTCCATCAACAAAGGATTCCACCATCACTTGATAGATTCGCAAATCACAAGCGGGGTTATTATCTTGATAACACGCGTAGTCAACACCTGTATCCACAACGCCAACCACCAGTTGCGATCTGTTGGATGCATCCAGTGTGAACTTCCAAACACCTTGCTCTGTTACGGTAAGCTTGATATTGCCATTTCCTGCATTTTCCAATGTCGCGGAACCGCTAGCTATATTAAAGCCACCAAAACCCAGGTTTAGTGTGCTCCAATCTTCAGAAGCAATTTTGAATTCATACACTCCGGGAGTCAGATAACCTTCAAACGTGTAGAGACCATTTTGCTGATAGGATAATGGATTTGAAACTCCCCAACCGTTCATCGAACCACGCACGTACACCGTGGTTGAACCATAAGGTGCCACATCAATTGGTGGCGCATCAATGCTTAAGCCAGCACCCTGCTCGCCCTGCTGCGGCATCACAAATACTGCCGCCGTTAAGGCTGGAACGGTAAAGCGGCCATTGTTAAACTGGCTCTCTTTGACGCGCACATCTTGTGCTGTGCGTAAAACAGGATGTAATTCAAAGCGCTGCGCGTTCGGAATGACCACACTTTGCTCGACGCTATTAGCGTTGATGGCGACAACGATGGCCTCAACGTTAGGGTCGAGATCCGCACCGGCTGAAACACCATCATTCACCGACATCACTATCATGCCAGGCTGAGCATTTGGCCCCGTATTATGGAAACGAACACGATTTAACACTTCTTGCTCAGAGATTAGCTTGAGCAACGGTGTTTGCGCACGAATCGCCAGCAAGGCTTTGAAGGCATTGTCTGTCCATACGATATCTTGCGCGGAAGCTACCGTATTGGGGTTGGCTATCACACTTTGAATCGCACTCCAGTTGGCCTGATCTTTGTCTGCTCTTGGCAAGCCGACATTCCAGTTGTTGGTCTGCTTGCTAAAGTCAACACGGTTGTACCAATCACCACTGTCGTAACTGTCGCGCGCCATCGATTTTGAGCGAAGTAGTTCTGAACCCATATGGAAGAAAGGAACACCTTGCCCAAGCATTACTGGCGCAAGACCAATGATCTGCATGCGCGCTCTATCCGCTGAGCTGGTTTCTGCTTTTGCTTTATATTGGTTGAAGTCCCACAGGGTTTGATTGTCGTGTTTAGAGACGTAGTTAATCGACTCTTGTGGGTCAAGTGTATAGGCCGCGCCTTGGCCACCGTATTGGAAATCACGGCCAAGCACTGTCATGCCGCTGGCGGTTTGCAATGGATAGGCTTGTAAATTGCCAGCCATGCCATAGCGAATTAAGTCCATTTTCGATTTCAGCTCATCACTAAATCGATCACCTGCATTAGCAAAACCCGGAGTGGTTAATAACGCCTCACCGCTATCAAATGGACCACCGCCACGCACACCGTCACGTAAGCGGTCGTTATAAGTCCCTATTCCCGTTCCAGCCATTGGCCATTGCGTGGCATTTTCGCCTCTGGCACCGTTGGCGACTTCACCAAAGTTCCAGCCTTCACCATAGAACCAAGTGTCAGGATCAACCGTTTTCGCCGCCTCATAAATCTTGAGCATGCTTGATTTCATCAAGTGTCCCATAAGATCGAAACGGAAACCGTCGATTTTGTAATCTTGCGCCCACATCGTGACGCTATCGGCCACCAGTTTCTCGAACATACGGTTTTCTGAAGCGGTATTGTCACAGCAGCTAGAATTTTCAACCGCACCTGTGATGGGGTTCAAGCGGTGGTAATAACCGGGCACGGTTTTATCCAGTACTGATTTGTCATACAAACCTGACGAGTAGGTATGGTTGTAGACCACATCTTGCACGACTCGAAAACCAAGCTGATGCAGTTTTTGCACCATTTGGCGGTACTCTTTCACCCGTGACACACCATCACTTTGCACCGCATAACTGCCTTCTGGCGCGCTGTAATGGAATGGATCATAACCCCAGTTGAAGCTGTCAAGCGGCCGCACATCCGCAAGTAATGCCTGTGCTTGCGGTGTATTCGGGTCGGTTTTTTCCAACAAAGAAAGTATAGTCGCGCTCATCGACGTGCCATCAGAACAGAGCGACGCTTGCAGGTTAATACCACACAGTTTTGCGACCGTATCATTAAGATCGACCCGCTTTTGCTCATCTTCTGGAATCGACGCTAAATCATAGCTTGGCAGTAAGTGAATGGTGGTTAAACCCGCTTGTTTTAAACTTTTCAGGTGCGCAACACTGTCACGTTCTTCTTCCAAGAAGGCAAGGTATTTACCGTTGTATTCCGCTGTTCCTTTGCTATCACTGTTGCTGAAGTCACGAATGTGTAGTTCATAAAGAATGTTATCTTCAGGATGACTCAGTTCAGGAATAATTTGAGCATCCCAACCGTCCGGTTTTGACTCTGCTGCGGTTAAGTCCACCAATTGAGAATAAAGGCTGGATGTGCTGAGTGATTGCGAATACGGATCAGTCGTCATCATCCATTCAAGTTGCGCCGTTTTAGGATGGTAGGCCTGCACACGGTAACGATAGAAACTGTTTTTCAGCGAGCGCTCACCTTGATAGTGCCAAACTCCGGTGTTTGGATCTTCAACCATCGGCTGAGGGGAGGTACTGCGAAGGGTTTTATCTTGATCATACAGATACAACTCCACTTGCTGCGCAGTCGGAGCCCATAGCGCAAAATGCGCGCTATCACCGTCTATCCAAGCGCCAAATTTCGCTTCATCGGCATCATCGCTGCCAGCCGTGTAAAGATTATCGACTATTCCTGGGATCTGTACTTTTGTTGCAACCAGTACTTTACCTTCAGCATCTCTCGCCACTGTCAGTAGCTGAGTTTTCAGCAGCGCTTTAGCTTGTTCATTGCTCACATCCAATGTGAAGGCGGTACGACCCGCTAAATGTGGGAAATGCGCATTATTGGTCACGCCTGACAAGGCTAATGGGTAATGAATGAATTGTTCAGGATGGGCGATATCACCATTGCCTTGCGCGCGGCTCCAAAGCTCATAGCTTGCCGCTTCGCTGTGATCGAACCACGCCAGTTGATTTACCGCAAGCCAATGTGCAGCTGCGCCCTCAATGGCAACTTGAATTTGCTCATTCGGAGAGTAGTTCAATACCGCACTACCGTGGCGCGTATAAAGCGTATTGCCTTTGACAAAATCCAGCACTAAATCATCGCCGCCCAGCGCTTTATCATTGCCACTGTGCACAATAAAATTCATGCAGTTGCCATGTTCTGCTTTAAGTGGAATGCGATATATCGCTCCATAAATCGGGTCGATTTCTGAGGCTAAGTAAGGATTTCCCCAATCCACGCCATTAAGCGCAGATTCAGAAACAGAATCACAGCTACCGTTGTTCCAAAGGTGTAGTCCCCAGCCGTCATAATTATTGTCATCACGCAGGTAGTAAATAATCGCTTCTTGATAAGTTGGGGTCGGCTCGGTTGTCGAGTTATCCGCCTGTTTCGGTTGTGGATCAATGCTGTCGGGGATGCCATCACCGTCATCGTCGCTTGAGGCAAAATCCCCTAGCCCATCGTTATTGGTATCAAGGCTTTCTAAGCGATCTCGTGGGAATACATCCTGCGCGTTGATCACACCGTCACCATCAATATCGTCATCTTCGTTATCGGCAATACCGTCACTATCAAGATCAGCAGGAACGCTTGAAACATCATTGGCGTCCGTTCCTAAACGCGCTTCATCGGCGTTGCTCCACCCATCACCATCAATATCATCATCTTCGACATCCGCAATGCCATCGCCATCGAGATCGGCAGCAAAGCTTAAGGCGTCATAAGGATCTGTCCCTAATCGCAATTCAGTTTCATCAGGCCAGCCATCGTTGTCATCGTCTAGGTCTGCGTGATCGCCAATGCCATCATTATCGGAGTCAATACTCTCTTGGATGTCGTAAGGAAAGTGGTCAATCAAATCGGCTACGCCATCTCTATCGCTATCAAAGCCAATAACAGGCTCACCATTTTCAAGCATCAGTGTTTTATCGCGAATATCGCTCTTTTCTCGCTGTGCTTTTTTGATCTCATCGCCAAACCGTTTACTGGCTTTTTTCAAGGTATTGGCCAATTCAGGCAAGCTGGAGTCATCGATAGTAGCAGGTAGCAGTTGCGCTAGCGCTTTAGCAGATTGAGCAACCAAGATGTGGTTATCGACATAATCCGCTTTGACATCCAGAGTTGGAATACGCAGCGCCTTTTTCAGCTCAGCCAATGCTTTACTCTCTCGCTTACCATTTTGCATCTGCACGCTGAGGTAAGTCGTAAAAGGGCTGATCACTGGATAATTTGCTGGCGCCATCATTAAATAATTGCGCGCCGCTTTGACGGTGGGAATATCTTGGTCAACGGTTTTTCCCTTGATGACAGAAGCCATCAGATAATAATTTTTGACGTCACCACGCAGCCCCGCCACGTTAATTTTTGCGATACCTTTTTGGTCGGTATACGCTTGAGGTCCGTTTTGTTCAAATTGACGATTGCCGTTCACATCCAGCCAAACTTGGGCATTGGTTAAATACCCATCCATGACTTGAACGTCTAACGAGTCATTACAACCCGCTAGCATACCAATTGAAGCAAACGCTAAAGTCATTCTCGTTAGGTTTGTTTTCATTGTTGTAATCCGTTTTATAACGTTAGTGCTCGTCCTGCTCTCACTGCTGGCAGAAAACCTATAAATCAGTAGACATATGCCTATATCTACCTAAGCTAACGTTATAATTTTGACACTGCCAATTACCTCCCCCTTGCCATTTTGCTCTCAGGGCGTAGAGCCAAGGGAGGAGAAGAAAAACACAGAGTTCACTCACGCTCAGGGTAAATGAGATGAAAGGAAAGCAGAGAGAGCAAGATAAAAACGTGATCGGAAAGACAAAGCGTAGAATGAGGAATGATAAAGTGTGAAAGAATATTACATTTTGACCAATCTAATAGAGTTTGATCTTAGTCCCATAGCTAAGTACTGAACATAAAAAAATAGCCAAGTATTGAACCTAAAAATAGCCTATTGAGGGATATCTAAATGAATGATGGTACGACTTTCAGGGTGCAGTGCTTCTAAACTGTTACCCCAATGTTTTTCAATCAATTTATCCATTAAGCCACTGTTTTGAGCTTTGCGTAGAGCGCGATCAATGATCGGCTGGTAGCGTTCTGTTTCTTGGCTAAGATAAAAAATGAAATCGCTTTGATATTGCAATATCAAGCGCTGTTCAATGGCCAGATACGGAAGTGATTTAGCTTCATCGGAAATTTCATTCATACCTCTTGGAAAATAGTGAATCGGCCCTTCTGCAGATAGTTTTTGATAGAGATTTCGCCATTCACCGTCTTGTTGATACACTTTTAAGCTATTATTGCGCCAGACCTCAACATCATACCAATTAACGCCTAACCCAGCGGTTAATCCCGCTTTTTGTAAATCATTAAGCGAATGAATAGTATCAAACGTTCGTTGTAATTGAGGTGGAATCAACAAAATACGTTTACCAATCAGTCCTTTGGTCAATGGAACATTTATGCCCGCATAACGCTCATCTCGTTCTTGAGTTTGTAAAAACCACATCAGTGATAATTGATTATTTTCAACCATTTTACTAATTCGTTTTTGAGGTACATGATCCGGCGTAATAATTATATTAACCTTAACCCCCTGCTCCTCAAGCGATTTTTGCAATAACTCATGATAATAAACATGAGTATTATTTTGTAGTGTTGGCAAATGTAAGGTTAACGACATTTCTGATGCAAATACTTGGGTGTGTAAAGCAATAGAACCCAAGAAAATCAGCATAGTAATTCGCATATTACTTGTTCGCTTCATACTGCCTACCTCCAAAATATTTTCCTATCTAAACTATAGCCCCTTTGATTGGTTTATGTGCGGTGGTATTCGATTGCAAATAAAAGATGTGGCTGGTGATAAGTAAAAAGAGCCTCATATGAGGCTCTCCTTTACTGACTAAAGATAGGCAACTCTAACATCAAGCAAACACATACTTATCCATCAGGGTGACCATTTTGCCAATTTCGGGTTTGGTCAAGGTATCATCAGCACCCAGTGCTAATGCTTTTGCTCGGTTATCATCACTCATGATCGAGGAGAACATCACTATCGGCGTTGTTTTATAAGTTTCGCTGTCACGCAAGCGCTTCAACAAGTGCATACCATCCATGCGCGGCATTTCTACATCCGTTACGATCGCATTCACTAACTCTGTCACGGGTACGTTTTCGGACTTGGCTACTTTTTCAATTTCCATCAATTTCTCATAGGCTTCACCACCGTCTTTACACGCAATAATGTTGTAGCCTGCAGAGCTTAATGTATCTTGTATTAAGCTTCGGATAAACGCCGAATCATCCACCACCATGATGGTTTTCGCATTACGTTTGCTGATCATTTTTTGGTTGAGGTCGACCGATCTGTCCACCGTGACATCGTATTTTTCCATACTCAATTCAGGGTTGATGTCAGCGATGATTTTCTCAAAATCCAAAATCATGATCAGGTTGCCATCTTTGCGCACAACCGCCACGACGCAATCTTGCTCACCCGCTTCTAAAAACTGACTCGGCGATTCAACATCGTTCCAAGAAATACGGTGAATACGACTAATGCTGTCAATCAAAAAGCCATTGGTCATGCGGTTAAAATCCGTCACGATAACAAACTTTCGATCAAGGCTTGGATTAGTAGGCACACCAAGCCAACCGGCAAGATCAACTAACGGAGTCAGTACATCACGTGACGAAAATACACCGATCATATGCGGCTGAGCATTGGGATAATCGGTGGTATCAGGAACTTGTATCACTTCCCTAACTTTCGCAACGTTAATGCCGTAATAGCAGGTTTTCGTGCGTCCATCTGGCAGTACCTTTTCTAAATGGAACTCAATAATCTCAAGTTCGTTGGTACCACTCTCTGTCAAAATTGTACTACTTGGGTTGCTCATACTGGTCACTAATCTTAAGAATGGTTATTGGTATTTGTTTAATATGGCTTGATATCGATTAACACCGTCTTCATTAACTGTGTTCTTTACTTTATCAATACCCATTTGTAAATCGTCTAGTAGGGCTTGGTCTACATTTTTGTTAAAAGCATAGTAAAGTAATCCCTGCTTTAACACATAAATCGTTTCAAATTGATCGGGTACATACCCTGCTTGCTTTATCCACCAATGAGCTGAGCGCTCATCGTAAGCGATCAAATCAATACGTTTTTTCACTAACTGCTCTGCAAGCATAGTGACATCGGTCGCTTCTTGCATGGAATCTCTTGGAACACCATACTGCAATAGCATCTGTTCACCGACATCGTCTTTTATTACCCCAATTTTATAAGAGGTAATTTCTAAAGGCTCTCCAAGTTTGATATTACTACCTTTACGAGCAATTACCGCCACTTTAATCTCATCAATTGGACCTACCCAATGAAATAACTCTTCTCTATGTGACGTCCTTGTTGTTGAGAAAAGTACCCCGTCTTTTTTCAAGATGGCAGAGCGGTAAGAACGAGCCCACGGTTGCAATACGATTTGGCTCAATAACACCTCATGCCCTGAGAATGTAGCGGCTTCTTGAAGTAAATCAACCGAAATTCCAGTGATTTTGCCCTGATTCATAAAATTAAAAGGGGGGTAGGCCTCTGTATAATACGTTAGTGTTTCAAGACTAGCGGGATAAGCAGGTGATGATGCCAACACACTGATTAGCCACATAGGTAGAATAGTACGCAGATATTTGATTACGTTCATCCTCTCTCCTACATGATGTTATCTGCCTTTTGTCTTTAAACTTTAGATGGGGTTTGAAACGCCGTCTAGTTGATCGCAAGCATTCATCATCAACAATACGAACGACGTGATTAAATAGCATTAAATTTCATGCGGTTAACCCATTAAATCTCTCGGCCTAACGTACAACTTTTTTATAGCAACGCTCCGGGCGACCAACCGTGCCGTAATTTAAGTCGGCGGTTAGCTCACCACTGCTGATTAAATATTCCAGATAACGCCTTGCCGTGGTTCGACTTGCGCCAATTTTTTCTCCCGCTTCGTCCGCGGTCAAACTGCATGGTGTGTTAAAAAGATGGCGTATTTTGTCTAGCGTAACCCCATCAATTCCTTTAGGAAGACGCAGATGAGTGGGAAGCTCACTGGTATTGGCTGTCAACATTTTATCAACTACGTTTTGGTCAACATCAGCCACGGAACCCAGTTCTAATTGTTGGGTTTGGTATTTCTTCAATGCCGATTCAAGACGGGGAAACATTACTGGCTTGAGCAAGTAATCAACTACGCCACCACGCATTGCCTGTTGTAGCGTCTCAACATCGCGCGCTGCAGTAATCAAAATCACATCACAGCCTTGGTTGTTGCCTCGAACTTTCTGTAAGAGATCGAGCCCCGTACCATCCGGTAGATAAACATCCAGCAATACTAAATCGGGTTTGAGGATATCTAACTGCAATTGGGCATCGGCGTGAGTCGTTGCAATGCCAATGACTTCAAATCCCTCAATTTGTGTCAGGTAACGATGATGTAATTGCGCAATCGCGATATCATCTTCAATGATCATGACACGGGTATTCATACTTGTTCTTCCTTAGGCAGATAAACCGTAACTCTTGTTCCAACATCTTGATTACTTTTCATTTCTAGCTGCCCTTGATAGCGATCAGCTAACTGTTTTACCAGGTGTAAACCCACACCTCGGTTATGTTTTGCTTTGCTAGAGACTCCCTTTTGCCATAATTGCTGTGGCGACATTTGTTCGGGTAAACCACACCCTTTATCATCCACTTCAAGAATAATTTCGGCACCATAATCGCTGAGTGACACTTCAATGATGCGTCGTTCTTGTGTCACCCGTTTTTCATTGCGGATCATCGTGAGTGTCGCATCAAATGCATTGTCAATCAGGTTACCCAAGATAGTGACGATATCTTCGGCATTGATACGCTGCGGCAAAGGTTCTAGACGCGATCCCTCTTCAACGACTAACTCCAAACCAAGTTCACGAGCTCGCTCAGTTTTACCCAGCAGCATTCCGGCAATGAGTGGATCTCTAACTGTCTCACGTAGAAATTCAATGAGCGATTGGTAATGAGCCGTTTCTTGGCCGATTAAATGCTGAACCGCTTCCAGCTCTCCCATCTGTACAAGCCCACTGATGGTGTTGAGTTTGTTGCGATGTTCGTGAGTTTGAGAGCGAAGCATTTCAGCATACTCTTTGGTTTGGGAGAGTTGCTCAGTTAACTCGTTGATTTCATCTCGGAGGCGGAAGCTGGACACCGCCCCAACCACTTTACCGTCAACAATAATCGGACTTCGATTGGCGATCAGACGTTGTTGATTGAGGTACAGCTCGATGTCGTGATCAGGCGTGCCACTTTCAATAACACTCATGAGATCACTTTCAGGCAGAAAAAGAGAAAGTGGTTGATTCAGCGCTTTCTCTCGGTTAATCGCCAAAATCTCACACGCACTTTTATTAATGGAACGAAGAATACCCGCCTCATCAATACTTAAAATTCCTTCTTTTAAGGTACTCATGGTGACATCGAGTTCGACATACAATCGGCCAATCTCTTCTGGTTCAAAACCGAGTATCGCTTTCTGAAAACGGCGTGAGGCGTAGCTGGAAAGTACAGCATTCGCCAGCACTACCAGTAGTGCCATCCCAATTAGGTAGATAAGAAAAGGTTCGATTTTATCTTGTAGTCGTTCTATTAAGTAACCAACTGACACCACACCAACGATCTGTCCTTGGGCATTTTTTACCGCCGATTTTCCACGCACGGATTTACCCAATGAACCCTGAGCAAAAGAAACGTATGACTCACCATGTAGCAAAGCTTGATCGTTATCTCCCCCTTTCATGGGAAGACCAATTCGTTCATCAACAGGGTGGACTAAGCGGATCCCATATTGATCGCCGATAACAATGAAGGTTGCACCGATTAATTTTGTTAACTCTCGATAACGCTGTTGGTGATCCACCCCACTACCAGATTCAAGCATATCGACCACTGATGGAGTTTGTGCAAGAAATGAAGCAACCCCTAAGGCCTTTAAGCCCATCTCTTCTTCTTGAGAATGTTTGATGTACACAAAACCAGCGGCAACTAACAGCAGTAATTCAATCAACCCTGAAAGGGTCATTATGATCAGCATACGCTTACGAAAACTGATACGACTCCACACCATAAATCCCTCTTTAACTCTGTATACAAGCTAACACTTATTTAACATTTGAGCGAAGAGAGAAACGAATAACTGTGAACAATGCTACGCATTCCACGCACCATTTTGGTTCGTTTTATTGCAATCTATTTCGAAGACTTGCCAAGCAGAATATGCACAAGGTTTTATAAAAAATTATCATAGCTATTTCGTGATCTATATCACGCCTATTTTAGAAAAATTTTATCTTATAATGCCAAAGCATTTGTATACTAATTGTGCAGTGAAGAAGATGATGAGGAAACCTCACAAAAAGATAGCCCTATAATAACCATACCAATTGCTATCGATTCCATTCATAACATTGTCAGAAGGACACTTACAATGAAACGCGATGCCTTTGGAATTTGCCTTTCCCGAGATATGCTGTTTAACCATTTACAGTCAACCTTTACTCATGTTCGGGCTTATGAAGAAATAGCGACTGAGTCAAATGATGACCTGAGAGTGCTACTCGCTTTCCCGCAGATGTCGGGTAAGGACGTGCTGACCACGATGCAAGGTAGTACAAACGTGAGAGGTAGTAAAAAATTGGTTTGGCGGGCCGATTATCTCTGCCCTTCTTACCATAAGTATTAAATTTAAATATTGAATTTTGATGATATGCGCTTCATGCTAGCGCATATCACTTGCTGTTGTTTCGACATTTCAACCCATCTCACTGTTGACTTCCGCAGCAAAAAACTAGAGCATTAACTCTAATTATTATTACTCGAGCTTAGCATGAAAGCGAAAACACTCAGCCTATTCGTCTTTACTCTGCTTGGTGCAGCCCCTTCTTTCGCCGCGCCGATTTCCTTTCAACAAGCATGGGATCTTTTGCAACAGAGCAATAATTCACTTGCCGCTGGGCGGGCAAATGTCGAACGCTATCAGCATATTGAAAATTCCACAGACAGTCTCAATTTGCCTGCTGTTTCTATTGGTGCAAACTACACGCGTTTAGACCAAGATGTTACTTTGTCAAGAAAGCAGATATTCGATAGCACTGGGCAATCTATCCCATCATCTTTGGAGCCAGTTTTAGGACCGATACTCGCCAGTGCAGGCTCCATCACATCAACCATCACCGAACGTGATATTTTCAGCTCTTCGATTCGCGCTATTTGGCCCATTTTTACAGGCGGACGGATCAGCGCCGCACAAGCCGCTGCGGAAGGTAAAAAAGAAGAAGCACAAAGCCAGCTCGCAATGGAAACACAAGCGCGCTATGAAGACTTGAGCAAATATTACTTTAGTGTTCTTTTGGCAAAAGAGGTTTTAGTGACTCGCCAAGCCGTTGAGCAAGGGTTAACCAAGCACCGTGATAACGCACTAAAGTTAGAGCAACAAGGACAAATTGCCCATGTGGAACGGCTACAAGCTGAAGCCTCATTAGATAAAGCAACGGTTGAACGCAAAAAAGCACAAAAAACCTTAGATATTGCCCAAAGCGCACTAACCCAAATTCTAGGTCAAACAGAAAAAGTCGAGCCAAGTGGTTCACTGTTTGTCAATGACCGTTTACCGCCGCTCTCTGTTTTTGTGGAGCAAACGCTCAATACCTATCCGGGCTTGGCACTACTTGAAGCAAAAGAAAAGCAAGCAAGCAGCTTGATCAAAGCTGAACAAGGCAAATACTATCCAGAAGTCTACCTTTACGGTGATTACAGCCTACATGAAGACGATTCGCTGGCCAGCCAAATGAAACCGGATTGGTTAGTGGGTGTTGGGGTCAACATTCCGTTAATTGAAACATCGGGTCGCAGCGATCAAGTCAAAGCAGCGCACAGCGCAGTTTCACAAGTACGTTACTTAAAGGCGCAAGCTAAGCAAGATTTGAGCGTGTTGGTGGAAAAAACCTATTTGGAAGCCGAACAAGCATTGGAAGAAGTGATGGGACTAAACTCAAGTCTCACACTGGCTAATGAAAACCTGAACCTACGCCAAAAGGCATTCAGTCAGGGTTTAGCAACGTCTTTAGATGTGGTGGATGCAGAACTCTACCTTGCTAGTATAAAAACGCAACAGTCATTAGCCAGCTTCAACTACTTACTTTCTTTAAATAAGTTACTGGCATTGACCAGTGAAATGAATACTTTCCCTATCTACACACAATCAGCGATTTTGTTGCACTCATCAATGACTCACGAATCACCTGCTCAAAAGGATGCCTTATGAAAGCCGTAAAACCAACACTGATTGCTCTTGCTGCTGTGGTGGCGATCTCTTGGGTAGGCTATCGCTTTTACCAAGCATCTCAACCTAAACCTGTCCGCTTACAAGGTCAAATTGAATCTCAACAATACAGTATTTCCTCAAAAGTTCCCGGCCGTATTGATCAGGTACTGGTGCGCAAAGGCGATAGCGTTGAACGTGGCCAGCTCATTTTCACGCTGCACAGCCCTGAAATTGAAGCTAAATTAGATCAAGCGATTGCGGGTCAAAAAGCGGCGGGCGCACTGGCTAAAGAAGCAGAAACAGGCGCACGCGATCAGCAAATCCAAGCGGCAAAAGATCAATGGCTTAAAGCCAAAGCCGCAGCGGATTTAATGGAAAAGACCTATTTGCGTGTCAATAATCTTTACCGTGATGGTGTCGTCGCTGAACAAAAGCGTGATGAAGCGAATACCCAATGGCAGGCCGCTAAATATACTGAAAGCGCCGCTTTTCAGATGTATCAAATGACCAAAGAAGGCGCACGCTCTGAAACTAAACTCGCTGCCGCGGAAAAAGAACGTATGGCTGCTGGTGCCGTAGCGGAAGTTGAAGCTTATGCCGCGGACACTAAAATTGAGAGTTGGTTTGACGGTGAAGTGTCCCAAGTACTGCTGCAAAGCGGCGAACTGGCTCCACAGGGCTTCCCTGTCGTCACTGTCGTGGATACCCAAGACTCATGGGCGGTACTCAACGTACGCGAAGATAAACTCAAGCATTTTACGAAAGGCACAACATTTACGGCTTACTTACCTGCTTTAGAAGCCAAAGTAGAATTTATCGTTTCCCACATTGCAGTGATGGGTGATTTCGCCACGTGGCGATCAACAGACGCCTCACAAGGGTTTGATTTACGCACCTTTGAAATCGAAGCTCGCCCTACCACACCTGTCGAAGGTTTGCGTATGGGAATGAGTTTAGTGGTTGAGCTATAAGCCTTATGTCGATTCAGGTTCGCCCTCAATGGCCTCTGCTGCGCCATGACCCTTGGCTATTGTCTAGCCTAAGCTGGATACCAATAGTATTGGCATTCAGTATTTGGTGGATTTTTTCACAAGGGATAGTGCGCGATCTGCCGATTGGCGTGGTCGATTTGTCTCACAGCCAATTGTCACGTCAATTGATAAGAGATTTCGATGCAACCTCGACCATGGCAGTCACGCACCAGTTCCAAGATGTCAATCAAGCCAAAACTGCGTTAATTGAAAGTGACATTTACGCGTACGTTGTCATTCCGTATCAATTTGATAAATCAATATTTCGTGGTGAGCAGCCACAAGTATCGACCTTCTTCAATAGCCAATACATTTTGGTTGGACGATTGATCAACTCTGCTATTGTTCAAGCACAAAGTACGTTCAATGCCCAAGTGGATGTCGTAAAAAACCTAGCGACTAGCCAACAAACCACATTGAGTGCGATGGGGCGAGCCGTACCAATCAGGACACAGATTACGCCCCTGTTTAATCTCAATACAAACTATGCGCAATTTTTAGTCTCGGCGGTTATACCCGCTCTTTGGCAAATCGTTGTCGTGGTCAGTACCATTATGATTTTGGCAGCAAACCATCGTCACTTTGGTTTGCAAACGTGGCTTGGAGAAAAGCCATTACGAATTTTAACGCTAACATTGATGCGTTATCTGCCGATTTTTATGTTGCAAGGGATTGGTTTTTTAATCTGGTTTTATCAAATATTAATGTGGCCAATGCACGGCAGTTTTGCTCTATTGATTATCGCACAACTTGCAATGACGCTCGCCTGTATGATCATGGGCGCACTCTTTTTCTTTCTAACACTCGATCCGGCAAGAGCGATGAGTTTTGCTGGCGCTTTTACCGCACCAAGTTTTGCGTTTATGGGCATTACGTTCCCAGTGACGGATATGAATACTCTAGCGCAGTGGTGGCGAAGCCTGCTACCAGTGAGTCACTACATTGAAGTGCAAGTAAGCCAAGTAAGTTATAACGCTGAATTGCTGTCATCACTTAAGTATTTAGTGCCAATGCTGGGCTATGCATTGCCGTTGCTGCTCACTTTGATTCTTATCCGTAAACACAAGCAAGCCGAGCGAATCAACCATGACTGAAACTACGCGATTCATTGCTCTACTTAAAGCAGAGCTAAAAGCGCTATTCACTAACCCTGTAGTGCTGTTGACTGTCTTTGGTGGCGTGGTTTTTTACTCCTTTTTATACCCTTTGCCTTATACGCAGCAAACTCCACGCGAGCAGACACTCTCGATTGTCAATCTCGATAAAAGCCAAGCCAGTTACCAACTAGAACGCATGGTTGACGCAACGCCACAAGTCAAAGTGATTCAACGAGACAGTACCATTGAAGATGCCAAGCAGGCTTTTCTTAACCGCAAAGTTAGCGGTATTTTAGTGATTCCTGAACATTTTTATAAAGACCTACTACTTGGAAAAAGTCCAACACTGGCCTACGCTGGCGATGCCTCTTACTTTCTAGTGTACGGCACCATCGTTGAGGGCTTATCGCAAGCTGGTGGAACCTTAGCCGCGAAAAGTAAAGTGTCACGTTTAGTGATGGAAGGAGAACCGCTTTCTCTGGCCGCTCAGCACTATTCCGCCACAAGCATCAACCTAAAACCGACCTTTAACCCACGCATGGGTTATGTTGATTACGTTGTCCCAGCGGTGTTTGTTTTGATCTTACAACAAACCATGATCATGGCGGCAGGATTAATGGGCGGAACACAAAAGCACGGAAATGGCTATTGGAGTCATACCACACCGCTACGATTAATATTGGTACGCAGCATTGTCCTTGTTGCTGTTTATTATCTACTCAGCATGTACTACTTTGGTGCCAGTTTTACCTCACATGGTGTCAACACCCTCGCCAGTGCGGGGCATTTATTGCTACTTCTACTGCCTTTCTTACTGGCCTCTTGCCTATGCGGCATTTGGCTTGGTTCAGTTACACCGCGGCGAGAATTGGTGACGTTAGTGGTATTAATCAGCTCAATGCCACTGATTTTTTCAGTTGGTTTTATTTGGCCGTTAGAAGCAATTCCACGCCCTATCATTTGGATATCCAACCTCTTTCCAAGTACGCCTGCCATTCAGAGTTTTCTCAGTTTGAACCAAATGGGCGCATCATGGGATCAAATCAGCACTCAGTGGGGGATCTTGTGGGTGCAAGTGTTTGGTTGGGGAGCCCTTGCTTTTTACCAACTCCAGCGGAAGCGTTAATTAATCATTCCTGCCACTGCTGACGCATACGCTCAACAGTGGCATCATCGATACCATGAACATTCTGGTATTGCGCACGGCAAACATTAATCACTAAGGTTGCATGGTAACGTTTAGCCAACTGCTGGTAAGCTCGCATCTCCCAATGTCGAACAAAAGTATTCGCCACAACAACGTCCTCACCTTGCGCTAAACAGCGCTCCACTTGCTGTTGACACCACCGATGAGCTTGCTCGATTTTATCTGGCTGATAACAATAGTTGCCTTTCTCATTGATAAAATACATATCCGCTTCAAAATGTTTTGCATGTAGCGTCCTTGCTAAGGTGCTTTTGCCTGAGCCGGGTAATCCCCTGATCAAAGTTAAGGTTAGCGCCATGTGTATCCAACAGGTAAGTAAACGGATATCCAATAGTAACCAATTTCACAGCAAGATTCATTTTGCTATCGACATCTGGTTTTGATTGAGTTAAGTTCGGCAGTATAGACGTCCAAAAATAGCTTAGGGAGAAAGCTGTGCCGATTAAGATCCCAGACCAACTGCCTGCTGGTGATGTACTGCGTCATGAAAACATTTTCGTGATGTCAGAAACACGTGCCGCCACACAGGGCATCCGTCCACTGAAAGTTTTGATTTTGAATTTAATGCCGAAGAAAATCGAAACCGAGACTCAGTTTTTACGCCTGTTATCCAATACTCCGCTGCAAGTGGATATTGAATTACTGAGAATTGATGAGCGCCCAAGTAAAAATACCCCCACTGAGCATTTGGAGAACTTTTACCGTCAATTTGAGATGGTAAAAAATCGCAACTTCGACGGGCTCATCATCACTGGAGCGCCTTTGGGGTTGGTTCAATTTGAAGATGTGATTTATTGGGAACACTTAAAAAGCGTGATGGAATGGGCTAAAAATCACGTCACTTCCACACTCTACGTTTGCTGGGCAGCGCAAGCGGGGCTAAAACTGCTCTACAATCTACCCAAACGAACTCGCAAAGAAAAATTATCGGGCGTTTATCATCATGAAATCCACCATCCCTTTCATCCGATATTACGCGGCTTTGACGACACCTTTTTAGCGCCCCATTCTCGTTATGCTGATTTCTCACCAGAATACTTAGCCGAACATACGAATTTAGATATTCTCGCCACCTCTGATGTGGCGGGTGTGTACTTAGCCTCAACCAAAGACAAACGTAACGTGTTTGTCACAGGTCACCCTGAGTACGACGCACATACACTGCATGGTGAATATATTCGAGATTTAGGTGAAGGGATGGAACCCGCAATCCCAGTCAACTACTACCCCAATGACAACCCAGATAATAAGCCAGTCGCCAGTTGGCGAAGCCACGGTCACTTGCTGTTTGCAAACTGGTTAAACTACTGTGTTTACCAACAAACACCTTACGACCTTGAACACTTTAGCGAAGATAAATTTACCAAAGACGATTAGTGTTTCATGCCTGATCATCTCAGTAATGAGGTGTTCAGGTTTTCATCAAACATAGTGCATACTGACTCGCATTCTTCTCTGCTCTTTCTCCCTCAATCTTCTGATTTCCTTATCATGCGTCTAAGCCATTTAGGAGCTGCAGATAATGAAAAAAGTACTGATGATATTGATAATGTTCACGTTATCGGCCTGTGTCACCGTGAACGAAAAAGGTGAGCCTGAAGTAAAAGCGGATCCGGTTGAAATGGCCGAATCTCGCATTGCGCTCGGCCTAGGCTATTTAGAAAATGGCAACATGAGCAAAGCGCGTGAGAACCTAGAAAAAGCCACACAACATGCGCCAACTTACTATCGATCGCAACTTGCGATGGCTCACTACTACGAAACTGTCGGTGAAACAGAGGCCACACGTAAAACCTATCAAACCGCGCTTCGCGCCCATCCCAAAAATGGCAATATTCTCAATAACTACGGCACATTTTTGTGCAAGCAGGGCGAATATCAAAAAGCCGATGAATATTTTAACCGCGCCATTGCTCAACCCTATTATTACCTTGTCCCTGCAAGCTATGAGAACGCAGCCTTTTGCGCGTTAAAATCTGGCGATAAAGAACAAGCGCACTACTATTTTGCAAAAACATTAGACCATGACCCTAATCGAGCTCGTTCATTGCTGCAATTAGCTAAATTGGAAATTGACGCTCAACAATACACGCAAGCTCGCATCCGCTTGATGCAATTTAATCAGCGCTACGGTAACCAAAAAACATCGCTTCAATTATTGGTAGAGTTAGAGAAAAAGGCAGGAAATAAAGCGTTAGAGAAAAAATATCAAGCGGCGCTCGATACCTTTTCCTAACATCGTATTACTAGGGCAAGGGTTATTTGATATTGGTGGGTCTACCGTCTTTGCCACCAGTACGGTCACGATACTGGATACGGCGAAGACGTCTGACTTTCTGAGCGCGCTGAATTTTTTGATATTCGCGATAGATAATACGAATAAAAAACCCAAGCCCAATCATCGCAAGCAAGGCAAACAGATAAGCGAAGGGCTGGCAGATCCAGTCAGGTTGGCAAGGTAAATAAAGGTCAAAGTCCATACCTTACTCCTTCTATTGCTATCTCAACTCACTGACCAATATAGTCAATCAACGAAGTCAGCCTAGCACTTTGCCGCTAACCATTGTTTGCGTTGGCTGTCATTTTGGAAACTCCATGCGATGAATCGACTCACTTTTTGCCCTTGTTGCATTTCAACAACCTTCACCACTGCAGCACCCACTTTATCTAACTGTTTTTGCATCCAACGTACATTCTCTTTTTTAGAGATCAATGTGGTGAACCACAGCACTTGCTGAGCGTAGTGTTGACTTTCAAAGGCCATGTTTTTAATAAAGGCAGCTTCACCACCGGGGCACCATAACTCAGCTTTTTGTCCACCAAAGTTGAGCGTGACCGCCTTACTTCTGTTAGCGTCTTGCCCCGCAATTTCTTGACCTTTTTTGACTCGATTACGCTGTAAATTTTTCAACTTACGTTCGCTGCCTTGCTGCGCCTGTAGTTGTGATGCATGAAAAGGCGGGTTGCACGTGGTGAGATCGTAACGCTCATTTTCTTGAATAATCTGCTTAAAAATGTGTTTTGCATCACTCTGCAAACGGCATTCAATACGTCCATTGAGTGAGGCATTGCCATTAACCACCAGATTGGCGGATTTAATAGAGATCGGATCAATATCGCTACCAACATAGCGCCAGCCGTACTCTGCCACACCCACTATCGGATAAATACAGTTCGCTCCGACCCCAATATCAAGTGCGTGAACCTTCTCATGCTTGATTGCTGAGCACTCATCTAGCAGCAGATCGGCCACGCGATGAATATAATCAGCTCGACCGGGGATCGGCGGGCACAAATACCCAGCGGGAATATCCCAATGGGTCACATGATAATGATGTGCCAATAACGCTTTGTTGAGCATTTTCACCGCCATCGCATCGGAGAAATTGATGCTCGGTTCACCACTCGGGTTGCGAATAACAAAGGGCTTCAAAGCAGGCAGTGTATTAATCAGCGCGGGGAAATCGTATTGTCCTTGATGCTGATTACGAGGATGTAACCCCTGCTTTGCTTTTAACGCAGGTTTTTTATGGCTCGCTTCTGGTTGGCTTTTCTGCGACTTCGCTTTGGCTGACATTACTGCTCCTCTTTTAAATCGAGATACATCATAAACAATCGTGCATCAAACTCGAGCTGATGATAATTCGGTTCCATATGGCAACACAGTTGATAAAAAGCCTTGTTGTGCTCTTTCTCTTTGATGTGAGCCAGCTCATGTACCACTAGCATGCGCAACAGCGGCTCCGGTGCTTCTTTAAACATGCTCGCTATGCGGATCTCATTTCTAGATTTGATTTTCCCACCATGCACTTTGGCAACATAACTGTGCAACCCTAGTGCGTTATTGATAATGTGGATTTTATTGTCGTACACCACTTTACTGATCGGCGCCGTTTTCTTCATGTATTGATTTTTGAGATCAATCGCGTAGTTAAACAACGCTTTTTCACTTTGAATCGAATGGCGCTGTGGGTAGCGTCGCTCAAACCAACTAACGAATTTACCGGCCGTGATCAACTGTTCAACTTGTGAAACGAGATGAGGCGGATAGTTTTGTATGTAACGAAAAGATGGATGCATAGCCCAGAAACTGACTCATAAAAAAGGCGCTAAGTGTAACTGAATCAAGCCTGCGTTTCATCTTTCCAATCACAAGGAGCAAGGCTTCGTATCCGAGAGAGTTGAAACTCAGCGCCTCGGTGGGTAAACTTGCCGCCCTTTATGTTCGGTTAATGAGTGAATTGGATGAAACGTATTGTGCTCTACGTCAAAGATAAATGCCCGCACTGTAAAGATGCTCAGCGCTATCTTGACGCCAAACAGATCCCCTACCGCTTATGTAACGCAAAAATGCAACGCGGCCGGAAGGAACTGGATGCGATCGGCGCGCGCAGTGTACCGGCTTTAAAAATTGGTGATCGGATTATGATTGGCTGGAACCCAAACAACTTTGAAAAAATCTATCAAAGTTAATCGAACGATACATATCGCCCCTTTCACACGTACTGTTTCACAAATTCAATAAAAGTACGGTCGGCATTAGACAAATAGCCCTCTTTGCGCCATGCGAGGGCTAAATCTAACCAGACTGGCGGTTCAAAAGGGATCGCTCGTACATCCGGTTCATGCTCCGTTACAAGCTCTAATAACGCAGTCACTGCGTACTCATGTTTGACAATACTTAAAATCATTGGCAAAAGATTGGTTTCAAAAGAGAAATGTGCGCTGAGCTTATGCTCTTTACACACTTTATCAATGAAGTCGCGGTGGAAATAACCGGGCTTAAACATTACCAATTCATGCTCAAAAAAGGTCTTAAAATCTATCGATTCTCGTTGTGCTAACTCATGTTCTTTCCCCACTACCGCCACCATTTGCGATGATAAGAGGGGATCAACCTCTAAATCCGGAGGAAGATCATGATTGAGGATCACACCAATATCTAGCTCACCACTGAGCAACATTTTTCTAATCGACTGAGTTCCCGCTTCTATCACCGTCATTTTTAGCAAGGGAAAGTGACTTTTAAAAGCCATTACAATTTCTGGAAAGAAATAGGATCCCATCATGCTCGGCGCGCCGAGCCTCACTTCGCCTTTGACGAGCCCTTTAAGCTCATCCATCGCCAATTGTGCATCTTCAAGTTGCTGCAAAATACGAGTGGCGTGTTCATATAACACTTGCCCTTCATGGGTCAGCGTCACTTTTCGCTCATCTCTTTTTAGCAAAACAACCCCTAATTGCTGCTCAAATTTTTTAATCGAAATACTAAGCGCTGGCTGCGCAATGTGCAGTTGCTGGGCTGCTAAAGTAAAGCTGCCGCACTGAACCACAGCCGAAAAATGTTTTAGATGGCGAGTATCCATAGCTTTATGGTTCCACAGAATCAAACGAAGCGAGATTCGTCCAACGAGGTTGGGATATATTTTATATATCACGACGATATTTTTAATATATTTTATTAATCACCAAGCCACTGCTACTGTGATCACAGATACATAACGTAAGTGAAGCGTAATCATGATCGAAATTGGCAGTAAAGAATACCGAAAAGTCACTTGGGGACTTGCGCTCGGCTCGTTCTTAGTCTTTTGTAATCTCTATCTTTTTCAGCCAATGTTGCCCTACCTTGCTACGCATTTTGCGGTTTCAGAAACCCAAATTAACTGGTTATTTGCCGCATCAACCCTCGCACTCTCCGTCAGTTTAGTCCCTTGGGCAATCAGCTCTGAATCCTTTGGCCGCCGCAAAGTGATGTTATTAGGGCTATTCATGATGCCATTAATCGGCAGCTTAATGTTGATCAGCCAACAGCTATGGGTGCTGGTTTTAACACGTGCACTAATGGGTGTCGCATTGGCCGCCTTTGCTTCGGTTGCCGTGGCTTACATGGCTGAGGAGCTTTCTCCTCAAGCATTTAGCCAAGCGATTGGCGGTTATATTGCTGCGAATTCATTAGGTGGCATTAGTGGCCGAATTTTAGGCGGTATATTGACCGATGCCTTTGGCTGGCAACAAGCCGTGATTGTGATTGCCATACTCACTTTCGTATGCGCCATCATTGTGCTGTGGTTACTGCCCATTCAACGAAATTTCACGCCGCAACGAGGCTTGTTCTTTCACCACAACCGTGCGCTAGTAAAACATCTTTCTAACCGCACACTGTGGCTAGCGATGCTGATTGGTGGTACTAACTTCGCGCTGTTTGTTAATCTCTACTCAGTGATGGGCTTTCGGCTTGTCGCCGAACCCTACTCGCTACCGATTGGCTTAGCATCATTGATCTTCCTATGTTATTTGGCGGGAACACTCAGCTCGAAACTGACCGCCAACTGGACAAAACGCTACAATGCCATTTCGGGCATGATGTTGGGAGCCTTACTCAGTTTGTCGGGGATGTGGCTAGCCTTGGTTGAATCAATCCCGTTTATGCTGATCGGTTTAATGTTGATCAGTTTCGGCGCCTTTTTTACTCATACGCTCGCCTATTCATGGGTGAGCCAAAAGGCCAGCAGCGCAAAAGCAACCGCGACCGCTCTGTATTTGGTTCATTACTATGTAGGTGGCAGCCTCGGCGGGTTTTTCCTACTCTATTGCTGGCAAAATGGCGGTTGGCCGGTAGTGGTTTCGGGTGGAATGGTGTTGTATGTGGCGATGTTTTTTCTCTGTTGGAAATTGCGCCATGATGACCACGCCCTTGCGCACCGCAAACCGCTGCATGAATTGATCAAGTAGTGTTATCCACTCACTTTATCAAAAGACTCATGTTATGCTTGCGCCAAATTGACTGTTTTAATAAGCACTATGAGCGTAACGATAAATAAAACCGCCATCACAACTGAAGTCGAACAGTGGCTTAACGATGTGGTGATTGGCTTAAATCTCTGCCCTTTCGCCGCAAAACCACAACGTAACCAACAGATCAAAATTTTCGTCAGTGAAGCCGATACTGAAGAACAATTGCTGCAAAACATTTTGCAACAATTGCTAGAGTTAGAAGGCAGCTCGGCACAGTCTCTTGAGACCACCTTAGTGGTGGTGCCAAACATGCTCGAAGATTTTTTTGAGTACAACTTTTTTATCGATTGGGTCGAAGCATTAATTACGCAACAAGATTGGCAAGGCATCTTCCAAGTCGCTACCTTTCACCCTCACTACTGTTTTGGCGGCACACGCCCCGAAGATGACGAAAACCTAACTAACCGTTCGCCGCACCCTATTTTCCATCTTATTCGCGAAGAGAGCATGGAAAAAGTACTCAAGCACTACCCTAACCCAGAAGCGATTCCCGATACCAATATCGCTCGTGTTAGTGCTCTAAGTGACCAAGAACGCCGCCAACTGTTTCCTTATTTGTTTCTCAATAAGTAACCCTGTTCTTTGACCAAACTGATGGCATGGGTCGCAGCTTTGCCATCAGTTTGTTACTATCCATTTTCTTACTATCAGTTTATTACTATCAATTTGTTACTATCAGTTTATTACTATCAATTTGTTACTACGCGTCACAATCCCTGTTAACCAAACCAATGGACCGAGATAATGCATTTATCCAAGCTTACTCAAGAGATTTACGATCATCTTTACCGCGATATTACCGAGTTTCGTAGCACCTTTGATCTCCCCGTTGCTGATGCCAGCAGCTTAAACGATAAAGCTGACACGTTGCATACTTCGCTCGCGATTGAAGAATTGACTGAACTTGCTGAAGCTGACAATAAAACGGAACAAGCGGATGCGATCATCGATACTGTGTATGTCTTGATGGGTCGTTTAGTCCACCTAGGGCATAGCGAAGTGAGTGACAACTTAGCGATCAGCTATTTGATTGATCTTCTGCTCAATGTTGCCGTGAATCGTGGCATCGAATTTATTCCATGCTGGGATGAAGTACACAGCTCGAACATGAGTAAAGTATGTCGCAATGAAAAAGAGTATGCCGATACCCAAGCCTACTATGCTGAACAAGATATTGAGCTGATGGCCGTACAAAAAGGCGACTACATTATTGCTAAATGCGCACAAGATTTTGTCTCTGAAGGCAAAACGATTCGCCAAGGTAAAGTGCTCAAATCAGTCTATTACCGTCCTGCTGACCTTGCTTCATTGACGCAATAACCTTGCAAAGACTCAGATAAAAAAAACCACCTTGTGGGAGCAAGGTGGTTAAGAGACTTATAAAAAGCCTAACAAGAACGAGAATGTATCGATTCTATTAATGCGATTGGCGTGCCAACTTTCACATAAAACCTAACCATTTGTTTTTAGTAGACTTATTATTTTTACCATTATATCTTCATCACATTGATGCGCTAAAAGTGTGCTTACTGCACGACAGTTGTGCTTTTAATCAAAGATAAGGTAAGGCTTTCCTTCAACAACAACCTGCTTCACCTGAGTCTGAAACGCTGCACTTAACGCTTGGCTCTCTAATACTTGTTCAACCGAGCCGGAACTTTGCAATACGCCATCTTGCAGTAACAGAGCGCGATCGGCATGACGCAATGTTCGATTGAGATCGTGATTGGCCATCACTACCGCTATCCCTTGCTGTGCAACCTCTTCAATCAAACGATAAAGCAACCCTTCTTGAGCAATATCAAGAGGCGCCGCGGGTTCATCTAATATCAATAACTGCGCGTAAGGGTTTAAGGTTGGCCAAATTTGCAAGCAAATACCGGCCAAGCGGACACGTTGCCATTCGCCACCTGACAGTTGGTGAATGGATCGATGCAATTTGTCTTGAATATTCAATCGTTGAGTGAGATGAACCACAGCTTGATTCACAACCTGAGAATGTAAATCGGCGCAACTGGGGATCGCTAAGGCAAGATATTGATAAACATCGACATTAAAAACAGGCTTGTCATTTTGCGACAAATAAGCTCGGTGCAGTGACAGCGCCTCTAACGATGCGCTTGAAAGCTGAAGATCACCAATGTAGACCTCACCTTGGCTCTCTGTCACGCCAGCTAACGCCGAGAGTAAAGTGCTTTTTCCGCTACCATTTGGCCCAATAACATGCAGCACCTCTCCCGCTTGGCAAGTAAAAGAGAGTGGCAATAAGCGTGATGAAACCTGCAGGCTATTAACGTGAATCATGGTTTTTCAACAACATCCAAATAAAAATCGGCGCACCAATGGTGGTAGTAACGACACCAAGTGGAAGCTCAGCAGCATTAAGCGCCGTTCTGGCAACGGTATCCGCGCAGACCAGTAAAAGTGCGCCGAACAGAGCCGACATAGGTAAAAGGTAGCGGTTTTCAGAACCAAACGCCAAGCGCAATAAATGCGGAACAACCAACCCAACAAAACTGATCACACCGCCCAATGCCACCGCAGCTCCTACCAGCAGCGACACGGCAAAAATCAATTTCCAACGTAGTCGATGCACATCCACACCTAACTGCTTTGCATGAGTTTCGCCCAGCATCAGTTTGTCTAACGTTTTTCCTTGCAGAGCAAGCCAGATGATCACCGGAAGCGCAGCTAATGAAAGCGTATGTTGATACCAGCTTGCACCACCAATACTGCCCATCAACCAGTAAACCAGTTGCCTTAAACTGAGATCATTACTGAAATAAAACGCCCATGTCACCACAGCACCAGATAAAATACCCAGCGCAACACCGACCAACAGTAAGCGAGTTGTGCTTAAACGCATCGCTTTAGCCATGCTGACCAGTAAAAGAGTAAACACCATCGCACCGGCTACGGCACAAAGCATGAAAATTTCAGGTGAGGCCAAAGCAGGGAAGAAAAACAGCACCACTACCATCGCCACACTGGCGCCACCAGAAATACCAAGCACGCCCGGCTCTGCCAAAACATTCCCTAATAGCACTTGCAGCGCCGCGCCTGATACGGCTAGTGAAGCACCAATGATGACGGCAGAGAGCAGACGAGGAGCACGAAGTTCAGTCACTAACTGCCATTCCAGTGGTGACCAAGTGTGAAATGGGCTGATAAAGAGTTCACCCACCATCAAATAAAACGCACTCATCGTAATCAACAATGCCAGCATAGCGTAGAGGGCGTAATGCCAGCGACGCTGTTTTTTTAAGAGTAACTGATTGAACGTCATGCGCTTATATGTAAATAAGAGAAACAATAATGGCCTAACCTTACCGTTAAGCCATTTAAATAGAAAGTGATATACCAAAGCAATCGCCTGTTAACCTTGTCAACAGGCCAAAAGGTTAACAGGTCAAAAGATTAACAGGCAAAAGTACCATCGGTTAATCGTATACCAATTGATCGTCTTCATAGCGTGTCGCCACTTTGCACACCATTAGCGCGGCGCGCTGACCTAATGCCACTTTTCGGTTAGGAAATACGATCGCTTCATCTTCATTTTTCGCCATGAGTGGCTTTTCACCATCATGACCAAATACCTCACCATGTTTAAACGCGGTGAAGTTTTCGACGTTATCATCAAACATGAAATCAAAATCGTCATGCAAACGGACGATGGTACGGCTGACACGATAAATGGTTGGCTTTCTTGGCAAGTGTTCAGGTGTCGCATTGGCTACCAAATCGCGCATGGCTAAGTCAAACGCGACTAATCGCTCTAGGTTGTTTTGACCAAGAGGTGCGACTTGCCCCAGCTCAAGCGTTAAAGCTTGCGCGGCAAAATTCTCTGCACTGTACCAACTGAAGGTACTCGAGGGTGAATTTGAAAGCAGCACCGCTTCGATATGCGCACTTTCAATTAATGCCATCAGTGCGCGGCTGCGGACAGGATGCCGAGATTTAGGACTGACGGCAAACGAATAATGTTTGGAGTGACGAATCGCACAATGCAAATCAAGATGCCACCGATTTTGCTCAGCGGTGTGTTCGAAAAAGTCTTTCACTGTCTGTTTGAGATGCTGCGCAATCTCTCTTTCTAGGGAGGCATTGCCCTTTTTATCATCAAATAAACGGTTCAAATTTTCTTGCACGAAACGGGTATGTTGATTCGTCGCCTGAGGATGAGCCACAATAAATAAGCAGCGGTGTTGGACCGCTTGAAAACCTGACTGAATATCATCCACCAGCTTATTTACTAATTCCATTGGCGCAGTTTCGTCACCATGAATACCGCAAGAAATAATGATGTGCTTACTCTCATCGTTGAGATGAGTGGGAATCACTTCGAGCACTCCACGCGAGAGCACTTTAAGCGTAATACCAGCTGCCGTTTTGATTTCGCCAGTGACCATTTCTTGGTCTAAATCCAAACTATCAAATAGGAAAGATTGGCGGAAAAGGGACTTCGTCATGCGTTACTCCTTTATTGCACAGCGGTATGTTAATGAATTGTAGAAGCAATTTATGTTGAGGCGATCCCACTTATCAAGATGGATAAGGGTAAACTTAACTCATCAACGATCGTCTCAATACCTTATACAAAATACTCTTAACCAGAGGCCGGCGTTAATTGCCGGGAATTCTATCATTAAATCTGATAGTTACTCCATACTCTACTGCATGCTCACCCGGTGCTAAATTTGAATTCCGATGCTCTTCACACTCACATTCTTAGTGTTATCTTTTCCTATTTGGATATGAGTTAATGATTGATAGTCGATATTCAACACACTATACCAATGGCGGTTTTGCCAATCAGTGCCTAGAACATTGACAAGTATCATTCTGATTGTTCCACCATGAGCGATGATTAAAGTGTCTTGCTTGATCTCTTTAATCTGAGCCTCCCAAGCACGAGTTACACGCTGATGAAAATCGGCCAAGTTTTCTGCATTCGGTAGTTGATGTTGGGCCGGATTGGTCCACAAAGTTTCCACTACTGGCCACATCGATTGCAGCTCATCAAAGGCTACGCCATCGACGTCACCAAAATCCATTTCTTGGAAATCAGGCTCAATTTGGTAATCCAATTTCGGCTGCTGTAAAACCAGTTGTTGCGCTAAATCATGGCAACGGCGTAGCGGTGAAGTAATGATGTTTGAGAAGGAGTAAGGGGATCTCAGCAAAGTGTGAGCGATCTGCTCTTGCCGATGCGCTTCAACGAGCACATCTGTTTTACCATTGAGCGCAGGCCGACCGACGGTTTTACCGTGGCGCATCAAATAGAGATTGATCATTGTGAGCCTTTTAAAGCGATGTCGTTTAGAGCAGTGTTTTTTAAAGCGATGTCTTTTAAAACAATCGGTAAGCCCGCCGCAATAAAGCTCACTCGGGTTGCTAACTTGGCTAGCGCTTGGTTAAGCCAGCCCGCGTTATCGACAAATAAGCGCGAAACCTCCCCCATCGGGATCACGCCAAGGCCCACTTCGTTAGCGACGATAACCAAAGTGGCGGGCGTTTGCTCAACGGCAAAACAGAGTTGCTCGACTCGCTTTTTTATCTCCGCTTCGTGAGCTTGCTGGCCATGGTTATAGATAACGTTATTCAGCCACAGCGTTAAGCAGTCCACCAATACCACATCATGTGCCGAAAAAGTGGCAATTAACTCAGGCAGTTGTTCAGGGCATTCGTGCTCTTGCCATTCCGACGTTCTTTGCTGCTGGTGGTGAGCAATCCTTGCCTGCATTTCATCATCAAACGCAATCGCGGTGGCAACATAGTTAAGCTGAGCCTGCGGCAGCCGCATTAACAGGGCTTGGTGTTCTTGCTTTGCGGCCTGTTCAGCGAAACAAGACTTACCGCTACGCGCACCACCCAAAATCAAATGCACCATTATTCAATCAGTCCCATGCTCAAATAACCCAACCCAGCGAATACAATAAGCAGCAGATAGATCAGCAGTTCCATAATCTGTTGTGCAGCGCCAAGGCAATCTCCAGTGAAGCCACCAATACGCGCCATCAACCAAGCTTTGAAGAAAATACGAAAAACCACAGCAACCAATACCAAACTTAAGCTTACCTGCCAACCAAACCATAACGCAGGCGCTAAGCCGCACAGCAGTAGAAAAATGAGCTCTGGAAGGGTTTGTTTATTAGCTAGCGGCTTGCTTTTGCTGCTATCGAGATCGCTTACATACGGCATATCGAAAATCAACGATGCCGCTATCGCACGGCTAAAACTGTAGCCTAGCACCCACACCATTAATACGTTGCCATAACCAAGTAGCGCCTCTAAAAAGAGAAACTTACACAGTAGCGCCATCACTAAACTGGCCGCACCATAAGTGCCAATGCGGCTATCTTTCATGATGCTCAAACGGCGCTCAGCCGTCATTCCTCCGCCAATGCCGTCCGCCATGTCAGTTAAGCCATCTTCATGAAACGCCCCTGTTAATAGCAAACTAGCCACCATCGTCAGTGCGATGCTTACCTCGTTTGGTAAAATCAGGATCAGCACACTGTAGATGGCACCGCAGATCGCGCCGAGTAATAGACCAACCACGGAAAAATAGCGCCCAGATCGGTTCATTCGTTCACTGCAATAGGGCGTATTGTTAGGAATAGGAAGGCGCGAGAAAAAACTCAACGCCAACCAGAACAGCTCTAATTGATAAGCGAAAACGCGCAGCATTACACTGTCACTCCTGCGTCGGCAAAACTGGCCATGGTGTTGTAAAACTCGGCGGCCGCTTTGACCAAAGGTACCGCTAATACAGCACCCGTTCCCTCACCCAACCTCAACCCTAAATTAAGCAGTGGTGTCGCGTTTAACAGTTCCAGTACGCGTTGATGGCCCGATTCATGGGACTGATGAGCAAAAATCATCAACTCGCGGCAATCTGGTTCAATAAGAGTGGCCACATACGCGGCTACCGTGACGATAAATCCATCCACCAGAATCGGCGTTTGCTGCTGGTAAGCGCCTAAAAATGCTCCGACCATTTGCACAATTTCAAAGCCGCCTACTTCCGCAAGGACCGTTTCTGGATCCAAACCACGGCAGCGTGTTACGCCTTGCTTCACCAACTGTATTTTTTTCTGATATTGCTGTGTTGAAATGCCAGTGCCGTAACCAACACACTGTTCAACAGAATGTTTAGAAAGTGCCGCTAATATCGCAGAAGCACTACTGGTATTGCCAATGCCCATTTCACCAAACATCACTATATTGGACCCCGCACGGATGAGCTGCTGCACGGCCTGATTGCCTAGCAGTAGCCCTTGCTTCACTTGCTCTACAGACATCGCCGCTTGGCGAGCAAAGTTCTCCGTTCGGTTACCTAAGCGCTGCACAAGAAAGTGCGGATTGTCGCTTTCTACAGGGAGTAAGATCCCGCAATCTATCACTTTCATCTCGACTTGATTGCTGCGACAAAAACAGTTGATGGCCGCACCACCCGCCAGAAAGTTAAGCACCATTTGCTGAGTCACCGCGCTTGGCGCAATGCTAATGCCTTCATCTGCAATGCCGTGATCGCCAGCAAAGACCAGTACTGTAGGCTTATGAATGGTGATCTGCTGAGCGGGCTGAGGCTGATTTTGACTTTGGATTAAGGCGAGCTGGTGTGCTAATGATTCAAGTTGGCCCAGTGCTCCTAACGGTTTGGTTTTTTGATCGATTCTTTGTTGTATCGCTTGGCTATGATCTTGTTTTAACATTGCTTCTGGGCTCTTCCATGAAAAGAGAAGAGTTTACTCGTATTCGCTAGTATCGGCTAGGTTTTGCCTATTTGAGCCAAAAAAACACCCCCTGTTTTCTATAAAATCAGGAGGCGTTTTTAGGTTTATATGGGCGCTATTGTCAAACAGACACGTCCACAAAGGCTGGTTTTAACCCATAAAAGACATGATTACGACAAGCTAAACTTCCCGGTATTCACATCCGACCATGCGGCCATAATCGCTTGCTGAGGCTGAGAAGCTAATCCATCCATAAAGTTGCTTTCTCCCACCTTAGGCGCGAAGGAACTCATCGCTTGAATGAGATTGTCTAACGCATTATCAGTCAAGCAGGTATATTCCTGCTCGCCTTGAGCGTCTTTTTCACCTAAACCGATAATAAGTTTGGCTCGATTATTTGCAAAATAATCATTGAAAGTAACACAACCTAACGCATCAAATAGCGTTTGATCGGAAGAGGTATCAGTATGGCGTGCCATAGAGATTTTCAGATCGTAACCACTACGCTCAAACCATAAACGGTTCCAATCAATACCGTTGAAGATGATGTTTTCACCTTGGCGAATATCTTCAACCACGTTATCGATCACCTCACCACTGACCACAAAACTGTCTACGCCAGCACCGCCTTTGAACGTATTTTGGTAACCCCCAAGCACCATGACATCGCTACCTTCACCACCGTTTAATGTGCTGAATTTTGAGATGGCGGCGGCAATTAAGTAATCCTCGCCCTCGCCAGCATTAATCGAAGCATGGTAACCCATCAGTTTGACTTCATCGTTTCCTTGGCCAGCATCAATTCGGTTGTGATTGCCAAAGACTCTCGCAAAGTCATTGCCTGCACCAAGATCAAGTTGGTTGTTATTACCGATGGTTACAGCAAAGTCTTGATCGTCTCCCATGTCCACACGGTTGAAGTTACCTGAAGTGACCGCATAGTCATTACCTGACCCCATGGTGATCTCACCACCTTCGCCAAAGACAAAGGATTGATCATCACCCGCGCCCATAAAGACGTGGTTAATGCGTCCGGCCACAACTGCCGTATCATTACCATCACCGCCGAACATCATGTTCTCGCGACCCATTAAAACGCCCATATCGTGGCCTTCACCGCCGGTGAAAATATTGGAGACTCCCGTTGCGTAGAACACATCGTCTCCACGTCCTCCCCAGAAGTTATTATTGTCGCCTAGATAAGCGCCGAGATCTTTACCGTCACCACCCCAGTTGAAGTTGTAATTACCCAGAGAAACGTTCATATCGCCATCCCCTTGCAAATGCCCACTGTTACGAAGGAAATCAAACGTTTTATCCTTCATATTGAGCAAATCGGCGGTGAGATTCTGCTTCAGATTACTGACCAATGATGCCATCTCTGCCTGCTTATCTTTGCTAAACATGGTGGCAAATAAATTGGGCAAATTGAGCGCATTAAAACCAAATGCGCGCTCTGGTTTGGTTTCTTCAACAGTGGCTGATACGTTTTCCGTTGCCGCAGGCGCGCCATTGAGAGTCACTTGCGCTGTATCGTTTTCCTCTGGTGCTTTCTCTTTCAGTCCATGACTTTCAGCAAAGGATTGAAGACCATCAGCACCCATATCGATTCCCGCTTTGAGGCTATCTAGCAATTTTTCTGGGTCAGTAAATGCGCTGAGCTGCTCACCACCAAACTCGCCAATCACTTCTAGCATCTCTTTTAAAATGGCAACGCCATCTACCGCTTCATCAGTACGAGAGACTATTTTGCCATCAGCGGTGTAATTGACACCGAAGATATCACCTAAAGTCGTCTCTGCACCGACCTCAGCAAATTTACCCAGCAGCTTATTCTTAAGCTGACGAGGCAAGTCTTGCGGATTATAGGTAAAGGTCGTTTGAGCCATTCCCGTTGCTGAGAATTGCTGGGTTAACAGGCCAAACAATGAACCGAGATTGGTATCCAAAATCGCTTGGATGTTGTCTCCGAACATAAAGTTCCAGTTGCCCGTGGTGACCTGAATATCGGCTCCTTGACCACCGACCGCGAAGTTAAAGGCCAACTTCTCGTTCATTTGACGGAACTTATCCGCACGGCTCATCTTGCCAGTATCATTATTACTATTGCCACTTAGCCACTGGTTGTACTTTTTATTCAACGTTGCTTCAGCGTCAGACTTCAAGCCGCGGCTGCTGCGCTCATTCTGAGAGTCCAAATCAACCAAACTGGTGTAGTCAACACTGCTGGTTTGATCGAGACCAGACATCTCTTTGACAAATTTTTTCGCACCAGAGAGTGTCCACTGCTGTTCTTGAGCCGCTAACCAATCGGCACCCTTTCCTGATTGTGCGATGCTTTGTAATACTCCTGAAATACGTGATGCACCATCAAATGGATTGACCAGTGGCGGTGTCGGGATCGACTTATCCATCATCACAATCAGATCATTACTTCGACCTTTGTTGAAGCTCACGTTTCGATTACCGATGAACATTTGTGCACCTTCTAGTGCCTGATAACCACCAATATCGAAGCTGTGCTTGCTCTCACCATTGCCAATGTGAACCATGACGTTATTGTCACCAAAGGCCAGCGACTTAAAGCCACCCGTGCCGACTTTAATGCCCACGTTCGATGTGCCCCAGTTCACTGCCGTAAACTCACCATCACCCACATTGACTTGAATGTTACCTGAGTAGCTGAGTTTATTGTTTGCAGAAGAAGATGAGGTTTCTGTCTCCGCTTTGCGTTTTTCTGGCGCATCAAACACATCATTGTTGTCACCGATTGCACCACGCGCTGGCTCGTCAACGTCGCTGACACCAATACGAGAGAGATCGATGTCGCCTTCCGCAATACCGTTGCGAATACGTTCATCCTTGGCAACAACTTCACCTTGCTCGTCCCAGCTTAGCGACACTTTGTTGTTTTCTGCTTTTTGGACCCAATCGCCATTCGCGTCCTTGGTATGTTTACGCCCTGCCTCGTCTACGGCCAGTTCAGAACTGCGTACAGAGACATCGACACGAAGACCATTCGCATCCATCGCGTTAATAAACTGATGACCAAAGCCTTTTTGCTTATCGTCACTCACCAAAGAACAACCAACAATACTGATATGATCAGGCTTATTGTTGATGTTTTCCGCTTGATTAAACGACTGTTGGAACTTGGCCAATTTCACTGCCAGCTCATCAGCACTGTAGCCACTTAAACGCGTGTTGTTACTTTCTGAGTCATCTCGGCCATGACCTACTAACTGCCAACGTAGCTTTCCATCTAGCTTTGACGGATCGCCATACACCACGCGATAGTTGCCGTCTGAATCGATCTGCACCACCACACTGCTTTCTGGGTGCTTACCCGCAAGGTTCGCAGCGGCTTTTGCAACGACATCATCGTTCTCCATTTGCACGATGATTTGACCATCAAAACGGCTTTCACCGCCGTCCGCTGTCGGAGTCACAACAACATGTTCCCAGTCATTCACATTTTGGTTGTGAAGTATCTTTCCACCAGCCAATGCTTCTTTCGTATCATCTACAGCTTTTGCATTGCCATCGACATCTAAAGCACCGGGCTTTTTAATCGGTGTAGCGTCAAACACAGGTAAATCGAGGATCCCCTGCATGGTGGTCTTATCACCAAAGGTTGGCTTGTAGCTTGCTAACGTGTTGCCATCCATTACCACCACGCGGTTGAAGATTGCTTCACCTGCGTCGTTTTTACCCAGCTTATAGCTTTGAGCCATGTTCAGATCGGACTTGCCGAAGAAACGCGTTAGGTAGTCGCCAAACTTCTCTGCTGATGAGAACTCAACAATACCAGCATTTGGATCGTAGAAGCCGTAAACACGATCGTCGCCTGAGCCTTTTGCCCAAGCTGCCATCGCATGCCCCGGAGCATCAAGTTCCAACAACACAGGTTTGCCGTTAGCCGATGCATCAGTGATTTTCTCAACCACACCGTTTACGGTCAGCGCTTGCTTCCCTTCCAGCTTTTCCTGCCACACTTTCATCGACGTATCATGCATTGGGTTCTTCGCATGAATGGCCGCTAAGCTGCTGAGCAACTTGCTTGCATTGGCTTTTTCACTGTCTGAGTAAAGGGTTGGATTGCTCAGCACCGCTGCCGCAGAGTACATCTTCTCCAGCAGTTGTCTTGCCACGCCAACTTGACCATCGTTTTCCAGCTGTTTCGCAACCAAAACGAGTTTAGAAAGTGGATCACAACGTCCACCAAAACCGTCATTCGATAGGTTCAACAGCATTAACTGTGGCGCGAGCTGTTCAGTCGCTTTCGCATCCACCACGCCAGCAGAAGCAATCTCACGGAACAATCGGTTGTACTTCTCAGACTTGTTCTGGAACGTCACTTTCAGTGCACGACTTTCGATTTCCCAAGCAAGCGCACCTTTTTGCTCTGCGCTCCAGTTGCCTTTAACAAACAGATCCACCAGTTGCTTGATGCTCATATCTGAGCGGAAGCCGTCAACGATCTCCTTCGCATGGTCGTTTTTGTAACCATTTAGGAAATCTTTAGTGGTACGAATGTCTTTCGATTTACCCGGTACGCTCGTATCAGGTTTCAGCGCGTCGCCATAGCGTTTAAAGTCTTTCTCTAGCCCTTTCAGCACTTCGCCCGCTTCTACCGCTGCTTGCTCTGCATTAAACAGACCGGAGACAATTTGATCCGCGTACTGCCCCATCAAGCGGTTGCTCGCTTCGAGGCCATAGAAGGTTTGTTCACCCGTGACGTTGTAGCCAGCAATCGCGAGTTTAGCTCGTAGCTTCTCGCCTTCTTCGCCTAAACCTTCGTTGTCCGTTAGCATCAGAATCGGCGTCTCTTTTGGCAAGCCTTTTAGGTTCTTCTCCACTGAGAACTGACCGTTAACCGCTTTCGCGATAGCCCCTACAATGCCCGCTGGATTCGCCACTTCATGAGCGGTGATGGCTTTGGTCATGCTTGGCATAGGACGGTCAAGCAATAAGCCAGACACCGCTTGGCCATTTTGCGCGGCATAACGTGCTAAATCTGCGGCAATTGGACCACCCATTGAGTAGCCGTGAATGATGATGTTGCTTGGGTCAATACCCTTGTCATTCACTAGGTAGTTGAACATGGTGCGAGCATCTTGGTACAAGCCTTTTTCGCTTGGTCCGCCGTCGCTTTCACCATAGCCACGCAGGTTGACTGCGAGCATGTCGATACCTTGTTTCTGGTAGTGGCTGCGAATCGCACTCGCTTGTTCTTCAGAAGAAGAACCAGAACCGTGCAGGAACAACACGACTTTACCGCTGGTCGCGCTCGTTTCAGTGTCGCTTGATACAGCTCCCTGATGATAGTACCCCGTTAGACGGCCCGATTCCCCTTTCAAGGTGACTTTCTGCGATTCACCTTGTTCTACCGCATGGTCAAGTAGGGTTTGCGTGATTTCGCCAATCTTACGGCGAGCTTCTTTATCGCCATACAACTCGTTATTGAGGAAGCGAGTCAATGGGCTCAGAGATTCTTTATCGCGCGGTGGCGTACCATCATTTTCGATGGCGACGGTTTCTTTCTGCTTCTCGTTGCCTGATAGAGCATCAAGGACATCGCTTACTTGATGACTTTGCTTCTTAGCCACGATTTCTAACTGGGCCTCTTGTAACGCTTGACCAAAGTTAAATAGCTCTGTCGGCGTCCAAACACCAAACTTAGGCAGCCATGTGTGACCAATGAGTTTATCTGCCCCACCCGCTTTCAACACTTTAGCGACCGTGCTAGAGCAGTTTTTGGTGAGCAGTTGATAACGCGCATCCGGGTCGTTACTTAGACGATGCCATTCTGCCTGCATTGCCGCAGTATTAAGCCCTTCTAAGTTAATGCGGAATACACGGCCTTCATCCGCTTGGCTGGCCTTAAAGGCTTCGATTTCTTCCAGCGCTCTTTCAGCAAACTGACGAACCACATTATCGATGCGTTTTTCCACCAGGGCAGGATCGCCACTCGCTTTAGCTTGTTTCTGTAGCTCTTCGGCAAAACGGTTTGCTACATCCATCATGTCGTAACTGGTGTCATTCCACTGTTCAACGAATGGTTGGAATACATGTGCTGGAATGCCTGTCATTTCAAGTATATCCGGCTTGCCCAGTAGCACACTCGCGTAACCTTCAGAAACGTCTTTGTACGAGGCATCAATACCTTTAGCGGCATTGAGTTTTTCGATAAAACGTTTCAGCTTAGTTTCGCCATCATTCAAACCAAAACGGTCGTTTTCTTCCGATGCCATATCATGCTCAAGTGTGTCATTTTGATGAGCTGGTTGGCTAAAGTCGCTCCAACGCAATTTAAGATCAGGCTGATCTTCTGTTGCAACGTTGAAGATATTACGGATATTGGATGACTTGCTACCTAGTGGCCACCAACTCACATAATTCTGCTTGTTGAAATCAGCCGCGGCTTGACCTTCAAGCTGCGTGCGACCTTGGCCAATTTGCAATGCGGCGTGACCTAGTGTGCTGTGATCACTCGGCTTCCAGATGTACATGGTCGCGCTCACTGGCGACATGTGCTGTTCAATCGCTTGGTGTACTTTGTTTAACCCAGCGATATCAATACCTTTACCATCTTTTGCAAGATCGTTTGCAGAAAGCCCTGCGAAGATAGTATCGGCAACAACTTGACCATATTCATGACTTACGGCTGCTTTTACTTTTTCAAGTACAGCATCGCTACCGCCTAGCTGATCGATATTGGCAAGATTGCCTTTGCCCTTAGTGACGAAATCGCCGTTTCCGTCGAGATACAGATGTTTGCTCTCTTTCAAGTTGGCGTTATCAAGCTGGTCATACAGACGGCTAAAGCTATCGTGAGTTTTGATGCTTTGCTCTGCGACAGAAAGAACCGAAACTTCCTCTAAACGCACATTCACTTGGTTTAACAGTGAACTCATAGCCTCAACGCGGCCAGAATCGGGGTGACCGAGTACATAACCTTCAATCTGTTTACGTAGGTTGAGCAGTTTTTCCACAGATTCCAGTTCATAGTCTGCGTGTTCAATCGTACTCGCATGGTACTCAGTCAGAGCGTCGATCACTTGTTGGTAACTTTCACCACGGATCTTCCCTGTAACACTGGCAGCATCGAGTAATTCGGTGACAGACATCAATTCTGCTTTGGTGTTGTACTTCCAAGCACCCTCTTCTTTTTGTGCTAAAATTCGCGTGCGGCCATCGTGATGCGAGAGCACCTTGTTATCCACTAAGAACAGCTCATCTGGCATCTGCTCGAAGTTGTCAAAGTTTGCCAAGATAAAGCGCTCAATGGATTTTTGTTGAGCTGCATCTTCTGGGTTATCAAGCAGAATGGTCTTGCTCTTTCCATCGGTTCCCGGCCAGGAGCGAACTTCAAAACCTTCTTCGCCTTCTTGCACTAATAGATTTCGTTCGGCACGAAGTGAGTAGAATGGCAGAGAATCACGTAACATGTTGTCGATGGCGTTACCACCCAATGCTATATCACTGGATGCCTCACCAAGACCTTCAAGATTCACCCCAGAAATGCGAATCTCTTTTCGAACCACATCCTGAGACGCAGTGGTTGGCACAACAATGCTGTCGCCGTTTGTCTCTGTGAACATCGAAGTGACAGAACTACCCGTATTTTTCGCTCGAATTCCTGCGTTAATTTGCAGACGGTTGACTGCATTGGTCGCACCTTCTAAGGCTTCTAGCTCTTGCTCGCTCAAGCCTTCGCTAAAGCGGCCATCAGCGTTTGCCTGACTGTCAGCGTTGATATGGCCCGCAGCACCAGCGGCTTCGACGCTATGTGCTTGACCCGCAAGGCCGCTGCCCGCAACACCTTGACGATCAGGGCGATCGCTTTCGTTTTGCTTAGCCCCTTTCGCATCATTCTGCACTTGGTTGGCTTTATTTTCCGCGTTCATCGCATCGCGATCACCACGCGATTGCGCATCGTTTGCGGCACTGTGTGCGTCAGATTCGGCTTGTTTCGCATCGTTGCCTTTTGCTAAAGCATCATCTTTACGTTTTTCAGCATCAGTTCTAGCATCATCAATGTCTTGCTCTGCACCCGCCAGGTTTTGCTCACCTTTTGCGACGCCCGCTTCCGATTGTTCAACCGAATCTTTGACTTTGTTTTGATTGTCCGCGTGCGTCTGTTTCGCGGCAGCAATCTGCTCACCAGAAACCTGTTTTGCGTTGTCCAATTGGGTTTGAACACCATCAAGCAAGCCACCGGCAAAATTGTTACGCCATTGGTCGCCCGACTCGCCAGTATGCGTTGCTTGGCTATCAAGCACATCAAGACCTTGCGCCAGTTTTGTCAACTCAGCCGTGATAGCTTCTGATTCTTCTTGCACCGCATCACGTTGAGCTTGACCGTTATTTCCTAACGCTTGTTGGTCGGTAGATTCCAGTTGGCTTTGCGAACCTGCGACGGCATCGAGCTGTTTCTGCTTTTCTTGTTCTAGACGCTGGCGATCCGCTTCTGCGCGCTCTTTGTCTGATAGGGCATTCTGCGACGCTTGATTTTGCGTTGCATGCTCACTCACCGCATTAGTTTGCTGTGGCGTTTCTGATTTCGCAACTACGTTATCTAAGATATAGCCCAACCCATCATTATGGCCTGTTCCTTTGAATTCGATACGGTTGCTGCCGGCATGTGCGGTCAGTTTTAAGGTTTTTTGCTGCCAAGCAGAGGCGTCACCAGACGATGGGAAGACGACTTCGCCGTTCCAAAGAACTTCAATGCCTTCGTTATTCGATAGACCTGCACGTTTTGCAAAATCAAAGCTCACAGCAATGACTTCGCCTTCCGTAAGATCGGTCAGATCTTGATAGAGACTGGTGTTGGTGTAGGTATCCAGTTCCGTCACACGTGCGCCGTGCCCTTCACCATTCACGCCATAGACGTTGCCCGAATGAGAAGCTTCAACACCGTGTGTCGATTTCCACCCTTGATCACCTTGCTCAAAATCACCATTCACAATGAGATTCGGAGCTTGAGTTTGATCAGAAGAGCCGTCAACGTCGAGCGCATTTTGCATCTTGTTGAGATCTGGGGTATCTACCTTAGTGACACTGCCTGTAAGGCTATCACCCAAATCAGAGCCCACTTCTTCAATCGCCTCCATTTGGAAGCCATCCAGCTTGGTGATTTCAGGTGTCGCAATCGCACCACGGCCTTTATGCGTGCCGGATGATGATGCTTCATCGCCTTGCACTAAGTAGTTGATTGCTTGGCTACCACCTACACCAAGTACGGTTTGCTTGATGTTATCAAACAGGGCTGAGAGCTTGTTGCTACTGGTGTTGCTCGACGCGACCGCCAAACTGTAGAAATCACCATTACCGATTTTGATCGCCACGTTGTTTTGAGCGTAAGAAGCATTAACCCCTAAACCATCACCAACATGAATATTAGCGTTGGCTTTACCTTTCATGACCGCGACGTTCAAACCATCGCCGATTTTGGTATTGACGTTGTATTGGCCCCAAGCAACATTGACCGAAATACCGTCACCAACCACGGTGTTAATATTGGCATCCCCATAAGCGGCGGTGACGTTTAGGCCATCTCCCACTCGAGTCGTTACGTTCGCTTTACCTTTCGCGGCGGTCACCTGCATACCATCACCGACTTTGGTGACGATGTTGCCCTTACTCCAAAGTGCGTTAAAGCTATCGCCATCACCCACTTGAGTCACGATGTTGGCTTCACCTTTGGCTAGCACAACATTTCGGCCATTACCCACTTTGGTGATAACGTTGGCTTTACCCCAAGCACCGGTATAATCATCACCATCACCCACATGGGTAATGATATTGGCTTGACCTTGCACGACAGAGACTTCTTGACCATCGCCCACTTTGCTGATGACGTTGGCTTCACCTTTGGCAAAATTATAGCGATCTCCATCACCTACATGAGTAAACACGTTAGCTTGACCCCAAGCCACGTTAACACCCAAGCCATCACCGACTTTGGTAATAATGTTTGCCTTGCCCTTGGCAATACCAATGGTCGTGCCATCTCCGACATGAGTCATCACGTTGCCGATATCGGAAATCAACAAACCTACCGTGGTGCCTTCGCCCACTTTGGTGAGGATATTGCCTTTACCCGCCAATACAGCGGCGGTGGTTGCATCACCGACATGAGTCACGACGTTGGCTTTCGCCGCGGCCACAACACCCATGAAATCATCACCCACTTTGGTGACGATATTGGCTTCGCCCAGTGCTAACACGCCCGTTAGACCATCGCCGACATGGGTCATAATGTTGGCTTTACCGAACATCGCCGCCAGCGTTGTGCCGTTACCGACTTTGGTCATCACGTTCACTTCGCCCGCAAATATTCCTAAGCTAGTTCCATCGCCGACATGCGTGTAGATGTTTGCTTTACCGACCATCAGCGCAGCGGTGAGATCATCGCCCACTTTGGTCATGATATTGGCTTGGCCAATCATCGCCGCAAACGTGCTGCCGCTACCTACATGGGTAAAGATATTAGCGTTACCCACCATAGCTGCAAGTGTGGTTCCATTACCGACTTTAGTTGCTATGTTGCCTTTGGCTAACATAAGCGCCACCGACATGCCATCACCGATATGGGTGAAGACGTTAGCTTCGGCCACCATTAACGCGAGAGCATCACCGTTGCCCACTTTGGTAAAGACGTTACCAAGGCCGCCCATCAGTGCCCAAGCATTCCCTTCGCCCACATGGGTAAAGATATTGCCTGCCCCAATCATGACTGCAATGGATGTTCCATCGCCCACTTTAGTGAAGATGTTGCCTGCGGCGCCCATTACACCAAGGGTTTGGCCATCACCAACATGCGTTAGCACGTTGCCAACACCAAGCATAATGCCTGTCGTGTCGCCATTCCCGACTTTCGTTAGGATGTTCGCGCCGCCTACCATTACGCCAGTTGTGGTGCCATCACCGACATGGGTAAGTACGTTAGCGCCTCCGCCCATCACAGCAAGGGTGTTGCCTTTGCCTTTTTTGGTGAGAATGTTGGCTCCGCCTAGGGCTACCGCTGTGGTGTTCGAGGTTTCGTTGTCGCCGCTGATGTGGGTAATCACGTTTGCGCCGCCCAGCATACCTGCGGTTAGATCGCCGTCACCCACTTTGGTGAGCACGTTCGCGCCGCCAGCCAGTACCGATGCTACATCACCTTTACCCACTTGCGTCATCACGTTGAAGCCGCCCGCCGCTAACCACAAGCCGTTGCCAGAGCCAATTTGGGTATGGGTGTTGTAACCGCCGAGCATGACGACACGGCTGTTACCATTACCTTTGTGCACGGAAATATTGCCGTAAGCCAGCAAATGCGCAAGGTATTGACCATCGCCAATACGAACCAATACGTTTACCGCGCCGCCCGCGTAAACATCCATCTTGCCTTGCTTACTTTGGTGAACCAACACGTTCGCCAAACCCGCACCGCGGAAGGTAAGATCCCCTTCCTCGCCACTTTTGACAATCACGTTAGCCGCGCCAGCACCGTTAAATTCAGTGTTACCGAACTGAGAGCTATGCAGGATCACGTTGGCAAGACCGCCACCGTTAAAGTAAACATGACCGCGTGTTACGTTGGATTTAATAACGTTACCGCCACCGACACCATTGAAATGAATATCGCCAGAGCTTTCACCGCTATCGCTTACGGGTTTGAATAAGGTTTGATCTGTGGATTCATCGATATCAGCCACGGTTTCGCTGGTACTTCTTACCGTGTTAACGCTGTAATGCAAGTCGCTGAGCGAGTAACCCTCTTTGTCCATTGCGTGATATCCATACGCAGACGAAATATCTTGGTTAGCTAAATTGGCAGTGTGATCACCTTCTTTATACCAAGAGCGAGCTTGATATTTCAGCGCGCCGGTTTCGGCATCGTTCGCCAGTTCAACCACAACGATTTTCGTGTGTTGTCCCAGCATTTTAGCGTAAACATAAGTGTTGGGTTTGCGGTTTGATTTTACCGCTTTGACATCAACCTTAGTACCATCAGCAAAAATGGCGTAACCACCCATTTTTGCATCCGACAATGATACATCTTTCGCATCAATCACCACACCATTGGCGTAAGTCACCCACTCATATTCAGTCAAGCTTTTCTCAACCGCATGAACAGTCACTGATTGCTGATGTTCAATGGCAATATTAGAAAGGGTGCAACCACCGTTGACTGGATTGGACTCAAAGCCACCTGAAGAAGAAACATCGGAATGAGCAAGATCGGTTAAGTGATTACCCTGCTTGAACCACGCCTCTGAGTAGTACTTGAGTTTGCCGGATTCGGCATCGTTATAGAGACGGATTTTGTTGATTTTGGTGTAATGACCATCTGCAATAGCAAACAAATAGGTATTGGGCTCTCGCTCTGATTTTACGGCGTTAACCGCATGGAACTTGTTGCCGTTATCAATCGATAAACCGTGCATCTGTGCGGCAGTGAGAACGATCTCATCCGCTTTGGCATATTCCATACCTTGAGCATCAAAGTCGCCGCCACTACCTTTACGAGTAATGGTGTTATAAGCACCGCCGCCCGAGAAGTGAATATCACCATGTGCCACATCAGAGTAAAGGCTGTTGTAACCACCCACACCTTCGAAGCGAATATTACCGCGTGTTTCGGTATACACATCGTTCGCATTGTGCGTACGCTCAATTCGGTTGGATGCCCCGGCACCCGCTAGGGTAATATCCCCAACCTTGCCTTTGCGAACCAAATGGTTATCCGCACCAGCTCCACTAAAGTGCAGGTTACCGCTTTCAACACGTGAGCTAATACTGTTAGCAACTCCCGCGCCGACAAAACGCACATCACCTTGAGATCCTTGATACTGGTTAAACCAAGTACGATCGATTTTATTGCCCGCACCTGCACCTTCGAAACTCAAGTTTCCATGATTGGTTTCATGCCAGATAGCGTTGTAGCCACCAGCACCTTGGAAAGAAACATGGCCTGATGACCCTTGCCGCTTAATGTGGTTGTAAGCCGCAGCACCTGCGTAGCTGATGTTGCCATGCTGGCCGTCATGACCAATGTCTACACCAGCAGCAGCACCTGAAAATGAGAGATTACCGTCTCCGTTTTTCTTGATATTAGCATAACCCGCAGCGCCTCGAACGATCAGGTTCCCCGTTGTATCCTCAACTTTTAGATAGCCGGCCCCCGCCGATACCGTATCGTTACCTGAACCGGTATATACCGTGGCTCCGAGCGACCCCAGATGAATATGATCATCTCCGCCATAAGCATGAATTTTGCCGCCCATACCGATGGCAACAATGTCGTTATTTCCATCGTCGGCGGAATAATTTCCGGTGAAGAAGTATTCGACACTTCTCCAAAATGGTTTTCCCATAGACTGTGGCTCTTATTGTTATTTAAATAGAAAACCACTGTACCTTACGGATACAGCGGTCGTTTTGCGTATCGATTTTTCCGCGGACAGTACACACTTTTTGCCCTTTCCACGGCAAAAAAACACGCTGTCGTAAGTCATTGACGATTTGACGTCCGTGACCAAAAGGAGCAAGCATTTCAGGAATGTAGATATGATCACCAGAGCGCCAGTCAGCGGCTTCGATTTCTCGTTCACCGGACAATAGCAACTCTCTCACTTGCTCAGACAAAAACGCCCAATTACAAAATGCAATTGGACCTCCTTGTTCATCTTCGTAATAGCAAAACTGATTTAACTCAAATGATGGCATAATCCGTTGCTGCCATTCACTGATAAGATACCGCTGATGCAGAGGAGAATATTGGCTGAGCAGAAGAATCCCACCCATCATTTTCTGCATCATTGCACGATCCAGTTTCGCCGCGTGATTTTGAATCAACATACGCTAAGCCACCTTTTATTTTTTCGTGCGTGTCACGCGTTTTTTAGCAGGCTCAATACCACTCTCGTTCTCTTGAGGTGCTTCACTCGGTGATGGTAGAAAACCTGCGGCAATTAATTTTTCTAACTCTTCGTTCATACGAGGATCTTCAAGCATATTCTTAACCATCGAAACCATATACATAAAACCAGAAGCAGGCATATGAATCACTTCTTTTAGCTCTAAGTCCGTATCACTTTCCGCCATAATACCGTTTGCCATGTTGGATTGATTCTGTCCAACAAAATAGAGAGAGAAAACACCTTTGTTATAATTAACACTCGATACTGTTTGGACAAATTTCTCAGACATAAATAAATCACCTCATAATTTAAAAATAAAACAAATCCTCTTATAAAAGCAGTGGCTCATAAAAGCAGTTGCTTTTAAAAGGAGTAACGATAACCAAAAAATCATTTTTTATATTATATAGCATTTCAACAGCACGCAACCACATAATAACGAAAACTTATGAGTTAATTAAAGAAACACAAACGCAATAGACCATAACCCATTGATAATAAAAATCTTAAAAAATAATACCAGCAAGTCAGACCAGGTAATATTTGAGCATTCATTGATATTAATGATATAATCAGCCACCCTTTTATCTTTTGGCCCTTAAAGAATCAAATATATGACTGATTTAAATGAAAAAAAATCCATGCTACATTGCTTATCAGTCTACTTACCGCTGATCGGAATTCGTGAGATAAAATTAGATATTTCTAATGAAACGCCATCTAATGCAATTGATTCAATAATAAAAGATTTAAAAGGAAGAAATTATTTAGTCACTACTAATAAAGTGAAGTCTTTTACTGGAATTGCTAAAATAAAGAAACCGATTATTTTATTTAACAAAAATAATCACCCATTTATTTTGGCTAAAGTTGAACAGGATAAATGTTTAATTCATCCATGTGACTCAGATACCCCAAAAGTAGTAGATGCAAGCTATTTAAAACAGAATTGGAATGGAAAAACGCTAGATATCAAAAAAAAGCAATCCTCTTTTGATATTCGTTGGTTCTTACCTGAATTATCGCAACATAAACATTTAATCGCTGAGATTGTTTTATTCTCTTTCGTACTGCAAGTTATTGCACTTATTACACCGCTATTTTTCCAAGTCGTGATGGACAAAGTATTAGTGCATCAAGCCCACTCGACACTCGATGTTTTAGTGTTCGTCTTAGTTATTTCTGGAATAGCTGAGGTATTGCTACGCGGTTTACGCGAATATCAATATGCTCATACCGCTAACCGCATTGATATTAAGCTTGGCATTAAATTGGTTCACCATCTGTTTGGTTTACCGCTGCTGTTTTTCAAATCAAGGCAAGTTGGGGCGATTGTGACTCGAGTAAGAGAGCTCGATACCATACGCGAGTTCATCACAGGTTCGATGTTTACCCTCACGATTGATCTCGTTTTTCTCGTGATCTTTTTCTATGTGATGAGCTTACTTTCTGGCGGGCTAACCTTATTGGTATTGGCCACACTGCCGTGTTATCTCTTTTTGGCTTGGTGGCTAACCCCAAGGCTGCAACAAGCGATTGAACAACAATTTACCCATATGGCGCACAACACTTCGTTTCTAACTGAAACCGTCGCGGGGAGTGATACCATTAAAAGCTTAGCGACTGAACCTCGCTTTATTCGACGTTGGGATACTCAAACCGAACAGATGATATCGAGCAACTATGTGGTTCAGCAGTGGAATAACCGCTCTAGCCACGCAGTGCAGTTCATCCAAAAAATAGCGAGCGTCTTTCTACTATGGATTGGCGCATCAGAAGTGCTCGCGTTACAAATGACCATAGGTCAACTGATCGCTTTTAACATGCTCGCCAGTCATGTTGCACAAACTCTTGCCCGGCTCGTCGAGCTGTGGGGGCAATTTATACAAGCGCAAATTGCAGTCGATAAACTTTCCGACCTACTCAATTTGCCCACCGAGCAGCAGCAAGCCAGCCATCCTCTACAGCTGCAAGGTGCGATCACTCTCAATCAGGTGAGTTTCCGTTATCAACCCGATTTACCGCTGACCATCAATCAGCTTTCACTCAATATCCAAGCGGGTGAGAAAATTGGTGTGGTCGGTGGCTCGGGGTCGGGAAAAAGCACCTTGGCTCGGCTTTTACTCAAGCTGTACAGCCCTGAATCAGGCCAAATCATGTTCGATAACACCTCACTCAAACAGATCGGTGTTCATGAATTGCGTTGCCAGTTGGGGGTGGTATCACAAGAGAACTTTCTCTTTAGTAAAAGTGTTAGTGACAACATTGCCCATTCAAAGCCACAAGCCAACTTGGATGAGATTGTGCAAGCGGCAAAATTAGCGGGCGCTCATGAGTTTATTTTAAAGCTGCCACTGGGTTACGACACGATTTTAGCCGAAGGGGGGCAGTCACTTTCAGGCGGACAACGACAACGTTTAGCCATTGCCCGCACGCTGCTTGCAGACCCTAAGATTTTAATTCTTGATGAAGCCACCAGCGCTTTAGATGATGAATCACAAGCCATCATTCAAACCAATATGGAGCAAATTGCCGCCGGGCGTACCGTTATTACCATCGCACACCGCCTCTCTACGGTAAGAGAGTGTGACCGAATTATCGTGCTGGAAAAAGGTGAGATTGCAGAGCAAGGCACGCATCTACAACTTCTCGCAGAGCAAGGCAAATATTTCCAGTTGTGGCAACTGCAACAAGCATTAAAACAAGAGGATGAGCGAGTATGATCTCTCAGTTAAAGAAGCTTCGCTCTAAGCGCCCGAAAACGAACGGCTACTTTGAGTTTTTACCCGGCCATCTTGCTCTACAGCAGAGCCCACCCTCTCCGTTTGCTCGCATCACCGCCATCACGCTAAGTGTAGGGTTACTGCTCACCTTACTTTGGACCTATTGGGGGAAATTGGATATCCAAGCGACCGCAAACGGGCGGCTGTTAGTCCCTGGGCGCTCGCAAGTGATCCAATCTTACGAACAAAGCCGAGTAGCACAAATCCATATAGCAGACGGCGAACGTGTCGAAAAAGGGATGCCCTTACTGACTCTGGACACGTTAGGCGTTAGCCAAGATATTGAACGTTTGCGTCATCAAATACGCTATCAAACCCATGAATTTCTAAAGTATCAAGCTTTGCGTGGCAAGGCTGATCTAGCTCAACATCCCCTGTATTTGGCATTGGCACCTTCGGCACAGCAAGAGGTCATCGACAGCTTTGATACTGAAAAGAACGAATTCACATCGGTGTTGGAAAACTTGCGTGCTGAAATGCAGGTCAATCTTGCTTCCCAGTCCTCACTTGAGGTCGATATCAGAGGCTTAAAGCAGTTAGTGAGTAATATTACTCAGCGCCTTGATGCTCAAAAAAAGCTCAAACAACAGCGTTTGATCGGTCAAGTGCAGTATCTGGAGCAGGAAAAAGAGTTATTAGAATCCGAACGAGCGTTAGCCCAGCAAACATCACAACAACATGTGCTGCAAAAGCAATATCTCAACCTAGAAGAGCGTTTAAAAGCGCTGCGTGCGCAAAAAGCCAGAGAGTGGCAAGACAAAAGTCAGCAAGCACACCTACAACTCTCAGCGCTGCAACATGAACTGGACAAAGTACGCGAACATGAAGGATTACAAGTGGTTCGCTCTCCTGTCACTGGCACTGTACAGCAATTGAGTGTTCACACCCTTGGGGCAGTCTTACAACCAGCACAAAATTTGATGATTATTGTGCCTGACGATTCGGTACAAGTCGCCGAAGTTAAAATTCTCAATAAAGACATTGGCTTTATTTATGCTGGCCAACCCGTGACGTTGAAAATTGATGCCTTTCCCTATACGCGTTACGGCACCTTATCGGCAACATTGGTTCACGTTTCTAGAGACTCGACAATGGATGAGCAACTTGGGTTGGTTTTTCCCGCTCAAGTGCAATTGTTAAACCATACAATTGAGGTCGATGGTACCTCTGTTGCCTTATTGCCCGGTATGTCTGTCGTGGCTGAGATTAAAACCGACCAACGTCGGATCATCGATTATCTACTCAGCCCAATCCGAGAATATCAAGCTGAAGCATTGCGAGAAAAATAGAGTGGATACCTTAACCAACACCGTCTCAACGGTTCATGATCAAGAAAGCCATGGCGCATTAGCGGCCCTCTCGTTTGCCAGCCTTTCGTTTGATAAGAAAGTCACGCCATCACAACTGATTCATACACTAGGCGTTGCCGAAAATGAGCTCAGTGCTCTCGACATTCAGCGAGCCGCTCAATCTATTGGTCTGAAAAGCCGAATGATCACCGTCAGAGGAAGCGAGCCAATCCCGCTACCTGCATTGGTCAAAATCCGTCAGCAGTGGCATGTCATTCATGCGCTAAACGAGTATGGTTGGACCTTGTACGATCCCATTAAACAGCGCTATTTCGAGTTTCCGTTGGCGCAAGGATCGTCAAGTTCCTGTTATGAGGTCTTATTACTGATTGAGCAGAGTATAGAGCCAAGCGATGTCGCTTTTGGCCTCCGCTGGTTTATGCCTTCGGTACTTCGTCAGTCAAAACAGCTACGTGATGTGTTTCTGTATTCGATTGTGCTGCAACTGTTTGCCCTGTTTGGTCCCAAACTTTTTGAAACCGTTATTGATAAGGTTCTTGTGGGGCGAAGTTTGTCGAGTTTGCACGTTTTAGCGCTGGCTATGCTTGCGCTGGCCATTGCTGAACCTCTTTACAGTTATTTGCGCAATACGGTTTTTGGTCATCTTTCTAGTCAAGTCAATGCAGAGCTATCGGGGCGATTGTATCGGCATTTGATTAATCTTCCATTAAGTTATTTCAAGCAGCGTCAAACCGGGCAGATCATCGCCCGCGTACGGGAAATGGGGCAAATACGTCAGTTTTTGACGGGCTCAACCTTAATGCTGCTCTTGGATCTCATTTTTATCACCCTCTTTATTGGTGTGATGTTTCATTATGCGCCAGCGCTCACCGGGCTGATTATCGGTTCATTAGTGATTTATTTTCTGCTGTGGTTAGGTATTGGACCTTGGGTTCGTCACAAGGTAACGACAGAGTATGACGCAGAAGCAGAGACAACCACCTTCCTGACTGAATCGATAACGGGTATAGAAACAATCAAGACAACCGCAACGGAAGCTCGATTTTTAGAACGGTGGCAGCAAATACTCAGTCGACAAATTGAATGCGCGTTTTCAGCCCAAAAAGCCAGTTTAATTGCTGGGCAATTGATTGCCTTAGTGCAGAAAATAGCCGCTGCCATTTTACTTTGGTGGGGAGTCAATTTAGTGCTCAATGGGCAGCTCACCCCCGGTGAATTGGTCGCCTTCAATATGCTAGCAGGGCATGTTACTCAACCCGTTTTGCGACTTGCGCAAGTGTGGCAAGATTTCCAGCACACCTTAGTAGCCTTGCGTCGCGTAGGCGACATTCTTAACGAACCGGCTGAAAATAGTAAAGATGGCCTTGCTTCCATCCCTTCTGTTCAAGGAGGCATTGAGTTTAAAAATGTTCGCTTCCGTTATCATATCGATGCACCGGAAGTCTTAGCGAATCTCTCGTTGACCATCGCTCCGGGGCAATTTATCGGTATTACCGGGCCTTCCGGATCAGGCAAAAGTACATTAACGAAACTGCTACAGCGTCTTTATGTACCTTTGCATGGGCAAGTCTTAGTCGATGGTATGGATCTCGCCATTGCAGATCCGGTCTCATTAAGGCGCAGCATGAGTGTGGTGCTACAAGAAAGCATGCTATTTGCAGGCAGCGTTGCCGACAATATTCGTCTTTGTAAACCCGATGCAAGCGATGCAGATCTGATAAACGTTGCAAAGCTTGCTGGTGCGTTAAACTTTATTGAAGCGCTGCCACAAGGGTTTGAACAACAAGTAGGAGAAAGAGGTGCCAACTTATCTGGCGGGCAACGTCAACGCATTGCACTGGCTCGCGCATTGTTAGTTAACCCAAAAATCTTACTGCTTGATGAAGCGACTTCAGCGCTCGATTATCAGTCAGAGGCGGCCATCATGAGCAACATGGAAACCATTTGCCATGATCGAACGGTGATCAGTATTGCACATCGGTTATCGACGATTCGTCATGCCGATAACATTATCGTCATCGAAGATGGGCAAGTGGCCGAGCAAGGTACTCACGAAGCGTTGCTCGCACGTGCAGGACTTTACGCACGTTTATGGGAACAACAAGTCAGTGGTTAACTTTCTCTCCTTCAAATGGGTTAGGTATAAAAAATCTCCCCAGAAATTACTGGGTCTTAAACTTACTCACTAAATTATTCAGATCATCAGCTGAACTCGCGAGATTTTGTGAGTTCAGTAGAGCTCGGCTCGATACATCATCAACTTTATGAGTATCTTCTTGTACTTGATGAATATTACGATTAATTTCTTCTGCGACTAGGTGCTGCTCTTCGGCAGCCGTTGCGATTTGAGTATTCATATCGTGAATCGACAATACTGACTGATAGATGCCAGTAAAGCTATCGTTGACCGACTCAGTCGTTGTCACGGTTTTCCGTGACGCATTTAAACTCACGGTCATCTGTTCTGCGACTTCTTTGGTCCTATTTTGCAAACGTACCACTAAGCCGTTGATTTCTTCGGTTGAATCTTGCGTACGTTTTGCGAGCGCACGAACCTCATCCGCAACAACAGCAAAACCTCTTCCCTGCTCCCCTGCACGAGCCGCTTCAATCGCAGCGTTTAAAGCCAACAGGTTGGTCTGTTCAGCAATGCCACGAATGGTATCTAAAATTGCAGTGATACCTTGGCTATCATTTTCTAACTCTTGAATCGTGGTTGAAGACGTTGAAATATAATCGGCTAACTGATTGACACTAGAGACGGCGGTGTGGATATTTTGCTGGCCTTGACTCACTAATTGCTGACTGTCATCAGCAGCCTGGGCTGCCGAGCTGCATAGCGTTGCTACTTCATTGGCAGTAGACACCATTTCATTAAACGCCGTTGATACCATCTCAACCGCTTGTTTCTGTCGTTGAGAAACGGCTGACAAGTCTTCCGATATTGTTGCCGCTCTTTGCGCCGATTCCCCCATCTGTTCTCCTGCATGGCCTATTTGCTGTACAAGTAATCGAATGGCTTTCAAAAATGCGTTGAAATACACAGCCAATTGACCCGTTTCATCGTTCGAACGAATGATCAATTCCTTGGTTAAATCACCTTCACCTTCAGCTATCTCTTGTAAGCCGTTTGAAACTAAACTAAGCGGCTTGGCGATCAACCCCGCTAAAAAAAGTGCGCCAATGATGAAAATCACTGTCAACACAAAAACAATCGCTAAAATGTATTTGATCAAGCTATTGCTTTCTGCCATAACTTCTTCGGTAGTAATCAGGCCAACGAACTTCCAACCTAACTTTTCGGAATTCATGACATTAGCCATATATTCCACACCGCCAATTTCGATATTGATAAAACCAGAGGATGTTTGACCTATCGTTTTGTATGCAGCAGCTAAGGAGTCAAGGGATTGAAAATTGTTCTCTGGGTACTTAGCATCCACCAAGACGTTACCGCTATCCTCAACCATCATAATGTATCCGGTTTCGCCTAATTTTATCTTCTTCACGATATCCGTCAGTGTTTTTAGCGAAACATCAATCGCAACCACCCCAGCATTTGGGGTACCAGCAGCATTAAAGGACAAAACATTGCTCACAATCGTGGCGTCATCAGGCTCCCAATAATAGGCTTGAGTGCGTTTTATCTCGCCTGGACTAGACATCGCCGTTTTGTACCACGGGCGAGCTCTAGGATCATAATTGTCCGACGCCTTACCCGTCGGCCATTGTATATATCCGCCCTCTTTGGTTCCCATGTAAACGTACGAATAACCTTTGTGCGCCTCACCCATAAGGTAAAGCGCTTCATAAATTCCACGCTCCACCATTCCATTGCTATCTGGGGTCATCGGTTCAGCTATTTTGTCGATATAACGGGTAATGGAACTGTCCACTTTTTGCAACGCGGGTGAGTTGGCTAACATTTTCACATTTTGTTCAATGCCAGAAAAATAGATGGCAATGGCATTATCAACCTGACTCATTTCTCCATGACTTTGTTCAATAAAATCACTAACGGCTTGTGAACGTAAATTCGTCACCATTACCGTTGAAACAATAGCAACAGGGATAATGGTCGCCGAAATCAAGCTGAGCAACAGTTTAGATTTTATTTTCATTGTTATTACGCCTTATCTCTGTATTTGACAGCAGCTCATTTCTTTTAGTTACCTACACTAAAAATTTAGTTAATAGCGATAAAGATGCAATGTCACTAAAGCATTATTTCTAAAATCGGTGCTTATAAATGGTTGAATACGATGAAAGCGAAAGAATACACTGCCATAAGTAAGCAGCACTGCATACAATCACTGCAAGGTAAAAAGGAGAAAACGATGGATAAGCGACACAAAACTATGATTATTGCTGGCGCTTCCGGTCTCGTTGGGCAGCATGCTTTAGCCATTATGCTAGAAGAGCAAGCCGTCTCTCAAATCTATTCTTTAGTCAGAAAAAGCACCGAAATCCAACACCCAAAGTTGCAAGAAATCATTCATCCGCAGCTGCAAATCACGCACTGGGATGAAAGTTTTGTCCCTCCCCAGCTTGGTCTCATCGCACTAGGGACTACCCGTAAGCAAGCGGGTTCAAAGCAGGGGCTGGAGAAAGTAGACTATGAGTTGGTTTGTCAAGTTGCTCAAACAATGAAGACATTGGGTGTCAAGCGCATCGCCATCGTTTCGAGCTTAGGTGCCAAAGCTCGCTCTCGATCTCATTACTTACAATGCAAAGGGAGAATGGAAGAAACCATTCGCCGAATGGGTTTTGAACAAGTGACCTTCGTCAGGCCTGGGCCTCTAACTGGCATTCGGAAAAACAAGCGAACGGATGAAAAATGGGTACGAGTGATTCTGACTCTATTGCACCCTCTGCTACTAGGGCGCTTACGCAATTTTATCCCCATTTCCGCGCAAGATGTTGCAAGCGCTATGCTCTATTGCCTCTTTCAGATACAACCACACGCCATAGATATTTTGCACTCTAGCGACATGCTTGCCTTGCTCAAGAAGTATCAATGACTTGCTTAAATAACTCACCGATCGGTTCATTTACCAGCACAATAGAAAGATTGATAACCATTTGTTCTAAATCATGCTGATTTTGTCTTTGGATTAACCTACGTTAAAAGATATGGTTGCGTTTCATCGCTTTTATTCCCCTTTTACCTAGCATTATCGACTACATCGCTCATCGGCGATCAACGTAATCATGGGTACACAACTTTTAAGGTGTCGCATCATGTCAGTTGCAGCCATTGCCGCACTCGCAGTATTTATTGGCATTCTGTTTTTTCTCTTCGGACAGCAGAAAAAGTCTCACACTCTTTCACGCTTAGTGCTACTTGGGTTAATCCTAGGCAGCGCATTTGGCCTTGCTCTACAAGTAGTTCTTGGTGAAGGACATGTGGCTATCAAGGAAACATTAGGCTGGGTCAACGTCGTCGGTAACGGCTATGTTGGTTTGCTAAAAATGGTGATTATGCCTTTGGTGCTGGTGTCGATGATCGCTGCGGTTGTGAAGCTCGATAAAGGTGGCTCGCTCGGTAAAATCTCTGGCCTGACCATTTCTATCTTACTGCTGACGACCGCAGTCTCGGCATTGATCGGTATTTTTGTCACCCAAGCTTTTGGTTTAACAGCTGACAGCCTCGTTGAAGGCAGCCGTGAAACGGCGCGTATTGCTGTACTAGAAAGCCGCGCCGCTACTGTGAGTGATTTAACTATTCCTCAAATGTTATTAAGCTTTATTCCGACCAATCCTTTTGCCGACTTAACCGGTGCTCGCTCAACCTCGATCATCGCTGTGGTTATTTTTGGCGTACTAACGGGTATTGCGGCGCGTAAAGTAATGTCAGAGAAAGCCGAGCTAGAAACGCCAATCCGCACCTTTGTCGAAGCGATACAGTCGATTGTGATGCGCCTCGTAAAAATGGTGATGGCACTAACCCCTTATGGTATTGCGGCTTTGATGGCGAAAGTTGTCGCGACATCAAGTACGGGCGATATTCTGAGTTTGCTCGGTTTTATTGTCGCCTCTTATGTCGCCATTGCATTGATGTTTGTGGTGCACGGTATATTGGTTTCTTTTGTAGGCGTTAGCCCTAAAGAGTATTTCCAAAAAATTTGGCCAGTGTTGACCTTCGCGTTCACCTCACGTAGCTCAGCGGCAACCATTCCTCTTAATGTAGAAGCGCAAATCACTAAGCTGAACGTACCACCAGCAATTGCCAACCTATCGGCTTCATTCGGTGCCACTATTGGTCAAAACGGCTGTGCTGGTATTTACCCAGCCATGCTCGCAGTGATGGTTGCTCCTACCGTCGGTATTAATCCAATGGACGTGCACTTTATTTTGTCGCTAGTGGCTATTATCGCAATCAGCTCATTTGGTATTGCCGGCGTCGGTGGCGGTGCTACTTTTGCAGCCTTAATCGTGCTACCAGCGATGGGCCTACCAGTGACGATTGCAGCACTGCTTATCTCCATTGAACCGTTGATTGATATGGCCCGCACCGCGTTGAACGTTTCAGGCTCAATGACGGCAGGTACCATTACCAGCCGCTTACTGAACGGTAAACAGGTACAAGTTCAAGAACAGCAAGCCTAGAAAGTATCGAACGTTCTCGTTTTTCTCCAAGCCGGTGCCAATGCGCCGGCTTTTTCATTTCAAATCCTCATCAGAGCATGCTTCGCACATTGCTATGTCACACAGGCAATGGTCTAATAAACCTTAAATTTCAGCGACTGGATACTATCGAATGCGACAAGAGCACCCGCCTACTTTCTTTTTCCTCGACTATGAGACGTGGGGAGTCAACCCTGCGAAAGATCGTCCGAGCCAATTTGCGGGCGTTCGCACCGATATGGATTTTAATATTATTGGCGAACCACTGGTTATCTATTGCCAACCACCAACGGACTATTTGCCTTCTCCAGAAGCGGCGCTTATTACGGGTATCACACCACAAAAAGCGGTGGCCCAAGGCTTGCCAGAGCCTGAATTTATCGCCAAAATTCATCAACAACTCGCCACACCCAACACCACCAGTCTTGGTTACAACAGTATTCGTTTTGATGATGAAGTAACGCGTTACACTTGCTATCGTAATTTCATTGATCCGTATGCTTGGAGCTGGCAAAACGGCAATTCACGCTGGGATTTACTTGATGTGATGCGCGCCTGCCATGCGCTACGTCCAGAAGGCATCAACTGGCCCGAAAATGACGAAGGCTTTACCAGTTTTAAGTTGGAGCATCTCTCGGTTGCCAATGGCATCGAACACGCAAATGCCCACGATGCTATGGCCGATGTTATCGCCACCATTGAGCTGGCCAAAAAAGTAAAAGCCGCCCAACCCAAGTTGTTTGATTACTTTTTTAACATGCGCCATAAACGCAAACTCAATGATCTGATTGATATCGTCAACATGACACCTTTAATGCACGTATCGGGTATGTTAGGCCGAGAATGCCAATACACCAGTTGGATCGTGCCGATTGCTTGGCATCCCACCAATCAAAATGCGGTTATTGTGGTGGACCTTGCCAAAAACCCTCAACCCCTGATCGATTTAAGCAGCGAAGAACTGCATCAACGTCTATATACCAAACGCGAAGAGTTGGCAGAAGATGAATTGCCAGTGCCCATCAAATTAGTGCATCTCAATAAATGCCCTATCCTTGCGCCGGCCAAAACATTAACGGCCGAAAATGCAGACCATATCGGGGTCGATAGAAACCTGTGCCTTGAACACTTAGCGCTCATCAAGCAGTACCCTGAGATCAGAGAAAGGCTGATTGGCCTCTACACAATTGAGCGAGAATATAAGCACAGTGACGATGTCGATACTCAACTCTACGACGGTTTCTTCTCTCCCGCCGACAAAGCGGCGATGGAGATCATTCGCCAAGCTGACCCTGTCAACCTCGCCGCATTAGACATTAGTTTTAGCGATAAGCGCATCGAACCCTTGCTGTTTCGCTACCGCGCTCGCCATTACCCATTGACATTAAGTGACGAAGAGCAAAGGCGTTGGGCAACTCACTGTCGTGATTATTTCGAAAGCCACCTTGAAGAGTACATGCTCAATTTAGAGAACTTAGTTCACACCCACAGCAGTGACGAAAAGAAAATGGCTATTTTAAAATCCGTTTACCGTTATGTCGAAGACATCGCGAGTTAATGTACGAGGTTTTCGCGCTGTCAGGTTTCAAACCAACACGCTGCGATTCCATTTCCGAAAATAGTTTAGGCACAACAAGGCACCGACTTTTATTGTGAATACCATTGCAAAATATTTGGTCTCTATGGGGCTGATTTTCCTTTGCCTGATGGCAGGTATCAATCTTCAACATTGGCTTGGCATCACCATTCCGGGCAGTATTATCGGAATGCTAATTCTGTTTAGTTTATTGGCAAGTGGGCTCGTGCCTGTCGAATGGGTAAAACCCAGTGCCAGTCTTTTTATCCGTTATATGGTCATTTTATTTGTCCCTATCAGTGTCGGATTAATCGAGCATTTTGATTTATTGATGAGTAACGCCATCCCGATTCTTGCCAGCGCGGTGGGCGGTACGCTGATCGTATTAGTTTGTCTGGGTTTAGGGCTGGATCGTTTTTTGAAAAAGGGGAATAAGTGATGTGGTTATTGCTCACGATTGCGGTCTTTTTCCTGACACGTTGGATCAGCAAAAAATGCAAAACGGCCATAATGAATCCGTTACTGCTCAGCCTTGTGATCATCATTCCTATCTTGCTATTTTTTAACATCCCTTATGCCAGTTACTATGCTGATAACCAGTGGCTTAGCTTTCTGTTGCAACCGGCCGTGGTGGCGCTGGCTTATCCTCTCTATGAACAACTGCCTCAGATCCGCTCAAATTGGCGCATCATTGCCCTCGCCTGCGGGGTGGGCAGTGCTATGTCAATGCTCACAGCCAGCTTAATTGCTGTTTATCTTCAAACGGATATACATTTAATCGCCAGCCTACTGGGTAAATCAGTTACCACACCGATTGCGATGGAAGTTTCCAGTAACCTCGGTGGGGAGCCAGCCATTGCCGCCGTTTTAGTGGTCATTGTAGGGCTGTTTGGCGCGATTCTCGCCTACCCTATCTATAACCTTCTCAACATCACGCATCCCATTGCTAAAGGCTTAACCATGGGCACCGTATCTCATGCGCTGGGCACAGCAACCTGCGCTGAAAAAGATCCACGTGACGCAGCATTTAGTTCACTTGCATTAGTCGTGTGCGGCGTAATCACATCGATACTTGCTCCAAGTTTTTTTGCTTTTTCAATGTGGTTGTCCACGCTATAGAGTGCCAACAGAAATCAAAGATACGTCTACTCATGGGTTTTGATTGTAGACGTGTCTCACTTTAAGGCTGACTGTAATCGATTTCATGTGTGACCTCACTCTAAATGTGAAAACCAAAATTATGTTACATTAAATTACGTGATTTAAATCTCAGTAAAATTTCATTCTTCGCCTAGAATATTCCTCAATACATAGATAAGGACTCATTATGAAAAGCCGTATTGAACAGGCGCTAGCGGATACGCCAAAACCCGTTGCAGAATTTTTGTCGTCTATTCTGCTATCAGACGATTTTGACGCAACCCTATCACCAGAACAGTTCAACCAACTGCTTTCTCTTTCTGGCTCAGATGATGCGGAATTGCGCGTTGCACTGCTGCCTTTTGCGGCCGCCTATGCTTACGTACCGATTTCAAACTTTTACGTGGGAGCCATCGTCAGAGGTTTATCGGGCCGTTTGTACTTTGGCGCGAATATGGAGTTTTCCGGTGCGCAATTGGGCCAAACCGTACACGCCGAGCAATGTGCCATCAGCCATGCGTGGATGAAAGGTGAACAAGGCGTTGCTGACATTACCATCAACTTCAGCCCTTGTGGGCACTGCCGTCAGTTTATGAATGAGCTTACGACCGCAGACTCGCTTGCCATTCAGCTACCACAGCGTGATGAGAAGTCACTGCAAGAGTACCTACCTGAATCATTTGGTCCTGCCGATTTAGGTGTTGATTCTGGTCTAATGGCAGACGCTAACCACGGCAAAACAACTAGCGAAGATGACCCACTCATTGGCTTAGCTCTTAATGGCCTAAATCGCAGTTACGCACCCTATACCAACAATCTCAGTGGTGTTGCCCTGCAAGTTGAGAATGGTAAAACCTACGTCGGTGCGTATGCTGAAAATGCCGCATTCAACCCAAGCTTACCACCATTGCAAGTTGCTCTTGTTCAGTTAATGATGGATGGCCAACGCTTTGATAATATTGTCGCAGCCGCATTAGTTGAGATGTCTGATGGCAGTATTAGCCATTTAGCCGATACTCAAGCCACCTTGGAAGTAATTAACCCAGACATTCCTCTTTCCTATCTTGTGGTTTAGGCGCTCTAGTGAAAAATCCCCAACGCATGGGGATTTTTTCCTTTTGATGGTGCAGGTTTTACCGCATATCCTTTCCGCCCAACAAATTATCGAACACCTCTTGTTTACTCATCGGCTTGTAAAAATAGAAGCCTTGGATCTCATCAATATTCCAGACTTTGAGTTTGCGCAGTTGCGAAGCAGTTTCAACCCCTTCAGCCACGGTAGTTAAGCCTAGCTCTTGCGACATATTGATAATACTGCGCACCAAGGTTTTGGCTTTGTCATTGGATTCCAATGTGGAAATATAAGACTGGTCTAACTTCACTATATCTAATGGAAAATCACACAATGTACTAAACGAGGAATAGCCCGTACCAAAATCATCAAGCGCCAACTGTATACCGAGTTTTTTTATCGCATCCATGCGTTTGATCGTCTCTTCTTCAGCCCCCAACAACATACTTTCCGTCAATTCGAGCACTAATTGTCCCGGTTCAATTTGATATTTTTCAATCAATACTGATAAGTACCCGACCAATTTTTTACTGTAGAAATGCGGGCTAGAAAGATTGACGTGAATACTTAGCCGTTTACCCAACGAAAATTGCGACTGCGTTTGCAGTTCGCTAATAAATTGGCAGGCTTGGCCTAGTATCTGCTCTCCCAATTCAATGATCACTTTACGTTGCTCAGCCAAAGGGATAAATACGGTTGGCGAAACCATACCAAGTTGAGGGTGCTTCCAGCGAGCCAGAGCTTCAAAGCCAATGATTTCGGCACTGTCTGCACGAACAATCGGCTGATAGTAAGCAATAATATGACCATCTTTCACGGCTGAGATAAGATCTCGATTGATCGCTAACGACTTCTGGGCATGAACAAACAATTCTTGTGTCACAGAGACAACCAGACTGGCTCCAGCTTTCTCTGTTTGTTGAATGGCATAAAAACCACTTTGAACCAAAGTTTCAAAAGAATCGATAGCCAATTGTGAATCAATCACAGCACCTTCCACACTCAAATCGAGTTCCAAGCCGCCAATGTCAGTCTTCCTCTTGTAACTATCGATAAGCTTAGTGCCTCTATGAATCAAAAAAGAGGTTGCCCCGTTACCCAACTCACACACCATAAATTCATATTCACTAATTCGTCCCATTATGGACGTGTTGAAACGGTTTCTGAGCGTAGCCGAAAAATGTTTAACGGCCATATCGTAAGCACTGTGTCCATATACTTCTGAAATTTCTTTTAGTCTTTTAACCCGTAGGTAGAGCATGGAAAACCCACCACATTCGATCGGATTGTCAATCAAAGGCTGGACTTGGCTCATCATCGTTGGACGATTAAGTAAACCTGACACTGGGTCACAATGGGTAAGGTCGTAAATAAGCTGCTCTTGCTGCTTTTGCTCGCTGATATCAGTAATCGATAGCATGATAGAGCGATGCCCACGTTGTTCTATCAATGTAGCTTCGATAAGACACTCTAAACGCTGCTGACCCTTTGTAACAACATGTCCCTCAAATTCACGCATCCCTTGTTCTATATTTTGGTAGAGTAATTCACTGCTGCACACCACATCATTTTGTATAATACAAAACTCATCTAAAACCTTTCCAACCAACTCATCTCTAGAATAAGAAAGCATATCCAACAAGGCTTGGTTCACATCGACAATGAAGCGATCAACCACCAGCAACATTCCGAGATTTTGGCTTTGATAGAGTGCATCAAATTTCTGTAACGTCTCTTTAAGCCTATCTTCCGCCAAGGAGGATGAGGCAGCAAGCGAACGGACAAGTTCGGTAATTCGTTCAAACTCATCTTGTTTATCACTCGATTGTGAAGAGAATGCACTCTCTTCAATCAGCTGATTGATCCCACGCTCAAAATTCTCAAACCGTTTGGCTACCTTACTGCGAAACAGAGCAAAAGTAGCCACGGCGACAAAGCCGGCCGCAATGATGATCGTCAAAATCAAATAATAAAAAGTTTCGTTCCCTTTTTGATAGTAAAGCCGCTGAGCACAGGTTTTTAGATAGCCAATAGGTTGCCCTGTCATATCACTGAGTAAGGTGTAATGCGTGATATTATTTTGATCTCTTTCAATACCTTCTTGATTATGACTAACAGGTAAAATCACAGGAGCATCGGTAACTACAATGTCATTTTTAGCGGTTAGTAGGTTCTGATACTGAGAAGGGAAACGGCGGGTTAAGTGCTGTCCCCATAGCATCCACCCCACAACATCAGCCGTACCTTCACTGTTACGCACCGGAGTTAGGCTCACCACCCACACACTATTTTCCACACGGATGAGGCCAGAGCGGCTAGTTTTATCCTCATCAAGTGTGTGATGCATCTGAATTAAATGGTCGCTCACACCTTGTGAGCGTATCAACTGTTCCACTAACGAACAGTTTGTGCCAGGTTCAATATCCCGACATAAGTATTCAACCAATTGCGAGGATTCGGTGATGAAAGCCAAAACGTCTAAACCTAAAGTATCGAGGGAATCAGGATACAAGTTGCGCTCAGCAAATTGAGTGTCGCCATTCAACAGCAACAGATAAGTTTCATCCCAATAAGCCCAATCATAAGAACGCTTTTCTTGCTGTACTAAAAGATCTTGAATGACCGACTGAGCTTGATTGCTATCTCGATGAATCTCAATTGATTCAAGCTCATTCAAACTATATAAAAAAAAGTGGCGAGTAATAAATAAGCTGCTAAGAATGATCCCAACCAACCCGACAGAAAACAACAGAGCAGTTTTCGTGTGTAGAGTAATAAAACGCAAACGTAAGAAAGTTTTCATAGCCATAGGTGTCTTTTTCTTAGTCAATCCCACATAAACTTTAGACTGAAATTACTTCATATTCTTAACGCAGTTTCTCGAATGCTGTTTACTGCACATTAATTGCTATTTCAGCCTTAATTTTGTACAGATATGAGTTCGTTTACTGCGTATTACACAAACCACTTTATCGACAGTACGAACAGGAAATTACTCATCTCTCATCACAAAGGCAAACGTTTGCTTTTATTCTTAATTTTAGTATGATTTTGGCTGTTTTCGCTATTACCTATTGCTTGAATGTAAGGATTCACTATGTTTGGTACTGCTACACGTGAAAATGCCACCCGCGTTTTACTGCTTGGTTCCGGAGAATTGGGCAAAGAGGTGGCAATTGAATGCCAACGCCTTGGTTTAGAAGTGATTGCCTGTGATCGCTACGCCAACGCTCCAGCAATGCAGGTGGCGCATCGTAGCCACGTATTGGATATGCTCGATGGAGATGCGCTACAAGCCATTATCGAACTCGAAAAACCAGACTACGTGGTGCCAGAAATTGAAGCAATTGCCACTCACAAGCTGGTTGAACTGGAAGCGCAAGGCTTAAACGTGGTCCCCACTGCAACGGCCACTCAATTGACGATGAATCGTGAAGGCATTCGCCGTTTAGCCGCAGAAACTCTTGCCTTACCTACCTCTCCTTATCAGTTTGCTGATGACTATAATGATTTTGTACTGGCGATTGAGCATGTCGGTATGCCTTGCGTAGTTAAGCCTGTGATGAGTTCATCAGGTAAAGGCCAAAGTGTGATTAAGACGCAAGAGGATATTAGCCGCGCTTGGGCATACGCTCAAGAAGGTGGCCGCAGTGGAGCTGGGAGAGTGATCGTCGAAGGCTTTATCGATTTCGACTACGAAATTACTCTCTTGACGATTCGAGCAGTGGATGGTGTCCATTTCTGCGCTCCCATTGGCCATCGACAAGAGGAAGGGGATTATCGCGAATCATGGCAACCACAAGTGATGTCGGCTAACGCAATTAAAGCCGCTGAATATGTAGCAGAACAAGTGGTTAATGCACTCGGTGGTTACGGCTTATTTGGTGTTGAACTGTTTGTAAAAGGCGATAATGTTATCTTCAATGAAGTGTCCCCTCGCCCACATGATACGGGAATGGTCACCCTCATTTCGCAAGAGCTGTCTGAATTTGCGTTACACGTGCGCGCGTTCACGGGTATGCCAATCAACAGTATTACCCAATATGGGCCATCGGCATCTGCGGTTATTTTAGGTCAAGGCACCTCCACTAACCTTAGATTTGATGGAATAAATGAAGCACTGTCTATCCCACACACTCAACTTCGTCTGTTTGGTAAACCAGACATTGATGGACGCCGTCGACTTGGGGTTGCTCTGGCGAAAGATAAAGAACTCAAACAGGCTTTGCACAACGCAATTCAATGTGCCAAAAGCGTGCAAGTGATTCTGTAAAAACGCAAAGCGAGCCACTAGGCTCGCTTTCATTTTCTTCACCAACAATACTCGCTGCAGAGCCTTACTCTTTAATCAGTTCACTGACCGTGCCAACCACACTGTCCGCGGCTTTTCTCATTTCATCAATCAGCTTTTGCGTCTCTTCCAGTTTGCTGTTACATGCCGTGACTTGGCCTTGAATTGCCCCCATCATCGATGTCGAGCTGTTGGTCAGTTCGCTATTGAGCTTAACAATATTACCAATTTCATCGGTCGCTTTGGTGGTATTGGAGGCCAATGAGCGCACCTCATCAGCAACCACCGCAAAACCCCGGCCATACTCCCCGGCACGCGCAGCCTCGATAGCGGCATTGAGCGCCAGCAAATTAGTCTGTTCTGCTATGCCTGTAATGGTGGTTACAATTTTGGTGATTTGCTGCGACTGGTTGGCCAGTTGCGTCATCGATGTATTCGCCTTAGTGATCGCGTTATCAATCTCTTTAGCAATGGAGGCGGCTTCGGCTAGCGTTCCCGTCCCAAGTTGAGCAATATGTACCGTTTCTTGTGAGGTGTGATGCGCCACTTCTGCTGCATCTTTAATCGCCCGAGCTTGCAGTACTCGTTGCGTGACATCAGTTGCAAACTTAGTCACACCAATCACTTTATGCTTTTCGTTAAAGATGGGGTTATAAGTCGCTTCTAACCAAATTTCATCACCATGTTTTGTAAAACGTTTAAATAATCCCGTTTTAAAATGGCCGCTAGCGAGCGACGCCCAAAAATTAGGATCCTTTTTATAAAATTCATCATCACAAAAAAGTCGATGATGCTTACCAACGATTTCTGCCAATTTGTATCCAACACAGGACAAAAAGTTTGGATTCGCCTCCACAACCGTCCCATCGGGAGTGAAAGAAATCACAGCCATTGACTTATCGACAGCTTCAAATACGGCCACTTGTCTATCCAATTTCTCTTTTGCAGCAGTGACATCACTGGCAATCTTCACCACCTTAACCACTTTTCCTTGCTCATCTTTTACTGGGATGTACGTAGCTTCAATCCAGACTTTATTATGGCTTTTAGTTAAACGGCAAAACGTACCCGCATGAGGTTTACCTTGCGCTAAATTTTGCCAAAGTTGACTATATTGAGGCGCATTAACAAATTCACTTTCACAGAACATTCGATGATGCTGGCCCACCACTTCCGATAATGAATAACCCAACACTTGTAAGAATGAGGAGCTGGCAGTCAGAATATGTCCTTGTGGATCAAACTCAATATAAGCCATCGTGCGTTTTATTGAATCAACCACCAGTTCATCACTGCTCTTTTTAGACTGTTGATTGCTGTTTGGCTTCCGACTAAACAAACCCATAGTTTTTCCTTAGTATTAGAGCGGCTGATATAGACGTAATGGCTTGCTCTCATCAAACGCCTAAAACCTACCTATTTATTGTTATATAAGATGTATAAATAAACGATCTAAGCATAGTCTGTTACTTCTCAATTAACCACACGACTTCAGCAAAACGGCTTAATCCTCGTTGACTGATCTTAGGGTGATTTTCATCAGCATCGTCACGAAACAGACACGTCACTTTGCAGTCAGTGAATAACGACTCAACTTCATTTTTGGCGACACAGAATGGAGGGCCCGTCATTTCACTTTGAACGTAATCCAGCGTCACAAGCAATATCCTTCCGCCCTCTTTTAACAGTGAAAGCAAGCGAGTAACGTACTCCTCTCGCATTTCAGGGGGCAGTGCAACTAACGCCGCTCGGTCGTAGATAAGCTCAACCGCTTTTAGCGGCGCACTAAAGACATCTCCGGTATAAATCATCAGTTCATCAAACTGATACAGTTCATGCGCTCCATTTAAGCGAGTGACCGTTGGCGTATAAAAATGCTCGGCAAAAAAGGAACGAACGGCAATTTCACTCAGCTCTACACCCTGAACCTGTTCATGCTGGGAAGCGAGCCATATCAAATCTTCACTTTTTCCGCACAATGGTACAAATACACTTTCATTTCGTTGAGGTGAGAGTTGAGGCCAATATTCGATCAACAATGGGTTCACATCTTCTAAGTGAAATCCTATTTGGTTGGAGGCCCATTTCTTGTGCCAAAACTCGGAATCTTTCATTATCTTCGTGCTCTACGATTAAAATCTACAGCCAGACAAAGTACATGCTACTGACTAATAAGTGAATCCCCAACGGGTTAAACAAACAGCACAAAGACAGATAAAGATGTTCATATTTGGTTCATCCTCATTAGATACACTTGGTAACACATCAAATTGAACAGATAGCCTGGCGAGGCGTCTGAAGATAAGACCTGTGATAAAGCGCAAAATTATGGATTAATTGTTCCACGAGCTATTGAGTTCACTTTCTTCATCCCAAGATCTCATAGCAAGCGACTCTGGTTATCACGTGTTTAGGTCTATTTTGGTTTCACCTTTTACCTAGACTAAGTTAAGGAGAATGAATGAGCCTATTTTTACGTACTACGGCACTGATGCTTTTAGTACTAAGCAGAGCCCCTGCCTTTGCAGCCGTTCCGTTCAATTCAGAAAGTGATGTCAAAGTTGGTGAATCGAAAAATCAACTCTCATCTAAACTGTTCAAGCATAGTTTAAGCGGTTTATATGGCATCCAGTCCACCAACAACCAGCCTTTGCAACCCTACAACGATTTTGAAATTCTCTACAGTAAAGCTCACCAAGCTCAACGTGAACTTGAAACATTGTGCAGAAGTACTGCTTTACTGACATCAACAGAGGCTCACTTTTCTGGCGTGAAATCACGTGACCGAGCATTAAACAAAATAGAACATGAATTAGGTGGGCGAGCTGATAGGATCACAGATTTAGCCAGAACAACCCTGGTGGCAAATGATGTACCAAGCTTAGTCGAGGCTTATGAGGTATTAAGCCGAGAAGCCAGTATCGTAAAAGTAAAGAACCGCTTTAAATCGCCTGCCGCATCAGGCTATCGTGATTTAAACTTACTGGTTCAACTTCCTAAAACCAACATCATTGCAGAAGTACAATTACATCTTAAAGCCATTGCCGATGTGAAAAATGGCCCCGAGCATCGTTTCTATGAACAGATCCAGAAGTTTGAACGTGTCGCCGCATTAGAGAAGCGAGCGTTACATGATATTGAAAAGGCACAAATTAACCAGTTTCGTCGCCAATCTATCGAGCTCTACCAAAACGCCTGGCAGCCGTATATCACTACTCATATTCAAGCAGCCTAATACGTTCAGAACCCTTAACTCACCATAAACAGAAAAAAAAGACCACGCATAGCGTGGTCTATTGCTCGGTCTATTTTTCGACATTAATGTTCTCGACTCGGGCTTTTAATTTCTGCCCTGGGCGGAACGTTACGACACGTCGAGCGGAGATAGGAATATCCTCACCTGTTTTTGGGTTTCGACCCGGACGCTCGTTTTTGTCTCGTAGATCAAAATTACCAAAACCAGATAGTTTTACCTGTTCGCCACTTTCAAGCGCCTTGCGAATCTCTTCGAAAAACACTTCAACCGTTTCCTTGGCATCCCGTTTACTGTATCCAAGCTTTTCAAACAGGTTTTCAGCCAATTCGGCCTTTGTGAGCGCCATAAAACTTCCCTCAAAGCTATGTTAAACCTTGCTGCTTCTAAGCAGCGCCAAAGCATTTTCGCTTAGCCAATCAATAAGATATCGGCTTTACCTGAAAAGTGTATGCCAAGCTTCTGATTTTCGCCAACTTTTTTATTCGCAACAATATTAATAGTTTCATCAAAATAAGCGCATATACTGGCTGCATTTATACAATTAGACGTCGAAGATTGAGAAAAAACACTGACAATTTAGTTAGTTATATCATAACAGCCAACATTTTCAGAATTTCATACTATTTTGAATGGATATCGATTTCTGATAAAAAAATTTATAACCTGTTAAATCATAGACTTGTTTAACACTAACTTGTCACTAAATTGCATATAAAAAAGCAGGCCCAACTTGAACCTGCTCAAATATACTTGGGCTACTTTCTGAATTAGTCGCGCAGGGCTGCACCAAACTGTGCCGCTACTGAAGTCACAATCGATTCAACAGCGCTTGCAATATCTGCTTCTTCTAAAGTACGTTCAGTCGATTGAAGCATCAACGCAATCGCTAAACTCTTCTTGCCCTCTTCAACCCCTTTGCCTACATAAACGTCAAACAGCTTCGCCTCTTTTAGAAGCTCACCACCAGCGTTACGACATGCATCGACAATATCACCTGAAGCAATGGCGCCATCAACAACCAGTGCTATATCACGGCGGTTCGCTGGGAACTTAGACAGTGATGCAGCTTCTGGAATTACACGGGTGTTCACAGCTGACCATTCAAGTTCAAATACGATGGTGCGGCCATTCAAGCCAAACTTACGCTCAAGCTCTGGATGAACAGTGCCTATCACCCCAATAATCTCACCATCGACAACGATGGCGGCCGATTGCCCAGGGTGCAGCGCTGGGTGTGCAACAGAAGTAAAACTGTAAGCTTTGCCGTTGGCGGTTAAATCAAGAATGGCTTCCAAGTCACCTTTTAGATCGAAGAAATCTACCGTTGCGGTGTCCATGTTCCAGTGCTCTTCACCACGAGTACCGGATATTACACCCGCGAGCATAGGCTCTTGGCGCATACCGTTCTCTGCCGAGGCATCAGGAATAAAACGCAAACCATATTCAAACAAACGAACGCGTGGCTGCTGGCGTTTCTGGTTATGAACCACGGTATTTAATAGACCTTGGATTAAGCCCAAACGCATCGCTGACATATCAGCAGAAATAGGATTAGGCAGAATGAGTGGTTCAACATCTGGAACAATCAGTTTCTGCTGCTCTGGCTCAACGAAGCTGTAGGTGATCGCTTCATGGTAACCACGGTCAACTAACAAATGACGAACACGCTTAAGTGGCAAGTTTGCTTCTTGGTGGTCATTCATGCTCAATGCTGCAACGGGAGCTTGATTAGGGATATTGTTGTAACCGTAAATACGGCCAATTTCCTCAATCAAGTCTTGCTCAATCGCGATATCAAAACGCCACGTTGGCGCGGTAGCAACCCAACTGTCTGCACGGCTCTCAACACTCATACCTAAACGTTTTAGGATTTCAACCACATCAGCATCCGCAATGTGATGACCAAGCAAACTGTCCAGTTTAGTGCGACGAAGTGTGACTTGATTTGGTTTAGGTAACTCCGTTTCAGACTCAACACTAACCACAGGTGCAACTTCACCGCCACAAATATCAACCAGCAGCTGAGTCGCTCGTTCCATCGCACTGGCTTGCAACGCGTAGTCAACACCGCGCTCAAAACGCATGGATGAATCAGTATGTAGGCCATAGCTACGAGCACGACCGCGGATATGGTCTGGTGCAAAGAAAGCACACTCAAGCAGTACATCTTGGGTTTCTGAGCTAACGCCTGAACCTTCACCACCAAAAATGCCCGCAATGGCTAATGCTTTATTGTGATCGGCAACAACCAGCGTATCAACATTCAACTTAGCTTCTGTACCATCGAGTAGCGTAAGTTTTTCATCCTGCTCGGCCATACGAACAACAATACCGCCTTCGATCTTGGCAAGATCAAAGGCATGCATCGGTTGGCCTTGTTCAAGCAAGATATAGTTAGTGATATCAACCACTGGATCAATTGAACGTAGACCACAACGGCGTAACTTCTCTTGCATCCAAAGCGGTGTTTGGGCTTGAACATTAATGTTTTTAACCACGCGACCAAGATAACGCGGACAAGCGGCCGGTGCTTTCACTTCAATAGAGACTTTATCTTCAATTGAAGTAGGAACAGCGGTGACTGATGGCTCAGTGACATCAATGCGGTTCAATACACCTACTTCACGAGCAAGGCCACGAATACTAAAGCAATCTGCGCGGTTCGCGGTCAAATCGACATCAATAGTCACATCATCTAAGCTTAGGAATTCGCGGAAATCAGTACCAACGATAGCATCTTCTGCAAGCTCCATAATGCCAGCGGATTCAACATCAATCCCTAGCTCACTGAATGAACAAAGCATGCCGTGAGAAGGTTGACCACGTAATTTTGCTTTTTTAATCTTGAAATCGCCGGGCAGTACAGCACCAACAGTCGCTACCGCCACTTTTAAGCCTTGGCGGCAGTTTGCTGCACCACAAACGATATCAAGCAGTTCTTCCTCACCCACGTCAACTTTCGTTACACGCAGTTTGTCGGCATCTGGATGTTGACCACATTCCACAACGTGACCCACTTTGACGCCAGTAAATTCACCGGCGACAGCAAGAACGTCATCGACTTCCAAGCCTGCCATTGTAATTTGATGTGTAAGTTCGTCAGTCGTAACCGCAGGGTTAACCCACTCACGAAGCCATGATTCGCTGAATTTCATTGTGTTTACCCTTGAATTACTTGAATTGTTTGAGGAAGCGCAGATCGTTCTCAAAGAACGCGCGTAGGTCGTTGACGCCATAACGAAGCATCGTTAAACGCTCAACACCCATACCAAATGCAAAGCCAGAATATTTTTCAGGGTCAATACCAACACTGCGCAAAACGTTCGGGTGAACCATGCCACAGCCTAGAACTTCAAGCCATTTACCATTTTTACCCTTCACATCCACTTCCGCAGAAGGTTCTGTAAATGGGAAATAAGAAGGACGGAAACGCACTTCAACTTCTTCTTCAAAGAAGTTACATAAGAAATCGTTCAAAATACCTTTAAGCTGAGCAAAATTGACGTGCTCATCAACCAACATTCCTTCAACTTGGTGGAACATTGGTGTGTGTGTTTGGTCGTAGTCATTACGATATACGCGGCCCGGCGCAATAAAACGAAACGGCGGTTGACCATTTTCCATAGTGCGAATTTGCACACCTGACGTGTGTGTACGCAACATTAAATCTGGATTAAAGAAGAAGGTATCGTGATCAGTACGTGCTGGGTGATCGGCAGCAATATTCAACGCATCAAAGTTGTGGAAGGCGTCTTCAATTTCAGGGCCAGATTCAACATGAAAACCAAGCTCACCAAAGAACTGCTCAATGCGTTCAACTGTGCGAGTCACTGGGTGTAAGCCACCATTTTCAATGCGGCGTCCAGGCAAAGTAACGTCAATCGTTTCAGCCGCTAGTTTGGCTTCTAACTCTGCTCGCTGCAAAGCATCTTTACGCGTAGCAATGGCGTGTTGCACTGTTTCTTTCGCAACGTTGATCTCTTGACCTGCAGCGCGGCGTTCTTCGGGTGGCAATTTACCTAGGCTCTGTAGCTGAGTGGTTAACTCACCTTTTTTACCCAAGTACTGAACACGCACTTCATCAAGTGCGACTAGCGAATCGGCAGCATTAATCGCTGCGGTCGCATTAGCAATAATCTCTTCTAGATGTTGCATCGTTTCCTCATCTACCTGTAGGTAGTGTCCGTATAGGATGTTTTTGTATTTTTCAGATAGCTGTACATAGTATCGAAAGCCACCTCTAAAGCCAAATTGAAATGATACTGACGCTTGTTCTTGAACAAAAAAACGGCATTATTTTTGACGCTCTCTTGATATTACCTCCCTCTCCCCAAACAATAATAAAAACATGACTATTTTTAAGAAGAAACAATGAACATCACGATAACACCAATCGAACCACAAGATGATCCGGACATTTGTAAAATTATCCAATCTGTAGGCGCTGAATTTGGGGCCATCGGTGAGGGTTTTGGCCCATCTGATGCTGAAGTGGAAAACATGAGTCAACATTATACGCAAGAGAGCAGCAGCCTTTATCTAGTAGCCAAACGTGACGGCATCATTGTCGGTGGAGCAGGTATTGCAGCCTTTCATCATAGCCAACGGATCTGTGAGCTAAAAAAACTCTTCTTATTACCAGAAAGTCGCGGTTGTGGGCTAGGAAAAATGCTCAGTGAAGCATGCCTATCATTTGCTCAAAATGCAGGTTATCAATCTTGCTATTTGGATACGTTATCTAGTATGACATCCGCCATTCAGTTATATGAAAAGCTCGGATTTATACATTTGGATCGACCAATGGACGGCACTGAGCACAACGGCTGCGATGTGTGGATGCTTAAACAGCTGTAAATCATCGCATCTGCTTATACAAAAAATGCCTACCGGACGGTAGGCATCAAAAGCAGTTGAGATTTAATGCTTAAGTTTTAAAACTTAGAAGAAGTATTTTAGACGGATACGCATGCCTAGATCTTTGTTTTCTGTGTCGTCTACTTTCGAGTAGTAAGTACCTAGATAAACAGAGAAATCTTCCACATCCATCACATTAGCAAATTGGTAAGAAGCATAAGTGGTATTTACCTTCTCGCTAGTACCTTTATCAACATCACCATAGACATGACCTAGACCAAAGCCTTTAAACAGTAAGTTAGCACCGATGGTCGTATCTTCTTGTTTAGTTTTGTCGAAATCACGGAACGCATAGTTCACGTTGATAGAAAGATCGTTAGCAGAATAGTAACTGTCGCGCCATAACCAAGGAAATCATTCGCAGCATCTTTATCATCTGCTGTCAGATTGGCTTCTAAACCAGCAGCAACACGAACTGAGTCAACGATTTGGTACGCAACAACTGGGCGTACGAACACAGCATTTTTATCCGCTGTAGTCGCATTCTTCTCAAATTTGGTAGAGAGTTCAAAGTAAAGATTATCCGCTGTCTTACTAAAACCGACTTGGCCGTTATCGCCACGACCACGAGCCGCATTCGCTCGATACGGTTCTGCTGTTGCGTATTCAAGCATAGTATCTTAACCAACAGGGAATAGATCAAATGCTTCATAACGACCTACTCTCAATTCCCAGTTATTTGCTTGACCAAATGCAATCCACGCATCATCAAGCTCAACATCACCCGTTGTTTTAAGTAAAGGTTGTGCTTGTGCTTTGATATAACGGTCACCACTCACACTGCGCTCACCAGCGATTTGAACCAAAAGACGACCGTCTTGATTTAGCTCTTGCTTATCAGTGGCATTTTTATCACGAAGGTTAATATCGAACTCGACATCACCACCGATTGAGAAAACACCTTGTTCACCTTCAACACTGATACCTGCGTTTGCTTGTAGTGCGGCTGAAATTAGAATTGCGGCAAGAGAAAGTTTACCAGAGGTAGCAAAATTCATTTTTTATACTCCATCGACCTTATGGTCATCATTATCATTATGTTGGTGCTTGACACCTTGAATCTCATCCTGAGATATAGGTAATAAAATTAATTAGTTAAGTTCAGATTCACCGGGGGAAGTAGCACGCTACTTTGGTAATCATGAATAACTCAATTTCTTTATTACTCAGCAACCACTGCTTATGTATTCCCTTAACGTTGCTGACGGGAATGGAGTTTACATTCACCAAATCAATGTAAAAATAGATCAATGTCACATTAAGAACCGTTCCCATGAATGCATTATTGATAAGTTTATATAAATCACGCCTTTGCAAATAATTCACACCATAAATTAAATGTTGGCACGAAAATTATGTGAAGTAGGTCGAAATTTCACTTCACAAAATAATAACAACTCAAGATAATGGTTGCTTTATCAAATTATTAACATTCTAGAATTGAGAATAGAGAGTGAAAACGATGCGAGATTTGACCATAAATCGAAGCATTGCTGTTTTGATGGTGATGGCTTTGCTTAAAATATTTCAATTTCACGTCCGAAACCGTCAACGAATATAGTGAACGTAGGGGGGATTTACCCAATTTCTGCTAGGGCTTTAATTTGGAGCGACACACGAGGTTCGCTTTCTTTTGAACTAAAAGCGTGACCTCAACCTTGGCAAGGTGGCTCTAAAACGATACCGTTGGTTGTAAACTGGCTGTGAGACAGAGATGAAAAAGCCCCAGCATTTCTGCTAGGGCTTTAATTTGGAGCGACACACGAGGTTCGCTTTCTTTTGAACTAAAAGCGTGACCTCAACCTTGGCAAGGTTGCTCTAAAACGATATCGTTGGTTGTAAACTGGCTGTGAGACAGAGATGAAAAAGCCCCAGCATTTCTGCTAGGGCTTTAATTTGGAGCGACACACGAGGTTCGAACTCGTGACCTTAACCTTGGCAAGGTTGCGCTCTACCAACTGAGCTAGTGTCGCATACTGCATAAGCAGTAAAAAGATGGTGCCCCGGGCCGGACTTGAACCGGCACGACTCGAAAGTCGAGGGATTTTAAATCCCTTGTGTCTACCAATTTCACCACCAGGGCACGCAATTCTGCATTGCGATGCTGTTTACAAAATTTAGTAACACCATCTTTAGATACTGAACGTTAGGTTCAACACCTCAAAATTTGGAGCGACACACGAGGTTCGAACTCGTGACCTCAACCTTGGCAAGGTTGCGCTCTACCAACTGAGCTAGTGTCGCAATGGAGGCGCGTCCCGGAGTCGAACCGAGGTCCACGGATTTGCAATCCGCTGCATAGCCCCTCTGCCAACGCGCCCCTGTAACATCAAAGGGTTGGGTTGTTTCTTCCGTTCCTCTCAAGTACGGGATGCATTCTACGCATTCGATTCGATGAGTCAATATTATTTTTTTAGTTTTTAAATCGTTTGGCTATTTTACATTCAAAAAGGACAGATTTGGTTAATTTGATAGCAAAATTAACCACCTTTTACACGAGATAACTGTGCTTTAACTAAAGCAATAATGCATGTTGTGAAAGGGATTGTAGAAATTGGAGGAACAAAAAACGGGCCTAAGCCCGTTTCTTAATGATGTTCTGCATTGAGGAGGTCGTCTTTAGCTGCCGCCAAGTATTGAACCATTGACCAATAGGTCAAAATGGTGGCGATGTATAACGCTGCATAGCCGACCCACACCATCCAATCATCATAACGCCAAATCAGTACCCACAATGCAAACATTTGGGTGAGCGTCTTAACCTTCCCAACCCATGAAACGGCCACACTCGCTCGTTTACCAATTTCCGCCATCCATTCTCGCAACGCAGAAATGATGATTTCACGTGCAATCATTGTCACGGCTGGAATCGTTATCCAGAGACTGTGGTAATGGTCGGTGATCAAGATAAGAGCCGTCGCAACGAGCACTTTATCCGCTACTGGATCGATAAAAGCACCAAAGCGAGAGGTTTGCCCAAGTTTTCGCGCAAGCATGCCATCTAACCAATCGGTAAAACCCGCTACCCAAAACACCATTGCCGCAGCAAAAGGGCCCCAGCCGTAAGGCAGATAGAAAACAACGACAAATACTGGGATAAGGAAAAGTCGTAATAAAGACAAAATATTAGGAATATTCAAACGCATATTTATAGGCTCTTATCGATTGCGCGGTTATGTTGCGTTATTTTTCTTATTGTTTCAATGCTTGATAAATGTTTTCAGCTAAAGAATGGCTAATACCGGGCACTTTGGCGATTTCTTCAACAGTGGCTCTTTTTAGCTCTTGCAGCCCTCCCATATATTTCAGCAGTGCTTGCCGGCGTTTAGGCCCAACCCCTTCTATGCCTTCCAATGTACTGGTACGCCGTGTTTTACCTCGTTTGGCTCTATGCCCAGCAATGGCGTGATTATGACTTTCATCGCGAATATGCTGAATCAAATGCAAAGCTGGCGCATCACTTGGCAGGTTAAATTCATCGCCATCGGTTGTAATCAACGTTTCTAGCCCCGGTTTGCGGGTAACGCCTTTGGCGATACCAATCATCACCGGTCTTTTCGGCCAATCTTGCCAATGGCTAGAGATGATCTGCAAAGCTCGATTCAATTGCCCTTTACCACCATCAATGAAAATGACATCGGGGATTTTTTCCACGTCAAGCTGCTTGGAATACCGCTTATCTAACACTTGTCCCATTGCAGCGTAATCATCCCCACCAGTAATTCCCGTGATGTTATAACGGCGGTATTCTGGTTTAACAGGCCCTTCTTGGTTAAATACCACGCATGAGGCGATCGTGCTCTCTCCCATGGTGTGCGAAATATCAAAACACTCCATACGCTCTATGCTATCCAACCCTAAAACAGCTTGAAGTGCTTTAAAGCGCTGGTTGATCGTCATTCTATGGTTAATTTTAGCCGTTATTGCGCTCAATGCATTGGTATTAGCCAATTTTAAATATTGAGCACGCACACCTGTTGGGCTGATGTGGAAAGAAACTTTACGCCCGACTAGGGTCTGTAAGGCTTCTTGCAGCGGCTTTTCATCCTCTAGCAGACCCGCATTTAAGATCACTCGACTTGGGATCGTACGCGCTTCATTGTGACTTAAATAATACTGTCCTAAAAAGCCATCAAACACCTCTTCTTGAGTCGTGTTAGCCGGAATTTTAGGAAAATGGCTACGACTACCCAATATTTTACCTTGGCGGATCATCAAAATATGGATGCAAGCGATGCCATTTTCTTGGGCAAATCCCAATACATCCATGTCATCCATCGTCTCTTCAGAAACAAACTGTTGTTCTTGGACTCTTCGAATGGCTTGGATCTGGTCTCTAAATTTAGCGGCATTTTCAAACTGCAGTGCTTGGCTGGCTTGTTCCATTTTTTGCACTAATGTTTCAAGTACTTGGTTATCTTTGCCTTGCAAAAACAATCGAACATAATTAACCAATTCAGCATACTCTTCATCCGCAATGATATGACTCACACAAGGTGCAGCGCAGCGGCCAATTTGATACATCAGGCAAGGACGAGTCCGGTTGCTATAGACGGTATCTTCACATTGTCTTACCGGAAATATTTTTTGGATGAGGTGTAACGACTCTCGAACCGCACCAGAATCAGGGTATGGACCAAAATACTCACCTTTGCGCTTTTTCGCGCCACGGTGCAACGACAAACGAGGGTGCTTATGCCCACTAATAAAAATATACGGGTAAGATTTATCATCTCGCAGCAGCACATTGTATTTAGGCAAATATTGCTTGATGTAATTATGTTCAAGGATCAACGCTTCCGTTTCAGTGTGAGTAACGGTGACATCAATTTTATCGATATGGCTGACTAACGCGCGCGTTTTCTCACTGTCGATTGTTTTTCGAAAGTAGCTAGAAAGGCGTTTTTTGAGGTCTTTGGCTTTGCCAACATAGATGATATCAGCCTCGGCGTTATACATTCGATAAACGCCGGGCTGATGGGTAACGGTTTTAAGAAAAGCGACCGAGTCGAACAAAGAACTCACTAAAGCGTCTCTGTGTCTAACATTCCGTGTCGAATAGCTAAATGGGTCAGTTCAACATCACCGCTTATCGCTAACTTACTAAACAGTCGATAGCGATAGCTATTTACTGTTTTGGGGCTAAGACTAAGTTGCTCGGAAATATCCGTCACTTTTTGCCCTTTGGTAATCATCATCATAATCTGCAGCTCTCTTTCCGAGAGATCAGCAAATGGATTGTCAGAAGCTGGCGAGAATTGGCTTAATGCCATTTGCTGTGCGATTTCAGGCGAGATATAACGCTGCCCGCTATTCACAATGCGAATCGCGTTGACCATTTCATCTGGGCCTGCACCTTTGGTTAAATAACCCGCGGCTCCAGCTTGCATCACTTTGGTCGGAAATGGATTTTCCGTATGAACCGTTAACACGATGATTTTCACATCTGGATTAAAGCGCAGAATTTTTTTTGTCGCTTCCAAACCGCCGATACCAGGCATGTTCATATCCATTAAAACAACGTCGACATGATTACTGCGACACCATTTTACTGCTTCTTCACCGCTGTCAGCTTCCCCTACTACGTTCATTCCACGGACGTCTTCAATAATACGTCGTATCCCTGTGCGAACCAGCTCGTGATCATCTACAAGGAAAACACTTATCAAACTTGTATCTCCACACTCATCTATTGGCTCTGCACCCACTGAATCGTGGATAGCAGCATCGCGGCCCACATTAATTAGCTCACAATTGGAAATTAACTCACAATCGGGTAATTAACTTAACATTGGTTTTTACTCACACTGAATATGTGCTCAAACCCCAAATTTGGCAAGTACTTATTTGTTCGGCTAATCATCCAATGAGAATCCATCAACAAATCAAAAGCTTAATTATATTAGCAGAGATGTCGCACGACTTTTACATGATTTTTTGACAAATTTGAACCTAAACATAAAAATGCAACCAGCCTCATAAAAATACAAAACCAAAACAAATCATAAAGTTAAAATGCATACACCATACCGATTAACGGTTATTTCATCTCCATCGCCCGCTTACTCACCTCACTGAAATTCGTTATTTACCTCGTAGCTCTGATATGATGCCCTCCCCCAAGGTTACGACTATTTGGATTTATTACGCTTGGTTATTCAACACGGTTTTTTACTTACTCGCCATGCAAGAGACCTTCATGGCTCGACTCATATTGAGTTGTGGTTGAGTACGCCTCAAGGTCCAACCCAACTGATTATCCGTGGTGAAAAACCCGTTTTCTTCATACCACAGAAAGATGTACCACAAGCGCAAAAATTAGCGTTAGAGCGGCAGCTCTCTATCGAATTAAAAACATTGGATTTGGAAGATTTTGAACATACCCTCCTAGCGGGTTGTTATTGTCAAACGATTCAAACGCATGCTGAGTTTTCGGCACTACTAAAGCAACATCATATTCTGACGTTAGAAGATGATATTAAGCTTGCCGACCGCTTTCTTATGGAGCGTTTTCTTAAAGGCAGCATTGAATTCACTGGACGGCTTACCCAGACGCTTTCCCATTCAAAAATAGAACAGGCGAAATGTCGACCGGGCAACTATCTTCCTCATCTGAAAGTGGTTTCGCTGGATTTAGAATGCTCTGAAAAAGGCATTCTCTACTCGATTGGTTTTGATAGCCCAATGGACAGCCGCGTAATCATGATTGGTGAGCCTGAGCCTTGCGATACCCCAATTCAATGGGTGAAAGACGAATACGCATTGCTCAACGCTCTCATCGATTGGTTCACTGAGTTCGACCCTGATGTAGTAATTGGCTGGAGCGTGATTGATTTTGATTTTCGCTTACTCCATAAAAGAGCCGAGTGGCATAAGTTAAGACTTGCGATTGGTCGCGGCAAACAGCACAGTTTTTTTCGTAGTTCAAACCAGAGTCAGCAAGGGTTTATTACCATTCCCGGGCGAGTAGTGTTGGATGGAATTGATACATTAAAAACAGCCACTTACCAATTTCGTTCTTGGTCATTGGAATCAGTATCAAGGGAGCTATTAGGCGAAGGAAAAGCGATTCACAACGCCCATGATCGGATGGATGAAATCAACCATATGTTTAAAAAAGACAAACCTTCACTGGCGAAATACAACCTGCAAGATTGTGTGTTAGTGAATAAAATCTTTGAACATACCCATTTGCTGGATTTCGCCATTGAACGTTCCCGTCTCACGGGTGTGGAGCTAGATCGCGTCGGCGGTTCTGTCGCCGCCTTTACCAATCTCTATTTACCTCAATTGCATCGCGCGGGTTACATCGCGCCTAACTTACACTCCGAAAATTGGGTCGCAAGCCCCGGAGGCTATGTGATGGACTCCATCCCTAACCTCTACGACTCTGTGTTGCTTCTTGATTTTAAAAGCTTATATCCCTCGATCATTCGTTCATTTTTAATTGACCCACTTGGCTTGATTGAAGGGCTAAAAATTCCGATTGGCAAAGAGGATAACCAAGCGGTAACGGGATTTCGTGGTGGTCAATTTCACCGTACCAAACATTTTCTTCCAGAAATGATCGAGAAATTATGGGCTGCGCGTGATGTGGCGAAAAAGAACAATAACAAAGCCTTTTCACAAGCGATAAAAATCATCATGAACTCTTTCTACGGGGTGCTTGGATCGTCAGGTTGTCGTTTTTTTGATACTCGTTTGGCGTCCAGTATTACCATGCGCGGACACGAGATCATGAAGCAAACTAAAAAGTTAATTGAGGCGCAAGGCTATCAAGTGATTTATGGTGATACCGACTCAACCTTTGTCTCTTTAGGTGGTCAATATTCACAGCAGCAAGCGGATCGCGTAGGAAAACAACTGGTTGAACACATCAATCAATGGTGGACGACCCACTTGCGTGAAGAGTACCGATTGGAATCGATGCTGGAATTGGAATACGAAACCCACTACCGAAAGTTTCTGATGCCAACCATCCGAGGTTCAGAAACAGGATCAAAAAAACGCTATGCGGGATTGATCGGTGAAGGAGAAAACGAGCGGCTAATTTTTAAAGGGCTTGAGAGTGCAAGAACGGACTGGACTCCGCTCGCACAACGCTTTCAGCACCAACTTTATTCGATGATTTTTAATGGTGAAGACCCTGCGGCGTTTATTCGTGAAATCGTTGAGCAAACTCAAACAGGTCAACTCGACCATGAGCTCGTGTACCAAAAACGGTTGCGGCGCAAGCTGCATGAATACCAAAAAAACGTACCGCTGCAATATCAAAACCGGGGTCGTATCGAATATCTCATCACACTAAATGGCCCTGAGCCTAAAGAGTATTTAAAAAGTCCTATCGATTATCAGCACTATATCGATAAACAATTGCAGCCAGTCGCAGAAGCCATTTTGCCTTTTGTTGGCTTGAATTTCGAACAGCTCAGCCAACCACAACTTGGGCTATTTTAAGAAGTACGACGATCTAGCCAGCGGTTAACCAATCCGAAACTCTGTTTTTTGGTACTGCTTTGCCAGCCATTGACCATAACTGTCTAGAATCCCAATCACTGAACGTTTGGCGATCACTCGTCCAGAGAGCAAAATACCCAATCTCTCAATGTCGATTTTTTTCTCCGGATGATAACGTAAAAACTGCTGCCCGCATTCAATAGGATCATCAAACCAATTTTTGTCACGATACATAATCAAAGAATAACTGGCGCGCAGTAATTTCTTGGCAATGGCTACTTGCGCCTTGCTCTGTTCGCTTTCAGAACTGGTTTTTGCAATTTTATCACGATAAAAAAAGACCCAATCTGCGATGTCCATATTCCAGTGTTTGGCTATTTCCCAACTGGGTTCGAAATCGCCAAAGCATTCCGCCAGATCATCACCCAAGATGCAAACGCAGCAATGGCGCAACATAAATCCCCACGTAAAAATGCTCTCTAAAGTGGCTACCTCGCTCACGAGTGCAGTTTTGATCGAGACTTCGGTGATATGTGGGAAACTTTTCTGAAATCGCCATTTTATCGTATTCAGCAGAGTTGCTCGTTGCTCGGAGAAATCACGGTGCGTGACCAACACTACATCCAAATTGGAGCGCCCATAACGCGCAGTTCTGCGCGCCACACTGCCATAAAGGTAAAGACTATGTAGATTGTCACCTAACCCGGCACGCAGAAACTTGATGAGATCATCGATAGCCGCTTGATATTCAGCCTGAAAGGGTTGTTTTGGGTCAATAACCGATAAATACATAGCAAAAAGCGTTAGTTAATTTAAGAAAAAGTACACGCGGTCATGTTCTACTATGCAAAGCAATCAATCAAGATATTCCTTTTCGAAAACGGCAAGGTATAATGCGCCGAAACTAAGTATGAAGGAAAAATTCCATGCCAAAGGCGAATGAATTAAAAAAAGGGTTTGCTATTATTTCTGGTGGCAAGACGCTATTGATCAAAGACATCGAAGTGACCACTCCTGGTGGCCGCGGTGGTTCTAAAATCTACAAACTACGTTGTACTGATTTGAACACTGGCGCTCGCGTTGATGAGCGTTTAAAAGCCGATGACTTTGTCGACACCGTTGACATGAACCGCCGTGCGGTTTCGTTTTCTTATGTTGATGGTGATGAGTACATCTTCATGGATAACGAAGATTACACTCAATTTACGTTTAAACAGGCGGATATCGAAGATGAGCTACTGTTCATCACTGAAGAAATCCAAGGTATGTATGTGGTTGTCGTTGACGGTGTTGCGGTAGCACTAGATGTCCCTTCATCTGTTGAGCTTGTGATTGAAGAGACTGATCCTTCCATCAAAGGTGCTTCAGCTTCTGCGCGTTCAAAACCAGCACGTTTAAGCACTGGCCTTGTCGTGCAAGTTCCTGAATATGTCGCAACTGGCGACCGTATTATTATCAACACCGCTGAACGCAAATACATGAGCCGAGCATAATAATGTCTGATTTGATTTCTTACGACGATGCCATTGATGCGGCTTACGACATCTTTCTTGAAATGGCACCCGATAATCTAGAACCTGTTGATGTCATCCTGTTTACGGCACAATTTGAAGACCGTGGCGCGGCTGAACTGCTTGACGTTGGTGATGATTGGGTTCAACACGTGGGTTTTGACGTCGATAAGGAAGCTTACGCGGAAGTATTGATCGGTCTTGTCAACGAAGAGGACGACGTACTAGACGATGTGTTTGCAAGAATGCTCGTTAGCCGCGACCCAGACCAAAAGTTCTGCCACATTCTGTGGAAGCGTGACTAACCTCATTACTGTTGCTGCGTTTTATAATGAAATCGTCGTGACACTGTCTTGAGGCAAACAGCAATAACGCCAACCGTGATTGATTGGCGTTATTATTTTTAAGCGTGATCTTTTTCCAGAGCTTTCTCTTCAACCAGTTGATAGTGAATTACATACAACTGTTCAATATTGGGATAAATGTCTTGAATCACCTCTTTCAGTGTCGTGAGTGACATATTTTCTTGCTCTGCATGGTAGTGGCTTAATTCGCTAAATAGGATCGGTTCAACCTTATTGATTAACAAGCGGCAGAACTTTCGTCCCTCTTCCAACGTACTCACCTCGACAATAGAGCCAACTTGGTAGTGCTTTTCGCTCTCATCACGAATGGTGATCACTTTCTTTTTCGCCAAAATATCCGCTTCAAAACGAGCGAAAAAAGTCATTTCTGTTGGAGCTGTCATCGCATTTTCTCTTTATTATTTAAACCACAAGTTACTATTTACAACACAGGTTACTATTGACAACACAAGTTACAGCGCCATCTTACCGTGACACTGACCCTTTGTCGTCGATAGCGGCTTCACCAATTCACAGTTTTGGCCGATGATGATCGCAAAGCCTTATCTAAATATTGCATTTCCCAGCGACTTCGTTAATTATTTGTATATTCAAATAAAACTCATCATGCCCATGTCAAGCTCACCACTTTATAGACAAATAAAACAATTTATTTTAGATAACATTGACTCCGGACACTGGCCTGTCGGCCAACGCATAAGCACCGAACTAGAACTGACTGAGCAATTTAATGTGAGTCGGATGACGGTGAATAAAGCGATACGGGATCTGGTAGCTGATGGAAAACTGCAACGCCGACCAAGGCTAGGTACTTTTGTTTGCGCTGTAGAAGACAAAGCGGAATCACCGCTACTTGATATTCGTAATATTGCTGACGAGGTCGCTAGCCGAGGGAAGCAATATCGCAGTAAAGTCTTAAAGCAACTTGCGTTAACAGCAGATGAAAGTGTCGCTATCAAACTCGGCGTCATGCTAGGATCTTCTGTTTTTTATAGTGAAATCATTCACTTTGCCAATGATACTCCGATACAACTGGAAGTGCGTTGGGTCAATAGCCGCTACGCGCCCCACTATCTTGAACAAAACTTCGCCTTCATGACGCCCAATCAATATCTTTCACAAAACTGCCCATTGAGTGCAATTGAGCACACTGTTGAAGCCATTATTGCCGATCATCACATCAAACAATTGTTGCAGTTGGCCGTCAATGAACCCTGTTTACTACTTAATCGCCGTACCTGGAGTGGCGATAAGTTAGTCAGCTCTGCACTGCTTTATCACCCGGGCTCTAAATACAAATTAACCTCTAAAGTGATGCTCGACTAACGCTACACATTTCAACATTCGATCACACTTTTGCAACATTCATCTTGCACCGCGTGCGCTTTTGCCTTATTTATTTGTATATACATTTAAATCAGCAGCGTACTAAGCGATAACGGTGACAATAAAGATGGATCTAATACTGACCAACGCGCGTATCGTCAGCATGGAACAAGGAGAGCTTGGCTATCAACCTAGCTCTCCTAAAACTGTGGTGATAAAAGCGGGCAAAATTGACGCCAGCCTTGATAGCCACATTCCCATCACTGCCACGCCAGAACACAAAGTCATAGATTGCCAAGGCAAGCTTATCACTCCGGGGTTGATAGATTGCCATACTCACCTTATCTATGCCGGTAACCGCGCCAATGAGTTTGAAATGCGCTTGCAAGGTGTTCCCTACCCAGCGATCGCCAAGCAAGGCGGCGGTATTTTATCAACCGTCCACGCCACCCGCACCGCATCCATTGACCAATTGGTTGAGTTGGCACTACCAAGGTTAGAGGGGTTGCTGTGTTCCGGTGTCACATCCGTTGAGATCAAATCGGGCTACGGTTTAACGCTCCATGATGAGATAAAAATGCTCAAAGCAGCTAAGCACCTTGAGGATCATCGCCGCATTAAAGTCGTCACAACACTGCTCGCCGCTCACGCCATTCCACCAGAATATCAACACCGATCAGACGATTATGTTGAGCATATTTGTCAGGAAATCATCCCTCTGGTGGCCGAACAAAAACTCGCTTCGAGCGTCGATGTGTTTTGTGAATCGATTGGTTTTACGCTGGCACAAACAGAAAAAGTGTTCCAAGCCGCAATTGCGCATGGGCTGCAAGTGAAAGGTCATACCGAGCAATTATCAAACCTAGGGGGAAGCGCTTTAACCGCCCATTACCAAGGTTTGTCTGCCGATCATATCGAATATTTAGATGAGCAAGGTGTGTTTGCACTCGCCCGTTCCAATACCGTGGCAACCTTGCTGCCCGGTGCTTTTTATTTCTTACGTGAAACCCAACGCCCACCGATTGATTTACTGCGTCAGCATCATATTCCAATGGCCATCGCAAGTGATTTCAACCCCGGCACATCGCCGTTTGCTGACCTCACTCTTATTATGAATATGGCGTGCACACTGTTTGGCTTAACCCCCCAAGAAGCCTTACGAGGTGTGACTCAACATGCTGCGCAAGCGTTAGGTTTTGCTGATTCTCGCGGCAAAATTGCCACTGGCTACGATGCCGATCTCGCCATTTGGAATATTAGCCACCCAGCCGATTTAAGTTATCAAGTGGGCGTACCGCGTTTGCATGCACGCGTAGTTGACGGAGCATTTACCTATGAATAACCCTACCTTTAACAACACTCAGCACAGCTTCGAGTGGCAAGGCCGTCACGATGCCGAAGATGGCGAGTTAGGTACACGCGTTCACCATCAAACTCAACGTTGTACCGTCAATACGCTACCAATTCAACAAAACCAAGATGAGAAAGCCATTGCCATTATCGGTTTTGAATGCGATGCAGGGGTGGCCCGCAATAAAGGACGCATTGGCGCAAAACAGGCCCCCGATGCCATTCGCCAAGCGCTGGCCAACATGGCTTGGCATAAGCACTCTCGCTTTTTTGATCTGGGCAATATTCGCTGTATTGATGATGAACTTGAGCTGGCTCAGCAACAGTGCGCTGATGTGATTGCCCATACACTTAAACAAACGCCCGTTATCGTACTGGGTGGCGGTCATGAAGTCGCTTGGGCCACATTTCAAGGCGCAGCGCAATATCTGAGTCAACAAGCCATCAGCCAACCACGAATTGGGATCATCAATTTTGACGCACATTTCGATTTGCGTGCTTTTGAGTCAGAGATCGCTTCGGTGCGACCTAGCTCGGGCACTCCCTTTAATCAAATTCATCAATGGTGCGAGCAAAATCAATGGCCATTTCATTACGCTTGCTTAGGTGTGAGCCGAGCAAGTAATACGGCGGCACTGTTTCAACGAGCCGATGAACTGGGCGTTTGGTATATGCAAGATAATCAGTTTTCAGCACTGAGCCCGATTGATCATCTGCGTGAACTGCAGCACTTCATTGACCAGTGTGACTATCTCTATTTGACAATTGACTTAGATGTCTTTCCAGCTGCAACGGCGCCGGGAGTCAGCGCCCCAGCAGCACGTGGCGTCAGTTATGAAGCGCTCGCCCCTTATTTTGACAAAATTTTCTACCACAAAAACAAACTGTTAATTGCCGACATTGCCGAATACAACCCGCGATTTGACCAAGACAATCAAACCGCTCGTCTTGCGGCAAGGTTGTGTTGGGATATCGCCAATGCCATGACCGACGATTAATCGCTACACCTCACTAAACCCGATACTGGCACCATAACAACAATAGCGCCACATTGTGAAACACAAGGAGTCTCAACATGACGCAACCCCACACTCAAGAGCAACGTCTTGATACTACGCGCACCATTCGCGCCCCTCACGGTACAACACTTCGAGCCAAATCGTGGTTAACCGAAGCGCCACTGCGCATGCTCATGAACAACCTTGACCCAGACGTTGCAGAGCACCCACATGCACTTGTGGTGTATGGTGGCATTGGCCGCGCGGCCCGAAATTGGCCGTGCTTTGATAAAATTGTTGAAGTACTTGAACGCCTTGAAGAGGATCAAACGCTCTTGGTTCAATCAGGCAAACCTGTCGGTGTTTTCCCGACGCACAAAAATGCACCACGTGTGCTAATTGCCAACTCAAACCTTGTACCACATTGGGCCAACTGGGAGCACTTTAATGAGCTCGATAAGCAAGGTTTGATGATGTACGGTCAAATGACGGCGGGCTCATGGATCTACATCGGCTCACAAGGCATTGTACAAGGTACTTACGAAACCTTCGTCGCCATCGCTAAACAGCATTTTGCTGGTAGCGCAAAAGGCCGCTGGGTGTTGACTGGCGGCTTAGGTGGCATGGGCGGCGCTCAGCCATTAGCGGCAACCATGGCTGGGTTTTCCATGATTGCGGTCGAGTGTGATGAATCGCGCATCGACTACCGCTTACGCACTGGTTATGTCGATAAAAAAGCCACCAGTTTAAATGAAGCCTTGGCGATGATCGATAGCTCGGAGACACCGATTTCTGTCGGTTTGTTAGGTAATGCCGCTGATATTTTTCCACAGCTAGTTGAGCGTAATATCACCCCCGATGTGGTGACAGACCAAACCTCGGCCCATGACCCACTCAATGGTTATTTACCTTTAAATTGGAGCATGGAACACGCCGCTCAAATGCGCACTCAAGATGAAAGCCAGGTGGTCAAAGCGGCCAAAGCATCGATGGCGGTCCAAGTTCAAGCGATGTTAACGCTGCAAAAACGCGGCGCTGCCACACTCGACTACGGCAACAACATCCGCCAAATGGCTCTCGAAGAAGGAGTGACAAACGCTTTTGACTTCCCAGGATTCGTGCCAGCCTACATTCGCCCACTGTTTTGTGAGGGGATTGGGCCTTTTCGCTGGGTCGCCCTGTCTGGCGATCCCGAAGACATTTATAAAACCGACCAAAAAGTGAAAGAGTTAATCCCTGATAACCCCCATCTACATAACTGGCTAGACATGGCGCGCGAACGCATTCAATTCCAAGGCCTACCAGCTCGCATCTGTTGGGTGGGTTTGAAAGATCGCGAACGTTTAGGCCAAGCCTTTAACGCGATGGTGAAAAGTGGCGAGTTAAAAGCGCCAGTCGTGATTGGTCGCGACCATTTAGATTCCGGCTCGGTAGCAAGCCCAAACCGTGAAACTGAAGGTATGCTAGATGGCTCAGGCGCTGTTTCCGATTGGCCGCTGCTCAACGCACTGCTCAATACCGCCGGTGGCGCAACTTGGGTGTCACTCCACCACGGCGGTGGCGTAGGTATGGGCTTTTCTCAGCACTCTGGCATGGTGATCTGCTGCGATGGTTCAGATGACGCAGCGCAACGCATTGCGCGTGTTTTACATAACGACCCAGCCACAGGTGTCATGCGCCATGCTGATGCAGGCTATGACATTGCGAAACGCTGTGCTAAAGAACAAAAGCTCGACCTGCCAATGCTCAACCATGAACTCGCGCAACTGAAGTAAGGACAAAAAAACATGTTAAATCTTGTTATTAAACCGGGCCAATTGAGCTTAAAAGCACTGCGTCAAGTCAGCCGAAAGCCGGTCACCGTATCACTCGACTCCAGCGCGATAGCGGGTATTGAAGCAAGCACACAAGTCGTTGAGCAGGTGATTGCCGAAAATCGTACTGTTTATGGTATCAACACGGGGTTTGGCCTACTTGCCAATACTAAAATTGCCCCTGAAGATTTAGAAACCTTGCAGCGCAGCATCGTGCTTTCACACGCAGCGGGCATTGGTAAATTCATGGCGGATGAAACCGTTCGCTTGATGATGGTACTCAAAATTAATAGCCTTTCCCGTGGGTATTCTGGTATTCGACTTGAGGTGATCAACGCCTTGATGGCGTTAGTTAATCACCAAGTCTACCCCTGTGTTCCGCAAAAAGGATCGGTTGGTGCATCGGGCGATTTGGCACCTTTAGCACACATGAGTACGGTACTGCTCGGCGAAGGACAAGCTCGCCACAACGGCGAAATCATCTCTGGGCTGGACGCGTTGAAAATCGCAGGGCTAACTCCTATTACTTTAGCGCCAAAAGAGGGGCTCGCGCTGCTCAATGGCACACAAGCTTCTACCGCATTTGCACTAGAGGGGTTATTTGCCGCAGAAGACTTATTTGCCTCCGCCATTGTGTGTGGTTCGATGTCGGTCGAAGCGGCGCTGGGCAGTCGCCGCCCGTTTGATCCGCGCATTCATCGCGTTCGCGGCCATCGCGCGCAAATGGATGCCGCCAGCGCTTATCGCCATGTACTTGACAGCCGCAGCGAGATTGGTGAATCCCACACCGCATGTGAAAAAGTACAAGATCCGTATTCACTGCGTTGCCAACCACAAGTGATGGGCGCGTGCTTACAGCAAATTCGCAATTCGGCTGAAACGCTAGAAGTGGAAGCCAATGCCGTTTCCGACAACCCTCTGGTGTTTGCAGACGATGGCGACATCATCTCTGGCGGTAATTTCCATGCAGAGCCCGTCGCGATGGCTGCGGATAATTTGGCACTAGCAATTGCCGAAATCGGCAGTTTGTCAGAACGACGAATGGCGCTCTTGATTGACAGCGCGCTCAGCAAGCTTCCACCATTTTTAGTGGACAACGGTGGCGTTAACTCTGGCTTTATGATTGCGCAAGTGACGGCGGCAGCGCTAGCCAGTGAAAATAAAACGCTCGCCCATCCGGCTTCGGTAGACAGCTTACCCACTTCGGCCAACCAAGAAGATCACGTGTCGATGGCAACGTTTGCTGGTCGTCGTCTGCGTGATATGAGCGAAAACACGCGTGGTATTTTAGCGGTCGAGTATCTTTCTGCCGCGCAGGGGCTCGATTTCAGAGCGCCCAATAAATCCTCCGCATTAGTCGAAGAAGCGAAACAAATCCTGCGTAAAAAAGTTTCGTTTTACGATAAGGATCGCTACTTCTCGCCAGACATTGAACAAGCCAATACCTTGTTAGAACTGGCGGTACATAACTCGCTCATGCCGGAAAATCTTCTCCCTAGCTTATAATGTTACGCTATTGAGCCTCGCTCTCTGTGAGGCTCTTTTTACTGATTGGACCATTCATCGAGTGGAGTTGACTTATAATCGCGTCAGTTTTGGCTATACAGCGTACATTATGTCTCTTACATCTTATTTCTCTCATCAAGATCAAAAATTCCAGTTCACTCGCCAACAAGCGAGTCACTTTGCTAAAAAAGTGGCGGGAGATTTCAACCCAATCCACGACGAAGACAGCAAGCGTTTCTGTGTTCCGGGCGATTTGCTCTTTGCAGTATTGCTGCAAAAAGAAAGCATTAGCCAAAAGATGCGTTTTGATTTTTCAGGCATGGTCAGCGATGGCATTGCACTGCACATTGAAAATAAGTGTATGAAAGAGAGCGCTCTTGTCGATACTGCCGGCAAAGAGTATCTACACATGAGCCGTGAAGGCCAAGTAAGCCACAACACCGCATTTATCGAACACGTTGTGACGAACTATGTGCAGTTTTCTGGTATGAACTTCCCGCACATCATGGTGCCATTGATGGAAGAAGCGCAGATGATGATTAACTGCCAGCGCCCATTAGTCATCTATGAAAGCATGGAAGTGGAATTTGAACGTTTAGACCTCACTTCACCTGAAGTTGAGTTTTCTGGTGCGACGTTTGATGTTGACGGTAAACGTGGCATTGTCACGCTTAACTTTGCCTTTAAAGAAAACGGGCAAATCGTAGGGAAAGGGGTAAAGCGCATGGTAGCCAGTGGCCTGAAACCTTATGACCAAGAAGCAGTCGATGACTTAGTTAATCGCTTCAATGAACGTAAAGAGATGTTTTTAGCTCAATTTTCAAAAGCAGCCTAACCGTATTCTTTTCACTATGGCTTGAGCTCTTTTGCTTATCATCTAGAACCATATTTGTTGTCTAGAACCACGTTCGTTGTATAGATTGCCGCCCCGCTATTCTTGCGGGGCTTTTGATTTCCATTCAACTATATCCAGCGCCTGACACGCTGCTTGTAATCGACATACTCTTCGCCAAAACGCGCTTCCAGCACTCGCTCTTCTGGATAAATCTGAAAACGATTCATAAACCACACAAATAAAAATGCGACCACGAGGCTCAACCCATTGTGTTGCCAATAGGCCACACCAAACAACAGAAAAAATAGCCCCAGATACATCGGATTCCGCGAATAACGGTAGATACCGCTATCCACAATACACGATGTCGTTTCTGGTTTGGTTGGATTGACCGTAGTTTTCTTGCGGCGAAATTCGTAAATCCCCAGTAAACCAACGATGCCAGATAAAACAAAGCAAATCGCAAAGACCACTCGAGGCAGAGGTAAAGCGAGGCTTGCAAACTCAAAACTGTATGAGATACGATGCATCAACAGTAACGCCACAATAAATATCGCCACTGGGGGTATTTTCAGTTCAAATTTTTCCATGCTGCTCCACCTGACTGTGCTTCGATCCAAACCAATATCGACAGTATAGTAAAAAGCCCAGTAAGGTCTGGGCTTAGGGTTTACAACAATGCCAGTAAAGCTTGTAACGGATGCTTTGGTTTTACCTGTTCAAATCGTTTCACTTGACTACGGCAGGAATACCCTGTGATCAAGCAACGCTCTTTGGGCAGTTTTTCTAAACTTGGCTTCCAGCTTAAACCATAAATATCTTTCGACATCTCCAGCTTATCCTTTTCGTGGCCAAAGGTTCCAGCCATGCCACAACAACCAACTGGCACCGTTTTTAACTGAGAACCAAAATGGCTAAATATCGCGCCCCATTCTTTTTCTGCATTCGGTAGTTTGGTCTTTTCCGTGCAATGAGCAAACAGATACCAAGGCGCGTCACTGTGGTTTTGGTGATGGTTAAACTCCGACAAACGTGGCAACAGCCACTCATGAACGGTCAACACATCAAACTCACCGCGCTTATCGCCAAGAATTTCGTTGTACTCATCACGGTAGCAAAGCACTAACGCCGGATCGACACCGACCATTGGAATATTGAGATCAGCCACTTGTGACAAAAACGCAGCGGTGTTTTTCGCAGTGGCTGTGAATTGCTTTAAAAATCCTTTGATATGCTGCGCTTTACCATTGGGTTTGAATGGCAACAGTATCGGATTTTTGCCTAATTTGATCAGCAATTGTACGAAATCTTCAACCACCTCAGCATCGTAATAACTGGTGAATGGGTCTTGAACGATAATCACATGTTCAGCGCGATCTTGCTGTGACAGCCCAGCGAGGCGCTGCATATCGAATTTCACCACTTGGCCTGCGACACGCTTTGCCAACGTCGGTACCGAAAGCAAGGGTGCATCAACGTAACCAACGGTTGAAGCGGTGAGGCTTTGTACCCATTTCTGAGCCAACACCCCGTTCACCACTTGCGGAGCCTTTACCATGACCGGTAAAAGCGTTTCAATATTCGCGACGAGATAATCCTTAGCCGGACGCTGATAACGTGAGTAGTAGATATTTAAAAAACGAGAGCGAAAACTCGGCACATCCACTTTGATTGGACATTGGCTGGCACACGCTTTACACGCCAAGCAGCCGTTCATCGCTTCATACACTTCATGTGAAAAATCGTACTCACGCGATTTATTGAAAGAGTTACGCACGCGATCAATCATAGTTTTGATGGTTGGGTTTGACTCCAACACTTGTTTCTCTAGGTCGAGAATATCTACACCCTGCTCGGTAAGTTGGCGTAACCATTCACGCACCAAACCGGCACGGCCTTTCGGTGAGTGACGACGATCCGCCGTGACTTTCATCGACGGACACATCGGCGAACTGGTGTCATAGTTAAAGCATAAACCGTTACCATTACACTCCATCGCCTGTTTGAAACTGTCACGGACCTTCACATCGATTTGACGATCAAAATAGCCGCGTTTGGTGTCCGTGACTTTGACCAATTCAAAATTGGTCTCAAGTGGCGTGCATATTTTGCCGGGGTTCATTTTATTGTGCGGGTCAAAGGCTGCTTTAACGCGTCGTAATTCAGCAAATAGTTCCTCACCAAAAAACGCGGGGCCATATTCGGAGCGATAACCTTTGCCATGTTCGCCCCACATTAAACCGCCATATTTTGCCACCAGTTTGACCACCTCATCAGACACTTCATGCATCAGAAGCTCTTGCTGTGGGTCACACAAATCCAAAGCAGGACGCACATGCAGCACGCCGGCATCCACGTGGCCAAACATGCCATAACTGAGCTGTTTGCCATCCAGCAAGGTACGGAATTCGCTAATAAAATCAGCCAAGTGTTGAGGAGGAACACAAGTATCTTCAGCAAAAGCAACGGGTTTAGCCTTCCCTTTGGCCGCCCCTAATAACCCCACCGCTTTTTTGCGCATGTTGTAAATCAGGTTAATGCTCGCCAAATCACTGCACACTTGATAGCCAATGATGCCCGCTTGTTCTTGCTCAAGCATCTGATCAAGACGCTGCGTCAATGAAGCGACCTGCGCGGCAACCTCTTGCTCGCTTTGGCCTGCGTATTCGACCATATTGATGCCTTGCATCTCTTTGCCCGGAACATCCGCTAATAACTCGCTGACGCTATGCCAAACAATATCTTGCTTAGCTAAATTTAATACTTTGGAATCGACGGTTTCAACCGATAACGCATTGGCCGCTACCATTAAAGGGGCATTACGCAATGCCGAATCAAAGCTGTTGTACTTCACATTGACTAAGGTGCGAGCTTGGGGGATAGGCGTCAGATTCAAGGTTGCTTCTGTGATGAAGACCAAAGAGCCTTCTGCGCCACAAAGTACCCGAGTGAGATTAAAGTGATCACGTTCTTCATCAAGCGCATTTTTAAGATCGTAGCCCGTCAGAAAGCGGTTAAGAGGTGGAAATTTCGCCACAATTTGTTCGCGCTTGCCACGGCATACCGCTTCGGTCACTTGCAAAGCGTTTGCAGCAAAAGTACCACTTTCAGGCAAGCCTAATGAGAGATCCGATTCAAGTACCGAGCCATCGGCAAAAACGGCTTGCAGAGACAAGACATGATCCGACGTTTTGCCATATTTTAAAGAGCCCTGCCCTGACGCATCGGTATTGATCATGCCACCAAGTGTGGCTCGGTTACTGGTCGAAAGATCCGGTGAGAAAAAATAACCTAATGGTCTGACCGCATCATTTAATTGGTCTTTCACCACACCAGCTTGTACTCTTACCCAACCTTCATCAGCATTAATTTCAAGCACTTGGTTCATGTTACGAGATAAATCAACCACAATACCTTTGGTTAACGACTGGCCATTGGTACCAGTGCCACCACCGCGCGGTGAAAAAGTGACTCTCTCAAACTCTGGTTTTGAGCTAATCTTACCAATAAGTGCTACGTCATGAGTTGATTTGGGATGCACAACGGCTTGAGGCAATTGCTGATAGACACTGTTATCAGTCGCAACAGCAAGCCGGCTAGAGTATTGTGATTCGATATCGCCGCTAAACCCCTCGTTTTCGAGTTGTTGTAAAAAGCTCAAAACGACGGGATCGACGTCCGTTTGGTGATGAAGTCTTGGTAACATTTGCTTCCTGCCCCTACTGCGCTGATCCAATCAGCTGTGGGTTAATGGTTATTTTGATATTAATCTTTGAATTTCGTCACTTTACAACATTTAAAAAGGTGATCAAATCAGAATCTCAATGCAAGAATGAATCTCTCTAAAAAGTCATCAGTACGACATTTTTCCTGTACACAACATTTTAGCTATATATAGTTAATTAACGCTTTATGCTTTATATATTGATATAGAGAGTTAAATACCGCTTTTAAACTGCAATGCACATTACGGATATCAGAATGAAAAAAAACAAGATTGTTACCACTGAAGATATTTTGCTTAAGCTTTGTCAATCAGTGTCAGGAGTGCTCAGTTCTGCAACGGCGACCAACATTGCTTACTCAGCGATGGTACAAAAAATCAACAAAACGTCACTAAAGCCAGATTTCGGCTGTTTCGTTTTGTTTGATGGTGGCTTCTCTGGGCTCGTTGTTATCAACTTTACGGCCAAGGCTGCGCTGGAAATTTACACCAGTTATATGCGCAACATGGGAATGCCAGAAGAAGAGCTGGCCGTGCTGCACACTTCTGACGAGGTGGGCGATGTACTGGGCGAATTGATGAATCAACTCGTAGGCGACTTCACAAATAAAATCCGCAAAGAACTGCAAACCAACATTACCCAAAACCAACCGAAGATGCTGTCACTCAACAAACAGGTAATTTTGTCGGTGGATACTAATTTAGATCGTCCACAAGCACGCCGAGTTACCTTCTCGACAGAAAGTAATAATATTTTCTATCTTGAACTGGCAATGGATAAAACCGAATTCATCCAACTTGAAGAGTTTGAAGTTCAAGAAGATGAAAGCCCTGATTCAATTTTAGAAGCGACTCAGCAAAAACTGTCTGCCAAAGCAAAAAACGACAAGCAAAACAACAGTGATGATGATTTGACTACAGACCTATTGGATGAACTTGGTATTTAAACCACCAACCTCCTCTCGACTCGCTGCCTGATTTTGGGCAGCGATTCTCCACTTCGCTTTCACTTCCAGCATAAAACCGCTAAAATGTCGGACTTTTCTGAAGTTGTAGAATTGTATTTGCGAATTAATGGATAAACAGAAAGCTCTAAAGAAGATCGCTAAATGTCTTGAACTTGGTAATTCCGCGAATGTGAATGAAGCGGCCAATGCCATCAAGATGGCGCATAGCCTGATGCTGAAGTATGGGCTTGATAAAGATGACATCGAATTTATCAAGATGGGCAAAACCCAATCAACCCATTTACTACCCGCATCGATCACCTCATCACTACTGCGAGTGATCCGCGGTATCAATACTAAGTTTGGTGTAGAAGCGGTGCTACTCAATCATAAAGGACTCAAACGTGTTGAGTTTATTGGTGAGGCCGATCGCGCTATTTTTGCCGCATTCGCTTTTGATATCATTTACCGAGAAATGAACGAGCACACAGGCCAATTTCGAAATAGTTTCGCGGGCAGTGGCACTTCCAGCATGGAAGTCACACGGCGCGTCAATTCATTCGTTTCGGGTTGGATTGAAGGGGCATTAGAAAAGCTTCCAGTGATCACCGCCGATGATGAATCCAATAACAAAATCAATAATTACATTGATAAAGAGTTTCAAAATATTGACCGTGAAACCTTCAAGCAGCAGCTGCGTGATGCTATGAAAAATATTACCGCGGATTACGAAACTGGGTTAAAAAAAGGCCGTAAAGTATCTGTAAACCGACCGATTGATGGCGCACCTGCTCCAAAACGTCTTAGATAACCATTAATGCGCTATTCTGCTCTGTGCATTCGATAGAAATGCGCTACTATTTGAACAGAAATTAGCCCCACAAAACATGGTGAAAATTTGAGAGTTGTCCTTAGTTTGTGCCTGTTTTTCTCCTCATTAGTACTGGCTTCTCCTGTTGCTGAGCTAACTGCCCAAGCTCAGCAACAAAACTCAAATGCACAATATCAATTGGCGCTGGCTTATCAGCAAGGGGACAAAGTTGCTGTTAACCTAAACAATGCGTTTTATTGGTTTCAGCAAGCGGCGCAGAATGGACACCCCTTAGCCAAATCTAGGCTAGCCAATCTCTATTTAAAGGGACAAGGAACCCCAAAAGACATCCCTCAAGCTCTATTTTGGCTGACAGACTTAGCCACTAGCGGCGATGTGAATGCTCAATTACAACTCGCTAGAACTTACGAAACACTCCCTTCGCCACCCTCTGCGTTAGAATTGTCAGAAATGTGGTATCGCATTGCGGCAAGTAAGAGTAGCCAAGCCGAAGAGGGTTATGCCCGTGTATTGCAAGAAAAATTCAATCAACAACGTGCAAAACAAGTCTCCTCCATCAGCCAATTAGACAGCGCTTTTGACAGCAGCGATGAAGCTGACATGGTGGTCAGCACTGCACCCGTTGAGCACGACTCGACAAGCTCTATCATGACGGATTACTTATCTCTGTTGTTGCTGATGTTACTCCTTTTGATGCTTATCTATCTTTTCCGCTTCTGGAGCCGAAAACGTAAGACTCAACAACACGATAAAAATAGTCAACACCAGCAAGAAATCGAATCGCAGGCCTTTATGATCAAACAGCAAAAAAGGCAGCTTGAAAGCTTATTCAAAGAGATCAAAAGACTGCAAAACAATCATGTGGCTCAATCTCAGGATCAAAAATTACTATTAGCCTGTGCATTATTTGGCTTTAAACCCAGTGAACTTCCCGATGAAAAAAGCATCAAGCTTCGCTACAAGCAACTGTGCAAAATATACCACCCAGATCTTCAAGGCTCACAAGACGAAATGAAACGACTCAATGGTGCGTTAAAAATCATCCTGCCTCACGTTAAGTAAATGTTATTTTTAATGCGAAATATTACCGCTCGCGATTAAAACACTCGCTAAAGATAGACAACGCAATCGATCTCCATCTCACTTAAAGTAACAAATAGTTAACTTAATTCTCTTTTATATGGGATAATGCGCCGCGAAAATTACACCTAAATCTTCTAGGTGGGGAGAAAACATGTTTACGATTGAAGGTATTTGCGATTGGTGTAAACAACCAAAGCTATTAATAAAACACGAATATATTGATGGGAAATCGCATCACTCATGTGAAAGTTGCAATGAGTTTGCGCGCATGGATGTCAGGCAGTTTAATATTGCAGAGCAAGCATTTCGAGATCGACAGTCACTGTCACATTAGGCATCAATAGCTATACATGAAAAAGCGCCAACACGGCGCTTTTTTACTGCCTATTTTTAAAGCACACCCATTTCAGCGACTATGATAACTTATCTAATTAATGACGAGACACTGTTACTAGGATACTCACATTGATCACAAAATAGACAATGGCGCTTTATCTTTGAGCAATTTAATTTGTTGCTAAAAATAGTTATTAATCAATAAATTAAAACAAAATCTAACGAATTCAAGCTTGGTTATGCTGATAAATTCAGCAAAAAAAACTTGATCAGTATCTACAACTCAAATACTGTATACACATACAGCATGTATGAAAGGACAGTATTATGCTTCAAGTAAATTTCGCTTCTCAACTATCAGCTCAGTACCCTTTGGCTAATGCCCATCGCTCAGTCAATACGATTGAACAAGCCATGATGTCAAAGCTTGCTAAGCTATCCCAGCACCAACAGCAGTGGATCTTATTCACCTCTGAATGTCCTCGACCACAGTATGAACAGTTTGCTTCTTTCAATATACATTGCGACAGAGTGATCCACATGAAACCCTCTCAAACGTTATCGGAATTAGAGATTGTGATTAAAGCTATCCGCTCCGGAAATGCCAGTGCGATAATCGCGTCAAATACTATTGAGCCTATCAACCAACACCTACTCAAGCAATTAGCGGCCGAGCACCACTGTGATGTGTTTTTTGTTGCAGGGAAACAGCAACCGTTCCATTGATCGAGAAAATGCTGTTGAGGGTGAATAATGCTGTATTACCCTCCATAACAGCAAAGGCCTAGCATTGTGGCTAGACCTTTGAGATTAGAACATCTTATTGTGTCAATGTGACACCAATAGATTAGATATCAATTACATCGAATGCCACTTCAGTATCGACATCGGCTTCGTAATCAACGCCATCAACACCAAAACCGAATAACTTCAAGAATTCTTCTTTGTATTCAACGTAATCCGTCAGCTCTTTTAGGTTTTCAGTAGTGATCTGTGGCCAAAGCTCACGGCAATGCTTTTGAATATCTTCACGCAGTTCCCAGTCATCCAGACGCAGACGATTTTGCTCATCTACTTCCGGCGCACTACCGTCTTCTTTATAAAGACGTTGGCTAAACATGCGATAGATCTGTTCAATACATCCTTCATGTACACCTTGCTCACGCATTTTCTTAAACACCATTGCGATGTAAAGAGGCATAACAGGAATAGCTGAACTGGCTTGAGTAACAACCGATTTAAGAACGGCCACATTAGCCGTACCACCTAGTACAGAAAGCTGTTCATTCAGTGCCGATGCGGCGCGGTCTAAATCCATCTTCGCTTTACCTAGCGCACCATCCCAATAGATTGGCCAAGTTAGCTCAGTACCGATATAGCTATAAGCCACGGTTTTACACCCTTGAGCCAATACGCCAGCTTCAGCAAGTGCATGGATCCACAGCTCCCAATCTTGACCACCCATAACCGTTACCGTGTCTGCAATTTCCTGCTCAGTTGCAGGTTCAACACTGGCTTCAATGATGATGTCTTTATTGGTATCAACCGCTGTCGCGGTGTATGTTTGGCCAATCGGTTTTAATGATGAGCGAATCAGTTCGCCAGTTTCAGGTAATTTACGCACTGGTGAAGCAAGCGAGTAAACCACCATATCAATTTGACCTAAGTCTTGTTTGATTAGCTCGATCGCTTTCTGTTTTGCTTGGTGAGAAAATGCATCACCATTTAGGCTTTTAGCATACAAACCCGCCTCGTGAGCAAGCTTGTCAAACGCGGCTGCGTTATAAAAACCGGCGGTGCCTGGTTTTTTGTCCGTGCCCGGTTTTTCAAAGAAAACACCGATGGTCGCAGCACCTCCACCAAAAGCGGCGGTAATACGAGACGAAAGGCCGTAGCCACTGGATGAGCCTACAACAAGTACACGTTTCGGTGCATTTTTGATAGGGCCTTGTGCTTTGGTGTAAGCAATTTGTTCTTTTACATTAGCTTCACAACCCACAGGGTGCGTTGTCGTACAGATAAATCCACGAATTTTAGGTTTGATGATCATATTCAACTTCCTTCAAAAATCTCCGCTAGGATAAAAGTTTCGCTCGAAGATCTCACCCTATTTCTTTAAAAACAGGCAGAAATTGCAAGTGGTTGGATCTCTCGTGGCTCAAACAATCAGGGCACCCGACTAGGATGCCCTGATATATGGTCACACTTTTAGTAACGATATTCGCGACTAAGCAACATGATTAAGCTTTGGCTTTCCCGGCTTATTGGTCATCACCTCGCTCAAGTCATGGCTAAAGTGATCAACTTGAATCGCTTTATAACGCAGTTTGTCTGCGGCCAAAATTTGGTCTACTTCAGTTTGAGTCAACACATTTTCACTTAAGGCTTGAGCCAATCGCTCAGTCAGGGCACCTTTACGCGCAATTTTACCCTCTTTGGCTGCGCGGAACAGCTTGCGCTCAAGTGCACTGATACCATACATCGCCAAAAACGCTTTTTCCATCAAGCCAACGCTATCGTCTTCCTCTGGCCCAATGTAACAAAGATGAGTGAGACGATCTCGATGTGCTCCAGGAGTCATTAAGCTTTCCGCCAGTTTGACCGACAGCTCATCGCTAGGTTTGTCATAATGATTGCCCAAAGGGAAGACCAACACCTTAAGTAAGCGCCCAACCACTTTGCTGGGGAAGTTGCTGTACGCCTCTTGCAAAGATTTAGCCGCGTGGTACAAACAATATTGCACCGCGTAGTGCACGTAATCTAAATCAGTTTGTTGGCGGCCTTCATCTTCATACTTTTTCAAGGTCGCTGAAGCCATGTACAGATAACTCAAACCATCACCTAAACGCGCTGAAATCATCTCTTTACGTTTAAGATCGCCACCTAACGTCAACATAGCGAAATCGGCACTCACGGCAAGTGCTCGGCTAATGCGCGTTAACTGTTGGTAATACGCTTTTGTTGGGCCGCTCATCTGCGCTTTGACAAAGCGCGAACCCGTTAATGCAGCACCGAGCGCCCCAAAGGTATTTTTGGTCGCGTGGCTAATGTGCTTAAACAACAGCTTATCGAAATCTTTCGCGCCTTGCTCTGTATCAGGATTAGCCGCCGCTTCCATCTCTTTCAAAACATAAGGATGACAACGAGTGGCACCTTGGCCAAAGATCATCAAATTGCGAGTTAGGATATTGGCCCCTTCAACCGTAATTGCGACCGGGATACCGAGATAATGTGTTCCGAGGTAGTTCATTGGTCCATCTTGAATCGCTCGACCAGAGTGAATATCCATCGAATCATTTAAAATTGTGCGCGCAATTTCTGTCATATGGTATTTGGCAATGGCGGTCACTATACCCGGCTTTTCTTTCAAATCGAGCGAGGTTGTGGTTAAGGTTCGTGTCGCTTCAAGCAAATAAGTTAAGCCACCGATACGACCTAGCGCTTCAGCTACCCCTTCAAATTTACCAATCGACATGCCAAATTGCTTGCGCACATAAGCGTATGCACCTGTCGTACGCGAAGTTAAGTGACCAATCGCCGTACCAAGTGCGGGCAATGAAATACCACGCCCTGCCGACAAACATTCCACCAGCATGCGCCAGCCTTTACCCGCATAGTCAGCACCACCGATGAGCCAATCCATCGGGATGAAAACATCTTGACCACGCGTTGGGCCGTTCATAAACGCAAGGCCGAGTGGATCGTGTCGCTCGCCAATTTCCACGCCTTTGTGATTAGCAGGGATCAGCGCGCAGGTAATGCCGATATCGAGCTTATCGCCTAGAAGTTTTTCAGGATCACTGAGTTTGAAAGCTAGGCCTAGCACAGTTGCAACCGGAACAAGCGTGATATAACGCTTATTCCAACTGAGTTTAATCCCAAGGACTTCTTTGCCCTCGTGCTTGCCGTAACACACCACGCCTTGATCAGGAATGCCGCCAGCATCGGAGCCTGCTTCTGGCCCGGTCAGCGCAAAACAAGGGATATCCGTACCGTCAGCTAAGCGAGGAAGCCAGTAGTCTTTCTGTTGTTGTGTACCGTAGTGAGAGAGAAGCTCTCCCGGGCCAAGCGAGTTTGGCACCATCACTGTAACAGCGGTACTGATACTGCGCGTCGCAATCCGTGACACTATGGTGGAGTTGGCGAGTGCGGAAAATTCACGACCGCCGTAGGCCTTTGAAATAATCAAAGAGAAGAAACGCTCTTTACGCAGAAACGTCCACACTTCCGCTGGCAAGTCGCGATCCTCTTTCACGATTTTATGGTCATCTAACATGGACAGCAGCGTTTCCAACTCATTATCAATGAAAGATTGCTCTTCATCTGACAAGGTTGGTTTTGGGTAATGATGCAGCTTGGTAAAGTCTGGACGACCTGAAAACAGTTCACCATCCCACCAAACGCTGCCCGCTTCCATCGCCTCTTTTTCTGTCTCCGATAACGGAGGCAAAACTTGCTTAAACAGTTTAAAGGCGGGGTCGCTTATCCATTTTCTTCGTAGAGAGCTCATGATCAGATCCTTTTGTTCGCTTGGATTGTTACTTCTTATAATAGATTTAATTGGGTTAATCAGCCGCAACGCCGGCGGCTAAATAAGGAATAAGTAAGTCGACGACGGCTTTGGCATCCACTTGGTTGCCAAAATCACTTTCGGCAATCTCAGCCAATGCTTGGCTCGACGCCATGGTAAAAACACACGTGCCTAGCGTGAAGTGCAAACGCCAGAATAGAGTTTCAGGCGTCAGTTTTGGGTTCGCCTTCATCACTGACTGAGTAAACAGTGATAATACATCGCTGTAGCGTGTGGTGATAAACCAACGCAAATGACCTTGCACATCGGTATAACCGCGACCAATCAACAACATAAAACGGCTGGTACCGTTGGGCCTAACATCATTCAACGCACGTAATGGTGTACGCAATGACTCAAACACTTCCGACATTTGATATTCATCTTGGGAGTTTAACTCCTGCAGCGCTTGTTGAACGGCTGGCATAAATGCTTCTAAATAACGATTCAACACTGCACGCACTAACGTTTTCTTATCACCAAAATGGTAGTTAACCGAGGCTAGATTTACTCCAGCTTTGCTGGTGATAGCTCGTAACGATGTATCGTTGAAGCCATGTTCAGCAAACAATCCCTCTGCAACATCTAGGATTTTTTCTTTGGTACTACTTCTTGGTGCCATTTCAATCACTCGTATCAAACAGGTGTTTGAAATATACTATCGACACAATTGATTAACAAGCAATTAACATCACATTTTTACGAAATGATCGGAGCTGAAGAGCAAAATAGAAGTAAGCTAATGAAAGATAAATATTTTAAAAATAAATTGAAAAAAAATGGCTTTAAGATGGAACTGATTGTGAAATGCTCAGTCTCAATAAGTGTAGTTAGCAGAGCATTAAGAATTTTACAGGCCGTCAAATTTTTCTTCTTACTGTAACTACCGATATGCTGCTTTTTCTTATTAACTCCTATGTTTATTTGTATCCGCCCAGCGCCTTTTGCTCTGGGCTTTTTTTTGCTGCATGAGAGGCAAAGCAGTAACTGACGAGCGATAAAACCGGCCAACACTGCAATTTTTACTCAGGTCAGTATATACTACGGCCCTTTTCTGCTCGAAAATCATCATGAAACTGTCTGATACCCCGATAACGCAACATACTTTTGCCAATAACCGCTTCTATTTAAAACGTGATGATCAACTTCACAGCCATTTTTCCGGAAATAAAGCGCGTAAGTTCATGGCGTTATTGGATAGCGATCTCCCCGGCATCAGCACTTTAATCAGCTATGGTTCGGCGCAGTCGAATGCTCTCTATTCTCTGGCAGCTCTTGCGCGTATTAAAGGGTGGAAATTTGAGTTTTATGTAGACCACATTCCAACGTGGTTACAACAAAGGCCGATTGGCAACTATCGTGGTGCACTGGATTTAGGAGCGCACATCATCGAAGTTAGCCCCATCAATATAATGGCCCCCGAGCAGTATATTGATACGATCCGTCAGCCTGATACTTCATGCTTAGTCGTACCGGAAGGCGGTCGCTCAAAGATGGCCGAAACGGGCATTAAGCATTTGGCTCTAGAAATTCTCAACTGGATTAGAATGGAGACAAAAACGCAATTCGTCGTTGCGTTGCCCTCCGGGACAGGAACCACTGCGATCTACCTGCAAAAATATCTAAAACCGCACGGCATTGAGGTTCTGACCTGTGCTTGTGTAGGGGGAAATGACTACCTCATCCAACAATTTGACGAGCTTGAAGAGCGCCAGTACCCTACGATTATATCTACAGAGAAAAAGCATCACTTTGGACGATTGTACGAAGCCGATTATCGGATGTGGCAAAATCTACTTGAGCAGACTCATGTGGAATTTGATCTGTTGTATGACCCTATGATGTGGCAATGTTTGTTACCTTGGATGGAAGCTCATCCAGAAAAAACGGTGATTTATATTCATCAAGGTGGGTTACTGGGCAATGAAAGTATGCTGCCCCGCTACCAGCGGCAATTTGATTAACTACCTCACTATAAATAGGAGATACACCATGCTGAAGTACTGTGTTTGGTTATTATTGATTGCTCCTAGCTTTGGCTACACGAAAGTAATCAATACCGCTTCGCTACCGGTTGTGGTGGCTACAGAAGGTAAAGCTTTGCAACGTGTTTGCTATTATAAGGACCAAGCTTATTCTATCGGTGCAGTGATTCAAGTCAGTGAGCTGTATATGATCTGCCAAGAGGCCAATGATTTTGAAACCAATGGCCCCTTAAGATGGGTGTTACTGACTCAACAAAAATAGTGAGAGGAAGGTTAGTTTAAGCCTCCCATTAGGGTGTATTTCACTTCCAAATATTCGTCTAGCCCCTGCTTTGCTCCCTCGCGGCCAAGACCGGACTCTTTGATGCCGCCAAACGGTGCGACTGTAGTTGATATCAAACCTTCGTTAATACCAACAATACCGACTTCCAGTGCCTCACTCAAGCGCCAAGCCCGAGCCAGTGACTGCGTATAGCAGTATGCCGCTAATCCAGAATCCGTGTGGTTTGCACGTTCAATCACTTCCTCTTCGTGAGTGAAACGAAACAAAGGTGCAAGTGGGCCAAAGGTTTCTTCTTGAGCCACCAACATCTCTTCTGTCATCTCTGTTAATACGTGAGGCTCAAACAAGCGGCTACCGGCTTGAGGCAGAGTGCCATATTGCACTAGAGCGCCTTGCGCGGTGGCATCCGCAATATGTAATTTGACTTTAGCCACCGCCGCATCATTGATTAAAGGCCCCATTGTTACGCCTGATTCCAACCCATTTCCCACAATCAGCTTGCTGACTTTATCAACCAATTTTTTAACAAATTTATCGTACACGCCCTCTTGCACATAGATTCGATTGGCACAGACACAAGTTTGGCCAGCGTTACGAAATTTCGCCACCATCACACCCTCTACGGCGGCATTAATGTCGGCATCATCAAACACAATAAAAGGGGCATTACCACCCAGCTCGAGCGACAACTTTTTGATGTTGTGCGCGCACTGTGCCATTAATATTTTCCCCACTCCTGTTGAGCCAGTAAATGAGAGTTTGCGTACCACTTTGCTGCTGGTTAATTGCTGCCCGATTGCGATTGCCTCTCCGGTCACCACTTGCAATAAGCCAGCGGGAAGCCCAGCACGATGCGCCAATTCTGCCAAAGCAAGTGCAGTAAAAGGCGTATCTGGTACTGGTTTGAGTACCACTGCGCACCCAGCCGCAATCGCTGGAGCACATTTACGAGTCACCATAGCCGCAGGGAAATTCCAAGGCGTGATCGCAGCAACCACACCAATAGGTTCTTTCGATACCAGTATTCTTGCATCCGCTCTATGACTCGGGACAAGCTCACCATAAGCTCGTTTTGCCTCTTCGGCATACCATTCGACAAAGCTGGCAGCATAGCTGATCTCGCCTTTCGCTTCCGCTAAAGGTTTGCCTTGCTCGTTGGTTAAAATCAGTGCCAGATCATCGCTGTGTTCAACAATCAATTCATACCAAGCTCTAAGCACTCTCGCTTTGTCCGCCGCTGGCTGTTTTTTCCACAGTTTCTGCGCAAGCTCTGCACCCTCAATCGCTTGTTGAACTTGCGCACTATCTAGCTGCGGAACCGTTCCAATCAGAGTGCCGTCATAAGGGTTGTAAACAGTTGAGGTGAGCGAATTGGATGCACAAACCCATTGACCATTGAGATAACATTGTTGTTTAAAAAGTTGAGGATCACGAAGCTGCATGACAATGCTCCTAGCGATAATAAGAGGGGAGAAGCACAGGGTAAAAGGAAACTGAGTCAGGTTCAATTGATAAACGGTATTATTCAGGGATTGCGGCTATCTACTCATGCATCAGCCTCGACCCAGCCGCTTCCTATGCAGAAAAATGGCGTTAACTCACCACGTCTTCCACTGTAAAAACTCCCCTTAAGGGATCAATGTTTTGACAATAAGTGTTACCAACCACCTCTTTCGCTTGATACATCGCCTCATCAGCCAAGGCCATTAAATGGTGCATACTATTGGTTTGTAAGGGGAAATAGCTGATACCGACACTAACACCAACGGTTAGGCTTTGCCCTTCAAACTCAATGGGCAGCCCTAAGCATTTGATAATTTGTTTGACTTTCTCTGCGACAAAATCGTACTCATCAATCAGATCGAGACACACTACAAATTCATCGCCTCCAAGCCTTGCCGAAAAATCAGATTGGCGGATACTGGCCTCTAAGCGAATCGCGATTTGCTTTAAAATTTCATCTCCCGCGCAGTGGCCTTGAGTGTCGTTGATGGTTTTGAAATTGTCCAAATCAATGAAGAGCAGCGCTAACTTCACCTTAGTCCTATTGGCTTTTACGATGGCGTTATCCAACAATTTTTCAAACGCTCGCCGATTAAGTAGCCCCGTCAACGAATCATGTTCAGATAGAAACTGAAGCTGATCTTTTTGAATTTTTAACTCTGAGGTTTGTCGCTCAACCTCTAATTGCAATTCATCTTTTGTCACGGTTGTCGTTTTTAGTGAGACCTTCATATGGTTAAAAAAGTCAGCCAAAGCTACAAATTCAATATCCAGATTAACTGGTTCAATCTTGCTTTCAAGGTCACCATACGTCAAAGCTAGGATACCTTGTTTAATTGACGCAAACCCCCTTTTGAAACGTTTCAAAATCAACCAGGCAATGCCACTCACTAAGATTGAAAAAAATAATATTTTCAGTGCACTCACCATCAAGGTCATTTGTTGACTCTCAATGCTTTTTGCTAAGACTGATTTTTGTAAGTAAAACAACTCTTCAGTCATATTTTGCACGAGCATATTGTAACGTGAATGTAACAGCCCTTTCGCGCTGATTAAAGAGTTGCTTTTTGCTTCAGCATCTTGATGAGTAAGCTTTTTTTCTTGTTGCAGTAAGACGGCAAGGCTAGTATTCATACGTTGTAAGTTTTCGATATGTTTGCCCATCATCTTATGATTAAGCAGTCTCTTGGAGAGGCTTTGCTGAGCAATATCAACCTGGTCCAAACTTGATACATCAGAATACTGCAGGAAAATCCAAAGTTGGCTACGCAACAAATCCACACTCAATTGGATCTGCATAATATCTTCTAGATCTTTTTTTGTTTGCTCTTGTTCTTTAAGTAAGCCCCACAGAGAAAAAGTGATCAAAAGGATTAGAAATGCCGTGGATGCGAACAATAATGTCAATTTACGCACAATCGAACTGATCATTTTATCGATACCTTAGTACGTAGCACTTCCTCGATCGGCTTGGAAGCAAGCACTGTCCGAAAATCCGGCTTGTCGCCCGTAACCATACCAGCCTCAATCGCCCATCTTGCTTGAAGCTGTAAGTTAGATAAAAGTGCATTACCTAACGACAAACGAAATACATAATCATTCCAAGACCACTCGAGTTGGGGTAACGGAATATTTAAGGCCTGTGCAATCACCTCTCTCGATTGTTCAGGATTGAGGTTAATCCATTCATTAGCCTCTTTTAATGCACGTAATATTGCCACTATCTCATCATGCGCCTCTTCGACGGTTGCTTTCATCGAAAGTAAATTAAACGACAAATGATAAATACCAGATAGCCCAAGGTTCAATACATCGGATGGTGCAGAGGTTTCAGTTTTATAACCGTAAGGTTCCCAAACAGAAATAGCATCAACTTGTGAGGAGAATAATGAGTCATTTAGCGCTTCTGGTGGTAAATAGACTTTTTCAACAGCCATCTCTTTCAGGTCACTGGCAATCAACAATGAATCAAAGTAAAACTCACTGGCACTCGCCTTAACGATGCCTACTTTTTTACCTTCCAAGTCACTCAGGTTAACAATGCCTAATCGCTCTAACGTGAGCAGCTTTAAATCGTTATCTGACTCAACAAAACTGGTTAATAGTGCAAAATCATTACGCTGGAAAAGCTTAAACATAACCACCGACTCAGAGGCAGTCGCATAGTCTACATTCCCACTAAACAAAGCTTGAGAACAGGCCACACCTCCAGAACAGGGCACTAGTTCGACATTAACCCCTTGTTGTTCAAAAAACCCCAAACTGTCGGCAATAATGAAGGAGGAAGAGAGTGGCGTTTGCGAAACCGCTATTTTTACTGCTTTACGCTCTTCAACACGGCTAGCATCATAAAAATGACCAAGTTGCCTATTAAAAATAGCAATAGTGACTACCAATACAACAATAGCCACTGCAACTTTATGAAAGGTCTGAGCTTTGTGCTTTTTCGTAACCATAGCCAATAAATGAAATTAGTTTTATATATAACAGTTTAGCTCTGAATTGGAATTATTTTTGAGTGAATGGCTATTTAATAACTTTTAGCAGGGGATGCATTGAGATTGTTTAGATTAAACAGTGAGTTAAGCTTAAGTTGACATGGTATTTTACGCACAAAAAACCGTAGACGATCGTCTACGGTTTAGAATATGGCGGTGAGCAAGAGATTCGAACTCTCGATACGTTGCCGTATACACACTTTCCAGGCGTGCTCCTTAAGCCACTCGGACAACTCACCAAATTATATTGTGGTTAGCGCATTTGGCTAACGAGGCGCTAATTTAATGATTCTATAGGATTAGGTCAAGCCAAAATAATAAAAAAGCCCACCACTTTGGTTCGTTTGACTACTTATTGACTTATTTGATGAAATTCAATACAAGCCTTTCTTCAGTGAGTGTCACGGTTAGGCGCTACGATGATAACCAGGGACACGGAACCAACGGCGGCACATATCTAAAAAATAGCCATAGAGAACGCCCATTCCACACGACACAATGGCATTGCTTGATACTGCGGTTATGATCTGCTCTGTAGATGCGCCTACAGCCCATAGAATGGCGGCATAGACCGGAGATTGAAATAGAACGTAAGCAACCAAATCCGAGACATTCTTCATTAAGCCAGTCTCAGACCATTGACGTCCCTGGCGCAGAATAAAGTCACGAAATACGCCATAAGGCCATGCTATTGCGATATTAACTGGGATAGACAGTGTACGTGATGCTAGCGACTGTTCGAAGGTCATTCCAGAGATGAAAATTTCAATGATCATGCCTGATATAAAACAAAAAACAACCATTGCAAATGTGTCCGCCGCAGCATGACGAATACAAAATGGGCCACGAGCTTTCATTACTTCCCTCTACACAATAGATATAACTATTAAATATGCCAATCAGCAATACAGATACCTAGAAAATAACAACAAGCTAGATAATGAGGGAATTAGAACACATATTTTGTAGATTTAGTGACCAATTTTAATTAACTTAGGTAAATTTATAACCAATTTTGAATCGGAAACTAGAATCTAACGCTATTCTTTAAATTCCTGTTACAACGCATTCTTACTAAATCTCAAAATGGTTATTTAATTACAAAAATCGGAAAGCAACACCGTTAGCAAATCGACTTGCTGCTGTGTAGGTAACTGGTGTTTTTCTAAGCTTGTTTGGGTATCGATTAACACTTGATGAATATGAGTATTTTCAATCTCCGGCAACTGCTGTATCAAACGTTGAATCATGGCTAATGCAAGTTCTATGTTTTGATCTTCCACGGCCATATAAAACGTCACCAATGATTCCTCTGCTGAGCCTATCTTTAGCGGCATAGAGGACTCTGGATGATATTGATACAGTTTTTCGACAAATTGGAAAAGAGCATCATCTAATTCATTGTCATCAATGGGTTTGGTGACAATATAATCAGCGCCGGCCGATAACATTCGCTCACGAGTTTCTTTGAAAACATCAGCAGTACAACCAAAAATAAGCACATTACGTTGCTCCCCAACTAAGATCCGAATCGCAGACACCGCTTCTACGCCATCCATTACGGGCATATGGTTATCCATCAATATCAGGTCATAATTCCCGCCAACAACCGCTTGAATTGCCAATTCACCATTCTCAACACAATCGCATGTAAACCCTTTATTCTTCATAAAGGTTTCGATGATGATAGAGTTGGTCCGGTTATCTTCCACAATGAGAGCTTTCAGTCCTTGGTAATTAAGCTTGCGACGTGGCTTGACTTCAATGGTCCCGGGCGTCGTTGTTTCTATCGCTAGCATAACGTGAAAACTGGTACCAATTCCTAACTCACTGGTTACCGTGACTGTCCCATCCATTAGCTCTACAATTTGTTTTACAATCGCTAAGCCCAACCCCGTTCCACCAAAACGCCGTGTCGTCGATGATTCAGCTTGTTCAAATGGGCGGAATATTTTTTCCTGAGCCTCTTTTGCTATACCTATCCCCGAATCCCGTATCTGAATAGAAAGATACCGTTTATCTTCCATCTGCTGCTCTTTTAGAGTCACTTCGACAAAGCCGTGAGAGGTAAACTTGACCGCATTATTCAGTAAATTAAACAGAATCTGTCTCAATCGTGCTTTATCTGAGTAATACCAGCGATCGTGAACAATATCGCTGTAAATCCTAAACTGCAGTCCTTTTTCATTGCATAAGGTATGGTAAACACTGTTAATACTACCAATCAGTAAATCCAAGGGGAAACGGGTGTTATCAAGTTCTAATCGCCCTTGTTCAATCTTGGAGAAATCGAGAATTTCGTTAAGCAGCACCATCATGTGCTCGCCAGACTCATACAGACTATTAAGGTGTTGCCTCTGTTCTGGGGAAAGCTCTGTTTTCAATAAGATTTGCGCGGTTCCTAAAACACCATTCATTGGAGTTCTGATTTCGTGTGACAGGGTTGCTAAGAAGGCACTTTTGGCTTGAGTGGAAGCTTGAGCTTTCACTTTTTCCGCTTCAAGATAAACGGTTTTTTGGTTAAATGAATCGATAAGCTGTCGTATCTCATCTTGGCTTCGATACGGCATATCAATAATACCGCCCTGTTTAGAATCACTCACTTTTTTGGCAATCATGGTAATCGGTTTGATCACATATTGATTGATCAAGTAATAACCGATCATAACGCAAACTAAAAGGATTGGAATGATACTCCGTTCGACATTCATCACCAGATCAAACACTTCGTCATTCACTAACCGATGGGCATTAATAACATCAACTCGCCATTCAAAATCACCAAAACCGAAATGACTTACGTTAGCTTCTTCACGTATTATAAAATTATGTTCAGTGATCAGGGAGCCCCCCGAATCACTTAAGGATACGCCAAGGTTATAAAGCTCCGCTTGACTGGCAATAAATGTGGCTAACCCCGCCAATGACAGATCGACTGTTGCTACTCCAGCAAATTCACCGTTAACGTAATAGGGCGATGAAGCCGTGATCATCTGAACGTGTGTATAGGCATCAACATAGACTTCTGACCATACCACACTACCGACAGGCTTCTCTTTTACTGCGTTGTACCACTCTTCGTTATCGTAACCATGCGCTTCTTGATTGTTCCAAGAATGCAATTTGTCGACTTGACCGTCAGCGGCTCGATTATAAAATAGGCTACTGTATCGCTGCGATGCATTAATACTATAGGGTTTCGGCCATAGTCCACCACTGACGACAACATCATCAAGTATAGTGAACAGCGAATAGAGCATTCTGTCTTGCTCAGCTTGGTTGGCTGCAGCTTGTCCAAGGCTCACTATGCTTTGGAGCACGCCAATAGAACGATTGAGAGGTTCGCGGATTTGAGCTGATAGTACTTCCGCACGAAGATCTAAATTCTGATTTAATTCAGCTCGTAGTGGCGCTTCGACCACCCAATAAGTGACGCTACCTGTGATCGCAATAAAAAAGCAGAGATACAAAGCAAGAGCGATAATGCTCTTTCTCTTCAATGAAATAAGTGCTCTCATAAATCCTTTCAACTTTTTCTTTTGTGCAAATTATAGTGAACAATCTTAGCGAGCAATATGTTGATTGTTGTAAAACCTCACTAAAGCCAACAAATTATCAGCAAAATTCGCACATCGCATCGCTTTAACGTTAAAATGACCGCAAATACACTCGGCAACTGATGGGATCTGCTGTGAATTTACAAGAACTCCTTACCCAACCCGAACTAGAAGATAAATTGCTTAATGAGGCCAAAACTCAAGGTTTTGTGGCATCCATGGCGTCAGCGCCTAACTTGCTCCCACCAGAGGAATGGCTCCCTTTTCTATGGGGAGGAGAAGAGATCGCGCCATTTAGCGAAGGCAAACAGTTAGAAACCTATTTCCAACTGATCGTTGAAATGTGGAATGACTATCGCCCTGCTTTGCTCGAAAATCAATGGAGCTGGCCTGTGGGTTGCTCACTCGATGAACAAGAAATAGTGACTGAACGTGTCCGTGATTTTTGTGAAGGTTTTCTTCAAGGTTGGCAACTTACGCGTGATGATTGGGAAACGTTAATGCCTGAAGATAGCCAAGACAATGCGCTACTTGGTGGCGTACTCCTTTCGCTGAGTATGCTTTATGATCCGGAGACGTCCTTGGCAACACTTTCCCAACAAGGTATGCAAGGACTCGACCAGTTTGAAGAAATCTATCAGGCCATACCGGTGATGTTGTGTGGCTTAACGCAACGCGGCGCTCAGTTGGCACTAGAGCAATAACTGTGTTTTTGAATAGTTTTATTTTCGAATAACGTTAATTTCACATCAATTTGCTTGCGATAAAAAAGGCTCTGAATAAGAGCCTTTTTTCATCCACTACCGCCGAAAGGAATTAGGCATTCCCTTTGACTTGCAAATTTAACTGTTCCGCAAAATCCAACATACGGTTTAATGGGATGAGTGATTTCACTCTCACGGCTTCATCGACGAAGATTTCGTGATCTTTACCGCCTTCCATAAGAGCTGACTCAATCGCTCGCAGACCATTCATCGCCATCCAAGGACAATGCGCGCAGCTTCTGCATGTTGCCCCAGCTCCTGCCGTCGGTGCTTCAATTAATTCTTTCTCAGGGACTAACTGCTGCATCTTAAAAAAGATGCCTTTATCGGTCGCCACAATCATTTTCTGTTGAGGTAAGGATTTTGCTGCCTTAATCAACTGGCTGGTAGAGCCTACAGCATCCGCAAGTTCTACCACACTAGCTGGTGATTCTGGATGTACAAGGATGGCCGCATCGGGATACAGTGCTTTCATCTTACGCAATGCATCGGCAGAGAACTCGTCGTGAACGACGCATTCACCTTGCCAGAGCAACATCTTTGCACCTGTTTTTTTCTCGATGTATGAGCCTAAATGGCGATCTGGCCCCCAAATAATCGGTTTATCTTCCGCATCTAAGTGTTCGACAATATCCAGCGCGATACTTGATGTCACCACCCAATCGGCACGAGCTTTGACCGCCGCCGATGTGTTTGCATACACAACAACGGTATGATCTGGGTGTGCATCACAAAATTCTGTGAATTTATCGGCAGGGCACCCTAGATCCAAAGAGCATTCTGCTTTTAACGTTGGCATTAAAATGCGTTTTTCAGGGGTTAAGATTTTTGCTGATTCGCCCATAAAGCGCACACCAGCGATGATCAATGTACTGGCAGGATGGCGATTACCAAACTTGGCCATCTCTAATGAATCACCAACAAAACCACCAGTTTCTTCAGCAAGAGCTTGAATTTCAGGGTCGGTATAGTAATGCGCAATCAGTACTGCATCTTTTTCTTTTAAGAGTTGTTTGATACTTGCTGTATAGGCTTGTTTTTGCTCAACCGTCAGTGGAATGGGCTTTGGCGGAAATGGATAAATAGTTTCAATCGTATCTAATATGTGGCTCATTGCTCTTGCTCTACGCAACTTCCAAGAATCCGAGCATTGTACACCGCACCTAACGAAGGATCAAAAGTGATTCATAAATTGCATATTTGAAAAGAGGCCTTACGGCCTCTGATTTAATAACTCAAATTACTATTAATTCAAATTCTCTTTAGCTACCTTTGCCGATGCACTACTAGGATATTCATCGACAACTTGCTGATAGTACTTATTGGCTTGTGCCAAGTTATTATTGCGCTTGGCAATATCACCCAACTTAACCAGCGCATCAGCACGCTTGTTAGAATCACTGTAAGTGATCACCGCAGCAAAACTTTGCGTCGCTTCTTTATCTTGCTTTTTCGCAAAATAGAGCTGCCCTAGCCAATAATGAGCATTAGAGGCAAAATTAGAATCCGGGTAATCTTTTTGGAACTGCTGAAACGCAGCAATAGCACCGCTGTAATCCCTTTTCTTTAGGATCAAATCAACCGAATTTTGATAAGCGGTTTGCTCATCAACATTGCTGCTAAACGTTCCTGCTATATCAGTGTCAACTGTCGGCTGTGACGAACTTGTGGTTTTATTCTTCATTTCGCCACGTACGCGATCTAACTCGATAAAGAGTTCACGTTGACGCTGCAACATTTGCTGCATATCGTAACTGTTACGTTCTAGCTGACCACGTAGTTCACTGACTTCAAGTGCCATATCATCGAGCTGCTGCTGCATTTTAAGTTGAACACTATTACGGTTTTCAAGCAGACGTTCAAGACGTTGCACATCAGATTCAGATGATGGTTTTTTAGCGCGAGATGTGCTGACTGAAACGCTGTTGCTAAGATCGGCTACTGGAGCTGGTGCAGCGGGCACTTGACCCGCTGCACTTGCCAGTAACGTAAGCGTTACAATTCGCTTAAAGTTACTGAACATGAGGCGATTCCTCGATTAGTATACGAGAACCGCGCGGCGGTTCTTCGCATACACTTCTTCAGATTGCCCAAGAAGAAGTGGCTTCTCTTCACCGTAACTAACGATCGAGATTTGGTCAGCTTGTACACCTAGCGCTTGTAGATATTTTGCTACAGCTTGTGCACGACGCTCACCTAGCGCGATGTTATATTCAGGCGTACCACGTTCGTCAGCATGGCCTTCGATGGTAACTTTCATTGCTGAATTTTTGCTTAGGTAAGCCGCGTGTGCAGCAAGCATATCTTCGTAATCACCAGCAATTGTCGCGTTGTCAAATGCGAAATAGATGGTTTGGGTTTCACGAAGAGCTTGTTCCTTTAGCTCTTGTTCAGCGAGTTGGCCATTCGCATCAATTGGAGAAACTACGGTTGTATCGACGCTGTTTGCTGAACCTGAAGTAGACTGGTTAGTTTGAGTACCAGAAGCGTTAGTCGCTTCATCGCTTGAACTACATGCAGTTACTGCAAGTACTGGTAGCGCAATCAGCAGCCCTTTAAGAACTTTATTAAGTTGCATTTTTTTTCCTTACTTTTTGATACTTACTTGCTATAAAAACGGAGACCACGCAGGAGCCCTAACGCGACCATTTGTTGCCGGTAATCTAGCTTTGAAACGCCCATCTATAGACACCATCGAAAGTACATTCGCTTTGTTATAAATAGAACTGTATATGACCATACCACCATTGGGTGCAATACTTGGAGACTCATCGAGCAAAGTCTTTGTTAGAATTTGCACTGAACCAGTTTCCAAATCTTGTTTCGCCAGATTAAAACCCGAATTACTTCGGTTTACCATGACAAGGAATCGACCATCAGGCGTTATTTGTCCACCTAAATTCTGGCTGCCTTGCCATGTCAGACGATTGGTAGAACCGCCAAATAAATTTACTTGATATATCTGTGGTTTACCACCCCGATCCGAAGTAAATATTAGCGATTTACCATCAGGATGCCAGAACGGTTCTGTATTATTTGATCTGCCACTCGTTATTTGTTTCAGCTTCTTGGTTGCCAAGTCCAGAGTATAAACCTGTAAGCTGCCCGTTTTAGACAACACCAAGGCGAGGGTTTTCCCATCTGGCGAGAACCTTGGTGCCCCATTATGGCGTGGGTACGAGGTCACTTTCTCTCTTTCACCAGTATAAATATTCATGATGAATATTTCCGCTTGGCCGTTTTGGAAGCTCACGTACGCCAGTTGCTTGCCATCAGGTGACCAAGTCGGCGACATCAAAGGCTGCTTTGAACGAAGTACCAACCGTTCATTGTAACCGTCATAGTCGGCAACTCTTAGCTGGTAAGGATATTGCTCATCGTCATTGACCACCACGTAGGCAATGCGAGTAAGAAAGGCACCCTTATCGCCCGTAAGTTCTTGGTAGACTAAATCTGAAATTCGGTGCGCATACTCACGCATACGATTGGCGGGTACGGTAGCAACTTTATTAAATAACACGTGATCTTTAGAGAGTACCAACTGCCCATCATTACTTAATGCCTTACTTTGCCCTTGCGTCAATTGCCCACGGACCACATCCACTAACTGATAGTTGATGACATAGTTACCTTCAGCATTTTGCGTAATGCTACCCGTGAGCAAAGCATCAACACCAATACTGGTCCAAGCATCAAACTTCACATCGGTTTCATTGTAAGGGGTTTGTGGCATTTTATTAGTATCGATTGGACTGAATTTACCACTACGCTGTAAGTCTGACGCGATCACCGCAGAAATATCCTGTGGTAATTTTGTTTTACCTTCCCACTTAAACGGTACGATAGCAATCGGCCTTGCTGAATTAATGCCGTCGGTGATCACAAGCTCCAATGCGGCGTTGGCGAGCTGTACACTACTTGCGATGACAAGTAAGCATCCTAACATCAATCGCTTTAACACAAGCTTTTCCTTTTAATTTGGTTCTACAGTTAAATTAATGTTTTTCAATTGATTGACTACATCAAGATCATCTTTGGGCAGCGGAAACGTCCCCACCTGCGCCACAGCACGTTTCGTCGCCGCGCATAACCTTGAGTCACCATCAATAATGCTTAGATTACCGACTATTGCTCCAGTTCCCGTCGGAATGAGCCGTAGGTTCACTTTGCACTGTTTACTTTTAAAACTGTCTTCAATCAGCAAATTTTGTTGAATGAGCTGCGTATAGATTGCTCCATACCGCTGAGCTTCGTTCATTACAAATTGGGAACGAGCTGAGCTATTTTGCTCTGCTTCTGTTTCTAACCCAGAAAAAATGTTATTCAGCGCCGCTTCTTGTTCTTTGCGTTCACGCTCCAATCTCTCTAGACGTGCTTTCTCTTTTTTTGCATTTTCGGCCGCTTTCTTCGCCTCTTGTTCTTTGGCTATTCGCTCTTTCTCGGCTCGCTCTGCTGCTTCTCGCTCTTTACGAGCTTTCTCTTTAGCTTGTTCTGCCTCTTTTTCACGGGCAATGCGTTCTTTTTCCGCTTTCGCAATTTCAGCCTCTTTAGCGATGCGCTCCTGCTCTGCTTTTTTTACCGCTTCTTCTTTTATCTTACGTTCCGTTTCCGCTTTTACCGCTCGCTCTTTTTCTTTACGAGCTCGTTCTTCTGCCACTTTACGCTCTTGTTCTTTCTCGGCACGTTGCTTTTCAGCTTCTCTGGCCGCTTTCGCTTCCTGAGCTTGTTGTTCTTTTAGTTGGCGAATATTCTCTTCTTCCGCCTTGCGGTTTTTTTCCAACTGCTCACTTTCGCGGCGTAACTTATCCAGCCGATCCTGCTCTTTTTTGGCAGCAGCTTCACGCTGGTTACGAATTTGCTGGGCTTGTTTTTGTACCAGTTGTGGATCAATCACCACAGCTTGAACCATCTGCCCTGCAGGCTCGGGCTTAGTTAGGCTAAAATCCGAACCCCATAACAAAGCAATGATCAACACTATATGCAAAACAGCCGAGATAATGATGGGCTTTTTGTAATCACTTTTTTTGGATTTATGATCTTTCATGAACAGTACAAACTATCCTTTAATTTCGGTTAGCAGACCTACTTTTGAAATGCCCGCACGATTCAATTCATCCAGAACCAGTATCACTTCTGCATAAGGCGTTGCAGCATCACCGCCAACCGCAACCGGTGAATCCGGTTTCAACGACAGCTCTGCTTTGACTCTAATGATGACATCTTGCAGCGAAAGACCCCGCTCGACTTCCTCATTATTTACGCTCAACCCGAGACGACCTTCTTTATCTATTTCCACGATGATAAAACTACTATCACTATCACCTTTCAGCTCAGCCGCTGACTTTGAAGTGGTGGTTTTAGGAAGCTCGACATCAACGCCTTGAGTGACAAACGGTGATGTCACCATAAAAATAATCAGCAACACGAGCATAACGTCGATATAAGGGACAACGTTAATCTCAGCTGTCAACTTGCGCTTTTTACGCTGGTAACCCACCATCGTCTATTCCCTACCAGCCATCGCTTGGCGGTGAAGAATGCTATGAAATTCTTCAGAAAAGGTGGCGTAATTATGCTCTAATTTGCTAACTTTATTGCTCAACCTGTTGTAAGCCATCACCGCAGGAATAGCCGCAAATAAACCCATGGCGGTCGCAATCAGCGCCTCTGCAATACCAGGAGCCACCATTGCTAACGTCGCTTGCTTCACCGCACCTAACGCAATAAATGAGTGCATGATTCCCCATACCGTACCAAATAATCCAATGTATGGGCTGATAGAACCCACGGTCGCTAGAAATGGCAGACTGGTCTCTAACTCGTCCACTTCCCTTGCGACAGCAACTCGCATCGCACGTCCCGTCCCTTCCATGATGAAATCAGGTGAAGTGGCGTTAGTCTTGCGTAAACGTGCAAATTCGGTAAAGCCAGAATAAAAAATCTCTTCTGTACCCAAAAGTTCATCTTTACGCTTTTTGACATCTTGATAAATAACGGATAAGTCAGTACCAGACCAAAATTTGTCTTCGAAAGCATCAGCGTTCTTTTCTGCTTGGGAAAGGACTTTACTACGTTTGATGATCATCGCCCACGAAACGATAGACATCCCCAAAAGGATTAGCATCACCATCTTGACCAATAAGCTGGCTTGCAAAAACAGATCGAGAATTGAGATATCAGCAGTCACTATGGGTTAACTCCAAAATTATTGATTGAGGCATCGCTTTTGGCCTCATGTTCTGATTGTCGATGCATGCTACCTTAACTATTGCTTTACACAATACTTTACCTTCAGGATTGACGAGCTCTTGACAGAAGATCAGTGAGGCTTTTTTCAATGCCGAAATCACAGTATTTATCGTCAGCATATCGTCTAAACGTGCAGCTTGTAGAAAATCGATGTCCACGTGCCTGACCACAAAACCAATGTTCTGCTGCAAAAGCGTCTGCTGAGACACTCCAACTGCGCGTAACATTTCAGTTCGGGCTCGTTCAAAGAATTTAAGATAGTTTGAGTGATAGACGACACCACCAGCATCCGTATCTTCATAGTAAATCGTTACAGGCCAATGAAAGGCTGAGGCTGTATTTTGCACAAAGGTTCCAACACATATGCAGATTTAGGCGAATACTATAACGCAACTCATTGACGTTAGTACAAGCATTGAGTGGACTTTTACAAAACTTGAAACAAAAAATTAGTGCTGTCTCAAAGAGGCAGCACTAATGTGGGTCGTTAATCAACCTTCGATAGGTTATTCATACACAGTAAATATCAAACTAGTCGAATAATCGTTAGGTAAATTAAGATCGATAATGAAATGTAGGGGCTAAACAATAATTGCCAAAACCATTTGCGTGGTCTAAAGCCAACACCAAAAACCATACTTGCACACAGCGCCCATATCATGAGTGGTGAAATAACCGCGTTAAAACCACCAATGCTCTGAGAATACAACTCGGGATCCCACATAATCATGGCGATATGATAAAAACCAAGCAAGAGCGATAAGACTCTGAGCAGAGTCTTATCAACCAGTTTATGGTACTCAGTGACTTGCATTGCAAGTTTACTCACTGTCTTTGTCCATCATTTCAGAATGCTCTAACCAAAGAGCGTTGATGATGCCAAATGCACAAGCTAAAAGCACACCTAGAATCCATGCGAAATACCACATATCTATGCTCCTTAGTAAAGTGAGTTTTTGTTTTCTTCAATAAACTTGCTATCAAGACGACCAAACATCTTGTAGTAAGTCCAAGTGGTGTAACCAAGAATGATAGGTACCATTACAAAAGCGACCACTGTCATTAAGTTCAACGTCAATTCACTCGATGTTGAGTCCCACATGGTCAAGCTGTTACTTGGTACTAAGCTTGAAGGCATGATAAATGGGAACATCGCAAAACCAGCGGTGAAAATCACACCCGCATTGGCTAAGCTAGAAGCCAAGAATGCGAGACCACCTTTTTCAAAACGCGACGCCAACACAGCAAGTAGTGGCATGGCAACACCCAAAGCTGGCGCTATCCATAGTAATGGGTAAGCGTTGAAATTAGCCATCCACGCCCCCGCCTCACGTATCACTTCTTTATTGAGTGGATTTGATGCGGCATGTGTATCAATGACGCTGGTAATCACGTAACCATCGATGTTTTGGATCCAAAACCCTGCAGCGACGAAAGTAATAGCAACCAACAAGCCCATTAGTTGAGCGACGCCACGAGCGCGTGCATGCAGCTCATCGGTGGTTTTCATCTGTAGCCAAGCGGCACCTTGTAAAATAATCATAAACAAGCTGACTAAACCACAAAGCAGAGCAAATGGGTTCAACAGACCAAAAAATGAACCGTGATACGTTGGCATCATGAAATCACTGAGTTGGAATGGCACGCCTTGTAGTAAGTTGCCAAAGGCAACACCAAAGATGACTGGTGGTACAAAGCCACTAATTGAAATACAGATATCCCAAGTATTACGCCACTTTGGATCTTCAATTTTTGAACGGTAATCCAAACCAATCGGACGAAGCCATAATGCAGCCAATGTAACAATCATAGCCAAATAAAATCCGGAAAATGATGTCGCATAGACTAACGGCCAAGCCGCAAACAGTGCACCGCCTGCCGTGATAAGCCAAACTTGGTTACCATCCCAGTGTGGGGCAATAGAGTTGATCATGACACGACGTTCACTGTCATTCTTACCAATGACGGGAACAAGAGCACCAACGCCCATGTCAAAACCATCTGTGATTGCAAAACCAACCAGCAGTACGCCGATCAGCACCCACCAAATTAGTCGCAAGATTTCGTAATCAAACATTATTCTATCTCCCTGCCTTATGCTTCGACTTGACGGCTAACTTTGTCTTCAACAGAGTTTGCGTTTTGCTCAAAGTGATAACGACCAGTTTTCAGACTGCTAGGCCCTTTACGAGCAAATTTAACCATCAGGTAAACTTCAGCAATCAAGAACACAGTGTACAGTGCAAGAATCGCAAACAATGAGGTCCATAATTCGCCCAGAGTTAGCGCAGAAGCGGCAACATTGGTCGGCAATATTTCACCAACAGCCCATGGTTGACGGCCATATTCAGCAACAAACCAACCCGCTTCAATTGCAATCCACGGTAGAGGAATACTGAACAAGGCGGCTTTAAGTACCCATTGTTTTTGCTCAATTTTCTGACGACAAGTTTGAATAAATGCTGCACCAAAGACAAATAGCATCACAAAACCAACACCGACCATCAGACGGAATGACCAAAATAGTGGCCATACGGTTGGAATTGAATCATCGGCGGCGGCTTGAATTTGCTCTTCCGTTGCATCGCTCACTTTATCGGTATAACGTTTTAGCAATAAGCCGTAGCCCAAATCGCCTTTCACTTCTTCAAAAGCGGCAATGTTTGCTGGCGATTTTTCGCCTGCACGTAATTTCTCTAACAGTTCATAGGCATACATACCGTTACGAATTCGGTCAACGTGTTGATCGCGTAGATCGCGTAACCCTGTGACTTCGGTATCCAGTGAACGTGTAGCGATAATACCCATCACGTACGGAATTTTTACTGCATAATCGGTGTGCATGGCGTCTTGGTTAGGCAAACCAAACAGTGTAAATGCAGCCGGTGCAGGTTCCGTGTGCCACTCAGCTTCAATCGCAGCCAGCTTCACCTTTTGAACTTCACCCACTTCATATCCTGATTCATCACCAAGCACAATCACGGACAAAATAGCGGCCATGCCGAATGATGCAGCGATAGCGAATGAGCGGCGTGCAAACGCAACGTCTCGACCTTTCAGCAAGTAATATGAACTAATACCAAGAATGAACATCGCGCCAGTGGTGTAACCAGAAGCGACGGTATGCACAAATTTCACTTGAGCGACAGGGTTGAAAACGACTTCAGCAAAGCTAACCATTTCCATACGCATAGTTTCAAAATTGAATTCTGCGCCAACTGGGTTTTGCATCCAACCATTCGCAATCAAGATCCAAAGTGCCGAGAAATTGGACCCCAAAGCAACCAACCAAGTCACGCCCAAGTGCTGGCGTTTTGATAGTCTATCCCAACCAAAGAAGAACAAACCGACAAAGGTTGATTCTAAAAAGAAGGCTACAAGTGCTTCAATCGCAAGAGGGGCGCCAAAAATGTCACCTACATAGTGGGAATAGTATGACCAGTTTGTACCGAACTGGAACTCCATAGTGAGGCCAGTGGCCACCCCAAGGGCAAAGTTAATACCAAAAAGCTTACCCCAGAACTTTGTCATGTCCTTATAGATTTGCTTATCAGTCATTACATACAAAGATTCCATGATGGCTAAAAGAAAAGCCATACCTAGAGTCAATGGAACGAACAGGAAGTGATACATCGCTGTCAGTGCAAACTGCAACCGCGATAGATCAACGACGTCAATCATGGTAACTCCTTTGTGCCGGCTGAATGACACTTTTGACATGCTGAACGGGTTAAAATTCCTCAAAATTCATCAGTGATATAACCTCATCAAATGTTGAAAAATATCAGAATTTTGTTGCAAGCATGTACCGTTATGGTTAGTTAATTGTTAAGCATTGGCTAATATAGCTGAGACTAATACTACTTCTAAATGCAGGTTGTTTCAAAAGATTTATGGGAGAAAAACGCCTTGATTTACATCAATTTTCACGCGCCAAACCTGAACAAAAAAAGAACAAAATGATCCACATCAAAGGAAGAATGAAATTGTTGTGAGTATTTAGTGAAAGGGATAGAAATTAATACAACGAATCACACAGAGAGTTAACAATACACTTCACATCATTAACTCTTTAGTGATAAGAAAATTATCATAAATAAGATTTAGTTCACACTTTGTGCTTACCACCTAAAAATGACGATGAGATGCAAACTTATTTTTCAATTCCGAAGTGAAGGTAAGCGCGATCGGTCGCCATTCGCCCCCTTGGGGTCCGTTGTAAATAACCTTGTTGGATAAGAAAGGGTTCTAACACATCTTCAATAGTATCTTTTTCTTCGCCGATCGCCGCTGCTAGGTTATCGAGACCAACAGGTCCACCGCCAAATTTGTCCATAATCGCTAGTAATAGCTTTCTATCCATATAGTCGAAACCTTGGCTATCAACATCCAACATGTTTAGCGCTTTATCTGCAGTCTCTATACATATGTGCCCGTTACCTTTCACTTCAGCGTAATCTCGAACTCGGCGCAATAAACGGTTGGCAATCCGAGGCGTTCCCCTTGCTCTCCTAGCCACTTCAAGTGCACCATCCGCTTCCATCGACAACCCTAAACAGTCCGCGCTTCTTTGCACTATGTACTGTAGGTCATCAATTTTGTAATACTCAAGGCGCTGTACAATACCAAAGCGATCACGCAAGGGTGAGGTTAACGAGCCAGCGCGAGTTGTTGCCCCAATCAGTGTAAAAGGGGGTAAATCGATTTTAATGGACCGAGCGGCTGGGCCTTCGCCAATCATTATATCGAGCTGGTAATCTTCCATTGCGGGATAAAGAATTTCTTCAACCACCGGACTTAATCGATGAATTTCATCAATAAAAAGAACATCGTTCTCTTCAAGGTTAGTCAGTAATGCCGCCAAATCGCCTGCTTTTTCCAATACCGGACCAGAAGTTGTGCGGATATTCACTTCCATCTCATTGGCAACGATATTGGCTAATGTTGTTTTTCCAAGCCCTGGAGGGCCAAAAATCAGCAGATGGTCGAGTGGTTCGCTGCGCATTTGTGCCGCTTTAATGAAGATTTCCATTTGATTGCGTACATGATCTTGGCCACGATAATCCGCTAATTTTTTGGGACGAATCGCGCGATCAATAATATCTTCATCTTTAAAAATAGGGCTATCAGGGGCAATTAAGCGATCAGCTTCAATCATACCATTGCTCTCAAGGCTTCTTTAATCAGCACTTCGCTGGTCATGTCAGCTTTCATTACTTGCGCCACTACTTTAGAAGCTTGTTGAGGCTTATAACCCAAAGACAGTAACGCACTGATCGCTTCTTCTTCCGCATTGCTCGTGAGCGCTTCCAAGGAATTGTTATCGACTGGCGCAGCGTCAGTAGCGGGAGTGAAAAGGTCGCCAGCTCCCCAACCTTTCAACCTATCTTTCATCTCAACAACCAAACGTTCAGCGGTTTTTTTACCCACCCCAGGAAGCTTAACTAATGTGGAGATATCTTCACGTTCAACGCATGAAACAAATTGTCCGGCCGTCATTCCGGACAAAATACCCAAGCCTAATTTTGGCCCGACGCCATTCGCTTTAATCACTTCACGAAATAAAGCTCGCTCTTTTACCGTGTTGAAACCATATAAAAGCTGCGCATCTTCTCGGACCACAAAATGGGTATAAATGACCGCTTCTTCGCCCAATTTAGGGAGTTCATAGAAGCAACTCATTGGCATTTGGACTTCATAACCAATGCCAGCGACTTCAATCAATAGCTCTGGAGGTTGCTTTTCAATCAGAATGCCGCGAAGACGTCCAATCACAGGAAATTCCTTAGAGAAATGAGGTTATTTGACTCGGATGATAATAAATAACTGGATGTATAGCCAGTAGAAAAATACCACCTCGCTCGAGATCGGTTTTTCAGCGATATCGGCCTTTTTTAGCACTGCTTGCCCGCCCAGCTAAAGCGATCAAGGTTTTATTGGTATTCGCATGACAAATTGCCACACCCAGAGCATCAGCGGCATCCGCTTGTGGCTTAGCCGATAATTTGAGCATTTGCTGGACCATATGTTGTACCTGCGCTTTATCAGCACTACCCGTACCAACTACAGATTGTTTAACCAGTCGAGCGGCATATTCATACACTGGAAGATCCGCATTCACCGCCGCCACAATAGCACTGCCCCTTGCTTGCCCGAGTTTGAGTGCTGAGTCCGCATTCTTTGCCATAAATACTTGCTCGATGGCAAAAACATCAGGCTGAAACTGTGTGATGATTTCCGTCACGCCAGCGTAAATTTGCTTGAGCCGCCCAGGTAACTCTTTTTCGGAGGTACGAATACATCCACTACCAAGATAGTACAAATATCGTCCATGCTGCCTGATCACACCATAACCTGTGATTCGCGAGCCGGGATCTATACCTAAAATAATTGACATGAAAACCTTAATCGTGGACGAAAAACAAAATGGGCTTAACCAATAAAGTTCAAGCCCATCATCGACAAGTTAACTGCCTGATTATTTACGACGCCAAGTAGTTCCACTTGGGCCATCTTCTAAAATGATGCCGAGTTCGTTCAACTTATCGCGTGCCACGTCAGCATTAGCCCAATCTTTTGCTGCACGTGAGTCATTACGCAGTTTGATCAAAGCTTCAATCTCAGCCACTTGTTCGTCGCCATTAGCGTCCCCTTTAAGAAACGCTTCTGGATCTTGATGCAAAATGCCAATCACATCGGCAAGCTCACGCATAAGTGCGCCAAGAGCGCTGGCTTGCTGAAGATTTTCTGTCTTCAACTTGTTGATATCACGTGCCATATCAAACAAGACGGAATAAGCCTCTGGCGTATTAAAGTCATCATTCATCGCCATCGTAAAGCGACTGACATACTCCTCACCACCTGCAACTGCTACGGTTAAATCCAACCCTCTCAACGCTGTGTATAGACGCTCTAGCGAGGCACGCGCTTGTTTTAGGTTATCTTCGCTGTAATTTAATTGGCTGCGATAATGGCCCGACATCAAGAAATAGCGCACCGTTTCCGCATCATAGTGAGCAAGTACATCGCGGATTGTGAAAAAATTCCCTAATGATTTAGACATTTTTTCTCTATCCACCATCACCATGCCACTGTGCATCCATGTGTTCACATAGGGAGTGTCATGTGCGCAGCATGATTGAGCAATTTCATTTTCATGGTGAGGAAATTGCAAATCAGAGCCTCCACCATGGATATCAAAGTGGTTACCCAAAATCGCTGAATTCATCGCCGAACATTCGATGTGCCAGCCTGGGCGTCCTTCTCCCCATGGGGATTCCCAAGTGGGCTCGCCCGGCTTCGACATTTTCCACAACACAAAATCAAGTGGGCTACGCTTAGCAAGATCAACATCAACACGAGCGCCCGCTTGAAGCTGATCGAGATCTTGTTTGGATAACTTGCCGTATTCGTCAAATTTGCTGACTTCAAACATCACATCACCATTAGAAGCAACGTAAGCAAAACCGCGTTCAATCAGTCGTTGCACCAAGCCTATGATTTCTTGGATATAAGCGGTTGCACGAGGCTCGACATCTGGACGTTTCATATTCAATGCATCGAAATCTGCATGCATGTCTGCGATTAAGCGCTCGGTTAGCGAATCGCAAGATTCACCATTTTCGGCAGCACGTTTAATGATTTTGTCATCAATATCAGTGATGTTACGCACAAATGTAAGGTCATAGCCTAAGTAGCGCAAGTAACGAGAAATCACATCAAAAGAAACGAAGGTGCGACCATGGCCAATATGACAGAGATCATAAATGGTGACTCCACAGACATACATACCCACTTTGTTGGCATGAATTGGTTTGAATTCTTCTTTTTGTCTAGTGATTGAGTTATATATTTTCAGCATGATCTCTATCTAATAACTGTTTGAACTAAAATGGCTTCACAGTATAACAACTCTAGCCTAGCTTGGTCATCCTTATTCTCTCGCAATAATACGGCCCCTAAAGACATTTGTTGATTTGAATGTGTCCAAAGTTCAGTTAAAATCCGGGCCTCAACGAAAAATAGATAAAGGTAACTATCATGATCATCCTTCACACGAATTTTGGTGATATTAAAATTCAACTTAATGAAGAAAAAGCACCAGAAACAAGCGCAAACTTTCTACAGTACTGCCGTGACGGTTTTTACGATAACACTCTGTTCCACCGCGTTATCGATGGATTCATGATTCAAGGCGGCGGCATGACCTCTGGCCTAAAAGAAAAAACAACTCGCGCAACGATTAAAAACGAAGCCAACAATGGCCTAAGCAATAAGATCGGAACTCTTGCCATGGCGCGCACTATGGATCCACACTCTGCAAGTTCTCAGTTTTTCATCAACGTGAACAACAACACATTCCTAGATTTTCGTTCAGAAAGCCGAGATGGCTGGGGCTACTGCGTATTCGCAGAAGTGATCGAAGGTATGGATATTGTGAACAAAATAAAAGCCGTGAGCACAGGCTCTATGGGCATGCATCAAGATGTTCCACTAGAAGAAGTGTTCATTTCTGGCACAACCATCGAAGAGTAACGGTAAAAGGAGCGCTATGCGCTCCTTATTTTTATTATGCATACACTATTTATTTCTGATTTACACCTAAGCCCTTCTCGACCAGATATCACCGAGTGTTTTATCCGTTTCATGCGCGAAGAAGCCATTCATGCCGATGCACTGTACGTGCTTGGCGATCTTTTCGAATTTTGGATAGGTGACGATGATAATTCACCTTTCGCCAACCAAATAAAATCGGAATTTAAACAACTGACTCGCGAAGGGGTTCCTTGCTATTTTACTCAAGGAAACCGCGACTTCTTGCTTGGCAAACGATTTGCGAAAGAAACCGGAATCACTCTTCTCCAAGAAGAACAAGTAATTGACCTTTACGGAAAAAAAGCCGTGGTGTTGCATGGCGACACACTCTGTATTGACGATATAAAGTATCAAGCCTATCGAAAGAAGGTTCACCAGCCTTGGCTACAATGGGTATTTAATCGGCTGCCATTTTTTGTAAAGGTTCGTATTGTGGGTAAAGTACAGTCGGGCATCCACAATGATAAGCAAATGAAATCTATGGATATTATGGATGTTACACAAAGTGAAGTGGATAGAGTTCTGACCCAGTATGGGGTCGATTTAATGATTCATGGCCATACTCATCGACCAGAGATTCATCACAGAAATCAACTTCATGGCACCGCAACGCGAATTGTTTTGGGTGACTGGTACACCCAAGGCTCAGTCTTAGTCTATGCTAATGATGGTTACGAACTGCAAACTCGGCCATTTAGTTCTAAAAACTGATGTCAAGTCGCACTCTGATACTATTCATTGTTCGTATCAAAAGCTAAGCTATAATAAGTAATATCAATAATATCAATAATTAGATAAGAGTCTTGCCTTGAAATACTCCTATATCGCCAGACAACCTATACTAGATCGTGACCGAAAAACTATCGGCTACGAGCTGCTATTTCGAGACGGCCCTAAGAACACCTTTCCAGATATAGACCCCGACTTAGCAACGAGCAGGTTACTCTCTGATCATTTTTTATCCACTCATTACAATACGCTGGGTAAGCATTTAGGGTTTGTCAATTTTCCTTATCAAAGCCTGGTTAACCTCGTGCCTACGCTTTTTCCTGCGCAAAATTTGGTCGTTGAGGTATTGGAAGATTGCGAACCAACTTTAGAGTTATTAGAAGCAATTAAAAAGATGGCGAAGCTTGGTTACCGAATTGCGCTTGATGACTTTGTACCCAGTTCAGGCTGGCTCGTCTTCTTCCCCTATGTGTCAATTATCAAATTTGACATCCGTGTTGTTTCCCTTGAAAAGGCCGCTCGCTTTATTCAAAAACTTGGCGCAACGAAAATTGAGTTCCTTGCTGAGAAAGTAGAAACCTATGAAGAGTTTAAGCAAGCTAAAAAGGCGGGCTTTACCTATTTTCAAGGCTACTTTTTTAGCAAACCAGAGATGTTACAGCGCAAAGCGTTAGAGCCTGCATTTCTTACTGTGGTGCAACTGTTCAAAGAAATAGCCAAAGCTAACCTCGATTACAAAGCCATTGAGGAGCTTGTCGCCACCGACCTGACCCTGTCTTATAAACTGTTAACCTTTGTTAACTCATCCGCGACAGTCAGTTCAAAGATCCACTCATTTAAACAAGCGCTGATCTATCTCGGTGAACAACGATTGAGAAAGTTTATCTCCTTGGTTGCGATTGCTTCGACGCAAGAATCTAAACCGGATTATTTGTATGGCTTATCCATTCAAAGGGCAAGATATTGCGAACTGATCGGTGCGAAAGCAAAAATTAATGTTGAACCTGGGTCTGCGTTCCTAACAGGAATGTTTTCGCTACTCGATAGCCTACTCGATCAACCTTTAGAAAGTATCATGGAAGAGATGCCTATCGACGAATACGTTAAACTTGCACTAATAGAGGGGAAAGGAGAATTAGGTCTGGTACTTGAATTAACTCGAGCTTATGAACAGGCTGACTGGCAAAAGGTTGAGAAAATTGCTCATGCATTAAGTATCGAAGAACCCGTGGTGAAAGAGTGTTACAACGAAGCTGTGAAATGGACAGCCGATTTACTGGGTGTCCACTCCTGAGTAGACATCGAGTTTAGATCTCCTTAAACTTCCCCGTCTTATATGAATGGGCAATTTGAGAGGATTTATGAGCCAATGCTATTGTGGTAGCCATTTAGATTTCCAACACTGTTGTGAACCAATCCACAGTGATTCAGCTTTAGCCATCTATCCAGAACAACTGATGAGAGCCCGCTATAGTGCCCATGTTCTGGGCTTGGTTGATTTCGTCATCAATACCTATCATCCGAGTTGCAATGCACCACAGCAACGCGACGCGATTGAAGAATCAATCAACAGTCAATGGTGTGGGCTAGACGTCATCTCCGCAAGTATCCGCAACAACGAAAATGAAGGCTTCGTTCATTTCAAAGCCTATTACACACAGAATCAACAGCAATTTTGTCTGCAAGAACGTTCACGATTTATACGAGAAAATGGTATCTGGTTCTACATTGACGGTGAATTTCCACAGGAGAACACACCAACGAAGCTAGGACGAAATGACCCATGTCATTGCGGTAGCGGCAAGAAATTTAAGAAGTGTTGTACTTAAATTAAAACGCCAAACTAGAGAAATTTGGCATTTCATATTTGATGGCGATCACTCTTGTTCGATAATCCATTTTCGAAACGATTTGCGCTCTTCCTTTGTTGACTTTAGATACCATATTTGAAGCTGGGTCAGAGAGTCTTCAGTTGTGCTAACGGCATCAGAATTATTCACCATATCTATTTTCTTGAGGTTGTCAGAAAAAAATATTGCGTTGTCAATGTTATATGATTTAACTAAAGATCCAACATCCATATATGGGAATACTTCGACTGTCGAAGGAAGAATTTTCTGTTCGACACTCACATCCTCAGAAGTTTGAATATCAAAAACTGGTTTTTTCCGTTCGTTTTCAGCATTAATTTTGTCATAACGATTAGAAATCAATTTTATAAATGCTTTACTATTTATGTCTTTCTGCCCCTGGAATGTCAGGGTAACCAAATAAGGGTAGGTAGCATAATACTCCATTTTTCCACCACTTTTTAGGCGTCCAGAATACCGGAGAACAAGTTGCAAATATTCACTGTCAAAGGTCAGAGAGTTATCAGCCTTCTGCCCATTTACGTAAAGTATCTCGATGCCAGAGTCTACAGACAATTCATACCCATTAGCCACTGTTGAGCTACATAAGAAAACTAAAATACAAATAAAGGCTCTCAACAACAAATCAAATCTCCCGATAAATAAAAAGCCAATGCACTGCACTGGCTTTTATGATACTTAAAAATTAAAGTATTTTAGAACGTGTAGTAAGCACCGATTAGAGCAACATCTTTTTCTTGGTTACCACCTGCAGCAAAATCATTTGATGTTTCTGCAGTTTGATATTCAGCAAATACCGTAATGTTGCTTGCTAGAGCATAATCAACACCGACAACTAGGTTTTCTGTATCACCTTTAGCATCTACACCGGTTTTAGTAACTTCATCAATACTCATAACAGCATAAGTTGAATAGAGGCGTACATCATTAAATGAGTAAGAAGCAGCTACACCAATCGCATCACCAGAATAGAAATCTGAGGCTGTGAAGAAACCATACTTGTTGTTACCTTCATATTGGCCATAAGTCACAGCGAAGAAAAAGCCAGATACATCAACAGAAGCCGAGATACCTGCTACAGAGTAATCAGTATCAGCTGCAGCTTCACCTGTTAGGTATGAAGCACCGATAGAAAACATATCTACAGTGTAGTCAAGTGATACACCGTAGGTATTGTCAACATTTTCGTTAGATTCTGTATTGACATCAGCTACAAATACTAAACCGTCTACAACTTTAGCTTTAAATACAGCGCCGTGACCTGTTGACTCGCTACGGTGACCACCTGTAGAGCCCATGTATTTACCTTCATTGGTAATATCATCTTTTTGGATAGCATCCATAGAGTCAGCTAGATCTCCAACTTCACCTACAGCAACACCCCAAGTCTCAGTTTTAACGCCGACATACAAATCGTCAAATGATGCTTTGCTATCAGTAGACTCGTAATCAGAACCAGCCTCTATTTCAAAAGAACCAAACGCTTTCAGGGTATCAGTCAGTTTTGTTTCTGCATCAAGCTGGATTTTTCCCCAAACATTAACATCTGGATCGGTTTTTGTTTCTACTTGAGCGGTATTTGTAGATTTAGTTGTTGCCAAATAAACATCAACTTCGCCTTTGAGCTTCACGGCTGTCGTGTCGTTAGCGTAAATTTCTGCTGCGTTAACTGAGCTTGCTGCCGCAAGCACTGCTAGTGCTAATAGAGTCTTTTTCATAATTAATCCACTGCCTTTTCTTATGTATGGGAATTCCTTATCCGGTTCCCTTTGTTTTTGCTGGCAACTTCCAAATTTAAACTCGGTTCGTTGCCGCCATTAAATCTCAAGGATTAGATTGCAAAAGATTATCCTGCATGTCAAATATCCTAAAAAATAAACAAAAATAAAGGTAAAAATAATTAAAAACATGTAGTTACATGATATTTTCATAAAATTACGGGCGACTTCCAAGCAAAAACATCACACAATCTAAAAACTAACAATCATGAAACATCAGAATTAAACACCAGTAAAATTTATTTTGGCAAGATTAAATGGATGTTGATGTCATCATTTAACCGAATGGATAGTTTTATATTTTTTACAATGAGAATTAAACATAAGTTCCTGAAGGTTCAGTTTTTTTTTGTGAACAAGATCTAGATTTGATCTAAAAGCATACGATTTCGTGAACTGCGTATCCTTTAGTGAACTGTGCTAGACTCATCACTCTGCTATTTAGGTCTGTGTATGCTTACAACGAAAATCCAAAAATCCATTCGGGATAGTTATCAAAACCTGCAATTTCAGCTCGAAAACTTCATTCCTCGGCGAGGACAAAATTATCTTGTTGCTGAGATTGCAAAAACATTGTGTGGTTCATATCACAAGTCCAACCGAATCTTGATTGCTGAAGCGGGTACAGGAATAGGGAAATCACTCTCCTATTTAATGGCAGCGGTTCCTGTTGCTGTGTTGAATAATAGAAAGGTTGTTGTTTCGACAGCCACGGTGGCACTTCAAGAACAGCTGATCAGCAAAGATTTGCCTTTATTTAGACGCATCACTGATCGTCAATTCTCTTTTATCCTTGCCAAAGGACGTCAACGATACTGTTGCACCGAAAAACTCGCGGCTGCTTGTGGGGTGGATGGATCACAAATTGCCCTGTTCGAATCAAAGCCACAAAAAAAAGACGTTGAATTATTCACCACCATGTATGAAAAACTGGCTCAAGGAAAATGGAACGGTGATCGTGACTCGTGGCCAAAAGCGATTAAAGATGAGTTATGGCAACTGATTGTTAGTGATAAGCATAGTTGTAATGGTAGCTTTGCTGGCCACAGAGATTGTCCTTTTCAAAAGGCGCGTTCGGAACTGGACAAAGCCGATGTCATTATTGCCAACCACAGCTTGGTCATGGCGGATGCTGACCTTGGCGGTGGTGTCATTCTGCCTGAGCCCGAAAACACCATTTACATTTTTGATGAAGCACACCACTTACCTCATGTAGCACGAGATCACGCTTCAGCGTCCGCAAGTTTGAAAGGCGCAGCAAGTTGGTTAGAAAAACTCAATCAATCCGTAACCAAGTTTTCAAGCTTAGCCGAAGAAAAACGAGTGGCACGTTTTCGTAACGAACTGCAAGAGACACTGCAACAACTTATCCCAAGCTTGAGCCAACTGACAAAGCAGTTTGTACCCGAACAATTTGAAGAAAAGCGATACCGTTTTGAGCATGGAGAACTGCCACAATGGCTTGAAGAAGAGTCTAAAACCCTGAAGCGGCTCTCTCAAAAAGCCAATCAATCCGTCGCTAAAATTGCGGACTTGATTGCTGAACGAGTTAAGGAAGGCGAACTCGCTGCTCGGTTGGCAGAACCAGCACTGACTGAATTAGGCTTTTATATTCAACGTTTAGAGAACCTTGCCCAAGTATGGTTGCTGATGGCGGAGCCCAAGCGAGAAAAAGGAGCCCCTTTGGCACGTTGGCTTGAAATTCACCCTGAACGTGAAGGTGATTTCATTGTTAACGTTTCACCGCTAGAAATTGGTTGGCAACTTGATCAACAGATCTGGAGCCGCTGCATAGGCGCAATCTTAGTCTCCGCGACGATGCGAGCTCTTAACTCATTCAGCTACTTTTGCTCGCAAGCAGGGATCAGTGAAAAGGCAGAAGATGGCACACGTTTCCTAGCACTCGCTTCACCGTTTGATTATCAAAATCAGGCCGAGTTACTCATTCCAGCAATGCGTTTTGAACCGCAAGCGAAAGAGTATACTGATTATCTGGTAGAGCGGCTCGCTGAGTTTATTCAGCCAAACAAAGCTAATTTAGTGCTGTTTGCTTCTTACTGGCAAATGCGCGAAGTGGCTGAAAAAATATCAACAGATTTTGTTAAACGAGGCTGGGCGCTGCAAGTCCAAGGTGAAATATCACGCACAGAAATTCTAAATAAACATAAAATGCTAGTGCAGTGTGGTAAAACGAGCGTAATGTTTGGCACCAGTAGCTTTTCGGAAGGGCTAGACTTACCAGGAGAACTTTTGGAGAATCTGGTGATCACAAAAATTCCGTTTGCCGTACCAACCTCTCCAGTTGAGCAAGCTCACGCCGAATACATAGAGAAGCGAGGCGGAAACTCTTTTATTCAGATAACCGTTCCTGAGGCCAGCAAAAAGCTGATCCAAGCCGTCGGGAGATTGCTGCGCAAAGAGCGTGATTCTGGTAGAGTCGTGATTCTCGATCGCCGAATCGTTTCAAAACGCTACGGAAAATCATTATTGGACTCGCTTCCTCCATTTAAAAGAACAATAGAATATTAGCTAGGGCTTAACACTACGCCCTTTCATCTCATTACTCAGGGCCGATTTTATTCATGGAATTTGTTGAGCCAACCACTTTGATTGTGTTGGCGCTTGTTGCTTTTATTGCTGGCTTTATCGATGCAGTCGCTGGCGGCGGTGGCATGCTTACTGTACCCGCGTTATTATCAATCGGTCTTCCGCCGCACATCGCACTAGGAACGAATAAGCTGGCGGCAACATTTGCCTCATCAACTGCCGCATTAACCTACTATAAGAAGAAGTTGTTTCAACCAAGTTGCTGGGTCAGAGCTTTCATTGCCACCTTAATTGGCGCAACAATAGGTACTTTTGCTGTCGATGCGATCAGCACCGATTGGCTACAAAAAGTGCTGCCGCTCATTATTCTAGCTGCCGCTATCTATACGATATGGCATAAAACACCACATGCACACCAGAATGTCAGCCCGCCTCCCTGCCCTGTACTTCACAAAAAGCAGTATGCGCAAGGCTTGATACTTGGATTTTATGACGGGCTGGCAGGGCCGGGGACTGGCGCATTTTGGACAGTCAGTTCGATGGCGTTATACCGACTCAACATTTTATTGGCCTCTGGCCTTGCTAAAGCGATGAATTTTACCAGTAATGTAACGTCATTGGTTACCTTTGCCATTTTGGGGCATATTGACTGGGTGCTGGGACTGACTATGGGAGTTTGTTTGATGGCTGGAGCTTTTGTTGGCGCACATTCAGCGATTCGTTTCGGCGCTAAATTTATTCGTCCGGTGTTTGTGAGTGTGGTCAGTGTGCTTGCAATCAAGCTGACTTATGATGCGTGGTTTGCAGGCTTATGAACCATTTTTCTCAATTGAAGTCCTTAATTGAAGAGTTGAAACAACAAGCCGCCAGTGTTGACCGAACTCGTGGTGAACACCATCAGGCTCTGTTTGATGAGCGCCTGTTCCACTGTAAAGCACACTTATTAATCCCTTGTGTTACGGAAGCAAAAGCGACCTTTGACTCCATCGTGCGCGAACAAGAGAGTCAACGGCTAACCAGTCAACGAGCTCAATATCTAACCGATCGACTGCTTGCACAAATTGCGGCAATCCAACGCGAAATATCGACAGTATCGATCAGAAAAAGTGAGCCCAAGCATCGCAGCTATTATCGCAAACCGATCAACGCGTTATATCAAGAGCTAGCCCAGCACCAAGAATGGGAGCGAAGGCTGATGGATATGGTGAGAGAAAAAGAACTCGGACTCAAGCAAACTTCTGCTGTTAGTCAGCAGCAAGCACAAAAAGCGTTATTAATGGTAGAGCAACGGCTCAAGCGTTGCCAAGAAGCTAAGGCTAAGATCGAAAAACAAATTACGTTCAGGGAGAAAAACCAATAAAATGAATGATCCTACTGTACCGCTAGACGGTGCGTCTGAAGAGATAAAGCTCGCTGTTGATCTCATCTACTTATTAGAAACTAATCAGATTGAACCACACACCGCACTTGAAGCGCTGAAAATCGTACAGCAGGATTTATTGCGTAAACTGGATGATACAGCGAGAGAGTAAGAAGCAAACATCTACTTCTTACTCTTTCAGCCGTTAGACTTTAAATTGTCCAACCAACTGTTGTTGCTTGGCCGAGAGTTGACTTATCTGAGCACCAACCGATTCTGATTCACCGACCAGTGTCAATATCTGCGCGCTAAGATCACGAATATTGGATAGGTTGAGGTTGACTTCACCAGAGACGGCTTGCTGTTCTTGGGCCGCTTTCACAATCTGGCTATTCATATCGTTAATTGCTGAGATGGATTCAAACACTATTTCTAATTCAGCAACGGCCTTTTGAACTTGCATCGCAGTTCCATTTGCTAACGCGTTTCCTTGCTGGATCACCTCAACTACGCCCTCAGTACCTTGTTGGACTTTTTCTATCACTTTGCGTATTTCACCCACAGAGTTCTGAGTCCGCTGGGCCAAATTACGTACCTCATCGGCGACAACAGCAAACCCTCGCCCTTGATCTCCGGCCCGAGCCGCTTCTATAGCCGCATTTAATGCGAGCAAATTGGTTTGCTGTGAAATTCCCTCAATGACCGTTAGGATTTCGGTAATATTGATATTATTTTGAGCCAACTCTTCAACAACAGGCACCGCATCACTCATTCGCACCACCAGCTTATGCATCTCAGCTTCAGAGGCACGGATGACATCCTGCCCAGTCAGTGCGGAGTGATTAGCTTGCGAAGCGGCTTGCACCGCAGCCTCGGCATTTTGCACAACGAGACTTGCTGTTTGTGTCATTTCTTCAGAGGCAGTCGCCACCATATCCATCTCTTTAAATTGAGACTCACTACGGCTACGCGTTTGTACAGCAGACTGCCGTGCCTGTTCAGTCGTTTGAGCTACTTGGTTCGCACTTTCTACGATCTGCTGAATGATAGCCTGTAATTTGTCTAAAAACTGGTTAAAGCCGCGTGCCAAATCACCGATTTCATCATGACTACTGATGACAAGCCGCTGAGTTAAATCCCCTTCACCAGAAGCAATATCTCGTAACCGCTCCACGACCGCTCGAATAGGTTTCACAATTTGGGTGGCAGCTAGCGCAATGATTGCGAGCCCTAAAAAGACTAGCAATGCGCCGACTAATAGCTCCGCTCTAACGCCATTCTCTACCTGTTGAGTAATGATCTGATCCAGTTGATTGGCATCAGCTAGCACACTCGATGTCGGCATTTCAAAAACCACGCCCCAAGTCTGGTTCGCCACCTGAATAGGAGCAAAGACAGACAACCACTGCCGATCTGAATTCCATTGAGAATGGACTTTACCCTCGGCTAGAAGATTGGCGATCTCCTTTGTAGTCAAGACTGAATCAGCCAGTGGCGCGCCTAAGGTTAATTCACGCTCATCAGTCGCAATAAGCGTGTTATTTAAGCTGACAATAAAGACCTTACCACTACCACCAAATAGACTTTGATCTGAACTCAGTGCAATCGCTACCAGTGGGCTAAGTTTTAAATCGATGCCAAAAAAGCCAATCGCAACGCCATCAATCAAAATGGGCAGAGAGAGAGAAGAAGTAAGAAACGTTTCATTATCTTGAATCACGATTTTAGGCGATGAGATACATGCACTAGCGGTTGTTAACGGGCAGGCGAAACGCTCACTGTTTCCTTCATCCTTCAATGCCACTTCGCTTAATACATTTGCCACCACATTTTCACCATTGGAGGACGTTATCCAGTATGCAGCGAATCGACCTATTTCATTTGAGCCTACATAGTCAGCATTCTGGTAGTTGTCATCCTCGCTATCGAGCAAATTTGGCTTAAAGACGAGATAAGCCCCCTGAACATTGGGATAATTGACTACCGTCTTGCGAACCATTTCATCTAAAGATGTCCTTAACGCTTCGCTTTCACCAAAATTTTCTTCGGTATTTGATTTGAAAAACAAGGCCGTATCAGCAAGCATTTGAGCCCGATACATAGCTTCACTGAGATATTCAGATACTTCGGTGGCATTGAGCCGCGCCCGAGTTTCTAATAACTGCTGCGATTTATTGATCACAGAATCTGAACTTTGTTGTTTTATTGCTTGTTGGTTATTCACTGCGTTATAAACAGAAAAACCAATGAGAGACAATGACGTAATTAACAGGCAAAGGCCGGCTAAAAGGGTTATTTTCCATTGAACCGAAAGTGTTCGCATACTACATCCTTATGCTGCGCTAATAGGGTTTTCAGACAAAACGGTGACCGTTTTAATTAGAGCATATTGACTTGAGAGATCAATCGTAAGTTTACATAAATGTTAATAAAAATATTCTTGTATTTACAACGCCAATGGACATGTGATGGACTTCTGTAGTCGCCCATGTTTTTTGTTTCCTCTTACTTGTGGTGAATAAGAGGTTTACTTCTAACATGGGCACTTCTTCAGGCAATAGCCCCAAAGTTCAATCACCACCGCCCAAGGCGGTGGTTTAGGGATGACAATGAAAACCCATTGGCTATGCCGGTGGATACTTTTTGGCTACTGGTACTGCTTCCTTAGCCATTCCATTTCGTCAACACCATTGCGGCTTAAATTTCCAACTAATTCAGTAACGCGGTTTTGAGCTTGTAGTTCTTCTAAATCTCCGATCCATTGATATTTCATATTTTGTTCAGAAACAAAAACTAATCGCCCATTATCTTCGGTACACTGAACTCGCCCATCTTCTGAAGGAGAAAATTCTATATGCTTCAAGTTGTAAAATTTACTCTGTGTACGTAAAGTTTTATAACTGTCTAGATTTAGGTTTCGGATAATCAGATCAAATTTAGTATCAGCCTCTTCTAAAGGGGTGAAAGAAAAATTATGTTTTCCAGTCAGCCTTACTGTATCGCACTTAGGTGTAACACATAAATAATACGTTTCACTTCCGATACAATAAACTACGCTTCCTTGAGTTAAATAAGGAAAGTTTTTAGTTATGTCTGTTCGAGTTCTTTTAAATAAAGACAAGACTGAAAGCTCTTTCAAAGAATCGAGTAACTCTCCTTCTTTTGAATAGATTGCGAAAAGCTCATGTAACTTTTCTTTAGAAACCAAACTACTAACTTTATTTTTCGATAATGTTTGACCTTTATCATTACTGCTATCTATCAAAGAAAATAGTACCTTTTTTAAGCCATAATCTTCTCTATCACTATTTAATCCATTCTCAAGTATTTCTAAAACACCATCTTTAGTCATACAGAACTTCACACCACAAGCATTTATTTCTCTGCAGATCATCGCTTCTGATGAGTCAACCCATTTCTTTATCGCCTCAAAGCCTAAACATGTTTTGTCCGGCTTAGAGATAGCTAACAAACTTCTGAGATGGCTAACAAAAATTTCTAACATAAATAGTTCAGCATCTTCTGGCGAAGGGAGTAAGGAGCGGTGTGACAAGTATGCAGCATCGATAGTCTTTGAGAATTTAGATGTCAACCTGCCTATATTTCTCTTAATTTCAGAAGCAGACTTAACAGCGAACGTTGGCACTAAACCATCAACTAAAGTAGAAAATTCAATTAAAGCTGCATGTGGCAGCTCTTGTTCTGAAATAATCCTCTCACCAGCAGTGGTTTCAGATTTATTGTAAAAAGCGATATTTAAACTATCGGAATAAATAGTAAAGTCTTTGTCTTTTTTGAGAGTGGTATTATTCAAAAATGTCCAAAGCTTATTCCTTAAATCATTTAGTTTAGGCTCACCTGTATAGATTACAATGGCTCTTAATCTCCCACCAGAAATTGCATCTTTAGACAAAACCTCTTTGACCACTTCTTGACTATATCGATCATCATGTTTTTTAAGCATCCAGTCCAAAATGATAATATCTGCCGACATTGATGCTACAACAGTCTTCTTTGCAAATTTATCTGGTGTTTCATCAATGATTTGTGGTTGATGAATACCAGCCATTATACCCAGATTATAAAAAGCACTCGTCAATTCTAATGTATTCAGTGGATGACTATTTTTCTTTTCTGGATTTTTTATTATCTTTTGTTCAAACTTTGGCTCTGGTTTTAAGAATGCATTTCTTTCTGGTTCTGGTTCAACAATAGAATCAACGCCTTCTAATTTATCTGAACCCTGTCCTAAATTTGCCCCATCATCTATTATGATGACAGATTCGACATACTCTCTAACTATTTCATTACAATGTTCTTGAAATGCGGACATTATGCTTCCTCCGAAATCTGCTTGCCGATAGCAAAACATGGAGAAGCACTAGCACCCCCACTAATTAGTTGAATATCAAATCCTTCGCTGTTCAGAGACTGTTTGCTTATATACAGCCCCATACCCCTACCTTCCATTTTTCGAGAAAATGTAAATTCGAAAATTCTCTCTTCATCTTGAATAGCGATAGAGGGACCATTATTGCTTATTGTTAGCAATTCACCGTCCACATCCAGTTTAATATTCTTCGTTGGATTCTCAGTTTCTCTCTGGGTGTTTAGCCAATAAATGGCGTTATCTACGACATTTATAAATACGGGCAAAAATGAAGATGGGAAAACTTCTGTAGTTCGCGTTAAAAATTGAGGTGATGCCTCCAAACGAATATGGTGTCTAGTTAAACGTTCATCGAATATATCACGAAGATAACTCTCTATTTCCTTTCCAGAAAGTTCAACTTTACTGCGGTACAAACGGCGGTTAAGTGGTGTAAACATTTTTAGATAGCCATCTAAATGTGCAAAACTATGGCTAATGTTATTATACAACCCGCCCAACTTCTCATTTTTATCAGCCCAAGGTTTCAATGAACGAATAGATTCCCTCACATTTCTGGCGGTACTACGTAAGCGCGTCATAAACCCCGCATTCTAATCACCTAGCCCGAATAATAAGATCAAACCTCCAACCCAAAGGAGATTTGAAATGGCCAAACGACGCACTAACCAAGAATGGCGAACCCTGTTCGAACACTATGAATCCAGCCAACTATCACAACGATTATTCTGTGAACGTAACGGACTGAGCCTCTCCACTTTTTACGCTAAGCGCCAACAGTTAAAGCACATCGAAAAACCGAACACGGTTGGCTTTGTTAAAGCAGAAGTCGTTGAAAAGACCACAAAGTATCAAGCCACTCACGTTGTCGTTGCCAATATGACGCTGCTCGTCAATGATGTTGAACTGAGCATCCCACAAGGCACGCCAGCGACCTATCTCGCAGAGCTTATCGGTGCGCTGTCATGAAACGTATGCTCAGTGCTCCCGAAATCTATCTCTATCGCGAAAGCGTCGATTTTAGAAAGTCCATCAACGGCCTCGCTGCGATTATCGAAAATGACACCGACTTGCCCTTGGGCAGCGGCGCACTGTTCCTGTTCACCAACAAACAGCGCGACAAAATCAAAGTGCTGTACTGGGATAAAACAGGCTTTGCTCTTTGGTACAAGCGCCTTGAAAAAGCCAAGTACAAGTGGCCATCAAAAGAGCAAAATGAGGTGTTTACCCTAACTCAATTCGAGCTTGACAGACTGCTTTCTGGCTTCACGATTATCGGCCATAAACCCGTTAGAATAAACGATTTTACAATGACTTAAGCGATAATATAGCCATATCCACCAAGCATTAACGGCATGATTTTAGTATAATCAATGCCATGAAAAAGACGCCAAATATCAACTCAGAAAGCCAAGATGTTGCCGAGCTACAAGCGATGGTGAAAGCGCTGTTGGCGTCAGAAACCCAATTGAAACAAGAGCGTCAATCGCTGCTTGAACAGCTCAAACTTGCCTTCGACCGTCAGTTCGCTAAACGCTCGGAGGCGTTAAAGCCTTACGATGAATCTCAAGGTGATCTCTTCAACGAAGCGGAGTGTGAGGCCGCTAAGGAAGAAGAGGTTGAAGTTGTCACAACGACCATCACAAAGAAGAAACGTGGTAAACGCAAACCACTGCCAAAGACCTTGCCTCGTGAAGTTATCGAACTCGATTTAAACGACGATGAAAAGCAGTGCACTTGCTGTCAACATAACCTGCATAAAATCGGTGAAGACCGTAGCGAGAAACTTGAGTTCACGCCAGCGGTACTAAAAGTGTTGGAATATGTTCGTCCTAAATATGCTTGCCGCCAATGCGAGCAAACAGAAGACAAAAACCACGTCGTTCAAAAGCCAGCGCCGCAAAGCATTATCCCGAAGAGCTTCGCCACAGAAAGCTTGTTGGCCAATATCATCCTCGGCAAATATCAATACGCGATGCCACTTTACCGCCAAGAATCCCTGTTTACCCAGTCGGGTATCGAACTCTCACGAACCACCATGGCAAGGTGGATTATCCAAGTCAGTGAGAAGTTCGCTCCACTTTACGCGGCCTTAAAAACGCACCTACTTGAGCAAGTGGTGATTCAGGCGGATGAAACGCCGCTCAATGTCCTCAAAGAAGATAAACAGTGTTATATGTGGCTTTACTGCTCGGGCGCAGACTCGCCTGAAGCCGCCCTCCCTAATGTGAGAAATATCGTCTTGTACGACTATCAAAACAGTCGAGCTAGGGCGTGCCCTGTTGCCTTCTTGGGGGATTACAGTGGTTATCTACAAACCGATGGCTATGGTGTTTATGATGGGCTTCATCTCGTCACCAATGTCGGTTGCTTGGCGCATGCTCGGCGCAAGTTCATGGAGGCGAAAAAGCTGCAAGGCAAAGGCAAGTCAGGCAAAGCGGATAGTGCATTGGCTAAAATCCAGAAACTCTATGGAATAGAATCACGCTTAAAAGGTGCCTGTGCCGAAAAACGGAAAGCAGAGCGCCAAGAGCATGCTAAGCCGATACTGGATGAGCTTTATGAATGGATGACAACTCAGAAAGTGCTTGAGTCTAGCCCGCTGGGTAAAGCGATAAAATACACGCTCGGTCAGTGGCCGAAGCTGAGCCGCTATATCGATGACGGTCACTTATCGATAGACAATAATCGTGCTGAACGCGCAATAAAACCGCTGGTTATAGGCAGAAAGAACTGGCTCTTCTCGACCAATCCCAATGGAGCTGAAGCGAGCGCGATGCTTTACAGTATCGTCGAGACAGCGAAAGCCAACGGCCTTATCCTTTACGACTACATGGTTAAGTGCATGAAAGAGCTAGCGAAATCTGAGCCTGATATCGATGCACTCCTGCCTTGGAACTTCCAACACTAACAATATCGCCCCGTGGGATCATGGGGCGGATACGGTACTACTAAACTCGTGCTGAATAATACCCAACGACATACCCAACTGCGCAAATTCAAAGTATTGATTTAAAGACTCTTTATATTGTTCATTTTCATTCTCTAATGCACTGAGGATATCAACTGAACTAGATGAATCATCATTTAAATCATTGATTACCAGCTCAATCGTATCGCGCATTTTTGTAAAATACGCATCTGTTTGAGAATTTATTTCGTCTAATCTATTTTCCCAATTAGCTATAAGAGCCATTGATTCTTCACTTGACATCGTATCAATTGCAGTTGAGTTAATTTCTAACATCACTTCAGATAATGCATTAGTATACTCGTTAGACTTGACTCTAGCTTTAACCTTAATCGCCGAGTCAATTTCGACAACATTTTCCTTCAACTCATTTCTATAGGTTGAAATGTTTCTAGACAGAGTTTTTTTCTCTTCCTCTAATAACTAGGTAACACGGTCTCGGAGAGAGAATGAAATGCCGTTATGCTCTATATAGCCAGATATTAAAATTTCAATAGATTGTTTATTTGGAATGATAACTTCGTTAGTAATCTTCTCTCTATTCTTCAAATAGGATTCCCAATCTCGCTTGATCGACTTATTCAAACCAATATTTGGTCGAATTATCTTGATCTTCTTGTCTAATTCTTTCCATTTAGAATATACATAACTTCTAACTTCAGTTATAAATTTATGTTTTTCTTTATCACTCCAGTTATCATCTGTTTTATTCAGTTCTGATTCCACAAACTGCGCGATCTTATTTGCTTCATTTATATAATAACCACTTTCTAGATCAGAGAAGAAATTTCCGAGCTCTGCCTGTAATCGCTCTTTTTTTGGACCAACATTCTTCTTCCGCTTTTTCAGAAGTTCTTTTTCAACTAGAGCTTCCTGTTTAAACTTATTCTTTATCTCACTGAATCTGTCATTAGATGAGTTTTCTCTAAAAAAATCCGCAGCCAATTGTTCAAAGAAATGTTCGAGAATACCCTTAAATTCTCGATATGCAGTATTCTCTCGTAAACCTTCTCGTCCAGCCTTTTCCTCAAGTTCTGTGTTTACATCATGTTCAATACTGATAGCACCAAACATTAACCGGTGAGAGAAAAATGCTGAGCCTGCATTCTTTGTACGCTTTTCTTCAAACCTCAAAAAATCAAACTCTTGCTTACCATAAGGTAATACTCGAATCCCATCTTTATAGAGATACAAACCACCATACATATGTAATTTATTTTTAATTTCTACATATGTTTCAGGTGAAACTAATGATTCACTATTATCACCTTGTAAATAAGTAAATTGAATTTTAAATGGACCACAACGAGTTTTATGCCCAAAGCTTTCATTCCAGTTAATAATATGTTGCTGTGGTTCTCCGCGATAAACAGTTACAAAACCTTTAAATTGACCAAACTCATCAAACTCACCTTCAACAAAATGATCACCATTCGCTGCATCTAACTTATTGAAAAAACCAGCTTCAATCAATTCCTGTGGGTCAGCATTACCTTGGTGCAAACGGAATTTTGTTGTGAGGACAGCTTCTTGATTGTCTGACAAAGAGTTAGAAAATCCCACCAATATCTTTTGCAGTTCAGTAGTAGACTTATCATTTGGTTTAACATCTAGAGCAAGTGTTTCATCACATGGCATGATGATGAAATGCGTTCCTTTCCCAAATCCATCAAGAACCGGACTTTCATCATGTTGCGAACTGAATCCTTCCGATTCGCAACATGATTTTTGCCAATTACTCTCAGTTTGTACCTGCAAATTTTTAAATAGCATTTCCGGAGAAAAACTTAACAACTCAGAATCTTTTGAAATTAACTCGAAATACTCTTTTGGGATTCTATTCCCCAATTTTTGCAAGTTGGATATCAGCTCACTAGCCATACTTTTAAGATCTGAAGCAGTTGGAAGTATACCCAAGGGGAAAGTACGTGTTGGAATGGTAATATCTGAAATACTTATATCTGGAATTTCAAACTGGCTCCAGTGTATAAGTCCTACAACCATATCATGTAACCCATCACGACGTTCAGCGCGAGTTAAAACGACTACCTGACGCCCAATTGATGCAATAGCAAGACGACCAATGCCTTTCTCACCCATTAGCTTTCGCTCGGCCATTCCTTCAGGAATGTATTCAGATTTTCTGTTGACGCCGTATTTGCTTGAAGTTCCAATAGTAAGCCATTTACTAATGAAGTCTTCTTCCGTCATCCCAATACCATCATCGCGTAAAACAACTAAGTTTTGATTCTGGTAGTAATCAATTTCTGCATTTCTAGCATATGCATCGTGTGCATTTTTAAACAGCTCGTGTATAGCAGTTGGAATACCCGCTATCTGCTGCCGACCTAGCATGTCAACAGCTCTGGCACTAACATTCATTTGAGCCATGCAGCTTAGTTCCTGATTAAAAAAAGTGCCTAACATTGTAGGCACTTTAGTTATTTCAATCTACTGCATATATCACTTATCAGTACTTTACCGAGTAATGGTGGTACTGCATTCCCGATCTGTCTTGCCATATCAGTCGTGCTTCCTACGAAGTCAAAGGAATCTGGAAAAGTTTGCAATCTAGCTGCGTGGCGTAATGTCATACCATGATGTAACCAAGGATGGACAAAGCGCCCTTTGGACGGATTGTTACAACCTGTGGTAATAGTATTACTTGGCAGATGAATCATTATGCGGCCGTAAACATCTTTGTGACCTTTATAATCACCTGAATGACATTTCAACCGATGTTCATCACCAGCATCTTCTCGGCTGCCATTTAATGGAGTAGCCATGAACCTGCGCTTCATTTTCGGCGTAGGCCTCATGTTTACATCACACGGATCATTATTTTTAAAAGGTGAACCATATGGCAGAGAAGCCAAAGTTTGCATTGTTTCATCATAAGTCCACTTGGACTTATCTCTAAAATATTTGATCCAATATTCTTCATAGAGTTCCTCTGGTACCTTTTCAAATACACTTGATGCTGGCACCCATTTAGGAGAGAACTTAGAACTCGGAGAAAAATGTGTCGGTTCTGGAGGGAAAGGAAAGTCATACTTTTTATCTATATCTTCTCTTACACCTAAGATGAAAACACGTTTCCTGTTCTGCGGAACACCATGGTCTTTAGCATTCAATACTTCTTTGAATTTGATGATGTAATGCTCCCCTTCAGCAAGAGCGATAAACTTATCTAAAAAGTCTTTATGGCGTTTCCACAATAAACCAGCCACGTTTTCCACTAAGAACGCTTTCGGCTTAAATTCATTGACGAATTCAAAATAGCGCAATAGAAGTTGGTTTCTTGGGTCGTTAACTCCAGCATTTTTTATACGGTGCGTAGAAAAACCCTGACATGGCGGACCGCCAAGAATTAAATCTAGCTCTCTAGGTCTTAGTTTTAGCTCTTTTCTTAGCTTTTTGGGGTCAACGTTGTTGATATCACCATCAACAGGACCAGCTCTTAAAAGAATTTCACGTCTTTCACGTTCAATGAAGTTTTTGCGGTAAGTATCTGATGCAGCTTGATCGAACTCAATAGCAGCAATAACATCCACTCCAGCACTATGTGCTGCACAAGTGAAGCCGCCCGCACCGGCGAATAAATCTATTGCTTTGATGGTCTTAACTGTCATTCAAAATACCCGTGAATCAGAAGAGGAAACATTCTACTCAGTTATCCAAAAAAAGCTATTTTCCGAAGCTCATCAGGCGATAAATCAGACGATTTCCAATATTTGTTTTGAGAACAAAGTACACTGTTTAGCGCTTCACACCCGATTTATACTGTGTGCGCATTCGGCACATTACCGTGCAAATAGAGCTGGTATAGATCGTGGGCATGAAAACAACAAATGGCTATAAGTTCAAACAATCACGATTTCGCTTGCTCGAATCCATCGTCAACAAGCTGATTGCTTTGAATGAATCGGGATCACCTAATCCAGTTAACGGTGTGAATCCAATGACTAAGTCAGAATCTGAGCTCACTTTCCTGAGAGAGGAACAAAGACTTTGCTTATTTGAAACCATAAAGAGTAGTTGGATACACATTCACCACCGATTTCATGTGTAAAGATGGTAATATTCTTGACTTGAAACAAGCACTAGGACATTCGAAGATTGAACTAACGATGATTTATGCTCACTTTTCTCCAAATCATCCGTCAGAAGTAATACGCTTAAATCCTATTGCAGATATGAAAATATAGCGCCTAAAAATGGCGACAAAGTGGCGATAGCGGTCAGATTAGAGCGTTAAATAACGAGTAATTCCGCATATTAAAAAGAATCAAAACCTAGAAATCATAACAAATTACCAGACATACCAAGAGGTTCAGAATTATATGAAAGTCATCAGTTTTAACATCAACGGTTTGAGAGCTCGCCTTCATCAACTGCAAGCGATTATTGATAAGCATCAACCTGATGTCATTGGACTTCAAGAAATCAAAGTACACGATGACGCTTTTCCTCTTGAGGATGTTGAAGCCATGGGCTACCACGTCTATTTTCATGGTCAAAAAGCACATTATGGCGTCGCCATGTTGTGTAAGAAGGAACCCATTTCAGTACAGAAAGGCTTTCCTAGCGATAATGAAGATCATCAAAAACGCATGATTATGGCCACTTTTGAAGATGACAACGGCCAAAAAACAACCATACTCAACGGCTATTTTCCTCAAGGGGAGAATATTTCCCATGAAACAAAATACCCCTATAAGCGTCAGTTTTATAAAGATCTAATGGGTTACTTAACGACACATCATTCCCCTGACGAACAAATAATTGTGATGGGAGACATTAACATCAGCCCTATCGACTTGGATATTGGGATTGGTGAAGCCAATAGAAAACGCTGGTTGCAAACGGGAAAATGCTCTTTCCAACCTGAAGAGCGCGAATGGTTACAAACTTTAATGGACTGGGGTTTTGTTGACACATTCCGTCAGTTAAATCCGGATGTAAATGATCAATTTTCGTGGTTTGATTATCGCTCACGCGGCTTTGATGATAACCGCGGGCTACGAATCGACGTCATTTTAGCGACCCCGAACCTAGCAAAAAAATGCCAAGAGGCCGGCATCGACTATGAACTTCGAGGAATAGAAAAACCTTCTGATCACGCGCCAATTTGGTCCAGTTTTTCTTTGTAGGAACAGAAAGTAACGTGCCAATAAGAAGCGCGCATTCAGCGCGCTTCTTATTTTAATCTATGCCTTGATTATAGAAACAAACTCGGTACAACAAATTGCTACTCGCAGCCCTTCAGCTCAATGGACGCAAATAAGCCAAGAAGCGTTTTTCAGCCTGTTTGAAGCAGAACAAAATAATGAAGGTCAAGCCCATATAGAACAAACCTGCGGTTAAAAATGACTCGAATGGGGCATAATAACGAGAGTTCACTAAACGCGCAGCCCCCGTTAAATCCATAATGGTAACAATACCAGCAACCGCAGAACCGTGGAGCATGAAGATAACTTCATTACTATAAGCGGGCAGTGCGCGCCTTAACGCACTCGGTAGAATAATTCGTCGATACGTTTTCCAAGTACTCATTCCGTATGCCTTCGCCGCTTCAACTTCGCCTTTAGGCAACCCATTGATCGCACCGCGAATAATTTCAGCCGTGTAGGCGGACGTATTGAGAACAAAAGCAACCAACGCGCAAAACCAAGCGTTTTCCCACAAGGTATCTTTCACCGGGAAAAATTGATCCATTCCATAGTAGATGAGATAAAGCTGGACCAATAACGGTGTACCACGAAAAAAGTAGGTATAAGTCCATGCTGGAGTACGAATAAAATAGTTGTGGCTATTTCTAGCAATCGCTAAGGGGATGGCAAGGCTCAAACCGATGATTAACGACAACCCCACCAGCCAAACCGTTGTCCATAGCCCACTAAAATAAATTGGTAGGCTTTGAGCAATAAGGGAAAAATCCATATTTACCTCGTGTGAATGCTAAACTTGCGCTCAACCAATTTGAGAAGACCGGTTGATACACTGGTAAAGAAAAGGAAGATCACTGAGACAGCCATATAAAAGGTGAATGGCATTTTTGTCGAACCCGCCGCGAGTGAGCTGACTCTGACCATATCTTCTAATCCAATAATGGAAACAAGTGCCGTCGTTTTGAGCAATACCAACCAGTTATTACCAAACCCTGGCAATGCATGACGAACCATTTGAGGAAGCAAAATGCGTCTAAATGCTAAGGTAGAACTCATACCATACGCTTTCGCCGCTTCCATCTCTCCTTTATCAACCGCCATAATAGCGCCACGAAAGGTTTCAGCCATATAGGCACCGAAAATGAAACCTATGGTTAGTATCCCAGCAATGAAAGGGCTAACATCAATATAATCGGGGAGATAAGCGGTCCATTCATGGCTCGGGTCACTTGCCATAAACCAATTGTTTAGCCATTCGTTGATTGAATAAAGGCTATTATTCAACAATATTTGACCGCCAAAGAAAATAAGCATCATTAACACAAGGTCTGGAATACCGCGAATGATGGTCGTATAAAGAGTGGCAATGGCTCTTGCCCAACGGTAAGGTGCAAGCTTGGCTAGCGCACCTAGCATGCCAAGTAACATGGCAAGTAATAAAGAGAGCACGGCAACTTCAATGGTCAGCACCGCTCCCTTCAAAATTGAGGCTTCATATCCGTGTAGGTCCAACATAATTCATCCCTAGTCCCTGGAGAATTTAACGGCTGGGTACTTCTGGAACTAGGATCCAGCCGTTAAGAATCAATGGATTCCCATCATAATTGAGAAGGTGGAGTCAACTGAGCTAACCAGTCCTAATTACAGAGTGATCGATAAACATATTCATATGCTCGGCCCACTCTCACCTTCTAATTATATGGGTAAGATATGATGTTACAGCTTATTCACCGTATACATCGTAATTAAAGTATTTGGTCGCAATTTCTTGGTAAATCCCTTGTTGACGAAGAGATTTAATCGCCATATCAAGTTTTTGAGTGAGATCTTTGTCTTGTTTACGAACCGCAATACCAAAACCATCGCCAAACCATTTCGGATCGGTTAATGATGGGCCGACGAACTCATACGCTTCGCCGCCCGCTTTGTTAAGCACACCCTCTTCCAATGCAGAGGCATCACCCAATACTGCCGCAATACGACCATTGGCTAGGTCAAGATAGGCCTCATCAAATGAACCATAACGGACAATTTCAACTGCATCGCCATAATTATCAGTAAGATACTTATCGTGCGTTGTTGCACGTTGTACACCAATTTTCACCCCTTTTAGACCTTCTTTAGAAAAATCCAACGCGGCTCCCTTCTTGGCGATAAATTTATTGGGAATTAATGCGTACTTACCAGTGAAATCGACTTTTTTCTTGCGCTCGTCGGTAATCGACATGGCTGCAATAATCGCGTCATATTTACGTGCAAGCAGTGATGGGATAATGCCATCCCAGTCTTGTGGAACGATTTTACATTCCACTTTCATCTCCTTGCACAACGCATTGGCCATATCAACATCAAAGCCTTTGAGAGATCCATCAGCCTCTGTCCAGCTAAAAGGAGGATAAGCCCCTTCTATACCAAAACGAACCGTCTTCCATTCTTTCGCTTGGGCCATACCAGTCATTGCACTAGCAGCAACGGCTGCAACTAATAACCACTTTTTCATTTCCATACTCCTGTGATTGAGGTCTTACTTATTTATCATGCTATGTTTATGTTGGTTTTGCTTAATGTTTATGTTGGTTTTGCTTAATATTTATGTCGTGACGAATACCACAACATAATGAACACATTAATAAATAGAGGATATAAATTGTTTTAACCGTTCAGATTTAGGCTGGGTGAACAGGATGGCTGGATCTCCTTGCTCTTCCACTAAACCTTGGTGCAAGAACATCACATGGTTTGAAACATCGCGAGCAAAGGCCATTTCATGAGTCACTACCAGCATAGTACGGCCTTCTTCTGCCAAGTCTCTCATAACACCCAACACTTCACCCACCAATTCAGGATCAAGTGCAGAAGTGGGCTCATCAAACAGCATGACTTCTGGCTCCACGGCCAACGCTCTAGCAATCGCCGCACGTTGTTGTTGCCCACCAGAAAGGTGACCAGGATAATAGTCTTTACGTTCATACAGGCCGACTTTTTTTAGCAGCACCTCAGCACTCTCGATGGCTCGTGCTTTCGGTACTCCTAACACATGAATTGGTGCTTCAATAACGTTTTCTAACACCGTCATGTGCGACCAAAGGTTAAATCCCTGAAATACCATAGCAAGGCGTGAGCGAATTCGTTGCACCTGCTTTTCACTCACAGGTGAAGCTTCACCTTGCCGATTTTTTTTCATTTGAATGAGTTCACCATTGACCCAAATATCACCAGAGGTTGGTGTTTCAAGTAAATTGATGCATCTAAGAAAGGTACTTTTTCCCGAGCCAGAAGAACCAATAATGGAGATCACATCACCCTTACGAGCTTCTAGTGAGATTCCTTTTAGTACTTCGTTTTGACCAAAGGTTTTGTGCAGCTCTTTAATATTCAGCGCCGGTACATCAGTCATGCGCTTAACTCCCTGTATTTGCTACTGCAGAGTATTCCAACTCCCATTTTTGATGCAAACTAGCATTCACACCGAAAACATGCAACAAATTATTAACCTGGAAATAAGGATATTTAGTTATTTTATCTGATTAAAAATTCACATTTTAGCCAATACTTCTCCATATGGCGCATATAAATGGCACATCAAGCAATTAACAGTTAACTCATTTCATTAACATTTACTTAAAAATAGACAACCTATTCATGTATAAAGTACACCTAGATTCATAGGATATTTAAGGTCATTAATATCATTGAAACTCTTTTACAAACATCACAATGTGAAAACTTATTTCAAGCAAGTAACGCCTCAACCCCCCGTTTTCATTAGGCTGCTGTAGTTTTCTTTCACATTTATTCTTAAAGTGATCAAGATCAATCACCCTAAAGGATAAGCAAGCTAAACTCGCGAGCAAAGATAAGGTTGTATAAATAACCACACTCTCTTTTTTAGTTGTTGTTATGCAAGCACATATGAGATGTGCTACATATTCAATTAAAAACATTACCGCTTCTTCGCGGATTACTAGGATTCAGTACGAATTACTAACTTTTAAAAAATATGAGGAATCTATGCCAGACGTAGTCAACAATGAGCGCTCAGAAATCGAGACGAAAAGCTATAAAGAGCTGCATCGTCCAGCATCTGAGTTTGCAAGCCGTTCAGATTACCTAGACCACGAACTGCAAATCATGAAGCCCCGTCGCTTTGGTTTGAACTTACCTGGTCGTGACTTCCGTTTTGAACTTGAAGATTTTGTACCAGCCATCGCGGGCACAATCGGCATCATCGCCATGTACTCAGCGGTAATGATGTCTTGGGCTGATGGCCTAACCCAAGCATGGGATCACATTCATCTAGGTAAAGACTTCGCGATTGAAGTTGCACGTGTAGAGATGTTATTTCCTGCCCTCTTCTTCTGTGTTATTGCCTCTGGTTTCTTAAACCCAAAAGCCAACTTAGCTGGCAACCATGGCCCAATGATCCCTCTTATCGGCTCAATCGCATTAGCCGGTGCACACCCTTTGGCATTGGCAATTTTGCTTGGCGTTTTTGGTCTTCTCTTAAGTTACTTTAAAGGAGGCTCGAAACTGGTCAATCTAACCTCCGAGGGAACCGCAGGCGGGTTGCTTATCTTCCTCGGCTTTACCGGAACAATGAGCCAAATTGGTTCTATCCAAACTTGGGCTACCAGTTTGCAATCGGCCGATGTCGCCGCAGGCAGCTTAGGTTACGTTGGCCTAGTGGTTTTAGGTGTCAATATTGTGCTGTATGCATTTCTTGCAAAAATCAACATGCGTTGGTTAGCAATTCCTGTCTGTGCAATGACAGGGCTTGCGATTGCGCTTTTATTCGGTACTGGCTTTGATCTTCAATTTGAAACTCAAATGGGCTTACCTAACCTTAATCCTGTTTACTGGTGGGGCTCAACCACTGAAGGTTGGATGCTTGGTTTGCCAACAGTAGAGCACTTTATCGCCTCATTGCCCTTTGCTATTTTGGCCGTTGCGATGTGGTCACCAGATTTCCTTGGTCACCGAATTTTCCAAGAATTGAACTATCCAAAGAGAACTGAAAAAGTACTGATGGATGTTGATGACACAATGACCATGTGTTCAATTCGTCAAATGGTAGGTACAGCACTTGGTGGTGGTAATATCACATCGTCATGGGGAACGTATATGATCCCAGCGGCGATTGCTAAACGCCCAATTCCTGGTGGTGCCATCATCTTAGGTTTATTGGTCATGACTATTGCTATCCTTGGCTTCCCTATGGACGTAGCGGTTTGGCCTCCAGTGATGCGTATTGCTCTATTAGTAGGGGTATTTCTTCCTTTACTAGAAGCGGGTATGCAAATGGTAAGAAACACAAAAGATTCACAAGCAGCGGGCATCTGTATCTTTGGTAGCGCTGTGGTGAACCCTGTTCTAGCGTGGGCATTGACCATGCTACTCGATAACAATGGCCTAATTGGCGACAAAGAACGTGCATCAAAGCTGTCTTTTATCGATAAAATCATCATTCCAGGTGGTGTGCTGATCATCTGTTTAATTGCTATGCTTGCGGTTGGTATGCTTGAAAACCAATACGGTTTAAAAGCTTGGCTATAATGAGCTTGGACTAATACGAATTTGGGTAGTGCTCGCACTACCCAAACTTTATTTGAAAAATTTAACTTTTATTGATTTAGTTTAAGGTTTGCAAAAAAATTTTAGTCTAATCTTGCATTCAAGGCTTAAAAGCACAATATCTATATTCAGATAATTGAATAGTGTGAATATAGATATTGTATTAATAGAGTGTACTGCTCCTTTCGAGGATAACTGGCTCAACGGTGAAGACGGTACGTGTTTTTTCTACTAAAAAGGTAGGTATGTCATGGCAGAGCAATTTGCTAAAGCTTGGGAAAGTTTTGTTGCAGGTGAGTGGCAAAACGAAGTTAACGTTCGTGATTTTATTCAAAAGAACTATACGCCGTATGAAGGTGACGAATCTTTCCTAGTTTCTGAAGGTACTGAAGCGACAAACAAGCTTTGGGCTAAAGTAATGGAAGGTATCAAACAGGAAAACGCGACTAAAGCCCCTGTCGATTTCGATACTGACGTTATTTCTACCATCACTGCTCACGATGCAGGCTACATCGAAAAAGATCTTGAAACTATCGTTGGTCTACAAACTGAGAAACCACTTAAGCGCGCTATCATCCCTAACGGTGGTGTGCGTATGGTTGAAGGTTCTTGCAAAGCATACGGTAGAACTCTTGACCCTATGATTTCAAAAATCTACTCAGAATACCGTAAAACTCACAACGCTGGCGTTTTCGATATCTACACTCCTGATATTCTAGCGTGTCGTAAGTCTGGTGTTCTGACGGGCCTTCCTGATGCTTATGGTCGTGGCCGTATCATTGGTGACTACCGTCGCGTAGCACTTTACGGTATTGATTTCCTAATGAAGGATAAGCTTGCTCAATTCACTTCTCTACAAGAGCGTTTTGAGAACGGCGAAGATCTAACGGCAACGATGCAACTTCGTGAAGAAATTGCAGAGCAACACCGCGCACTTGGCCAAATGAAAAAAATGGCTGAAAAATACGGTTTTGACATCTCTCGCCCAGCAGAAACTGCACAAGAAGCTATCCAGTGGACTTACTTCGGCTACCTAGCTGCTGTTAAATCACAAAACGGTGCGGCAATGTCGCTAGGTCGTACTTCGACTTTCCTAGATATCTTCATCCAACGTGATCTAGAAGCGGGTAAAATCACTGAAGTACAAGCTCAAGAAATGATCGACCACTTCGTAATGAAGCTGCGTATGGTTCGTTTCCTACGTACTCCTGAATACGATGAACTATTCTCTGGCGACCCAATTTGGGCAACAGAATCAATGGGTGGTATGGGTCTTGATGGTCGTACACTCGTTACGCGTTCTAACTTCCGTTTCCTAAACAGCCTATACACTATGGGTCCTTCTCCAGAGCCAAACATCACTGTACTTTGGTCTGAGCAGCTACCTGACGGCTTTAAACGTTTCTGTGCAAAAGTATCTATCGATACTTCATCTATCCAGTACGAAAACGATGATTTAATGCGTCCAGACATGAACTCTGACGACTATGCTATCGCATGTTGTGTATCGCCAATGGTTGTAGGCAAACAAATGCAGTTCTTCGGAGCGCGTGCAAACCTTGCTAAAACCATGCTTTACACCATCAATGGTGGTATTGATGAGAAGTTGAAAATCCAAGTTGGTCCTAAAATGGACAAGATCGCAGGTGAGTATCTTGACTATGACGAACTATGGGCAAAAATGGACCACTTCATGGATTGGTTGGCGAAGCAATATGTGACCGCACTAAACAGCATTCACTACATGCACGACAAATACAGCTATGAAGCCGCGCTAATGGCACTGCATGATCGTGACGTTAAACGTACGATGGCATGTGGTATTGCTGGCCTGTCTGTTGCTGCTGACTCTCTATCAGCAATCAAATACGCAAAAGTTAAGCCAATTCGTGACGAAGATGGCCTAGCGATCGATTTCGAAATCGAAGGTGATTATCCTAAATTTGGTAACAATGACGCCCGCGTTGATGACATCGCATGCCAACTTGTTTCTACGTTTATGGGCAAAATCCGTAAACTTAAGATGTACCGTGATGCAATTCCAACTCAGTCTATCCTGACTATCACTTCAAACGTGGTATATGGTAAGAAAACAGGTAACACACCTGATGGTCGCCGTGCTGGTATGCCTTTCGCACCGGGTGCAAACCCAATGCATGGCCGTGACGAAAAAGGTGCAGTAGCATCATTGACTTCAGTAGCGAAACTACCGTTTGCTGATGCACAAGATGGTATTTCTTATACTTTCTCTATCGTTCCAAATGCGTTAGGCAAAGAAGAAGCAAGTCAACGTGCCAACCTTGCTGGCCTGATGGATGGTTACTTCCACCATGAAGCAGGCATTGAGGGTGGCCAACACCTAAACGTGAACGTGCTTAATCGCGAAACTTTAGAAGATGCGGTTAAACACCCTGAGAAATACCCTCAGCTGACCATTCGTGTATCTGGCTATGCTGTGCGTTTTAACTCACTGACTGCTGAACAACAAGCTGACGTTATTGCACGTACTTTCACTGAATCTCTATAATTTCAGTTAAATTACTAGCAAAATAGTTAAGCCCTGCTCGATGAGTGGGGCTTTTTTATACTCAGAAATCAAAAATGCGTAATGCATCGACCACAAATGTTACGCTTACCACATTTATTTTGATTCAATTGCCTATTTATCAACTGAATAGCGCATCTTTCCTATATGATTAGGGTTTGTCTATACTCTGCAGTGTTCGTATGAAGCTATTTCACATTCTTCCATTGACGTTACTCAGTGCTTCTGCGCTGGCCTCTCAACACGCAACGGTTGCTTTTAACCTCGATAACGATGGCGTATTTGGCGTAGATCGCGACTACACCAATGGTTTATTTTTAAGCTACACCTCAGGGGCGATTGCTCCATATTGGTGGGCTAAACCACTTAGCCTTTCGGTTTGGGGAGCGGCCCCATTGGACAAATGGGAAATCAGCATTGGCCACAAAATGTGGACTCCTTCGGAGATTTCTCTTACCAAACCAGAGCCGAATGAACGACCTTACGCTGGGTATTTACACACCGAGCTTAACTATATTAGTTTGCATCCCCAACAAGCCACGCGGGCAAATTTAACCATTGGAACCACCGGAGATGCTGCGCTTTCTGAGAAAGCGCAAAAGTTAGTGCACAGCATAACTAAATCTGACGAACCCAATGGTTGGGCCTACCAAGTAGAGGAAAAAATCGTCGGCAGCGTGGGTTATCTATCTCACTTTAATCTGACACGATACCGCAGCTATGCAGGAACTGACGTTGAGCTTTCCAACGTTTCAGAGGTCAATGTAGGTAACTTTCGCAGTGATCTCTCCACAGGTTTTATGATGCGTTGGGGGACCGATCTTGCGGGTAACTTTGGCAGTGCTCAAATCAGTGCAGAAAACCCTTTCTCGGCAGGGATGATTGGTGCCTCGGATACTGGATGGTTTCTATTCGGAGGTGTAGAAGGACGCTATCGCTTCAATGACATTACCATCGAAGGAGATAGGCCTTTAAACGGATTAGATCACCCATCTGAATATTACCAAGTTAACTTGGAAAATCTTCAGGCGACCGCCGTAGTTGGTGCGGCTTGGTATATTCAACAAGTCGGTGCGAGTTTAACGTTCACCGCAAACACACCTGAGTATAAGGAAGACAAAAGCTCCATTCACGGTGTCGGTAATATTTCTCTTTTTGCTTTTTTCTAACGTTTAGCAAACTGAAATTATATGGTGAAACTTTGGCAGTCTACACTTAGGCTGCTAGAGCGTTTATCCACAATCTGGCTGGTTGCTCTTAACTGTTCATTGTTCTCTTCCAAGGCTTTCATGGCTCGAGATATTTGTATCATATTATCTGCCATTGAATGGCTAGTCGTCGCCAAATCTCGGATCGATGCAAAAATGGCTTCTGTTTTATTCGCCGCTTCATCTGCTTTTTTGATAATTTGCGCGATGGCCTGTATTGCCTCATTACCTTTCTCTTGCCCACTCTGCATAGACTGCTCAGATTGCGCAATATAAGTGATTACTTCCGCACTTTCCTTTTGCATAGTATCAATAGTGCCGGAAATTTCGGCCACGGCATTGACCGTTCTTACTGCTAAACTTCGAACTTCATCAGCGACAACAGCAAAGCCACGACCTTGCTCTCCCGCTCTCGCCGCTTCAATTGCGGCATTGAGTGCCAATAAGTTAGTCTGCTCGGCAATACCATTAATGATGTCCATCACCGAGTCTACTTTTGCAGAAGCTTGTTCAAGTTGATGAATGTGGCCTGCGGCCGAGCTTAGGATTTTACCAACCTCAACCAGTGACGTAATAGCAACGGAAATCACTTTTCCTCCCTCTTCTGCGCTTTGCATAGAAGATTTGCTGAGTTCCGCAACAAACTCCAATGAGTTAGAGACTTCTTGGGTCGTCACGCTGACCTCTTCTGTGGCCGATGCCAATAATTGCGTTTGTCCCAAAACATCAGATTGATTTGTCACCAAAGTGTCTAATCCAACATTCAGTGATGCGGCATCACCAGACAAGGCTTCACTGCTTTTCTGCACACCACTCACCAATTTCCCTAAATTTTCACAGCTTTGGTTAATGGCCAATGCCAGTTGATTGAATTCGTCCTTTTCGTTATTCGTCATCGGCATACGTCGTGACAAATCGCCACGCGAGATATTGTTCAACACGTGAATAGTTTGCGACAAAGAACGAGAAAGAGAAAAACTAAAGGTAAGGAAAATAGCAATGGTCAATATGGCAAGTAACGCACAGGCCGCCAATACAGACCACTGTGTTTGCGATGCGGTCGTTTTTGCGGCCAACTGATATTGCTCACTCAACGCGGAAAGCTTGGTTGAAATATCTTGAATCACCGACTTAACTTGCGCCTCTGTATCGCCTCTTTGTTTCTCCATCACTTGCAATTGCTGAGACAGTTCACTCACACGTAAAAAAGCCTGTTTAAATTGTTGTATCTCTTTTTCATACAGATCTAACATCGAATAAGAATCAGACATATTGACGAAACTGGCCATAGCACGATTAAACAGTTTTAAGTTTTGCTCCGTGGGTTCTAATAAATAATTTTGCTGCGCCTTAACCATGGCTTGAAAATCCGAGTTGATTGTAACCATCCCCGTCTCATCTATCTTTTTCTCTATCGTGGTGGCCAACGTTTTCAGCTCACCCAGCTTACCTTCGTTAACGTTGAAACCCACCTCTGATTTCACTTGCAACCAAGGACGCAAAAATTGGTCAAATTGTTTGGCCGCCTTGAGCAACACTTCCCCTTCTTGAGCAAAATTGGTCTTTTGCAGGAAAGCAACATTAGCATTCACCTCTCCCATCAACTGATCCAATTTATTCAAAATCGAGTTGACCTGATTGCCTTGCATGTTGTTTAGCTCTGATGCAAGCGACAACAAATTTGCTTGAGTAGTAAATATCGCCACAGAACCGGATGCCACTTCGCCACTGGAGCGATACTGTTCATCCATTCCCATCAAGCTCTTTGCGGTATAAATCCCTAAACCTAAAAAACCAACACAAAGGATAACTAAAAATAGACTGATTTTTTGCTTTTGAGAAAACTGTACATCCATGAACTATTCCTTATTTAAACCCTATCGCATTCAACGAGTTCTTATTTCTATACAGTGTAGTCAATGTGCAGAATTTCATGGCATTCATTTTGAGCCACAACATATGGTTTAGGATATGCGGCGGCAATTGCACATTAACCCTACTTAATCCCTACCATTTGTAATAAAATAACGGGCAAATAACCTATTCGAGATGAACTGATGTCAACAACTGGTCGTATTCATTCTTTTGAGTCTTGTGGCACGGTAGATGGCCCTGGAATTCGCTTCATTGTTTTTATGCAAGGCTGCCTAATGCGTTGTATGTATTGTCATAATCGTGACACATGGGACACCCATGAAGGCAAGGAAGTGACTGTTGAAGAAATCATTACCGAAGCAAAATCTTATCGCCATTTTATGAAAGCCTCTGGCGGCGGAATTACCTGTTCAGGCGGTGAAGCTATGCTTCAACCTGAATTTGTTCGTGATTTATTCCGCGCAGCGCAAGCTGAGGGTATTCACACCTGCTTAGATACCAACGGTTATATTCGCAAACACACAGACGTGATTGATGAAGTGCTCGATGCCACTGATTTAGTGATGTTAGACATCAAACACATGAAAGATGAGATCCACCATGATTTTATTGGTGTGTCGAATAAGCGAACCTTAGATTTCGCGCGCTACTTACACACCATAGGTAAAAAAACGTGGATCCGTTATGTGATTGTTCCTGGCTACACTGATGACGAAGAAGCGGCTCATATGCTTGGTGATTTTATTAAAGATATGGATAACATCGAAAAAGTAGAGCTGCTGCCTTATCACAAATTGGGCGCTCATAAATGGGAAGCAATGGGGTTAGAATACCCATTAGAAGGTGTGAATCCGCCGTCAAAAGAGACCATGGACAAAATCGTTGGGATCTTAGCTCAGTATCACTCAAACATAAAATATTGATTGCTTGATTTAATAACCATAAAAATGCCAGCATAATGCTGGCATTTTTATAGAGAGGCTAGCCATGCAGCTGGAACAACTTGCGGTGCTATTGCTCCTGCTACTTGTTGGGTTAACGACCCTTCGCGATTTTAAATACTCATTTTGGACAAAGTTTAAGGCCGAGAAATCCTTTCAGCATCTCACCTATTTTGCCTCTTTTGCGCTTTTTCTTTTGTGGTTAGCTCAAGCCGGAGTGACCGAAGGATTGCCTATCCATTTTCTCGGTTTAACAACCCTCACGATGATGTTTGGCTGGCGCTGCGCATTTGTTATAACTATTCCTGTTACATTCGCACTGGCGGTGGTCGGTAAACTGGCCTTCTTTAACATCCCCGAATACTTACTGCTATCATCGCTACTGCCAATCCTAGTTAGTTATGCTTTGTTTGCTTTGAGTTATCATTATCTACCGCGCAACATTTTTGTGTTTATTTTTGTGGCTGGTTTTTTAAATGGCGGCCTGACGGGTAGCCTGCATTTGGCCATTAACACCGCTTATCAATTGCTTCTTGGGCAACATGGCTGGCAAGTCATCCGCGATAATTACCTAATTTTTGTTCCTTTACTCGCTTTCCCAGAAGGGCTGCTCAATGGTATGGCGTTAGCGATACTATCCGTATTTAAGCCGGAATGGTTGCGTGTCTTTTCCGACAAAGATTATATCTATAACCACTTACACAAAAAGTGACAAGAATTGCACACATTTTATACTTTCCATATTAAATCCGTGTTGAGATCATGTTTCATTGTCGATAATTGCTGTTAACCTTATGCCATCAAATAGAACATAAAATTTAGTGAGGCTACCTCCATGGAAATGACCAACGCTCAACGACTGATTCTATCTAATCAGTATTTTTTGATGTCACAGATGGATCCCAACAACGCCAAAAAATACAAGCGGTTACAAACCATTGTAGAACGTGGTTATGAACTGCAAATGCGAGAACTCAACAAAGAATTTGGCTGCTTGACCGAAGCGGAGTGTCGCGAAGTGATCGACATCATGGAGATGTATCACGCCATGCAAGAATCACACAAAATGCTCTCCGATGCAGAAAGCAAAAATGTGGATCAGCGCCGCCTGCACTTTTTAGGGTTTGATATCGCTAAAGAGTCACAACGCGTTCATTACGTGCGTTTCTTGGTTGAGTCTGAAGGGCTTTACCCACAATTTGATAAAGCCGATCACCACTTCAACAGCCAAATGCCAATGTCAGATAAATATCGTCGCATGTTAACGGCTTGGCGTAATTGTCCTCGCCAATACCATTTGTCAACCGCAGAATTTACACAAATTTTTAATGCCTAAATTTTAATACCTAGCAAGGTAGGCTGACGAAAGATGAAAAGACGCAGACACTGCGTCTTTTTTACATTCCCCCTCGCAGTTATTAACTCCAACACCAACTTATCCCTCGAACTCTTGATATTCACACACTAAATAGTTCAACCTGCTCGACGTTATTACTGTCACGAAATTTAAATAAACACATAATTGTTAAGCAAAATTGTCAAACTCGGACTAGTCTTAAATTGTTATTAATTTGTGTTTTTAAGCGGTGTTGTCAGTTAGACAGTTTTCAGAGGGGAATTCACTATGAGTATTTTTGACCACTTTCAGGCACGCTATGAAGCCGCCAAGGATGAAGAGCTATCACTGCAAGAGTTTTTAGCTCTGTGTAAAGAAGATAAAAGTGCTTATGCCAATGCAGCAGAGCGGCTGTTAATGGCGATTGGTGAGCCTGAGCTGATAGACACAGCAAAACACCCCCGATTGAGTCGTATTTTCTCTAACCGGGTGATTTCTCGTTATAAAACTTTTGAGGATTTCTATGGCATGGAAGAAGCCATAGAACAGATTGTTTCCTACCTCAAACACGCTGCCCAAGGTTTAGAAGAAAGAAAACAAATTCTCTATCTACTCGGTCCAGTTGGTGGCGGTAAATCTTCACTGGCGGAGAAACTCAAAGCTTTAATGCAACAAATGCCTATTTATGTTTTGTCTGCAAATGGCGTTCGTAGCCCAGTCAATGACCACCCATTTTGTCTGTTTGATGTGGTTGAAGATGGCGAAATCCTCAAGCAGGAATATGGGATAGAAAAACGCTATTTACGCTCAATTACATCACCTTGGGCGGCCAAACGCTTACACGAGTTTGGTGGCGATATTTCCAAATTCAAAGTGGTCAAAGTACGACCTTCAATTCTCGATCAAATTGCCGTCGCAAAAACAGAGCCCGGTGATGAAAACAACCAAGACATTTCGTCACTGGTTGGGAAAGTGGATATTCGAAAACTCGAGCATTTCTCGCAAGATGACCCCGATGCATATAGCTATTCCGGTGCACTCTGTAAAGCCAACCAAGGGTTAATGGAGTTTGTTGAGATGTTCAAAGCGCCAATTAAGGTGCTTCACCCACTCTTAACCGCCACGCAAGAAGGAAACTTCAACGGTACAGAAGGGTTATCCGCCCTACCCTTCGATGGCATGATTTTAGCACACTCAAACGAATCAGAGTGGCAGACATTCCGTAACAACAAAAACAACGAAGCGTTTTTGGACCGGGTTTATATCGTTAAAGTCCCTTACTGTTTACGCGTCTCGGAAGAAGTGAAAATTTACCAAAAACTGCTTGAACACAGTGAACTATCCAAAGCGCCATGCTCACCAAGCACACTAGAATTACTTGGTCAATTTAGTATCCTCTCGCGCCTAAAAGTGCCGGAAAACTCGTCACTCTTCTCCAAAATGCGCGTCTACGATGGTGAAACGCTAAAAGATACCGATCCAAAAGCAAAAAGCTATCAAGAGTATCGTGACTACGCAGGTGTTGACGAAGGGATGTCCGGTTTATCGACTCGCTTTGCCTTTAAAATACTGTCGCGCGTATTCAACTTTGACCAAACGGAAGTTGCGGCTAACCCCGTTCATCTGTTCTATGTCATCGAACAGCAAGTTGAACGCGAGCAGTTCCCTCAAGAAATCGCTGAAAGGTATATGGAGTTTTTAAAAGGCTACTTAGTGCCTCGTTATGTCGAGTTCATTGGTAAAGAGATTCAAACGGCTTATTTGGAATCTTATTCTGAGTATGGTCAAAATATTTTTGACCGCTACGTTACTTATGCTGATTTCTGGATCCAAGATCAAGAGTATCGAGACCCAGAAACTGGCCAACTCTTCGATCGCTCATCGCTCAATAGCGAATTAGAGAAAATCGAGAAAACGGCAGGTATTAGCAATCCGAAAGATTTCCGAAATGAAATCGTCAATTTTGTGTTGCGCGCAAAAGCTAATAACAATGGGCAAAATCCGGTTTGGACCAGCTACGAGAAACTGCGTACTGTTATTGAGAAAAAAATGTTCTCAAATACCGAAGAGCTACTTCCTGTTATCTCTTTTAATGCCAAAACATCATCGGATGATCAGAAAAAACACGACGATTTTGTCGCTCGTATGATGGAGAAAGGTTATACAGAAAAACAAGTAAGGCTGTTGTCTGAGTGGTATTTACGCGTCCGTAAATCTTCTTAACTTCAAGCAAACCAAAACCTGTACATGCGTTAGCCATACGAACAATGGCTAACGTAAAGGTGACGTTTTCAAGGGGATACTCATGGCGCAATTTATCGATAGAAGATTGAACGGTAAAAACAAAAGCGCGGTCAATAGACAACGCTTTTTACGCCGTCATAAAGAGCAGATCAAAGAATCTGTTGCAGACGCAGTGAATCGTCGCTCCATCACCAACACCGAGTCTGGCGAAGATGTGTCGATCCCAAATCACGACATCAAAGAACCCGTGTTTCATCAAGGAAAAGGCGGTTTGAAAGAACGGGTTCACCCGGGTAATGACCAGTTTATTACTGGTGATAAAATTGAGAGACCTAAAGGTGGCGGACAAGGCAATGGTTCAGGACAAGGTGATGCGAGTGCTGATGGCGAAGGCCAAGATGAATTTATTTTCCAAATCTCTAAAGATGAATATCTTGATCTACTGTTTGAAGATCTGGAATTGCCTAATCTAGAAAAAAATCAAATCAATAAGATTACAGAATGGAAAACTCATCGCGCGGGTTTCAAAACGGCAGGTGTACCATCGAACATCGCTGTAGTTCGTTCTTTGCAACAATCACTGGCTCGCCGCACCGCAATGACAGCGGGAAAACGTCGTTTAATGGGGGAATTAGAAGAAGAGTTACTGCGCATTCAAAATAGAGAGCCCGCTCAAGTATTAGAAGAGAAGCGACTTAAGCAAGAAATCGAAGCGTTGCGTAAAAAAATTGAAAGTGTGCCGTTTATTGATACGTTTGACCTGCGTTTCAAAAACTTTGAAAAGCGCCCCATTCCATCGAGCCAAGCTGTTATGTTCTGCTTAATGGATGTGTCGGGTTCAATGGATCAAGCGACTAAAGATATTGCCAAACGTTTTTACGTGTTGCTGTATCTATTTTTAACTCGCACTTATGAAAATGTCGAAGTGGTGTTTATTCGTCACCATACACAAGCCAAAGAGGTGGATGAGCACGAGTTCTTCTACTCTCAAGAGACCGGCGGCACGATTGTTTCTAGCGCCCTGAAATTAATGCATGAAATCATTGAACAACGCTACCCACTCGGCGAATGGAATATCTACGCAGCTCAAGCATCCGATGGTGATAACTGGGCTGATGATTCGCCTCGTTGTAAAGAACTCCTCACCAATAAGCTTCTGCCATATTGCCAGTATTACGCTTATATTGAAATCACTCGTCGCTCACACCAAACCTTGTGGCACGAGTACGAAAAATTACAACCCTCATTTGGCAATTTTGCGATTAAAAACATTCGCACCGTGGATGACATATTCCCTGTATTTAGGGAGCTATTCCAAAAGGAAACAGCTTAGGGAGGCATACTAATGACAACAAAAGCGAAAGGTACTTCAAAACGCAAGAGCAAATTGTTACCAGACGGGCCTGACTGGACGTTTGAGCTTTTGGAGAAATACCATACTGAAATACGCCGGGTAGCTGAGTTTTATCGTCTCGATACTTACCCCAATCAAATTGAAGTTATTACCTCCGAGCAGATGATGGATGCCTACTCCAGCATTGGCATGCCGATTAATTACAGCCACTGGTCATTTGGCAAAAAATTTATTCAAACGGAACAAGGTTACAAACATGGCCAAATGGGGCTCGCGTATGAGATCGTTATTAACTCAGACCCATGCATTGCCTATTTAATGGAAGAAAACACCGTCACTATGCAAGCCTTAGTGATGGCGCACGCTTGCTATGGTCACAACTCGTTTTTCAAAGGCAACTACCTTTTCCAAACTTGGACGGATGCGAGTTCTATCATTGACTATCTCTTGTTTGCCAAAAACTACATTTCAGAATGCGAAGAAAAATATGGCGTACCCGAAGTCGAATCGCTGCTCGACTCATGCCACGCGTTAATGAATTATGGTGTTGACCGCTATAAACGACCTGAAAAAATATCGATAGCAGAAGAAAAAGCACGTCAAGAAGAGCGCGAAGCTTATCTACAATCACAAGTTAATGAACTGTGGCGCACCGTGCCCAAAGCAAAAACCAAAGAAGAAGATCTTAAAGTTCGTTTTCCAAGTGAGCCACAAGAAAACATTCTTTATTTCATTGAGAAACATGCGCCACTGCTTGAGCCATGGCAACGGGAGATCGTTCGTATTGTGAGGAAAATAAGCCAATATTTTTACCCACAAAAACAGACGCAAGTGATGAATGAAGGCTGGGCCACATTCTGGCACTACACTATCTTGAATCACCTTTATGATGAAGGTTTTGTTTCTGAGAAATTCATTCTTGAGTTTCTACACAGCCACACCAGTGTCGTCGCACAACCTTCTTACAACAGCCCCTATTTTAGTGGCATCAATCCATATGCACTTGGCTTTGCTATGTTTAAAGATATTAAACGTATTTGTGAAGAGCCAACCGATGAAGATAGGGAATGGTTTTCTGAGCTTGCTGGCACAGAATGGTTAGATGCGCTTCATTTTGCTATGCACAACTTTAAGGACGAGAGCTTCATTAGCCAGTATCTTTCACCTAAAGTAATGCGCGATTTCAAGCTGTTTGCCATTGTGGATGATGATCGTAAGAATTTCATTGAAGTTAGTGCCATTCACGATGATATTGGCTATCACGCCATCCGTGAAAAGCTTGCAGCACAGTACAATCTCAGTAACTTAGAACCGAATATTCAAGTTTATAACGTGGATGTTCGTGGTGATCGTTCCCTGACGCTTCAACACGTTCCACACGATAGAATTCCTTTAGATCAAAGCTATCATGAGGTACTAAAACACCTTTACCGTTTATGGGGATTTGATGTCATTTTGGAAGAGCTCAAAGAGAGCGGCCGACGTGAAATTCTAGCCGCCTGCCCACAACTCCGTGAAACTCGGATTTAGCAATCCGAGACCAAAGAGAAAAAGGAGCTATTTAGCTCCTTTTTCTTAGTTTTCCCTTCGATCTTAGCGTAAATTCAAACAGTTTAAGCGTTATGTGAACTAACGAGAGCACGGACCAATTCAAGATCCTCTGGTGTATCAACACCTGCAGGTGGTGCTTCTTTAGCAACGGCAACGTGAATTTTTTCACCATACCACAGTACTCGAAGCTGCTCTAAACACTCAATTTTCTCAAGTACACTGGGTTGCCAGTTGATATAAGTATTGATGAAACCAGCCCGATAAGCGTAAATACCAATATGACGTAGCAATGGCTGAATCACCGTTTGACCACCAGTTGCAAAATTATCTCTATCCCAAGGAATTGTCGCACGGCTGAAATACAGCGCGTAACCCTCTTGATCTGTTACCACTTTAACCGCGTTAGGGTTAAACACTTCAGCTTGATCAGTAATTTCAACCGCTAAAGTCGCCATCGGCGCGCTACTGTTGGCTAAATTGTTAGCGACCTGCTTGATGATGCTCGGTGGAATGAGTGGCTCGTCACCTTGTACGTTAACAATAATGTGGTGATCGGCAATGCCCATTAATTTCACCACTTCGGCTAAACGCTCAGTACCGGACTCGTGATGTGATGATGTCATACAAACATTGCCACCAAACGCATGGACAGCCGCTTCAACACGATCATCATCAGTAGCAATAACGACCTGCTCAGCTCCCGATTGTAACGCTTGCTCATAAACCCACTGAATCATGGGTTTACCGCCGATATCGGCCAAAGGTTTGCCAGGTAAGCGAGTTGACTGATAACGAGCAGGGATAACAACGGTGAAAGCCATTATCGTCCCTCATCCATCGTCATGCTGCGCGCTTCTGGCTCAAGCAACACAGGAATCCCTTCTTTTATTGGGTAGGCCAAACGATCTAATTTACAAATAAGCTCTTGATTTTCTTTATCATAAGTCAACTTACTTTTACATACAGGGCAAGCTACAATTTCAAGCAGACGGTGATCCATATGACTCCATTACCTCTTTTATTTTGTCCAAAATACGCCTTTCATCTGGCGAACTAAATTGCGCAGAAACGGGAAGATACCACCAGTTTTCTTGTGAAAAGGCCGCACATTTCACTGCGTCTTTTTCTGTCATGATGACGTTTGCTCCATGTTGCGCAAGCGCCTCTAATTCTGAATATTGATACTCTCGGTGATCAGCAAAACCTTGGGTCAATACCGTCTTTGCACCTAAAGCTTCTAATGTATTGAAAAAGCGCGTGGGATAACCAATGCCAGCAAAAGCCACTAATGCAGGTAACTGGCTCACTGGCGCTTGCTGACCTGTCACTAAGTTAACGGCTAAGCTAGGTGAAAGGTGCATAGCCAATTCGCCGTATTGAGCTTGACCGCCATTAGTCACAATAAAATCAACTTCCGCTAACCGCGAGAGTGGCTCTCTTAACGGACCTAAAGGCATGAACTGCCCATTACCGAAGCGACGAACGCCGTCCACGACTACAAATTCGAGATCACGCTCCAATGCATAGTGCTGAAGGCCATCGTCAGTGATGATCACATCAACACCCAACGGAAGCAGGGCTTGCACTGCTTGTGAGCGCTTTGGTGCAACAGCAACCGGAGCCCCCGTGCGCTGGTGAATCAATTTAGGTTCGTCACCGCAGTGAGCGGTTGGCGTATCACTTTGCAGCACTAATGGATAAACCGGAGCCTTACCACCATACCCACGCGAAACAACTCCTGGTTTGAAGCCTTGTTCTTGTAAAGCTTCCACTAACCATACAACCAACGGTGTTTTACCATTACCACCCGCGGTAATATTACCCACCACCACCACAGGAACGGGAGCCTTATAGCGCTCTTTTTTGTCCGCTTGAAACGCTCGCTTGCGTGCTTGACTGACCAACCGAAACAAGACACTCAGGGGCCACAACAGTGGCCACAACAAAAAACACGCTGGGTGATGTCCGAACCAGATTTTTTCAATCACTGATTAGTCACCAAATTGAATTCGATGTAGTTGGGCATACGCCCCATCCTGTGCAATTAACTGAGCATGATGACCACGTTCGATAATTTCACCCTCATCGACCACTAGAATTTCATCGGCTTCTTCAATCGTCGACAAGCGGTGCGCAATGACCAATACCGTTTTATTCTTTTGTAGCTCTTCAAGTGCTGATTGAATCGCTCTCTCAGATTCTGTATCCAACGCAGAAGTCGCCTCATCTAGGATAAGTACGGGTGCATCACGTAATAACGCTCGTGCAATCGCTACTCGTTGACGTTGACCACCCGATAAACTGGCTCCATTCTCACCAATCATGGTATCCAAGCCATCAGGCATGCTATTGATAAACTCCATGGCATGAGCAAGCCTAGCTGCGTGCTCAATTTGCTCACGCGTAAACTCATTTTCTGCCGCGTAGGCAATATTATTGGCAATGGTATCGTTAAAAAGGTGAACGTTTTGCGAAACCAGCGCAAAGTGAGTGCGTAAGTTCTTCAGTTTATAGTCACGAATATCATGATCATCTAGATAGATAGCACCTGAATCGACATCATAAAAACGAGTCAAGAGGCTCGCGATAGTACTTTTCCCTGAGCCGGAACGCCCAACAAGCGCGACAGTTTTACCTTGAGGAATCTCAAAACTCACATGAGACAGCGCTGGTTTTTCTTTACCTTGATAAGTAAAGGTCACATCCTGAACTCTAACGTCACCACGTACTTTTTCGGCTTCAAACTGACCAGTGTCGCGCTCGGTTTCTAAATCAATCAGCTCAAATAATGTTTGGCTGGCCGCCATACCACGTTGGAAATCGGAGGTAACACTCGTTAACGCTTTCAGTGGTCGCATCAAGCCAAACATTGCCGAGAATACCACCGTAAAAGTACCTGGTGTTAATTCGGCACGAATAGAATCAACGCTGGCTAAAAACAGCACAGTGACAAGTGCTAAAGAAGCAATCATTTGAATAATAGGGTCAGCAGTGGACTGCGCCGCAACCAGCTTCATTGTTTGTTGACGCATTTGATTGCTGACATGGTCAAAACGTTTACGCTCTACGTCTTGTCCACCATAGCTCAGTACGACTTTGTGCCCTTTTAGCATCTGCTCTGCTGAAGAGGTCACATCACCCATGGTGGTCTGCATCCCTTTTGATATCTTGCGAAAACGTTTAGAGACAATGCCAATCCCCATAGCAACCACTGGCGCAACCACGATTAATACCAAAGATAACTGCCAGCTATTCCAAAACATCAAGGTCAATAGGCCGATGATACTCGCACCTTCGCGAACAATGCTGACCAATGCACGACTGGTCGCCCCAGCCACTTGCTCTGAATCATAGGTGATACGTGATAACAGACCACCCGTTGATTCTCTATCAAAAAAACTAACAGGCATATGCATGAATTGATTGAAGATTTTTCGACGCATCAACATCACAACATTGCCAGAAACCCAGCTCAAGCAGTACGAGGAGACAAAGCCACTTAAACCACGCAGCGCCATCATCCCCAAAATAATAAAAGGCAGCACTCGCAAGAAATCGGATTCCGCATTCCCAAACCCTTCATCTAGAAGAGGCTTAAGTAATGACACCATATAGGTGTCAGAGACCGCATTGATAATCAATGCGACAACCGCAACTGCTAAGCCAGATTTATATAGGCGGATATAGGTCCACAGGCGTTTGAAGGTTTGCCAAGTGGTTTCGTCAGTATTGAGTGACATAGAAATGCTTTGTTTTTAAGAAAATATTGCGCTCATTCTACCTCGTTACGGAGCATCTGCCTATACCAAGGCTGAGAGCGAGAGATACGCAAGCTGCTAACTTGATAATTCTGCATGCCAAAAATAACGCTAATTTGCCCTGCTTCACCCGTATCCAACCAGTTTGCTCCATGTTGTTGGTAGCGTTGAACAACCTGTGCGGAAGGTAATTGCCAGCGTCCGCCTTTGGCGAGCGAGGCAATAGCGACCTCAGGATTCACCTTACGAATCAAAGCAACAGTAGAAGATGTCCTACTACCGTGGTGTGGTACAAGCAGGATATGACTTTGTAAGGATTGCTCTGTTCGCGCAAGTAACCACTCACTCATTGCATCCACATCCCCGGGTAAAAGCACTGAAAAACCGGTATTTGAGTCAAAGATTCGAATCACGCAAGAGTGAGGATTGTAAGCCCGCGCTACAGTTTTAGGTGGCCAGATAACGTCAAAAGAGAGTTGTTGCCACTGCCATTGTTCGCCAGCAATACAAGGTTGGTAACCCGCTATCGTTTGACTAGCACGTTTCCATTTGGGCTGCCAAACACGCTCAACTTCCGCTCTTCCACCTGCATGGTCGTTATCCAAGTGACTCAAAATCAACCCGTCTAATTGCGTAGCTCCCCGTTTGTTTAACACGGGGGCAACTGTTGCTTGGATGTGATCACCACCTTGCCAACTTGCACCAGTATCATAAAGCACGTAGCGTCCTTCTTTTTCGATCAACACCGCCAACCCATGCCCAACATCTAACACATCAATCCGCCAACCCGTTTTTACCGGAATGGTGAGCCAAGAAACCATCACAATTAGGCTGTAAACCGCAAGTGCAAAACGCGAGATCAACGGTGAAAACACAAACAGCAACAGAGCACTGCTCAACAGAACCAAAACAGCTCCAGAAATAGGAAACCAACTGAGGCTTGAATAATGAATTGACCAATCAACGGGAATGAGTAATTTAGCCACCCAATGCCACACCATAGGTGCGCCATCAAAAGTCAAAACCGTACACCCTAAAGCAACAAAGATCGCCGGAACCACCACAAAACTGAACCAAGGAATAAACACTAAGTTATAGAGCGCCGCACTGGTACTGACTCCACCGAAAAAATAAGCAGTTACCGGAAGCATACACAGCACTAACCCAATCTGCATCGTCAATAAACGCCATAAAAAAAATCGCTGAGTTTGAGGTAGAGAAAGTTGGTAGAACACCACTGAGACAGCAATAAAGGACATCCAAAAGCTACTGGATAACGCAGCAAAAGGATCGATGAGCAGCACCGCCGATAACGTCATAAGCAGTCGCTGCAACGTATTGATACGGACATTGAGGACAATCATCGCCACATTAAGCAAACACATGATCAGTGCGCGTTGAGTGGGCAAGGTAAAGCCAGCCAACCAAGCATAGCCTAGTGCGCACAAGCTTCCTACGACGAATGGCGACCACCCCATACGATGATGTAAACGCATCAATACGAGCCCAAGGCTATAACCAAAACCAAACGCGATGCCAATGTGCAGACCAGAAATGGCAACCAAATGAATCAGCCCACTGTCTCGTAATGCTTGCCACTGTGCCGTTGAAATATCACTGCGCTCACCAAACGTAAGCGCCATTAAAATACCAAGATTGGGATCATCAGCGAGCCAGGTTTTGATCTTCTGGTAGCATTGTGCTCGCCATTCTGGTGATGATTCAATGCGATAAGACTGTCCATTATTAACCGTTGCACGAGCCACAATACCTTGGCTCAAAGAGTACGCCTCTGCATCAAACCCGGTCTCATTTAACCGACCAAAGATAGGTTTTACTGTGATGGAGAATTCAGCCACGTCACCATACTTCAACGGCAAAGGAGCAATTAATCGCACCTTGGGCCGCAAAAAAATGCCTAAGGTTTGACCATTGATTGATCGAATCGAAATTGTTCCTTCATAACCATGACTAATTTGTCTAAAAAAGCTGTTAACCTGTCCGTTTATGGTAATATCCGAACCTGTCTGAAAAATAGTGTTGGACTGCTCACGTAATAAGTTCCCGCTGATCAAAATGACCACTAAAGCCATTGTTACTCCTGAGAGAAAGCGCAGTTTTCTATAACCGACAGAGAGTATAAGAATGGCGAATAGAGGCATACTCCATTTCCAATCTGGCATCCAAGGCCAATAAGAAGCAGAAATGGCGGTTAGCGAAAACGAAGCTAGGGTCCAGTAATTAGATAAGAGAGTCATGTCACGATGCCAAGAAAGTTCATCAAACGTTTTATGCCTAACCATGAAGTGATTAAGCGTCAGAAGGCATTAAAAATTTTTGGCAATGTGCTGTACAACCCCAATTTATGGTGTTTGAACCGCCGCTCAGCAGCGGGCGCCTTCGCCGTAGGTTTGTTCATGGCTTTTGTTCCACTTCCGAGTCAAATGATCATGTCCGCTGGCCTTGCCATTATGTGCGGCGTCAATTTACCGCTCTCTGTAGCCTTGGTCTGGATTAGCAACCCCATCACCATGCCAGTGCTGTTCTACTTCGCCTACAAGCTTGGCGCATGGGTAATGCAAACACCACCACAACCATTTCACTTTGAACTCTCTTGGCATTTTATCATGCAACAAATGAGTACCATTGGTCCGCCATTCCTTTTGGGTTGCATGATGTGCGGAGTGATCTCCGCCATAATTGGCTACTTCGGCATTCACGGTTTATGGCGCTATTCTGTCGTAAGAAGCTGGCAAAAGCGCCAAGCGAGATAAAAGCTTCAAGAGATTGAGACTGGCTATACAACTGAGCATGTAAAACGATGTCGCATGATGTTGAAAAAGGACCAAGTGGTCCTTTTGGTTTGCTAAAAATAGCTCAATGCTGATGAACGAAAAGAATCCGAGTTGAGATTATTTAGCGCTAAGCACAGACGCCGGATTCAGTTGACTGGCCCTAGAGGCCGGATACCAAGTAGCTAATAGGCTCAACACAATCGCCGTCGAAGAGACAAGCACCACATCCGATAGGTTCACTTGTGATGGCAAAAAGTCGACAAAATAGATATCACCAGACAAAAACTGATGGCCGACTAACCGTTCTAATCCTTTGATTAACGCTGTTAAATTCCACGCAATCAGCACACCTAACACGCCACCTATCACACTGCCTAATACACCAGAGAAAACACCCTGCCAGACAAAAATTCGTTTCACTAATCCATCGGTCGCGCCCATAGTGCGCAAAATAGCGATTTCAGCCGCACGATCTTTGACCGCCATCATAAGTGTTGAAACGATGTTGAAGCTCGCCACACCAATCACCAACACCATCACCAAATACATAATGGTTCTGACCAGCTGAATATCACGGTACAAAAAGCCAAACTTTTGCTGCCAACTGCGTAGATAGACGTATTGATCAAGCGTATTGCCGACCTCTCTTACAATTTGAGTTGCATTTAATACCTCTGAGACCTTGATCGCAACGCCCGTCACTCGCTCTCCTAATTTGGCGTAAGCTTGTGCATCTGCCAATGGCACTAATGCAAGGCTGTGGTCAATTTGGCCATTGAGTTCCAAAAGCCCTGAGACCTTGACGCGCACGCGCTTTGGCGCTTGAACTTTAGCGCTCTCATTCGTAGAGGGGATCATCAAAGTGACATAGTCACCGACTGCCGCGCCCAATTTATCCGCCACTCCTTTGCCTAAAATGACCTGTTGCTGACCTGCGACAAAACCTTGCCATGCATCGGAAGAGACAAATTGAGATAAACGCGACACGGCGCGCTCCATTTGCGGATCAATTCCGCGCACCTCAATCGCTTTCAGTTGCGCACCTTTCTCTGCCAGCGCCGTCAATTTTACATAAGGAGCGGCCGCTTCCACTTTTGGATGCTGCACGGCTTGCTTGACTAATGACGACCAATTCGTGATGGGTTTTTGAACCCCTTCAAACTCTCCGTGTGCAATGACAGATAACACGCGGTTCTGCAGCTCTCTCTCAAAACCATTCATCGCCGACAAACCCACGATGATCACCGCAACGCCCACGGCGATACCGATAATGGAAGAGAGCGAGATAAACGACACCATTTTATTACGCTGCTTTGCCAGGCTAAAACGCCGACCAATCACTAAAGAGAGCGAGGTGAACATCTACGATGCCTCCACATTAATCAGCAAACCATCTTGCATGTGCATCTGTCTGTCCATTTTTTCAGCAAGTTCGCTATCATGCGTTACCACTAAAAATGCCGTGCCAAACTCTTGATTCATTTGACGCATCAAATCATAAATCGCCAGCGCCGTTTTGTGATCAAGGTTGCCCGTAGGCTCATCGGCTAACACCAAATCGGGTTGATTAACAAGCGCTCGCGCAATCGCTACCCGTTGCCGCTCTCCACCAGAGAGCTCTGAGGGTCGATGAGATAAACGATGTCCCAATCCCACTTTTTCTAACAGTGCTTGCGCGGCCTGTTTAGCACGCGATGCTTTTTGGCCACCAATAAGCAACGGCATGGCAACATTCTCAAGAGCGGTGAAATCGGCTAATAAATGGTGGAACTGGTACACAAAACCCAAATGTTGATTGCGAATGTTCGCTTGTTTATTGGAGCTTAAGCTCGATAAATCCTGACCTAAAAACGACACTGAACCTTCGGTTGCCTCATCCAGTGCACCCAGAATGTGCAATAACGTACTTTTCCCAGATCCAGAAGTCCCAATAATTGAGACTAACTCTCCCGCTTGAATGCCAAAACTGACGCCTTTTAGCACTTGAGTCCGTAGCTCCCCTTCTTGGTAGGTTTTGCATACGTTATGGCATTGTAAAAGGTTATTCATATCTTAAAGCCTCGGCAGGTTTTACGGATGACGCGCGGTAGGAAGGAAACAGTGTCGCGAATAAGCTGAGCGTGATAGCTGCTATCACCACCAACATAATTTGCATGGGGTTAATCACTACAGGCAGCGTTCCCCCCACAGAGAACAGCGCTACACCCATGCTTTCTAATAATCCATTGAGGTTATTGGCAAGCAATACGCCTAACACACCACCGACAAGCGAACCAATCACTCCACTACTTGCGCCTTGAACCATAAAAATGGCCAGTACTTGTTGATCTGTCATGCCTTGCGTTTTCAAAATCGCGACCTCAGCTTGTTTTTCCATCACCACCATGATCAACGCGGAAATGATATTGAAAGCCGCCACGCCAACAATCAACCCAAGCATCAAACCCATCATATTTTTTTCCATGCGAACAGCTTGGAACAACTCGCCACGCTGATCTCGCCAGTCACTCCATTGCCATCCCTCAGGCAAAGGTGCGCTAGCTAGGTCTGCGACCACAAAAGGATCGTCAAAAAAGAGCCGCCATCCCGACACAGTATTTGATGGTAAACGAAGCAATCGCGCTGCATCTTTGATGTGCGTCAGCATCAGCTGTCCATCCACATCAGACCCCGTATTGAAGATGCCTGCGACTGTAAAATTACGCTGCGCAGGAATACGGCCTAAGGGGGTAAATTGGCTAGCTGAAGTGACCATCAAACGCACTTTATCGCCAATTGTCACGTTGAGCGCCCGCGCCAATGAATGGCCAAGGAACAGTTGATATTCGCCCGGCTTGAGCGCACTCACTTGACCCGCAATCAAGTGCGCCGCAATCGGATCATGTTGATTAGGTTCAATTCCCACCAACAAGCCTGCGGCCAGTTGCGATGAGCTTTGAACAACCGCTTCACTGCGTACAATCGGTTCAGCCGCTCTGGCGCTAGAGAGTTGGCTAATGAATTGAGGCACATCTTGCGTGAGCAAAGTGCGATCGCCATTTTGCGAAACTACAGCCTGAGGCAACACACCTAAAATTCTATTTTTGAGCTGGGATTCAAAGCCATTCATGACCGAAAGCACCGTCACCAGTGACATCACGCCAATGGTTATCCCCGCCGTAGACATATAAGAGACAAATCGACTGAATCTATCACCGGATCGCCCACGTAAATAACGCAAGCCGATGAACGCCGAAATAGGATGAAACATAAGAAAAACCGCCTAAAAGTGATGCTCAGTACTGTAACGAGAAACGGTGGAAGGTTGTAGCTTTAATTTGCCAAAAATCGGTTAAATAGACTCGATAACAAGGACATACCTTGATTAGTTCGCCGGTATGACGATAATCAACAAAGCGATGAGAAGGATGCCTTTATGACCGAGCAAGAATTTTTTACGGTTCACTATGGACTGACAACCAATATTGAACTTTTAGACAGCACATTTATGCTACCTTCCCAATCAATATTTGAAGCGGAGATTCCTGACCCATTTATTGTGGCCAGTGAGTTTAGCCAGTTGGATGCACTCACCGAAAGTGCACGACTAGAACTGAAAAATAGTGATTTCAAGCACGTCGTTCAGTTACTTGATACTCAAAATTCGAAACTGAATTTGTTGCTAACCTTTATGCTGTCACAGCAAGATGAGCCACATTCACGCTTCATCACCAGCACATTTGGTGCCAGTCGCTTCTCTCTTCGTTATCCAAATGCACTAGAGATTGGTACCCAAGCCCGCTGTAAACTGTTTTTGGACCACCCTGCAGCCGCTATTTATTGCTATAGTTCGGTGATTGATTGCCAAGCTGACGAGCAACACTATCTCATCACGATGAAATACGATTTACTGCGAGATACTGACCAAGATCTCTTGATTAAAGCCGCACTGTACCAGCAGCAAAAATTGCTGCGTCAACGCTCTTTAGACCGAAATAAACCATAAGCGTTCTCATGACTACACACTCTTTACTGACTCTGATTAAACCTGCTGGCGCGGGCGACAAAAAACACATTGGTAACCTACGTGGTGCAAGCCTTGCGTTGGCAATTGCAGAGCTGGCCAACCAGCATAATAGCCACACTTTACTGGCTGTACCTGATCCTCAAACCGCCTTAAAGCTGCAGCACGAAATTGAGCAGTTTAGTGACGCCGAAGTGGCGCTGTTTCCTGATTGGGAAACTTTGCCTTATGATAGTTTTTCGCCTCATCAAGAGATCATTTCTGATCGCATCGCGCGCCTGTATCAATTACCGAGCTTGAAAACAGGCATTACCATTGTGCCAGTGAGCACCATATTGCAGCGTCAGACGCCGCGAGAATTTCTGCTACAGCATACCCTGATGGTTAAAACTGGCGATCAGTTTTCCTTAGATAAACTGCGTCTTCAGCTGGAAAAATCGGGCTATCGTCATGTTGATCAAGTGTTTGGCCCAGGCGAGTACGCCAGCCGAGGTTCGATTCTTGATTTATTTCCAATGGGCAGCAGCGATCCTTATCGCATTGATTTTTTTGATGATGAAATCGACACCATACGCACCTTCGATCCTGAGAATCAACGCTCAATTGAAGAAATCAGTGAGATACGCTTGCTACCTGCTCATGAATTTCCCACCACAGAAAGTGCGATTGAAGATTTCCGCACCCGCTGGCGTCAACGATTTGAAGCGCGTCGTGAACCAGAATCTGTCTATATGCAAGTCTCAAAGGGGATTTGGCCAGCCGGTATTGAATACTGGCAACCACTATTTTTTGAACACACCGAAACCTTGTTCGATTATATCGCGCCAGAAAGCCAACTAATTATCGTAGGAAATATCGAAACAGCGATTGACCAGTTTTTAACCGACGTCGAATATCGTTACCAGCAGCGTAAAGTTGACCCTCTTCGCCCGTTACTGCCGCCTCATGAATTGTGGCTTAAAAAAGATGAGCTTTTCAGTCTTTTCAAAAACGTGGCTCAGCTCCAACTCAGTGTAGAACCGATTTCAGAAAAGCAAGGGCGGATCAATTTAGCGGTCAGTGCATTACCCGACTTGGCGGTCATGCATCAAAATAAAGAGCCTTTAGCCGCCATCCGGCAATTTAGTGAAAGTTTCACTGGGAAAATCATTTTTTCCGTCGAATCAGAAGGCCGTCGCGAAGCATTACTAGAGCTATTGCAACGCGTAAAACTGCGCCCTATCGAAAAAGAAACCTTCCAGCAAGCGTGCCAAGCAAAAGAAAAACAATGTCTCGTATTAGGGGCATCTGAGCACGGCTTTATTGATAACAATGCCAACTTAGCGTTTATCTGCGAAAGTGATTTACTCGGTGACCGTGTCATTCTTCGCCGTAAGAAAGATCGTAAAGTCACCAATAGTGACGCTGTCATTCGTAACTTAGCTGAACTCAAACCAGGGCAACCCGTTGTTCATATTGATCATGGTATCGGCCGTTATCTCGGGTTACAGACGCTTGAAGCGGGTGGCATGATGACCGAATACGTCACCCTTGAGTATCAAAACGAAGCCAAACTTTATGTCCCTGTCGCTTCATTGAATCTCATTAGTCGTTACTCTGGCGGCGCGGAAGAAAGCGCACCATTGCATAAACTCGGGGGTGAAGCATGGACCAAGGCACGACGAAAAGCGGCCGAAAAAGTCCGCGATGTTGCTGCAGAGCTGCTGGATGTTTACGCCAAGCGAGAGCTCAAACCAGGCTATAAGTTCGCTCTGGATCGTGGCCAATACGCGACCTTTAAAGCAGGTTTCCCATTTGAAGAAACCGATGATCAAAATACAGCTATCAACGCCGTGCTATCGGACATGTGTCAGAAAAAAGCGATGGACCGATTAGTGTGTGGTGACGTTGGATTTGGCAAAACAGAAGTCGCCATGCGCGCCGCCTTTGTTTGCACCGACAACAATAAACAAGTGGCTGTATTAGTGCCGACAACCTTACTCGCACAGCAGCATTTTGAGAACTTTCGAGACCGATTCGCTAACCTGCCGATCCGTGTCGAAGTTTTATCACGCTTCAAATCAGCGAAAGAGCAAAAGCAGATTCTACAAGATGTCGCTGACGGCAAAGTCGACATTTTGGTTGGCACGCATAAACTGCTTTCCAGCGAGCTAAAATTTAGCGATCTTGGTCTTTTGATCGTTGATGAAGAACACCGTTTTGGCGTTCGCCAAAAAGAAAAAGTGAAAGCGATGCGTGCTGATGTGGATATTCTCACGCTAACGGCAACACCGATTCCGCGCACATTAAACATGGCGATGAGCGGAATGCGCGATCTATCGATTATCGCCACACCACCCGCACGACGATTAGCCATCAAAACCTTTGTACGCCAACATGATGACAATACGATTCGAGAGGCCGTATTACGTGAAATCATGCGCGGTGGACAGGTTTATTTTCTACATAACCAAGTAGAAACTATCGACAAAGTGGCCGCCGATTTAGAAAAGCTGGTCCCTGAAGCTCGAATTACCGTCGCCCATGGACAAATGCGTGAACGTGAGCTGGAAAAAGTGATGAACGACTTTTATCACCAACGATTCAATGTATTGGTTTGCACAACCATCATCGAGACAGGGATTGATGTCCCGACCGCGAACACCATCATTATGGACCGAGCAGATAACCTGGGCTTAGCGCAGCTACACCAACTTCGTGGCCGAGTAGGACGTTCTCACCATCAAGCTTATGCTTACTTACTCACTCCACATCCTAAAGCCATCACTAAAGATGCCGTGAAACGTTTAGAAGCGATTGCATCTCTTGAAGATCTTGGGGCCGGTTTTACCCTAGCAACGCACGATTTAGAAATCCGTGGAGCGGGTGAATTATTGGGCGATGAACAGAGCGGTCAGATCCAATCGATTGGTTTTACTCTCTATATGGAGATGCTAGAGCAAGCGGTTGAAGCATTAAAAAATGGCAGAGAACCTTCTCTTGACGATTTGCTTCGTGAACAAACCGAAGTAGAAATGCGTTTGCCAGCGCTATTACCCGATGATTACATTCCTGATGTAAATACTCGCCTCTCCATGTATAAACAGATAGCGAGTGTCGCTAGCCGAGATGAGCTCGCCGAGCTCAAAGTCGAGTTGATTGATCGCTTTGGTAAGTTACCTGATGCTGCAAATAACTTACTCGGCGTTGCTGAAGTTAAAATTGATGCTGCACGTATAAAAGTGAAGAAAATCGAAGCACATGAAAAAGGCGGCTACATTGAGTTCTATCCAGATGCTGACATTAACCCCGTCTTTTTGGTTAGACTTCTGCAATCACAACCGAAAAAATTTGCAATGGAAGGGCCAACTAAGTTTAAGTTTGCTGTACCATTAGCCGATAGACGTGAACGAATTCAATTTGTGTCGAGTATGCTCAGCGAATTCCAACAAAACCTGATGCCTAGAGCATAAATTACGCACAAAAAATGATGGAGCCATAATGAAAAAACTGATCCCACTCCTACTTTTGCTTATTTCGATGCCAAGTCTGGCACAACGGCAATTTGACATAGAAGTGATCATTTTTAAGCGTGCAATTGATGCAGAGAAGGTCAGTGAGTCGTGGCCTAACTCATTGCCTGAGATCAATATTCAACGCGCGGGCAGTTTTAGTGACTTAAACTATCGCCAAGAAAAAGGCGTGAAAATGCTGCCTTTTTCCGACTACCAACTTAACGAGCAAGCACAAAAACTGAAAAACCACGCCGGCTTTGAAGTGCTATTGCATACGGCTTGGCGTCAAGGCGATCAAGGCAAAGCTTCCGCGCCGATTTTCCATATTCAGGCGGGTAAAGATTACTCCGCTAAATTCAATACTGACGGCAGTGAAAAAGTGGCTGTACTAGAAGAATCGCCAGTAAACGGTGTGCTAGAACAAAACATCGCGAGCCCCCTTTACGAACTCGATGGTAAATTACAAATCTATGTGCAGCACTATCTTTATGCTGAAACCACGCTCGACTTAAAAGCCCCGAGTGTGCGAGAAATCGTGCTCCAAAGTAAACCATTGGAGTTAGATATTACACCTGAAGAGCAAAATGCCGAGGTTCAACTGGGGAACCTAGAAGCTATCTCCCCAACAGTGGAAAAGGAAGAGTTTTTAAAGAGCTATCGGATGGACCAAAAACGCCGTATGCGCAGCAACGAAACCCACTATCTAGACCATCCATTAATGGGAATGATCATTCAAGTTCGCCGCGTTGCAGAATAAAGCCTAACAAAGCGCCCTGCCTGGGCGTTTCTTCTTTTATTCATCTCTCATACAGTTTAGCTCACTGATTTCATATCCTTAAAGGTTAGAGCTATTCTGTTATTAACCATTCCAATAACACAGCCATCTATGACCGTTCGCTGACCACCTGCAGGCCATTCCAATGGTTTGGGTACGTGATCTTCTAAAAGTTAAACTGGTAATGTATTTCACTAATGAGCGTTTCATTTTTAAGACCTCTCATTTATGAGAACCATATTGGATTGAATACCTTTAATTAAGCCTTGATAATCTCTCCTAACTTATGTTGTGCAATATTCAATCCAGATCTTGAAAAATTTCCGTAAAGCATGGCACTGGTTAACAACATTAATTTAAATCCGAATTTACACAAACATACATACTGAGAGATGTTACCTGATGACTTCTAAATTTTCGTTATGTGCGGCCGGGCTACTGTCAATAGGCAGTATCACAGCAAGTAACATTGCAATCGCATCAAACCACCATCATCACAATCCTAGTGAGATAAAAACACAATTAAAATGGTCTTGGGAAGGCAGTTCATTTCAACCTGAGTTTAACCAAGTCATGGCGGCACCTATCGTTGCTCAGTTAAATGATGATAATGGTGACGGAAAAATCGACGAGAATGATATCGCTGATATTATCGTTGTTACTTTTGAAGGTAACAAATATGCGAAAGGGGGAATAATTAGAGCCCTGAGTGGCGTTGATGGTTCTGAACTTTGGTCATACAATAATGGTGGTGTTATAGCCGATGCTCGCTATTCCCCTGCTATAGCTGATCTTGATGGAGATGGCTTGGTAGAGATTGTTAGCACGAGTCTAGATAGCAAATTCATCAACATCCTTGATGTTAACGGAAATATTAAAAAGCAGATTACTAAAACCAAAACTGGTGGTGGCGCATCAGGAAATATCGCATTAAGCGACCTCAACAACGACTCTTCTGTTGAGATCTTATCGGCTGATGGTGTCTATAACTACGATACTGGGCTATTATTCACCTACGATTGGTCTCCATCACCTATAAGCTTGGATGTGGATGGTGATGGCATACAAGAAGTGTTCTCAAATGGCTCTCTTTATCAAAGTAATGGCGCATTTACTTGGCAGCATCCTACAAACGACCACATTTGGTTCTCAGCCGTTGCTAACTTGGATAATGATAACAAACCTGAGATCATTATCTCAGTACCAGCGTCACTCTCAGCATCACAAAATAGCTCTTTTGCTGTATTAGAAAGTGATGGAAGTGTGAAATGGGAAATTACTAATACTGAAAATCCAGGTGGTGGTGCTCAAGCTATTTCAAACTTCCTAGGCAAAGCTACAACCTCTACCAATGAAATCGATAAGTCCCCTGTTTATGGATATACCCATCTACATCACAACCATCCAGTGAAAATAGCAGATGACAACCAACTTAAAATCCGCTCAGGAGATCTGATTGATGCTATTGGATCAACAGCTAGTAATATGGTGGGTGGTCAAGGCGGTTCACTGCATACTATTGATACAAGCAAAGTCCGCTCTATCGATGTAACCTACGGCAAATATAAAACGTGGTGGACATATGGCGTACTCGAGATGGAATTCACTCTCAATGATGGTTCGAAAATAACGTTAGGTTCAAAAGATTCAGCCTTTAAATACCCGGCATTAGAGTGGCGAACCAAAGAAGTTCCATATCTTGGATTGGAGTGGAGAACAAAACAAGTTTCTTACTGGTTCTTTGGCTGGCATACCAAAACAGTTTCTTACCTAGCTCCTGTTTGGAAAACTAAAACGATTCCTTATGCTGTTCCTGTCATGAAGAGCAAAGCAACCACTGAACGATATACAGTCCCAAGCAATACCCAACTGGTAGGCTTAAATGTGTGGAGTAAACCAAAGCCTATCTTCACCTTCAAAAAGCATGTGAATGCTGTACAGTTTATTGTGGGTGAAAAAATCAACAACAACATACAGAATATGGGTATCGTATACGCTGGTTACTATGCTGTTGACATGTACAATGCGCAAGGCGGTAAGGTTTGGTCTGTGAAAAATGATGACTCTAATAGTGGAAAAATTGGTGTCTCTGCTTATGACTTCACTGGTGATGGCATTGATGAAGTTATCGTACAGGACTTCCTAAGAGTTCGAATCCTCGATGGGCGTACTGGTGCTGTATTAGCAACGATTGCAAACTCATCTGACACCTTGTGGGAATACCCTGTTGTGGCGGATCTAGAAGGCAATAACAATGCATCGCTTATTGTCGTAGCAAATGACTATGCTCCAGAAAGAGCTATCAACCATGGTGTTTATGTTTACCAGTCAGCCGATGCTGATAAACCATGGAAAAATGCAACGAGAATTTGGAACCAACATTCGTTCCATTTCTCAAACATTAACCAAGATGGCTCAGTACCAACCAATGCTCAGCCTAGTTGGCTAACACATAACACTTATCGCTCAAGTACCATTAAATAACTTGAATTTGATATAACCCCCACTACCGTCCAAGGCGGTGGTGGGGGGATGACAAAAAAAGCCTCGCCTTTTAACAAAGGCGAGGCTTTTTTATGGCCAGTACGCTGGGAATATTAGTGAAGCTTTAAGTTTGGACGCAACACACGATTAATACGGCCAACTAACATCATCAACCCTGTTTTGAACATACCGTGCAGCGCCATTTGGTGCATGCGATACAAAGAAATGTACACTACTCGCGCAATACGACCTTCAACCATCATCGAGCCTTTGGTTAAATTACCCATTAAGCTACCAACGGTAGAAAAACGACTTAATGAAACCAACGAACCGTGATCTTTATAAACATACGGTTTGAGCTCACGCCCGTTAAGCTTAGCAACAATATTCTTGAACGCTTGGCTTGCCATTTGGTGCGCTGCTTGTGCACGAGGTGGCACAAATGAACCATCGGCTTGTGTACATTGTGCTAGATCACCGATCACAAAAATATCGTCATCTCTTGTGGTTTGTAAGGTATTTTTTACCACTAACTGATTAATGCGGTTTGTTTCCAAACCGGCAATCTCTTTCATAAAATCCGGTGCTTTGATGCCAGCAGCCCACACCATGATCTGAGCGGGAATCTTTTCGCCATCTTTAGTTGTTAGGCCATCCTTATCTGCTCGCGTGACCATAGTCGCAGTACGAACGTTGACACCTAATTTCGTTAATTCGCTGTGTGCAGCACTAGAAATGCGAGGTGGAAGAGCGGGTAGAATACGCTCACCCGCTTCCACAAGGTTGACATTCAGTTTGCTTGAATCAAGATCGCCAAAACCATAAGTTCGCAGCTCTTTTACTGCATTATGTAGCTCAGCAGATAATTCAACACCCGTTGCACCTGCGCCAACAATCGCAATATCAACTGTACCGTTACCATTTTTCGCATGAAGTTTTAGAAACTCATTATTCATTTCAGTACGAAAACGATTTGCCTGTTCAGGGCTATCAAGGAAGATACAATGCTCACGAACTCCTGGAGTATTGAAGTCGTTAGACGTTGAACCGATTGCCAACACCAAAATGTCATATTCAAGCTCACGACTTGGCATTAACAATTCACCATGCTCATCTTGCAATTCACTAAGAACAATCACTTTGCGTTCACGATCAATATCAGCAAGACTACCCATTTGGAAATCAAAACGATGATTTTTTGCGTGAGCGCGATAGCTTAGCGCATCCACTCCTTCATCTAATGAACCCGTTGCCACTTCATGCAATAACGGTTTCCATAAGTGGCTTGCTTTACGATCCACTAATGTGATTTCTGCGCGATTTTTACGGCCAAGAGTGCGACCAAGTTTAGTCGCGAGCTCTAAACCACCCGCGCCACCACCGACTACGATAATTCGTGTCACAACAATAATCCTCAAAAAGAAATAAACATGATTCAGCGTGAAATCTCACACTGAAGGAATTCTCAGTAATGCGCTTGCTTCAGATAAATCTTGTTCAGCAAATGAAGCTATCTTCGCAGCACGTTTCATTAGGATAAGTGCATGTAACTACACACAAATTAGGCAAATTTAAGACTTGCTCTCAATTTTTTTTGATATTTATCAAAATATTTATAATTTAATCATTATATAGAGCAAAACTCACGGTGCAACCAAAGAATTCCTCTATTTCACTACGAGACATAGGGGGGTTGGGCCATAAAAAAACGACTCACAATTGTGAGTCGTTCAGTCGAAACTATGATGCACGGATGCTTAATTTGATTCTTTAAATGCCTTCATCGCTTGCAAATGCTGTGAGATTTTCTTGAACTTATGGTTCTGGGTTTCATCCCAAATGATATCGTAGTAGTTTTCGAGCTCTGCTGCTGTTTTGCTGTTGTCATGAATTTCATCTTCTTTAGATAAAATCACTAAACAGCGTCCTTTATTTTTTACCCTGTATTGCTCAACACACTTAGTCGCAATATCTTCATACTCTTCAGGGCGATCGATGCGTCCAGTCATGTTTGTTTCCGGATGCAAGTTAGGATTAAACACCACTTGCTTAATTCCGCATAAGAATCCAATCCGCTCAGACCAGAAGCCGCCGAGGCCTACGCCACAAATAATCGGATGTGGGTCATCAGACAACTCAATCACTTTATGCACTTCTTTTAGAAGATGCTGCATATCGTGTTTTGGGTGCTGTGTACTGTAGTTAATAAAACGGACATCGCTGTCAATAAATTGCAATTGCAGTACTTTTTCATGGTTTCCTGGGCTTGTTGAATCAAAACCGTGCAGATAAATAATCATAATAACTCCCCACTCCTTGAGGTTTTTAATCTACCACGAAGATTGTGGTTTCAAAGACTTTAACCTTAATTTACTGCAACAAAACGACGAAACAGTGATCCTAGCTACATAATGTGCGTTTTAGATGTTCGGCTTGTTGACGATAATAGTCATCACCCCATAATTGATGTGCTAACAAATACCATAACATGGCCATCATTGTTGCTCTTGGATGCCAAGCCACCACTCCTTCGACCCAATCATCGACCCCCACAATCTCACGCAATTGACAATAACGGTAGACCGCCTCTAATGGTTTTTCTTCTGCAACATCAATGCTTAAAGCCAGGTCGAGTCGGGGGTCGGCAATTGAGGCGTATTCCCAATCAATCACGCGGTTACCTTCATCGGTTTTAACCATATTGTAGCCAGCTAAATCAAAGTGACACAAAGTATGACCAACATCAGCAAGGTTAGGTGCGGTGCGCCAACGTTGATATAAAGCCGACAAGTCCTCACTTTTATACTCAGCTTTGAGCTGTAGCCAATAATGATCAACCCGAGCGATAAAACTGAAAGGGGCAACTGGGATGCGTGCTGTACTGAGATTATGGATCTTTATCTGTGTTTTTAATAGAGAATCGAAAGGTAAACCACCAGTAAGGGATTGGCCATCAATCCATTCAACCAATAATCCTTGATCATTAATGGAAAGTGGCTTGGGGCCTAAGTGAGAAGATTCGATAGCAGAGAGAATTTGATATTCTTGAAAACGCGAAATGGAAAAGGCTTGAGTGATCGGAGTATTAGGCCGCCAAACAAAGCTGCGTTCCTCCGTGACAATTTTCCAACATCGGTTTGTTAACCCCCCTGTCAGCGTTTGTGCGTAGTCAGGGGGAGTAGAGAAGAATCCTTCTAGCGACGTTAAGGTACGATCAAGCTGACAAGCTTCACGCCAAGACATTCTCGCCATAAGGACCTCTTCTCTCAATTACTCAATTTTGTGATTAAAAACCGAGTAAACTTTTTGACTGCTGTTTACGAATTTCGGTTTCATCTGCCCATTCAATAAGGCCGCTTTGAAGATCCATTAAACGCATCGTCATTTTGTAATATACATCTTTATCACTGCTTGCGTTTTTCACAATACTCGACAAGTTGCCATACAGCATATATTGTGCGCCAACCATTTTGCCAAACTGAATGGCGGTACTTTGGTTGACCAACTCATCATTATTTTGGAAATTGAGCTGTTCACGCACGGCTTCAATACGACCCATGTCGACGAAGCGGAACTTACCTGAATTCAACATCTTAGTACTGATGGTGTCAGTGATAGATTCAGTATCAATGTGCTCACTGGTTTTATTTTTGATTCGCTCGACAAACACGATAGGACGAGAATCACGGGTAATCGCTGCTACCGAACCTGACATCATCATGCTATCAACCATTTCCCCCGCGATTTTTTGTAAATCTGTTGAACCAAAATCAACAGTCGTCGTTTCAACGGATTGTGCATCTCCGTAGCTGACTTTATTTGAACAGCCGCCCAAAATGACAGCGAGTCCTAGCAATGCGATAATACTTTTGTTCATATTGGCTCCTTACTTTCCCAATTTAATTATTTGACCCACGGATCTGTACGCGAAACTGTTTTCCATTTGGATTGACAGAAATCTCCGACAACGACACCGTCTCCATCCCACTGATGATCTTTTGTTTCCAAGGACTTTGTCTGTTATTGACTTCAAGCCCATCATCGTCATACCAAGAAAAACGGTACTCGATAATTTGGTCACCTTGGTAATGACTCACTAAACGCACAACTCCCCTCGTATGACCATCCACTTGGTTAGTTGCAATATCTTCAACAACCAAGCGATTACCTAAGACATTGTCGCCAAATAGCACTTTTTGCGAAGCGCCATCAACTCTTAATCCTGCGGTATTTTCAGCACATCCAATCAATGAGAATGTGACTAACAGTCCCAATATCCACTTTTTCATTACAATCTTCCTAGTTGTTTATGCCAGATGGTTGAATGGCGTCCCTGACGAGAAACCCACACCAAAGTGGTGCCTTTTTCCGGTACAGAAAACTGATATTCTTGCTCTCCCACCTTTATTCGTTGCTCGCCTGCATTGACTTGCAGACTGGCCGTTTGCACCAACCCTGGCAGCGTTAGCCAACTGCGCGTATCGGGCTGCTCTGTCAGCAGATTCCAAACGTTGAAGACTAAATTACCAACATTGTCATCTTTAGCCGCTTCTTTGCGCAATTGATCTTTCGCCAGCACTCTCAACACTTGCCTTATTACTATAGAGGGCATTTTCTCAGACAAGTTTCGACTTGCCATTAAATTCACATCCGTCAGAAAATGAGAAGTCAGTACTTTGTCATTCATCGTCAGTGATGAAAATGATTCAACGGGTGTATTCGGATAATAAGGTAAGGCGAGAGAATACAATGCGCCATTTCCTCTGCTGTCATACAAGGGTAAAGATTGACGCCAGCTATCTAAGGCTTTCACCACACTCTGCTCTTCTATTATAAGCACACGACCTTGAGAAGCAGTCAGTGAATGAGATTTCCCGTAGCGTTTCTCTAATTGGATTAGGTCTTCTCTCATCCCTAATCGTTTCGCAACGCGTAATGTCCCCTCTATAACCTCAATATTATCGGGAGTGACTGCCAAAGCGCGTCGATAGTCGACATAGGCACTGTTAACATCACCAGAGGCTTCATAAAGCAAAGCAGAAAGGTAAAAAAGGTAACCATTCTGCACCGCCTGCAAAGCTTTTCCTGCATCAGGGTAGTTTGCTAGTACGCTGCCTAAGTTTGGTGTCACACCTTGTGATTTTAGCTCTTTTTGCGCCTTTTCAAGTTCCGCTTCTCTAGCCTGCCTTGCTTGCTCTTGTACCTGATTCGCTCGCCGAACTTCAACCAGAGCTCCATCCAAATCGTTCTGTTGTAAATAATTCAAACCGAGATAAAGATGTAAAAAACCGAGTTCATAATCCGCAGGAACGTATTCCATCAAGTTATCATTCACAGCCAACGCACCGACACTTGTCGCCGTATCACTTAGTGAAATCAATGCCTTATCTTGTTGAATTTTAACCGCAGAATCACTCAATTCGAAACTACGCTTACTGTCTACATAATTCTGGTTAAGAAAATGGACTCGCCCTTTTTCCAGATTGTCCAGAATGTCACCCGCGACAAATTCCGCAAGTTCATTCTCCGCATCTTGATACTGCCCAGATTTAACTGACTGATAGACAGCGCCATTTTGAGCACTGTAATGACTAAACAAGTTCCCCGCAGAAAAATTAGCACAGGCATTGAGAAAAAAAGGCGATAAAAAAACCGTAATATGTCGCACGTAACGCTTCACTCAATACTCCATATTTAACTCTAATCGTATCAATCGAGCGCCCAATAGTGACTGGGCGACCCATGCATTAGCTCATCAAAAGCGGACCCAACGGGCGACCACCAACCAAGTGCATATGAATGTGGTAAACCTCTTGGCCACCATGAGCGTTACAATTCACTATCAAGCGATAGCCATCTTGTGCAATACCTTCTTGTTGAGCGATTTTTTTTGCCACTGTAAACATACGTCCCATAGCCGCTTCATGCTCAAGTTCAACATCGTTGGTCGTCGGAATAAACGCATTGGGAATGATAAGAATATGGCTAGGCGCTCTAGGGTTAATGTCCCGAAAGGCGGTAACTAAATCATCTTGATAGAGGATATCTGCAGGAATTTCTTTACGGATAATTTTGCTAAAAATGGTTTCTTCAGCCATGAAATACTCCACTAGTAAATAGGCCTACGCAGTCACATCAAAGTACATTAGATCGAGATAAGTGGTTCAAGGCTAATACCTAAGTGGCCCACGACAACATATCGACAACCGATAGAACCGACACTAATTTGACCTTAATGCTACTGAATATAATAGGTGTGTAGTTGGATTTGAGTATGCGTGAACCCTGTCAAAAGCTCAATAAAAAACACCGTACGCGTAGCATAAATGACAGAACACTAATATAAAAAATGCGTTTTGCCAGGCCCGTCATAAAATGTACGTCTCACATTCAATACAATACTCATTATTTTGTTATTTTTTAAAACAAAACACTATTTTTCTAGGGAGAGGATTATGAAGGGTTCAGTGATTAGGCGAATGTACGCTGGTTTCACACTGATCATCATCATGTTTGCAGTAACGACCGCCATTATGATGGGAGGAATGAATCAAATTCATTCTAATTTCGAAAGTGTATCAACCACCGCCTTACCGCTCGTTTCTTTGTCAAACAAAACAAGTGTTCAACTGCTTTCTGCCGATAAATCTTTTAAGGACTTTTTGACGACACAAAACCAAGATCGCATGAATGTGATGCGTTCAGAATTTGCTAAAGCAAAACAAGATTTTGCTGACGTGCTAAACCAGCTCCAACAAGCAAGTGCAATGAACCCCTCTCTTGAAGAGCGGATAAGCCAACTTAAACAGATGGAACTCCGCTACTTTTCAGAAGCAGAACAAGCCATGAATAATTATCAGGCGATGTTTGAGGCGCAAGCTCAAGTGCAAAAATCAACTCGTGAATTTCAAAGACTTCATGCCGATTTAAGCACCGGAATGAAAGATTTTGTCGATGGGCAAAATAGTATTTCAGTTAAAGTCATGGCGAAAAGTTATTTCATTAAATTGAAAGATGCGGAATTAATCACTTCAGACGCTTTGGCCAGTTCGGATGTCGCCTTTGTTGACAAGGCCGTCACCATGAATAAAAAAGCGGTCACGCACCTCAACTACGCTTACCGAGGCTTATCGACCCAATTACCTGAACTGAAAAAAACATTTGACGATCTCGTCCAAAAGTTCTCTCAAGATATTGGACAAAAGGGTGGTGTGCTTGATCAACACAATAGTTACTTACTAGCGAAAACAGCCCTTTATGAAAACATTGCGAATTTGGCTATCGAGGTCGATAAAGCAATGACGATTTTAGACTCTTTTAACGATACTGCGACCGACGGTTTAAATGCCTCTCTGCGAGAAGCCGGGGAAGTCTATAAGCAAGGAGTTATTAAAGCGATCGTGATTGGTATTGCGGTTGTGCTAGTGGCTACGGGTATTGGTTACCACATTGCGCAAAGTGTTCGTGAGCCGTTAAATCGTATACTCAAAACGCTAGAAGGGCTGACAAAAGGAGATATGACACAACGCATTGAAATTCGTTACAACAACGAGTTTAGTCGCTTAAGTGGCCACATCAATTCGCTAGCAGATAATTTGCACCATATTTTGGTGCAGTTGAATGATGCTTCTGAAAATTTAACCAACACAGCTAACCATAACCAAACCACCTCTTCAAAAGCACAGTCACAACTCAGCACCCAACGTGAGCAAACCGCGAGCGTGGCAACCGCAATGACAGAAATGGCTCATTCAGTACAAGAAGTAGCGCAAAGTGCTCAAAGTTCGCTAGAGATGGTGCAGAAAGTTGAATCGGCTTCTGAATCTGGCCGTAAAATTATGAGTGACAATATCACCACCATTAATCAACTTGAGACTCGCTTAAATCAATCGGTTGATGCTGTCGGTGAACTGCAAAAAATGAGCAGCCAAATTGGTTCTATCTTGGATGTGATTCGTAACATTGCAGAACAAACCAACTTATTGGCGCTCAATGCCGCGATTGAAGCTGCTCGTGCTGGAGAGCAAGGGCGCGGGTTTGCAGTCGTAGCTGACGAAGTTCGTGTTTTGGCAAAACGCACAACGGATTCGACGTCTGAAATTGAAAGTATGATCAGCAACTTGCAATCCAGCTCATCTTCTGCCAGTACTGTTATTGAAAGCTGCATGACTGATATGGAACTTTCTGTCGAGCAAGCATCAACGGCGAATAGCGCAATGGAAGAGATCCAAGCGTTAATTCTAGAAATCAGTCAGATGAGTACTCATATTACACAGGCGGCCGCCGAGCAAAGTGAAACAACTGGTGACATTGCACGCAGTATCGAGGATATTAATTTAATCGCAGATGGTAGCTATCAAGCCATGTCTCAAATTGCACAGGCAAGCGCCAACCTAACTCAGCTTGCTAATCAGCAGAATGAATTAGTCCATCGTTTTACATTATGAGTGACCGTTAACAAACTCAACCCCATTTGTAAGTTACATGTAAATTATGTCTCAAGGGCGGCTTTTAATCTAAAGTCGCCCTTGTTTTTTTGATGCCACATCGTTATATGATAACTATCGGCTTGCGCATTATTATCTACCTCCTACTCTTTGCAAGCCAAACATGAGGATGATCTATGGCTGTTCATGTTGGCATTATCGACCAAGACCCTATTCGCTTGGTTACTCCCCTGCTTGATAATCGAACGGTAAGTTCGCACATTGTCTTCATCGGTGATCAAGACCAAAAATCAATGTATTTACGTTTACACTCGGTATTGAGTCAGCGCGATATCACTTCTGAGTTTTTTGAAATCCCATCGGGTTCCAATACCTCAGCAATCAAACAAGCTATCCAGTTTTTAGCGGAAGATTTGAAAACCAGATACGACGAAGTCAAGCTGAACGCAAGTTGTGGTTTGAGACATCGTTTATTATCCGTTTATGAGGTGTTCCGTAGCTATCAATGGCCTATTTTTGTCGTCGAACCGAACAGTGATCAGCTGTGTTGGCTTTATCCCGATGGTCAAAATAATACCCAAGTGCAAGACCACATTACCATTTCAGACTACTTAACCATTTTTGGTGCACGGGGTGAATTTAGTGAGCATCATATTCCGCCACAACTTGACCAAAAACTTTACGAACTCGGCGAGCGCTGGGCAAGTAATGCATTAGAACTTGGTCCTGGTTTAGCCACATTAAACTATTTAGCGACGACGTGCCGCAAAGAGCAGCGGCTAGATGTTGCACTTTCAGAAAAACAACAAGGGTATCGTGAACTTCATATTCTGTTGACCGATCTTGTCGAAGCACAAATCGCCACCTATCAAAATGGCATTTTAACCTTCGCCAACGAAGATGCGCGCCGATTTTCCAATGGAGAATGGTTAGAAACATTAGTGCACAGTACAATAAGACAGATCCAAGATGATATGCCAACCATTCAAGATCGCTCTTTGAATGTTCAAGTCTACCGTCAATTAGGTGAGCGAGAAGTCAGAAATGAACTCGATGTCGCTACAGTGGTGAATAACAAACTGCATATTATTGAATGTAAAACGAAAGGTATGCGTGATGACGGCGATGATACGCTTTATAAGCTAGAATCATTACGTGATTTGCTTGGTGGCCTACAAGCTCGCGCTATGCTCGTGAGCTTTCGCCCGCTCCGCCATAATGACATTACTCGTGCAGAAGATTTAGGGTTGGCCTTAATCGGCCCAGATGAACTGAAAGATTTAAAATTACATTTAGCCGCTTGGTTTAAAGAAGCGGGTGGTAACGAAGATATCTAACCTACAAAAAAGCCCGTTTCATACGGGCTTTTTTTACAGTAAAACGAATTTTCTAATGATCATCTTCTGTAAAATTTGTCGGTAACGTTGTTTTCATTTGATTCCATATGTGAGCGCTGTCAATACCGTAATGACGGATCACAATCGGCAACTGCTCACGATTGCCACTTTCACATACTGCTAATAATTCACGGTAAAACTGCAAGGCTAACTCGCGTGCTTCTGGATTAGAGAAATAATAGCTGCCAACTCGGTCATATAATTTCTTTAGCCCATTAAAAATCAAACCATAAATTTGATTTCCTGAGTGAAACGCTAAACGCTGAAATAACATGTAATCGTAAAAATTAAAGGTTTTCGCAATCAATATTTGCTGACGTTTATATTCGTCTTTTTCACCATCATCTTTAATATGCTGTTGGATTTTCTGTGCATAAGGAGATAACTCCATAAAAGAATCCCAAGATTTGGCACTTAATAGTGCTTCACAGCTTTCGATAACATTAGTAATAGTGCGCTCGGCAGGCTCTTTGTTCACTTTAAATGCATAACGCATAAATATGGGGCTAATATTTGTCCGAGCCGCAAGTAAATCTTCCACAATACTGGTGGCATTTTCAGCATCGAGCGTCATTAGTGTATCTAATATGTGTAAACCGGAAGTTTCCATAAATTGGTTTACTTTCGTTGGTTTACCATGCTGTATAGTCAACCAACCATCACGGGCTAAGCGTTGTAATACTTCTCGAAGCGTTGTACGTGTTACACCAATTAATTCTGAAAGTTCGCGCTCTGCAGGTAAGATAGAACCCGGTGCAAAGCGACCATTCCAAATGCTCTCAATTATGTATTTTTCAGCAAAACCTGCTGGGCTTTTTGCCTTAATGACCATTAAGTACTTATCCAGTTTTCTATTTATTTGGGTCGAATGGGACTCATCATACCACTAGTTGAACGTTATCGGAAACAAACCATCCGCGAAGTTATCACAAACAAAATAGAGCTTAAACTCTAATTTAATCATCTTGTTTATGAACAATACCGAGTCAATGAAATGGTAATTTTTAGCAGTTCTTCAAAAGGAAGAACTCATAAGAGTAGAAAAAATAAAGAGATATAACTCACATTAATAAACTTAAAATAATCAATTTAAGCTTGCAAAATTCGCTCTTTTTAGTCATTTAGATGCCTATTACCTTAACTCCACTTCAAAATACGGCTCGGCGTGAATTTTTCACAACTCTTATGCTATGCTTACCCAACTTTGATCGCGTTTTTGACCAAAATATCGGTAAGTGTTTTATCAATAACCTGATTATTATTGACTAAAAAAGCTTGCGGAGTAGAGTGACGGTCGAAGTAAGGATTGCTTGTCTCACTCAAGGAGTGTCTTGGTAAAACCATAATCCCTAAACGGTTTGTTGTTTCGCTAGAACATTGCCGATAGATACTGTTTTCGTGTTTAACACGTTCTATTTGGCCACTTCACATAATGAATTAAAGATAAGCTGACAGCGTCTATCATCTCAACAGTAAGAGAACTACCCATGCCGATGTCCCTCGGAAGCGCTTTTCTCAAGAACTTTCTTGGTAAAGCCCCTGACTGGTACAAAGTTGCCATTATTGCTTTTCTCATTATCAACCCGATTGTTTTCTTTTTGGTCGACCCATTTATTGCTGGTTGGCTACTTGTGGTTGAATTCATTTTCACCCTAGCGATGGCGCTTAAATGCTATCCCCTGCAACCTGGTGGCTTACTGGCTATCGAAGCTATCGCCATTGGGATGACCAGTGCAGAGCAAGTAAAACATGAGCTTGTGAATAACATCGAAGTTCTGCTGCTACTGGTGTTTATGGTGGCTGGTATCTATTTCATGAAACAGCTATTGCTGTTCATCTTCACCAAAATACTACTTGGTATTCGTTCAAAAGCGATGCTTTCGGTCGCCTTTTGCATTACAGCTGCTTTCCTGTCTGCATTTTTGGATGCTTTAACAGTTATCGCTGTGGTCATCAGTGTCGCCGTCGGGTTTTACTCGATTTATCACAAAGTGGCATCGGGACAAGGGACAAGCTCCGCTCATGACCATACTCAAGATGAGCATATCTCAGAACTAACACGTGATGACCTAGAAAACTATCGTGCGTTTTTGCGCTCACTACTGATGCATGCTGGCGTAGGTACCGCTTTAGGCGGGGTGATGACCATGGTTGGTGAACCACAAAACCTGATCATCGCCGATCAAGCAGGTTGGTTTTTTGGCGAGTTTATCATCCGTATGTCTCCGGTAACCGTACCTGTTTTTCTCTGTGGTATTTTGACCTGTGTGTTAGTTGAAAAGCTGAAGCTATTTGGTTACGGCGCAGAATTACCCGCTAACGTTCGTCAAATTCTGGTCGATTTTGACACGGCTGAGCGCAAAAATCGAACCAATCAAGACGTCGCAAAACTTTGGATCCAAGGCGCTATTGCTGTCTGGCTGATTGTTGGATTGGCACTGCACTTAGCGGCAGTGGGATTGATTGGTCTTTCAGTTATTATTTTGGCGACAGCATTTACTGGTGTGATAGAAGAACATTCGCTAGGCAAAGCATTTGAAGAAGCCCTACCCTTTACGGCGCTGCTGGCGGTATTCTTCTCCATCGTAGCCGTAATTATCGATCAACAACTCTTTAAACCAGTTATCGATGCTGTGTTGAATGTTGAAGATAAAGGGGCTCAGCTTGCTCTCTTCTATGTGGCTAACGGGCTTTTGTCGATGGTTTCGGATAACGTTTTCGTTGGCACTGTCTATATTAATGAAGTCAAAACAGCGCTACTAGAAGGTGTTATCACGCGTGACCAATTCGATTTATTGGCTGTCGCGATTAACACAGGTACGAACTTACCGTCAGTAGCAACACCAAACGGTCAAGCCGCTTTCTTATTCTTATTAACATCAGCACTTGCACCATTGATCCGCCTTTCTTATGGCAAAATGGTCATCATGGCTCTGCCTTACACGATTGTATTGGCATTAGTTGGCCTGTTTGGCATTGTCTTCTTAGTTGAACCCATGACTGCGCATTTTTATGACTTAGGGTGGATTACGCACCATTCAGCCAAAGCAGTTCAAGCCATCTCTGCCGGGCATTAAAATATTCGGTTGATAATGAAACTTATCTAAGTTAAAAAGCTCTGAACTATCAGGGCTTTTTATTCTTTACAGGTATTGAATGTGACTTTTTTTTCTACTCTGAAACTGTTCTCTCAATCGAGAAAATCTTGGTTTTTATTACTTCTTTTTGTGGTTTTTTTTGAGGCTTGTGCGCTTTTTTTTCAGCACATCATGATGCTCGCGCCGTGTGTGATGTGCATTTATGAACGTGTGGCGATGCTAGGAATTGGCGGAGCAGCTCTGCTTGGCTTAATCGCACCCAATAATCCGATTGTTCGTTGGATTGGACTCGTTACTTGGGGAGCCAGTGCTTATAAAGGTTTGACCTTAGCTATGCAACATGTGGATTACCAATTCAACCCTTCTCCTTTTGCCACTTGTGATTTATTTGTCACTTTCCCCAGCTGGGCACCACTCAATCAATGGGCACCTTGGATGTTCGAAGCTTACGGTGACTGTTCGAAAGTGGTATGGCAATTTTTAACGCTTTCCATGCCACAGTGGCTAGTGGTCATCTATGCTGCTAACTTGCTGGTGCTCGCTTTTGTTGTTTTAGCTCAGTTCGCGAAAACCCCCGTCAATAAGCTGCGGTAATAACCTGCTTGATCAAAAAAGGCATCTCGCTAAGAGATGCCTTTGGGCTGATTCACATCGCTTACTCTGACGCAAACAGCGGATCAACATTAATATACTTACCAATTTGTTGCCGTTTTACCGTTGGCACATAGGGTATTTCACCAAGCTTAGGCGCTGGAATGCGCGATTCCAACATTGCAATAATTTCAGCGTAATGCTCAGTTCCGGGGTTCACTCGGTTGGCTACCCAGCCAACAATCTTCAACCCGTCGGCGATAATACTTTCCGCTGTTAAAATTGCATGGCTTAAGCAACCTAGTTTAATCCCTACCACTAATACCACTGGTAGTTGTTCTTGTTTAACCCAAGTAGACAAGCAGTCCGTATCGGAGATCGGAACGCGCCAACCACCAGCACCTTCGATCAACACAATGTCAGCGTTCGCTTTATGCTTAGCTAATTTGCTACTGAGCACGCCATAATCAATCTCGACGTGTTCATGTTTTGCGGCGATATGTGGTGATGTAGGGAGCGCTAAAGAATATGGATTCACATCACCATAGGGCATCTCTTTGGTTGCCGCTTTCATCAGATGTAACGCATCTGAGTTGCGTAAGCCAAATTCCGTTTTTTCGCTACCAGCGGCAACGGGTTTGTAGCCAATAGTCACCAAATCCTTGGCGGCTAATGCTTGTAGAATCGCTTTTGAAGCGACCGTTTTTCCAACGTCGGTGTCCGTACCCGCAATAAAAAATGCATCAATCATCGATGTATAACCCCTAAACAAACCTGATAAGTTGCAGGTAGAAGACCTTGATGGTTTTGAAATGCTTGGTATGCCTGCTCAATTTGCAGTAGAGCCTTGCGGCTTGTTAACCCTTGTGAGCGTCCACTTACGTGATTTGCACCAATTCCTTTAAGATCTCTCATCAAGGAAAAAGCTTTGTCATACCAAACTGTGATCGAAGGCAAGTCTAGTTGATGGTGGTAACCGTGAGATTGCGCTAACGCAATTTTTACCTGATTGAGTGTGATGAAATCATTGACGTGTTGATGTGTATCAATTTTTGTCCACGCTTGTTTCAGTTCAAACAGCGAACCGTCCAATAATGTCGAAAAATAAGCCATCCCTTGTGGTTTCAATACGCGGTGAATTTGTCGCAGTGGTAGAACAAGGTCATCACACCACTGCAGCGCTAAGCTAGAAAAAACGTAATCAAAAGAGGCGTTGGCGAAAGGAAGCGCCTCAGCATCGGCTTGATAGTAGGTGACGCCAACATCACCACAACGTATTTTAGCTTGTACTAGCATCTCACTGGAGAGGTCAGCACATACCACATACGCCCCTCTACGCCGCAGTTGCTCTGAAAAATAGCCCGTACCACAACCAAGATCGAGCACTCTTTTCCCTACTAGACTGTGCGGCATTTTGTCCAATAAACGGTGTCCTACGTCACGTTGAAAAGCGGCATGTACATCATAATGCTTTGCCGCGCGGCTAAAAGAATGGGCAATGGCGGCTTTGTCATGCAGCGCATTTATCTCTATCGCATGAGTTTGTGACATATTCAGCTCTCCTCTAGCGCACGTTGCAGTTGTGTGGTTAGTTGATCTATGTCAGCAATAGTGTGGTTGGCGGTTAGAGTGATACGCAATCGGGCGCGGCCTTGAGCCACCGTTGGTGGGCGAATCGCGGTCAACCAACACCCGTGATGTCGCAATTGTTCGGCGATATTCAATGCTGTTTGCGCCTCACCAACAAGGTAGGGTTTGATTGGCGTTAGCGTTTCAACATAACCATCGAAACCTTGCATGGATTCAGCGTAATAAGCTTGCAGCTCAGTTAGTTTTTCTCTGCGCCAAGACTGCTGAGTGACCATTGAAATAGCATGAGTTACTGCATAAGCTTGCGCTGGCGGCATGGCTGTAGAATAGACGTGGTGACGAGCAAACTGCGTAAGAAAGTCACCCACCTCTTGATTGCATAAGATAGCTGCACCCGATAACCCCAAGGCTTTGCCAAAGGTCACCACTAAGAGCTGTGGTTTTATTCCTGCCGCACTGCAACTGCCTGCCCCACCCTCGCCCAACACACCGATGCCGTGTGCATCATCGACTGCCAACCACGCTTCACCTTGCAGTGCATCCGTGATTTCGCACAGCGGTGCACAATCACCATCCATGCTAAAGACCCCTTCAGTCACCACTAACGTATGACTATCGCTGTTAAGCTGTTGCTTAAGATGAGTGACATCGTTGTGCCGAAAACGCTTCATACTGGCTGCGCAAAGCATTCCTGCTTCCATCAAAGAGGCGTGGTTAAGTTTATCTTGCAGTAGCAAATCGTCTTTATTGAGCAGGCTAAACAGCAGTGCCTGATTAGCACTAAAACCCGAGCCAAACAAAATGGCTCGCTCATAACCTAGCCACTCACACAAGTTAGATTCAAGGTTGCGATGGGCTGAGCTAAAGCCTGTGACCAAAGGAGATGCGCCACTACCGCAACCATACATACTCAGCCCTTGCTGCCAAGCGGCAATCAATTCTGAGTCATGTGCAAGGCCAAGGTAATCGTTACTGGAAAAGTTAAGATACTGGCGGCCATCTTTGCACAATCGAACCTGGTTGCCTCCCTCAAGCTCGATAAGAGAACGAGAAAGCCCAAGATCGTGACGAGCACTGAGCGCCGCTGAAATACGTGAATTAAACGCTGGCATCGTAGAAAAGATCATCTTTAGTAGGACGAGCTGCCACCCGTTTTACGACACGTTCAAGCAGCTCACTTTCTGCAACTTCATCCGGTTTTTGGCTCACTTGTTGGCTATTGATACCCAGTTTTTTAAATAACTGCATATCGCTATCTTCATCAGGATTAGGAGTCGTTAGCAACTTGCAACCGTAGAAAATGGAGTTTGCACCTGCCATAAAGCACAGCGCTTGCATCTGCTCATTCATATTTTCACGTCCAGCCGATAAACGCACCGCCGATTGTGGCATCATGATCCGAGCAACAGCAATCAGACGAATAAAATCAAACGCTTCGACATCTTCGGCTTGCTCTAACGGTGTGCCTTTCACTTTGACCAGCATATTAATCGGTACACTTTCAGGATGGGTTGGTAAGTTCGCTAATTCCACCAACAGGCCAGCGCGGTCATTAGCGCTCTCTCCCATACCGATAATTCCCCCAGAGCAGATCTTCATTCCTGCATCGCGCACGTGCGATAAGGTATCAAGGCGATCTTGATAGGTTCGAGTGGTGATAATGTTGCCATAGTATTCAGGTGAGGTATCTAGGTTGTGGTTATAGTAATCAAGCCCTGCACTGGCCAACTCACTTGCTTGATCAGGCGTTAGCATGCCCAACGTCATACACGTTTCCAAGCCCATCTCTTTCACGCCACTGATCATCTCTTTCAAGAGAGGCATATCACGCGCTTTCGGGTTTTTCCACGCCGCTCCCATACAAAAGCGGGTCGAGCCAGAGCGCTTCGCTTTTTGCGCCGCGTCTAACACCCGCTCGACTTCCATCAACCGTTCTTTATCAACATCAGTCCGGTAATGCGCACTCTGCGGGCAATATTTACAATCTTCAGGACACGCCCCCGTCTTAATAGAAAGTAACGTACTGACCTGAACATAATTTTTGGGATGGTATTGACGATGTACTTGCTGCGCTTCAAACAGTAGATCCATAAACGGCTTTTCGACCAGTGCGTTCACCTCAGCAACGGTCCAGTTATGACGAACTTCCACATCTCTTCCTTATTCAGTTTTATTATTTTGTTGCTTGGCTAGTCTACTGACAAGCGATAAACTGTCAACAAACAAAGAAAACATAAGTTTACGTTTGATTGATCTTTAAGCAAACCCAGCAATATGGACTGATCATGGATTTACTCTTCGACCGCCAACATATCTGGCATCCCTACACTTCAACGCTGACGCCATTGACTTGTTATCCCGTCACTCACGCTCAAGGTGTCCATCTTTATTTGGAAGATGGGCGACGCTTGATTGATGGAATGTCCTCTTGGTGGGCAACTATTCATGGTTATAACCATCCACACCTTAATTACGCTGCGCATCAGCAAATTGATAAAATGTCACACGTGATGTTTGGCGGTATCACACATCAACCCGCCATTACGCTTTGTAAAAAATTACTGGCATTAGCGCCAAGCAATCTTGAGCACGTATTTTTAGCCGATTCTGGCTCTGTCGCCGTGGAGGTCAGCTTAAAAATGGCGCTGCAATACTGGCATGCAAAAGGTCAACCACGAGCGAAATTTCTCACCTTACGTCATGGCTATCACGGCGATACGTTTGCCGCAATGTCAGTCACTGACCCAGATAACTCGATGCATTCGCTCTACAAAGGTTTTTTGCCGCAGCATATTTTTGCCGATTCGCCAACTTGCGGTTTTTGGGATGAGTGGGATGAACGCGATCTCGATGATTTTCGAGAGAAAATAATGCACGCTCATCAAGAGCTTGCGGCGGTAATTTTAGAACCAATTGTGCAGGGTGCTGGCGGTATGCGTATCTATCATCCTCAGTTTTTAAAAGGCGTGCGTGCACTTTGCGATCAATATGGTTTGCTAATGATTGCCGATGAGATTGCAACTGGGTTTGGCCGTACTGGAAAGCTCTTCGCCTGTGAGCACTCTAATATCGCACCTGATATTTTATGTGTCGGCAAGGCCTTAACGGGTGGCTATATGACGCTTTCGGCCACACTGGCGACCAAGCAAGTCGCCGATACGGTTTGTGCTGGCGAAGCGGGCTGCTTTATGCATGGGCCAACCTTTATGGCTAATCCATTGGCGTGCGCCGTCGCCTGCGCTAGCTTAGAGCTCATCGAACAGGGCGATTGGCAACAGCAAACCCAGCGTATTGAAGCGCAATTTGCTCATTTACTGCCCATGCTTAACCGTTTTGAGATGGTAAAAGAGACGCGCTGGCTGGGCGCTATCGGCGTGATTGAAACGCATCGCCCTGTCAATATGGAAGTCATTCAAGCGCTATTTGTTGAGCAAGGGGTCTGGATCCGTCCTTTTGGCTGTTTAATCTATGTGATGCCACCGTTTATTAGCCAAGTAGATGACATTGAAAAACTGATCAACGCTGTAGCGGTGGCATTGCAAAATTCGCAATGCTTTCAAATCGATGGGGCTTAAATAGAACCGACATAGAATATTGATGCATAAAAAAACCGACTCGCAAGTCGGTTTTTTTACTGTGTTTAACGCATCATGATTAACCGATATGCGTTGCGCCACCCATGTATGGTTGCAGTACGCTAGGAACGGCAATACGGCCATCGGCTTGTTGGTTGTTTTCCAAAATGGCTACCATAGTACGACCCACAGCAAGGCCTGAACCGTTCAGCGTGTGTACAAGCTCAGGTTTATTGCCGCCTTTGCGACGGAAACGGGCTTGCATACGACGTGCTTGGAAATCCCACATGTTTGAGCAAGAGGAGATCTCACGGTATGTGCCTTGCGCAGGAACCCACACTTCTAGATCGTAAGTTTTGCGAGAGCCAAAGCCCATGTCACCTGCACACAACACCACTTTACGGTACGGCAGTTCAAGCAATTTCAGCACTTTTTCCGCATGACCAGTTAACTCTTCCAGCGCCGCCATTGAATCTTCTGGGCGCGTAATCTGAACCAATTCGACTTTATCAAATTGGTGCATACGGATAAGACCACGTGTATCGCGACCATACGATCCCGCCTCAGAACGGAAACAAGGTGTATGAGCCGTCATTTTAAGTGGCAGATCGGCTTCGTCAGAAATGGTGTCACGCACCAAGTTCGTTACCGGTACTTCAGCCGTTGGGATAAGAGACAGTTTACGTGGCTCTTCATCATTCACTTTTTCAGTTAGTGGCTCAGTATGGAATAGGTCTTGACCAAATTTAGGTAGCTGACCAGTACCAAACAGGCTGTCAGCGTTGACAAGATAAGGGACATACATTTCTGTATAACCATGTTCTTGTGTGTGCAAGTCCAGCATGAACTGAGCAATCGCACGGTGTAGGCGAGCAAATTGGCCTTTCATCACGATAAAGCGAGCGCCAGTAATTTTAGTCGCACTAGCAAAATCTAAACCACCGGCCATTTCGCCAAGATCAACGTGATCTCTGAGCTCAAAATCGTAAGTTTTAGGTTCGCCCCAACGAGAAACTTCTACGTTGTCATTTTCATCTTTACCGTCAGGAACCGATTCATCTGGTACGTTGGGTACAGACATAGTAATCGCATCCAATTGTGCTTGGATGTCATTCAACTGCGCTTTTTTCGCGTCTAAGTCACTGCCTAGAGAGCCGATTTGTAGCTTGACTGCTTCTGCGCCCGCTTTGTCGCCGGCGGCCATTTTTTGGCCAATTTCTTTGGAGATGGAGTTGCGCGAGGATTGTAAATTTTCAACTTCTACTTGAATGGACTTACGTTGTTCTTCAAGTTGACGAATTGTCTCAACGTCGAGTTTGAAACCGCGACGCGCTAATTTTGCAGCTGTTTCATCCAGCTCAGTGCGAAGTAATTTAGAATCCAGCATTGCTAATCCTATGCTTTTAGTTATGAAAAACGCGTCTGCATCCCTTTCTAATAAGAGCGACGCGTAGAGAAAATTGAACCCGACAAAGATAACGAAAAGAGACTATTTTTCATAGCGCTTTTGTGGGCTTTTTGCATCTAAACTAGCCAAGTAATCTAACTTTTCACCAATTTTGGTTTCTAACCCTCGATTTGTTGGCTGGTAGTAGCGTGTATCGCTCATTTCAGGCGGCAAATAACTTTCGCCAGCCGCGTAAGCTCCCGGTTCATCGTGGGCATAGCGATATTGTGCTCCATAACCAAGATCTTTCATCAAACTGGTTGGTGCATTACGCAAATGAGGCGGCACCTCATACTCTGGCAAATTATGCGCATCAGCTAAGGCTTGCTTCCACGCGCTATACACGGCATTACTTTTGGGCGCGCACGCTAAATAGACAATCGCTTGTGCAATAGCACGTTCACCTTCCGCAGGACCAACGCGGGTAAAACAGTCCCAAGCGGCGAGCGCCACCTGCATGCCTCTTGGGTCGGCGTTGCCGACATCTTCCGAAGCTATCGCCAATAAACGGCGAGCGATATAAAGTGGATCGCAGCCTGCTGCGATCATTCTGGCCGACCAATACAGCGCCGCATCGGGGTTGGAACCTCGAATCGATTTATGCACCGCAGAGATAAGGTCGTACCAAATATCGCCTTTATTATCAAAGCGCGACACTTTTTCGCCTGCCACTTCGGCCAACAGTTTGAGCGTAATGAGCTTTTCACCTTGCGCATTCTCTTCGGCCATGTCGTACAGCAGCTCAAGATAATTGAGTGACATGCGCGCATCACCATTGACCAATTCAGCCAAACGTTCGAGCACGTTATCCATAAACTGCGCTGCAACTTTACCTAAACCGCGATCGGCATCGTTGATTGCTTGATTGAGCGCCAGCAAAATTTCATCGCTAGCCAGCGAGTTTAATTTGTACACCCGAGCACGAGATAGCAAAGCGTTGTTGAGCTCAAAAGAGGGATTCTCTGTCGTGGCACCAATGAAAGTCACAGTGCCATCTTCAATGTGTGGCAAAAAGGCATCTTGTTGAGATTTATTAAAACGATGCACTTCGTCTACAAACAAAATAGTACGTCGACCCGCCATTTTATTTTCGCGTGCTTTTTCAATGGCAGCACGGATCTCTTTAACGCCAGAAGTCACCGCAGAAACACGTTCAACCTCTGCATTGGCGTAATTCGCCGCCACTTCAGCCAAGGTCGTTTTACCCGTACCGGGCGGCCCCCACAAGATCATCGAATGAATATGACCGGCCTCTAATGCACGCCGCAAGGGTTTACCCACGCCTAAAATGTGCTGCTGGCCAATATACTGCTCAACCGTCTGAGGGCGCATTCTCGCGGCCAACGGACGGAAATCTTCATCACCCGAAAAATCTAAACTGTAGTTACCCACACTGCTGTAGTTACCCACACTATAATTACTCACGCCTTAGTCCCTATCTCAATTACGTTGATCATCAACCTCGACACCTTGCGGGATCTGGAACGTGAAACGCGCTTTAGCGGCCGGTGTTAGTTGTACATCGCTAAACGTAAACAGACTCTTCTGCCCATCTTGTTCAATCACGTTAAAACCTTTCACGATCCCTTTCTCATCAATCGCTATCTGAAACTGCCCTTGGTTTGAATCTACCGCGGTTGGCGTTAGGGTGAAATCATCACCGTTTTGTGCAACCTTGTAGTGATCCCAATCACTGGCGCGATTACGAGTCAGCAACACAAAAGGAGTTTGTTCCGTCGCTTGTTCTTGATTATAAATACTCACTTGTTCGATAAATGGGCTGTAATACCACAAGGTTTTACCATCAGACACCAGTAAGTTTTCATCAGGAGCGGTCGTTTGCCAACGGAAAAGGCTTGGCCGAACAATATCAACTTTCCCCTGACCTTCCATCACAATATCACCTTCAGGGCTGATCACTTGCTGGGCAAAGGTAGCGCTAAAACCAGCGTTCAGCGCGAGGCGTTGGCTCAACTCCTCTTTTGGCGCAGCCAAAACAGCGACAGAAAAACTACACAGCAACAGGGCTAACACTCTTTTCATGATTACCACACTCCAGTTGGATAACAATTTTCTTGTCTATAGGGTTTATTGATAAGGGCCTTCTCATAAGAAGCGTTCGCTTATCATAACAACTTATGTATCAGAATAACTCGTTTATAAGGGCTTATTTGCTTGGGTTTGTCAGCGTTTTGTTGAGATTAAACCTCAGGCGGCGTACTTTACTGGCCACAGCACTGTTTGAATTTTTTGCCACTGGCGCACGGACAAGGATCATTGCGTCCAATCTCTTTAAATGGGTTAACCCGCTGCGTTTTCATGCCGAGCATTAATTCATCAGCCATTAACGCCACTTCGGTGATCATGACATCCAACTGCTCAGCAAAATCACTCAAACTGGGTGGTGCTGCAAAACCCGCTTCGCTCATCTGCTGCCGTGTTTGTGTTTCATCGATGGCTAACATGAAGGTGGTCAACAAAGCTTGCAGCATGCGCAGGCTGCCATCACCAATTTGAGTCTCTAACCATTGCGGTTCAACGACTGGCCAGACGCTCATAAACCCTTCAGCAAAATCAGCCCACTGAGTCGCATTATCTAGCAAGGCTAACGCCGAATATTCGCTACGTTTGAGCAAGTTATATTGCAGATTAATTTGCGCCATCACCGCTGGTTCAAGTGCTTTGACTTGCTCCCCCACTAAAGGTTCTAACCAAGTTGTGGGTTCTAACGGCTTAGTGGCGAAATTGGATGCCAAAATAGCCCCTTCAAAAAAATGAGCGGATTGAGGAGCTGATTGAGGAAGAGAGAGCAATGAGTAGGTCATGAAAATCTGTACAGTTAAAATGGTTGACCAAGGATTATATACCAACTCTTGCATTTAGTGACTTTTGATTCGGTAACCACTACAATCTCGCCTCGAATTTTTAAGGCGAAATGATGATGCGTGTAATTTTGGGCCCAATGGAGGGTGTGCTAGACCACTTGATGCGTGAACTGCTCACCCAGATGAATGATTACGATCTGTGCGTGACTGAATTTGTGCGTGTCGTTGACCAATTATTGCCTGACCACGTTTTTTATCGCCTTTGTCCTGAACTGAAAACAGGCTCAAAAACGCAAGCTGGTGTTCCCGTGCACGTTCAACTGCTCGGCCAAGAGCCACATTGGATGGCAGAAAATGCCGCACGAGTTGCTGAATTAGGCGCGCACGGCATTGATTTGAATTTTGGTTGCCCAGCGAAAACGGTCAACAAACACAAAGGCGGTGCGGCGCTGTTACAACATCCGGAATTGATTTATCAAGTGGTAAAATCATGCCGAGATGCGGTACCGAAAGCGATCCCTGTTTCGGCTAAAATCCGCTTAGGTTGGGAAGACCCTAACGACTGCTTTGAAATTGTCGATGCGATTGAACAAGCTGGAGCAAACGAGCTCACAGTTCATGCCCGAACAAAAGCGGGCGGTTATCGCGCCAGTGAAATTAAGTGGGATTACATTAATCAGATACGCCAGAAGACGTCTCTGCCTCTGATCGCTAATGGCGAAATTTGGAACTATGACGATGGTCAAGCCTGTATTAAAGCGACGGGCGTAGAGTCATTGATGGTTTGTCGAGGCGCATTCAACGTTCCCAATTTAGGCAATGTGGTCAAACATAACCATAAAGTGATGCCTTGGCATGATGTGGTTGATCTGCTCCTGCGCTATTCGCAATTTGAAATTAGAGGCGATAAAGGCTTTTACTATCCCAATCGAGTCAAGCAATGGTTTACCTACTTGCGTCAAGAATATCCTCAAGCTAACGAGCTATTTCGCGAAATCAGGACCTTCACCAAATCAGAACCTATCGTGGAGCACATTCAGCGTTACCGTGATCGGTTACAAAACACCTTGTGATGCGTTTTCTTCAGGCTTTCTCAACCTCACGCCGAGAAAGCCTGTTGCTGCTTAGTCAACCACTGTGTTAACTAACCCTCTGTGATGACGAAATAAAACCATTAACTGAGTAGAAGGCTATCATCTGCCAGCTCTTCGCCTCGAACTTTCGAAAACATTTCCAGTAGATCAGGCACTTTCATATTGGCACGCTGCTCACCAGACACATCAAGAACAATTTCACCTTGATGCAGCATTACAGTGCGATCACCACACGCTAAAGCATCTTTCATCGAGTGCGTTACCATCATCACCGTCAAGTTAAATTCTTTGACGATTGTTTTGGTCAAATCAATGATAAAGGCCGCCATTCTAGGATCCAGAGCCGCAGTGTGCTCATCAAGCAGTAACAATTTACTGTCAGATAAGGTTGCCATCACTAAGCTAACCGCTTGACGCTGCCCACCAGACAGTAAGCCGATGTTATCGCCTAAACGATCTTCTAATCCCAAACCAAGGATAGCGATTCGCTCTTGAAACAACTTGCGACGTGATGAAGAAAGTGACAGCCCCCACCCTCGGCGCTTGCCGCGCATGTAGGCTAAAGCCATATTCTCTTCAATGGTTAAATCGCCACATGTACCGGCAAGTGGGTCTTGGAATACGCGAGCGCATAAACGTGCACGCTGATCCACGCTCTGGCGCGTGACATCGACTTCATCGATGAGTACTTTGCCTGCCATCATGGGCGTTTCGCCCGTTACAGCGCCTAATAAGGTCGATTTCCCTGCACCATTTGAGCCAATCACAGTTAAAAATTGATGTTCAGGTACTTCGAGGTGAACACCTCTTAACGCTCTATTTTCTAAAATTGTGCCAGGGTTAAACGTGACTTGAATATCTTCTAAACGAATCATAATGTTTCTCCTGACGCTTTATCCTGCTTAGCAACAACCGACTTCTGAGCAGGAGAATTACCCTTTTTTGCTTTGAAGTTCCTTTTCATTTTTGGCGCAATCAGTGCAATGGCCACCAGCACAGCAGTAACTAAGTTGAGATCAGATGCCTGCAAACCGAACATGCCCGAGCTCAAAGCAAAGGCGACCGCTAAACGGTACAGCACTGAACCGACGATGACCGCCAGCACTGCAACCCAGATCCGGCGCCCAGGGATCAACGTCTGCCCCAAGATCACAGCGGCAAGGCCAACGACAATCGTCCCTACGCCCGAAGTTACATCAGCAAAACTGTTGGTTTGCGCAAACAGTGCCCCAGCAAAACCGACAAAACCATTCGATAACGCAAGAGCAAAATAGGTATAAAACGAGGTGCTTCCGCCTTGTGCTCTCACCATGCGGGCATTAACACCCGTAGCACGCAGTCCAAGTCCAAAGTCACTGTTTAATAATCGCACCACAAACCAGGCCGACATCAAGACCAATACACCCACAACCAGCGGGCGAATGTAAACCGAGTCACCCATGGCTTCAAAGGGCGTAAGAATGGTCTCCTCCCCAAGCAGAGCAATATTGGGGCGTCCCATAATACGAATATTGATGGAGAAGGCGGCAATCATGGTGAGAATCGACGCCAATAGATGCAAAATACCGCAGCGAACCGCAAGAAATGCAGTCACCCAACCGGTAAAGGCACCCGCAAGTATTGCCATTCCTGTAGCGACCCAAGGGTTAATACCTGCCACAATCGCCGTTGCGGCCACCGCAGCGCCCATCGGGAAGCTGCCGTCAACGCTTAAATCGGGGAAATCAAGGACACGGAAAGTGAGGTAAACACCCAATGCCACTAATCCGTACAGCAGCCCTATCTCTAGAGCGCCAAAAAAAGCAAAAGCAGACATAACAACTCCTTTCTCTGCTTAAACAGAGCTAAAGCCTTCGCTCTAGCTCTGAATGGTCTTTATTTTACGCTCGTAGCACGATCAAGTACTGACTGAGGAATCGTTACGCCCAGTTTTTCCGCTGCGGTTTTGTTGATCATTAAATCAGACCCTTTGGCCACTTTAACATCCAGTTTACCCGGTGCTTGGCCTTCCAAGATAGCGACAACATAGTCCGCGGTTTGTACGCCAATTTGGTAATAATCAAAGCCAAGGCTAGCAATCGCTCCGCGTTCAACATAAGAGGTTGCTGCGCCAAATACTGGGGTCTTAGCTTGGTTTGCCGAAACAATCATCCCTTCAATCGCACTGGCGACGGTATTATCAATCAAGGCATAGATAATGTCTGATTTTGAGGCAATCGCCTGTGTCGCAGTTTGTACGTCTGCGCTTTTTAAGGCTGTCGCTTCAATAAGTTTAATGCCATGTTTTTGAGTGCTCGATTTAAGCAGTTCCATCAAGCTCACTGCATTAGCCTCACCGGGGTTATACACTACACCGATAGATTTCACGTTTGGCATGATCTCTTTGATCAGCTCAACGTGCTGTTCAACTGGCGATAGATCAGAAAGCCCGGTCACGTTTTTACCCGGTTGCTCAAGTTTTTTCACCAATTTAGCACCGACAGGATCGGTCACCGCCGTGAACACGACAGGAATAGTTTTGGTTGCAGAGACGAGCGCTTGCGCCGTGGGGGTTGCGATGCCGACTAACACATCAGGATTTTCCCCGACAAATTGGCGCGCAATTTGAACAGCAATGGCTGGGTTGCCTTGCGCGGTTTTAAAATCAAAATCTAGATTTTTGCCTTGTTCATAACCTTTTGCTTTTAAACCATCAAGTAAACCTTGTCTGGTTGCGTCTAAAGCTGGGTGCTCAACAATTTGCGATACGGCGACTTTCGCTGTTTTGGCCATGATGCTTGTGGAAGAGAGTAATACTGCTCCTGCAAAAACGGCGGTAACAATGGCTTTGCCTGCTTTCATCTTAACTCCTTGATTTAAGCATTATACCCTTCCTACTTAAAGCGGTAGCAGTGCTAGCAAATGCGCTCATCCCGTTAAACACAGTTAACCTGTGCCACATTAGGATTCATCCCATTGCAGATTGCTTACAACTTCATATTGTTTGGGTATACATGTTGGATGTTGTGTTTTTAATATTTTTATGTACGCGCACTGAGCGTCGCTGACAACATTATTACCAGTAACTCAGGCTAAAGGGAAGTGAGGTTTAACAGTAAAGTAACAAAAAGAGAGATAAGAATAAGGCGAAAGTTGAATAACAAAGAGGAGTTCACTGCGGAAGTCCTCTTTGCCTTTTATTCACATGCTACCTGGGTGGCTAGAACCAGCGTTCTAACGCGGCGTCATCTAACTGACGGAATGCTCGGTTGAGGATAGCAGCCAGCTCTTTGTATCTCGGTTTCGCTTTGATTGGCTCTAAAGCAAAACCAGTATCGACAATCTTCTGGTACAGCTCTCGGTACCACCCAGCAAGCGAAGGTGGAAGTTGGGTATTGGCGCGGTTTCCCAGCCACCACATACCTTGTAGCGGTAAGCTTATGGCAAAAAGTGCTACTACCACTGCTTGGGGCATCGCCTGTGTATTTTCAAAAACCATCTGTGTCAGTACACTGATTGCGGCGATAGCTGGCATAGCCTTAACGCCAAAACGCGTGGCTTTAATGATCCGTTGCTCAGGAAAAATGAGGCCTAGCTCTTTGCGCACAGGCCAAACATCCATATATTTCTGACCATCTTTCAGGCTGTGAACGATTCCAACTTTGTTATTCATAGCGCGCCCTCACTCTCGATGCTGCCCATTCAACTAAAAAATAGTTTAATGATTCAACTAATCTAGTAAAAAATTGATAGAAGTTAATATTATTTCAATTTTTTTTTGTTATATTGGCCCATTATCGCTATTCTTTGCGAGCCCTCAATCTCATTGTTGCCGTTATTTACAATTTAGGCAACTCCGAGATGAAATCTGCAAGGAATGCATCGACGACTTTACGTTAAAAGCCCCGTCTCATTATACGGAAATTCAAGTTTTATTGACCAAGATTAGTAGCGCTCCACAACGGTTCTACTATTCTTGTGAATGATTTTTATCCTAACCGATTATTACAGGTAGTCACACATGTCTAAGCTAGTTTTAGTTTTAAACTGCGGTAGTTCTTCTCTTAAATTTGCTGTTGTCGATGCAGAAACAGGTGCTGAGCACCTATCAGGTCTTGCTGAATGTCTTCACCTTCCTGAAGCACGTATCAAGTGGAAACTTGACGGTAAACACGAAGCGCAACTAGGCGAAGGTGCAGCGCACGAAGAAGCACTCGCGTTTATGGTTGAAACTATTCTTGCTTCTAAGCCTGAGCTTAAAGCTAACCTTGGCGCTATCGGTCACCGTATCGTACACGGTGGTGAGCAGTTCACTCAATCTGCACTTATCTCTGATGATGTACTGAAAGGTATTCAAGACGCTGCAACCTTTGCACCGCTTCATAACCCAGCACACATCATCGGTATCGAAGCCGCTAAGAAAAACTTCCCTGAGCTTCAAAACGTAGCTGTGTTTGATACTGCGTTCCATCAAACTATGCCTGAAGAGTCTTTCCTATACGCTCTTCCGTACAATCTATACAAAGAGCATGGTATCCGTCGTTATGGCATGCATGGTACTTCACACTTATTCATCACTCGTGAAGTTGCAGGCCTACTCAACAAGCCAGTTGAAGAAGTTAACATCATCAACTGTCACCTAGGCAATGGTGCTTCTGTTTGTGCGATCAAAAACGGTCAATCAGTTGATACTTCAATGGGTCTAACGCCGCTTGAAGGTTTAGTGATGGGCACACGTTGTGGTGACATCGACCCTGCAATCATCTTCCACCTGCACGATGCACTGGGTTACTCTGTTGATCAAATCAACACTATGCTAACCAAAGAGTCTGGCCTACAAGGCTTAACTCAAGTGACTTCGGATTGCCGTTTTGTTGAAGATAACTACGGTGAGAAAGAAGAAGCGACTCGTGCAATGGACGTGTTCTGCCACCGCCTAGCAAAATACGTGGCTGGCTACACAGCAAGCCTTGACGGTCGCCTAGACGCTATCGTCTTCACTGGTGGTATCGGTGAGAACTCAGGCCCTATCCGTGAAATGGTACTAAACCGTTTGGCTATCTTCGGTATCGAAGTCGACAGCGCAGCAAACCTAAAAGCACGTTTTGGCGGCGAAGGTGTGATCACAACGGCAAACAGCCGTATTCCAGCTATGGTTATCTCGACCAATGAAGAGCTAGTGATTGCTGAAGATACTGCTCGTCTGGCAGGTCTTTAATTGACTTTCTGGCTAACTCTCTGAGTTAGCCAGTTTTTTACCGGGGCTCAACCCTTAGTTTCTAGCGATTTAGGTCAGCAGGCTTATTTCCGAAGAAGGTCATGTTGGGCTTTGTTCCTTTTTCAATCTAGTTTCGGTTAGATTGATTTCAATAGTTTGAGGTACTCTACTCATGTCCCGTACTATTATGCTTATCCCTATCAGCGCTGGTGTTGGTCTTACCAGCGTGAGCATGGGTGTCCTTCGCGCCATGGAGCGTAAAGGTGTTAGCGTTTCTTTTTATAAGCCTATTGCACAACCTCGCTCGGGTGGCGATCAACCTGATCTCACTTCAACGATTATCGGTCGCAACAGCGACATCAGCATTGCAGAACCGATGATGATGTCAGCGGCAGAAACGTTGATCGGTAGCGAAAAGATGGATGTGTTGCTTGAAACCGTCGTTGAGCGTTACAACCACATCAATAAAGATTCTGAAGTAACGCTGATTGAAGGCCTTGTGCCAACACGCAAACACCCATTCGCGAACCAAGTGAACGCAGAAATTGCCAAAACACTGGGCGCAGAAATTGTGTTTGTCGTGACACCGGGAACGGACAACCCAACTCAGTTGAAAGAGCGTATTGAAGTTGCGTGCTCAAACTTTGGTGGAACAAAAAATAAAAACATTTCAGGTGTTATTATCAACAAGCTTAATGCCCCTGTTGATGAAGCAGGCCGTACTCGCCCTGACTTATCAGAAATTTTTGATGATGCAGATAGCGCGAAACAAGCCAATTTAGAAGTGATGCAGATCTTCAACACTAGCCCAATTCGTGTGTTAGGTTGCGTGCCTTGGAGTATCGATCTTATCGCGACTCGTGCTATTGATATGGCCAAACACCTGAAAGCTGAAATCATTAATGAAGGTGAAATTAAGTCTCGCCGTATTAAGAGCATCACTTTCTGTGCGCGTTCTTTGCCACACATGATTGAGCACTTTAAGCCAGGGTCACTTTTAGTAACATCGGCCGATCGTCCTGACGTGATTGTTGCCGCCTCTCTGGCCGCAATGAATGGCGTTGAAATTGGTGCGGTACTGCTGACTGGCGGTTACGACATGCCACAAGAGATTGTGAACCTATGTAAACCAGCCTTTGAAAGCGGCTTGCCTATTTTTAAAGCGCAAGGTAACACTTGGCAAACGTCACTCAACCTACAAAGCTTTAGCCTAGAAGTTCCAGCTGACGATAAAGAACGTATCGAGTTCATCAGCGATCATGTTGCTAGCCACATCGATGGCCCTTGGATTAATTCGCTCACTGAGGGCACGCAAGGTATTCGTCGCCTTAGCCCGCCAGCATTCCGTTACCAGTTAACTGAGTATGCTCGTCGTGCAGGTAAACGTATTGTGCTTCCTGAAGGGGATGAACCACGCACAGTGAAAGCGGCATCTATTTGTGCTGAGCGCGGTATTGCGACTTGTGTTCTGCTTGGTAACCCTGATGAAATCCGCCGCGTTGCTGCGCAGCAAGGTGTTGAGTTAGGTGCTGGCGTTGAAATTATCGATGCTGACTCAGTGCGCGAAAACTACGTTGCTCGCTTGGTTGAACTGCGTGGTTCAAAAGGTATGACGGAAGTTGTGGCTCGTGAAAAACTGCAAGATTCAGTATTCCTTGGCACAATGATGCTTGAAGCGGATGAAGTTGACGGTTTGGTTTCTGGTGCGGTTCATACCACAGCCAACACCATTGTTCCTCCATTCCAAATCATTAAGACCGCGCCAAATGCCTCAATTGTATCCTCTATCTTCTTCATGCTATTGCCTGATCAAGTGTTGGTATACGGCGACTGCGCCATCAACCCAGATCCAAATGCTGAACAGCTTGCTGAAATTGCGATTCAATCGGCCGATTCTGCGGCAGCATTCGGCATTGACCCGCGCGTGGCGATGATCTCCTACTCGACGGGTGAATCAGGTAAAGGTGCTGATGTAGATAAAGTGCGTGAAGCGACGCGCATTGCTCAAGAGAAACGTCCAGATCTTATTATCGACGGTCCTTTGCAATACGATGCTGCAATCATGGAAAACGTGGCGGCTTCTAAAGCACCAAACTCTCCAGTCGCTGGTAAAGCAACGGTATTTGTCTTCCCTGACCTAAACACAGGTAATACAACTTACAAAGCGGTACAACGCTCAGCAGACCTTGTTTCTATCGGTCCAATGCTGCAAGGCATGCGTAAACCAGTAAACGATTTGTCTCGCGGTGCGTTGGTTGACGATATTGTTTACACAATCGCGTTAACGGCGATTCAAGCAAGCCAAGAAACAAAATAAAATTCTTAGCCTAACTTGCTGATTAAAAGGCTCTTATGTATCACATAAGAGCCTTTTTTATAGCACACTTCCACCCTCGTTATAACCCAATAAAGCCGCGCTCATGGGGCGTATCAAGATCAAGATCCGGCCCCTTAGGTACCACTTGCGTTGGGTTAATGCCGATATGGCTGAAATAATAGTGGCGTTTGATGTGGTAAAAATCGGTCGTTTGTTTGATACCGTCGATTTGGTAAAGCTCTTTTAAGTAACCGCTTAAGTTCTCATAATCGGCGATCCGCTGTTTATTGCATTTAAAATGACCGACGTAAACAGCATCAAAACGGATAAGTGTAGTGAATAAACGCCAATCCGCCTCGGTGATCTGGTTACCGACCAAGTAGCGATACGTCGCTAAATGATTGTTGACCTTATCTAATGCCGTAAAGAGTGCATCATAAGCATCGTCATAGGCCTCTTGCGTGGTCGCAAACCCACATCGATAGACGCCATTATTAATATTGGGGTAGATATACGCATTCCATTCATCGATAGCTTTGCTGAGTGCTTGCGGATAGTAGTCTTGCTGGTTACCCGTTAACTCATTAAATGCACTGTTAAACATGCGAATAATCTCAGAAGATTCATTGCTAACAATAGTATTGGTCTTCTTATCCCACAGCACAGGTACAGTTACTCGCCCTGAATAATCTACCTTTGCTTTGGTGTAGATTTGGTGGAGTTTGGTATAGCCGAACAGAGGTTCAGGAATACCAAAAGACCAGCCTTCACTTAGCATGTCAGGACAAACGACCGTAACATCAATGTGTTCGGTGAGTGATTTGAGTTGGCGAAAAATCAATGTACGGTGAGCCCAAGGGCATGCCAAAGAGACATACAAATGATAACGGCCCGATTCTGGTTGAAATCGTGCATCTGGCTGGCTGTCGACCCAGTGTCTGAATCCTGCATCTTCGCGTACAAAATGCCCAGCGCTGCTTTTGGTGTCATACCAAACATCGTGCCAGACGCCTTCAACTAATTTTCCCATGATCTCCACTCCTCATTCCGATGACTTTTTTATTATAAGTAGGATAGAAAATGGTAAAACCGGAGGAAGTTGTCCTTGTTATTCAGAAATTTTGAACAGTGCGATTTACCCCGCTAAGCGCACAGATAAAAAAAGCGCGACCCAGAAATGCGCCGCGCTTAAGCCTGTCACAGGCTAAATTTAGAGTTCGACATGCAAACAAGACACAGCATGTTCATCACTACCTTTAATCTGCGGTTTTTGCTGTGCGCAAATTTCCGTCGCTTGAGGACAGCGGGTACGGAAAACACATCCAGAAGGCGGGTTGATTGGCGAGGGTAAATCCCCTTCTAGCATCTGAATTTTCTTAGCACGCTCCAGTTTTGGATCTGGAATTGGCACAGCCGACATCAAAGCTTTGGTGTAAGGGTGTGATGGATTTGCAAACAACGCCTCCGAGGTGCCAAGCTCGACCGCATTGCCTAAATACATCACGAGTACACGATCAGAGATATGTTTCACTACCGATAAATCATGGGCAATAAAAACCAAACTTAAACCAAGCTCATTTTGCAGCTCTTTGAGCAGGTTAACCACTTGCGCTTGGATTGAAACATCCAAAGCAGAAACTGGCTCATCACAGATGATCATTTTCGGTTTTAAAATGAGCGCACGGGCAATACCAATACGTTGACACTGACCACCAGAGAATTCATGGGGATAGCGGTTAATGACGTTCGGCAATAAACCGACTTTTGTCATCATCTCTTTTACACGATCCTTTACTTCTTGCTTCGAAAGTTCTGGATAAAAGGTTTGAAGTGGCTCTGCAATAATATCGCCAACCGACATTCTTGGGTTCAATGACGCCAGTGGGTCTTGGAAAATCATCTGAATTTGCTTACGGGTTTTGCGACGCTCAACCTCATGCATTTTCGTCAAATCATTTCCTAGCCACACCACTTCACCCTCGGTGGCTTCGACTAAACCAATGATCGCTCGCGCAAAAGTAGACTTTCCGCAACCTGATTCGCCTACTACGCCGAGAGTTTCACCCTCATATAGGCGCACATTAACGCCATCTACGGCTTTTAGGTTGGATGGTTTAGACCACGGCCACGCGGATTTAGAGGCAATATTGAAGTGAACTTTGAGGTTCTTTACATCCAGTAATAATGGTTTTTGTTCGCTCATTTAACCCAAGCCTCCCAATCAGAAAAACAGGCACGTTGGCGACCATCGGCAAATGGCAATAAAATAGGTGCTTCACGTTTACAGCGTTCTGTCACTCGGTGGCAGCGCTCTTGATAAGGGCAACCCGGTGGCAATCGTAGCAAGTTAGGTGGGTTTCCAGGAATTGTTGGTAATATTTCACCTTCCGTATCCAAACGAGGAATGGCTTTTAATAAACCTTCAGCGTAAGGGTGACTCGGGTTGTAGAAAATCTCATCCACAGAGCCATATTCCATCGTACGCCCTGCATACATTACCAATACTTTGTCACATGAACCCGCAACCACACCCAGATCATGGGTGATCATGATAATAGCGGTATTGAATTCGCTTTTGAGTTCATTCAACAAATCCATAATTTGGGCTTGCACCGTTACGTCCAATGCGGTGGTGGGTTCATCGGCAATCAGTAACTTAGGCCGGCATAACAACGCCATTGCAATCATAACGCGTTGACGCATACCACCAGAAAACTCATGCGGATACATGGTAATTCGCTTACGCGCTTCGGGGATTTTAACCGCCTCTAGCATACGTACCGACTCTTCAAACGCAGCCGACTTGCTCATTCCTTTGTGCAGCATCAGCACTTCCATCAACTGCTCGCTGACCTTCATATAAGGATTCAGTGACGTCATTGGATCTTGGAAGATCATCGCAATTTGTTCAGCGCGCACTTTGTTCAAGGCTTTTTCTGGCAAATTGAGGATCTCTTTCCCTTCAAATTTTGCGCTACCCGTGATAATACCGTTTTTGGCAAGTAGACCCATAATAGCGAACACGGTTTGCGATTTACCAGAGCCAGACTCCCCTACGATACCGAGGGTTTCGCCTTGCTCCAGTGAAAAAGTTAAATCGTTGACAGCGGTAACAATACCATCTTGAGTGGTAAATTCGACCCGCAGATCTTTGACATCTAATAAGCTCATTATTGCTTCCTTAATCTTTTAATTATCGGTCTTTAGGATCAAGCGCATCACGCAGACCATCACCGACATAGTTAAAGCAAAACAGGGTGACCACCATGAACGCGGCTGGGAAAGCAAGTTGCCAAATAGCGACTTCCATTGTTTGTGAACCTTCTTGTAGAAGTGCTCCCCAGCTTGTCATCGGCTCTTGAACACCAAGACCAAGGAAAGATAAAAATGACTCTGTCAAAATCATACTTGGGATCAACAGCGTCGAATAGACCGCTACAATACCCAACACGTTTGGCACAATATGACGTGTAATAATTTTCCAGTTGCTGACGCCACACACATGCGCCGCTTCAATAAACTCTTTGCTGCGTAGACTCAAGGTTTGACCACGCACAATTCGCGCCATATCAAGCCATGCAATTGCACCGATAGCGACGAAGATAAGCACGATATTTCGGCCAAAGAAAGTCACCAACACAATCACAAGGAACATGAAAGGAACAGCGTATAGAATCTCCAAAATACGCATCATAATGCGGTCTACTTTACCGCCGATGAAGCCCGACGCCGCACCATAAAGTGTGCCGATCAGAACAGCAACCAACGCGCCCATTACGCCAACCATCAGCGAAATTCGCCCACCCACTAAGGTACGCACATACAAATCACGCCCAAGGCTATCGGTGCCGAACCAATGATCCGCATTGGGCCCAACGTGCATTGAATACCAGTCCGTATTGTCATAGGTATACGGGGCCATCATCGGTAGTACGATCACCGCAAGGGTCATCATCGTCAAAATACACAAACTGACCATTGCCGCTCTGTTACGCATAAAGCGAATTCGCGCATCTTGCCATAAGCTGCGGCCAGCTATTTCTAAGTTTTCAGAAAACTTCTCAACCGCGGCTAGGTTTTCTCTTTTCGTTAACATAACCATACGTCCCTGTTAGTAGCGAATTTTCGGGTCAATGACCGCAAGCAAAATATCAACAATGGCGTTGAAAAGAATAAATAGGAAACCAATTAAAATGGTTACACCCATCACCAATGAGTAATCGCGGTTAAATGCAGCGTTAACAAACAGCTTACCGATACCCGGTAGACCGAAAATCGTTTCAATCACCACAGACCCCGTAATAATACCGACAAATGCAGGCCCCATATACGACACAACAGGCAGTAAAGCTGGCTTCAAAGCATGGTTAACAACGATATAGGGATAACTCAACCCTTTCGCGCGTGCCGTGCGAATAAAGTTACTGTTGAGTGTTTCTATCATTGAACCACGGGTGATACGGGCAAAGGTGGCAATATAGAGCATCGACATACCCAGCACTGGCAGTACTAAATATTGGAAACTTCCATCTAACCAACCACCAGCTGGGAATATTTTCCAATGCAAGGAGAAGAGATAAATTAAAGCTGGGGCGAGAACAAACGACGGCATCACCACGCCAATCATTGCCGTCGACATGATGGTGTAGTCAATCCAAGTGTTGTGTTTTAGTGCGGCAATCGTACCAATGGAAACACCCGCGATAACGGTAAAAATAAAAGCGATAAAGCCGACTTTTGCCGAGACAGGCAAGGCAACGGCGATCAATTCATTCACCGTATAATCTTGGTATTTGAATGATGGGCCAAAATCACCTTGCAAAATATTGGTCAAGTAGGTGAAGTATTGCTCAGACACAGGTTTGTCTAAGCCATATTTGGCCTCAATGTTGGCCATCACTTCCGGTGGTAAAGGACGTTCGCTTGAGAATGGGTTACCCGGAGCGAAACGCATGAGAAAGAAAGATACTGTGATCAACACCAACATGGTTGGTATCGCTTCCAATATCCTTTTTGCGATGAATTTAAGCATAAACTCACTCTTTCAGTCTGTGACAATGAAAATTAGAAAGACGCTGCATGTAAATTACTATCTGAAGATAGCTACATGCAGTGTCTAAGTCGTTATATTGTTATCAGCGTAAGGGGCTTACTTTGCTTTGATATAGAGATCTTTTGAGTAGATCTTTTCTTCGGCGTTATCAATCGCAAAACCACCAACTTGGGGATTAAGCAAGCGAGCTCTTACATATTGATAAATTGGAATAATAGGCATGTCTTCCACCAGTTTTTCCTCTGCTTTTACGTATAATGACTCACGTTCTTGCTGAGAGGTTGATGTAAGTGCTTTATTGATTATTTCATCGTATTCTTTACTACCATAATGAGTACCAGCACTGGTATTACTGCTTGTCATTAAGGTCAAAAATGTTGAAGGCTCATTATAATCTCCAGCCCAACCAGCACGAGCTACTTCAAAGTTCCCTTGATCTTTCGTGTCTAGGTAAGTTTTCCATTCCTGATTTTCAAGAACAACATCGACATCTAACGTCTTCTTCCACATAGATGCAGCCGCTACAGCAAGCTTTTTATGGTTTTCAGAAGTGTTATAAAGAAAGGTAAACGCCAAACGATTCGATGAATCGAAACCGGCTTCCTTCAAAAGAGATTGTGCTTCTTTATTACGCTCTTTTTGCGACATTTTTCCGTAGTCAGGTAGCACAGGATTGAAGCCAGCTGTAATCTCGGGAGTCAGAAAATAAGCAGGTTTTTGGCCTTGACCAAGAATAGCATCAGTAATGATATTACGATCAATTGCATAAGATAGAGCCTTGCGGACACGAACATCATCAAATGGCTTCTTCTTAGTATTAAATTGATAATAATAAGTAGAGAGCAACCCAGTAATAGCAACCGATTCAGGGTGCTCCTTCCTCAATCGCTTAAAATGTTCGATCGGAAGCTCTGCTGTGAAATCAATTTCTCCAGCAAGAAAACGGTTCATTTCTGCTACTTGGTTTTCTATAGGTAAATAAGTTACTTTATCTAAAATGGTTTTATTGTTTTCCCAATACTGAGGATTTCGAGTAAGAACTAAACGTTCGTTTACCACCCAAGTATTAACTTTGAATGCACCATTACCAACAAAGTGTTCTGGCTTAGTCCATTGATCACCATATTTTTCGATAGTTGCTTTGTGAACTGGCTTCATAATTGTATGGCCAGCCATCATGACAAAGTAAGGGACAGCTTCATCTAATTGCACTTCTAAGGTGTAATCATTAAGAGCTTTTACTCCTAGAGTACTTTTATCCTTTTTTCCTTCAATAATATCTTTGGCATTAAGCATCTTAGTATATTCCATATACCAAGAATAAGGAGATGCAGTAGCGGGATCAACTGTACGCTGTAAGCTATATACGAAGTCATGAGCAGTAACAGGATCACCATTTGACCATTTTGCATTCTTACGTAAATGAAAAATAAAAGTTTTGTTGTCTGCTGTTTCCCAGCTTTCAGCCACACCAGGAATGGTATTCCCTTTTCCATCTTGGTTGACCAAACCTTCTAAAATATCCCTTATAACGTTTGACTCAGGAACACCTTGGGATTTGTGAGGATCGAGTGTGGCGACTTCAGTACCGTTACCACGAACGAGCTCCTGAACTTTGGCCAATTTGGTGCCAGCTGGAACATCAGCCGCGATAGAAAAAGTAGAAGTGGCAGCCACTGCCATACCCGCCCCTAGAAGAAGGGCTTGGGTGATTTTATTTTTATACATGCATAAACTCCAAGTTTTTATTTTTGCATCCATGACTTCCTTGAGAGCTCTCTAGCATCGCTAGAACTTTAGATTTATTTAGCGCAAAAACTAAGCAGAAAAATCTAAAAACTCCTAAGGATAGCGGCACACATTAGCAACCATTGAAGTAATTTGCCATAAAATCGTAGCAAAAAAATGCATAATTCCATGGTTTACCTAATGGAATAGATAAATAGCCCAACAATTAACTCAAACTCAGTGAATTAAAGTTACCAAGCGCTATCTGGTCAGACCATAGTGCTAAATCATCTAGTGTTGAGTACATTTTCAGCACGTTTCACTGGAAAATCAGCCTTTTTTTAACATCTTAGTTACGTTAGATCTAACTTAAAGGGATAATCCTGCCATCTGAAAATAAAATCCGTGAAGAGTGTCACTAAAATCGATTAACAATAAATTAACAACGTGTTGATTGGTAATAATAAATAAACACTTTCACCGAAAAGTGTAATCTAATGCTTACGCAAATCGACATTCAGTTTAAGCGATGCTCAAACTGGCACTAAGATGATCGAGCTCAATGTAACGAATCAGCTCCATGGCCGAACGAATGCCCAATTTACTTTGAATTCTCGCTTTGTAAGTACTGACTGTTTTCTGATTAATATCCAGTTGATTAGCTATCTGCTTATTGGTCAAACCTTGAATCAACAAATTTGCCACACTCAACTCTCTGCTGGATAGTCTTTCATTGAGTCGAAAACTAGGTTGAAAATTAACTGTTCGCCCAACCTCCCCCATTATGCTCTGAATGGTGTCAGTCAATGCAGCTGATTTCACAATGTGGCGCGCATGTGCAAGTTCTGCAGATATTGCTTCATGATATTCATTGAGAAAAATAAGTCTTCCCTTAAAATTCATCGATTCAATATGCTGATGCAACTGCAAACTAGCGTCTTTACTGCAGTAGCTATCCACAACCACTAAATTAAAAGGTAAATCACGCAATCTCTTTACAGCGCAAGCGAGATCACTGGCAACGACCACCTGCGTAACGCGTTTTTCTCTCATCAACATTTTTCTTAGGGCATTAGCGCTAGTCGAATTTTCTCCAACTAATAAGCAATACACACCATCTTCAATACTTTGATGGCTTAACTGCTTGCTGATATTTTTGCTATACAGTTCAGCGAGATCGCCAATCGGCATCGGCATCGCCGAATAATAACCTTGACAAGTATCCACGCCTAAATGACGTAAATATTGCCAAGTATCTTCATCCTCCACACCTTCGACAACACAATGCAAGCCTAAGGATTGCGCTAGCAATAAGCACATGTTGGTGAGTTGCTGGTTTTTATAATTGGTGGAGAGATCACGGACAAAGCTTTGATCTACTTTAAGTTCTGTAAAGGGTAATTTCGAGAGCTGACTTAGAGAGGCGTAGCCTGTGCCAAAATCATCAATGGATAAACCAACACCATGCATTCTTAAACGCGCAAGATTAGCCAGTGATGCTGTCGTACCATTATAGACATGATCTTCCGTCAGCTCGAGCGTGAGTTTATCAGTGGGAAACGCGTATTTGTGACAGAGAGTAAGAATGGGGTCACAGATCAGCTGTTGTAAATTACTCTGGGAGATATTGATTGATAACTGGAGATCGGCTGACAAACTGCCTAAAGCCGATAATGCTTTATCCAAAACAATTAAAAACAGCTTATCCATCAAATTCAGCTCTTCAATAAGAGGCAGAAAATGCGCAGGGCTTAATACACCATGAACTGGGTGATCTAATCGGACAAGTGCCTCGACTCCAACCATGGCACCCGTTTTAAAATCAAACTGAGGTTGATAGTAATTGAATAACCAATCTTCGCTGAATGCTGTTTCTATCTCTTTGTACCCTAATGAGATAGGCGTAATGCTTGCGGCCTGTTGTTCACACTTCACATGAAACGCATGAATCACGGTTTCAAGTTGCTCAATAGAATAGGGTTTTCGCAAAACATCGACAAAATTAAAGCTCGCTAAACAGCACATGTTATAAGTAAGGTCTAACACGGCATCGTCAACAGCACTCAATATAATAATTCCGAGTGAAGGATATTTATCCCCAAGCATCGACAAAAGCGTAACTCCGTCCATTTCCGGCATATGAATATCACAAAAAACCAGCGATATCTCTTTGCGCAAGCATAAAGCCAACGCTTGGTGTCCATTTGCTGCAATATCGACATTATTCAACCCAAGTTGTCTGAGTTTCAGTTTCAAACTCGTGGCTTGAATTCGATCATCTTCGACAATCAAAATGTTCATTCGTCATCTACTCGTTGCTGTTTATCTAACCATTCTTGTGCTTGTGTAATCACGATTTTCATTTCCATTATCAGTCGTTGTTTTGCAGATACAACAGCTTGTGGTTCTAATTCGCGCTCCAAGCTAACCGCAAGACTCGCGAGATAATCCAGTTGAAGCGCCTCGGCAGAGCCTTTAACACGATGAGCTATCATTTTGTAATCAGAATCATGCTTTTCGAGTCTATCGACCTCGGCCGCTAAAGATTCTGCCACAACAGAAGCAATTTCACTTTTTTCACCCGGTAAAAAGCTCTCAAGCCAGCTTTTTGAGTCAGCATTTACTAAAGGATACATAGAAAGATAACCACTCAACATAGTATACAGCGACGCCAACGAGTAGGGTTTATACAACACGTGTTCCATACCAGACTGGTGAGCCTTCTCTGCGATCAACCGTGAGTCTTCTGCCGTACAACCGATAACCACCTTGTATCTCTCTTGCGGAATATAATTTTTAACAAATCTTGCTAAAGCGAAACCATCCATTTTAGGCATATGGCAATCTGTTAGTAGTAAATCAAACTGGCTGTCTTCGCTTTGTAAAAGATGGCATGCCTCTTCTCCATCACCAACGATGGTTGCTTGTACACCAAGTTCATGCAGCTGTTTTTTTAATAACAAACGGTTAATAGCGTCATCATCAACCACCAAAACATGCCCACAAAGTTTCATTTTTTTCGGTTGAACCAGCACTTGCTCACTATCTTTTATCTTATCAATAATAAGGTCAGGATAGAGATGTTTTTTGGTCATTATCGCGTCAAAATCGACCAAGGATACACCATCTTGACTCACCGAAACTTGCCAACACTTCAACCACTCGATAATGCGTTCGTTAGTGCAACGGTAGTTACGTTGACTCAACGGTTCAGATAGCAGCTCACCAAAAATGGGAAGCACTATTGTTACTTGAGTCCCCTCATTCAGCGTACTGGAAACCGTAATATGACCATCCATTAGATTGACTAAATTCGATACTATTGACATACCAAGCCCAGTACCACCATATTGGCGAGTAATGGTTTTATCCGCTTGCATAAATGGCTTAAATAACGAATCCAAGTGCGCTTCATTCATTCCGCACCCCGTATCTTTTACGGCAAAGACTATCTGTTCTTCCGTCAATTCAACGTGGATCGAAACCGTACCTGCCGTAGTGAATTTAACAGCATTGGCTAATACATTGGTAAGAACCTGATTTAAGCGTAACGCATCAAACTTTGCGTAAATAATAGCTGTCGGCACCCAATCAACAACGAACTCAACGCCTTTCAACTTAGCACTCGCTTCAAAGCTTCTAATGGTGGGACATAACTCTTCTAAAATATTATGCTGGCGTATATCTAATTGTAATTGCTGAGCTTCCATTTTTGAAAAATCTAAAATCTCATGGACATGGTGCTTAATTCTCTCGGCAGAACGAATTGCATTCGTCAATAGCAAACGGCTCTCATCGTTTTTAATTCGAGTTGATAAAATCTCCATCAACCCTAGCATGGCCGCAATTGGCGTTCTAAGCTCATGACTCATTACAGCTAAAAAATGATTCCTCGCATCTACGGCTTCTAGTGCCTTATTATTAGAATCACGTAATGCTAATTCTGAGAGCTTGAGTTCTGTGATATCACTGCAAACGGTCAAGTAATGAGTATCCCCACTCTTGGGATGCGCAATCGATTCATGATTAATGACATAATATTTCTCATCAATCTGATAGTGTTTATTCGACAGATCGACAGATCCGATGCCAGTACATATGAGGCAATTCACATCATCACTAATTAGAGAAGCCTTGCTACATTGCTTATATGAACGGTTAGATAACACTACTTTCCCATTCACATCTGAAATAAAGATCATGTTGGGTATTTTATCGAGCAAATCCGTCAGCCATTGCACTTGAACTTCTGAAAGTTTTGAACTGATTTGACTGTATTTTAAGGAACTTTTTAACTTATAAAATATAATTATTCCAAATAATAAAAACAAAAAAATACACATTGCAATCAAAGAATAGATTATAACTTGCTGCTTATCATAACCATAATTCACATTCACTTTCTTATGGAGTGATTTTAGTGCATTAATCTCAGACTCAGTTACCATAGTTAAAGATCGGCTGAGCATTTCAAACAATATCGACTCATCCTTTCGAAAGACCATACCGATATTAATAGAGTAACCTTCATTATCTATTGCTGGAAGTATCAAGAACTTATCACCAAGATATGCCATTTGCTGATTTATAATATCTTGATTCATTAAGGCATGGGTTATCTTACCTGATTTTAAATCTAGAATAACCTTTTTAAGATCTCTATAAACTTTAACTTTTTTATTATCTTCATAGATTTTTAAGTGGCTATATAAGTAACCAGTACGATCTAATATCGCTAATTTTTTCTGTTGAAAAGGCTTTTTAGTGACCACATAACCAAATTGCAAATTAGTGTAAGATGGGGTCGCTATAAAATCACGATTATCGATATCATCGACATTTAATGAAGGCAATAAATCAACTTCATTATCGATAAGCATCTGTCTAATATCTCTGCCATTGGCCGGTACATACTGAAATTTAAGGAAGCTTTTTGACTCAATGAGCTTGAGTAAATCATGGACATATCCTTTCACCTGATTATCACCCTCATCACAATAAGAGAGTGGATATATATCTTCTTCTATGGTGTATCTGACAATTTGATTGCTATTTTCTTGACTTAATAATTTTAGGCTGTCTTTATTATTCAAAAAATAAATATTAGTCGAGTCTATCTTATTAGCTGTATTTCCAGTTGCTTCAGCAAGAATGAGTTTATCAAAAATGTTTTTTAATTCATTATTTTCCATCGGCAAAATGATTCTATTTATTTCGACACCTAATCGACCATCTGCAATAATCTCACCGTCATATCCAGAATTAGGGCTGATATAATGATTGAGTGATATATAGTTGGTTATCGTTGCATCGGCTAAACCTTGCTTCATCATTTCTGCTGATTCTAAGAAACTTTGTGCTAGTAATATGTGTGGGTAATGGCTCTGCTCTAATGTTTCACAATAAGATGAACCTTGTACGCAAACCCATTTCAAATGACTCATATCTTGCTGATTTAATTTTTTGTCCCTTAGCCAAATCACTCGTAGGTTATTATAGAGTGGCAAACTGAATAAAATGTTTTCTTCTCTCTCTTTTGTTTTGCTAAAACCAATAGCAAAATCCACATCACCACCATGCACAGCAGCAACAAGATCAGTTATCGATTGATAGCTACGATATTCAATTTTGACATCAAGCTCTTTTCCTATTCCTACCGCATAATCATGTTGAATACCGATTGTATTCTCAATGCCGCCCCAATAAGGTAGCCAAGGTTCAGACAATACACCCATTACAATGACTTTTTTTGTTTTTAAATAGGTACGTTCCGAATCTGATAAATAATCGGCGGCATAAACAGTATTAAAAAGTAAGTTAATTGCTAAAATTAACAGCAAGTAGATACGTAACAAATTCATTCTCGTGATATTGATTCCAATATCCAACTAGTTTAACGATCCTGCTCGTCATTGCCAAGAATAGGGCATCAGAACAAAATTGATTAAAATACATATTTATCAACACGTTAATGCGGTGTAGGAATAATCTTACAAGAGAATAAACCCATAAAATTAGAATGTGAGATGCATATCCGCACCAAAACATAATTTCGGTGCGGATATTATTAATGAGATGAAGTACGAATAATTTCAGCTAAACTTGATAAGCGTCGTTGATGCTCAGCGACATAAGGATTACTACTATCCCAAGCATATCCTGCAAGAATAGAGCAAATCATCTGCTTTATTCTTGGATTGGGCGTTTGGTAAAAAATCACCTCTTGTAACATGCCGTTGTACCAACCTTCCACATAAGTGCGGAACGTATCCACTCCGACCATTAATGGCTGAGAATACTCTTGCTGCCAATCTACACTTTCGTTTTTTAGTTGGCGTACAACGCAAGACACTGCTAACTGAGCCGATTTCATGGCTATCGTTACACCTGATGAAAACACCGGGTCTAAAAATTCACCAGCATTGCCTAATAACGCATAATTTACCGTGGCCAACTGCTTAACATTTGCAGAATAGCCGCCTAGCTCACCAGCAGGATTAGGGTATTCGGACTTCGAAAGCAGTTCCGCCAGCTCAGGCATTTCATTCACCAATTGCTGGATCGCCGCAATTTTATCACTTGGATAGCCGTCAAAAAACGACGGTTCACCGACAACACCTAATGAACATGTGCCGTTAGAAAAAGGAATGAGCCAGTACCATACGTCAGGATTACGCGGATGGACGGAGATCAGTATCTTGTTTCGGTCGTAGTCTGGTTGTTCAGGGGAGATATGATCAATGATATGGGTAAAGATGGCTTTTCTCGGAGGTAAACACGATGGCTCTTCCAAATCGAGTAACTTAGGCAATACTCGCCCAAAGCCACTGGCATCAAGCACGAAGTCGGCTTCAATTTGATACGTTATACCGTGTTGATCCGTCACCAATAATTGTGATTTATTCTCTTCAAATTCGATATTCGTCAGTTGATGTTGATAACGAATTTCAACCCCTTGCTTAACAGCAGAATCCGCTAATACTTTATCAAATTGACTACGCTGTACCTGAAAAGTGGTTCCCGGCCCATTCGAATATTTGTCGGTAAAATCAAACTGAGCGTATACACCATTTTTTCGAAAGGCAGCACCATTTTTATATTGAAAACCCGCACGCATAACATCAGGTAACATTCCCGCCGCTTCTATCACTTCCATACAAGCAGGTAATAAGCTTTCGCCAATAGAAAAGCGTGGGAAAAGTGCTTTTTCGATAACCAACACGCGTATGTTTTGCGCATGGAGTAATGCCGCGGCAGTCGAACCCGAAGGGCCCGCACCAATGATAACAACTTGAGTTATCTCTTTATTCATGAATTGACTCGCATCGATTTTAATTAAGCTTGGGCTTTTAGCTCTAACAAGGTGTGGCCAAGGCCAATATTGTCGGTCCGTTTGATCACCTGTAATCCTGCTGCTTGAACGATTTCTAAGAAATCTTCGCTGCGATAGAAGCGACTATTACCATTTGCAAGGCAGGTAAAATACAAAGAGGTGGCATTGAGGCTATAAGAAGCCGCATCGTACTTCTGTGAATCCCAGAACAGTTCCAAAATATAAACCGTCGAATATGCAGAAAGATTGGCGCGAACGCGTTTTAAAATACTCAAAATTTCCATTGGCGAAAAACAGTCTAAAAACTGGCTCATCCACCACACGTCCGCATTTTTTGGTAACGGTTGTTCTTTATCGAGCATGTTGGCTGGAAAAGGATGAATACGCTGCGTAAAACCTTGTTGCTGCACGTTAGCCATCGCCATTTCCAACTGTTGTGGCAGATCCACAATCGTCACTTCAACGTCTGAATCATAGTGACAACATTGCAGTGCCCATTTACCCGTATTGCCACCAATATCGACCAAATGTTTCGGTTTTTTACGAAACACTTCTTTCAGCAAAATAGGAAAAGAACGATCGGAATAGAAGTGATCGAATTTGAACCAACTCTCTTTAGCTTGCTGGGGCAAACGCGATAAACCTTGGTAGATGGTATCCCAATCGCCGAGTTCTTTCAGACCAGCAGGCTTGCCTTCGGTGATCGATTCGGTTAAGTGCATCATGGCGGCATAACAAACGTCTGCCGTGAAATCCATATTGGCTTGCGTCATCCCATCATGCAGCAAAAAAATGCCTAGATTAGCCAATGAATAATTCGGTTTATCCCATAAAACAATGTGGGCACTGATGGCCATATCGAGTAATACTTTAACGCCATACTCTGACACGCTCGTTTCTTGAGCAATTTGTTCTGCGTTTAAACCTTTTTCGCCAGCATTATCTAATGCAGCCAGTATGCCTAAGTCACGTAATGTACGCGCCGTATGAAAAACGATGGGGGCAAAAGATAATTTTTGAGCTTCGGTTTTTGCCTCTAAAGCGTTATAAGGATCTATTTTTTGATTTAACACATTAAAACCTAACTTTAATTTGTGAACAATATCCAAACACTTAATCTAAGTTCGAGTCAATTCTTAAAAATCAATATTTAAGTCAAGGATACAAACGTTTATAGTTGCGAAGAATAATCTTGTGCCATAGTATTTAACCCTATCAAAAACAATGCAATATCTTATGTCAAATCAACAGCAAATAATCACGTTAAATATTGATACTTGGGTTGCAAATTCTGCAGGCTTATCTCACCCTTCTGATTGGCAAAATTGGGCGAGAGAAGAGATATGGCCTGACGATAATACGCTCAACACAGACCATATTCCTCCAATGATGCGCCGCAGAATGAGTAGTTTGAGCAAATTAGCCGTGCAGACTGCACTGACTGCCATAGAATCACAACATATTGATTACATGGTATTTTCATGTCGTCATGGCGAACTTCATCGTAGCGTTGAAATCGTGAAGTCAATATTAACTGGCGAAGAAGCCTCACCAATGGCATTTTCACAATCTGTTCATAATACAGCGGCAGGCCTAGCAACCATCGCTTCAAAACAACCGATCCCGTTAACCTCGATTGCAGCAGCACAAAACACATTTCAAAGTGCCATATTAGAAGCTTGGCTCTATTTAAATGGGCACCCTAGTCACAAAGTGCTGTTGGTTGATTTTGATGAGCCATTACCTAGCGACTACCAACAATACGAAGAGTGGCAATTTCAAGGCTATGCCTTAGGGTTAACCCTGTCTCACGGTTCAGATTTTACACTCTCTATGCAGACATCTGATACCAAGCCACAACAGCCGCAAGCATTGTCGTTTCTTCACCACTATTTATCAGAAAAATCTGAATGGATCATTGAGGGCTCGCAAAGCGCTTGGAAATGGCAAGGAAAATGTTAGAGTTCAACCGCTACTGGCGTATTGCTGCTACAGGTTTTTGTTTTTTTATATTTGGTTTAGGCGGATTAACGCTGAGTTTTATTATTATCCCACTGATTGCATTATTTTCATCGCAAACAGATCGTCGAGAATATAAAGTTCAAAAATCAATCCAAAACTCATTCAATATATTTTGTAAGTTGATGAAATTAACAGGTGCCATCGACTATAAAATAACCAACACTGAACTATTAAAACAGGATAAAAGCTGCCTTATTATCGCCAATCATCCAAGCTTAATTGATTATGTTCTCATTGCATCACAACTTCATCAGTGCGATTGCTTGGTTAAGTCAGCTATCTGGGCCAATCCTTTTATGAAACGGATTGTTCAAGCCGCAGGTTATATCCCAAATGAAACACCTGATGATTTGTTAAATGTGTGCGAGGAACGCATGAGTCGCGGAAACGTATTATTGATTTTCCCTGAAGGCACGCGAACCACACCCGGCGTTAAACCCAAATTGCAGCGCGGTGCGGCGCAAATCGCAATCCGAACTCAAAGAGACTTACGCATCGTACATATTACCGTTTCTCCGAGTTTTCTCACAAAAGAGCAAAAGTGGTACCAAGTTCCTAAAACCAAACCCTTTTTCCATGTGGAGATAAAGGGTAAAGTTGCCGTCACACCTTTTATTGAAGGTGCTGATAACCCCACCACTGCAGCACGACGTTTAAATCGCCACCTTGCAGAGGTGATTTTCCCCCAAAACAATAACCAGAAATGACAAAACTATTGAAGTTATCGCCCCATAACGTCAAGTTGCAGCGAAGCGGAAAGTGAGTAAGTCCCCATCCGTATAGATAACGGTATGATTGGGGTGAGCGAACGTAGCCAACACCGCTGCAACTTTAAGTGGGGAAGTGTATATCAAGGTTTTGTTCAAAACGGCTAGAACATTATATAAGTAGGTTGAAGTGGAAATACTACACACAGAAATAAAACAGCTCATTATCGACGCACTAAATCTTGAAGATATCTCTGTTAACGATATCGAAACTGACGCACCACTTTTTGGTGATGGGTTAGGTTTAGATTCTATCGATGCTTTAGAGCTCGGTTTGGCCATTAAAAAGAAGTATAATATCGTCATTGACGCTGATGACTCCAATACTCGCCAACACTTTGCATCAGTGGCAAACTTAGCAAATTATATTTCATCTCAAACTAGCCACTAATAAATAGATAGCGTTATGACAGAAGTAAACCAACAACAAGTATTTGATCAAGTTAAAGAAGCTCTCGTTGAACTATTTGAAATTGATGAAGCCGATATTCAACCAGACGCTCACCTTTATCAAGATCTCGATCTCGACAGTATTGATGCTGTAGATCTTGTCGTTCACTTACAAAAAGTGACTGGCAAAAAAATCAAGCCTGAAGAGTTTAAAACCGTTCGCACCGTCAATGATGTGGTGGAATCGGTTATTGAACTTGTTAAGGAAAGCTAATGCGGCGATTGCTGACGATTTTGTCTGCAATCGTCCTGCTTACCTACCCACTCGCGGTCTACTTCGGGATTAATCAGTTTGGTTTGCAAGCTATAGGGGGCTTCTTAGCCGCTATTTTCGCTTTAAGAATTCTTTCTGGTTGGCAAGCCAAGCTTCAAGAACTGAAGCAACTGGCTTGGCTTAGTGGGTTCGTTGGTATCACTTTGGTGACTTTGGGGATGCTATTTCAGCAGCATGGTTGGCTACTGTTTTACCCTGTTGTGGTTAATATATGTCTTTTGGCTCTTTTTGCCTTGAGCCTGACGCAACCGCAAACAGTGATTGAACGGTTGGCGAGGCTGCAAGAGCCTGAACTTCCTCAAAGTGGCATTGAGTACACACGCACGGTCACTAAAGTGTGGTGCCTCTACTTCATCATGAATGGAGCCATCGCACTTTATACCTGCTTCCAATCTATCGAGATCTGGACGTTGTATAACGGATTGATCAGTTATCTCCTTGCTGGCAGCCTCTTTGTAACGGAATGGCTAGTAAGACAACGGATTCGCAAAGGCTAGGTACGCTATGACTTTCGGCAACCCCGATTTTTGCTCGCTTGCAACGTTACTCTCCTCACCAAGAAACGATTCGCATTGTGTTGCTTTTGACCTCAATAACACCATTAACTGGGCAAACTTTGTCGCCGATGTTAGCCAACTAAGCCGGCAATTAGCGTCGCGAAATGAACATCATATTGCACTGTGTGCTGGCGATAGCTATCGGTTCTCAGTCGGTTTTTTCGCCGTCTGTTACACGCAAAAATCATTAATTCTGCCCGGTAATTATCAACCTGCGGCACTGGCAGAACTGAGCCAACACTTTGAGTTGTTGCTGTGTGATGAGGCAATAACAATACCCAATTCTACGCCAACTCTCTCTCTTAACTATTTAGCGCTACCCAACGACATGCGCGATGAAGCCGTTTGTTTTGCACCACTTTCATTAGAGACACAAACCGTGACGCTGTTTACGTCAGGCTCCAGCGGTCAGCCTAAGGCTATCATCAAAACACTGCGGCAGCTTGAAGCTGAAATCGCCATTTTAGAGCAGCTTTGGGGCGAACAGCTCATTGGTACAAAAGTGGAAAGTACAGTTTCTCATCAACATATTTATGGGCTGCTATTTCGTGTGTTATGGCCACTGTGTGCAGGGCGAGCATTTGCCCGCCACAACTTGGAATTTCCAGAACAAGTGACCGCACATGCGCATCCGGACACTGTGCTGATCAGTAGCCCTGCGCTATTGAAACGCTTATCACAAGAGCACCAGCCAAGCCCACTGCGCACACTGTTTTCTTCCGGTGGCCCGCTTCCCTACTCTGCTTCTTGTCACGCAAAAACCCTGTTTGGGCAACGACCTATCGAAGTGTATGGCAGTACGGAAACTGGCGGTATCGCTTTTCGGCAACAGCACAGTGCAACGCAGCAATGGCAGCTTTTTCCTACTGTTGAAGCAAGACTTAACAGCGAGCACTGCTTAGCCTTGCGCTCTGCACATATTGATCCAAATCATTGGTATCAAACAGCCGATGAATGTGAGCTTTCCGACCAGCGGCACTTTACCTTGAAAGGTCGCACCGATCGCATCATCAAAATCGAAGAAAAACGGATCTCACTGGTTGAAGTGGAACAGCGTATTGAACAACTGCCGTGGATCAGTGAAACAGCCGTGTTACCACAACAAGACGGTGAACGTTTGATCTTAATCTCAGCGATTGTACTGTCAGCCTGCGGCACTGAAAAATTAGCTCAACTTGGAAAGGGGAAGTTCTGGCTGTTGCTGCGTTCTGAACTGCGCCAATGGTTAGAACCTATTGCTGTACCTCGACGCTTTAGAGTGGTAAAAGAGATCCCACTCAACAGCCAAGGTAAGCGCCTTGTTGCTGAACTAGAAACACTATTCCAACCATAAAAATAACGAAGCCCAATAGATTATGGCCAAAAGAACACCCACATTATTATGTGCTGAAACTCAGCCTCACACGGTGAATTTGACGCTGCGCGTTGACGCCGACATTATTGATTTTTCAGGACACTTTGCACATTTTCCATTGCTGCCAGGCGTTACCCAAATCGATTGGGCACTGCGCTATGCACGAGAATACTTATCTGTACCCACAAGCTTTCAAGGTATGGAAGTGATCAAATTCCAAGAACCTATCTTGCCAGACATGACCGTTCAACTGGCATTAAGTTGGGATGAGGAAAAACAGAAACTCGCGTTTAGTTATAGTTCACAGCGTGAGGGTTTAAACATCATTCACTCATCAGGAAAAATGAAGTTGGGTGAAATCTGTGGCTGATTATCAAGCTTGTTTTTTAATTCCGTGCTACAACCACGGCAGCACAGTAGCAGAAGTGGTCTCATCACTCAGCGTATTTGAACTTCCCATTTTACTGGTTGATGATGGCAGCAATCAGCAAACAAAACAGGTGTTGAGCAACGTCGCTCAGCAAACACATGTTCACCTAATTACCCTAGAACAAAACCAAGGCAAAGGTGGTGCGGTAATGGCTGGTATTCGCCAAGCGCAGCAGTTGGGGTTTAGTCACGTCATCCAAATTGATGCCGATGGCCAACATGATTTACAAGCGCTGCCTAAATTACTGGCCGCGTCAAAGCAACATCCAAACCACCTAATTTCTGGTCAGCCGATTTACGATGACAGCGTACCCAAAGCGCGTTTATATGGCCGTTACGCAACGCATATTTGGGTTTGGATTGAAACGCTATCCTTTACGATCAAAGACAGTATGTGTGGTTTTCGCGCGTATCCTGTAGACCTCACCGTTGAGGTGCTCAATAACCATAAGATCGGCACGCGCATGGATTTCGATATCGAAATCTTAGTTCGCATGTATTGGCACGGGGTCGATATCGATTTTGTGGAAACCCGCGTCATTTATCCTGAAGGAGGCGTCTCTCATTTCGATGCACTATGGGATAACGTCAAAATCAGTTGGATGCACAGCAAATTATTTTTTGGCATGTTACCGCGTATTCCTCAACTGCTGAAACGCAACCAAAGCAGGCACAACAAAAGTGGTGCAGAGCCAAACCAGCACTGGTCAAAGCGTCAAGAACGAGGAACGGTTCTGGGTATTAAAGCGTTACTGGCGGTATATAGCCTACTCGGTCGGCCAATTTTTAACCTGATGCTGAAACTTGTAATGAGCTATTACTATCTTACTGGAAAACAAGCTCGCCAAGCCTCTGAACAGTATTTACAGCACTTACAAAGCTACGCAAACCGTCGCCAAATCACGCTGCCAAATCATCTCTCTAGCTATAACCATCTGCTCTCTTTTGGCCACACTATGCTGGATAAATTGGCGGCATGGAAAGGCGATTTTTCGGTAAAAAATTTGACCATCCATGGTCAAGAATCGTTCCAAACTTTAGCAAAACGAAAACAAGGTGTGCTTCTTTTAGGATCTCACCTTGGAAATATTGAACTGTGCCGCGCTCTGGGACGTCGGCATTCTCATATTAAGATCAATGCGTTAGTCTTCACCGAGCACGCCGAACGCTTCAATGCGGTAATAAAAGCGATCAATCCCAACTCAGAACTGAACCTCATTCAAGTGAGCCGTTTGGGCCCCGATACTGCTATTTTGCTTCAACAGAAAATAGAGCAGGGAGAATGGGTGGTGATCGTCGGAGATAGAACGTCCACCAGCAAAGAGACCCGAGCCGTATGGGCCGATTTTTTAGGCCAACCCGCGCCGTTTCCACAAGGCCCTTTTATGTTGGCCTCGGTGTTGAAAGCTCCCGTCTACCTTTTGTTTGGCTTAAGAGACGAACGTTCTAAAACTCCACATTTTAACGTCTATTTCGAGCACTTTAGCGACAACATAGATTTACCGAGAAAAGAGCGACAAGCGGCGCTAGCGCAGGTAGTACAACGCTACGCTGATCGGCTGGAACATTACACACTGCAAGCTCCACTGCAGTGGTATAACTTTTTCAACTTTTGGACTCTAAGTAAACAGCAGCATGATGATTCAGACAGATAACCGCATAACTTTTGGCGTCGATCGCCTCACCATTGAAGATGTTGTCGCGATTTCGCAAGGCGCGCAGGCCGACCTCAATTCTTCAGCGGAATTCACCGCTAAAATTGATCGCGGCGTCGCTTTTCTAGAACGACTTTTAAAAGAAGAAGGCGTGATTTACGGTGTAACCACCGGCTATGGTGATTCATGTACCGTTGCCATTCCGCCGAATCTAGTAGACCAATTACCACTGCATTTGACTCGCTTTCACGGCTGTGGCTTAGGCGAGGTATTAAGCCATCAGCAATCTCGCGCAGTATTAGCAACACGCTTGTGTTCACTAGCGCAAGGTGTCTCTGGTGTGAGCCATGAACTGCTTAACCAAATCGTCACCTTGATCAACCACGATATCGCCCCTCGTATTCCACAAGAAGGTTCGGTCGGGGCAAGCGGCGATTTAACGCCACTCTCCTACCTCGCGGCCACACTGATTGGTGAGCGCGACGTGCTTTATAAAGGTGAGATGCGCCCAACTCAAGATGTGTTTCACGAACTAGGTATTCGCCCGATCAAGCTAAAACCAAAAGAGGGATTAGCGCTGATGAACGGCACATCAGTCATGACTGCTTTGGCCTGTTTAGCCTATAAACGCGCCGAGTATTTAACTCAACTCTGCACCAAAATTACCGCCATGGTGTCTGTCGGTATTCAGGGTAACGACTTCCATTTTGATGCCGCACTATTTGCCGTCAAGCCGCATCCTGGTCAGCAACAAATCGCAGCATGGCTACGCGATGACTTACAAGCAGAACGCCCACCTCGCAACAGTGATCGCCTGCAAGATCGCTATTCATTGCGCTGCGCACCCCATGTGATTGGCACCGTACAAGATGCACTGCCGTGGCTACGTCAACTGATTGAAAATGAGCTCAACAGTGCCAACGACAACCCCATCATCGATGGCGATAATGAACGCGTACTGCACGGCGGCCATTTTTACGGCGGCCACATTGCCATGGCAATGGATACCTTAAAAACACAGGTTGCTAACCTAGCCGATTTGCTCGATCGCCAAATGGCGCAATTGATGGATTACAAATTCAACAACGGTTTGCCGTTTAACTTAACTGGCGCAGAAGGCGAAAGAAAACCGATCAACCACGGCTTTAAAGCCGTGCAGATTGGCATTTCAGCGTGGACGGCCGAAGCCTTGAAACATACCATGCCTGCCAGCGTTTTTTCACGTTCGACTGAGTGTCACAATCAAGACAAAGTCAGCATGGGAACCATTGCCGCACGTGATTGTCTACGTGTGCTTGAACTGACAGAACAAGTGGCGGCCGCCTCGCTGTTAGCAGCGACCCAAGCAATAGAATTGCGCAAACGTCATCATGAGCTGGATGAGCAACACATGAGTCACAATATCAAGCAGATGCGCTTAGCCGTGTTACAAGAGTTTGACTTTGTGGTGGAAGATCGTCCGCTAGAACATGATTTGCGCCACTTTATTAGCCGCATTCAACAACGCCACTGGACACTTTACTAGGAAGCGCGATGAGCGATGTACTCCATCCATTGGAAAGTGAGGTGACTTTAGTCACCTCGTTTCAAGATGCCGACCCAATGGGCGTTATCTACCACGGCAACTATTTTCGTTTTTTTGAAGAAGCACGCCGCGTGCTGATGGAAAAAATTGATTACAGCTATCACGCGATGACTCAGTCGGGCTACCTATGGCCGGTGATTGATACCCACGTGAAGTACGTGAAAGCGATCCCGTTCAACCATACGATTCGTGTCAAAGCGACCTTGACAGAATGGGAAAATCGCTTGCGTGTTGACTACATGATTTTTGATAGCCAGACCGGGCAACGAATGTGTAAAGCGCACACCACTCAAGTAGCGGTTCGCATCGACACGCAAGAGATGTGTTTCGCTTCACCAACGCTATTTACCGACAAAGTGCAGCACTGGCATACCTATGGGAAATTATGATGCGCCGTTTTCTCTGGCTAACTTTAGCTCTATTCTCGCCCCTACTCTGGGCGCAGGTGACCGACCTTGCTTCACTGCAAGCGCAGTTGGCGAAACACCAGATCGTACGCGGAGAGTTTACTCAACTCCGCCATATTGAGATGTTCGAACAACCACTGTCGTCAGCCGGGAAATTCTTGCTCGATAAACAAAATGGCTTACTTTGGCAACAAAACTCACCATTTCCAGTTAATTTGGTGCTAACTCAAGATAAGCTTCGCCAAACTTTTGCTAACCAACCACCACAGGTGATTACCGAAAAAGAGAACCCAATGGCGTTTTATTTCAGCCATCTCTTTTTGTCGGTATTTCATGGTGACACACAGCAATTGAATGAACAATTTACGATGACGCTGCACAGCGAAGATGGCCAGTGGCAGTTAAATTTAACGCCGAGAAATGCGCCACTGAGCTCGGTGTTTACCTCGATAACATTAACGGGGCGAGATGACATTGATGGTTTGATCCTGCAAGAAGTGCGAGGCGACAAAACCGAGATTCAGTTTACTAACCAAAACCACCAGCCAGAGCGTTTAACCCATGCTGAGCAAGCACAGTTTAACTTCTAAATCGAACCGGCTGGCATTGTTCTGGTTGGCTTTTGTGACCCTTTGTCTTGGCTTACTACTCAAGCAGTGGTTCTTTTCAGCAGCCTCACCGATCGAGACGGATATCCTTAAGCTACTGCCGGTCAACCAGCAAAGTGTGCTCGCCGAGCAAGCGTTTGAAAAAGTCACTGCCAGTATGAGCGATAAAGTGGTCTTTATTGTCACTGCGCCCAATGAGGCTGACCGACTCAAATCCGTTACAGCGCTAGAAAGCGAGCTCAAGCAGAGTAGCTATTTCAAGGATGTGGTTGGGAAAATCGATGCCACTCAACAGAGCGCTTGGGCCAGTTACTACTTTCAACATCGAGCACAACTGCTCACCAGCGAGCAACGCAATCAGCTCAGTCAACATCCCGAACAACAAGTGCAAGCGGTGGTGCAAGCCCTATATAACCCTTTTTCTGGGGTAACAGGGCAAGAGCTCAGTCACGACCCTTTTCTGCTATTTCGCGACCACTTAGCACAACTTAGCCAGCTATCGTCTCATTTTCGTTTGCAAGATGGATACTTAACCCGCGAGTATCAAGGCCAAAAATACGTGCTGATCACCGCACAGCTCAACGACTCACCATACAGTTTCAAAGCGCAACAAGTGGTGCCCGATATTGCTCAATGGCAACAACGCATCAAGCAACAATTCGGTGCGGACATTTATCACACTGGTGTTTTATTTTACGCCGATTTTGGTACTCAAAGTGCTAAGTCAGAAATCAGCACTATTGGCCTTTTCTCATTACTCGGCATTGTGCTGTTGGTGATGCTGGTTTTTCGCAGTGCCATGCCTTTACTGTTGGCACTGCTCTCGGTATCCGTTGGATTAGTGGTTGCCATGGTGATCACCACCGCGTTTTTTGGTCAGATCCATCTGTTTAGCTTAGTGTTTGGGGCCAGCCTGATTGGCGTTTCAATCGACTACGCCTTTCACTACCTGACCGATCGCCTTGCCGCAAATGAACACTGGGACAGCGTGCAAGGACTAAAGCATATCCTGACTGCCATTACCTTAGGATTAATCACCAGTTTAATTGGCTATCTCGGTCTACTGGTCGCCCCTTTTCCCGGCTTACAACAGTTAGCGCTATTTTCCGCCTTAGGGCTCGTTGCCGCTTACGCGACGGTCGTGGCTTGGTATCCGATTTTGGCCAAAAAACCAAGTTCATCGAGAACGCTTCCCGGCATCACTTATTGGTCTTTATGGTTTGCGCTTTGGCAAAAGCCATGGGTTAAATGGGGCCTACCCACGGCGTTATTGATCATCAGCAGCCTTGCCCTGACGCAAGTGCACTACAACGATGACATTCGACAATTACAAGCCATGCCTAGCGACTTGAAACAGCAAGAGCTGCAAATCAGCGCCTTGACTGGTATTCAATCATCACAGCAGATGTTGGTCGTCAGTGCCAACGATGATGAAGCATTAATGCAGCAGTTAGAAAAATTAGATACGCAATTTTCACAATGGCAACAACAAGGCGTACTTTCTGGCTACCAAAGTTTAAGCCAAAACATCAGCTCGCTTAAGCGTCAGCAAGAAAACTACGCACTGGTTGAAGCACTGTACGCAAACCAAGGCGCAGTACTGGCTCAAACGCTGAAACTATCTTCGGCTCCTAAACTTGAAGCGTCATTTTTGCCCATGACACTGGTGCATTATTTAGCCCATGATGTTTCCCAACCGCTGCGCTTTCTTTATTTAGGTGAAGTTGAGCAAAAAGTGGCGGCGGTAGTGCTGTTGAAAGAGGTTTACCAAGCAGCAGTAATTAAGCAGTTTGCGGCGAAAAATAGCGACTACGCCTATTTGAATAAAACCGAAGAGATCTCAACCCTGTTTGGGCAGTATCGCCTTAAAGTGATGGAGTTAATTGCGCTGGCTCTGACCTTGATCAGCGCTCTCACTATTTGGCGCTACGGCGTGAAACATAGCATTCGCATTATGTTACCTTCGCTGATTGCTTGCATCGCTGGGTTAGCCGTCACCGTCGCAACAGGCTCTACGCTCAATTTATTCAATCTATTAGCACTGGTGTTAGTGATAGGTATCGGTATTGATTACACGCTCTTTTTTGCCGAACAAGCCCGCAGTCACAGTACCTTGCTTGCCATAACCCTTTCGGCACTAACGACTTTGCTCTCGTTTGGTCTGCTTGCTCTTAGCCAAACTCACGCCATCCACAGTTTTGGTTTGACGGTACTGAGCGGCATTTTCGTTGCTTGGTTGCTTTCACCAATGGCGATCAAATCACAACCTGCCGCCATGAAAGCGCATGAGGAAAAACTATGATGATGAGAATACGCCGTGCGCTGCCCTTGCTGTTACTGATGTTGTCTGGCTGCTCTTTAGTGCCAAACCAAGCCTCCACGCAGGTAGAAATTAGCCCCAACACATTCGTTACTCTGCCCAAACCTGCGCAACTTGGGTACCAAGTCACGGCAAGTCAGTTGATCAGCGCCCATTGGCAAGATGATAACGGCCAGCATAACCAACAGCTTCCGGTCCAGTTGCAGGTGACCGATGACAAGATTGTGCTGGCAGGGTTTTCATCTTGGGGAACGCGGATTTTATCGCTCAATTATCAGCAAGATACTATTAAGACCAGTGTACTCAATGGCTTGGAAAACACCTTGCCGAAGCCCGAACAGATACTCTTTAACCTGATGATCACGCTCTGGCCGCGAAATGCTTGGGAAGCCTCGTTAAATAAGGTAAAGTGGCAAATCATTGATGATGAGAATAGACGAACACTCATCAATGAACTGGGTGAAACAGTGATTGTTATTGATTATCAACATCCCTTCGCGATGAAGGGCGATATTCGCTTCCACAATCAATTATTGAATTACACCATTACGATTAAAACACTCAGTGCCCAGCACCCTTTGCCGCCCACACAACCGTAGATAGCTATCATGAACTCATCCACGACTTCTCCTATTGATTCTCGCTCACCTATTTATGTCCAAGATTGCGGTTTTCACTGCGCGATGGGGAGTGACTCGTCGCACATTCACCAAAGTTTGGCGCAGGGCTATTGTGACAACATGGTGGCTGACTGCTCGTCACTCAATACTGGCACCACAACCATCGTAGGCCGAGTGAGTGAGCCACTACCAGAAATCCCTGCGCATCTAAGTGCGTTCAATACGCGCAACAACCAACTTGCTCTTTCTGCACTACAACAAATCGAACCGAGCGTCCGCCACGCGATTGCCACCTATGGCGCAGATCGCATTGCAGTGGTGGTTGGCACGAGCACGTCCGGCATTGCTGATGGCGAAATCGCACTCACCCACAAGTTAGAGCAGGGCAAATTCCCAAGCGGCTACCACTACTACAAACAGGAATTAGGCAATTGCAGTGATTTTATCGCGCGCTATTTTGCAATAAGCGGCCCCTGCTACGCCATTTCGACCGCCTGTTCGTCCAGTGGCCGCGTCTTTATCACCGCCAAAAGAATGCTTAATGCAGGGCTGGTTGATGCGGTGATTGTCGGTGGTGCCGACACTTTGTGCCGCTTAACACTCAATGGTTTTAACGGTTTAGAGGCATTGTCTCAACGTTTGTGTAAACCGTTTGATGCACAGCGAGATGGCATCAACATTGGTGAATCTGCCGCTTTTATGCTGCTGGGTAAAACGCCGTCTCAGCAACACGCTCACGCCATTGCGCTATTGGGCGCTGGCGACAGTTCCGATGCACACCATATTTCTGCGCCCCACCCAGATGGAAACGGTGCAGAACAGGCGATGCGTAACGCGCTGCAAGATGCCAAATTAACCGCCAGTGATATCGGCTATATCAACGCTCACGGCACCGCAACACCGCTCAATGACAGCATGGAAAGTAAAGCGATTTTCCGCGTTTTTGGCCAGCACGTTGCGGTGAGTTCAACCAAACCACTCACTGGACATACGCTCGGCGCGGCCAGTGCAACCGAAGCTGCCATTGCTTGGCATATACTGCAATACCAATTGCCTTTGCCCATTCAGCGCTGTGCTAACAAAGCGCCAGACATCGATATTACGCTGGTGGAGACCACCCAATATTTAGAAAATAAGGCCATTTTGAGCAACTCATTTGCTTTTGGTGGCAACAATATTAGCCTCATTTTTGGTTACGTTAATGACAAAGCTTCCTGCAATTGATCAACTGCTGCCTCATCAAGCGCCGATGATTTTGATCGACCGCGCGCTTGAGGTACAGAGTGAATCTATCCACTGCCAAGTGGATATTGAATCGCACCACCTGTTTTTTGACTCAACGACACAAAGCATACCGGCCTATGTCGGTATCGAGTTTATGGCACAAGCTATTGCCGCGTGGTCTGGGTATCATTCACTTATCCAAAGCATTCAACCACCGATTGGCTTTCTGCTCGGCAGTCGCCGTTATCGCGCGCTGTGCGATGCATTCTTGAAAGGGCAAACGCTCGATATCTATGCTGAACAACTAATGCAAGACAATGGTATGGCTGTGTTTAGCGCAAGAATAGAGCACCAGCACCAGCTTTTGGCCGAATGCCAATTAAATGTGTATGTGCCATCAGAACAAAAATTAGAAGAGATGAAAATAAGGAGTCAAGCATGACCCGACACGTATTAGTGACTGGTGCAAGTAAAGGTATTGGCAAAGCGATTGCGATTGCGCTCGCCAAAGATGGTTTTGCCATTGCTGTCCATTACATGGGCGACCAACAAGGTGCCCTGCAAACACTAGCGACCATCGAGCAAAACGGTGGTTCAGGCCGATTGATTCAATTTGATATAAGCAACCGAGCTCAGTGTCGCGAAGTATTAGAAGCCGATATTGCTCTGCATGGTGCTTATTACGGCGTGGTCAATAACGCGGGCATTACTCGTGACACGGCGTTTCCCGCCATGACAGAACAAGAATGGGATGGTGTAATCCACACCAATTTAGACAGCTTTTATAACGTCCTCCACCCTTGTGTGATGCCAATGGTGCAAAAACGCCAAGGTGGGCGCATTGTGACTTTAGCGTCGGTGTCGGGCATCACAGGCAACCGTGGTCAAACCAATTACAGCGCCGCCAAAGCTGGCGTGATTGGCGCGACCAAATCGCTCGCGCTTGAACTGGCTAAGCGCAAAATCACCGTCAACTGCGTTGCTCCGGGTTTAATCGATACAGGCATGGTGGAGGAGCACGTCAAAGAACACGCTCTGCCACAAGTTCCTTTACGCCGCATGGGTGAACCTGAAGAAGTCGCAGGCCTTGTGAGCTATTTAATGTCTGATATTGCCGCTTATGTTACTCGCCAAGTTATCTCGGTTAATGGAGGCTTAGTATGATCCGTCGCGTTGTAGTTACAGGCATGTCCGGCGTGACTGCTTTTGGTAATGACTGGGCCAGTATTGAGCCAAAACTCAGAGCTTGTGAAAATGCCACTCAATATATGCCCTCCTATGAGCAGTATGAGGGTTTAAACACAAAACTCGCCGCGCCAATAATGGGCTTTACACTGCCTAGCCACTACAAACGTAAGCAAGTCCGAGGTATGGGCCGCGTGTCACAACTGGCGACCGTTGCCACCGAAAATGCGCTGCTACAAGCGGGCTTAATTGGTCATGAAGTGCTGACTAACGGCCAAACCGGTATCGCTTATGGTTCATCAACAGGCAGCACCGATGCCATCGGTGCGTTTGGTGTCATGCTCAACGAAAAAACCACTCGAGCCATTACCGCCACCACTTATGTGCAGATGATGCCTCACACTGCCGCGGTGAACGTAGGCCTATTTTTCGGGCTCAAAGGCCGCGTCATTCCAACCAGTAGCGCCTGCACGTCTGGTAGCCAAGCCATCGGTTACGCGTATGAAGCGATCAAACACGGCTACCAAACCGTAATGGTGGCGGGCGGTGGTGAAGAGCTCTGCCCTACCGAATCGGCCGTATTTGATACCTTATTTGCCACTAGCCTCAAAAACGACCAGCCAAAAACCACCCCACGCCCGTATGATACTCAGCGTGATGGTTTAGTAATTGGTGAAGGCGCAGGAACTTTAGTGCTTGAAGAGTATGAACACGCCATCGCACGCGGTGCCGCCATTCACGCAGAAATCATCGGTTTTGCCAGCAACTGCGATGCCGCCCATGTCACTCAACCACAAATGGACACCATGCAAATCTGTATGGAGATGGCGCTGCGTGATGCCAATTTAAGTGCAGATAAAATTGACTATGTTTCTGCCCACGGTACGGCGACCGACCGGGGAGACATAGCAGAAAGTCACGCCACCGCAAACGCGTTGGGTAAAGTGCCGATCAGCTCGTTGAAAAGTTATTTTGGTCACACATTGGGCGCATGTGGCGCGGTTGAAGCTTGGTTGGGTTTAGAAATGATGCGCAGCGGTTGGTTTAATCCAACCCTTAACCTAGATAACATCGACCCGCAATGTGGCGATCTTGATTACATTACAGGCACAGGACGTGAGCTGGATGTGCGATACCTAATGAGCAATAACTTTGCTTTTGGTGGCATCAACACCTCGATTATTTTTAAGAAATTCAGCGAATAATCCCATAAAAAGCCGTTGCCCACACAACGGCTTTTTTTACGAGTTTATTTATCCGGCATTTGCCTCTTAAATATTGATAGCCTGCCAAATACTCACCAGCAATCAGCCAATACTTTTCGCAAGTACTTCGAGGATTTGCGGTCTGAAAATAAAAAACACCGCGCCAAGCAAACAGAGCCCTGCCCACACAAAATCAAACCTGAAAGGCTATGTGATTCGGATAAGCGAACGTAGCCAACCACTGCAACGAGTAAGGCAAGAATAAGCCGCTTTGACAAAAGTCAGACATAACCATACAAGCTATTGATATTATCCTCTCTATCGATTTTGTACAGTGTTCACATCCAAACATAAGCCCTTAAATGGAAGAACATAATGAAAAAGATCGCACTATTTATTACAGCATCGCTTATCGCGGGCAACACTTTAGCTGCCCAAACGTACATTCGTAACGGCAATATCTATACTCATGAAGGTCAATGGGTTGCGGAAGTGGGTGCTTTTGGCAGCACTGACCTACTCAAGGATCAAGACAAGTCTTACAGCGCTTTGCTGAACTTTGGCTACCACGGTGAAGATTTGAATGCAGACCTCACCGGTATTAACTACCGCTTCTTTGGTAACACAGGGGATGTCGTTAATCTAGGTACTTACCTGACGGGCAGCGGCGTTACTTATGACCAAGATTCGGCAAACAGCGTTAAAGGAATGGATAAGCGTAAAGCCACGATTGATCTGGGTTTAAACGCCGATATCGCGCTGGGTGACGGTACCGTATCGACCTACTTCCAACACGATATTCTCAACGAAAATAAAGGCTACAAAACTGGCGTTAACTACTTCCATGTCATCGATTTAGGTGCTGTTGATTTGGTACCTTTTGCGGGCATTAGTTACCAGAGTTCGGATTACAACAACTACTATTTCGGTGTGAAAGACAAAGAAGCGACCGCACAGCGTAAAGCTTACCATGCAGGTGGCGACTTCTCTTACAACCTAGGTTACAAACTGGCTTACCCAATTAATGACCGTTGGGAAATCACCCAAACCAGTTCTTACACCCGTTTAGGCTCTGATGTCACCAATTCGCCAATCGTAGAAAGCGCAAACCAATGGCTCGTTGGCGCAACCGTCGCTTACCACTTTTAAGCTGTACCGCCCTCAGGCAGGAGCCGTATCCCCTGCCTGATTTTTCTACTTGAACTGCCCTTCTCGATCAAAATAGCGTCGATATGAACCCACGCATTGATTCTCTATGAATCTTGCCTTTTGCCTGTCTGAGTTTTCCATGCCTGAGGTAATTCATGCAGTACAAATCTACGATTCCATGAAACTCATTTCTGCCCCAAACCTTGTTATCGAGTGGTTTACAGCGTTTTGCTGGTAACTCATTATGCTATACATTATCGGCTCTTCTCCGCTTTCATGAGTCTGTATGCACAGGCTCATTCATCATAATCACATGATTTATAATGCTTATTTTAAAAATAAGTCAGTAGTCTATTTTGTCGTCTTTGTCTTCCTCGTTATTTAGCTTTAAAGGCCAGTGTGTTGAATCTTGTTCAATAGAAGAAATGTCCCAAGGCGTACTCGTTCGCTGTCGTCGAGATCGTAGGTATAAAGTCAAAGAGCCAATATCAGGGACTTCCTGCACCGTCGATCACTACGTTAAAAGACGTCTTCAAGATTTACCTGTGAGTGGGCGACCTTGTACGATTGAGGTTGAGCTGGCTAAAACTAGAGACAAAGAAGGACGACGGTTGATCGAAGAGACTGAATATGTGGCTAAAGGTGGTCGTTATACCGCTCGCTTTTGCAAGTTCATCAGTGGGTTATGTCGCCATATGAGCATACATGCCGTCTCTCAACATTTAGGAATCCGCTGGGAAACAGTAAAAAATATCGATAGGGAATACTTGCGTTCAAGCCTACCAGCATTAGACCCCGAGAAACTGAATAACTTGGTTCATATTGGCGTCGATGAAGTTGCCAGAGCCAAGAGACACGATTATATGACGGTTGTTTATGACCTCGTCTCTGGGCATTTAATTTGGGTTGAACATGGCCGAAAAGCAGAAGTTCTGATCTCCTTCTTTGAGCAACTATCAGAAGAAACCAAATCAGGAATCAAAGCAGTATCAATGGATATGGGCCAGTCTTACCAGTCGGCGGTCAGGAAAATGCTTCCCAATGCTGATATTGTTTTTGACCGATTTCATGTCATGCAGAACTACTGCATCTTAATCAAAAAAGAGAGAGCAAAAGCTTTTAGAAATGGCTCTCACGACGAAAAAAAAATGTTGAAAGGAACGCTCTTCCTCCTACTGAAAAACGCTCACAAATTGGATGATAGGCAGTCTGACAGACTTGATGACTTACTTGAGAGCAACAAGACTTTGTGCGTTGTTTACATGCTCAAAGAGCAGCTACAAGCCATATGGGATGAACCCGATTACGAAACAATGGTGGCAGCTCTAGAAGCTTGGTGTCGTCTTGCCAAATCGACCAGAATACTTTCCTTAATTAATTTTGCCGATGCTTTATTGGAAAGAAAAGTGGGTATTTGTAACTACGGAAAATACAAACTGACTAACGCTCGGGTAGAAGCAGGTAATGTCTCGATTGGCTTACTCAGACGAAGGGCAAGAGGGGTGAGAGATACAGACTATTTCAAATTGAAGATCAGACAAACATCGGTTCCCGATACACACTCAACTTTTTACCCAAATATCAAGCTCACCTAAGCGGAGAAGAGCCCATTATCTAATGTCATCATGTACTGAGAAGATAAAATGAGCAAAATACGACCATCAGAAAAAGAACTTCTTGAGGGAATGCCCCCTTCAACTAAACACTTTGATGAATTTATAAATGTAACACCAGTAGCATTAAGCCTAGAGCAAAATGATTCTCTTACGGAAGAAGATAAAATGAGACTAATTTGCTCTCGGTTTTTGGATATCAAAGAAGATGACTTAATGGAAGGCGATGAGTTTTTCACTGAATTAGATTCGGGGAAGTACGATGAAGCTTAGCTTGCGGATATCATAAAGTCTGAAATCTACCCACCGTTGAGCCAACTGGTTTAATGTTTTTACGCCATTGCCCAGCGCCTTTAGCTGACGCGTTTTTGCCCCTTTCAAAGTTAGCCCACTTATCAGCCCCTTTTTACGAATGAGTATTTGGCCTACTTTTCTCACCCTAGAGAGCCGACAACATTCAGGGCTTACTAATTCTACTATTCTCTCAAGAAAGTTAGACTCGACCATCAATAACTACATGAGATAATTGCAATATTTTACGATTACACTGTAGACTGGATCACCAGGGTGTGTGGGACGACGAGGCTTGAAGGATATTATGAAGCAAAAAGGATTCTTTGCGTACGCAGCAGAACCGAGGGATATTGGGGATACCATTGAATCTTCGATCCAGAAGGTAAACTCTAAGGGGAATGTAGCTGTAGAATCTTGGAAGGCACTCGATATAGTAGGTCATTTCATATCTGAACAAGTTGTATCAAAAATTGAAGAGTGTGATTTTTTATTGGCTGATATATCAATATTAAATTTCAACGTTACCTATGAGATTGGATATGCAATTGGTAAAGGAAAAAGAGTTCTATTAGTCAAAAACTCATCAATCCGAGAGTTGGGCTTATCAATCAGAGATGTCGGTATTTTCGACACTATAGGGTACAGCACATACGAAAATTCTGACCAGCTTTCTAGCTTTATTGACGCTGCCAAGACAGTAAACCCTCTTAAAATACCAAATAAAATCAACTCCAGATCTCCTGTATATCTATTAGAAGGGCAGCATAAAACTGATTATGCAACACGGATAGTTTCTAGAATTAAGAAAGCTAAGTATTTATTTCGTTCTTTCGACCCCAACGAACAACCCCGCTTATCTGCCAATGATGCAATAAGTCAAGTAGCTCAATCCCACGGTGTCGTTGTTCCATTGCTTTCTAGTACTGCAAATGGTGGCGAACTAAATAATATGCGTGGAGCATTTATCGCGGGGTTATCTGATGGTATGGGGAAAGCACTTTGTCTTATTCAAAATGGAGAAGAACCTGTCCCACTAGACTATCGAGATTTTGTTAAAACCATATACCACCCCAATGATATTAACGAGTTCATAGCCGAATTTGCTGGAAATGTTGCCGAGGCATTTCAAGAAGGCATAACGCTACCTGATAGTAAAACTGAGACATTGATCTGCTCCAGCCAGACTGGACACTTCATTAAGCGACATTTTTATTTTCAAAGTTAACTGGACTTAGATACCCAAGAGCACTGTGCCTTCTTGTCCGATTATAATCAACCTCGATGTATTCAAAGAGCGTTTGACGCATCTCGTCTCGCGTCATGATCGGCTCATATTGGATCGCTTCAACCTTCATTGAATGGAAGAAGCTCTCAACACAAGCATTATCCCAGCAGTTTCCTTTCCTACTCATACTTTGCTTTAGATTATAAGCGGTTATGATGTCTCGATAATCTTTTGAGCAGTACTGACTACCTCGGTCACTATGAACGATCACCTGCTCAGGGAACCCACGACGGAACAAGGCCATTGATAATGCATCGCAGACCAGTGTTGCGGTCATTCTGGTATCCATAGACCAGCCGACTACTTGCCTTGAATAAAGGTCAATAATTACCGCCAAATACAGCCAGCCTTCACTTGTCGCAACATAGGTGATGTCTCCCGCCCACTTTTGATTCGGAGCCTCCGCGTTAAAATCCTGAGCTAGCAGGTTCGGAGCAACTGGCATTTTATGTTTGCTATCCGTAGTGCACCTAAACTTACGTGCCGCTTTCGGCGTTAAATCCTGACGCTTCATACTAGCGGCAATGGTTTTAACATTACGGCTATCACCGTTCTCTGCCAGCTCTTTCTGGATACGCCTTGAACCATCACGGCCTTTGCTGTTGTCAAAAGCCTTTTTGACCTTCGTATCAAGCTCTTGGCGAGTTACCTCGCGCTGAGTGGCCTTGTGGCGATGCTTAATCCAGTAATAAAACCCACTTCGTGAAACCCCGAACACCTTAGCCATGCGGACAGCACTGAAGCACAGCAGGTGTTCGAGCATAAATTCGTAGCTATCTACTTTAGATTTTTCGCGAAGTAGGTGGCGGCCTTTTTTACGATATCTAGCTCTTCAGCTTGCTCGGCCAATTGCCTTTTGAGCTTTGCGACTTCAGCGGCTAGATCTTTTTCCCGCTGACTGGTGCTAGTATCTTTCTTGGCTGCTTTACGCCAACCGTAGATCTGGGATTCGTGTAACGAGAGATGCTGCGCTGCCGTAGCTACTCCCAGCTTTTCTGCTAGCTTCAGTGCTTCTGCTTTAAATTCAGCAGAATGGAGAATACGTTTTTTCTTGTTTGTCATGGTTCACCTCATTAGTGATTGTACTCACTTAATTAGGTGTCCAAAACTGGTGGTGCGGATCAGAAGATGAGGTTATCACCACGACGACAATCAAACGTCGTGGTAAACGTCAACCGCTTCCTAAAGACTTGCCACGTGAAATTATCGAGCTTGACCTAGATGAGCACGACAAACAGTGCTCATGCTGCCAACACATTTTGCATAAAATCGGCGAAGACCGCAGTGAAAAGCTTGAGTTCACGCCCGCCGTCCTAAAAGTGTTGGAATATGTTCGCCCGAAATACGCCTGTCGTCAGTGTGAACAAGAGGCTGAAAAAAGCCACATTCACCAACAACCCGCACCGATAAGTATCATCCCCAAAAGCTTCGCTACCGAAAGTCTGCTTGCCAACATTATTTTAGGCAAATATCAGTATGCGCTTCCGCTGTATCGTCAGGAAACCTTGTTCACCCAATCAGGTATCGAGTTATCGAGAACGACCATGGCCAGGTGGGTAATCCAGGTTAGTGAAAAGTTCAAACCGCTTTATCAGGCACTGAAGACTCACTTACTCGAACAAGTGGTGGTTCAGGCCGATGAAACGCCGCTCAATGTGCTCAAGGAAGACAAGCAATGTTATATGTGGTTGTACTGCTCGGGAGCCGACTCCCCTGAAGCTAAACTCCCTGACATGAAAAATATCGTCTTGTTCGACTATCAAAACAGTCGCGCGAGAGTGTGCCCCGTGAACTTCTTGGGTGATTACTCAGGCTATCTGCAAAGTGATGGTTACGCGGCTTATGATGGATTAACCAACGTCACCAATGTCGGTTGCTTCGCTCATGCACGTCGTAAGTTCATGGAAGCGAAGAAGCTTCAGGGCAAAGGTAAAACAGGTAAAGCGGATGTGGCGTTAGCCAAAATCCAAAAGTTGTACGCACTTGAATCTCGATTAAAACTGGCTTCGGTCGAAGAGCGTTGGGCAGAAAGACAAGCGCAGGCTAAACCGATGTTGGATGACATCTATGACTGGTTAACCACGCAGAAAGTCATCGAATCGAGTCCTCTTGGTAAAGCCATCAAGTACACCTTGGGTCAGTGGCCTAAGCTGATACGCTATGTTGAAGATGGGCATTTATCTATCGACAACAACCGAGCGGAACGCGCAATCAAATCGCTGGTCATTGGCAGAAAAAATTGGTTATTCTCGACGAATCCGCTTGGTGCTGATGCGAGTGCTTTGCTGTATAGCATCATCGAGACGGCGAAAGCGAACGGACTGATACTCTACGATTACATGGTCAAATGTATGAAAGAGCTGGCAAAGTCTGAGCCTGATATCAACTCACTGCTTCCCTGGAACTTCTCACATTCAAATTAAAACGCCCCGTGGGATCATGGGGCGCATACACTCAATCATAATAGGATTGAGGAAGAAGATATTAAAAAAGGATTGGAAGCTTATTCTACTGATTTATTGACAGATATTAGTTATGAAATTAATGATGTTGAAGAAGGTGTGGAAGATATACTATATGCCTTTATACAAAGTTCGTCTGAACTTAAAAGGCTAGATGTAAAACAAGCTTTATTAGATTATGGCGTAGAAGAAGGTAATATCGAGAGAATCTTTAACCTCCTAATTTGGTATGGTTTTTTAGGGATAAATGTTTCAGGTAATGATAAATATATATTTGACTTTAACTACAGTATGAATCTAATGCTTGGAATCATCAAAAAAAAGGTAGACATTGATTTCACTATTAACCCAGCATTTTGGCCAGCTTTGCTAATTGAAAACTGATCATGTTTTTTTTGTTGTATACATGGGTGTATCACCCTAAGTTTACTAGTTCCCTACGTGGACTGAGTAGAGTGTCTAGCTTTCGGTGATACGCTTTGATGTAGTAGCTCCTATCTTAATTTATGTAGAGCCTTAATGATTATGTTCACGACATTAGAAGTTTTGCAATACCTCTGCTAATCAATTAACTGCTAATTTAGCAAAAGCTGCAGCTCATTTGTGTCCAATTATGCTCTAGAGCGGAAGCTGACAACTGTTCTGTTCCTCCCCCTTTCAGGGGGAGGTTAGGAGGGGGTTAAAGAGCGTCAGCAACAAAACCTCCCCTTCAAGAAGAGGGAATCAGTTTGTCCAAAAACGATAATCAAACGTGATGGCCCTACGCTATCAAAGTGCGTAATGTCTGTTTTCTTCCTTAAAAGGCAAAGAAACTCAATGCTTCTTAGAGCTCTCTAGCAACTTAATTTCGCTTCACGCTTTGGCTCTTTTAGCGATGACGAAAATGGCCCATTCGATAGAAAAGAAGCGAACAGAGCAGCAAGCCGCAGCCGAAAATCTTATTCGCTGGCATCGATTCATCATAAATCAGCACGCTCAGAACCAGTGTCCAGATTGGCTCAAGCAGCATTAATATCGCCGCATTGGTGGGGTTGGCGTGCTTTTGACCTATGGTTTGCATCAAATACCGCAAACTGGTGGCGAGTAATACGCTCAGAGCAAGCCACTTCCATGTCATCAAACTTATGTGATCTGGCCATGACTCAAACAGTAAAGAGAGTAATACCCCAAGGCAGCCGCCAACAAACAGTTGTAATGTAGTGAGCAACATCGGCGGCAGATTAGCCGAAAAACGACTGTTAAAGTTAAAATGTAATGCCAAGCTAAAGGCCGCAGCCATAAACCACAGCTGACTGGTCGCGACGACCCACTCCCCGTTCCACGACAGTAAAAAAAGCCCAATCAGTGCAATGGGTAGCGACAACCAAAATGCGCGCGCCGGTTTAGTGCCAAACAGCGGCCATGCTAATAACGGAACAAACAGCATAGAGAGGCTCATGATGAATGCGCCCTCGCCTAGCGTGTCGCTAATGGAAATCGCGTGGATCCAGCAAAAAATCGAGCCACCTAGCAACACGCCCACACTCATCGATTTTAAACAATCGTGCAGTGAAGCTTGGCGCAGCGCTTTAAGACAAAATGGCAGTAGGCACAGCGACGCTAAAAGAAAGCGCACACCAATAAAGCCAAAAGGCGGTAGGCCTTGAATAGCTTGTTTGGAAAACACCCAGCCCGCAGCAGCCAATAAGGTCGTGATAACTAAAATTAATTCTGCGCGTCGGTTTGCGTACATAGCTTAGCTTATCGTGAAATGAGTAGGAGAACGATTGTAACGAGATTTTTGATCGCGCGTTACTCTCGATTACTTTTATCGTTAATGGTCGGAGGTGCGCAGGGAATAAAAAGACGGCCTACCGAAGCAAGCCGTTGTTCTTAAAGAAAATAGAAAGGGTTATAGCGCTTTAACCAATTCCGCAATTCCCTGCCAATCACCTTTATCCATTAGATCTGTCGGTACCATCCACGTACCGCCACACGCCACTACGGATTTAATCGACAAATAATCTTGAACGTTACTTGGGCTAACGCCACCTGTTGGCATGAAATTAACCGGATAAACCGCCGTCAATGCTTTGAGCATTGCCACGCCACCTGAAGGCTCTGCTGGGAAGAATTTCAATGTGCGCAAACCCATTTCCATCGCTTGCTCAACCAAACTTGGGTTGTTGACGCCCGGAACAATTGTCACATGACGCTGTTGGCAATATCTCACCGTGGTTGGGTTAAAACCGGGGCTGACTACAAAATCCACGCCCGCCTCAATGGCTTGATCTACTTGCGCCGTGGTCAGTACTGTCCCTGCGCCAATCAGCATCTCTGGGTAGGCGGCACGCATCAAACGAATCGATTCTGCAGCCGCTTCTGTTCTAAAGGTCACTTCCGCGCATGGCAACCCATTTTCAACCAATACTTTGGCCAAAGGGACCGCTTGGCTAGCATCATTAATCGCAATCACAGGGACGATTTTGATTTCTTTCAATCGTTGTTCAAGAGTTTTCATTTCATAACCTTATAGTAAAACGCTTTTTATAATAAGAAGCTTAGGACAGCGACAATCACAAACGCGATGCTACCAAGCAGTGTTTCCATCACAGTCCAAGTTTTGAGTGTGGTTTTCTCATCCATTTCCATCAAGCGAGAAACCAGCCAGAAGCCTGAGTCATTAAAGTGAGATAGTACCGTTGCACCACCAGCAATCGCAATCACGATAAAACATAAATCCAACTCACTCAAACCCGTGGTTTGTGCCACAATTGGCGCAATCAAAGCGGCGGTGGTGGTTAGTGCCACGGTGGCAGAGCCTTGCGCCACACGTAAGCAAGTTGCGATAACAAACGCCGCGACTATGATAGGCATGCCTGTATCGGATAACACGTCAGCCAATGCTTGGCCAATGCCACTGGCGCGCAACACACCACCAAACATGCCGCCCGCACCTGTCACAAGAATTACCGCACAGATAGGCGCTAACGAGTCACTGCACAGTTTTTCCAGCTTGCTCATTCCAAAATCTTTGGCAAACACCAGTAAACAAGTTAGCAGAGTCAGCAACAGGGCCACCGGGGTTTTACCCAACATGCGTAAGAATTCAACCAATGGCGCTTTGCCGTCAATCACACCTGCTACCGCAAGGGTATTAAGACCTGTATCCATAAAGATGAGCAGCACAGGCATCACTAAAATCGCTAATACCGTGGCAAATTTTGGCAATTTATTTTCATCAATAATTTGCTCGGTATTAAAAAACGCTTTAGAGAGTGGAATATCAAATTTCTTACCCGCATACAGGCCAAAGAGGTAAGCGCCAAAATACCAAGTAGGAATCGCGACCAAGATACCAACAATCAGCAACAGACCAAGATCAGCACCTAAAAGATCTGAAGCCGCAACTGGCCCAGGATGAGGCGGCACAAAGGCATGCATCACGGCAAAAGCACCAGCTGAAGGCAGCGCGTATTTCAATGGTGAGCCACCAAAGCGCTTCGCTACACTAAAGATGATCGGCATCATCACGATCAATCCCGCATCAAAGAAGATGGGAAAACCAAACAATAATGAAGCAATACCCAGTGCAAACGGCGCTTTTTCTTCACCAAAGCGGCCGATCAAGGTATCGGCCAGCACTTTAGCACCGCCCGTCACTTCTAAAATTTTGCCAATCATCGCACCTAAACCGACCAGCAAAGCAACAGACGCTAGGGTTCCACCAAAACCAGACATCATAGTTGGGACCACTTTTTCCGCCGCAACGCCGGTGGCAATTGCAGTGCCGAGGCTGACTAAGGTTAATGAAGCGAAGGCGTGTATCTTCAACTTCATGATTAAAATCAGTAGTGCTGCAATCGCACATCCCGCGATTGCTAATAGGTAAGCAGGGTTACTGCTTTGAGTCATCAATTCCATGTTCTTCACCTTATATCACGTATTGTTTTGTTTGTGTTTCAGTTCACAAATCTCTAAGTTACGGGTAACATGTTACCGATAACATGGATAAGATAAAGTCATATTTCCAAGTGAATTTAAAAAATGAGATCCAGCTCAGAATACCACTCAAGGAGTCCGTATGACTGGTAGTAGCATTATTGTAATGGGCGTATGCGCCTGCGGAAAAAGCACTGTAGGCGCGAAACTGGCCCAGAAATTAGGGGCGAAATTCATCGACGGTGACGACCTTCATCCAAAAGCCAATATTCTCAAAATGGCAGGCGGAGAGCCGCTAAATGATGACGATCGCAAACCTTGGTTAGAGCGCATCCGTGACGCGGCTTTTAGCTTAGAGAGTAAAAATGAGCACGGCGTGATTGTTTGCTCTGCGTTGAAAAAAACCTACCGCGATCAAATCCGTGACGGTAACCAAAATGTGACCTTTCTCTTTCTCGATGGCAGTTTTGATTTAATCATGAAGCGCATGCAAGCGCGTAAAGGCCACTTTATGAAAGCGAACATGGTGGAAAGCCAGTTCAATACGTTAGAGCGCCCCGACAACGAAGTGAAAGTCGCTATCGTTGATATCGATACGGATATTGATGAGGTTGTAGAGCGCGCCCTAGTGGCATTGCGCGAGCTCACTTTAGATGGTCAAAAGGTGTCAGCATGAGTACAGCCTTAAACCCAACCATCACAGCCGTCACCGAACGAATTATTCAGCGTAGCCGTACTTTGCGTGATGAGTTTCTCAACCGCGTCAAGGCACAGCAGCACAGTGGCAAGGGTAAAGCATCACTCTCTTGTGGTAATTTGGCTCACGCCGTCGCCGCCTCTTGCTCTCAAGAAAAAGCGCACATTCTCGATTTAACGCGTTCTAACTTAGCCATTATCACAGCATACAACGACATGCTTAGCGCGCACCAAGTGTATAAAGATTACCCTGAGCAAATCAAAAAAGTGCTCGCCCCATTTGGCCACACGGCACAAGTTGCTGGCGGCGTTCCTGCGATGTGTGATGGCGTAACGCAAGGCCAAGCGGGCATGGATATGTCGTTGTTCTCACGCGATTTGATTGCACAAGCCACGGCATTTTCACTCAGCCACAATATGTTTGATGGCGCATTACTGCTCGGTATTTGCGACAAAATTGCGCCCGGGCAACTGATGGGCGCGCTGGCGTTTGCGCACCTACCAACGGCTTTTATTCCCGCAGGGCCAATGTCCACTGGCATTACTAATGATGAGAAGGTCGATGTTCGCCAAAAACACGCGGCAGGTTTGGTTGATGATAGCGCGCTGCTGAATATGGAGTGCGCTTCGTATCACTCCCCGGGCACTTGCACTTTCTACGGCACCGCCAATACCAACCAATTAGTGTTTGAGGCGATGGGTTTAATGCTGGCAGGGTCAGCGTTTGTCGCTCCCTTTTCCCCACTGCGCCATGCATTGACGCAACATGCCGCAATCCGCCTTGCCGCCATGAGCGATGGCACGGCGCATTTCCGTCCACTTTATGAGGTGGTGACCGAAAAAAGCGTAGTCAATGGCCTAGTGGCTTTGCTCGCCTCTGGTGGCAGTTCAAACCATACCATTCATTTACTGGCTGTTGCTCGCGCGGCGGGTATTGTGCTGACTTGGCAAGATATCAGTGATCTGTCTGACGTCGTTCCTCTTGTGGTGAATGTTTACCCCAATGGTTCGGCGGATATCAATGAATTTGAGCTCGCAGGCGGCGTACCTATGTTGATGACGCGTCTGCATCAAGCGCAGTTACTTCACAGCGACGTAAAACCCGTGTTTGGTGAATTTGCAGATCAACTAAAATCACCGCAATTAGTGGGCCATACTCTAGAATGGCAAGCATGTACTCAAACTAAAAACCCCTCGGTAATCGCCCTACCTGATAAGGTATTTCAGCGCTCTGGTGGCATTAAAGTGTTATCGGGTAACCTTGGGCAAGCGGTGATCAAAGTCTCTGCCGTGGCTGAGCAGCATCGCATTGTTGAAGCGCCCGCCAAAGTGTTCGCTTGCCAACATCAGGTTGAGCAGGCGTATCAACGCGGCGAGCTCAATCAAGATTGCGTGGTTGTAGTCCGCTTCAATGGGCCAGCAGCCAATGGCATGCCTGAGCTGCATAAGTTAATGCCGATTTTGGGCAACTTACAAAAAGCGGGCTATCAGGTTGCGTTAGTGACCGATGGTCGTTTGTCCGGCGCTTCTGGTAAAATTCCTGCGGCTATTCACGTCTCACCGGAAGCATTAAGAGGCGGCGCAATTGCGCTTATTGAAGAGGGAGATAGGATCCGCGTCGATGCGGTGACAGGCCGATTAGAGAACTTAACGCCAACCGAAGGCCGCGATATCGCCACTTGTGATACTGAGCTCACACAGCAAACTTGGGGGCGCGATCTGTTTAAAGTGTGCCGAGATAATGTCTCTGCCGCCAATCAAGGGGCTTCGTTCCTCTACCCTAATTGATACAACATGAGCTTGATGTAGCCATTGAAGTGACAAACCCAACCACTTCAATGGCTGAATAACAAGCTGACTACAGGCTCTCGCCATCGGTGACACTAAAGCCTAAGTCGAACACTTTCTGCTCAATCACTTCACCCGCCAGTGCGGACAATAATAGCTCAGCACTTTTCTTGCCAATCTCAAACCGAGGCGTTTCTACACTGGTTAGCTTTGGCGAAATCGCTTGACCTATATCGAGCGCGTTATACCCCACGATTGCAATATCTTGAGGAATCTTCAGCCCTCGATGTGCACACTTCATCATGGCACCAATTGCAATGTCATCATTAGTACAGAAGATGCCGTTGATCTCTGGCCTCTCTTCTAAGGCTTGTTCGAGTAAATCACCGCCGAGAGTAAAACTTGAATGCTCTTGAGTTAGGATATGAACTGCGGTTAAGCCTGCATCTTGCATTGCACGATCATAGCCATTCATCCGCAACTGCGTTCGAGTATCAAGACGCGCACCGAGATAGGCAATATGCTGTTTGCCACTATCAATCATCTGCGTCACCACATGATACGAGGCCTGTTCGTGATCCAACCCCACCGCCATATTGATCGGCTTGTCTGGCAGCTCCATCGTTTCAACCACTGGCACACCCGCCGCTTTTAGCATTTGGATGGTACGTTCGGAGTGGTGCGTTTCGGTCAAAATAAGACCATCGACTTGATACGACAGCAACGAGGCAATTTTCTCCTCTTCTTCTTGCACGTTATAACCAAAGTGGGCAATAAGTGTATCGTAACCTCTTGCTTTGGTTACCGACTCAATCCCTTGAACTAAATTGGCAAACACTTGGTTTGACAAGGAAGGCAGAAGAATACCAATCGCCTTACTTGACGATTTCGACAACATCGCCGGGGCGCGATTTTGTATATAACCTAATTCTTCAATCACTGCGGCAATTTTTTCTTGGGTTGCCAATGCGACCGAATTGGGGTCGCGTAGAAAACGGGAAACGGTCATTTTCGTCACCCCCACGCGGTCTGCGATATCTTGCAGGGTAGGCCTAGTTTTACGTTGCATACTGCTCATTTTTATTCTGTTTTCCAACTTAATGTTACTGTAACATTAAACCTCATGACGACTGTGCATTTCAATCTTTATATCACCTCGCTAAGCTCATACACACAGAGGCAATGGCGTAATTTGTGTGACCAACTCGCACAATTATCAACAAACTCATTAATAATCCCTAAAATGGACTTGCTTTCTTGCCTCCTCACCCCAAAAAGAGAGTAATGTGAGGCAGAAGCTCTCCTTTTCATGGATCTTTGATTCATCGCAAGGCGCTTTTCCCCCTGCCAGATTAATTAATAGCTTCTGATTTTGAAGCTGCATTCTAAGGAAATAATAATGTCTGATACACCCACTACCGTTGAAACCCTAAAGCCTGTTGTTGAATCTTCCGGTTCTATTTGGGGTTATGTGGCGGGCGGTGTCGTGCTTGCAGTCGTTCTTGGTTACTTTACTTTTAAAAAGCTCAACAAACCGGCCTTTGTCATTAAGCAAATGCGTAAACGTAACCGCAAAGAGATGAAAAAACATGGTGTGGAAAGTGCCGAAGCGATGGTCGATCTCGATCTTCTACTCGATGCAGTACAAGAGTACGCCACCCAACAAGCAATGAGTGGCACAACCATGGTGCAGTTGTTAGCACCATTAAATGACGCCAATAAAATGAAATCCGCAGGAGATTTCTATCATTCAATGGCCTACATTGCCAAAAGCATCAATAACCCGACGCTAGCTAAAACATTACAGAACAAATCAAAACAGGTTCGTTCAAGCTCGCCACTGATGGCTGGCCTGCTCAAGCGTGCTGGCGTTTAACTGGCACAACAGAAAGGTCTGCGATGTGGGTGTATTACCATCACCCACATCTAAAAGTTTTCCCCTCAATTAAGGTTGAAAAGGCAGTGATGAATGGTGCAGAACAATTCGCAGTTGGCCCTGTTCATCTTTCTTAAATGCCCAGCTTTTATCCACCACGGTTTTCTTTCCTTTATTGTCGATGAGCTTAACGTGCCCCATGGTTAAGGCCACATCGCCGTTGATGTAGACTGCTGCGTTATCAAAGCTATACTCCTTCCAACCTTTTAGTGCAAAGCCAGAATCTTGTGGGTATTGCTTATCACTGCCGACAAAATACGATAGTGCTCCGTCCGCTTCTGTACGAAAGGTTTGCTCCCCACTGGCAAGCGTAGGTTTGAAAAGCACCGCACCTTGTTGATAGCCATACGCTTGGTCTAATACTTGCTTTGCCAACTTCTTCGCTTCAGCATGACCTTTTTGCTCATAAGTCTGGCTTATCTTGATTAACGCTTCTCCCCAAGCTTGCTGGGCATCAAGCACCTCTTGATGGCTAATATTGTTATTAACCAATAAGTCAGAAGCCTGAGCGGACAGCGGTAACAACCCGCAGAGTAATAATGCTGAAATAGAAATTCTTTTATGTGTACGTTGCATGATGAAGACCTTATCTAATTATCTAGTTGATGGGAGTAATGTGGTTGATGGGAGTAATTTACGGCCTCTCGATGAACCTAAAGCATGCGCTTAGATTAACTTCAGATGAATATTCTTTACCCAATACCAACGGATCGCTTACTCTGCTCATCTATTGAATTTATGCGGCGATCATTATGTTTCGTTATCAATTATCTCTCGTACTGGCTCTGTTACTCACCCTAATCTTAGCCCAAGCTGGCACCGCTTTATGGTCAAATAACGTCGCTAATGAGCACATTCAGCGCGGACAGATCTCCAATCAAATCTTGCAAAGCTTTATGCAGTTGAGCACGGAAAAACAGCAGTTAAAAATTTGGCTTGCCGAATATTTATTGACCAAAGATGGCAGCACGCTCAAACGAGACATGCGCTTTTCAAAAATTGAAGATTTGCTCAGCGAGCTCTATTTGCTAACCGAGCAAGCACAACAACACGGTATCACCAACCAAGACTTCGCCGAGATCACTCAGCAAATCAAAGTCATTTCTCTCTTTGAAACTAACTTTGGACGATTAAAAACAGCGCTTCGCTCCTGGGAAATAGCAAAAATCACAGACAATAATGATCGCTGGCTTTTACTCAGTGACACCTTTGATAAAGTGGATAATACCGACCTACGCCAGCTGCTAAATCAAGCTATTTCTCTACAGAAGCAACGTACTGCACGCTATGAAGCGGCAGCGATGAAATCATTATCTGATGTAGAAAATGTCATTGTAACCTTATCATCACTGGGGGTAGTCTTTGGCTTGCTACTCGGAGGCTGGTTACTGCGCACCTTATCCAAACCGTTAGCGGAACTGGTAAAAAGCACTTCAGCTTTAGAACAAGGCCATCTTAACCATCGAGTATCGGTCAGCGGACCAAGTGAGCTCAGAACCCTAGCGCAGCATTTTAATTACATGGCACAAAGCCTTGAAAATGCGCAGCAAAAAGAGATCGCTTCGCGTCAACTCATTGAGCGAGAAGTCACCGCACGCACCCAAGAACTCGCCAATGCACTCGAAACATTGGAGCAAGCTAAACGTCAGCAGAAAGAGTTTTTTGCGAACGTCAGCCATGAATTGCGTACTCCCGCAACGGCCATTTTAGGGGAAGCGCAAATTACCCTTCGCAGTCGTCAAAATAGTGATGAAGAGTATCGACAAACGCTACAGCGTATCAATGAATCGGCAACCCACCTTTCCTACCGGATCGACGATTTATTGCTGCTTATCCGTCAAGATGAAAAGCTGTTCCAACCGACTCTTATCCCTATCACCTTAGAGAGTCTATGGCAGTCGGTGACGAGACAAGCCACCCTTTTAACTCACGCGCATCAAGTGCAACTTGAATGCCTTCACCCACAACAGGCAAACTGGCAAGCTCGGATCTTTCATACTGATTTAGATAAGCTACTGATGACCGTGCGAATTATCGTCGATAATGCATTGCGCTATGATCCACATCACCAGCCTATTACGCTCACTCTGCTAGTTGAGCCCCAGCAATTTCATCTTCAATTGCAAGATCACGGTATTGGCATTGACCAAGAGGACCTCGCACAGATTTTCCAACGCTATTTTCGGTCCGAAAACGGCAAACGCTATCGCCCTGATGGCTTGGGGATTGGTTTAACGCTGGCTTATAACATTGTGCAACAGCAACGCGGAACCATCGCATTCCAAAGCCAACTGGCTCAAGGCACAACCGTTACACTTACCTTTGAACTGGAAGAGGAAGAATCATGAGAATTCTTTTAATTGAAGATGATGCCAGAATTGCCAACTTTATTGAGCGAGGGCTCAAAGCAGAAGGTCACCACATTCAGCGACTAAATGATGGGCAATACGCACTTGAAACACTCATAAGCGGCGAGCCCGATATTTTAATTTTAGATCGAATGCTTCCGCACACCGATGGATTAACTCTTTGTCAGCAAATACGTGAAGCCGGTATTGATGTGCGCATTTTGATGCTTTCTGCACTGGGCGAAGTTGAAGAACGGGTTCGGGGCCTACGCATTGGTGCGGATGATTATCTGGCAAAACCTTTTCATTTTGAAGAGTTACTGGCTCGCCTAGATGCGCTGCAACGTCGACATTCTGACTCTGCGCCAATGCCCACTCTACACATTGCAGACTTAACGCTCTGCTTATCAACCATGACCGTAACACGGGCAGGGCAAGCCATTGAGTTAACCGCCAAAGAACTCTCCATATTAGAGCTATTGATGCATAAACCTGGTCATATTTTTAGCCGAGAACGGATTCTTGCTAATGTTTGGGGTCTCCATCAAGATCCCCTAACCAACGTAGTCGATGTGTATATGCGTCGTCTACGCAAAAAAATTGATGACCCTTTCTCATCAGCACTGATTAAAACTAAACGCGGTATGGGCTATTTTCTCGATAAAAATAGTGGTGAGCAACGCACAGGAAATGGATAAATTTAACTCTTATCTAACAATTAGTTATCTGAGAAATTTAATATTCGTTCCGGTGCACAAATTTGCATACCTATAGTTAACATTTGTAGTTCATTACAGTATTACTGGTCATAAGTTAGGGCAACCACAAAACGACATCGAGAGTTCATTTCACTAGGTGACTTCTCAATGCCGTATTTGAACCCTCCAGCTGTAGACATAACCACTAACCGAGTTCTTACGCCTACCCCTGCCGTTCATTAAGCTTGCCCATCAGCCGTTTTTTAATTGTTCAGGAGACTCATCATGAGTGACATTGCACTTTCTATCAGCATTCTCTCGCTGGTAGCTGTGCTGGGTTTGTGGATAGGGAATTGGCGCGTCTACGGTGTTGGTTTAGGGATCGGCGGGGTGCTGTTTGGCGGTATTCTCGTCGGTCACTTTACAGGCATGTGGGGTGTGGTTCTTGACTACAATACGTTGCATTTTATTCAAGAGTTCGGCCTTATCCTATTTGTGTACACCATTGGCATACAAGTCGGACCCGGTTTTTTCTCTTCACTTCGAAGCTCAGGACTAAAACTCAACGCCTTTGCCGCACTGATTGTGTTGCTGGGCTGTGTGGTGACGGTTGCGCTTTACTATCTGTTTGATGTGCCTTTACCCGTTATTCTTGGTGTATTCTCCGGTGCAGTCACCAATACGCCGTCATTAGGCGCAGGGCAACAAATCCTGACTGAGTTAGGTGGCCAAGAGAACATGCTTGACCTTACGGGTATGGGTTATGCGATTGCTTACCCCTTTGGCATATGCGGTATTTTGCTTACCATGTGGCTGCTCAGAATTGCCTTTCGTGTCAGTGTTGACGCCGAAGCCGAAGAGTTTGAGATCCACAACGGCCACAAAAAAGAGAGCTTGCACACCATTAACGTTGCGATTAAAAACCCCAACTTAAATGGCCTGCTCTTAAAAGACATTCCCGCGCTCAGTGATGGCGATATTGTGTGCTCGCGCCTCAAACGTGGTGAACACCTTTCCGTGCCCAAACCCGATTCACGAGTTGAAGTGAATGATTTGCTTCATCTGGTCGGCGATAAAAAAGCGTTAGAAAAAGCACGCTTGGTGATTGGCGAAGAGGTCGATGCATCACTTTCGACACGCGGCACGGAGCTGCGAGTACAGCGCTTAGTCGTCACCAACGAGATTGTGCTTGGTAAAAAGCTGCGCGATCTGGATTTAAAAGAGAAATACGACGTCGTAGTTTCGCGTTTAAACCGTGCCGGGGTTGAGCTTATCCCAACCAGCCAATCTACCTTGCAGTTTGGCGACATTCTCAATTTAGTCGGGCGTCAAGAAGCGATTGAAGCGGTCAGTGGCATGGTCGGCAACGCGCACCAAAAATTACAGCATGTGCAGATGCTACCAGTCTTCGTTGGGATTGGACTTGGGGTATTACTCGGATCTATTCCGTTTTATCTACCGGGATTCCCCGCCGCTATTAAGCTCGGCTTAGCTGGAGGACCGCTGATTGTTGCACTTGTTTTGGCGCGTATCGGCAGCATTGGCAAAATGTATTGGTTTATGCCGCCCAGCGCGAACCTTGCTCTACGAGAAATTGGTATTGTGCTGTTTTTAGCCGTGGTCGGGTTAAAATCTGGGGGCAATTTTGTTGAAACCTTAGTGCAAGGCGATGGCGTCAGTTGGATGGGCTACGGCATGTTGATCACGGGTATTCCATTGATCACCGTCGGAATACTGGCTCGTGTTTTAGGCCATATTAACTATCTCACCATCTGTGGCATGCTGGCAGGCTCGATGACCGATCCACCCGCTCTTGCTTTTGCAAATGCGCTGCACGAAAGCAGTGGCGCTTCTGCATTGGCATACGCTACTGTCTATCCGTTAGTGATGTGCCTGCGCATACTCTCACCGCAAATATTGGCGTTAATTTTATGGGCAATATAGCGAACGGTTAATATCAGGCAAGCTAGATAAACAAAGTGGGTCGCTCAGTACCCACTTTTTTTTGCTGCGTTGATAATGCTCCCACACAGCAACGTCTCACCAAATCTCTACAACATAGGAACAACGGACAGTAGCAGCAACGCGCCCATCGCGCCGTTAAACCAGCGGACATAACTTGGGTGATTCATCCAGTGGCTCAACTGTTTACCCGCCGCAGTCCAAACACTGACCGACGGAATGTTCACCAAAGCAAACACCAATGAAATCAGCATTAACTGCGCCCAGCTCGCACTTTGGTTAAATACACTCACCGCAGTCAGCGCCATCGACCAACCTTTGGGGTTGACCCATTGAAACAGTACAGCCGAAACAAATGACATCGGTTGATACTGCTTCTCTCCCTGCGAAGGATTACTCAGCGCAATTTTTATCGCCAAATAGACCAAATAAATGGTGCAGGCAATTTGCAAGCCTTGTTGCAACATAGGATAACGATGGAATAAACCCGTTAACCCAACACCAACCAATAGCACCATAATGCTAAAACCAAACGTTACACCAAGCATGTGCGGAATAGTGCGCATAAAGCCCACATTCGCACCGGATGTCATCAGCATGATGTTGTTTGGACCCGGTGAAAAGGTCGAAACAAAAGCAAAAGCCACCAGTGGCCACCATTGTGTGTAATCCATCTTCTTTCTCTATTTAATAATGATGAACAAATAATAATGGTATCGGCTGGCAATATTGTGCTTATATTGGTCAATACCACTAATATTGAGCAATAAAAATAAGCCATGGACAGATTTGACGAGAGAATATTGCAAGAGCTACAACTTGATGGCCGAGTCTCGAATGTCGAGCTGGCTGAACGCATCGGCTTATCGCCCTCCGCCACGTTGCGCCGCGTGCAGGATCTCGAGCGTAAGCAGATCATTAAAGGCTATCGAGCGGTCTTAAATAAAACCCAACTTGATGTCGGGTTTGTCGCTTATGTGGCAATTGGCTTAAACAGCCACACGAAAAAAGCGCAGCTCAGTTTCGAAGAACATGTGCGCTACGCCAAGGAGGTGGTCGAATGCCACAATATTACCGGGATGAACGAATATTTGCTGCGCGTCGAAACCAAAGATCTCAGCGCCTATAAACGTTTTCACGCCGATGTGCTTGGTGAGTGCTTAACGGTGAAATCGATTACCACCATGGTGGTCATGGACTCTCCTAAAGACGAACGGCAATAGTGTGATACGCCATCACTTTTAACGTTCAACAAAGCACGAAGAAATTACCAACCAAGCGCAACAAGATGCATATCACATATTACCCAACTCATTAAGTTTCTTAAGTCTTTATTAAGAAAAGATCTTTATAAGTTCCATAACGTCTTCTAATCACACGGTATGCTATGGAACCCACAATGAAAAATCCTCGCTTCTCATACGCAAGTATTACCTTGTTGCTTGCTCTCTATTTCAGCTTGGTACTCAACATTCCTATTTATGCCAAGTTGGCACAGATTTTTTCGGCTGCTGAGCAGTTCAATTGGGGGTTTGCCTTCTCAATACCGATTTTTTTCTTTTTGGCGCTGAACGTTATTTTCCAACTGTTTGCGTGGCCTTATTTTCTAAAACCTTTTTTTGCGGTCTTACTCATCCTTTCTGCTGTGGTGAGTTATGCGAGTTACAATTACGGCACGATTGTCGACCGAGACATGTTGATCAATGTCGTTGAAACCAATAGCAGTGAGGCAGGCTCTTATGTCAGTCTCTATTCCATTGTCTGGATCTCAGCGTTGGGCATCCTCCCTGCCGCTCTATTACTGCTTTCGCCACTTAAAGTAGAAAAATCCATTTCCCGCTTTTTAGGCTATAAAGCGCTATCAATATTGCTCTCTTTACTCGGCATCATCATTATTGCGGCGCTGTATTATCAGAACTATTCGTCGGTTGGGCGCAACAATAGTTACCTCAAGAAAATGATCATCCCCACTCACTTTGTCTATAGCGCTTACGGTCTTGTGAAAGATCGTTATTTTACCGAGCCCGTGGTGTATCAAATTATCGGCGCTGATGCGCAGCAGCAACCGAAAACTACCCATAGCCGTGATGCAGAAAAACCAACCTTAGTCTTATTTGTGCTAGGAGAAACGGCTCGCGCACAAAATTACCAATACTACGGCTACACACGTGATACCAATGCTTATACCGCGCCTTATCAGCCTATATTTTTCAGTGATGTCGCCTCTTGTGGTACTGCGACAGCGGTCTCTGTACCTTGTTTATTTTCCAATATGGATCGTCATAATTTTGATCGTACCAAAGCGGATAACCAAGACAACGTCCTCGATATCTTGCAGCGCGCAGGCGTCGACCTCTTATGGAAAGAAAATGATGGAGGAGATAAAGGTGTCGCGAAAAATATTCCGCAGAAAGAGCTGGATAAAACTGCGCGAGAAGGCCGATGTGACGGCAGCACTTGTTATGACGTCACAATGCTAGACAACTTAGATGAAGAAATTGCCAACCAAACTGGTAACCGAATGATTTTAATGCACATTATTGGAAGTCACGGGCCAACCTACTTTAAGCGCTATCCTAAAGACATGGCGAAATATCGTAAGCGCGTCATAAACCCCGCATTCTAATCACCTAGCCCGAATAATAAGATCAAACCTCCAACCCAAAGGAGATTTGAAATGGCCAAACGACGCACTAACCAAGAATGGCGAACCCTGTTCGAACACTATGAATCCAGCCAACTATCACAACGATTATTCTGTGAACGTAACGGACTGAGCCTCTCCACTTTTTACGCTAAGCGCCAACAGTTAAAGCACATCGAAAAACCGAACACGGTTGGCTTTGTTAAAGCAGAAGTCGTTGAAAAGACCACAAAGTATCAAGCCACTCACGTTGTCGTTGCCAATATGGCGCTGCTCGTCAATGATGTTGAACTGAGCATCCCACAAGGCACGCCAGCGACCTATCTCGCAGAGCTTATCGGTGCGCTGTCATGAAACGTATGCTCAGTGCTCCCGAAATCTATCTCTATCGCGAAAGCGTCGATTTTAGAAAGTCCATCAACGGCCTCGCTGCGATTATCGAAAATGACACCGACTTGCCCTTGGGCAGCGGCGCACTGTTCCTGTTCACCAACAAACAGCGCGACAAAATCAAAGTGCTGTACTGGGATAAAACAGGCTTTGCTCTTTGGTACAAGCGCCTTGAAAAAGCCAAGTACAAGTGGCCATCAAAAGAGCAAAATGAGGTGTTTACCCTAACTCAATTCGAGCTTGACAGACTGCTTTCTGGCTTCACGATTATCGGCCATAAACCCGTTAGAATAAACGATTTTACAATGACTTAAGCGATAATATAGCCATATCCACCAAGCATTAACGGCATGATTTTAGTATAATCAATGCCATGAAAAAGACGCCAAATATCAACTCAGAAAGCCAAGATGTTGCCGAGCTACAAGCGATGGTGAAAGCGCTGTTGGCGTCAGAAACCCAATTGAAACAAGAGCGTCAATCGCTGCTTGAACAGCTCAAACTTGCCTTCGACCGTCAGTTCGCTAAACGCTCGGAGGCGTTAAAGCCTTACGATGAATCTCAAGGTGATCTCTTCAACGAAGCGGAGTGTGAGGCCGCTAAGGAAGAAGAGGTTGAAGTTGTCACAACGACCATCACAAAGAAGAAACGTGGTAAACGCAAACCACTGCCAAAGACCTTGCCTCGTGAAGTTATCGAACTCGATTTAAACGACGATGAAAAGCAGTGCACTTGCTGTCAACATAACCTGCATAAAATCGGTGAAGACCGTAGCGAGAAACTTGAGTTCACGCCAGCGGTACTAAAAGTGTTGGAATATGTTCGTCCTAAATATGCTTGCCGCCAATGCGAGCAAACAGAAGACAAAAACCACGTCGTTCAAAAGCCAGCGCCGCAAAGCATTATCCCGAAGAGCTTCGCCACAGAAAGCTTGTTGGCCAATATCATCCTCGGCAAATATCAATACGCGATGCCACTTTACCGCCAAGAATCCCTGTTTACCCAGTCGGGTATCGAACTCTCACGAACCACCATGGCAAGGTGGATTATCCAAGTCAGTGAGAAGTTCGCTCCACTTTACGCGGCCTTAAAAACGCACCTACTTGAGCAAGTGGTGATTCAGGCGGATGAAACGCCGCTCAATGTCCTCAAAGAAGATAAACAGTGTTATATGTGGCTTTACTGCTCGGGCGCAGACTCGCCTGAAGCCGCCCTCCCTAATGTGAGAAATATCGTCTTGTACGACTATCAAAACAGTCGAGCTAGGGCGTGCCCTGTTGCCTTCTTGGGGGATTACAGTGGTTATCTACAAACCGATGGCTATGGTGTTTATGATGGGCTTCATCTCGTCACCAATGTCGGTTGCTTGGCGCATGCTCGGCGCAAGTTCATGGAGGCGAAAAAGCTGCAAGGCAAAGGCAAGTCAGGCAAAGCGGATAGTGCATTGGCTAAAATCCAGAAACTCTATGGAATAGAATCACGCTTAAAAGGTGCCTGTGCCGAAAAACGGAAAGCAGAGCGCCAAGAGCATGCTAAGCCGATACTGGATGAGCTTTATGAATGGATGACAACTCAGAAAGTGCTTGAGTCTAGCCCGCTGGGTAAAGCGATAAAATACACGCTCGGTCAGTGGCCGAAGCTGAGCCGCTATATCGATGACGGTCACTTATCGATAGACAATAATCGTGCTGAACGCGCAATAAAACCGCTGGTTATAGGCAGAAAGAACTGGCTCTTCTCGACCAATCCCAATGGAGCTGAAGCGAGCGCGATGCTTTACAGTATCGTCGAGACAGCGAAAGCCAACGGCCTTATCCTTTACGACTACATGGTTAAGTGCATGAAAGAGCTAGCGAAATCTGAGCCTGATATCGATGCACTCCTGCCTTGGAACTTCCAACACTAACAATATCGCCCCGTGGGATCATGGGGCGGATACGAAATATCAACCTGATTGCCCAAGAGCGGATATTGAAAATTGCAGCGTTGAACAGATAGTGAATACTTACGACAACACTATTCGTTATACAGATTTTGTTTTGGCGCAGCTGATTGAAAAGCTAAAATCACTGCAAGCGCAATACAACACCGCATTGATTTATGTCTCCGACCATGGGGAATCGCTGGGAGAAAATGGACTGTTCTTACATGGCATGCCGTACAGCCTAGCACCCGATGATCAAACTCAAGTACCGCTTTTAGTCTGGTTATCTGACGGATTCGCCCGTACGAAAGGCGTGAATAAAACCTGTTTACGTCAAACAGCCACTCAGCCCTATGCTCACAGTAATCTCTTTCACTCTTTACTTGGCATTATGGATGTATCAACCAATGCATACGAGAAAGCGCAAGATATTTTTGCGCCATGCCGCTAAAGAATATGGATAAAAACAGAAGAGACCCGTTAACTTAGATAAAAACAAACCCTGAAGATGTTGCTGTCGTTGTGTCTCGGCAGCAACTCGACGGTGGCATTATGCAGCGCGGCGATATCACGGCAAATCGACATTCCAAGCCCTGCCCCATCGCCTTTTTCACTGTTAGCTCGATAAAAGTTATCAAATATTTTTTCTCGGGCTTCGTTCGTGATGTTGGGGCCGCTATCAGTCACATTCACTTGAATAAACTGATCATCGCCATGCAACGTAATATCAATGTGACTGTGTACGCCAGAATAGCGCATCGCATTATCGATTAAGTTTTTAAACAACACGCCGAGTAATAGCTCGTCGCCTTGAACCGACAAACTCTGCCCTTCAAAGCTCAATTGTTGGTCGTGCTTTAACGCTAACGGCGCAAGGTCTGCGATAACTTGCTTAATAGAGACTGAGAGATCGACCGTTTGTGATGACAATTCCATAGTGCTTTCTACTTTGGCTAACATCAACAACTGATGAATAAGGCGGTCAGTACGCTCAATACCCTTAAGAATCATGTCCAAATCATATTTCAGTTGCTGCTCATTCTGGCTGAGCATCGCGTTTTCGGCATTTAATCTCAATACCGTTAGTGGTGTTTTAAGTTCATGAGCAGCCATGCGTGTGAAGCGTTTTTCTCGCTGCCAAGCCAATTCTAATTGAGCCAACAGTTGGTTGAGTGTCTCTACTAATGGTGAAAGTTCAGTGGTTTGTTCTGTAACGTAAATGCGATCCAACTTGTGGACACTGCGAATGGCAATCGCCGATTTTAGCTCTTGCAGTGGTTTGAAACTTCGGCCAATAAGCATCACCAGCACCAAGATAACGCATGGGATCAGGATCAATTGCGGCAATGCAGTCGACAGTGCAATTTCATTGACCATTTCATCACGAATACTCTGTTTTTCCGCAACGAGAATGTATTCCGAACCGTGATCAGGATGAGGTTGCGACAACTGAAAATAGCGCCATGTTTGGCCATCAATGGTGACGCTGCCAAATCCATTATTGCTGGCATTGCTGCTAAAAGCGGGTTGCTGGCTATCGGAGCTGTACATCAACTGACCATCTCGATAAAACTGAAACAGAATGTACCGCTCATAAGGGTGACCATACTGCGTTGCCATCTCCTTGTTGGCTTGCGAAAGACGTTCAATGCTTTGCATCCACTGATCAAACTGTTGATGAAGATCGGCATTGTCTCCTTCTTTTATAGAGACAGAAGTCGCCATCAACAGTAATTTTGCCGATTGACCTAAGCGCGCATCGTACACCTCCTCAACTTCATGTTGAGCAGTAGAAAAACTGAAATAAAGAGAAATGAGCAGTAAGCCACCGCTTAACCATACAGCCGACTGTGTTAAACGACGTTTAATCGAAAAGATTTTTTTATTTTTCAATCATATACCCCACACCACGGATATTTTTGATGACATTTTCTGGCATTTTTTTACGCAAGTTATGAATGTGAACTTCGATAGCGTTGTCACTGCTGCCTTCGTCCCAGCCATGAAGCGCTTGTTGCAATAGCTCTTTGCTCATCACTCGCCCTGCTTGAGTGATCAAACTGGCGAGAATTTTATATTCATTGCGCGTCAGTTTGAGGGGTTGCTGACGATATTCAATCTCCTGTTTGGAAAGAGAGAGGCTCAGATCACCAATCGAAATCAGAGCCTCGGCGCTGCCCGAGCTGCGACGAATGATAAGCCGTAGACGTGCCAGTAGCTCTTCTAGCGCAAAGGGTTTACCTATGTATTCATCGGCTCCACCATCTAACCCTTTGACGCGATCGCTAATATCATCACGCGCCGTTAGGATCATCACAGGCAGCGAATAACCGGCGTTTCTAATGCCGCGCAACACCTCAAGACCATCCATATCCGGTAAGGTTAAATCCAAGATCACCGCCGAAAACTGTTCAGTTTTGAGCGCACACGCCACGCCGCCACCTTTTTCTAGCCAATCCACCGTATAACCTTGGCGAGTCAACGCCACCTGCATTGACTCGCCCAGTTGTTTGTCATCTTCGACTAATAATAAACGCATACGTTATTTTAAATTCTCCAACAAAAGGGCAATTTCTTGCTGACGCCCAGCATCGGCAATCGCTCTTTGTGGCCTTGCTGGTGCTTGTTGTGCTTGTAACAGGTACTTTCTTGCTTCATCGGTTCTGCCTTGCTCGGCAAGAAAATCACCGTAAAAATAGTTGGCATCAATTCCTGTCGGGTTAATCAGCAGTGCTCTTTGCAGCAACTCTTCCGCTTTAACGTCGTCGCCAAAAGCCACTGGCCAGCCGGGCACTTTGTAATATAAGGTGCCTAAACTCGTGAAAGCCGAGCCATCTAAGGTATTAGGCGCTTGATCGATAACCTCTTCGTACAATAATTTCGCCTCTTTCACTAAAGATAGCGCACCCAACCCACCTTTTACGCCCGCTAATGAGGATTTATTGATGGCAAGCCACACTTTGAGTTCTGGGCTGTTGCTTGATTGCATCTCTAAGGTGTTACGCATAATGACACGCTCAAAACAACGTTCTTGATCATCGCTCGACTTCATTTTGTATTGGCATTTGGCCCAATCAGATTGAACCTGAGCTAAAGGAGTGATCGCAAAAGCGGGTGTCGTGCTTACCGCAAAGATGACCAATGCACTGGCCCATTTAAACACAGTTTTCATATGTTGTTCTCCTTGAATTATCACGCTTTAACGGTTCAAAAAGGCAAGAATGGTCGCTTGCTGCTTTTTAATTGCCGACGAAATCACTGCTGGCCATAGTTGATTTAATCGCACCAACACTTTTTCAGGCCAGCCAATCCAGCGAGTTGTTGATTCGCTTTCGAGCATACTAAGCACATGTTGGGCAACAACCTCTGGCTCATCACAGTGGTTGCCTACGGCTTGGTTGAACTGGTTCACCGTGTCATTATTTAGCTCGGTATTGGTCGCTCGCGGCGCTAGGTAAAGTACCTTGATACCCGTCCCCTCAAGCTCACGCTGCATCGCTTCACTAAAACGGTGCAACCCTGCTTTGGTCGCGCAGTACGTGGCATAACCCGGGTAACCAATAGCCCCTAAACTTGAGCCAATATTTAAAATAATCCCCGGTTTATTCAACCAATGTATCGCCGATTGAGTCAGTTGCATCGGAGCAAGTAAATTCAAATGCAGCTCCTGCTGCACTGAAACTGCGGTTCGTCTGGCTAATAAGCGAAACTGGTTGATGCCCGCATTATTGATCACCACACTGATTCGTTTCTGGCCCATAAAAAAGCGCTGAATGAAGGTGTTGATCTGCTCTATTCCTGACTCTGTGCTTAAATCTGCACTCAAAGTCAGATGCTTCTCAGGCATGGGTAGCGTTTGCCGAAGTTGCTCGAGTTTTTGACCATCACGAGCCACCAGAACTAGACTGACTCCTTGCTTAGCAAGCAGAAATGCAATGCGTTGCCCGATACCACCGGAAGCGCCGGTGAGTAAAACATGTTGATGATTAAGATCCATATTGCGACCTTACACCTTGCGAAGCTAAATCTTGCGAACCTGCATGCACCATTGACTCGCAAGGAAGCGGTAGTTCTCGCAGCATCTGCCCATACAGATCAAACACCATGTTTGCAGAGAGGATGATGGCCTCTTGATCGGATACACACTGAATGTTGTTCATTAACGATTCAAAAAAGCGGATGTGCCCTTGGTCAAGTTCACTGTGCGAAGTGAGATAGGTCATCGCCGCATCAGGAAGCTCCAAACGCTGTTTGACTAACCGTGCGATATTCCCACCGACACCCACACTGGTTCCTTCAAGTACCCACACCATACCAAATAAGCTCAACGGGTTAGCGCGATCAATCTGGTGATAGAGATACGCCACCATGAGTTCGATGGAAGCGCTGACGCGCCCTGCGCCCTGCGCCCTCATTATGACGCACTGCGTCCACATCACCACCGCACGCTTTAATATCGTTCAAGATCCACTCTTGGTGGCCTTTTTCTTCATCGATGTACTCGGCAATCGCCGTTCGTACCCACTCATATTCATCGCCTAAGCGGCTGCCACATGCCATCAGCAGTGGCACCGTATGTTTAACATGGTGATAAGCTTGAGTGAGAAAACGAATATACATCTCTAGGCTGATCTCACCTCTTGCGCAGGCATCAAATACCGGAGCTTGCAACATCTGCTGCTGTGCTGGCTCAGTTTGTGTTTTTAAAATATGGAAAAATTTGCTCATTTTAAAGCTCCTCAGCCATTGAATAGAAGGAAGGAATAGAGATAAAAACCGTCTGTGGATTAGTGGTGTGGCGCGCCAAGCGAGCCTCTTGCAGTGCGTTTTCAATAGCTAAGCGTTTTGGGCGACCATTAGCGGTCAGCCACTTTTGCCAGCAGTGAATATCGCTCACCAACCAAAGCTGCGTGATGTGTGCGTAATCGGGCAACACGCTATTGAGCTGTTGCACGCGCGTAACGAGATCAGGTAAAGGACTATCACTGACGGCCGTGAGGCCTGCCTGCCCGTCGCCCACCACCACAAATCGATGGTGTGCAATCAAAGCCAATGCTTGAGATTCAATCCATTCAGGGGCCACGTTACGCCCAAAACTGGTGATGATGAGGTTCTTTTTACGCCCGATGATGGTTAAAAAACCCTCATCATCGATTGTGGCCATATCGCCAGTTGACAACCACTCGTGGCTAAACGGCTCACCTAAATACCCCAAAGCCGTGTTGCCTTTAACTAACAATTCGCCATCTTGTGCCAGCGAAACCTGAAGATGAGACAGCACCTGTCCGCAAGACCCCGGCTGATTTTGTTGGGGTGTATTCATACTCACGACCGAAGCACTTTCAGACAAACCATACCCTTCAAAAGCGGGAATGCCGAGCTGGCGAGCTGCGTCAATTAATTGGGGAGCCACTCGCGCCCCGCCCACGGCAACCCAGCGTAAAGGCAGCGCAAGAGCTGGGCTCTGCTTGACGACTTCAATTAATGCCAGCAATAACGCAGGCGTTAACACCAAGCTTGACGGCTGAAACTGTTGCAGTGCAAGTGCGAACGTTGCACCACAGAACTGGCTAGAACCGGTCAAGCCTACTTCGCTGCCAAAGACAACTGTCGATGTCACACCCAGAATCAAAGGAACATACACACCCGTAATATTTTCCAACAAGGTTGAGAGAGGCAGCATCACGAGGTGACGCTCAACTTGCGCGGACATTTTCTCTGCGATCGCCAGCGTGACCGCTTGCATGTTTTCGTCACTCAAACACACCCCTTTCGGCGTTCCGGTGGACCCAGACGTAAAGGTGATTTTTTGCGTCAAAGGCAACACCTGTGCTGATGGATTCGCCAAATAGACAAAAGCAGGTAGATGGCTGAGCGTTGAGAAAGGTTCACCTAGCGTTGGCCAATCACCTAAGCAAACATCAACACCCGATTCATACAGTAAGTGTTCAACCTGTGCCTTGCTAAAGAAAGTAGGTACAGGAACGAGCACTATTTTTGCGTGCATGGCCGCAAGGTCGATGATCACCCAATCCAAACTATTTTCAGCTTTTAATGCAATACGCTGAACCTGCCACTGGCACAATGTGCGTGCTGTGGCTTCCACTTTTTCTAAGAGCTGTTGATAGCTCAGCGCTATCTTTTCTTGTTTGGCATTGTGCCCAATGAAGGCAATGCTATCTGGCTTTTGCTGCGCATGTTGATGAAGCGCCGATAAAATTCGGTTCATAGCAAAGGCCTCACGCTTGTTTCTGGTTTAAATGAAATCGGTTGAGCAACGCCAGCCCCTGCGCCAAATTTCCCGCTAAAATTCGAGGGCTGTGTTGGTAATAACTGCCCCAAATTTGGTTGGCGTTAGGAATGCAAGATGCTGACGCTTTCGCGATCAATGTCGGTTGTAAACCAAATCGACGCATCAAAGCATGCAGTGGATCCGTTGCTGTAAAAACGCACCATTCATACCCTAAATCAACCAGTTGTTGAGCGATCAAAGTAAAGTGCAGCGCCGATAAACCACGACCAAAAGAGGCCAGTTGGCCAAATTCAATCAAAGCACTTCGGGATACTCGGCAATCAAAACGCTGCGATAAAATTTCATCGGCAGGTTGGTCAAGGTATTGTTCGAGAAATAGAGGCTCTTGCTGCGCTACGCGAAAACCACATACGGATTTCATTTCGTCATGATCAAGCAAAGCTAAATAAGCAGGCATAAAAGTAATAAGGCGTGCATCAAACGCTTGCTGATAACGCTCGCGCACAAGGTGTATGGCTTCCAACCAGCGAGGATGAGAGGGATCAATTACGGCCAATTGCAGATCAGATGCTGAGCGTATGGTTTTCATCGGCATTTCCTTTTTGCTTACTCTGTAAACAAAAATAACGGACGTAACTTAAGAATCCCTTAATAAGAGATTTTTTCTTCAACTCAATGGATGAGGAGCCGTTGAATATCCGATACCACTTAGCTCACTAGCAAATGTGTGGCCAAATCTGAACTGAACGATTTTTCTAAATTAGCCTGTCACGGATTGGCTTAGATACGGAAAATTATCATTTTCTACTATCGCCATTTGTATTGGTTCTAACACGAAGACATCTTGCGTTTCGCTTATAATTATAATTTATACCCGTGATCATTGAAGATGCTTGATTTTCAATAGAATCAGGATCATGCTACAAACCATGAAAATCACACTGACTCCTCAACAGAAACTGCAACTCGAACAGATGCACGACATTGAGCGTGATAGTCGAGTTTGCGACCGTATTAAGGCTGTTTTGCTGGCTTCTGAAGGCTGGAGTCAGACTATGATTTCACAAGCTCTTCGTATTCATGAATCGACCGTTGCACGTCACCTCAGTGACTACGTACTTTCTGAAAAACTTAAGCCTGAGAATGGAGGAAGCCAAAGCAAGCTTTCTGCTATTCAAACCATGCACCTAATCGAGCATTTGACTGAGAAAACCTATTCTCATACTCATCAAATTGTCGCCTATGTTAAAGAGACGTTTGGGCTTGATTATACTGTTTCTGGTATGAACAAATGGCTTCACCATAATGGTTTTAGCTACAAGCAACCGAAAGGCATACCACACAAGTTTGATGAAGCAAAACAGCAAGCATTCATAGAGGCGTATGAAGCGCTAAAGGCAAGCTGTGGCGAGGATGAATCGATAGTCTTTATCGATGCAGTTCACCCAACACTATCAACAAAGATATCGCATGGCTGGATACGTACTGGTCAGGATAAAGTGATTGAAACAACGGGTAATCGTAGCCGATTGAACATTATTGGCGCACTGAACCTGTCGGATATTGGTGCAACCATTGTTCACGACTATGAGAGCATTAACAGTGAATCGATTGTTCGTTTTTTCTGTAAGTTAAGAGAGAGTTATTCGTTAGCCCATAAGCTTCATATCATATTAGATGGTGCGGGATATCACCGCAGTGACTTAGTCAAAGATGCGGCGTTTGTCCTGAATATTAAACTGCATTATCTTCCACCTTACAGTCCAAACCTCAACCCAATAGAGCGGCTATGGAAAGTAATGAATGAGAAGTCGAGGAACAACGTTTACTTCAAAAGAAAACGGGACTTCAAGGCGGCAATAGACCAATTTTTTTCTGTGACTCTTCCAGAGATCGCAGGCTCTTTGACATCTCGAATTAATGATCATTTTCAGGTTCTCAAGCCTGCATCTTCAAGTTGATTCGGTATATCATTTTTATAATTACTGATAATTTTATTTAATCAATAAATCTCCATATACTTCCATCTATCGAAACGAAGCCAAAAAATCAAAGGTATTAGGAGCGAATTATGAAAATGAATCACGTCGGTATTATGGTTGGCAATATGGATAAAGCTGTTGAGTTCTACACTCAGGCTTTAGGTTTAAAAATCGTTATGAATAATACACAAGTTATTGAAGAGCGAGAGTCAGCGATTGGACGCATGTGTATTGCTGTTTTTGGTGAGGGTTTCAAAGGTTTCAATATTGCACATCTAGTAACAATTGATGGTATTGGCGTTGAACTGTTTGAAATGAAAGAGCGCGAAGAGCGTCACGAAGTAGACTTCTCTCGCCTTGGTATCTTCCACTTCTGTCTACAAACCGACGACTTTGAAGGCGCGATTAAGCGCATTGAACAATATGGCGGTAAAGCGCGTATGGATATCATGCGTTACCACCCAAAAGATGATAACAAGCTCGCTAAAATGGTTTATCTAGAAGACCCATTTGGTAACCTATTTGAGCTTTACTCGCACTCATACGAAGAAACTTATGCCTCTGATTACGAATAGTCGATCTGTGATGCATTAATAAAATTTCAAGGGCAGGTAGCACAACCAGCCCTTTTTGGTTTCTATTGCAAGGTCAGCTATGAAGCTTTAATGCCAATATCATCTGCTTATGTGAGGTTCAATCAAGTCAAACAACCTTAAAAGAGTGATCAATAACATCAATGACTTGCTCATAACGCCTAGCAAGAGGTGAATTAAGTTTGCTAACCAAGTAAACAGGTTCTTGTATATCTGCAGTAATGTTGAATATTTTTAGCTGCTCTTTATCCGCGAACAAGTTAACGCACCATCGAGGAACTGATCTGCTCCAGCCAGACTGGACACTTCATTAAGCGACATTTTTATTTTCAAAGTTAACTGGACTTAGATACCCAAGAGCACTGTGCCTTCTTGTCCGATTATAATCAACCTCGATGTATTCAAAGAGCGTTTGACGCATCTCGTCTCGCGTCATGATCGGCTCATATTGGATCGCTTCAACCTTCATTGAATGGAAGAAGCTCTCAACACAAGCATTATCCCAGCAGTTTCCTTTCCTACTCATACTTTGCTTTAGATTATAAGCGGTTATGATGTCTCGATAATCTTTTGAGCAGTACTGACTACCTCGGTCACTATGAACGATCACCTGCTCAGGGAACCCACGACGGAACAAGGCCATTGATAATGCATCGCAGACCAGTGTTGCGGTCATTCTGGTATCCATAGACCAGCCGACTACTTGCCTTGAATAAAGGTCAATAATTACCGCCAAATACAGCCAGCCTTCACTTGTCGCAACATAGGTGATGTCTCCCGCCCACTTTTGATTCGGAGCCTCCGCGTTAAAATCCTGAGCTAGCAGGTTCGGAGCAACTGGCATTTTATGTTTGCTATCCGTAGTGCACCTAAACTTACGTGCCGCTTTCGGCGTTAAATCCTGACGCTTCATACTAGCGGCAATGGTTTTAACATTACGGCTATCACCGTTCTCTGCCAGCTCTTTCTGGATACGCCTTGAACCATCACGGCCTTTGCTGTTGTCAAAAGCCTTTTTGACCTTCGTATCAAGCTCTTGGCGAGTTACCTCGCGCTGAGTGGCCTTGTGGCGATGCTTAATCCAGTAATAAAACCCACTTCGTGAAACCCCGAACACCTTAGCCATGCGGACAGCACTGAAGCACAGCAGGTGTTCGAGCATAAATTCGTAGCTATCTACTTTAGATTTTTCGCGAAGTAGGTGGCGGCCTTTTTTACGATATCTAGCTCTTCAGCTTGCTCGGCCAATTGCCTTTTGAGCTTTGCGACTTCAGCGGCTAGATCTTTTTCCCGCTGACTGGTGCTAGTATCTTTCTTGGCTGCTTTACGCCAACCGTAGATCTGGGATTCGTGTAACGAGAGATGCTGCGCTGCCGTAGCTACTCCCAGCTTTTCTGCTAGCTTCAGTGCTTCTGCTTTAAATTCAGCAGAATGGAGAATACGTTTTTTCTTGTTTGTCATGGTTCACCTCATTAGTGATTGTACTCACTTAATTAGGTGTCCAAAACTGGTGGTGCGGATCAGTTGGGGAGTACTCAGAATTCTTGGACACTGAGTCACTGTCTATTTGTTGCCAAGTAAAAGTATTCGCTTGCGTTGATGAATGTCGGTTTAATTCTGACTGTGGAGCTATTGAAGTATTAAGAAAATTTAACTGTTCTTCATCCTGTTTATCCTTTATGAACATGCACGTATCTGGGATATCTTGTTCGATCCGTTCAGCAAAACCGACAAGGCTTTCCTCCGCAAAGGTAAAAAGCCACGCTTCTTGATTTGGGCTGTCTGTGACTCTCAGTATTCTACCTAAAACTTGCCTAAAATAGAGTTCTGTTTTCACTGAGCTCATATGACAGCAAACCTGCAACCGAGGAATATCCGTACCTTCACTTATCATCCCAACACTGACTATCCACTGACTGCTCCCATGCCTAAAAGCATCAATTTCTTCAAGTGGCGAATCATGATGGTACGTAACAATACACGCCGATTGCCCAAATTTTTGTATCAGTAACTCCTGTATCACTTTCGCATGCTTAACCGAGGAAGCAACAACTAGACCGCCAGCTTGCGGTGATTGTTGACGGATCTGCGCTAGTTTTTTGCACCCTTCCTCAAGCAAATAACCCATAGCCTCTTCATTGTGAATAACGCTTTGATAAGAAATATCTGATTCTTTGAGAAGATTTAATATCGAAGAAAAGGACTGCATCTCACCTTTGCCGTCGATGGTTAAATGTTCATTGTCTACCAATACGATTTTTGGACGTCGGCAGACCTGATCTTGGATGGCTTGCTTTAATCCATATTGATAATCGAAAATTAGCTGACCTTCAGGGTCGGTATAGTCAGCCATCGCAATAGGTAGAGAATCAGAACGCCACGGCGTTCCTGATAAAGCGAGAGTGTATTTAGCCAATCCTTGAATTTTCGCGAGCACTTGCTCACCCCATACATTTGATCGCCCTTGTTCTTCATAGGAGCAATGATGAATTTCATCAAACACTACAAACACACGATGCTTGCTCATCGTACTCCAAAAATCATCACCTAAAAAACGAATAGTTTGATAAGTATAAGAAGCGCCTAAAGAACCCAAACCACCATTAAATGAGCAATCTAATTTCCAAGAAAATGTTCGTTTAATGCTTTCAGAGACTGTGAGTGATGGAGAGAAGCACAACACGAGATCTATTTCATCACGTATAAATAACTGCTTTGCTAATTCAGCGGCCATCACTGTTTTACCTGCACCCGGCGTTGCTTGACAAAAGAAGTGAGCATGTTGTTTTTCAAACTTATTCAGAGCTATTTGTACACATTGATCTTGCCATAACCTTAACATTCAATCCCTCGAAAACCAGATGCTTTAAGAGCTTTAGATATAGCGTTAATTTTACCAAGCAGACGAGCTGAACATTCCTTTGCATCAGTAAACAAAGGTAAAAACAGATCACGATTTTGTGGAAATCGGTTGATCAAGGATTGATATTCTTCAACTTCACCAAGAACAATTGCCAGCTCACCTTCATGCTGATTTTTTTCTTTTAGTAATACAGCTAATCCACTCATCGGTACTTCAGTGATTAACTCTGTTTCAGGTGGTGACTTGACCTCTGATTCACGGGGTGAAAAGTCTATTTGACGAAATAACTCTGTCTTTTGGTATCTCTTAGCCCGATCTTTTCCTGTAGAAAAAAGCCAACCTTTACGTTCAAATGAGAGTATTTGCCTATATACATACTTTCTCGCTTCATCCGGATCTGTGACATTTTTAGTAATCGACATCAACGCATCTCTCAGTTCAACAACTAAAAAGTTATCCATCTCTTTTTCTATCAATAGGTTAAACATGTATGCGTTTATTTTCTTGGATTTCTTCATCTGAACATTTACACAACTAAAACTTAGGATTGCTAAGTATACAAAAATCAGTAAAACTTAGACAATCTAAGTTATCTAAAGGTTGAAAAGAAATGTGTAAGTGCAAAAAGACAACCCAATCCCAGCGAGGCTCAAAGCTGCGCGTAAAAAAGCCAAGATCACCCAAAAAGATTTAGGGGTGAAAATTGGCATGGAACAAGGCTCGGCTAGTGGTCGTATGAATCATTACGAAAAAGGAAGACATGTACCTGATATTGGCACGCTACAGCGTATGGCTGAGGAGCTTAATGTTCCTTTAAATTATTTCTTTTGTGAAAATGATTTAAGCGCAGAATTGGCGTGTGCGATCGATAAGATGAGTGATGAAGAGAAAGCGATGCTGTTGGACAGCCTAAACCGTGAAAAGTAGCCTCTAAGCTTTAAGCCCATTTTTACTCAATAGTATGCTCAACGGAATGGCGTCAGTAAAGCGAGGAGCCACTATTTTATCTTCAGTGGTGATCGCATTTAAGTTGTAAACAGAACCAGAGTCAATTTGATGAAGACTAAGCTTCTCTAAAGGACGATCAAACGGGTTATCTAGGTAAGGGAACTTGAATGCAAAAGTGCGTGACAAAATTGCTCTGTCTATCGTATCAGCATTCTCGTTAAAACTCATAAGCAACGCGTCTTTCAAGAAGAGTTTTAACGCTCTACATTCTCCTCGGCACATTGCAAACAAAGGATATATACCGAATCAACTTGAAGATGCAGGCTTGAGAACCTGAAAATGATCATTAATTCGAGATGTCAAAGAGCCTGCGATCTCTGGAAGAGTCACAGAAAAAAATTGGTCTATTGCCGCCTTGAAGTCCCGTTTTCTTTTGAAGTAAACGTTGTTCCTCGACTTCTCATTCATTACTTTCCATAGCCGCTCTATTGGGTTGAGGTTTGGACTGTAAGGTGGAAGATAATGCAGTTTAATATTCAGGACAAACGCCGCATCTTTGACTAAGTCACTGCGGTGATATCCCGCACCATCTAATATGATATGAAGCTTATGGGCTAACGAATAACTCTCTCTTAACTTACAGAAAAAACGAACAATCGATTCACTGTTAATGCTCTCATAGTCGTGAACAATGGTTGCACCAATATCCGACAGGTTCAGTGCGCCAATAATGTTCAATCGGCTACGATTACCCGTTGTTTCAATCACTTTATCCTGACCAGTACGTATCCAGCCATGCGATATCTTTGTTGATAGTGTTGGGTGAACTGCATCGATAAAGACTATCGATTCATCCTCGCCACAGCTTGCCTTTAGCGCTTCATACGCCTCTATGAATGCTTGCTGTTTTGCTTCATCAAACTTGTGTGGTATGCCTTTCGGTTGCTTGTAGCTAAAACCATTATGGTGAAGCCATTTGTTCATACCAGAAACAGTATAATCAAGCCCAAACGTCTCTTTAACATAGGCGACAATTTGATGAGTATGAGAATAGGTTTTCTCAGTCAAATGCTCGATTAGGTGCATGGTTTGAATAGCAGAAAGCTTGCTTTGGCTTCCTCCATTCTCAGGCTTAAGTTTTTCAGAAAGTACGTAGTCACTGAGGTGACGTGCAACGGTCGATTCATGAATACGAAGAGCTTGTGAAATCATAGTCTGACTCCAGCCTTCAGAAGCCAGCAAAACAGCCTTAATACGGTCGCAAACTCGACTATCACGCTCAATGTCGTGCATCTGTTCGAGTTGCAGTTTCTGTTGAGGAGTCAGTGTGATTTTCATGGTTTGTAGCATGATCCTGATTCTATTGAAAATCAAGCATCTTCAATGATCACGGGTATAGCAGTTCATTCTTTGTAAGTACCGGTGGCTCATCAAAGCCCATCCTTGAGCTCAAACCCGCGACAAATCTGGCGAAATGCTTTTTTTGTTCTAAATCAAACCCATAAGATGCCGTTCTACTCGAATGACTATTCGCTTTCAACAACTTGAAATAATGTATCTTTCTCCTCCAGCTTAGCCGCGAGTTCCATTGTGGTTCTGTCGCTATCACATCAGCATAAGGCATACCCACTAGCACAAACGAGACTCTTGCTTCTTCACTTATATATTTGAATGTGTTGGCAATAACTTGTCTCTGTTCTGCGGTTGAAAACTCAACAAGCTCTTGAATTTCATTAACAATAATCAGCTCAACAGATTTTCGTTTAAGTTGCTTTACAACCGCTTCGCCAAGAGCGATTTCATTACGACGCCGAACACCTCTTCCTCCTGATTTACAATCTAAATCAACCAAAAATTGGGTAAGCGTATTCTGTTCATTGATACGGCTTGGTACTCTAGTGCTTAATACTGGCTGCTTTCCCCAAGTTGAACCTGATTGAAAGCGTGATAAGTAGTGGTTGATCAGAGCCGTCTTTCCACTTCCGGCCTCACCAGTTAACAAGAAAGACTCTGGTTCACCACCTAGAGTGTGATTGAAACGAAGTTGATCGAAAATAGAGTAGATTTCAGTTATCGCGGGATACTCGATAAAGCAGGTTTCAAAGGACTTTAGCTGCTCAAGCTGCTTTGGCGTTAAATTCAAATTAATACCCTTCAATATCTTCAAAATCATCGTCATCTAAGTGCTCTGTGGCATCGAAGACAACCTCAGATTTGTGCCTAACAGGAGTCTCGTTGATCGAGCTTGGTCCCTCAGAGCCGACATCATTAAACTTTGCTAGTTTCGAAGTGTTACCTGTTTTAGGAAGATTGGGCTTGCTACTTTTAACACGACGGAATCTATCGGTTTCTTCCTGGATACGTTTTTTCATATATAGAAATGTATCCGCAAGAGCCTCATCATCAGCAAGCTCCTTGGTGTTCAGTCTGCGTACTTTTTTTATGCGCTGGTGTTCAAAAAGTGAAAGTCCGTTTGTATACCCGCTGTTGTCTACCGCTGGAACTTTTATGTACTTCTTTTCTGATTCTAGGTAAACATGAATGTAGCTGATATCCGAAGGATCTGTTTTGGTCTTAACAAAAAGCTTTTTGCCATTATTAGGTGTGCAATATTTCCGATATTCAATAAGCTCGGCGGACTGATAACGTAAGTTATGCAGCCCGATCCCAGCCACTCCAATGGTTCTGTGTCTAAGCAATCCTAACTCTACTCTGAGTTGCTCCTTCTCAGCACCATCATAGTAAGAAGGCGTCCATTTCGATTGGTGCCACTTGTGGTATGGAATCTCACGCTCTCTAGAATCTGGTGCCATGTGGTAATAGTCGACAATCCATTTATGGAGTAATTCAAGAAATACCGATACCCTAACCACCGCATCCTTCTTTGGATTGTAATCTTGTAGTTGAGTAGGATTGGTGAAGGTTTTTCCAGGCAGCGCGTTAACTAACCCTTTATTCATTTGATCGAACAACTTTTCGATCCCTGACTTTCGCCAAGGCTTCGCTGCTTGACTGTATTGAATGTCTGACACCAAAGGCCGTAACGAATCTTCCAAGCTTTGACTCCAAAACTCGGCACCGTTATCGACGACCAAGCAATCAATCTTACCGTGGCAAGGCCACTCATTCTCAATCGATGGATACTTTGCTTTGAGCCAGCTTTTATCCAAAAGTGAATTCAACAGAGCCTTTCTAACAGAGTCAAAGCTTGGCTCTCTAAAGTTGATACTGCAACCAACAATGCACTTACTGAAACGGTCATAAAGCATCGTCAAATAGGGGCGGCCCAACGGAATATCTAATTCATCATCAATCAAAATCACTGGAACTGGTGTATGGTCTATTTCAACAAACTCCATAGGTTTAGTTGCAGCGACCTGCTGACCAACCGAGCGATACTCCCGATCTGCATATCGTTTACCAAATCTTGCAATCGCCACTTCATAAGGGGGCAACTCATTTATTCGATTGTAAAAAGAACGTTCGGCAATTGGCTTGATTTTTCCTTCAACAATCCCTCGATTTATTTGAATCACTCGACTCTTATAATATCGGTATGCTTCTGCAACGCTAAGTCGTTCACGTGTCAGGTATACGCTCTGAATTGCCTCGTCAATCAAGGATTGCGAATCCATTTCTTTTTGGCGGTTGCCCTTAAACGTATGCTTCGGAATAAGTGTCCATGGTTCTCTACCTGCTTCAGAGTAGGATTTTTTCCAAGTTGCTACAGTCCGCCAACTAGGGGGAGTAAGCTGTAATTCTGACTCAACGCGACTTAAGATGGGCTTCAAGTTTTTCTCAGTCCACCCACCTTTCAAGCGCGTCTCCACAAAGGTAATAACTTTTATGCGGCGAAGAACCTCTTCCTGAATTTTTGCTGGCAAGCTATCTATGGTCGACAGTACTTCAATGGGTTCTAGCACTAGCTCTTTGGGAAGCCGTTGTGATTTTTCTTCTGACGCTTCAAACTCATCAAAGAACCCAAATATATTATTAGAGTCCGATGGCATAGTTAGCACCAAACGCAAGTTTCTAGACCAAAGCCAATCGTATTGAGGTCTGTTTTAACGTGCCCCGAAGAGATCCAAGGTAGAGTAGAGATAAGTGTGTCTTGCTCTGATAGACCAAAATACAAAGACACCTCTTGCAGTTTCACCATTTGCTTGCGTTGAATAAAAGCCAAAACTCGCTTTTGAAATTCTGTCACTGTACGCAATCCAGAATAGCGGTGTAGCAACTTAAAGTTGTCTAACGTTGGTCCCATCCTGATTTGCTTTTCAGTAACTAAAACTAGCCGTCTGTTGAACTCATTCAACGCTACTCTCTGCTTCTCTTCAAAGCGCTCCCTAAAATCAGGTTTGAGTATCTGACTGGAGTGCTTAACTTCGAAGAAAGTTGATTGCCCCTTGTGATCCGTCACTAAAAAATCTGGGGTATATCGACATTTACGATTATTGAATTGGTAATGAAAGCCAAAAGGTTGAGAGGTAAAAGTTTTGATGTTTGGGTTGTATTCGAGGTGAAAACAGAAATCGAACTCCAGAATGGAGAGAGTGCGAACAACAGCATCATTCTTCAAGCTCATGAACTTACAGATGTTGTGTACGTGAGATGATTTCTTAGTTTGGTCAAACATAGCCAAATCACTTTTGTTGTAAACCTACAACAAAAAATAGTCTATGAAGACTTATAATGCAAATTTGCAAACTATTCTGCAATTTATGCGAACATATGTTGCAAACATCAAAAGGGTGGAGGCCCCAGCCACATCCCGGCACACACGTCGCCTGCTGCGGCTGCTCCCTTCCGGGCCTGACCGAGTTCACAAGTTAGTGTTGCGGGAGGACCAGAGCCTCCATTGATTTGTTTTCTTGGCTTGCTAGCCAAAGAGTGCGGCGATTATCAAGCATCATAGTAATGATTGCAAGCCGAAATCCCAATGGATGGAAGCTTTTTGTTTTAAGTGAACACCATTTGAACAAATCTTCTGTTTTCTCTTCTACTCAATAAAATAGGTGAACTATTTTAGCTCTTGTTTGAACTTCTGATTATCTTGAGAAGAGGCTTTGTATTATCTCGTTGGCCGCTACCGTGGTGCTTACTTTGGTACATGGCAATATCAGTTTGGTGCAATACTTCTTCCAGGCTCATGAAATGATCTCTGTAATTCGACACACCAATCGCCACATTGACTTTTATGTTTAAATTTCGAGCAGAATCGCTGTAGGTAAAGGACTCTAACTGCATTAACACAGGCTCAAGCTCCTCATCACTATATTGCCCAATCAGGATAAATTCATCACCCCCGATTCGGTAACTACGACCACGCCAAATAGAATCGATACGGCTGGCAAGTGCTTTCAACACTTCATCCCCCACTTCATGACCATAGTTATCGTTTATCGGCTTAAAGTTATTCACATCTAAATAAATCAAGGTTAGATCGCTGTTTAAGCCTCTCGAATAACGGCGATATAAAGCTCGGCGATTACGCAGCTTGGTTAAATTATCGGTAACAGATTGTGAGTGTAGATAGAAAGCAACCACTAACAAGAAGCCAAATACCAACGTAAACAGCCATTGAGTGTGGCGTGAAAAAGTTTTCTCGGCCGCTAACGTTGCTCGCCAATTCGGTTGATAATCATAGGTGTTGATGATTTTCTGCGTATCAATCATCTTAATAGCACGAGTAAATAAAGGAGCCAGCGAAGCGCCCATGCTATTTTTGGGAAAGCCCATTGCAATCTCAGACGAGTAAAAACTGCCGATAAATAGATCTTCCTCCAACGGCAATAAGTTATCCGCTTCACGCAATATTTGGTTAAAGTTAGCACGGTTTAGAACGATGTAATCGACCTCCTTACCGAGCAAGGCTTTGACCAATTCATTTTGAGTTTTATAAACATGTAGCACTTTATTGGGCAGCATTTTTCCTAACAGCTCTTCAAAGAAATCTTCTTTAATCACGCCGATGCGCTCAACAATTAATTCAGACACATTGCTGTAAACATTGTCTTTGTAATTTTCACGCTTAATCAAGACGGCTTCAGGCTGGTAATACGTGTCACTGAAATAAACGTCGGATTTTCGTTGTTGAGAGACGGTAACTGGTACTAGGATATCAATGCGTTTATTGACCAAATCGGCATACATACTCTCCCACGTTTCGTCTGGCTGGCTGGCCAGTTCACATTTGAGCAACAGAATGTCACATGCTTTAAAAACAATGTCCGCGTTTATTCCTTTCACTTTACCATCGTGCTGATACTGAGCAAATTGGCTGATGTTCTCCAATTTTACTTTTAACGGTCGCTGCACGTTTAAGCCGCTATCGATGACTGATTGACGCAACGCCTGTTTGCGGATATCAAATTGGTATTTTTGTACTGATTTTCTAAGCAGTTTTTGTACCGACGCTGAGTGCACATATTCTTGAATTTTGTTGAGTAATAAAGTGTTGTGCCCTTTTAGCGTAATAATGGCAACCGGCTGAATAGGCAGTTGGTCATTAAGCAATTGCGCATCGAGCCCTGCCATCAACATCGGCTTTAATTGATTAATCGCGTCTACGACAACATCGACTTCAGCCGTGCTTAAAAGTTCTTTGGCACGCCGAGCACCATCATACTCAACCTGTATGATATGAGGAAAATAAGCGGCAATCAGCTCACCATAAATCGTTCCTTTGGGAACCCCGACCCTCGCCAGATCGGTTAACTGTACGTTGCTATGGCTAAATGCATAGGTGTATTCAATATTGGTAGGACTTGAGAAATCAAAGCGTTGAGCACGCTGTTCGGTGTAAGTCACATTGGCTGCAAAATCGCTCTCCCCTTGTTCGATAGCGGTCAAGATCGCATCAAAGCTGGGGTAATTAACATAGTCAATCTCAAGGCGAAATTGGTAAGCAATGGCATCAAACAAAATACGCGTGACAACATCGTCCGCTTCTGTCGCTACTCGATATGTTTTAGCGTTGATTATGGGAGCACTAATGACGCTGTGTGCCGCCGTTGCTAGCCATAAAAGACCTATTAGCCGAAATGCACGAACCATGACGTTTATATTATTGTACTGAGAGGTGAGCATCATATACTAATGCTCTATATATGCATAAGAATGAAGTCACAACTTCACCCACAACATGCTCTAATCTACATTCATTTGTGTTCTGGTCATTCGGTATTCTCTTCGGTGCTCTTGAGTAGATAATCGGTCATCCAAGCGGTTGCCAGTAAACAGATCCAAACCACGAATACTGGGTTTGGTACGTCACTTGTGGGCGAGACGACTAAGCTTGCAAAGCCTACCGTCGGAAGTGTCCAGCATAACAAACCATTCCAATTCACTGCGACTGGTTTGGATTGGGTTAAACTTTCCATCGACGCCATAATGCCAGTAATGCTTAACGCAACTAACACTGCATACGAGAAATCGGCCATCCATAACGGTAGCAGTAACCCTAACGCCCACCAACGGTGCTTATTAGATGGCTTCCAGTGCGCAACCGACCACCAAACAACGATAACAGAAAGAGTCTGAATAACAGTAAGCCAGCCTGTACCGCCTAATTTCCCAGCCGATTGAGTAACGATGATACCGACTTGCAACGTCAGTACGATCAACGTGCTCACTAAGATAACACCCATGCTACTGCGTTTAGAAAAGACCACCATCAACAACGGGAGTAGCACCCAAACACTGACAGAAAGGGCGATCGGCTGATAAGATAAAGTGAAACCGTAAGCGGTCATTGCGGCCAGTAGCAACACACCCGCGACACCCCCTTGCGGTAAAATCCACAGCGCAGGGATCACGATGGCCAGCACAGGGATGTCCCCTTCGCTTAAACCTATGGCTCTTGCACAAACCACAGCCAACACGGTTGTGATTAAAAATTGAAAGGTAGAAAATAGCATGCCCTCTCCTTATACCGTTCCTTGGTAACTATCGAACTAGGACACTGCTAGTATGGACGAATTGTCAGCATGAACCAATTTTTAGCGCAAATTTTTGCAGTTATACATCAAATTCCCGCGGGAAAAGTGACCACTTATGGCGAAATTGCTCGCTTAGCTGGCTACCCCGGCCACGCACGACATGTTGGAAAAGCATTAGGTAACCTACCTAAAAACAGCCGATTACCTTGGTTTCGTGTGATCAACAGCAAAGGAGAGATTTCGCTAAAAGGAGAGGATTTGTTACGTCAACGACAGAAATTGATCGCCGAAGGCGTCGAAGTGAACGAGCATGGCAAAATAAAACTTCGATTATACCAGTGGCGCCCCTAAGCCCCTTTCGGTCAAGCGCCTTTCCCGCCTATCTAGCACGGGAAAGGGCTGTTTTACTATTTCTTGTTTTACTGTTTAACACCAACCAAACGCAAATCAACCCGTTTAGTGTTATTCTCATCAGTAATCACGGCGTAATGGGTGTCCGTAATGAAGCGCAGTTTTCCATCTACTTCGATGCGAGCACTGACGCTGTAACGGTGGTGAGCATCAATTTTTCGGTTGTCGAATGCCAAGTCAAACTCAAGCGGCACTTGCATTCCGTTAGTTTCAAAGCGGTGTTTTGCGATCACTTTAGCGGGTGCATCAGCCAATGAAACATCTTGCAAAGTGATAGTGACAAGCGCCTTATCCGGCAGTGCAATACGCTCACGGTACGAAACCGTACCCATGATAGATTGAATATTGCTCTCGGAAGAGGTTGGTTTTTGCGCTGACTGGCAACCCACAAGCATTAGACCCAAAACAGACGACATAATCAGCAACAGTGCCTTTTTCATAAGGATAAAACCTCAGTTATGGTGTTAGATAGGTGATGATTATAGGTTCGGTTTTATCTGCTGTCATGGTCGTCCATTTGGTATTAACAAGATATTGACTTAGTCAACAATGATAATAATTACATTAAGAATCTCGGTGAGGGTCTATGAGTAAACCATTAAATGAACTATTGGATTTGCTACAACTGGAAAAGCTAGAAGAAGGTTTATACCGAGGTGAGAGCGAGAACTTAGGTCTGCCACAAGTGTATGGTGGGCAAGTGATTGGCCAAGCACTCTCGGCGGCTCGCTATACGGTTGATTCCGACCGCACTGTTCACTCATTTCATAGCTATTTTCTTTACCCCGGAGATCCTGAAAAACCAATTATTTATGATGTTGAGAATTTAAGAGACGGACGCAGTTTCAGTACCAGACGAGTCAAAGCCATTCAAAATGGTCGGCCGATTTTCTATCTCACCGCTTCTTATCACGGTGAAGCGCCCGGTTTTGAACATCAAAACACCATGCCTGACATCCCTGGTCCTGAAAATTTTGCCTCTGAATCTGAACTGGCAGCCCAGATTGCACACTTATTACCTGAAAAAATAAAAAAGGTTTTTTGTGGCGAAAAAGCGATTGAGATGCGTCCAGTGACCGTAATTAACCCGCTAAAACCACAAAAAGCGGAGCCAAAACAGTACATGTGGATACGCGCTAATGGTGAGTTGCCAAATAACCAACTCATCCATCAATATTTGCTCGGTTACGCGTCTGATTGGGGGTTTTTAGTCACAGCGTTGCACCCTCATAAAGTCTCTTTGATGACGCCTAACTTTCAAGTCGCGACGATTGATCATTCGATTTGGTTCCACCGCCCATTCAAAATGGATGAATGGTTGCTCTACGCAATAGAAAGCCCTACGGCCAGCAATACCCGTGGTTTAGTGCGTGGCGAGATTTACAACCGCCAAGGAGATTTAGTCGCAACAGCAGTGCAAGAAGGTGTGATGCGCTTCACCAAATAAAAAGACTCGGACGAGCAGGCTATGCCAGAGGCAATTGGGTAGTGTACTTCAATGACTCCATTGCAAAGGTTGAAGTCACGTTATTAATCCCTTTCACGCCATTGACCAGTTTTTTATAAAACTGGTCAAAACACTTCATGTCTTTGACCAACACTTTCATCATGTAATCGTACTCACCCGCCATTCGATAGAACTCCATCACCTCAGGGTACTCAGACACAGTCATGACAAAATGGCTGTACCATTCGTGAGAGTGATCGCTGGTCTTAATCAACACAAACGCGGTAAAACTCAAATCTAATTTTTCTGGGTCAAGCAGGGCAACTCGCTGCGCAATCACGCCAGATTCTTCAAGCTTTTTCAATCGCTTCCAGCAAGGTGTGGTGGTTAAGTTCACCGCTTCAGCCAAATCATTTAGCGACAAAGTGCTGTCTTGTTGCAGTAATGAGAGGATCATACGATCAATTCTATCAAGCTCCATAGCCTCCCCAGAATAAGAGAATAATTTTCTCCAAAACTACAAAATGACAGGCAAAATAGCAAAGCTTTTCTCTCACATTAAGGGTAAATTACCCTCATAATAACGATGGAGAGAGAACCATGTGCACCGATCATCAATGGATTAACAACGCAATTCGAAAAATAGAAGCGGACTACCAACGCTCGGCCGATACTCATCTGATCAAGCTCGATTTGCCTTGTGTCGCTGGGGTCGATATTTATCTCAAAGATGAAAGTACGCATCCTACGGGGTCGCTCAAACACCGCCTAGCCCGTTCTCTTTTTCTGTATGCCATCTGTAACGGCTGGGTTGGCCCTGAAACGACTATCATTGAATCTTCATCGGGCAGTACTGCGGTATCAGAAGCTTATTTTGCCCGTTTACTTGGCTTGCCTTTTATTGCTGTAATGCCCAAATGTACTGCACGTAAAAAAATTGAGCAGATTGAGCTTTATGGCGGCCAAGCGCATTTAGTCGATCGCTCTGATCAAATTTATGCCGAATCACACCGCTTAGCCAAAGAACTGAATGGTCATTATATGGACCAGTTCACTTATGCTGAACGTGCAACCGACTGGCGTGGTAATAGCAATATTGCCGACAGTATTTTTAACCAAATGCAAATGGAAGATCACCCCGTTCCGACATGGATTGTAATGAGCCCAGGCACAGGCGGAACCTCAGCAACTATAGGCCGCTTTATTCGCTACCAAAAACACAATACCAAACTGTGCGTTGTAGACCCTGAAAACTCGGTATTTCATGATTATTTCAAAAGCCGAGACCCAAGCTTAACCTTGCAGTGTGGTAGCAAAATTGAAGGAATTGGTCGTCCACGAGTTGAACCGAGTTTTATTCCCGGCGTAGTCGATGAAATGCGTACCGTTGCGGATGCCGCCAGTGTCGCTACGATCTATTGGTTGGAAAAACTACTCGGCCGCAAAGCAGGCCCTTCTACCGGCACCAATCTTTATGGGGTTTTGCAAATTGCCAGTGAGATGAAACAACGAGGTGAAACAGGCTCCATCGTGACGCTGTTATGCGACAGCGGCGAACGTTATTTAGATACCTATTACTGTGCCGATTGGGTGAAAAGCAATATTGGTGATTTAACACCTTATCTTTCAAAATTAGAAGCCTTTGAAACAACGGCTAAATTAGCTTAGTGACCTAGCAAAACGCCCAAGACAAACTTGGGCGTTTTGGATCCATCGTGAAAAGTCTTAGCCTTGAATGCCGACAATCAACCAAGGTGCATTAGGTACGGTTAAATCACGCTCTAAATGCCACACATCATTAATATCTTCTTCAATGCCTTCCACGGAATCGCGGTAGCGGCCAGTAAACTGCAAACTCAACTGCGCTTTACTTGCATCGTAATCGGCGCGAACGACTTCAGCGTCTACGTACATCACATCTGTGTGCTGTTCACCGTTTAGCTTTGCGCGCTCTTGTTTTAAATCTTCAAACAAGCTCGCCGATACATATTCTTCAACAGTTTCAAGTTGGTTATGGTTCCAAGCACCTTGCAAAATACGGTAGTGTTCGCGCGCACCATTAATGAAAGCTGCTTTGTCAAAACCGGCTGGATAGTTATGTGGGATATCGCTGTGTGCATTCGATCCAAAACCACCCGTAGCTTGAGGCTGTTGTTCAAAGTTGTGCACGTTCGGCTGTTCAAATTCCGTCCGGTTATTAACACCACCAAACGCAGGCTGCTGCCGATTCATGCTACCCTGCTTCGCACCAAGCATACCGCGCATCAGTTTAAAGAGCACAAAAGCAATCAGACCGAAGATCAGAATATCCATAAATTGGATACCCTCAAACGCGCCGCCAAAGAAAGCAGCCAGTAGACCACCAGCGAGTAAACCACCCAGTAATCCGCCCATCAGACCTTTTTTGGTCGAACCAGCTTTACCTGCTTGATCTTGCTTAATGGTGTCATTTTTTTGAGTCTGCTGTTTGGGCGCTGGAGCCGTTTTATAGCTTTTACCAAACGATTTACCACCGCCAAATTTCTTTGCTTCTGCTATCGGTGTGATCGCAACAGCAACCATCAGCAGTGCTACAAGGGAAAAAAAACGTTTCATGTTTTTCCTTAGGGTTATAATTATTGAGGCTTACTCATCATAACCACTTCGGATAGACAAGAAAACCGTTGCTTCTCGCAGACATGTATCAGAATATTGCAAATTAACCGTCCATAAGTTGACGCTTATACACCACCCCACTAGAATATCGAACGTTGTTCATAATTGATACGTAACCATGGCCAGACGAAACGATCACACACGAGAAGAACTGATTGCATTGACACTCAAGACCGCGAAGCATTTTCTTCAAAATCACACTTATCACGAGCTCAGCCTGCGTAAAATCGCAACCATGATTGGCTACGTACCTAGCACTTTGGTCAATGTCTTCGGCAGTTACAATCTTTTATTGTTGCATGTGGTAGCTCAAACCTTGGATGAACTCTCTTCGCAAGCGAAAAAAGTGGTGGGTAAGTGTAGCGATCCAAAAGAAGCGTTGTATAAATTGGCCTATTGCTACCACGATTTTGCTCAGTTGCACCCCAATCGCTGGCAACTTATTTTTGAACATAATATGAATGGCGAACGACTTCCCCAGTGGCAAGCAGAGCGCATCGACAACATGACCGCCATGCTTGAAGGTTTATTGACCATCCTTGCTCCACAACACTCGCAACAAGAAGTGCTGCAAGCAAGCCGAGTCCTGTGGTCTGGCGTACATGGTATTACCTTATTAAGCGTAGATGATAAATTTTTCGCCGCCGAACCCATCGATGGGAAAGAGCTGATTGAAAACCTACTCTCAAACTATCTTAATCACTGGGCGCGATAAGGACCATCAATGAGTCAATCTCAATCTTCATTGCTGACTCAGCAACGATTTCTTCCGTATTTCATCACCCAGTTTTTTGGCGCATTTAACGATAACATCTTTAAAAATGTCTTGCTGCTATTGGTCGCGTTTGCTGGAGCGAACGTGTTACCGGTTTCCAGTAATTTATTTATTAACCTTGCCGCAGGGCTATTCATTCTTCCTTTTTTCCTTTTTTCTGCCTCTGCTGGTGTGCTTGCTGACAAGTACGAAAAATCCGCTTTCATTCGTAAAGTGAAATTGGCTGAAATTGGCATCATGTGTCTTGGCGCGATCGGTTTTATGACCGAGAGTTACGCCATTTTACTGTTATTACTGTTTTTGATGGGGACACAATCGGCCTTTTTTGGCCCAGTCAAATACGCTTTATTGCCGCAACAACTCAAGCCAAATGAATTGGTTCCAGGTAATGCGTTAGTGGAAACAGGCACATTTTTAGCGATTTTATTAGGCACATTGGGGGCTGGGCTCATTGCCTCGATGCCCTACACTAAATACGTGGCTGCTGGCGCGGTGGTGCTATTTGCGTTGTTAGGCTATTTAGCCAGCCGTCATATTCCTAAAGCCCCTGCTTGCGCACCCGATCTCGTTTTTCGCTGGCAGCCCATTGAGCAAACCAAGCAGACCATTGCGATTGCCAAACAAGACCGTACTATTTTCCAATGCGTAATGGCGATCAGTTGGTTCTGGTTTTTAGGTGCTGCCTACTTAACTCAATTTCCAAATTTCACGCATCACTATTTATATGGCACAGAGAGCGCCGTTTCTTTTTTGCTAGCACTGTTTTCTGTTGGCATTGCCACTGGCTCATTGACCTGTGACAAATTATCGCATCATAGAATAGAGATCGGCATCGTGCCTATCGGCAGTTTTGGCATTACATTATTTGGCTATTTAATGGCAACCTCCGTGCCAAAAAAATTACCTCAATTTACTGATTTTTATCAATTTATCAGCTACCAATCACTATGGCCGATGTTTCTTTTCCTATTGTTGATTGGCGTCTGCGGTGGCATCTTCATTGTGCCTTTATATGCGCTAATGCAGCAGCGTGCTAAAGTCACTCAACGCGCACAAGTCATTGCCGCTTTGAATATCTACAACTCACTGTTTATGGTGGCGAGCGCACTATTAGGGATTGTCTGTTTGAGCTTTCTTGAGCTTACGATCCCTCAGTTCTTCATTATATTAGCTTTGCTTAATGGCTTTGTTGCACTCTATTTATGCTACCAAGTCCCGGTCTTTTTGGTGCGATTTCTAATGTGGATGCTCACGCATACCATGTATCGAGTCAGCCACAAAAATCTTCATCACTTACCTGAAAAGGGCGGAGCACTGCTGGTGTGCAATCATGTTAGCTATATGGATGCACTGTTGCTGAGCGCGGTTTGTCCTCGCTTAATTCGTTTTGTGATGGAAGAGGATTACGCCAATTTGCCGCCACTTCGTCGCTTTTTGAAACGTGCAGGCGTGATACCTATTTCCGCAACGCGTCGCGGTTCTATCCGCCAAGCCTTTAACGATGTAGAACAAGCATTGGCAGAGGGGCATATCGTCTGCATTTTCCCAGAGGGACGGTTAACCGCGGATGGCGAAATCAGCGATTTCATGCGCGGGATGGATATTATTTTAAAACGCAGCTCTGTGCCTGTCATCCCCATGGCATTGAAGGGGTTGTGGGGAAGCTATTTTAGCCGTGCCAAAGGGCGCGCCTGCTGTGGGCTACCGACTCGTTTTTGGTCACATATAGAAATTGAAGCTGGCGAGCCCGTCCCTCCCAAAGAGGCAACAACACAAGTGATGCAACAAAAAGTCGCAGAACTCAGGGGGGATTGGCGTTAGATTGGGATTGAGTGCAAACCAAACACTAGCTTGATCTTATACTGAAGAGTGAACGTACAAATATGTTATTCACGGGCTGTTAGGCTGATGACATACATATGAGTACCCCATCTTTAGTGATTTTTTTCGATGCGCAGTGTCCTTTATGCTACAATGAAATGCGTTCATTAAAAACCTTCGCTCACCATGGTCGGGTTCAGCTTATCGACATAAATGACGGCGATGCTATGCGTAGCTTTCCTTCTATCGACAAAAGCAAGGCGTTATCGATACTGCATGGCTTAGATCAACAAGGCAATCTGCTTTATGGGCTGGATGTGACCGTTCTAGCTTGGCGTTTAGTCAACAAACATCGCTGGTTATTCATTACGCGCTTACCCGTCCTAAAATGGATTAGCGACCAAATTTATCTCCTTTTTGCAAAACATCGCATGTCGATATCTCGCTGGTTTAGTCATGCTCAATGCCGTAATGGCGTTTGTAAAAACAGAGAGTGATAACAATGAAATACCTCATTATTGGCGCCTCAAGCATCATCGCCCAAGCTTTTATAAAGGAGCTCAAAGCGCAGACTTTCGCGCCAGCAATCGTTACCGTCTCAAGACAAAAATATCTCGCCCAATCCTCAAGCGAACATTTTCCAACCGACTACAGTATCGAATCAACGGCCTTGATTGCCAAAACATTGGCCGACATCGGGCATAAGTTTGATCAAATTGTGTTTTTTAATGGGCAACTACACAACGGCACCTATACACCGGAAAAGCGTATCTCAAGGTTTGACGAGTCTTACTTTCAATGGCTTTTACAATGTAACGTTTTGAGCCAAGTGCGTTGGTTTCAATATTTACCATCACTTATTGATCGTCAATCTTTTGCAAAAATTACGGTTTTTAGCGCGCGGATAGGTAGCTTAGAGGATAACTACAGTGGCGGCTGGTACAGCTATCGGATGAGTAAAGCGGCGCTAAATATGGCGACGAAAAGTTTTGCGATAGAGCTAGCTCGCACTCATCCCAACACACAAACTATTCTGTTTCATCCGGGAACCACCGACACCCCGCTTTCTAAACCATTTCAGCGTAATGTGGCTAGCGATAAGCTCTTTGAACCGGAGTTTGTGGCTAAGCAACTTTATCAACTACAGCAAAAGGAAATGTTAGATAAGCCCGTCTGTTTTGTGGATTGGCAGCACCAGACCATCAAATGGTGATCGCTCATTGAGTGGTCGATAACGCAGCTGATGTTCGGTGAGCCATGTTTTTAAGGTCTTGCGCGATATTTTAATACCCGTTTCGCTCAAGTGATTTGGTATTAAAAAATAATCGATGGGATATTTAAATCTTTCAAGCCTACCATTGAGCCACTGCTCTAACGCCTCTTTTTTAGGCATAGTTTGGCATTGCAACAAAGCAACGCTGCGCGCGCCAAACTCATCATCATGAACAGGGATCACCATCGCTAAAGCAATGTCGGGGTGGTGAGATAATACCGCTTCAATCTCTTCACAATGAATGTTTTCGCCTCCAGAGATAAATTGGTTATCAACGCGGCCAATAATGAACAGCTCATCATTCTGCCAATGGCCAAGATCTTGGCTGTCGAACCATCCTTGTTCATCGATAAGAGGCGTGATTAAGCCTTGTTGGTAATAGCCACTGGATATGGTTTCACCGCCAATGAAAATGCGCTGACCTTGTAGCTTCACTTGCCGTTTAGGTAGCACGTGGCCAACACTCTGGCTTGCGTTAACACGTTTTGCTGTGACAGTGGAAGCTGCTTCCGTCATACCATAACCCACCCAAGTTTCAATGCCATGCTTTGCCGCCTGCTGGGCGAGATGGTTTGGGATATGGCCTCCGCCAAGCAGCACGTGCGTTAATGCGAGCGGTGTTTTACTGTCTAATAAACGCTTCAGTTGAGTAGCAACCAATGAAGCATGCGTAACATGAATTATATCTTGGGTGAGATCGCCGCTGCCGACTTTTAAGCAAGCACCAGCTGCTAGCCAGCGATAAATAATGGCTAACCCAGACACATGATACATCGGTAAACTCAGCAGCCACGTATCATGGCAACGAAATGAAAATACCTCAAGTAAACCACTGGCTGACGACCAATGCTGCTGAAAAGTATGAATAACGGCTTTAGGAACCCCAGTAGAGCCAGAAGTAAAGATGATTGAGGCAAACTGTGTCTCAGCCTTGTTTACCATAGCGCTCGTGGGCGGCGAAACATGTTCATGAGTAACATGTTCATGAGTATAAAGCCGGATGTTAGCGTCAGCGAGCAATGAAGTTAGCTCATTCTCCTTGAGCCTAGCTCCTTCACCTAACCATAACCAATGTGGTTTATTCTCTCCGTATAAGGTACTGAGTTTCTGTTTCAGCAGCATCACAGGTTGTGGCATGGTGATGGCGCAGATCACGCCAAGTTTTAACGACGCAAGGTAGATTAACACTAACTCAAGGCTGTTCTTACCCACTAACGTCAGCACATCTTGGTTCTGCAAACCTTGTTGCTGCATTGCAAAAGCATAAGCGTCAATACGATTCGCTAACTGCTGCCAAGTGTAGGTTTGATTCGCCGTACGCAATGCGATCGCGTGCGGCGTATACAAAGCATGTTGTTGCCACGGCTTTTGGCAAAAGGAAACGCCTACTCGCATTGAGATTGCCAAACCACCGTTTGCTGAGCGAGCGTTTGTATCGGCAATGCGCTGTTGGGCCATGCGCTTTCGAGTTGTGCTTTAAACAAACTAATCGTATCTAGCCCCGGAATTTCATTAGGCAGTTGCCACTGCGCAAAACGAGCTAATTGACAAAGCCCTAAGCTCGATTCGATGCTAGAGCTAATAACGGCTTGAATGCCTAATGTTTTAGCTTTTTCAATCAAAGTGATACAGCGCTGTACCGACCCAATCAAGGTCGGTTTAATCACAATGGCTTTCGCTCCCGTCAGATCTTCTAGCTGAAAATCTGCACGGCGAACGGCTTGCTGTAAGGTTTCATCCCACGCAATCGCAATGCCCGTATTGATAGCGAAAGCCAAGCTGTCACTGGGAGATGGACACGGCTCTTCCAAAAACGCAATGCGTTGACGCAGCGAAGGAGAGACATATTGGGCAAATTTTTCAGCTTTAGCGGGTGTCCAAGCTTGGTTAGCATCAAGACGCAATTGCAAATCAGGCATGGATTCTAAAAACAGATTTACGATCATCCCATCGCGAATCGCTTCGTACAGCCCAACTTTAATCTTCGCAACTCTATGATCGCCCGGTAGCGCGTTCAGAAGCGGGATCAGTTCATCAGGGTCTCCCGAGCACAAAGGTGCTGCGTGATAGTGTCCGGCTTGAGGCAACCCACCATCCAGCTCTAACTCCGCCATCGACAAACCAAAGGCAACAGAAGGAAAAAGATCATCATAGGTAATAAGCTCACCACTAACCCAAAGCTGAAGCTGCGCTATTAACTGCTGCTGTGCTTGCTCAAGTGACTCTAAACTAAAACCGGGTAATGGGGCAACTTCACCCAACGCTGAACCGTGATCATCTTGTAATTCAATAATCAGACCTTCACGTTCTACCAGCTTCTGATTGCGGAGAATAACGCCGCTATCCATCGGTAAACAGTAGCGATACAGTGTTGCGCTGCGCATAATTTCAACCTTTTGTTCGATATTCGACTTTGTTCATTGAGACCACTAGCCCAAATCATCACGGAGAATTGGATGATTTGAGCCGATTTTACGCTTAAGGATTACGAGGGAATTTATTGAAATCAGGGCGGCGTTTTTCATTGAAGGCATTGCGCCCTTCTTGCCCCTCTTCTGTCATATAGAACATCATGGTTGCGTTACCCGCTAGTTCTTGCAAACCTGCTTGGCCGTCACAATCTGCGTTGAGCGCTGCTTTCAAACAGCGCAGCGCCATAGGGCTATGCTGCAATACTTCACGACACCAGCGAACCGTCTCTTTTTCTAAATCAGCTACTGGCACAACCGTGTTGACCAGCCCCATGTCCAACGCTTCTTGAGCATCATAAAAACGGCAAAGGAACCAAATTTCACGCGCTTTTTTCTGCCCAACGATACGGGCCATGTAAGACGCACCCCATCCACCATCGAATGAACCCACTTTGGGCCCTGTTTGACCAAACTGGGCATTTTCTGCCGCTATAGTTAAATCGCACATCATATGCAGCACATGGCCACCACCGACAGCCCAACCAGCAACCGCCGCAATTACAGGTTTCGGACAGGTACGAATTTGGCGTTGGAAATCGAGCACATTGAGATGATGCGTACCGGACTCATCACGATAGCCGCCGTAGTCGCCACGAATTTTTTGATCGCCACCAGAGCAAAATGCCGCTTCACCAAGACCAGTTAGAATGATCACGCCAACTTGCTCATCATAACGCGCATCAGCCAGCGCACTGATCATCTCTTTAACCGTTTGTGGGCGAAAGGCATTACGCACCTGAGGACGGGCAATCGTAATTTTGGCAATGCCATCTTGCGATTTGTGATAGTGAATATCTTCATATTCGGCGCTGCAGTTACTCCAGATGACTGGTGCATACAATTCTTGTTCAGTAATACCGACTGTTTTAGCCATGGTGCTTTCCATTGTTCTATTAATTATAGTTTTTGAACCAACGCGTTAGCATTGGCTGATAAACTCTTGAATAAGATGAGCAAATACCTCGGGCTGCTCATAATGGACATTATGCCCTGCAGCCTGCACTTGGCGATATTCGAAACCGCTTTGCTGTGCCAGATGAACAAACTTGCTGTCCTTCTCCCCACAAACATAGACTATTGGCAATGCGGCTTGCTCAAGTTGTGCGAGCAGATAAGGCTGCTTTGCCAATGAAGTCGAAAGTAGCATGTGAGCCACTGCCGCCCCAAGATTAGCACTGCGTTGAGTGACTAAAGTTTGTCTTTGCTCATGATTTAATGAAGAAAAAACGGGTTGATGATACCAATCGACCAAAACTCGCTCAATCTGCTCAGTTTGGAAACGATGTGCCCAATGGTGATCATTTTTCAATCGTTGCTCACGTTCAAAAGAACTCTGCAAGCCGAAGTTGCCACCCTCAACGATCAAACCTTGAATATTCAACGCCGAAAAACGCTGCATCGCCACGCCATACATTGCCAGCCTTCCACCAAGTGAATAGCCCACCAATACGATAGGTGTTTTTTCGCCAAGCTGCTTAAGCACGGTTGCAGAAATGTGAGCGCAGCACTCATCAAAGTCATCACATAAGAGAGACTGACTACCGCCATGGCCGGGAAGATCAATCCATAATTGCGAGTATGGCGAAAGAAAAACCGCCGTTTTCGACCAATCTCGCCCACTGCCTAGTAAACCATGTAGAAAAACCACCACAGGCTCGACCGACGTCGAACCTGTGGTGGTGCTGCAATAAAAACGACTACAAAGCATAAACTTGCTGGGTAAATTGTGTGATTTGCTCACCGGCTTGCCCAGACGGCGTGGTCACTTCAACCAATAAGGTGCCAGTACCCTGCTGTAAATGTTCACGGACCAAGCTTTGATAAGCAGATAAGGTTTGCGGACAAACATAACCTAAACGAAACTGCCGTGCGGCGTGTTCAAATTGGTAGCCATGGGGCATTTGGTACAAGGCGGTTTTGTGCGTTTTGGGAACGGGTAATAGATCAAAAATAGCGCCGCCATCATTATTCACCACCACCAGCACCAGAGGCGTGCTGACTTGGCTAAGCAGAGCTAGAGAATTAAGATCATACAGCAATGACGTGTCACCAATAAATACCAACATTGGATTATGATTGGCTCGCTGTACTCCTGCGGCGGTTGCCACTAAGCCATCAATACCCGAAGCGCCTCGATTGGAGTAAACCGAACGTCCCTCAATTTGAGCAAACATATCGGCTAAACGGACGAACAAACTGTTGCCGATAAATAGGTCGGCCCCTTCGCTACGCTCGGCCATATCGAGCGCTAAACCAATCTCTGTAATAGAAGAGTCACCGTTCAAATGCAATTTAGCCAGTTGGGCAATCTCTTGCGCGACCGTTTTTATCCGATCCAACCAACCCGCTTGCGCCGCACCTAAAGCCGTTAATTTACCAATATGCCGATCGACCCAGCACGCAATATCAGTGACAAACTGCTGTTGCATCAGATGGCTTTGATTATTACGTGCCATTTGGGGTGAAACGTAAATATACTGCACGTTACCCATGTGAGCATGGCTAGCTAGCCATTGAGTAAGTCGTTTTGAGACCAGCCGTGAACCGAATTGGATCACCACCTCACTTTCACTAAGCAGCTCACGTGCTCGCGCATTTTGCAACCATAAATCAAAATGCGCCCATTCGCTGCTCACGCCTGATTGTGGATCACATAAGACTGGCCAGCCAAGTTTGTTGGCAAAGTGCTTGGCCTTCTTCGCTTCAGCTAACGTCAACGAACCAAGAATCACCAGCCCTTTTTTACTCAGCCATGCACCATCATCTAACGTTTTGGTTTCGGTTTGGTACTGGCGAGAGCTGAATGCTTGCTCACGCTGACGCCACGCTTCAATCACAGCCAAATAGTCCGCGTAGAGATCTACATCATGTTCGGCATAAAGTGGTTCGGGAAAGGGACAGTTAATATGTATTGCACCACCCATATAATCTTGGTTAGCCATAGCCTCATCCACTGTGGTTAACAACCAAGTCAATGGGATAGTCGTCGATGGACTGGGTAGATTCACCGCCTGCGTGACATGTGATGAGTAAATACCTACTTGATTGATTGCTTGATTCGCACCGCATCCTACAAGCTCAACGGGCCGGTCAGCCGTGAGTATAACGAGTTTTTCACCCGTGAGGTGTGACTCAGCAATCGCTGGCAGTAAATTAGCCGCCGCCGTGCCAGAAGTGACAATCACCGCAACTGGTTTTTGGCTCGCCTTAGCAAGACCTAAAGCAAAAAAGCCCAGCCCACGTTCATCAAAGTGAGTATGGATTGAAAGCTTGTGATTGGCGGCCGCCTCTAAGGTCAAAGGTGTCGAGCGTGAACCCGGAGCAATACAGATCTCTTGCACCCCAAGTCGAGTAAGCTCCTCAAGTAGCGTTTGGCTCCAAATTCGGTTCAGCACTGCTTGGTCATGCTTCATGACGCCACTCCTAGAGGAAAATGGTCGCTGATCAAACTCAGTAAGGTTGCCATTTTTTTGTCTAACTCTTGCCATTCATGCTCAGCAACTGAACCTGGAACAATGCCCGCTCCGGCAAACAGTTGGACCTGATTGTCCACCAGCAAAGCGCTGCGAATCGCCACACAAAACTCCGCTTGTTGATGGCTAAAATAACCGACTGAGCCGGCATACCAACCACGTGCAAAAGGCTCATTAGCCTGAATAAAATCCATCGCCGCTTTACGCGGCAGGCCAGCCACAGCCGCGGTTGGTTGTAAAGCATTCAGCAGTTGCACACCATTCACCCCCTTTTTCAGCTGCGCATGGATACCCCGTTTTAAATGTTGCACTTTGCGCAAACGCACTAAACGGACGTCCTGTTCAACATCAACCCTTTCAGAATGAGGCGTTAACCGTTCAATAATGTCATCCACTACATATTGATTTTCATTAAGATTTTTACTGTCTTGGGTAAGCCAATGAGATAACTCCATGTCTTGGCTCGCATTTTCTCCCCGACCTATAGTTCCCGCCAGCGCTTCGGTATACAAAGTCTGCCCTTGACGAGCGTACAAACGCTCAGGTGTCGACCCCATAAAGCTGTGTTTTTGATCAAATGCTAATAAAAAATGAAAACTGTGATGATTGTGCGCCGCACTTGCCTTAAGCAACTGCGCCGCGCTTAACGGCTTATCTAAACTGAGTATCGTTTGCCGCGCGAGTACCACTTTCTTAAACGCTTGATGACCAATTCCCTCAAGCACTTGATTGACCAACTGCTGCCACTTCACCTCATTAGGTTGATGGGTGACCTGTTTTATATGTGACGTCATACCACGTAACGGACTAACTTCAAGTTGCAGTTTATGCAGTGCGACCAAGGTTCGTTGGCGTTCAGCGGTAATATTCGCCGCCAATGACCACTGACCATCACAGCAAATCAGCTCAATTTGCGGTAAAAAGAAAAATGAGGATAGACAACGGCGATTTTTGTCCGTATGCCCATCAAAAGAACGTCCACCCCAAACTCGCTGCTCCTGACCAAGAATAGCGTAGGCAGGTTCAGCCTCAGAAAAAGTATACAGTTGACCTAATGCCACGACTTCTTCGCGCGTATCACGTGACTGCCAATAAAATTTAGGGAAAATGGGTTGCGCTTCAAGCCAATCAATTGGCGCGAAAGGGGGAGCTTCTTGCAGTATTTGTACAAAACGAACGTCATCATCCTTCGCGTCGTTTATTTGCTCGATTAACCGAGCAATAGCTTGATGAAAATGCGACAAATCGACCTCGAAAACATTGAGACACGGGCTCTACTGACGGCTACTCTATTTACTGACGGCTACTCTATTTAGAGAGGGAAACGAAATCAAGGTTACGAGTTATCTTTTGCAGATTCCTGTGATAACGGGCATCCTCATCTGTATCCTAAAAGCGCACAGTGGCAGATTTTTATTCTATCAAACATCAATTTAGTGTAGTTTAATAAAGAAATTATTTATTTTTCAGGAATTATACAATGCAAAATATCGGGATGTCGTCAAAACTCGACAATGTCTGCTATGACATTAGGGGTCCTGTACTCAAACATGCTAAACGCATGGAGGAAGAGGGGCATAAAATACTGAAGTTAAACATTGGTAACCCCGCCCCATTTGGCTTTGACGCCCCAGATGAAATCCTAGTTGATGTGATCCGTAATCTGCCTACTTCACAAGGCTATTGCGACTCAAAGGGGATCTATTCCGCGCGCAAAGCCGTGGTGCAGCACTACCAGAAAAAAGGGCTGCGTAGCCTAGATGTAGAAGATGTTTACATCGGTAATGGTGCTTCAGAGCTTATCGTGATGGCGATGCAAGCGTTGCTTAATAATGGCGATGAAATGCTTGTCCCTGCTCCTGATTATCCATTATGGACCGCTTCGGTCGCCCTCTCCGGTGGCACTGCTGTGCATTACTTGTGTGATGAAGAAGCCGATTGGTATCCTGATCTCAACGACATCAACAGTAAAATCACGCCCAAAACACGCGGTATTGTGTTGATCAACCCCAACAACCCAACAGGTGCTGTCTATAGCCGTGATTTCCTGCTGGAAATTGTTGAGATTGCCCGCAAGCATAAATTGATCATTTTCGCCGACGAAATCTACGACAAAATCTTATACGATGGTGCAACCCATACGCCCATTTCAACACTGGCTGATGACGTTTTAATGGTCACTTTTAACGGCCTGTCAAAAGCGTACCGTGTATGCGGGTTCCGTGGTGGTTGGATGTTCCTTACCGGGCCAAAACACATTGCCAAAGGTTATGTGGCTGGTTTGGAAATGCTTGCCTCAATGCGTTTGTGTGCCAACGTGCCCATGCAGCATGCGATTCAAACCGCATTAGGTGGCTATCAAAGTATCAATGAGCTGATTTTACCCGGTGGCCGACTGCTCGAACAGCGCGACCGCGCGTGGGAATTGATCAACCAGATCCCCGGCGTCTCATGTGTCAAACCTAAAGGAGCCATGTACCTGTTCCCGAAAATCGACACGAAAATGTACAGCATTAAAGATGACCAAAAAATGGTACTCGACTTCTTAAAACAAGAGAAAGTGCTATTGGTTCAAGGAACGGGCTTTAACTGGCCAAAACCGGACCACTTCCGCATTGTCACCTTACCGCATATTGAAGATTTGGAAATTGCCATTGGCCGCTTCGAACGTTTCTTATCGACCTACAGTCAGTAGCATTCTGACGTAAACTTCCATATGCTAAACGGGCGCACTTTTCGATACTAAAAGTGCGCCCGTTTTCTTTTAATCGCCAATTTTTCTCTTGGTCCCCAAAACAGCAAGGATGTTTATTGCAATGAAAGAGAGTCACTTTTTTGCTCACTTAGCCCGAATGAAGTTAATTCAACGCTGGCCTTTAATGCGATCCATCTCCAGTGAAAATATCTCTGAACACAGCCTACAAGTGGCATTTGTCGCTCACGCTTTAGCCGTAATCAAAAACAAAAAATTTGGCGGCAAGGTCAACCCTGAACGGATTGCGATTTTAGGTATGTATCACGATACCAGTGAAGTGTTGACAGGCGATCTTCCGACACCAGTTAAATACTACAACCCCGATATTGCTAAAGAATACAAAAAAATAGAAGCCGCTGCCGAACAAAAACTGCTCTCGATGTTGCCTGAAGAGCTGCGTGAGGATTTTGCTCCATATCTCGTTTCAGACGCCGCGCACCCTGAAGATGTGGCGATAGTCAAACAGGCAGATTCACTCTGCGCCTATCTCAAATGCTTAGAAGAACTCAGCGCGGGCAACCATGAATATGCGCTGGCCAAAAAACGTTTAGACGTCACCTTACGAGATCGCCATACACCTGAGATGGAGTATTTTCTCAATACCTTTGCCCCTAGTTTCGAATTAACGCTGGACGAGATCAGCTAACTCACGCTAAGTTACTTGTTAAGTGTTTGAAAAACATAAATGTACTGCAGGAGATGGCATGGATATATCCATTGACCCCAAATGGCTTGAACGCCAAGATGATGAGCATAAAATCCGCCGCGATGATCACCGCAGCCCTTTCCAACGCGATCGGGCACGTATTCTTCACTCGGCAGCATTTCGTCGCTTGCAAGCCAAAACTCAAGTACATGGCACTAGCTTGAATGATTTCCATCGCACTCGCCTCACTCACTCCTTAGAAGCCGCGCAACTCGGCACTGGTATAGTGGCGCAAATTAAACTCAAGCAACCAGAGTTTCGTGATTTGCTGCCTTCGGATAGTTTGATCGATTCCTTATGCCTAGCGCATGATATCGGCCATCCTCCTTATGGTCATGGCGGCGAAGTGGCGCTCAATTATATGATGCGCGATCACGGCGGCTTTGAAGGCAACGCGCAAACCTTTCGAATTGTGACCAGCTTAGAGCCCTACACCGAACACCATGGTATGAACCTGTCGCGCCGCACTGTGCTGGGCTTATTAAAATATCCTGCACTGCTGAGCCAAACTCGCGCCGTACAGCAACCCAATGCAGTCGCTCACCAGCGTCAGTTGAAAGCTAAAGAGTGGTCGCCCGCTAAGGGAATATACGATTGCGATCACGCGATTTTTTGTTGGGTAACGGAGCCGCTCTCTGCGCAAGATAAAGCCCTGCTCAGTCAAATGCGTGGTCAGCCCGCAACGCCTTATCAACATCACAAGACTCGCTTTAAATCACTCGATTGCTCAATCATGGAGCTGGCCGATGACATTGCCTACGGCGTGCACGATTTAGAAGATGCCATCGTGCTTGGCATGGTGACTCGCCAACAGTGGCAAGAGGCCGCAGCCTCGAAACTGGCCGAATGCGGCGATGCGTGGTTTGAAGAACACATCGCTTCCATCAGTGAAATGCTGTTTGCAGGCAAACATTATCGTCGTAAAGATGCGATTGGCGGGATTGTTAATGCGCTACTGACTAGCATTCATATTCAAGCCGTTGATGCGCATTTTGAGAATGAATTACTCGCCTTCAACGCCTATTTAGAACCCAATATGGCCGCCGCGCTGGAAGTACTGAAATCATTTGTGAACCAATATGTGATTCAAATTCCGCAAGTGCAGCGTTTTGAATACAAAGGCCAGCAGATCATCATGGATCTATTTGAAGCACTGAGCGCCGATCCTGAACGCTTACTGCCAGAAACAACGCGCGGTAAATGGCAAGCCCAAACTAATGAAGACGATGGTATGCGCGTCATCTGTGACTATATTTCGGCTATGACCGATGGCTATGCGCAAAGGCTCCATCAACAACTGTTCTCAGCTCATAATCACTATTAATGGCTGGTTGAGTGGTAGCTTCTGCCACCGTTACTCACTGATATAGCGGTTACTCACTGATATAGTTTTGCTTAAAAACCCCAGCTGGCATTTGGCTAATTTGAAAGGCAACCATCGCATCAAAAGCATCAAGGAGCGGTTGAAAATTTTGCCGAGGCTCAAGCAATGACAAGATATGAAAACCAGCTTCAACGGTCGATAAGCTGTTTTCACTCGGTGCTTTACGAATGCGATAATTGCCTTTGAGATCGGTCGGCAAGTGCAAACACGCTAGCGAATGTAAATTGCTCGAGAGTTGCCACATTTTATACGCTTTCTTCCAAGTACCATCAAGTAAAATAACTCGTACTTTTCTGGTATCAGCATTGATGTTCATAGCCGACACGGGCTGCGCAGTCTCATGCGGGTAAAGTACATAGTTGAACACACCCGGCTCAGCTAAGCACTCATTCAGCTGAGTGTGCTGGCTAAAATCTTCGGCAACAAAGCGCCTGCAATTGGCTAAAGATAAATCGAGAATTCGGGCTGTGCCCATTGGGCGATGTTCTTCTGTCGGATGTTGAAGAATGATAAGCTCGACCGACGAGGAAAGCGGTACGATCAAAGAACAGATGCAGGCTTTTCGCGCTTTACCACATTGAGAACAGTATCGAGACATAACGTGAATTACTTTCGCCTTTGCTTACTAAACATAAACCATCAAAAAAATCGTTATTTTGCACTACTTGCTATCAGCTTGGTCTGCTTGGGGTTGCAATGGCCGCCACTGGCCGCCCTCAGTGCGTGGAATCGGCCTGCCATTGAAGCGGGCCAATGGTGGCGGATCCTAACAGGAAATTTCACACACACCAACTTTACACATCTTGGTATGAACCTCGCAGGGCTGTGGATTATCCATTTTGTGTTTCAGCCGAGCAGTAAAAAATGGTTAATCAGCCTTCTGGCAACCAGCCTGATGGTAGGCGTCAGCCTTTTTTTGAGCCGTATGCAAGTCTATGTCGGCCTTTCAGGCGCGCTCCATGGAATGTTTGCCTATTTGGCGCTGCAAGAAGCACTGCAAGGGCGTCGCAGCAGTTGGCTGTTGGTGGTTGGTGTTATTGTCAAAGTTGTCTGGGAGCAAATTTTCGGCGCTTCAAGTAACACCAGTGAGCTTATTAATGCACGCGTGGCTATCGAAGCGCATTTAGCAGGCATGTTGGCCGGGTTGATACTCGCCATCGGTGAATGGCTGAGATCAAAAAAAACGGAGAAGTAACGTACTTCTCCGCTTAATACTCTCCGAAAAATAATCTGCCTGCTTCGAGAAAGACGCACCTAACCTAAACGATTGGCCGTTGACCGCGACTGATCAATTTCAGAAGCACGCTATCGGCCGCTTCGCCCGCAACACCAGCCAATTTATCAGTCAGTTTTTTCTTCTGCACATAATGGATTGCCAGTACCGTTTTATCTTTACACGCAGCAACCACTAAGTCGTCAGAAGTTTTGATCTCATCGACTAAACCGAGCTCTTGAGCTTGAGTCCCAAACCAGTGTTCACCAGTGGCCACTTTCTCAAGGTCAAGCGCTGGACGATGCTCGCGGATAAAATCTTTAAACAGTTCGTGAGTCTCTTCGAGTTCTTGCTTGAACTTATCGCGCGCTTTATCACTGTTTTCACCAAACATAGTCAGCGTGCGTTTGTATTCACCTGCGGTCAACTGTTCAAATTCAATATCATGTTTTTTAAGCAGTTTATTAAAGTTAGGTAGTTGCGCGATAACGCCAATGGAACCGACAATAGCAAAAGGAGCGGCCACAATTTTATCAGCAATACACGCCATCATATAACCACCGCTGGCGGCCACTTTATCAACTGCGATGGTTAGGGGTAACCTAGCTGCTTTAATGCGATCGAGCTGCGAAGAAGCCAAACCATAACCATGCACCATGCCACCGCCAGTCTCTAAACGCAGCAACACTTCATCACCTTGACGAGCAACGGCGAGAATGGCGGTCACTTCCTCGCGTAGCGAACTCACTTCTTTGGCATCAATACTGCCGTTGAAATCCAAGACAAAGAGATGCGGTTCACGTTTGGTATCTAACGCTCCCTCTTTGGCCGCTTTTTTGATCGCTTTGTCACGTACTTTGTTTTTCTCTTTTTCGCTTTTCTTTTCTGCTTTATCGCGAGCCTTCAAGAAAGCATCATCGTGCAGATGGTGTTCCATCTGCTCGACTATTTCTTTATGACGCTCGGTTAAATTCACCACTTCCAGCTCGCCTTTCTGCGCGCTGTTTTTTCCGCCCACTGATTTCACAATGACCAATAGCACAACAAGAGCGACGACGATTGTCGCAATCTTGGCCAAAAATAGGCCGTAGTCCAATAAAAATTCCAACGTCCTAATCCTCATAGGTTTTGATTTGGTGTATTGTAACCACCTTGTCACGAAGACTTAAAGCAAATCATAACAATAAGGAAGCACAAGGTGGATTATTCAGTTTCTGCAGATGCCCTCAAAGATAGAGTCATTTTAGTTACAGGTGCTGGTGACGGTATCGGTAAACAAGCCGCCATCAGCTATGCAGCCCACGGCGCAACCGTCATTTTGCTCGGCCGCACGGTGAAAAAGTTAGAACAAACTTATGATGAGATAGAAAACGCTGGCTACGCAACACCTGCGATTGTTCCGCTGGACATGAAAGGAGCCACCAAGCAACATTACCTCGATATGATCGATACCATTGCAGAGCAGTTTGGTCGCTTAGATGGTGTGCTACATAACGCGGGACTTTTGGGTGTGATCAGCCCGTTTGATCAGATCGGTGAAGATTCTTATGACGATGTCATGCAGGTCAACGTCAAAGCGCAATTCTTACTCAGCCAAGCGGCGCTGCCATTGCTGCACAAATCTCCAGATGCGCGGATTGTATTTACGTCTTCAACCGTAGGCCATGATGGTCGTGCTTTTTGGGGCACTTATGCTATGTCAAAATTCGCCACAGAAGGGATGATGCAAGTGCTAGCTGATGAGCTAAGCAACACGTCAATTCGAGTGAATGCAATTAATCCCGGTGGCACGCGCACAGGCATGCGCGCCAAAGCTTATCCCGCTGAAGATGTGGAGTTGTTGAAAACGCCTAAAGATATCATGCCGCTTTATCTCTATTTAATGGCGCCGGAAAGCCAAGCCGTGAATGGTCAATGTATCGATGCACAACCGAAAAAGTAATGGCTTAGCTTTTTCTTAATCTTTCAATGCCTTGCCTCATCAGCAAGGCATTGTCGTTTGAGGTGAACGTTACTATTTCATGTCAGCACATTACATTAGAGACGACTTTATTGTAATGATGGCTAAAAATCTTACGAAAGCACATCACGTAATCGGTCTTGTGCCACTTGTACTAATAAATCGGGTTGGAATTTAGAGATAAAACGATCACAACCCACTTTTTGTACCATGGCTTCATTAAAGCTGCCACTGAGTGACGTGTTTAACGTAATAAATAGTGATTTCATTCTCGGATCATTACGGATCTCGGAAGTCAGTTTATAGCCGTCCATTTCTGGCATTTCAGCATCGGTGATCATCAGTAAAAGCTCACTCGTTACATCTCTTCCTTCATCGCTCCACGACTTCAGAAGATTCAATGCTTCTAAGCCATCTCTGCATTCGACAATTTCCAAACCAAGCTGTGAGAGCGTCCCTTTTATTTGGTTACGAGCCGTTGAAGAATCATCCACAATCAGAATTTTTCGCCCGACCATCTCCGCAACCAAATCATGGTCAAGAACGCCTTCTGAGATAGAAACGTCATAATCAATAATCTCAGCTAACACTTTTTCAACATCAATGATTTCAACAATATGGCTACTGTTGACCTCTTTAACATGGGTGATAGCGGTAAGGTAATTAGACCGGCCAGCTAAACGCGGTGGTGGCTGAATTTCAGTCCATGCGGTATTGATAATATTGCGAACTTGCCCAACCAAAAAACCTTGAATGGTTCGATTGTACTCAGTGATGATGAGGTTCTGTTCCTGGCTATCCAAGCGAGATGGAGGAAAACCGATCGCACTGCGCAAATCAATGACAGGAACTGGCACTCCCCTCAATGAGGCTACACCCGTAATATTATGATGAGAACCGGGCAATTTCGTTAACTGAGGAACTTTGATCACTTCCCTCACCTTAAATACATTGATCGCAAAAATTTGCCGGCTATTTAAGCTGAATAAAAGCAACTCAAGTCGATTCTCTCCGACAAGATTGGTGCGCTGGTCAACCGTATTTAAAACACCTGACATACGAAATCCCGAAAATTATAGTGAACTCACATAACAGTATAGCCATATGGGTTAATTGTAAAAAATATAAATGATCTAACCGCGAAAAAATTAACCTTCGACAACTTTCATCAGCAAAAGTCCATCATAGAGAGCTTGTTTAATCAAAGCCGCACCGGGCATGGTTGCCTGTTTATAAAAACGTGATTCCACTAATTCGAGATCTTGATGATAGACAGGTAAGCTCTGCTCTTCGATGCATTTTTGCAATGCAGGGTATAGCACGTTCTTAGCTTGGTTGATAACACCACCGATAAGAATTTTTTCTGGGTTAAATAGGTTGATCACAATTGCGATTGCGGCCCCTAAATAACGCCCTAGTTTCTCTATCACATCCACCGCTAATGGGTCACCCTCTGCTGCGGCCTCACAGATATCTTCAATAGTGATTTCACTGTGCTCAGTCAATGATGAAACCTCACCGTTTGCAATACGCAGCGCCACTTCTTCACGAATTGCTTGCGAACTGGCGACTGTCTCCAAACAGCCAATATTGCCACAATGGCAACGTTTACCGTGCGGATCAATTTGGATATGACCTAACTCACCGATATTCCCGTGCCGACCTTGCAGCACCCTGCCATCAAGGATAATGCCGGCCCCTAAACCGTGGTGAATAGAGATAAGAACCGAATTTTCATTGCCTTGCGAGTGGCCAAACAACTTTTCAGCCAGTGCCCAAGCTCGGGTATCATTCGCCACAAATACAGGTAGGCCCGTCGCCTTATAAATTTCAGGACCAAGAGCCAGATTTTCCACATTGTAATGAGGCATCTGCAGTACAATCCCTTGCTCTGAATTCACTAAACCGGGCAAGGTAATTGCGATACTCGTCACTCGATCCAATTGCGACGAGTAGGTTTGAAAAAACTCTTCAATTTCGTAAAGCAACCTAGCGAGCACGTCATCTTGGTCTAGCTCATGGATCTCAATTTTGGTGTCGATCAACACTTCACCACCCAACTCATGCAGGGCAATAATTAGGTAGCCACGCCCTAAACGCATGGATAAAAATTGCCATCCCTCATTATTGGTTTGTAAACCAACGGCTGGGCGACCACGGCTGATCGCTTCTTGTACTGTCGTTTCATGGATTAAATGAGCTTCAATTAACTCACGAGTAATTTTGGTAATACTTGCCGGAGCAAGCTCACTCTCCTTCGATAAATCGATGCGAGAAATGGGACCTTTTTGGTCAATGAGTTTATATACACGACCAGCATTGACCTGTTTGATATGATCAATATGGCCTGGTTGCGCCATATACATTGGGAGCTCCAGAAATCAATAACATGCCAATTTTTTTACTTTGCGAAGTAATTGTGAAGCGCTTTAGTATATTGCCGTGACAAGCATCACGGATATACCTAGATCTTCGTGTATTTAGCCAATAAACTGCCATTTGTTTACATTCAAAAAATATGAAACTCCTCTTTTTTTGTGACAAAAATCATCTGACACCTGTCGATAAATTTCACTCTTATCCCCTTTCTTTCGCCAGATCTTGCATATACTCAATCTAGATTCCCGCCCCATCAGGAGAACACAATGACCGCTGTGTTAAGAAGAACAAAAATCGTGACTACTTTAGGCCCATCAACAGACAAAGGCGAGATATTAGAGGCGATTATCAAAGCTGGCGCAAATGTTGTGCGCATGAATTTTTCACATGGTAGCTCCGAGGACCATAAACTGCGAGCGCAACGAGTAAGAGCTATCGCTGCTAAGTTGGGTCGCCATGTCGCTTTACTTGGTGATTTACAAGGACCAAAAATTAGGGTCTCCACATTTAAAGAAGGAAAAGTCTACTTAAATGAAGGTGACCGATTTGTTCTTGATGCAGAGCTCCCCCCAGGGCAAGGTGACCAAGACTCGGTTGGCATTGACTACAAAAAACTACCACAAGATGTGCAGCAGGATGACTTGCTGCTATTGGACGACGGACGAGTACAACTACTCGTCACAGCAGTCGATGGTGCTAAAATACACACCATAGTCACCGTCGGTGGTCCACTTTCAAATAACAAAGGCATCAACAAAAAGGGTGGCGGTTTATCGGCGGAAGCGCTGACCGAAAAAGACAAACGAGACATACTACTCGCCGCCGAAATACAGGTTGAATATCTGGCCATTTCATTTCCTCGCAATGGCGAAGATATGAAATACGCTCGCCGCCTCGCTCGTGATGCAGGCCTTGAAGCCAAACTCGTGGCGAAAGTGGAACGGGCAGAAACCGTTGCCAATGATCACAATATTGATGACATCATTATGGCCTCCGATGTGATCATGGTCGCTCGTGGTGACTTGGGGGTAGAAATTGGTGATCCTGAGCTGGTTGGTGTGCAGAAAAAACTGATCCGCCGCGCTAAGGCACTCAATAGAGTAGTGATCACCGCAACACAAATGATGGAGTCAATGATAGAGAACCCAATGCCAACCCGCGCGGAGGTAATGGATGTTGCCAATGCGGTGCTTGACGGAACCGATGCGGTGATGCTTTCAGGTGAAACTGCTGCTGGTAAATACCCAGTAGAAACGGTTCGTTCGATGGCCGAAGTGTGTGTCGGCGCGGAAAAAATGATCGAAGCTAGCCAACAAAATTACCGAATCGATACTTCGTTTGTGACTGCTGAAGAGACCATCGCGATGTCCACTATCTATGCGGCCAATCACATGGAAGGAATCAAAGCCATGGTGACTCTGACCGAATCAGGAAGAACAGCGCTTATGACCTCACGCTTAAATTCTGTACTGCCTATCTTTGCTATGTCACCCAATGAACGAAGTTTAAACCGCTGCGCTCTATATCGGGGAGTCACACCCGTCTATTTTGATACCAAAGCAGACACTGGTTTTGATGTGGCCGTTGCAGCTCTCAATACGCTTAAGGAGAAAAAATTGTTAGAGTTCGGTGACTTAGTGATCATCACTCAAGGTGACATTATGGATGTCGAAGGGTCAACCAACTGCATGCGTATCCTGCCGGTCCTTGAATAACCCGTGCTCCCCGTTGACTTAATGGTCGCGGGGAAAATAATCCGATGATGCAATACGGGACTGATATGCCGACTGCGCTTGGTTAAATTGGTCGATAAAGCGATAACCCGCCGTCAGTCCCAGCTCATAATCATAAAGCAGATCTTCTTTGCTGCTTAAGAGAGATCTTGACCTCAGTGGTTCGCTGGGCACAATCTGTAGGATGTAAACATCATCCGGCGGCGCACGCAAAAATTCTTGAGTAAGAGAATAAGTTTGGTAATGCACCATTAACATATCCGCTAACCCCGAATCAAACTTGTCACCAATTAAATGACTCAAGCGATAAATATCATCAGCGCCAAATAACCAGCGTCCACCATTGAGTAGCTCCAAATTCATTTGCTCACGTTTTTGTAGCTTAAAACGTTCTATTTGTTGATGGAGAAGACCACTCCACTCTTGCTTCCAGTAAGACAATTTTTGTCGCCACTGACCTTGAATATTTTGCAAAGGTTCATGTAACCAATGAGCCTCGTTGTAAGGCTTAGCAGAAGGCAACGGCTTCATCGGTAACCCACTCTCTACCGCGTCGACATCAGGGCATTCAGTGCGGATTACCGCGACAAAACGGGCACCTCTACGCCATGCCTCCTGAACTGGAATTGATGCCGATACTCCACCATCAATATATAGGTCATCACCCAGCTTGACTTCATGCGGATATAAGCGGGGAATCGCACAGGTGGCAATCAACACCTCTCGCCAGTTACTTTCTAATATCGGGAAATAATGGTCGTGGAGTGAGTGTGCTGAGGTAACAGCAGCATAAGCTTTTCTTTTCGCAAGGACTTGGGCTCCCATATCGACATCCAACCGATAAGGAAATTCCGATATGCGATCTAAAGCCCAATCCAAGTTCATGAACTGCTTACGCCGAACGTAGCTAAATAGATTAAAAAAATTAGCATCCGTGGTGAGTTCTAAAATAAAAGCCTTGCCTAACCCATGCTGACGGCATAGGTAAGCGCACAAATTCAATGCACCTGCAGAGGTGCCATAAAATTCATCAAAGGGGTCAAAATTGGAAAGAAGGAACGCATCTAACACACCTGCGGTAAAAATACCTCTTTGGCCACCACCTTGGGCAACCAATGCATTTTTTCCTCCAATGTACTTCGAGAGCCGATCTAAATCCGCTCTCGTCTCTTTATCAGAGATAGTTCCACTAGTGTTCATCAGCAGAACCCTCGTTGATTAATGGCTGATAGCGATCAAACCAAAACCGACGAGAATAGTAAAGACCGTTGCAGTAATCACTAATGCATATTTTAGATCAAGTTCCATAGCCACCTCCTATCAGATAACAAAGTAATAACATCAGTGTGAAGTATCTTCAAGAATCGTTGGTTTTTCGTGCACAATTATGGAGTTACCATCACAATAACCTAATCGTTAAAAAGTGGCTTAGGTTAATAATTATGCATCAATACAATAAAATCATTCTTATCATAGGAGCTTTATCTGCTCACTATGCACAAGCGCAAGTCATCGTCTCTCCCTTTTTTGGGTATATCATTGGGGGCGAAGTCGAGGATCAAGCCAGCAATGAATACGATTTAAAAGCTTCCTCTGGTTATGGCCTCGCTATAGAAACTGATTACGAAAAAGGCCGAATTGGTCTGTTTTATGCCACTCAAAACACCGCAGTTGAAACCATTAACGCGGATGCCAACATCCATTATCTCCACTTTCAAAGCAGCATTTATTATCCGACAAGCCAACAATTGACCGCTTATATAGGCCTAGGTATCGGTGGTTCTTATACGGATGTTGACTGGGCTAAAGATAAATATGGTTTTTCTTCAAGCTTGTTTGGGGGTTTTGAGTATGCCTTTACCGATAACATTGCGCTGAATAGCCAAGTGCGTTGGTTAGGTACCTCTGTTGACAACGAAACTTCAGCAACCTGCACACTGCCCTCTTCAGAAACATGCGCGATTCGTTTTAAATCTGATTGGATCAATCAATTTTCGGCTAATATCGGCCTGACAGTTCGTTTTTAAACCAAGATAAAATTGTGGTGTGATTCACTAGTGAGTGTATGTTTTTCAGTCATACACTCTTCGACAAAAAATAGTTTTATCATTTATATTTTTTAGACAACGAAGTTATAAATTCCATTCTTATTAAAAAATGACGTTCATTCCACCTAGATCCTAATTAATTAACAACTAATACACCATCAAAAAACCAGGGAATAACATTTACAATCTATTGCCTTAACTTAGATTAGTCTGTAGTCTCGAACCCATGCGTAGCTGATTATTTCAGATACAGCAAACACACATCGAACTATTAAGAACAATATTCTGAGTTCTCGGAAAGCTGACAACATATAACACTAACTTTTTGCCAGTTCATGGATGATGGCGCAAATATTCACGGTCTACTTAGTGTACCGATAGTATTCATCACTCCAACACTGGCTCCGCAGCCGAAGAGAAGCTTCATACCTCAGGGAAGTCGTAAAGGAGTAAACAATGAAGCGAGAACAATGGGGATCCCGTGCAGGGTTCATTCTGGCTGCCGTAGGTTCGGCTATCGGTCTTGGAAACATATGGCGTTTCCCTTATATGGCTTATGAGAATGGGGGTGGTGCATTCTTCATCCCTTACCTTTTCGCCATGATCACAGCGGGTATACCGTTTATGATCCTAGAGTTCAGTATGGGTCAAAAGCATCGCGGTTCAGCACCAGCCACACTGGCTAAAATTCACGCAAAATTTGAATGGTTAGGTTGGTTCCAAGTAGGGGTTGCCGCTATTATTGCTGTGTATTATGTGGCCGTTATTGGCTGGGCTATTTCCTACTTTGGTATGTCGTTTACACAAAGTTGGGGAACCGATACTAATGCTTTCTTCTTTAGCAACTATTTAGCACTAGGCGATAATTCACCGACAAATCTCGGTAGTATTCAATGGAAAATCGCCATTGCAATGCTGATTGCATGGGCCATTACTTATGCTGCTATCGTCGGTGGAGTGAAATCTGGAATCGAACGCGCTTCAAAAATCATGATGCCAATACTGTTTATCATGGTACTGCTTTTGATTGGCCGCATGATTTTCCTACCAGGTGCATTAGATGGTGTGAACTACATGTTTGAGCCTGACTTTGACAAGATCTGGGATGTGAAGGTTTGGGCTGCTGCTTATGGACAGATTTTCTTCACCCTAAGTATTGGTTTTGCCATCATGCTGGCGTATTCCAGCTACCTTCCTGAGAAATCAGACATAACGAATAACGCCTTCATGACAGTATTGATCAACTGTGGTTTCTCAATTCTGGCGGGGATTATGATTTTCTCTGTTCTTGGCTACATGGCTCATGAACAAGGCAAACCGTTGACAGAAGTCGTGTCTGCGGGCGTTGGGCTTGCATTCGTTACGTTACCAGCGGCTATCAACCTATTGCCAGCGCCCTATATTCTTGGGCCAATCTTCTTCTTTGCACTTGTTGTTGCAGGCCTAAGCTCACACATATCAATCATTGAAGCCGTCACCTCAGCCGTCATCGATAAGCTAAAATGGAGCCGTAAAAAGGCCGCTAATGTAGTTATCAGCGTAGGGTTTTTGGTTTCAATGGCCTTTGCGACCAACGGTGGCCTGTTGCTGCTCGACCTTGTCGACCACTTCGCAAACAACGTGGGCATTATGGCGAGCTGTCTAGTGGAACTTACACTCATGGCATGGCTATTTAAGATTTCTGACGTACGCAAATACGTGAACAGCATTTCCGATTTCAATATTGGCGTGTGGTTTGATATTTGTCTGCGCTTTATCTCACCTGTAATTTTGGCCATTATTGTCGCCACAAAACTGAACGCTCTATTCACAGAAGGTTACGGTGGTTATGACCTCACCCTCGGATGGGTCATGATCGGGTTACTATTCGCTATAGGCGTAACAATCAATGCAACAAGCCGCAAGGAGTGCAACTAATGACGACAAGTGCAATTATTATGATGATTATTGGTTTGCGCATTACGTGGGGTGGCGCCGCCATCTGCATTAAAAAAGCCATGAACAAACAATAATCCTGTTGATTCTAAAAGCCGATGTCATCATCGGCTTTTTTTATGCCTGTCGACAACCGCTACACCTGCCTCTTGAAGCCAAACCTATTCCACAGCAAAATTAAACAAGTGATGTGAATAAAGGAATAGAGCGAAATAGCCCTTACTTGATTATCGTTTGAGATAAAAGAGAGTTAAGTCGACAAGCCAAGCGTGAGATCCGTCTTATCGCCGCAAGCGGACAACTCAACTAATAAATGAGATGGCAATGATCAACTTATAAAAATAGAGAATGGCTGATGAGCGAGTTAGCGGCAAAAGAAAAGGAGGCTTTCGCCTCCTTTTTTATAGGGGAATGAAAAGATATGAATTAACCGTGGTTACGGATCCACTCATCCATTTCAGTTTTAAGGTTGTCAGACTTAGTACCAAAGATAGCTTGAACGCCACCCGATACAACAACAACACCCGCAGCACCAAGCTGTTTCAATTTCTCTTGGTTTACTGCTTCTGTTTTAGCAACAGAAACGCGTAGACGAGTAATACATGCATCTAGGTTAGTGATGTTTTCTTTACCACCAAAGGCCGCAACAAGTTCACCAGCTAACTCACTGCCTGTAGCAGAAGAAGCTTCTTCAGATTCATCTTCACGACCTGGAGTTTTCAGGTTCATCGTACGGATAACGAAAGTAAACACGACATAGTATAGAACTGCATAAGCAATACCTAGACCAACCAATAGCAACATGTTTTCAGCACGAGGAGATTGAACAACAAAGTCAATGAAACCGTTCGAGAACGTGTGACCGTGAACAACACCTAGAGCGTTAGTCAATACATAAGCAAGACCAGCTAGCAAAGCATGAACAACATAAAGTACTGGAGCAATGAATAGGAATGAGAACTCGATAGGTTCGGTAATACCCGTTAGGAATGACGTCAATGCGGCAGACGCCATGATGCCCATTATTTTAGCGCGGTTTTCTGGTTTTGCAGAATGAGCAATAGCAAATGCAGCAGCAGGAAGACCAAACATCTTAAATAGATAGCCACCCGCTAGTTGACCAAAGCCATTACCAGCAGCACGAGACGCATCATCAGCCGTCAAGAAGCAAGTCATGATGCCATTGACCGTTTGACCTGCACCATTAACACATTCGCCAGCTTGGTAGAAGAAAGGAACGTTCCAAATATGGTGAAGACCGAATGGAATCAATGAACGCTCAATAACACCGTAAATACCAAATGCAGTGACAGGGTTTTGGTTTGCTGCCCAATCAGAGAAAGAGGCGATCAGTGCACCCACTGGTGGCCATATAAAAGAAAGGATGACACCTAATGCAATCGCTAAGAAACCGGTAATAATCGGTACTGCACGTTTGCCAGCAAAGAAGCCCAAATACTCTGGTAACTGGATTTTGTAAAAGCGATTAAATGCCCAAGCAGCAACGCCACCGGCTAGAATGCCACCAAGAACACCGGTTTCATACTTTCTTCTGATAGCTTCAATTGCTGAATCATCAAGCGTTTGCCCAATGGCTAGCAACGCGTCCCTTGCATGACCAATTTCGACATCAGCTAATACATTCAGCGTCGCAACCATGATACCATAGCCAACAATTGCTGACAGGCCTGAAACACCATCGTTATTCGTGAAGCCTAATGCTACACCTACTGCAAAGAGTAGTGCCATTTGACCAAAAACCGAACCACCAGCTTGTTCCATTAAATGTGAAACAACTTCTGGTAGCCAGCTAAAGTTCGCTGCACCCACACCAAGCAAAATACCCGCAACTGGTAAAACTGATACTGGAAGCATCAGAGCCTTACCAACTTTCTGCAGGTTTGCAAAAAGGTTTTTAAACATGTTTATGCTCCTGATTAAGTTATTAGAATTGTTTGGGTTCTAACGGCACACCCCCGTAGCCTAAATGTTAGCACCCAATGAAAATGTAACCACATATCGCATTATATTTTTCGCCTCTAAATATATCTTGATGCCACTCAAACTTTCTAGTTAGTAACGAAATTTTGTTTCAAAACAATAGACCGATCACAATGCGGGAGGGTGTAAACACTGCCAATCAATTAATATAACTCCATGTTTTATAATGACATTGCTAACAATACCATTAATTTCACAGAGTGAATAAAATTAGCGCACTTGTTATTTTTAGTAACAAAATTACAATTTTAACTTTCGAGCTTATTTTTTCAACAGATTAAGTAAATAAGGTAATAAGTTGTTAATTGTCACACTAACTTGATAAAAAACGCCGTCTTACACGCATCTCTCACGACAATTCAACTTTCCGTCGCAAAAAAAGATTTTGGTAATTTTCGGTCGTTTTTTCTTCAATTTCTTTTAATGACAGATTTTTTAGCTGTGCAATATAAGCAGCAACCTCAACAACGTAGGCTGGCTGATTTTGCTGACCACGGTGTGGAACCGGCGCAAGATAAGGGGAATCAGTTTCAATCAGCAAGCGTTCCAAGGGCAGCGCCTTCACAACTTCTTTCAATTCTGTCGCTTGTTTAAACGTGACAATTCCTGAAATAGAAATATAAAAGCCAAGCTCCATAGCGGCTTGTGCAAAGGCAAGATCTTCAGTAAAACAATGGATAACACCACCGCACCTTTCTGCCCCACCATCACGGAGCATTTCAAGAGTATCAGCCCGGGCATTTCGTGTATGAATAATCAAAGGTTTGTTAAGGGCAACAGCGGTTTCAATGTGCTGTGAAAACCGTAATTTCTGTAACTCAGCCGTTTCCGGTTGATAGTGATAATCTAGCCCCGTTTCGCCAATCGCCACCACTTTGGGATGACTCGCGTATTGATGGAAGCGGGTCAATTCAAAATGACTTTCAACGTCAAGTGGATGAACACCACAAGAAGCATGAACATTATCAAAGGGCTGAATAAGCTCTAACATTGGTTCAAAAGAATCCAGCGTTACGCCAACAGAAAGCAATTGCTTAACATTGGCTTGACGAGCTTTTTCTACTACATCAGCAACATCGATATGGAGCGTATCGTAATCAAGTTTATCTAAGTGGCAGTGCGAATCTACAAACATGTTTTCTCATCATTAAAGTTAAATAGCCAATCGCTGATCAGTAGCTCGCTATTGAGTCCACTAAACGTCTTTAGTTCTTCCATTAAACGAGTTAATGCCTTGGTTTGGCGATAAAGTACTGGGTAGCTGATCTGTTTTGCTAATCGAAGGCTAATAGGAAGCTGCTGCTGTTCAACCACGCCAAATTGTACCTTTTGCGTATCGGTCAACATGGTCCACAACCAAGCCAAATATTGGGTAGGCGCCTCATTAATCTGCTTCACACAAGCGGAAATATCAGCACTGGCATCGGTTAAGCAATGGGCAATATTTTGCTCAAAAGCCTGATATTTTGCTAACTCTCCCGATTGAATAAACGCCAACGTATTTAGTGGTGAATAACCATTTAAATGCGCCGCATAAGGAGGGACAGGTTGCGATGTCTGTTCACTTAACCAATGCGAGACTTGTTCACTGCTCGGTGGTGTCAGCACCGTTTTTTGACAGCGACTGATAATGGTTGGGAGTAATGGGTTGATACGAGAGGCGACAAGTAAGAAAAAACAATTGCGCCCCGGAGCTTCTAACGTTTTGAGCAGTGCATTCGCTGCTGATTCATTCATGGAATCGGCGGGATTAATAACGATAAAGCGAGCACCAGAAAGCTGCGCCGATTCTTGAGCCAACTTATTGCATTGCCTAATTTGATCAACGGTAATCGCCTTCCCCTCTTTTTCAGGCGAGATCAGATGAAAATCAGGGTGACTACCAGACTTCATCAATTCGCAGCTATGACAAAACCCACACGCTTCTGAATGGCTATGCGAACACATCACTGCTGCACTCAACTTCTCAATGAGCCGTTCAGCGCCCAGCCCTGAGGGAGAAACGAGTAAGCTCGCCGCAGGGAACTGCTGGTTATTGAGGCTGGTTTGCCACTGAAGCCAATAGCCTGCTAACCAAGGATACAGATCATTTATCATTAATTTGTTACTCAATGTTTAGCCCTAGTTTCTCTCTAGCATATTGGTTTCTAGAAACTGGGTTAACGCTGCTTTGATAGAGAATGCCACCGCTTCTATTGTTTGTTCAGCATTAATCACAGCCACGCTTTTATCTTCCTTAGCTAGGGCAAGGTAACGTTCACGCGTGCGCTCAAAAAAACCAATATCCATTTTTTCGATACGATCAAGCTCACCTCGACCTCTGGCTCTTTCTAAACCGATGCTCGGATCTAGGTCCAAATAGAGCGTAAAATCTGGCTTAAAATCACCTAGCGTTACCTTTTTAAGGTTTTGCATCGTTTCTAGCGGAATTTGCCTCCCACCACCTTGGTAGGCTTGAGAGGACATATCATGGCGATCACCAACCACCCACGAACCAGCCGCAAGTGCAGGCTTAATCACATTTTCAACCAATTGAACACGAGCGGCGTACATTAATAACAGCTCAGTCATATCCTGAAGCACTTCACCTTCATGCTCTTCTTTGACTAAGGCGCGCATTTTTTCTGCTAAAACAGTTCCACCCGGCTCACGAGTATGAGTGATGTTTGTCACGCCGAACTCAATAAGTGTTTCTCTAATGGATTGAATAGCAGTGCTTTTTCCTGCGCCTTCTAAACCTTCTACAACAATAAATTTAGCATTCATGACTGGGTTCTTAACTGTTTTAAATAAGCGCGAACAGCGCGATTATGTTCATTCAATGTTTTAGAAAAAACGTGTCCACCAGAGCCACTGGCAACAAAATACAAATAATTGCTCTGCTCTGGGTTTAATGCCGCTTTGATTGAGGCTTCCCCCGCCATCGCAATAGGCGTAGGAGGTAAACCAAAAATAGTATAAGTATTAAATGGCGTCGGTGTTCTTAAGTCTTTTTTACGAAGATTGCCATCGTAGGCATCGCCAAGCCCGTAAATGACCGTAGGATCAGTCTGTAGCCGCATCCGTTTATTGAGTCGATTGACAAAAACGGAGGCAATGCGCTCTCGCTCTGAAGCAATAGCCGTTTCCTTTTCAATAATTGACGCCAAAATCAACGCTTCATAAGGCGTTTTAATTGGCAGATTTGGCTGGCGATTGGCCCAATGTTGATCGAGTATTTTCTCAAGACGTCTATTGGCCCTTTTTAGAATCTCAAGATCGGTCGTTCCAAAAGGGAAATGATAAGTCTCCGCTAGAAACAATCCTTCAAGCTTTTGCTGCTCAATGCCTAATTTTTGGGCAATGTCGGCTTCTGCCAAATCAGCTATCGTGTTTGTCACGCCTTCGGTTTGTGCAAGCAGAGCTCGCCACTCATTAAAGCGGCTCCCTTCGACAAAGGTAATAGAGAACTGATGCTCTTTACCGGAGATCACGTCACTTAAGAGATCGATCAATCGATCTCCGGGTTGTACTTGGTAAGTTCCCGCCTTAATTTTGGTTATTTCAGGATGCAGACGTCGCACTAACTTGTACATCGAAAAATCCGTTATCCATTTTTTCTCATTCAATAGCGTTAATACGCCATTAAGGCTCGTGCCTGATTTTATGGTCACGACTTGCGATGAAGGAAGCGATAGAGGCTGTTCTAAATAAGCATCTACCTGTCGCTCAATGTAGAAATATCCAGCTCCAACGGCGATAATGATCAGTAGTAATACAACGAAAATTCGATTAATCACGAGTTAAAACGCTCCTGAAAATAGCGTGTTATTTTACCAATAGGGAAAATCGTATTTGCAATTGCCGTGACAGGCGCAACGCCTAATAAGGAGTTAGTAATAAACACTTCATCTGCCGACAATAACTCTTCTAATGAGAATGCTCTCACCTCAACCTTGAGATCGGTAGCCGCCGCCAATAATACACGGCGAATAACCCCAGCTACGCCTGCATTGTCTAAGCTTGGCGTACATAACCTATCCCCTGACACCCAAAAAATATTTGCAACCGTAGTTTCTATGACATGCTCATTGATGTCTAGCGCGATGCCGTCAGCGTACCCTTTTGCATCCATCTCTGACTTCAATAAAACTTGTTCTAGTCGATTGTTATGTTTGTGACCCGCCAATAATGGCGAGAGTCCCATCCGCTGTTGGCATACACCAAGCTCGATACCATCGGCTATCCACTGACCATAATGGGCTGGATACTCAAAGGTACTGATAGTGACTTGAGAATCGCCAACGTTAGCAGGGCTATAACCCCGACCACCTTGTCCGCGGCTAATATGAATTTTCACACCGGATTTTGCGGTACTAGGAACGATCGTTGAGAGCCAATGTTCAACTTGCCGCCAATCAGGGGCGGGAATAGCTAAACACCGCAAACAAGATTCCATGCGTTCAACGTGCATATCCCAATATTGAAGCTCACCATCGCAAACGAGAATCGTTGTGAAGCAACCATCCCCATACTGAAAAGAGCGATCAGTAAGAGATAGGGTGTTACTAGGTTGTCCATTTACCCAAAACATCGTGCTTACCCCACAAAAAGAAACGGCTCAATGCTAAGCATCAAGCCGTTCAAACTCAAGTGTCACAACCACAATCATTAGATTTTTTTGAAAATCAACGAGCCGTTTGTACCACCAAAACCAAAAGAGTTACAGATCGCATATTCCATACCTTCCACTTTGCGGGCAGTGTGTGGAACAAGATCAATGCCTAAACCTTCTTCTGGATCATCAAGGTTAATGGTTGGTGGAACAATTTGGTCAACTAATGACATAACGGTGATAATGGCTTCAACAGAACCAGCCGCGCCTAGCAAATGACCAGTCATCGATTTAGTAGAAGAGACAAGAACTTGTTTCGAACCTTCTTCACCTAAAGCGCGCTTAACACCTTTAATTTCCGCAACATCACCAGCTGGAGTCGAAGTACCATGCGCGTTGACGTAACCGATTTGAGTACCTGTTACGCCCGCATCACGCATCGCGGCTTCCATCGCTAACGCACCACCTGAACCGTCTTCGCTTGGTGAAGTCATGTGATAAGCATCACCAGACATACCAAAGCCAACTAACTCAGCGTAAATCTTCGCACCGCGTGCTTTAGCATGTTCATATTCTTCAAGAACCATAACACCCGCACCATCGCCTAGAGCAAAGCCATCACGGCCTTTGTCCCAAGGACGAGACGCTTTTTGCGGTTCATCATTACGCGTAGACAATGCTTTTGCTGCGCCAAAACCCGCCATGCCAAGTGGTGTCGATGCTTTTTCTGCACCACCTGCCACCATCGCATCGGCATCACCGTATGCAATCATACGTGCCGCATGGCCAATGTTATGTAAACCTGTTGTGCATGCGGTAGAAATAGCGATATTTGGACCACGAAGACCACGCATGATAGACAAGTTGCCTGAAACCATGTTGACAATCGTTGAGGGTACAAAGAACGGGCTCACTTTACGTGGGCCTTTTTCTACCAAGGCATGATGACCAGTTTCAATCAAGTCAAGACCACCAATACCAGAGCCGATAGCAACACCGATTCTTGGGGCATTTTCTGGAGTTACTGTGATACCAGAATCATTAAGTGCTTGGATACCCGCCGCAATACCGTACTGGATAAAGAGATCCATCTTACGGGCATCTTTTTTAGACATATACTCTTCGCAGTTAAAGTCTTTGACTAGACCTGCAAAACGAGTTGAAAAATTGGTGGTATCAAAATGTTCGATATTAACGATACCGCTTTGACCAGCTAGCAGGGCTTTCCAAGAAGATTCTACAGTGTTGCCTACCGGTGACAACATACCCATGCCAGTGACAACGACACGACGCTTGGACACGATCATATTCTCCGGAGTTGAAAAGTTCTATGAGAGGTATAGAAGAGTTAGAAAAACTCAGGCGGCCAGAGGGCCGCCTGGGGAGAGATATTACTGAGCGCTGTTTACGTAGTCGATTGCAGCTTGAACAGTAGTGATCTTCTCAGCTTCTTCATCTGGAATTTCAGTATCGAATTCTTCTTCTAGAGCCATTACTAGCTCAACTGTATCTAGAGAATCAGCACCTAGATCTTCTACGAAAGAAGCTTCATTCTTTACTTCTGCTTCGTCTACACCTAGCTGTTCAACAATGATTTTCTTTACGCGTTCTTCGATGTTGCTCATGTTTTCTTTTCCTTTACAGATTTCGCCTAATGCGATGGTTCCGTAGTTTATTCTAACTAGGGAAAGTTGCAAGTGGGTCATTGCTGGTCAAACCACAATTTTACCGATTTTAACCGAAATTAAGACCATTTTTGACTTAAATCATGCACAAATGTTGCGCATATAGTTAGCAAGTTTTACACGTTGTTGACAATAGCAAAGCCTTTATTTCATCAATAACGTTCAAAAACCAACTTATACCATGTACATCCCGCCATTTACGTGCAAAGTTTCACCCGTAATGTAGGCAGCCTCTGGAGAAGCTAAAAATACCACTGCCGAGGCAATTTCGCGTGGATCGCCTAAGCGGCCAGCTGGCACTTGGGCTAGTGTAGCAGTACGTTGGTCATCATTCAGCGCTTTTGTCATATCTGTTTCGATAAAACCTGGCGCAACTGTGTTAACCGTCACACCACGAGATGCAACTTCACGAGCCATAGACTTAGTAAAGCCAATTACGCCCGCTTTTGCCGCTGCGTAGTTGGCTTGACCAGCGTTACCCATAGTACCGACCACAGAGCCCACATTGATGATGCGACCATTGCGCTTTTTCATCATGCCACGTAGCACCGCTTTCGATAAGCGGAAGATAGACGTTAAGTTGGTATCAATAATATCTGACCATTCATCATCTTTCATGCGCATTAATAGATTATCACGAGTAATCCCGGCGTTATTCACAAGAATATCGATCACGCCAAACTCGTCATTGATGGTTTTCAGCGTCGCTGCGATAGATTCCACATCCGTCACGTTCAGCGCTAGGCCTTTACCATTATTACCAAGATATTCACTGATTGCCGCTGCACCGCTTTCGCTAGTAGCCGTGCCGATCACTGTTGCACCGCGTTCAACTAATAATTCAGCGATCGCTCGGCCAATACCACGGCTTGCGCCAGTCACGAGAGCAATTTTACCTTCTAGGTTCATCATCTATTCTTTCCTTTGATTACTTAACGGCATCAAGTGAAGCAATGTCATTCACTGCTGCTGATTCAAGCGATTTAATAATGCGCTTAGTCAGGCCCGTCAAAACTTTGCCTGGACCAACTTCAAGCAGCTTTTCTATGCCTTGCTCACTCATCAACTGTACACATTCCGTCCAACGAACAGGGCTGTATAGTTGACGAACTAACGCATCTTTAATTTTGGCCGGATCAATTTCTGCTATTACATCCACATTATTGATAACCGGAATTTGTGGTGCATGAAATTCAATCGATTGTAATGCAACCGCTAACTTGTCTGCTGCTGGCTTCATTAAAGCACAGTGAGAAGGAACAGAAACTGGCAATGGCAGCGCGCGCTTTGCTCCGGCCTCTTTACATAACTGACCCGCACGTTCAACTGCATCTTTATTGCCTGCGATGACAACTTGACCTGGCGAGTTAAAGTTAACCGGTGAAACCACTTCACCTTGAGCAGCTTCTTCACACGCTTTTGCTATCAGCTCATCATCAAGACCGATAATAGCCGACATCGCGCCTACGCCTGCCGGAACGGCTTCTTGCATTAACTGACCACGCAGCTCTACTAATTTGATGGCTTGCTTAAAGTCAACTACACCTGCACACACCAGTGCGGAATACTCACCCAAGCTATGGCCAGCAAGCAAGGCTGGCTGCTCTAAACCTAGGCTTTGCCATAACCGCCAAAGGGCAACAGAAGAAGCGAGTAATGCCGGTTGAGTACGAGAGGTTTGGTTAAGATCTTCTACTGGGCCATTTTGTACCAATGCCCATAAATCATAACCCAGCACTTCAGAAGCTTCGGCAAATGTCTGTTGAATGACATCATACTGCTGACCAAGCTCTGCAAGCATACCAACTGATTGCGAGCCTTGACCTGGAAATACGATAGCAAACTTGCTCATTGTTTGTTTCCTTAAGTAAAAACAAGAGGTTGAACCAACCCCTTAAAATAAAAATCTATCCGCTTAAAACTTAACGAGTGCCGAGCCCCAAGTAAAACCACCACCGAAGGCTTCAAGCAATAACGTTTGACCACGTTGAATTCGACCATCTCGCACGGCTTCATCGAGTGCGGTTGGGACAGTAGCGGCAGACGTATTACCATGGCGATCAAGCGTTATTACGACTTGGTCAAGTGACATCGATAGTTTTTTCGCGGTCGCGGAAATAATGCGATAGTTAGCTTGATGAGGCACTAACCAATCTAATTCTGATTTGTGCATGTTATTGGCAGCAAGCGTATCTTTAACAAGCTTAGAGAGTTGCGTCACTGCCACTTTAAAGACTTCATTACCCGCCATATAAAGCCATTTATCAGCATCACCACCACGCTCTGGAACAGGTAAACTCAAGAGCTCGCCAAACTCACCATCAGAATAGATATGAGTCGACAAAATTCCTGGCTCTTCACTTGCACCAATAATGACAGCGCCTGCGCCATCACCAAATAAAATGATTGTCGAGCGGTCTGTTGGATCGCAGGTTTTAGACAAGGCATCAGCACCAATGACAAGAATGTTTTTACACATACCCGATTTAATGTGTTGATCTGCAATCGATAATCCATAGACAAAACCCGAACAGGCCGCCGCTAAATCAAAAGCAGGACATCCTTTGATGCCAAGCTTGCCTTGTACCTGACATGCCGCCGAAGGAAATGCATGGCTACTGCTGGTTGTGGCAACAATAATCAGATCAATATCGTTTTTATCAATGCCAGCCATTTGAATGGCATTTTGCGCTGCATAGAAAGCCATATCCGCAACGGTTTCATTCTCCGCGCAAATACGGCGCTCACGAATACCCGTACGGGCAATAATCCACTCATCGCTTGTCTCTACCATTTTCTCTAAATCTGCGTTGGTACGCACCTGAGATGGCAAGTAGCTGCCAGTACCTAAAATTTTGCTATACATGAAGACTAATAATGCCTCTCGAGTAAAACCGCTTCCAAACGATCGCTTATACGGCTGGGGACTTGTCGTTTGACCTCGTGTACCGCTTCGGAAATCGCATTCACGACGGCGAGTACATCAGCACTTCCATGACTTTTTATGACAATGCCGCGCAATCCTAACAAACTTGCGCCGTTATACTGGTCGGGGTTCAATGTTTTTAGTTCAGTAAATAATGAAGAAAACAGTTTTCGTGCAATCCAACCCTTTATGGATGAGCCCAAAAGTTGGCTTTTTAACTTATCAATAAAGAGTTGTGCTGTGCCTTCACATGCTTTCAGGCAAACATTGCCGACGAAACCATCGCAAACAATCACATCAGCGACATCATCCAACAACTGATTACCTTCGATATAGCCGATATAGTTGACGGCCTGAGTTTGATTCAGCATTTCAGCGCAACGCTTCACTAAATCATTCCCTTTAATCTCTTCCGCACCAATATTAAGGATGGCAACTTTTGCAGAACGACCTAAATGCTGTTCGGCCAGCGCACTCCCCATGACAGCAAATTGAAACAGAGAATCTGCATCACTTGATACGTTCGCACCCAAATCCAGCATCCAAGTGCGTTGACCTGAAGCCGTCGGCAACGCTGAAACTAATGCAGGACGATCAATGCCGGGCAGCAATTTCAGACGAAAACGAGATAACGCCATGAGCGCACCTGTATTACCACCACTGACACAAGCATCAGCACGGCTATCAGAAACTAGGTCAATTGCGATGCCCATTGAACTTCCAGCACTATTGCGTAAGGCCAGAGAAGGTTTTTCGGAGTTAGAAATAACGCGGTCACTGTGCAAAATACTCAAGCGAGTATTAAGTTCATAACCTAATTGAGATAATTGATGTGTGATCAAAACTTGATCACCAACGAGGATCACTTTGAGCTCTGGGAAATGCGACAGTGCCTGCACGGCGGCAGGCACTGTTACGCGAGGACCGAAATCCCCGCCCATTGCATCAAGTGCAACGGTTAAATATTGCAAAGGTCAACCTTACTTGCTGATAACCTTTTTGCCACGGTAATAACCGTCAGCAGTCATGTTGTGACGTAGGTGAGTTTCACCTGAAGTCGCATCTACAGATAGTGCAGATGTAGTTAGCGCATCATGTGAACGACGCATGCCACGACGTGCGCGTGATTTTTTGCTCTTTTGTACGGCCATTGACCCTACTCCTTTGTCTTAACCTATAACGAATTATCGTTTTAAGTTTTTTAAAACATCAAATGGATTCGGCTTTTCTTCCGCTAGTTCTTCTGGAAGTTCACCAAATACTAAATTGTCTGAATTAACGCTACATTCCGCTCTATCGTGCATTGCTACTTGTGGCAAATTAATGATGAACTCGTCTTCAACTAATTGTACAAGGTCGATCTCACCGTACTCATTCGGATCTACCAAATCGTACTCTTCCGGTGCGTCTTCATCCGTTTTACTCCCCAAGTAAGGAGTATACTTGAATTGGACTTCGCACTCATGTGCGAAAACTTTGTTACAGCGTTGACACTCTAAATCGACAGAGATGTTAGCTTTACCAGAGATAACAACTAGTCGCTGTTCATCAAGCCCAAATGACAATGAGACTTGTGCGTCGCGTTTAACGCCTGCGACTGATTCTTCTAAACGCTTAAAAAGACTGAGTTGGATGATACCATCACAATCAAGTCGTTTTTGAGCTGCTTTAGCCGGATCAATCGATCGCGGTATTTTTACCTTTTGCATAGGGCGCGAATATTATCTTCCAAATCGGTTTTAGTCAAAGAAAAAGGCAAAAAAGTTCGTTTTTCCCCCTTTCCACTGAGAGAATTATGTACAGCATGTCTGATTGATATATGCTGCGGTAAAATTCGCAGCAATTCTAAATCAAAATGCAAAATTACCAACTAGTTTTAGCATCTACTTCGCCGTTTCGGCAGCAATTACTTAAAAAGCTGGATTTACCTTTTGTTACCTGCTCGCCTAATTGCGACGAAACTCCGTTACCTGGTGAGCCCGCACAAGATCTGGTGACTCGTTTAGCGGAAACGAAAGCAAGATCTTGCCATCCAAACCAACCCAGTTTAGTCATCGGTTCTGATCAAGTTTGCGTGATTGACGGTGAGATTATTGGCAAACCTCATACTCAAGAACAAGCCATTAAACAGTTACTCAGACAAAGTGGAAAAGCCATCACTTTTTATACTGGGCTTGCGGTTTACAACTCCGTCTCCCGCCAATGCACGGTCACCGTAGAACCCTTCACGGTTCATTTTCGCTCTTTATCTACCGAGATGGTGACGGCTTACGTGGCAAAAGAACAACCACTACATTGCGCAGGTAGCTTTATGTGTGAGGGCCTGGGCATTGCACTTTTTGAACGTTTAGAAGGTGATGACCCTAATAGTTTGGTTGGACTACCATTAATTAAGCTAGTCTCAATGCTTGAGTCTCAAGGCATTACCGTTTTAGGATAATGATTAAAAGTGAGCGCCTTGATCCGCGCTCACTTTTATACCATGACTTCGACCATTACTTTATGTTTCTACTATGTTGCTACTCGTTAGCGAATGAAAGCTGGCCTTAAGCGTTTCTCAATTTGACTAATGCTTGCTCTAGTTGAGTATCGAGTGGTGCATTAATGTCCATTAACGCCTCTGTCGAAGGGTGAACAAAACGAATATTCGCCGCGTGTAAGAATAATCGGTCAATGCCAAACTGTGCGGTATATGCGTCAAAACGGCGGTCACCATAACGATCATCCCACGCAATCGGGTGCCCTGTATACTGAGTATGAACGCGGATCTGATGAGTACGGCCAGTGATCGGACTGGCTTGCACCAAAGTTGCTTGTGCAAACTGTTCAAGGATCTTAAAGCGCGTTTCCGATGCTTTACCGTTTGGATTGACTCGCACAATGCTGTTCACTTCATTTTTCAATAGTGGCGCATTCACGACTTTACAGCTGCTTTTCCATTGCCCCATAACTAAAGCAAAGTAATATTTTTGAATCGTTTTTTCTCTAAACTGGGCTTGGAGATGACGCAGCGCGGAGCGCTTTTTAGCCACTAATAAAATGCCCGACGTATCGCGATCGATACGGTGCACCAATTCCAAAAAGCGAGCTTCTGGGCGCAATGCCCGCAGCGCTTCAATTGCGCCAAATTTCAAACCACTCCCACCATGAACAGCCGTACCGGAAGGTTTATTCAGAATAAGTAAGTGCTCATCCTCAAAAATAATGCAGTGTTCTAGCTCGGCGACTTTACTCAATTTGGTATTGGGTGTGTTACTCTCTTGATCCGACTGTTCGAGAGTCACTGGTGGTATTCTCACCACATCACCAGCCGATAACTTATATTCTGCTTTGATGCGTTTTTTATTTACACGAACCTCTCCTTTGCGCAGGATTCGGTAAACCATACTTTTGGGAACGTTTTTTAATTGGTTACGCAAAAAATTGTCAATGCGTTGACCAGCCATATCTTCATCGATATCGATGAGCTGGACTTGGGTTCTAATTTCACTCATGGGCGCCATTGTACCACTGTAAATTGTTTAAATTCACATTTTCTTCGCCACAAAAAAGAATATTTTCATCTGCTGTTTAATGGCAAATTGGCGAGAATTACACCAATTGAAATGTGACTGTGGATAAAATTAAATATTACCCATTACAATTCTTACTTTAACAACTAAAACTCTTTGATAAACATTAAATTAGCCATCTAACTTTTAGACCTATTCTCATTTTTTTGACCTGTTCATAACAAAGCAGATTGCTGTGTTTACCTGTCACTGCTATAGTTCACAGCTGCAATGAATGATTCGGTGATTTTTTATTCTTTACCGTCCATTTTTGAGCAAAATAGTGAGTAGACTGCTAAGCGTCAATGTGCTGCACATGGCGTAAGACACTATTGAGCGAAGCTATCTTGTTGCTCTACTCATCGTCATTTCATGTTGAGTATTTTCCGCCAATACGCGGATCGCAGGCAATCGTGTGCGTGCGATAACTGAAGTGCCCTAGAGCATCCCCTCCAGCCGGGAGGCTGCACCTTTTAGTCATGGGATCTGGCACCGTGAAAACGAAACCCAGCAACAAGTCCAATAATCAAAACTAAAGAAAGATAACGAGATTTTTAAATGAAAAGAATGCTAATTAACGCAACTCAAAAAGAAGAGTTGCGTGTCGCGCTGGTTGATGGCCAACGACTTTTTGATCTAGACATCGAAAGTCCAGGGCATGAATCTAAAAAGGCGAACATCTATAAAGGACGTATCACCCGTGTTGAACCGAGTTTAGAAGCTGCATTTGTTGATTACGGCGCTGAACGTCACGGTTTCCTTCCTCTCAAAGAAATTGCCCGCGAATACTTCCCTGATGGCTACACTTACCAAGGCCGTCCAAACATCAAAGAAGCGCTTAAAGAAGGCCAAGAAGTTATTGTCCAAGTTGAAAAGGAAGAACGAGGCAGCAAAGGCGCTGCGTTGACCACTTTCATTTCTCTTGCTGGTAGCTACCTAGTTCTTATGCCAAACAATCCTCGTGCCGGTGGTATTTCACGCCGTATCGAAGGCGATGAGCGTACCGAATTAAAAACCGCATTGAGCAGTTTAGAGCTTCCTCAAGGCATGGGCCTTATCGTTCGCACTGCAGGTGTGGGCAAAAGTGCGGAAGAGCTAGAGTGGGACTTAAACGTTTTGCTCAATCACTGGAGCGCAATCAAACAGGCTTCCGATTTGCGTCCTGCACCGCTACTTATTCACCAAGAGAGCAACGTCATTGTACGCGCAATTCGTGATTATCTGCGTCGTGACATTGGTGAAATTCTAATTGATAGCAACACAATTTATGAACGTGCCCTTGAGCACATTCGTTTGGTGCGTCCTGATTTCGTGAGTCGTGTAAAAAAATACGACGGTGAAGTACCCCTATTTAGCCATTACCAAATTGAAAGCCAAATCGAATCGGCTTTCCAGCGTGAAGTGCGTTTGCCTTCTGGTGGCTCTATTGTTATCGACCCAACCGAAGCATTGACCTCAATTGATATCAACTCTGCTCGTGCAACAAAAGGCGGCGATATTGAAGAGACGGCGCTTAACACCAACTTAGAAGCAGCCGATGAAATTGCTCGCCAATTACGTCTGCGCGATTTGGGCGGATTAGTGGTTATCGATTTCATCGATATGACTCCTGTTCGTCACCAACGTGAAGTAGAAAACCGTTTACGCGATGCCGTACGCCTAGATCGTGCTCGCGTACAAATTGGCCGAATTTCACGTTTTGGCTTGTTAGAAATGTCGCGTCAGCGCTTGAGCCCATCACTTGCCGAAGCAAGTCACCATATCTGCCCACGCTGCTCTGGTACCGGAGTGGTTCGTGATAATGAATCTCTTGCGCTCTCTGTTTTACGTCTCATTGAAGAAGAAGCACTAAAAGATAATACCGCTCAAGTTATGGCGGTGGTTCCCGTTCCTATTGCATCTTATCTACTCAATGAAAAACGTCGCTCAATCAATCATATTGAACGCATTCAAGAAGTCGAGATCACCATTGTCCCTAACTCTGAAATGGAAACGCCTCATTTTGAAGTGATCCGTGTCCGTGAAGGGGAAGAGCAAGAAATACTCTCTTACTTAGTGCCAATGAAACTAGAAGCACTGAAAGAAGCAGAAGGTAAAGAAAGCTCAGATATCGATTTCAAACCAAAACGCATTGAAGAACCAGCGTTGAAAGGGTTTGCTGCTCCAGCACAAACTATTCCAGCTCCAACACCTAAAGCAGAAGTAGCGGTTCCAGTCAAAGAGATCGCTGTTGAACCAGGCAAACCAGGTCTATTTGGCCGCATCGTTAAAGCTCTTGGTAGCATCTTCTCAACCACCACGGAAGAGGTGAAAACTGAGGAAGAGCAACAAAAACAAGAAAACGAACGTAGCCAAGCACCACGCCAGCGTCGTGATCGAAATGACCAACGTCGTCGTAACGGACGCGGTGAAAATGTTAATCGCGACAACGCAAACCGTGACAGAAACAAACGTAAACCTGTCAATACCTCTGCTCTTGTTGAAGAAACACAAGACAAAGAAATTGTTGCTACCAACGAGCCTCGTAAGACACAAGCTCGCAAGCCAAAACAAGAGCGCCGCAACAAGCGTGATGACAGCAAATCTGAAAAGTTAGCGGAGCAAGGGCTACAACTTGCGGCTGAAGCGCAAGCCGTTACCTTGACAGCGAATGAAGATAAAACGGAAGAGAAAACGGCAAAAGTCAAAGAACGCCGTCAACGCCGTAAGTTAAACAAACAAGTTCGTGTAAAAGATCAGACAATCGCTCAAGAACAACCAGAAGCTGAAATGTTGATCAATACAACTCCGGCAGCAGAGGTTATTGAAGCCGTAAAAGCTGAAACAGTACAATCTGTTGAGACATCGGTCGTTACACCAAACGACGACAATGAGAATGACGATCAAAATCAACGTCGCAATCGCCGCTCCCCTCGTCATTTACGAGCCAGTGGTCAACGTCGACGCCGTGGTCGTGATCGTCGCCCTAACCCATTCCGTTTACGCAAAGGTGGGGTTGCCTCTCCTGAGATGGCAATGGGTAAAGTGATGCCTCGCTATGACCTCTCTAAACCTGTGTATCAAGCACCAGTAACAGAGCAAGTCGCAGCGGTTGAACCTGTTCAACAAGTGGCAGATGTCGTAGATAACAATACTGAGATAACGTTAGGTGGTTTTGCTTTCCCTGAAATGGCAATGGGTAAGGTCATTATTCGCCACGAAGAGAACCAGAGCGTCGTTGAAGAACCTGTTACAGTCTCTTTACAGGACGCTATTGAACCTCAAGTACCATCGACAATGGTAACAGAATCGGTTTCAGTCACAGAATCGGTCACTGTAGAAGCCGTTATTTCAGAGCCAGTGATCGCAGAAGTTGTTATTGAAAAGACTACCGCTATTGAGCTCGTTGTCGAAGAAAAAGCCACGACAGAGAAAGTACCAGCATTGAAGGTTGAAGCAGTAACTAAGGCACCTGAAGCCGTATTACCCAAAACAATCAAAGCGCATGCATTCTCTCCGATGACCAAAGCCTCAGGCTCTTTGTTGCTCAAAGAGATTGAAATCGTATCAGCACCTTTCCATGCTGAACGAATTGCAACTCGTGCAGCAGGCAGCCAGTCAGCGCAAAGTCAAGCTGGTGCGGCAATGACTAAACCACAGTATTAATCTCTGAACCGAGTTTAAATACCATTAAAGGGCTGCATTCGCAGCCCTTTTTATATTCCGCTTGCTCAATATCTCTGCATCTCATAGCATTGCCTCTTTCTTGTCACTCAAAATGGACTTCCATGACTTGGATCTTATTCACCCTTCTGGCCGCATTCATGCAATCTTGGCGCAATGCATTCCAAAGTCGCTTAGCAACTGAGGTCAGTACTACTGGTGTTACCCTTGCCCGCTTTCTTTGGGCTGGCCCTATCGCGGCTCTCTATCTCATCACTTTGTATCATTTCATACCCGCGAAATTACCTACATTGTCATTGACCTTTATCGCTTTCATTATCGGCGCGTCATTGATGCAAATCGTCGCGACTGCGCTCATGGTTAAGCTGTTTAAATTAAATAACTATGCTGTAGGTGCTGGGCTAGCCAAAAGCGAAGCCTTAGTTGCCGCTATTTTAGGAATGATTTTTTTTGGGACTCATTTGACAGGCTTGGGCTGGATTGGCGTCATCGTTGGTGGCATTGGTGTATTTTTGATGAGCACGCACGGCAATATTAAGCAGCTTTCAATGCCAACTGTTTTACTGGGATTAAGTTGTGGTAGTGCCTTTGCGCTCACTTCATTGTGGGTACGTGAAGCCAGTTTAGCGCTTGGCTTACCCTTTCCACACAGTTCTGCTTGGGTATTATTGTTGGTCATTTCACTGCAGACTTTATTACTGCTAATTTACCTAATGGTGACCGACAACAACTCATTAAAACAGTTATGGGTAAGACCTAAGCTAACGCTATTAACCAGCACAAGTAGCTGTCTTGGTTCTATTGGTTGGTTCAGTGCAATGTCTCTTCAAACCGTGCCTTATGTAAAAACTTTAGGCCAAATTGAGATCTTTTTTACGATGTTAATTTCTATTTTTTGGCTAAAACAATCGGTGAAAATTAAAGATGGGCTGGGGCTTGTTCTAGTCGCAATTGCCGCTATCTTAGTCATGTGGGGATAGATACCCATCCACGCTTTGATGATGAAGTTACTCGATACAAAAAAAGCCTCACCAGACGGTGAGGCTTTATCTTTTCCCGATAGAGATTGTTTCGTGCTAGCGAAAATCTCTCAATAACTCAGCTTACTTTTTCTTTGCTGGTTTTTGGTCATCTTTCTTCTTGATAACGGTAGTGCCTTCGAAAGTTTCACCTTCAACAAACGCTGTACCATAGTAAGCCGCAAGAAGTACTTCTTTTAGCTCAGAAATCAGTGGGTAGCGTGGGTTTGCACCAGTACATTGGTCATCAAACGCTTCAACTGATAGCACGTCAACTTTTGCGAGGAAATCCGCTTCATTCACGCCAGCCGCTTGGATAGATAGCGGGATGTCGAGATCTTTCTTCAGCTCTTCCAACCAAGTCAGTAGACGTTCAATCTTCTGAGCAGTACGGTCGCCCGCTTGGCTCAAGCCTAAGTGGTCAGCCACTTCAGCGTAACGACGGCGTGCTTGTGGACGGTCGTATTGAGAGAACGCAGTTTGTTTGGTTGGGTTATCATTCGCGTTATAGCGCACAACGTTAGAGATAAGCAATGCGTTAGCAAGGCCGTGCGGGATGTGGAACTCAGCACCGATCTTGTGCGCCATAGAGTGACATACACCTAAGAACGCGTTAGCAAAAGCAATACCTGCGATAGTCGCTGCATTGTGCACTTTTTCACGAGCAATTGGGTCTGCTGCGCCATTTTTGTAGCTTGATGGTAGGTACTCTTTCAGCATCTTAAGTGCTTGTAGGGCTTGACCATCAGAGTATTCGTTCGCAAGAACAGATACATAGGCTTCAAGAGCGTGAGTCACAGCATCGTAACCACCAAATGCCGTTAGAGACTTAGGCATATTCATCACAAGGTTCGCATCAACGATAGCCATGTTAGGTGTTAGCTCATAATCCGCTAGTGGGTATTTAGCACCTGTTTTGTCGTCTGTTACAACGGCAAATGGTGTGACTTCTGAACCTGTACCTGAAGTAGTCGTGATACAAACCAATTCTGCTTTTTGACCCATTTTAGGGAACTTGTAGATACGTTTACGGATATCCATAAAGCGCATTGCAAGCTCTTCAAAGTGAGTTTCTGGGTGCTCATACATAACCCACATGATCTTCGCCGCATCCATTGGTGAACCACCACCAAGTGCTAGAATCACGTCTGGTTGGAAACTCTTCATTGCTTCAGCGCCTTTCTCTACGACAGATAGAGTTGGATCAGCTTCTACATCAAAGAATGTTTGAACTTCCATACCGTTTGACTTCAGCAGAGTCACTACGTCGTCTGCATAACCGTTGTTGAATAGGAAACGGTCAGTAACTAGGAATGCGCGTTTTTTGCCTTCAAGATCGCTCATAGCGATTGGAAGGCTACCACGACGGAAGTAAATTGACTTAGGTAGTTTATGCCACAACATGTTTTCAGCTCGCTTCGCAACAGTTTTCTTGTTGATTAGGTGCTTAGGACCTACGTTCTCAGAAATCGAGTTACCACCCCAAGAACCACAACCTAGCGTTAGAGATGGTGCAACGTTAAAGTTGTAAAGGTCACCAATACCACCATGAGTGGTTGGGATGTTTACAAGAATACGCGCCGTCTTCATTTTGTCACCAAAGTAACGGATACGGTCTGCATTAACGTCTTGGTTAGTGTATAGACCAGAAGTGTGGCCGATACCGCCGATTTCTACCATTCTTACTGCTTGTTCTACCGCGTTCTCGAAAGAAGTCGCGCGGAACATGCCAAGTGTTGGAGAAAGTTTTTCATGTGCGAATTCATCGTCATAAGAAACTTCGCCAATACCTTCACCGACAAGGATTTTAGTATCTGCTGGAACTTTAACGCCCGCCATTTCAGCGATGGCTGTTGCTGGTTGGCCTACGATTTTCGCGTTTAGTGCGCCATCGATAAGCAGTACCTTACGTACTTTGTCTGCGTCTGCTTTACTTAAAACATGCGCTTTATGGCTCGCGAAACGTTCTTTTACTTCGTCATACACTTCGTCCATAACGATAACCGCTTGCTCAGAAGCACATACCACACCGTTATCGAATGTTTTAGACATAAGAACAGAAGCAACTGCACGTTTGATGTCTGCCGTTTCGTCGATTACAACTGGAACGTTACCTGCACCTACACCGATTGCTGGTTTACCTGACGAGTAAGCTGCTTTCACCATGCCAGGACCACCTGTTGCAAGGATAAGTGTAATACCTTCGTGCTTCATTAGCGCGTTAGATAGCTCAACTGAAGGTTGATCAATCCAGCCGATGATATCTTTTGGCGCGCCAGCTGCAACTGCTGCATCTAACACGAGTTTAGCTGCATCGTTAGTTGAATTTTTCGCACGTGGGTGTGGCGAGAAGATGATACCGTTACGAGTCTTCAAAGAGATGAGAGATTTGAAGATTGCAGTAGAAGTAGGGTTAGTGGTTGGAACGATACCGCAGATGATGCCTACAGGCTCAGCGATAGTCATCGTGCCTAGGTTTTTATCTTCTTCAAGAATGCCACACGTTTTTTCGTCTTTGTATTTGTTGTAGATGAACTCAGACGCAAAGTGGTTCTTGATTACTTTATCCTCAACAATACCCATGCCTGATTCCGCTACCGCTTGCTGCGCTAGAGGGATACGAGCTTGGTTAGCTGCTAATGATGCTGCGCGGAAAATTTTATCTACTTGCTCTTGAGAGTAAGTAGAGAATTCTGCTTGAGCCGCTTTAACGCGCGCTACTAGAGCATCAAGTTCAGCTAAATTAGTTACAGGCATAATGGATCTCCTAAAAATAGAAAAATGTTAAAAACTCTTTATTAAGTTTGCAGCTTTGTGTTTTTGTTTTTTCTCAACAACTTAAACAATGACAGACTTAGTAAATTGCTTTCAGGACTGAGTATAATATTTCAGAGTGTGAAAAAAATTGACTCAGATCAGTTCTCAAAAACTAATTACCCAATTAGGGGTAACCACCCTACAAAATCGCCCACAAGACACTGAAAACAAACAAAAAACATATAGATAATTAAATGAATAAAAAACATTTACTTAAACAACGAAAACTATAAAAACTACAACAATCTGTAAAAAAGTTTCATTTTTGAGCGATAGATGAATGAACACACCTCATTTTACGTGCTACTGAGAGTATATCGACTCTCACTTTTACCACCAGCTAGGAGCACTAATTTTATTAAAAATGTGCAGATGTTAACAGTTGAGCAAAAAACAACACCACTCACATACATTAGAAAAACAATTGTAAAACGTTTTCTTCATTGAATTAGTTTTTCTCAGCAATAAAACCCCAATCGCTTTAGTTTTTTTCATTCGTGCTATCCTTTGCTTTCGCTTACATTAGCCACGTAATATTTCATCGAAATGATCCATTAGAGATAAATGCCATGCAAACCTTTGAGTTAGCCATTTTCCTGCAGTTTTTCTTAGGCCTTGTAGCCGCTGTGAACCCCGTGGGGATTATGCCAATATTTGTCTCTCTCACTGGGCATATGACGCAAGAAGAGAAACACAAAACGGCGGCTACAGCGAATATTGCTGTGGCAATAATTTTGATTACCGCACTGCTTGCTGGGCAGATGTTACTGGATATGTTTAGTATCTCTTTAGATTCGTTTCGAGTAGCTGGTGGCCTATTGCTGCTGAGCATCGCGTTTTCGATGATGAGCGGTAAATTGGGTGAAGATAAACAAAACAAACAAGAGAAATCTGAATACATTAGCCGTGAACAAATTGGGGTTGTGCCACTCGCTATGCCTTTAATGGCAGGACCGGGTGCCATCAGTTCAACCATAGTGTATGGCTCTCGCTACCCAAGCATGTTCGATACCGTGGGCATTATAATCACTGTGGTGTTATTTAGTTTAAGCTCTTGGCTGCTGTTTCGTTCAGCGCCCTATATTGTCCGCTTCTTAGGTCAAACGGGTATCAACGTGATTACGCGGATCATGGGTTTGATACTAGGCGCACTCGGTATTGAGTTTATTGCCAATGGGCTCAGAAATTTATTTCCTGGCCTTGCATAACCGCGGTTAACATCGTCACTGTTACTACTGTTACTACAGACAAAAAGCATAAAAACATAAAAAAAGGGCGCTTTGCATAAAGCGCCCTTTTTTTATTTTTACTCAGGTAGTTTTAAACCGAGATCCATCTTTACTGTTTTTCAGCCAGAATGATCCGCAAAGTACGGCGAAGCGGCTCAGCAGCTCCCCACAATAATTGGTCACCCACCGTAAACGCATTTAAGAAATCATCACCCATAGACATTTTACGCAAACGTCCTACGGGAACTGACAAGGTGCCAGTGACTTTGGCAGGGCTCAATTCACGTGCGGTAATATCGCGCTCGTTTGGAATAACTTTCACCCAATCATTGTGCGTAGCGATCATCTCTTCGATTTCATCAAGCGGAACATTTTTCTTCAGCTTGATGGTTAATGCTTGTGAGTGGCAGCGCATTGCGCCAATACGAACACAGGTTCCATCAATCGGGATCGGTGACGATTGAAGTCCCAGAATTTTATTAGCTTCAACGCCCGCTTTCCACTCTTCTTTGCTTTGACCATTGTCGCGTTTGACGTCAATCCAAGGGATTAATGAACCCGCTAGTGGTGCACCAAACTGCTCGGTAGGAAAAGAAGGTGATCGCATGGTTTCAGCAACTTTTCTGTCAATATCAAGAATTGAGCTCGATGGATTAGCCAATTCAGAGCTCACCGCATCGTTAATTACTCCCATTTGCGAGATCAACTCGCGCATATTTTGAGCGCCAGCACCCGAAGCTGCTTGGTAGGTCATTGCGCTCATCCACTCGACCAAACCTTTCTCATAAAGGCCGCCTAATGCCATGAGCATTAAACTGACTGTGCAGTTACCGCCAACAAAGGTATTGGTTCCTGAATGGATGCCGTGCTGAATTTGTGTCAAGTTAACTGGATCTAAAGTGATGATTGATTGTTTATCCATCCGTAAGGTAGATGCAGCATCAATCCAGTAACCTTTCCAGCCCACTTGGCGAAGTGCTGGATACACTTTTTCAGTGTAGCTACCACCTTGACAAGTGATAATGGCATCTAATTGTTTGAGGCTATCAATATCATAAGCATCTTGCAGTAACCCTGTATGATGATTGCCTTTCTTAGAAGGCACCGTTGGGGCAGGAATACCAATTTGAGATGTGCTAAAGAAAACCGGTTCGATCAAGTCAAAGTCATTTTCTTCAACCATACGCTGCATCAGTACAGAACCGACCATACCACGCCAACCCACTAAACCTACTCTCATCGCGCTCACTCTCCATGTATCTAAAATGAAAATTTATTGCTCCATCTATAAGTGGTTCAGCATAAAATCTCAAGACTTTCTTAGTAAAAGTGGTAACTTTTTCTTTCTGCGTAGCCAGTTTTGTAAAAAACACATTCAAGCCTAAAAATCACTCAACCGCACTATGATTCAGCATTCAATAATCAACGAAACGCTAAATAATCACATTCTTGTTACACAAAAACCCCTCACCACAAAACATTTACAACCATTAAATTTAACCATTATCAACATTTAACATCGAAGATTAACCACTTAAACGACATAAATCACATCCGAGGTGTTTGATGTCGATATATTATGCTAACTATTGTAAAGTGCGATCGAACTCAATAAGGGCACCGTTCTGTCCTTAGATCATAAATCTGACAAGAGGCTCTTTTATGACGCAAGCCCCTCAACGCCTACCTAGCTTAATTCAAGTAATTATTGCTCTAGGCTTGTTTTTGTTACTCGCGTTTTCGTTTACAGCTCAACTCGATCTCCCTATCCAACTGGCCTTATACATTGGCTGGTTCATCATTATTGTGCTCGGTGTTCGTTTAGGTCACCAATATAAAGAATTAGAAAAAGCAGCACTGAATGGTATTTCTAATGGTTTAGGTGCCGTGTTGATACTTTTAGCTGTTGGCGCATTAGTTGGTACTTGGATCTCCGGCGGGATCGTGCCGACCATCATTTACTACGGTCTTCAAGCAATCCATCCTTCTATTTTCCTTCTTGCAACGATGATCATCTGCTCTCTCACCGCTTTAGCAACTGGAACCTCATGGGGTGCAGCTGGTACCGCGGGGATTGCCATGATGGGGATTGGTCAGGGTCTTGGCGTTCCAGCACCAATCACCGCTGGCGCAGTACTTTCAGGTTGTTACTTTGGTGACAAAATGTCGCCATTATCTGATTCCGTTATTCTTGCGTCTTCGATGTCTAACGTTGAAGTGATGGAGCACATTAAAGGTATGCTGCCGATAGCGCTTATCAGCTACGTGATCACGGGTATCATGTTTACCTTATTTGGTTTCCACTATGCGGGTAACGTAGACATGTCTCAAGTACAAAGCGTGATTGAGGCGATGGAACAGCAGTTTTACATTACCCCATACTCTTTTGTGCCAGTGCTGATTGTACTTGACTTGCTTGCGATGAGAATGCCTTCGTTTCCTGTAATTAGCTTTGGTTCTTTGCTGGGCATCATTTGGGCTGTGATGATCCAAGACGTAGACTTCTTGCAAGCTTTCAATACCGCATGGGCACCTTACAATATTGAATCTGGCGTTGGCTTCATTGACTCAATCTTAAACCGAGGCGGCATGTCCTCTATGCTTGGTTCTGTTGCCGTGATTGTCTTTGGTCTCGGGTTTGGTGGATTGCTAGATAAAGTGGGTGTGCTTGAAACCATCGCAAAACTGTTTGAGCGCCGCGTGACAAGCGCAGGTTCACTGGCAACCAGTACTATTGGTACTGCATTTATGGGCAACGTTTTTGGCTCAGCCATGTATGTTTCACTCATCCTGACCCCTAAAATCTGTGCCAAGAACTATGACCGTTTAGGCTATCAGCGTAAGAACCTATCACGTAACGCTGAATTTGGTGGCACGCTCACCTCCGGTATGGTGCCATGGAGCGATAATGGCATCTATATGGCGAGCATTCTAGGCGTTGCAACGCTCTCATATGCCCCTTTTATGTGGCTAAGCTTTGTCTGTATTTTAGTAACCATTTTTACCTCTTACATGGGTTGGTTTGTTGATAAATGTGAACCTACTGCACCAGCAGACAGTGCTGAACAAGCATCGGCTCTCAACCAACAGTCAGCCTAGCAGAGTATTGCAAAAGTCATTGAACTAAAAAACCATTAAAAAAGAGCTCAACTGAGCTAATGCCGATCAGTTAAGGCCAAAGGGATCGGTTGAACGATCCTTCAGAGCTGTCAAAATCCAAGTGTATTTAATGCACTTGGATTTTTTTATGGATGTTTCCCAAGCTCTAAACATAATTAATGATTGGAAACCTAGCAACGTTGAGACTTTGTCTGACTTACTTCCAATTGACCTCATCAACGAAGCTTATTCTCTTACTGATACCGTCACGATGAGAAAGAGGAAATTAACTCTAGAATCCATGGTTTGGTTACTTGTTGGAATGGCTATCTATAACAATAAATCCATGAAAGACTTAGTTAACCAGCTTGATATTGTCGATCGTACGGGTAAAGCTTTTGTCGCACCGAGTGCGTTGACTCAACGTCGAAAGACGTTGGGTGAAGGCGCAATTAAAGCGGTCTTTGAGCAAATGACGACTTCATGGTTAAAAAGTGCAAAGTTACCCCAGTGGAATGGATTAACGCTTCTTGGCGTCGATGGAGTGGTTTGGCGCACGCCCGATAACCCGCAAAATGAAAATGCATTTTCTCGACAAAAAGGGACACAATATCCGCAAGTGAGAATGGTCTGCCAAATGGAACTAAGCAGTCATATTATCACGGCCAGTGCTTTTGATAACTACAATACAAACGAAATGGTATTAGCTGAAAAACTGATAGAAACAACACCGAATCATAGCGTGACAATGTTCGATAAGGGGTTCTATTCTTTAGGCTTATTACATAAATGGCAAGACTCTGGCTCAGAGCGCCATTGGCTTATTCCCCTCAAGAAAAATACACAATATGACATTGTTCAATCTTTAGGGCGAAATGACAAACTTGTTCAATTACACAGTAATCCAAGAGCTAGAAAGCGATGGTCTGATTTACCAAAGTCGATAACCGCTCGACTTGTCACTCGTAAAATTAAAGGAAAAGACTACCAAGTATTAACTTCTATGACAGATCCGCTGCGTTACCCATCAAAAGATATTACTGGTCTTTATGAGCATCGTTGGGAGATAGAGCTAGGCTACCGAGAGCAAAAACAATACATGCTTGGAAACCGTCTCACGCTGCGAAGTCGTTTGCCAGAGTTGGTAAAGCAGGAGTTATGGGGCATCTTACTTACTTACAATTTAATTCGATATCAGATGGTAGAGCTCTGCTTCAATTTAAAGGGAAACTACCTTCCTTATCAACTGAGTTTTAACGGCACATTAGCTCATGTATCTGCGTTACTTGTAGGCTTACCTTACTCAACACCAGGAGCAATACCTCGTCAGTTAAAGGGTTTTCACAACATGGCTGAAAGCTTAATACTTGAAGGGCGAAGGGAAAGAACATTCCCTAGAACAGTTAAGCCTAGACCACAACGGTATGCTAAGAACAAAAATGCCGTTCACTCTTAAGTGAACGGCATTACTCAACTGAGCTCTTTTTTACTACAAGCAGAATCACCATTTAAAGCTGACACGATAGAACTGGCTTATCGTTTTCTTTGATCAAGGTAGTGTTGTGCACTGGCTATAGCGGCCGCTAATTGCGTCGTTAATAACTCCAATTGCTTCTCTGTAGGTCGTTGCTTCTGACTAAGTCGCAACTCTATTTCTGACGCTATCTGCTTGAGAGAACGGCAACCAAGATTGCCCGCGACGCCTTTCAGGCTATGTGCTCGGCGCTGAGCGGCCTCCAAATCAGAATGCACCAATCTTTTCAATTCAGTGGCATCATGCTGATGATCTTGTATAAATACGCTCAACAGCAGAGTGACAGACTCAACATCGCCATTGAGAGTTATGAGCATGGATTCAATATCGATGGCCAAATCATCAGACAGATCCGATGTTTCCACCTGTGGTTCTTCTGTAGACAAAACACGACTGGGATTTATCTCAGATGACGTATCCTCTTTCGCAGCACTGGGAACTTTATTAACATGAGAACGAGTTAAAACTGATGACCGAAACATCAACCAACCCAGCAATAGCATAACACCACCACTTAACCCCGTGACAAGATAAGCATAGATGTTTAAAAGACGATGGTATTGGTTTTCAACATGGATAAGCTGATTGTAAATAGAGTGATTGATTAAATTGTCGACCAAACGTGCACCTTGGGCGTATTGATTCAGTAAATCAGACGCTTGTGCTAATGTCTGCTCTAACTCTTTTTTCTGAATGGCTGGTAAAGATTGCCCATCCACATAGAGTTTATCTAATGCTCGATAGATCCCCTGATTTTGCTCAGTGTCACTGAACATCGCTTCAAATACATAAGCGCCTAACACCACATACATTTGCTTGAGTTGTTCTGAATTAGTGGGATTATCGCGCAGCACTTGTAGGCGTTCAACCAAGGGTTGAATGTTAAGCTCAATCGACAAATACGATTTGGTCAGTGTGATATAGCGATCAGTCACATGTAGCAATTGCTGAATATCTGGTCGCCATGAAAAATCTCGGTGCTCAACTTCCAGCTGTAGCCTAAGTGAATAGAGTAGCTGCACATTCAGCGCGATATCATTCGCTCGCGTCGAACGATAAGGCTCTTTAAAATAGAGTGAACTTTTAAGTTCTTCAACACTGTAATGTAACTCTTTCACCGCATGCATGGCTTGGTAGCTTAAATGGCTTTGCCAAAACACAAGACCAACGGAGATTAACCAACCAAACAGAATCACTCCATACGATCTCACGCTGAATCGTTTTGATTTCTTTTGCCCAAACACTGTGATTACCAATTTGTACTTGTAATTAATACAAGCATAAACCTAAAGTTTGGACCGTGCTGAGTTGTACATCGGGAGAAAAGACAAAAAAGAGAGCCATATCAAGCTCTCTTAGTGGTAAACGATTAACGCTGGCGCGTTAACTGTTCTCTTAAATTCGGTGGCGTGCCTTTGATGGTTAACGTGTCGCTTTCAGGATCATAAAAAATACGCTCTCCCAATAATAAGCTATCAAAGCTCACATTCAAACCGCCCCCTGCACCGACAAACTTGGTCAGTTTACGCACGGTAGAACGATCACCAGGAAAGCTCTCTTCCAGTTCATAGCCATGTGCCTGCGTATATTCGAAAAAACCCGTGCCGTCTTGGCTAGCAGGTAATTCACCAGACAACTCACGAATATGAACCTCTTCACCGGCTTTAATTTGCTCACTGCAGTAATCGTAAACCTGCTTCTTGTAACCGATCGCTTCATCTTTTTCTAGCTTAGAATCCGTGCAAAAATCCTGTACCGCTTGCATCAGTACTTGATTTTGCACTTTGGTATCTAACCCGACATCGGCTTGCAGAAAATCAAGAAAGAAATCCGACACTTTTCGACCAACACGACCTTTGATATAGGCAAGGTAGCGGTTTGAGTTTTTGTCCGTTTCAAAACTTGAGAGGTCAAGACGCGCCGCGATATCCATTTTGTTGATATCAAGATAATCTGTCGCGCTAATGTCGAGCCCCTCTGTTACTTTCAAACTTTGGTTGAGAGGTAAAAGCCCAATAAATAGGTAATCGGTAGCCAGTGACTGATATTCGGCCATCACTAAGATCCCTTCATCAGCAAACGGATACTTTGATAATTCATCTTTCAGCCGTTGAGCACTGATTTGTGAAAAATCGTAAAAATCACGCTCACCTTGACGAAGTTCTTGCAACCAAGTTTGAAAATCACTGTCCGACTTAAACGAACCAAAACCTTTGCTCGCTTTCGAATTAAACACGCGATGCAACTCAGCCACTAAATTTTCGGCAGACGTATCATTATCTAAAGATTGAGAGCGGTATTTAACCACCAACTCATCTTGCTCGTTTTTGCTTAATTGGTGCAAAATCACGTTGGAAAGGTGAAGACTCATAGTGAAATTATCATCGTTCTGGTTTCAGTTGTAAGGCATTGTAGGTTATCATAAGCCGCTTTTACTATCATCATTAGAGTCTTTATGCCTATTACATCTAAATACAGCGACGAAAGAATTGAAAATATCCTGACAGAAGTTGCTGCCATCCTCGCTAAACATAGTGCTTCCCCTGAGCTTACTCTCATGATTGCGGGAAACATTGCAACGAATGTCTTAAACCAAAACGTTGCCGCTTCACAGCGTAAGGCGATTGCGGAAAAATTTGCTCAGGCATTGATGTCGTCTTTAGAAACTACTACTCACTAATAGAATGCATAGATAGAAAATCACATGGCAGATAGCGAAAATACATACGGTGAACGCGTATCACGGTTGGTTGGTTGGGGGCATTGGTTTGCTTTCTTCAATATCATTGCAGCAATGCTTATTGGTACTCGATATATCGTACAATCACCATGGCCTGAAACCTTGTTGGGGCAGTTTTATTTAGCTGTGTCTTGGGTCGGCCATTTTGGATTTTTGGTCTTTGCACTCTATCTGCTGGTTTTATTCCCTCTGACATTCATCATTCCGTCGCGCAAACTATTTCGCTTCGTGGCGGTCTGTTTTGCAACGTTAGGACTCACACTCTTATTAATCGATACCCAAGCTTATCAAGCAATCAACCTGCACTTAACACCGATTGTATGGGAACTGCTTTTTAGCGATGAGACCAGCGCTATCACCGCCGACTTACAGCATCTGTTTGTGGTCATGCCGCTCATTTTCCTCTTACAACTTGGGCTTTCGGAGTGGGTCTGGCGTAAGCAGCGAAAACTATCGCATAAACACGTTGGCCGACCCATCGCGGCGGTATTTTTCATTAGTTTTATTACCAGCCACCTTATTTACGTTTGGTCTGATGCGTATTTAGAAACATCAGTGACCAGCCAAAAATCAAACTTCCCGCTCTCCTATCCAATGACGGCAAAATCGTTCATGGAAAAACACGGTCTATTTGATCGTGATGTGTACTTAAAGCGTTTGAAGGATAATGAAGAGAACCTTAACATTGTTCGTTATCCTCTTGAGCCTCTTCAATTTGGCCGCAGAGCAAATAATCTCAATATTTTGCTAGTGAGTGTCAATAATTTAAGAAGTGATGTGCTGACAGCTGAAATCATGCCCAACACTTACCAATTTGCGACAGAAAATTTGAAGTTTAATAATCATTACAGCTCGAGTAATGACATGTTTGGGATCTTTGGCTTGTTTTATGGATTGCCAAGCAGTTATGCCAACGCCATTCGTTCACAAGGTACCCCTCCGATACTGATAGATGTATTGAAAAAACAGAATTATCAGTTTGGCCTCTTTAGTGGCGATAATTTTGACGACACCTTATACGAAGAGACGATTTTCCGCACTTTAACGGTCTCTAAAGCTCCTTTTGATCAAGAATCGAGCACAGATAACCAAACTATACAACGCTGGCATAAATGGGTATCCGAGCAAACCGAACAACCCTGGTTCAGCTATTTGGAGTTGACGACCGTTGACAACTTTAATGACTTTGACCCTCGGTCAAGTAAAGGTAGTGCCAGCGATCGCCTGCGTGCTGGTTACAATAACTCGGTCAATGCAGCCGACCAAGAAATAGGCCTGCTGCTCACTAAGATTGACGAATTACAATTGCAAGACAATACGCTGATTGTGATCACCTCAAATCATGGCGCGGAGTTTAACGAGACAAAAACCAACAGCTGGGGTGCTAACAGCAATTACAGCCGATACCAGTTACAAGTGCCGATGATCATCCATTGGCCTGGAAAAATGGCAGGAGAATACTCACACCGTTCAAGTCACTTAGATTTTTCAGTCACGCTTTTACAGGATCTGTTAGGTGCTTCATCCAACCCTATTGAATTTAGCAGTGGTAGAAACTTGTTTGATGAAAACAAAAGGAAGTGGATCTTAGCCGGTGATGCCCGTGAATTAGCTTTGATTACCGATACCCAAACGACTCTCATTGATAAATTTGGCAACTTCAAGCTGTTTGATGAAAACTATCAACGTCAGAAAGACTCTAGCCCAGCGTTACCTGTACTGATGCAAGGCTTAACTGAATTGCAGAGATTTTACGCCAAAGATAATTAAATCAGGTCGTTAGCAAGATTATCTCTTGACGCTAAAGGGATAAATGATTAGATTACGCCAATCGGACTGTAGCGCAGCTTGGTAGCGCACCGTCATGGGGTGTCGGGGGTCGGAGGTTCAAATCCTCTCAGTCCGACCATACACCTAAAAAAAGAGAGCTTCGGCTCTCTTTTTTGCTTTAGTATCTGATTTTTTAGTCTGTTTGAACTAACAGTGGTGCAACTTTGGTTGGGTGAATGACAACGGCAATAGATTTTGATGTCGGGGTATCACTAAAGTCGCCTTTGCTGCTCAATGGAATGAGTGCATTTGCCTCAGGGAAATAGGCCGCTACATTCCCTTGAGGAATTACATAGGCGACCACTTTGAAGCCCAAAATTTCACGTTTAATACCATCATCCCACAGTGTCTCAATATCGACTCGTTCACCCGCTTTTAATTGCAGCTGCTCAATATCTTTTTCATTCATGAAGATGACATTACGTTCGCCAAATACACCTCGGTAACGATCATCCAAACCGTAAACCGTGGTGTTGTACTGATCGTGCGAACGCATCGTCTGCAACACAAAAATCGGTTTCTTGGTCATCTGCTGAGTTTTGAGCGGAACGATAGATTCAGGAAGTGCATTGCTGCTTATCTGCGCTTTTCCTGTGGGCGTTTTCCAATTAAATTCACGCGCTGAATTACCAAGATAAAAACCGCCAGGCCCTTTGAGCCGCTGATTAAAATTGGCAAATCCTGGGATAATCTTTTCAATCAAATCTCGAATGTTATCGTAATTATCGGCCATGGATTGCCAATCGATTGGATTTTCCTCCCCTAAGGTCGCTTTTGCCATTCCTGCGATAATGGCAGGCTCTGAGCGCATAATCTCTCCTGTAACATCAATTCGCCCAGAAGAGGCATGAACCATGGAGAATGAGTCTTCAACGGTAATTTTCTGTGGCCCCTGAGCCTGAATATCAATATCTGTCCGACCTAAACAAGGCAGGATCAACGCATCCTTGCCCGGGTTGACATGGCTCCGATTCAGTTTAGTCGCAATGTTTACGGTCAAATTACAGTTTTTCATTGCTTGTGCGACACGCTCGGTATCGGGCGCAGCAGCAACGAGGTTTCCTCCTAAACCGATAAAGACTCTACTTTCACCCCGTAGCATCGCCTCAATAGCATTAACTACGTTATGTCCATGCGCTTTTGGTGGCGTAAAGCCCAGTACTTTTTCAATATTGTCGAGTAGAAATTCAGGCGGTTTTTCATTAATTCCAACCGTGCGGTCACCTTGCACATTTGAGTGGCCACGGACAGGACATACCCCAGAACCATCCTTACCAATTTGGCCAAACAGTAATTGTAGATTGACCAACTCTTGTATGGTTGCCACCGAATGCTTATGCTGAGTCACCCCCATCGCCCAAGTCACGATCACGCGTTTAGCGCCCTGGTAAATATCTGCCACCAGCTCTAGATCTTGTTGCGTGAGCCCAGATTGTTCAATAATACTTGACCACGACGTAGCCTGTACCATGGCTAAATAAGACTCCATCCCTTCGGTATGCTGGGCAATGAAATCAAGGTCGAATATCGATTCACCACGGGTCTGTGCTTGCTGATGACGAGCCAGAAGAATTTTCACCAAGCCACGAACCGCCGCCATGTCTCCGCCTAATTTAGGAGTGAAATAATGGCTAGTGGTCGGTGTTGAACCATTGCTTAACATTTCAAAAGGATTTTGCGGGTTAGTAAAACGCTCCAATCCTCGCTCTTTTAAATTATTAAACGCAACAACCCGAGCGCCACGCTTATAGGCTGACGCCAGTGTTTCCAACATACGAGGGTGATTCGTTCCTGGGTTTTGTCCAAATAAAAGAATAGCATCGGATTCTTCAAAATCCTCAATAGTCACAGTTCCCTTACCAATGCCAATCGAGCGAACCAAGGCGACGCTCGTAGCTTCATGGCACATGTTTGAGCAATCAGGAAAATTATTGGTACCAAACCGGCGCGCAAACAACTGGTATAGAAATGCAGCTTCATTACTCGCGCGGCCTGATGTATAAAATTCCGCCTGATTTGGACTAGCGAGTTGATTGAGGTGTTGTGCAACCAGTACAAACGCCTCATCCCAGCTGATTGGCTCATAGTGATCCGTTTGAGCGTTATAGCGCATTGGTTCCGCTAAACGCCCTTGAGATTCGAGAAAATAGTCACTCTGCTTATTGAGCCAAGTAACCGAATATTGCTTAAAGAAATCCGCCCCAACGCGTCGAGAAGTGGCTTCCCAGTTGACGGCCTTAGCGCCATTTTCGCAAAAACGAAAACGCCCTGGGACATGTTTTTCACCCCAAGCACAGCCCGGACAGTCAAAACCATGGTCTTGGTTGGTTTTTAAAAGATTGGAAATATTTTTGGCAACATTATGACTTTTCAATAGATGATGCGCGGTGCTTTTTAGCGCTCCCCAACCACCAGCCGAACTGGTATATTGCTTAATACTCATATTCTTCTTCTCACTCTTTCACTGACTGCAAACGTGCATGACCATGGTATATATTGAACTGATTTTTTTTGATAAAACCAATCAGTGTCATATCAAACTGACGCGCCATATCGAGCGCTAAACGTGATGGCGCACCAACAGCCACCACCACTGAAATGCCAGCAATAGCCGCTTTTTGCATTAACTCAAAACTCACTCGGCCGCTAAGAATTAATACCCCTTGCGGGTGCCAACGTTGCTCATTCAAAATTCGACCAATCAACTTATCCACTGCGTTATGGCGGCCCACATCTTCCGCAACGGCAATCAACTCGCCATTCACGAAGTAACCCGCACCATGCACCGCCCCCGTTTTTGCAAACAGTGGTTGATGAACAAGAAGCAGATTAGGAAGCGCAATAACAACATCAGAAGAGAGCCATTTCGGGCTATCATCAACACGAATTTCTTGCCTCAAACTCAAGGCTCGGATGGATGTCATACCGCAAATGCCACAGCTCGACTGGCTCATATAACGACGGGCCTGATGCTGAATCACATCAGTGTATGGATGATTGAGCGTGACCAACCAGTGATTCTGGCCATGGCGTGATTCGTCGTCAACCAATTCCATATTGAGTATATGGTCATATGAATCGATCACCTGCTGCGTGTAAAGTAAGCCACCGATGAGATGAGCATCGTCACCGGGCGTTCGCATTGCCATGCTCCACTCTTCGATATGCAGCTTGTTAGTAACCGTATCATTCCATTGCAAACTGATTTGTAAAGGCTCTTCAATAGCAAGAATATCGTATTCATTTTGAAACCCTATTTTGGAATCAAAACGTTGGCGATAAATGCGTTCAGTTCCCTCAGGTTGAGCATCATGAGGGTCATTGGTTGTCGTTTCTTCTAGCATGGTTCTTTTTATTGACTGATTTCAATCATCAGCATAGGTGAGTGCAAGATAAACTCCTGCAAACACTCTGTACTTAATGATTGGAAATGGAAGCAGTGCCTTAAACACAGGAAGCTGCAAATTACTCCTCACCTTGCGCAGGGTCAAGAAAGCCATCTTTTGGCTATGGTTCAGGTTTAGTACCATTTCCCTGCCAGTTTTAGCTTGTTACCCGTCATTCCCAGAGGTTCAAGCATTATATGAACATAAAGGCATAAAAAAGAAATAACATTCCATTTATGAAACTTCGGTAGCCTGATACTACAAGAGAGCATCAGGCTCTTGGTAAACCGTTGCTAATACATAACCGATTATTTCTGTATAAACATCGTAAGAATTCACCGTTAAGCCAGCAACCAAATAAAAAATGCGCCATAACGAAGCACGCATTAATGTACATTTTTTCTCCAACAAGGCGCTAAGAATCAAGCCATTAGTGGAAAATTATCGTCAATTGCATACAAAACCAGCAAACGATCAGCTCAAGACTTTACAAAGTAAAATTGCCTCGCTATTATGCGCACCACACGGAGAGATGGCTGAGTGGTTTAAAGCACCGGTCTTGAAAACCGGCGATGGTTAATAGCTATCCTAGGGTTCAAATCCCTATCTCTCCGCCACTTTTAAGAAAAGCCGCTGTTTTTACAGCGGCTTTTCGTATCTGATTAACATCATTTTCTCATACTGATATTTTATTCCACGCACCAGTTGCCATTCATTAGATAAGTACCCTCTCCATTCATCACATACCAAAGGTGTATTTTTTAGAAACTGGCATCAAATATGCTTCCCATTATTCAGCGGTTATGTCGTAATTAATGACATGGTTAGAGAGGAGAAATGTATGAGCCATCTCTATAAGATTGAATCCTACAGTGAAGAAGCGGTCAGCTCGATTGCCCAGTTTATCCGTTCTAAAGGTGGAAGATGCTGTATTGCTGGTTTTGCCGTGATAACAAGCCACCCTTTTCAAGAGCGCGAGGCGTGGCGTTTACTACCACTTGTCGGCAAAGTGACTGACAATGTAACCGATTGGGATACCAGCCTTTTTTATCGAAAATGTGATAATTAGCTCGTCAGGTCGGTGAATATCTTACCTAATTCGCAGGCCTCAGCTTACTTAGCGACCGATTCTTTGATGTCATTTTATTGAGCCGAATTACGTTGATAACGCGTGGTTTTGCTGGATTTACGTATCTTTCGTTTGAATGCAGGGCGCTCCACTTTGGGCAATGAGCGAAGCGACTCTGGCACTGCGCCCGATTTCGCCTGTTCCATGATCTGAATAATGCGCTCTTGCAGCACTTGCATAAAGGGTTGATACGCTTGCCCACGTTCAGCCATCGCTTGCAATTGATGCTCCCAATGGGCGGTCATATCAGGATAAGTTGATTCATTTGGCAGCGCATGAATTAAACCCCTTCCCGCTGGCGAGCTTAGAATCAGCTTACCTTGACGTGTTAAGAGTTGCCGCTTGAATAAAGTGTCAAGGATCCCCGCTCGCGTCGCTTCCGTACCCAAACCATCGGTTTCACGTAAGATTTTTTTCAGCTCTTTATCTTCAACATAGCGAGCAATTCCCGTCATCGCTTGTAGCAAAGTCGCTTCAGTAAAATGACGAGGAGGCTCGGTTTTTCGATCGTGAATCTCCCCTTCTCGACACGTCAGCACCGTCCCTTTACTCAGTGGTGGAACGGCATCGACTCCGTTCTCTTCTTCATCGACTTTGCCTAACAAACTCTTCCAACCGGTGTCAACCAGTTGTCGCCCTGACGCAACAAAAAAGCCACCCGCAATATCAAACACCAGCTTGGCTTCCGCGTACACGGCAGCGGGATAAAATTGCATCAAGTATTGGTGCGCAATCAATTGGTATATTTTCATCTCATTTCCCGACAAGGCATTGACGGATGCCTGCTTTGGTGTGGGAATAATGGCATGGTGTGCGTCCACTTTCTTATCGTTCCATGCTTTGGATTTAAGAGCTAAGTTTGCGCCACTGACCGCCGTTAACAACTCTTTGGCGTTGCACGCGATAGCTTGAGTTACTGACGAAGCTTGAGCGTAATGTTCTTGTGGTAAGTAACGACAATCTGAACGCGGATAGGTGATTAATTTATGCTTCTCATACAGAGATTGGCAAGTGTCTAACACTTGCTGGGCGCTCATTGCAAAGCGCTTCGCTGCATCAATTTGCAGTGCAGATAAGGAATAAGGTAACGGCGCGGCTTGCTTAGTTTGCTTTTGTTCGGCTTCAATCACTGTGGCGGGTTGCCCTGCGATGCGCTGTGCGACATTTTCCACCAACTTGCGGTTTAAGACTCGCCCTTCTTCATCTTGCCACGGCTGGCAAGCATCGCTGGGTTTCCAGCGCGCACGGATATCAAACGCCACTTGATCAGTTTGATAAGGGATTAACGCATGTAATGTAAAATAGTCTCGCGGGATGAAGTTTTCTATCTCCTCATCCCGACGTACCACAAGCCCTAGAATAGGAGTTTGTACCCGTCCAACCGACAAGACACCTTGATAGCCCGCTTTCTGCCCCAGCAAAGTATAAGCCCGTGACATATTCATGCCATACAACCAATCGGCTCTTGAACGCGCGAGCGCTGAAACCGATAAAGGGATGAATTCGCGGTTACTGCGCATCTGTTTCAGTGCACGCTGCACGGCTGGAAGGTTTAAATCGCTGATCAGTAGCCGCAATGCTTGCTCTTTTTTACTTTGGCTTACTTTGCAATAATCAATCACTTCATCAACTAATAGTTGCCCTTCGCGGTTACTATTACAAGAAAAAAACAATGAAAATATTTATATTTTTGTTTTTATTGAACATTTCCATTTTCACACTTCCATCGTTTTTCATTCAATCCTAAACAAAAATGCAATGAGCTAGACGACGATAAACCAAGAGCTTCATGTGGTCTCACATAGCCCAAACAAAAACAGGTCAGTGTCCTTGCTAATTTAGTGGACTAAAAATACTGATACCAATTGAATGATAATATGAATTCACATAAAACTGTGCTCGACAACTCTATAGTTTCTCGGGAGAAGTACGCAGCGAAATTATCATCCAATCAAGCTGGCAGCGGTCACTAGGCCTATATTCCCTTGGTGCTTCGTTAGGTCATTTGTAATTTACCAACTACCGAGTGACATGCTGAAGAACTCGGTAGTTGCTGCATCACAGCGCTGACTATAATTTAATGAGATAAATAATCGATTAATGACTGCTAACCACTTTTAGTAAACCTGTTTTAACTAAGTCGGTATCATGGCCTTCAATTGCGGCAGTGGCCTGAGTGGCTTTAAAATCTAAGCCACTGCAATTTTCACTCTGGGCTAAAAAGAGACTTTGATATGTTGATTGCTGGAACGTAACTAGCCCCGGCTCACCACTGTCTAACACAGGAAGACCAAAATGACTAAAAGCGAGCAAATGCTGACCAAGAGAGGCTTCGCCTGAAGTTACCCCAAGCTCAATACGAACACTATTGATATCGCTGACCTTGTCAGTTGATAACTCAAAACGAATAATGCAGCCTTCAACGGTTCGATGTGAGTAACTTATATCTAAATATAAATTTGTGGGGAGCTTATCGTGTGCCTTGCGTTGTTTAGCCGTACTCAGGCATTGTGCTATAAACGGTCTTTTATGTTTGTTATCTTCTCCGCGCACGCTTTCAGCATAATAATCCCACGCCTTGTCGCAATCGACTTCGACTCCTTGGCCATTATAATAAAGCGCACTCAAATACGCGGCCGAACGAGAAGGATCGCTCATATTCGCTTGGTTTAAATAGCGATAAGCTTTTTGATAATCATGATTAACTAATTCGCCCGAATAATAAATGTCACCCAAATTAACCAGTGCATTCATATTCTGTTGTGCGGCGGATTTTTCCAGCCAAGTAATGGCTCCTTTGGGGTTAAGGGGCTCTTCCATATTCCCCCTTAACATTGCCATAGCGACAATATTTTGAGCTTCATCATGGCCAGCATTTGCGGCACGCTTAAACCACTTCATCGCTTCAATATCTCTTTGGCTATGATTTAAATCTGCAATACCTTGGTTATAGAAACTGCCGACTAAAAAGTTCAACTGCGGATCACCATCCTTAGCCATCATTTCTGCTAAGCGCAGTACATCTTCAGGACCAAACCCCACCTTCCTTAATATCTCTTTAGTTTCACTAGAGCCTCGAATCGCATACCGAGAAACAAACTTCAACAGTTCGACACTGGCCGAAGGGTCCACTTCTAAGTTCGCTTTTAAGGCATAAGCCTTATCGATAAACCATTGAGTATCCTTTATATCTTCTTCGTTTATCCTATGTTCAATAATCTTATTCGCTTGTTGTTTATCTTGCGCGACACCGATACCAAACTGGTAAAAGTACCAGGAGTTATAACACCCATAAAGCTTACTTTGCTCACAAGCTTTGTTATAAAAGTAGATAGCATCCTTGACGCTTTTTTGCTGTTGAACACCAAACTCATTAATAAAACCCAATAGATAATTGGCTTTAGCACTATTGTCAGTCATTAGCGCTTTAAGCGCTGAATGATCACCTTGTTGCAAGCGCGAATATATTTGGTCTACCTCATCGCTGACCAATGCCTTACTTGCCAATATCGGAGGAAATAACATCACTAAAAAGAGTAAAATACCAATTTTCATTTTTCACCTTTACTATTGAGAACGAATTTGGGGTTGGAACCACTACCGTATTTGACGAGAATACGCATCCATACATCCTTTCTACTGAGCGGGAATGTTTAACCAATCTGGCTAATTTATACAGGAAGAACAAACAGCAAAAACAAGTGGATTTATACCCGCGACCTCTAAAAAAATCACGATATTTCAAACGACTAACATAACCAATCATACCATCAACTAAATCTCCTGCGGCTTTATCTATTATTTCATACCATTTCTTAAAGCTTGCTGTGTAGAGCACAGGCGGCTTTTCACCTTCGTTATCGATTGTGATCGCAACGGTGGCAACTTTGTTCTCTGATTGGCATTAAATCACCCTCTCTAGAGCAAGCTGAGAGAGTGATGGCTAAGCTGGCTATTTATTGGTAGTAATAGATTTAAGTGCATACTTTACCCAATCATCACATCCGATGATGCGGAGGCGATGGTGCCTCCACAATCAATCGCATCGCCTAAACGGACGGCGGGTTTGCCATCAATCAGCACCCCACTTGAACCACCAGAAATACTTCGTGGGTGGCTACCGTGTGGTTTTTCAGAGCATGGGCATCCATGATCTTGCAGTGCATCTCCTTGACGCACCGCGGGTTGTCCATTAATAAACACGCCACTACTGGCAGAAATAATCGGCGTTGGCGGGAAGCAATCATGCTCTGAGCCTATATCACCTAATCTTGCGGCACCGGGCATCATTACCTCCTAACGCGATACGACAACTCGACCATCAATCATGGAAAAATAAGGAGTGAATGTACGTTCTAGGTCATTTTTAGCAGATGTAATTCGAAGTGGGGAGCTACTTTTCTTATCCATCAACCTGACAAGACGTCCATCCATGTAGGATTTGAATTGATACTCACTCCAATCTCGACGAGGTTTCACTTTTGCATCGGGGTATGTAGCAAATGTGTCTTCAAACTCTACTGCATCATAAAAATCTTCCGGTTTAGCGAAATACCCATCTGCTTTAGCATGCTCTCGCATTGACAGTGAGTACGCCATTTTTAACCCTTCAAAATCGCGCTTTTCCATCAACTCAATCAAGTTACTGTAAGCGCGGTACAACTGCTTCATCTGCTCTGGGTTATCTTCTCGAATAGGCGTCGCATCAACCCAACGCCAGCGAGGAATGGTTTTAATGTTAACAGTGCGAGCAAATTTAGTCGCTCTACCTTCAACCTCGCCCTCAACATCATTTAATGGGGTTTGGTGATTAGCCGGATAGGTTTTCGACGCTTTAGCCGTCGGCTTTCCCTCTTCGATGGTGATATGCAAAGAGGACATTTCTTCCTTCTCTCCATTAGGGAAAGCGCCGTATAGCGTCATTTCACAATGGTCATCGTCATGATATGTATAATCCCGCTCATACAAGCCAATGGGCGCGGTATAAAGGTCTAAAGAATTTTCACCTGGCTGCAAATAAGCGGTGGGATTAAAACCAGAGGAGAAGGTACCACTGCTGGTTTTTAAGTTGTCCAGCATCTGCATTTTATTAAATAGACCAAAGCAATATACGGTTTGCGCTCGGATATTAGTGGTGTATATCACCTCAGGTTTTTTCCCCTCATTCTCAATGCTAATATCGACTGTGGATACTTGCTCTCTAATGCTCATTAATTCATTGTCTCCCGAACAGGCGGTTAGAGCGGACAACATCACGAGGCGTAGAACTAGTACGGGATTTAACTTCATCTTTCCTTACCCAATCATCACATCCGATGATGCAGAGGCGATGGTGCCTCCACAATCAATTGCATCGCCTAAACGGGCGGCGGGTTGGCCATCAATCAGCACCCCACTTGAACCACCAGAAATACTTCGCGGGTGGCTACCGTGGGGTTTTTCAGAGCATGGGCAGCCATGATCTTGCAGTGCATCTCCTTGACGTACCGCGGGTTGGCCATTAATAAACACACCACTACTGGCAGAAATAATCGGCGTTGGCGGGAAGCAATCATGCTCTGAGCCAATATCACCTAATCTTGCGGCACCTGGCATCATTACCTCCTAACGTGATACGACGACTCGTCCATCGATCATCGAAAAATAGGGGAGGACAGAAAAACCTTGATCTTCTTTAACTGAACGAATTCTCAATGGAGAAAGACTGCGTTTATCCTTTAATCGTACAAGACGTCCATCCATATGCGATTCAAGCTTATATTCGCTCCAGTCTTCGCGGGGCCTAACAGCCGCATCTGCCCATTTATCAAAGGTATCTTCAAACCCAACAGCATCATAGAAATCTTCCGGTTTGGCGAAATACCCATCGGCTTTTGCTTTTTCACGCATGGCTAAAGACCAAGCCATTTTTAACCCTTCAAAATCGCGCTTTTCCATCAACTCAATCAAGTTACTGTAAGCGCGGTACAACTGCTTCATCTGCTCTGGGTTATCTTCTCGAATAGGCGTCGCATCAACCCAACGCCAACGAGGAATGGTTTTAATGTTAACAGGGCGAGCAAATTTAGTCGCTCTACCTTCAACCTCGCCCTCAACATCATTTAATGGGGTTTGGTGATTAGCCGGATAGGTTTTCGACGCTTTAGCCGTCGGCTTTCCCTCTTCGATGGTGATATGCAAAGAGGACATTTCCTCCTTCTCTCCATTAGGGAAAGCGCCGTATAGCGTCATTTCACAATAGTCATCGTCATGATATGTATAATCCCGCTCATATAAGCCAATAGGCGCGGTATAAAGGTCTAAAGAATTTTCACCTGGCTGCAAATAAGCGGTGGGATTAAAGCCAGAAGTGAAGGTGCCACTGCTGGTTTTTAAGTTGTCCAGCATTTTTATTTCATTAAATAGACCAAGGCAGTATACGGTTTGCGCTCGGATATTAGTGGTGTATACCCGTGATCATTGAAGATGCTTGATTTTCAATAGAATCAGGATCATGCTACAAACCATGAAAATCACACTGACTCCTCAACAGAAACTGCAACTCGAACAGATGCACGACATTGAGCGTGATAGTCGAGTTTGCGACCGTATTAAGGCTGTTTTGCTGGCTTCTGAAGGCTGGAGTCAGACTATGATTTCACAAGCTCTTCGTATTCATGAATCGACCGTTGCACGTCACCTCAGTGACTACGTACTTTCTGAAAAACTTAAGCCTGAGAATGGAGGAAGCCAAAGCAAGCTTTCTGCTATTCAAACCATGCACCTAATCGAGCATTTGACTGAGAAAACCTATTCTCATACTCATCAAATTGTCGCCTATGTTAAAGAGACGTTTGGGCTTGATTATACTGTTTCTGGTATGAACAAATGGCTTCACCATAATGGTTTTAGCTACAAGCAACCGAAAGGCATACCACACAAGTTTGATGAAGCAAAACAGCAAGCATTCATAGAGGCGTATGAAGCGCTAAAGGCAAGCTGTGGCGAGGATGAATCGATAGTCTTTATCGATGCAGTTCACCCAACACTATCAACAAAGATATCGCATGGCTGGATACGTACTGGTCAGGATAAAGTGATTGAAACAACGGGTAATCGTAGCCGATTGAACATTATTGGCGCACTGAACCTGTCGGATATTGGTGCAACCATTGTTCACGACTATGAGAGCATTAACAGTGAATCGATTGTTCGTTTTTTCTGTAAGTTAAGAGAGAGTTATTCGTTAGCCCATAAGCTTCATATCATATTAGATGGTGCGGGATATCACCGCAGTGACTTAGTCAAAGATGCGGCGTTTGTCCTGAATATTAAACTGCATTATCTTCCACCTTACAGTCCAAACCTCAACCCAATAGAGCGGCTATGGAAAGTAATGAATGAGAAGTCGAGGAACAACGTTTACTTCAAAAGAAAACGGGACTTCAAGGCGGCAATAGACCAATTTTTTTCTGTGACTCTTCCAGAGATCGCAGGCTCTTTGACATCTCGAATTAATGATCATTTTCAGGTTCTCAAGCCTGCATCTTCAAGTTGATTCGGTATATATCACCTCAGGTTTTTGCCCCTCATTCTCAATGCTAATATCGACTGTAGACACTTGCTCTCTAATACTCATTAATTCATTGTCTCCCGAACAGGCTGCCAGTAACGTTATGCACGCTGCAATAAAATACGCTTTCATTGTTTCCTCTTTTTATCCAATCACGACTACGCGATATTCTGAATCTTGTTTACTTTTCGCTTCAACCCATTGCCATTTTTCTTTGATTTTTGTTGAGTTAGATTGCTCTTGTGTTTCTTCTGACCCCAAGACACCATCCCATCCGACATCGCCATTTGATGAATCAGTATAATTTGTATTTATATCCGTCGAGGTTTCGAGCAAAACTTCCGCCCAGATCCCACCATGATAAAATACCAACTCAACCCGAGCGTTTGGATCTTTCGTCTCTGTCGTTAACGCCAGCATCCCCTTGGCATTGACATTGCTTTCTGCATTTACATTAAACGCACCTTCCATCATCCAAACACGAAGGCCGCTGCGAGCATTCAAATCGCCCTTGATCGGCATTTCCACTTCGGCTTCAAAATCGTAAGTCGGCGCTTTCTGTGGTGTATACTGGATGCTGCCTTTCGCGCTCAACGCGGCTTTTAGCGTGATATCAAACTCGGCTCCGGCTTTCCCTTCTTTGACTCGTTGCTCCAACTCTGCGGCTTTCTCCCGCACCGTTTGCACAACGTTGCCCAATTTAAAATACATGGCTGCAGCCATCAGCATATCAAGCTTCAACTCAAAGCCAATCAGGGGATCCAAACCCAGTGTCACCTTTCCGTCGACATCCAACCCGTTATTGGCCACGTTAACGGTCTGCTCCCCTTCAAGGCTTAAGGAGGGCGGCTGAAAATCGAAATGATACAGTTTCACCTCACTTTTGCCTGCCTTTTCCGTATAAAGACCCGATTGTATCTGCTCCACCATCTGGGTCGCCGCTTTCACGAGCTTCATTTTCTTTTTGATGCCCTCAAATTCCGTGTCTAAATCACGTGTACTGGGCTTACCCGGGATATTAGAGTCCGTATGGGTATAACCCACCCCATACTGAGTGATTTGGCTCCCTTCATTGATGGATAAACTCCCTGACAGAGAAAAGCCTTTTTCAATTTCCTTTGTTGGAATACTGAGACCATCAAGTTGCCCCGTACTCTCTTTGTACTGATACGCTTTGTGTCGGTCTTCATCTGAGATGCTTTTCTTGATGTGTTTTCCTGCCAACGTCAACTTCGGTTTCAGCGTGAGCTGAGGATACACGTCAATAAAGGTGTCATTGGGGATTGGCCCCAAAAGATAACTAATAGGTGGAGAAAGCCACAGTGTCTGCTCGGCTTGCGGTTTTCCGGCGCATTGCGTGATACACACTTTATAACGGGTATGGCTCAATGCGGTGGCTTTGTTTTCAGACAGTAAATTTTGTATCGCCCCAAGTAACCCCATTCTTTCACTGGGTATCGCGCGATAATACAAGGTGTGATTTTTACATTGTGAAGCCGACAGCGCTTCAGAATACGCGATGTTATCGCTTAAGTACCCCGTAGGGCAGGAAGAGAGATGATTGACGCAGCTCCCTTCAATCGCAATATTAACGGAAGTGCCTTCCCCTTTATCCACGAGTTTGACGGTACGAGTGCCAACATCGCCATTTTTAAACTCGAATAGTCCTGCATCGCTAGTGATTTGGTAGCGAACTAAACAATCGCCTTTTAGATTACAGCGGCAGGCAACACCTGCCGGGTGTTTACATGACATGAGTTGTCCTTACTTCAGACTGAAGACGCATGATTCGATAATCCGCTGGATATTGAGTGTTCGACAACAGTGTTTGCCACGGCTTAGGAAAGTTAAGCAGGCTAGTAATTTTCTCATCTGAACACCACTGTGCAACCCTTTTGATGTAAGTTGGAAGGGAGATCTCCCATTCAATCAATTGGTTGACCAGCGCTTCGCTAAAAACTTTGTCCGTATCGCCAACAATGCTGGCAACTTCATCGACCAAGTTTTGCTCACACTGAGCAAGAATGGCTTGATAGTGAATGCGCTCTATTGGAAACGGTGTGAATGTTTCATACCCAAATCGGCGATAGGGTGTCAGCAATGGCTCGAAGTCTGACGCACGTTGTTGTGGGAATGTGGTATGAACGCTCTGTATCGGGCCGAGGAAGTGGTTTAGCCAGAGTGGCTCAAATCCATCGAGGACAGCCCATAATACTCGTGGATCGTAGTAACGAAAAAACAGCCGCTCTTTGGTCTGTAGGATCTCAATATTCATCAGACGACGAAGATGAGCGCGAAGCGTCTTGTGGTCATGTTCTGATTGAAGAAAAAATCCCCAAGGGGCATTTTTTGTGATGAGCTGCGCGGTAAGCTCTGGTGTCATGAGCACCAGAAAAGGAGCCACTAGGGCAAAGTCTTCTTCGATTGGCTCTGGAAATAAACACCAATGTTCGTTATTCGACTCTTTCACTTCGGCAATAAACTCAGGAGCCACGGCTCGATCTACCACGGCATAATTGACTAAATGACGCATCAGCTCATCTCCGGGCAGTTAGCGACAAAAGCGCTCCCAGCTGAGGCGGCCGCTTCTAAAACCTCCGCGCTTGAAGGAAGGGCTAGTGAGCCGGGTGAGCCTCCCGATTTAATCAAGATGGTGCCACCATCTATCGCAACGCCACTGGCATCAATCACCACAAAACTTCCGCCAACTTGTAGGGTAATTTTGCTGCCACTTTTTATCGTAATGTCACCGTCGGCACTGACCCCGATGGCACCCGCAATTTTGCGTGCTAAATCACCGCCGATGGATTCGTGTTTATCCCCCTGAGTATCAGAGAGGTAGTTACCTTTTGTGACCTGACTTTGTGAGCCATCTACCGTGAGCTTGCGGTCATTGGCGACGACATGCATTTCATCATGACCAATACTCACACTCTGGTCATAGTTGATGCGGGCATGATGAGAGTTCTCGACCTTCACTTGCATATCTTTTTGCGCGTGCACATACACCAACTCTTGCCCAGCTTGGTCTTCAAAGCTCAGTTCATTAAACCCTTCGCCTTGGTGGGTTTGCGTGCGCAACACGGTTTTGGTTTTATGATCGGGCAAGACGTAAGGCGACGTATTGGTCGCGTGGTACGTGCGCCCAGTGACAATCGGTTGGTCTGGGTCGCCATGAAGAAAAGACACAATCACTTCATGACCAATACGAGGAATGGCCATCATGCCATATTGTCCTCCTGCCCATCCTTGAGACACGCGCACCCAGCATGAGCTCAGCTCATTCCCCTCAGACTCTCTATCCCATGGAAAATGCAGTTTGACCCGGCCATGCTCATCACAAAAGATTTCCTCACCGTCTGGGCCAACCACTTTCGCCATGCACGGGCCATCGACTTGTGGTTTGGGTTGCGGCGTGGCTCGCCACGTCACATGGGCGGGTATCACAGTGAAATGGTTGGAGTAGGTCGTCGCGCCACTGCCTCCCGATTCTTCGAGGGCTTGAGGTTGGCTCCCGGTATGGACAATACTCACTACGACCCAATCACGGTTAAAGCGCGGGTCCAAATGGTCTATGAGGTCAAACTTTGTCCCTGCGCGTAAACGAGGCTCATTACTGGCGCCTTGCGCGGTGTGCGCTTCACGGCGTAAATACTCTAAACGAATTTGATTGAACGCCTTACCGCTCACATCGTCTTTAAAGCGTCCGGGGAAATCAAAATGCTCATAGTTCGGCTGTTGGTAATTCATCTCCGTACCACGAGCGTTTTGACTGAAACTGTAAGCGGGTTTTTTAAAGCTGTAATCGGCTAATTGGCTCTGCGCCACATGCGATTGAGTGTGTTGAGCCCACTTGGACACATAAGGTGTGTCGGCTACCCCTCCAGACAGGGCATTCCAAGGCACCGGGCTATCGAGTTTGCTTAAGCTTTGGCTGTCATCACTGAAAAATAACGTGTGCTTACCAGCCTGATGAACAAAGTGATACACCAACCCCTCTTCGGCGGCTAAGCGATGCAAGAAATCAAGGTCGGTTTCACGGTACTGAACACAAAATTCACGCTGAGCACACTCGCGTTTGAGTGAAAAGGCGTAATCACTGATGCCCATCTCTTCAAGTAAAACGGAAAGGATTTCAGGCACCGTTTTAAGCTGGAAAATACGGCTGTTATGGCGCAGTGATAACCGCTCTAATGCAGGGACTAAAGTCAGCGAATAGTGGGTGTGGCTGTGACCGGTATCTCCGATACCAAAATGGCGAACAATGCCATGCACGTACTGAACCACCTGACCATTACGGATAACCGCAAGCTGGGCGTTTTTATCCACCACGTCCATCGCACTGAGCGTGGATTGACGACTCGCCAGCTCAATGTGATAACGAAACCCATAACAAGGCTCACCATTGACCTGTCGCGTGTCCGATAACGACTCCTGACCTTGATAGTCTCGCACTACAAACACATCCTCTGCGAGTCCATCAACCTTTAACGTAAAATTCAGCGTGGCCATCTTCCATCCTCTTTACACTAGAAACAGCAAAGCCTTAAGCAAGTCACACTCATTGAATGCACTTTGCTTAAGGCTAAAAAAGGTGGCTGACTCGATTGGCTTTGCTTACGCAACATCAGCCAGCCACCCAAATCAAAGCTTACGCTTCGACGGGTTTGCGCCAGTCATCTGAGCCTGAAGTACCCGCGTTCACGTGATCCCACAGGATTTTACGGTAAGACATAGAAACCGTAACGTTTTGTGTGAAGTCGCCGTTTTTTGGATCTTGGCAGTGTGGCATTTCGCAATGAATGTCCACGATAGACGCGCTTTCGAGTTTGGTCGTGAAGAAGTTCTCTTGCTTACCTTCGATAGAGGTACGGTACCATTTTAGCTCAACCGATTTCATCTTCTCACCCGAAGAGAGGGCGTTATAAAGCAGAGGAACCGCTTTGTTGAGCGCGACGGTGAATTTGAATGGCTTGTGCACACGTTGACCTGAAGGCTGACCCGATTGTGGGTCAGTCGGTACAGTCACAACGTGGTCAAACATTTGAACCAACATTTGGTCTTCATGACCTTCAACGAATGCATCGCCGATAGAGTCAGTAGAAAGAGCACCAGCAGTGATGAGGCCCTGTGTTTCGCCTTCGATAGAGATATAACATGGAGTTGGCATAGCTTAATCCTTATTGAGTGAATCAAAGCGATGTGAACCACATCGCACAGTTTGATGCTTCTCTACGCAAAAGAAATGCCAAATCAAAAAGAGCTATATATCAAGTGGTTAGAAAAACCCAGCAAACACTCAAGCAATAAATTGCTCGCGTGGGCAAAAAATTGCTCACGGTGACGAAATATTACCTGATAAGGCGGTAATTAGGTAAAAGTGGCAAAGGGCTATCGCTGGTAGCGAGTTGTTATCACTTAGGAAGGGGAGCATCTTCTGGCATGTTTGCAATAAACTGAAGTAACTGACGCCGCTTTTCTATAGATAATTTTGAGATAGCAACAACTAATTCAGCCGACTCTTCATCTTCACAAAAGAAATAGTTCAAAGGCACTCCAAGCTCATCAGCAATCAGCTTAAGCGTGTGGACGTCAGGTGTGTGTTTTCCCTTTTCGTATTGATTCATCCTAGGACTAGCTGAACTTTCATCCATACCTATGCGAACTCCCAACATTTTTTGTGAGAGCTTGGCTTTTTTACGCGCTTCTTTGAGGCGTATTGGGATTGGGTTGTCGAACGACACTTAGGATTCATATCTCTAGGCTCAATGTAACTAAGATTTTCTTAGTTTTACTGATTTATGTATACTAAGCAATCCTTAGTTTTATGGTTTTAGAATAGTCAATGAATCGTTCTCAAAAAATGAATGCGTTTATGCATCAACTGTTGATTGAAAAACAGATGGATAATTTTTCGGTTGTGGAAATTCGAGATGCATTGCTGTTGCTTGAAGGTGTTGATCCCGATCCTGAAGAAGCCCGGAAGTTCATTTATCGTCAAATTTTAGTGCTTGAGAAAAAAGGTTGGCTGAGTTGTGAAGGGATCGGAAGGCAAAAAAAGTATTTCCAAACCGAACTCTTTCGAGGACTCGATATAATCAGCCGAGAAAGCTCATCGCCTAAGGTTCGGATTTCCCAACCGTCAACTTCAGCCATGGATGGATACTCGGTCTTGATGACAGAGCGTGGTGAACATCAGGGTGAGTTGGAAATTATTCTCGGTGAAATAGAAGAATATCAGTCGTTGAGTCAACGTTTTCCTGAATTGAGTACTCAAATCACACCACTGCTTAAGATAGCGAGAGAACGTTCTGCATTATTATTGGGCAAAATCAATGTATTAACCAATGTACTAACGTCGTTATCAGAAGGATGCGCTCGATGTTAAGAGATTGGCAAAGAGACTGTTCGATGAGAGCGTTAACAAAGTATCAAGGCGAACAGTCTCATTTTTTCTGTCAAGCAACCCCGGGGGCCGGTAAAACTATCCTCGCCGCCGAAATTGCTAAACGCTTATTGGCGGGCAACTTAATTGACTTGGTGTTGTGCTTCTCCCCAACGCTCAGTGTGGCTGACAGTATAAAAGGAACCTTTTCCAAGACATTACATTGTACGTTCAATGGAGGCTTAGGCTCCATTGGGCAATCACTGACCTATCAATCCATTCAATTTTTAAATGATGAATTTTGGCGGATCCTGACTAAATACCGAGTGTTTGTCGTATTTGATGAAATCCATCATTGTTCAGGATCTGAAATGGAAGGCGCGAATGCATGGGGGCAGCAAATACTCTCCAAAGTTCAAGGGCTCGCCACTTATACGTTAGCGCTATCTGGTACGCCATGGCGCTCGGATTCCTTACCGATTGTGATGGCGGAATACAGTGACCCTGATGGCCAACTGCTCGTCGATTATCAATACAGCTTGAAACAGGCGATTGAAGACAGAGTGTGCCGTTCACCAAAGATTGTTTTGGTGGATAACGAACATCTCACCATTACCGGTAGCAAAGAGGTTCAATCGTTTTCTTCTATATTAGAGTTACTGAAACAGACAAAAACGTCATACCAGAGCATCATCCATAATGATGAAGCGATGGAATATCTCCTTGGTTTGGGCTGTAACAAACTGGCGAGTATTCGTCTGGAATCGCCCAATGCCGGAGGGTTAGTTGTGGCGGCGTCGGTACAACATGCAAAGAAAATCCAAAAAATATTAGTGACTCAGTTTCATCAATCGGCTGCGATTGTTACCTATCGTCATGATGAGCCGCTGTCTGAAATTAATGCTTACCGTCATGGTAATACCGAGTGGATTGTCAGTGTCGGTATGATTAGTGAGGGGACAGATATCCCAAGATTGCAAGTTTGTTGCCATATCAGCTCAGTGAAAACCGAATTGTACTTTAGGCAAGTACTTGGCCGTATTTTGAGAGTGAACGATGAGCCGAACCAAGAGGCTTGGCTGTTCACTTTTGCAGAGCAAAGCCTTATCGAATATTCCGAACGCATTGAGCAAGATATTCCTGAAACCTGCCTGTTTGCGAAAATGGGTCAAAACGAAGCTTTCCACATCGACGGTTCGAATATCCGCCCACTGCAATCGACCACTTCTGAACAGGGTGACATAATCGTCCCCACTCTGGATTGGAACTCTTCAATTAAAAATGGAACGTCAGTTGATGGCTCAAATGAGCCCTTTGATGAGTTACATTTAGGGCGCTTTAAGCAGCGAGTGATATCAGCATTTAGGATTTAACTATCTAAAAATTCACTAGTGAATCAAAGGTGAAAACTATCTATCCAACGATTTAAGATAATGACTGCGACATCTATAGAAAGATATTGGAGAGTATGATTATGATACTGAGTATATAACTTTAATACTCAGTATCTAACTTGTTCAATAACCACTACAGGCTGCTTAAAATAAATCTAATAAAACCAACTATTATGCGCCAACGGCATCCGGTTTAATAAATCTCTTCGTTCGCGCCAGTCAGGCAGTAACCTATCCATATGAGCTTTAAACCGCTCATTATGATTGCGCTCAAGTAAATGTACGAGTTCATGCACAAGTATATACTCCAAGCATTCTGGGGGCTTTTTCACGAGCTCTAAATTTAACCAAATGCGCTTTGCCTGAATATTGCAGCTACCCCATTTGGTTTTCATCTTTTTTACCCCCCAATCAGCGGCAGTAACACTAATTTTAGCTTCCCAAACTGGCAATAACTCAGCGATTCGCGCTTTAAGTACGTCTCGGTAATACGAACTCAGTACCAGAGCCTTGTTCTCAAGCGTTGTTGCGGTATTAGCATATAAATGCAACCGACCACGACCTAACTTGATTTCATGCTTTCCTGAACGCTCGATAAGATTAAGACGATAACGCCTGCCCCACAGGTAATGACATTCACCGCTAACCATTTCTCGATCAGATTGGCGAGGTTGTTTGGCAAAATCACTCTGCTGTTTCTTGATCCAAGGAATGCGACTGATCACTGCCATACGGATTGCAGTTTCTGTCATAGATTCAGGAGCAGAAACACGCACACGCCCATCAGGTGGCAACACGCTGATATGGAGGTTTTTAATTGCCTTACGATTTAACTGCATCGTAATAGAACCAATTTCTACTTTAGGCATTAATATTTTTCTTTATTCATAAATAGTCTTTTTGCGCTTTTGCCAATTCCATTACACCCTGAATATCCACCTCATAACCCGCCGTTTCTTCTCGCACCGCATTGGCAATTTCTCGTTCCTTGAAACGATCTCCTACCCAATCCGCTTTCTTGGTATACCGAATAGCCGTATCAATTTTTGTGGCCAGTAGTTCATCTTGACCAAAGTTATCGTAAAACGCACGTTTTGGGCTGGAGTCCATCGATGACGGGTAGCTAGAAGCACTCTGTTCTGGGCGGACAACCTTACGAGATAGCTCGCGGATTTTCTCCAAATACTCCTGATACTCAATTGCCTTTTGACGACGAAGCTCAATCAGCTCATCCAACAACACCGACATTTGCTCGTAATATTTTGGATTAACCGGGTTTTCATCGACGATAGTTTTACGCACGTTATTCTCGATGGTTTCGGCCATGGCTTCCTGATTCTTGCGAATACTCTCAGGCAAAGCCTCCACTGCATCAGCACCTTTTTCAACAATAAGCTCAATTAGACCCAGCTCTTCAAAGTCCATCAGCACTTCACTGTCATCCGCACGAATATACATATCTAACAAGTGACGCATCGCAGGCTCAAAGCGTTTCATTTCTACCAAATCGCCACTGGCCAACTTCACTTCATCACGGACTTTTTCAAAATGAGCCACTTCAGATCTAATCGAGTCTATATGTTGCGCAGAATAGCCTGCCTCAGGCATTTCATTGGCTATATTGGCAAATGCGCGCAAAAGTTTAGCAACGCTCTGATATAGCATTAAGCGTAGGGCTTCTTTTTCAGCTAGCTCATCAGCATTAGCCCCAGATTTACAGCAAAAATAGTGACGGTAATCATTCTGATCTTTAGGTGCTTTTACTGGCTCACATAAGGCTCGCACCATTTCTAGTGCATTGTCCAAATCTAGCTTGGCTTGCTCTAAACGATCTTTCAGCAGCCCTGCAACATCTTCCTTGTCGTATCCATCAAATGCGCCTTGAGTGTAATCAGAAATCGCTTTATCCAACGAGCGGAACAAGTCCTTGTAATCGATGATATAACCGTATTCTTTATCATCCCCATCCAAACGGTTCACACGGCAAATAGCCTGAAACAGGTTATGATCAGCCATTTTTTTGTCGATATACAAATAGGTGGCAGAAGGAGCGTCAAAACCAGTTAGTAGCTTATCGACCACGATCAGCAAACGCATTTGCCCAGGTTCATCAATAAATTGCTTTTTAACTTCTTTTTCAAACTCTTCAACGCGGCTTGCGGCCTTGTCTTCCGGTTGCTCGAAGTAATCCGCGAGCATCTTGCGGTAAATGTCGTACTTAAAGAGTTTTTCGGTTAAACCTTCACCGGTTTCTTCCCCTTTAATGCTCGCAGCGGTTGGCTGAAAACTAGTGACAATAGCAACCTTGCCAGCCAAGTCAGTTTGGCTGAACATCTCATAGGCTTTACAAGCCTGATAGACGCTAGAGCAGACCAACATGGCATTGCCGTAGCCATCCATCAGGCGTGGCTTGGTGTCTATATCCAGCAAAATATCATTCACAATTTGCTGCAAACGCGATTTACTGGACAGCACCTTTTGCATGGTGCCCCATTTCTGCTTCAACTGGGTTTTCGCTAATCGGGATAAGCCGCGAGTTTTGGCCTCAAACCATTCATCTACCTTTTTCTGCGAAGTGACGTTTTGGTCGATGTCCCGCGCTTCATAGCGTAAATCGAGCACGACGCCATCGGCAACGGCTTCATCAAACTTATAGGTGTGAATGTAAGGGCCAAACACCTCAACCGATTTCTTTTTGTCTTTTTTCATCAGCGGCGTACCGGTGAAACCAACAAACATGGCTTCGGGCAGGATAGATTTCATCGCCTCGTGCAACTTGCCCGATTGAGTACGGTGACACTCGTCCACAAACACAAACAAATCACCTTTGGCTTTAAAGTCCGATGGTAGGGATTTCTTTAACTCGGCAATAAATTCATCCGTTGCGGTATCGTTTTCCGAATCAGACTGCCGACCAAATTTATGTACTAAAGAGCAAACTAACCAAGGGTTGGGTTGATTGAGCGTCGCCACCAAATCGGCACCGCTTTTGGTACGATAAATGTCTTCCTCAACACCGGTGAACACTTTTTCAATCTGTTCGTCCAGCTCTGTACGATCAGTGACAATTAGCACGCGGGCGTCTTTGACATTTTCCCGTATCCACTTAGCCAACCAGACCATAGTTAAGCTTTTACCAGAACCTTGGGAGTGCCAAATAATACCACCTTCACACCGGGCAATATGGGGCTTGGCGGCTTCAATACCGAAGAATTGATTATGACGGCAGGTTTTTTTAATACCGGCATCAAAAACAATAAAATCGTGGATAATTTGCAGAAAGCGCGCTTTGTTGCACACGCGGCTCAGGTGAAAATCGAGCTTGTGACCATAAGGATTGGTAACCTCTTCCTTCCACTCAAGGTAGTGTTTTTCAGGGGTTTCAATGGTACCATAACGCAGGCCTTGCGTGTCGTTACCCGCCATCACCAGTTGCATGGTAGTAAAGAAGTTACGGATAAAATCTTTCTTCTGATTATCGAGGTTCTGGCGAATACCTTCGGAAACCGACACAGAAGAGCGTTTCAGCTCAATTACACCAAGCGCGATACCATTGACATAAAGCACTATGTCTGGACGTTTTTTGTTCTCACCCTTGATAGAGACTTCTTCGGCAATGGCAAAATCGTTTGCTTCTGGGTTTTTCCAGTCAATCAACCACACGGTTTCATTAAGATGGCCAGCACCTTCTTTATCTTTCACGCCGTAACGCAGCAGGCGATAAACCTCTTTGTTGGCGTAATAGAGCTTTTTACCTTCACCCAGTGCTGCTGCCGTATCCAATTGGCGAATAGCACGATTGATCAACGCCTCGCTGACACCGCGCTTTTTTAGCCAATCAATCAGGATACTTACTTCTATATTTTTATTATTAGCGCGATCCTGCCAATCGCCTAAATAGCGATAGCCTAAGTCAGTTTGAAAAAACTGAACGATACGATTTTGGGTAGCGCGCTCACGCTGACCAACGTTACTCATCCTAACCTCTAATCAATCCGAAGCTTGTTCCCCTTGCCAATCAAGCAACGATCAAGCAAATTTTGTCCATTAAAATCAATTCGGTAGCGCTTAATTCGTTAGCTTCAGCACCACTCAGTCAAGCAACCATCAAGCAAGTTAGACTTTTGAGCACTTAACGCTACCAACCGTGCTCGCTTAATAATGGCCTTGAACGCATTGCCAGCCCTGTCGTCAATAAACTCAATGTCTGGATACGCTTTTATCGCTCGTTTTATGCCGCTCCCCAAGCCCCGATATGGCAACACTTTTGGAGCAAACGAGGCCAAAATTGGGTTTCTAACATTCGAGTTACCCATTTTGATATTTTCTATCGTTAAATTATTGGGCAAGTGACCAGGGCTCACGATTTCAATTCGATCTGCAAACACCAAAACCTTAATCGGAGCGGATACAAAGTAATCTCGATGAATAAGCGCATTGGCAATAAGCTCTTCAAGAACGATTCGCGGAATTTCTGGCTCGCCGACTGAGTTGAAGCCTTGTTCATTCTGCACATGGCGAATGTTAGCCAACACAAAACCCAGAACCTTTTGGAATACATCCGATAGCTTGCCGTTAATATCCTGGCTGTCTATATAGTGCTCGTCTTCGATATCAACACCCGGAAAGGCCACCGCTTTTACAATAAAAATAGGTAGGCGTATTTGCGGTCTTGAAGCAAATAACAGAGCACCACAAATATTGAGCTGCCCATTTTTTGCCAAATTCATGTTTTCAAGCAGTAGAACACGGGATACGTCTTGGTCTTCAACTCGCTCGCCGTATTCACTTTCAAAAAATGCGTCAAAAAAATCTTGGTCTATGTCTGCAACTGAACTTCCACCTACAGGGATCTCATCAGCATGTATCAGTGCTGCTTCTTGAAACATTCTTTGGAGTTCTTCGCGTGCGGTCACTCTGCGTTTGTCAGATCCACTTTTAACCCAGATATACCCATTAGTATCCATGTAAGGCTTGTTCAAACCCGCTTCAACGGTGACTAGCAGCACCTTCCCAGTTGGCAAAGTGAAATTCTGAGTCATTGGGTTTATGGCGGGCCTAATGTTATTGGATGCAGCATTAGAGATCCGATTATTAATCTCTCGAATATTTTCGTCTGTCAAACCTGAAATAGTCCCATCGTCGTTTACACCAACGAGAATGTAGCCGCCTTTAGAGTTGCAAAATGCGGCCATTTCAGAGGCCAATGAGTTCTCATTATTAATGGTGGCTTTAAACTGATGCCTTGAGTCTTCACCATTGGCAATAATGGCTAAAAGTTCTTCGGTTTCCATGCTTCATATACCTGTTTACGTTTTTCGAAGGCTTCGGCACCACCTTCCATAATACTTACAATGCGTTGCTGAACGTCAGCACAGTCAATGCTGCCGTTAACTAACGCGATATGGTCATCTTGATACTCACAGGCAATCACCTGTTCGGCATCACCCAGCACCGGAATATTGGCGTTGTGTGTCGCGAAGATAAACTGGGTAGAAGGTTTAAGATCTCTAATCAGCTTGATGACATCGTCATAGATAGTTTGGTTATCCAAATCATCCTCTGGCTGGTCAATAATCACCACGTCGTTTTCTTGCTGACTCAACACAAACAGCATCAACGCCGATGCTCGTTGCCCCAACGAGTGGTGTGCCAGTGCTTTGCCGTGATACTCGATGGTAAACACATTCGGCACTTGCCAAGTTAATAAGGCATCCAAATTGTCTTCAAAATACCGCCAGAAGGTATCAAACGACCCGCTAAGCGTGCCTTTTAGCTTTTCAACGTCGCGATAGGCAGAAGCAAAGTCGCTAAACTCATCCACAAGCCTTTTTTGAGTAGCACCATGAATACCACTACCTCGAAATAAGTCTTGCATGTACGCGAGCATGGCGGCCTTATTCGCCTTAAACTGCGGCACAATTTTAAGGGGCGAATCAACCCGATTGATTTTGCTCAGCACCTGCTCAATGGCGCGGTACTCCTCCAGCCATAGATCATTCAGCTGCGCTAATTCACGCTCTAGGGATTGATTCAAATCCGCATACTGCTGCTCGCTTTTGGCGAGTACGGCTAACATTTGATCGGCTTGGTCTAACAAGCTTTTAAGCTGTTTAAATTCTTGCGGGCTAATTGCCTGAGCACCGGCTTGCTTAAGCTCTGTGGCCAGTTTGCGTTCAATCTCGGCAAACTCTTCCTTTAGCGCTTGCTTTTGTTGCACAAAGCTAAACAGCTTCTGTTGTAACAAAGCAACCGTACTGTGACCCGTTAGCACAGTTTGCTTGATGCCATCAAAGCCAGCAATCAACTGCTGATAGGTTAAAAAAAAGTCATCAAAAAATGTCTGATTCTGGGCTGACTTATACAATGCCTGATTTTTTAGCTCATCTTCAAAGCTGGCCACAAAACTATTGAGCTCGGATAGATAATGCTCAGCACCTTGAATGATTTGCTGCGCTTTGCGTTCATCGCGCTCAAAGTCAATTTGCTTTTGCAGCTTAGTTTCAACACCGTGTTGCTGATAGAACTTGAGCTTAAATTCAGCATCTTGCTTTTTCTGCAACCATTCTTGCTTTTGCGTTGCTGCTCGGGTGAGGCGCTTAATCTGATTAATGGCGTCCACCACCCGCTGACGGGCTTGCTCAATTTTTTGTCGAACAGGCACTAGCGCTTCGCCAAGCAGCTTTTCAATCAAGTCTTTTTCAAAGCCAGCGCCCGTGCTGGAAAGATCTTTCTGGCCAAAATAAATCGGCTGATGTAATACCGTTTCACGCACCGACACGCCCGGTTGCAACTGGCCATTCACATACACATCGGGGCGCTCACCCAATATGCGGCGGATTTGATAGGGCTGGCCGCGGCGGTCAATGGCGTCGATGGTAATTTTGCCACCACTACGCAGTAAGTGTTTTACCAGCCCCTCTTTGTATTCCACATCCGACGACTTATCGCCAAAGGGAATATTCAGCGCGTAACGTACCCCTTCCAACACGGATGATTTACCACTGCCACGAATGCCAATCAGGGTATTGAGCTCAGGAGAAAGGCAAATTTCTGTGCCACCTAAAGTACCAGCCCCTTCAAAGCGGATTTTTTGAATATAAGAATGTTTATAGCTAGGCAGCTCGGCGCGGACTCGGGAGGCTTTATCTCGCAACGCAAACTTAACCGCCTCAAAGCTGAATGAGCCAAGCTTTAAGTAGCTTGCCTCTTTACGGGCCGCCATATCCGCAAGGTTCTTGGCATCACAACCTTCGACTTCAGCCGGATATAAATGACCTAATGCCTGCTGGATTTTCGCGCGCTCATCACGGGTGCGCACTTTTTGAAAAGCCAAGACTCTACATCTTACTGTCGCGTTATCAAATAAATCCTTTATTCGCCCTGGTGCGAGTTCTTTCCACAAACCCTTTGGCGCTTCGACGTGGGCAAAAATGAGAAAGTAATCTTTATGGAATTTATCTAACTCTCGAACAGTGTCGACAATATCGTGATTCGAACGGGCATTTTCATCTTCGAAGTTCGCAATACCCGCGAAAGTCAGGCTAAGAAACGTCTGAATATGGTTGGTTTGTTCTTTGTTATTAAACCATTCATCGGAAAATACCACCAAAGTATGCACACCAGCCTGACCATCCTTGATGGATAACTCAATGCCCGGCAACAAACCAATGCCTGATTTTTTGGCTTTTTTGCGCAATGCCTTAAATTCATCTGCATCAAATTTATTGTGGTTGGTGATAACCCCAAGACCAATGCCAGCATTCGCAAGCGACGCAACATACTGGTTTGCAAAGTCGTTATCTTCACCACTATAGGTAAACTCTTTATCAGCGCGAGTATGGAGGTGGAAGTCGGCTTTTAACCAACGGCTTCCATATTCAAATACAGGTTCACTCATGAATAACCTCCTTTGCTGGCTTGATTAAACGTGTTTTACCCGTCAGCAGCTCTTGCATCATACCTTGTTTGATTTGGCGGGTTTTGCCAAGGCGTTGTTCCAGCGCCTGAATCTCTGCGTCCATATCGGAGAGGATCGTGGCGATGGCGGATTGTTCTTCTTTTGACGGAGGCAAAAGAAGTTTGAAGCTTCTAATATCTTGTGGGCTAATGTGCGGTATTGCGGTTACCGTTTTGACTGAATCGCAGTGCTCAGTAAAAAACTTGCTGCAAACCCACTCCTTTAGATAGCTTTGAGATACGGCTTCACTGCGTAATCTTGCGACTCGTTGCAACAGTACTGCTGGCAAATCTGATTCACGCAATTGCGCAAAACTACGACCAACCAGCGATCCATCCATTGAAATTACGATGTCACCAATCTTCAACTCGTACTGAGCAATAGATGATGTTAGTTCAGACCAATACTGAGTGATTTCCTCTGACCAATCAGTGCAGCTTCTTTTAACATTTGAACCACGCAAAAGGCGAACACCCGAATCAGAATATTTACTGCTAGGAAAAGGGAAACCAGTCAACAGGTCACATACATCACCAACGAAACCAACCGCCCAATCCTCCGGTATTTCCCCCAATTCACTTGGCTTAGTGCCTTTGGGTGTACCGTCTTCACGCAGAGCGAATTGCGGCAGGCGAGTGCGGCCGGTGAGGAGTTGTTGCATGGTGGCGGTTTTGATGGCCTGTTTTTTGGCGATCAGTTTTTCCAGCTCGCTGATCAGCGCATCGACATCTGATAGGGCATTGGCGATGGCGGTTTGTTCTTCTCGGCATTTTGGAATGGATATTTTGAAGGAACGAAGAGTCCCAATTGAAATTTCCTGAAGTGCAGAACCATTCATTGAACTTATTAGTCGATTTTGCGAACTTTCAGAGCAAAGTGCTTGTTTAATATACTGAGGCGCGAACTCACCTTCAAGAGCAATAAGAGCAATCCCCCTTGTAAGATTTGCTTTAACTAACTCTTTCCCAATAATTCCAACTTCGCCAACTTTGCCACGCAAAGGGATAACAAGATCATTCTCTTTTAATTGAGTTCGTTTATATGCATTGCTTATTTTTTGAGTGGTACGAATTAGGTTATCTGTTTTTATCGAACCCTTTACTATGTCTAAGACTCGTAAACATGGAATGCCATCATGTACATGAGGTCCTGTTTGGACAATTCCATAAGAAATTGATCTTTTATCGCCAGTGATGCTTTCTAACGTTTTTACATCCCAATGTTCAGGAATCACCCCAACTTCCGTCTGCTTATATCCAACGGGTACGCCATTCGTAGCTACATCCGACAGATACTTTGGACTTACTTCAGCTACTCCATTACGTCGGCTATCCATGCCTCCGCCCTGAGGGCCGCCGCATGCGGCGTTCAAATTTTCTCCCGAAAAATTTGTCATAGCGTCCACTCCAAGCCCATGGCTTTTAGATGACCCGCCACTTTATCACTCAGGTTATCTACCGATTGGTTAAGAGCAGGCAGCGGCTCGCTGTAGCGCTCTTCCAGCTCTTTCACGCGATTAGCCAGTTGCTGGGTGACGCGCTCGATTTCAGCCACGATATTGCTTTCAAGCGTCGCTAGCCATTTATCGTCCACAATCAGGGATTTTATCTCATCGATGCTGAGTTTGGGGTATTGCTTAAACACCGCTAAATCGAGGGCTTCTTGCGCTTCTTTTAGGGCTTTTTTAGCATCGGCCTCGGCATCAAACAGTTTTTTGGCTTGTTTTAGCGCGGCTTTTTCATCGGGATCGGTGGCGAGTTTCAAACGTGCCGTGACTGTGGCTTTGGTGACTTTATCTTTGTCGTTCAGCGCATCATTCAGTAAACCGTCTTCGCCGCTGTTTTCTTCTATAAAGCTTTCTAACGCTTGGTTGGCGCTATCCAGTGCGCTTTGCAGGTTATCCACTTGGGCTTGTTCTTCGGCAAAAAAGCACGCCACGATCAACGCCGGTGGAATGAGTTCAGCTTTGTATTTGGCTTTGCCAATCACTAAATCAGGCGTTTCTTTGAGCTTTTCACCTTTTTTAACGACTAACTCACGCAGCACTTTGCCGGCTTGCCAGCCGTCTTGCACTAGCACGTACACATCGTCTTGCATTGACTCCGCCCAGTAGTCCATCAAGATCTGGTAGATGTCGTATTTGCTGAGTAACGGCACGTTCGCGTAGCTATGCAATAAACTTTCACTGATTTCAAAAATAAGCGATTTGGGTTGATCGCCGATAGCGATTTCCCCTAAAGCGATAGCTTCACTCCATGCATGAAAATGCTGCAAGCTTTCTGTCGCGAAGGTTTTAAACTCCGCATGATTCAAAATGGTACCTTTTACTTCAGAGGCTTTAACCAAGGCTTTGCTATAACCCTCACGGGCATTTTCAAACAAGGTCGCACGAATGCTCGGGAAGACTTGCCAGTAGCGCTCTAAAGCATCGATATCGCGGTTTGGAATGCCGCCTTGCAGATGGGCGCTTAAGTCGTGCAGATCTTCCGGCTCGCTGGAGTCGATATAACGGGGAATATTGAGGTTGTAGTCGTTGGCAGCAATTTCACTGATCGGCACCATTCGCGAGTAGCGTGGCAACTCTAACTGCTTGGTAAAAGCATCGACAATTTTATGAATATCTTGGCTACGCAGGCGGTTTTTATTGCCGTCTTTCATGAAGCCTTTGCTGGCATCGACCATAAAAATACCTTTCCTTGCCTGCGCGTGCTCTTTATCAATCACGATAATACAGGCAGGAATGCCCGTGCCGTAAAACAGGTTAGCCGGTAAGCCAATAATGCCTTTGATGTAACCTTGTTTAATCAGGTTTTCACGAATACGCGCCTCGGCATTGCCACGGAACAAAACACCATGGGGTAGGATAACCGCGCCTTTACCCGTGCTCTTTAGGCTTTTAATGATGTGCAGCAAAAAGGTGTAGTCGCCGTTTTTCTCCGGCGGAATGCCCCAACTGAAACGGCCAAATTCATCCTCTTTCGGGTTGATGCCGCTGGTCCAGTTTTTGTTGGAAAACGGCGGGTTGGCCACAGCAAAATCAAAGGCTTTTAACTGACCATTTGCCTCTTTCCACTGTGGGTCAGCAATGGTGTTGCCTTTCCAGATTTTAGCGGTGGCGTTGTTGTGCAGGATCATATTCATGCGTGCCAATGCACTGGTGGCGTTGTCCATCTCTTGACCAAAAATACTCAAGCCACGGGGCGCTTCATCACTGGCTTTTAGCAATAGCGAGCCTGAACCACAGGTTGGGTCGTACACGGTGGCATCTTGCGAGGTATTGCTATCAATACCAATCACTTTTGAAAGAATGCGCGAGACTTCTGAGGGCGTATAAAACTGGCCTTTGGATTTGCCCGATTCCGTTGCAAAGTGGCGCATCAGGTATTCGTAGGCATCGCCCAACAAGTCATCGCCATCGGCACGATTATCGGCGAGGTTTAGCCCTTCAAAAATACCGACTAGCTTGCCCAGGCGGTCAACCATTTCTTTGCCCTTGCCAAGCTTGTCTTCATCGTTAAAGTCGGCAACGTCGATCACACCTTTGAGGTCGTTTTCTTCGGCCAGCGCACTAATGACTTTGTTGATTTTATCGCCGATCTCTTTGTCGCCTTTCAGGGCAACCATATCGTCAAAACTGGCTCCTTGTGGCACCACAATCATGCCGTAAGGGTCGCCTTTGTACTTATCAGAGACATACTTCATAAATAGCATGGTCAGCACATAGTCTTTGTACTGGCTGGCATCCATACCGCCACGAAGCTCGTCGCAGCTGGCCCAAAGGGAAGAGTAAAGTTCGGTTTTCTTAATGGCCATGGTTATTCCTAAGTACTTATTCGGTTTGCGTTATCGGCAATGACTTTCCGATACGCGTCAATGAGAGTTATTAAAGCTTAGCGGTATCGAGGCCTGCGGCTTTAAGTCGCTGAGTTAAGTTGCGCATCTTGCTGAATTCTGTACCGAAACTGCTTCGCAGGCCCACTCCTTCACAAAACTCTTTGGCGGTAATGCTCTTCAGCTCATCGGCGTATTTGAGCATTTGAAGATGCAGTTCAGCTGTATATTGGTTACGTGGGGCATCTGACAAGGCCTGCTTAATGCTTTGGTAAATCTCGATTTCGTTCATTTTGAGCCTGTACGCAAGATGAAACTAGATAATTTAGCTAAAGTAGCTAAATTATCTAGTCATTTCAATGGATAGATAATTTCTTGAAGTCGGCGTTTAATCCTTGAATACTGTTTGCCTCACTCTAATTCACTACTTTTACCTTTGGTCTTATACGTTCTACCTTTTGCGGTTGACCGCTTAGTTGACGAAGTAGAGCGTCGCTTGGCGCGATTTTTAAAACTTGGCTGTTGACCCAAACCACTTAGCGATTTAAAGCTCGCTTTGTGGGATTCGATTTCACTTAACAACAACAATAAACCGTTCATTAATGGATTCATAAAATCTTGATAGCGTAATTTTTTTTCACAAATGGCCTCAAGCTGGGCTTCCCAATTCGCGGTCATATCCGGTACTACCATTCGTTCGGGTAGGCTTTGAATTAATTGCTTACCTATGGGCGTAGCGCGAATTTCTTTTCCTTGCTTCGTTAAAAATTGCCGTTTGAACAGCAATTCAATGATACTGGCTCGTGTCGCTTCAGTGCCGAGACCGTCCGTCTCCCTTAACACTTTTTTAATTTCAGGGTCAGCTACATATCTGGCAATTCCTGTCATGGCAGCTAATAAGGTCGCATCAGTAAAGTGCTTTGGTGGACTCGTCTGTTTCTCATCAAGCTTCCCATCAATGCAGGTTACGCCATCTCCTTCTGTCAGCATCGGTAGTTTACTCGGTGAAAACTCTGTGTCACCGGATATGTGTCTGTCATTACATAACAACACCTTCCATCCTTGTTCGATAATTGATTTTTCGCGAGCAATAAACTGACCACCACAAATTTCAACATCTATCTGGTGCTCTGCATAAACAAAAGGAGGGTAAAACTGCATGAGATATTGTCTAGCAATTAACTCATAAATTTGTTGTTCTTCACGAGTTAATCTTGAAGATCCCACACTTGTTGAAGTAGGAATAATCGCATGGTGAGCACCTACTTGGCTGTCATTCCATACCTTAGTTTTAATTGATAAATCACAACCCGATACAGCAAGGCTTAACACCTGCAAAGTTTTTGCAATAGCCTGAGTTACGTCTTTTCTTTCGTCAAAATGCCCTGCTGGTAGGTAGCGACAGTCTGACCTTGGATAAGTTATTAACTTATGGCGTTCATATAATTGCTGACAGACATCCAAAGTTTTTTGGGCGTTCATATTAAATCGTTTAGAGGCATCGATTTGCAGTGACGATAAACTGTACGGCAGGGGGGAATACTGCTTTTTTTGGTCTTTAGAAACAGATGTGACTAGCCCCCTCTGATTCATAACCTTATTGATGACCGTTTCAGCAAGCTTTTTCACCAACACCCGCCCATCTTCATCCATGTATAGCTCGCACGCTGCACTGGGCTTCCATTTAGCGATAAATTGTTGCTCTTGATTAGTTTGTAATGTGACAAATACTTCATAGAATGGCTTGCTAATAAAGTTATCTATTTCTTGGTCTCGATGGACCACTAATCCTAATACGGGGGTTTGTACTCGCCCAATTGATAAAACTCCTTGATAACCAGATTCTTGCCCAAGCAGGGTACAAAGGCGTGTCATATTGATCCCGTATAGCCAATCAGCTCTTGATCTCGCCAAGGCCGAAGTCGCTAAAGGAATAAAATCTCTGTTTGACTTTAAGTTTCGGAGGGCCTTTTGAATAGCCGAAGGGTTCATATCATTAACCAAGCAACGCATGGTAGCGTCTCGCTTAGCCTGGCTTACTCCAGTGTAATTTATAACTTCATCAACTAAAATTTGCCCAACTCTGTCGGGGTCGCCCATATTGACCAGTAAATCAGCTTCTTTTATTAGCTTTTTAACAGTATTGAACTGCTTGCTTGTTTCAGGTTTTACCTGCTGCTTCCATTCATTTGGTACTATAGGTAAGTGTTCTCTTCGCCATTTTTTATATTCAGGATTATAGGCTTCAGGATCGGCCTGTTCGAGCAAATGTCCAATACACCAGGTAACTACATCTCCGCTGGCGACTTTAATGAAACCGTCCCCTTTCTGATGAGGTTTAGGCAGTACATCTGCAACAGCACGACCAACACTGGGCTTTTCAGCTATATAGAGAATCATCTATCTCGCCCTTTTACCATTTCAACCACTTTAATAGCATGAAGTTCTTCTTCTAACTGCTGGATACGCTCTAATGCTTCAAAGAGTGCAAACTCCAAGTTTGCACTCTTTGCCACAACCTGATCACAAAAGTTTTTAATCAGATCCCGTTGTTCTCTGTACTTAGTTTTTAAACGGCGTTCTTCTTCCAACTGATAGCGAAAATTTTTACTTTTATGTTTAACAAATGATTTATTTACTTGCTTAACATCTGCCTTAGCAATTACAACTCTGGCTTTTTCTACAAATTCTTTATAATAGTAAATGCCGCCTGAACTAAGACCAGCTTCGTCATTGATTCGTTTTAGATTGATTTTTCCATCGTTTGAAGTTTTTTCTGGCTTTCCGTCTATTAAACGATTCAGAGCGAGCTCTAACCTTTGAAGAGTTATTTCTGAACGTTCCTTTATATCGATTTTATTCATAACAATGTCACCGATATATCTGCTGAAAATTTAACGTATGATAAATTATGCTCATCCAATACCTTTTCGATCGACCGTATTTCGAAATAGAATTTCGATAATATGTTCGGTTGATTAACTTTAGCTTCATCCATCTTAGTGTACTTTGTTATTAATCTGTCACGCATTTTTTCAAGCTCTATCGCTTTTTCTTTCGTGACGACCTTGTATTGACAAATAGTCATATCACAAATTCGATCACAACTTGGATTTGTACAATGTCCTGTTGGATGCTCAATAATTGACAAACGCCCTTCTTGTACTTGTTGAGCTATTTCATCCCGACTTAAATATATCGTTGACTTTGCATTAGCACGCAAACTCAGAATCCGTTTACCCTCTGGCCCCGCTAAGGTTTCAGCTTCATTGTATATGTAATATAGTGTATCAGTCATGTAAGCTGTACTTTCACAAGATATTTCTGCTTGCAAGCTGGCATCCATCATCATATCTAGGTAAGACGCTACACTTGCTTGATTTGAGTACCATAACGTCATCGCAATGTTCATGTGTTTGAACTGGTATTTTAAATCCAATAACGAAGCAAGTTTATTTCTAACAAGATAAACAGCGAAAGTACGACGAAATGAGTGAGGATGAGGAATTAATATTTCACCAACATTCAACTTACTGTGCCGAGTCGGATTTAGAAGATTGAACTCTTTAATGTCTTCTGGCGTTAATTTATAACCCACTGAATAAACAAAGTTCCTCAATGAATTATTTATAGCTTCCCTTCCAGCCTTTGGATTAATTGCTGACGGGACAGGAAAATTAACAAGTATTGAGTTTATATCTTGAAGATAAAGATTCCTCTCGTCTTCATGGGCTATTTTCTTAGAATTATCCAACCAATAATCTCTAGCAAATTGATAACTTTCCCACAATAATTCGATAGCTTTTTTTGCGGCTGGAATTGTGACCCAACTTACTGCTCTTTTTACACCACCTTTGTTTGGCTTTGTATCGAATCCATTTAAAATTGGAATTGAAAATCCAGCATACTCTTTCTCTTGGTATGAATTCAAATTAAACGATCTTAACTCCGCATCTCTACAGCCGCTAAAAGCAGAAATAACAGTATAGCAAGCACCTCTAACACTAGCTAACCAAATACCAGTATGATCTAGTTCAATGTTAGGAAAATATCCAATTTTTTTATATGTTTGCTTAGTCGCAACTTTTATTTTCTCTTCATTTCGTCCTCTTAACTTTACTTGATTAATAAATTCCTTATAGAGCCTTGATATTAAGTGACGATCTTCATGTAAATGTTCCACTATACGAATTGCCTCACCAAAATATACAGTTGCAACGTTCTCGGGTATCGCCATAGTTTGCTTAGAAAATCTTGAGTCACCTGCTAGATAATAAGCTAAGTCATCGGCTTTACCTATATCACGAGTTATATATCCTTCTTGAGTCAAAGTTGGAAAAAAATCAAGCTATTCTTCCAGGTTTTGTATTTCAATTTCAATAACCTCGCATCAGCAATGACGGCACTATAAATAATAGTGTTATCTAGGTCCTTATAAGAATTTCCACCTTGTCTCAAGATTAAATTTTGAAAGGTTACAGAACCAAAAATTAAATTCTTCAACATCGAAGTCTTTGACATCAACATGCTAGACTGTATTATTTTAAATGCTATATCCTTTATCGTCTTTTCGAATTCGCCTGATAGTGATTTAAATGAAATGGTTATTTTTTCATTGAAAAACACCCAACGTTTATCCGAGTAAAAGGAATAAGGGTTATTTGATGAATCATATGAAACGACGAGATCATTTAAGTCATTTTCACGTGTAACCTGAAGAAGACATTGTTGCTGCTTTATCATTTGTAAATCCCCATAAATATTTTAAGATCATCATCGTCAGACCATAGTGGATGGGGTGACTCCAAATATTGCTCGTACGCCTTTTTGTAAACCATCGGAAACCTTTCTTGAATTACAAGCAGGATATGCTCTACAGAGTTGGTTACTTTTTTCAGATGTTGTGATGGTATCGAATTTACGGAAGGGCGACTTAAAGCCTCAGAGATAGCATCTCTAAACGATAGTAATGACCAAACATCCTGTACCTCAGCAATAACTGCATGATAAGGACAATCAAAGCAATCTAGGAACTTAAAACATGCTATTTTGTCGGTATTATTCGCAAGTGCATTTTGTATAAGCGCTTTTTTCAACTGTTCTGCTTTATCGCCGAATGGTCTCGTACATCTCAATCCATTTGTAATGATGGAAGCTTTTATCCCACTACCCTGTAAGTATTTCTCTCGGATAGGATCTTTAAAATTATATGCAATTTGCTCTTTTGCTTCCTTTAAGCTAACACCTAGTAAAGTCTGTTGCCTAATGCTAAGGCCGAAGCAAGTGAAAGCTCCATTGTTTCGGGATTACCATCTGTATAGTGTTTACTTACGGTCTCAGGTAAGTTGTTGAGCCCATCAGCTACTGCAAATATGCTTTCTGTCGCGCGCATGATAATTGATGCTTTGGTCTTCCTAAACCTCTGAGTTTTAAGATCTGGAAAATTCAGCTTTCGAAAAACAACATTCAGATCTGTCGCTTCTGAACTAGTCATTTGCAAGGCGATACCATTTATAATTTTGGGAAATACAAATTCATTGTTGTCATTTACTAAACCTTTACTTATACCGATCCAGTGTTGGATGAATTCTTTTGCTCTTCGGTTAAAACCAACATCCAAATAATTAAGGCGACTTCCTTGTCGGCCCTTGACTGTAGCAAGCTTATAGACCCCTCTAGATACAGTCTTGAAAGATTTTTCGCTTATATCTGAATGTTTTAAACCTAATAGTGGCGTTGCATTGATGCCAGTATACAAACAGGTAATAAAGTAAGCTGACCGTGTCAAATCAAATTTCCACTGTTCTCTATTTGTGTTAGCTTTTACTGCCCTTACAGCTTCTCCCTCGCTCGTGATCAAAGGAAAAGCGCATGGGATCACCTTTTTCTCTACGCAATCAGCGTAAATGCTATAAATTGTATCTAATGCTGCATAGAGTTCAGATAACTCCCTATCTGTATAGGGCTTTATACTTTGTGAATCTCTTGGAAAAGCAAAGATAAACGGTTTTAAGTCAAGGTGAAGTTTGAAATCATACTCTCTAACAAACGAAATTAATGTACCTTGTTTTTGTCCAGGATTTTTACCTTTTTTTCCTTTGTGATATTCAGTGACTGACTTTTTCAAATATTCTGCAATAGTGCTAACGGTTAAAATATTTTCGATATTATTTTCATCACAAAACCTGAATAACGCAACCAAAACTGAAAATGTATTAATTTTTGTCCTTGTTGTCCTTTCCATTAAGTTCACCGTCGTAGTAATTTTATTAACTAACGAACGTCGGTTCATTTCTATTTTTTCTATGCGACTAGAATTAACTTTAATCTTATGGATTGGCAAATCTAAAACCGGGCACCCCTTATAATTTAGTCTTTCAAAATCAGCAATAGAACGACCATCGGTAATAAATCTGACGTGAGCAGAAAGCTCAATTAAGTTTTCTGGCTTTGCAATACTAGATGTTAAAATCTTACGTTTACTACTTCCTAAAAATGACATCAACTTACCTCTCTAAAATAATATCTAGAGCATCTTCGTATGTTGCATTTGCACAGTTTTCTTGCTCGCAAAATCGTAAGTATGCTAATAAGGTAATGCGGTGTTGATGTCCTAATGTAGATTGTAAGTAATCTAAAGCATCTTCTTCTTTTAATTTGTAGTTCAACAGCTCTTTCAAACGAAAAACCGCATAAGTTGCTCTCAAGTTATGGAATTTATGATTAAAATCGTCATGTTGATTTTGAATCTCATTTCGTAACTCACCCCATCTTGCATTAATAGTGTTATCAGAAAATTTATTACCAAGACTGGTAATAAACAAGAATGGATTATTTGCTTCTATTGGATTCAAGCTTATAAATTTTCTTTTTCTTTCCATATATCTTGATGAATTAATGTAAGAATGAAGCTCCAGCATTAAAAATGTTGGGATTTCAGCGTATCGACTCGTTCCTCCCTTTGTATTAACACCCATACTCGGTGCCAAATACAAACCTTCAGCATGAATTAAATATTTTTTATTTAATTGTTCTGCTGTTGGTCTATAAATTTGTCGTTCTCGAAGTGTTAGAATTTCAGACCTTCTCAAACCTGAAAACCTTGCCAATTTAACAGCCAATATAAATTCTGTTGATAGAGGAATATTTACACTTCCCTTAGTGGATTTTCGTAACCCCTTTGGATTAAATAAAATTGCAGATTCAATGCTTCGCCATTCATGCTCGCTCAACGGGATTAGATTTCTAGACAGTCCGTTATGCCGTGCATCCCTCGGTAAGTTCAACCTTAAATCTGTAGAATCTACATGCAGCAATGTATTTCGCATGTAACTGTACTGACCTGCTGTTGTGACCTTTACCAATTCAAAGTTAAAAGGAGGGTTCTCGAATAGATATTTTCTCGACAGATAAAACTTATAAAATTTTATGACAACTCGCATATAACTGTTAGCTGTACTTCTTGCTATGATCCCTGATTGAAAAGCTTCTCTTAGATGTCGCTTAAAAGCATATGTAGGACGTTTTCTTACCGAGGAAGGCATTGAATACCATTCACAGTCGATTTGTTCTAAAAAACTAAAATAATGCAACAAACCTTGAGCTTGAGTTTGCACATCTTTTTTAAATTGATTTGCTTTTAAATTAATGAGCCAATTGTTAGCTACCTCAATAGCGTTGCCGTTACTTCGATATAACAATGGCATTTTTCCCAATACATGAGGCTTATCAGGATTAATGACATCTAATTTCTTGTTGGGTTGTGACGCAAAATACGACGTGAGTTTAAACTCTGGTATTACCCAAATGATGATGGACATGCTGTGATCCTTCTGTTTTTCACATCTTCACACTTATTTTTATGTAATAGTGTCTTTTCATAAAAACATTGTAACAGTGCGCGATCCGGGTCTCCTGCATGGATAATTTGCGATGCTTCTTTCAAAAGCTGACGAATCACAGTCAACTGTTTGCTCGATGTTTTGCGCGGTCTAAGCTGCCACTGTGAAGGAATGATAGGTAAGTCGAGTAAATTCCACTTTTTATAGCGTTCATCATAAACATCCGGCTCAACTTGCTCGAGTAAATGCCCAATACACCAAGTAACGATGTCGCCATTCGCACAACGAATGAAACCTTGATCTTTCTTGTGTGGTTTCGGCAAAGCATCGGCTATAGCGCGCCCTAAGCTGGGCTTTTCAGCAATGAATAAACGGGTCATAAACTCAAATCAACGCAAAAAAATAAGGCCACATTAACCAATGTGACCTTAATAAATCAAGAAAAACTGTTATTTTATACAGTATTATTCTTCATTGCCTGCACGTGCAGCGGCTTCTTTCACTAAAGGTTGCAGTTCGCCTTTTTGGAACATTTCGATAATGATGTCACAACCACCAATCAACTCACCTTCAATCCACAATTGTGGAAAAGTAGGCCACTGTGCGTATACAGGCAGCTCAGCGCGGATATCTGGGTTTTGCAGAATATCCACATAAGCAAATTTCTCACCGCAAGCCATCAAAGCCTGCGCAGCTTGAGAAGAGAATCCGCAACTTGGTAGCTTAGGAGAGCCTTTCATATATAGCAGAATGGCATTTTCTTCAAGTTGCTGTTTAATTTTATCAATAGTTTCCATTGCTTCCTCTTAATGGGGATAGTGCGGTTTGTTACTGACATTCTAAATCATTAATAGAGAATAAAAAGCACATATTATTTATGGATATCCTGCCTATACAACAATTTTCAATATTAGGACTTTTAATAAAGTAAAAACTTGCTAAAATACCTCCAAGTCAGTCGTATCGACGAATATCATTATAATATCTGGAAGCTACTGAAAGAGACTTTCACTCTTTCTACACAACGGAGAATCGAGCAATGTCATTCGAATTACCAGCTTTGCCTTACGCTAAAGACGCTCTAGAACCACACATTTCAGCCGAAACACTAGATTTCCACCACGGTAAGCACCACAACACTTACGTTGTGAAGCTTAACGGCCTTATCCCTGACACTGAATTTGAAGGTAAATCTCTCGAAGAGATCATCAAGACTTCAACTGGTGGCGTATTTAATAACGCCGCTCAAATTTGGAACCACACCTTCTATTGGCACTGCCTTGCACCAAATGCAGGTGGCGAACCAACAGGTGCCGTTGCAGACGCAATCAACGCCGCATTTGGTTCTTTTGAAGCTTTTAAAGCAAAATTCACTGACTCAGCGATCAATAACTTTGGTTCATCTTGGACTTGGTTGGTGAAAAATGCGGATGGTTCTTTAGAGATCATCAACACTTCAAATGCAGCCACACCACTGACTCACGAAGGTGTGACTCCGCTACTGACGGTTGATCTGTGGGAACACGCTTACTACATCGATTACCGTAACCTACGCCCTGACTACATGAATGGTTTCTGGGCACTGGTTAACTGGGCATTCGTTACAGAAAACCTAGCAAAATAACCTTTTCCCCTTGGATTGGTATTTAGTCATATGAAAAGCCTGCTTTGTCGCAGGCTTTTTTGTTATTTTATCTAAAGTTATCTGCTTTCTCGCCGCTAAAAGTGCATCGGTTGGAGAGGCAAATGCAAGTACATACATTAGATAAAGCCAGTATTATAAACGAGCTTCAATTTGGCTCGGGGCTAAGCCATGCTGTCCAGCAAGGACGCCGTGCGGACTTTGCACTCATACTGTCGATGTTTTCTAACGATGTACGCGACAACACTCCTGTTGAACGTATTGAAAACCCACCCACTAGCGATGAATTGTTACGTAAGCGATTTGAGCTTACGGAGCCTCAAGCACTGCGTTCCGACCAAAGCTCTTACGCTGTTTCAGCAAAACAGGCCGAGCTTTTCCATCACGGAGGACTCGCCAGTGCGAAACTCAGCCACTACTTGACTCCTGAAGTACTCGCCTATTTGCCTGAAGATACGCATGATTTACCCGAAGAGGTATATCTTAATCTGTCAGGACATGAGCGAAGGCATCTTGCCTCCCCCTCAAACGTTGAGCTCTTAGTTGCCGATCTGTCGGTTCAACTCACCGTTGCCCACCGGCGAGATCAGCTCCGCACTCAAGTTTGATGTCTTGTATGTAACACAAAACGACATTCTCTAGATCAGAATGTGAGTATGACCAAAAAAAACACATACCACGCTCGCTTAGGCTGAGTAATTTGATGTTATTCACACCCTACCCACAGTTAATCAACCATCCTATTGAGACTAAATCCCGCTACAACAATAAAACAAACAATAGGGTGAGGCACCCAATGGATATAAAAAGTGCAATAATATTAATCACTTCAGCAAGTTCGATGCTTGGTAGCACGCTGGCCGTTCATTTCGCACATTTAGGTGCAAAAATTATTTTGTGTGACCAAGACAAATTTGGATTAATGGAAACCTTTGCTCGTTGCAAAGCGATCTCTCAGGATGTTCATTATTACCACACACCAGATTACTCTTTAGAAACGATCCATCGGCTGTTCGATTTTATTGATCAAACCTATCATGGGGCACCGGATGTACTGGTCAATAATTGGCCAAATGCATCCCTCCCACCCTTGATAGGTGAACAACGAGCTGAAGTCTTTCTTCAGAAGCTCGCCATGATGGCCTCAACTTTATTCACTTTTGGTCAAGCAAGTGCTGAGCGAATGCGTATTAACAACAAACCAGGTGTGATTGTGAACGTCATTTCTCAAAATGATGAGTATGACCTAGCGGGAATTGAAAATGCGAATTCTATGGTTTCTGGTTTCACGCAGAGTTGGGCAAAAGAACTAACCCCTTTCAACATAAGGGTCGGAGGCGTAGTGCCTAGCGCAAAAGGTGATGTAGATGAGAAGCCCCATTGGGCTGATCTGCAAGATGAATTGATCCGCAATACGGAATACATCGTCGCTAACGAATACTTTAGCGGACGTGTGATGTCGGCCTAGCTAGCAGTACAAGGCCGACCTACATGGGTATGATTAAAACCCTTCTTCCAGATAATCGTCAAGATACTCTTCTTCCGATTCATCATACGTTTGGGTATCAATTTCTGCTTTAAAATCTTGGCGTTGTAAATAAACATCGCGAGTTAATGAATATGGATCTGGGGAGTTTTCCAACGTCACTTCTTGGGGAACGAGCCTTGCTCGGGTCTCCAATCCTTCCAGAGCCCATTTGCCTAGGCCAGCCCAGACATTGAGATAAGAAAGTGGTACATACAAGCCATCCACAACATCTGTGGTTTCTCGAATCGTGTAGGGCCCGTATCCAGGAATCATTAAATATGGACCATTACCAACACCATAATGGCCTACCGCATCACTAAACGCTTTTTCATTGTGTTTGGTGATGCCCGCTTCTGACGCAATATCAATCATCCCAAACAGGCCTAAGGTGCTATTAATCCAAAAGCGGTTAAAGTGGTCAACGGCTTTCGTACCATTACCCATCAATATGTTGTTGATAATGCTTGAAGGTTCATCAAGGTTTGACAGAACATTGGCGATCGTTTTTCTAATGGGGTGTGGAATGTAATCCACGTAGGCAATCGCAACAGGGCGAACCAAGTATGGATCGATATAATCGTAGTTGATTGTCCACATTGATCGGTTAAAAACCTCAAAAGGATCGCCCGACTGCGTTTGATTTGATTCGGCTGACGTTGAATCCGGAGCGCTTGCACACCCTGCTAATACGAAAAGGAACAGCATAGGGCATATCAGTCGGGATAGGCGGCTTATCATTATTTATTTCCATGTATAAAGGCCGATGAGACATCGGCCTATCAATACGTTAATTGTATATAAGTGCTATTAATACTGCTTATTGATCACAACTTCAACAGGTTGACCGAGGCTCATGGGAGCACTTTCACCAAACCAATCACCTTGTTTGGTTGAAACATTGCCATCCGTATCCAAGCGTACTCGAACAATAAGCTGTGCAAGGTCGGATAACTTCCGACCCTGAACCATGCTATTGCTATCATCTAACACAACCTTAATAGGGAATTGAGTCAGTGGATAACGCGCTGCGGCAACAGGCATAGGTGCACCATCAGAACTGTGCACAGAGACTATGAGTACTGCATTTTGTTCAAGAGTCACACCATCACCGAGTGAGATGGTGACAGGAACCATTTTCCCATCGATAGCTTTAGGCTGCATTTTGCTTTGTGCTCTTTCAATACTGCGCGAAAGCATCTCATAACGGCTATCTTCAGGGCCAATCATCTGCTGCATTAATCGCCAATACTTCATCGCCGCTGGGTAATCCTGGCGTTCAAACGCATCAAACGCAAGTAGTGAAAACACGCGTAGATCAACATAATCTTGTTGTACTAATGCCGTTAAAATTTCACGTGCTTGATTTTGGTCAAGCTCATCTTGTGACAACATTAATGCTTGCGCATAGCCCAACTTCACATCTGCATCTTTTGGATCTAACGCATACGCTTTCTTCATTGAGCCAATCGATGTTTCTATATCTCTGTTAGCAAGTCCAATACGTCCAAGCAGCAACCACCCGGTCGCATCTTGAGGCTGATAATGCAGACGAGTGCGCAGCGCCAGTGTGAGATCATTCATCTCATCATCACTTAAGGCGGCACCTTCTGGTGACATCATTTTTTTTGAGAGTGCAGGTAAGTTAGCGTTCACTTGCTGCCACTGCTCTACTTGACTAGCCGCGCCAAATTTTAGGTAAAAGCCATAGCTAAAGATGACGACCAATAAAATCGAGGGGATCAAAACAACCATCGGTGACACATGTGAAGAATTTCCTTGCACCGATTGCGCAGGAATATCATCCAATAGCGACTGTTTCAGATCAGCAATCAGCTCTTGTTCGCTGTCAACCAACCCTTCTTGCGTCTCTTCGTGTAACTCTACAAGGCGGTTTTTAAAGATCGCTTTGTTCAATTCATCACGCAGCGCTGCATCGTTGTTCGCTCTGTTTTTGAGGATCGGCAGTGCAATGAAGACACAACCAAAGAAGGTCAGAATGAGGGTAGATAACCAAAAAAACGTCATTATTGTTTGTCTCCATGCTTCTCATCATCAACCGCGTCTTCGGCGAGCAACTGATTTAATCGCTCTTCCTTTTCGGCATCCCAAACTTCACCATTTTGAGCGGTTGATGCTTTACGACGTTTGCTGCGTAATACAATAAAACCAAAACCCAGAAACACCACACTCAAAGGACCTAGCCATAAGATGGAAGTCGCCAAAGTCAACGGTGGGTTATAGGTCACAAAGTTGCCGTAACGTGCAATCATGTAGTCAACAATGTCTTGTTCAGACTTACCTTGTTTGGTCATTTCATAGACTTTATTACGTAAGTCCTGTGCTAATGCAGCATTTGAGTCGGCAATAGTATTGTTTTGACACTTTGGACAACGCAATGTATTGCTCAACTCTTTGAATTGCTGCTCTTGCTGTGGATTATCAAACTCGTACACTTCAATTGCAGATTGCACAGAAAATACCAAAGCAAAGCTAGCAATGATCGATAATATAAAACGCTTCATTACTTCGCTTCCTCTAGAAGTTTCTGATACATAGGTTGCAAAGTTGTTTGCCAATTGGTTGGATTAACATCCCCCACATGGCGGTAACGAATAACGCCGTTGGCATCAATGAGAAAGGTTTCCGGCGCACCGTAAACGCCGAGATCTAACCCTAGCATACCATTACCATCGAACAGGCTGATCAAGTAAGGATTACCTAGCTCATTTAACCATTGAACCGCTTTATCTCGTTGATCTTTATAATTTAAGCCTATAATTTTTACACCATCACCCGCCAACCGATTGAGATATTGATGTTCGGCATAGCAGGTCGGGCACCAAGTTGCCCAGACGTTCAGCAGCAAAGGCTCCCCTTTAAATATCGCTTGGTCATACAGCTTGCCGGGTTCGGCTAAATCTTCCAAACGAAATTCAGGCACAGACTTACCAATCAGAACCGACTCCAATTTTGTGGGATCATCACCTTCGGTATTTTTGACCAACTGAGTAACAAAGACGGCAACTAGACCAAGAAAAGCCACCAATGGAATAAATAGAATTTTCTTGTTCATCTACGCCTCCTGTTGGGAGCTTTTTCTAAAGCGGTAGCGTTTGTCACTGATGGCTAACGCACCACCTAATGACATCAATAAAGCACCAGCCCAGATCCAACGTACAAATGGTTTGTAATAAATTCGGATCGCCCATGAACGACCATCTTCTAATCGCTCACCCATTGCAATGTACAAATCGCGAGTGATGCCACGATCGATGGCCGCTTCAGTCATCATTGACTTGGCAGTACGATAAAAGCGTTTTTCCGCATGGAGTGTATTCACGTATTGCCCATCCTGCGTAATTTCAAAATCGGCAATATAACCATCATAGTTCGGGCCATCTTTATCTCTTAACCCTTTGAAATAAAAGTTATATTGTTGGATTTCAAAAGATTCCCCAGGTGCTAGACGAACATCACGCTCGATACTGTAGTTTTGCACCATCGCAATACCAATCACAGTAACGGCAAGACCAACATGGCCTAACATCATGGCCCAGTGGCTACGTTGTAGTTTAGTCACCCCTATCATAAAGCTATGACGATGTGTCGCACGTTGGTGCAACTCGACAACGTGTAGCAAGATGATCCAAAACGCCATGACCCAGCCGATAAATGCCATCAAGCTAAAGCGTTCAGCTAGCAGGTACACCATAACCGCCGAAAAAATCAACGCCATCAGGCCACAAATCAACATCGGTTTCAAAAGCTTGGAAAAATTATCGCGCTTCCAACGGATCAGTGGACCGATCCCCAACAAAAATGCAAATGGCACCATTAGCCATGCAAACAGCATGTTGAAGAAAGGCGCTCCTATTGATACGGAACCAAGGCCAATCTGCTTGTGGATTAAAGGTAACAAGGTGCCAACCAACACCACCACCAATGCAGCGATTAATAATATGTTGTTGGAGAGCAGCGCATTTTCACGCGAGATCAATTCAGCATTGCCACGGACGCGCACTGCCGCACCTTTAACGGCAAACAATAGCAGTGAGCCACCGATGACAAACACCAAAAACCCAAGGATAAACAGGCCACGAGCGGGATCGGATGCAAATGCGTGTACCGAAACCAAAATACCAGATCGCACTAAGAATGTGCCCAGTAAACTGAGCGAAAATGCTGAAATTGCCAGTAACACTGTCCAAGCTTTGAATGTGCCACGTTTTTCTGTCACAGCAAGTGAGTGCATCAATGCCGTTCCCGCAAGCCATGGCATAAACGACGCGTTTTCTACTGGATCCCAGAACCACCAGCCACCCCAGCCAAGTTCGTAGTAAGCCCACCACGAACCTAGCGCGATACCTAATGTCAAAAATAACCACGCCGCAGTTGTCCAAGGACGAGACCAACGGGCCCATGCAGTATCCAAACGCCCAGTCATCAAAGAGGCTATCGCAAATGAGAATGCGACTGAAAAACCAACATATCCCATATATAACATGGGTGGGTGAATGATTAGCCCAGGATCTTGTAGCAGCGGGTTTAAGTCACGACCATCAATTGGGAAATAGGGTAAGGTGCGTAAAAATGGATTCGAAGTCACGATGACAAACAGCAAGAATCCAACGCTGATCAGCCCCATAACAGATAAGACTCGCGCCACAGATTCTTGAGGCATACCACGGCTAAAGGTAGCAACCGCCACAGTCCATCCCGCTTGAATTAAAACCCACAGCAATAATGAACCTTCATGCGCCCCCCACACCGCTGTTAGACGGTAATACCAGGGTAATTGACTATTCGAATTACTCGCCACGTATTGTACCGTGAAGTCATTGACATAAAATGCCCACAGCAAAATGCTAAATGAGACCAATAGCAATGAAAACATTCCCCATGCTAATGGCCGCGCAGTATTCATCAGCATGGTATTGTTTTTAGAAGCACCAACAAGTGGAAGTAAGCTGAGTAATATGGCAAGCCCAAGTGAAACAATAAGGGCAAAATGTCCTATTTCAACAATCATTGAGCACTTCCTTGTTTTTGTTCCGAGCTATAGGTTAACGGCTCATGCGTTTTCTTCATTGCTTCAGCAATTTCCGGTGGCATATAGTTTTCATCATGCTTGGCTAGCACTTCAAACGCTTCTACTGTGGTGGCATCTTTCAATACGCCTTGCGCAACAATACCCTGACCTTCTCTAAACAAGTCGGGTAAGATGCCTTCATATTCGACCGTCACATTTGGACCAACATCGTGGAGCTGAAATCTTACTTTTAGTGAACCCGGATCTCTTTTCACAGAGCCCACCACCACCATGCCGCCAATGCGTAGTCGTTGACCCACTTCTGGCTTTGTCCCATCAGGTTTACCGTGTACAAGCTCGGTCGGCGTATAGAAAAGGTCCATATTTTGATTGAGTGCATACAACATCAAACCAATGGTGGCACCAGCCCCAATAATCAATGCCAAAATAATGGTGAGTCTTTTTTTACGTCTTGGGGTCATAAGGTGTTCTCCATATGCTTTGCAGCATCAATTCTGGCTTGGCGTTCAACCTTTGCTTGCACATCTTGCAACAAGGTTTTGCCACGCTTGATGCTGAGCATCAGTAAAATAAACATGGATAAAAAGGTAATGCCAAATGCACTCCATACATAGGCGGAGTAACCACCCATCGCCAAGAAATCACTCAAAGAGTCAAAATGCATGATCAGTTACCTTTCTGTGTTTGAAGGGTTGCCAATTCGATAACCCAAGGGCGATGGCTCTCTTTACTGATAATTTCATTGCGTAAGCGGACCATAGTGACCGCAGCAAAAAAGAAAGCAAAACCAAAAATATTGAGCAGCAGTGGCCACAACATGTCACTGGATATGGAAGGCTTTTCAAATTTAGTAATCGTGGCACCTTGATGCAGGGTATTCCACCACTCAACGGAGAAATGAATGATAGGTAGATTGATCACACCAACGATGGCCAGCAGACCTGCGGCTTTTGCGGCTGTTTTTTGATCATCGAAAGCGTGGTAAAGCGCAATCACTCCCAAATAGAGAAACAGTAAAATGAGCTCAGACGTCAGACGAGCATCCCATACCCACCAAGTTCCCCACATCGGTTTACCCCAAATGGCTCCAGTAATTAACGCAATAAACGTAAATACCGCACCGATGGGCGCCATTGCAGCAGCGGCCATGTCTGACAGTTTTAATTGCCAAACTAGACCAATGAAAGCCGCAATCGCCATCGACATATAAATGCCCATTGACCAAATGGCGGAAGGGACATGAATGTAAATAATTCTGAAGCTGTCGCCTTGTTGATAGTCTGCCGGAGCATAAGCTAAACCAAGGATATTACCGACTACCAGGCATAAGATAGCGAGCCCTGCAAACCAAGGCAGGAACTTTCCACATAGCCGATAGGCGGATTCAGGCTTTGCATAGGGATGGAGCCGTTTCCACATTGTATTGTCTCACTCTTACTTCATTGCTTCTGAGCATGTGTCTGCTCAGTTTATTGTGTTGTTGATACGCAACGCTCAAATGCATTGCTGAAAATATCGTTCGTACTTAATTTAGTTAACGCTGACTCTCAATGCTGCGCTAATAGCAAATGGAGTTAATGTTATCGCGCCCATAAACATTGCCCCCAAAACAGCCAATTGACCGTTGTAGAGCATGCCAAGCGATGCTGCATCAATAGCTGATGTAGCGAAGATTAAAATCGGGATATACAAGGGTAAGACCAGTAGGCTCAGCAACACGCCACCTTTTTGCAAGCCTACGGTCAATGCAACACCAATAGCACCGATAAAACTCAACGTTGGCGTGCCAATGAACAAAGTCAATACAACTGCAAGCCACGTATTAAAATCTAATGACAATAATACGGCTAACAATGGGCTAATTAAAATTAAAGGCAGTCCAGTCAATAACCAATGAGCCACGACTTTTGAAATAACGACTATGGGTAATGGCACTGGGATCAGCATCATTTGTTCAAGTGACCCGTCTTGAAAATCATCGCGAAACAGACGCTCAAGTGATAGTAGCGCCGACAGTAACGCCGCAACCCAAACAATACCTGCAGCGATACGGGCGAGCAAAGCAGGCTCTGGGCCGATACTCAGCGGGAATAGGGTGATCACTATGATAAAAAACCACAGTGGATTAAAAATATCGGCTTGACGTCGAAAGGCGATCAATAATTCACGACGGATGATCATCCCCATGGTCACGATCATGACTCATGCCCCAATTTAATTTTTCGCAATTGCGGATAGTTAGCAAACATATCTTGGTGTGTGGTCAATACAACAATGCCACCTTGTTGCGCATGCGCTAGAAATAAGGCTTCCAACACTTTGACACCTTGCTTATCAATCGCAGTTAACGGTTCATCTAAAATCCACAACTTTTGTTGACTGAGCCACAAACGAGCCAGCGCAACTCGGCGCTGTTGTCCGGCAGAAAGCTGGCCTGCAGCCACGTCTTCTCGGCCAGCTAAACCCACTTTAGCCAAGGCTTGATATATCTCTTGAGAAGACGATTCTGCATTATGCACTGATTGATAAAAATGAAGATTCTCGAATGCCGTCAAATCGCGCTTAACCCCAGTTTGATGACCAAGAAACAGTAAATCTTGGTGGTAATCATCACGATTAGACTCAATATTCATGCCATTCCACAAAATAGAACCATCCTCTCTATCACCTAACCCGGTAATAATTCGTAGTAAGGTCGTTTTACCTGTGCCGTTCCGTCCTTCAATCTGCACCAATTCGCCAGCATGAATCACAAAGCTAAGTGCTTCAAACAGAACTCTTTCATCACGAATTGCGGTCAGGTTATTTACTTCAAGCATGTGCATCTAAATCGAGAAATTTGAGCCGCTATATTAGCACACCACACCTAAGACAAAACATAATAAGACTATTACCAGTCACGAAACTAGGTAAGAAACTGTTAATTTTTAATTATTTTCTGTCTCATTTACTACTTTATGGCTACATTTAACCACATTCAAAACTAGAGAGGGAAGCCATTGGCTTCCCTCTCTAGTTTCGCTCTTTCGACTATTTTTTTGCAGGTCGCCTCGTACTTTGCACCGGCTCGCGACCTTCCGGGTGACTACTCAGTGGCGGGATGCTTTCATGTCCTGCAATTTTCTTCTGCAAGGACATCATCAACTCAGCTTCAGCTTTAGGTAGCTCACACTCTTTAATAAGCTCATTGATGTCAGCACCGAGTTGGACCATTTTTGTCGCTCGGCTGTATAAACGCCCATCCGTATCAACATGTTCCAATTCAGTAATTCGCTCGTTTAAATGCTGGATGAGATCCTGCTGATCCGTCACTTTTTGGCCAAGACCAATAGCAACTGAGCGTATTTCCAACAGCTGTCTATTCGCCTTTTGCAACTCCTTATCTAACGATCGGGCTTGTTGTCTTTGGTGATCAATCTGTTGGGCAAGTCCCTGACGTACACGAAGTAACACCAGCAACAAAAATACAACAACAAAAACCGCGCTCCCTATAAGAATAACAGGAGCACTGAACAACATAGCTTCGCTCATTATAGGTGGACCATCTCGTCCCACTCGTCTTCAGTTAGCAGTTTATTCAGGTCAACAAGGATCAATAGCTTACCGTCACGGTTGCTCACGCCTTGGATAAACTTAGCGCTCTCATCGGTACCAACACTTGGTGTAGTATCGATTTCAGAAGAACGTAGGTAAACTACTTCCGCAACGCTATCGACTAAAATACCAATCACTTGGCGCTCAGATTCAATCACAATAATGCGTGTATTATCCGTGATTTCACCTTGCATTAAGCCAAAACGAGATCGTGTATCAATGACGGTCACAACATTACCACGTAGGTTAATGATGCCAAGAACATAATCAGGAGCACCTGGTACCGGTGCAATTTCTGTATAGCGGAGTACTTCACGTACCTGCATTACATTAATTCCGTATGTTTCTTCTTCTAGTTGGAACGTCACCCACTGAAGCACTTCGTCGTTAGACTTGTCTTTTCTTACTTCTACTTCGTTAGTCTGAGACATACCTTTTCCTCTCTAAGTCGATTCCGACATCAATGTATTATTATTTCTCTAGTGCTTTTACATCAAGCCCTGCATTAAGCATAGCTATCAATGCTTCAACATGGATCAAAGCACACATTTTTTCTTTTACCATTCCAGCAAGCCACGGCCTTTTGCCTGCCTGTTCTCGCCAGCGGACCTTCTCTGAGCTTAGCAATTCTGTACCCATAAGCTGAGTACTTGCTAACCCCCACATACTGTCACCAAGCATGACGATGTATTGATAACCTTCTTTGTAGCTATCATCATGGAGCTTTTCTGCCATTACCCATTTTGCCGTATCGACAACATCTAGCTGATTGTCTTTATTCGTTTGCAGTCCAAGGTACCAAGCAGGTCGACCGATTAAATGATTGAGCGTTGCCATACGGTGGATCCCCCCAAGTTCATCAAGAGGCACCGCAAACGTCACGCCATTCACTTCAAAATAGAGCACTTGAAAATCTCGTGTTCTCGCAGTGCTTTGCCATGTACCAATTCCAGAGTAGCCCGCTTGCGTTTCAAGTTCGACTTCAGCCGTCGGTTGCTCAACCACTTCCACGTCAACAGCAAATTCTTCAACAGTGTCTGCCGCAGTCAGAATTTCAACTTCAGGTTCTGTTTCCAAAGTATCGGCGGGAATATCCCATTCTTGGATCTCTTCAACAATTTCAGCCACTGGTTGAGTTTTTAAAGCGATCTGAACGGTGTTTTGCTCCATGATCTCTTCCAGCTCTAACTCTGCCACTGGATTACTTGATTCTAGCTGGCTTAATAAGCGCTGCACATCATCTAAATTCGGCAGCTCAAACTCAACCACTTCAGCATGGTAATAACTTTTTTCCGGTACAGATTGCACCGATGTCGAAAGCGCTAACTCAGGTTCAGCAAGGGACAATTCTTTTTGCTCTTCCGCTTTCAGCTCAAGTTCAATCGCTTCTTCATCTAGTAACGCTGTAAAGTAGTCATCGAGTGCTTGTTCACTGGATAAAAATGGCCCACTACTCATCAATAGCTAGCCTCTCTAAATAAATCAGCAACTGTTTATAAGCAAAAACACCACGGCTACCTTCAGCAAAATGAGAAGCAGGCAAGCGCTTTAAACTCGCATCACGAAACTTGGTGTCTATAGGTACAGCAGAGCTCCAAACTTGCTCTGGGTAATCTTTTTTAAGTTGATTCAGCGTTTGCAAAGAAGCCCGGGTTCGCTTGTCGTACATAGTCGGTACGATAGTCACTTTAAACGATCGACTACGAGATTTTTGCATGATGGCTAAGGTGCGAATCATCCTTTCGAGCCCTTTCATAGCCAGAAACTCAGTCTGCACTGGAATTAAGATACGATCGCTGGCGGCCAATGCATTAACCATCATTACCCCTAAAATTGGAGGACAGTCGATCAATACGTAGTCATAATTATGGCGCAATGCAAGAAGCGCACGTTTCAAAATCAGCCCCATTCCACTGCGGTTGCCCATGACTCTATCTAAAGTGGCTAGAGACATATGGGCAGGGATGAGATCAATGCCTTCAACATCGGTTTTTAGGATAAGAGGGGTAACGCTTTGCTCTGTTAACTCACGTTGCTGAAATAGGTCAAACAGGCTGACGGGCACGCCATCAGAATCATAACCTAAGTATGTAGTAAGCGAGGCGTGAGGGTCAGTATCGACCAACAGCACTCTTTTGCCTTGCTGACTTAGCAAACCGGCAAGCGTAATCGTTGTGGTTGTTTTACCCACACCGCCTTTTTGGTTTGCAATACTCCATACAATCATTGAACTTCCTTTATGCGAGGCCAACTTCAACTAACATTCGTTCTGATATACGCTCTAACGGTAAATCTTCAGACGAGATCCCCGCTTTTGCGACAGCTTGCGGCATGCCATACACCACGCAACTTTCTTCATCCTGAGCCCAAATGGTTGCCCCTGCGGCTTGTAACATTCGAGCCCCTTCACGACCATCGGCTCCCATACCAGTCAATATCATTGATAGCACTTTATCTGCATAGATCTTCGCCGCAGAACCGAATGTTATATCAACACACGGCTTATAGTTCATACGTTCGCCACCATCGATAATGCGCAATTTAGCACTACCCGGACGGCCCTCAATCATCATCTGTTTACCACCCGGAGCCAAATAGGCAACACCTGGGCGCAATGCATCACCATCTTCTGCTTCTTTCACTTCAATTTTACACAGTGAGTTGAGCCGGTTTGCAAATGCAGCAGTGAAGGTGGCAGGCATGTGTTGAATGAGTACGATCGGATGCGGATAATTCGCAGGTAACTTCGTCAATATTTTTTGTAACGCAACCGGGCCCCCTGTAGAGGTACCGATAGCAGTCAACTGATATTTTTTACCTGTAGCTTTAAAGCGAGCCAATGTGCCCATTGATTTCGGCGCAGGGGAACTCGCCGTTGTAGCCGCTGTTCTATTGGCAAACGGCGATGATGTGCTCGGCACTGGGCGTGAAACCAAAGGTCTTCTCAGCATCCCTTTTTTCGACGCGATTTGAATAACCCGTTGTTGTAATAAAGCGACAGCCTCATCACGGTTACGGGCAATATCTTCAAATTTTTTCGGTAAGAAATCTAACGCTCCAGCATCTAAAGCATCTAGCGTTGCTTTGGCACCATCATGAGTCAGCGATGAGAACATCAAGATCGGGATCGGGTTCGCAGCCATAATTTCACGGACAGCAGTAATGCCATCCATAACTGGCATCTCAATATCCATTGTGATGACATCAGGCTTTAAGATTCTCGCTTTTTCTACGGCTTCTTTACCGTTAGTTGCAACATCAATCACTTCTAGACGGGTGTCAGAGTTAATAATTTCACTCACACGCCGTCTAAAAAAGCTCGAATCATCAACGACTAATACTCTAATCGCCATGGGTGTCCTTATATTGTGTGCTCATTTAAATGCGGGAAGCAGCAGCATACTGCTTAAGCAAATCTGGCACATCTAGTATTAGTGCAATATGTCCATCGCTGGTAATCGTTGCCCCAGCCATACCCGGTGTTTTTTGAAGAAGCTTATCTAGTGGTTTGATTACCACTTCTTCTTGGCCAATTAAGGTATCAACCACAAAACCAACTCGCTGGCTACCAATCTGAACAATAACAACATGTCCATGACCTTTACGCAGTTCTATTTTACCCGCTTTAGGTGCTAGCCAATTCTGTAAGTAGAAGAGTGGTATCGATTTTTTACGTACTATGATGGTCAATTGTCCATCAACGACGTTCGTCCGGCTAAGATCAAGATGGAAGATTTCATTCACGCTCGCAAGCGGTAGAGCAAATGGATGCCCTGCGACCCCAACCATCAATGTCGGTAAGATAGCGAGTGTTAGCGGCACTTTGATCGTAATCTTAGTCCCTTTGCCCATCTCAGAATCGATGTCAATTGAACCATTGAGTGTATTGATGGCTGTTTTTACAACATCCATCCCAACACCACGACCAGAAATGTCTGAAATTTGCTCTTTACTGGAGAATCCCGCCATAAAGATTAAGTTAAAACACTCTTTATTGGAGAGACGCGACGCCGCATCTTCATCCATCATGCCTCGTTTAACCGCAATACTACGCAGCTTATCTGGGTCCATACCGCCGCCGTCATCGACGATAGCTAGCTCAATATGATCACCTTCTTGCGAAGCTGAGAGTATGATTTTACCCGTGCTTGGCTTTCCAGATTTGCTACGCACATCAGGCATTTCAATGCCGTGGTCAACTGAGTTACGCACTAAGTGGATCAATGGGTCTGCAAGCGCTTCGACCAAGTTTTTATCAAGGTCTGTTTCTTCACCGCGCATTTCAAGCACGATGTCTTTTTTCAGGGTACGTGCAAGGTCTCGAACCACGCGAGGGAAACGACCGAACACTTTCTTAATCGGTTGCATGCGCGTTTTCATGACAGCGCCTTGCAAATCCGCAGTAACTACATCAAGGTTAGCCACCGCTTTTGCCATCTCTTCGTCGTTGCTATTAAGCCCTAAACTCAGCAAGCGGTTACGCACTAGCACCAATTCGCCAATCATGTTCATAATGATGTCGAGCGTTGATGTATCAACACGGACTGTTGTTTCCGGCTGAGTTTGCGCTTTTTTAGCCACAGCAGGTGCTGATACTTCTTTTTTCTCAGCCACTGCAACCGGAGCTTTCGCCGGGGAAGAGGCGGCTGGAGCCGTTACTTTAGGCTGAGGAGCAGGTGTAGGTTTCGCCGCTTCAGCTTTCGGTTTTGCGGTCTCTGTTGGTTTTATAGGCTCTGCTGGCTTCACATTTTCAGAAGCAGGTCTGGTTGCCATTTCCAACTCTTCTGGCAATGGCCCTTTTCCTGAGCCATGCAGTTCGTCAAGAAGCTTTTCAAACTCCTCGTCCGTCATCAAATCATCGCCACCACCAGCAGAAGCTTTAGGTGCCGCTGTTGATTTAGGCGGAGTAGTTGGTTTCGCTGTAACCTCAGGAGCGGGTTCAACGGTTGGAGCTTTGCCTACGCCGTGCAGTTCATCAAGCAGCTTTTCAAATTCGTCATCCGTAATGTCACCACTAGCAGCCACTGATGCACTTGGGGCTTTAGGCGCTGGGGCCGCCGGTGCGGCATTTTCAGAATGAGCATTAGGCGCGGTGCCCTTGCCATGTAATTCGTCTAACAGTTTTTCAAATTCATCTTGCGTGATTTCATCGATAGAATTTGACGCGACAGCCTTTGAGGCCACTGGTTGAATGACTTCCGGTTCAGGCGCTTCGATAGCGGCCTCTTCCTCGACTTCAACTTCAGCAATAACAGGCTCCACTTCGTCAATTTCATCTTCAGAAGCAGGACGACACAATTTATGAAGTTCATCGAGTAGAGCGGGATCTGCAGGCTCTAAGGGTTCTTGATCTTGAACAGCGCGAAACTGTGCGTTAACGGTGTCTAAAGCTCGTAACATCGTATCCATCAAGCTCGATGTTACACTTCTTTGGCCATTGCGTAAGATATCAAATACGTTCTCGGCACCGTGGCACGTCTCAACCAGCTCGGTGAGGGCAAGAAACCCGGCCCCACCTTTAACGGTATGGAAACCGCGGAAAATCGCATTTAATAACTCCCTGTCTTCGGGGTTGTTCTCAAGTTCAACCAATTGCTCTGAGAGCAATTCGAGAATTTCACCTGCTTCAACCAAAAAGTCCTGAAGAATGTCGTCGTCTAATTCGTAGCTCATACGTTACCCCTAAAAACCAAGACTCGATAACAAATCATCGACTTCGTCTTGAGATGAAACCGCATCGGCTCTTTCATGAGGGTTCAAAATAGGACCTTCAGGTTCGATAGATGGGTTCTTCTTGTCTGTTTTTTGTTCTATTTGGTTAGCCCCAAAGGCAGTGAGAATCTCAACTAGGCGTTTCTCAACTTCATTAACCAGCGTAATAACACGCCGAATTATTTGGCCAGTGAGATCTTGAAAGTCTTGAGCCATCAATATCTCAGTTAGCTGACCTCGCAATTCGCTGCTGTTGCCTTCAACTTGTGATAGTAGATCATCAATACGATGACAAAGTGCTTTAAACTCAATGAGATCAATACGCCCATGCATCAACTCATTCCATTGTGGACGCACTTTTAACAAACCTTCGTGAAGGCTGTCAGCGATCGGCATACATCGATCCACTGCATCCATTGTTTTATTCGCAGCTACTTCCGTTTTATCAATTACATATTGAAGACGATCCCTTGCATCTGGAATTTCGTCATTTGCAATCTCAGCCATCCGTTCATCAAGGTTGAACTGTTTGAGCGATTCATGCAGTTCCCTTGTCAAAGTGCCTATTTCTTGCAGCATTGGATTGCTTGCTTTGTCGTAGGTCTCTTTAAAGAGTTGATTCGCCTGATCTTGCTGTCCATTTTCCAGTAGCTGAACGAGTTCTTTTGCTTGTTCTAATGAAATCATCGATTAGCCTTTTCGCGCATAAATGAATAGAGCACCTTTTGTCTGTGACCACACGCTTTATAAACGCTCGAAAATTTTATCCAGTTTTTCTTTAAGCGTAGCAGCAGTAAAAGGTTTTACGATATAACCATTCACACCTGCTTGAGCAGCCTCGATGATTTGTTCGCGTTTTGCTTCTGCGGTGATCATCAGAACAGGCAGATGCTTAAGTTCTGCGTCTGCTCGGATATTTTTCAACAAATCGATGCCTTGCATGCCCGGCATATTCCAGTCTGTAACCACAAACTCAAAATCACCTTTCTTTAGCATAGGCAACGCTGTCAGGCCATCATCTGCTTCTTGGGTATTATTGAAGCCCAAATCACGAAGTAGATTCTTAACAATACGGCGCATTGTTGAAAAGTCGTCAACAATAAGGATCTTCATGTTTTTATTCAAAATTGCCTCCACTGAGCTCGAAATCAGTGATATTAGTCATTTTGCGTCCAAGAACTTAACTTCGTTCTTAGTCGCTGCATAGATTGGCTTAGTATCTGGCTAACGCGGGATTCGCTAACACCTAGAACTTCACCAATTTCTTTTAAGTTTAGCTCTTCATCATAATAGAGCGAAAGTACCAAAGCTTCACGTTCTGGAAGTGATTTTATTGATTCAACCAATGCTTTACGAAACGATTCATCGGCGACTCCCTTAAATGGCGAGTTGTCTTCATCGTCATCCAGAGGAGAAATTGCATCATCAGAAATACCTAAATCTTCGATTCCGACAATCCGTGAGCAATTAATGTCAGTTAATACAGTATGGTACTGATCCAGCGACATGCCTAAATACTTCGCAACTTCTGTATCAGTTGGGTTTCGGTTTAGCTCACCTTCTAGAACTGAAATTGCATGGGTTATCTCTCGGTTGTGTTTATGAACCGAGCGTGGAACCCAATCACCACGCCGAATATCGTCGAGCATAGCTCCACGAATTCGAATTCCTGCGTAGGTTTCAAAGCTTGCACCTTTACTCCCATCATAATTTTTTTGTGCTTCAAGTAGGCCTATCATACCGGCTTGTATTAGATCTTCGACTAATACGTTTGGTGGCAGGCGACCTGCTAAATGGTGTGCAATACGCTTAACCAATACAGAGTATTTTTCTAAAAATGCTTGTTGGCTCTTTAGGTTTCCGTGTTGGTCATAAGTAAGCGCTTTATTCACCGAATGGTTCCCCTACACTTTCTGTTCTATTTAGCAAACGCTCGACAAAAAATTCCAGATGGCCTGTCGGCGTTCTTGGAATTGGCCACGTTAACGCTTTACTTGCCAACGAGCTGATTGCCAGTGCCGCAGGTGACCGTGGAAACGCATCGACCACTATTTTTTGTTTTTTTACTGCTTGTCGCACTTTATCATCCAAAGGTATGCAAGCAACAAGTTCAAGGCTCACATTTAGGAATCTTTCTGTCACTAAAGTTAATTTAGCAAATAATTCCCGTCCTTCACGATAACTTCTCACCATATTGGCCACAATTTTAAAACGTTGCACTTGGTGTTCACGACTTAAGAGCTTGATCAGCGCGTAGGCGTCGGTGATGGATGTCGGTTCGTCACATACCACGATCACTACATCTTGTGCGGCGCGACAGAAGCTCACGACCATATCAGAAATACCTGCGGCTGTATCGATGAGCAGAATATCCATCTCATCTTCTAAACTGCCAAAGGCGCGTATTAAACCAACATGTTGGGCGTGTGACAACTCTGTCATCGATTGTGTGCCCGAGGTCGCTGGAATTATTCGTATCCCAAAAGGCCCCTCGACGATGGCATCTTTGAGTTCACACTCGCCAGCCAGTACATGCCCTAAGTTTCGCTTCGGGCGTATGCCAAGCATCACATCCACGTTAGCTAAACCTAAGTCTGCATCCAACACCATGACTTTTTTGCCTTGACGAGCCATGCAGATCGCCATGCCGAGTGTCACGTGAGATTTACCCACACCACCTTTACCACCAGTCACAGATATGACTTTGGTCAGTGACGGTTGAGTTAAGCGGCGTAAACCGCTCGCTTGGTCATATATCATATTATTCGCCATATTTGTCCGCCGCCTAGAATCTCTCGGAGTCGCTGCTCCAATAGTGAGGTTCATTCTCTGTCGACTTCTCTAGCAATTCGTTTGCCTTTGCAACCATGTACTTCGGCTGGGCAATCACAATATCTTCTGGTACACGCTGGCCATTCGCGATGTAAGCAACGGGCAGTGCGTTTTGAACCACGACACTCACAAATTCCCCTAAGCTCAATGATTCATCAAGCTTAGTCATAATGCACCCTGAAAGAGGGATCCTTCTAAAGTGCTCGATTGTTTCTTGTAATACTTTTCTTTGTGCCGTTGCAGGCAGAACAAGGTAACTGTGGATGATTTCGCCACTCTCTTGCATCAGGGTATCGAGCTGCTCTGATAACCGAACATCACGCTGCCCCATCCCCGCGGTATCAACTAAAATTAAACGCCGATTTCTTAGCTGATATATTACATCGGCTAACTCACTGGAATCTTTAGCAACTCTTACTGGACAACCCATGATTCGGCCATAAATAGAGAGCTGTTCATGAGCACCGATACGGTAGGTATCTGTGGTGACTAGAGCGACGTTATCAGCGCCATACTCCATAGCGGCGCGAGCGGCTAGTTTAGCAATGGTGGTGGTTTTACCAACCCCTGTTGGGCCTAATAGCGCAACCACACCACCACGTTTCAGAATATCTTGTTTGGAAACAGGGACTTGATCAGCCACTAAGCCAAGCAGTGCCTTCCAAGCTTTAGTTGGAGCAGTATCTTCTGGGATATAGCACGCAAGCTGGTCAGCCAGTTCTTGTGAAACCCCCATGCGCTCAAGTCTTTTAATGAGCATGGCACGCAAAGGTTCTCGACGCTCAACTTCTTGCCACATTAATCCTGAAACTTGATGTTCTAACAGGCGGCGTATTGAGGTCATCTCTTCACGCATGTTTTCCAGCTCTGGGTTCGAAACACTCGCCTCTTGCGTTGGGTAACGATCATAACGCGACGGATCTAGCTTCGGCGTTTGACGGGTGGACGCTCTTCTATCCTCTGCAATTAACTTCGCTAATGGCGAATCGGCTCGTAACTCTGCATTACCGTGTCCTGAGTTGGTGTTAGATGAACCTGATTGACGTTGCAATAATGCAGAGAGCGAATCTTCATTTTCGGCGTGATAGTCCGAATCTGAGCCACTTGGTGTGCTGTACTGCTTTAACATATTTGCAAAACGTTTGGTCATTGAACGCCCAGTATCTGCGCTGTTTTGCAGGCTGACTCGATCATCATCCAACTCACGAGAGGATTTGTTCAAAGACGGGGTGACTTGGGTGTAACCTTGTTGTCTAGGCTGCGAATTATAGCGCTTGGCACTGTTTTGCTGGGTGGGCTGTTCACCATCCACAGCGGCAACGATTTCCACACCACCCGCGACTTTTTTATTCGACATGATCACCGCTTCCGCACCAAGCTCTTCTTTCACTTGCAGCAGCGCTGTTCGCATATCTTTGGCAAAAAATCGTTTTATTTTCAAAGCAGATATCCGTGTTAAATGGCTAAAGCCCGATTAGGTAACAACAGTTTCGTTAGTTCCCAACGGCTTGAACAATCCGAATTTGTTTCTCGTCAGGTATTTCTTGATAAGAGAGCACACGCAAATTAGGTATCGTGTTTTTCACAAACTTCGCCAAAGTTGAACGAAGCACACCAGACGTGAGTAACACGGCAGGCTCACCTTTCAATTCTTGTTCTTGCGTTGCATGGCTCAGTGCAGCTTGTAGACGCTCTGCTAAGCCTGGCTCAATACCTGCCGATTCTCCTCCTGACGCCTGCATGGTTTGATGCAATATTTGTTCCAGCTCAGGAATCAGTGTTATCACTGGTAGTTCAGGTTCTATACCATTGATTTCTTGGACGATTAAACGCTTCAATGAGATTCGAACGGCCGCCGTTAGGATGTCAGGTTCTTGACTCCGCCCAGAATACTCCGCCAAGGTTTGTATTATGGTTCGAATATCTCGGATTGGAATCGCTTCATTGAGTAGGTTTTGTAGTACCTTAACGACTGTACCCAAAGGCAGTTGATCTGGAACGAAGTTTTCAACTAGCCTTGGCGCTGAGCGACCCAGCATTTCAATTAAGTTTTGAACCTCTTCATGACCAATCAGTTGCGAGGCGTTATTAGTGAGAAGCTGACTCAAATGAGTGGCGAGTACGGTCGATGAGTCCACAACTGTGTAACCGAGAGCTTGTGCGTGTTCACGTTGTTCTTCACGGATCCAAACCGCTTCAAGGCCGAATGCAGGGTCAAGTGTGCGTTCACCGTCAATAACACCATAGACTTGACCAGGGTTAATCGCCAGTTCTTGATCTGGGCGGATCTCCGCTTCGCCAACAGCTACCCCCATTAAGGTAATGCGATAACTATTGGGTGTTAATTCTAAATTGTCACGAATATGCACTGCGGGGATGAGAAAGCCAAAGTCTTGCGACAGTTTTTTCCGAACACCTTTTACGCGTTCGAGCAGCTCTCCACCTTGATCTCGGTCCACCAGCGGTATCAATCGATAGCCCACTTCTAAGCCAATCACATCAACAGGTTGAACATCATCCCAAGAGAGCTCTTTTTGAGTGGGTGCTTCGTTGTCCACTTTTGCAGGCAGTTTCTTTTCATCGGCGGTTTTTTTCTGTTTGCGTATCATCCAATACGCGCAACCACCCGCTAACGCGGCTAGCAGTAAAAAAGCAAAGTGAGGCATACCCGGTACAATGCCCATGATGCCGAGAATACAAGCGGTAATCATCAATGCTTTAGGGTTGTCAAACAGTTGGAAGACGACTTGCTCTCCCATATCTTCATCGGTATTTTGACGGGTAACCATCATGGCAGCGCCAATCGAAAGCAGCAATGAGGGGATCTGAGCCACTAAGCCGTCACCAATGGTCAGCAGTGTGTAGATTTGGATCGCTTCTTTAAAACCCAACCCATATTGCGCCATACCAATCGATAAGCCGCCAATAATGTTGATGAACAAAATTAATATCCCAGCAATCGCATCACCTTTAACAAATTTTGACGCACCGTCCATTGAACCGTAGAAATCCGCTTCTTTGGTTACTTCAAAGCGTCTCAGCCGCGCTTGGTCTTGATCGATTAAGCCCGCATTTAAGTCCGCATCTATGGCCATTTGCTTACCCGGCAAGGCATCTAGGGTAAAGCGAGCACTCACCTCAGAAATACGTCCCGCACCTTTGGTTACTACCATGAAGTTGATGATCATCAAGATCAAAAACACCACTAAACCGACGGCGTAGTTACCACCGATCACCACACTACCAAACGCTTCAATGACGTTACCAGCCGCCCCAGGGCCTTCATGACCATACAATAAAACCACACGGGTTGAAGCGACGTTCAAGGCTAGTCGAAGTAAGGTTGCAATAAGCAAAACCGTAGGAAAAGCAGCAAAATCAAGCGGTCTACGGGTATAGACAGTAACGAGTAACACCACCATCGATAAGGCAATGTTAAAAGTGAAAAACAGATCCAATAGGAAGGCTGGGATCGGTAAAACGACCATAGCCAACGTGGCCAATACCATAACCGGCGCACCGATTGCTGGCATACTTCGCTGCGGTATTGATGGCAATTTATCTGCAAATGGGAGAGTAAATTTCATAGGTTAGCAAGCAATCTGTTGATAAATATCTATAAATGCGACAATGCGTTAACTCGGCGATGCAATTTTTAGTCCAGTAAAACAGTCAAAATAATGGCTACATTGGTAAAGGCAATAACCCTTCACTTAACGTAGCCTAGTTATTCAAATTACGTGAACTTCTTTTACTTTGAATGGTGGTTTAAGGATTAATACTCCAGATCTGCTGTCCTTTACGCAACTCTCTATCATATTCGATACCAATCAGACCGGATGTGGGGAACATTGGAGGGACTAAATCGGTAACGAATTCAGCCGCGAGATAGCCAACTAACGGTAAATGAGACACCAGCAGCACTGATTCGATTTGTTCTACATCGGCCAAGGCAGAGACATACTCAAATACCACTTCCGCTTTCCCATAAGGTGTGATGTCATCACAGGTCACAACATCATCGGCATTAAAATAAGAGGCTATCGCAGCCCAAGTTTGCTGCGCCCGTAAGTAAGGGCTTACCAATACTTTATCTACATGGCGAAGATCTTGCTTTTCACAAGCACGAGCCACAGCAACAGACTCACGAAGACCTCTTTCGGTTAAGGCCCTTTGTGCATCACTCGCTGCATAATGTTCAGCTTCTCCGTGACGCATAATAAAAATCTTCATTACTCATTCCTAGTGGTTATTATCTATGCCGTCTAGGCGGCTTTATTCTCGATTATATCAGGCAACCAAGCAAAGACTTCGACACTGTTAACAGTCTATTAAAAAGTCTCCTGAAGGACTAAAATGGCACTTCGCTCATAAAATCATTGCTTGAAATTTGCACCTAACCGTTTCAACGCCATAATTAAAAAAGCCTTTTCTGTGGAGAGTCACTGTGCATTTAAGCCCTAACGACACCAACCAATACCGCTACATTACGTTAACTAATGGTCTGAGAACATTACTTATTCAAGCGGATGATGCACAAAAGTCAGCCGCTGCTTTAGCGATTAATGTGGGGCATTTTGATGACCCTGAAGACAGAGAAGGTCTTGCCCACTATCTGGAACACATGCTGTTTTTAGGCACAGAAAAGTACCCGAAAATTGGTGAGTTTCAAAGTTTTATTAATCAACATGGTGGCAGCAATAACGCATGGACTGGTACAGAGCACACCTGTTTTTTCTTTGATGTAAGCCCAAATCATTTTGAAAAAGCCTTGGACCGATTCAGCCAATTCTTTTGTGCCCCCTTATTTAATGAAGAAGCCCTAGATAAAGAACGCCAAGCGGTGGATTCTGAATTTAAACTCAAACAGAATGATGATTCGAGAAGGCTCTATCAGGTTCAAAAAGAAACCATCAATCCGCAACACCCGTTTGCTAAATTTTCAGTGGGTAATTTAGAAACGCTGTGTGATAGAAATGGTGTCTCTATCCGTGAAGAAATTGTCCGTTTTCACCATGAAAATTACTCGGCTGATTTGATGACGCTCTCGCTAGCAGGCCCACAGACACTTGATGAGTTAGAGCAGTGGGCAAGAGATGAATTTTCCTCCATCCCAAATAAACAGCTCGGCCCGAAAAAAATAGAGGTGCCTTTTGTTTTAGACGCGCACCGAGGCGTCTTGATTCAAATCGAGCCACGAAAAGAGATCCGCAAACTGATTTTAAGCTTCCCTGCCCCAAGCACGGATGACTTTTATCATGTCAAACCTCTCTCTTATTTCGCCCATCTCATCGGTTACGAAGGTGAAGGCAGTTTAATGCTGGCATTAAAAGAGAAAGGTTGGATCACGTCCTTATCGGCTGGAGGCGGCGCGAGTGGCAGCAATTATCGTGAGTTTTCGATAAGTTTTAGCCTGACACATGAAGGCGTAAAACAGGTCGATAACATCATCCAGTCACTCTTTACTCAGATTAAATTAATCGCAGATCAGGGGCTAAACGAATGGCGTTACCTTGAGAAAAGAGCGGTGCTTGAATCGGCTTTTCGCTTTCAAGAAACGACAAGGCCATTAGACATGGTCAGCCATTTAGTGGTTAATATGCAGCACTATCAGCCGCAAGACACCATCTATGGCGATTACATGATGGCGGGCTACAACGAATCGCTACTTAAGCAAGCACTTCATTATTTAACTCCTGAAAATCTACGCGCCACGTTAATTGCTAAAGATGGGTATTACGATAAGAAAGCGAAATGGTATTTTACACCTTATTCAATTACTCCATTATCGGCGTCACAACTTGCAGCATTCGCAACCCCTTGCGACATTGAAACAAACTTACCGCCACTCAATCCTTTTATCTGTTACTACTTAGACCCAAAACCGTTAGAGCCTTCAACGTCTTTACACCCGGAAATCATTGAAGAGTTACCAGGCTTTCGTTTATGGCATCTACAAGACCATGAATTTAGAGTGCCTAAAGGGGTAATTTACATCGCGATTGATAGCCCCATCTCGGTAGCCACTGCTCGAAATATTGTTAAAACACGTCTCTGTGTGGAAATGTTTTTAGACTCGCTGGCCACGGAAACTTATCAAGCAGAAATTGCTGGGATGAGTTACAACATGTACGCTCATCAAGGCGGCGTCACCCTGATGCTTTCTGGTTTTAGCGAAAAACAACCACAGTTAATGGAGATGATTCTCGCACGCTTTGCTAAACGTGATTTTAGCCTAAAACGCTTTAACACCATCAAGCAACAACTGCTTCGTAACTGGCAAAACACCACTAAAGATCGTCCAATTTCGCAGCTTTTCAATGCAATGACGGGTATTTTACAACCCAACAACCCTCCTTATGAAACGCTACTTGGTGCCTTAAAACAGATAGAAGTCGATGAGCTCAGTGATTTCGTAGAACAAATATTAGCGCAACTTCATGTTGAGATGTTTGTCTATGGCGACTGGTTAAGAAGTGATGCACAAGCGATGGCAGATACGCTTAAAAATGCATTACGAGTCAAAGATCAACAGTACGAGGAATCATTAAGACCACTCGTCATGCTCGGAGAGAGTGGGACTTTTCAAAAAGAGGTTCACTGCGATCAAGAAGATTCTGCTGTGGTGGTCTATTATCAGTGCAATGATGCCGCACCGCGCAGCATCGCCTTATATTCATTAGCTAATCACTTGATGTCCGCTACATTTTTTCATGAAATTCGTACTAAGCAGCAACTTGGTTATATGGTCGGAACGGGCAACATGCCATTAAACCGTCACCCAGGCATCGTACTCTACGTCCAGTCACCGAATGCTGCGCCTTATGAGCTGATTAGCGCTGTAGATGAATTTTTAAATGCTTTTTACATGGTGCTGCTGGAGCTCAACGAATACCAGTGGCACAGCAGTAAACGTGGTTTATGGAATCAAATTTCAACCCCCGACCCCACCCTTCGCAGCCGTGCGCAAAGACTTTGGGTTGCTATCGGCAATAAAGATGCGGGCTTTGATCAAAGAGAGCAGGTTTTGAGTGAACTGAAATCACTCAGCCGCAGTGATATGATTCGCTTTGTGGTCAATGAGCTAAAACCAAGGACCGCCAATCGACTGATCATGCACAGCCAAGGAAACGCACATCAAACGGTTCAGAAACTCAGTTTAGGGCAAGAAATTGGCTCAATTGAAGCGTTCCAGCTTCGGCCTAAAAGCTATAACTTAGGGTAACAGTACTTCATCGCCATCAGAGCAATTTATCTTTGCTCTGATTTTACGATCTCTTTTAAAGAGTGGGGATGCAGTTTAATACACACGCCTTGCCACTTAAATGCAACCGTCGGGTTATGTAATCGCTCTCCTTCCCCTTTTGGACTGGACAATTTAACTTGAACACCTTGAGTGTCTAATGTTGTCCAGCATTCTTTTAATCGTGGGTAAACCGACAGTATATCCTGCAAATAGGCTTGCGCGGTTTGTGCCTCAGATGGCACCACAAATTCCACATGCTCCCAGCTCTGCTCTGGGTAAATTTTCCCCTCGGCAGGGTAAGGCAATTCCAAACATTCTATTGACCAACCATTAGCCGATAGCGGTACCGCAAATTCAATCACAATGATAGGACGGCCATTTATCTGAGCACTCGATATTTCTCGTCCTTCCTCCAGCCATGCCGCATGTGCTAATGACGCTAATTTACGATCATTAATGCGCAGTGCAATGTGGTCAGCTTGATTTGTGGATAAATCAATATGCAAAATTTTGGTTAATTCTTGAATTTTATGCATAAATTTATCTAAATTCTGCTTAAGCTGTTCAGGATGAAGCGCTGCATTCTTTAATGGTTCAAGCATTTAAATGGTCCAAAATGATGATTATCGTCTAATAGTACCAACAACTCTTCGAAAAGTAGAAAATTTCCTAATTTAGTCCCTATAAGCGCCTCAATAAAATTGGTATTATGTGCGCCAAATGATGAACAAAATTAAGATATGTATTGGCACTAAATGGTGAATAAAATGCATACCTTTGCAATTCCAAGAATTAAAGGAAACGCGTGTGAATATCCAAGCACTGATTAATGACAAAGTATCTCAGGCTCTTGAAGCCGCAGGCGCACCAGCTGGCAGTCCTGCTGCTGTTCGCCAATCGGCCAAAGCGCAATTTGGTGACTATCAAGCCAATGGCATTATGGGCGTAGCTAAGCAACTGGGTACCAACCCGCGAGAATTTGCTCAAAAAGTATTGGATGTTCTGGACCTCGATGGCATTGCGAGCAAAACGGAAATTGCAGGCCCAGGTTTTATCAACATTTTCCTCAGTGAAGCGTTTCTTGCTAAACAAGCTGATATCGCCCTAGCAGATGAGCACCTTGGCGTAACAAAAGAAGCGCAGAAGACGATCGTCGCAGACTACTCAGCGCCTAACGTTGCCAAAGAGATGCATGTAGGTCACTTACGCTCAACCATTATTGGTGACGCTGTTGTGCGTACCTTGGAATTTTTAGGCCATAAAGTGATCCGCGCCAACCACATCGGTGACTGGGGCACGCAATTTGGTATGTTGATAGCCAACCTTGAACGTGTGCAACAAGAATCTGGTAACGAAGTTTCAATGGAACTTTCCGATCTTGAAGCTTTCTATCGTGAGTCAAAAAAACTCTACGACGAAGATGAAGTGTTTGCCGCTAAAGCACGAAATTATGTGGTCAAACTACAAAGCGGTGACGAATTCTGCGCTCAAATGTGGAAAAAATTGGTGGACATCACCATGATCCAAAACCAGCGTAACTATGATCGTTTGAATGTTTCGCTCACGCGCGATGATGTGATGGGCGAAAGCATGTACAACGACATGTTGCCCGGCATCGTAGCCGATTTAAAAGAAAAAGGTTTGGCGCAAGAAGATGATGGCGCACAAGTCGTTTTTCTTGAAGAATACAAAAATAAAGATGGCGAGCCGATGGGCGTTATCATCCAAAAACGTGATGGCGGCTTCTTATACACCACAACCGATATCGCGTGTGCAAAATACCGTTATGAAACCTTGGGTGCGGACCGTGTGCTGTACTTTATCGACTCGCGTCAACATCAACACCTAATGCAAGCATGGACGATTGTCCGCAAAGCGGGCTATGTACCTGAAGAAGTGACTCTTGAACACCACGCCTTTGGTATGATGTTAGGCAAAGATGGCCGCCCGTTCAAAACTCGTGCTGGCGGTACTGTTCGTCTGGCCGATCTTCTCGATGAAGCGCAAGAGCGTGCCGCTAAATTAATTGAATCCAAAAACCCTGATTTAGACGCCGCAGAAAAAGCGAACATTGCCAATACTGTCGCGATGGCCGCAGTGAAATATGCTGATCTTTCTAAGCACCGTACTACCGATTACGTGTTTGACTGGGACAACATGTTGGCATTTGAAGGTAACACTGCACCTTACATGCAGTATGCCTACACACGTGTCGCGTCAATTTTTGCTAAAGCAGGCGTATCGATGGATAACCTGACGGGTGAAATTAAAGTCACACAAGAGAAAGAAAAAGCTTTGATTGCGAAACTTCTGCAGTTTGAAGAAGCGGTACAAGCTGTTGCCCGCGAAGGCCAACCTCACATTATGTGTAGCTACCTATTTGAATTAGCTGGCCAATTCTCTAGCTTCTATGAAGCATGCCCAATCTTAGTCGCTGAAGATGAAAGTGTGAAACAAAGCCGCCTAAAACTGGCTGCGTTGACAGCAAAAACCATCAGGCAAGGTCTGTCGCTACTCGGTATTGATACATTAGAACGTATGTAACGACAGCTATGAATGAATGAAAGGGTTGACCATGGTCAGCCTTTTCTTTTATCGGTGATAACATCCGTGCAAGTGAGATTGACATGAATTTTGAACTCCACCCGCAACTGGCCAAAGACACTTCCGTCATTGGCGAATTTCCTCTTTGCTTAGCATTACTCCATAAAGATAATGCCGTGCCTTGGATTATTCTGGTGCCTAAACGTGCCAATTTAAAAGAGCTGCATCATCTACCAATGCAGGAACAGCAACAATTTTTGTGTGAATCTCAAGCCGTTAGCCAAGCTCTTGAAGCCACGTTTTGTCCAGATAAACTCAATTTAGGTGCGCTGGGTAACATGGTTCCTCAGCTCCATATTCACCATGTTGCTCGATTTAAAAATGACATAGCATGGCCTGGGCCTATCTGGGGCAATACTCAAGGGATAGTGAGAGCCGAACAAGAGCAGCAAGCGATCTTAACCAGAATCCAAAATGTTCTATCACTGAGTTCTATTTTTAGAAAAGGATAAACGTCGTCTCTCACACAATATATTAGGTAAAAGATAGATTGGATAAAAGTTTGAAAGCCGCTGACATCAGCGGCTTTCGTTTATCAGACAGAATGCCTAGCATCAATTATGACTAAAGTACGACAGTCAAAGACAGCCCGTTATTTCGGTTAAGCCCATAACGCACTCTTGTTACGTGGTGAGCCTTGTTGGTATCGATAGTGCGCGACAACACACCTTTTCTTATCCACACGGCTAACATAGCGTCAACGCCGTCCTCACTGAGCGAAAATTTTTTCGCAATCGCCGAGCGGCTAACGATCCCATTCTCTTCAATGTAGCGCTTTAGCTCATTTAATATCATGCCACTTGTACCTCAAGCACCGTTTTCTGCTGGAGTCCTTTTCGCTTAAGCATTTTAAAGGTCAACAAACTCGCCATAACAATGGCAATAATCCACGTTAAACTTTCAACTGGGGTTTCGGTGATCCTAGTCGCTTGGTAATAAAGCGCGGCGCCACCATACGCAAGCCCCATCGTCCATACTGCGATAAAACGAGCGTAATTCGCACCAAACTCACGAACATAAGCCCCCATGGCTGCAACACAAGGCGTGTAAAGCAAAATGAAGATAAGGTAGGCAAATGCGGCATGACCAGTGACAAAGTGCTGTTTCAAATTACCAAAGATTGAGGCATCTACGGCTTGCTCTTCAGCCACTGCGCTACTGTCTGTCAAGTCTCCGACTTCGATACCGAGCGGATCAGAGAAGCTTAATCCCGTTAGGTTTTCTGGAATAGACATAACCGCTTCTTGTAGGCTCGCCATTAGGTCATATTCACTTTCATCACCTTCAGCAGAGGTATATAAATTGTTTAATGTTCCGACTACCGCTTCTTTTGCAAAAATACCCGTGATGATACCCACTGTCGCTGGCCAGTTATCTTGATTGATACCAATAGGAGCAAATACTGGCGTAACCACTTGAGCCACTTTTGATAACACTGAGTTGTCACTATCTTCATTACCAAAGCTGCCATCAGTACCAACTGAATTGAGGAAGCTTAAGATCATAACGACGATGACAATCGTTTTCCCTGCACCGAGAACAAAACGTTTTAATTTCTGCCATGTTTTGATCATGACGTTTTGTACCGTTGGGATCTCGTAATCTGGCATCTCCATCACTAGGCTGTCGCTTGAACCCGGATAGAGCGTATGCTTCAAAACCAAACCAGTGAACACTGCGGCTAAAATGCCCAATAAATAAAGAGCAAAAACTACATTTTGACCGCTTTCAGGGAAAAATGCCGCAGCAAATAGCGCATACACGGGCAAACGTGCACCACATGACATAAAGGGTGCCATCGATGCCGCTAATTTACGTTCACGTTCTTGATCTAGAGTACGGGTCGCCATAATCGCGGGAACGTTACAACCAAATCCTAAAACAAGCGGAACAAACGCTTTACCCGGTAGGCCTATCTTCTGCATCACTTTATCTAAAACAAAAGCCGCGCGAGACATATAGCCTGAACTTTCGAGTACAGCTAAAAATAAGTACAAACAAGCGATAACTGGGATAAATGTGGCGACGGTTTGAATACCTCCGCCAAGGCCATCTGCTAATAATGTCACTAGCCAAATAGGCAAATGATCATCCAGTAAGTAGTGCCCGCCATCAACCAATAACGCCCCGACGCCAATGTCGAAGAAATCAATGAAAGCGCTCCCAATATTGATCGAGAACATAAACATTAAGTACATAACCACAAAGAAAAACGGTACACCCACCCATTTATTTAAAATCAGCTTATCTGCTTTTTGTGTAAAACTGTGGCTTAGTTTCCCTTCGGTTTTGCGGATCTGCTGGCACTGTTCATGCAAAAATGTGTATTTGGTATCAGCGACATGCAGATCAATATCCAAACCACTTTGCAATTGCTCTTTCTGGATAAGCTCACGCTGCACTTCTGGTAATCCATTAATCACCAAAAGATCATTTTCTAAAGCACGAATAGCCAATGCGCGAGGTGCCACTTGCTTATGTTGAAAAATAGTGGCTAATTTTCCGATCGATTGTTCAAATGCACTACCGTAATCCAATAGCAGTTCTTTAAGAGCTACGCCTTGCAGCAGTACTTTATGCAGCTTTTCTTTGAATCGACTCACCTGCTCTTTACTGGTAGCAGAAAGCATAAAAACGGGGCAACCTAGAACTTTCTCAAGTTGTTGAATGTCTAGGCTTTGACGCTCTCTTTTTAAAGCGTCCATTTTATTCAAAACCACAATCATTGGACGCCCGAGCTCTCTCAATTGAAGCGTCATATAGAGACTGCGCTCCAAACACGTCACGTCCACAACGTTAATGATTAAATCAGCAGGATGTGTAAGAACCGCTCTAGAGGCAATGGATTCGTCAATGCTGTTACTGTCATTCCCGCTGTCAAGTGCGTAGATGCCCGGCAAATCCGTTAGTATGAATTCATCTCCAGAATGAGTGTAGCGACCCGTTTTTTTCTCAACTGTAACACCAGCCCAGTTACCGACTTGTTGCTTAGAACCAGTCAGCCCATTAAATAACGTTGTTTTGCCACTATTAGGGTTACCAACGGTTAGAATTTGATATCGCACTACGCTCTCTCCACTTCAATACAAGCGGCTATATTTTCACGTACCGCTAAAGAGACGCCTCTCACTTCAAGTTGAAGTGGATCTCCCATAGGAGCTCTTCTGATTAACGTAACAGTAGTTAGAGGCAGCAAGCCCATCACCATCAATTTTTTACGAATGTCATTTGGAAGTTGATTGAACGCGACAATGCTCGCGCTATCCCCTTCATTTAATTGAGATAATTTCATCTATCTTGCTCTCAATGGTAGTGGTAATGAGAAATATTTTTATTAACAGGCGAATGATACACGCGCTAACCCTCTATTTTATTGCGTGAAATCAAAGATTGCATAAATCCATCACGTTGTTTTCGGTAAATAAACTGACGTTAAAAACGTTAAAAAATTATCAGGTACAAATGAGCTCAACATAAAAAAATAAACAAAAACAGATGGAATTGAAATAAACCATTAAAATCAATCAGTTAATGTTAATTATATATTTTGTCGTTTTTCTTATACTAGGTTGTCGTTAATTTTATAAATGAAATAAGTCCTTTGCCATATAGTAAATCCATCGAAAGGAATTACTCCTTAGATACAAATTCCAGAGGTGGTACGGGTGTTACTCGTATCACTCCGGCAGCAAGCGAAGGTGTCATTGACACCCGTGGTATAGTCCCCCCGGCTATACCACGATCTTTTTTTTCTACTCATCTCATCTTTACCGCAACACAATCACCGACCCAGCCTGTTTATTGAGTAAGTGCTATTTCCAAAATAAATTGATATTACGACTTTGAGTATTAATGAGTCTATCTACGCAAGCATAGACAAATATGCGCAGCTAACACAGCAGCCAATCTAATCAAGAAGGGAGATACAGCTTGATTGCAGGCCGGCGGAAAGTGAGTTCATCTCCACACACCTGAATAAGCTTTGTGATTAGGGTGACTGAATGTCGCTAACATCGCTGCAGTTTCAAGTGGGAAAGTTATCACTATTTATCAGGGGCGGTATTACTCGTTATCATCAACAAATTGGGTTGGCGATAAACCGAAGTGATGTTTAAATCTTTGGCTGAAATAAGACGGATCATTAAACCCACAATCAAAAGCGACTTGGGCGACTTTTCCTCCTGCGAGCAAATATTGGCACGCTTTCTCTAAGCGGATCTCATTTAGATACTCTTTGAATGTTTTATTGGTGATCGCTTTAAAACGACGCTGCAAGCTACGCTCCGATACGAAGAGTGATTTAGCCGCACTAGAGGTACTAAATTCAGGATCTGAATAGTAATTGTGTACCAATTTTTCTACTTTTTTAAGCCACTCTTTTTCCGTTACATCAATAGACTTGTCCTCTGAATGCTCTTCTACGACGATCATTTCAGGTGCATCACTCACAAGCTCTACTGATGGCCAAGAAAGCTCAACTAAATTTCGTTCTGGCGATGAAAAAATATGTATTTCCCCACCACTGCGCTGCACTAACAGTTGCATTTCCTCTAGCTCAAAACCAGAGATACGCTTATCACTATTGATGGATTGCACCTGATCGCCACAGTCAATCATCACAATAAACAGTCTTTTCTCCCTTTCATAACAATGAATTTGTAGCTCTTGATTTCTATAAAGACGTTTTACCGCATCAGACAGTAGCGTATTGAAAATGATGTCTAGGTTAAAATGGGCAGATTCAATATAAGCTTGTTTAAGCTCATTGTTCACCGCCAACGAAATATTCGCTTTCGCGAACTCTTCACGCCATCCGTCCACACAAGAGTTCAAGATGATCGATAGATCGTAGAGCAACTGAGTCGCTGTTTTATCATTTCTTACGTTACGAAGTAACGCCAGTTCACGTTTTACTTTTAAAGCTAAAGACTCAAGTCGCGCGAGTTGATGGAGTTGGGAGCGATAAATCAGCTGATTTAATGTAGGAGTAATAGAATCTAACATCTGTTCAACAACGATATGGCGAATTTGTAATTGCTTGCGCAACTGCTGGTTATTAGTCAAAACAATTTTGCTTTGATGCCGTAGTTGATCCGTTTTCAAGGCCACCTGAGCTTTTAACTTTCGGTTTACTTTGGTAACCCAACGAGAACGCCACCATGAAGCAAAAGCAATAAGGCCTATAGAAAGGCAAAGGTAAAGAACAATAGCCCATGAAGACCAATACCACGGGTTATCCACAATAAATGATAGACTGTTTATCATACTGTTTTGCGGATTTGGACTGTAATTTCTCACCAGCAAACGATAGTGTCCAGGTAATAGGTGATCAAGTGTCAACTGAGCGCTTTCTAATCTCTGCCACTCCTTATCCCCTGCAATACGATACTCCAATGATAAGGCTCTCGATTCTGGCAATGCACCAAACAAAAAGCTTATCGAACTTCCATATTCCAGTTCTAGTGTCTGAAAACGACCACGACCGAACATGACAGGAATGTGATCGACATTCACTTGGCTAAAGATAATATTGGTATTAGGAGGGGTAGCAACCGTGAGTTCAGAGGACCATGCTGTCACTAAGCCAAAACGGGAACCTAGCAGCAACTGCTGTTGGTTATTGATAATACTTGATTCGCAAACTCCACTTTTAAATTCATTATTCATCAATCCGTGTGGATCACCAAAATGCTTTACCATCTCACCCATAGGATTGTAGAGCGAGATTCCTTGTGAGGAAGTCAGCCAAATACCGTTGCCCGTTTCAGTTAAACATTTGGGGCTAATATTCTCTTCAACCATATCAATAGATCGAATATCACTACGATCATGTGCCAAAACAAAGACACCATAAGCACTAGCAAACCAAACATCGCCCTTGCTACTCTCAAATATATCAATGCTTTGTCCATAATGACTAGTCGCTCGGAGAAAAACAATTTTGCCTTTGTCAAAAAGATAAACACCATGGTCAGTGCCGATAAATATCCCTCGCCGAGTTGACTTAAGTTTTATTATTTTTGCAGGCAAAAATGCATCAACAAACCATTCAGAACCGAAATCGGTTAGCGAGTTATCGGCCAACTGATATGACCACAAATGGTTACCTGTTGCTCCCCACAACAGTCCTTCATGATCAAATTCAAGATGTTTAGTATCATTCGAACGCAGCTTCAGAGGTAAAACGCTCGTTTCTATCATCTTTTTTGTCTGCAAGTGATAAATAACGATGCCTGTATGTGTAGCTATCCATAGAGAATGATCATCTATTTGAGCGACATCATGCACTTCTCCAGGGAAAATAAGTTTAGGCTCTTGCCAATCTTCAGCATCGACTTGGTACAACCCTTGTCGAGTTAAAAACAAATACCCTTTATTATCTGACCTTGTCACAATTTTTGTTATGGGATTATTGTTGAGCTGTGCAATGGAATGGCGCTTAAATTTTTGTCCAAACAAAGAAAAGTAACGAACACCTTTATCCGTTGCGATCCAAATCCCACCTTGTAAGTCATTGACCAATGAATAAATTTTATTGCCTGGTAACCCATTATTGTCTTGGTCATTACTTTCTAACTTGACGGTTTTACCTGTCAAAAACGAATGAACAAATAATCCATCTTCAGTACCAATCCAATACTCTTGATCTGTCTCAGCAACAGATAATACATGGGAATCTCCAACCAACTTTTGTTGGCGCTTTGGGTCCTCGACATCAATAATCAGCCCACCATTGAGCGTTCCAATCACAAGTTCTCTACGTTTCTCGGAAAAATAGAGTTTCTCAATGAAGTTTTTACCAGAGCTGAGCACGTGAGAAAAACTCTCTCCATCTGACAGATAGACTCCAGCATTAGTGGCTAATACCCATTTAGAAAGCACAAACTTCGCATCATTAACGATCAATCGACTAGCTTGATTTAATTGATACATTTCTTTAAAAGAATAAGTAACTAACTTGTGGGTTTGCGCATGGTATGTATAAAAGTGCGTCTCATCGGCTAACCAGATGAAATTACCTGACGAACCTATTTTTTTTATGATGATTCCAGGCGTTAAGCTAAATACTAATTCGCGATCTTGTGCGGGATAAGTTCGATAAAGTTCATTATCAATGAACGTCCAAAAAGCGTTATTAAGATAGGTAATATTTTCGCTCTCTTGTGAAAGCACTGAGCCACGCCGGGGAAGGATGTTTTGTCCATCAAAGAAAACCACTTTGCCATGCACATCGTGTATCCAAATTCCCCCTTCTTCACCTAAAAACAAATTTTGTGCGGCAAAAATTTTCCCTTGAGCCTGAGCTGGCAATGGATAGAAGATGGAAGGTGCTTTGTCTAGAGCTTGTGTCCCCTGCGCTAATAAAAGCGTCAGAAAACCCAAGATCCAGAGCAAAGGTTTAAAATAGTCGTTCTTTCCTTTCAACAGACAGAGCCTCAATCAATAGCACGCCAAATTGCAAACTGTTTTTTCGTGGCGATAATTATCAAAACATTCTAACCAAAGATAAGGCTTTTTGAAGCTAAGAAAGCGACAATCTGTGAATCTTTATCCTAGATTTCAGTGCAGATCGTACAACATACAATACAGCGTACATCTATTGAGACAAACAAGTGTAAAAGTTGTTGCTCAGCTGATTTAACAGCTCAAAATAGCTGCCACTTTTCACTTTGATATCTGCGCCTAATGGATCAAGTACTCCCGTTTTAACCTTAGTGCCACGAGTCACAGTATCAATTACTGCAGGAGTAAACTGAGGTTCTGAAAAGACACACTTTGCTTCATTATTAATAATGGAATTTTTAATGGTGATGAGCGTTTTAGCCCCCGGTTTTCTATCAGGACTAACGGTAAAATGGCCGAGGTTATTCAAATGATATTGCTGTTCAAAATAACCGTATGCATCATGAAAAACATAATATCCTTTATCACTAATTTTGCTCATCTTCTGCATGATTGCTTGATGAGTCGAGTCTAATTGAGCCAAAAAGCGGACTAAGTTTACTTTATACTGCTCGGCATTAGCGCTATCACTTTTCACTAAACTTGCGGTAATCGCCGCTGCCACTTGCTTGGCTTGATCGGTTCCAAGCCAAAAATGTGGGTCATACATACCATGGTGATGCCCATCATGATCGTGTTGTTCGCCACTGAGCTCTCTCAGTGTCAGGCCATCAATTTGGCTGATGGTCAAAACGTTGTGGTGACTCGCTAATGTCTTACTTAAGAATGGCTCAAGGTCTTTTCCATACCAAATCACTAAATCCGCCGCTCTGATTTTTTTAACATCAGAAGGGCGCAACGCATAGTCATGCGGTGAGGTATTTGCCCCCAGTAGTACTTCTGGTTCATTCACATCGAGAGTCAATTCATATGTAATCATCTGAATCGGCTTAATGCTGGTCAAAATGACCGTAGACCACGCCAAAGGCGATAATGTTATTAAGCAAAGAAGGAGCATAATCTGACGCAACATGATGGTTTTTCCATTCGGTATATAGCGTTAAAGGGAACGAAATGTTACATTATAACACTTCCGAATTGCAAATAAGTTCCATTCATGTCCAACTTAATTCAGCTGCAAGGCATTTGTGTCGAATTCAACAACCGCCGTGTTTTGGACAATGTCAGTATCAACCTAGAAAAAGGGAAGATTACCACACTGATAGGTCCTAATGGTGCGGGCAAGTCGACGCTCGTTAAAGTATTGCTCGGGCTACAGCCCGTCCATAGCGGAACGATGACGCGCGTAAAAAACCTTAAAATTGGTTATGTTCCTCAAAAGTTAAAACTTAATGACGCGTTACCACTCCCCGTTAAACGATTTTTAAGTTTAGCCGGACGTTTTAGTCAGCAAGAGTTGCTAGACGCACTCCGGCTAGTCGGGGCCGAGCATCTTCTTGATTATGATATGCATAAGCTGTCCGGTGGTGAAACACAACGGATTCTTATCGCCCGTGCATTGCTACAGCGCCCAGATATTCTAATTCTTGATGAACCAGCCCAAGGTGTTGACGTGCAAGGGCAAATTGATCTGTATGATCTTATCGATGCCATACGACATCGTTTCGGCTGTGGTGTCTTCATGGTCTCTCACGATTTGCATCTGGTGATGGCAAAAACGGATGATGTTATCTGTCTTCATCACCATGTTTGCTGTTTCGGTTCACCTGCAACGATTACTCAACACCCAAGCTATATCGCATTATTTGGTACGCGCAATCGCGAAGCCTTAGCTTTTTACCATCACAAACATCAGCATCATCACGACTTAGCAGGCCAACCTGTGAAAGGAGATGCAACTTGCTGTTCAAATCATTCACACGGTCACCATCATGATTGAATTTCTTCTTCCATCAATATTAGCAGGCCTTGGTATTGCCGTTATCGCAGGTCCCCTTGGGTCATTCGTGGTTTGGCGAAAAATGGCTTATTTTGGCGATACCCTCGCACACGCCTCGCTGATGGGATTGGCGCTAGGCTTTTTGCTTGATATCAACCTTTATCTTGCGTTGCTCGTTTGCTGTCTTGGGCTTGCAATCATTTTGGTTACTATGCAGAAACAGCAGCTTGTGGCGACAGACACTTTGCTCGGCATTCTCGCTCATAGCTCGTTATCCATTGGTCTCATTGCAGTAAGCTTCCTTGATAACGTTCGCATCGATTTAATGAGCTATCTCTTTGGCGATTTATTGGCGGTAAGTTTTACTGATTTAGCCTTCATTTGGGGGGGAGCGATTGCAGTAAGTGCACTGCTATTTCTTTTTTGGCGGCCATTACTTTCAACTACAGTGAACGAAGAACTTGCGTTTGTTGAGGGCATCAACGTTGATTTAATGCGTTTGCTGCTAATGCTATTAATTGGGGTGGTGATTGCACTAGGAATGAAATTTGTTGGTGCTCTGATTATGACATCGCTGCTTATTATTCCCGCGGCGACCGCTAGGCGACTCACAAAAACCCCAGAGCAGATGGCAATATTAGCTTCTTTGGTCGGCGCTTTAGCTGTGCTGGGCGGGCTAATCCTCTCGTGGCATTTTGACACACCTGCAGGCCCTTCGGTTGTCGTGACGGCTACAACGATGTTTATGTGCAGTCAACTTGTAAAACGCTAGTATCAAAACCTATTGAATCTAAAGTAAAAACCCCGAAACAAGGTTCGGGGTTTGTCTTCAAACTGAGGAAGGCGTGATTACCAACCCGTCACTTCACGCAATGCTTTTCCGATATCAGCAAGGCTTTTGACGGTTTTCACACCCGCGGCTTCAAGCGCTGCAAATTTCTCATCAGCTGTCCCTTTACCACCAGAAATGATAGCACCAGCATGGCCCATCCGTTTACCCGGAGGCGCTGTCACACCAGCAATATAAGACACAACCGGTTTCGTGACATTCTCTTTAATGAATGCCGCGGCTTCTTCTTCGGCTGTACCACCGATCTCGCCAATCATCACAATCGCTTCAGTTTCAGGATCATCTTGGAATAGTTTCAAGATATCAATGAAGTTAGAGCCCGGGATTGGGTCACCGCCGATACCAACACACGTTGACTGACCAAAGCCTTCATCTGTTGTTTGCTTAACGGCTTCATAAGTTAGCGTTCCTGAACGAGAAACAATACCCACTTTTCCTTTCTTATGAATGTGGCCTGGCATGATGCCGATCTTACACGCATCCGGTGTAATCACACCCGGACAGTTCGGGCCAATCATACGCACACCAGTCTCTTCGAGCTTCACTTTTACGTCAATCATATCGGTAGTCGGTATACCTTCAGTGATCGTCACAATAAGTTCAATACCAGCGTCAATTGCTTCTAAAATAGCGTCTTTACAAAATGGTGCAGGTACATAAATAACGGTTGCCGTTGCACCCGTTGCTTTCACTGCGTCACGCACCGTATTAAATACAGGCAGACCAAGGTGAGTTTGACCACCTTTACCCGGAGAAACCCCACCGACCATTTGTGTACCGTAGGCAATCGCCTGTTCGGAGTGGAAAGTTCCCTGACCACCAGTGAAACCTTGGCAGATTACTTTGGTGTCTTTATTAATAAGTACCGACATTATTTACCCTCCGCCGCAGCAACAACTTTCTGAGCTGCGTCCGTTAACGACTCAGCTGCAATGATATCAAGACCAGAATTTGCGAGTACTCCGCGTCCTAATTCCGCGTTTGTACCTTCCAAACGCACGACTACGGGAACCGTTACACCAACTTCTTTCACCGCACCGATAATGCCTTCTGCAATCATATCGCAACGTACGATACCGCCGAAAATATTCACCAATACGGCTTTCACGTTGTCATCAGACAAAATGATTTTGAACGCTTCAGCAACACGCTCTTTGGTTGCACCACCACCAACATCAAGGAAGTTTGCAGGTTTGCCGCCATGAAGGTTAACAATATCCATGGTGCCCATTGCAAGGCCAGCACCGTTCACCATGCAACCAACATTGCCATCAAGAGCAACATAGTTCAGTTCCCACTGAGCAGCATGAGCTTCGCGCTCATCTTCTTGTGAGAGATCGTGCATTTCGCGAAGTTTAGGTTGACGATAAAGTGCGTTTGAGTCGATGTTGATCTTGCCATCAAGGCACAACAAGTTCCCTTCAGCGGTGACAACTAATGGGTTGATTTCTAGCAATGCAAGATCATACTGGGTAAACATAGCGCCAAGACCTAGAAAGATCTTCACAAATTGCTTAATTTGGTCGCCTTCCAAGCCAAGTTTGAAAGCAAGTTCGCGGCCTTGGTAGGCTTGCGGACCAACCAAAGGATCAATCGCGGCTTTATGAATCAGCTCCGGAGTCTCCTCCGCTACTTTTTCAATTTCCACGCCGCCTTCTGTTGAGGCCATGAACACGACACGACGAGTCGCACGATCGACGACTGCGCCTAAGTAAAGCTCATTCGCGATATTAGAGGCTTCTTCAACCAAAATTTTTGATACTGGCTGGCCATTTGCGTCCGTTTGATAAGTAACCAGATGTTTACCTAGCCATTTTTGAGCAAACTCTTTGACACCATCTTTAGTGTCGTGCAACTCAACGCCACCCGCTTTACCGCGACCACCTGCATGCACTTGACACTTAACAACTTTCTTCGCTGTACTAATCCGACCCGCCGCTTCAAAAGCTTCTTGTGGAGTATCACAGGCATAACCTTCCGGTACAGGCAAACCGAATTCTGCAAACAGCTGTTTGGCTTGATATTCATGCAAATTCATTATGTTCTTCCGTTTGTTTATCCCTTAGGGGATTTATTATTTCCATAAAGCGGCAGCTATGCTGCGCCATATATCTGTAGGGTGCTTCTCAAATTAAGCGGCTGCAATTTATCCAAGAGGATAGCTTGTAGCCTTTTGCTTAAATGAAGGCTAGACGTGAGCCTGCCTAGCCTTAAATTCACTGAACAACGTTCAGTGAGGTTACACGTCCAGTAGCAGACGTGCTGGATCTTCAAGTAGCTCTTTTACTGTCACAAGGAAACCAACTGACTCACGGCCATCCACCAAACGGTGGTCGTAAGAAAGTGCTAGGTACATCATTGGTAAAATTTCTACTTTGCCATCCACAGCCATTGGGCGGTCTTGGATTTTGTGCATGCCCAATATGGCCGCTTGCGGCGGATTGATGATCGGTGTTGACATTAACGATCCAAACACACCGCCATTCGTAATTGTGAAATTACCGCCAGTCAGTTCTTCAACCGTCAATTTGCCATCTCTTCCTTTGAGTGCAAGCTCTTTGATGCCCTTCTCAATTTCGGCAAGGCTTAGCGTATCGCAATCTTTAAGAACCGGAGTCACTAAGCCACGAGGCGTTGAAACTGCCATGCTAATATCAAAATAGCTGTGATACACAATATCTTGGCCATCAATAGATGCATTCACTTCTGGGTAACGCTTTAACGCTTCTGTTACCGCTTTCACGTAGAAAGACATAAAGCCTAAACGAATACCGTGTTTCTCTTCAAACAGACCTTGATATTGCTTACGCAGATCCATGATAGGCTTCATGTTAACTTCATTAAACGTCGTCAACATCGCCGTGCTATTTTTTGCCTCAAGCAGGCGCTCCGCAACACGTTTACGCAAACGCGTCATCGGTACACGTTTTTCACTGCGCGCCATCGCAACGACAGGCTCAGGTTGACTTGGAGCAACTGCTGACGCTGATTTTGCGGCTGCTAGATGAGCATCAATATCTTCACGCGTGATACGTCCACCCACACCAGAGCCTTTCACTTGGCTTGCTTCCAAACCATGCTCGGCGAGTAAACGGCGTACCGCAGGGCTAAGCGCATCATTCGTTTCGTCTGTCAATGTGGCCTTGTGGCGTTTATCAGGAGACGGCTCTGTATCGTTGGTGGTGTCTTTCGTCGGTTCACCTGCAACGGCACCGGGTTGTAATTTCGCCAATAACTGTTTCGAAAGCACCGTCGCACCTTCTTGCTCGATAATGGCTTCAAGAACACCCGCTTCTGGTGCTGGCACTTCAAGAATGACTTTATCAGTTTCAATCTCAACGAGTACTTCATCACGAGCGACGGCTTCACCTGGCTTTTTATGCCATGTCGCGACTGTTGCATCAGCCACTGATTCAGGTAGATCTGGAACCAGAATTTCAATTGTCATAATCTGTGTCTTCCTTTTACTTCTAGTTCGTTAAGCTAGGGTCAGAGCGTCTTCAACCAACGCTTTTTGTTGTTTCAAGTGTACCGACATATAACCAACGGCTGGTGATGCTGATGCAGGGCGACCTGCGTATTTCAGATCAGCACCGGCTGGAATGGCAGAACGGAAGTTATGTTGGCTACTGTACCAAGCACCTTGGTTTTGAGGCTCTTCTTGGCACCATACATAGTCAACAACATTAGTGTATTGAGCGATAACCGCTTCCACTTCTTCTTTCGGGAATGGATATAGCTGTTCAATACGGACGATAGCAACATCACCTTGTTCGTTATTGCGGCGCTGTTCAAGCAGGTCGTAGTAAACCTTACCAGAGCAGAACACAACACGTTTGACGTTCGCTGGGTTGAGATCGTCAACTTCGCCGATAGCCGACAAAAACGATCCGTCAGCCAAGTCTTCCAGTGTTGAGATACATAGTGGGTGACGCAGCAACGATTTTGGTGACATAACGATCAATGGTCGACGCATTGGACGAATAACCTGACGACGCAGCATGTGGTATACCTGCGCTGGCGTAGAGGGAACCACCACTTGCATGTTTTGTTCGGCGCACAGTTGCAAATAACGCTCTAGGCGTGCTGATGAGTGTTCCGGGCCTTGCCCTTCATAACCATGAGGTAGCAGCATGGTTAAACCACACAAACGCGCCCATTTTTGTTCACCGGAAGAGATGAACTGGTCAATCACGACTTGAGCTCCATTGGCGAAATCACCAAACTGAGCTTCCCAAATCGTCAAACCACTCGGCTCCGCTGTCGCGTAGCCATATTCAAAAGCTAGCACTGCTTCTTCCGACAAAACCGAATCCAATACTTCAAAAGGACCCTGTTTATCATGGATATTCGCCAATGGAATATAGGTACTTGCGTCACTTTGGTTATGCAATACCGAGTGACGGTGGAAGAAGGTTCCACGCCCAGAGTCTTGCCCCGAAATGCGGATTCGCTTTCCATCATCAACTAAGGTTGCATAAGCCAGCGTTTCAGCCATACCCCAATCGAGAAGCTTCTCTCCATTAACCATCGCTTGTCGGTCGGTATAGATTTTATCCACACGACTTTGCAGTTTATGGCTTTCTGGATACTGACAAATTCGGTTACCTAGCTCTTTTAAACGCTCAAGGTCAACTTTATTATTCCATGGCATATCCCATTCATGGCCAATATACGGTGACCAATCAACAGAATGCAGTGCCATTGGACGCCACTCTTTCACCACGACTTCACCATGGTCCAGAGCATCACGATATTCGTTGACTAACTGTGTGGCAATCTCGATATCAAACTCACCACGCTCTATCAAAACATCGGCATAAAGCTTACGCGGCGTAGGATGCTTTTTGATCTTTTGATACATCAGCGGTTGAGTTGCGTTTGGCTCGTCGGCTTCGTTATGGCCGTGACGGCGATAACAAACCAGATCAATGACGACATCACGCTTAAATTCATTACGATAATCGAGTGCAATGCGGGTGACGAAAGCAACTGCTTCTGGATCATCAGAATTGACGTGGAAAATGGGGGCCTGAACCATCTTAGCGATGTCAGTACAATACATAGTCGAGCGTGTATCACGAGGGTTTGACGTGGTAAAACCAACTTGGTTGTTAATAACAATACGTACCGTCCCTCCCACGCAATAACCACGCGCTTGAGACATGTTAAATGTCTCGGCAACGACACCTTGGCCAGCGATAGCAGAGTCACCATGAATCGAAATAGGTAGCACTGTCGAACCGTCTTCATCTCCCAATCGATCTTGTCGAGCACGAACTGAACCAATTACGACTGGATTAACAATTTCAAGATGCGAAGGGTTAAATGCTAAGGCTAGATGCACATCACCGCCGGGTGTCGCAAAGTCAGCAGAGAAACCTTGGTGATATTTAACATCACCCGTTCCCCAGCTTTCACCATGCTTACCCGCAAACTCGTCGAACAGATCTTGAGGTTTTTTACCTAAGACGTTGACGAGCATGTTAAGACGACCACGGTGCGCCATACCAATCACAACTTCACGCATACCTGTGCTACCAGCATGACGGATCAACTCTTTCATCATTGGGATGAGCGCGTCGCCACCTTCTAAAGAAAAGCGTTTCGCACCAGGGAATTTCGCGCCTAAATAACGCTCAAGGCCTTCTGCGGCTGTCAATTCTTCGAGGAAAATTCGTTTTTCTTCTTTGCTGAAAGAAGGTTGTCCAACGACTGATTCAAGACGTTGTTGTATCCAACGCTTTTGTTCAGTGTCGATAATGTGCATGTATTCTGCACCGATGGAACCGCAATAGGTTTTGTTGAGGGCTTGATAAATGTCTTTCAATTTCATTGTCTCTTGCCCGATAGCAAAAGAGCCGACATTGAAAGTTTCTTCGAAGTCACCTTCGTTAAGATTGTGGAACGCTGGGTCTAATTCTGCCACTAATGGGCGTTGCCATAAACCTAGGGGGTCGAGTTGAGCCGCTTCATGACCGCGAAAACGGTAAGCATTAATCAGCTGCAAGACTCTTACTTGCTTAGCATCGACATCTGGATCACTAACTTGGACATTGTAATGCTTTGTTTCTTTCGCGAGTCGTCGGAAGTAGTCACGGACACGTGAATGTGGCTGTTCAACCACATTGTCAGCTTGCGCAGGCAAGCCATCAAAAACACGTTTCCACTCCTCACTTACCAGATCAGGATCACTTAGATACAGTTCGTAGAGGTCCTCTACGTAAGTTGCATTGGCGCCAGCCAAGTGTGAAGACTCGAGCCATGCCTTCATCACGCCGTTGTGCATATTTTCCCTTAACCAGTAGTTTTCACGTTTGCTTCGGTCTATGCCGAGCTATAAAAGGCAGGTCCGAAGACCTGCAATTTTTATTCATTTTAAACCGAACGGTTCACAAGCATTGATTTGATATGTCCAATGGCTTTCGTCGGATTTAATCCCTTAGGACAAACACTTACACAATTCATGATGCCATGGCAACGAAAAACGCTAAAAGCATCATCAAGATTAGATAAACGTTCATCTGTTGCAGTATCTCGGCTGTCAATTAGCCAACGATAAGCCGCCAACAAACCTGCTGGGCCGATAAACTTATCCGGGTTCCACCAGAAAGAAGGGCATGAAGTTGTGCAGCAAGCGCACATAATGCACTCATATAAACCGTCTAAATGCGCTCGCTCTTCTGGTGATTGCAAGTTCTCACGAGCCGGAGGCAAGTTTCCGTCAGTCACAAGATAAGGTTTAACCTTCTCGTAATTTTCATAAAACTGGGCCATATCGACAATTAAATCACGGACGACTGGTAGCCCAGGCAGAGGTCGAATAACGATCGTGCCTTTGGCCAAAAGCGCGGATAATGGAGTGATACACGCTAATCCATTTTTACCGTTCATGTTCAAACCGTCAGATCCACACACCCCTTCACGGCACGAGCGACGAAAAGCAATGGTGGGATCTTGCTCTTTCAGCAAAATGAGTGCATCCAACAACATCATGTCAGAGCCCTCTTCGACTTCAAGCAGATAATCCTTCATGTAAGGCTTTTGATCGACATCCGGATTATAGCGATACAAAGAGAATTTCAATTTCATAATAGTGCCTTCTCCTTAGTATGTGCGCGCTTTAGGCGGAAACGCTTCACGATAAATTGGTTCCATATTTACGCTACGCTTCGACATGCTTTCAGTCTCAGGGTTGTAAATTGAATGGCATAACCAATTAGCATCATCGCGTTCAGGATAGTCAAAGCGAGCGTGGGCTCCACGGCTTTCGGTACGATAATTTGCAGCAACCGCGGTAGCAAATGCTGTTTCCATCAAGTTTTCCAGCTCTAAACACTCGATCCGTTGAGTGTTGAACTCGGTTGACTTGTCTGAAAGATGTGCGTTCTTCAAACGTTCACGAATCACTTTAAGCTCTTCAAGACCTTTAGCCATCGCTTCACCTTCACGGAACACCGAGAAGTTATTTTGCATACAACGTTGCAAATCTTTACGAATTTGCGCGGGATCTTCACCACCTGTACTGTTTTCCCAGCGGTTGTAACGTTCTAGCGATTTTTCAATGTCCGCTTCTGTGGCAGGTTTTGCGTCCGCTTGCTTTTTCAACGTTTCGCCCAAATGTAAGCCTGTTGCTCGGCCAAAGACCACTAAATCCAGTAGAGAGTTACCACCCAAACGGTTCGCGCCATGCACCGATACTGATGCAATTTCACCACACGCAAACAAACCTTGAACTTCCACATCAGCGCCTTTAGCATCTTGCTTAATCGCCTGACCTGAAACTTGAGTCGGTACTCCTCCCATCATGTAGTGGCAGGTTGGGATCACTGGAATAGGTTCTTTAACTGGATCGACGTGAGCAAACGTACGTGACAACTCACATACGCCCGGCAGACGAGATTCCAGAGTTTCTTTGCCAAGGTGATCGAGTTTAAGCTTGATGTGCGGACCCCATGGACCATCGCAACCACGACCTTCACGGATCTCAATCATCATTGAGCGGGCTACTACATCACGACCAGCCAAATCCTTCGCGTTTGGTGCATAACGTTCCATGAAACGTTCGCCATCTTTATTTAAAAGATAACCACCTTCACCACGACACCCTTCCGTCACAAGAACGCCAGCACCAGCAATCCCTGTTGGGTGGAATTGCCACATTTCGATATCTTGCATCGGGACGCCAGCGCGGATAGCCATGCCCACGCCATCACCCGTATTGATGTGCGCGTTGGTGGTTGAAGCATAGATACGGCCAGCTCCGCCAGTCGCTAATACTGTGGCTTTAGATTTGAAATAACAAACTTCGCCTGTTTCCATACACAAGGCGGTACAGCCAAGTACTGCACCCTCTTCATTTTTCACTAAATCAAGTGCGTACCACTCAGAGAAAATAGTGGTCTTATATTTAATGTTTTGTTGATACAAGGTATGAAGTAGTGCGTGACCAGTACGGTCAGCGGCAGCAGCGGTTCGAGCCGCTTGTTCACCACCAAAATTTTTGGATTGCCCACCAAATGGGCGCTGATAAATGGTGCCATTGTCAAAACGAGAAAAAGGCAAACCCATTTTCTCTAGTTCAATCACCGACTCTGGACCATTCTTACACATGTACTCGATAGCATCTTGGTCACCGATATAGTCGGAGCCCTTCACCGTGTCATACATATGTTGTTCCCAGTGGTCCTCATGCGCGTTGCCTAACGCAACGGTAATACCACCTTGAGCCGAAACCGTGTGAGAACGTGTTGGAAAAACTTTAGAAAGCAGAGCACAGGATAAACCTTGCTCTGAAATTTGCAGTGCTGCACGCATGCCAGCACCACCAGCGCCGATCACTACGGCATCAAATTCACGAACTGGAATAGTCACTTACGCACCCCACAATACAAATAAGCCAGAGAAGAAGTATCCAAAGAGCACTGCAATAACGACCAATTGCAGGCCACCACGCAATTTAGAACACTTAATGTAATCCGTTAATACTTGCCATAAACCGATCCAACCATGGATAAGGACAGAGACTAACGCCAGCATTGTGAAGACTTTGGTAAAGGTTCCACCAAAAAACTGTGTCCATGAAACATAGGAGATATCACCAGAGAAAGCACAGAAGCTGACTAGGTAGATAGTATAAAGAGTCATAATGATCGCAGAAGCACGGATCAGCAGATAATCATGCACTCCGTTACGACCAAAAGAAGAAACATGTTTTACCATACCAATACTCCCGCTAAAACTGAAAGCACTGCTGTTGCGATGAAGGCGACTTTGGCACTCATAACCCCTGACTCCAACTCTTCAAAGTGGCCCAGGTCCATCAGCAAATGGCGTATACCACCTGCAATGTGGTAAGACAGCGCTGTTAAAATTCCCCATAAAATAAATTTTGCGAAAAAGCCATTCACAATGTTGCTGGCTTCCATAAAACCTACCGGAGAACTTAACGAGAGGGAGAGTAACCACAGCAAAATTCCGACCGCAACGAACATCATCACCCCAGACACTCGGTGTAGGATGGATGCTATCGCACTGATCGGAAAGTGAATGGTCTGTAAATCTAAATTAACAGGTCTTGACTTTCTTTCTTTCACGGGCTTGCTCACTCAGCTCCATTGAGCATTTATAGTTATAAATGAATTTTGGTTGTAAAACCCACAAAAGTTAACATTATTTTAACATAAAAAGCCCGATATCGCGCAGTTAAATGTAATAATTCCGTTAACAATAAAGACAGAATGCAATACTAAAATACAGTTTCTAGCCTTTTATTTATAAGGTGTTCACCAAAATTTTCAGTGCCACTATACGGCTCGCAACATTCTAATACAATTGATGTAACAATTTTTGCTACACAGAACAGATTTTTAACTTTATATGTATAAAAAATCAAAACAAGTGCACACATCAGACGAGAAAAATTGACTTTAATTAAGAACACACGTAAAAAAATGTCACACAAACATCCTGGACGGATTAAATAATAAACAAAGGAGATTGTTATGGCAGATAAGAAAGCGACCCTTCATATTGAAGGTAAAGCGCCAATCGAGCTGCCGATTATGGATGGGACTGTAGGCCCACAAGTAATCGACGTTCGTAAACTAGGAGCCAACGGATACTTCACTTTTGACCCTGGTTTTCTTGCCACTGCATCTTGTGAATCTCAAATCACTTATATCGATGGCGAAAAAGGGGTGTTACTGCACCGCGGCTTCCCTATTGATCAATTAGCCAATAACGCTGATTACTTGGAAGTTTGTTATATTCTTCTTTACGGTGAAGCCCCTAATCGTAAGCAATATGAAGAGTTTAAACATACGGTGACGCGTCACACTATGGTCCACGAGCAAATTGCAAGTTTCTTCCACGGCTTCCGCCGTGATGCTCATCCAATGGCTGTAATGTGTGGTGTGGTTGGAGCGCTTGCCGCGTTCTACCATGATTCACTTGATATTAATAATGATATACACCGAGAAATAGCGGCTTATAGGCTACTCTCAAAAATGCCAACACTGGCGGCAATGTGCTACAAGTACTCTGTCGGCCAACCATTTATCTACCCACGTAATGACTTAAGCTACGCTGAAAACTTTTTGCATATGATGTTTGCAACACCATGTGAAGAATATGAGGTTAATCCTGTAGTTGCTCGTGCGATGGATAAAATTTTCACTCTGCATGCTGATCATGAACAAAACGCATCAACCTCAACGGTTCGCCTTGCTGGTTCTTCTGGTGCTAACCCGTTTGCCTGTATTGCTGCTGGCATTGCCTCTTTGTGGGGGCCTGCTCATGGTGGGGCTAACGAAGCCTGTCTGCGTATGTTAGAGGAGATAGGCAACGTTGATAACATTCCTGAGTATGTGGTCAGAGCAAAAGATAAGGATGACCCATTCCGTTTAATGGGTTTTGGTCACCGTGTTTATAAAAACTACGATCCGCGAGCAACGGTAATGCGTGAAGCTTGCCATGATGTACTCAAAGAGCTCAATATTCAGGATCCATTGTTGGATGTCGCAATGGAACTTGAGCGCATTGCCCTTTCTGACGCATACTTTGTTGAGAAAAAACTCTACCCCAACGTAGATTTTTACTCAGGCATTATTCTAAAGGCGATCGGTATTCCAATCTCAATGTTTACCGTTATCTTTGCAATGTCTCGTACTATCGGCTGGATTGCTCACTGGAATGAAATGCACAGTGACCCAGACAATAAAATTGGTCGACCTCGTCAACTTTATACTGGCCAAAAAATGCGTGATTTCAAGCCATTACACGAACGTGCATAGTAATCAGTTATAACACTTCATTGAAAAGAGCGAGTTAACACTCGCTCTTTTTTTACTTGGTACCTTTACAAAAAGAAACAGCCCATTAGACAGGATTATCGATATCGATAAACTCGACCTCAAAATCATATTCGTTCGCTAACCATTCTCCGAGAGCTTTCACTCCATACCGTTCTGTTGCATGGTGGCCAGCTGCGAAGTAATGGACGTTTTGCTCTCTTGCTGAATAGGTAGTCCGCTCTGATATTTCACCAGAGATGAACGCATCTAATCCGTGCTGCGCCGCTAGATCGACGTAATCTTGCCCACCACCAGTACACCAACCCACCGTTTTGATGATTCTGTTTGAGTTCGGTGCTACGTGCAGTGGCCGTCGTTGCAAAGCTTGTTCGATTCGTTGACTGAGTTCATCGGCTGTCAACGCTTGTTCAAAATGGCCATACATGGCGACCGACTGCGGGTGCCCTTCTAATCCACCATCAACATGAATCCCCAATAAATCAGCTAGCAATTTGTTATTACCTAATTCTGGATGGATGTCTAACGGCAAGTGATATGCGTATAAATTTATATCATTTCGTATCAAAGCTCGGATCCGGTGGCCTTTCATTCCACGGATGGACTCAGGCTCACTTTTCCAAAAATAACCATGATGCACTAATAAAGCGTCAGCATTTCGTTCAATTGCTTGTTCAATCAGCGCTTGCGAGGCCGTCACACCCGTCACAATCTTTTTGATTTCAGTGCGACCTTCAACTTGCAATCCATTAGGGCAATAGTCTTTAATCAATTGAGGATTAAGCTTTTGATTGAGCAGAGCTTCAAGTTTTAAATTATCCATCTTTCATTCCAAAATTGAGTTTTATCATTAGCGTGGTTATAACAATTTCAAGCTAGAATGTCGAAAAATAAGGACGAGAACAATTAATGACAATGGACCTCAACACACTGGCACACTGGGTGTCGACAACCCCTACTCTTTTTCAAGGAGAGGGTGTAGTCGCGGCGCGTACTCCTTTTTTACCCAATGTTCCGACATTGAAAGAAGAATATGGAGGGAACCCTAGATTAGGCTTTCTCTACCAGCATTTATGTTCTTTATTGTTTACGCTAAACCCCACTTATTCCGCCGTTTCTGAAGAAATTCAATTGAACGAAGCAGGAAGTACACTAGGTTCGCTAGATTTTGTCATCAAAAATAAACGCAGTCAGCGTTATGAGCATTGGGAAGTCGCAGTGAAGTTTTACCTGCTACATCAAGGGCTGTGGTATGGTCCCAATGCTCAAGATCGATTAGATCTCAAACTTGAACATATGCTGAACCACCAATTGACCCTTTCCCAATCAGCCCAATTTAGTGCGGCTTACCCACTTTGGCGTGACGTTAGCCGTCATTTACTGATGCAAGGGCGCTTATATGTAAACCCTTTTCACGATGAGCCTGTTCCTAGTGAATGCCTAGGTTATAAACTCAATCCGTCACAAATTGCTGGTTTTTGGTGTTATCAAAGCCAGTCACATCAAATAGATGAAGCATTATTCTTACTGGAAAAGCCTCAATGGATTAGCGGGAAAGGTAAAAACTGCACGCGTTACACAGCAAATGAAGAGCATGGTTTTGTGCATTGCCAAAGTGACAGCGGAAAGTTCTGGTTCATCGTTCCCGACAGTTGGCCTCAGCTTTAACCAAGATAGTAGACGACTAAATATAAAATAGGCGGCCTCTGGCCGCCTATTTTAATTGATAAGTTTGCTTACAAACCAGCGTCGGCAAAGACTTGATTAACAATCTGTTGCGCTTCCGCTTCGATTTGCTTGAGGTGCTCATCGCCCTTAAAACTTTCACAATAGATCTTATAAATATCTTCTGTGCCTGATGGACGAGCAGCAAACCAGCCATAATCAGTGGTCACTTTTAATCCACCGATGGCTGCGCCATTGCCGGGAGCATGCGTCAAGCGGGCTGTGATCTCATCTCCCGCTAATGTTTGCGCAGAGACCATCTCTGGTGATAATTTGCTCAGCACTGCTTTTTGTGGGCCATTTGCGACAGCTTGAATACGACTATATTTAGACTCTCCATGTTTCGCGGCCAGATCTTCATAATATTGCTGCGGATTTTTACCTGTGACAGCGGTGATTTCCGCCGCCAGTAAGCAAAGGATAATACCGTCTTTATCCGTTGACCAAGGCGTTCCGTCTTTACGCAGGAATGACGCACCTGCGCTCTCTTCACCACCAAAACCGAAGTGACCACTGTATAGGCCATCAACAAACCACTTAAAGCCGACAGGTACTTCACACAGCTCACGGCCAAGATCGGCGACCACACGGTCAATCAATGCACTTGATACTAACGTTTTACCAACAGCCACTTCTTTACGCCATTGTTTGCGGTGACGATACAGATAATCGATGCATACGGCTAAGAAATGGTTTGGATTCATCAAACCTTTCGGAGTGACAATGCCGTGGCGGTCGTAGTCAGGGTCATTACCAAACGCGAGATCATACTGATCTTTTAACGCTAATAACCCCGCCATTGCATAAGGAGAAGAACAGTCCATACGCACTACACCATCTTTATCGAGTGACATAAATTGGAATGTCGGATCCACCGCTTCGCTCACCAGTGTTAAATCAAGCTGATACGCTTTGCCAATTTGACGCCAATAATCAATACCACTGCCACCGAGCGGATCAACACCCAGTTTTAGATTGGCTTTTTGGATGGCCTCCATATCAATCACATTCACTAAGTCATCAATATAAGGTTTCACAAGATCAACTTGTTTAAACAGCGGCGATTGCTTTGCCGACATAATAGGCAGACGCTTCACGCCTTGCATGCCTTCTGCAATGATCTCATTGGCACGGTTTTCAATCGCTTGCGTGATTTCCCCTTCAGCAGGGCCGCCATGGGTAGGATTGTATTTAATACCACCATCTTGTGGTGGATTATGAGAAGGTGTGATCACAATGCCATCAGCTTTTTGCGCGTGCTTCAAGTTATGAGTCAAGATTGCGTGTGAAATACCCGGAGTTGGCGTATAGCCATTATCCTGTTGAACGATCACTTCAATTTCATTAGCGATCAGTACTTCAAGTACACTAGAAAAAGCAGGCTCAGAGAGTGCGTGCGTGTCTTTTCCGACAAAAATCGGCCCAGTGGTTCCTTGCTGAGCGCGCACTTCTGCTACCGCTTGAGCAATAGCAAGAATGTGGTTTTCGTTAAATGTCGATTTATCCGCGCAACCACGATGCCCCGAAGTACCAAATTGTACTTTATGGTCTGGGTTAGCCGCATCAGGTTGAAGTAAAAAGTAGTTTGCAACGAGCGCAGGGATATTATGTAAGTCTTCCTGCCGTGCTTTTTGTCCGGCGCGTGGGTGCATAGCCATTTTTGACATCCTTTCTTAAAATAACAACGAAATAAAAAGCCTCATGATACGGACTTAGTGGTCCGCAGTATGAGGCTTGAATCAGATTTTTATCTATGAATGGGCACAAATCAGATTGAGTGCGTCACTTTCTCAATAATGTCACTCGGGAAATTCATCAATACCATCAGCTGCTCGATCATCTGTTGTTTGCGGCTAGTATTGTTATTGGTAATGACCCAAAATGGTGTGTTTGGAATCGCTCTTGGCTTGGTTGTCTGCCCACTAGCAAGCAAGGTTTGCTCGTTGTCAGCAAAATACACACGCTTACGTCCTTTCACTAAGGTCGCTTCAGCAAAACTTACTGGATCGATACGGTATAAGGTTGAAAGCACCAACATAAAACGATCAATTGCTTTTTTCAAAGCCGCAAATTCATCAGAAATGAGCAAAGAACGCATCTCTTTTACGCTATCAATCTGTATCTCTTGTACGGCATCTTTACTCACAACAATGCCCTTGGGCTCGGTACTTACTTGCGTCACGACCGCTGCTGCAGACACTTTACCGTCAACATTGAGCAAACGGCGTAAAATATCCGACGCGCTTTCTCCAATATGTTGGGTTTGGCTGGCAATATAACGGTATAGATCCTCATCAACCTCAATTGTTTTCATTCGCTTTTCACAATCTCAATGTTTAAACTCTGAGGGATTATAGCGAGATCTTCACTGATACTCTACGTTAAACCAATCACTAATAAGATAAAATGTCAGCACTTCTTAATTACAAACTCGAAGGTGAAGGTCACACCGTTGTTTTGATCCATGGTTTATTCGGCAATTTAGACAACCTAGGTTTACTTGCAAGAGACCTAAAAGCCGATCACCAAGTATTGAGTATTGACTTGCGCAATCACGGTCAATCATTTCACAGTGAGGAACATGATTACGCGAGTATGGCATTCGATGTTGCTAGTTTACTCGAAGAGTTAGCTTGTGATTCAGTCACGCTGATTGGCCATTCAATGGGTGGTAAAGTTGCCATGAAGCTGGCTGACATCGCCTCATCCAAAGTCGCCAAACTGGTGGTTTTAGATATGGCACCCGTCAGCTATCAGCATCGGAAACATGACAACGTACTGGCGGGGCTCAACGCGGTTATTGCACAGCAGCCTACCTCGCGAGCAGAGGTCATGGCCATTTTAGCGCAACATATTGAGCTAGAAGGCGTACGACAATTTCTCAGTAAATCGTTATTTAAACGAGAAGATGGTGTAATGAGCTGGCGTTTTAATGTTCCCGCCATTGAAAAAAATTACTGGAATATTTTAGGCTGGGAACCAATCCCTTGCAGCTCTATTCCAACCTTATTGGTTAAAGGCAGCAACTCTGACTATCTACTAGCGGAACACCAAGAAATGATCCAGCAGCAGTTTAGCCAAGCGAAAGCGCACGTCATCGCTAACACAGGGCACTGGCTACACGCAGAAAAGCCCGTTGAAGTTTTACGAGCGATCAGGAAGTTCATTGGCAGCTAGCCGCTTTACTGTGAAACAACAAGTGTGAAATAGGTACCAATGCGCGCATTAACTTTGACGAATAACAGTGTTATAGTGCGCTCAAGCAAATTGGCATAAAGGATACCCATGCTGTACGACTACATGAACATGCTTGAGTCGATTGGACTCGATCTTCTTTTTGCGTCTATATTTTTCCTTATCGGTATGGCAATAAAAGATGTCCTTAAGCAAGGTAATGTACCGCCATTTGGGCGCCGTATTGTATGGCTAGTTCTGTTTTTAGGTTGTGCTGGCTTTATCCTTAAAGGACTTATCCAACTCAGTTGGGAAGGCACCGGACTGGGGTAAAGAGCACGCTCATCCGCCAGAAAATGACAAATTAAAGGTAATGATTCTATGGCAAGTGTAGGCCTCTTCTTTGGTAGCGATACCGGTAATACTGAAGCCGTTGCGAAAATGATTCAAAAGCAACTGGGTAAGCAGCTCGTTCACGTTCAAGATATTGCGAAAAGCAGCAAAGAAGACATTGATAATTTTGACTTATTGTTACTGGGTATCCCTACTTGGTACTACGGTGAAGCGCAGTGTGATTGGGATGATTTTTTCCCAGAATTAGAAGCGATCGACTTCTCGACGAAATTAGTTGCTATTTTCGGTTGCGGCGATCAAGAAGACTACGCTGAATACTTCTGTGACGCGATGGGTACAGTGCGTGACATTATCGAAAGCAAAGGTGCAACGATTATTGGCCACTGGCCAACTGAAGGTTATGAATTCGAAGCCTCTAAAGCCTTGGTTGCGGGTGACAATAGCCACTTTATTGGTTTATGCATCGATGAAGATCGTCAACCAGAGCTGACTGAACAGCGCGTCAGCACATGGGTTAAGCAGATTTATGAAGAGATGTGTTTAGCCGAACTTGAAGGCTAATCTCTTAAACATAAAAGATCCCCTTGCGAGGGGATTTTTTATTGACCCGTATACAACAGCACTCTTTTCTTTACCAAAGTAGACGGCCGATAAATGGAGCAAGCAACACAGTGACCATACCCGCAATCATCATCACCACACTCGACACTACCCCTTCAGCATTGCCAATTTGATACGCTTTTGCCGTTCCTGCACCGTGCGCGGAAGCGCCAAGACTGGCTCCTTTACCAAGCCCAGAGCGAATGGATAATAACGCTAACACCACTTCACCTACCGCCATGCCTATCACCCCAGTAAGTACCACAAACAGAGCAGTCAGATCACTTTGCCCACCAATTGACTTCGTCGCCTCAACAGCAAAAGGCGTGGTAATCGAGCGCATCGCTAAACTGCGCTGAAGCATATCGGGTAATTCAAACCAACGAGCCAACAAAACCGTGCTCCCCACAGAAACCACAACCGATACGATCACTCCCACGGATAGAGAGAGCCAGTGGCGCTTGATCAACAATCGGTTGTCATAGACCGGAATAGCAAAAGCCACTGTCGCCGGACCAAGTAGCCACAATAACCAATGAGATTCTGCCATATAGGTTTGGTAAGGGATGTGAAAGATCATCACAACAGCCACTAACAATATAGGGGCCAATAGCAGCGGCATTAAGAAAATAGAACGTTTACGTTGATAAAGGCACTTGCTGCCATAGTAAAAAGCCAAGGTTAGCAGCAAGCAAAATACACCAAGCAGCGTTGAGGTAAGTAGTGAGCTCATGATGAACGCTCCACTTTGGTTAGGCGTATTGCCCGGTTGCTTTTTCTACGCGCTAATATCAGCTCTAAACGATACATTTTATCAACGGTCCAAGCAGTAATAGCAATGACCATGATGGTACTAATGACAAGTACCGCCATAATTCGTAACCCTTGCTGTTGCATTAACTCTTGATAGTTAACGACCGCAATGACCGCTGGTACAAAGAACAACAGCATTTCCGCCAATAACCAAGTTGCTCCCTTGCGCAGCCAATCAACTTTTACAACTCGCATAATCACTAAAGTTAACAGCAATAGCATGCCCGTTAAATTTGCTGGTAAAGGAATATGAAAAGTGCTGACTAGAAAATCCGCCAAAAACCAGATCATTGATAGCGCAACAACTTGTACCACTGTTTGCAGATTGTTTTTTACTCTTTGGCTGTTTCTTATTCTTTGCATGATGAGACTAATGCCGTTTTGTGAAATTAGTCACATTATATTAAGCCATAAAACCATCGTAAAATGACTTTTTATTATCATTTTCATGCCAAAATGGAATGATAAAAGGAGATATTATGGATATTAAAGCACTGCGCTATTTTGTTGAATTGGTCAATCAACAAAGCTTTACCCGCGCATCCGAGCAACTGTTCGTTACCCAGCCCACCATCAGTAAGATGATCCGCAGTTTAGAGCAGGAAATTGAACAGCCACTACTACATCGTGAAGGTCGACGTTTCTGGCTTACCGATGCAGGAGAGGTTGTCTATCAAAGAGCGCTAGAGATCTTAGCGCAGATGTCTCAGTTAGAAGCCGAGCTGGTCGATCTCAATCAGGTAAAGCGGGGACAACTGCATCTCGGAATTCCACCAATGGTTGGACACCTTTACGCAGGTCTGATCCGCCAATACCGTCAAACCTACCCTCATGTAGAGCTCACCATCGTTGAGTATGGCGGACGTAAAATAGAGCAAGCTATCCTCAATGGCGAAATTGACGTAGCCGTCACCATGCTTTCGCCTCATCCGATTGATAATCTGCGGTCACTCTCCTTAGACAGTTACCCCATTTGCGCCGTACTCCCTGATACATCCCCTTGGAAGCAGCAAGAAGCTATCGGTTGGGAGCAACTACAAAATGAGCCATTTTACCTCTATACCCATGATTTTACGCTGAGTGACTACATCCACTCATTCTGCCTACAACACGGATTTACACCACAAGTTGCAGCGCGCAGTAGCCAATGGGATTTTTTAGTCGCGTTGGTCAAAAGTGGCGTAGGCGTTGCCTTTCTACCCGAACCACTTTGTCGACGAATTCAAGGAGAAGGCGTCTTAGTCAAACCGATGACACCCAGTATTGATTGGCACTTAGGATTAATATGGCACGCGGAACGGTACGTTTCTCGCACCGCCGAAGCTTGGATTGAGCTGTGCCAAATGCAGAACGAACAGCCTTAGCGATCACAAAAAGTAACCATTTTGTCTGCATCACTCTCTTCTCTATATTTAGGTTTTTTGCGCACGTACAATTTACGTTGCACTTCAGAGACCACTTCGCCTTTGGCATCCTTAACATGGATAACAAATTCCGGAAAGCATTTATCCCCATTGGCCGTGCTCACTAAGATTGAATCCAGTTGGTCTTGCGTTATCAGAAACTCCGCATACAAATCAGAATGGCCCGGTTTGATAAAGTTGATGCTGGCCTCTTTGTCCCATACGTAATATTGCTCACCCAAAATCCCCATTAACATCAACGAGTAAACAGGGTCAGTAAGAGAGAAAATGCTGCCACCATACTGAGTGCGATTGGCATTTTTGTTCCACCACCGCAGCTTTAGGCGCATTTTCACCTGACGGAAGTCGCTACTAATTTCATCAATGTGGATACCAGCTCCCCAAAAAGGAGGCCAGCTATTTAACGCCCACTTAACAATATTTGGCTTATAAAATCTTGCTAAAGAGTGATTCATTCCGTGCTCACCTTTTAAACCTATCGACTCAATCACTAATAAATGTTACGCAATTGTAACTGGTAAGAGCTGTTATATCAGTGATATTGCGCGGCTTTGTGACAAATATAAAGTAACCCTTTGAACTTCGTGGTTTATTGTTAGCAGTGACTCCCCTATAATGATCGCAATTATGAATTCTGTTAACTGCTGCAGATCATCAACAGGAAAGTGTATGTCAGATAATAACCAAGCGCTCAAGGATGCAGGTCTTAAAGTTACCCTTCCTAGGCTAAAAATTTTAGAAGTGCTACAGCAGCCTGAATGCCAACATATCAGCGCTGAAGAACTGTATAAGAAATTGATTGATCTTGGTGAAGAAATCGGTCTTGCGACTGTTTATCGAGTATTAAACCAATTTGATGATGCGGGTATTGTCACTCGTCACCATTTTGAAGGTGGAAAATCCGTTTTTGAACTTTCAACACACCACCACCACGACCACTTAGTGTGCTTAGATTGTGGTGAAGTGATTGAGTTTTCAGATGAGGTGATCGAACAACGCCAAAGAGAGATTGCCGAGCAATATAATGTACAGCTCACCAATCACAGCCTTTATCTATATGGTAAATGTGCCGACGGCAGTTGCAAGCAGAACCCTAACGCGCACAAGTCAAAAAGATAGCCATCATTCTCAGCCTTGAGCTGGACGATAATAAAAAAGCCGGGTGAATCAATCACTCGGCTTTTTTGTGTAGAGAGAAAGGAGTGGTAAGCCACTCCTTTTTACTAGGTATTAATTAGAAATAATCTCGAATCAACACTTCCGCAATTTGTACCGCATTTGTTGCAGCGCCTTTTCTCACGTTATCTGCCACTACCCACATGTTAATGCCACTGTGGTGACTGATATCGTTGCGAATACGCCCTACAAGAACCGTATCCTTCCCTCCCGCATCGCGAACTTGCGTGGGGAAATCATTCCCGCTGAATACTTCAATACCTTCAGTTTTCTCTAATAACTCAATAACTTGCTCAGCATCAATCGGTAAGCGTGTTTCAATATGCAGTGACTCAGCATGGCCGTAAAAAACTGGCACGCGTACACAAGTTGGGTTGACCATAATGGTTGAGTCATTGAATATTTTTTGCGTTTCCCACACCATTTTCATCTCTTCCTTGGTGTAGCCATTATCCATAAACTGGTCGATTTGTGGGATGCAGTTAAACGCAATTTGCTGGCTAAACACATCAGGATCGGCCGAAACACCGTTTAACAGCCTTGCGGTTTGTCCCGCCAACTCATCAATGCCTGACTTCCCAGCTCCTGAAACGGACTGATAAGTTGATACGTTAATTCGCTCGATACCCACAGCGTCGTGAATCGGCTTTAACGCCACCAACATTTGGATGGTTGAGCAGTTTGGGTTCGCAATAATATTGCGGTTACGGAAATCCGCAATCGCTTCAGGGTTCACTTCAGGCACAACAAGTGGGATATCGTACTCATAGCGGAAATGTGAGGTGTTATCGATGACTACCACGCCTTCTTCTGTGGCAATAGGTGCCCATTTTGCGGACAATTCACCACCAGCGGAAAACAGTGCAATCTGAACTTGTGACCAATCGAAATCTTCAACATTTTGTACTTGTATGGTCTTACCATTGAAGCGGTAGAATTTACCTTCACTACGCTCACTGGCAAGTAGGTAAAGTTCACCAACGGGGAATTTGCGATCTTTGAGCACTTCAAGCATGGTTTCACCAACCGCGCCGGTTGCTCCTAAAATAGCGATATTAAATTCTTGGCTCATTTGTTACCTCTGTTTTAAAACCTAATTTAGCTAAGGGAGTGAGATCACACGACTCACTACCGACGACAGTCATCGCGCTATATTCTCTTCTATCCCAATAAAGTTTACGCATTTGATCAAAAGCACCTGGTTTGCCAATTTCACGGCGAAACAAGGCGTCATCTTTGCGTACGTCATAAATCAATTGGGTTAAACTGTGTAATGTTTCCTCATCCCAACCGCGTGATAAATACACTTTGGCAATGGGAGTCTCGGGTAATAAACTACTGGCATTCGCGCAATGGTCATCGCCAAGATACTCACAAAAACTATTAAAAATCATGGTCGTGCCTCGGGCTTTACCTTCTAACCCATAGCCAGCCACATGCGGCGTCGCAAAGGCGAGCAAAGGCAGCAGTTCCATATCCACTTCAGGTTCAAATTCAAACACGTCTAAAGCGGCAATAAAACCATCATTTTTCTGTAGGCGTTGTTTCAGCGCTTGGTTATCCACCACAGGGCCACGAGCCGCGTTGATCAAGATCTGATCACTGCGCAACTGGGCAAGTCGAACTTCATCAATCAAGTGATGAGTTGGCCATTCACCACTTTTAGTAATGGGTGTATGCAGCGTAATGACATCCGCTTTATCAAGTAAAACATCAAGATGAGTAAACTCGCGGCAATCACCTTGTGCTTGTTTTGGGGGATCGTTGAGCAGCACATTAATGCCAATCCCCGCTAAACACTCGGCTAAATAGCTGCCGACTTGACCAGCACCAATAATGCCAACGGTTTTCTCTAAGGCAGAAAAACCATGCTGCTGTGCTAACACCATCAATACACTGAAAACATACTCAGCCACTCCCACCTTATTACACCCCGGTGCGGCAGTAAAAAAGATGCCTCTTTCAGCCAAAAGCGCTTGATCAACGTGGTCCATACCTGCCGTCGCCGTACCAACAAACTTTAATTTATTGGCTTTCGCTAATAGTGCTTGATTTACTTTCGTAACAGAACGAATCATCAAGGCGTCAACGTCGATAAGATCATCAGCCGTTAAGCTTCTACCGGGTTTTAACACCACCTCACCAAGCTGGCTAAATAACGATTCAGCATAAGGCATGTTTTCATCAATAAGGATTTTCATAGCGGAGTTCACAATTTTCGAAATTGAAGGAATTGTGCAGAAAAGCGCACAGACTGTCGAGAAGAAATCCCGCTTTCCATAAAAATGCCCGGCTCCTCACGGAAACCGGGCAAAAACCCAGAACAAAAGGATCCCGTCCCGCTCTCCATGGGACAGAGTCTGCGTCTGTTCGATCAGCTAAGCTGACCCGCTCTGGAAACCTTTTTATTAGAGGTGTGTAGGCGCATTAGCCTTGATACTTTTTGATCACTAGCGTCGCGTTCGTACCGCCAAAACCAAAGCTGTTAGACATCACAGTGGTTAGCTCTTGCTCGCGCATTTCGGTCACAATATCAAGGCCATCAGCCGCTGGATCTAAATTGTCAATGTTGATGCTTGGCGCGATAAAGCCGTGGTGAAGCATCAAGGTAGAGTAGATGGCTTCATGCACACCTGCCGCACCCAATGCGTGGCCAGTCATTGCTTTTGTTGCCGAGATAGCTGGGCTGTTGCCAGCGAACACTTCTTGAATGGCACCCAACTCTTTTACATCACCGACAGGTGTGGAAGTACCATGTGTATTGACATAATCCACACTATCTACCGCTTGCATTGCCATCTTCATGCAACGCACAGCGCCTTCACCTGATGGAGCCACCATGTCGTAGCCATCGGATGTCGCACCGTAACCGACGATTTCACCGTAAATTTTTGCGCCGCGAGCCAGTGCATGCTCAAGCTCTTCAACCACAACCATGCCGCCGCCGCCTGAAATCACGAAACCATCGCGGTCAGCATCGTAAGTACGTGACGCTTTTTCTGGTGTTTCGTTGTACTTAGTTGACAGCGCACCCATTGCATCAAACATCATAGTTAAAGACCAATCGAGCTCTTCACCACCACCTGCAAACACAACATCTTGCTTACCCAATTGGATAAGTTCCATTGCGTGACCAATACAGTGAGCCGACGTCGCACAAGCGGAGCTCATGGTGTAATTGACGCCACGGATTTTAAATGGCGTAGCAAGACAGGCTGAAACAGTCGAAGACATAGTACGTGGAACCATGTAAGGGCCAACGCGCTTCACGCCTTTTGTGCGCAATGTGTCGACAGCAATAACTTGGTTATACGACGACGCACCGCCAGAACCAGCCACAATACCAGTGCGGTCATTAGAGACCTGCTCTGGTGCTAAACCTGAATCGGCAATCGCTTGTTCCATTGATAGGTATGCAAACGCGGCCGCATCACCCATAAAACGCATCTGTTTGCGATCAATATGGTCAGCAGGGTTCATTTTCAGGCTACCCCACACTTGAGAGCGTAAACCGTTCTCTTTGAACTGCTCAGAAGCGGTAATACCTGATTTGCCTGCTTTTAGAGACGCTAAAACTTCTTCGACGTTGTTACCGATACTTGAAACAATACCCATACCGGTGATTACGACTCGTTTCATGTGACATTCCTATAATTCAAAATTCGCTTAGATAATAACTAAGAAGAATAACAAAAGTGGTCAGCTTTCCCAGAAATTCGTACAATCTCGAGCTATATATCGCCCGATTTCACAGAATTACACCATTATGACCAGCATAACCAACGCAACACTGGGTTGGAATGAAGCGGGCACACCCGTTTCCGACCAATTCGATGACGTTTACTTTTCCAACGTTAACGGCCTAGAAGAGACGCGTTACGTGTTTCTTTCCCAAAATCGTATACCACAAAGATGGCACCAATATGACCAAAAACGATTCGTCATTGCCGAAACGGGGTTTGGCACTGGGTTAAATTTTCTCGCTGTATGGCAAGAATTTGATGCGTTTAGGCAACAAAACCCAAATGCGCCATTGCAAGCGCTGCATTTTATCAGTTTTGAAAAATATCCGCTCAATAAACACGACTTGATAACAGCGCACCAAGCGTGGCCTGAATTAGCGACTTATGCGAAAAAGCTTCAACAACACTACCCGATTGCAGTACCAGAATGTCATCGCATTGTTCTTGATGATGGCGCCATTACCCTTGATCTTTGGTTCGGTGATATCAAAGAGTGTATGCCGCAAGTTCCAACAACCGAGCAAGGCGTGGTAGATGCATGGTTTTTGGATGGTTTTGCTCCCAGTAAAAACCCTGAAATGTGGAATCAAACGCTGTTTGAGAATATGGCCAAACTGGCGAAACACAAAGCCACGTGCGCCACTTTTACCGCCGCAGGTTTTGTACGACGCGAATTGATAGAAGCAGGCTTTTCGATGAAAAAAGTGAAAGGCTTTGGCACCAAAAGAGAGATGATTGCTGGTCAACTGGAACACAAAACATCGTACAGCAACATAAAACCTTGGTTTGCGATTGCGCCGACGACCAATGTTACCGACGTGGCGATCATCGGCGGCGGCATTGCTAGTGCCACATTAGCTAAAATGCTCAATCGCCGCGGTATCAATGTCAGCCTGTATTGCGCCGATCCTCAGGCCGCTCAAGGTGCTTCAGGTAACCGACAAGGTGCGGTTTACCCACTGCTGAATAAAAACCACAGTGGTGTATCGCGTGTTTTTGCGCCCGCTTTTCTGTTTGCTCGGCAATTTGTTGAGCAAATGGCGCAAACCGTCCCTTTTGATCATGATTGGTGTGGTGTGACCCAATTGATGTGGGATGAAAAATCGACCCAAAAACAGATGGCGATGCTTGAAGGGCAATTTAACCTTCAGCTAATGCACTACTGCGATCAACAAGCAACGTTACAAAACGTCGGCTTACCGACTGACATGGCTAGCTTACATTACCCACTCGGAGGATGGCTTTGCCCTGCTCAACTGACACAAGGCCTGTTTGACCAATTAAGCCAAAGTGAGAGATTCAACGCCTATTTCAATCACAAGGTGGAGTCTTTGCGCTGGGATGAAATACAGCGGCAGTGGACATTAAGTGTTAATGGTAGCGAAAAGCACCATCAGTGTGTGGTCATTGCAAACGGTCATCAATTTGACCATTTCGAGCAAACTCAAGCGTTGCCACTTGGCAAAGTGAAAGGACAAGTGAGCCATATTCCAACCTCAGAAACATTGCAAAAGCTGAGCAGCGTGTTGTGTTACGACGGCTATATGACACCGCACAACCCCAACACTCAACAGCACTGCATTGGCGCAAGCTATGACCGAAGTCAAATCAACCAAGCATTCGATGCGGCGGCGCAGCAAGAGAATGGACAACGCTTAACCCGTTGTATTAACGATCAAAACTGGATACAGCAAGTCGATACATCTAGCAATCAATCTCGCCAAGGCGTTCGCTGTGTCAGCCGCGATCATTTGCCGTTTGTCGGGAATGTGGGCAACTTTGAACAGATCAAGCTCGACTACCAGCCGTTAACGTCCCAAGATCCGCAACAGACTCCATCTGTGGCTCACTATCCTCATTTGTACTGCATGCTCGGGCTAGGATCGCGAGGGCTAAGTTCTGCGCCATTAATGGCTGAGTTGCTGGCTTCACAAATGAGTGGCGATCCACTTCCGCTTGCTGTTGATGTTCTCGAAACGCTTCATCCAAGTCGAATGTGGGTGAGAAAACTCAAAAAAGGCAAAGCCATCACCGAACGTACTCCTCGATAAAAACCATCATAGAAAAAAGCCTTACTTATCCAGCAAGGCTTTTTTAATGCTCACTTTTTCACGCGAAAAGGCGTGAGACTTAAGGTGAAACGAACTTAAAACGAGACAAGAAAGCTATACGAGCTTCGCAATCGCGTCTTTCAATTGTGCCGCCACTTCTGGGTTAGTCACTTGACCCGTAGCCAAGTCAAAATTGTCATAAAAACTCGGTACCGAGACAGACGCTTTTACATTACCACCAAAATAAGGAGCAGAATTATTTGCCGCCGCCAAAACCGATTGCGCGCCACCAGGACCTGGAGAGCTGGCTAGGTAAACAGCAGGTTTACCTTTGAATAGTTCACGGTCAATGCGTGTTGCCCAGTCAAATAAATTTTTGTACGCCGCTGGGTAGTGACCATTATGCTCAGCAAAAGAGATAACAAACGCATCCGCTTGAGCAAGATCACGCAGAAAAGCTTGAGCGCCTTCGGCTTGACCAAGCTCTTTTTCAAGATCTTCGCTAAACATAGGAACGGTATAGTTGTTAATATCAAGCACCACCACGTCTGCACCTTCAATGAGGTGAGCGGTGTAAGTGGCCAATGCTTTATTGATTGAAGTTGAGCTGTTTGATGCTCCAAATGCGATGACTTTCATGGTGTTGCCCTTGTGTGTTCGAATATGGCTTAAGCATAGCGATCGCACAAATTAACAACAACCATAAAAATTTTACGGACTCATTCAAAGAATTCGAATGAGTTAAATGTGCTCATCTTAAGCTTGGTTGTGAAGCTCGGTCCATAAATCGAACACAATCACGCGGTCGGCAGGCGTAAGCTCTGTGCGCGCTTGCTCTAGGCTTTGCTCAATTCGTGCTTTAAACAGAGATAGATCATCAATTCCTTCATCTTCACACGCGGCTGCAGACAAAGAAATATGACCTCGCAAATAACCACCCGCAAACAATTCATCGTCCGATGCCGTCGCAATACGTGCATCAATCATTTCCAGCAGTTTTTCTTCAAATCCAATAATCATACAACTCTCATTTTCTCTTATTATTTAGCTAGTTACCTGATGATAAAGTGCTCTAGCCTTAATTCTGTCGTACCATAAAAAGCACGTAATGCATCTGACAGCATCTTCACTCGGGGTGGAAGCCCAACCTGTAAGATAGCGACTACCTCACGATGTACCTGAGTCATAAAAGCGATACGGTCTGGTTCAAAATCGCCGTGTAGGTTGTCACAACTCACAGTAAAAGGAAAGCCAGCACTGACCGATAAAATCCACTCATACGCTTGAGGGCGAACCTCTACTTTTTCAAATTCGGCTTGGACTTGCGCGGTTCGCCCGTCTGGTTGATACCAATAGCCAAAATCTTCCATCAATCGCCGTTCAGGGCCGGCGACGCACCAATGCGCGATTTCGTGCAGTGCCGAGGCAAAGAAGCCTCGTGCGAAAATGATGCGGTGATGATTGATTTGTGCATCAGCAGGCAAGTAAATCGGCTCATCACCACCGAGCTCTAAACGCGTATTGAATGGCTCAAAAAAAGTGTCATTGAACAGGGAGATCAAGTCTTGGTATTGATGTATCATCACTCAGTCATGCAGGCAAAAATTTCTCAACGCATTCTCTTATTTTTCTGTAGTCAGGTAAAGCCATTCAATCGCCCCACTTCATTAGTTTTATGGCTCTTCTCCGCTTAGGTGAGCTTGATATTTGGGTAAAAAGTTGAGTGTGTATCGGGAACCGATGTTTGTCTGATCTTCAATTTGAAATAGTCTGTATCTCTCACCCCTCTTGCCCTTCGTCTGAGTAAGCCAATCGAGACATTACCTGCTTCTACCCGAGCGTTAGTCAGTTTGTATTTTCCGTAGTTACAAATACCCACTTTTCTTTCCAATAAAGCATCGGCAAAATTAATTAAGGAAAGTATTCTGGTCGATTTGGCAAGACGACACCAAGCTTCTAGAGCTGCCACCATTGTTTCGTAATCGGGTTCATCCCATATGGCTTGTAGCTGCTCTTTGAGCATGTAAACAACGCACAAAGTCTTGTTGCTCTCAAGTAAGTCATCAAGTCTGTCAGACTGCCTATCATCCAATTTGTGAGCGTTTTTCAGTAGGAGGAAGAGCGTTCCTTTCAACATTTTTTTTTCGTCGTGAGAGCCATTTCTAAAAGCTTTTGCTCTCTCTTTTTTGATTAAGATGCAGTAGTTCTGCATGACATGAAATCGGTCAAAAACAATATCAGCATTGGGAAGCATTTTCCTGACCGCCGACTGGTAAGACTGGCCCATATCCATTGATACTGCTTTGATTCCTGATTTGGTTTCTTCTGATAGTTGCTCAAAGAAGGAGATCAGAACTTCTGCTTTTCGGCCATGTTCAACCCAAATTAAATGCCCAGAGACGAGGTCATAAACAACCGTCATATAATCGTGTCTCTTGGCTCTGGCAACTTCATCGACGCCAATATGAACCAAGTTATTCAGTTTCTCGGGGTCTAATGCTGGTAGGCTTGAACGCAAGTATTCCCTATCGATATTTTTTACTGTTTCCCAGCGGATTCCTAAATGTTGAGAGACGGCATGTATGCTCATATGGCGACATAACCCACTGATGAACTTGCAAAAGCGAGCGGTATAACGACCACCTTTAGCCACATATTCAGTCTCTTCGATCAACCGTCGTCCTTCTTTGTCTCTAGTTTTAGCCAGCTCAACCTCAATCGTACAAGGTCGCCCACTCACAGGTAAATCTTGAAGACGTCTTTTAACGTAGTGATCGACGGTGCAGGAAGTCCCTGATATTGGCTCTTTGACTTTATACCTACGATCTCGACGACAGCGAACGAGTACGCCTTGGGACATTTCTTCTATTGAACAAGATTCAACACACTGGCCTTTAAAGCTAAATAACGAGGAAGACAAAGACGACAAAATAGACTACTGACTTATTTTTAAAATAAGCATTATAAATCATGTGATTATGATGAATGAGCCTGTGCATACAGACTCATGAAAGCGGAGAAGAGCCGTTTTATTAATCGGTCAAACGGTTTCTTGGCATAAAATCTCATTCGCCATCGCCTGACTTTACTACTACACTTGCGCCTCCATTTTTAAGTTCAACCGCTTTCTCGGTTCTTATATACCTAAGGAAGTGCTGTCGGAGTACCGCATTATGTTGCTCAGTGTTTTATATATTATTGGTATTACTGCCGAAGCGATGACTGGCGCATTGAGTGCAGGCCGTCGAAAAATGGATTGGTTCGGTGTGATGTTAGTAGCGAGTGCCACTGCGATTGGAGGCGGTACGGTGAGGGATATTTTACTCGGCCATTATCCGCTAGGTTGGGTGAAGAATCCGGAGTTTTTAGCCATTACCTGTATCGCAGGCGTTCTCACCACAGGCTTAGCTAAATGGGTAATCAAACTCAAAGGGTTGTTCATTCGTTTAGATGCATTGGGGCTAATTGTGTTCAGTATCATAGGCACAAAAATCGCAATGGGCATGGGTTTGCATCCCGGCATTTGTATGGTTTCTGCGTTGGTCACTGGGGTGTTTGGTGGGTTATTACGCGATTTAATCTGCAGACAAACGCCACTGGTACTACATGAAGAACTCTACGCTTCGGTTTCATTAGTCGCTTCAGGGCTTTATTTAACCTTACTCGCATTCGGCATCAATGATGTCACCAGCACGATAGTAACGCTTATTGTGGGTTATTTATTGCGTATGGCGGCAGTGCGTTTTAAATGGCGTTTGCCTTCTTTCCAGCTTGATGCTGAAAATCAGATTCATTAGCCATAATCCGATGTTAGATATTCCGATGTTAGATATTTGGTTAGTTAGCTGACTTGTTTCGATAAAAAATTCATTCAGCCGCGGAAATTAGCCAAACAGAAAATTGATTAAAACAAAAGCGCCCTAACAAGAAGGGCGCTTTTCATTTTAATTCGGTTATGCTGGATTAGATTTTAGGCGTTTCGGTTTGAACCGCAAAATTCTGCCCGCGATGACGAAGTAAGTGGTCCATCAACACAATCGCCAGCATTGCTTCGGCAATGGGCACTGCGCGAATACCAACGCAAGGATCATGGCGACCTTTCGTGATAAGTTGTGTGGGTTCACCCGTGCGAGTAATGGTATCGCCAGGTACTGTAATACTTGACGTGGGTTTAAGTGCAATACTGGCAACAATATCTTGTCCAGTCGAAATACCGCCTAAAATACCGCCAGCATGATTTGAGCGAAAGCCGTTCGGTGTTAGAGGATCTCGATGCTGGCTGCCTTTTTGCTGCACGACATCAAAACCGTCACCAATCTCTACCCCTTTCACCGCATTAATGCTCATCAAAGCATGCGCAATATCCGCATCTAGACGATCAAATACCGGCTCACCTAAACCAACAGGCAGGTTGGTCGCGACAACTTGAATCTTTGCACCGATCGAATCACCTTCTTTTTTCAAATCACGGATCAGTTGGTCGAATGCCGCCACTTTGTCTGCATCTGGACAGAAAAAGGCATTATTCTCAATTTCATTCCAATCCACTTTATCGATACAAACATCACCCATTTGTGACAAGTAAGCGCGAATTTCAACCCCAAATTCTTGTTTGAGATATTTCTTCGCAATGGCTCCCGCTGCCACTCGCATCGCTGTCTCTCGTGCTGATGAACGGCCACCACCACGATAGTCGCGAATGCCATATTTTTGATGGTAGGTATAATCGGCATGACCGGGGCGAAACTTGTCTTTAATGTCTGAATAATCGGTTGAACGTTGGTCGGTATTTTCAATTAATAGACCAATCGATGTACCTGTGGTTTTCCCCTCAAATACACCAGAAAGAATTTTGACTTCATCCGCTTCACGGCGCTGCGTTGTATAGCGAGATGTGCCAGGACGGCGACGATCTAGGTCTATCTGTAAGTCAGCTTCTGTAATTTCTAAGCCCGGAGGGCATCCGTCGACGATACATCCTAGTGCGATACCGTGACTTTCTCCGAATGTCATCACCCGAAAATGTTGTCCGATACTGTTTCCTGCCATTACTTCCTCAATATTGATGACACAGAGCAACATGCTCCCTATCACCGCTTCATTCTATTGTTCGTGGATTCATAGTGGCTTTATTAGGAAATGATGTAAAGCCCCAAAATAAAGCAATGTGTATTTTTCTAATGGATAAAAAAACGCCAGCACTGTGGCTGGCGTTTTTCTTATGCGTACGGCATTAGTCGATATAAAGCGCAAAGTCGCTAGCGCAATCAACCAACTGCTGGCGAGTCAGCATGAATACGCCATGCCCACCATTTTCAAACTCAAGCCAAGTAAACGGAATGTGGTCGTATTGGTTCATCATATGCACCATCGAATTGCCCACTTCACAGATCAAAATACCGTTATCAGTGAGGTACCCCGCCGCATTGGCCAAAATACGACGCACCAATTTCAAACCATCGGTACCGGCGGCTAAGCCGAGTTCTGGTTCGTGTTTGAACTCTTTGGGCAAACTATTCATATCTTCTTGATCCACATACGGTGGATTCGACACGATTAGGTCATATTTCTCTTTTGGCAAATCACGGAATAGATCGGAACGGATCGGGAAAACTTGTTGCTCCATACCGTGATCTTGAATATTTTGCTCTGCCACTTGCAGTGCGTCGGTTGAGATATCAATCGCATCCACTTCAGCATCAGGGAACGCGTGGGCGCACGCAATGGCGATGCAACCGCTGCCAGTACACAAATCCATAATGCGTACAGGCTCGTCGATCAACCAAGGTTGGAACTGCGCTTCAATCAATTCGCCAATCGGTGAACGTGGCACCAGTACTCGCTCATCCACATAAAACTCAAGGCCACAGAACCAGGCTTTATTGGTTAAATAGGCGATAGGAGTACGTTCATTAATGCGCTTAATCACCCGTTCAACAATACGCAGACGTTCGCTGCCTGTTAAACGAGAATTCAGTACATGCGGAGGAACATCAATCGGAAGATAGAGTGTCGGTAGGATTAGCTGAACGGCTTCATCCCACGCATTATCGGTCCCATGACCATAAAATAAGTTGGCGGCATTAAAACGGCTGACCGTCCAACGAATCATATCTTGAAGCGTGTGAAGTTCAGAAACCGCCTCTTCTACAAAAATCTTATCCAAAATTGCCTCCGAAAAGCGCTACAATACTGCCAATATCGATCTGTTAGAAAATGACCAAACCCAATGAGCCAAAAAGAGACCGAACACGATGACGCTTTCGACTTGTTTCGGGATGCAGTAAAGGGCGTTAAAAAGTTGCGACAGGATACCATAATCCAGCCGCCAAACAGAAACCCCAAACAAAAAGAAATCCGCCGTATTGCGCGGGAAGCCAGCGATACCGAATTTTATTTTTCCGATGAGTTTATACCAAAACTCAGCGATGAAGGCCCGACACGCTATGCTCGTGATGATGTGTCGAAATATGAAGTTAAACGGTTAAGACGTGGCGTCTATGTGCCGGATGTATTTTTGGATATGCACGGCATGACACAGCAAGAAGCGAAACGAGAACTCGGGGCGATGGTTGCTTATTGTGTGAAAGAAAATATTCACTGCGCTTGTGTCCAACATGGGATCGGTAAACACATTCTCAAACAAAAAGTTCCTCTCTGGCTCGCTCAACACCCTGATGTGATGGCATTTCATCAAGCCCCTCTTGAATTTGGCGGGCATGGCGCGGTGTTGGTGCTGCTTTCTATTCCTGATAAGTGATTTAAACTGACGCTAACTTCAGCATTAACGCTTTTGCCCCAGCATAACGATGAGGATTAATGTCGTAAATCCGGTGGAATCGGCATGTTATTCTCATCGAGTTTGGGTCTTTGACCACCGCGTTTACGATACTGCTTAAGCTGAAAGACATAAGCCAGTACCTGCGCGACCGCCACGAAAAGCCCGTCGGGGATCTCCTGCTCAAGATCGGTTGTGTGATAAAGCGCTCGAGCCAAAGGCGGTGCGGGAATGATGTGTATATCATGCGCACGTGCTACTTCACGAATTTTCATCGCCATGTGATCGACGCCTTTAGCCACCACAATCGGTGCTTTATCCGTATTTTGTTTATAGCGCAGCGCAACTGAGAAGTGTTCTGGGTTGGTGATGATTACATCCGCTTGTGGCACTTCCGCCATCATCCGCCGCTGGGCCGCTTCACGCTGCAACATCCGAATTCGGCCTTTAACCTCAGGTTTTCCTTCCGTATCTTTGTATTCGTCTTTTACTTCTTGCTTGGTCATTTTTAATTGGTCAGCGTGCTGCCAGATTTGGAATGGGATATCGATGGCGACCACGACCAATAAAGAACAACTGATCAGCAACACGAAGTTGAGCAAAATATCGAGCGCATGGAAAATATTTTGTGGATAGACATCCATGCTCAGTTGAAATAGATCTTCTTTCGATGCATTGATCAGATAAAAAGCAACGCCAGAAACAAGCAGTACTTTTAAAATGGACTTAAATAACTCAACCCAACTTTGCAAACCGAACATACGTTTTAAGCCACTAAGCGGGTTCATTTTGGAGGGTTTTGGCATCGCAGCTTCGACAGAAAAGTTAATTCCACCAATGCCAGCCGCGCCAATTAATGCAGCAATAAATAACGTGATTAAGATAAGCGAGAGTGGCAATATGAGGGTCGCAAGAGAACCAGCCGTAATATCAAACAACTTTCCGAGATCAAACACTTCTTCTCGGCTTAAGTTGAAGATTCGACCCATCAAAGCGTACAAAGCTCGGGCTAACGATTCGCCAAACCACATCAATGCAATCGCACCCACTACCAGTACCGAAACGGACGCTAACTCTTTTGAACGAGCGACTTGACCTTTTTTTCGCGCCTCGTCCAATCGCTTGGGCGTGGCGTCTTCGGTACGTTCTTGACCGTCTGACTCTGCCAAACGCGCCTCCTAACAGTTAATACGGATAAGGCGACAAATTTGTTGCTCGCCTTCTAACCAGAATAGTTCGTAGTGACTATACAGGCCGCCTAAAATATACCAACAGAGTAGCAAGCCGACCAAAAGCGCAAACGCAAAACCCAATGAGAAAATGTTGAGCTGAGGGGCTGCACGAGTCATCACACCAAATGATAAGTTGACGGTTAATAGCGCAATGATGCCAGAAAGAGACATACTCAGCGCCACTTTAAACATAATTCCCAGCCACAATGCGAGCTCACGAAAATCCACGGTCGTTAATGCCCCATCGCCAATAGGCAAGGTTTTGAAACTGAATACCACCAGTTGGATCATCTTTAAATGACCATCGGTTGCTAAGAAGAACAAGGTCGCTAAAAACATAAACAATTGACCAAGCAAAGGGGTGTTTTGCCCGTTTACGGGGTCGACCATTGAAGCAAAACCTAAGCTGGCTTGCATACCCAATATTTGGCCAAGCATAACAAAGGTTTGGATTATAAACTGGGTGATCATGCCCATTGCAACGCCAATAATAATCTGCTCAAAGGTGGTCAAAAAACCTTTAAATGAAAGTAGTTCAACGGTCTCTGAAACGGCAGGAATCGCGGGCATCACGGCGAAGGTAATAGCCAAACCTAAGTAGAGCCGCACTCGGGTCGGAACAAAGCGGGCACCAGTGACTGACATCACCATCAGCATGGCGGAAATACGAGTGTAGGGCCAAAAATAGCTAGCAATCCACTCTAAAACGAGGCTTGTTGGGTACTCCATTCAAGCTCCTAGTACAGCACCTGTGGTAGCCGTTCAACGATAGAGAAGAAATACTCCATCAACATCTGCGTCATCCAATGGGCAAAGAACATCAGTGCCAGTAACGTCACAATGAGACGCGGTAAAAAGCTCAACGTCTGTTCGTTAATTGAGGTCGCGGCTTGGAAAATGGCGACCACTAAGCCAATCAACAAACTCGGGATGATGATGGCGCACACCATGATAAGCACCATCCACAGTGCGTCTCGAAACAGCTCAACAAAGACTTCAGGAGTCATTCGCGCCCCCGCTATAAAGCAAAACTGCCGGCTAGCGTTGAGAGGATCAAGTTCCATCCATCCACTAGTACAAACAGCATGAGTTTAAAAGGCAGCGAGACGATCATCGGCGAAAGCATCATCATACCCATCGCCATCAAAACAGACGCCACCACTAAATCAATGATTAAAAAGGGCAAAAATAGCATAAAGCCGATTTGAAACGCCGTTTTTAGCTCCGAGGTGATGAACGCAGGGATCAGCACCGCCATCGAGACCTCTTCAGGATTGGTTGCGTCAGAGCCCGATATCTCAACAAAGGTTTCTAAATCTTTGACTCGCGTCTGTTTCAGCATGAAGGCTTTTAGTGGCTCTTGAGCCGTATCAAACGCTTGACGCGCCGTCATCTGCTCATTGAGATACGGCTGCACAGCTTGCTCATTAATGGCATTGATGACTGGTGACATAATGAAAAAAGTGAGAAAAATAGCGATGCCGATAATTACTTGGTTTGACGGCGTTTGTTGCAGGCCCATTGCCTGGCGCAAGATCGACATCACAATCACGATACGTGTAAAGGAAGTCATCAAAATGACCATGGCAGGCAAAAAACCCAACATGGTCATCAAGGCTAAAATTTGTAGATTGATCGAGTAATCTTGACTGCCATCTGAATTGGTCGTCATGGTAAATGCTGGAATACCGCCACCACCACTGACGCTACCAGTGGCTATCGTTTTAGAGGCACCACTGTCTTTATTCATCGCCGTTACTGTCACCGTTTCTGCGCCTACGGCGCTGGAAGGAATTGGCGTGGCTAACTCTTGCTCTGAAAACGCAAACGGGGTAAACAATAATGCCACCAGCAACATAGAAAGATGCCATAGATGACCAAGGTAACTCAATGAGGCCGTGCGACTATTTCTTGTCATTTTTCTTTAGCAGCTGAGTCAGTTGACCGGCAAACGGACTGACCTCAGCCTCCTCCTGTTTGAGTGGGGCATCTAATTTTGCGATCAATTGGACGGATTGTGACGTGACTCCGACGAGAAATTGTTCTTCTCCCGCTTGCACAATAACGATACGCTCTTTAGTACCCACTGGCAGTTGACGTACAATGCTCAACCCTTTTTGATTACCGAACGTGGGCACTCGCATTCGTTTTAACACCCAAGCCAAAAAGAGAATTAGCGCAATAACGAACAAAAGCGACCCGAAAGTGGTCGCTAAATCTAAGTGATCATTCGGCGCTGCCATCGCTTGGCTTGAACAGAGCAATAAACCGATCAGTTTTTTCATCCAAATACTTCTTTTTCGTAAACTGACGTTATGCTAACGCAGCTTTTTAATACGCTCAGTCTGGCTGATTACATCGGTTAAACGAATACCGAATTTATCGTTAACCACTACCACTTCTCCATGAGCAATCAAGGTTCCGTTCACCATCACATCCAATGACTCACCCGCGATGCGATCAAGCTCAACCACCGAGCCTTGGTTCAATTGCAGTAAGTTACGAATGCTGATCTTCGAACGTCCCACTTCCATCGAAATGGTCACCGGAATGTCCATGATCGTATCAAGTTTGCGGCGCTCATCTTCGGTGATCGGTGGTGAAGTGTCTTTCAATTCATCAAGAGGCGCGGCCAGAATTTCATCTACATCAATACTAGGCGCGGACGGGTCTTCCCCTAATGCGGCTGCCCATTCGTCTGCCAATCTTTGGTCGTCACTTGGTTCCATCTTCGTTACCTACTCTATTATTCTTCGTTATCTTCTTCGTCATCATCTTCAAATTCAGACATGATGTCTTTGCCTAAAAAGGCGAGATCCGTTTTTACTACATCAGGGCGTTTAATTTTTTCAGAGACTTGAACCGCCAGTTTTTCACCAGAGCGGCCCATTTTCACTCGGTAAGTAGGCAGCTCTTCAACAAACATCGTTGCGTTTTTTGGCATTTTAATTGGGATGATATCGCCTACTTGTAGATCCATTAAGTCACGCAATGAAATGTCTTGTTCTAATAAATTGACTCGGAAATTGACGGGTACATCCATGATCTCTTCGCGCAGTGCAGAACTCCAACGCACATCGGTTTCCATTTTATCCGACTGGACACCCGCATCGAGTAACTCACGAATGGGTTCAACCATCGAATAAGGCATGACCACGTGGAAATCGCCGCCGCCGCCATCGACTTCGATATGAAACGAGCTCACTACGATCACTTCCGTTGGGCTGACGATGTTAGCCATACTTGGGTTCACTTCTGAATCCAAATATTCAAACTCAACGCCCATCACCGGTGACCAAGCTTCTTTGTAGTCACCGAAAACAATTTTTAACAGTAATTGAATGACTCGTCGTTCTGTTGGCGTAAATTCGCGCCCTTCAATTCGAGCGTGGAAACGGCCATCGCCACCAAAAAAGTTTTCCACCAAAATGAAGACTAAACGCGCTTCCATTGTGACCAACGCGGTCCCTTTTAACGGACGAAAACGCACCATGTTCAAGCTAGTTGGAACATAAAGCGTATTTTGGTATTCACCAAACTTCATCATCTGCACGCCGTTGATCGACACTTCAGCCGTTTTGCGTAGCATGTTGAATAAACTAATACGCATGTGACGAGCAAAACGTTCGTTGATAAGCTCCAGCGTAGGCATTCGCCCACGGACGATGCGGTCTTGCGAAGAGAAGTCAAAGTTAATCGCCGACTTATCGGCAACATCGTCATCATCTTCCGCCTCATCAACACTGTCTACACCATGAAGCAGGGCATCAATTTCGTCTTGGCTTAATAAATCAGTCACTTCTCACCTACTGCATTACAAAATCGGTAAACAACACTTTTTCGATCACAGGTTGCCCAACCGCTTTAGTGAGTGCCGCTTTAATATCATCTGTCGCCTTATCTCTCAGCTCAATTCGCCCGGTAGGGCTACGAAGCTGTTCCACAGTGGCAGACGCAAAAGTGGCCAGTAAAGAACTTTCCACTAAAGGTGAATGGTAACGTGCAAGGCTTTCGTTTTCTGAACCTCGCACCATCAACTGCACTTTGATTTGCACCAAACGATCTTTCTTATCACCCGTGACGTTAAACACAAACGGCTGTGCAATATTAACGTAGGCCACAGGATCCGTTGGCAAAGCTTGCTGCGCTGCGGGGGCTTGCTCACTCGTGGCTTCAGCCTCATCTCCGCTCATCAAAAAGAAAGCTGCACCACCACCAAGCAGTAACACTACGGCAGCAATAACGATAATCAGCAGTTTTTTCTTCCCTTTGGGGGCTTCCGCGCCTAACTCTTCATCAGCCATAATGTTTCTCTATGTCGTTATTTTAATGTTAGTTTAAGCGTAATAACTGATTCCATCACGCTTTGATGCGACATTCAAATCAAGTTTGACGTCTGTATCAAGGTTTTCTTCGTCTAAATAGCTTCCGTTGCGCGCCAATTGACCAGATTGAGCATCCCCGTCAGCAGTGTAGCGCGCTTGTTGCTGACCAGCGCTCTGTTGTTGGACAGAGGTCTCACCCAACTGCACACCTTGTTGTGCCAACATTTCTCGTAGCCTTGGCATAGATTGTTCAATCACATCACGTGCTTGATGGTTAGCGACCGTAAAATGAACCGTCGTATGATCACCATTCATATTCATACGAATTTGTAAACGCCCCAATTCCGGTGGATCTAAGCGAATATCGACATGTTTAAGGTTTTTCGACATCATCATTTGCAGCCGTTCCGCCATTTGCTCACTGGCCATTTCTCGGTTAAGCAACAAAGGAGGCTGTTGCGCGGCTTGCAAGTTGTCAGCACGGCTCTGCGTCGCGTTCAAACCATGTTGCCCCAAAGCACTCGAAAGCTGCTGCGCTAATGTGCCCTCTTTTTGCTCTTGAGCCGACCCTGCATCATTCACACCCGATAACGCTTTCGCGCCTAATCCGGCTTTGAATAGCGCGGGGTTGAGTGGCAATTCTGCATGGGTTGCAGCTGGTATCGCGGCCGCATTCGCTAACTGTTGTATTTGTACATTGGATAACTCATTGCTTGCTGTCACAAGAGGTGACGATGCTAGTGCGGCTTTATCTGCCGCCACGGCAGTCTGCATGGTTTGAGATTGTTGCTGAGCTAAGGCTTGCTGAACAGAATGGGCTAATGAAACTGGCGTATTTTTACCCTTGAGGACCGTTTCACTTTGTGCCACATCTAGAGGTAATGCTTGCCCTTCGGCAACAACTGTGTTCGCCCAAGGAATGGCAGCGGCAGTCAGTAACGCCTCTGTGGGCAGTCCTTGCTGATCATTTTCCGAATCGGTTTGAGGTGTATTCGCCGATGGGGATGGGGAAATAGGTAGCTTGCCCTCTGCTAAATTTGTCGTCAATTGTGAATCAAGTGCTTGCGCTTCAACCAAAGGTGATGACTCTATGGGCATGGCGTTGTCACTTTTTGCCACCGCGTTGACTGTTGCATCGCCAACTTCAGTTGTGGCAAGTAAAGTGGCCTCATCTTCTATCGCTTGCGACAAAGCGCTTGCTTGCACTGACTTTGTATCTTGAGGCGGCTGAATGAATTTTCGGACTGATTCCGGCAGGATGAGTTCACTATTCTCTTCGGTCTCTGCGTTTAAGCTTGATGCCGTAGGTGAACCTTCCGCAGCCATCAAACGCTCTTTGCCCTGCTGAATAGGCAGCACACGCTCTGCATCTTGTTCCGTGATGTGCTGATCAGATAATGGAGCTTGCTCATTCACTGACGTCGGTGCTACTGGTTCAGTAGTGGGTTTAGCGAATACATCCTGTGCTGATATTTGCGCAGCCGCTGGCGCTTTTTGCTCCACTTGATCCGAGGAGTCACCTGCGTTGTCGTCGATTTGCACGTCTACCGGATGAGTGTTTTGTGGCAAGGTTTTGCCGTTTTGGTCAGCAAGTGCTTGATTGGCGCTATTTAAACGGCCAAGGATTTCATCGCCATCGCTCATCACTTGTGCTGTTTTCTGCTGAAGAGCGGAGTCATCAACCTCTGCTGAAGGGGGTGATTTTGTTTGCACGGTAGCAAGATCAGCCTCTTCACTCAATGCCTCACCAAGTTCTTTATCTAACAAGGCATCGCTACTTTGGGCTGCCACGTCATCGGTGAGCACAGCTCCCTCATCCAGCGCCTTAAAGTCAGTTTCTGCCGAAGATTCAGTGCTACGACCCATAATGAGGGTGGTCAGTTTTTCAAAAAAACCTTGGGATTCAGAACCTTCACTCACCGCATCAGAGCCTGCTTTACTCACGCTGGCCATTTTAGATGTGTCGGATGGTGTTGTAATATTTACATTCATATCCATGATGCTCGCACTAAAAACAGAGGATGACGCGGATTCATTATTGGCCAGTAAGCCATGTTTCATCATTTTTTGACGATGGCGCAGTGGATTAACCTAATGAACTCCGTGATTAGTCAGAAGCAAGAAATGAGCCAAGCCTTCAATATCGATAAGAAAGTATGACACCCATCTTATTGGACACGTTGACGACTTGAGGCGTCAGTGACTTAAAACTTATTTTGATTAAAACTTATGTTGCTTAAAACTTGTGTTGATTAGAACGTTGCCGACTAAAGAGCAGTGTAGAAAACTCATCCATCTGCTTCTGCTCTCGTTTATCTTGCAGACGTTGCGCTTCTATCTGTTTTTTTTCAATGAGCCATTCGTAAGAGCGTCGCTGTTTTCTCACTTCCATCCAATGCTCTTGGCAGTTCTCTACCTGATTTTTGAAGTGTTGTTCTGCATCTCTTTGTTTGACAAGGGTTTCATCTAACTGGGTAAGAAATCGGTTTAAGTGTCCATATTGGCTCGCCGTCAAACCCGACATGCCGCGCTCCATAAGCTGCTGACAATAATCAAGACGATATTGTTCAATCTGCGCTAGCTGCTTGTAATAACTCTCTAGCTCATCACGCGATTTAGATAACGCCATCACGGCTTTTTCTTCTTTGTCTTTGGCTTGATCAAGCAAAAACTCGAGTGCGTTATCCATCGATTACCCCACTTGCAAAACGTGCTTGAGCATATTGACGCACATGTCGTAAGGAACCGAATCCTTCATCCCTTGCTGCAAATATTCATCCAGCCTAGGTTTTAGCGTAAATGCACTGTCAATCGCAGGGTCCGTCCCCGGCTTGTAAGCACCGATAGAGACGAGATCTTGATTTTTCCGGCAGATGGAGAGTATTTGACGCACCGCTTTCGACATCAACAGATGTTCATCGGTGGTGATTTGTGGCATGACACGGCTGACCGATTTCTCTACATCAATCGCAGGGTAATGTCCGGCATCGGCCATTTCACGTGATAAAACAATGTGACCATCAAGAATGGCTCGCGATGCATCAGCGATCGGGTCTTGTAGATCATCCCCTTCGGTGAGCACGGTAAAGAAAGCGGTAATCGATCCTTGGTGAGGACCTCCATTTCCCGCTCGTTCAACCAAGGCGGGCAGTTTAGCAAACACCGACGGCGGATAACCTTTTGTGGCTGGCGGCTCACCGACAGATAACGCAATTTCACGTTGCGCTTGGGCAAAACGAGTCAACGAGTCCATTAGTAGCAATACATCTAACCCTTGATCACGAAAGTATTCCGCAATCGCTAACGCGGTTTGACAGCCTTTTAAACGCATCAGCGGTGAGGAGTCCGCAGGCGCGGCTACTACAACTGAACGTTGACGTCCATCAACGCCTAAAATCTCTTCTATAAACTCTTTTACTTCGCGGCCACGTTCACCAATCAGCCCCACCACCACCACTTGAGCGGTTGTGCCACGAGTCATCATGCCAAGCGTTACAGATTTACCGACACCAGAACCAGCAAATAAACCAATCCGCTGCCCTTTACCCACCGTCAGTAAACCGTTGATCGCTTTTAGGCCAACGTCCAGAGGTTCTGTTATGGGTTTGCGAGCTAATGGATTGATGGGGTCAGCATTAAACGATGCGCGCTTTTCGGTATAAATAGGCCCCAGCCCATCGAGTGGATTACCGACACCATCAATCACCCGTCCAAGCAGCTCCATCCCGACTGGTAGCCCCGCATCCCCTGTCATTGGGGTAACTTTAGCTCCGGGCAGTACGCCTGTTATCTGTTCGCTGGGCATCAGATAGAGGTTATCGCCAGAAAAGCCAACCACTTCCGCTTCCATTTCTCCGGACATGGTTTCTACTTTACATAAGCTACCAATAGGGGCTTTACAACCAGTAGCCTCAAGGGTTAAACCAACCACACGGACCAATTTGCCCGATGCCATTGGGCGGCAGGTTAACCCTTCAGTTTTGTATTGACTAAGGCGATCGGCAAGAGACAACACTATTGATCACCTTGTTGGTGACGATTGGTGCCACAAAAACTTTTCAACACGCTACGAATGCGATCTTCCATTCGATAATTCACACTCGACTCACCAGCTTCAATCTGGACGTCACCGCGATTTAATGCTGGTTCTTTGACCAATGTCCAGTTTCGGAAATCCAGTTCTTTTTCGCCATAAGCAGAATGAATCACGTCAACATCTTCTGGATGGAGTTTTAATGTGATGGCATGACCGGATACAGGCAGGGATTCAACCGACGATTTGACGGTATCTAAGATCACTTGCGGATTGGTTTGTACCTCAACGTGAACGACTTCTTTGACCAAGGTTAAAACCATATCGACCAGCTGTTTTTCGACTTGGGCATTCATCAACTCTAGCGGTTGAGCAAATTGATTGGCAAGACCAACGAAAATATCAACCTGCTGCTGGATGAGGGCTTGCCCTTCAGCGACACCCTCGGTTTTGCCTTGCTCAACACCTTCTTGGTGTCCTGCAATCAGCCCTTCTTCTTTGCCTTTTTCATAACCTTGTTTGAATCCGGCTTCTTGGCCTTGGTGCAAACCTTCTTGATAAGCCCCTTGTTTGATCTGGCCAATCTCTTCTTCGCTGAGTTGCAGCGGCTCTTCGACCACTGGCTCATCAAAACTTGGCATCCAACCGGGGTCGTAGTTCATTGCCGTTTCTTTGGCTTTTTTATTGATCTCTGCGCCGTAGTCCGGCAACCCCCACTTTTTGGCTTGTTCAATATTAGCGTCTGCATCTAAACGTAAAAAGCCGCGTTTTCTTTCTCCAGACATAATGCTACCTATTGTTGAGTCAGGGTTAGATTATAAGAATTCGTCTGCGCCGCCAGACAGCATAATTTCGCCACTGTCGGCCATACGACGTGCAATCGCCAGAATCTCTTTTTGCGCCGCTTCGACATCTGATACTTTAATCGGAGGCATGGCTTCCAGATCATCTTTCATCATCTCAGCTGCACGTTTTGACATGTTTTTGAAGATCTTCTCACGCAATGCGTCATCAGCACCTTTAAGTGCTTTTTGCAGTACATCTTGCGGTACATCACGCAGCAATTTTTGAATGCCTTGGTCGTCGACTTCGACTAAGTTTTCGAACACGAACATCAGATCTTGGATCTGCGTTGCCATGTCTTCATCTTGCTCACGCATTTGATCCATGAGGATGCCTTCGATATTGTTATCGAGGTAGTTCATGATATCAGCCGCGGCTTTCAAGCCACCAATTTTCGCCGCTTGCGCGCCCGCTTGACCGGCAAATTGTTTCTCCATGATTTCATTCAACTCAGCCAATGCCGAAGGTTGTACTTCTTCAAGGTTGGCAATGCGCATCAATAAGTCTAAACGGTCACGTTCAGCAAACTGCGCCAAAATTTCAGCCGATTGATCCGGTTCTAAATACGATAAAACAATGGTTTGGATTTGTGGGTGTTCATTAACAATGATGCTCGCCACTTGTCGTGGGTCCATCCATTTCAATGAATCCAACCCTTTTGAACCCGTGCCAAGCAAAATTTGATCGACCAAGTTATTGGCTTTATCGGCACCTAATGCAGCGATAAGCGCGTTACGCATAAAGTCTTCGCTGCCCATACCGATATTGGTGTATTTCTGAATATCTTCGAGGAAAGCACGATGCACCGCGCCCACTTTCTCTTGGCTAAGCTCTTTCGCTTTCGCCATCGCGCTACCGACTCGTTGTACCTGCTTAGGTTCAAGATGGCGGATGATGCCCGCGGCGTCCTCTTCGTTTAAGCTCAACAACAAAATAGCCGCTTTTTCATCACCAGAAATTGTTGAAATATCAACCGATGATTCTGTCACTTCTGTTCCACTCTTATTTTTATTATCAGGCATTTTGCATCCAATTCTTCACTACTTGAGCCGCAAGTTCAGGCTCATTGGCCACTAGAGCACGCACCGCTTTCAGTACATCCTCATCCTTGTGTAAGTTTGGCAAATCAATACCGGAACCAAACTCAAAGAGATCACCGCCATCAATACCACTGCCAATTAAACTGGTTTCACCATCAGCACCAATCGGTAAACCATCAGGTCCGTACATTGGGTCATCATCATCCGCAGCAGGGTTGAGCAGTTTTTTCAGCGCAGGGCGAACCAGCACCAGCACCACAACCACAATAACCAAGGCACTAGCAAACCAACGTACCCAATCGTTGAAGTTTGGATGCTCCCAAATAGGGACATCAACCATTGACTCAACTTCAGGCACGGCAAATTGCATGCTCAAGACATTCAACAAATCGCCACGGTTTTCATCAAAGCCAACCGTCCCAATCAATACTTGTCGCACGGCGCTAATTTCACTTTCGCTCAAGGGAGTATAGGTGACTTCGCCAGTCTCTGGGTTAACCGATGGTCGGTTTTTAATCGCCACCGCAACGGTTTGACGATTCACCACACCCGATTGTTTGCGTTCATGACTGATGGTGGTATCGAGTTCAAAATTGCGCGTGGCTTCTTTATGGACCGAACCTTGCCCAAGAACCGAGCCATCTTTCATCTGCGCGACGTCTTGTGGGATCGAAGCATCCGCAGGTGGCTGATTACTTAATGCACCTGGAACGCCAGCCACCACATTGCCGTTGTTATAGTCTTCAAGCGTATATTCGCTGCGTGTCGCTGGCGTATTCGGGTCAAAGCGTTTACGCGTTTGTTCAATGGCACTGAAATCCAGTTGGATATCCACTTGGGCGGTATAATTACCAAAACCTAGAATTGGGATTAATACCGAATCAATTTTTTCACGCAGCGCCTCTTCTTGCTTGCGTTCAAGTTCTTGTTCTTTACGACGAGCAGAAGAGACGGGGTCTTGAGAGCCTGAGCTGAGCAACCGACCATGTTGATCAGTCACGGTAATTCGATTGGGCTTCATCCCTGGCACAGCGCTGGCGACCATATCGACAATAGAGTCGACCTCTTCTTGTTTGAGATTCGCGCCAGTTCGCAAGGTAAGAAATACGGAGGCAGAAGCATCTTGGTTATGACGAACAAATACGCTTTGCTTTGGCAGCGCCAATAATACACGAGCTTTGTTGACAAGCTTCATCTCTTCGATTGCTTTAGCAAGTTGACGCTCACGGCTAAGTTTAAGGCGCTCTTGCTCAAGGCGCTGAGAAACACCAAAGCCCATGTCTTGCATCAAGATTTCATCGCCCGCTTGCTTGTTTTGATTTAACCCTGCACGGACGAGGTTGAGTTTTAAGCTGTTGTATTCACTGGATGGCACTAAGATAGTATTACCATCTAATTTGTAGGTTAGTTTCTGCTGATCAAGATAATCGAGGACAGGAATAAGTTCTTCGGTTTCATAAGCGCCAAGTGGGCGCATTTCAGGTTCTCGAACCCAAAAGAACAACATGACAATCAGCGCGACACAGATGGAAATAGAAAGGACTAACACCACCTGGCGCAACAAGTCCAAGTCGCCCATCGCAAAATCACTTTTGGATGAACTCTTCTCTTCAAGATCTGGGTTTTGCGTGTCCATGTCTAGATCTGAGCTCGCCATTAAAGCGTGGTCAGAACCACTGGTCACGGTAAGATCGGTTGTTTGCTTATCTTCTGCCACGGCGGCTACCTAATTTATACGGGCATATTCATGAGTTCTTTGTAGGCGTCGACAAGTTTATTTCGAACTTGAATCGTCGCTTCAAAGGCTACACTCGACTTATTACGAGCAATCATCACATCTGATAGTGAGACATTTTCATCTCCCCGATCAAAGCGGGTTTGTAAATTACCTGAGGTCTTTTGCAAACTGTTCACGTTATTAATGGCTTTGGAAAGCATGTCGCCAAAATCAGCACTCACACTTTGTCCAGTTGCCGTAGGACGAGCATTGGTTGCTTCCAACATCATTGTTTGCATTTCGCTGTTTAAACCATCAAGTCTCATTGCTACCTCTAACGCCAAATCTTTGACTGCTGTGCTGCTTCTTTCTGTGATGCAGCAATTTATATGCCATCACCCACTTTGGGGTTAATTGGGGATATCAATTCCTGCATCACGCATTTTCGCTAATTTATAACGCAGTGTCCTAGGGCTAATTCCGAGCTTGTCAGCCATCTCTTTACGGCGGCCTTGGCACTCGACTAAAGTATCCATAATAATGGTGTACTCTTGATCTCTCAGCTCATCACCCAATGCAGCGCCATTGTTATTAAACAGCTTATTCACTTCGGCTTGTGCTACAGGCTTAATCTCTGGTGTGGCAATATCGCTGCGCTCTACGACTTGTTGCAAGCTGCTAGCATCTTGCCAATCAACCCCTTCCAACAAGATATGTTCACTTGCAATGTCTCCTTGCTCGCTCAAGATCAGCGCGCGTTGCACGACGTTATCAAGTTCACGGACGTTGCCCGGCCAAGCGTAACTAAGCAACTTGTTAATGGCTTGCGGCGCGATACGAGGCACAGGTAAACCAAGTTTAGTGCAGTGACGCTCTACAAGGTGGTGAGCCAGCGGTTCAATATCCCCTTTGCGGTCACGTAGCGCTGGCCATGAGATTGGAAAGACGTTGAGGCGATAATATAAATCATCACGGAAATTGCCTTCCTGCACATACTGCTTTAGGTCGCGGTTGCTGGTCGCCAATACGCGGACATCAAGCTTAATGCTTTTACGCCCCCCCAAGCGTTCCACTTCACGCTCTTGGAGTACGCGCAGCAGTTTTGCTTGTAGGTTCAGATCCATCTCGCTGATCTCATCGAGTAAAATGGTCCCACCTTGTGCTTGTTCAAATTTGCCCGGACAAGCTTGTACCGCTCCTGTAAATGCCCCTTTTTCATAACCAAATAAGGTGGCTTCGAGCATGTTGTCTGGAATGGCGGCACAGTTGATCGCCACAAATGGCCCATCTTTACGCGGAGATGAGTTATGAATGTAGCGAGACATGACCTCTTTTCCAGAGCCGCTTGGGCCCAAAATCATGACGTTAGCATCGGTTTTTGCCACTTTGTCGGCAAGTGACAATAAGCGCAGGCTTTTCTCATCTGCAACAACCGCATCACCATTATCATCCGATTTCACTGGCGCGTAACGGCTAACCATGTTGAGTAGCACTTCGGGGGCAAAGGGTTTTGCCATGTAATCAATGGCGCCCTCTTTCATCGCCGAGACCGCATCTTCAATATTGGCGTACGCCGTCATCAGCAACACGGGTAAATTGGGCCAATGCTGTTTGATGTTGCGCAGCAGTGCAAGGCCACCCATGCCAGCCATTTGAACGTCAGAGACAACAATATCAACAGGATGTGCTTTGAGTTTAATCAGTGCATCTTCGGCGCAATCAGCTTCCAGCCATTCATAACCGGCCAGCGCCAAAGTATCGACTAACGCTTCGCGTAGACCTTCATCATCTTCAACGATTAAGACTTTGCTTTGAGCCATCATCCTTCTCCAGTCTCTGTTGGTGAAGAAGGGGCATGACGCTCGAGTGGAATGCACATAGTAAAGCAAGCACCCTCCCCTTCTTCTGAAATTAATTCCAATCGCCCATCATGGGCGCGGCAGACCATTTGTACCACCGCTAACCCTAACCCCGTTCCTTGTGAGCGAGTGGTAAAAAACGGTTCCATAATTTTACTTTGCAGCGCAGCAGGGACTCCCGGACCACTGTCTTGTACCGAGATTTTCAGCTCACCATTTACCGGGCGAAAAAAGACATCAATTTGCGACGCCTTACCCGCAATTTGTATTGCGTTCATCACTAAGTTACTCAGTGCAGAGGCAATGGCATTTGCATTACCTAACACCACAGTCCCTTCTTGTTCCACTTCCTGATGATAATCAATTGCGCTATTTTTTAATGCCGTTTCCACCATGGGAACAAATTCGCTGACCAAGTCTGTCACTGTAAACGGCTGAATGACTTTATTGTCACCACCTTTGGCAAACAACAACATATCATTGACTTGTTTTTCAAGATCATGAAGCCTATCCATCAGCTTAGACTGAAAACGCTCTCTTGTAGCGTTTGGCAAGTTAGGCGCACCTAAATTTGAGGCATAGAGCATAGCGCTGGATAACGGTGTGCGAACTTGGTGTGCCAAAGACGCCACCATTCGACCGAGTGAGGATAAGCGCTGTAAATCACTGATGCGTGATTGAAGTAACCGAGTTTCGGTTAAATCGGTGATTAATATCAATTGGCCTGTTGCTGATGCTGAAATGGCTAATCTAACTTTACGACCATTGCGCAGCGAGATTTCATGCCCATCATCTTCTCTCGGCGCAAAAGCACTTTGAATGACGGAATACCATTTTTCACCCGCCAATGGGACTTGCAATAACCGCTGAGCTTCAGGATTAGCCTCTCTGACTACGCCTTGAGTATCGAGCAAAATGACGCCAGCAGGCATCACATCAAGAACCTGTTTATAGCGCTCAACTTGATCCTCTACAGAATCTAAGTGAGATTGATTAATGGGTGTGTCAGGAGACTGCATGTCGAAATTCTACCTATAAAACAACAATAGCCTAACACGCAAAATACATGCCAGGCTATTTTTCTTTAAAATCAAATAATTAATCCATTGCCAATATATTGACTAAACTTTACCCATGCTGTTTTTGAATCACCGTTGCATATTGTATTTACGCATTTTTTCAACCAAGGTCGTACGGCGCATACCCAGCATATCAGCGGCACGCGCTACCACTCCGCCTTGAGCTTCAAGGGCTTGGTTGATCATATTGACTTCCAAGTCCGCCAATAGCTCTTTCAAATTCACGCCTTCAGGAGGCAATGACTGCGGTGCGTTGAGATTTTCGTGCATCTCTTCGACGTCTTCAAAACTGAAGTTTTCAGAGAAAATACCCGCCAGCACATCACGTTCTTGGTCTTCAACAGAACCATAAGAGCTGTGCTCTGGTTGGAATTCTGGAATATCACTATAGCGGTATTTAGTTGGTAAATGATTGACGTCGACGAGACTATTTGGATAGAGAATGATCATCCGCTCAACTAAATTCGCTAGCTCACGAACATTGCCCGGCCAATTGTGTTCCATTAACGAATTGACTGCTCGCGGGGTAAAACAAAATGGCTGTCCACCTTCCGCTTCCATACGTGTCATGAGTTCTTGTAACAGCAATGGGATGTCGTCTTTGCGATCTTTTAGCGCTGGCATTTCAATTGGGAAAACATTGAGTCGATAGTAAAGATCTTCACGAAATGATTCATCATCAATCATGTTTTCTAAATTGCGGTGAGTCGCTGACACCACACGCACATTCACTTTAATGGTGGTGTTACCGCCCACACGTTCAAAGCAGCGTTCTTGTAACACACGCAACAACTTTACCTGCATCGACATCGGCATATCACCGATCTCATCGAGAAATAAAGTACCGCCTTCGGCAAGCTCAAAACGACCTTTACGCGCGGTTATCGCTCCGGTAAACGCCCCTTTTTCATGACCAAATAATTCACTTTCAAGTAAATCAGCCGGAATCGCGCCACAGTTAATCGGCACAAACGGACCGTTGCGGCGTGCAGAATGATAATGGATGTTACGCGCAACCACTTCTTTGCCCGTTCCAGATTCACCTAAGATCAACACATTAGCTTCTGTGCCTGAGACTTGCTCAATCAAATGGCGAACTTCTTGGATACCATGACTTTGGCCTACAAGGCTACGAAATAAGGTATTCTTACGCGATGTAGAGGGAACTTGCACGCCTTTGCGTCCTAAAAATTCTTTGCAATGTCGTAATGCGTCACTCAGTTGAGGGTAATTAAGAGGTGACTCAAGTTCACCGACGTATTGAGTAAATTCTTCCAATGAATATGGCTGCTTGTTTGCCATTAGAAGTGGAATATAATTGGCCTTAGTCAACCACTGAGCTATCTCATCAGTTAACTGCTCACTTTTTAGCGATCCAATAATGCAGCCCCCCCACAATCTTGAACAATCAATATCCTTGATTTGGGATGACTCGATCGCCTCGCAGTGCTCTCCAACAAATTCTAAAATGTTACTTAGATTGAGACGGATCTGCGGATCGTCTTCTATCACAAGCAGTTTTGCTAAACCTTGCATAGGTGAGAATATTTGCCTTAAATCAGAGAAATTGTGGCCGCACTTCTGAAAATCGTTATTCAGTTTTGTTTTTCTATAATCACTTGATTAAACGATAGACAATTTGTGGAATTCAGCAACAAAAAAAGCCATTAGGCTAGTAATGGCTTCTATTCTATGGAATAAAAAAAATAAGGCAACCAAGCAATGAGCTGGTGTGACATCAGTTAAAACTTTAAAAAATAAGTGCCTAAAGTTTTATAAATAACTTATATGCCCACTTCGCTTGCCGTTAGATTGTGGTATTCAGGAGGGATTTGATCCCATGCTGATTTAATTTCTCGAATGATGTCGATCACATCATCCAGTGGTTGCGGGTCATTCTGATGATTCGCTTCGGTGATCTGAGTGATCATAAATTCATAAAGCTGATCTAAATTTTTTGCAATATCCCCGCCATCACTCATCGATAAGCAACTGCGTAAGCTAATAATGATATCCAATGCTTTACCAAGGCGTTCACCCTTACTTGGAATATTCCCCTGTAGCATTGCTGCTTTTGCTTGAATAAGGCGTTCAATGGCACCCGCCATCAACATTTGTACGACTTTATGCGGCGAGGCCGCACTGAGCTGGCTATCCACTGATACCTTTTTGTATGCCTGTAAAGAACCGCGCATAGTCTTCCTCTTATAAAAACTTTTTGTATTGCTGAACGGATTTATTACCGTGTCGGTATTTTTGGAGCGTTCTACCGATCTCGACCGTTTTTGACTGCATCAGTTCAACAAGATGTTTAGTTTCATCAATAGCCTCTCGCCATCGGCTCGACATTGCAAACTGTGGATTTTCTGACGCATGCGTCAGTAAGTTTTGCAATATCCGTTCCCTTTTATCGACAAGATGATTGATTTCTTCAGTATTAATTTCATCAATGACAAGCATTGCTCTTATTTGGTGATCTAGATCACTTAAAAGGTCGAGTTGCTGCTCCATATCAGCCGCCTAACGCATTCATCATACCAGCTAATTGGTTCTGCATTTTACTGGTCGCGTCTTGCATTGCTGAAAACTTAGAATGCGTTCGCTTCTCCAAACTGTCCATGCGGCGATCAAGTGCCGCTTGGTCGTCCGCCACACGGTAGTTGCGTTCTACTAAGCTTTTTTCGCGTGTGCGAATCGACCCTGTCACCCCCGTCATGCTCTGAATAGCATCTTCAACCCGTTTGGCAAATCCTTGGTTTCCACCAAAGAACTCACCTAGCTTATTAAAGTTGTTATTGAGTTGGCGATCTAGCATGTCGTAGTTAATTTCAAGTGTCCCTTGGCGTGTGGTGGTAATACCAAACTCAATCAGACTTTTGATCTCTTCTGGAGCCTGCTCAATTCTAGTCGAAAAAACACTACGTAGGCGGGAATCTGCACTGCGCACAATACTGTCACCCGCCAGTGGCCCAGCTTGGCCAGTCCGAGGGTCAACGCCTCCAAGTTCTTTAGAGACCTGATAAAACTGATTATACGCCGCGACAAATTGTTCAATATCATCGCGCACGGTTTTGCGGTCATATTCGATGCCAATTTCAGCCGGTGGTTTGCCTTTGGCCGTTTGCCCTTTAAGGGTCAAATCAACCCCTTCAATCGCATCTTCAATCACGTTGTTGTTGCTAGAAAGGGTCGCCACACCGTCCAAAACCACCACGGAATCTTGGCCTGCTTGTACTTGAGTCATACCTTGATAGGCGTCAAATGATGCTTGTGCCGCTCTAAGTTCAGCATCTGCTTTGTCCACTTTATCTAAATACTCACGCTCTTGCGGGTCAAGCTTTTCACGCTCTTTCTGCTTGGCTTGCTCTGGCGTCAGTTCACCACTACGCACCGCCGCCGCAACCGCGGCTTTTTCGGCTGCTAATTGCTGTTCAAGCTTGGCTTGCGCTTCTTTGGGGGTGACATAGGAGTCAACCAAAGTACCAGAAGCAGTATTGGTCCAACCGGGCACATCTGGCGCTTTTTCTAACGCGGTCGCATCAAGCTCTGGATCAGGTTCATAGTAGGAATCGAGCAAGGTGCCAGAGGCGGTTTCAGTCCACCCTGGAATACGATCTTGCGGTTTCAGATATTTATTGGCAGCAACACCGGCGGCGGCAGCAGCTTTGACGGCGGCATCGGTTAATTCACCGGCAGCATTAGCGACTTTACCGTCGGCAGCTACTTGTCCGGCGACTTCTTGAACACCACTCGCCATACTTTGGTCAACTTCGCGTGCCGCCGCACCTATTTTCTCGGCGACTTTTGCAGCGATAGCTTGTTGAGCTGGCGTGAGTGGTGCAATGATTTGTTGCGCCGCAGCGCGTGCTTTTTCTAAATCTTTAACGCGCTCTTCCAGCGTTTTGTATTCTAGATTTTTGAGCGGATTTCCGGCATCAGACTGAGCATTAATTTTAATGTCATGATCTTTTCCAGATAGATTAGAGGCCACAATCAAACGTGGTCCTTCAACATCATTGATTACCGAAGCACGAACTCCGGGATTGGTTTTAGTGCTGTTGATACCGCGAACGATATCAATCAATTTTGAATTGGCTTGGACATCAACATCAAACTTCTGATCACCAAGTGAAATCTGCAGCTTACCAGGACCAAACTTTGCCTCTTTATCTAAAACATCCGAGGCAACTTTATGGCTCTGTGCAAGCTGCAACACATCGATAGCATATTTACCTGCTATTGCGTCAGTGGTGGCTGTCGCGGAGACGACGTTTTCATCAGTAGTATCGACTTTTCGCAAAGCGAAAGCCTTCTCCTGACGAAAATTCGTCATAAGATTTTTCATCGTATCCAGCGACTCTTTGAGCCGGCCGTAGGCACTGATACTGGCATCAATTTGGCCAAGCTCATTATCAATACGTTGCTGCTTAGGAACGCGCTCTGCATTGACAATTTTGCTGACCAAGGAATTGATATCCATGCCAGTATTCATACCCATCGGGCCTAAGCTCATTAAATCACCTCAAAAACTACGATTACACCTTAGCAACCAATAAACCTGTACTGTGGTCTTTTTGTCTGGCAAGGCGTCGCAAAACCTCTAGCATTTCCTCGTTCGGGATCTGACGAATAATGTCACCAGTACTGGCTTCATAAATCGTCACAACATCCCGTCCTGATTCTTCATCGACTCTAAACGCTAAGTCTTTGTTGATAGATGAGATAAATTCATTCATCTGCTCTACCATCTTGGCTCTTTCCGATTTGTTGATCTGCTCTCGTTGCTGTGCAAGCTCGATTGCCGCTTCAACGCTTTGGTTTTGCCTATTTCTTAACTGTTCAGTACGATTCACCTCATTTTGTTTCGAGGAAGCGCGTGTCGCGCCATCGTTTTCTGAAGCAAATTTAATGCCACTTTGCGAGCCGTAAGGCTGGATGTTCGATGTGTAGGATGGTATTTCCATAACAATCTCCCTTCCACCTCATAGGTTGGCAGTGAAAACACTGCTTTCCCCACAAAGCTCCATTCGCCTATCGGTTAACCCAATAGACTAAGAGCTGCAGATGGTGACTGCTTCGCCTGTGCCAAAACTGACGTACTCGCTTGCTGCAAAATCTGCGACTTCGTCATTTGGGTTGTTTCACGGGCATAATCAGTATCCTTAATTCGACTACGAGAAGCGTTGACGTTCTCGTTGATGTTATCAAGGTTACTGATGGCATGACCGAAACGGTTCTGGAATGCACCTAACGAGGCGCGTTGGCTATCAACGGCCTTTAGTGCACCATCAATCAAAGCTACAGCTTCCTGAGAGCCGCCAACCGTTGTGACATTGATGTCTTTGACGGTTACGTCTTTACCTGCAGCAAAACCAATCTCAGTACCCAGTCCACCACCAATAGTGACATCGCTTGAGACTTTTTGATTGGCAGCAAACAGTTGCAGTTTACCTTCATCACCGACTGAAGCTTTGATGTCACCATTTTGACCATTAATGTAAGTAGCGACCTCTTCTAAGTCATCACCCGCTTTAGCGTTAATGGTGACTTCGCGAGCTTCTCCTTGTTTATCAGTATAGCTCAGAGTCAGATCCGTCGCATTGGTGACTGACCAGTCAGGCGCTTTGCCATTTGTCGCGACATAGCTCTTACCGCCCATCGCTTTTGTGTCAGAACGCATGTCGCTCATGGAAAGCATCACAGCTTCACCAGAATCGGCACCAATTTGGAAAGATTTATTACCAAACGAACCATTTAGCAGTTTATTACCACCAAACGAGGTTGTTTCAGCAATACGGTTTAATTCATCATTGAGTGCTGAGACTTCCTCTTGGATCGCTTGGCGTTCTGAACTTGAGTTAGAACCGTTTGCTGATTGCAAAGAAAGATCTCGCATACGTTGCAAGATATTGGTGGTTTCATTCATTGCACCCTCTGCGGTTTGTGCAATGGAGATACCATCATTTGCGTTTCTTACCGCCATATCTAAGCCACGGCTTTGTGACGTTAAACGGTTTGAGATTTGTAGACCCGCTGCATCATCACGCGCGCTATTGATTTTATAGCCCGATGACAGACGCTCCATCGATTTCTGCGTACCATCAGCGGCGTTATTTAAATAACGCTGTGCGGTCATTGCAGACACGTTAGTGCTTACATTAATTGCCATATTGATCTCCTTAGGCATTGTGTTGATGTACTTCCGTGTCTCTCACCTCACGTCGGTACACCTCATTTCTCTCGTATCCTTTAACGGCGAAAGATTTATATCCTTTAGAAAAAAATAAGCCTTTTTTTAAAATTTATGCAGCGAGCATGAGAAATGTGATTAGCGTCAAAAAGTAAGAAAGATAATGCTGCATCAACTAACACTTTTTCCACTTTGCCGCTAAGCAAAAAAATCCAGCCGAGGCTGGATTTTCATTAAGGGTAACTCTTGAGCTATTGGGCTCTTTTAGCCAAGTAAGCTAAGTGCCGCTTGTGGCGCTTGTTTTGCTTGAGCCAGCACTGAGCTTGATGCTTGAGAAAGAATTTGCGACTTAGTAAGCGCTGTTGTTTCTTTGGCAAAGTCAGTATCTTTAATACGGCTCTTAGAAGCACTCACGTTTTCGTTAATGTTATCTAAGTTGCTGATTGCATGGCTAAAGCGATTTTGGAATGCACCTAATTGTGCGCGATGGCTATCTACAAATTGCAGTGCAGCATCAACAATGGCAACCGATTCTTGAGCGCCACCCACAGAGGTCACATCAATGACATCTACGGTAACAGCTTGACCAGCTTGCATGCCGAGCTCACCAGCAAGACCACCTGCGAATGTTACAGGGCCTTCTACTTTATTACTGCCAGCGAAGACTTGTAGTTTTCCTTCATCATCAACTGATGCTTTCACCATATCAGTTTGGCCGTTGATGTAAGTCGCCAACTCTTCAATATCATCGCCTTCTTTAGCTGAGATATTGATAGTCTGATCTGTACCTGAAGTATCTTTCAGTGTGATTTGTAGATCGTTGCTGCCGGCTTGAACTGACCAATCTTTATCTTTGCCGTTCGCCGCTTGGTAGCTTGTGCCGCCCATCATAGCATTGTCACTACGCATGTTGTTTAGGCTAAGCATGACGGCTTCACCGTTATCCGCACCGATTTGGAATGACTTAGTTTCAAAAGTACCGTTAAGTAATTTGTTACCACCAAATGATGTGGTTTCTGCGATACGGTTTAACTCGTCATTCAGAGCGGTGACTTCTTCTTGAATCGCTACACGGTCTGCTTTTGAGTTTGAGCCGTTAGCTGATTGTAGTGACAAGTCACGCATACGTTGCAAAATGTTGGTCGTTTCATTCATCGCACCCTCAGCGGTTTGTGCAATAGAAATACCGTCATTCGCATTACGTACTGCTACGTCAAGACCGCGGCTCTGAACATTCAAACGGTTAGAGATTTGTAGGCCTGCCGCATCATCTTTTGCGCTGTTGATTTTAAAGCCAGAAGATAGGCGTTCCATTGATGTTTGTTGTGCATTGCTAGCGCTGTTTAGGTAACGCTGTGCTGTCATCGCTGATACGTTGGTATTTACATTAACTGCCATGGTGATTACTCCAATTGATTTTCCGATGTTTCCGGTTTCCGACGTCTCGGAAAACCAAATAGTTCTCTCAAAGTTACTTTTTATAACGGCGGTATTTTCCAAAGCTTGAGGATTTTTTTTCAATTTTCTTAAAAAAAATGTGTTTAGTGTAAAAAACAGGACGAGAGGTCAAAAACCCACCAAAAAGGTAATAATTTCGCTAAAGAGTTGTTGATAAAGGTCGATAATTGTTGATTTTTATCGCTAGCGAAGTAAGGCCAATGCTAGGTTTGGCTGTTTTTTGGCTTGCGCAAGAATAGAGGTACTGACTTGTTGTAGGATTTGCTGTTTTACCATTTGGGTGGTCTCTTTCGCATAGTCAGTATCTTTAATTCGACTGTTTGAAGAAGCGAGGTTTTCATGTACGTTGTCGAGGTTGTTGATGGCGTGGTTAAAACGGTTTTGCAACGCGCCTAACTCAGAGCGATGGCTATCAACGTACTGCATTGCGGTATCAATGACGGCAACCGCCCGCTGCGCACCACCGACTTCGGTAATATCAATAGTGTCTACTGCTTCATATCCCGTCACATTCATTTGCAACTGATTGGCTAAGCTACCTTTAAAATCAATAGTCCCAGAGGTTTCTTTACCCGCCATGAACAGCTGTAGCTGTCCTTTGTCGTTGACTGACGCCGATACTTTATCGGTTTGCCCATTGATGTAGGTTGCCAACTCTTCAATATCGTCCCCTACTTTTGCTTGGATTTGAATGTTGTGCTGTTTTCCCTTGGCGTCGGTATAGCTCATGGTGAGCAGCCGATTATCTTGTGTCACCCGCCACTGGCTACCCGCCATGCCTGCCGCAACATAGCTAAAGCCCCCCATATCCAAACTGTCTGAACGCATGTTTTTTAACGAAACTTGCACTGCTTCGCCAGAGCTCGCCCCTATCTGAAATGAGGATTGACCAAACGAACCATTCAGTAACTTACGACCACCAAAAGAGGTGGTTTCAGCAATTCGGTTTAATTCATCGTTCAAGGCGCTCATTTCTTCCTGTAAAGCTTGCCTATCCGCTTTACTATTCGCGCCATTCGCCGACTGCAAAGAGAGATCTCGCATACGCTGAAGCAGGCTGGTTGTCTCTTGCATTGCACCTTCAGCAGTCTGCATGATTGAAATGCCATCATTAGCATTGCGTACAGCGACATCTAAGCCCCTCATTTGCGACTCAAGACGATTCGAAATTTGTAAACCCGCAGCATCATCTTTGGCACTATTAATACGCTTCCCGGAAGCAAGACGCTCCAAAGATTGATTCAACATTTCGCTTGCTGAGCCTAAGTGACGCTGCGCAATCAAAGCGGGAACATTGGTATTAACGGTAATTGCCATAACAGACCCATGCCATAGAATGAATGATCTCTTTATCGGACAGTAGACGCTTTTCTTTACATAAAATGCTTAAAAAAGAAAAACCGAGCACAAGGCTCGGTCCGATAGTAGGTCAGTATTGAAACTTACTTTAGTTCAAGATGTTGCAGCATCTCAGCTGAAGGGGCAAAAAAGTACGCACCCGTTACGGCTTTGGTAAAGCGCAGCAGTTGGTCTGTTTTACCATCCGCCACACCATACATACTTTCCAACATCACTTTAAAGTTATGCAGCGTATGGCAATAAGCAATGAATAGTAAACCGTGCTCACCACTCACCGTACCGTAAGGTAAGCTATGACGAACAATTTTCAGCCCTTTCCCCTCTTCTTTTATATCGACACGGCCAACGTGAGACGCTGCAGGTACATTATCAAGCTCAATCGAATCAGGCTTAGTGCGCCCAATAACTTTTTCTTGCGCCGCCACATTTAAGCGATTCCAAGCTGGAAGGTTATGCACAAAACGCTGCAACATCACATAGCTGCCGCCAGCAAATTCACCATCAGCAATCAGTGCAACTTCTTGACGTTTTTCGGCTTTAGGGTTTTCAGTGCCATCGATAAAGTCCGTCATATCTCGCGCATCTAAGTAACGAAATGAGTAGGTTTCATCCACCATTTCAACCAACTCAGCCACAGATTCCATCCATTTACGCAACACATAAAACAGCAAGTCATGACGATGAGAATGGCAGTGAATCAACACATCCACCTCGGTACTTGGTGCTATGGTTTCGCCTTTACCAAGCTCAGGAAAATCAATCAGCTCTTGTGGTATGCTTTGGTTTAAACGCTGCCAAAAGGTGCGAGTAAATGCGACCGACACGGTTAATTCAGCGCCGGGTTGATGTTGATTTATCTCATTGACTAAAGCGGGCAATGCTTTCAATTGCGCTAAAACATGCGCCGGATTTTGCTTTACTTTTAAAAGGCTAAATAGTGCAAACGGACCTGCTTCAGGCAGAATCGCGGTTTGAGGTTGTGTCATAAAATATCCTCACTTACTTATTTTGCTCAGTGTAATTCAGTTTTTGGGGGCGACCTTGATTGGGATCACGCCTTGTCTATGATCGGGATAGAAAAACAATCACGCACACTTTTACTCTTCAGTAGATATAGACCAAACCATAACAGCACCAACAGTGTGCTTGCATTGGCCCAATTAAAAACGCCGTGCTCTAAATAGATATGATAAAGCGTTTGTATAAATTGCAAGATAACCATAAGTAACGTCAGCGGTTTTCCCATACTGACGATGCGGTTTAGCCACGATCGTTCAGGAGCACGTAAGCTGATAAGCCACATCAGAATGATACTTGGCAACCCCATAATCAACCCCAAATAAAGCATCGAATGGTCTGGGTAAACAATGGTTAAAATCGTCGTGCCATTATCTCGGCTTGCTCCTGCCACCACGAAAACAATCCAAGCTTTTGCCAAAAATAACCAACCAAGCCAGATAAGTTTAGGGGCTTTAAGAAAACCATGCTGGTCGTATCGCTCTAACGCATAACGCATCAATACCTTCGCTCTTTTAAAAAAACGTTTTTACTTTAGCGAATCGATTTCAAATAGCTAGCCAGATCTTTTGCTCTTGACCAGTTTCTAACTTGAACATCACGCATAGTGATCAATCTCAATAGTGAAGGATGACGATACGTGATAGGGTGAGCGCCTGTCTATAGCCGCTTGTAAACGTTATGAATAAAACGATTATTCCCTCAGAACAAACTCAGCAACAAGCCATGAAAGTCGCCTTAGCCACTCAGAAGCAGGGACAAACTAAAGAGCAAACCAAGCTGATCGCCCAAGGTATTGAGAAAAGCATAGCCTTGTATAAAAAGCAGCAAAAAGAGAAAAACCGACAAGCAGATAAAGCTAAAAAAAGAGCATTGCAGCTAAAGAAAACCGCACAAAATACGGAAGAAGAACCCGCACATATTGAAACTGCATCCAGCTTGGTATCGACCTCATGGTTACCTTGGGCACTGCTGATCGTGAGCTGGCTTGGTTTTATCTCTTATCTAGTTCTGAAAGGTTAAACTTATGAAAAGACTCTCTATATTATTGCTGACAGCGCTAATGATAGGCTGTAGCTCATCACACAACCCACTCCCAAACGATGCAGATCGCATCCAGATCCGTACTGATGCCGGATTTGATGCTGGTCAGTGTGACTGGTTAGGGGATGTGACAGGCAGTGAAGGTTACTGGTTCAGCTCTTGGCTCATTCCCAATGACAGATTGATTCGAAGGGCGGTAAACGAGCTAAAAACTCACGCTCATCAACTGGGAGGCGATACAGTAACGCTCGACTACTCCAATTATTTCAAAACCTCTGTCACGATTTTCGGTACTGTTTATCGTTGCTTACCCAATGTGGATATGAAAACACCATAAAAAAAGCCAGCAAATGCTGGCTTATGCACTAAATCCAAGGCTAGTCGCAATATCACAGCGACGATCTAATACCCATTGACTATCAAATGGCCCCCAATCAGAGAGTTGATAGTAACCATCATTGTGACGCCTTCCATCTTGAACAAACATCAGTTCAATCCCTATTCCTGGCAGTGCTTTCAGGACATCCTGAATCGTACGGCGAGGCCACCCCGTTTTTTCGATGAGTTTGGGCACGTTTGGTCTTTCAAGGCTTTCTACTAACAAAGCTAAATACAGTCGCCTTGCAAAAACAGGACTCAGTTCCATTGACACCTCCTATTACTGTGCCGCTTCATTATTTCTGTTTTCACATTTAGAGTGTTGCGTTCGATCAATAACTTTCCAATCGTAAGCAACTGAAACACATTTTTTTAAACAACGAAATAAAAGCATCTCTATTTTGTAAGCCACAGCGCTTCCTGATAGGATTTGACCATTAAAAAAATAATACGCCTCAACAAGGATTTTTATGACGATCACCATGTATGGCATTCCCAACTGCGACACCATTAAAAAAGCACGGAAATGGTTGGAAGCTGCGGGGGTGGATTACCAATTTCATGACTACCGCAAACAAGGTATTGATGCCGAGCTCGTGGCTCAATTTTGCCAAGCGCTTGGTTGGGAAAATGTACTCAATAAACGCGGTACAACCTTTCGTCAGCTCACGCCCTCACAAAAAGAGTCGTTAGATGCTCACAGTGTTGTGACCTTGCTGGTTGAACAGCCTGCTATGATCAAACGACCTATTTTATTGGTCGATACCCATTACCATCTCGGTTTTAATGCTCAGCAATACGTTGCTATTTTCTCTTAATACAAGGATTTCAAGGATGACAGACAGCCCTGTACTGGCGCTCGCAAAAGATCTCATTAGTCGCCAATCAGTAACTCCTGAGGATGCAGGTTGCCAGGACCTGATGATTAAACGCTTACAAGCGCTAGGGTTTGAAGTGGAAACAATGGTCTTTGAAGATACCACTAATTTTTGGGCTCGCCGCGGCACTCAATCGCCTCTTTTTGCCTTTGCTGGCCATACGGATGTGGTTCCCGCGGGTCCTTTGGCGCAGTGGCATACAGCGCCGTTTGAACCTACTGTAATTGATGGTTATTTACATGGGCGCGGGGCGGCAGATATGAAAGGCTCGCTTGCTTGCATGGTTGTCGCTGTCGAGCGCTTTATTGAACAGCACCCTAACCATCAAGGTTCGATTGCCTTTTTGATCACTTCAGATGAAGAAGGGCCATTCATCAATGGCACCACTCGCGTAGTCGATACGTTAATGGCGCGTAATGAGCCAATTGATATGTGTATCGTCGGTGAGCCATCGAGTACATTAAATGTGGGCGATGTGATAAAAAATGGCCGTCGTGGCTCAATTACAGGCGATCTACAGATAAAAGGGATTCAAGGACACGTTGCTTATCCTCACCTTGCTAATAACCCGATTCACCAAGCCTTGCCTGCGTTAGCCGAACTTGCGGCAATAAAATGGGATGAAGGGAACGCTTATTTCCCACCGACCAGCTTCCAAATTCCAAACTTGCAAGCTGGCACGGGAGCATCAAACGTCATCCCCGGTGAGTTTGACGTGCAGTTTAACTTCCGTTTCAGTACCGAGTTAACCGATGAAGAGATCAAGCGCCGCGTGCATTCTATCTTAGATGCCCATGGATTGGATTATGAATTACGCTGGACATTAAGCGGCCAACCTTTCTTGACCGATACGGGCTCATTACTGACTGCCGTCGTTAAAGCCGTCGATGAGGTGAACCACAAATCCCCAGAGCTATTGACGACAGGGGGCACATCTGATGGACGCTTTATTGCCCAGATGGGCGCACAAGTGGTCGAACTTGGTCCTGTTAACGCGACAATTCATAAAGTTAACGAGTGCGTTAAGATTGCCGATTTAGAGAAACTGACGGATATGTACCAAAAAACCCTAGAGAATTTATTGGTGTAACCCATGACTCCAGAGCAGTTGACCGGACAAACCGACTCCCATTTAACATCAGTGCTGATTGGGCAGAAATCTTTCTTGGTTCACCCCGGGGTGATCCAAGATTTGCTCGCTCTAAAGCAAGCGGCTGACGACGCTGGTTTTGATTTCCATATCGCCAGTGGGTTTCGTGATTTTGAACGCCAGTTGAACATCTGGAATCGGAAAATGTCAGGGCAAGCCGAATTACTTGATAATAACAGTCAACCGGTAAACCCTGCTCAGTTAAGCGAAGAACAAAAGATATTCACGATTTTGCGCTGGTCAGCGCTGCCCGGTAGCAGCCGCCACCATTGGGGGTGTGACTTTGATGTTTTTGATCGCAAAGCATTACCGACAGGTGTCACACTCAAGCTTGAACCGTGGGAATATCTCTCAGGCCACCAAGCTCCTTTTTATCAATGGATGAAAGAGCATTTACCTAAGTTTGGTTTTTTCTTCCCCTACCAAGGAAAGAAAGGCGGTGTTGCGTTTGAACCTTGGCATATTAGCCACAAAACAGCGGCTAAAGACTGTCTTAACCTGTTGACGCCAAGCATATTGGCGACACAGCTTGAAAACATGCCGCTCCTAGGTGTGTCGACGGTACAAGAGAACTTAGATCGGATCTACACTCAGTACATTGTTAACATCAGCCAACCGGAGTCCTGATATGGAATTCATTACCAACCCTTGGGTTATCACTATTGTAATCTTAGCGGTGTTTATCGGTAATATTGCCGCGCTGAAATACACGGCTAACATGAAATTTGGCTTGAAAGGGAAAAAGAGTGATCTGGATAAACTCAACGAACTTGATAAGCACGAAGACTCAGATTCAGAGCAAAAATAAAGGGACTTTCGTCCCTTTATTTTTCATGGATTCGTCATCACAATTACTGACGCTCGGCAATCGCCGACAGTACAGGCACCATATCTTTCAATAGCTCTTCTTCCACCGGTTTGCCAGCTGAATTGGTCACGTTGATCGAGGTACGGTTGCCTAGATCACCTAATAAGAAGGTGTAAGTTCCACTTTTCAGCGAGATAGGTTTCACGCCAATGTCTTGCCAAAAAGCGTCATCTGGCGCGGAGTATTTCGCTTTTATTGTACCTTGAGATTGGTTGCGCTCTTCGAGCGCAAAACCGATCTGCGGCATAAGATTAGGCAAACGTTGCCACAGAACATCGTAAGAGGTACGAGCAATAATTACAGGGAAACCACTACGGTCACTGCCCATCGTAATGGGGATCTGTTTAACCAACTGTTGAGCTTTACGTGCTGCTTCTTGACGTAGATCGGTATCGTAACGAGCCGTGACCAAATTGGTCATGAACGCATTATAACGCTCTTTATTGGTGGCACTCACTGACATCTCTTTGCCACCTTCACGCCAACCAGTCAATGAAATCTTAAAGCCAAAACGATTATTCGCCATTACCCGTGAGATTTGGTAGCGGCTACCAATCTCAACTTCTTCATCTTCGGAAACCCAAGTCACCCAATCAGTATCAATCTGGTTTTCACTTTGTGCAGCGATACCAATATCTCGCTCTTTAAGCATGGCTAACGCAGTTTGCCACACCTTATCGGCTTCATCTTGCTTGATCATCCATAATGTCACTTCGCCATTTTGACGCTCTGCACGCGCACCAGGGATCAATTCTAAGACTTGTTGAGGAGGACGAATGTCCACACTGCGGCCAATACCACCTTGGAATTCACCTTCTGGTATTTGGTAGTTAAGATAAAACTGCGGGGTGGCTCCTTCTGGAAGTTGCCACTCTTTTAAAGCAGGGGTTTCTAAATAAGCAAAATCATCTTTTGCTTGGCGACGCTGAGAAGGGTTACCAGCACATGCGCTTAAAACAAAAACAGCTAGTGAACTAATAACTAGCTGATGAGTAAATTTCATTAAAACTCCTAGACTGCCGAGGAAAAAACCTCGGCACAATATTGAATCGATTTAGAAGATACAAGCTTCGGTCATGGCTTGGGCAACAGCTGGTCGTGCTGGTTCAGACAGTTCAGTCAAAGGTAGACGTAGATCACCATTTGTAATCAATCCCATTTTGTGAGCAGCCCATTTCACTGGGATCGGGCTCGACTCAACAAACAGACCTTTATGCAAAGGCATTAAACGTTGATTAATAAGCTCAGCCTCGTCGAATCGGCCTTGTAATGCTAAGTGCATCATCTGCGCCATATCTTTAGCGGCAATATTATTCGTCACCGAAATCACGCCTTGTCCACCCAATTTAACGAACTCTAAACCTGTCGCGTCATCACCACTTAATAAGATAAAGTCTTTTCCACAAAGTTCACGATGCAGAGCCACTCGGCTCAAATCACCCGTTGCATCTTTTAAGGCGACAATCGTTTTAATTTCAGCAAGGCGGGCAACCGTTTCAGGGCGTAAATCCACCGCGGTACGGCCAGGTACATTATAGAGAATCTGTGGAATATCAGTCTCTTGAGAAATTGCTTTGTAGTGTTGAAATAAACCTTCTTGGGTTGGTTTATTGTAATAAGGAGTCACACTTAAACAGCCAGCAATACCTGTATTATTTAATAAACGGCTAAACGTTACCGCCTCATGAGTAGCATTCGCACCCGTTCCCGCAATCACAGGAATACGTCCTTCGGCAAACTCGACGGTTTTTGCGACAACTTTGACATGCTCTTCAACGGTTAGCGTGGCAGATTCACCCGTTGTTCCGACGGCAACAATGGCGTCAGTTCCGGCTGTCACGTGAAAGTCCACCAGCTTCTTCAAACTAACAAAATCAACCTCACCATCATGATTAAACGGTGTAATGAGCGCTACGATACTTCCTGAAAACATGTCCATCTCCCTAATTTGTTACTTTCTGCATGGTACTGTAAGGCGATTGAAAAACACAAGGGATTAAATTCGCTTAATCAGCCCATTTGGATGAATATTTATCAGATGTTAGAGGTTTAACAAACAACATCAATTAAGGGCAAACTTTATAGCGGATCTGAATATGTCGATGTCAACAACACGTTATTTTCAAGACGGAGTTCTTAAAAAGCTATTCCACCACCGTTCCTCTATAATTTAACTGTGATAACATGCCCAAAACGATAAAAGTGAAGCGATATTATGACTCAGCATCTAGTGATCACTGCTGTAGGGACAGACCGCCCTGGTATCTGTAATGAAGTGGTACGTTTAGTTACGCAATCAGGCTGCAATATCATCGATAGCCGAATTGCGTTGTTTGGCAAAGAGTTCACGCTCATCATGCTGGTCTCTGGCAATACAAACCACATCACCCGAGTAGAGACAACCTTACCTCTATTAGGCCAACAACATGATCTCATCACTATCATGAAACGTACATCACCTCATGATTATCAAGATAATGCCTATACGGTTGAAGTGTTTGTTGAGTCTGAAGACAAAATTGGCCTAACAGAGAAATTCACTCAATTTTTTGCCAATCGTAATATTGGTATGGCTTCACTGAGTGCGCAGACGATTCATAAATCGAAGTTACATCTTGATCACAACCAATTTCATATTGCCATTACCGCCAGTGTCGATTCAGGGTGTAACTTAATGCAACTACAAGAAGAATTTGACAGTTTATGCAAGACACTGGATGTACAAGGTTCGCTCAACTTTATAAAAAACAGTCAATAAAAAAGGAAGAATAATGAAAACGCTTACTGCAGGCACGCCAGCACCTGCTTTTTCACTTTTAGATCAAGATGGAAATACCGTTTCCCTTGCTGATTTCTCAGGGAAAAAGGTGTTGTTCTACTTTTACCCTAAAGCCATGACACCAGGTTGTACTGTTCAGGCTCAAGGCCTTCGAGATGTAAAAGCGGAACTCGATGCTCACAACGTAGTGGTACTCGGAGTCAGCACCGATCCCGTTAAGCGTTTAGGAAAGTTCATTGAACGTGATCACTTAAACTTTACTTTATTATCCGATGAAGACCACGTGGTTGCTGAGCAGTTTGGCGTATGGGGTGAGAAGAAGTTTACCCTTAGAAATTTTTCATGACAAATAACCTTGATGTTTCTTTATGACAAATCTATCTTTGATATGTGGGTAACATATCGAGGATTGTTTTGTGATAGAAACGCATGAAGAAAAATGTTCCGATGTTTATGATGACTACCGACTGTTTTCCGTCGAAGTCGATACATTAGCCAAGCTGAAAATTTCAGAGAGTACCAATACTGAATCTGGAGAGGAGACACATTCTCCCTACCTTTCCCCTTCCAATCTGGAATCACGCCTAAAGAAAACCGATATCATCATTGCTCCTGATGGGACTATTGTTTATCCACAATCGTTATACCTAGTGTCTAAATTGCGTGGTGAAGAGGCCGTCAAAGACACTGGCTCCATCGCGAAAGGCTTGCTAGCTTTCACTCGTTATCTAGGTTCCACTGTATCCGCCCCATGATCCCACGGGGCGATATTGTTAGTGTTGGAAGTTCCAAGGCAGGAGTGCATCGATATCAGGCTCAGATTTCGCTAGCTCTTTCATGCACTTAACCATGTAGTCGTAAAGGATAAGGCCGTTGGCTTTCGCTGTCTCGACGATACTGTAAAGCATCGCGCTCGCTTCAGCTCCATTGGGATTGGTCGAGAAGAGCCAGTTCTTTCTGCCTATAACCAGCGGTTTTATTGCGCGTTCAGCACGATTATTGTCTATCGATAAGTGACCGTCATCGATATAGCGGCTCAGCTTCGGCCACTGACCGAGCGTGTATTTTATCGCTTTACCCAGCGGGCTAGACTCAAGCACTTTCTGAGTTGTCATCCATTCATAAAGCTCATCCAGTATCGGCTTAGCATGCTCTTGGCGCTCTGCTTTCCGTTTTTCGGCACAGGCACCTTTTAAGCGTGATTCTATTCCATAGAGTTTCTGGATTTTAGCCAATGCACTATCCGCTTTGCCTGACTTGCCTTTGCCTTGCAGCTTTTTCGCCTCCATGAACTTGCGCCGAGCATGCGCCAAGCAACCGACATTGGTGACGAGATGAAGCCCATCATAAACACCATAGCCATCGGTTTGTAGATAACCACTGTAATCCCCCAAGAAGGCAACAGGGCACGCCCTAGCTCGACTGTTTTGATAGTCGTACAAGACGATATTTCTCACATTAGGGAGGGCGGCTTCAGGCGAGTCTGCGCCCGAGCAGTAAAGCCACATATAACACTGTTTATCTTCTTTGAGGACATTGAGCGGCGTTTCATCCGCCTGAATCACCACTTGCTCAAGTAGGTGCGTTTTTAAGGCCGCGTAAAGTGGAGCGAACTTCTCACTGACTTGGATAATCCACCTTGCCATGGTGGTTCGTGAGAGTTCGATACCCGACTGGGTAAACAGGGATTCTTGGCGGTAAAGTGGCATCGCGTATTGATATTTGCCGAGGATGATATTGGCCAACAAGCTTTCTGTGGCGAAGCTCTTCGGGATAATGCTTTGCGGCGCTGGCTTTTGAACGACGTGGTTTTTGTCTTCTGTTTGCTCGCATTGGCGGCAAGCATATTTAGGACGAACATATTCCAACACTTTTAGTACCGCTGGCGTGAACTCAAGTTTCTCGCTACGGTCTTCACCGATTTTATGCAGGTTATGTTGACAGCAAGTGCACTGCTTTTCATCGTCGTTTAAATCGAGTTCGATAACTTCACGAGGCAAGGTCTTTGGCAGTGGTTTGCGTTTACCACGTTTCTTCTTTGTGATGGTCGTTGTGACAACTTCAACCTCTTCTTCCTTAGCGGCCTCACACTCCGCTTCGTTGAAGAGATCACCTTGAGATTCATCGTAAGGCTTTAACGCCTCCGAGCGTTTAGCGAACTGACGGTCGAAGGCAAGTTTGAGCTGTTCAAGCAGCGATTGACGCTCTTGTTTCAATTGGGTTTCTGACGCCAACAGCGCTTTCACCATCGCTTGTAGCTCGGCAACATCTTGGCTTTCTGAGTTGATATTTGGCGTCTTTTTCATGGCATTGATTATACTAAAATCATGCCGTTAATGCTTGGTGGATATGGCTATATTATCGCTTAAGTCATTGTAAAATCGTTTATTCTAACGGGTTTATGGCCGATAATCGTGAAGCCAGAAAGCAGTCTGTCAAGCTCGAATTGAGTTAGGGTAAACACCTCATTTTGCTCTTTTGATGGCCACTTGTACTTGGCTTTTTCAAGGCGCTTGTACCAAAGAGCAAAGCCTGTTTTATCCCAGTACAGCACTTTGATTTTGTCGCGCTGTTTGTTGGTGAACAGGAACAGTGCGCCGCTGCCCAAGGGCAAGTCGGTGTCATTTTCGATAATCGCAGCGAGGCCGTTGATGGACTTTCTAAAATCGACGCTTTCGCGATAGAGATAGATTTCGGGAGCACTGAGCATACGTTTCATGACAGCGCACCGATAAGCTCTGCGAGATAGGTCGCTGGCGTGCCTTGTGGGATGCTCAGTTCAACATCATTGACGAGCAGCGCCATATTGGCAACGACAACGTGAGTGGCTTGATACTTTGTGGTCTTTTCAACGACTTCTGCTTTAACAAAGCCAACCGTGTTCGGTTTTTCGATGTGCTTTAACTGTTGGCGCTTAGCGTAAAAAGTGGAGAGGCTCAGTCCGTTACGTTCACAGAATAATCGTTGTGATAGTTGGCTGGATTCATAGTGTTCGAACAGGGTTCGCCATTCTTGGTTAGTGCGTCGTTTGGCCATTTCAAATCTCCTTTGGGTTGGAGGTTTGATCTTATTATTCGGGCTAGGTGATTAGAATGCGGGGTTTATGACGCGCTTACGTTCCACTCACTACTCTCAAGTAGATGAAGATGGTCATGAAATACCACCTGAATACCTAACCTATAAAACGTTGTCCAAGTATGAAGAAGAAGGGGCACCTTGGCGGTTTGCTGAGTTTCTGCTTGCAAACTGCAATAATATTGAAGGTGCTAATGGCGATGAAGCTTTTAGTTTATCTACCGCTAGAAGTTATATGAGTGCCGTGATTGGATTCTATAAATGGATGCAAAAATACGGCCACATCAAAAATAACGATCGGAATATTGTTACCCACTACACAACTGGAACTGCGCTTCAAGAGTTAAACCAACACGATATGTTGGCTCACACAAAATCCGGCTCTGAACGTACTTATGAAGCCTCCAATATCATGAGGATGTTTCCTAAAAAAGAGAACACACCCGCCCATAAAAAACTCAAGCCTATGCACCCTGATCACAAGGCTTTATTTAATGAGCATGTAACGTCTCTCCCAAAGTCGACAGAATTAATCTATCGGCTATGCGCCGACGCGGGGCTTAGAATTGACGAAGCCATTCACTTCCCCGCTAATGACATAGGAAAGGCTGACTACAGTGATTTGGACGCAGTACCAGTCAAAATCACTCGCACAAAAGGCAGTAAGGAACGCACCGTCGACATTCCCATTACGCTGTACGAAGAGCTAGAGATATACAAAGAAAGTCACGCACGACTTAAAAACCTAACCAAACGCAATGAGCTTGTTCCGTCAGGAGAGAAGTTAGATACCGTAGATTACCTATTTCTTTCAAATAAAGGGACGCCTTACTCGGTCAATACTTTAGAAACGTACTTTTCAAACCTTCGAAAACAGATACGAGAAGTGAACTCTTCTTGGTATTACCGTATTCATGATTTGCGTTCGACCTTTGCCACTCATTGGCTTTGGAAGGAGTCAAAAGAACGCGGTGTTGGCTATGACTACCTGATGGATGAATTAGCTCAATTAATGGGGCATGCAAGCACGTCAACCACTGAAAAGTACATTAAGTACATGAATAAGCTGGACGACCAAATCAGCATGGCTAAGGCCAAAAACCGCAAAATAAACGGAGGTTGGTCTTAATGGCGAAAAGTAAAATCGCAAGACATTCAAAAACCATTAAGCGTGTGCACAACAGTCAAAATGTCATTTCTTTAAATCTGACGATTCCTTATAAAGATTCGAACTCAAGTCAACCAAAGCAGATCGATGTTTCCCATCTATTGCATTTAAGGAATAACAAGGAAAGTGAAAAAGTAGACAGCCGAACCGTATTTATTAGACGCTTTTGCGAAAAAGCTAACCAATATGTCAGTAATGGTAACTCAGCAAGAACCATCAGTTCATTCTACGAAAATTTACGCTCCTATATTGCTTTTTGTGATACGGTAAATGTTGACCCATTCACCGAAAGTGGTTATCTAAAGTTTGCTGGCAACGATGGCGAGTTAAGGCATCGTATCAAAATGTTTAGCCCTTCAAAACGCCTATGGGAATACAATAATGGTGATGAGTTAGGGATTAAAGAATCGACAGCACCGAGCATGCTTACAGCACTTCGCAATGCACTCGATTGGTGTGGCTTGCCTATTTCTGATTGGGCTTTACTTCATAGGGGGTTTGTAGGAGAAAATACGCCATATAAGGGGTACTCAGATAAGGAAGAAAAGCTTCTTGTGACACGGTTAGAGGCGTTATTCTTCACTGTTGCGCCACAGCTTATTGCTGCCAAAGAAAACAACATCCCCTTACCAGAAACGCTTCCCTTTATTCTTGCCCTTGGTAAACATGAGGAAGTGATTCAAATCCCAACATCATTGGAAGCGCGAATTACAAGTCGCAGTAAAGTTGGCACCGCTGTTAATTCTGGCGCAGCCTTTAATCTCACAATGGGTGCTGCCTATCATCTGTTGTGCTTTTTCACTTCACTCAATGACAGTAACATTCGAGATATTGCCCACCCAATTAAGGTTCATACAGAAGAGCGAGATAAGAGCCTACAAGTGGTAAAGGTCTCAAGCCATAAGCCTAGAGCGAACAAAGCAGTCGATGCCCTATTGGTGGGTGAGCAGTTTGACGTGGATAAGCGTGGCGGGGTAAAGTTTATACAGTTACTAGAGCGACTGTCCAAATTGTACGGTAACAGTGAAGATGGCTCTGAGTTACTTTTTACCCTTAATAATCACGCTGATGTGAATCATACCTTTAATTTGCAAGAGATAAATAAAAGGCTCGTTAACCAACTACACCTGCTATCTCCATATAGGGCTGAAAGCCTACCTTGGTTCAAAGAGCTGTTTTACGCCCATCGAAACCAACAAACTATCACGTTAAAGAAAGTCATTAATCACCTGGGTCGCTCTATTGTTCATAAAGAACTAAAGGCAACAAGCAAAACCAAAGCAGGGCAAGGGGCGACCAATAGTGCCTATTGTCTTTTATCTTGCTACACCGACTTACCGCTTAAAGGGATTTTACTTCCGCTCACATACTCCGAAAAAGACAGCAATGGCAATGTTACCGTTTCTTTTAAATATAGGAATGGCATCGGCGCCTTCTTTAAAGTCCCCGCTTCTGATTTAGCTGTAATCAAAGAGATTGAGCAATACGCGAATGAAAAAGCAAACAAGCAGCCCAAGAAATATGAGCGACTGCTTTTAGCAAAAAATAGAAATGACACCCCTAAAGATTGGGAGGGCATCAGCCCTATTTCAGCAGAGCTAATGCGGACTTGGTCTGTTGAACCAAACCATTACTACCTCTCTCTTCAATCGAGTCGCTGGCGAGAAATGACCAGTAACCAAGCCTATGCTGAGGGTGGGATTCAAGGCGCTCAAAGCTTACTCCAAAACGCGAAGGAAACGTTAGAGAGAAGTTACCTTAACGGGCATCCATTATTAAATAAAGTCATCCTATCTCAGAGTATAGAAGTCATTGAAAACCTCGATGATGAAACGAGCTTAGAGCAAGCAAAAGATATTGTGGTTAAAAGGCGTGGCATTCCGATGTTGTCACACGATGAGTGGGAAAAAAAGCGCACAGCAGGGAATGCTAAAACCAACCCCAATGGTCTAACTTGTAATGGGCAACAAGCCATTAGTGATGGCAAAAACACGCAGCGAGAAACAAACTACGCAGTAGGCATAAGCTTACCTTGTGCTGAATTTGATATGTGTTACAAGTGCCAATCAGCCAAGGCGGTAGATGATGTTGAAGCTGTTTATAAGCTCATTTCATACATAGATGTTCTTAAAGAAACACTTGATATGTACCCTGATGCGAAAAGTGATATTCATGAGAAAATTGAACAGTTTGAATATACGCTAGACGGGGCTAGTGACGATGTGTTTGACGGGGCTATGAAGCGATTTAATTCCCAAAGTCGTCACCCAAGAGTCTCTCTCGATCACGCTCTTTTATCCATATACTGACGGAGGCTAAAATGATAAAACTCACTGACCTAGAGCATCAAAATAAGCTTCTTAAAGCACAAGAAAATGTTGGTGCTCATGCAAATTACTTAATGGATGTTTTAAAGCCAGCTATTGAGCGTGGTGATTGGGATGAGATCGAAAGCCTTGACATAGGCTTTACTGTTACGGGTGAATCATTAGGCAAAATTGGCGATGATGACGCTTGGAGCAAGCTACAGCCTTATTTTGAGCCAAAAGCAAAGCACATCTTTACCATAGATTTTACGCTCGATGATAAAGTCATTGAGCGCAACCTAAAAAATCAGCTTAAAACCCTTTTACTTAAAATGATGTGGCTATCACCTCAAAGCCACTCGTTTGGCACTCTTCGGGATGCATTACATGACCTAAAAAAAGTCATCACACCACTCTTAAATGAAGGGTTTAATACGCTGTCTGCTTTGGACTTCGAGCGACTCGAGACTTGGGCTCTAACCGGCTTTACTGACATCGACTTTGAAAGAGAAACGATTTACAACGGGTTAAATCGGCTTTACAAAGAAGCGAGAGGCTTACCGTTTGAGGTTAGCCTAAACAAAAAACTAAACGCTTCTGATTTTGGTTTAACAATCAAAGAAGCTAAGCAGTATACCGTCATCCCTCAAAGGCTCTACTATCTGGGTCTTCAAAGATCAGAGGCCCTTATTGATGAAGCTTATGCTCTTCGTGATGAGTTAGAGCAACTTGCAGAATACATCGCCACCTACTTTGATAAGGTGTATGAAGGATATGCGAAGTATCTGGTCAGTGATGAAGCCCGAACTAAAAACGGTAAGATTCAATGGTATTTAAAACCGGGATCAAGTAAAAAACGTACACTGGCCTTTATAGGCACCTTTACCGCCCTTCACTCTCCTAGTGAAGAAGAGGCACTGGTTCTCACGCGCCTTCATAAACCACAAATAAGGACCGACTACATTGATAGGTTCCACACCGAGCGTAGCCTAACGATTGGACAGTGGACAATCACCAATCTAATAGAGGCTCAATCGCTTTTTAAAACGCTTAATGGTGGTTGTCTATGGGGGTTAATGGCTCGAACAGGAATGAGAGCCGATGAGATGTATGCCCTAAACACCGCTCAGGGCTGCACAACTGAAACAATAAACCGCCAGAAGATACACGTTATCCACGCCAACCTATCCAAGACAGCAAAAGGATCTCAATCAAAGCAAGATGAGTTTGTCACAACCGAAATCGGCATGAAAGCGTATGAAGTGCTTCAAGCACTGCACACGCCACTCAGAAAGCGACATCCTAGCTCACTATCGTTTTTCCATAAAATAAAAGAGGATTTCAGTGGAATAAGCAAAGTGCAAATAGGAAGACATTCTCAAGCTTGGTTTGAAAATGCGACAGGTAAAGAGCTTGCGCTAACCAATGATGACATTGTTGACCTAAAAACATCTGACCCAAACTTATCGTTTGAAGTGGGTAAGAACTATGAATTTACAGGCCATCAACTTCGCCGCTCTTTTGCTTACTACTTAATTGGCTACGAGCTTTGCAGTTTTCCGCAACTGAAACAGCAATTCAGCCATGTCTCTATGGCAATGACGCGGCACTATGCAAAAAATGCCAGCAAGTTTCAAAAGCTCAGGAAAAAGAAACAAAACCTTGCCAATGCCATTGATGAAGAAAGAATCGACCAGAAAGCCCGTATCTACTTGAATATCTATCAGAAACTGGCAAACAAGGAGCGGGTTGCCGGAGGGAAAGGCAAAGAGTTTGCTAAGAACATGATGAAAACAGACCGAAATTTATTCAAGGATAAAGTAGATAATGAGATGTTATCTCTAACCTATTGGAAAAAGCAAATTCGAACTCAAAACCGACACATTCATGCTGTTGCGCCAGGGATATACTGTACTTCGACCACCTGTGGTTTAAGAACGCTCGTTAACCTAATGGAATGTGTAGACTGCAAGAATGATTACATCGTTGATGCCGTATTTGCTGAAGCAAAGCGCAAAGAAGCCGAAATCCACATGCTTTATGATATTGAAAACGACGAACTCACCCCTCAAACCGCCACGGAGTCTTACATTAAAGTTCAAGCTGCTGAACGCATTATGGATGATTTAGGTATCGACTATGAGCCTGTCATTTTCCCTGATGAAGTTAAGAACTTACTCATCCCATACGGAGTGATTTCATAATGTCACAGATAACCAAAAATAAGCTAATCAAAGCATTGGAAAGGCTGCTGGATGGTGATGTAGCGAAGTTGACATCGAGAGAGCTGCGCAATAAGGCGCGAAAAGGCAAGCTCAAAATCAACAATAGCAATGTTGAAAAAGAAGCGGGCCTTTCCACTGGCGCACTCAGAAGGCATAACGACGTCGTTTTAATGATAAAAAATAAATCATTAGAAGTACAAATTGCTCAGGATGAAACCGCTGACTCCCCTATTGAAGTGCTTCAAAAAGAAATAAAGGCACTCAAAGGAGAAAGAGCACAGGCAAATAAGAAGAAAAAAGAGTATTACGACGAAGCTCAAAGCCATAAAGAGGCATTAGCTGTTCAAGCAGCCACTCATATTAAGATCGTTCAAGAACTAATGGAGATGTTACATGAAAGTCAGCGAGAAAAAGCGATGGATAAAATCGTATCATCTCGTTTAGACAATGTTATTGCTCCCCAATTTAGAAAACCAAAGTAGCTTTTAGCACTGTAACCCCAAAGGTCGTCCTGTTTAGTGTGAACACTAGACAGGACACTTAATTAACGATAAAAACGTACACTCTAACGTAATAAAAATGCACTAAAAAGGACGTAGCGAATAATGCTACGCCAAATACCATTAATTGAGAAAGTAAGGACAAAACCAATGGCAATCGAAGCTGGAGAAATCGCACCAGATTTTACCCTGAATAACCAAGACAATAACCCAGTGACGCTATCCGAGTTTCAGGGGAAAAAGGTATTGCTCTATTTCTACCCACGCGCTTCAACACCTGGCTGCACAGTTCAGGCTAAAGGGTTACGAGATACTAAAGCTGAGTTAGATGCCCACAATGTTGTTGTTCTTGGTATCAGTCCAGACACACCGCAAAAATTAACTAACTTTATCAACAAGCAAGAGCTTAATTTCACTTTGCTAGCCGATGAAGACCACACAGTTTGTGAAAAGTACAATGTTTGGCAACTCAAGAAATTTATGGGCCGCGAAAATATGGGGGTAGTACGAACAAGCTTCCTGATTGATGAGTCTGGTAACCTTGAGCATGTATTTAATAAGTTCAAGACCAAAGATCACCATGAAGTCGTATTAGACTACCTAAACAGCAAATAAGCTTCCATGAGCAATTAACTCTTAACTTGGGGGCAGGCATGATTGGCTACATTCGAGTATCAGATTCACAAAGAGCCGATGGCGAATCACAAAGAGAAGCTATCAAGGCGTACGCTGCTAAACGTGGCATACAAATAACGGATTGGATAGAAGAGCACGAGTCTGCCACCAAGACAGAGTTGAGCGAGCGGAAGTTATTTTCTCTCATCACCTCTCAACAAAGTATCATTGTATCGGATATCACTCGGTTGGGTCGCCATAAAGTTATGGAGCTAGTAGGTGCCATTGGTCAAATAGCCTCATACGGAGAGCTACACTTAGCATACAACGACACCATCATAAGCTCAGAGAACGTTGATAATGCTGAAATCATTTTTACAGTTATTGGGCAATCTTTTGCCAGCGCCGTAGAAGCCCAGAAGCGCTCAAAGCGAGCCAAAGCTGGTCACGCTAAACGTAAGGCCAAAGGGCTATCATCTGGCCGTCAGAGGGGGCAGAAGGTGAAATCAAGGCTTGATGAGCATACAGCGTTTATATTGAACCTTCTCGACACCAAGACCACCAAAATTGAAATTCTTAGGCAACTAAACGAACGTGGTGTATCGATTTCTCGAAGTCGATTCTACTCTTGGTTGGAAGCCCGTGGGCTTCATAACAAAAAAGCTGAATTTCAAGTGGACATGTTCTCATAGCAAGCCTAGTTTGCCTGACGTCCCTCACTTTTCGCAAACTCGTTTTTGCCCCGAAGTTTGTTTCAGCGTATTCGTTCTAACGGCAGTCTAGCTGATTTTGCTATACTGCAACTAATCTAAATATCCTGTCAGGTTGTATGCGATGAGCAAGAAAAAGTTGACCGAAAAAGAGTTGCTAGAAGGGATGACTCCTTATAATACCCACAGTGATTTGCTTGCAAAGAGCGAAACAAAACCTGATTGGATATCCTTCGCCGACGGGGGTGAACGGGTTACAGATGATTTCATGGCCAACCGAAATGAGGTTTTCGATGAACCTAGTTTAGATTTGCTGAACCCTGATATTTTTCTTTCAAACCTCAAGTTAGCACTTGATAGCCTTCCAGATGGTGATATTGAGTTTTGTGACTTGGGTAATGAAATTGGTCGAGTCATTGCTAATTTGAATTCACCAAATAAGGCACTTCTACGTGAAGTAATTTATGGAGTTGAACATGGTTTTGACATGATTAGCAAAGAAAGAGGAACTTCGAATGAGTAAGCTTGATGAATGGGTCGACAACAATATGACGTTAACCAGTATCATCATAATGGTTGTGGGCCTAACACTCGGATACATACTTTTCTAGTATCAAGTACTAAGGCTTCGAGGAAAGCCTCAGTTGTTGCAAATTCTGCAACAACTCCAATCCAATCTTCTAATTGTGCAACAGTCTGTTGCACAAATCAGTCAAAATCAAAAATGCCCCTTTTCTGTTTAGAGTTGTTATTCATAACATTTCTGAGCACTCCCATTTGAACAAATATTACTTATGACTATATAGTGCAACTAACCACATAAGAGATAGCCACGCACGGATTATGGGTAACAGAAAGATCGCTGTATCAATTGACTCAGAAAACACTCCACACCCAAAGCTAAACTTGATTATTGAAGAGCTATCTAGTTTTGGGTAAATCATCGTTAAGTTTTAAGTAAAAACAATGAGTAACGATTATCACTCTATTTTCTGTCTGGTATGCTCAAAAAATAACAACGAGCTAATAGGAGGCACCTTCAGTGTGGTCTCTAAATATGACATATTCAATAGGTAAGCTAATAAAATGGATAGCGCGAAACCAATTACACTCGTTTCTGAGGTCGTCGAGCGTAGTTTTACAAACGATTTTCACTGTTTAGTCGCATTAATTCAGCATCTAGGTGCTCATGAAAAATGGAACAGCAGAACACCAAGAAACATAGCTGATAGCATTGGCTTGGATGTAGAAGATGTAGAGAATGTTCTTGATGGATACCCCGCCTTTTTTAGAAAATCCTCTAATCTAAGTGCCCAGAAAGAACCTTTGTACTCTCTGCATATCAGGTATGCGAGAAGAGTTAAGAAACAAATTGAGGGAGAAAGCAGTCTCAAGGAATGGTCAGCACCATTGTCCTCTGAAGAAATGCAGATACTCCTTAACCTAGTAACAAATATGATTGGGTTAGAAGCCGAGAATCGACGTCTTAAAGAAGACTCAAGACACAACAATATGAAGGTTTGGGTTGCGCTGACTGGTGCTTTTGCCACGGCAATAGCGGCGATTCTAGCGCAGATTGTCAGTAGTAGTTCTTAAAAGGAATAATGATGAAACTCACTAAGTTCCGAGTTGGAAATTTTCGTTCAATCAATGATAGTGGTGAGATTACGACAAATGATTTAACAGCTATACTAGGTCGTAACGAAAGTGGCAAGTCCAACATTTTACTTGCTCTTCAACACTTAAATCCTCCGGGTGGCATAACTGATATTGAAGCCATAAAGAACTTCCCGCGCCATCGCAGACTTGCTGAACAGGATGAAAACACACCATTCCTTAACACCGAATGGAGGTTGTCACAGGAGGAAAGAGAATCCCTGTCTTCGATTTTTCCTAGAGCGTCTGAGGTTTCAACTGTCACTATTGCCCGCCGATACGGAAGCACTAGATATATTGGTTTCTCCGGCTTAAAAGACCTGAGCTTAGATACAAAAGCAATAAACAGAAATATTGATAAAATAGTTACGCTACTAGATGCTTTAAAAACAGATGAAAATGCTGATAGCGTCGATACTGCTGTGCAGCAGGTAAGCATGCTGAAAGCAACAGCTACACATTCTGCCAATAGTTGGTTGGAAGCAGTTTTAGACCAATATGACCAAGTGCTTAGAGGTGCCGCGCAATACACGTTAGAAAAACAAGACGACTTCCTCGACCTGAAAGATGAGTTCGTACAAATAGTTATGGCTTTAGATGATGGCGAACAAGAGAAAAAAGCCCGTAACTTTATAATGGAATGCCTCCCTGTTTTTGTATATATCGATGAATACCCACATTTGGATGGACATCAAAACCTCAGCATCCTCAGTCAGCACAGACAAAATCACCAGTTGACTGCGGAGGACGAGGGTTTCATTAAATTGTGTAAGGTTGCGGATATAGACCCATCTAAGCTCCAAGAGTTAGCATCAGATCCTGAGACACGAAACCAGCTCGTTAATAGAGCAGGGGCTGTTGTTACCAGTGAAATTAGACGCTTATGGACAGACCGCGAGTTAAAAGTCCGCTTCAATTTGGATGGCAACTTTTTTGATACCTACGTATCTGACCCAACGTCTACTTATGATGTTGAAGTTAACCTTAACGAAAGGAGCCGAGGTTTTAGGTGGTTCTTTTCATTCTATATTACGTTTTTTGCAGATACACACGGCGGGGATGCAGAAAATGCGATCATTCTTCTAGATGAGCCAGGACTTTATCTGCACGCAAAATCTCAAAGTGACTTGTTAAAACATCTTGATGACGACTTTAGCAATCAGATTATTTATACAACGCATTCACCTTTCTTGGTCCCAACAAAGCAACTTTCTACGGTTAAGACCGTGAATATATGCCAAGAAAAAGGAACAACAGTTACTAATGATCCCACTGGTGATTCAACTACGTTATTCCCTTTACAAGCGGCGCTCGGATATGAAGTTTCTCAGTCGCTATTTATCGGTTCAAACAATTTGGTTGTTGAAGGGGTTACGGATTTTTGGTACCTGTCCTCGATGTCTGAATACCTGAAATCGTTGGGTAGGACAGGTCTAATGGATAAAATAACTATAACTCCAGCTGGAGGGGCTCAAAAAATACCATACTTAGTGAGTTTGTTATCGTCTCAACACCTCAATCTATTGGTGTTACTCGATCATGAGAAAGATGCAATTGCCACTAAGACCGATTTGATAGCTAATCACAAGCTATCTAAAAGAAACGTCATCTTAGTTTCTGAAGCAATAGATAGCGATGTCACTGAATTGGATATTGAAGACCTTTTTGGTTCAGATTACTTTCTTTCTCTCGCAGAGGAAGCCTACAGGGATGAAATAACTGATGATCTCAAATACAACGATAATATTCCAAGGGTCTGTAAACGATTCGAAAAAGCGATGAAGGATTTCGGATTAAAGAAGCAGTTTGTAAAAGCAAAACCAGCAAGAATATTTATGGGTAAACTCTCCGAAGGAAAAGAAAACTATCTTCCAGAAGAAGTAATCGATAGCTTTGAGTCGCTATTCAAACTTATCAATAAACGAATGAAATAGGTTTATAAGGGGGATATGCAAATCCCCCTATCTCTACCCGACATTGGGCACGCATAGAAGATATCTCATCTCAAAGATTCAGGAACTTGGTTGAGGCAAATTACCACTTGAGCACAACGACGTTCTAGTGCCCAATACTAACCTCCTTTTATTAAATTCAACTCAGAGAGCATGATGGAACTCATTGAAAAGTTTATAAATTACCTACAGGATAATCATGAGTGGTTATTTAGTGGTCTTGGAACGTACGTAATCTCTGGTATTGCAGCAGTTCTGTTGGCTGTGCTCACAATAAAGATACGGAACAAGCGCAGTTTGGCTAATCAAAAGATAAAGTCAGGCAAGAAATCCATAAATATCCAATCTGGCAGAGATACACGTTTCTAGGAGTTACAATGTTCAACAAGCAGAAGATAGACTCTGGTGATGAGTCTATTAACATTCAGGCAGGGAGAGATGTTCATATTAACTCTCAGTTTCAATTTTCTCTTGAGGAACTGAAGGCATTTTTGAACGAGTCACAGACCTCTCTTCCAGAACTGTCTATCAAATATCTGGTATCACAGACCTTTGATGATCTAATTGCTATAGCAAACAGGAACTTAGAGGTTATCCCTGTGATGAATCCGTTGCTTGTTGAAAACAATGTATTCACTTCCCTTCAAGAGCTAACAAGGAGTGAGAGCGGAAGATATCGAGATTTGGGTAAATATGGGAATAACTTTAATAGTGTTGAAGATTACTTAAAAGAATACCCTGAAGCTGAGATTGTTGAAGGGAGACAAGGTAGGTTTCCTTACTTTGATACTATTAGATCACCTGAGTTTGAGGAGCTTGAAAAGCTCTCAGAAGATGACCCTCTGACAAGAGCAATGCTTGATCATAAGGTTCACGAGAAGTTTCCGGCAGCACTCATCGGAACCTATGAGCATGGCTGTTGGGGGGTGCCTTTGATCGAAGAATATATATTAAGAGGTGTTTGGGGGGTATTCCTCACCATTACAAATAACTCTGATACCAACATTATTTGTAAGCGCGTCATAAACCCCGCATTCTAATCACCTAGCCCGAATAATAAGATCAAACCTCCAACCCAAAGGAGATTTGAAATGGCCAAACGACGCACTAACCAAGAATGGCGAACCCTGTTCGAACACTATGAATCCAGCCAACTATCACAACGATTATTCTGTGAACGTAACGGACTGAGCCTCTCCACTTTTTACGCTAAGCGCCAACAGTTAAAGCACATCGAAAAACCGAACACGGTTGGCTTTGTTAAAGCAGAAGTCGTTGAAAAGACCACAAAGTATCAAGCCACTCACGTTGTCGTTGCCAATATGACGCTGCTCGTCAATGATGTTGAACTGAGCATCCCACAAGGCACGCCAGCGACCTATCTCGCAGAGCTTATCGGTGCGCTGTCATGAAACGTATGCTCAGTGCTCCCGAAATCTATCTCTATCGCGAAAGCGTCGATTTTAGAAAGTCCATCAACGGCCTCGCTGCGATTATCGAAAATGACACCGACTTGCCCTTGGGCAGCGGCGCACTGTTCCTGTTCACCAACAAACAGCGCGACAAAATCAAAGTGCTGTACTGGGATAAAACAGGCTTTGCTCTTTGGTACAAGCGCCTTGAAAAAGCCAAGTACAAGTGGCCATCAAAAGAGCAAAATGAGGTGTTTACCCTAACTCAATTCGAGCTTGACAGACTGCTTTCTGGCTTCACGATTATCGGCCATAAACCCGTTAGAATAAACGATTTTACAATGACTTAAGCGATAATATAGCCATATCCACCAAGCATTAACGGCATGATTTTAGTATAATCAATGCCATGAAAAAGACGCCAAATATCAACTCAGAAAGCCAAGATGTTGCCGAGCTACAAGCGATGGTGAAAGCGCTGTTGGCGTCAGAAACCCAATTGAAACAAGAGCGTCAATCGCTGCTTGAACAGCTCAAACTTGCCTTCGACCGTCAGTTCGCTAAACGCTCGGAGGCGTTAAAGCCTTACGATGAATCTCAAGGTGATCTCTTCAACGAAGCGGAGTGTGAGGCCGCTAAGGAAGAAGAGGTTGAAGTTGTCACAACGACCATCACAAAGAAGAAACGTGGTAAACGCAAACCACTGCCAAAGACCTTGCCTCGTGAAGTTATCGAACTCGATTTAAACGACGATGAAAAGCAGTGCACTTGCTGTCAACATAACCTGCATAAAATCGGTGAAGACCGTAGCGAGAAACTTGAGTTCACGCCAGCGGTACTAAAAGTGTTGGAATATGTTCGTCCTAAATATGCTTGCCGCCAATGCGAGCAAACAGAAGACAAAAACCACGTCGTTCAAAAGCCAGCGCCGCAAAGCATTATCCCGAAGAGCTTCGCCACAGAAAGCTTGTTGGCCAATATCATCCTCGGCAAATATCAATACGCGATGCCACTTTACCGCCAAGAATCCCTGTTTACCCAGTCGGGTATCGAACTCTCACGAACCACCATGGCAAGGTGGATTATCCAAGTCAGTGAGAAGTTCGCTCCACTTTACGCGGCCTTAAAAACGCACCTACTTGAGCAAGTGGTGATTCAGGCGGATGAAACGCCGCTCAATGTCCTCAAAGAAGATAAACAGTGTTATATGTGGCTTTACTGCTCGGGCGCAGACTCGCCTGAAGCCGCCCTCCCTAATGTGAGAAATATCGTCTTGTACGACTATCAAAACAGTCGAGCTAGGGCGTGCCCTGTTGCCTTCTTGGGGGATTACAGTGGTTATCTACAAACCGATGGCTATGGTGTTTATGATGGGCTTCATCTCGTCACCAATGTCGGTTGCTTGGCGCATGCTCGGCGCAAGTTCATGGAGGCGAAAAAGCTGCAAGGCAAAGGCAAGTCAGGCAAAGCGGATAGTGCATTGGCTAAAATCCAGAAACTCTATGGAATAGAATCACGCTTAAAAGGTGCCTGTGCCGAAAAACGGAAAGCAGAGCGCCAAGAGCATGCTAAGCCGATACTGGATGAGCTTTATGAATGGATGACAACTCAGAAAGTGCTTGAGTCTAGCCCGCTGGGTAAAGCGATAAAATACACGCTCGGTCAGTGGCCGAAGCTGAGCCGCTATATCGATGACGGTCACTTATCGATAGACAATAATCGTGCTGAACGCGCAATAAAACCGCTGGTTATAGGCAGAAAGAACTGGCTCTTCTCGACCAATCCCAATGGAGCTGAAGCGAGCGCGATGCTTTACAGTATCGTCGAGACAGCGAAAGCCAACGGCCTTATCCTTTACGACTACATGGTTAAGTGCATGAAAGAGCTAGCGAAATCTGAGCCTGATATCGATGCACTCCTGCCTTGGAACTTCCAACACTAACAATATCGCCCCGTGGGATCATGGGGCGGATACCATTATTTTTGAGCAATTAGAAAGTGAAACACACCTGAGTCAAACCTTCGAGAGCACTTCTAAGGCTGCTCTCAAATCTCTAGCTTATACTTTACCTAGAGCGCCTATAAAGCCGAATGAAACGGTTGTTATCCCTGTAAGCATATTGATTACTCCAATCGGAGGCATAACAACAAATGAAATCTCTAGAATCCCGAAATTTGCCGATGGAGAATGGTTTAGAGAACTAAGCCATCAATCAGGGTCGCCTGACGACTTAGAAGAAATGTTGAGTTTTGGGACGCTCATTGCACCAAAATCTATTAGCTTTCAAAGTCAAAACAAAAAACACTCCGTAGACATACATGACTTTGATATCACCAACATGTATACAATAAACAGAGCATGGCAATGTGGTTCCTGCCCACATTTGTTCTTCACTTCGGATCAGGCAGTATACATAAGAGAGTTGCTTCCAGATGGTCAAAACACTACCGTCTCAGATTCTTTTACTGTCCCTGAGAATGTAAAACAGTTCACAATTGCCGAGCTGGAAGACGAGACTACTTATATCGATAGCTTATACATCAATGATGTGCTTACTGCTAAAAGCCTAAAATTAAACACGGGTGACTCTGTTAGCTTTTTTGTTAGTTCAGGCGATACAGTCCGGTTACAAGGGCGATATCTCACTCATAGAGACTCAGCAAGTGATGCACCATTTGGTACTTACCGAAACTCGCTGATCAACGACTATCTAAATTCAAATCGTGACTTACGTATAAACTAGTACCTTATATTCACTCAGAAAACGTTAGCTTTGGCAGTTCGTAACTCAGAAGTGCCCCATTGTCATTATTTTGCACATAAAATCGCTTGCTCTTCTAGCTTCAAATTTCCCCCATTAAAGTTCATGTGAAAGGCATGCGACTCACTTCGTAATTGCTAATTAAAAGGTAAGCGCGTCATAAACCCCGCATTCTAATCACCTAGCCCGAATAATAAGATCAAACCTCCAACCCAAAGGAGATTTGAAATGGCCAAACGACGCACTAACCAAGAATGGCGAACCCTGTTCGAACACTATGAATCCAGCCAACTATCACAACGATTATTCTGTGAACGTAACGGACTGAGCCTCTCCACTTTTTACGCTAAGCGCCAACAGTTAAAGCACATCGAAAAACCGAACACGGTTGGCTTTGTTAAAGCAGAAGTCGTTGAAAAGACCACAAAGTATCAAGCCACTCACGTTGTCGTTGCCAATATGACGCTGCTCGTCAATGATGTTGAACTGAGCATCCCACAAGGCACGCCAGCGACCTATCTCGCAGAGCTTATCGGTGCGCTGTCATGAAACGTATGCTCAGTGCTCCCGAAATCTATCTCTATCGCGAAAGCGTCGATTTTAGAAAGTCCATCAACGGCCTCGCTGCGATTATCGAAAATGACACCGACTTGCCCTTGGGCAGCGGCGCACTGTTCCTGTTCACCAACAAACAGCGCGACAAAATCAAAGTGCTGTACTGGGATAAAACAGGCTTTGCTCTTTGGTACAAGCGCCTTGAAAAAGCCAAGTACAAGTGGCCATCAAAAGAGCAAAATGAGGTGTTTACCCTAACTCAATTCGAGCTTGACAGACTGCTTTCTGGCTTCACGATTATCGGCCATAAACCCGTTAGAATAAACGATTTTACAATGACTTAAGCGATAATATAGCCATATCCACCAAGCATTAACGGCATGATTTTAGTATAATCAATGCCATGAAAAAGACGCCAAATATCAACTCAGAAAGCCAAGATGTTGCCGAGCTACAAGCGATGGTGAAAGCGCTGTTGGCGTCAGAAACCCAATTGAAACAAGAGCGTCAATCGCTGCTTGAACAGCTCAAACTTGCCTTCGACCGTCAGTTCGCTAAACGCTCGGAGGCGTTAAAGCCTTACGATGAATCTCAAGGTGATCTCTTCAACGAAGCGGAGTGTGAGGCCGCTAAGGAAGAAGAGGTTGAAGTTGTCACAACGACCATCACAAAGAAGAAACGTGGTAAACGCAAACCACTGCCAAAGACCTTGCCTCGTGAAGTTATCGAACTCGATTTAAACGACGATGAAAAGCAGTGCACTTGCTGTCAACATAACCTGCATAAAATCGGTGAAGACCGTAGCGAGAAACTTGAGTTCACGCCAGCGGTACTAAAAGTGTTGGAATATGTTCGTCCTAAATATGCTTGCCGCCAATGCGAGCAAACAGAAGACAAAAACCACGTCGTTCAAAAGCCAGCGCCGCAAAGCATTATCCCGAAGAGCTTCGCCACAGAAAGCTTGTTGGCCAATATCATCCTCGGCAAATATCAATACGCGATGCCACTTTACCGCCAAGAATCCCTGTTTACCCAGTCGGGTATCGAACTCTCACGAACCACCATGGCAAGGTGGATTATCCAAGTCAGTGAGAAGTTCGCTCCACTTTACGCGGCCTTAAAAACGCACCTACTTGAGCAAGTGGTGATTCAGGCGGATGAAACGCCGCTCAATGTCCTCAAAGAAGATAAACAGTGTTATATGTGGCTTTACTGCTCGGGCGCAGACTCGCCTGAAGCCGCCCTCCCTAATGTGAGAAATATCGTCTTGTACGACTATCAAAACAGTCGAGCTAGGGCGTGCCCTGTTGCCTTCTTGGGGGATTACAGTGGTTATCTACAAACCGATGGCTATGGTGTTTATGATGGGCTTCATCTCGTCACCAATGTCGGTTGCTTGGCGCATGCTCGGCGCAAGTTCATGGAGGCGAAAAAGCTGCAAGGCAAAGGCAAGTCAGGCAAAGCGGATAGTGCATTGGCTAAAATCCAGAAACTCTATGGAATAGAATCACGCTTAAAAGGTGCCTGTGCCGAAAAACGGAAAGCAGAGCGCCAAGAGCATGCTAAGCCGATACTGGATGAGCTTTATGAATGGATGACAACTCAGAAAGTGCTTGAGTCTAGCCCGCTGGGTAAAGCGATAAAATACACGCTCGGTCAGTGGCCGAAGCTGAGCCGCTATATCGATGACGGTCACTTATCGATAGACAATAATCGTGCTGAACGCGCAATAAAACCGCTGGTTATAGGCAGAAAGAACTGGCTCTTCTCGACCAATCCCAATGGAGCTGAAGCGAGCGCGATGCTTTACAGTATCGTCGAGACAGCGAAAGCCAACGGCCTTATCCTTTACGACTACATGGTTAAGTGCATGAAAGAGCTAGCGAAATCTGAGCCTGATATCGATGCACTCCTGCCTTGGAACTTCCAACACTAACAATATCGCCCCGTGGGATCATGGGGCGGATACATTAAAAGTGAATAATTAGCAATTAACTGTCTGAGGGTATGCTGAAAATGGTTTTGAGTCACTTCGGGACAAAAGAGAGACGCTTTGTGTCTACGTCACGGGCTGCTTGTTTGTGTTGCAGCTTCGGCTATTTAAGAAGTCGAGTTGAGTTTTGCTCTCCTTCTCTAACTCACCGACATAGATTAATGATGTCTCGATATTGGCGTATTTTCCGCTTCTGCTTGCACTAAACCAGTTGAATGACCCCACCGCCATATACCGATCATCAGCAAAAACGCTTTTACTATGGACACCATTTATCACATTGATAACGATACCAAGCTGTTCCAAGATCGCGCAGCAATGTCGAAACGCTTTTATTTTATTGGTATCCGGGTGGTTTGCGACAGTGGTATTGAAATGTCTGTCGGTGTGTATGGTTATCTGGACACCTTTGTGCAGTGCTGTTTTTAGTAGTTCTAACTGCCCTGTTGATTGCAGTTTGTCTAGCTGTAACCAAGGCGAGACGATATCTATTTTTCGTTGTACTTCCCTCAGCAGTTTTGATAAGAACGCATCGTGTTCTTCGGCATTGGTTAGCAGTTTCGGATGGCCGCATATTTGTAATAAATCGGGGCGTTGACCAACACTAAACTCCAGCTCATTTCGCTCGTCAGTAAAGAGATACTTGGCGAGTAATCCTCGTGGAGAAGATGATGGCGCAGCTTCAATGATATCCAAATCACCAAACACCAAGAATGCATCTTTGGCTCGAGAGACAGCGACGTTGAGCATTGAAGGATCCATATCGATAAACCCGCCATCGTTGTGTCTGGTATACACTTGGGAAAAAATAATGATTTTGCGTTCAGCTCCTTGAAGAGAGTGAACGGTGCCAACGGTTAGTTGGTCATCCCCCTTGCCTGCTTTGATATCGAACTCACTACACGCGGTCTTGATCTGGTTCACTTGGGCTGAAAATGGAGTAATTATACCCACACACTTGGCCAGTGGCTCGCCGTAGTAATTCTCTATTTCAACCTTATTGGCATGTAACCATGCAGCGATAGTTTCTGCTTCTAACTTATTGCGTCGGCTACCGCTAAATGATTCCGCGATACCGTCGACGTGCAAATGACTGAAAGGAGAGTAGAGGCTATCTTCGGTCGCTTGTCCTCGCTTGGGGATCAGGATACCTTGATAGCAAAGGTCATTGCAGTATGAGATTAGTTCATCGTAGCAGCGTCTATGTTCTTGCAAAAACATTCCAGGCTCAACTTCCGGCATATAATGAAAGCGGCTTGCTTGTTGCGCTACATGCATCACACTGCCAGTCACTACACTTCGGCCTTGCTCTTGAATGACTGTGTATTCATCATCAGAGCTGATAATTTTATGTTGCCTTAAATTACCCCGGTCAATTGATGAGCACACATTTCTAATCGGGGGGATTTGGTAAATATCACCGATCACCAACGCTTTTTTGGCTAGTGAGAACGAGGCCGCGGCAACTTCTGGAGCCACTTGGCCTGCTTCATCAACGATCAAAAGGTCGATTTCATTAAGCAGATAGTCAGTTTCAAATTCATTATTCCCAACGTGAGACTGGTAAGTCATATGAGAAGGCAGAGAATGGAACGTTGATACAATGCAAGGAGTGAGCATCATTCGACGTTGCCAGCGAGGACGAACAGTTTTCAAACCTGTTTTCCGGGCCTGCTTGTTCAGCTCTTTACCCAAATCTCGGCAACTGAGTAGCCAGCATGCTTCCCAGTAATGGACAGCTAAGCGGAACATTCGAAAACGGGTCGTGATATCTAAAACCGAATCGATGTCGGTCAATTGTGGAATGGTTTGTTCTGGAGAGTCTTCAGTAAAGTTATTGATAGAATCAAGCCAATTCAGTTGTGATTGCTCAAACTCTTGATACTGCTCTAACCAAGATTGATACCGATTTTTTTGTTCGTCAAAATCGTCTTTTTTACTAGAAAATATTTGCTTGAGTAGGCTCTCAAATCGGTCTGATGACAGGTTTTCAATTTGCTCTTCATCGTGCTCAATAAGATTAAACATGAAACTCCTACGCTGGAGATCAAGTTTATTCTTGATTGGCGGTAACCACTTAAACAGAGTTAACCATGTAGATTCATTGCCAAGGTAGCTTCGCCACGCAGTTAACTGTTCTTTGGCGTTATCTTTCAATGCTTGCGCATTAGAAACGGCTTGTTGTTGATCTGCCAATGTTTGTTGGGGATTGTCCCCAAGCCGAGAATGGATGTCATTCAGTTGGCGGTTGTAGTGATGCCAATTGTTTTGGATGTGATCTAACTGGTTTTGATGTTGGCGCAATTCGGCAAGGAGATACGCTTTAACTTGCGTTACATCAGCAAAATTCTGTTGTGGAAACGCCTGTTTTGCTCTATCCAAATAATGCGCTTGGGCTTGATCGAGAAAATCCAACTGCTCGACTTTTTCATAGAAATGCTTAGTTTGGTAACTTTTGGCAGCTTCCAATTCTCCATACGCCGATGGCAGGTAGCCACCATAGCTAAAAATGTCGGGTAACCATCGGCCTGATAGTTCGTCGTCGCCTTCATCGAAGTCTTTACCAAAAGCATCAATGATGTTGGTTACTGCTTGATTATTAGTTGATGCCGCAATGATTAGCGGCGGTTGACTCTCTTTTAGCGCAGATTCAATCCACAGTGACGCGACTACAGATAGAACAAACGTTGTTTTACCTGTGCCAGGAGGACCATTTACCGCAAGAATATCGCCTTCTTGCATGGCTAAGGTATGGGCCAAGGCATCGCATTGCGCTTTAGCTAGCGGGAATTGACTATTTGAGTGGCCAAAACGCGAATTCACTGTCTGAGATACATCAATACATTCATCGTGGTTGGTTACTGTTTTTGCCGCGTAACTATCAAGCAAAGGCAAGGTTGTGTTTGAATTGCTCAGGTTATCGTACAGTTTTAAAATATGCCTTGAAGCTCCCAAGCACTCGCTGATTTTGTTGACTAAGCCACGACTTTCAATTTCTTCGTAGAATTGCTCGATTCGGTTTCTATCACAGTAATCGGCAAATAGTTTTTGGGTGAGTCCGTAGTAGTTGTGCCAATCTTTTTGATGGTTCTGATACTGTTCTTCTTGTTCGAATTTGGCTGGAATACTTTCAGTAGACTGCGCTGGAATTTCATTTGTTGTCAGGAATTCATCGAGCTTATCGACGTCAGCGATAGTAAAGGTGTCATTTCCTTGAGGAGCAAGCAAATCACGAGGTATGAATGGCGTGGTGTGGGGAAATAGTAGTCCTTCACGATTGACCCATAAAGAGCAGACAATCGGTGTCAGTACACCAGGCATATTACCGCTGTAATCTTTGCCATGAACTTTCCGAAGATAATAGGTGACCGGTCGATGATGAATTTGTACGGCGGTTAGGGTATCGAGTTCATTGCGAAACAGATCTTCTAGCAATGTAGAATCAGGTTTAAGCTTACCTTCTTTGAACTCGTCGGTTGTCGCTCGTACATAATTCTTCAGATCTTGCTTTTTTAATGCACCTTTCGCGCTATCGGCATCGGCAAGAGAATTACGCCAATAGTGAATCCAGCCCTGATTATTCATACCCGGTCCTTGAAATTTTCGCGTTAAGCGTGTGATTTTAGTCGAATATTCTATTACCAGTGGAGTATTTTTTGTTAGAACTTTGAGCAATTTCTTACTCGGCGACCTTTGAGCCATGCGGATGATGACTATTTAAGCAATCGAAGAATTGAGGCAGGGGTATTAAAGTCTATTTTCCCAATGTCATATGATTTCAATGACTAATTCTGTGAATATTTGGCTACTGGTGACTTATGGATGGGTAAACAACTTTTAAGCTGTATTAGTGGTTTCTGAAACGTATCGCAAGGGCAAGTCAAATCCAGAGCGTTGCTGCGTGATTAGTGCGTGAGGTGCACGCTTGTCTATTCTAAACAACTAAATCAGAAAACTTTCGCATTTATATTCATCTTTGACTTAAGTAATTGATGAAACCGCAATAAAAAAAACAATGTGTTTGGCGTTATTTTTAGCTGCAGATCAAAGTAATTTCTGTCCAAAAATGGTTTATAAATTGCTAAAGATCGCTCCCTGCATTTGCTATTAAAGAAGCTCACTCATTTCTGGTACACTGTCGGCTTGCGCTAACAAGTATTCACACTCTGCTTGGATTAGTGAGACACATAGTTCTATGTGTTCACGCTCTCCGTCATCGATTCCTTGAGCTTCGGTAAGATCAATCGCTTTCTTCAGGGCATTTTTTATAACAATAACGGTTTCTACCATTATGGAAGCCATTTTGGGGCCTGAGTAGCCAAGCAGAGCGCCGAATTCAGCTAGATCATAGCTGGTGATAGGACGTTTGAAGTTACCTTTCGGCGGATTTTGAAAGTCTTCGCTTTCCCAATCTCCAATCGACATTGCAAAATATTGAGGGATACTGGCGGCACGCCCCTCATCAGCAGACAATTTACCGCTTTGTGAGTTGCGTTTTGCTCCCTCTTGAGCGATAGCTTCTATGTTGACTAAATCATAAAAAGGGGTCAGTTCAAGGCCTTTAGGGGTGACGAAGAAGCTAATATTTTTACCATGAGCATCGTAGTTTAGTGTTGCTAGATTAAAGAGCATCCACTGGGTAAGCTTTAGGTTGGTGATTACCGTGTCTATGGTTTTGACGCTCAGTAGGCGTGGGAAAGAAACGCCATCACGCATATATACACCATCGCCTTCATCCCCATTCTGACGCTCGTATTTGTAACCTGGAGGTAAGTCAGTCGCCTGACAGCCATCAATCACATGTTTTCGTTGAACGACATCACGAGCCTCGATATAAGCACGATCGAACCGCTCTATGATCAGTGTCCTAGTCTTCCCAATACGGGTTAACTCAACATTAGCGACGTCCAAACCTGCTAGCTTAGCTAATGTCATGCAAAAGAACTCATTCACAGCAATACACGGTGCTTTACCGCTTTCAAACTTCAGAATGTAGTTCGAACTTAATTTTCCTTCACCAAATCCCCATTCATCACCGCGCTTAAGTAAGTTTAATTTGTTTTGAACACCAGCAACTGAAAGGCGAACCTTACCGTCCCAATAAACTAATGGGGCTAAATTTCGCTCTAGTCGTTCTATGAGCTCATCATCAGGGACAGCTCTAAAGCTGGTTTCCTCAGGTTCTGAGTTTGGGACTCGAAAAGATAATGCGCCAGATGTTTCCGCACCAAGCTTACGAATTAGCCCAAACGTATTGCTTTTGGAAATAGTGGTGTTTTGTATCATCTCCTCAAAGGCTTCTCCTTCAGGAAGTAGATTTCTGAGATAGTTCTCGATACTTCGTGGCGAAGCCTGATCATCAACAGGGATGTGTGGAGAAATCGGGAAACCCATGAGTTGCAATTCATCTTCATAGATGAATGAGAATTCTGTTTCTGTTCCGACAGGAAGAATCAAACGACCAATTTTGGTATTCGTACCGATAAACACGTCTAATTGTTGCAACTTACTCATACCAACCATCCTCATTGCTTATCACGTTGTTTTCATCTTGGTAGGTTATTTGGTTGTGTGGACGAACAAATAGGTTTAAGTCGATAAGGCGTAACGACAGCCCTAAGATATCCATGAGGACAAGTACATTGGCAAAGGTGACACTAGTATCGCCTTTTTCAATCTTCATGATTGTCCTACGAGATAAATTGGCTTTTGAAGCGAGATCATCAATACGCCAGCCTTTATCGGTGCGCTTTGAGCGAATGGCGGCTCCCAGCGTTTCCATACTGAACTCGGTATTCAAATCAGGCATAGGTTGTGCCTTTACCATCTTACCTTTTTTCATAAGTGCCTTTTAATGTACTTTTGTTACTATTGGGGTCGCCTTAATATATAAGTTCACTATAACTCACTTTTGAAGTGTCTGTATAAGAAATTATTTAAAAGTGTAATTTAAGTAACTTATGGTTAGTATGCTAGTTGCATGTTCGTTCCAATCAGTGGCAATCTGTTTTTGCTAAACTAGAGTAAGCGTGTCATAAATCACCATGTGAAGAGAATAAGGTTCTAAGCAGCAATGAAAATTAAAATTGAGAAGACCTGTGATGGTGAAGCTTTCTTCAACATTCCAGAAATACTGCAAGAAGAATTGCAATGGGAAGAAGGCGATCAAATCGAATGGCTCGACAATAACGATGGCTCATGGACTTTACGCAAAGTTGAACTTGAGGATGATACCCAGCCGAAGTCTATAGAGTACATTCTTTCACAACACCCTACTTTAAAAGAGCAAATGGAGGATGTGTTTGAGGACTCTGGTTTGAGAGCAGAATGGTTAACTTCCGTAATTCCAGCGCTATCTGGTCTAACTCCGCTAGAAGTTGTGCTTAAAGGCGATTTAAAACGCGTTTTAGATGCATTAAATCGTATCAAGTATGGTGATTTTTCTTGAGATGCTTTTTTCTCATAAAATCAGATTGATATGTTGAGTCATTAGTCATCTGTTTCCGGATGAAGCCTACTTTGTAAGGCAGAGATACGCTACATGAGCTGGAACTAACACGCTTGTACCCAATCATAGTGTGTCTAAGAGCCTATGTCGTAGAACCAAACAGACCAACTTTCCCTGCTATGTCAGAAAAGTGGCTTTGTGACCAGACCATTGGTAGGTTTCCAGTTAAGCCGTATATCCGTACTTCAACTTATTGATCTCTTCTGTCACCAAAATGATACCGGTTTTTGTGTCACAGAGTGAAAGTAGTGTTTCGTTTTCAAACACCAAACTGGGTTTATTTAACCAGCGTAATGTCGCATCACGATCACCAAAATACTCATCTGCTTCTTTGACCATATCTGCAAGCATAAGAGCATGCTCACTGGCAGTTGGGCTTAGCGTTGCGTTTGGCCCTTTCATTTTTCGCTGGAGAGTGCGCAGATTAACGCCAATAATTTTCGCGTAATCTGTCTTAGTCAGACCAAGAGTTAACATTCCTCTATCCAGCATTTCAACAGGAAGCCCTTGACGAATAATTTTTAGACTATCAATTACGCTCTGAGCTTTACGCTTCTCACCTCCGAGCATTTCATAAGCTGCACTGAACATTAGAGTACCTCCGAATCTAACTACATTTACACAATAGGTGGCATATGACGTAGCCTGATAACTTTAACACGGAAATGTTTCGACGTTTGCTAGTTGCATAATCTTGTCAATTAATAGCAAGCTGGCTTTGCTTCACTAAAACTAGTCCAAGCATCGTATTTTTGTAAATGCTATAAACGAGCAGTGGTTCATGGAAGACAGCTAAAATAGATGTACTGATAGGATTGTTTGCTAGTAATAATTAGCGCTATGTAAACCATGGGAGGACTAGGATGTTGTTTTTAAGTGTTGTATTCACATTGAGTTTAGCCATTGGTGTTTTTGCTCTCTATGCGCAAAAAGTTCACATTTGGCTCTCGAAACATATGGATGAATATGAAAAAGAGCTAGAGAAAAACAATCCAGAAGAGCTAAAAAAGCTGAAGAAAAAATACCAGCGTTAACAACCAATCACCTGATTCAACCGTAAATTTTATTAAATTTTCGGTTAATCTTACCGCCATTCATGCCAGTTTTCTGGGAAATTCAGATTCAACCGTAAATGAGGTTAAATTTACGGATAACGAACACTGGAAATCGATCCAATAGCGTAGGGACAAGCCTTGCTCTGGGCTAGATCTATATGAAGTTGAATAGTGGACTGTTTTCCTATAGTGATATAGAAACTAACTTGTTAGATCGCCAGAGGGCTAACCAGTCACTCTGGATACCCAGTATTACAACAAGCATTGGAGAGCCAGTTAGCACCCGTTGCCACTCAATGATATCCAACCCTGAAGGCTGTGGTGTATGTTGAGGGTGTGTGTGCCAATCACCAATGTATGACTGAGATCCAGATGACCGCTTCCAGTAGTTCATAGCAAAGTTTTGATGACTATGGTCACGGCGACCAAAGAAGGATCTACGCTGAATGTCTTTATTCCCAGGGGTAGATACATCAACAATTCTAAGATCATTCCCCCGGTACTCACCAATGATTATTCCCCCTGATTCAACAGAATCTGACGCACATTGACGATAAGGGGCCAACTTACTGAAAACACCTGCTTCAATTAAGATCCGAGTTCCATCTTCTGCAAGCAGCACCTTTTCTACATCCCACATGCAGGACAACCCTCTCTCTTTTTTATCCGCTTATCTTTAATGTTAGTTGCTTTATCAGTGATCCGTCGTATGAGGAGTTTGGGAGAGCGTTCACTTCGGTTGTTTAGTAATTCCAGGGCTAATCCAGCTGCGCTCATACTAGCCTCATTGCCAAACGGCAATACGTTCTCACCACAGGCCTTACGGAAACTTTGAGTGGCTTCCTCTATATCAGATGGTTTAAGACCAGGATATATCTCCGTTTTACTTCCATTACTTCCGTAAACGAACTGGCAGGCATAGCAAGCGGAATTTGAGTCATCATTCAGAAGGGCTTTGACTACATGCCCAAAGGCGGTTATCCAGCTATGTACTAAAGATATTCGGTTTCCATTTGAGCGATGCTGATTCACAGCTTTCGCCAACTGAAGAGAAAAGGCATGATCACCTGTGGCATCTATCAGTATATCAAATTCATTTAAATTCTCGTTAGCAAAGAAGCGTCGTCGAGGGATAGTTTTAAGTTGAGGAAAACTCTCTTTTAATTGATGACAAAGTGCTTCGGCTTTATTTTCGCCATAGTAAGGGATTCCCAGCACATGCCTCGTGGTGTTCCCCGGCTTGAAGGTATCATCATCGAACAAGCTAAATTGAAACTTGCTCCCTGCCCCTAGGCTTGCTAATGACTTGGTGAGATGCCCACCAATTGTCCCACAACCTATAAGAGCTACTCTTTTTGAGCTAAGTGGTAGTGTAGGTGTTCGTGAATTCCTGGCTGTTAAAAAATCGTGGTATGCCGGAATTGCCTTAATTCGGCTCACTTTGCTCTTAGAGTTGAGCAAACGTTCTTTTAACTTATCCCTAGATTGTTTGCCTCTAGCTCGTTTTCGCTTGGGGCCATAGTACTTTCGGATACACTTTTGATCTTCGAGTTGTAGCTGATATTCAAAACCAAAAGCATAGTCTTCAAATCCCAAGGTTATTACTACTTTTCTACTTGTGCTCCCTTTGCCCAAGGGTAACTGAGATATTTTCTCAAATAGCTGTTCCAGCAAAATTTCTCCTTCCGTACCCTCAAAGATCCACCTTTTAAACTCTACTGTTGACTCTGGAGGCCAAGAACGAGTGAATGGAACAAAAGGAGCGTGTGTCATTTCTAGGTAAACTACATCACCTACATAACGCTGTTTTTCAAGCAAGTTGTCGTCTTTTTTACAATTTAGTAACGTCAATGATTACGCTGCACACTTTTCAGGGTTCAAGTACACCTCATCGATATAACTCCAGTCTCTCGTTTGCCGACTCCATCTGCCTGGATGAGTCAATTGAGCACGTCGGTAGACTTGCATGCGCTGTCGGAGAATTTCATTATCCTCCCCGCAATGCCTCTGCTGAGGTGTTACATACTTTATGCCACTGTGTTTATGCTCATTGTTATACCAATCAACAAAATTACCAACCCAACACCGAGCGTCTTCAATGGAAGAAAACCCATCCATTGGCCATGAAGGACAATACTTTATTGTTTTGAACAACGACTCAGAGTATGGGTTGTCATTGCTTACTCTTGGCCTAGAGTAAGAGCTTACAACCCCAAGGTCATACATCTTTGCAAGCATGGTGTAACTTCTCATAGGAGCACCGTTGTCAGAGTGCAAAGTAATGTTGCCTTGCACACACTTTTCCCGCCATGCTGTTCTTTGGAGTAACTCCGCTGCATATTCGCCTAGCTCCTGATCATACACTTCTGCACCTACTACTTTTCTACTGAAGATATCCATTATCAAATAGAGGTAATAGTGCTTCCCTCGTATTTTGGATGGCAGATAACTGATATCCCAGCTCCATACCTGATTTGGTTTGCAGGCTTTTTGAACCTTTGGTCGAGAAGGACTTATGCCAGCTTTGTTACGAGTTCGCTTACCTAGCTGGTTGTTTGCTTTTAATACACGATAAAATGTGGACTCTGAGGCAATGTAAATGCCTTCATCAGCCAACATTGGAACGATGATATTCGGCGGTAAATCGGCATACTCTGGTGTATTGCAGATATCTAATATCTGCTGCCTTTCGGCTTCTGATAGCTTATTATGAGGCTCGTGCTGCCGAGGATGCTGACGCATATCACTTGTGATTTCGGCAGAGTTCCGTGTCCAACGCTGGAACGTTCGTATTGATAACCCAACGGTGGAACAAGCCTTTGTCTTTGTTGCCCCTTTACGTACAGCTTCATCAACAAGCGTGACTATTTTAAGCCGCTCTGAGATAGGAATCAGTCTTCCTCGTTGATTTCCCAGAGGGCATTGAACTTTTCCCGCAAAACCAGTAGTGCAGCCGTTTCAGCAAGTGCTTTCTCTTTACGTGCCAACTCCTTCTCCAACGCTTTTACCTTTCTGCGTTCCTCACGTAGTTGCTTATTTTCTTTGTGTGATATTGAAGTTGATATTGCGCTCTGCGCCTTGATAGATAGTGCTCGCCAGGTTTTAACGTCATCGACAAATAACCCTTTAGACCTACAGTATTCAGCTAACTCGCGTTCAGACATTGTTGCAGTTTCAATCACTATGAAAAACCGCTGCTCCGCTGAATAATCAGTAGTAGTATTTTCTAACGGCGGCTCTGTAGACAATAGGCCGCTTTCAACAAGTTCATTTCTCCACTTAGATACCACGGAAGGACTCACATCTAATTCTTTAGCAATTCTTCGATGAGACCAATTATATGGTGGTAACAGCCAAGTTTGACCTTTCGTTTTCACATCAATTGGAACTGGATTAGCTGGCATAGTTATCTCCTTAAAAATCTAGGCGACAACTATGCTGACACAGGGGGGAAACGAGCGATCGCAATCACCAAAATACGCAGATAAGTTTATTGATTGTGATCACCAAGTGCTCCCATCATAATGACTATCAACTTCAACTAATAGCAACGCCTTAGTTTTTATGACAAGTTTGCGCTTGGGAAAGCGTCAAAATCAGCCCGATTTACAAAAAATCATGACAACTGCTATAATTGAGATTCAAAAAGAGAAATTATTAATCTAACCCACTGTTAAAGATAAAATTTATCAATAATCGTCAAATTTTTTGTCTCATGAAATTTTCAAGGGTAATACTTCATGGGCAAAGTTTATGATGGCCTACACCGGATTAGCTTTTTAATCAACGAGCAAGGTATCATTGAACAGGTTTTTGATAAATTCAAAACCAAAGATCACCATGAAGTGGTACTTGATTATCTAAACGCCCAATAATCAAAGCTCGACTGAAATAAAAAATGCCAGTTCTTAATACTGGCATTTTTGTAACACGGCTAATCAAAAGTTGATGTGTAATTACACAATGAACTTATTGAGCAGAGCATCTTGCTCACGAACGTTTTCCGTTTGAACCTGCATTGCGATATTGGCTTCTTCAGCAGATTGTGCCACTTGCGTCGACAAATCTTTAATCTTCACTGTATTGGTGTTGATCTCTTCAGCCACAAGGCTTTGCTCTTCTGCCGCAGATGCAATTTGGATATTCATGTCCGAAATCACTTGTATCGCATCACGAATACGGTTCAATGCCGAATTTGCCGTTTTCGCTTTATTCACCGCATCAACAGCCGTCGTTTTACTTTCATTCATAGCCGAAGAAACCGAACTCGCTCCTGCTTGTAATTGCTCAATCATACTGCGAATTTCGGTGGTCGATTGCTGAGTGCGCTGAGCTAGTGTACGCACTTCATCAGCAACAACGGCAAAACCACGGCCAGATTCACCCGCTCGAGCCGCTTCAATCGCCGCGTTTAAGGCAAGCAAGTTAGTTTGATCAGCAATGTCATTAATCACTTTCAAAATAGTTTCAATATTTGCCGTCGCGGACTCTAGGCCTTTCACCTCTTCCACCGCTTGGTCAATGCGGGCCGATAAATTGTCGATCGACAATGTCGTTTCACTGACCACACTGGAACCATCTTGCGTTGCTTCATCGGCTTCTTTCGCCGCTGCTGCTGCACCTTGCGCATTATTGGCGACTTCTGTCGATGTCACTGCCATTTCGTGCATTGCAGTGGCTAGTTGCTCTAACTCTTGTAACTGAGTGCGCATCGCTTCTGCTGACTCATGAGCACCTTGCACCGTGAGCTCTGTGCCACGCATGATCTCTTCACCAATCGCTTTTGATTGCGTGATCTGCTTTTGCAGCGTCTCAGTAAAGGTATTAAACCCTGATGCGAGTTGAGCAAACTCTTGGTCCGTATTGGTATCCAAGCGTTTGGTTAAATCCCCCTGCCCTGAGGCGACATCTTGAATCGCTTCATTGAGCACACCTAATGGACGCATTAACACTTTAATCAGTAGCGTCAAGCCAATCACACTCAACACAAGCCCAATTAACGTATAGATAATAGAGCTATTGCGTAATACGCCAATCGCATTGAAGGCGATGGATTCATCAACAATCGCACCGATGTACCAGTTCTCACTTGGAATATGAGTGAAGCTGACGAGATAACGGGTACCATCAATTTCAATCTGTTGGTCCCCCTCTTTCAGAGTCACTTGTGGTAAATAAGTCGATAACTTCTCACCATTATTTTTGGTATCAGGGTGGGCAATCGTCGCTCCGTCACCTGAAACAATAAAGAGGTAACCCGCATCGAATAAATTAATAGAGTTCACCAATTCAGCTAAACCCGTCAATTCCATATCGTAGAACATGGCACCAGAGAATCGACCTTGATCGTAAATAGGCGTACCAATAGAAATGATCACATTTTTGGTAGAAATATCGACATACGGCGCTGTAACGATAAGTTTTTTCGATGCTTTAGCATCCACAAACCAAGGGCGCTTGCGAGGATCGTAGTCACCGCTTGGTTCCCAACCGTCATCATTCTCCACCACTTTACCATCGGATTCATACCCTAACCCTATGGCTAAAAAGCTTTTTTTCAATTTCGGCTTTTCAAGAATATTTTTAACGTAATCCCGGTTGAGCGGATCAAGCTCAATCACTTCAGTCGTCGATTGAGCCAAGGTTTTTTTACTTTCCATTTCAGAAACAATGGTGTTTTTGACCCCAGCTTCCATTTCACTCAGACTTTTTGTAACTAGGGATTCTATTTCCGAGCGCACAATGCTCAGTTGCTGAATGGAAATAAGCGAGACGGTAACAAGCAGAAGTGCAGAAGAAGCTGCAACTATTTTTTGGCTAAACTTCATAAGTATCCCTCATTGATGCCAAATTAATTATCATTGTTGTGGTTATAGTTAGTTATCGCCAAGTTACAAAAAATCTATAGCTTTTTTACACATCCACTTAGTTCAGTCTAATCAATATTTACTATTTGGCAAAAAAAAGCCCAAAACGATTACGGTTTAGGCTTCCTTAGAGATTCTGTTTACTCTCTATTTTTTATTTATAATTCAGTGATTTTAGGGTGATTCAGCCTCAACAACAGGTTCATCAGTGCTGGGCAAAGCATGCCATACTGCTTTTACTAGAGTGGCAAGAGGAATTGCAAAAAATACGCCCCAAAACCCCCATAGCCCACCAAAGACTAACACCGCGACAATGATAGCAACGGGATGTAGATTAACGGCTTCAGAAAATAGAACGGGAACCAATACGTTGCCATCCAAAGCTTGGATGATGCCATAAGCAATTAATAATGTGTAAAACGGCGGAGTCATGCCCCATTGGAAGAGACCGACGATGGCAACTGGCACCGTCACAGCGGCCGCGCCAATATAAGGGATCAAAACCGATAGGCCCACAGCCACAGCAAGTAACACAGAATAACGTAAATCAAGAATCGCGAAAGTGACGTAACTGATACTACCAACAATCAGTATTTCTAACACTTTTCCACGGATGTAGTTTGAGATTTGTTGGTTCATCTCTTGCCATACTTTAGCCGCGAGTTTACGGTTGCGTGGCAATAACCCACTGGTCATTCGCAGCATTTCATTCTTATCTTTCAATAAAAAGAAGACCAGCAACGGCACTAAAATGAGATAGACACCCAAGGTGGCCAAACTCACAAGAGAAGCAAGTGACCCTTTAACGACACTTTCCCCCATACCTAAAGCCTGGTTCTTCGCATTGCTTATCACCGACTCAACAATCTGTAAGTTATCGAGTTCAGGGTAACGTTCAGGAATACTCAAAATGAAGCTTTGCAACCCTGCATACATGTTAGGAATGTCATTGATTAAATTACCAACCTGTTTCCAAATGGTTGGTACTAAACCAAAGATAGCCAGCAGCATCAAACCGACAAACAGCAAAATCACCAAAATTACGGAAACGGACCTAGGAAGCCCAAAACGGCGCAATTGCATTACTGGCCACTCAAGTAAATACGCCAGCACAATGGCCACAAGCAGCGGCGCAATCAAATGGCCGAAGAAATATATCGTTACAAAACCAAAAAACAGAATAGCAACCAGACTAACGGCATGAGGATCAGAAAAGCGTCTTTGATACCAACGAGTTACCATTTCAAACATTTAATCGAGTTCCTTAATTACTTTTAGCCAAAAATAGCCGGGTGACGTGTTCCACTGGCAACGAAAGCCATGAGCAGACAAATATTTTTCTATATCCTGTCCTGAGCTGACGTCGTTAAGCCAAATGTCTAATACCTCACCCAAAACCAATTGAACAGTGTGACGCTTCGCAAGTAATAAAGCCATCGGACAACGCTGCTGGCGTAAATCCAGAATATTTGGTTCCATTCTTCTGCTCAATGCTTAATATATGCCTGCCATTGTATCGAGTTTTGACTGGCATGCCAGTGTTTATCGATACTCAAACACTGGCTGGCTTACTCTTCTCTCTCTACAATTTTTGGCCGTTATTTTGAGTTGGAAACCAATTCACACATTCAATGTCATACAGACAAGAAGCTCACGGAATATCACTGACAAATATGAAGTTTAAACGCGCTCGATCCTTACTTTGCCTCTGTATTACTGTGGCGATAAACGCCCCTTCCTTGAGCTATGCCGATACCATAGAGCTACCGGACATTGGGACAGTAGCAGGTTCGACCTTGACGATTGATCAAGAGCTTATTTATGGTGATGCTTATATGCGCATGCTGCGTAACAGCCAGCCTATCGTCAATGATCCGGTGATAAACGAGTACATCGATAGCCTAGGACATAAATTGGTTGCCAATGCCAACGATGTAAAAACGCCGTTCACCTTTTTTATGATCCGTGATCGCAACATCAATGCGTTTGCCTTCTTTGGCGGTTATGTTGCGTTGCACTCTGGGTTGTTTTTGCATGCACAAACAGAAAGCGAACTCGCTTCGGTTCTTTCGCACGAAATTGCCCACGTCACGCAGCGCCATTTAGCACGCAGTATGGAAGACCAAGCCAGACGATCACCAGCAACAATCGCCGCATTGGCTGGCTCTTTGTTACTGGCCATTGCGGCACCTGAAGTGGGCATTGCCGCCATTACCGCCACCACCGCAGGCAGTATGCAAAGCCAAATAAACTATACGCGCAGTAATGAGAAAGAGGCTGACCGATTTGGTATTGCAACGCTAGCCAAAGCGGGGTTTGATGCCCAAGCCATGCCAAGGTTTTTTGGCCGCCTCGCTGATGAATATCGTTACGCTAGTAAACCGCCACCGATGTTACTAACCCATCCGCTGCCAGAAGATCGTATTACCGACAGCCGTGAGCGCGCCCAACATTACCCACCTATGCGCCTTCAACCTTCATTGGATTACCATTTAGCACGCTCGCGAATTGTTGCTCGCTATGCTGGGATTGATAATGAAGCCGCTCTTGATTGGTTTAAGCGTGCGGAGAAAAAAGAGAGTGCGACTCTCGCGCCAGCCTTCCAATATGGCAAAGCCTTGGTTTATCTCGATAGCAAGCAATTTGATAAATCAGAGGCGATTTTATCAAAGCTGGTTGCACAAGACCCAACAAACAATTTCTATCTTGATGCGATGGCCGATCTCGATATCGCTCTAAATCAAGCGGCCAAAGCCCAAACCTTGCTAGAGAAGGCGCTCAAACAGAAACCGAACAATCCAACCTTAACAATTAACTACGCCAACAGCTTGTTAAAACAAGATAAATTGTCTGATGCCATTCGGGTATTGCAGCGCTACACCCATGACAACCCTAATGATACCAACGGCTGGCATTTGCTATCAGAAGCGAATATCGGCATTGGCAATAGCCAGGAAGATCTCGCCGCGCGAGCGGAGCTTCTAGCGCTCAAAGCTAATTGGAATAAAGCGATTCAATATTACACTCAAGCAAGTCAACTCGCTGAACTTGGCAGCTTAGAACAAGCTCGCTACGATGCACGCATTGACCAATTGATGGTGCAACGAGACCGATTCTTATCACTCCAATAATCACAATACAACGAGGAGAAGTTATGTCAGTCGTGATTTATCACAACCCAAAATGCTCAAAAAGTCGTGAAACTCTGGCACTGCTAGAAGACCGCCAGTTAAAGCCACAGATCATTAAATATTTAGACCAAGCGCCAACCATCGAACAGTTGAAAACCTTGTACGCTCAACTCGGGCTACAACAGGTTCGTGATATGATGCGCACCAAAGAAGATCTCTATAAAGAACTTGGCCTAAGTGATGATGCACTTACTGATGATCAACTATTTTCAGCCATGGCCGCGCATCCTAAGTTGATTGAGCGTCCCATTGTTGTCGCCAATGGTAAAGCGCGCCACGGCCGTCCACCAGAGCAAGTACTTGAGATTTTATGAGTATTAAAGTCGTCGTACTTTATTACAGCAGGCACGGTTCAACGCAAGCACTGGCACGGCAAATCGCACGCGGAATTGAAGCACAAGGCGCGACAGCGCTCTTGCGCACCGTTCCGGCGCTAGACAATCATGCAGAGCAAACGACCGATCCCTACCTGACTCTGGATGAGTTAAAGCAATGTGATGGTTTGGCTTTTGGCAGCCCAGTCTGGTTTGGCAATATGGCCGCGCCACTGAAGCACTTTTGGGACCAAACGACCCCTTTATGGATTAGCGGTGCATTAATTGATAAACCCGCTTGCGTGTTTACTTCTTCATCCTCTTTGCATGGCGGCCAAGAGAGTACGCAACAGAGTATGATGCTGCCACTGATGCATCATGGCATGTTAATCGTTGGCATCCCTTATTCAGAGCCTGCACTGCATACCACAACCTCTGGAGGCACGCCATATGGTGCAAGCCATGTCGCAACACACTCGCCACAACTCACTACGCACGAAAGTGAACTGGCTAAAAATTTAGGAAAACGGCTGGCAATGCTAGCCAGCCGATTAAAGGACAGATTATGACGGCAGAAATGATGCCAAGCACCAAGCAGTACCGATGGCTAGCTTTACTGAGTAACTTATCCCTAATTATATGGGTGGTTTTATGGCAATTCTCGCTCTCTCCTCACCCTCATCTTAATCATGTTGCATTGGCCATTGCATGGGTTATCCCACTGCTTTTACCATTACCGGGAATTTTGGCTGGAAAACCCTACACTCACGCCTGGGCCAACTTTGTTTTAATGCTCTACTTTCTACACGCATTGACGCTTATTTATGTTGATGGAGGGGAGCGCTGGTTAGCAGTAGTGGAACTGCTACTGACGTTTGCCGCTTTTGTCGGTAATACCTTGTATGCTCGCCATCGCGGTAAAGAGCTCGGACTGAAACTCAAGCGTCTATCTGAAGTCGAAAAGCAAGAGAAAGCCAATTTTACCCACGATAACCAACCATAGAGTCAATCCATGACAGGATTGCCTATTCTTCTCATGCAAAAAGAGCCCTGATGGGCTCTTTTTGATTATCTCAGCATTTGTTCAAGGGGTGACTGAGTACTTTACGCTTGCCACTCAAAAGAGAGCACTCGCTTCACAGGTTCAGTGATGGCGTGAGATAATGACGATTCAGGTATGACTTGCAAAGAGCCTGACTCCACAGCAGAATCATCAACCTCTGCTGCTGGGGTAAGCTGTGTTGGCACACTCTCTGGCTGTGGGTCGTCAATTTTAGCGACTTTGCCCATGCGTAGCACTTCTTGCTCAAACTCGGACTCTGAAGCCAACAAATGCACTTCGAAAGTGATTTCCTCACCTTGAATCTTGAGAATGTCCAAAGAAGCAACAGAACTTAAGCGCTTCAACTTATTCTCCAAGGTAAAGAAATCCATTGCATCATCAATCGGGCTAAAACGAGCAAGCAGCGAAGAAGAGGATTCACTGGCCACGATAACCGAGCTCTTTCTTGCATAGTAATCACTCAATTGATCGACCATTTGTTCAATGGCATCGTCACCAGACGCTTGACCAGACAGTGGCGCTTTCGTGGCTTGTGCCATTTGAGCGGCGGGTTGATCATACAAACTCCAACGCACACCATTACTTTGCACTCTGACCACCAATACAGCATCGGTTGGATAACGTTGGCTAGCCATGCTGATAGGCTGTACGAAACCGCCCCACAAATCCGATGCTTCCACACCGGTAATATCATCAAAATCACCCACAGGCACTGTGATAGGCAAACCGCGAGTTTGAGTCGCGCCTTTAAGCTGTTTTAACGTACTCGTGTCAGAATGCTCCCAAGCGATACTGCGGTCATAACCTGACTCTTCAATCAACCAGACTAAAACATTAGCTCGGTTTTCAGGCCAAAATGGTAATTGAGCTTGAGTTAATAATGTGCGGATATGCGGTGCGCTAAACCCCATGACAATCGAAGATTGCGCCCCATTTTGACCATAACTGATTTGCGCTAAATATTGCGAATTCTGCCTTAAGGCTTTTTTAATCACCTCATTGTTCACCGCATTCCTATCACCCGAAGCTCGAACAATCACTTCGCTCATCCCTTTGATACGAGCATTCGCGTCGGCATTGTCTTGCTGTTGATCAATCACGACTTCGGTATGGTATAAGTCGACCTTGGTTAAGGCATAAGCAGGGAGAGTGAGTAAGCTCATCACCAACATAGCTAAATAGCGCATACTGTTCCTATGATCTGTTTTGTGAACGTCGATGATAAGCAACTATCCGGTCCGCGGCAAGGAATCCACGGCAGAGTTCGGTGATAATTTCATCAACATTTGTGACTTTATTTGATCTAGTTTCAATGGCAATCGTTTGCAAAAGTGATAGAATCCCGCGAATTTTTATTTTGCTTCAGGGAAATCATGATGAAAAATGCCATCCAAGGCGCACAGATGCTCTTCGTCGCATTTGGTGCGCTGGTTCTTGTCCCGCTGTTAACAGGGCTTGATCCTAACGTTGCACTATTTGGCGCCGGTGTCGGTACCCTTTTATTCCAACTTATTACTCGCCGCTCTGTCCCCATCTTTCTTGCTTCTTCCTTTGCCTTTATTGCACCGATTATGTTTGGCATCCAAACTTGGGGCGTCGCCTCGACGATGGGCGGTTTAGTGGCTGCTGGTTTTGTCTACATACTACTGGGAGCGATCATCAAAGTCCGTGGCGTCGAAATCATCCACAAAATTTTACCTCCTGTGGTCGTTGGCCCGGTGATCATGGTGATTGGCTTAGGCCTTGCGCCTGTTGCTGTAAACATGGCGCTAGGTAAAACCGGAGATGGTTCGGTACAACTGATTAGCTCAGATGTAGCGATGTGGATCTCTTGCGTTTCACTGTTAACCACCATCATGATTAGCGTTTTTGCCAAAGGTTTTCTCAAACTGTTGCCGATCTGCGGTGGTATTTTTGCAGGCTATCTTTTGGGCCTCTATTTTGGTGTAGTGGATTTTACTCCTGTTACGCAAGCGGCTTGGCTGTCAATGCCGAACTTCACTTTCCCTGAGTTCAACATCAACGCGATCTTGTTCATGATCCCGGTTGCAATTGCTCCGGCAGTCGAACACGTGGGCGATATGCTCGCGATCTCAAACGTCACTGGAAAAGATTACATCAAGAAACCTGGGCTACATCGCACCATTGCGGGTGACGGTGTTGCCACCATCGCAGCCTCGATGCTGGGTGCGCCACCAAACACTACGTACAGCGAAGTGACGGGTGCCGTAATGCTGACGAAAGCCTTTAATCCAGTAATCATGACTTGGGCTGCGATCACCGCGATTGTATTAGCATTGGTTGGTAAGCTGGGCGCGCTACTGCAAACCATTCCAATTCCAGTAATGGGCGGCATTATGATTTTGCTGTTCGGTTCAATTGCAACGGTTGGCCTAAACACACTGATTAAAAATCATGTCGATCTTCACAAGTCTCGTAACTTAGTGATTGTGGCAGTGACATTAGTGTTTGGTATCGGCGGCATGGCCTTTGGTATCGGAGAGTTTAGCCTACAAGGTGTCAGCTTATGCGGTATCGTAGCCATTATTCTAAACTTGATCCTTCCTAATGACTTAGGAGAAAACCATGTGGTGGATAACGCCCAGATGGAAGAAGAGATCAAACTGAAGAACTAATTTTGCCAGTCAATCCGGCCTCACTCGAGGCCGGATTTTCATTCTCTATTCTTGACACAATTCAACAAACTCACCTCGCGTTAATAACGCAAGATCGCTCGGTGCCAATTCAATCTCTAAACCGCGCTTACCTGCACTGACACAGATGGTCGATTGATCTTCTGCGCTGAGATGAATGAAGGTCGGTAGTGCTTTTTTCTGCCCAAGTGGGCTAATGCCACCGACCACATAACCCGTGGTTTTTTGCGCTATGTCTGGATTAGCCATTTCCGCTTTTTTCGACTTAGCCGCTTTGGCCGCACGCTTTAAGTTTAATTTTTGATCAACAGGAATAATCGCGACAGCGAGATTTTTCGGCTCGCCATTTAAGCAAAACAGCAGTGTTTTAAACACTTTTTTCGGATCTTGTCCCAAAACCTCAGCCGCTTCTAAACCATAACTGCTGTGATTAGGATCATGTTGATATTGATGGAGAGTGTGAGGAATTTTTTTCTTTTTCGCCAAATCAATCGCAGGTGTCATCGTGCTTATCTCAAAGTAGCCATTAGTGCCGATAAAAAAGCGATGCCTAAGCACCGCCTTTAGTTAAAATGATTGCTCACAATGAGTCAAACTCTTTATCGCGCTATCACTTATAGACAATTTCGCCCGCTGGCGCATATTGGTTCACATCAATTGGACTGTGTGCTTCGAGGTAATCTTTCAATACTTCCGCGTCCACAAACCCCGTATTCACATAACCTGGATGATCGGAGATTTTTGGATAACCATCACCACCTGCTGCATTGTAGCTAGGCACGGTGAAGCGATACGTTTCGTCCAAACGGAGCTGCTTATCACCAATAAAGACATTCGATACCTTACCATTGGCCACTGTCATCGAAATCCCCGCGAATTGTACATAAGCGCCAGAATCAACAGGTTTGGTCGCCACTTCATTGAGGTAATCCAACACTTCAGCCCCGGTCATATCGGTATAAGTGAGAATATTGGCAAAAGGTTGTACTTTGAGCACATCTTTATAAGTAATTTTTCCTGCATCAATCGAATCACGCACGCCGCCAGAATTCATCACCGCAAAGTCGGCTTTTGCGCGTTCCATATGAGAAAGTGCAATCAAACGACCTAAATTGGTTTGTTGGAAACGCACAACGTTGCGATCCCCTTCTAACTTGCCATTACTTTGTGCAATGACCACATTCAGTTTCTCTTGACCTTGTTCTTGATATGGGCGCAAAAAGTTAAGCATTTCTGGATCTTCAGCGATTTGATCTTGAATCAGTACGCGCTTACTCTCGCCATTCACTTTCACTTTTTTCTTCAGGTTTACGGGGATCAGGTTGTAGCTCACCATGTTCAGTTCACCATTACGGAATTCGTAATCCGCACGGCCAACATACTTACCCCATTCATGCGCTTGCACTATGTAAGTACCGTTTTGCATATCAGGCTTACATTCATCTCCCGGATGGAAGTTTTTCTTCACCACATTAGGGCCTTCCATGCAGACAGGCTCTTGAGAGTGGCCGCCGACGATCATATCGAGAGAACCTTCATCCAAGTATCGTGCAAGCGCAACATCACCCGGTGCATTCACACCACGTTGACCATTTTCATAATGGCCCATGTGGGTAACGGCAAAAATAAGGTCCGGCTTTTCCGTTTTCTCAATTTCTGCGATCAGTTTTTTCGCTTCTTCTTTTGGATCTCTAAACTCAATACCACCAATGTATTCAGGGTTGCCGATTTTAGCGGTATCTTCAGTCGTTAAACCGATAACCGCTATTTTCACGCCCTGTTTATCAAACATTTGGTAGGCTTGGAATAGACGTTTTCCGGTCGCTTTATCGTAAATGTTGGCCGACAGCATTGGGAAATTCGCCCACTCTTTTTGCTTAAACAGAACCTCGAGCGGGTTATCGAATTCATGGTTACCTAACGCCATCGCATCATAACCAATCTTGCTCATACCTTTAAAATCAGGCTCTGCATCTTGCAGATCAGATTCAGGAACTCCGGTATTAATATCGCCACCAGAAAGAAGCAGTACGCTGCCGCCTTCAGCTTCAATATCAGAGCGAAGATCATCGATCAGCGTTTTACGTGCCGCCATACCATACTCGCCATATTTGTTTTGCCAGAAACGACCGTGGTGGTCATTAGTGTGTAACACGGTGAGTTTATAAGTCGTATCTTCTTTCCACTCATGAGTGGGTTGAGTTGCGCAACCCATAAGGGCTGTAAGAATAGCCGCGCTGAGCGCTGTTTTTAGAATAAGACGTTGTTTCATTATCATACCTTTGAACTTGAAAAATCCACTGCTTGTGAGGGGGAGGTCATGGTCAACGTTGCAAACACAAAATCAAGCCATACCAATAAACTTGACCCAGTTTAAATTAACATCTCAAAGGTGACAGATTGATTTCATATTTATGTAGAATTGATCACTATAAAATCAATTCAAAAATGTAACGGTTGCCACAGGTTACACGTGAAATTTTAATGGATCACAGGCAATCGTTTTCTTTCCTAAACACGAAAAAATAAGGAAAAGTGAGCACTTAGGCAAGATAAACAGGTTTGGAAAACATTCGATAAAATTTGACCACCTTGCGGTGGCCAAATTATGAGTGGTAGATCCAACAAAAAATCAGCGGATATCGATATGAGCAAAGCTCTTGATCAAATCATCTAACGCTTTCATTTGTGCGAGGAAAGGTTCAAGTTTATCCAAAGGCAGTGCCGATGGACCATCGCAACGCGCTTTATCTGGGTTTGGATGCGCTTCAATAAAAAGGCCCGCAATCCCGGCAGCAAGACCTGATTTTGCTAACTCAACTGTCTGTTCACGACGCCCACCAGAAGCTGCGCCAGAAGGGTCGCGCATTTGCAGTGAATGGGTCACATCAAAAATAATTGGGCTGCCGTTTGATACTTTTTTCATCACACCAAAACCCAACATATCAACGACCAGATTATCATAGCCATGGCAAGCACCACGTTCACACAAAATCACTTTGTCGTTGCCGCACTCTGCAAATTTTTCCACGATATTGCCCACTTGGCCAGGGCTCATAAATTGTGGTTTTTTCACGTTGATCACTGCACCTGTTTTCGCCATCGCTTCGACAAGGTCAGTTTGACGAGCAAGAAACGCTGGCAGTTGAATCACATCAACCACCTCAGACACAGGCTGAGCTTGAGCTTCTGTGTGCACGTCAGTGATGATTTTGACGCCAAAGGTCTCTTTTAGCTCTTGGAAAATTTTCATTCCCTCTTCCAAGCCGGGGCCACGATAAGAGTGAACAGAGCTGCGGTTTGCTTTATCAAAAGAAGCTTTAAACACATAAGGGATACCGAGTTTATCGGTCACTTTCACGTAATGCTCACAGATTTGCATCGCTAAATCACGGGATTCAAGGACGTTCATTCCAGCAAACAGAGTAAACGGTTTGTCGTTGGCAACGGGAATATCACCCACGTGGACGATTTTTTGTTCCATTTTATTCTCTCTCATTTAGCGGTTAATGCAGCGTAATAGCTTCAAAGCTTAATGCATTAACTTGATTTTTTAATAACTCAGCCGCCGGATCATTCGGACAATGATCAATAAAGTATTGATAATCGGATAAGGCAATTTGGTGACAATCCAGTTGCTGATAGATAAAGCCGCGATCGCGGATTTCATACGGATCATCAGGAACAAAAGTCAGCGCTAAATCAGTACAACGCAGCGCTAAGGTATAACGCTCTTCTCTTAATAGTGCGCTCTTTAGTAGTGCCAGCCAACGACCGATCACCGTCGGATTATCTGTCACTTCCAAATGACTCGATTTCAGCTTAGACAAGACCCCTTTATGCCCAACTAACCACGCTTGCAGTATATGTAATGAGACGGTTTCACCAGTAAAAGGGTTAATATAAATCGGTGATTCATCGCACCAATGCAACTGCAATAAAAACTGTGTGGGAAAGGTAATACCTTGTAAAGGAAAGCCTAGCTTGCGCGCAAAATAGAGCAACAGCGCACCTAAACTGACGGGAATACCTTTGCGGTGCTGCAACACTTTATCGATGAAGGCATTACGTGAATCAAAATAAGCCTCTCTGTCACCGCGAAAACCCCATTGTTGGTAAAACAGATGCAACAACGCTTCGAAACGCTGTTTTTCATCCTGTTCATTAGCTAACTCGTGTTTTGCTTGTGTAAGCAAACGGGCCAACTCTTGGCGTGCCCATTCATCCTCAGTTTCAGGATTGACGGCCTTGTTTAAGATCAGCGCCCCTTCCACCAATTCCATTGCATCAAAATCTTCATCGAACCATTCAAACATAATGCCGCTCGGATGCTGTTAGCCTAAAAACATAGCCGTTTTTACGATGGCGATTTTTCCCGCCATAGCAAGCCAACCTAATGCGCCCAAAAAAGCAAAGGTACGCAACAGCTTATTCCTACCCAGTTTGAGCGCAAAGAAGCCCAGCGCAATGTACGCCATCACACAGGTCAGCTTCTCAGTTAACCAAGGTGCGGCTGGGGTAAATGGGATAAAACCAGACATCACAATCAACGCGATACCCGATAACAACAACAGCGAATCGTTAATATGAGGAAAACGTTTCAAAAAAGGGTGTTGCAGCAATTTGGAATCCATCATCATCAAGGCATAACGTACCGACAACAATAGTGCACTGATCGCAATGGTCAGTAGATGAAAATGTTTTAATCCTTCGTACATGATGCTCTCTCTTCTGAGTGCGAATATTGACCCAGTGTCACTCGGTCATTACCCGCATAATCCTTTTCTGTCACTACATGGTGATAGCCGAGTGACTCAAATAACGCTCTGACTGCCGCCCCTTGATCATAACCATGTTCAAACAGCAGCCAGCCTTGTTGCTGCAAATAGTGACGCGCATTCTCTGCAATGTGTTTAATGTCAGCCAAGCCTTTGTCTTTGGCCACCAGCGCACTTAAAGGCTCAAAACGTACATCCCCTTGCGTTAGATGGGGATCATTTTCTTCAATATACGGTGGATTGGAGACAATTAAAGCAAACTTTGTACCGAGCTTTAAAGGTTCAAACCAACTGCCTTGTAAAAATGTGACATTGGTAATAGTTAAACGCTGCGCGTTTTCCAACGCTAAGGCTTGCGCTTCTGGGCGTAAGTCGATACCAACCACATGACGTTCAGGTAACTCAGACGCTAACGCTAATGCTATCGCGCCAGTTCCTGTACCTAAGTCCAAAATATCCCCTTGCGTCTGCTGGCTTTTTTCTAACGCAATTTCAACCAAGCGTTCAGTATCCGGCCGAGGAATTAATGTCGAAGGCGAAACTTTCAGTGGCAGCGACCAAAACTCACGTTCCCCAACCAAATAGGCCACAGGCTCCCCCGTCACTCGACGCGTAATCAACGAGCAAAATTGCCGCGACTGCGTTTCGCTTAAGGTCTTTTCAGGCCAAGTCAGCAGATAAGAGCGTGGTTTATCCAGTACATGGCAAAGCAGCACCGCCGCATCCACAGAAGGCGAATCGCTGCCGCCTTCTTGGAGCTGGTCAATCGCGGCTTTCAACGCATCATCAATACGAGATAACGTCATGGGATCAGTGTTGATCGGCAAGAGCGGCAAGTTGGTCTGCTTGATATTCTTGAATGATTGGATCAATCAAGCTTTGCAGATCCCCTTCCATCACTTCATTAAGACGATAGATGGTTAAGTTAATACGATGATCGGAAACGCGACCTTGCGGGTAGTTGTAAGTGCGAATACGGTCGCTACGATCACCAGAACCCAGTAGGTTACGACGAGTATCGGACACTTCGGCTGCGCGCTTCGCTTCTTCCGCTTGTGCAATACGAGCGGCCAATACGGCCATCGCTTTGGCTTTGTTTTTGTGCTGTGAACGCTCGTCCTGACACTCAACTACCGTACCTGTTGGTAAGTGGGTAATGCGGATAGCAGAGTCGGTGGTGTTCACGTGCTGACCACCAGCGCCCGATGAGCGGAAAGTGTCAATTTTCAGATCGCTAGCTTTAATTTCTGGAATTTCAGCTTCAGGAATTTCGGGCATGATCGCGACGGTACAAGCGGAAGTATGCACACGACCTTGAGATTCCGTGGCCGGAACACGCTGTACGCGGTGACCGCCTGATTCAAACTTAAGCACACCGTAAGCGCCATCACCACTCACTTTGGCAATCACTTCTTTATAGCCGCCATGCTCAGCATAACTAGCGGACATAATTTCGATACGCCAGCTCATTTTCTCAGCATAACGGCTGTACATACGGAATAGATCGCCAGCAAAAATGCCCGCCTCATCACCACCGGCCCCTGCACGAATTTCTAAGAAGCAGTTACGATCATCGTTCGGATCTTTTGGTAGCAGCAGAATTTGCAATTCATCAGTGAGACGTTCAATCGTCGCTTTGGCCGCTTTTATTTCCTCTTGAGCCATCTCTCGCATTTCAGCGTCTTCGTCTTTGGTCATCTCTTCTGCGGCAACCAAATCTTCTTGCGCTTGTTGGTAAGCTTGGAAGCATTTAGTGACTTCCTCAAGCTGAGAGTACTCTTTTGACAAAGTACGGAATTTATTTTGATCACTAATTACGGTAGGCTCGCCAAGCAGGCGCTGAACCTCTTCGTAACGCTCAACAAGGGATTCAAGCTTAACTAAAATCGACGCTTTCATAGTTTCTTCTTTAATTCGGAGTGACGGATATTATCGAGGGTCGTCAAGACCCAAACTTTGTCTAATCACGGCCAATTTAGCCGGTTCACCTAACTCGGCAGCGCTTTGCAATGCTCGGGTTGGTGTGTGGATCAATCGATTGGTGAGTTTGTTACTTAACTCAAGTAACACTTTTTCAGGATCGCCCCCTGCAGCCAGTGCCTGCAAGCTTTTGCTGAGCAATTCTTGACGAATTTCGTTGGCCGATTGACGGTATTCTCGGATGCTGTCTACTGCTTGCAAGGAACGCATCCAGCTCATAAAGGCTGCGCTCTCTTCACTGACAATCGCTTCAGCTTGAATGGCTTCAACTTTACGCTGTTCCATATTGCTGTCTACAATCGACTGAAGATCATCAACCGTGTACAGATAGGCATCGTTTAAATCACCGACCTGCGATTCAATATCACGAGGCACGGCAATATCAATCAGTAACATGGGTTGATGGCGGCGCACTTTAATCGCACTTTCTACCATCCCTTTGCCAATAATCGGCAGTGGGCTGGCGGTTGAACTGATGACGATATCCGCGTGAGCGAGATAGTCAGGTATCTCATTGAGTGCAATCACTTCAGCGTCAAACTGCTGTGCAAGCCCCATCGCTCGCTCGCGGGTTCGGTTGGCGACTATCATGCGTTTACATCGATGGCTGGCTAAATGCTTCGCAACCAGTTCGATGGTTTCACCCGCCCCAACCAACATTACCGTTGAATCAGAGAGTGATTCAAAGATCTGCTTTGCCAACGTACAAGCAGCATAAGCCACAGATACCGCACTGCCGCCTATTTCGGTTTCGGTGCGCACACGTTTAGCTACCGAGAATGCTTTTTGAAACAGTTTTTCAATCGCTGAATCAGCCGCGTTATGCTCGCGAGCATCCGCATAGGCTTGCTTCACCTGCCCTAAAATCTGCGGCTCACCCAATACCAGTGAATCCAGCCCACAAGCCACTCGCATCAAATGACGAATAGCGGCTTGTTCTTCATGTACATACAAACTCGGTTTAAGATCTTCAGGATTCACATGATGGAACTGAGACAACCAATCGATTAACTTACTTTTGCTCGACGATTTTACATCACAATAAATTTCCGTGCGATTACAGGTAGAGACAATAACGCTACCTTGAACGCTGGAACTGGACGCAAGTTGTCGCAAGGCTTCTGATAATTTATCAGGACCAAACGCCACTTTCTCTCGCAGTTCTACCGACGCTGTATTGTGATTTATTCCAATAGCAAGCAAGGACATCTATAGAGGTTTCTCGGTTCAGGAAATGTAAATAGGAGCAGAATTTTACTTGATGCCCTGTTTTAATGAAAGGGCAACAAGGATTTGTTTTCCCGACTTCGTGATATCAATGATATAGTGAGGCGTTTTTACGGCCTTCACTGTGTAAATAATGGGCAGATATGACACGCGCAAATAGACTGATTTTAACTCTCCTCACTCTGCTAACACTCTTTGGTTGCACAAACTTACCCTCAACAAGGGTCGAGAGCGTCGGCTGGCAGCAACACCAACAGCAATTACAAACGATCCGCGAGTACCAAGCCAGCGGAAAACTCGGCTATATATCACCACAACAGCGCCAATCCCTCAATTTTCATTGGCAAAAAAACGCCGACCATAGCCAGCTTCGTCTCTCAACATTTTTAGGGCAGACCGTTTTAAATCTCTCCATCTCGCCTCAGGGCGCCCAGGTCAAAACGTATGATGATCAAATTATCGATGCGCAGAATGCGGATGCTTTAGTTTACGAGTTAACTGGGTTATCGATCCCCATTGAGCAGCTACAAGATTGGCTGCTTGGATTGCCAACCGAGGCGGATGGTTTTCAATTGAATCAAAATAATTTGTTGGCATCGTTAGATAAACAGCTAGGGCTTAGCCGCTGGCACTTGGAATATTTGAACTACCAAGCTTATCCCTTCGTCTCAACATCCGCTTCTTCCACTTCAGTGCCACTTCCGGCCAAACTGAAGCTGACTCAAGATCAAGTTTCATTAAACCTCGTCATTTCAAAGTGGACCCTAACGCCATGATTTGCACCCCAACCCACTGGCCATCACCCGCTAAGCTCAACCTGTTTCTGTACATCACCGGGCAAAGAGCCGACGGATATCATGAATTACAGACACTGTTTCAATTTCTCGATTTTGGTGATGAGTTAACCATTACCGCCAATCAGTCTGGCGAAATAACTCTCACACCAGCCATTGCTGGCGTTGCGCTACAAGACAACTTGATTTGGAAAGCGGCCATCGCCTTACAAAAGGCAAGTGGATGCCGCTATGGCGCGAGCATTGAATTAAATAAAGTTTTGCCAATGGGCGGTGGCATCGGTGGCGGCTCTTCCAATGCTGCAACCGTGCTTGTTGCACTGAACTACTTATGGCAAACCAATTTATCACAGCAAGAACTCGCTACGCTCGGTTTAACACTCGGGGCGGATGTTCCCGTTTTTGTCCATGGCTTTGCCGCATTTGCTGAAGGCGTAGGTGAAAAACTGACCCAAACCGAACCAAAGCAAAAATGGTATTTGGTGGTTCGGCCTAATGTGAGCATTGCAACGAAAGATATTTTTACTCATCCCCAATTGATAAGGAACACGCCAAAACGAGCGCTAGCAACGCTTCTCGAACACCCTTACGAAAACGATTGCGAAAAAATTGTCCGAATGCTGTACCCAGAGGTTGATAAGCAACTTTCATGGCTGCTACAATACGCGCCGTCAAGATTGACTGGGACGGGATCTTGCGTTTTTGCCGAATTTTCTAGCAAAGTAGAAGCGGAAGCTGTCCTTGCCAAGCTCCCTGACACAGTCTTCGCGTTTGTCGCCTTAGGGTGTAACATTTCGCCACTGAAAAAGACTCTGGCTGAATACCAATTCGCCAACACCCGACCTATTTAAAAACTGGACGCAACCCTGAGGTTTCCACCGTGCCTGATATGAAGCTATTTGCTGGTAACGCCACACCTGAACTAGCCCAACGTATTGCTGAACGTCTATACATCTCTCTTGGTGATGCTACTGTTTCTCGTTTCTCCGACGGTGAAGTTGCAGTGCAAATCAACGAAAATGTTCGTGGTAGCGATGTATTTATTATTCAATCTACTTGTGCTCCTACTAATGACAACTTAATGGAATTAGTAGTGATGATTGATGCAATGCGCCGTGCTTCAGCAGGCCGTATTACTGCTGTCATCCCATATTTTGGTTATGCCCGTCAAGACCGCCGAGTGCGCTCTGCTCGTGTACCGATTACTGCAAAAGTTGTTGCAGATTTCCTTTCAAACGTTGGTGTTGACCGCGTTTTGACCATCGACCTTCACGCAGAACAAATCCAAGGCTTCTTTGACGTCCCAGTAGATAACATCTTTGGTACGCCAGTGTTGCTTGAAGATATGAAAGCGCGTGGGTTAGAAGATCCTGTTGTGGTTTCACCTGACCTTGGTGGCGTGGTTCGTGCTCGTGCGACTGCAAAAGCATTAGGTGATATCGACATCGCAATCGTTGATAAACGTCGTCCACGCGCCAACGTGTCTGAAGTTATGAACCTGATTGGCGATGTTGATGGGCGCGATTGTGTGATCGTGGATGACATGATCGACACTGGCGGCACTTTGTGTAAAGCCGCTGAAGCGTTGAAAGAACGTGGAGCAAAACGTGTATTTGCTTACGCAACGCACGCGGTATTCTCAGGTAACGCAGCGAAAAATATCAAAAACTCAGTACTAGACCAAGTTATCGTCACAGACTCGATCACCCTATCTAAAGAGATGGCGGCAACCGGCAAAGTGACACAATTAACCTTGTCTAGCATGCTTGCTGAAGCGATTCGTCGCATTAGCAACGAAGAGTCTATTTCTGCCATGTTTAATTAAAACTCAGTTTATTTACTGATTTTTAAATGCTTTTAAAGCACTTCATTGAAAAATGAGGTGCTTTTTCCTTTGTTATTTTAGCGCCTCGCACCCTTTCCCTTTTGTGTGCTATCATACCGCGCTTTTGATATTGCAAAGAGATCCTAACCTTGAGCCAACCAATCAAACTTCTTGTCGGGCTAGCGAATCCTGGCCCTGAGTACGCCAAAACGAGGCACAATGCCGGCGCTTGGGTAGTAGAAGAATTAGCCCGAGTTCATAACGTCACCTTGAAAAACGAAGCCAAATTCTTCGGTTTCACCGGACGTATCGTGGTTAATGGTGAAGATCTGCGTTTATTGATCCCAACAACTTTTATGAATTTATCCGGTAAAGCCGTGGCGGCCATCGCCAAGTTTTACCAGATAAAACCAGAAGAGATCATGGTGGCACATGATGAACTAGACTTACCTCCCGGGGTAGCTAAGTTCAAAATGGGCGGTGGTCATGGCGGGCATAATGGCCTTAAAGACACCATCAGCAAACTCGGCAATAACAAAGAATTCTACCGCCTGCGGATTGGTATCGGCCATCCGGGGCACAAAGATAAAGTAGCAGGCTATGTTTTAGGTAAAGCACCCGCCAAAGAGCAAGAGTGCCTAGATGCCGCGGTTGACGAATCGGTTCGTTGCTTCGACATTTTACTAAAAGATGGTCTAACTAAAGCACAAAATCGCTTACATACGTTCAAAGCTGAATAAGGTTACAGTCATGGGTTTTAAATGTGGCATCGTGGGTTTACCAAATGTGGGTAAATCAACATTATTTAATGCACTAACTAAAGCGGGCATCGAAGCAGCAAACTTCCCGTTTTGCACTATCGAACCAAACACGGGTGTGGTTCCTGTTCCAGACCTTCGTCTCGATGCGTTAGCAGAAATTGTAAACCCTCAACGTATCCTTCCGACGACAATGGAATTTGTCGATATCGCAGGCCTAGTGGCTGGCGCGTCAAAAGGTGAAGGTTTAGGCAACAAATTCCTTGCCAATATCCGTGAAACAGATGCGATTGGTCACGTTGTTCGCTGCTTCGAGAACGAAAATATCGTTCACGTAGCAGGCAAAGTATCGCCAATTGAAGATATTGAAGTAATCAATCTAGAGCTTGCCCTTGCCGACCTTGATAGCTGTGAACGCGCCATTCAACGTCAAGCAAAACGTGCCAAAGGTGGCGATAAAGACGCTAAATTTGAAATCACCGTATTAGAGAAGCTACTCCCTGTATTAACGGAAGGTGGTATGGCTCGCACGGTTGAACTCTCAAAAGAAGAGCTAGCCGCCGTAGATTATCTCAACTTCTTAACGTTGAAACCAACCATGTATATCGCCAACGTGAGCGAAGATGGCTTTGAAAATAACCCGTACCTTGATGCTGTCAGAGAGTTTGCAGAAAAAGAGAACAATTCTGTGGTTGCTGTTTGCGCAGCCATTGAAGCTGAACTATCTGAACTTGAAGAAGAAGATCGCGCCGAGTTTTTAGCCGATTTAGGCATTGAAGAACCCGGTCTAAACCGCGTGATTCGTACCGGTTACGAACTGCTAACGCTACAAACCTACTTCACCGCTGGCGTAAAAGAAGTGCGTGCCTGGACGATTCCGGTCGGTGCGACGGCTCCGCAAGCGGCGGGTAAAATCCATACCGACTTTGAACGTGGTTTCATTCGCGCTGAAGTTGTGGGTTATGATGATTTCATTCAATATCGCGGCGAAAATGGAGCCAAAGAAGCCGGCAAATGGCGCTTGGAAGGTAAAGAATACATCGTAAAAGATGGCGATGTTATCCACTTCCGCTTCAACGTGTAAATAACTCGTTAATCAGCCATTAATACACCATTAAAGCCGACAGATTCTGTTGGCTTTTTTGTTTTTTTCTCAAAATCAACCTTAGCGACAAGCAAGGAAAAATCAATAAGCTTAATGATTTATTAACCGTTTTTGATCACAAACACGTCTCTTTGTTCAAAAAAAGTTCGAACGGTTGGTTTCAAAGAATTTATTCAAAAAAACTATTGACGCTCTAGAGCCATATCCGCATAATTCGCTCCGTTCTCGACATTAAGGCAAACTTAAAGAGAGAATAAAAATGGCTACGTAGCTCAGTTGGTTAGAGCACATCACTCATAATGATGGGGTCACAGGTTCGAATCCCGTCGTAGCCACCATTTCCTAAGTGTTTTTCTTATAAAAATATTTAGGAAAGTTGCGGAAATGGCGAAATTGGTAGACGCACCAGATTTAGGTTCTGGCGCCGCAAGGTGTGAGAGTTCAAGTCTCTCTTTCCGCACCATTATTTAGATGAGCAATCATCTTGTAGGGCTATCGCCAAGCGGTAAGGCAGCGGCTTTTGATGCCGCCATCCCCTGGTTCGAATCCAGGTAGCCCTGCCAATATTGAGATGACTAGCGAATAAACTGGTCATAACAACGATTTAATGAATACCAATATTCACTGAATCTACAGGTTAAGTTGCGGAAGTGGCGAAATTGGTAGACGCACCAGATTTAGGTTCTGGCGCCGCAAGGTGTGAGAGTTCAAGTCTCTCCTTCCGCACCATTATTTAGATGAGCAATCATCTTGTAGGGCTATCGCCAAGCGGTAAGGCAGCGGCTTTTGATGCCGCCATCCCCTGGTTCGAATCCAGGTAGCCCTGCCATTATTCAAATGGGTCAGTGTTTAAAAAACCATTGGCACATGAGTGTGGATTGTATTATATTGTCTCGCTCAAAAAGATGGCTACGTAGCTCAGCTGGTTAGAGCACATCACTCATAATGATGGGGTCACAGGTTCAAATCCCGTCGTAGCCACCATAATTTAGTTGTTAGCGAAAGTTGGCAACACATAGATATCGAGCTGCGGAAGTGGCGAAATTGGTAGACGCACCAGATTTAGGTTCTGGCGCCGTAAGGTGTGAGAGTTCAAGTCTCTCCTTCCGCACCATCTCGATAACTAAAAATTTGCGGAAATGGCGAAATTGGTAGACGCACCAGATTTAGGTTCTGGCGCCGTAAGGTGTGAGAGTTCAAGTCTCTCTTTCCGCACCACATTTAGATGAGCAATCATCCTGTAGGGCTATCGCCAAGCGGTAAGGCAGCGGCTTTTGATGCCGCCATTCCCTGGTTCGAATCCAGGTAGCCCTGCCATTATTGACACGATAAGCCAAGCGCTTGTTGTGAAAAAGATTCGTTGAATCGAAAAATTAAATTGCGGAAGTGGCGAAATTGGTAGACGCACCAGATTTAGGTTCTGGCGCCGTAAGGTGTGAGAGTTCAAGTCTCTCCTTCCGCACCATTATTTAGATGAGCAATCATCTCGTAGGGCTATCGCCAAGCGGTAAGGCAGCGGCTTTTGATGCCGCCATTCCCTGGTTCGAATCCAGGTAGCCCTGCCATATTTCATATGGTTAGCGATAAGCTACCCATAACAACGATAAATTGAGTAACCAATCCTCATTTTATCTACAGCATAAGTTGCGGAAGTGGCGAAATTGGTAGACGCACCAGATTTAGGTTCTGGCGCCGTAAGGTGTGAGAGTTCAAGTCTCTCCTTCCGCACCATTATTTAGATGAGCAATCATCTTGTAGGGCTATCGCCAAGCGGTAAGGCAGCGGCTTTTGATGCCGCCATCCCCTGGTTCGAATCCAGGTAGCCCTGCCATTATTTGTAGGATTAGCGATAAGCTGACCGTAAAAAGATAAGCTGAATCAATAACATTCGGTTTATTTAAAGAATACGCTGCGGAAATGGCGAAATTGGTAGACGCACCAGATTTAGGTTCTGGCGCCGCAAGGTGTGAGAGTTCAAGTCTCTCTTTCCGCACCATGATTTAAGATTGTTAAATGGCTACGTAGCTCAGTTGGTTAGAGCACATCACTCATAATGATGGGGTCACAGGTTCGAATCCCGTCGTAGCCACCATTTACAACGATAGTTTGAATAACCAATGTTCAATCTATCTACAGTACAAGTTGCGGAAGTGGCGAAATTGGTAGACGCACCAGATTTAGGTTCTGGCGCCGCAAGGTGTGAGAGTTCAAGTCTCTCCTTCCGCACCATCAATTCAAACCCAGCTTAGGCTGGGTTTTGTTTTATTAGCCTCATAACAATATATCCTTTCCTCCCGTTTTAACTGTTGATTCATTTTTCAGATCCATTCTTTGATCACGTGAAAAGTGAGGCATAAAAAAATCCAGCCGAAGCTGGATTTTTAATTTAAAAGTTAACGACTTAACCAAGCAAACCAAGAGCAGCATTAGGCGCTTGTTTAGCTTGTGCCAACACTGAGCTTGATGCTTGAGAAAGGATCTGCGATTTAGTCAAGGCAGTGGTTTCTTTCGCAAAATCAGTGTCTTTGATTCGGCTCTTAGAAGCATTTACGTTTTCGTTGATGTTATCTAAGTTGTTAATCGCATGGTTGAAACGGTTTTGGAATGCACCCAGTTGAGCACGATGGCTGTCTACAAATTGCAGTGCCGCATCAACAATGGCAACTGATTCTTGCGAACCACCTACAGAGGTGACATCAATGGTATCGACTGTCACATCTTTTGCCGCTTGGAAACTCAGTTCACCCGCTAAGCTGCCACCAAAGGTTGCTACGCCATCAATACGGTTGCTATCAGTAAAGATTTGCAGTTTGCCTTCATCGTCAACAGAAGCTTTTAACATGTCGGTTTGACCATTGATGTAAGTGGCCAACTCTTCGATGTCATCGCCATCTTTTGCACTTAGGTTGATGGTTTGCTCGCCAGTACGTTTGTCAGTCAACGTAATGGTAAGGTCATTAGCACCCGCTTTAACGGTCCAATCTTTATCTTGTCCATTTGCCGCTTGGTAACTCTTACCGCCCATCATTGCGTTGTCGCTGCGCATATTATTTAGGCTTAGCATGACCGCTTCACCGTTATCCGCACCGATTTGGAATGATTTCGTCTCAAAAGTACCATTGAGCAACTTATTACCACCAAACGATGTAGTTTCAGCAATACGGTTGAGTTCGTCATTCAGCGCGGTGATCTCTTCTTGAATCGCTACGCGGTCGGCTTTCGAGTTCGAACCATTTGACGATTGTAGAGATAAGTCACGCATACGTTGCAAAATGTTGGTAGTTTCGTTCATTGCACCTTCAGCTGTCTGCGCAATTGAAATGCCATCATTTGCGTTGCGCACGGCAACATCTAAGCCTCTGCTTTGAACGTTCAAACGGTTAGAGATTTGCAAACCTGCTGCGTCATCTTTTGCGTTATTAATTTTGAAGCCTGATGATAAACGTTCCATTGATAACTGTTGCGCATTGCTAGCACTGTTTAGGTAGCGTTGTGCTGTCATAGCTGAAACGTTAGTGTTTACATTAACCGCCATAGTGGTTCTCCTATTGATTTTCCGACTTAGCGTCATAGACAAACGGTTTCCGACGTCTCGGAAAACCAAGTAGTTCTCTCAAAGTACTATTATTAGCGACTGCGGTTAGGAATCCTTTAACGGGAAAACGACGATTTCGTAAAAAATAACCAATATCGATTAAAAGTGGGATAAACGCTGCAAAACTGGCTGAAATACAAAAATAGCATTAAAGATTTGACGTGATTGGTCGGCTTCACGGGCGATTGAGGAGCATTGATGAGAGCAAGAAGTTATAGATAAAGAAAAGCCCCTTTTCCTTTGAGAGAACCGGGGCTAGTTGGTAGCCAGAGCCAATGTGGAGATCAGAGAAATGAACACATTACCGACTGACCGGGGCGCATGATTATCTATGACTATAAAGCAGGGTACATCTTGAGAGAGCTTTATATTCGGCCATAATCATACTTTGCCAAGGATTCCTTCACCTAACCCACGTCTGAGCTGTTGGATGAAGGGTCCTAACATTACTGCAATAGTGACATTGCAGAATTTGGCAACTGTTTTGCTTGAGCGAGAATCGAGGTACCCGCTTGTTGCAGAATCTGTGCTTTCGTCATTTGCGTGGTTTCTTTCGCAAAATCTGTATCTTTAATTCGACTGTTGGATGCTTCAACATTCTCTTGGATATTGGCCAAGTTGTTGATGCTATGGCTTAAACGGTTTTGCTTCGCACCGAGCTCTGCCCGTTGTGAATCCACATATCTCAACGCAGCATCCAGAACGCCCACTGCATTTTGAGAACCACCAACTGAGGTGATATCAATATCTTGAACCGTCGTCTTAACGCCCGGTCCGCCGTTTAGGCCAAGTTCGGTTGCCAAACCACCAGAGATGGCAAGGTCACCTTGTAAATTCGGTTCTGCGGCAAAAATTTGCAGTTTACCGTCTTGATCAACCGATGCTTTAAGCTTGTCGGTTTGACCATTAATGTAAGTCGCTAGCTCTTCAATATCATCGCCATCTTTGGCTAACACATCGAGAGTAACAAGCTCACCTGCCTGGGTGGTGAATTCAAATTTCAAATCACGTGCGCCCGCTGGCACTCCCCAATCCTTGTCCTTTCCTTGCTCTGCAAGGAACGATTGGCCGCCCATACGGAAGTCATCAGCACGTATGCTGGTAAGCCCCATAATGATCGCCTCACCTGAGCTCGCACCAATCTGGAATGATGCTTCACCAAACGAACCGTTGAGCAGTTTACGTCCACCGAATGAGGTCGTTTCTGCAATACGGTTTAACTCATCTTGCAATGCGGTCGACTCTTCATCCAAAGCTTGTCGCTCTGACGCCGAGTTGGTGCCGTTTGCTGATTGAAGAGCAAGATCACGCATACGTTGCAAGATACTGGTCGACTCATTCATTGCCCCTTCCGCGGTCTGAGCAATCGAAATACCGTCGTTGGCATTACGCATTGCCACATCTAGGCCACGAGACTGAGCGGTTAAGCGGTTTGAAATTTGTAAGCCTGCCGCATCATCTTTAGCGCTGTTGATTTTATTACCTGATGATAAACGTTCCATCGAGGTATTTAATTCACCCGTCGCTTTATTAAGGTAACGCTGAGCAGTCATTGCTGAGACGTTAGTATTTACTGTAATGGTCATAGTTTGCTCTCCTAGTGAGTTCGCAAGCTTTTTGCGAAGCGGCCAGCTTTACTCTCATTTGGAAGCACTGACCGTGAACTTGCTAAATCCGCTATTTGCCGATTTAAAAACTTGTTGTATCAACTCTGATATAGACAATTCAATTAGTATGCCAACTTTTAAAACATCTGATATTAAAATTAATATTCTTTGTTTTTTTAATCACTTAGAAGAAATTCATTCATTCTATCTTTGTGAGTGAGCATCCAGTTTTTTCTCGTTAGCAACAGAGTTGCCACTTTCGTTTGCCGCTCTATTGCCTCTTTATCTCTCGATAATAGATGAGCAATTTCCAGGCCAATTTTTCAACACATTCCACTCTTCGCGCATATGGCTTAGCACATAAGGCATTGAAGATTAGATATAGTTGAAAAGGGTCAAATCTTTCGTTTTACCAAAAGCCAGTTGTGAAGCCTGCAACGCACGTGAATTCTCATTAAATTCAATCACCGCTTCCGCGTAATCAAGATCTTCAAAGTTACTTTTTGATTTCGCTAAACTGATTTTGAAATCTTCATGCTGTTCTTGTTGAATATCTAAAGTGCTCAAGCGTGCACCGACATCAGTACGCACTTTATTGAGATGAATAAAGGCGGCATGAAACTCTTCCGTAATTTGGTGCAGTTTCGCTGTCGTCGACGCATCCGATACGGAGCCTTGCGAGAGCTCAATCGCGTCTTTATAGCTATCAAATAAGGTAAAAGTTGAACGCGGCTCTAGGCTTAACACATCACCTTTCGAGATTTGCCCTTTTACGTGCACCGTCAGATCTTGATATCGAATGCCTTTTTGTGGATCAAACTCATCGGCCTGTACCACGCTGCCATCTTTCTCTAATTGGTAACCATATTTGCCGTTAGCCATATCAACAAACGTCACGGTATAGCGTGATGTATCATTCGAGTCTAAATTGGTTGCGCGCTCGAGCAGTAACTCTGAACCTTCGTTTAATTGATAGTTTGGTTCGTAGTTACCAAACGGGTTATCAATCTCCATAAACACTTTATTACCCTGATTATTGAACGGGATCTCTAAGCTGTTGGAGATACGCATTTTGCGCTGATAATCATCGCCGGAATAAGTCACGTTACTGGCATTATCTCTAAAGAAAGGCTGATTCTTCGGCTTGGTGCCGGCAAACATGTAGTTACCGGACTCATCTTGCGTATTTGCTAGTTCAATTAAGTTGTTGAACATCTCTTGCAGCTCACGCGCTTTCGCTTCTCTATCTTCTGGAGAGAATGAACCGTTAATCATTTCCATAACAGTACGCTTTGCCTCATCGGTCGAGCTTTCCGCATTGGCAATGATTACTTCTTGATGCTCTAAGCGGTTTCGAACCAGCACGATTGCATCAAGATATTGGCGTAATTGCTCTTCTTGCTGCCCTACTTTTTGGATGTAATGAGTGGCTAATGGGCTATCACTGGCCGAAAGCAACTTCTTACCTGACGCTAGCTGCGCTTGGTTATGATGGATCTTTGATTCTTGACGGCGCATATCGTTTTGCACCGATTGATAGTTATGGAAGCTCGATATTCTGGTTAACATTTATCGCCTCCTATCTCAGCTGCAAAATCGTGTTGAAAGTATCATTAGCCACCTGCATGATGCGTGAGGAAGCCATATAAGCTTGTTGGAACTTCATCATGTTCGCGGCTTCCTCATCAAGGTTGACTCCGGAAATGGACGCAATGCGCTCCTGCGCTGACTCTTTTTCAAGCCTGGCCACGTCACTTAAGCGTGACGCGGTGGCCAGCTGCAAACCAAAATCAGTATTGAGATCGTGATAAACCCCGAGCACGGTCGTTTCACCGTCGTTGAGTTTTTTCTCTGTTTGAATGTGCTGCATCTTACGCAAATTGCCGTTGTCACCTTCTGAGGGGACAAGGTTTGCCGTAAATTTATCATTGGGTAGCGCGCCAGCCGTCAATTCAAACGTTGTACCAAGCACAGTAATCGAATTCGATGGTGGGTAGGCCTGTGGTTCTAGCAGCACGTTACCTTTGGTATCCGTGACCGCAAATTGATCGCCCGTTGGTGAGATCACCACTTCAAATTCACGCAACCCACCTGCCGATAAAATATTAAATTTTGCCTGCCCTTGGGCAAAAGTGGTGGAGGCTTCATAACTTTGTGCGGCAATGGCTGTCGGATCGTTGGTCGCCATTTTCATAATAGCGGCACCATTACGCGTTGGACGCAGCAATATGCGCTCCCCGGCTTGAGGGGCGTTGCGAATCTCAACTCGCATTCCATCTAAAAATAAACTGCTGCCAACGACCGGAACGTTAACCCGCTCGCCCGTTGGCTTTAATACGGTATAATTGCTGCCGTTGTACTGTAGGGAGTATTCACCACTTTTCAACGCTGAAGTATCTTCGATATAGACCGCCATATCGGCTTTTGAATTGCCAGCGATGATCGCTCGCGAGCGGGCATTGACTTCAGAGTTCACATCCGTAAACAACGCTCTTCCCACATTGCCACGTAAGTCCAAGCCTTGTGATTGCAACTTGTTAACTTCATAAGAGAAAGATGTTGCCATGCGGCCAAGTTCATCCATTAGGTAAGGAATGTGCTTATCTCGCATCGTAAACAGAGCACTTAACTTACCGCCAATATCCTCAGTGGTAATGGTCTTGATCCCTTTGCCTTCAATCATGGCCAAGCGGCGCTGACTCACATCAGGATAACCATCAACCATCTTCATTTGGCTGGCTTCTGTACCTGAGACGAGCGTGTGCCCACTCCCGATATGGATGTTAAACCCTTCAGCATTTTTACGTGGCGTCACGGTGACCTTGGTGTATTCAGACAGCTCAGCCACCAATTTTTCATGCTGGTCCATTAAGTCATTGTGAGGACCAGGAGTGCGCATCATTAAGCGCTGTAAATCTCGCAGCTCAAGCGCCAATTGGTTAATACGCTCAACGGCAACATCTAGCCCTTTGTTGGTCGCATCAGATTGGCGGCGAATGTTCTCGTGAAAATCATTCATGTTTTGAGTGATCAGATCCGCTTTCTCAAGTACAACTTTACGCGCACCTATATCATTCGGGCTGTCGGCGAGGGTTTTAATCGCATCAAACCATTCGTTTAAGTTTTCAGGGATTTTTTTCGAGGCCACTGACGACAATAACTTTGAGAGCATGTCTAAATTTTCTTCGTCGTCACGCTTAAAGGAAAAACTGGTGGTAGATAGGTTTAATTCATTAACGGCAAATTGATCCCATGAGCGGCGAACTTTTTCCACATGTACGCCCATACCGTAGGTTTCACCACCGTATTGGCGAGGCGTATTGGTCCCTTGGATCACAGACTGACGGCTGTAACCTTCTGTATTAACATTAGAAATGTTATGACCTGTGGTGCTGAGTTGTCTCTGAGCGGTAAGTACACTTTGGGTACCTAGATTCAGAAGATCCGACGCCATACTGCCCCCGAAAACCTAATCAAATCAGTGGTTACTGAATATCTAAGTTAGTAATTGCAATATGTATGCCAAAGGAGTTTTAAAGAGGAGGTTAGACAAAATAAAGGAAAGATAAAAGCCAGCAAGGCTGGCTTTAGAGGGGTTATTCCATTGCTTCAATTTGAGATTTTACTCTCAGCACTTTTTCAGCATAGTACGGGTCCGTCGCGTAACCAGCAGCGTGCAGGCCACGAATGAAAGACTCATCGCTGCCATTATGGTTCAGCGCCACGGTGTAGCGCGGATTGTCATTGAGAAAACGAACATAGTCATTAAAACTGTCTTGATAATTTCCATAAGAACGGAACGCCGCTTTTTCCATCACGGGTGTATTATCATGATATTCAAGAGTTTGCGTCGCCACTTTCTCACCTAACCAACTTTTATCCGCTTTGATGTTGAATAAGTTATTACTGCTACCACGAGCATTTTGAACAACTTTTTGTCCCCATCCGGTTTCTAATGCCGCTTGAGCAAGTAGCAGTGAAGAGTCAACACCTAATGCCCGCGCTGCTTTTTCAGCATAAGGTTTCATTGAAGCCACAAACGCTTGCGGCGAATCAAATCGACTCGATTCGACCTTGCTAGGTTCGATCGTCTCTTGCGTTGAGAGGCGGCGGTTGTTACTGCGTTCTATACGGCGCATGGCTTCTTGGAAACCATCTTGCGTCGGGTCGGTTATTGCTGGATCGTTTTTCGAGGTGCCGTTAGCCTGACTGAGCTGCGCCACAATCATATCGGCAAGCCCTAAAGAACCGGAGGCACTGAGCTCGCTCGACATTTGTTCATCAAGCATTTGTCGATAGAAATCTTCGTTTTGGCTGTTGAACATCTCAGATTTAAAATCGGCATTGGCGTCGCGCATCGATTTGAACAACATTGAGGTAAAAATCGCTTCAAACTGTTTGGCTGCGGCCTTGAGCGCCGCTGACTCGCCTTCTTTATCGCCGGTTTTCGCTTGCTGACGTAGCTTATCTAAGCTAGCAATATCATGAATAAAGCCAATATCATTGGGATTATTAATCATCTTCCTCTCCTAGATAATGATCAGTTGGCCTTCAATCGCGCCTGCTTGTTTCAATGCTTGCAGAATCGCCATCAAATCTGAAGGGGCTGCGCCCACTTCGTTGACCGCGCGCACTAAATCATCCAAGGTCAAACCCGGTTCAAATTTAAACATTTTACCTTGTGCTTCAGACACTTCTATTTGGCTATTAGGCACCACAGCTGTCTGACCACCCGCTAACGCATTGGGCTGACTGACATTCAAATTCTCTTTAATGGCAACAGTCATACCACCGTGCGTCACCGCAGCAGGTTTTAAGCGCACATGCTGGCCGACAACAATGGTGCCAGTTCGAGAATTAACGATGATTTTGGCTGAGCCATCCGCTGGATCAAACTCAACATTTTCGATTGCAGAAAGAAACGCGACGCGCTGCCCAACATCTCGTGGTGCACGGATACGTACTGACGTTGCATCAACCGCGGTCGCCATCTCTGGGCCTAGGAAGTTATTCACTGCATCTGCCATACGTTGCGCCGTGGTGAAGTCAGATTCAAGCAAATTGAAGATAATAAAATCGCCACGGCTAAAAGGTGTTGGCACTTCGCGTTCCACCATAGCGCCGCCTGAAATCAGGCCAACCGTTGGGTTATTGCCGACAATTTTAGAACCATCAGCACCGGTGGCACTAAAACCACTGACCACTAAATTACCTTGGGCCACGGCGTAAATTTGACCATCCAACCCCTTAAGGAAGGTTTGCATTAGAGTGCCGCCACGTAAACTTTTAGCAGAGCCAATCGAAGAAACGGTGACATCGACACTTTGACCTTGCTTGGAAAACGCCGGCAATTCGGCCGTGACAATCACGGCGGCAACGTTCTTTGTTTTCGGTTTAGTGCCCGGCGGCAATTGAATGCCGAAATTTTGCAACATGGCGTTAAAACTTTGGTCGGTAAACGGTGTCGATTCGCCCGTTCCCGGTAGCCCAGTGACTAGACCATAACCCACTAATTGGTTACTCCGCACGCCCGCAACTTGAGAGACATCTTTGATACGGGCCGCTTGTGCATGGGTTGCGATGAGCAACAGACTTAAAACAAGCAGGGTGAATTTTTTCATGGTCTAGTACCTTAATTTCTACGTTTCTTTACGCCAGAACTCCGGCGTTACAGAGAGACATTAAAGAATCGTGCCAAGAATCCAGGTTCTTGCATATCTTGATTGGTGCCTGTGCCTGAATATTGGATGCGTGCATTAGAAATACGAGTAGAAGCAATGGTGTTGTCAAAGTCGATATCATCGGGACGAATGGTACCGCTTAAGCGAATGTATTCATCGCCAGTGTTCAGTGTGAGCCATTTTTCACCACGGATGACTAAGTTGCCGTTGGCGAGCACTTCAATCACTTCAACCGTGATCGAACCAGAAATACTGTTACTTTGGTTGGCTGCAGAACTGCCATTGAACTTGTTGTCATTTTTCAACGCATAAGAGAAATTGTAATCACCCACAGTGAGATCTTTACCGCCGACAGCGAGTGGGTCCATAGACGCATCATTGGATTTGGATAGATCCGCATCAGCACTCTTGGCCGCTTTAGTACTTTCATCAAGATTGACGGTAATAATATCGCCAATGCCACGCGGTTTTGAATCATCATAAAGACTGTTCATTTGTGCCAAATTAAACAGTGAACCGGTTTCCGCGGCATAATGTTCCGGTTTCTGTTTTGGGTGGATAGGGGCCCAAGCAGGATCACCGGCTACGGGATCGGAACGCTTACGCATTGAGTCCAGTAAACCAGAACCTTCTTCTGCAGACTTATCCCCTTCAACCGCGTCCACCACAGTTGTACCTTGAACCACTTCAGGAGTATCGACCGGTGGCGGCATTAACGAGCAACCAGACAAAGCAGTAACCAATACAAGACTCAATAGACGTTTCATCGCAGCATTCTCTTAGTTAATGATTAGAGTTGTTGGTTCACAAAACTCATCATCTTATCGACTGCTGAGATGACTTTTGAGTTCATTTCGTAAACGCGTTGCGCTTCAATCATGTTGACCAACTCTTCTGTGACGTTCACGTTAGAGGTTTCAAGCATGGATTGACGAACATCACCGAGGCCGTCAAGCCCTGGCACCCCTTCTTGTGGATCACCACTAGCACCGGTCGGTAGATACAAGTTTTGACCAATCGGCTCTAGACCGCCTGGGTTGATAAAATCAACCGTGGTAATTTGTCCAACCACTTGGTTATTTTGCTGGCCACGAAGCCTAACTGACACTTCACCATCATTACCGACAGTAATAGAGATTGCATCAGGTGGAATAACAATTTCCGGCTCTAAATTATATCCAGCACCGGAAGTCACAATTGCCCCTTCGTCGTTGAGGGTAAATTGACCATTTCGGCTATAAGCGATATTGCCATCTGGCATCAGGATTTGGAAAAAGCCGTCACCTTCAATCATCATATCGAGGCTATTGGTCGTGGTTTGTACGTTGCCGTGGGTATGCACTTTTTGTGTTGCCACGACTTTAGAACCCGCACCAAGCATCAAACCGCTTGGCAGTTTGGTATTTTGCGAAGATTGACCGCCCGGTTGATTAATATTTTGATAAAACAGATCTTCAAATACCGCACGACCCTTTTTAAAACCAATAGTAGAGGCGTTCGCTAGGTTGTTTGAGATAGTGGCAATATTGGTTTGTTGGGCATCAAGCCCGGTTTTACTTACCCATAATGCAGGTTGCATAGTAATCTCCTTTAACGCTTATCAGCTCATACGAAGCAATGAATCGGATGATTTGTCCATCTCTTCTGCGGTGCTCATCATTTTGACTTGCATTTCAAATTGACGTTGTAGCTCAATCAAGCTAGTCATCTCACCCACCGCATTGACATTACTGCCTTCCAGCGCACCTTTTAATAGCTTTACGCTAGCATCTGCTTCGAATGCTGCATTAGGATCTTTAGCACGAAATAAACCATTCGTATCTTTGTATAGGGATTGATTATTGGGTCGAACCAGTTTAATTCGGCCTACCACTTCCATCGCATCGGCTGGAGCGCCTTGCGGACGAACGGAAATAGTACCGTCATTACCGATTTCTACTTTACTCAATGGAATAGGTAGAGTGATTGGCGCACCCGTTCCATCTAGCACTAGATGGCCGCTGCCATTTATGAGCATGCCATTTTGGTCAATGCTTAGGTTGCCACTGCGGGTTAACCCCTCTTTGCCGGTTTTATCCATCATGGAAATCCAACCGTCACCTTGAATGGTGATATCGAGATCGCGCCCTGTGGTAATGACACTGCCTTGCGCAAAATTATGTCCAGGACGTTCTGTCATGCTAAACACGCGGCTCGGTAACCCTTCGCCATAAGCTTGCATTGAGCGAGCTTGCGCCAAATCAGCACGGAACCCCGTGGTACTGACGTTTGCTAAATTGTTCGCTCTTAATTGCATGGCTTGCATGTTTTGCTTTGCGCCACTCATGGCGAGAAACAGTGCGCGATCCATAATCTGCTCCAATAATCATCGTTCGATCATTAAAAGCAATTGACGTGCCAACTTATATTTAAATTAAAAATCAATAGGTTAAATGTAATTGCAAAAAAAATAGGGAGGATATAACGAAGATTGCCGCGAACAGATGGCAACAATACCAAGCTAACATTGCCGCTAACTTGGTATTGCCATTGGATGACGTTAAAAGAATTAACGGATCTGCAGTATGTTTTGTTGTAGCTGGTTGTGAACTTCAAGCGCACGCGAGTTCGCTTGGAAGTTGCGCTGAGCAGAGATAAGATCCACCAGCTCTTGAGTCATATCAATGTTGGATTGTTCAATAACACCATTGCTGATGGTACCAAATGAGCCTTTGTTTGATTCACCCCAAATTTTATCACCTGAGAATTGAGTCGAATCCCACTGCGTACCGCCTTTTTTATCTAAGCCCTGTTCATTGGCTACGCGGACAAGCCCCACACGTCCTAGAATGGTATTTTGACCATTTGAGTAAGTGGCTAGCACACTGCCATTTTCATCGAAATCGATCTTCGTCAAAAAGCCCGTGGTTGCACCATCTTGTACAAATTTAGTCAACTCAAATGGAGCGGCAAATTGCGTAGCCGAATCGAGACTGAACGACAATGTTTGGTTGGCATCAGCACCGTTGAGTTCAACTGGGTTTGCCCCCAAACCTAAAGGCTCGGTTACAATTTGCTGACCATTATTCATGCTGGCTAGCGTACCATCATTATTAAACTTCATGGTATGCCCAATATGACCTGTCGGCGTAGTAGCATCACCACCAACTACATTGATTGGTTTCTCACCAGTTTTATCCGTCACGGTGTAATAGGTTTGCCATGTGTTAGCTTGCGTCTGATCTTTGAGGTAATAGGATGTCAACTTATAAGGCTGACCCATCGAATCGTAGATCGTAGATGAGGTGGTACGGTTGTACGTCTCAGGATCAGTAATATCAAACAAGGTTGGGTCTTTTAACTTGCCATTAGCTGGCAAGTTCGCGCCAAGTTCAACATTGGCTGTCTGTTTAGGTTTACCAAACTGAGCAGGAATATTGATAGGTTTGGGCTCATACGAAAGAACATCACCAGTATCAGGGTTAACATCATAGCCAAGCAAAAACTCGTCATTTGACGTTACCATGTAATCATTTTTATCGAGGTGGAAAGCACCATTTCTGGTCAACTCATTTTGTTGAGGCGTCAGCTTATCTTTCGCAACCGCAAAGAACCCCGTTCCCGCAACGCGCAAGTCCATCGGGTTATTAGTATAAATACTGGAACCTTCGTGGAATTGTTGTGCCACTTTGTTCGCCTGAACACCTTGACCAGGAGTGGTTTTGGAGTTGGTAAACAATGAGGTTGAGTAAACATCACCAAACTCAGCACGCGACTCTTTAAAACCAAAGGTATTCGCGTTAGCAATGTTGTTACTTGTGGTGTTCAGATCTAACTGAGCTGCGGATAAACCGCTTAATGATATATACGACATTCCAAAATCTCCTATCTAGCTAGCATATCTACTCTATAAAGAGTTACGCTTTGCCAACTTCTAGTACTTCAGCAAGTTTAACTGGCGATGTAAATCCAGCCAGATTGAGCAGTACGTTACCATCACCTTTACCCAGCAGAACGCTATTGACGTTTGCGTAAGTCGATACCGCAAACTCCTTGCTTTCTCCATCGAGCAAACCCGAAGCTTTCACTTGGTATTTGCCGCCCGGCAATGGATTACCGTTTTGATCGTTACCGTCCCATTCAACGCGATTATCACCGGCTGATTTAGCCCCGACATCAAAGGTACGAACCAATTGTCCAGCTTCATTCTCTATTCGGACAAACAAGTTCTCTAAACTTTGAGGAAGTTTGACCATCGCAGCCATCCCAGCACCCTCTTTTTTGATCCCTGCTGCTCCCGGAACTAACACATCACGGCCAACCAGTGATGAAGCCTGTAGAGCTTGGTTGGATGTCATCGACGAGTTGAGACTCTCAAACTGAGTGTTCATTTTGCCGATACCATCAACTGTGGCAAATGACGCCATTTGGGCAATCATCTGGTCATTACTGACCGGTTTAAAAGGATCTTGCTGAGCCAGTTGTTTGGTGAGTAACGATAGGAAGTCTTCTTGTTTAAGATCTTGCTTCCCCGTTGTCTCTTCTGTTTTCTTTTGGTCTTGAAGACTTTTCAGCTGGTCAATATAAGACAAGCCGCTTTGACCAATGTTATTTATTCCGGCCATACGCTACCTCCTTATCCTATTGACCCATCTGCAGCGTGCGCAGCAGCATTTGTTTACTTGCATCAGCCACCTGCACGTTCGTTTGATACGAACGAGAAGCCGAAATCATGTTAGCCATCTCTTCCATCACATTGACATTAGGCTTGTAAATATAGCCTTCATCGTTGGCAAGTGGGTGATCTGGGTTATATTCTGCGTTAAGCGGTTTATCGCTTTCAACAATACCTAATACTTTTACAGGTACATTATGATCACGGTTATAACGCGCTTTACTTAACTCTGCACCAAACACCGCGTGACGCGCTTTGTAAGTATCTTTCGCCGAACTACTCACACTATCCGCATTGGCTAAGTTACTTGAGGTCGTATTTAGACGAACAGATTCAGCACTCATTGCAGAACCAGTCACATTGAACACATTAAATAAGCTCATCTACTTATTCCCCTTTGATTGCTTTCGTTAAGTTCTTGAATTTACTTCCTAAGAAGTCCAGTGAGGCTTGGTGTCTGATCTGGTTTTGCATAAACAAGTTACGCTCTAAATCTACGTCCACCGTGTTGCCATCACCCGTATCAGGTTGAGTCGGAATTCGATAGAGACTCTCGCCAGTTACTTTCGTGGAGGCAGATATATGCCGACCATCCGTACGGCTAAGACCAATGCTTGCCCCTGAACTTGCCGCCTGCAATGCTTTTTGAAAGTCCATTCCTTTTGCTTTAAAGCCCGGTGTGTTCGCCTGTGCAATATTGGTGGAAATCACCTCAGCATTGCGCTCACGTACACCAACCGTGTGTTGGTGAATACCTAATGCGTTGTCAAAAGAAATAGCCATGTTTGCCTCTACACTAAAAACTGACTGTTACTACTCATATTAAAAGCAATTAACGTACCAACTTAAAAAACGAACCGTGTTTACAACAATTTTATCTAAATAAGAATCCGTCGAAATGTAAGCAAAATATACGCCGCTTTATCCACTTGTCGCCCACAACTTCAGTAAATCTCACCAATCAAAACGAAATTAGGGGAAAGAAAAAGCCCAGCAAAAGCTGGGCAAGTAACTAAACGTAAGCAAGTAACTCAACGTAAGAATGTGGCTATTTGAGTTTATAAATGATGCCAGGGTTACAACGAACCATTTCAAACTTATCGGTCAATCCTGTCAGTGACTCCGATGCGCCGAGCAATAAGTAGCCACCGGGGTTTAAGCTACTAGCCATTTGATTTAATACTTTCGACTTCATATCAGGTGAGAAATAAATCAAAACGTTACGACAGAAAATAATATCGAATTTACCCAATAAGGCATAGCTCTCCATTAAGTTCTGAGGACGGAAGTTAACTAAACGCTTAACGTTATCTTTGATTTTCATTCGGCCATCACCAGCATCCTCAAAAAAGATTTTGCGACGCTCCGGTGATAACCCTCTGCCAAGTGCTAAATTGTCATAAATCCCCGCTTTACACATATCCAGCATGCTGGCAGAAATATCCGTCGCGGTGATGGCTACGCTCGGCAACATACCCGGCTTGCGCTGTTGAGTTTCCAGCACCGTCATCGCCATTGAGTAAGGCTCTTGACCTGAAGAGCTTGCCGCTGACCAAATTTTTATAGGGCGTTTATTTGCAGCGACCTCGGGTAATAGACGTTCCGCTAAAACGGTGAATGGGTAAGCATCACGGAACCACAGTGTTTCGTTGGTGGTCATGGCATCGACCGCTGCAACTCGTAGCTCACGGTTTCGCCCCGTAACCACATCACGTAACAAGTCAGAAAGAGAGGTTAACTTGAATTTAGCAACCAGTGGACTTAAGCGACTTCTCACTAAGTACTGTTTGCTATCTCCAAGTACAATCCCGCACTGAGATTCCAAAAAACGGCTGAAATCGCGATATTCTTGATCGCTTATAGTTATAGCAGTCATTAATTTCTCTTTAGTTAACTAGTGCAGCTTTCACCGCATTCCCAAGCTCATCAGGGTTGAATTTAGCAATGAATGAGTTTGCACCCACTCGCTCAACCATGGCTTGGTTAAAAACGCCGCTCAGTGAAGAGTGAAGAATAACGTATAGATCTTTCAAATCTGAATTTCTACGTATCTCTGCTGTTAATGTATAGCCGTCCATTTCAGGCATTTCAATATCAGAGATCACTAAAGATATTTGATTGTAAATTGGCCCTTCTGCTGCCATCTCGATCAATTTTTCATACGCCTCTTTACCATCTTTAACAGCAACGACTTCAAAACCTATCGATTCTACTGCTCTTTGAACCTGTTTACGCGCAACGGTTGAGTCATCGGCAATTAAAATTCGACGGATGATCTCTTTTTCTGTTTCTACTTGGGCGATAGATTCACCAATCGATGAATCCATTGTCTCATTAACCGGAGAAATCTCTGCCAAAATTTTCTCTACATCGAGAATTTCTACCAATTCGTTATCAATATTGGTGACTGCGGTTAAGTAGTTATCTTTGCCTGAGCCATCAGGTGGAGGAAGAATGGCTTCCCAGTGCATGTTGACAATTCGATCCACCGAGCTGACCAAGAAAGCTTGGATAGATCGGTTGAATTCAGCAATGACCACAAAACACTTATCAAGGTCCGCGGTGGGACGTCCGCCCACGGCCAAACTCAAATCAATGACAGAAACGGTTTGACCACGAATATGAGCAACACCTTTGACTAGGCGATGTAAATTGGGCATCAAAGTTAACTTAGGGCACTGGAGCACCTCTTTAACTTTAAATACGTTGATACCATAACGTTGCCGTCCCATTAGACGAAACGTTAAGAGTTCTAATCGGTTTTGACCAACGAGTTGCGTACGCTGATTCACAGAATCAAGAATACCCGTCATAAGCTCATCTCCATCTCAAACTTTTATGCAAAAAAGTGGTAGTCTACTACAGGCTATGAAGAAACCAGAGAAACAGAATGATGCATACAAAAATATGTTTACATCTACTTTCCATAACTAAGTGTAGAGCTTTCTATAGAAATTTTTATCTCTCTATCGGCTTTTTATTGTTTTTCTTTAATTTTTCTCTTCATTCTGCCACTTTGCCGCAAGTTGAAGCCATTCAACAAGCTGCGGAACAACATGTTTTAGAAACTATTGAGTGGCCTCCCAGCGGGGAGTTAAACGTAAAAGCGGCAAATGTTGATGACCGAATTTATGCCACCGACTGCCCCACACCGTTATCGACCTCTTCCTCATCCAGTAATGGTTCTGCAAGTAATATCACAGTTCTGGTTGAATGCATTGAAGATAACTGGAAAATTTATGTTCCTGTAAGACTGACCATTTCACTGCCACTTGTCACCGTTGCCGTACCCATTTCTCGTGGGCAGCAAATTACGCAGCAAGATGTCTTGATTACAATGGTAGACTTACACCGCTTTAGACGACAAGGTTTTTCTGATATAAATCGTATCGTCGGAGCTAAAGTGAAAAAAAACATGCGTATTGGCGATGTCGTTGAGCAAGATGATATATGCGTCGTATGTCGTAATGAAAACGTTATGATTCAAGCAGCCAAGCAGGGAATGATCATCACAACCAAAGGAACCGCTTTAAGTGATGGTATTTTTGGTGAGCAGATAAAAGTGAAAAATGATAAATCAAACCGTATAATAGATGCACAAGTAACCGGTATTGGCGAAGTCACGGTTCAATTTTAACGCTTTCATTACACTTCTAAATGTGTTTACGTTGTTAAGAAAGTGAAACAGAAAAAAAAGCTAAAGTAATCACAAGCACCGTCGATATTGACTGTACAGGTTTCCATTATTATTAATAAGGCTCACATATGGCAGGTATTGATAACATACGTTCGGGGCAAACATTAACGACGACAAATCGTAGTAATGCTCGTACTGAATCGAATGCATCTCCATCGACATCCGGCTCGGTCACTCGTTCACCCCAAAATCAAGATGCGGTATCACTTAGTACCCAAGGTAAGGCCATTGGTGAAATGCACAACCAAATGGTATCTCAGCCAAGTTTTGATAGTGCCAAAGTCGCTGCAATTAAAGATGCGATAGCCAATGGCTCATATAGAGTCGACCCAGAAAAGTTGGCTGATAATATGATTAAATTTGAAAAAGAGTTGGGTGGTTTTAACTAGCCCTACTTTTGACTAATTAAGGCAACATACAATGGCTGTATTAAAAGACTTAGTCGATTTCCAATTGAAAAATGCACTAGAACTCTCTTCGCTACTTGAACAAGAAAAGTTAGCAATTACGAGCCGTTCATCAAGTGAAATCGAAGCTATTGCCAAACAAAAGATGACCTTAGTTGGACAACTTCAACAAACTGACCTCCGAATTGCGAAACATCCCCATGTCGTGAGCCTGGCTGAAGATGTACTCCTGTCGCAAATCGTTGATCAGATTCGTTCCATTGTTCACGATTGCCAGCAAGCAAACCTTGTTAATGGTGAAGCGCTACAACGTGCACAACTCAGTTTTAATAAACTCAATAATTTGATGCAGCAAAGCCACGGAAAAATTGGCATGACGTATAACGCTGGTGGGCAAACCCACACTGTGTCCACTTTAGGGACCAATATTAAAGCGTAACCAACATGCAGCTGAGTGACTAAATTTTTTAAGCTGAAACGAATTAAACAGAAAAGCGGCAAACTTTGCCGCTTTTTCGATCTGGAGAGAAGGAAGATTTAGAAGAGTGTTTGTTGACGTTTTTCTGGTACTTGCTGAACTTCGCCGTAGTCACGCAGTTTATCCATCTTACGGATATCGAGACGTAACTCAGTGACATAACTGTCACCCACCTTATAACTGCGGACCACTTCTGCTCCGCGGATAACACCATCAACCGCTCCCGACGTCAGCTCTGTGCCCAATCGCTGATCTTGTAATTCAGCACGACCACTCACTCGCATTCCATAGACTTGCTCTGCCAGTTCGCGATAAGCATCGATTTTAGAGGCACGCATTGCACGGACTTGCTTTTCATCCACACTACGCCCAGTTTGCTCACTGATATTGGCATAACCTACCGCCGTCAACCATTCATCAGCGCGCATGGTTTGCAATGGCTGGCAACCCACCATCATGATAGTCACTAGAAGTAATAGCCATTTTTTCATTGGTTTCTCCTATGGACGCAAGATAACAGTATACGGCTGCTTAATCGTAGGGTCAGAGCGAATTAACACACCATCTTGTGTACGGATACTGTTGAGCGTATCAAGATCACGACCAATACGATCGGCAGGCAAGAAGCCTTGTGCGGTAGCAACCACAACACGAGACTGCATTCCCACAACACGAGCATTGACTAATACACCGCCTTCTTGACGAAGCATTGTCCCTGTCAGTATGTATTGGATTTCTTGCTCTTGAGCAAGGTCTTTCCAGTCACGACTGAAAGCAAAATCACCTTGCTGCGTTACCTGAATCGAGCCTGTGGTTTTGAAATCAACCACTTTAAATCCTCGACGCTGAAACTGATGGATAAATCCTTCAGAAACCGAGTTACCCAACCAGTTAGTCGCGTCCATACTTTGCAGGTCCACAAACGATGTTACAGCAATAGGAGTGCGAGCAGAAACACTAGTATTGGACACCATCAAATCTTCTGTCATGCTTTCAACAAAGAAGTCCAACGTGTGACGTGGGCTCTCCATTAGCATAAACTGTGAACCATTGTATGGCTCTTTACCGTTATAAATCGGGGCGTAGGCACAAGCAGTTAACAAAACTGCTGGCACTATCGAAAGCCATTTTTTCATTCTCTTATCTCCAGATATACTGAGGCAATCTTGATTCCAAACTTCAGATTAAAAAACTTGGAACACTCTTTGCTTTTCAAAACTTGTTACACTTTCAAAACGCACTGCCTACATCAGCTAAGATTTTAAAAGCAAAATTTATACCCAACTGGTAAATAACAATGAAAAAAATTATTTCTGTTTTATTTTCAATATGTTGCACCATTACCTTTTCTCAAGCCGTTAATGCTGCTTGGTATGAAGTGACCGGATCGTCAGCCATTGTTTCCTCAGAGGAAGTCGCTCGCCTCAATGCATTGGAAGATGCCATCTATAAGGCGGTAAACTTTGCCGGGGCAGACATCGGTAGTATCAGTAACTTGCGACCACTGCTGGAATCAGACCGTAAAGAGTACCAGTTTACTAACCATGAAGTACGCTATGTGTTAGTCGAAGAGAATAAAACACGTCGGGGAGTGATGTATGTTAAAGCTCGAATTGATATTTATCCTTCGGCAACAGGTTGCCACGTTAGCCAATATAAGAAAACGTTTTTAGTGGGTAACATTGATCTTGCATCGCCACAACAGGCGGTTATGGGGCAAATTTACAGTGTGGGAGATGATTTTGCACAGGTACTCAACCGCCAACTCGATCAAGAATCTCGCAGTTTTGTGTCGGTTGGCACCACAGATTATGCAATTGAAAAACAACACCCAGGACGCTTAACCATGATTGCAGAGGACACGGGGGCGCAGTACATTTTGGGGGGAACCATCACCGATTTAACTGCCACGATAGAGCAAAAATTACTCGCCGATGATGTGATTAACCGTCAATTTGCTATGCAAATCCAAGTTTTTGATGGCAAAACAGGCCAAGAAGTCATGACTAGACATTATAGAGAAGTCGCTAAATGGCCCTTCGCCAAAACCAGTCAGATAGATACTAGTAGTGCTCGTTTTTGGGCTTCAACCTTTGGCAGCATGATGCTGCGTGTCAGCCGAAATATCATGCTTGATCTTGAATCCGAACTTTCATGTAAAATAACACTCCCCGAAGTGGTTGCTAAATATGGTAACACCATCACGATGGATTTAGGACGTGTGCATGGCGTTAAAAGCGGTGACCAATTGCAGTTGTGGCATACAGGTTCATTCATTGATCAGAAAGGGCTACCACGAAATAAAGTGACTCAAAGTGATATTACCCTTACGGTTACTCGCGTCTATGAAAACGAAGCGGAGCTGAGTGTTGATCAAGAAAATCTCGCCTCCAGCATACAAATTGGCGATGTTATGCACAAACAGCTTTAATTTTCGTTTTAACTAGTTAACTTCACAAAATTATTGAGTAAACTATCCCACCTTGCTCCCGTAGCTCAGTAGGATAGAGCAGCCCCCTCCTAAGGGGCAGGCCACAGGTTCGACTCCTGTCGGGAGCGCCATTTTGATAAAGCCTCAACCCCCAACCGGTGTTGAGGCTTTTTTCTTATGACGAAAAACTGACCTAATATTGATTTGAGCCACTATGATTCATATACAGTGCTTACTGTAAGTTCTATGTCAAATAATCTAGAATTAGTATTAACAGATTTATCGATAGAAAAAATGATGAAAAAGAGCAATCTAATCACGAATACTGGTCACCGCTTTATCTCTAAAGCAAAGACCGCCTATAAAATTCATATCCATACGCCGGATGATACGGTGCTGCACCGTTCTGTCGGCTATATCCGTATTGGTGAGAAAAAAGGGCTTAAAAAGGCGATAAAGCTGCGTAATGAATTAGGTTCAGAGATGTGGGGCAAACATTGGCGTCGTCTGCTCAAAGATCCTTACTTGATGACTCGCCTACCACACAGTTTGGAACCTAAAATCATATACAAACCCAGACCAACGCTCGATAACCCGGAAGCTCGGGATCCTTGTTATATCGCGGCTTGGAGACACTATGATGAAAAAGGTAACTGTATATTTCAAAGCGTCGTTTGTTCGATCAACAAACATGGCAAGCTTGCCGCTTATACCAAAACGAAGAAGGCGCTATTAGAGGCTTATAAAGAAGACTTGGATATTCTTATCTACATGGGCCGATTGAATAGTATTGATTTGAAATAACATGGCGTGATACCGGAGCGGTTAGAGGCTAAAATCCATTGTTTTACAAGAAGAAAGCCCGCGTTTTTCACGGGCTTTCTCTATTTTCTAATACTTAAGCGTTATTATTTCACTTCATAATCAAAGCTTGGAATAACGATATCAACACGACGGTTTTGCTTTCGACCTTCGACTGTATCGTTCGATGCGATTGGGCTATTTTCCCCTTCACCTTTTACGGTAAGACGGTTCGCATCCACACCTTTAGCAATCACAACATCAGCAACAACTTGTGCGCGTTTTTCTGATAGTTTCTGGTTGTAAGCCGCAGCGCCAGTTGAGTCAGTATGACCAATAATTTCAGCATCGGCTTGTGGGTAAGCTTGCAAATATTTCACTAGTTTATCGAGCTGGTTAGTACTCTCTGCTGTTAGCTTAGTGCTGTTATGGGCAAAGCTACTGCTGTCCAAACGTTGAAATGGCACATGCTTAACAACCGTTTCAGGTTCTTGGGGAATAACGACAGGCTCAACCACTGGCTGTGCAACTTCTTCAACAAACACCTCTTGCACGATGACTGGCGCAGGTTCTGCTTTACTTCCACCAAATTTATACGAAACACCTAAGGTAGCCGAGTTACCTGCAGCTCGGACAAGATCGTTATTAATATCGGTGAGGCTTTGATATTCCAAACGTAAAGTGACGTTATTATCGGTGTTGAACTCAATACCAGCGGCACCTAAATATGAGTAATCATCTTTATTGCCATAGTCAACATAAGCACCGCCGACTTTAGCATATAAGGCAATGGCATCAGTCAAAGGAAGGCTGACTTTCGGTGCGAGTGTAATGGCCGTTACTTTTTCATCATTCAGCCCCGCACCACTAAATTTGCCCAAGTAATCGTAACCGGCCTCTAATGAAAGCCAATTAAACGCTTGGTAACCAAGGTAAGCACCGACGGTAGAAGATTCATCTTCACACACATCTCCAGCACGACAAGCGTCATCAAGCCAAGATTTACCAACTTTAGCACCTACATATACTTCAGCCATTGCGGCAGAAGATGCAAAAACAAGCGCCATTGAAACTGCTGCTGCTAACTTTTTCATACTTTTTCCTTTCCTATTTATCGTTATCATAATGCGGTTGCGGTACCCAAAAAACGGTTTACTTTTCGCCTACACACATACCTACATAACTCGGAACCACTATACTGTATGTAAAGAAAGCTTAAATAGCGCATTAGTTTATTCTCTGTCATCGTTTTGTGAAATATTGTCAGTGCTCTACACCAAAGGATTTAACAAAGCCGATATAAAGAAAAACCGCAGCATAAGCTGCGGTTCAAAGCGTTGTTCGTATGATTGACTTATTGAGCGTTCGCTTCACGCTCAGCAATAAAGGCTAATGCCATATTGATACGAGCAATGACACGCTCTTTGCCGATCAGTTGCATAACAGCATCAACCGATGGCGATTGACCACCGCCAGTGACAGCAACGCGCAGCGGCATGCCTATTTTACCCATACCGATTTCAAGCTCTTCACACACTTGAGCGATGACAGCGTGCAGGTTTTCCGTTGTCCAGTCACTCAATGCTTCTAATTTGCTTAAAGCAAGTGCTAGCGGCTCTTTCGCCACACCGCGCAAGTGTTTTTTCGCCGCATCAGCATCAAACTCAGCAAAATCTTCAAAGAAGTAACGAGATTGAGCAGCAAGTTCAACCAAGGTATTGCAGCGTTCACCAACCAGTTTAACGATCTCAGCTAATGCTGGGCCGTTGTCTTTATTGATGCCTTGTTGCTCAAAGTGCCATTCAAGGTGTTTTGCAACATATTCAGGCTCTGATGTTTTGATGTAGTGATTGTTCAGCCACAACAACTTATCAGTATTAAATGCAGATGCCGATTTGCTAATAGCATTTAAACTGAAGAACTGAATCATCTCTTCACGCGAGAAAATTTCTTGGTCGCCATGAGACCAACCTAGACGAACTAAATAGTTATTCAATGCTTCAGGCAGGTAACCTTCATCGCGATACTGCATCACAGAAACAGCGCCATGACGTTTAGATAGCTTCGCGCCGTCGTCACCTAAGATCATTGCGCAGTGCGCAAACACAGGTACAGGAGCACCTAACGCTTCGTAAATGTTGATTTGACGAGGTGTGTTGTTGATGTGATCTTCGCCACGAACGACATGAGTAATCCCCATATCCCAGTCATCCACCACCACACAGAAGTTATAGGTGGGTGAGCCATCGGTACGGCGAATGATCAGATCATCCATCTGGCTGTTGGAGATTTCGATACGGCCGCGGATCTGGTCGTCAAAAATTACGCTGCCTTCTTTAGGATTACGGAAACGGATAACACACGGATCCCCTTCTTTTGCGGCGTCGTTAACCGCTTTGATTTTTGGGTGATCAGCATCGTAGCGCGGCATCTCTTTGTTCGCTTCTTGCTCGGCACGAACTTCATCTAACAGCTCTTTAGAGGCGTAACATTTGTAGGCTTTATCTTCAGCAAGCAGCTTATCGACAACTTCATTATAACGATCAAAATGTTTAGTTTGGAAATATGGGCCTTCATCCCAATTCAAACCTAGCCAAGTCATACCTTCAAGAATCGCGTCTACGGCTTCTTGCGTCGAGCGCTCTAGGTCGGTGTCTTCAATACGCAAAACAAACTCACCACCTTGGCTTTTTGCATAAAGCCAAGAGTAAAGTGCAGTACGCGCACCACCAACGTGAAGATAGCCTGTCGGGCTAGGAGCAAAACGAGTTTTAACCGTCATTTGATTTCCTTAGGGATAAAAAGACAGCGGAGAACATGTCCACTGCAAGTACCAGGATAAAAAGTGGCGACATTTTACCACTGACGGCTAAATCTACAATCCTCGATTGCCTTTCGTTTTTCTGCACTCAAGAATAACGCTTAAAATTCGCTTAACTTTCCTTTAGTGGAACTTGACCTTGCCCTAAAGGTAAGGTTTATGCTTCTAGCTATTGAGTTGGTTTACGGGGAATTTATCAATGAAACGCTTTCAATTGCCTTTATCAGGGCTGAAATGCATGGGTTGCGCGAAGAAACTTGAGCAGCATCTCAAGCAAGAATTTGAGGTACAAATCCACCAACTGTCACCCACATTCATCGAACTGAGCACTTCGGCCTCTTTAAGTGAACTCATCGCCGCTATCGAATCCTTAGGCTATCAAGCCTTGCTCAGCACGAACAGCGATCCTCTGCCCTCGTCGCAACCCACAACCTTGGTTAGCGATACACAGCCACTCGCACAAGAGACAGAAGTCTCAACAACGGGTTTGGTTAGTACCCACTTACTGATTCAAGGAATGACTTGCGCAAGCTGTGTTTCTTCGGTGGAAAAAGCACTTCTAAGCGTTAACGGAGTACAAAAAGCGCAAATCAATTTAGCGGAACAAAGCGCCTTAGTGCTCTCGCAAGCAGATATCGCTAACCTTGAACTGCAATTGCTCAATGCCATTACTCATGCAGGCTACCGTGCAGAGCGAGTCGGTGACCCAGCCCAACAACAAGAAAAACAAAAACAGCAATCACTTGATTTACAGAAGCAGCATAAAACCAATGCACTACTAGGTTTAATGATGGGTATCCCGTTAATGCTTTGGGGCCTTCTTGGTGGCAGCATGATGATTGTGACCACTCAGCAACAAATATACTGGGGCGTTATCGGCATTGTGTGCTTAGCCCTATTAGCCACAGCTGGCCGCCACTTTTTTAGCCATGCTTGGCTTGCGTTAACCCATAAGCGTGCCACCATGGATAGCTTAGTCGCCCTAGGAACCGGAGCAGCTTGGGCCTATTCAATGTTGGTAGTGATTTACCCAACTTGGTTTCCCGTCGCCTCGCGTCATGTTTACTTTGAAGCCAGCGCGATGATTATCGGTTTGATTTCACTGGGCCACTACATTGAGGCGAAAGCCAAAGCAAAGACAACTCAATCCTTGCAAGCCTTAATTAACTTGCAGCCACAACAAGCAACACGCATCACAGCGCAAGGCGATCAACAGATTGCGGTTGAATTAGTACAACTTGGTATGCAACTGCGCATAAAACCAGGAGAAAAAGTGCCGATAGACGGCAAAGTCCTCAGCGGTGAATCTTATGTTGATGAATCCATGCTCACTGGTGAGCCGATCCCCGTCCTAAAAGTGACAGGTGATGCCATTGCGGCAGGCACCATCAATCATGATGGCAGCTTAGTCATCGAAGCCACCGGCGTAGGGGCGCAAACCATGCTCTCGCGCATCATCCAAATGGTGCGTCAGGCGCAAAGCAGTAAACCAGCCATTGCCAAACTGGCAGATCAGATATCCGCTATTTTTGTACCGACAGTGGTTATGATTGCCCTATTTTCTGCTCTGATTTGGTACTTTGTAGGCCCTGAACCTAAGGCCAGTTATATGCTAGTGGTTGCGACAACAGTATTGATCATTGCCTGCCCTTGTGCCTTGGGTCTAGCTACTCCACTCTCGGTTACAGTAGGAGTTGGCAAAGCCGCTGAAATGGGTATTTTGATCAGAGATGCCAATGTATTGCAATCGGCAAGCAAAATCACCACTATAGTATTTGATAAGACAGGTACGCTCACTCAAGGCAAGCCAACCGTTCAGAACTTAGTCACGTGGGGAATTGAAGATAGCAAATTGTTAACCCTTGTTTACGCTTTGGAACTGCGCTCTGAACATCCTCTTGGCAAGGCTATCTGCCATTATGCGCAACCGCTGGTATCAACCAGCGCCGAAGTCGAGCAATTTACCAACCTAAGAGGCAAAGGGCTAATGGCAAACATTGGAGGCGATTCCGTCGTCGTTGCCTCTTTATCGCACCTTGAATCGCTGGGCGTTCCTCTTACTCAAGCACAAACAACCATTGAACACTACGCAGAACAAGCTTGGACGCCAGTCGCGGTTGCCATTAACGGTGAACTCAAAGGTCTCATCGCAATTGCTGATCCAATCAAACCTAACGCTGCACAAGCTATCAGCACACTGAACAAAATGAACATTCGTACCGTGATGCTAACCGGAGATAACCAAAGCGTGGCCACTGCAATCGCCAAACAACTAGGTATACAGCAAGTGATCGCTCAAGTACTTCCGGATCAAAAAGCACAAAAAATCGTGCAGTTACAAGAGAAAGGCCAAATCGTCGCCATGGTCGGTGATGGTATTAATGATGCGCCAGCCCTTGCGCAAGCCGATATTGGTATCGCAATGGGCAGTGGCAGTGATGTCGCAATAGAGAGTGCGCAAATGACATTGCTCAACTCCTCACCGCTTGCCGTAGTCAATGCTATCGCTCTTTCTAAAGCGACAGTAAAAAACATGAAGCAGAACCTATTGGGCGCGTTTATTTATAACACCTTCGGCATTCCCATTGCCGCTGGTGTGCTTTATCCCGCTTTTGGCTTTTTACTTAGCCCTGTAGTTGCAGGAGCGGCAATGGCTTTGTCCTCAATCACAGTCGTGAGCAACGCTAACCGCTTGCGTCTATTTAAATCCCCTTTTCACTCTTAGAGGTTAGATAAAAATGAAAATGATCACAGCCGCTATGCTTAGCACCTTGTCTCTTATGAGCTACTCCGCATTCGCCACGGTGACCGAGATGACCAATTACAAATCCCCTTATTGTGGCTGCTGTACTGAGTGGTCCACTCACATGCAACAAGCAGGATTTAAGGTTAACGAGCAATTGCAAGAAGATATGACGGCGATAAAACAACAATTGGGCATTACACCCAAGCTCGCCTCTTGCCATACAGCCGTTATCGACGGCTATGTTTTCGAAGGTCATTCCAGCCACAGACATTCAAGCCTTTCTCGCTAATCCACCGAAAAATGCCAAAGGGTTAGCCGTGCCCGGCATGCCAATCGGTTCTCCAGGTATGGAATCTGGTGATAAGAAAGAAGCCTATTCGGTTTTTGCTTTTAACGAGCAAGGTCAGGTGTTTGAGTTTGCTCACCACGAAGGTAATTGATTTTATGTAATAAAGCCTCCGACAGATGCGGAGGCTTTCATTGGGGTGCCTTGATATGGCTACAGTTATTTAACGCTAGTAACTCGGCTGACTCGCTCGCCTGAAGCAGAGATAGAACGGATCCAGACCTCACCGGACACCTTCGGTTGTTCAATGCTCAAGTAAGTAAGCCATTGTTGACCATCTAATGAGTATTGCAGCTCAACACCTGGGAATGACGAATTCATCGACAATTTACCCGCTTCAATCTTAGCTCCGGGAATTGGCAGGCGATAATCAATGCCAGCTTTTTCCAGTTTCGCCAGCTCACGTTGCCCAACAATATTAGCAAAACGAGTCCAATCTTGATTCAGTGCAGACTTATTGACTAAGTTGGTTTGCTGAGAATATTCAACCCCTACTTTATAGTCGTTTTCCCACTCCGCTTTATGCCAAGCACGTTCAGCGGCAGCCAACACTCGAGGGAAAACCATATATTCATACTGCTCATCATTACGAACCGTTTCTGACCACAATTGAGCTGACAAGCCGTAGAATGGTTTCGACGTCACCTCTCCTTTACCGACAAAACCATTACCATCACGATCTAATGAAGTTTCAGCGTTTTGCGGCATATTTTCCGGTGCAAAACCAAACATTTTGCGCGTATCGGTCGCACGGGTGGCCCAGTAATAACCGCGCTCTTTAGGATCCGCCTCATAAGGCATATCCATGTAGACATAATCAGGGTTAGAAACAATTACGTCGTAACCTTGTTTTGCCCATTCATAAACAGAGCTTGTACCGCCCCAATAGAGGACATCCCAAAAGTTCACACGTGTATTGCGCGTGGCAAAAGAGGATTCTCCCTCGCTGTATTTCAAGCCATCTTGCCATGCTTGGAAATTCTCAATCCCTTTATCGGCGACAATTTCCGACACTTGCTCAGCAAAATAACTCGGTAAATGAGCAAAGTCACTTACTACTCCTTGGCTGACTAATGCTTGGCACTGTGGCGATTTCGCAAATGGTTTATCTTGTTGTGAAAGATCTAAGTTACCTTTCCAACTGACTTTTTCCGTCGCATTAATATCTTGGAAACCCGCGCCCAATTTGATGTTTTTCGCCTCATCGCCACCAAAATGCCAAGTCGATAAAGGCATGCCCGCCCCAATGTGCATCAAGGCCACTTCAGTGATCACCTTGTCCACAAAACGTTTAGACGAGTCTAAACAAGGGTTAATAAAACTCTGCTTATCATAAAACTGAACCGTCGTAACATTGGAGCTGTCTTGAGGATCCATCAAGCGATACTGGCTAGCCTGTTCGGTTTTCCCCTCTTGGCTCAAACGATCAAAACGAGCCTCCATTGAAACAACCGCAGAGCGAGCATGGGCTGGCATATCAATTTCAGGAATCACTTCAATATTGCGCGCTTTAGCGTGCTTGAGGATTTCAATGTAATCGGCTCGACTAAAATAACCTGAGCCAAAGTTATCAGAATTTGGACCGGAGCCAAGCTGTGGCAGCAAGCAGTTTTTCTCATCTAAATCAAAGCAGCGCTGCCCACCAATGTCGGTCAATTCAGGTAAGCCCGGAATTTCTAAACGCCAACCTTCATCATCGGTCAAATGAAGATGTAATTTATTCATCTTATAAGCCGCCATTTGATCTAACGTGGCCAAAATCGCTTGCTTAGAATGGAAGTTACGTGCGACATCCACCATCACACCACGGTAATCAAAACGTGGAGCATCTTCGATGTGGATCACTGGCAGCGCTGTGACATTCTGGCTATCCACTAAACCCAAAATAGATTGAACGGCGTAGAAAGCTCCCGCCTCATCAAATGCACGAATAGAGATAGCATTCGGTGCAATCTCCAACTCATAAGCACCCGATGTCGCCATCTGGTCAGAAAATTCGCTCGGTGTAATCGCAACACCAACCGCCAACTCTCCATCAAGCTTCAGCCCAATCGTTTTAGCACGCGCCTGCAATGCTGAAAACTGATCCGTCGCAAAGTCCTTCACATCAAGCTTAAGGCCGCGAGTAATGTCAACAACACCTTGACCAAGCGTTGTTTTTAGAGGCGTTGGTAACAGAGCCGTTGATACATCTTGCAGTGATACATCGCTATTTCTCTCAAATCGGCTGATGGCCGTGGCAAACACATTATTATCGCTGGTGGTGCGTTTGATATTGTCACCCTCAAGCCCACGCACAAATGACGACGTGTCCTCTGTGTTGAGAGATACAATAAGTTTAGGCTCTGTATTGGGCGCCGCAACGAATGCACGCGGCATAAAGTCCGTTTCAAACAACTGCCAATATTCAGCGACCAGAGGCAAAACAACCTCTTCGCCAGCAGCAAAACCATCAAATTTATCAGTAGGTTCAAGCTTATGTAAATCACCCGTTAAACGGGTAATTTTGAATTGATCATTTTCAACATCCAGAATAAGTCGAATGCTGTGGAAATAGATAGCCCACTGCTTTGAATTCACAGCTTCACCTTGGTTAACCAAGGTCATGTTCACTTTATTACACGATGCCCATTCTGATTCGAGAGCCTGACATGCCAATCCTTCATCTGCCCCGTGATTGGTTAATACGGTGTAATGAATATCCAAATTTTCCGCCAGCGCATCGACTACTTTCTGCTCTGGTGATTGCAACAAAGAGCAACCTGATAATGTGGCGATAACCGAAACAGCAATCAAACTAGGTTTCAACATTTGACTCACCCTACCTTTAAAATAAAAACCCAATATCCTGTTAAAAGGACTCAAAACAGCAACAAGCATAAAGGCTTGTGACCTAAGGCATTCACCATACAAGGAGTTATTTCTAAGCGTAAAATAATTAGCTACACGAAGTGATCCAGTTCAAATTCTCTAAAATACAATCAAAACAAAACCATTTAAAATCAATAGATTAAACTTGACGTCAAAACCGTAATTTATTATTTGACGAGTTTAACTTGAGAAAGAACACATAAAAATGCATAACAAAAATGAATTTATGAATAGAGATCACTACTCACTACAAGGCGAGAAGTTCATTAAAGGGATTTGGCAGGTTAAATCGTGATATAGGTCATAAATTGTAATGACTCATCAAACGTCAAAATGCGCTAAAGTGACGTTTTTTACACATCCTAATGCTATTTATTATCGTGGAATATTGACTGCTATTTTCAATAGTTGAATTTGCTCGGAGAAGGGTGAACAGTGAAAGAGCCTGATAGAGAAAGAGGAAAAGGAAAACCCTTTCTCTTTGGTAATGAAAATGATCACATCCAGATGCAACAAAGCCCCGCATTACTGCGAGGCCTTTAATGTGGTCGGTGAAGAACCAGATAGTGAAAGAGGCGAACCCCCCTTTCTATTTGGTAACGAAAACTTACCGTTTCCAAATGTAACAAAGCCCCGCATTACTGCGAGGCCTTTAATGTGGTCGGTGAAGAGCCAGATAGTGAAAGAGGCGAACCCCTTTCTATTTGGTAACGAAAACTTACCGCTTCCAAATGCAACAAAGCCCCGCATTACTGCGAGGCTTTTAAATATGGTCGGTGAAGAGGGATTCGAACCCCCGACCCTCTGGTCCCAAACCAGATGCGCTACCAAGCTGCGCTATTCACCGAAATTTTTGCTCTGCACTTAGCGAGCAGTTCCGAGCTTTTTGCCTAGAACGGATGCGTATATTACTCATCTAAAACTAAGACGCAAGCCTTTAATCTTATTTCCATCAAATAACAAACTCATTGGCTAAATCACCATCAAATACACATAAAAACGTGACTAATTACACACCAATAGAAACATCAAGTTAACCTATGCAACATAACTGATCCAGATCAGTGTCAGCAAACAGAGCAAACTTTAACTTGGCTGTGTCTTCGAAACTTTGGAGGAAACATGGACTTTTGGCTTGATCTCCTATTTGGTAATGCTGTGGGACTATCTTCAATGATAGTAATCTTTGGTGCTTTTGGTCTTATGCTGTTTTATGGCGGTTTCTTCATTTATAAAGTGATGAATGACAAATCTCCTCACTAGATCGCTTAGCACCTATTGAAAAATAGTGTGACGCTATGCACCGGGGTCGATTATCTGTCTGCTCCGGTTTTTTATCACGTTAATAACTCTATCTTCTTGATGAATGGCATCATTCGGCTACTCAAGATCGGTTCGATAAGAACACCTGTCTCAAAATAGTTTCCATTTTTTCATGCAAATAAGAGCATTCCCTCTTCGCATAAATAAAGGCGTCAATGCCGTAATGCCGTTCACTTAAGAGTGAACGGCATTTTTGTTCTTAGCATACCGTTGTGGTCTAGGCTTAACTGTTCTAGGGAATGTTCTTTCCCTTCGCCCTTCAAGTATTAAGCTTTCAGCCATGTTGTGAAAACCCTTTAACTGACGAGGTATTGCTCCTGGTGTTGAGTAAGGTAAGCCTACAAGTAACGCAGATACATGAGCTAATGTGCCGTTAAAACTCAGTTGATAAGGAAGGTAGTTTCCCTTTAAATTGAAGCAGAGCTCTACCATCTGATATCGAATTAAATTGTAAGTAAGTAAGATGCCCCATAACTCCTGCTTTACCAACTCTGGCAAACGACTTCGCAGCGTGAGACGGTTTCCAAGCATGTATTGTTTTTGCTCTCGGTAGCCTAGCTCTATCTCCCAACGATGCTCATAAAGACCAGTAATATCTTTTGATGGGTAACGCAGCGGATCTGTCATAGAAGTTAATACTTGGTAGTCTTTTCCTTTAATTTTACGAGTGACAAGTCGAGCGGTTATCGACTTTGGTAAATCAGACCATCGCTTTCTAGCTCTTGGATTACTGTGTAATTGAACAAGTTTGTCATTTCGCCCTAAAGATTGAACAATGTCATATTGTGTATTTTTCTTGAGGGGAATAAGCCAATGGCGCTCTGAGCCAGAGTCTTGCCATTTATGTAATAAGCCTAAAGAATAGAACCCCTTATCGAACATTGTCACGCTATGATTCGGTGTTGTTTCTATCAGTTTTTCAGCTAATACCATTTCGTTTGTATTGTAGTTATCAAAAGCACTGGCCGTGATAATATGACTGCTTAGTTCCATTTGGCAGACCATTCTCACTTGCGGATATTGTGTCCCTTTTTGTCGAGAAAATGCATTTTCATTTTGCGGGTTATCGGGCGTGCGCCAAACCACTCCATCGACGCCAAGAAGCGTTAATCCATTCCACTGGGGTAACTTTGCACTTTTTAACCATGAAGTCGTCATTTGCTCAAAGACCGCTTTAATTGCGCCTTCACCCAACGTCTTTCGACGTTGAGTCAACGCACTCGGTGCGACAAAAGCTTTACCCGTACGATCGACAATATCAAGCTGGTTAACTAAGTCTTTCATGGATTTATTGTTATAGATAGCCATTCCAACAAGTAACCAAACCATGGATTCTAGAGTTAATTTCCTCTTTCTCATCGTGACGGTATCAGTAAGAGAATAAGCTTCGTTGATGAGGTCAATTGGAAGTAAGTCAGACAAAGTCTCAACGTTGCTAGGTTTCCAATCATTAATTATGTTTAGAGCTTGGGAAACATCCATAAAAAAATCCAAGTGCATTAAATACACTTGGATTTTGACAGCTCTGAAGGATCGTTCAACCGATCCCTTTGGCCTTAACTGATCGGCATTACGTCAATGCCGTCTATATCTTGTTGAGGAAAAGTGATGGGGAAAGGCTGGAAACCATGAGTGTCATTAAAAACGCCTTGGTTAATTAATATTAACTGCTAAAATATTGCAACGTTACTAGGCAACACTCAGAGTGTTGCTTTATTTTTATTCACCGCCGTTGGGAAACGTAAGAGCAACCTATGTCACAACAAGCTACCATCCGTTTAAACAAATACATCAGTGAAACTGGTTTCTGTTCTCGTCGAGAGGCCGATAAGTTAATTGAACAAGGCCGAGTAACCATCAATGGACTATCGCCGGAAATGGGCACTAAAGTCACGCCGAACGATGAGGTGTGTATTGATGGTAATCCATTAAAATCAAAAGAAAAACCGATATACATTGCCCTTAACAAACCGACTGGAATCACCTGCACAACAGAGCGCGATATTCCAGGTAACATTGTTGATTTTATTGGCCACCACAAACGTATTTTCCCGATAGGTCGATTAGACAAACCATCTGATGGACTGATCTTTCTGACTAACGATGGTGACATAGTCAATAAGATATTACGTGCTGGTAATAACCATGAAAAAGAGTACGTCGTCCGAGTAGATAGACCCATCACCGACGAATTTTTACATAAGATGGCCTCTGGCGTGGAAATTCTTGATACGGTGACACTGCCTTGCAAAGTAACCCAAGAAACGAAGTTCTCCTTTAGAATTGTGTTAACACAAGGGTTAAACCGTCAAATTCGTCGTATGTGTGAGGCCTTAGGTTACGAAGTGTTTAAACTACGCCGAGTTCGTATTATGAACATCAGCCTAGACGGTATCCCGAATGGTGAATGGCGTTATTTAAGCGACGAGGAAGTCGCTGAAATATTAGCAATGTGTGAGAGTTCTTGCGGTACGGAAGGCGCGTCCAAGCTTGATGTGACGGGTAAGCGTATTCGCAAAGCTACCGATGCAAAACTGTATGATAGTCGTGAGCAAAATCAAACCTCGACGGCACGCAGAAATCAAAAGCCAAAAACGTTCCAAGGACGCAATGCCGATGAGTTTCGCCATGCTCCAAATACAAAAAGAGCACCGCGCCGACCCACAAATTCATCACAAGGTGCGCCAGCTAATAGCCACAGAAAAAGCAGTACGTTAAGTCTTAAAAAATAATCATCGAACAATGCGTTAATTCTGTTGAGCAATAAAATGACCGTAATGACGCATCACTGAAGCAACTATAAAAAAGGAGAAACTTTCGTTTCTCCTTTAAGACAGTATAAAATTAACGCTTATTTCGTACCAAAAATCTTATCACCAGCATCGCCAAGACCAGGAACGATATAACCTTTATCATTCAATTTCTCATCAATTGCCGCCGTATAGAGCTCAACATCAGGGTGTGCTTTTTCTAACGCCGCGATGCCTTCAGGCGCTGCAACTAAAACGAGAATTTTAAATTGGTTACAGCCGCGCTCCTTGAGCAAATCGATCGTCGCAATCATGGAACCGCCAGTTGCCAGCATTGGGTCAACCACAAGCGCAATTCGCTCCTCAATATTAGAAGCGAGTTTGTTGAAATAAGGGACAGGCTCAAGCGTTTCTTCATCACGATAGATGCCAACAACACTAATCCGCGCACTTGGAATGTGCTCCAAAACGCCGTCCATCATGCCAAGACCAGCACGCAAAATAGGTACTACCGTTACTTTTTTACCTTTGACTTGATCAATTTCAACTGGGCCATTCCAGCCTTCAATCGTCACTTTTTCTGTTTCAAAGTCTGAGGTTGCTTCATAAGTTAGTAGGCTACCCACTTCTGTAGCTAACTCACGAAAACGCTTAGTGCTGATATCCCCTTCCCTCATTAACCCAAGTTTATGCTTAACTAGAGGGTGTTTAACTTCAACAACTTTCATTTTCATCTCCGACGACATTTAAACAAACCTTCGAATTGTACACACTTTTTATGCTAATTTCAGTGCCAATTATAAACAAAAAAACTGACGCAAACGTTTTCCTTTTTGTTTTAAGCCCTGTTAGAATAGCGCCGTTTTCATATCCAACTTATGACCGAGGACTTCCCCGTGAGCGGTAATAACACTTCTCTTAGTTACAAAGATGCTGGCGTAGATATTGATGCAGGCAATGCACTTGTTGAACGAATTAAAGGCGCCGTCAAACGCACTCGTCGCCCTGAAGTTATGGGTGGCATTGGTGGTTTTGGCGCGCTTTGCGAGCTACCAACCAAATATAAACATCCTGTTTTAGTCTCTGGCACCGATGGAGTTGGCACAAAACTTCGCCTCGCATTGGATATGAATAAGCACGACACCATTGGCATTGACTTGGTTGCAATGTGTGTTAACGATTTGATTGTTCAAGGTGCTGAACCGCTTTTCTTTTTGGACTACTACGCCACGGGCAAATTGGATGTAGATACTGCTGCTGATGTGGTGTCGGGTATTGCCGATGGTTGTGTGCAAGCAGGTTGCGCTTTGATCGGTGGTGAAACCGCTGAAATGCCGGGTATGTACGAAGGTGAAGATTACGATGTCGCTGGCTTTTGTGTCGGTGTGGTTGAAAAAGAAGAGATCATCGATGGCTCAAAAGTAGCAGCAGGTGATGCTCTGATTGCGGTTGGCTCTAGCGGCCCCCACTCAAACGGCTATTCATTAGTTCGCAAGATCCTCGAAGTATCAGGTGCCGACAAAAATGAAGACTTGGCTGGCAAAACGATTGGTGAGCACTTACTGACACCAACCAAAATTTACATCAAATCAGCGCTTAAAATGATCGCCGAGCACGATATTCACGCCATTTCACACATTACTGGCGGTGGTTTCTGGGAAAACATTCCTCGTGTTCTTCCGCAAGGGACGAAAGCGGTGATTGACGGCAATAGCTGGGAATGGCCAATTATTTTCCAATGGCTGCAAGAAAAAGGGAATGTAACCACTCACGAAATGTACCGCACATTTAACTGTGGTGTCGGACTGATTGTTGCACTTCCAATGGATCAAGCACAAGCGGCGGTTCAATTACTGCAAGCGGAAGGCGAAAATGCGTGGGTTATCGGTCATATTGCTGAAGCTCAACTCGATGAAGAGCAAGTAGAGATCAAATAACTGATGAAAAGTATTGTTGTTTTAGTTTCAGGAAATGGCACCAACTTACAGGCTATCCTTGATGCGTGTGAAACGAAAATTAAAGATGGCAAAGTAACGGCTGTTTTTTCAAACAAAGCAACTGCTTATGGCTTAGAACGAGCTAAAAAAGCAGGTGCGGCGGCGGTGCATATTGACCCAAATGCCTTTGACACGCGAGATGCGTTTGATACGGTATTGATGGAGAAAATTGACCAATACGCGCCTGACTTAATCATTCTTGCTGGCTACATGCGTATTCTGAGTGGTGAGTTTGTGCGTCACTATTTAGGACGGATGCTCAATATTCATCCTTCTTTACTTCCTAAATATCCTGGGTTGAATACCTACCAACGCGCGATTCACGCGGGTGATGAAGAGCATGGCACCAGTGTGCATTTTGTGACTGAACAACTTGATGGTGGCCCAGTCATTCTACAAGCAAAAGTGCCTATTTTTGATGAAGATACCGTTGATATTTTGACTCAACGTGTTCAAGCTCAAGAGTATCGAATTTACCCACTAGTGGCACAATGGTTCGTTGAAGGACGCTTGGAAATGCGTGAAGGTAAAGCCTATTTAGATGGCCAATTACTTGGCATGCATGGTTATGCTTTCGATGAATAAATCGTATCTCTGAATAGTGCGAAAAAGGTTGCCTCAACAGCAACCTTTTTTATTGTCATCTCAAATACGATTCAAACCGCAGTAAATAGAACAAGCTTAAGAATAAAAAACTTAAATGGGTGCTTGGCAGCTTGGCTTTGCCGCGGCAAAGGGAATGTCAGCTAAGGACTGCGCATTGCCATCAACGTATTCGCCATAATGGAAAATCGCATATTCGCCTGGCTTCATTCGTTGCCAAGTTTCATTTCCCGTCAGTGGCTGAGTCGCAATCACAGACACAACATCATCAGGCGTTGTTTCTTCTTGGAAGTTAATCTCGACATCTTCATCAAGCAGGCTCGCTTTACCAAAGGGGGCACGTCGAGTAATCCAGTACAGATGATTCGTGCAATAGGTCACCACAAACTCACCATCAGAAAGTAGCATATTAAACACACCTTGCTGCTTCAGTTGATCGCAACACTTCGCAACGAATTGAAACATGCTGAGCATATCTTGAGGCGGTTCAGGATAACGCGCTTCTAACTGCTTTAACAACCAACAGAAAGCTTGCTCGCTATCCGTTTCACCAACAGGGCGATAGCGCCCAGTTTCTAGCTGATGGTGATCCGCCAATTGCCCATTGTGAGCAAACGTCCAATATCTCCCCCACAATTCTCGAGTGAATGGGTGAGTATTTTCCAAATTCACCCCACCGCGATTTGCTTGACGAATATGGCTAACCACTGCCCGACTTTTTATAGGGTAACTCTGCACAAGCTCTGCAATTTTTGACTGAAAGCTAGGGTTAGGATCTTTAAAGGTGCGAAACCCCTTCCCTTCATAGAAAGTGATTCCCCAACCATCACGATGCGGCCCCGTGTTGCCGCCACGCTGAATCAACCCAGTAAAACTAAAGCAAATATCAGTCGGCACATTGGCACTCATACCAAGCAATTCACACATGGTTTAATGCACTCCCTTTTGCAACCACAAACACATTAAAAGAAAAGAACGGCGTTGAACTTCTTACGCCATCTCTTTTTCAATCAGTTGGATAACGATGTGGATGATCTTGATATGGATTTCTTGGATACGATCCGCGTAGCCGAAGTGCGGGACACGAATCTCGATATCCGCTAAACCCGCCATTTTCCCACCATCTTTACCGGTCAGTGCAATGGTCTTTATCCCTTTAGCTTGGGCCGCTTCAATCGCTTTCAAAATGTTCCCCGAATTACCAGAAGTCGATAGGCCAAACAGGACATCGCCTTTTGAACCCACCGCTTCCACATAGCGAGAGAATACAAAATCGTAACCAAAATCATTGCTAACGCAAGACAAATGGCTTGGATCTGAAATAGCAATACCAGGATAACCCGGACGATTCTCGCGATAGCGCCCCGTTAGCTCTTCAGCAAAGTGCATTGCATCACAGTGGGAACCGCCATTACCGCAAGAGAGCACTTTTCCGCCTTGCTTAAATGAGTCGGCAATCAGTTTTGCGGCGGCCTCAATTTGAGCGATGTTATGCTCATCATTAAGAAATTTGTTTAGCACGTCAGCCGCTTCGGTCAATTCACTTTTAATTAAATCCTGGTACATAGATATATTCTCTTTTTAATCTGTTTACCGATAGGCTCCATCAATCAAGAGCCAGTAACAGGCTTGAGTTTACCCAAACCATCCTTTCTGTCGATAGTTCGACTTCAAGAATTGTTGTTTTCTCCCGCTTCCCACTCCAGAAAGCCCTCTATGGGTTGTTTATTTTGAGGTTTTGCCCTACATGGATCACTTTTTGAACAATACAAGGTTTTACATTTCGTTAATAATTTGATTACACTTAACACTGGTTAGACCACTTACACAAACGAGACGACTAACAACACTTCCCAATGCACTGAGAAAAATCAGCCGCAATGGCGTGAATACAGTCTCAAAGGAATGAAATTATGGACATCTTGCTCTCTATACTTGGTTTTCTCACCGTGTTCGGTGTGTGCCTCTACCACAGAATGTCACTTTTTAGCGCATTAGTTGCGCTAACGGTAACCATGGTGGTTCTTACCCTGCTGGATTACACCGGGGTGATTGGATGGTTGCTGTATTTAGCGGCTATCGCTTTATTAGCCGTTCCCTCTATCCGTCAAAGCGTGATTAGCGAAAAAGCATTAACACTGTTCAAAAAAGTGCTGCCTGCAATGTCACAAACCGAAAAAGAGGCATTAGATGCAGGAACCGTTTGGTGGGAAGCTGAACTGTTTAAAGGCAAACCGAACTGGAGCAAACTACACAAAATTGCAGCGCCGACATTAAGTGCACAAGAGCAAGCCTTTATTGATGGACCAGTCAACGAAGTGTGTGCCATGGTTAGCGATTATCAAGTTACGCATGAATTAGCCGACTTACCTCCTGAGGTTTGGCAATATTTAAAAGATCATAAATTCTTCGCCATGATCATTAAAAAACAATACGGCGGCTTGGAGTTTTCAGCTTATGCACAATCCATTGTGCTACAAAAGCTAACGGGTGTATCTGGAGTGCTTTCATCCACCGTTGGTGTACCGAACTCTTTAGGCCCAGGCGAACTTTTACAACATTATGGTACTGAAGATCAGAAAAACCATTACCTGCCACGTTTAGCGGAAGGTAAAGAGATTCCCTGCTTTGCATTAACCAGCCCAGAAGCGGGCTCCGATGCAGGTTCAATTCCTGATTTTGGCGTGGTATGTAAAGGGAAATGGGAAGGAAAAGAAGTGTTAGGGATGCGCCTAACGTGGAACAAGCGCTATATCACACTCGCCCCGGTTGCAACCGTATTAGGCCTAGCATTCAAACTGCGCGATCCTGACGGCTTACTTGGGGATAAAACAGAGCTTGGCATCACTTGTGCGCTCATCCCAACCCACTTAAAAGGAGTTGAAATTGGCAATCGCCACATGCCATTGAACGTTCCATTCCAAAATGGTCCGACACGTGCTAACGACTTATTTGTGCCGCTTGATTTCATTATTGGCGGACCAAGCATGGCAGGACAAGGCTGGCGTATGCTTGTAGAGTGTTTATCGGTTGGACGTGGCATTACGTTACCTTCTAACTCGACGGGCGGAATTAAAACTGCGGCGCTAGCAACAGGAGCTTACGCTCGGATTCGTCGTCAATTTAAGCAACCAATTGGCCATATGGAAGGTGTCGAAGAGCCATTAGCACGTTTAGGTGGTAACGCTTATGTGATGGATGCGGCGAGCAATTTAACCGTAGCTGGTATTGATCTGGGCGAAAAACCCTCGGTCATTTCCGCTATAGTCAAATACCACTGTACCCACCGTGGTCAACGCAGCATTATTGATGCAATGGATATCGTGGGCGGGAAAGGCATTTGTATTGGTCCTGCTAACTTTTTAGCTCGCAGCTACCAAGGTGCACCGATTGCCGTAACCGTCGAAGGGGCCAATATTCTGACTCGCTCAATGATCATCTTTGGTCAAGGCGCTATCCGTTGTCATCCTTATGTTTTAGAAGAAATGAACGCCGCTTATTCACAAGATTCTGATGCCGTTGAGAAATTTGACGCCGCTCTTGCAGGTCACGTCAGCTTCACCATGAGTAATCTTGTGCGCAGTATTTGGTTTGGTGTTACCGATGGTTTTGGTTCATCTGCACCGACTAATGATGCAACCAAACGCTACTATCAACAACTAAACCGTTACAGCGCTAACTTAGCACTGCTTTCTGATATTTCGATGGCTGTATTGGGAGGCTCTCTCAAACGTAAAGAGCGTTTGTCAGCACGCCTTGGCGATATTTTGAGCCAACTCTACCTCAGTTCAGCCACACTTAAGCGTTTTGAAAATGATGGTCGTCCCGTGGAGGATCTTCCTTTGGTTCATTGGGGTCTGCAAGACAGTTTGAAGCAGACGGAAGTCGCCATTGATGAATTCTTAGCCAACTTCCCGAATAAAGCGATTGGTAAGGTACTTCGTATATTGTTGATGCCGATTGGTCGAGTACGCAAAGCACCTAGCGATAAATTAGATAGCCAAGTTGCGCAGATCCTGCAAACACCGAGTGAAACTCGTTCACGCATTGGTCGCAACCAATATCTCGCCCCAACGGCGCATAATGCGGCGGGTAAGATTGAACAAGCACTGGACATCATTTTACGTGCAGAGCCTTTGTTCGATAAAGTGTGCAGCATCACCAATCAACGCCGTCCATTTTTGCGTTTAGATGAAGTGGCTGCCATTGGCTTACAACAAAAAATTCTAACCGAACAAGAAGCACAGCTATTAACGGAAGCTGAGGCTCATCGTTTGTATACCATTAATGTCGATGATTTTGCGCCACAGGAACTGGCCGCAAAGCCTCAATATCCGGCAATAAATGATGTTGCGTAAGTCAATCTCTTGAATGTCAAAGGGCGCTTTAAACGCCCTTTTCTATGACTGGAATACTGAATCAAGAGGTTGCCAGCTCGGCAACATCCCTTGTTATTTCTTCGGCATATTCAACTGTAATTCGGGTTGCAACGCCTTTTTCGCTTTAATCTTACGCATCACAAACCACGCTAGAAGACCTATGAATATTGCAACAATATTACCAATCACGATGAACATAATACTGCGACTCGTTGCCTCTTCTCTCATCTGAATAATCAGTTGCTCCTGTTCAAGCCTACGCTGCTTAATCTCTTCTTCCATCTGCAAACGGCGAGTCTCCTCAATGTTAACATCATCCACCACGCTGTAAGTACGCTCTGAAAGTGGGAAAAAAAGTGGGCGCTGGCTAGCGAGTTCTGTCGCATATAACCTTCCAGACCAACGATAGTTACCGTTATCCCCTTTGTATGGAATTTCCAAATTAAGCTTGAGTGACTCTTTTCCGGATAGTCCTTCAGTAGCAAAAATATCATCATAAATATTGGCATGCTCAACATGCGCCGCTATCGATCCGGGCTCAACCATGCCTAACTCACCTGCAAACACAATTTGGTGCGGCGCGCCATCTACTCGGGACTGGATAAAGGTAGTCGACACTGGCGTAGGGTAAACTAACACTTCTTGCTCTTGAGCGCGTAAAAACACACCGTTACCAGAAGTGATCCTAACACGGTATTTACCCGGCACTGGAGTGATAGGTAACGCAACCGAAAATACACCATCACCAGGGCGTTCATCTAAACCACGTCCATCATCAGCAAATTCACCAATAACCTCAGGTAATGGACGCGCCTCTTTGATCAGTTCTTCTTCATTTTCAACGAACTTAGTAAAAGTCACTTTTAAGTTGACTCTATCGAGAAAGTCTCTCAACAATAAAGGCTTACCGTCGGAGGTTAAGCGAGCTGTAAATTTTAATTCTTCACCATGATACAAACGGCTAGGAAATACATCTGTATCCAATTGCAAGTGTGAGATTAGCTTAATGCTATTTTGTGGCGAAACCTTTCCTATAGCCTGCCAAGGGCCAGGCATTGGCTTATCAATTGAAATAATATCCATAGTAGGCTCTTGATACCAACGCATATTCTCATCGTACCGCCACGCGTAATATTTCTTACCATCTGGCCGCACAAGCACCACTGGCTGAGATGACTTTTCGCGATACACGACAAAAGTAATTTGTGAAATGGTTGGATCCACACGGAAACGATTATCGAGTAGCGACATCGAGGAGGGATTTGCCGCAAAAACGCCAATACTCCACATCAGCGCAGCAATAGCCACCATTATCCTCAACATATTTTCTCCTACTGACGCCAAAGACAGCTTCCGCTCTTTTCGACTAGATCCAATCTTTCTTGGTGTGCTTGTAATTCATCGGCACAAGCCTGCAAAACCTTTAGCTTTTTCCGACCTGCGACAGCTCGTTTTATTGACTCTCCTCCCACACTGCCATCACTGCGCGTTCCGGCACTGAACTGTAACGAGGTTTGCCCGCCAGTCATCAGCAGATAAACGTCCGCTAATATCTCCGCATCGAGCAATGCACCGTGCAAGGTACGATGTGAGTTATCGATACCATAACGATCACAAAGTATATCCAAATTGTTGCGTTTGCCGGGGAAAATACGCTTTGCCATAGCAAGCGTATCGGTCACTTTGCAATACTGCTCCGTCTTACCGATTTTAGCGTCGAGCTTGCGAAACTCGTAATCCATAAAACCGACGTCGAAGGGAGCGTTGTGTGCCACCAGCTCAGCTCCCTTGATGAAATCTAAAAACTCTTGATGCACATCGCGATATTGCGGTTTGTCCATCAAAAACTCATCGGTAATACTGTGGATCTCGATCGCTTCTAACTGAATCTCACGATCGGGTTTCAGGTAGACATGGAAGTGGCGGCCTGTCAGCTTGCGGTTGATAATTTCAACGGCACCGATTTCAACAATGCGGTGTCCTTCATAGTGAGGGCCGCCTTCACGGTTCATACCCGTGGTTTCCGTATCGAGAACGACGATACGTTGGGATTGGGAATTGCTGCTAGTATTCATAAGGATATGTATGTCAGACTATGCCAATAATGTGCGTAACCTAATAGTATCAAATCATGACAAAACAGGTGGAAATTTTCACTGATGGATCTTGCTTAGGTAATCCTGGCCCGGGTGGTTATGGGGTTGTCCTTCGTTACAAAGAAACCGAAAAAACGTTAGCCAAAGGCTACCGACTCACCACTAACAACCGAATGGAAATGTTAGCGGCAGTGGTTGCACTGCAAACACTGAAAGAGCCATGTAATGTTATTCTCACCACAGACAGCCAATACGTTCGTCAAGGTATTACTCAGTGGATCCACAACTGGAAAAAACGCGGTTGGAAAACATCGGATAAAAAACCAGTGAAGAATGCCGATTTATGGCAAGCACTTGATAAAGAAAGCGCCCGCCACACCATTGACTGGCGCTGGGTGAAAGGCCATGCGGGTCATCGTGAAAATGAAATGTGCGATGAATTAGCACGCAATGCAGCAGAAAACCCAACCGAAGACGATATTGGGTATCAAGCATCCGAATAAGGGTCACAGGCCTTATCTTGGTTCTGAGTTGATAAACGGTAGTTCAGGCTAACTGGCGAAAGACGCCGTTTAAAACGCCAATGAGGTTTAATCGGTTTCAAGGGATAAGTACGTTTGCGCGCTACGATGAAATACAGGCTACCAAATGGAGCGGCCCAGTCGCCAATACCATTTTCCAACCACGCCCACATGGGTTGATATTTTTGCATCGGGAAAAGGGCATATTGGTCACAGTCAATCACTTGATAGTTCAAGACACTCAGCCAGTCCTTAATCCGATTAGCGGTAAACATACGACCGCTCCAAGGTAAGTTATGTTTTCGCCAAGGCATCAAACTTGCGATCCCCGTAAAACTGATTGGATTAAACCCCGTAATAATGATGTAGCCATCATCCATCATCACGCGATCAACTTCGCGTAAGATACGGTGCGGATCGCCACAATAATCCAGTTGGTGCGCTAAAATAGCCACATCAAAACTCTTTTCAAGAAAAGGCAGTTCGTAGCTATCGGCAATCACCGTATGGAGTGGGTTTTCAATATCAAGATGAACTTGGTGTTGAATATTGCAGTTGCAACTGGCAAGCTCACAACTCAAACCACCGAGCTTAAGCATATGATAGCCAAATAATTTAGAGCACCATTCATCAAGCCGAGTCTGAATAGAATCACTAACCCACTGGCCATTTTTAAGTTGGGACCAAGAATGAGGCTTATCTAATTTTTTTTCGCTACGCGCTGGCTTCATCGATAACCTATTTCACCTCGGTGATTGGAGATACTCATGTTACAGATCAAAAGCATACCCGCATTTAATGATAATTACATCTGGCTGATCCAAAATAGCGATCAGCGTTGTGCTGTGGTCGATCCCGGTGATGCAGCACCAGTACTTGAGTACCTCTCGAAGCATCAATTAACGCTCGAAGCAATATTAATTACCCACCATCACCATGATCACATTGGTGGTGTTGCAGAACTGGTTCGCCAGTTTCCCAGCATTAACGTTGTTGGTCCCGCTCATGAACCTATTCCTACCTTAACGCACGCGGTTGAAGCTGGCGATCAGCTAGAACTATTCGATGAAATCTTTATGGTGCTTGATCTCGCAGGACACACAAAAGGTCACATTGGCTATGTCGGTGACAATAAACTGTTTTGTGGCGATGTACTGTTCTCCGCAGGGTGTGGCCGTGTTTTTGAGGGCACAATGGAGCAAATGTTTACGTCACTGTGTAAACTTGCCGCATTGCCAGAAGAGACTGAGGTCTATTGCGCGCACGAATATACCGCAAGTAACGTCGCATTTGCTTTAGCCGTTGAGCCCGATAATGACCAACTTCAACAGTATCGAGATACCGTCAACCGGCTCCGAGCCCAGCAGAAATCGACATTACCGACCACGATCCGCCAAGAAAAATGGATCAATCCATTTTTGCGGACCCAGCAAGAGAGTGTGATGAAATCCGTCGCGAATCGTACTCAACAAACCGATCCTCTATCAATTTTTACCGCGTTACGTGAGTGGAAGAACGAATTTTGACGATTTGCTGCTTGTCATAGCAATAAAGTGCCAAGTATTATCAGCAGCCATTAAGTCAAAGGGCTGAGATAGATGCGATTTCAATTTAGCTGGGTGATGGTGCTCTTGTTAGCGGGGTGCCAAATCACTCAGCCAACAGACCAAACAACAGCGCCAAATGCCAAAGAGGCAAATAGCCCTCAGATTCAGACACAAAAAGAGATGGCTAAACAAAAGTCGTCATCTGCAAAAAAGACAACGCCGAAAGTGATCACGCCACAAGAGCAAGCGGACGTATGGCAGCGCATCGCAATGCAGTTGTCGATGGATATCCCAGATCATAAATCAGTGAATTATTATCGAACTTGGTATCTTAAACACCCAAATCACCTACAAACTGTTGCCGAGCGAGCAAAGCCATTTCTTTACCTTATCACTGAGAAAATTGAGCAGCGCGGCTTACCACTTGAGTTAGCACTCTTACCTATTGTTGAAAGCTCGTTTGATGCCTTTGCCTACTCACACGGTAGCGCTGCGGGGCTGTGGCAATTTGTGCCGAGCACGGGAGAGATGTATGGCCTAGAGCAAAATTTTTGGTATGACGGAAGACGAGATGTAGACGCCGCCACCGATGCTGCTTTGGATTATCTCACTGCATTAAATAAGCGTTTTGATGGTGATTGGAGCCATGCGATTGCCGCCTATAATAGCGGTGGTGGGCGGATCTCTAGCGCGATTCGTAAAAATCACAAGGCTGGTAAACCAACCGACTTTTTCTCACTCGACTTACCCGATGAAACCACAGGCTACGTCCCTAAATTACTCGCACTGGCCGATATTGTTGCCAATCAAGAAAAATATGGAATTGAAATCCCAGCGATTGCTAACAAACCAGTGTTAACGTTAGTCGACCCTCAAGAACAGCTTGATCTTGCCATTGCCGCCAATTACGCCGGAATGAGCGTGAAAGAGTTGCAAAGTTACAACCCAGCTTACAATCAATGGGCGACCTCGCCGACGGGACCTCATCAACTGCTTATCCCAGTAGATAAAGTGGAACGCTTTGCTCAGAAAGTTGAAGAGAATCGCGGTAAAGGGATGAAGTTAGTACGCTACAAGGTAAAATCCGGCGATAGCTTGAGTGTGATTGCTCAACAGCACAATACCACCAGCAAAGTGATTCAGACGGCCAACAATCTCAATGGCAACGTCATTCGCGTTGGGCAGTATTTAATGATCCCAACATCCGTAAAAGACGAAAAAGCATACGCACTCAGTGCCAGTAACCGCTTGGCAAAAACGCAAGCGATGGCCCGTGGTCAGTATAAGCTGTCTCATACGGTAGCCAAAGGTGATAGCTTATGGAGCATTGCCAAACAGCACAATGTTTCCCATCAGTCCTTAGCAAAATGGAACGGTATGGGGCCAAGAGACACATTGAAGATTGGCCAAACACTGGTCATTTGGAAAAATAGCAGTGAGGGTGCCATCATTCGCACCGTCTTTTATCAAGTGCGTAGCGGCGATACACTCAGCGCCATCGCTAATAAGTTTAAAGTCAAAAGCCTCGACATTGTAAAATGGAACGAGCTTGCAAACCAAAAGTACTTAAAGCCGGGTCAAAAACTCAAGCTCTACGTCGATGTCACTAAGGTCAGTGTATGAATCCTTCCAGTAACCCGTTAATCATGTTGGTGGATATTTTCCGTTCCCCCACGTCTTGTTTTTTAGCCCTTTATCAACGCGGCATGTGGGGTTGGCAACCTTATCTCTTTTTAATCCTGAGTCCCTTTCTATTTTGGGGGGCTTATTTTGACGTGGTTAACCTTGAATGGTTAAAAGCTGGGCTCTCGGCGCAGTTGGCTATGATCAACCCCGCTCAGCTTGAAATGTTAGATGCCAACACCTTGATGGCAAGCGAAATTATCAGTGATGTGGTAGGCCGCACGCTAACGATTTTCATGTTGGCATTGTGGTTCAATTTGGCGACCAAGCAGAGCCAACATCAGCACGGTTTCTGGCGTTGGTTTGCCGCAAGTGCTGTCATCACTTTCCCAGCAGTGTTGGGCGATCTCGCCAGTTACGCGAGCTTATTACTCAAACATGGCCACGTGATGACTTACGCTGCTGACCTTAATAGTTTAAATGGCCTAATTAAGTTGCCACTGACTAATGATTGGTCTCAATTTGCCAGCTCCTTCCCACTGCTTTTGCCTTGGTACATCGTACTTGGCTACGCGGCGGTGGGCGCATGGACAGAGCTGGAACGCGGCCAAGCTCTGGTGATTTCGGCGCTGCCTTGGATTGGCTATTACCTGATTTGGGCGCTGTACATCGCCATCAGTTAGAAAGTGGTTATAAACTAAAACTCGCCAATAGTGGGTTATGATCAGAAGCGTCCGTTACGGGCGCTTTTGCATTGAGCTGTGTTAAACCACGATAAAAAAGATGATCAAGCACCAAGCCCGTCACAAACTGAACACGGTGATCGGGTTCGAACGACACGTCCTTCAAACCCACACGATTTAATGCAGTGGTTAATGTGTCCATTCTTGCTTGACTCCAGCTATTAAAATCGCCACCGACAATCACCGGCCCTTGATGTGTTTTTAATTGAACGAGTAACGCTTCCAGCTGATTGGTATACTCTTGCGTTCCATAGGTAAAGTTCACTGCATGCAGGTTTACAACCGCCAGAGTCTGACCATCACTTAAACGATATAGGGCGTAAATCGCCGATTTGGGTAAGCGCAACCAAGGCTCTAATTCGGTGTAAGCACACGCTAATACTGGCATCTGCTTGCCAAGATTTAACACTCCGGCTGATTCACCAAAAATACGAAAAGCATCCGCTTGCGTCCCCCCCCACTGCTTTTGACTGATCCACTCTTTCAATGACAAGGTCATGCTCGCTTCTTGTAGCAACACCAATTGGGCATCTTGGCTGAATTTATCCAGCTCACTTTGCCATGTTGCTCTATTTTGTTTATAGATATTCCAAACCAGTACATTAAGCTGACCACGCACATCAATTGCGCGAGCGTTTGGATTATCGTAACAAATCAGTGGAGATGAAGCGTTTTTCCCATCAATAGTCAACAATTGCGGCGTTGAAGGAATAGTAAAAATAGAGAAAAAACTAACCACAGCCGCGGTAATCAGCAACAGCGGCAAAATAAGCAGATATTTTCTTTTCATAACGTTCAACAAAATTGGTAGGGATGTATTAATAAAGAGACAAAAAAGGAGCCATTGGCTCCCTTCTTCTCGGTGTACGGCTAAATAGCGTCTTCGTCTTCTTCACCGGTACGAATTCGTACCACTCGTTCAATATTGGTAATGAAAATTTTACCATCACCAATTTTTCCCGTTTGCGCCGTCTCAATAATGGTGTCAACGCAGCGATCAGCGACATCGTCAGTCACCACAATTTCAAGCTTCACTTTAGGTAAGAAATCCACCATGTACTCAGCGCCACGGTACAATTCAGTATGCCCTTTCTGACGACCAAATCCTTTTACTTCAGAAACTGTCATACCCGTGATCCCGACTTCAGCTAACGCTTCGCGGACGTCATCAAGTTTAAATGGCTTAATAATGGCTTCGATTTTTTTCATGTTCATCCCTTACACTTTCGTCAATTGGTGGCATTATCTGCTAGCAAAAAAAAACAATCAATAAAAAGCCCAAGCAACGCTTGGGCTGATTGAAACCCGTTCACTGTCATTTACTTAAGACTTGCGAAATAGGCCGCTAAGTTTTCAATATCGGCATCACTGAGCATTGCCGCTTGCGCTTGCATTACGACGGCTAAACCACCATTACGCTCTTTATTCTTGTAGGCTTTAACTGATGAGATAAGGTATTGCTCATTTTGCCCTTTTAGATTTGGATATCCCGGAATAAGGGCAATCCCGTCTGCGCCGTGACACGCCGCGCAGATAGCTGCTTTGGCTTGCCCTGCGGCTGGGTCTCCAGCAAACGCGCTCCCCGCTAACAACGTAAAACCCATAACTATTCCAATCGCGACTTTTTTCATTGCTCCACCTTTATGTCCATATTCATTGTATGTTTTATACGAATTTTGCATGAAAAGCGTTCATTTGTCCCAGATGAGTTCACAATCTTGCCCACTGAAGTCACGATCAACAAATAAATTTGCAATCGCAACCACTTGATTCCGATGCATCAATATTGGCGTTCTTCGTCGTAGCCAACTGGGCACGCCATACTCTTGGAACAATTTTTTTAGCTTTCGACTTCCCACTCGTCCGACGGGGCATGCTGCCAGCCCTTCAGGATTAAACGTAACGCTTAATTGATGGCAATCATCAGGCAAGGCTATTCCCTTGCTACCACCATGAGACGATAACCTCAGATTTCCTAGTCCATCAGGCAAGGTTAATGATTGATCGGGCACAATCATCGCCTGCCAATCTGAAATGTCTTGATAAGTTTGGATGCAATATAGCTTTTGGTCAAAGCGGCGGATCTGACTTTGCCCTAGTTTAAGCCGAGGATTCGCATCAATACGCGCAGACGCCACTTGTTGCCAAATCATCGCTAAATGTTCTTGAGTCGGCATTGGCTCCCCCAATTGAGCAAGCCACATTCTTAGCAATTGATAGCGTGCTAATTCGCTGCGATGAGAAAGCGCGGTAATTGATAAACTACCATCAGGCATTTTTACCTCTTGCATTGCCTCTTGTAGCAGCTCTTCAAGCAACACCTGCTGCTGAGCACACAATGTCGCACTACGAGCAACCGCTTGGTGAATATGCGGCCAGCGCTGCGTAAGAACTGGCGTGATGTGATGGCGGATAAAATTACGATCAAAACGGGTATCTTGGTTACTTTCGTCCTCGACCCAATCCAAATTCTGGGTTACGGCAAAGCTTTCGATCTGTACGCGAGTCGCCGCAAGCAAAGGACGGACGATTTTCCCCGCGCCAAATGGCATCGCTTGTGCCATCGAAGAGAGTCCTTTGGGTCCACTACCACGCTTTAACGCGAGCAAAAATGTCTCGATCTGATCATCGCTATGCTGTCCAGTTAGCAACAAATCGTCAGTGTTAATGTATTTCGCTAAAACTTGGTAACGCGCCGTACGCGCCAATGACTCCACACTTTCACCGCTAGCGGTATCGAGTTGCACCCGTTCAATAAAAAAAGGGATCGCGGCGTGTTGGGCCCAGCGCTGGCACTGTTTGGCCCACTCATCGGCATGTTGACTTAATCCATGATGAACATAAACAGCGCAGCACTCACAGGAGGTTTCGTCACGATATTGCGCCAATAGTTCAAGCATCACCCGCGAGTCCATGCCACCACTAAAACCCAAGACCAATTGGCTGCTTGCTAAGCGATGACGATTGATAACGTGTGAAAATAGCGAATAAAGTTCAGACATGGGTTTTCAGTGCTAAGAGGAATTGGTGCCAGTTTACCTTGAAACGCGCCAAGCAAACCAGTCCTGAAATCGGGCTGATAAAAAAGGGCTGGACAGAATCCAACCCTTTTTATTTATTGTCCGCTCTGCTATTTAGCAGTAGCCGTAGTTCATCAAACGTTGATAACGACGAGCCAATAATGCTTCTTCATTCAGCGGCTCTAAATCAGCAAGCTGTTTTAGCAGTGTTGCTTTCATGTTGGCGGCCATTTGTATTGGATCGCGATGCGCGCCACCTAATGGTTCTTCGATAATTTCATCAATCAGCTCAAGCTCTTTTAAGCGAGGAGCGACTAAGCCCATCGCTTCAGCCGCTTGCGGCGCTTTATCTGAATCTCGCCACAAGATTGAAGCACACCCTTCTGGCGAAATTACCGCGTAAGTGGAATATTGCAGCATGTTCACGTAGTCACCCACGCCAATCGCCAAAGCACCACCAGAGCCACCTTCACCAACAACATTACAAATTACAGGCACTTTCAAGCCTGACATCACTTTTAGGTTTGTAGCAATCGCTTCAGATTGGCCACGTTCTTCAGCGCCAACACCAGGATAAGCACCTGCGGTATCAATGAAGGTAATAATAGGCATGCCAAAACGTTCAGCCATTTTCATTAAACGCAGTGCTTTACGATAACCTTCTGGTTTTGGCATTCCGAAGTTACGTCTTACTTTCTCTCTCGTTTCACGTCCTTTTTGGTGACCAATCACCATCACCGGACGTCCCTCTAAACGAGCAATGCCGCCGACAATCGCTTTGTCATCAGCAAAAGCGCGATCACCAGTCAACTCGTCAAACTCAGTGAAGACATGGTTGATGTAATCAAGCGTGTAAGGGCGTTGTGGATGGCGTGCCAATTGAGCTACTTGCCATGCCCCTAAATCACCAAAGATTTTCTTCTTAAGCTCTAAGCTTTTCTTTTCTAGCTGTTCGATCTCTTTGTCGAGATCAACGGACTTATCACCACCATGGCGAGACACGTCGCGTAGCGCCTGAATTTTAGCCTCAAGTTCAGCAATTGGTTTTTCAAATTCTAGAAAATTTAGGCTCATCTACCGATCCTTTTATACTCAGCGTTCAACATATTTGACGCCAAATTTTAGTTAAATTCGAGTTCTACCTGATCTTTGCCAAGTAGCTGTTTCAATTCGTCTAACAATGTATCACTTGGGGTTACACACCACTGCGTACCAAGAGTGAGTCGCACTCTCGCCTCTGCGCGTTGGTAGTATACATTGACAGGTATAGTCCCTGCTCGGTGAGGCTCTAAGATCTGACTAAAGCGCTCAAAAAACTGGCTGTCTATCTGTGATTGTTCAATCGATATCGACAAACCACGGGCATATTTTTCACGCGCACTGCCCAAGTCCATGACTTCGCGCGCCGACATTTTAAGGCCACCATTGAAGTCATCAAAGCTGACCTGTCCAGAAATCACTAAAATTCTATCTTTTTCTAACAGCTCTGCATACCGCTCTAACGCATCAGAGAATAACATCACTTCCATACGTCCTGAACGATCATCTAACGTCATGATGCCAATCCGCGTGCCACGCTTGGTGGTCATCACTTTAGCTGCAATCACTAACCCCGCTAAAGTGACGGATTGATCGCGTCGCGTTGGCGTGGCATCTTTTAGTCGACAACTGGTGTACTTCGCAAGTTCCTTAATATGTGCGTTTATTGGATGCCCGGTCAAATAAAGGCCCAATGTATCGCGCTCACCTTCAAGCCAAACTTTCTCTGGCCACTCGGGGACTTGCGTATATTTATGTTCTACTTCTTCTGGCGCATCAGTCAATACACCAAACATATCAACCTGACCAAAGGCTTCAGCTTGGTGGAATTGGCTGGCCGCTTTCACAGCATCATTTAATGAGGCCATCATGGCAGCACGGTGTGGGCCTAAACGGTCCAAAGCACCCGCATAAATAAGCTTTTCAATCACACGCTTATTGACTTTTTTCAAATCAATTCTGGCGCAAAAATCAAACAAATCTTTAAAATAGCCGCCGGCTGTGCGCGCTTCTAAAATCGCTTCAATCGGCCCTTCACCCACACCTTTGATCGCGCCAATACCATAGACAATCGCGCCATTTTCATCGACGTTAAAGCGGTACAAGCCGGCGTTAATATCCGGTGGTAACACTTTAAGATTCATGCGTAAACATTCATCCACTAAGCCAACCACCTTTTCGGTGTTGTCCATGTCGGCCGTCATTACTGCCGCCATAAATTCGGCTGGGTAGTGGGTTTTTAACCATAAGGTTTGATAAGAAACCAGAGCATAAGCCGCAGAGTGCGATTTGTTAAACCCGTAGCCGGCGAATTTTTCTACTAAGTCGAAGATTTTCATCGACAATTCGCCATCCACGCCGTTTTTTATCGAACCTTCTTCAAAAATCGCCCGCTGCTTGGCCATCTCTTCTGGCTTTTTCTTACCCATCGCACGGCGCAGCATATCCGCGCCGCCTAGTGTGTACCCGGCTAGGACTTGGGCGATCTGCATCACTTGCTCTTGGTACAAGATGATGCCGTAGGTTGGGTCTAAAATTTCTTTTAATGACTCATGTTGCCATTTTTCATCTGGGTAGGAGATCGCCTCTCGGCCATGTTTACGGTCGATAAAGTTATCCACCATCCCCGATTGCAAAGGCCCAGGGCGAAACAGGGCCACTAGTGCAATGATATCTTCGAAGCAGTCTGGCTGGAGGCGTTTGATCAGATCTTTCATGCCGCGCGATTCTAACTGGAATACCGCCGTGGTTTCAGAATTTTGCAATACACGAAATGAAACTGGGTCTTCTAACGGGATAGCTTCAATACGAACGGGCTCTTTGCCTTCTCGTTGTAAGCGCGGGTTAATCAGCCCTAGTGCCCAATCGATAATGGTTAAGGTACGTAGACCTAAGAAGTCAAACTTGACTAAGCCTGCGGTTTCAACATCGTTCTTATCAAATTGAGTGACGGGGAAATGCCCTTCAGCATCCGCATAAATCGGCGAAAAGTCGGTAATTGTGGTTGGGGAGATCACTACCCCACCCGCATGCTTACCAGCGTTACGCGTGCAACCTTCTAGAATTCGGCACTTATCAATCAGCTCTTTGACGTCTTCGTCATTGTTGTACAGATCAGGTAACGCGGGTTCAGCCTTAAACGCCTTTTCGAGTGTCATTCCTGGATCTAGTGGAATAAGCTTTGAAATGCGGTCGACAAATCCAAACGGATGACCAAGCACGCGTCCCACGTCACGAATGACCGCTTTGGCAGCCATAGTACCAAAGGTGATGATCTGTGATACCGCATCACGACCATACATTTCAGCAACGTGATCAATAACTTGGTCACGTTTATCCATACAGAAATCGACGTCAAAATCGGGCATTGAGACCCGTTCTGGGTTCAAAAAACGTTCGAAAAGTAAATCATATTGTAGTGGATCTAAATCGGTAATTTTGAGCGCGTAAGCCACCAATGAACCCGCACCCGATCCGCGCCCCGGTCCCACCGGAATATCGTTATCTTTTGACCACTGGATGAACTCCATCACAATCAAGAAATAACCGGGGAATCCCATGTTATTAATCACTTCGAGCTCAATTTGCAGCCGTTCATCATATTCAGGGCGACGTTGTGCGCGAACCTCAGGATCGGGGAACAGAAATTCAAGACGCTCTTCAAGGCCTTCTTGTGATTTCATCACCAAGTATTCGGTTTCTTTCATTCCTTCCGTTGGGAAAGCGGGCAAGAAATATTCCCCCAAACGGACGGTAACATTACACCGTTTGGCAATCTCAACACTGTTTTGCAGCGCTTCAGGAATGTCGGCAAACAGCTCACACATTTCCGCTTCGGTGCGCAAATATTGCTGTGGGCTGTAATTTTTTGGCCGACGAGGATCTTCCATGGTGTAGCCATCATGAATCGCTACTCGAATTTCATGCGCTTCAAAAAACTCTTCGCTGAGAAACACCACTTCATTGGTTGCAACGACGGGCAGATCGTTATTTTCAGCCAATTCTAGAGCAAAGTGCAGATAGCTCTCTTCGTCGGCTCGCCCTGTGCGAGTCAATTCAAGGTAAAAACGATCGACAAAATGAGTTTGATAAAACTCGACACATTTATCGACTAACGCCTGATTACCTTTAAGCAGTGCTTTGCCTATTTCACCACTTTTTCCCCCCGAAAGCACAATCAAGCCTTCGGCATATTTCACTAGCCACGTTTTATCAATCACAGGTAGGTGTTGCACATGACCGCGTAGATAAGCATCGGAGATCAGTAAGGTCAGATTTTTGTAACCAACATTATCACTCGCTAGAACCGTCAGCTTGGTGAGCTCATCACCAAACTCCTCGGATTGCATGACAAAATCTGCACCGATAATCGGCTTTACCCCACAGTTATGAGCGGTACCATAAAATTTGACCAAACCACATAAGTTCGTGAAGTCGGTCAACGCTACGGCAGGCATCCCCATCTCGGCCACTTTTTTCACAAGCGGTGGCACTTTGGACAAGCCATCGATCATAGAAAAGTCGCTGTGGACACGAAGGTGGACAAACTTTGGTTCTGGCATGCAATAAAATCCTAGATGCTAGGTTTGGTACAAGATTTGGCGGTTATTCTACGCGAATCTGCTCGTGGCTGACACCCGCAATTAGTCAATTCCCAGCACGCGTTTCACTGGCTTAAAGCTTTTACGGTGCTCTGCGATGACGCCATGTTGTTCGATCGCGGCAAAATGCGCTTTAGTTGGATAGCCCTTATGTTGAGCAAAGCCAAATTGTGGGTACAATTTATCGAGCGCTTCCATCTCTTTATCGCGTACCACTTTGGCAATGATTGAGGCGGCGCTGATTTGCGCCACACGCATATCACCCTTGACGACTGCGATACCATGCATCGGTAATTGTGGGACACGGTTGCCATCAATTAAAGCCAAATCAGGTTGAATCGCTAGACCTGCAATCGCGCGTTGCATCGCCACCATAGTCGCTTGAAGAATATTAAGCTCATCAATTTCAGCTGGTGAACAGCGGCCAACAGACCAAGCGAGCGCCTTTTGTTGAATTTCAGGAAAAAGCGCTCGGCGTTTTTTTTCTGATAACTTTTTCGAGTCGGCTAAACCTTCAATCAGATTATTCGGATCCAAGATTACTGCGGCAGTCACTACGTCGCCCACTAATGGACCTCGACCAACTTCATCCACTCCTGCAATCAAAACATAGCCCTTAGGGTATTCAAAAGGAGTCAGTGTTTGTTCTGCCATCTTGTCTATTTTCCTCTCGTTATTTTTCAATCGCTCTTTTTAATCGTTAATGGTTTGGTTAATGGTTTGGTTAATGGTTAATGGTTAATCAAGCTTAAAACCGCTTTGGCGGCTTGTTGATCCGCACCTTTGCGGATCCAGTGATGCATTTCAGTAAAACGTTCAATTAAAGAGGAATTATCACGGCTGAGCATGCTATCGACCGCAGGAAACAGATATTGCGGGTCGCATTCATCAAGAATGAACTCAGGAACCAGTTCTTCTCCGGCTAAAATATTGGGCAGTGAAACAAATTCGGTTATCGCAAGCTTCTGAACCAACCATCCGGTGAGCCTGTTCACTTTGTATCCCACCACCATCGGCCGTTTGAGCAACATGCATTCCAGTGCGACTGTGCCAGAGGCAAGCAGCACAGCATCTGCGGCCGTGATGACATTGCGCGCGGTGTCTTCAATAATAACAAAATCGAGCTCTGGGGCGATCTCCTGCCAAATGGTTTCAAACTGCTGTTTACGTTTGGGATTGACGGCAGCTACCACAAAACCAATATCAGGGTATTTCTGTTTGATTTGTCGACATGTTTCAATAAATGGCTTGGCAATTAAACCGACTTCTCCCCCTCGGCTACCGGGTAGCACAGCCAGCCACTGTTTATCTGTCTCTAATTTCAACAGTTCACGAGCGGCGATTTTATCGGGTTGCAGTGGAATGGCATCGGCCAGTGTGTGGCCGACAAATTCGCACGCAACCTGATACTTGTCGTAAAACGCTTTTTCAAACGGAAGAAATGCCAGCACTAAATCGGTCGCCGCATCGATTTTAAAAATACGTTTGGGACGCCATGCCCATACAGATGGGCTCACGTAGTGGACGGTTTTGATGCCCGCTTTTTTGAGATCAAGCTCTAGTCGTAAATTAAAATCTGGTGCATCAATACCAACAAACACATCCGGCGGATTGGCTTTAAAATACTTCACCAACTGCGCTTTAACTTTCAGTAAACGCGGTAAGCGGCCAAGCACCTCAACCAGACCCATCACGGCTAGCTCTTCCATATCAAATAAAGATTCACAACCTTGAGCAATCATCTTAGGGCCACCAATACCGACAAATTGTGCATTGGGGTATTGCTGCTTGATGGCTTGAATGAAGCCTTCTCCTAATGTATCGCCAGAAAGCTCTCCGGCAACAATACCGATTCTTAGGGGATTTTCATGTGAGTGCATATCGTTTCCTAACAGAATCCGCTCAGCCGTTATGCGGCATCAAAAAGACAAAAGATCGCTAAACAAGTAGCGATCTTCGGATATTAATCAAAACTCAGTGGCGAACTAACGAATAATGCCACGCTCAGTTTTTTCTAGTAAATCAGTAAAACGCTGAATCGATGGGTACTCTTTCGCCATCTCAACCAATATAGGTAAGACCTCTGCTTGCGTTTTACCTGATCGGTAAATCTCTTTATACGCTTTTTGTAGCGCGCGAATTTCGGCTTTTTCAAAACCATTTCGCTTCAAACCAACAAGGTTAAGGCCAAATGGTGAAGCATGGTTACCTTGTGCTAACACGTAAGCAGGGACATCTTGCACAACAGCAGAACAACCACCGATATAGGCATAAGCACCAACGCTACAGAAAGGATGAATCGCCGACAACGCCATAACACCGGCATAGTCACCGACCGTCACATGGCCGCCAAGAATTGCGTTGTTACCAATGTGCGTATGATTACCAACAATCACATCGTGCGCAATATGGGCATTCACACACAATAGGTTGTCGTTGCCAACAACTGTTTGTGTTTTATCTTGCATCGTACCACGGTGAATTTGCACCGCTTCACGAATAACATTGCGATCACCAATGACGACTCGTGTATCTTCACCACCATACTTCTTATCTTGGTTCTCTTCGCCAATGACGGCGTGAGGGAAAATACGGTTCTCTTCACCAATGACGGTGTTTCCTTTGATGACCACATGCGACATCACTTCCGTACCTTGGCCAATGCTTACCCCAGAGGTGATGTAAGTAAATGGACCAACCGTGACGTTAGCTCCGATGGTAGCGCCATCTTCAACCACCGCACTTGGGTGGATTTGTGCAGTTTCATGAATCATATTAAAACTCTCTACGAGCACATTTCATTTCAGCTGAACACACAACCTCACCATCAACTTTCGCTACGCCATTAAACAACGCAATACCACGACGCTCTTTAATGAACTGCACTTCGATGATCAGTTGGTCGCCAGGACCTACAGGCTTACGAAACTTCGCATTATCAATACTAGCAAAGTAATACAATTCGTTATCTTTCGGTGCACCAAAGGTTTTGAATGCAAGTAGGCCCGTTGCTTGTGCCATTGCTTCTAAAATCAGTACACCTGGAAAAATAGGTAACTGCGGAAAATGACCAGTGAACTGAGGTTCATTAACTGACACATTTTTCAAGCCAACAAGGTATTTGCCTTCTTCAAAGTCAATTACACGGTCAATCAACAGAAATGGGTAACGGTGAGGAAGCAGCCTCTGAATTTCAGTGATGTGCATCGTTTTCGTTTCAGTCGTCAAAGTCATATTCCTATACAGTAAAACTTTCAAAAATTATTTGGCATTATAGACGAAAAAGACTCGCAGTTGGCGAGCCTAATCGGGAAAAAGTAGAATTAGGATTCCGCTTCCTGCTCTAAGTACTTTTCAAGTGCTTTAAGTCGCTTGTGCATATCTTCGATACGGTGAACGCGAGCGGCAGTTTTACGCCATTCTTTGTTCGGTTGCAACGGAATACCAGAAGAGAACATGCCTTTCTCGGTGATGCTGCGCATCACCATTCCCATGCCAGTAATGGTGACCCCATCGACAATCTCGATATGGCCATTGATGACAGTACCACCACCAATAATGCAATATTTACCTATGTGGGTGCTGCCAGCAATGATGGTACCGCCAGCAATTGCAGTGCCATAGCCAATACAGACGTTATGTGCTATCTGTAATTGGTTATCGAGAATGACGTTATCTTCAATAATCGTGTCATCTAATGCGCCACGATCAATTGTCGTGCAGGCACCGATTTCAACTCGATTACCGATCCGGACTGTGCCAATTTGCGGAATTTTAATCCACTCACCTTTCTCATTGGCATAGCCAAAACCATCAGAACCAATCACGGCACCTGACTGAATAAGGCACGCCGAGCCAATTTCCACTTCGTGGTAAACGCTGACATTTGCCCACAACTGGGTGTTAGCGCCAATTTTGGCGTTTTTACCGATGAAACAGCCGGCACCAATGGAGACGTTATCGCCCAGTTGCACGCCCGTCTCAATGACCGCGTTTGCACCAATAGAAACGTTCTGCCCTAGCTGGGCATCCGGTGCAACAACCGCAGAAGAGCTGATATCACTCGCAGGTCGCGGTGTCGTGTCCAGCGCTTGCGCCACCTTTGCAAAAGCAACGTATGGGTCAGCGACGACCAATACATTGGTTGTACACAATTCACGTTCACTAGCCTTGACCATAATCACCGTTGCGCGGCATTGACCAAGGTGTTTGTTATATTTGGGATTAGAGAGGAAAGTTACGTAACCTTCCTGCGCCTTATCCATAGGTGCGACAGCGGAAACTGTCGCAGAGCCATCACCAAACAGCTCTCCCCCGGTGATGGTTGCCAATTCGGCTAAAGTCAGTTTTGCCATAATAATATTATTTTAGTTGTTTAATTACTTTCTCTGATAGGTTGTAGTCCGGCTTACCATATTGCATAGCTTGCACGTCAACAACGATGTCATAACCTTCTTTTTCCGCAACTTTCTTCACAGCGTCTTGAATCACCATGAAGAGTTTTTGCTTCTCTTCACTCTCACGACGCGCTGAGGCTTGCTCTAACGCTTGCGCTTTGATTTTGTACTTGCTGTCTAATTGACCAATTTCAATACGCAGCTTCTCGATCTCATCTTGACCTAGCAGTTCGCCATCACGTTTAAGTTTTTCAATTTTGGTTTTTGCTTCAGCTTGAATTGACTGTAGCTCTGCCCCTTTATCTTTAAACTCTTCTTGTAATTTTTGCAGCACAACTTCTCGTTGAGGTAATGCTTGGAATACTTGCGCGGTATTAATGTAACCTACTTTCTGCGCCGCCTCAGCGGCTTGCGCAAAAAATGATGAACTCAGTACAACTAGGCCCAATCCTGCCGCTTGAATCGCTTTTTTCAAAATACTTTCCTCTAATTAGAATGTTCTGCCGATCGTGAAAGTGAAGAACTCTTCATTATCACCTTCATAAATTTTAATAGGTTTGGCAATTGAAAATACCAATGGCCCCATAGGTGACATCCACTGTAGTGCCGCACCATAGGAGGAACGGTAATTCATTGGATCTGAGTAATCGTAATAATACTGATCACCATAACCGAGTTTCCCATCTTTGTAATCGAACTCTGTATCCCAAACGCTGGCCATATCGAAGAAGATGCTGGTGCGAATTTGGCTACGAGTTTCATCAGAGGCAAATGGCGTCGGTACAATCAGCTCTACGCTGGCCAGCGCGACCGCGTTACCACCGACAGAGTCATCTGTTGCGCTATAGCAGCGGTTGTTGCCACCATTATTGCCATTACAGCCTGTCGCATCGTTATAAATCGCTTTCGGTCCAGCCGAGTTAGATCCAAAACCACGCAAAGTGGTAAAGCCACCTGCATAATAGTTTTCATAGAATGGGAACAAGTTATCGTTACCATCCGTTTTCCCGTAACCATTACCATACCCTAAGCGTCCTCTTAGCAAGAGTGAAAACTCATGTTTTTTGGTTAATGGGAAATACTGGCGGACATCGTACTGCGCTTTGAAATACTTTACGTCTGAGCCCGGCACTGTCATCTTGTAGAAAGCGCGTTGGTGATTCCCCGCCGTTGGGAAAATGGTTCGGTTTAAATTATTGCGCGTCCATGAGATGTTGACGTCAAAGTCATTGGTGATCAAACTGCCATCATCGCTACGATTACTCGCTTGAGACTGTAAGAACTGACTAACTTGCACATACTCATCGATATTACCGATCTTGTTGTGCGTGTAACCGATACCGAGGTCAAAACGGTTTAATTCGTCAAATGGGAAACCCCACGTTAAACTTGTGCCGTAACTTTCATTGGTATAATCAACAATACCTGCTTCAGAAGCCTCAAACTGCTTATAGAAAATCTTACCACCCAAACTGACACCATCAAGGTTCCAGTAGGGATCACGGTAATCTAAACTGATGTTCTTTTGATAGTCGTTCATCATGGCATTGATGCCAACTCGATTACCTGAACCAATGAAGTTATCTTGCTGTAAACCAACCTGAAAACTCACGCCTGATTCTGTACCATAACCGACACCAAAGTTAACACTACCTGAGTTGGCCTCTTTCACGTTGTACACCAGATCGACTTGGTCTTCACTGCCAGGTACACGTACAGTTTGCACATCCACCGTTTCAAAGAAGCCAAGACGGTTTAAGCGGCTCTTACCCGTATCAATCGCTTTAGAGCTCAGCCAACTGCCTTCCATTTGACGCATTTCGCGGCGCAAAACTTCATCTTTGGTTGAGTTATTACCGACAAAGCGAATATCACGGACATAGATACGCTTACCCGCTTCCACATGAATAACCAAGGAAACTTCTTGCGTTTCATCATTAAATTCTGGGATAGTTCGAACTTGAGGATAAGCATAGCCAGCTTCACCCAATACTCGTTTTACATCTTCTTCAAGCTTGGTCACCAGTGAGCCGTTATAGGTTTCCTCGGCTTCAAACGGGATCAAAGCGGTAAATTCAGCCTCTTTGCCAATCAGCTCTCCGCGGAATTTAACGTCTTTGATTTTATAAGGCTGACCTTCGCTAATGCCTAAAGTGATATAAACGCCTTTTTTATCAGGAGAAATAGCAACTTGCGTGGAATCGACTTGAAACTTTAAGTAGCCACGGTCGAGGTAGAAAGAGCGCAAAGCTTCAATATCAGCGGCTAAGACCTGCTTTTGGTATTTATCATCAGAGAGGAAATTCCACCACGCCACATCGACATTCAAATTGAAGCGTGACAGTAAATCTTGGTCACTAAACACTTCATTGCCAATAAAGTTGATTTGCTGGATTTTCGCAGAAACCCCTTCACTGAACACAAATTTAAGGTCAGCACGGTTGCGAGGTAAAGGTGTCACCACCGCTTTTACGGTCGCGTTGTACTTACCCACGCTGTAGTAAAAATCTTCCAACCCCTTTTCAATGTTGCTCAAGGTCGTACGATCAAGCGCCTCACCGATGCGGATATTGGATGCATCAAGATTCTGCTGCAACTGCTCTTCTTTGATCGCTTTATTTCCAGAGAAGGAAACACTTGCAATGGTTGGACGTTCTTTAACCTGAACGATCAGAACGTTGTTGTCTCGTAATACTTTGATGTCTTCAAAGTTGCCCGAAGTGTAAAGTGCTTTGATAATATCCGCGACATCTTGTGCATCAACGGTATCGCCAATTCGAACGGGCATTTTAAGCAATGCGGCGCCGAGCGCAACGCGTTGAAGCCCTTCAATTTGAATATCCTGCACTACGAAATTCTCGGCACTATGTGCTGAGAGGCTGGTTGCCAATAGTGTCGCGAAAAGGATCTGTTTCATTGCCATATTTATTCTTGTTATTCCTTGCTACAACTTCTGCCTAATGGTTACAAATCACAGGCGACTAAAATCATTAAATATTGCCACAGCCATCAAAGAAAAGATGATCGCCCCACCAATTCGGTATCCCATTTCTTGAATCTTCTCTGGGACAGGACGACGAATAACGGCTTCAATTGCAAAAAACAGTAAGTGTCCGCCATCTAACATTGGCAGTGGTACTAGATTGATAATGCCTAAGTTGACACTAATCAGAGCCAGAAAACCCAAGAAATAGACCAAACCATAGTCAGCGGTAGTTCCTGCTCCTTTGGCAATCGAAATTGGCCCACTCAGATTATTCAACCCCACATCACCGACCACCAGTTTTTTCAACATACTGACGGTTAGGTTGATCACTTGCTGTGTTTTTTCAACCGCTTTTCCGACTGATTCAAATACACCATATTGCAGCTCAAATCGATAACTTTCCGGCCATTCTGCGACTTTAGGAGCGATTCCCGCAAAACCTATCGTTTTGCCTTGCGGTAACTCACGAACGTCAGGCGTAAGCTCGATAGTCAAGCGTTGTTCATCACGCACAACAACCAATGAAACTGGTTGATTGGGATGGCTTTGTATCAACGCCACAACTTGCTGCCAATGGTTTATCTTCGCACCGTTGGCTTCGATCAAGGTGTCCCCAACTTCTAACCCGGCCTTCTCTCCGGCGCTGCCTTGAGAAACATTGGTTAGCGTCAGCGATATTTCAGGGACAAATGGTTTAAAACCTAACGCTCCCATAGCAGACTCTGTTTCTGGGTTAAAGTTCCAAGAACGGATATCTAATGTTTTGATTTCATCCACACCAATTTCATTATTGGTTCCGACGGTGAGCGTTAATTGTTCATCACCAATATGGCTAATCAGCCCCATATTGACCGATTCCCAATCTAAGGTATTCACTCCTGAGACTGCTTTGATCTGCATTCCTGACTCTAAACCCGCTTGAGCGGCGATCGATTGCGGGGCAATTTCGCCAATCACAGGTTTTACCGCTGGGACGCCAATTAAGAACACGAGCCAATAGGCAAAAATGGCGAAGAAAAAGTTAAAAGCAGGCCCAGCACTCACGACAGCGACACGTTTCCACAATGGTTTTTGGTCAAAAGCTAAGGGTTTTAATTCAGCTGGAACATCATCAACACGGCTATCGAGCATTTTAACGTAGCCGCCGAGAGGAATAATTGAGAGGTTGTACTCGGTGCCATCTTTGGCTACTCGGCTCCAAAGTGATTTACCAAAGCCAATGGAAAATTTTTCGACTTTAATTCCGCAGCGACGTGCTACCCAAAAATGACCAAATTCATGCACAGCAACCAATATACCTAACGCAATGATGAAAGAGACGAAATTCCACAAAATACCACTCATAATAAATGCTCTTGTATGATTTGCTGGGCAATAGTGCGCGCCATTCTATCGAGCTCTAACAAGCTTTCCAAGTCATAGCAATGTAACTGAGTATGTGCTGCACACACTTTTGACAATACACGTTCATTAACTTGTGCGATATCGGTAAAACGAATTTGCTTATTTAAAAAAGCTTCAACGGCTATTTCGTTGGCTGCATTTAAAGAGGTGGTGGCATGTTGCCCTTGATAGCAAGCATCAATCGCCAATCCCAAACAAGGATAACGCTCGTAGTCCACATCCATAAAACTCAAATTACTTAATTTGGTAAAATCCAGTGCCGGAACCCCCGCAGTAATGCGTTCTGGATAAGAGAGAGTTAAAGCAATTGGCGTGGACATATCGGGTTCCCCCATTTGCGCAAGCACCGAACCATCGCGGTACTGCACCATAGAGTGGATCACCGATTGTGGGTGGATTAACACTTTTAATTGCTGTTTCGATGCATTAAACAGCCACTTAGCTTCAATATATTCCAAACCTTTGTTCATCATAGTGGCGGAATCAACCGAAATTTTCGGCCCCATCGACCAGTTAGGATGAGCAATCGCTTGCTGTGGTGAAACATCTGCTAACGTGGATAAATCACTGTAGCGAAAAGGGCCGCCAGAGCCCGTGAGCAGAATATGTTGCACACCATGTTCTTGTAAATCACAGCGACCCAAAGAGCCTTGAATTTCAGGGGGTAAGCATTGAAAAATCGCGTTATGTTCGCTATCGACAGGGAGCAATTCCGCACCGTGTTTTTCGACCGCATCAATAAACAACTGGCCAGACATCACCAAGGCTTCTTTGTTTGCCAACAAAACACGCTTGCCCGCCTTTACCGCGGCCATGGTTGGTAACAAACCTGCTGCACCAACAATCGCCGCCATCACCGTATCCACCTCATCTAATGCGGCGACGTGGCACATGGCGTCTTCACCAAATAATACGGTTGTTTTTAAGTTCAATGACTGCAATTGAGCTAAAAGCTCATCCGCCGCCTTTTGGTTTGCCATTACCGCATAAACTGGCTGCCAACGCTGGCATAGCTCACGCATTTTATTGACATTATTTCCCGCGGCTAAAGCCACAACGGAAAAGTGTTCGGGATTTTGAGCCACGACTTTTAATGTGCTTGCCCCAATTGAACCTGTGGCCCCGAGAATCGTTAACTTACGCATAGCAACAACCGTGAATTAAGATTGGGGTAAGACAGCTTAACCCAAGCATTAGAAAATGAAATACAGTAGAGCAAAAACAGGAAATGCAGCCGTCAGGCTATCGATACGATCCAAAACGCCGCCATGCCCAGGAATAATATTACTGCTGTCTTTAATTCCTGAAACGCGCTTAAACATACTTTCGACCAGATCACCGAGCACAGAGATAATCACAGTCGCTAATGTAATACCGACCATCGACAGCGTGTTTGTAAACCGGATATCAAACCAATCAGCAGTAAACCACGCGACAATCAATGCCGTAATAATGCCACCAATCAACCCTTCAATGGTTTTATTTGGACTGACTGCTGGTGCCATTTTGTGCTTACCAAAACTTTTGCCCGCAAAATAAGCGCCACTGTCTGCAGCCCAAACAATTAAGCAGACAAATAGCACCAACTTAGCACCGTGGTATGGCTCACTCAAAAAGGCTTCTGCGCGTAAAAATAGTACGCTCCAGAAAAAAGGAAGTAGTGTAAGCACACCAAAAAGGTGCTTAAGTAGATTGGATTTTTCCCACCATGGACGGGATTTAGGATAGGTAATAGCTAAAAAGCTAGAAAACAGCCACCAAGCCACCCCAACACTTAATATCACATAGTGATTCGAGTTCATGCTGGCTAGGCTAACGGCATCAGAGGAAATTAGTAGGTAACTTGCTCCACCAATAATAATGGCTGGCAACAGCGCCAGATACCTAGATGTCGAATCGATAAACTGCGTCCATTCCCATACACCGACGAGCGCCACAAGGGCCAAAATGGCCATAAATAGGGGGAGTGGCAGTTCAAAAATGCCCAGCATCACCAGTGGAGCTAATATGAGCGCCGTGATAATTCGTTGCTTCAAACTAATGGATCCTTTATTTCTGTTCCATCAATGCCTTAACCTGTTCCCCTGTGCAGCCAAAACGGCGTTCACGGTTAACAAACCAAGTCACTGCTTCAATTAAACTTTCTTCACCAAACTCAGGCCAGTAAATCGGCGTAAAGTACATCTCTGCATAGGCCAATTGCCACAACATAAAATTACTAATACGACATTCACCGCTGGTACGAATGAGCAAATCCACTTCAGGAATATCAGACATCGTTAGCGACTGTGTAATCAGCGTCTCGTCAATCTGATCAGGAGAAAGCTCACCGCTCGCCACTTTGACCGCGATAGAGCGCATTGCTTCTGTGATATCCCATTTTCCGCCATAGTTTGCGGCGATATTAACGACCATGCCACTGTTTGATGAGGTTAACTCTTCTGCCTGAGCTATTTTTGTTTGTAAGCGTGAGCTAAAACGTGTTTTATCACCAATGACTCTAAGACGCAGATTGTTCTTATGCAGCTTTTTTACTTCTGTGGATAGCACAGTAATAAATAACTCCATCAACACGCCCACTTCAGCTTCCGGACGCCGCCAATTTTCACTGCTAAAGGCAAACAAAGTAACGGCTTTAATACCCAATTTCGCTGCAGTAGAAATCGTTCTTCGGACCGCTGCTACACCATTCTTATGACCAAATACACGAGGTTTACCTTGTGCTTTAGCCCAACGGCCATTTCCGTCCATAATGATTGCGATGTGTTGGGGTAATACATCAGATGAGAGGGATGAGTTTTGCATAAGAAATTAATTGATTACCAAACTGATAGGGCAAAATAGCATAAAAAAACGCTGCACTGTGAGCACAGCGTTTTAGAAAGGCTAAAAAGAGCGAATTAAACTTCCATTAACTCTTTTTCTTTTGCAGCAAGAACTTCATCAATTCTCTTAATCGCTACATCGGTAAGTTTTTGAATCTCTTCTTGCGCTTTATGATCTTCGTCTTCAGAGATTTCTTTATCTTTCAGTAGAGCTTTTAAGTCGCCATTGGCATCACGACGAATGTTGCGAACTGCAACGCGACCACCTTCAGCTTCACCACGAACAATTTTCACCAAATTACGACGACGTTCTTCGGTCAGTGGTGGCAGTGGTACACGAATAACCGTACCTGCAGACATTGGGTTTAGACCCAAATCAGACATCAAAATCGCTTTTTCAACTTTTGGCGTCAACTCTTTATCAAAAACAGTGATCGCGAGAGTACGTGCATCTTCAGCTACAACGTTAGCGATTTGATTCAGCGGTGTCGAAGCACCATAGTAATCGACAGAAATGCCGGAGAGTAAACTTGGGTGAGCGCGACCAGTACGTACCTTAGAAAGGTTGTTTTTCAGGGCATCTACGCTCTTATCCATACGCTCTTGAGCGTCTTTCTTGATTTCGTTAATCACAAATATCACCTACTTGTTTTTTTGTTTTGGAGTGATTAGTCAGCGGTGCTAATTAGTGTACCTTCCGCTTCACCCATTACCACGCGACGTAGTGCGCCCGGTTTGTTCATATTAAATACGCGGATTGGCATTTTATGGTCACGCGCTAGCGTAAACGCGGCCAAGTCCATCACTTTTAGCTCTTTTTCAAGCACGGTTGTATAAGACAGCTTATCATACAGTTCTGCGTCTGGGTTTGCCACTGGGTCTGCACTAAATACGCCATCTACTTTTGTCGCTTTTAGAACCACATCCGCTTCAATTTCAATACCGCGCAAACAGGCAGCAGAATCAGTTGTGAAGAATGGGTTACCAGTACCCGCTGAGAAGATCACAACACGTCCTTGACGTAGTTGGCTGATAGCATCGGCCCAATTGTAATCGTCACACACACCTTTAAGAGGAATGGCAGACATCACGCGCGCATTCACATAAGCACGGTGCAAAGCATCACGCATTGCCAAACCATTCATTACGGTTGCCAGCATTCCCATGTGGTCGCCCACAACACGGTTCATGCCCGCTTCAGCAAGACCTGCGCCACGGAATAAGTTACCGCCGCCGATGACAACACCCACTTGAACACCCAGTTCAACCAGTTCTTTTACTTCCTGTGCCATGCGATCTAACACCGCAGGATCAATACCAAAACCTTCTTCGCCTTGTAGCGCTTCACCGCTAAGTTTTAACAGGATACGTTGATAGGCTGGTTTAGGGTTCGTAGTCATGGAGCTTACCTTCCAAATAGAGAGTTGTTAATTAACAGTCATGATTTAAAACTGAATACTGAATTCTAAATCATCACAATTAGTCTCAATATGCCATTCGTAAAAAGACCGCAGCCTTGGCTACGGTCTCTTTTTAGGCAAAATCGCTAGGATTAACCTTTTTGAACCATTGCAACTTCTTCAGCGAAGCTAAGTTCTTGAGCTTTCTCAATACCTTCACCAACTTCTAGACGTACGAAGTTAGTAACGGTTGCGCCTTTAGCTTTCAGCATTGCGCCAACAGTTTGAGAAGGATCCATGATGAACGCTTGACCAGTAAGTGATACCTCACCTGTGAACTTAGTCATGCGGCCTTCAACCATTTTCTCAGCAATTGCTGCTGGCTTGCCAGATTGCATTGCGATTTCGATTTGGATTTCACGCTCTTTAGCCACAACTTCTGCTGGTACATCTTCAGGGTTCACGTACTCAGGTTTTGCAGCAGCAACGTGCATTGCTACGTGTTTGATGGTCTCTTCATCCGCTTCACCAGCAACCACAACACCGATACGGTCGCCATGGCGGTATGAACCAACTTTAGCGCCTTCGATGTAATGAACGCGACGGATAGTGATGTTTTCACCAATTTTAGCAACAAGAGCAATACGTGCTTCTTCAAATTTAGCTTGAAGTGCTGCGATATCTAGACGCTCAGCAAGTGCAACCTCTAGAACTTCGTTAGCGAACGCTAGGAAGCTTGAATCTTTGGCTACGAAGTCAGTTTGGCAGTTCACTTCTAGAAGTGCTGCAAAACCATCAGCTTCTTTAATTAGGATAGTACCTTCAGCTGCGATGTTACCTGCTTTTTTCGCTGCTTTAGCTGCGCCGCTTTTGCGCATGTTTTCAATTGCTAGTTCGATGTCAGCGTTTGCTTCTACAAGCGCTTTTTTACATTCCATCATACCTGCGCCAGTACGCTCGCGCAGTTCTTTTACTAGAGCAGCAGTTACAGTTGCCATTCTCTATTCCTCAGTTGATTCTGGTGGTAAAAATCAGGGGCCGATTGTTTGGCCCCTGATGCTAACTATAACTTGTTCAATGCATCAATCGTGTGACACATATAATCAAGTGTGACTCAGAGCCGCTATTATTCTGCTTCTACGAAACCGTCTTTTGCAGCAGCAAGCGCAGCTGCATCTTTGTTACGACCTTCGTTAACCGTTTCTGCAACAGCATTTAGGTAAAGCTGGATTGCACGGATTGCGTCGTCGTTACCAGGGATAATGTAGTCAACGCCATCTGGGTTAGAGTTAGTATCAACAACAGCGTAAACTGGGATAGCTAGGTTGTTTGCTTCTTTAACTGCAATGTGCTCGTGATCTGCATCGATAACGAATAGTGCGTCAGGTAGACCGCCCATATCTTTGATACCACCAAGAGATTTCTCTAGCTTCTCCATTTCACGAGTACGCATTAGAGCTTCTTTCTTAGTTAGCTTATCAAAAGTGCCATCTGTTGCTTGAATTTCAAGCTCTTTTAGACGCTTGATTGACTGACGAACAGTTTTCCAGTTAGTTAGCATGCCGCCCAACCAGCGGTTGTTAACGTAGAATTGGTTGCTTGCGATAGCCGCTTCTTTAACAGCTTCAGATGCTGCGCGTTTAGTACCAACGAAAAGAACTTTACCTTTTTTCTCGCCAACTTTTTGTAGCTCAGCTAGAGCTTCGTTGAACATAGGAACAGTTTTTTCTAAGTTGATGATGTGAACACGGCTACGAGCACCAAAAATGAATGGCTTCATTTTTGGGTTCCAGTAACGAGTCTGGTGACCGAAGTGAACACCAGCTTTTAGCATGTCGCGCATTGATACAGTTGCCATTTAAAAATCCTCTATGGGGTTAGGCCTCCACATTCCCCATGTATCCGACCCCTAACATCTATTCGGTTGTTGCCGATAGTTTTATTGTTGGAGCACCCCGGAACACGTGTCGGAATGTGTGTGATTTAAAGATAATGTGTTTAGAAAGGAAGGTGGGCTTCGTCATTTCAGAAGAAAACGCACTTCGATTCCGGCGCGCTTTATACCATATTTAGCCCTTCTCTGGCTAGAAAAAAAATACGACACATCATGGCTTAGGTAAGCTGTAGTTATGCAAACAATTCTTACTTACCGACAGGGATCCCTTGCGATTCATCCATGCACTGCTAGAATAACGCCCATTCGCACAGTTAAGTGCTTAAGAATTAATGCATAGAGAAAGCCGATGTCTGTAAAAATCAAAACTGCTGAAGAAATAGCCAAAATGCGCGTCGCGGGTAAACTGGCTGCCGATGTCCTTGAGATGATTGAACCGCATGTAAAAGTGGGCATCACCACTGAAGAACTTGACCAGATCTGCCACAAGTACATCACTGAAGTACAGCAAGCTATTCCAGCACCATTGAATTACCACGGTTTTCCTAAATCGATCTGTACCTCTATTAATCACATTGTTTGTCACGGCATTCCGGCAACTCAAGATACGCAGTATGGGCAATTACAGCGTCCAGCGGTACTGAAAGAGGGTGATATTCTGAACATTGATATCACGGTTATTAAAGATGGCTACCACGGTGACACCTCAAAGATGTTCTTTGTCGGTGAAGTGTCGCCAGCAGATAAGCGCCTATGTCTTGTTGCGCAAGAGTGTCTTTATATCGGCATGAAGAAGGTCAAGCCCGGTGTTCAATTGGGTGAGATTGGTACTGCGATCGAAAAACACATTAAAACCAATAATAAAAATAACCCACGCCTTAAATTTTCGATTGTGAAAGATTATTGCGGCCACGGTATTGGCGCTCAATTTCATGAAGAACCACAAGTGGTTCACTATAAAAACGGCGACAGAACCGTACTGCGTGAAGGGATGATTTTCACTATCGAGCCAATGATTAATGCAGGTAAATTTGGGTGCCGCCTTGATGATGAAGACAATTGGACGGTTTACACCGCCGATGGCAAAAACTCAGCGCAGTGGGAACACACCATTTTGGTTACCGCCACTGGCTGTGAAGTGCTGACGCTGCGTGAAGAAGAAACCATTCCGCGTCTGATGCATAACGCCTAATTACATCGAACCAAAACCTTATCAATCAATATCCCTCTTGCAGGGATATTTTTTTATCTGCAGTGATTTGATACAGTCAGTCTACGTTGTGACATATCACCAGCATGGATTGCCGTTATGCCTTTTCAGTCTCCCCTCACCCTTACTGACACACAACTCACTATCGGCGAGCTTAAACAACAACTTGAACAGTTCACTCAGTATCAGAAACATCAATTTTTGCACCACCATCCGGTCAACGACCTGGTATTAGGCCGCTCTGAATATATGGACCAACTGCTCTACAGGTTATGGGAACATTATTCATTTTCGCAGGTTCCAGACATCAGTTTAGTGGCCGTCGGAGGCTATGGCCGCGGTGAACTTCATCCTCTTTCGGATATCGATATTCTGGTCGTCTCCAATCATACTTTACCCGCTGAACTCGGCAGTAAAATTAGCGAATTCATTACCTTGTTGTGGGATTTGCGTTTAGAAGTGGGCCATGCCGTGCGTACCGTGCAGCAGTGCGCTGAAATTGGCCGTGAAGATTTAACCGTCGCGACAAACTTACAAGAAGCTCGGTTATTATGTGGCAGCGAAGAGACATTTTATAAACTCAAGATGTTGATTCATTCCGAATCGTTTTGGCCAAGCGAAACCTTTTACCGTGCCAAAATTCAAGAGCAGCGCGACCGACACGCTCGTTACCATGACACCACTTATAACCTTGAACCCGATATCAAATCGACTCCTGGAGGCTTAAGGGACATTCATACTTTAAGCTGGGTGGCTAGACGCCACTTTGGTGCAACATCACTGCTTGAAATGAGTCGTTTTGGTTTTTTAACTGATGCTGAATATCGTGAGCTAGTAGAGTGCCAAGACTTTTTATGGCGCGTGCGCTTTGCGCTGCACATTGAATTAAAACGCTATGACAATCGGCTTATTTTTGCTCATCAAGCTCAAGTGGCAGAACATCTGGGCTTTACTGGTGAAGGGAATCGCGCAGTCGAGATGATGATGAAAGAGTTCTACCGTACGCTACGTCGTGTTGCAGAACTCAACAAAATGCTCCTGCGTCTGTTTGATCAAGCCATACTCAATAACGGCGAAGAAGCCGTGGCAGAAATTTTAGATGATGATTTTCAACGTCGTGGCAACTTAATAGAAGCTCGTAAACCCGCGCTTTTCCAAGCTCGCCCTGAAACGATCTTAGATATGTTTATTCATATCGCCAATGATTCCAGCATCGAAAGCGTCGCACCCACAACCATGCGCCAGTTGCGTACAGCCAGAAGGCGGCTCAATAAATTCCTGCACACCATTCCCGAAGCGCGTGAGAAATTCATGGCATTGGTACGTCACCCTAACGCACTACATCGTGCGTTCAGCCTGATGCATAAATTAGGCGTGCTCGCCGCTTATCTTCCCCAATGGAGCCAAATTGTTGGACAAATGCAGTTCGACCTATTCCATGTTTATACGGTCGATGAACACAGCATTCGTCTTCTCAAACACATCAATACCTTTAGCTACGCACAAAATCACGATAAACACCCCATCTGTTGCGAAGTTTACCCACGCCTCCAGAAAAAGGAGATGCTGATTCTGGCCGCTATTTTTCACGACATTGCCAAAGGGCGTGGCGGCGATCACTCTGAAATCGGTGCGGTAGAAGCCTATGATTTTTGTATTGAACACGGTTTATCAAAACCTGAAGCAAAATTAGTCTCTTGGCTGGTACAAAACCACCTCTTGATGTCGGTAACGGCGCAAAGACGCGACATTTACGACCCAGATGTCATTACCGAATTTGCCAAAAAAGTGCGCGATGAAGAGTATCTCGAACATCTTGTTTGCCTGACTGTCGCGGACATCTGCGCTACTAACCCTGAGCTTTGGAACAGTTGGAAACGCACCTTACTGGCAGAGCTATATCACTCAACACAGCGGGCACTTAGGCGTGGGCTTGAAAACCCGGTAGATGTGCGCGATCGCATTCGCCACAACCAACAAATGGCATCCGCATTGCTTCGTAAAGAAGGCTACAGCGCACGCGAAATTGAAGTGCTTTGGCAACGCTTTAAAGCGGATTACTTTTTGCGTCACACTCACAAGCAGATCGCTTGGCATTGTGAGCACCTACTCAAACATAGTGACCCAAGCCAACCGCTGATCCTGATGAGCAAAAAAGCCACTCGTGGCGGCACTGAATTGTTTGTTTACACTAAAGATCAACCTGCCCTCTTTGCGACTGTAGTTGCTGAACTGGACCGCCGAAATCTCAATGTTCATGATGCGCAGATCATGTCGAGTAAAGATGGCTACGTCCTTGATACCTTCATGGTACTGGATCAAAACGGCCATGCAATTGACGAAGAGTGTCACCCATCGTTGATCAAACACCTACTCAGTGGGCTAGAAACGGGTTGGCAGAACAAACTGAAATTGCGCCGCACGCCACGTAACTTGCAACATTTTAAAGTCAAAACTAAAGTCGATTTTTTACCCACCAAAAGCAATAAACGAACCTTAATGGAATTAGTCGCACTTGATACTCCGGGACTGCTGGCAACGGTCGGAGCCACATTTGCTGACTTAAACATTAACCTGCATGGTGCAAAAATCACCACCATTGGCGAACGAGCAGAAGATTTATTTATTCTCACCGGTTCGCAAGGCGGAAAATTGAGTGAAGAAGAAGAGCGCACGTTACGTGAAATGCTGATTAAAAATGTTTCTGAACTCGCGCCAAATTAAACGGAAAAGGAAAGCGATCTGGTCCACAACTTGAACCATTGATATCACGATGAACTATCTCGGGCGAGCATGGACTGCTACATTGATATGGTTAATTGATGTGTCACAAAATACAATAGAGGTTGCCTATGTATCCCTACCTCACCGGTTTAGGCATTCAAGATCCTAAACAGATTGAGCGCTATTCACTTCGTCAAGAAGCCCATAAAGATGTGTTGAAGATTTACTTTCATAAGCAGAAAGGCGAGCTGTTCGCTAAAAGCGTGAAATTTAAATACCCTCGACAAGTAAAAAATGTATTGGTCGATAGCGGCAGCCATCAATACAAGGAGGTGACGGAGATCAACCGTAATTTAACCTTGGTGATTGATGAACTAAATAAAATCACTAAGCCGGTTCCTATGAGTGATCTCGATCTGAAGCAAAAAATATTGACTGACTTGCGCCATTTGGAAAAAGTGGTCACGAGCAAAATCGCTGAAATTGAAGCTGACTTAGAGAAGCTAAAATAGTCTCAAGACGGTAAAGTAACTTTAGATACCCAGAGCATCGAATAACCCTGTTTCAGATAACTCTTCACTGACAAAAAAGGTTCCCAAAGGAACCTTTTTTGTTGCTAAGTCTAAGCCGTCAATCAATATTGAACGCTGACAATGTTATAACCAACCCGCCCAAAAGCCGACCCAATACAGCGCAATCGCGGATACAACACCTGCCACGATATCATCGAGCATAATCCCCAAACCACCATGCACTCGTTTATCTAACCAACTGATCGGCCACGGTTTGAGCATATCGAAAAAGCGAAACAGCACGAATCCAGCCACCAGCCATTTCCAATCTAAACTGGGTAATTCAAACAGTGGCACGACTAGCATTGTTATCCAAAAACCGGCAAATTCATCCCACACAATCGAACCGTGGTCATGCACTTTCATGTCGTCAGAAGTCACTTGGCAAATTTTCACGCCCACCAAGCAAGCCAGCACAACCACAGCACAATATACAGTGAGAGGTAGCTGTACTAACAGCAAATAAAAAGGCACTGAGGCAAGCGTTCCCATTGTGCCGGGCACGATAGGCGATAGGCCACTGCCAAAACCCGTGGCCAAAAGATGCCAAGGGTTCTTTAATGAGATTAATGCGATAGGGTTTGTCATCCGTTCACCTTAAAATGATCATAGCCGCTTAACTGCCAATTGAGTTTTTTTCCTTGATGCTGGAGCTCAAAAATACCCTGCGGGCGAATTTGGCCAATGCAACTCACCTTACAACCGCAATGAGCAAGCGCACTTTCGATGGAACCTCGGTTATGCTCTGGAACAGTGAAACACAACTCATACTCTTCACCGCTGGTTAGTGCATATTGCTGGGCTATTTGTCTCTCGCCCACAAACTGCAACAGCTCTTGCGAAATAGGCAACGCACCGACATCCAAACTCACCCCAACATTTGAACGATGCAAAATATGCTTGAGATCAGACACCAAACCATCGGAAATATCAATTGCAGAAGAAGCCAAATGAAGCAATGCTTGGCCAGCAAGAATTCTTGGCGTTGAGAGATAGTGACGCTTTTCAAGCTCTTGGGCAAAAGGTTTATGGCGTAAGCTTGGGTCAAGAATCACATCGAGCCCTGCTTGGCTATCACCAAGCTCGCCAGTGACGTAAACCCAATCTCCCACTTTGGCTCCACTGCGCAGCAGCGCCAATTCTTGTGGCACAAAACCTTGTACTGTCAAGGTAATGCTCAGTGGTCCTTTGGTTGTATCCCCACCAATTAGCTGAATATTGTAGTAATTCGCAAGTTCGAAAAAAGCATCACAAAAGGGTTTTAGCCATGCTTCATCGACACTAGGTAGAGTGAGTGCGAGCGATACCCAAGCAGGCGTTGCCCCCATCGCAGCCAGATCACTGATGTTAGATGACAATGCTTTATGAGCCACCCAAGCCGGATTCGCATCGGTTAAAAAATGAGTGCCTGCGACTAAGGTGTCGGTACTGATGGCGATCCGAACATTTTCTGGTGCTTTGACCAATGCACAATCATCTCCTAGAGCAAGAGAGACATCTTTACGTTGTGACTGACGGTTAGAGAAATAGGTATCGATTAAATTGAATTCACCGAACATAAAAAATTCCCTGCCCTGAGTTTTTATTATGTACATCATTTCTCATCGCTTAGGGCTTTCGCGGAGAAAGATCCGTCATAAAAAAGGTCAGCGAATGCTGACCTTTTATTTTAAAACGACTTATTATTTTTTGCGTACATGTGGGGCGGCTTTATCAAGCACGCCATTCACAAATTTATGGCTATCTTCAGCAGCAAATACCTTTGCTAACTCAATCGCCTCATTGATGACCACTTTATATGGCACATCATCGCGACGAGTCATTTCGTACATGGCTAAACGAAGTAACGCCAATTCCATCATGTCTAAGTCTTGCATTGGACGAGACACGAAAGGACGCAATTTGCTATCTAGCTCTGTGTGGCTTAGCACTACACCCGTGAGTAGATCACGGAAATATGCAACGTCGGTTTCTGGAGCCGCTAACGCTGGCTCAGCAGCATGATGCTCTTCTTCATCATACTTACCACCCGAGAGGAATTGCTCTTCGATAGTGGCAACATTTTCTTTTGTAATTTGCCAAGAATAAATTGCTTGTAGCGCAAATTGACGTGCATTACGACGTGCGGCTGGTTTCACACTGGCCCCCATTAGGAATCGATTTCTGAAAGAACGTTAATCATCTCAAGCGCGCTTAGTGCAGCTTCTGCACCTTTGTTACCAGCCTTGGTTCCCGCGCGTTCAATGGCTTGATCGATGGTATCAACAGTTAGAACACCAAATGCTACTGGAAGGCTGTATTCCAGAGACACTTGCGCCAAACCTTTATTGCATTCACTGCACACATAATCAAAGTGTGGCGTACCACCACGAATCACAGTGCCAAGAGACACGATAGCGTCGTATTTACCCGTTTTTGCTACGCGTTGAGCAGTAAGAGGTAATTCGACAGCACCAGGGCAGCGAACAACAGTAATATTGTCATCGCTAACTTGTCCGTGACGCTTTAAAGTATCGATTGCACCAGAAAGCAGGCTTTCGTTAATAAAACTGTTGAAACGAGAAATAACGATAGCAATTTTTGCATTTGGTGCGGGGAAACCACCCTCGATCACTTTCATAAGCCTTCCTTTAACTATATACACAAGTGAGAATCGCCGGATTCTAGCACAATTTTGTGAGCAATATCTAATGGAAATTCGGCTTAGACGGCAAACCAAGCGGCTAATCAGCGAAATAATAAAGGAAGCGTTGGGCTTCCTTTATTGGTTTTATTACGGTGTATTTTTAAATGTGACCTTAGGTTTTAAGCGCTAAAACGAGATGACATTATTGGCAGACATACTCAGTCACATTCAAGCCGAAACCGCCTAAAGCGTGATACTTTTTATTGGCTGAAGAGAGTAAACGCATATCACGAACACCTAAATCCGCCAGAATTTGTGAACCAATCCCCACACGGCGTGAAGTACCTTGTTTTTTCGCTAAAGTAGGCGCTTGGCCTTTGTCTTGTTGCTCAAACATTTTAACGCGATGGATCAATAAGTCGCTCGACTCTTCATTACCTAAAATGACCAATACGCCGCCCTCTTGGCCGATACGCTGCATCGCTTTATCTAAAGTCCAACTGCGTTCAGCATTGCGATCGCTACGCAGTAAATCGGTAAAGGTATCGTGCAGATGAACTCGCACCAATGGCGCTTGACCATCCAATGTGCCTTTTTGCAATGCGTAGTGGATCTGATTATCAATCACGTCGCGGTAAGTGATCAGTTCAAATTCACCGTATTCTGTCGGCAACTTGCACTGTGCAACACGCTCAATGGTCGTTTCTGTGTTATTACGATATTCAATCAGATCAGCAATCGTACCGAGTTTTAAACCATGTTGTTCAGCAAACACTTCAAGATCAGGGCGACGCGCCATGGTGCCATCATCATTTAAAATTTCGACGATCACAGAGGCGGGTTCTAATCCCGCAAGGCGTGCCAAATCACAACCGGCTTCCGTATGCCCAGCGCGAGTTAAAACGCCCCCCTCTTGCGCAGCCAGTGGGAAAATGTGCCCAGGTTGCACTAAGTCTGAAGCTTTCGCCTCTTTCGCCACCGCAGCTTGTACCGTCACGGCGCGATCGGCCGCTGAAATGCCGGTGGTTACGCCTTCGGCCGCTTCAATCGAGACGGTAAAATTGGTGGTGTATTGAGCATTATTATCCTGCACCATAGGAGCCAAGCCTAAACGCTGACAACGAGCTTTAGTCATGGTTAAGCAGATCAGGCCACGACCAAATTTAGCCATAAAATTAATCGCTTCAGGAGTAACGTGCTCGGCGGCCATGATCAAGTCACCTTCGTTCTCACGATCTTCGTCATCCATTAAGATGACCATTTTCCCAAGACGAATATCTTCAATGATCTCTTGCGGGGTACTTATTGGCATACTCTATTTTCCTATCGCTGAACTATTTTCCGCACAGTCCCTGACTTAGATTTATCCACGACCGTGGTGGCATGGGACAATGCGCGGTTTACGCAAAACCATTTTGTTGTAAAAATGCTAAGCTAATTTTCGACTCTGGTGTCTCTTCATCTTGCTGCTTTTGCAGCAAACGCTCCATATAACGCGCGAGCACATCCACTTCCAAATTCACTTTACGCCCGACATGAAATGCATCAATGGTCGTTTCGGCAGAAGTGTGAGGCACTATGGTCAGCTTAAAGGCATTCTTTCTTAAATCATTCACAGTGAGGCTGATACCATCTACTGTAATTGAGCCTTTTTCAGCCACGTATTTATTCAATGCCGGTGGGATCGCTACCCAAAACTCTATCGAACGACCAACGGGATTACGTTCAATGATTTCACCAACACCGTCAACGTGCCCAGAAACAATGTGTCCACCAAAACGAGTGGTGGGCAACATGGCTTTTTCTAGGTTGACCTTGTCACCAACTTGATAGTGAGCAAACCCGGTTTTGTTGAGCGTTTCTAGTGAGAGATCCGCTGTATATTGAGTGCTGTTATAATCTACCACGGTCAAACAGACACCATTTGTGGCAATACTGTCACCAAGTTTGACATCGCTCATATCAAGATGACCGACTTTCACGGTCACGCTGATGTCTTCACCTTTGGGCGTAATCGCGGCAAGTGTACCTACCGCCTCGATAATTCCTGTAAACATGCTATTTATCTTTTATTTTAGGTACGGCAATGATCCGAATATCCGGCCCAACTTGTCGTACATCTTTGATGATTAACTCTAGCGTATCCGCCATGGAAGATAGCCCCAAAGCACCAAATAGCCCCCGACCATCACTACCCATGATTTTAGGCGCTAAGTACAAAATGATCTCATCGACCAATTGGGCTTGGATCAGTGAACGAGCCAGTGTGGCACCAGCTTCTACCCAGAGATGATTCATTTGTGACTGCTCAGCTAAATAAGCTAAGGTATCCGCTAACTCAAATTGTGTCTGGTTGCTATTGAGCAATGACGTATGTTCAGTGCCAAGCACCAATACTTCACCGGAATGTTGATACAGCTTTAGACCATCATGGAGTTGGTTTTGCCTGTCAAGAATAACTCGCACTGGTTGGCGTAACTGATGTTGTGGGTAGTTCACTTGCACTGATGGAGGCAGTTCATCCCAACGCACAGTCAATGAAGCATCATCTTCAATCACTGTTTTGCTGGTCGATAAAATCCCACCCGCTTTGGCGCGAAATTTTTGCACATCTCGCCGCGCGGCCGCTGAAGTGATCCATTGACTCTGACCATTATTGAGTGCTGTTTGTCCATCAAGACTTGCGGCCATTTTCAATTGGACAAAGGGCATCCCACTTGTCATGCGTTTAATAAAACCCGGATTGAGCGCGATGGCATCCGCTTCTAACAAACCGACTTCGACTTCAATCCCAGCGTCACGCAACATTTGAATACCACGCCCAGCGACTTGAGGATTCGGATCTTGCATTGCGCAAATCACTTTCGCCACTTTGGCGTTAATCAAGCCTTCAGCGCAAGGCGGTGTACGGCCATGATGCGAGCAAGGCTCTAAAGTGACATAAGCAGTAGCACCTTGCGCTTGCTCGTTTGCCATGCGTAAGGCGTGCACTTCGGCATGCGGCTCACCAGCACGAACATGAAAACCTTCACCAACAATCTGCTCTCCTTGAGTGATCACGCAGCCGACATTGGGGTTAGGTTGAGTGGTAAAAACGCCACCTTTGGCAAGCTCAATGGCTCGCGACATCATTTGATAATCAAAAGGAGTAAACATAAGCGATTAATCTTCCAGCTTCGCGATTTCTTCACCAAACTCACGAATATCTTCAAAACTGCGATACACGGAGGCAAAGCGGATGTAAGCGACTTTATCGAGTACTTTGAGCTGCTCCATCACCAAGTTACCAATCATTTTACTTGGGACTTCTCGCTCACCAGTAGCTCGCAACTGAGATTTAATCATACTGATTGCAAGCTCAATCGCATCGGCGCTGACGGGGCGTTTTTCTAATGCTCGCTGTATACCACCGACCATTTTATCTTCGTTAAACGGTTCACGATTTCCATTTGATTTGATGACTCTTGGCATCAAGAGCTCGGCCGATTCAAACGTGGTAAAACGTTCATTACATGCCAAACATTGACGGCGACGGCGCACTTGATGGCCATCTGCGACAAGACGAGAATCAATCACTTTGGTGTCGTTCTCTGAACAAAAAGGACAATGCATATCACCTCCATAGCAATGAGCATCAGTGTACCGGAATTAGTACGCAAGTTGAACGCAAAAGGGGCATCAGCCCCTTTTCAATCTCTATTTTGTTAACAACCACACTTTGCGTTATCCATAACGAAAAGAACTTAACAACGTGATAAGTAATTGGCTTTGCCAACCCACTTATAACTGGTCAACTCTTCTAAGCCCATCGGCCCGCGAGCGTGCAATTTTTGGGTCGAAACGGCCACTTCAGCGCCTAAACCAAATTGAGCTCCATCGGTAAAACGCGTCGAAGCATTGACATACACTGCAGCAGAGCCCGCGGAATTAATAAACAGCTCTGCATTAAATAGGTCATTTGTCATGATCGCATCCGAATGGCTTGCATTGTGTTCACGCATATGTTCAATCGCTTGCTGCACGTCATCGACCACTTTGACGCCCAAAGTGTAACTTAGCCATTCGGTGTCAAAATCGCCTTCAACGGCCTCTCTCAACTGTTTCGCATGGCTCATGCAGGCTTGGGCTTTTGGCTCAACAACGAAGGTCACTTGATCATTAAGTCGTAGCACCAGTTTTGCCAAAAATTCACTCGCAATCGCTTGATGAACCAGCAAAGTATCCAGTGCGTTGCACGCAGAAGGGCGCTGAATTTTGGCGTTTTCAATTACCTCGACTGATTTGTCCAGATCCGCCGATTGGTCAACAAAAATATGGCTAATGCCAAAACCACCAATAATCACCGGAATCGTGCTGTTTTCTTTGCACATTTTATGTAGGCTAGCGCCGCCGCGCGGAATGATCATATCAACATATTCATCCAGCTTGAGCAGCTGTGAAACCAGTTCGCGCTCCGGTTTTTCAATATACTGCACTGCAGCCGCTGGTAGTTGTGCTTTTTCTAGCGCCGATTGAATAACGTTGACTAGCGCCATATTGGAGAAAAAGGTCTCTTTCCCTCCCCGTAAAATACTGGCGTTACCCGTTTTTAAACACAATGCCGCAATATCAATGGTCACATTAGGACGCGCTTCATAAATAACGCCCACCACACCTAACGGTACTCGGCGGCGAGACAATGACAATCCGTTTTCAAGCACTCGGCTATCGATTTCACTACCGACAGGGTCATTGAGATTAATCACATTACGCACGTCATTAGCAATGGCTTGCAGGCGCGATTCATTGAGCAATAGGCGATCAAGCATCGCATCGTTCAACCCGGCTTGGCGGGCCAGTTCGATATCTTGAGCATTCGCTTTTAAAATCGCGGCGCTCTGCTCCTCCAGTTCATCGGCAATGATCGCTAATGCATTGTTTTTTTGTGTCGTTGAAACGGTAGCGAGCTGGAAAGCGGCCTGTTTGGCGGCTTTACCCATTATGGTTAAATCCACTTTCTTTTCCTTACTATTCTTGGATCACAACAAGATCATCGCGATGAATGACTTCTGAGCCATAATCGTAACCTAAAATGCCTCCGATATCTTTGCTGTGTTTGCCCGCGATTTTGGCTAAGTCTTGGCTGGAATAAGCGGCGATGCCACGGGCAATTAATACGCCTTGTTTATCGGTTACTCGCGCCACTTCACCACGTGCAAAAGTACCACAGACATTCACTACCCCTTTCGCTAATAAGCTACTACCATTCGCGACTACAGCGTTGACGGCTCCGCCATCAATGACAATGTCACCAGAAGCGGCAGGACCCGCTAAAATCCAGCGTTTGCGGTTTTCTAACGCTTCGGTACATGGCAAGAAACGGGTGCCTTGCGGCGCATCACTTAAAGAATCAAAAATAACGTTGCTGGCACGCCCTGCGGCGATAATGACTTCAATCCCTGCACGACGAGCAATATCAGCGGCCTGAAGCTTAGTTGCCATACCTCCGGTGCCAAGCGTAGTACCACTACCCCCAGCGATTTTACGCAAGGTATCATCAATGGTTTTGACTTCTTTAATTAGTTCAGCGTTAGGATCTTTACGCGGGTCCGCGGTGAAGAGCCCTTTTTGGTCAGTGAGCAGCAATAGTTTATCGGCACCGCATAAAATACCGACCAGAGCTGACAAATTGTCGTTGTCGCCCACTTTGATTTCACTGGTTGCCACGGCATCGTTTTCGTTGACCACAGGAATAATATCGTGCTCGACCAAAGCATTAATGGTATCTCGCGCATTCAAAAAACGCTCACGATCTTCTAGATCGGCACGAGTCAGTAGCATTTGACCAATTTTAATCCCATAGATGGCAAAAAGAGATTCCCATGCTTGAATCAGTTGACTCTGCCCAACCGCAGCAAGCAACTGTTTGCTAGCCATTGCGTTGGGGAGTGCGGGGTAACCTAAGTGTTCTCGACCAGCGGCAATTGCGCCCGACGATACAATCACCACTGAGTGGCCTTGCTTTTTCAGTTCAGCACATTGACGGACAAGCTCAACCATATGAGCTCTATCTAACGCCAAAGTACCACCGGTTAATACACTGGTTCCTAGCTTCACAACGATTGTTTGAAGTTGCACCGCTTTTCCGCTTTGTTGATTCGTTGTCATGATTTCTTCTGAAATGGAAAACACATAAGAGCTGATGTTTTAGCAATCAAAGCAATAATTCACAAGTAGAAAAGGTGCTAAAAAGCACCTTTTTCATCACGAAGGTAAGGGGATAACGAAAATCAGACGAATTCAGCGGAATCTTGTGCAATCTCAACACTCAATTCAAAGCGCTCATAGAGACTCGCTACTAATTTGGCATGAAACTCTTCTTGGGTTCGTTTGACTTCAGAAAATACGGATTTAGGAATCGCGTCGGCATCCCACGCGCCAGCTAAGTTGTAACGTCCTGTATGATACTTAGCCTCAAACCCTGATTCTTTCTTAGTAAGTTCTAGCCACCAGCCCCAAAACTCTCGTTTCTCTGGGGATTTTTTGTCATTAACGCAAGACGCAAGGCAATCAAATAAGTAGTGATCCTCACGACATTGGCCTTCTCGTAAATAAGGTCCAATAGCTTTTAAAGCAGACAATAAGCGATAATGAGTCGGGGTGTGGGTCATTTCTGACATATTGACTCTCCATTTCAATGTTAAGAACGATCATTATTTTTATTAATCATATGCTTGTTACCGCATACCAATATCATGCTTAACTAATTTAGTAGAAAAGTCACCTAAATAGCTCATCTTCTAACCACTTTATCGCTAAATCGAGGGATTGCTCATATCCTTGTGTAATTGTTTTGCTTTTTATCTGTTTCGCTTTGCCATATTCACTAAAAATTGCAACTAATTGATTATCCGAATAGGGTGAAATGGGATCACCTTCTAATCCTAAAGCCAAAATCGGAACTTTAGTTCGCCTACTGGTTAAAAAACCTTGCACTTTCAGTGACCACGCTCGCATCAACCCAGCAAGGCTATTAATATCCACCACGTCTTTACCTAAACGAGACGCCAGCACATCAATATACATTTTGGGCATTTTTTTCAATTTTTCTGGCGAAGCTAAAATATCGTGGATAGGTGCCCCTAATGAAACACAAGCCTTGATTTTATCTTGCTCTAGAAAAGAGAGCCTGATCATAGAGTTACCACCAAATCGAAATCCAACAAGCCCCACTTTTCGATGATCAACCCAAGGCAAGCTTTCCAGTTCATTGAGTACGGCTTGATGCAGACATGAAGAATCTTCAGTTAAAGGCCAATGGGAGCTATGACCTACGGAGGGCATATCAATAGTTAACATCGCAATATCTCTAGGCGCGAGATAATCTCTAAACAAACGCCACATATCCGTCTGCAAACTGTCTAAACCGGCGCTAACCAAAACGACCGGATGAGGCCTATCGGTATTGGGCAAATGCAAATTAGCGACTATTTTTTTGTTCTTATAGGGTACTTCAATCTGCTTAATCACATAACGAGTCAATTTGGCCGCTTCGTTATAAGCGCTGTTTGACAGTATCTGTGCCTGTAAGGATAAATTATCATTTTTTAGATGCGGATAACCAGCAATGCTAAAGCAGAGCGACGCGGAAAAAAGTTCATTAGCCGCCTCTTCATCTTGCTTGCCATTAGCGCGCTTTTGGTGACGCATACCCAGCTTAGTCCACTCGTATGCCCAGTTACCACTGTGATAGCCCATAACCGTATCTAGCCAATCCGCTTCGGTTCGCGAATGTTTCGAAGAGGCAATACGGGCGAGAACTTCTTCTTGCTCTACTGGATCAACACCTTGCCATATCCACTGTAAACGCCTGAGATTTCGATACCAAACGTACCCTTCTTGCTGTTTTTTTAGGTCCAAAATTTCTTGGCTGCTTGGCATATAACGGGTCAATGCCGAGGTTTCTTGGGCTTGCTTGTATTTCTGGAACAAGGTTTCAGAAAGGTTTTGGCTGTTAGATTCAGACATAAGTCGATTCAATTGAGAGCGGTGCTCTAATAGTAATAAAAAAAATGGCCCGATAAAGGGCCATTTTCAAATAAACGCAAAGAAAAACATTACTTTTGTTTACGGTTAATCGGTTCTGCGTATTGAATCGTCATATCCCATGGCTGCTCAATCCACGTATCTTGAGCAATATCCACAACATAATCATCTAACAAGCTTACGCCAGAAGGCTTCGCACACACCGCAATCAATTTCGCTTTAGGATACATTTCACGTAGCTTACGTGCGGTATCACCACTATCGACCAAATCTTCAACAATTAAGAAACCTTCGCCGTCACCTTCAGGTGCTTTGATCACTGTCATGTCACGCTGGTGATCATGATCGTAACTTGAAATGCAAATCGTATCGACATGGCGAATACCTAATTCACGCGCCAATATGGCACCAGGAACCAGACCACCACGGCTCACCGCCCAAATACCTTTCCATTGCTCTGCAGGCATCTGTTTTTCTGCCAATTGACGACAGTAAGTCTGCATGTTGTCCCAAGTGATAACGAATTTATTGCTCATTGTTGTAAACCTAATTATTTAAATAATCTGTGTCGTTCATTACATTGCAGAGGCGATATACTTAAAGATGAAGATGGCTGACATCACCCACACACTCATCGATACACTGCGCCCTTTGCCACTAAATAGTTTGATAGCCGCATAAGCAATGAAACCAAGAGAAATACCTTCTGCGATAGAGAATGTCAGCGGCATTAATAAACAGGTAACGACGACAGGAGCCGCTTCTGTTAAATCGCGCCAATCAATACTGACCAAACCAGAAAGCATCAAAATTGCCACGTAAAATAATGCACCAGACGTAGCGTACGCAGGGATCATTCCAGCTAATGGCGAGAAGAATAATGCAAGTAAGAACAAAATGCCAACAACGACTGCAGTCAGCCCTGTGCGCCCGCCAGCAGCAACACCCGCCACACTTTCAATGTAAGAGGTTGTGTTTGATGTACCCAGCAGGGCACCGACTGACGTAGCGGTAGAATCGGCAAGCAATGCTTTATTTAGACGTGGGATTTTACCATCTTTACCAATCAAATCTGCTTTTTGCGCCACGCCAACTAAGGTGCCAGCCGTGTCAAATAGATCGACAAACAGAAACGCAAATACCACTGAAATCATACCCACTTCAAAAATGGCGGAGAAATCAAGCTGCAAAAAAGTTGGCGCAATACTTGGTGGTGCCGACATAATGCCATGCCACTGAACGTCACCAAACACTAAACCAAGGCCAGTAACCGCAAGAATCGCGATCATTACGGCCCCCTTTAAACCACGATGAACCAAAGCAATCGTCAGGAAGAAACCTATCGCACCGAGTACAGCAGGAAGAGAAGTAATTGCGCCGACAGAAACCAAAGTTGCAGGGTTATCAACCACAATGCCTGCATTTTTCAGGGCAATAAAGGCAAGAAAAAGTCCAATACCGGCCGAGATCCCCGTTCGTAATGACATCGGAATCGAACCGATGATCCACTCACGGATTTTAAAGATACTAAGAAAAATGAACAGAACACCAGAAACGAATACCGCCGCCAGCGCAACTTGCCATGTATATCCCATGCCGAGCACAACGGCGTAAGTAAAAAATGCGTTTAACCCCATACCCGGAGCCTGTGCGATTGGGTAGTTGGCAACAAAGCCCATGATGAAACAGCCAATAGCCGCCGCAAGACACGTAGCAACAAATACTGCACCACGGTCCATGCCGGCATCCGCTAAGATCGCAGGGTTAACAAAGATAATGTATGCCATCGTGAGAAATGTCGTTATTCCTGCGATAACCTCAGTGCGCACGTTTGTGCCATATTCACTAAGTTTAAATAGCCTTTCGAGCATGATCGAGTCCTATAAGGGTAAAAAGTAAACGGTTGCGTAATCGATTGGCTGTGGATTATAGAGAGATCAGATCACAAATTCCAGATAGAATTAAGGCTGTAATATGCTTTTATTAATGGCTTATGAACCTAGTCGCGCTTCATTTCTTCAAAAAGAAAAAGCGGATTTCCATATCGTATTGCCATTGAGCCGTAAAGGAAGTGCTGAACATTGAGATAAAAAAACGCCACCTCATCTGAGGTGGCGGCGAATCATTTTAGCCAAACTGACTACAAAAAAATTCCAATATCTAGGGGGTGAACATACAGTTCAAATAACATGCTTAAAGTCTTAATAACCAAAGCTTGTTGGGTAAGCAAAGTTGCCAGTGTAAACAGACTTGTTTGTCCAGAACATTGCAGATGGTAAACCTTTCATAACTATCACCTTATAAAATCAATTGAACATAAATTTGATTTCTCGGTTCCATGGAGGCGATAAACGGACTCATCCTTTGAGCATTTTTTCTTCGCTTTCGAAGTTGGTTACAAATATACCACCAAGAAATTAAATTACAATATTTAGCGTGATAAAAATCACATAATTTTATTTTAATGATCTACATCAACAGATTTAAGTAATTAAATTACACAAATATCAGCAAAAAATGATTATTAGGCGGTAAGGGGAAGAATCTCATCGCCGATTGTGTCATCTCTTCTATACGCTACAGTCGATTTAATGTGACACCAATAAAACAATTCTCAAGCGGTGAGGCTACTCGCTGATTGTCGAGAGTGGTATGCTGTCCACCACTACAAGTCATGCTCAGATCTAGTCGATATCGCTACCAAAGAAACATTTCGCCTGTTCATGATCTGGCAAGCTCGAATAAAAGGAGTATTCCGTGTCTGAGTTCTATTCTGAAATCAGTAAATTGTCATCGGCACCCGTATGGCAATTTTTCGATAAAATCTGTTCCATTCCTCACCCGTCTAAGCATGAAGAAGCCTTAGCCCAACACATCATCCAGTGGGCGACAGAGCAGGGTTTAGCGGTACGCCGAGATCCAACCGGTAACGTTTTCATAAAAAAACCAGCGACAGCTGGCATGGAACATAAGAAAGGTGTGGTTCTACAAGCTCATATTGATATGGTGCCGCAAAAAAACGAAGACACGCAGCACGACTTTGCTAAGGACCCTATCCAACCGTATATCGATGGCGAATGGGTAACAGCCAAAGGAACCACTTTAGGTGCCGATAACGGTATGGGTATGGCAGCATGTTTGGCTGTTCTCGCGTCAAAAGAGCTCAAGCACGGCCCTATTGAGGTGTTACTGACGATTGATGAAGAAGCGGGTATGACAGGTGCTTTCGGCCTTGAAGCGGGTTGGTTAGAAGGAGAGATCCTGCTCAATACTGATTCAGAACAAGAGGGCGAAGTATATATGGGCTGTGCTGGTGGTATTGATGGCGCAATGACTTTTAATATCCAACGACAAGCCATGCCTGCTGGTTACGTAACACATCAATTGATTTTGAAAGGGTTAAAAGGAGGTCACTCTGGGTGTGACGTCCATACTGGCCGTGGGAATGCTAACAAGCTGCTGGCTCGCTTTCTTGCTAGTCACGCACAAGAACTTGATTTACGTTTGATCGAGTTTCGCGGTGGTAGCCTACGTAACGCCATTCCTCGAGAAGCGTTTGTCACCGTGGCCATTCCTGCCGAAAATGGGGTAAAACTGGATGAGCTATTTAGCACCTATACCCAGCTAGTGAAAGAAGAGCTTGGACGCGTCGAAACAGGAATTGTCACTTTCAACAACCCGCAAGAAAATGCAGAAAATGTCTTCGCTCTTGTTGATCAACAACGTTTTATTGCCGCATTAAACGCGTGTCCAAACGGTGTGATCCGGATGAGCGATGAAATTGAAGGCGTAGTTGAAACCTCATTGAATGTCGGTGTGATTACCACGCAAGAAAACTCTGTGACTGTGTTATGCCTTATTCGTTCTCTGATTGATTCAGGTCGCCAACAGGTTGAAAGCATGCTCAAATCCGTTGCTGAGCTAGCGAATGCGGAAATTGCCTTTACTGGTGCTTATCCGGGCTGGAAACCAGATGCCGATTCAGAGATCATGGTTATTTTCAGAGACATGTACCAAGGTATTTACGGTCATAAACCGAATATCATGGTGATCCATGCTGGCCTAGAATGTGGTCTTTTCAAAAAACCTTACCCAGAAATGGATATGGTTTCGTTTGGCCCAACCATTAAATTCCCTCACTCACCGGATGAGAAAGTGAAGATCGACACAGTCGACCTTTTCTGGGAGCAAATGGTTGCCCTACTAGAGCATATTCCAGCGAAAGTTTAACCCACTCTGATGTCGAATTCTTCAACCAGCGTGTAATAGCAAGTTGATGAATATCTTGCTTTGGCAGCGGAATTCGGCATCAATCCTTACCTCTTTTTCTATCAATTAATTTTATCGATAAGGCAAATTAATTTCATTAGCGCACATTTTTTGTGACTGCTAGAGTTCGCCCCCTTGAAGTTCCTAGAGTTATTCACCACACTCTCTTCAAGCGATAACACCATTTAAAAGTTGTATCGGGGATGCGGCTACTCCTTAGCGGCGTCTTACATTCTCCAAAAATATTGAAACTGCGATGAAAGAAGAAATGATTGTCGGATGGCGAGAAACTCTCAGCCTTCCAGGGTTAGGTATTGAGCAAATTAATGCCAAAGTCGATACCGGAGCCCGCACGTCGTGCTTACACGCATTTAAGGTAGAGAGCTTCATCAAGGAAGAGACTCTTTGGGTTCGCTTTTGGATCCACCCTGTGCAGCGCAATAATGACAAGGTCACAGTGTGCGAAGCTAAAGTCATTGATGAACGAATCGTCCGTGATTCCGGTGGCCATGAAGAGTCACGTTACGTTATTCAATCAGACGTTAGTTTGGGCGGCCAAACTTGGCCCATTGAAATAACGTTAACCAATCGCGAAAATATGGGTTTTCGTATGCTATTAGGTCGCACCGCAATGCACCGTCGAATTTTAGTTAATCCAACTAAATCGTTTTTAATCGCTTTCGAGGAGAGCAAATAATGAAAATTGGTATTCTGTCACGTAATGCTTCGTTGTATTCAACCAAGCGTCTGATTGAAGCGTGTAAAAGCCGTGGCCACCAAGTCAAAGTGATTGATGGGCTGCGTTGCTATATGAATATCAATTCTGAAAAACCCGAAATTCACTTTAAAGGTGAAGAGTTAGCGGGTTTTGATGCAGTCATTCCTCGTATTGGTGCATCCGTTACGTTTTACGGTACTGCGGTATTACGCCAATTTGAAATGATGGGGGTTTATCCCGTCAATGAATCTGTGGCTATTAGCCGTTCCAGAGATAAACTTCGCTCAATGCAGCTATTGTCTCGTCGCGGCATTGGTATGCCAATTACTGGTTTCGCCAGCAAACCCGATGATGTCAAAGACTTACTCGACATGGTCGGAGGAGCACCGGTAGTAATTAAATTACTTGAAGGAACTCAAGGCATCGGTGTAGTGTTAGCGGAAACACGCAAAGCAGCAGAAAGTGTGATCGAAGCGTTCATGGGCTTGAAAGCCAATATCATGGTGCAAGAGTACATCAAAGAGGCTGGTGGCGCCGATATTCGCTGTTTCGTTATTGGCGACAAAGTTATCGCAGCCATGAAACGGCAAGGTGCCGATGGTGAGTTTCGCTCTAACCTACACCGCGGCGGAACGGCCTCTTTGGTAAAAATCACCCCTCTAGAACGTAAGACGGCTATCGATGCGGCGAAGATTATGGGTCTCAATGTTGCGGGTGTGGATCTTTTGCGATCGGAACGTGGCCCATTAGTGATGGAAGTCAATTCATCGCCAGGTCTTGAAGGTATTGAAGCCGCTACTGGTAAAGATATCGCCGGGTTGATTGTCGAATTTATTGAAAAAAATGCGGCAACGAAAGGGACAAAAACACGTGGCAAAGGTTAGGAAAAACACAGCATTTCATTTCCTGGGGGATTCAGTTCCCCCAGGAACGCGCAAGGCAATGGAGCTAGAAGCGGCTAAGCTTTATACACACTCGCCACTCTCTATCCCTATCGAAATCATTAATGGAATATCCACTGGCCCAACCTTAATGGTCAATGCCGCCATCCATGGTGATGAACTGAACGGCGTTGAAATAGTCCGTCAACTGATCAACTCCATTGACCCGCAAAAACTAAAAGGGACACTGATTGTTGTCCCCATCGTCAATGCCTTTGGCTTTATTCATAAATCTCGCTACCTTCCTGATCGACGCGATCTCAATCGCTGCTTCCCTGGAAGTGAAACTGGCTCCCTCGCCTCTCGCATTGCACATATTTTCTTTTCCCAAGTCGCTTTACGTTGTGATTACATCATCGACCTGCATACTGGTGCTATTCATCGCACGAATTTGCCACAAATCCGCGCCGATCTCACTAATCCTGAAACCTTGCGTATTGCCCAAGCATTTGCAACCCCAGTGATCATCGACTCTCCACTGCGTAATGGCTCGCTCAGAAGTGAAGCAGAGAAATCAGGCATCACAGTATTAACTTATGAAGCAGGTGAAGCGCTAAAATTTGAACCTATTGCCATCAATGCGGGTATTGTCGGTGTGAAACGCACCATGCAAGCCATTGGTATGATGCGCAAAAGTCGCAAGGCCGTACCGACATCGATCATCGCAAAATCAACCAGTTGGCTCAGAGCCGAGAGCGATGGCATCTTGCGCACTGTGGTGACGCTTGGTGACAAGGTCGAAAAAGGACAAGTGCTTGCCTATATCAACTCACCGCTTGGTCATGTTGAAGTCGAATTAAGAGCCAATAAGGGTGGTATTGTGATTGGCCAACAAACTCTGCCTCTTGTTAATGAAGGGGATGCCGTATTCCATCTCGCCTACTTCTCGCAAAGCGATGAGATGGTTGAGCAAGTCGTGGGCGATTTTATTGAAGAGGTCGCAGACAGCGATTTAGAACCTCTGACCACGGGACACTTGATGCCACCGTCGATGGTCTAAATAGTCGATAACTCTAAACAATAGAGACACATAAGTTCAATAATAAAGCCCTTATTCAAAGGGCTTTATGCTGTTTAAGTGTGGGTGGGAGGAAAAAAGTAATTCATTAACCGAACGAAGCCCAAATCACCGTAGCCACTAATACAGGGCAGACAAATTTCACGTACCAAGGCCAGATTTTACCAAACCAACCCAATTGGAACTCAGGGAAACCTTGTTCTAACTCTTTGACCTTCGCGTGACGACGCCATACCCAACCGCCAAATAGGCAGAACATCAGCGCAGCTGTCGGCTGCAAATATTGCGTCGCAACCGTTGCCACTAAGCCAAATAGCGCACCAAAATTATAAACAATAACGACACTGACTAGCGCAATTAACGCGCCTAATACCCAGCTTGTTGGTGCGCGTTTCGTATTAAAACGCTCGCTGACTAAGGCTACAGGGCATTCCAGCATAGAGATAGAAGAGGTTAACGCGGCGATCGTCAGTAAAGTGAAAAATACGATAGCAAACACCTGCCCCATCCAACCAAGGCTATCAAACATCAATGGCAACACGGTAAAAACGAGCGTGTCTGAATTTAGTAAAGAACCGTCAGCGGCATAGATTTCCACACCTTTATGCATCGCAACAAACATCGCAGGCAACACAACAAGGCCAGCAATGAAAGCCACGGCAGTATCAACTAAAGTCACATTTAGTGCCATCTTCGGCAGGTTTTCTTGCTTACTCAGATAAGAGCCGTAAATCAGCATCGAGCAGCCACCAATGGTTAATGAAAAAAAGCCTTGTCCCATTGCCGCCAGTAAAAGATGTCTGTCAAACACCTTTGAAAAATCAGGGACCAAATAGTGTTGTAAACCTTCCATCGCACCAGTTTGCATCATGATGTAAACAAACAGCACACCAAACAGTACAAACAATGCAGGCATTAAACGCGTTGACCATTTCTCAATCCCGTCTTTAACACCACCTTGCACGATTAGAATCGTCAAAATATAAAACACTAAGGTTCCGAATAAGTTACGCTCAACACTAAACCCTTTCAACCAAGCTGTGATTTCCACAAAACCCAATAACTCTGTCATCGCACCGAGTAAAAAGCAGATTAGCCAGCCACCGACGATGCTGTAAAACGCCAGTACCGCACTCGGAACACTCAAACCAATCCAACCGACAAAGCCACCGACCATTTTACCTAGTGGATGAGGCGTTAATGAGCGCATGCTATCAACAGGGTTTGCTTGCCCAAAACGGCCTATCGCCATTTCAACCACTAACATAGGGAAGGCAACGACCATGATCATCACCAAATAAACCAATAAGAATGCGCCGCCGCCGTTGCTTGCCGCTTGGGTTGGAAAGCCCCAGATATTACCTAGGCCAACTGCCGCACCCGCCGCCGCAAGAATAAAACCAAGACGTGAACCAAAATGTTCACGAGAATCAGACTGTGTCATACCACTCACACAAATATCAATAGACTAGTTAGCTAGTACGGTAATACAGGCAACCAAATAGAGCAATTCCACTGCTTATTTATTAAACAAGCATTGCAAAAATAAACAGAATTTACTGCGTAAAGATTATTGAACAGGCAATGTTAACGGGAGATTAGAGGTGAATTTTTGCACGAGATAACGACCTCTTCCTTGTGCTTTGACTGCATAAAGTGCTCTATCAGCCACATGAAAGAAATCTAGATAGTGATTCAGCTGTCGGGTATCAATTTCAACCCCTCCAACGCTGATTGAAAGCGTCTTCTTCGCCGGGGAAAATTGGTGGGTGATGCGCAGCGATTCAACCGATTCGATCAGTCGTTTAGCATAAGCTTGACCATCAATTTCGATGTCGCTCGCCAAAACTACACAAAACTCTTCTCCACCAAATCGAGCAACCAGTTTTTCACCGCCAAAATCCAATTTTTTTAAGCTGGTCGCAACAGATTTCAATGCTTCATCACCCTCTAAGTGGCCGTAGTGATCATTGAACAATTTAAAATAGTCAATATCGATTAAAAACAATACGATATATCTAAATTGATAATCAACAATATAGCTTTTAAAGACCTTTTCTAAACGACGGCGGTTCGCAATACGTGTGAGTGGATCGTGCTCTGATTGCCATTTTAATTCACGCCGACTGGTTTCCAGCTCCCATACTATTTGGTTCATCGTACGAGAAAACTCTTTCATTTCCTTCGATATGAAGGATCGCTCACTAGGCATCTTTCCACCCGATGCTTTAAATTGATCCAGTACTTGATTGGCATCATTGATTGGCTTGACTACTTTATTCGCTACAACTAAGTTCAAGAAAAACATTAGGATAGAGAATGAAGCAAGCCCAGACAGCTCCTGCCATTGAATAAACGGTGGGACTTTAACGGTATGACTTACTTTAATCAACACAGTAAGACGATTGCGATAATCAAGCATTTCAAGGTAAGAGATATTATCTTCATGTGGCGCTGCAACTGTTTGATCATTAAGACTTTTGATCAGCATCACTTCCACATTCACCCCAGTTGCAATCACAAGCTCATTGATAAACTGTCCACTGATCCTTTTTAAAAAAAGTAAATAACCTTTGTCGCATTCCTTTGCGTCACTATTACAAACCCGAGAGGTTGCAACGATAAAAGGTTTGTCGTCTATCACGATAAAACTGAGATTCGGTTTGATGAAATCTTTTGGTGCTTTCATCGCGTCCGCTAAAATATCACCAAAATTATATCGAATCGCATCATAACTGGCTTCATGGCCAGTCTCATAGTCGTAGCGCTGGCCCCAAACTAATTGCACATCTGGATTAAAAATAAAAATACCGTCTAATGACTTGGATTCAAAGATGTGAGTACCAATACTGTCGCGAATAAAATCATCATTAGGCTTAGCAATAAAATCGGCCATTTCATTCCATGCGGCATAATCAGCCAACGATGCCCCCATGTCCGTTTTTTGCATATTAAGAACAGTTCGAACTCGGTTAACCTCACCTCGTTGCAAGGAAAGAGCATCTTCAACGGCGCGATCATAAGACCACATAAACTTAAATAGCAGATAACACAAAATAAACAGCACAACGAAGGCTATTGAAACTAATGCTGTTAACCGTCTCAAGCTAAAATTATTAAACAACATCCATACCAGTAAATTAACCTAACATCATAGACACAAATAAAGAGCACCGAATGTGCTCTTTAAGTTTAGATGGTAAAGACTTGATAATCTTTTAATACTGGTATTTTTTGGTGCAGTTGTTGCTCCTGCTCAACCATATCATCAAGAGACTCACAAAAATCACGACTCTCTTTTTGAATTGTGGCGGCGTTTTCTTGAATTCGCTCGGCTAACTTAACTTTTAAGTCCGCCATGGTATCGGTCAATTTTGTGATATTTAATCCACCCTCTTCTCTCATTTTCAGTGAAAGAGCATCGAAGGCACCGGATATAAACTCTTTGTTAAATAAAGCTTTCGCTTTTTCAAAATCATCGGCCCAAGTTTGCGTCATTGATTCAAAAGTCTGCGCAGGGAGAACCAGCTCGCCATCTTTATAATAACGAGATTCAATATTAGTAAAAAAAGCAGCCATGGATTGCTTGGCGCTATCGAAGGCGTTGGGAGATTCAATACTTTTCGCAACATCATCCAAAATATCATTCGCCAACGCTAAGCCATCACTCGCCATCTGTTTTACTTTAGGCAATGAAGCATTCATGCTTTCTCTATACTGCTCAAGGGCCGTTTTCTGCTCACTGTCGAGTTCCATCTTTTCACCACGGATATAGAGATTATTCTGTTTATCTATCAAAACAGTGTCGGTGCTCGTTTTAAGAATTTCAACCTTATCACCATCAAGGTGAACTTCATGGTTCACATCAACTCGGCACTGCGCTGCCCACAAAGGGGAGCTCAGCAACATTAAAGTGACTAACACTACTTTTTTCATTGTTTTCTCTCATCGATCGTTTTATGACTAACCATATCAGGTGTGGATATTTGATGAGTTAGTGCTTCTCGCTAGCAATATAAATGATTTCAACCTAAAACCGTCAATTTAATGACATAAATGTTAGTTTGTTTCACTAATTTAAAAAAAACTGAGCTGCTTATTGAGCATTTCTGGCTTTAACATCACCTGTAAACCAAGTAAGCGAATTTCTCGCCCATTTTGCCGCAACAAAATATTCTCCAAAAGGGTTCGAAAATCATTGAGCTCTAACTGTGGATGAAGATGCTCAATCGTCGTAAGTTGAAAATCGGCAAACTTGACTTTGATCCCTTGTTTGACAATCGACCCATCAACACTCGCTCTGTCTAACCTCGCTTTTATCTCTGGATAGAGATGATGTTCAATCACCTGCCAGCACTCTTCATAACTTGAGATATTTTGACTAAATGTTCTTTCGACACCTAATGATTTGCGCTCTCTCTCTGTCACGACTTCGCGATTATCAATTCCATGACTTTTCTTCCATAGTGAAGCGCCTAATCTGCCAAAGTTACGAAGTAGCTCTCGATAGTCCGTTAGCTTGATATCTTCACACTTATAAAAACCCGCTTGGTGCAACTTTTCCAGACTAACCTTACCGACACCGGGTATTTTCTCTAGCGGCAATGAATCGACCACCTGCTGTACTTTATCGGGTGGTATTACAAATTGGCCGTTAGGCTTATTCATATCAGAGGCCACTTTAGCCAAAAATTTTACAGGTGCTACACCTGCAGAGGCGGTCAGTTGGAGTTCGTTGTGAATATCATGGCGAATAGCTTGAGCTATCAATGTTGCGCTTCCTTGACATAGCGGTGAATCACTCACATCAAGAAATGCTTCATCTAATGATAACGGCTCAATAATGGAAGTATAACGTTCGAATATCTGTCGGATTTGAATGGAGATAGCTTTGTATACCGACATTCGCCCCGGAACGACCAGCAGATTGGGGCATAATTTTAAAGCTTGAGCGGTCGGCATTGCGGAACGAACGCCAAATTTCCTCGCTTCATAATTGCAAGTACTTAACACACCACGCTGCTTTTCATGACCACCAACGGCTAGAGGGCGATGCCTATATTCGGGGTTATCACGCATTTCTACCGCAGCGTAGAAACAATCCATATCAATATGGATAATTTTTTTGATTTTATTTTCCAATTCAAAACCATCAAATGACTGTATACATGAACAGTATATTCTTGGTTTCTATGGATTGAAATGAATTGCTTTTAAAAATTAAAGAGCCTGCACAAAACAGGCTCTTCAATCGTAGCTCAGGCGATACGATCTTTTTCCCAATGCGCTAACTTTTCAGCTCTTGCTGCGGCCTTAGCTTCGCGTTTTTTACGTGCATCACAAGGCTCTGGGCAATTGCACACTTTTTCAATGCCAACAGCACCTAATCCACCACAGCTGCCTTTGACTACTTTCTTTTGAAAGACATAGCCAACCGCCATCGCGGCAATGACACACAGAAATACACTGAATGTAATGAAAAAAGTATTCATAACTTAACTCACTTTTTATTTAGAAATGGCTTAAATGCGCTGGAGGCAATCTCTTCAAAACCTTGTTCTGTTTTCACAATCATGAACACAGGAATATTGTATTGCTCTGCAACCTCAATACCTTTCGTCTCTCCTAGTACCATTAATCCAGTCGCTAGGCCATCTGCCGTCATTGAAGATGCATCCAAAACGGTAACTGATACCACTTTATTATGGATGGGTTTGCCAGTGATTGGATTGATAATGTGAGAATAACGCACACCATCTTGCTCAAAATAATTACGGTAATCACCTGAAGTGGCAATTGCCAGATCACCAGGTTCAATGATCTCTTGAGCGGTACGTTCATCAACTGTCGGTTTTTCTATAGCGATTCGCCAAGGTACGCCTTCTCGATTTACGCCTTTTAAGCGCATCTCACCACCGACTTCAACCATGTAATTGGCAATGCCTTGTGATTGAATGTAGTCAGCGACCACGTCGACTCCCCATCCTTTCGCAATAGTTGAAAGGTCCACATAGAGATTAGGAAGATCTTTACTTAACGTAGTGTCGGTTGCGCTAAGATGCTCAATGCCTATATTGTTTTTACGCTCAGCCAATTCAGCATCGCTTGGCACCACATCAGGACGAGCTTCAGGGCCAAAACCCCATAGGTTAACCAAAGGACCAACAGTGACATCCAATGCACCTAAAGTAAGACCGTTAAGACGCAGCGCTTCTTTCACCACGGTTGCGGTTTGAGAAGAAACCGTAAAAGGTTCCGTTCCTTGATATTGATTAAAACGGCTGAGCTCAGAATCTTTACGATAGGTCGACATTTGATCGTTCACTTCTTCCAATAACCGATCAACTTCCTTTTGGAGAGCCTCCGAGCTAGGGATCCCTTCAGCTTTCAGGTACTTAATATTGTAAGTCGTGCCCATAGTAGGGCCACTGAGATGAACTTGCTCAACCGATTTTTCACAACCCGCTAAGATGAATAGAGAAGCTAACGCAACAAGCCATTTTTTCACTTGTTTACTCCTAAAAATGAAAGTGAATATAGAAAAGAAGTGGTTATAGAAAAGAAATTCCTACACCTATTTTCTATGTTAACTGAGTTGGAATTCAAAGCCACAAGGCAAAACTAAAACTTGAAAAAAACAATGGCTGACTCATCAGAGCCAGCCATGGGTTTTACTTACTTCAGTGAATTAACCACCGAAGTCATCAAGAAGGATGTTCTCATCTTCTACACCAAGGTTTTTCAGCATGCCAATCACAGCCGCATTCATCATCGGTGGACCACACATGTAGTATTCACAATCTTCAGGCGCTTCATGGTCTTTCAGATAGTTTTCATACAATACATTGTGGATGAAACCTGTGTATCCATCCCAGTTATCTTCAGGCATTGGATCAGAAAGCGCACAGTGCCATACGAAATTCGAGTTTTCAGCTGCAAGGCCGTCAAAATCTTCAACGTAGAACATCTCACGCTTAGAGCGCGCACCATACCAATAAGACATCTTACGGGTAGATTTTAAACGCTTAAGCTGATCGAAGATGTGTGAGCGCATTGGAGCCATGCCCGCACCACCACCGATAAAGACCATTTCTGCATCCGTATCTTTGGCAAAGAACTCACCAAATGGACCAGAAATAGTACATTTATCACCTTCTTTCAGTGACCAAATGTAAGAAGACATCTGACCCGGTGGCACATTGGGATTATTAGGCGGCGGCGTAGCAATACGCACGTTTAGCATAATAATACCGAACTCTTCAGGGTAATTCGCCATTGAGTAAGCACGAATAATGTCTTCATCAACTTTTGACTCGTAGCGGAACAGGTTAAATTTGTCCCAATCGCCACGATACTCTTCTGGCACGTCAAAATCTGAATATTTGATGTGGTGTGCTGGCGCTTCGATCTGAATGTAACCACCAGCACGGAAAGGTACTGACTCGCCATCAGGGATCTGAAGTTTAAGCTCTTTAATGAAGGTGGCTTTGTTGTCGTTAGAGATAACGGTACATTCCCACTTTTTAACACCAAAAATTTCTTCAGGAAGTTCAATATCCATGTCTGTTTTCACAGCCACTTGACACGCTAAACGTTCACCCTCACGAGCTTCACCTTTAGTAATGTGATCAAGTTCAGTAGGAAGAATATCACCACCGCCAGATTTCACTTTTACACGGCATTGACCACAAGAGCCGCCACCACCACACGCCGATGATACAAAGACACCAGAGCCTGCAAGTACGCTCAGTAGCTTACCACCTGGATTAGTCACAATAGACTTATCTGCATCACCGTTAATTGAAATTGTAATGTCGCCTGTTGGAACTAGCTTAGATTTAGCAAATAGAATTACCAAAACGAGTGCTAGAACAATCAGGGTAAACATCACTACACCAAGAATAATGTCCATTGACTATTCCTTAATTGTTGCGGTTTACCCGACTTACAGTTGAACACCAGAGAAAGACATAAAGCCTAACGCCATTAGACCCGCCGTGATGAAGGTAATCCCTAAACCACGTAAACCCGGAGGTACATCTGAATATTTCATTTTCTCACGGATACCGGCAAGAGCGACAATCGCTAACATCCAACCCACACCCGAACCGAAACCGTAAACGACGGATTCAGCAAAGTTATAATCACGCTGAACCATGAAAGATACACCACCAAAAATGGCGCAGTTCACTGTGATTAAAGGTAAGAAAATGCCCAGCGCGTTATACAAAGGTGGGAAAAAACGATCCAATATCATCTCTAAGATCTGTACCAATGCGGCAATAACACCGATAAAGGTAATGAAATTTAGAAATGTAAGATCAATATTTTCACCCAATGCACCCGGTTTAAGTAACAAGTTATAAACCAAGTTATTCACTGGTACTGAAATGGTCAGAACAACAGTAACCGCAATCCCTAAACCAAACGATGTCTTTACTTTCTTAGATACAGCAAGAAATGTACACATACCCAAGAAGAAAGAGAGTGCCATGTTTTCGATAAAAATCGATCGAACAAGCAAACTGATATAATGTTCCATAACGCCCTTACTCCTTCGCTTCTAGTTGTTCAGGTTTGAACGTGCGAATCGCCCAAATCATGAAGCCAATTAGGAAGAATGCCGAAGGTGCTAGCAGCATCAAACCGTTAGGTTGATACCAGCCACCATCTTTCACAAGAGGTAGAACTTCCATTCCAAATAGCTTGCCTGAACCAAGAAGTTCGCGGAAGAAACCAACAGTGATCAATACAAAACCATAACCCAGACCATTACCGATACCATCGATAAAGGAAGGAATCGGTGCCGACTTCATTGCAAATGCTTCAGCACGGCCCATTACGATACAGTTAGTAATGATCAACCCTACGAACACCGATAGCTGTTTCGAGATATCGTATAAATAAGCACGTAGGATCTGGTCAACAACAATAACCAATGAAGCAATGATCGCCATCTGAACGATGATACGCACACTGTTAGGTATGTGGTGACGAATTAACGAAACGAATAAGTTAGAGAAAGCCGTTACAAACATAACGGCTAGCGTCATAACAAACGCCGTTTCCAATTTAGTGGTTACCGCAAGGGCAGAACAGACACCAAGCACTTGAAGTGCAATTGGGTTGTTATCCAACACTGGCGCTAGAATGCTCTTTTTAATCTCTTTTGCGCTAGACATTAGTTCAAACCTCCGTCACGAACTTTTGCTAGGAATGGACCAAAGCCCATATCACCTAACCAGAAGTCGAAAGTGTGTTGAACACCGTTACTGGTCAGTGTTGCGCCAGAAAGTCCATCAACGCCATGCTCAGATCCGGCAGGAGCGCCACCTTTCACAACTTTAATTGCAGGTTGGTGGTTGTCATCAAACAATTTCTTGCCAACAAATTGAGCTCGCCATGATGGGTTTTCAACTTCACCACCCAATCCCGGAGTTTCACCTTGTTCGTAGTAAGTAATGCCGGAAACGGTATTACCATCGGTTTCTACAGCCACAAATGCGTACATCATTGACCACAAACCATTACCGTGAACGGGAACAATCACTTTAGAAATCTCGTCGCCACTTTTCACTAGGTAAACAACCCCAGTATTGGCACGACGAATAATCTTCGCTTTATCTTGTTCCGCTGTTAGCTTGATAGATTGAGCTGGGTCTTTAGAAGCTTTGCGTTGATCATAGGCCGTTGCATCGCCATCAACAAAGTTCCCGGTTTTAAAATCAATCAAACGAGGTTCAATGTATTTAGCAAAAAGCTCTGGCACGCTACCAGACTCGTTAATGCCTGCAACTTCAACAATCTTGCTTTGCTTATCAAGTACTGCGTTAACTTTTTGCTTGTCACGCAGGCCAACCGCTGCTGTCGATACGATGATTGAGCACACTAAGCTCAATGCGATAACAACAAACAGCGTTTTTTTAATGCTATCGTTATTACTTGCCATAGCGTGCTAGTCTCCGTTTGATGTTCTTCTCAATCACAATATGGTCAAACAAAGGTGCAAATAGGTTCGCAAATAAGATCGCCAGCATCATACCTTCTGGGTAAGCTGGGTTAACCACACGAATCATCACACACATTGCACCAATCAAAATACCGTATGCCCATTTACCTTTGTTAGTAAATGAAGCCGATACTGGGTCGGTTGCCATGAAGAACATACCAAACGCAAAGCCACCAAGTACTAGGTGCCAATGCCAAGGCATATTAAACATTGCATTTGTGTCTGAACCAATAACATTGAACAGCGTTGATATGGCAATCATACCTACCATAACACCCGCAATAATGCGCCATGAAGCAATGCCCATGTAGACAATAAATGCCGCGCCAATCGCCAGTGCTAACGTCGATACTTCACCGATAGAGCCAGGAATGTTACCAACAAATGCGTCCATCCAAGTAATGGCTTCGCCAGTGACCTTATTGATCAGAGCACCGTTACCACCTTGAGCCCATTGGCTTAGCGCCGTTGCACCTGAAAAACCATCTGCAGCTGTCCAAACAACGTCACCAGAGATCTGTGCTGGGTAGGCGAAGAATAGAAAAGCACGACCGGCTAATGCTGGGTTTAGGAAGTTACGCCCGGTACCACCAAAGATTTCTTTGGCAACAACCACGCCAAAGGTAATCCCTAAAGCGGCTTGCCATAAAGGCAGTGTGGGTGGAACAATCAGAGCAAACAAAATTGAAGTTACAAAGAAACCTTCGTTAACTTCATGCTTACGCACCATACAAAACAGCACTTCCCAAAAACCACCGACCAAGAATACCGTGGCGTAGATAGGTAGGAAGTAAGTCGCACCGAGCAGCATCATACTTGCCCAACCGGCTTGCGTACTTAATGTACCGCCAAGCATTTCAGTTAGCCAATAGTGCCAGTTACCACTGATGACTGTCGCCAATTCAGCGCCAGAATACAGATGGTTAAGTGCAGTAATCGATTGGTGACCAACGTTATACATACCCCAGAACATCGCTGGGAATACCGCTAGCCAAACCATGATCATGATGCGTTTGAGGTCAACGCTATCACGAACGTGTGAGCTTCGTTTTGTAACTAAACCAGGCGTATAAAAAAGCGTTGCGGCTGCTTCATACAAGGCAAACCATTTTTCATGTTTGCCGCCAGGTTCAAAATGATGCTCGATGTCTTCAAGAAACTTTTTAAGGCCCATGAAAATTACCCTTCCTTCTCAATCTTGTCTAGGCACTCACGAAGTAGCTGACCATATTCATATTTACCAGGACATACAAAGGTACACAATGCGAGATCTTCTTCGTCCAGTTCAAGGGCACCGAGACGTTGAGCGCTATCGATGTCACCTGCACATAGGTCACGAAGTAGGAGCGTTGGTTCCATATCTAGTGGCAACACTTTTTCATAGTTACCAATAGGTACCATCGCACGATCACTACCATTGGTTGTGGTTGTCATGTTGAACAACTGACCTGTGAATAGATGACCAAGGAAAGAGCGAGTGACTGAAAATTTGTTCTTGCCAGGCATTGCCCAACCAAGAAAATCTTTGTCACGACCTTCACGCAGAACCGATACTTGGAGGTGGTAACGACCAAGATAAGCTACAGGCCCCGCCGCTTTCACACCAGAAAGTACAGAACCAGAGATGACACGAACTTCGCCCGGCATCAATTCGTTATCCGTTAACTCTTCGAGGCTAGCACCAATCTGAGTACGGACAAGACGAGGTTTGTTGACTACGGGTCCTGCAAGCGACACCACTCGTTGTGTGTATAGCTCACCGGTTAAGAACAATTGACCAAACGCAATCACGTCTTGGTAATTGATGCTCCACGCCACATTGACTGCATTTACTGGATAGAGGAAATGCATGTGAGTCCCTACAAGACCAGCAGGGTGTGGGCCATCAAACACATGTTCTTCAACGTTTGGCTGTGAAGAGCGTGGTAAGCTAGTACCAGATTTACAGACGTAAACCTTGCCCTCAGTCAGAGTTGAAAGGATATCGAGACCAGCGACGAATGCTTCAGATTGCTCATTAATGATCGTCTCAGGTTTTGCCGCTAATGGATTGGTATCCATTGCTGTCACAAAAATAGCCTGAGTTGAAGACTCAATTGCTGGAACCTTGCTAAACGGACGAGTACGCAACGCAGTCCAAAGACCAGACTCAACTAACTGAGTTTTAACCGTTTGACGGTCAATACTTGCTAGTTGGCTAGCTTCAAAGCTATCGAACGTGATTTGCTCATCACCTGCCACTTCAATCACTACGGATTGTAGGACACGTTTGGCGCCACGATTGACTTCGATAACCTTACCGCTTGCTGGTGAAGTAAATTTAACACCCGGATTCTTTTTATCTTCAAAAAGAATTTGAGCTTTCTTTACTTCATCGCCTACGCGAACATGCATGGTAGGACGCATGCCAACGTACTCTTCGCCAAGCAAGGCGACTTTAGTGATGGTCTTACCATCATTAATCACCTGGGAAGGAGTTCCTGCAATAGGAAGGTCCAAACCCCTTTTTATTGTAATCATACGCACTTGCACTATTTTATCGGGAAAAAGATTCTTTTAATTGCGTAAGTTCAAGGCTTGTTTATCTTTCATGGTCGTTCTTGATAAGAGGCCAAATGAAAGTTAAACCAGCCTTAGACACGACATTTCTGTGTCCGATTTTGGCTTGTTTTAAACGCCAGAACCGCAACATCCTTTTAATAACCTCATCACAAGTATGGTATGAGATCCATTAGGTGCAATAGTCTAGCATTTTTTCGGAACCTGATGCCATGACCAATCCTCTGATAAGTCGTTTTATTTGGAAGGATTTGAATCATAAAGGCTAGCGAATAGTCATAACTTTGAAGCATCGCACAAATAACCTATTCCTTACCCTTTATGAGTATTTATTTTTATTCACTACCTAAAACAATTTCTCTCAACTTGTTCATCTCGTCAATTTGTTTAAATACTGTTAATATTCCGCTCAAAAACAGAACAAGAGAACAGCATATTTAGACGGTTCTGAACGAGTTATTTTCCACCGCCCATACACATAGGACTATCAGGTACGCCACTAATTTGCGCCTGCCACTCTTGTGGTGTGTAGGTATGAATCGAGAGTGCATGAATGTGGTTCGCTAACTCTTCTGCCAACACTTGGTTAACCTGTCGGTGACGGCCAATCAAACGCATTCCTTCAAAACGGTCACTCACCACAATGACTTTAAAATGGCTTTCCGATCCTGAAGGCACATTGTGCATATAGCTTTCATTTTCGACTTTCAAATAATCAGGGTGAAATGCTTGATGCAATTTTTGTTCGATTATGGGTTGGATCATACCGTTGCCTTTCTTCCTCAAATAAGAGCATGAGAACATATACGAGTGTAAAGAGATTTAAGTTTAACTAGCCTTATAGAATAGCGAAAGGTTTTGGTTCCTTGTTTCTACGCCATTTGAGACAATGCATCCGTAATTCTCACTACGACCTATAAAAAATTATGAAAACAGAGTTGGCACTGCATGATCGAACGTTGAGCTTGCACCGTTTCCCACATCGTTCAAACGAAACATTACAAGCTTGGGATGCGGGCGATGAATATATGATTAATCATATTGAAGCGTTGAATTTAGCAATAGGCAAACGCATCCTTATTTTAAACGATCACTTTGGCGCTCTATCGTGTTGGTTTGCAGATAAGCATCACGTCACCATGATGAGCGACTCTTTTATTTCGCAACAAGGTACGTTAAACAATCTTCAGCGCAATCAGTGCCGCAACGTGCAATTGCTCTCAACAATGGATGCCATCCCTGAATCGGTCGATCTGGTGCTTTTTCAATTGCCCAAGAGCAATCGTCACTTGGTTTGGCAATTAAGCCAACTCCGTCAGTCCCTTGCCCAAGATTGCCCTGTGATAGCGGTCAACAAAGCGAAAGAGATCCACACATCAACCTTAAACTTATTTGAAAAGTATTTAGGTTCAACAAGCACTTCTCTTGCATGGAAAAAACACCGCCTCGTTTTTTCAGCACCGAACGTATCACCGATTGAAACGGTGGAACCCATAACTGAATGGGCCGTAGAAAGCGAATCCATCCGTCTAAAAAATCTGCCGAATGTCTACTCAGGTGAAGGATTGGATCTCGGCGCACGCTTTTTTCTACAGCATCTTCCACAAGATCCTAAGTTACAGCACATCATCGATCTTGGATGCGGCAACGGGGTGTTATCAATCAAGATGGGCCAACTCAATCCTCAAGTACGAATGACCTGCGTTGATGAAAGCTTGATGGCCGTCGAGTCTGCAAAGCTAAATTTGCTGGAGAATTTAGGAGAAGATCGCAATATTCAATGCATTGCGAATAACTGCTTAGATGGTTTTCAACAAGAGAGTAGCTGTTTAGTATTGTGTAACCCACCATTCCATCAACAACAAGCTATCACGGATCACATTGCTTGGCAGATGTTCTGTGATGCAAAGCATGTTCTTAAAAAAGGGGGACGATTATTAGTGATCGGCAATCGCCACCTCGGCTACGATGTAAAACTAGCAAGATTATTTGGCCAAGGGCAGGTAAAAACTGTCGCGACCAACCATAAATTTGTTATCTTACAAGCAACTAAATAGGCAAGGATAAGAAAGGAAATGACCATGAAAAAACTGGTTCTCGCAGCCTCAATCGCATTACTCACCGCTTGTGCCGCACCTCAGCAACAGCAAATCAACTTTATGCCTACTGCAACGACCAGCAAAAATACGGTCGTCAACAATAAAGCCTTTACTCTGGTTAGCAAAGATGTTCGATCGGCGCAATATGTGGCTTTAGTGGATAGTGGCCGCTCTAATATTGAGCCAATTCATGCCAAACAAAATGTTCGCATTGCGGTTGAGAATGCGTTGGCAGAACAATTTAGCTCTCAAGGCTATCGCTTAACAGTGAACAGCGAAAACAATGTCACCGTTGAAATTGCAGAAGCACTAGTGACGGTAAAACACAGCGTCATGTCGAATGAAATGGATGGCAGTGTCACACTTGAAATCACCGCGGAAACACCAAAAGGCAAATTGGTAAAAACGTTCAACGGAACGGCGAAACGTTCCGGTACACTCAGCGCTTCAAATGATGAGATTGAAATGGTACTCAACGATGTCATGAACTTGGTACTTAAAGAAATTGCCAATGACAGCGAACTTAATGGTTATTTACAGGAGCGCTTTTAATGTTACGCTCTCTCGTTACGACATTAGCGCTCGTCAGTTGCACTGCGTTTTCGGCGCCCAACGTCCTAATTGAGACGAACTTAGGGTCATTTACTGTTGAACTTAATACAGAGAAAGCGCCAACGACTGTCGCAAACTTCGTAAAATATGTTGAAGATGGCAGTTATGTTGGCAGCCAGTTCCACCGCGTTATCCCAGGCTTTATGGCACAAGGCGGCGGATTTGATGCGGATTTAAAACAACTCACCACTTACGCTCCCATCAAAAATGAAGCGAGCAATGGGTTGACTAATGACACCGCGACGATCGCAATGGCCCGTACCAATGATCCTAACTCAGCTACTCGCCAATTCTTTATTAACTTGGTCGATAATGATTTTCTCAACTACAACGCTCGCCCACCGGGTTATGCAGTCTTTGGTAAAGTCACGCAAGGGTTTGATGTTGTGCAAAAAATGGCTCAACAGCCGACCAGCACGAAAGGGCGAATGCAAGACGTCCCCATCGAACCAATCGTTATTACGAATGTCACACTAGAACAATAACCATACCAACGCCGATTTATCGGCGTTTGATTTTATTGGGTCGCCTTTCGACCTAAGCTGCTTTACTGACAAGGATTCGCTGTATGCCATCAACCTCCTCCTCTCTCACTTGGATGGAAACTATCCGTAGCTATCTTGATAAACGCCTATTGTGGGTATTTATGATGGGGTGTTCGAGCGGTTTCCCGTGGGTTTTGATTGGTTCAAATATGTCAGGATGGCTAAAAGATGCAGGCTTAACCACCGCTGCTATTGGTTATTTTGGCAGTGTCTTCGCAGTTTACGCGATTAATTTTCTATGGGCCCCATTGGTGGATCGCGTCAAATTACCCATTCTGACGCCATTATTAGGTCAACGCCGCAGTTGGGTATTTTTGTGCCAATCGATCATTTTGATCTGTACGTTGCTGATTGCGGGTGTCAATCCAGCCCAAAATTTGATGTTTACCTCAATGCTTGCCTTGGGCATTGCGATCGCTTCTGCCACTCAAGATATCGCGATTGATGCTTTTCGTATCGATACTTTCCCCAAATCACAAGCCAATAAGCTGCCACAAGCCTCCGCCATGGCCATCATGGGGTGGTGGACTGGATATTCTCTGCCGGGCTATCTCGCTTTTGTAAACGCCGATAGTATCGGTTGGAATGCCGTTTATTATGGCATGGCACTCTGTGTCGGGCTGTTAATGCTTTTCACGCTCTTGGTGGGAGAACCAAAAACACATCGCGAAGCACTACAGCATCAAGCGGAGCTGCGACACAATCAAGTAGTTGGTTCGAAAGTCGTCGCGTGGTTCACCGTTACCGTAATCGAACCATTTCTCGATTTCTTCAAACGCAATGGCACGCAAGTAGCGCTAACCCTGCTGTTGTTTGTCTTTTTATTCAAGATTGGCGAAGCTTTTCTTGGCCGAATGTCGATTCCATTTTACAAAGAAATTGGCTTTAGCAACGAACAAATTGGCCACTACTCGAAGTTAATTGGTTGGGGAGCAACCCTATTCTTCACTTTGATTGGCAGTATGTTTAACGTGCGATTTGGTATTGTTCGCGGCTTGATGATTGGTGGCATCGCGATGTCTGCCAGTAATTTGATGTTTTCGTGGATCGCTCAAGTTGGCCCTAATGAGCATCTGTTTTTGGCGACCATAATTGTCGATAACTTTACCACTGCGTTTTCCACCGTGGCCTTTGTTTCGTTTCTTACTGTGTTAACAGGGCAGGCATTTTCAGCAACGCAATATGCGCTATTGGCCTCTCTAGGAAACTTTGGCCGCACCACGCTGGCTTCCTTTAGCGGGGAGTTGGTCGACTATCTCAATAATTGGTCACTATTCTTTATTATTACCGCACTGATGGTAGTACCAAGCCTTATCATGCTCTACTCACTGCGCCATTATTTTGCTGATTTACTGCAAAAAGCTCGGCAGAGAGACATCGATGATATTGCCAAGCAAGGCATTGATAAGCGTTAGATGAAAAAAAGGTCGTACAATACGACCTTTTTTAATTTGATGTGCCTGCTATGGACTACGGATAGAGACCTTTACCAAATAAGTTAAAAACTCTCGCAACACCTTGCGTAAACAGCATCGGCTCAGTTAGCACCGTTAAGCATAAACAATCTTCATCCACTTTGGTAAATGGGCTGTGTTTAATACTCGCATCTCTTTGAATGAAATCACCCACTTTATAATGCCCATCTTCATCACTGAAGCCACCATGGAGCACCAAGGTCGACTCAACCCCTTTGTGTGTATGCTGAGGGATCTGCACGTTGTGATTGATGTACATCAGGTTCATGCGAGAGTCTTCAGCAATATCTAGATGGGCACTAAAAACTTTACCACCATAGCTGCGCCACTCGCCTTTAAAACGAATCAGTTGGCTCAGTGTACTAGGCAGCATCACAACGCGATCATTGACTTTAATTTCTATCGGCTCAGGCTTACGCAAGGTCGATGGGTGTAGAGTATCCAGCGCCGTGATCGTTTCAAACATCTGGTTTAAATGATCATCATTAGAAACGGCTATTCTTTGTTGCGGCAACGATTGGCTCAGCAATGCTTCGGCGGCCCGAGTTTCTAAGTATTGAACCTGTTGACGACACTGAGTACAAAGTTCAAGGTGAGTGGCAATCATAATGCCATGCGCCGCATCAATTGAACCATTGGCATACTGCTGCAGTACTTCGTTGCTTGGATGGTGGCTCATAATTGCTCCGCTTGAATAGAATGTCTAAGTTTTTCAACGGCTAGTCGTAAACGCGATTTGACAGTACCGAGAGGAATATTGAACATCTCCGCAACCTGCTGCTGGGGCAGTTCTTCAAGATACACCGCCTTCACGATGGCTTGCTGAGCTTCAGGCAACAACGCCACAAACTTTAATATTTGCTCTTTTAACATGTCATGTTCAGGACAATAATGTTCAACCAAATCAGGTGGGCAGTAGTCAGTTGGCCAAATATCATCGGCATAAACATGTAACTCTCGTCCGCGCTGCTTACGCAGGAGATCAAAACACAAATTGCGTGCAATCGTGTAAACCCACGTCGAAAGCGAACTTTTTCGGTTATCGAATAGATGCGATTTCTGCCACACCGTGGTCATAGTTTCTTGCACCATTTCTAACGCCACTTGCTCACTGCCTACATGCTTAAACGCAAACTGTTGTAAGCGAGGAGAGAAATAACGAAACACTAAGGCAAACGCCTGCTTATCACGTTGCTTGACACGTTCCATGCATTCAGCCCAGTCTTGCTTGGTGTAGCTTGGGCTTAGCGACACACTATGCTGAGAATCACTGCTCATGCTGCGCTCTTCCTTTAGGAGTAACCGTTGTTATTGGCATACAGTAGCCATAAACCTTTATACGTGAGTAATGCATACATCGATCACTCGTCGTATTCTTTTTTATGCAGAGCCACTACTACAGAGCGACTTCTCGTTTAAGTTTACTACACGCTTTCAAAGTTAGTGTGAGACTTCGATTACCTGCAATAAAAAGTCAACCGCACTGTGCGCGTCATCCTGCCTCATTAAATCATCAAATTGTTGAATCGAGATAGGGAGCAGCTCTAGCCATCGCTGCGCCACCCAACTGGCATCATCAAAAAAACAGTGCGAATAGAGCTCGCCAAGCTGAGGGAATTGCTGATAAACCGCTTGTATCTGGTGGCTTAAATACCATTCGTGAGGTTCTAAATCTCTTACTGGCCAACTGGGCAATGACGTGACCTGAGCAACTCGCAGGCCATCAAATTCGCTCACTACTGACTCTATTTTAAAGCGCTCCATTCCCATCACGGTTAATCCTAACATCCCATTGTCGAGCGCTTCAAAATCAACAATCTTAACCAACATCCCAAATTTAGATAACTGATTTGCTTTATTGCCTTTTTTGTTATCAATCAAACAAATCCCAAATGTAGAGTCAGACTGGCTGGATTGAGTGACCATCCTCTTATACCTTGATTCAAAGATCCGTAGCTTCATTTTCCCTTCTGGTAAAACGATTGAAGCTAAAGGAAACAGCATCAATTTCTTCATCATTCATCACTCTTCATCATGCCCGTCAATAAATACGTTGAAGATTACAAAACGATCACTAACTAAAAATGTTGGTTTATCGATTTGCATAAAACAATACCAAAGCAAACGTTTAAGTGATTAAAATCACATTAAAGATGCAAGCGAACGAAATATTAATTTAGTTCCGAGCAAATATTCATTAACGTGACCGCAGTCACTAAGTTTGTTCACTTTTGCATTCGCAATCACTTTTAATTGAGATTTTTATCGTTATTATTCGGGCCAATTGAACGCACATCAGAAATATACGTGTGCTGAATTATGACAAAACATAGAGAGTCCCCCTTATGCGTAAATCACTTCTAGCTCTAGGCCTAATGGCTGCAACTTCTGCTCCAGTTATGGCCGCTGACTATTCAGATGGCGACATCCATAAAAACGATTACAAATGGATGCAATTTAACCTAATGGCTGCAATCGATGAATTACCAGGTGAGTCATCGCATGATTACCTAGAGATGGAATTTGGCGGCCGCTCAGGGATTTTTGATCTGTACGGTTACGTTGATATCTTTAACCTGCTAAGCAACCCAAGCAGTGACAAAGAAGGTGCCGAAAAAATCTTTATGAAGTTTGCACCTCGTATGTCACTAGATGCACTTACAGGTAAAGATTTGTCTTTCGGGCCAGTGCAAGAGTTGTATGTCTCTACGCTAATGGAATGGGGTGGTAACTCTGGCGTTAACACTCAAAAAGTGGGCCTTGGCTCTGATGTGAATGTGCCTTGGCTAGGTAAAGTAGGTTTAAACCTGTACGGTACTTACGATTCAAATAAGAAAGATTGGAATGGTCTCCAAATCTCAACCAACTGGTTCAAGCCTTTCTACTTCTTTGAAAACGGCTCATTTATCTCTTACCAAGGTTACATCGATTACCAATTTGGTATGGAAACAGACAAAGGATACGCAACATCTAGCAATGGCGGCGCTATGTTTAACGGTATCTACTGGCACTCAGACCGCTTTGCTGTGGGTTACGGTCTAAAAGGTTACAAAGATATCTACGGTATCAAAGATACTAATAGCTTCAAGTCAACTGGCTTTGGTCACTACCTAGCTGTGACTTACAAGTTCTAATCGAACCTAAGTTTTGGCAAATGGCGCTCTCGAGCGCCATTTTTATTGCTTTCCATTTCTACCTCATTATCCTTGGCGCAAAGTCAAATATGGAGAGGTGTTATGAATATCGTCGTGCTTGGGCCGGGCGCGGTTGGGTTGCTTTGGGCGACAAAGCTGCATGCTGCTGGACACCGCGTTTCATTATGGGGCAGACAACCTCAATCTTCACTTTCCATTGCTTTAGATAAACAGGCGTCTATTACCCTGCCCTGCAATGATCACAGCGCGCTCTGCCATGCCGATCTCTTACTGATTACTGTTAAGGCTTGGCAAGTCGAGCAAGCGCTCACTCCGCTGCTGAATACACTCAATCGTGACACCATTTTGCTATTTATGCACAACGGCATGGGCGCGCTTGATTCGATGCAGGATCCACTGAATGACTTTCCTATTGTGCTTTCAACCACCACGCACGGTGCACTCAAGCCGTCAATGAATCAAGTATTGCATACTGGCAAAGGCGTAACTCAATTAGGGGCTTACAACGCCCAAGGCAAGCAGTGTCAGTTTCTAGTGGATGTACTACAGCATACATTGCCAGACGTAATGTGGAATAACACGATTGAAGAAGCACTATGGCATAAGCTTGCAATTAACTGCGCGATTAACCCGCTCACCGCATTAGAGCAATGTCGCAATGGTGAGTTAGCCGATGAACGCTTCCAACGGCCGCTGGAAAATATTGTTGCAGAAGTCGCCGATGTCATGAGCGCTGAAGGCTTTGCGATCACTCAATCATCACTGCTTGCTAAGGTTAAGCAGGTGATTCAAGCCACAGCAGAGAATTATTCGTCAATGCATCAAGATATTTTCTATCAACGTAAGACTGAGATAGACTTTATTACGGGCTATTTACTGAAGAAAGCAGAGCAACATCAGCTCGTAACACCAGAAAATAGTAAGCTATATCACGCCATTCAACAGATAGAACACCGCTGGAAAAGCCAATGAGTAAACGAATTTTAGTCCCGATAGCAACGGGCTGCGAAGAGATGGAAGCGATCACCGTGATTGATATGATGGTCAGAGCTGGCTATCAAGTCGTGGTTGCCAGTGCTAATCTCGACGGGCAATTGATGATGAAAGCCTCACGCGGAGTGACATTAACCGCAGACTGTAAACTGCAGGATGTGATCGATGAAGAGTTTGACGTGATTGCGCTGCCCGGTGGCGTTGGAGGCGCTGAGATCTTTCGTGACAATCCAGTGCTAATCGAAATGCTCAAGCAACAGCATAACCATGGTCGATGGTTGGCGGCTATTTGTGCCACGCCAGCCTTAGTTTTGCAACATCATCAGCTTTTCCCGCAAGCGATCATGACAGGGCACCCGGCTTTTCGCGATCATATCCCCACTGATTTATGGCGAGATCAACGCGTAACCATCGATACAAACCATCAATTAATCACCAGCCAAGGGCCGGGAACAGCACTTGAGTTCGCGATGGAGATCATCATATCACTCTCAGGTAAAGCACACGCATGGTCAGTTGCACAGCCAATGGTGACACTGGCAGCATTGAATTATCACAAGTTAGGTGAGCAATAATGTTTGACGTGCAGACCATTCGCGACCAATTCCCCGCGCTCAATCAAGCCGTGGATGGCGAAATTCTGATTTATCTAGACAGCGCCGCTACCACGCAAAAGCCGCAAGTGGTGATAGATGCCATTAGCCATTACTACAGTACGCAAAATGCCAATGTACATCGTGGTAGCCATCGCTTAACAGCAAAAGCGACCAGCGATTTTGAAGCGGCGCGTGACACTATGGCTCAATTTATTGGCGCATCATCTCGCAAAGAGATTATTTGGACTCGCGGAGCGACCGAAGCGATCAACCTGATCGCGCAGACTTACGCACGTAATACATTGCAAGCCGGTGATGAGATTCTGGTCAGTGAAATGGAACACCACGCCAATATAGTGCCTTGGCAAATCGTCGCGGCTCAAACCGGAGCAAGCGTCGTCAAAGTCCCCATCACGCCAGAGTGCCACTTTGATCTTGAGGCTTTTCAAACACGATTATCGAGTAAAACCAAAATTGTCGCCCTAGCCCATACCACCAACGTAACGGGTACGCGCCAACCGATTGAAACTGTGATTAAACTAGCGCACCAAGTCGGCGCGGTGGTCGTGATTGATGGCGCGCAAGGAATTGTGCATGAAACTGTCAACGTGCGCGAACTCGACGCCGACTTTTATCTCTTTTCTGGGCACAAGCTTTACGCTCCCGCTGGCATTGGCGTTCTGTACGGAAAATTAGCGCTGCTTGAAACAATGCCTCCATGGCATGGCGGCGGCAAGATGGTAGAAAAAGTGTCGTTTGAAGGCACAACATTTGCCGAACTGCCGGGGAAATTTGAAGCAGGCACACCGAATGTCGCAGGAGCGATAGCCCTTGCCAAAGCAATCGAATGGTTACAAAACTGCAATCGGACGACCGTAGAAACTCACCTGCATAGATTGCAAGCACGTACTTATCAAGCCCTGCAACAGCTCGATGATATTCGCGTGATCGGCTATCAACCGAATGCCAGTATTCTCAGTTTTGTGATGGATGGCGTTCATCATCAAGACATAGCCACCTTACTCGATCAGCAAGGCATCGCGGTTCGCTCTGGCCATCACTGCGCTCACCCATTAATGGATGCGCTCGGGTTAACTGGCACAGTGAGAATTTCGTTTGGTATTTACAATACCGAACAAGAGGTTGAACAGTTGATCGCCGCCATCACTAAAGCGGTTGATATGCTGTAATAATTCCCCCTTTCATCAAAAGGGGGAGATGCTCAGCTTGGATCGATATTTTTTATCTTATCGACAATGGCTTTAAGGCCATTACCACGTGAAGGACTTAAATGGGCAATCAAGCCTATTTTTTCAAAATAAGCATCCACATCAAACGCTTGAATTTGTGCGTAGGTCTTGCCGTTGTACGCAGCAAGGACTAAAGCAATTAAACCACGCACAATCCGCGCATCCGAATCGGCACAGAAAGACCATATTCCTTGGTGCTCCTGCCCCACTAACCATACTTGACTCTCGCAGCCTGCAACACTGACTTGCTGCGATTTCAAAGCATCAGGCATCGTGGGCAATAACTTCCCCCACTGGATCACTTGTCGATAGCGATCTTCCCAGCCAGTAAAATTTTGCATGGTCGCCACAATGTCATCAGCGCTAATCTCACGACCAAAGGGGGAGGCAGGAAAAGGAGTCATTAACGTTACACCTTATGTTTCTGAATTAACTTTTCAACAATGCGCGCTACGGCAACAAAACCAAAGGTTGCGGTAACAACCGTCGCAGCGCCAAATCCGCTGGCGCAATCCATCCGCTTTGGCCCTTCTGCGGTTGATTTCACCGCGCACACACTGCCATCGGCTTGCGGATATTTGAGCTGCTCTGTCGAGAACACGCAATCAATACCAAACTTACGCGCAGGGTTTACAGGGAAATTATGGCGATGACGAAGCGTATCTTTGAGTTTTTTTGCCAATGGGTCTTGAATCGTTTTGGTTAAATCCGCGACCTTGATTTGAGTTGGGTCAACTTGACCACCCGCACCACCGACGGTAATCACTTTAATTTTATTGCTACGGCAATAAGCCAGTAGTGAAGCTTTCGCTTTCAAACTGTCTATCGCATCAAGCACGTAATCGAACGTTTGACTCAAATAGCGGTGCTGGTTATCTGGCGTGATAAAGTCATCAATTAAGTGCACCACACACTCAGGGTTGATGAGCTTGACCCGCTCGGCCATCACTTCAATCTTACTTTGCCCAACCGTACCGCTCATCGCATGGATTTGACGGTTGATGTTGGTGACGCACACATCGTCCATATCAATCAGCGTTAACTCGCCAATGCCGGTGCGCGCCAATGCTTCGACTGCCCACGAGCCAACGCCACCGATACCAATCACACACACATGCGCAGCACGCAGTATTTCAACCTCACGATTTCCATAAAGGCGACGAGTGCCTCCGAAGCGTTGGTTGTAGCTATCTGAAGCGGGGGTATCGAGTTCACGCATAATTAAAAGTCCGATTGAAAGCGATAGAAAAATAAAGAGTGCGATTTATACGCACTCTTTATTTAAAAGTCTAGGTCGAAACCTGTGTCACTATTGTAGCTTTTCAGGCGGCAATGCCCAAGGCGCTTGTGTGGCTGAGTTTTCTAACCCCAGTTTCCAAACGCGACCAAAATGTTTGTAATGCCCAGCTTCCGTTCCGGCGCGCTCGCCCATGCCATGGTACAGATCGAGGTGGTTATCTTTTACCGCGCCGCCCGTATCTAGCACAATCAACATTCTCAACTGATGAGCGCCACTCCATGTACCATCTGCATTGAGCAGCGGCACTTCTGCTAAAATAGGTGTGCCCATTGGAAAGATGGAACGATCTCCGGCCACCGATGCCATCGGCAGTAGTGGAATACCGGCAGAGCCAGTGACAGGGGCTGCCGCTTTGGGCGCAAAAAAGACATAGGAAGGATTTTGCTCTAGCAGCTCTCTCACCGTCGGTTCATCATTGGCTAGCACCCATTCCTTGATCGCTTTGAGTGACATTTTCTCTCGTGTCACTTCACCTCGTTCAATCAAGACTTTGCCAATACTGATGTAGGCTTTGTTATTCTTACCCGCGTAAGCGAAGTACTCAAGCGTATCGTCATCTTCAAAATGCACAAAACCACTGCCTTGCACCTCCATAATGAAAGGGTCAATCAGGTTCGCCGCATAACCTAACTCAAGCCCTTTTTCAGCTAACGCACCATCATAAATTTGCGCACGCGTTGGGCAATCGGCCGAACATTCAGGCAAACCAAATACGGGATATTTGAATATTTCATCCGGTTGATGGCGAAGCTCCATCACCGGAGAAAAATAGCCAGTGAAAAGCACATTACCTTTTTTATCGCCACCACCAAGCTGCGCCGCTTGTATTCCAAAATTCGCCAAATCTTGTGGATCACCACTTTGCAAAATCCATTCACTGATCTGTTGATACAAAGGTTGATAAATCGCTGCCATCGACGCCGAGCGAGTCACCACTTGTTCGCTCTGTTTGGAAAATTGCGTAAAGTCACGTGGCGTATTGGACTGCACCGTGTCTACTTTGTTGAGCGCTTTAGAGAAATCACCATCCAAATATTGCTGAGCACGGTCGGTCGGTTGCGCACAACCAAACAGCAGCAGTACTGCCGCAAGAGGAAAAATTTGCTTAATCACAGAAGTTATCCGTTATTTGAGTTGCTAAAAGCATGACAAACTCGCGCCTAAACCGCAATCAGCGAATTGTTAACGGAGGTTTTTTTGGTATTTTCCTGACAATCGGAAGGTTGGATTGTAGTGCGACGACGACATTTGTGTCATTTCGGTATTGTTATCATCACGCATTTTGTAACGATAGCTCGTATCACCAATCTGGTATTCTAAAAAATGACCATCAAACTCAAATGAAGTGGTGAGTACTCGGCCGCTACTGATCACGCCTGCTTTCCCCAATTCAATTCGTTTGGCTGAATAAGGGGCAACATACTGCTCAACCCAAACCCCATACACCTCATCCTTTGGCGAAAAATAGTTTTCCAACCGAGTAAAGAGATCACCGTATAGCGACGCTACGGAAAGCAAGCCAATCATCACAACCAGCATCAAGCCTCGTTCAATGTACTTACGTCTTCGCAAGTTTGTGAACTGAGGCGTAGCCGTAAGGCCTACGTTTTTTGTCATTTTCATGCGACTTAACTCGTTGGTTTTGGCCATATTTCGCCTTTATTGGCAAGCAGTCTAACGTGTCCTAAATCAGAGATAAAATCGGCGATTGAATAATTGCACCAAACTCAAAAAACCACTTGCCGATACGCGAATAAAAAGTCATTATTTTAACATATTTAAACACCAAGGTGCTCTCAGAGTGAAAATTCGCAGTACAGCTCTCGTTAAAGGATTTAGACAATCTGCTCCCTATGTTAACGCTCACCGTGGTAAAACCATGGTGATCATGCTCGGCGGTGAAGCGATTGCCGATAAAAATTTCGCTAATATCATTAGCGATCTCGCACTGCTGCATAGCCTTGGTGTCAAAATTGTTTTGGTGCACGGTGCTCGCCCACAAATCAATCAGATTCTGGCGACACATCATTGCTCCACTCCTTATCACAAAGGCATTCGAGTCACTGATGAGGAAGCGCTCAGCTTAGTCATGCAAGCCGCGGGGCAGCTCCAACTCGCTATCACAGCACGCCTTTCAATGAGCTTAAATAACACGCCAATGGCAGGAACTCAGCTCAATATCGTTAGTGGCAATTTTGTTATCTCTCAACCATTAGGTATAGATGATGGTGTCGATTATTGCCACAGTGGTCGCATTCGCCGTATTGATATTGAAGGCATCAACCGTATGCTTGACCAAGGTTCGATCGTGCTACTGGGGCCAATTGCGAGTTCCGTCACTGGCGAATGTTTTAATTTGCTCTCTGAAGAAGTAGCCACACAAGTCGCAATACGCCTAAAAGCAGATAAGCTGATCGGCTTTTGCTCAGAGCAAGGCATTATCGATGAGCAAGGCAACGCGATTGCTGAACTGTTCCCATCTGATGTTGAAAGGATAATGCAGCGTATTGAAGCAGATACCGACCAAGTTCAGGATAATAGCTCAGGTACCTCACGCTTCCTGCGTGCCGCCGTTTCAGCGTGCCGTGCAGGTGTGCCACGTAGCCACTTAGTCAGTTACAAACAAGATGGTGCTTTAATTCAGGAGCTGTTTTCTTTTGACGGGATCGGCACTCAGATCGTCATGGCAAGTGCTGAACAAGTCCGTCAGGCACAGATCGATGATATCGGCGGAATTTTCGATTTAATCCGCCCGTTAGAAGAACAAGGAATATTAGTACGGCGTTCACGTGAGCAGTTAGAGCAAGAGATCCACAAATTCACGATTATTGATAAGGATGGCTTATTGATTGGTTGCGCCGCACTTTACCCTTACCCAGAAGAGGGCATGGCAGAAATGGCGTGTGTCGCTATTCACCAGGAGTATCGGGACGGCAACCGCGGTTTATTGTTACTCAATCACATGAAGCAACAAGCAAAATCGATGCGTTTAGATCGCCTCTTTGTTTTGACAACGCACAGTTTGCATTGGTTTAGAGAACAAGGTTTTTATGAAGTCGGTGTGGAATCGTTACCGATAACTAAACAGAGTTTGTACAACTATCAACGCCGTTCAAAAATTTTAGTACTGACGCTCTAACGTCAGGATATTGTATTTATTCGTTAAGTTATGGTGAATAGTTTATCTTTGATCAAGTGCAAACGTTCTCATTGTTTTGTATACAAAATAAGCGCTTTATTTAACTTAATATTATGTGTAGAATCCGCCGACATCATTAATGATGTACATTTAATGAACAACACAGGAACTTGGCTTTATACCGATTGGTCAGATACCAGTAGGTCGGCTTGCACGGATTGCTTTTACTACGACACGTACTTAAGAGCAAAAATTCTATGAAAACTGTTATTCGTAACTCACTTCAAAGCTTTTGGGATATGGCTGATAACCAATTCCTTGAAGGCCAACATGTGCATTGCGTATTTCCCGTTAACGACAAGCTACGAGTCTTTATACTCAGCTCGCAAGATCGTTATAAAATCAGAAACATCTCTTTTACTCATGCTTTCGCATAGCAGCACACCAAATCAGTAATTGAGCTTCCCCAAACAACAGAATGAATTCAACATACCATGTAAATTTCAAACTGTGTGGGGACAGCTCAAACTCGTTTATCCTAGTTGTTGATTTACGCTAGTCTCTTGTCTAATCTCGTAACTAAGCCGCTGGCTCGCTGCGTTTTTATCTTGAGCCCTCGTTTCATCGTTCCCATGTCAGCAAAAAGCATCAGCTGCTTCTTGGCGCGCGTAATGCCAGTATAGATAAGCTCTCTGGTCAGTATCGGGCTAAAATCAGGCGGTAAAATCATCAACGTTAGATCAAACTCACTGCCTTGTGATTTATGGATGGTCATCGCATAGGCCGTTTCGTGCTCTGGTACGCGGCTTGGTAAAATGGCTTTCACGCTCCCATCTGGCAGCTCAAAATACACTTTCAAACGCGGTTCCTGCTCGCTCGTATCAAGCATGCATATGCCGATATCGCCATTATACAAACCCAACCCATGATCATTACGCGTCACCATCACGGGCCGGCCGTGATACCAAATCTCATCTTGAGTCTTAATCAACTTACGCGAGACCAGCGCACGTTCAATGCGTTGATTCAAACCACTTACCCCAAAATCCCCTTCACGAATAGCGCAAAGCAAACGGCATTGATTAAAGCAATCCAATACGGCTTTGGCTTTTTGGGCTTGAGTTTCCGCAGCATAAGCACCAGAACTCTCGATGCGCGTGAGATAACGACCATACTCCTTGACTAAGGTTTTCAGCATTAGGTTATAGCTTTCACTGCTGAGTGAGTGGTGCGTAATATCAGCATAATTACGTTTTAACACCTCATCCACCATAGCCACTTGCCCAGCATTAATCGCTTTCGCTAATTGACCAATGCCTGATCGGACATCAAAGCGGTAGCTTTTTTGCAGCATGCATAAGCTGTCTGAAATCGGGGTTGCGTTAGGGTGTGAATGAGCAATCAGTGTTTGATAGCCTGTTAACTTAGCTAGGTACTCGCTGTTCGCTCGGCTGTAGCCTAAGGTCAAAAATGAACAAATGTCCCCCAGCACAGCGCCCGCTTCGACTGACGCGAGTTGGTCTTTATCACCTAGTAAAATCAAGCGTGCGTGTTTGGGTAATGCCTCGATTAACTTGACCATCATCGGTAAATCGACCATCGATGCTTCATCAACCACCAATATATCCAAATGCAGAGGGTTACGCTGATGGTGACGAAACTCAACACTGTTAGGTATGACGCCCAATAAACGGTGAAGAGTGCTCGACTCGGTGGGAATCGCCGCTTTCAACGCCGGCTCAACCGCCAGTTCAGCCACCGCTTTACCGATCGATTCCGTTAAACGTGCCGCAGCTTTACCCGTTGGTGCGACCAATTTAATGGTGGGCGTCTCACCTTGCTGTTGGGCTTGGGTAATCAAAGCGGCTAGTAATTTGGTAACCGTGGTGGTTTTACCGGTTCCCGGCCCGCCAGAAATCACGGCAAAGCGGCGTGTCAGTGCCACTGCCGCTGCGACTTTTTGCCAGTTGATGCAAACGCTTTGCGGGATCAGCGTCTCTAATGCTTCGAGTTCTTTCGCCGTACGTGCTTGGCTAATGACTTGATCAATCTCATTCCAATCAAGTTCATCGGCGTTGACCACATCCAGAAAATCACACACTTGTTGCTGGCGTGCTGATGCATTGGCTGTCTCTGGCAATTGGCGAAGCGCATGGAGCAGAAAGTGGTATTGACGCGCAAACAGTGTATCGAGCAGCAATTTTAGCTTTTGGACATCAGTAGGCTTTAGGCTCATGGGTGTCCCAAAGCTGATTAAACGCTGTGCTAAGGTAACTTCATAATGCCAATAACGGTGTAGGTATAAACGTTGCCCATCAAACATTAAAGGCACCGCTTCCCCTTGTTGTCCGACTAAGTCTGAACGGTTGAGTAGCCAAGGCCAATCAATCGCCAATAGGTGCTGATTGACCGCCAATGCTACCTCACCAAACAAGCCTAACTTAGCTGCGAGGTCGACACCCTGCGCCGTTGAAGCATCCACTAAAGGTAAGCAGATATGTCCCTTGGCCAATTCAGCACTGACCACCGCGGCAATAAATCCGAGCGCTTGGCTATGTTCAGCGCCAAGTTGCTGCTGGCTTTTTTGTTCGATAAAACGTGCGAATTGGTAATCTAACTGACGCATAGCGCCTTTTTCCGCTAACTGCTTAAGCGTTGTCATTAGCGTACTGCTCATAAATCTAACTCCATTTGCCCTGCATCGGTCGCGCGAGTATCTACGGTTTCTCCATCAATCAATCTGTCCATCTCATCAAGCAGTTCAAAGCTCGGTTTGGTTGAGAAAATCCCATGCTCAGACTCGCCATCCATGCCGCGTAAAAAGAGATAATAGACTCCGCCAAAATGGCGATGGTAGTCATAGTTTGCTAAACGGCTGCGTAAGAATCGATGCAGCGCCAATGCGTAGAGTTGATATTGTAAATCATAGCGATGCTCTGCCATCGCCGCTTTCAAACGCTCGCCATGATAGGCGCTGACATCATCCCCCAGATGATTCGATTTCCAGTCCAGCACGTAATACTTTCCTTGATGCTCAAACAGCAAATCAATAAAGCCCTTCAGCATGCCCTGCACAGTGTAAAAACCAAGATCTCCGGCTTTGGCCGACAGTGGATCATGGCGTTGAATGACACGGTTCAATGCAGGAGCGCTCAGTACTTCTATCGGTAATAGAAATTCCATTTCAACCAAACGCTGAGTGGCGTTTTTTTGGTTCAAACGCAACGTTTTGCCATCTAAAGGTGTCTGTAACACGGTATCGACCAGCGTTTGTAATACTGGTAACCATTCAATATCGATTTGTTCTCGCACCAGTAAATCCAGTATCACTTTTTGGTTAGCATCGCTGCTAGCAGGCTCAGTAAACTCGACCTCCTCAAAGAGAGTGTGCAAAAAAGTACCGGGCGTTGCACCGCGTGGAAAAGTAAAAATGGAACGTTCGGGCTCAACCAGTAAAGCTTCCGCTTGCTCATCAACAGAGTCGATATCAAAGCCTGAGACTTCTAAACTCGCGTCGTGGCTAGCGTGTTTCACACCTTGTTTTACCAACCCAGAATAGCTGGTCATTCGCCAAAAACGGTCAATCTGCGCTTGCAGTGTTTTGGCACTCAATACCGGCGTCTCGACGCTCAACGCTTTAAAGGGCTCTGGTTGCTCGGCTGGTGGCTCAGAGATACGAATGTATTGATTAGATTGAGCGTGCAACGCAGCGTTAAGATCGGCAATGCCTGCGGCTTGACCATTTTGCAGCAGATAGCCAGTGGCACTTAAATGCACACCGGTTGGCTCTTTGGTGGAGCGGCCATTACGCAGCGGCGCAATGCCGATAAAACAGCCATACACAGCACGAGTCAGCGCTACATAAATCAAGCGCAGATCTTCCGCAAGCCGCTCTTTATCTGCTTGCTTGAGAGAAGCTTCACTGGCGGTAATATCCAGCACCGTTTCCTCATTCACGGCATCATGATATTTGCCTTCACTTGCCTCTCGGTAGCTGACCACAAACGGCAGAAACACTAAGTCGTATTCCAAACCTTTCGATTTGTGAATAGTGACGATCTGCACCAAGTTGCGTTCGGATTCCAAACGTTGAATTTGATCATCACGGCCCCCTAGGCCATGCTCGGCGTCACTGATAGCTTGTGCCAGCCAACGCAGCAAACCGTGATCGCTATCAATCTCTTGTCGCGCTTGCTGTAGTAGCTCACCGATGTGCATAAAATCGGTCAGTGAGCGCTCACCTTGCGGCTCTTCCAGCCAACGTTCAGCGACGTGACGTTTACTCATCACACTGCGCAACATAGGAAGCACACCGCGCTCAAGCCACAATTGGCGATACTGTTTAAATTCGTTAACCGCGCTTTCCCATACCGATTCGTCGTTGTTTAAATCATCCAAGCTGGCAGCATCTAACGCGAAAAGTGGTGAGGCCAAACAAGCCCGCAAGGCGCGATCATGTTCAGGAGTCAGTACCGCTTGCAATAGACGCTGTACATCTTGTGCTACCTCGCTGCTAAAAACACTATCGCGGTTCGAGAGATAAACACTGGCAATGCCTTGCGTGGCAAGCGCCTCTTTCACCATACGACCTTCATTACCCGTCCGTACTAAGACTGCGATGTCACCGGCTTGCACGCTCTTTTGCCCTTTAGCAGTATCAAAGTACGCTTGTTGATGCTGCGCGGCGCTCAAAATTGTCTGAATTTGGCTGGCGCACGCTTTGGCCATGCATTGCAGGTATTCGCCTTTTGGCAACGGACTGTCTTGCGCTTCTTGCAGCCAATAGGTGAGCGAAGGTTGCACGGTTCCGTTAAGCCACCATTGACGCTGCTGCGCATTTGGGCTGGCTTCAACGGGTAAAAAGGGAATGTCTTGGTCGTAGATAAAAGCACTATCAGGCGTACTAAAAATCTGATTGACGGCATTGACCATATTCGCGCTAGAACGCCAGTTGGTCCCCAAGGTGTAGTGTGCGCTCACCTGTTTACGCGCTTTGATGTAGGTAAAAATGTCTGCACCACGAAACGCGTAAATCGCTTGTTTTGGGTCGCCAATCATAAACAAACCGCATTCAGCCTTAGGCAGATAAATGCGGCTAAAAATACTGTATTGCAGCGGATCGGTATCTTGGAATTCATCGATCATCGCAACGGGGTAAAGGCTGCGAATCCGCTCAGTCAGTATGCCCAGCTCATCATTATCTATCGCGGCAGAAAGCTGAGTGAGCAAATCATCAAACGATAACCACTGCTTTTGTGCTTTCGCTTTGGCAAGCATGGCTCGGCAATGAGTAATAGCGTGCGCCAGCAGCGGCGCTTCTAAGCTGATGGGTTGTTGCAAAAAGAGCTCAATGGTCGTGAACAGCGCATGTTGCGGGGGTTGACCTTTTTTCGACTTAGCTTCCAACGCGCTTTGTGCAAACTCTTGTAATTCACTCGGTAGGTTCAATTCATGCTGTGGGTTGCTTGCCCACAACGCTAACCCTTCTAGCCGTTTCAGTAACGCTTTCTTGGTTGCTGCATGCAAATCTGAAGCTTCAATGCACGGCGGTAAATCATCGCATGAATCAAGCCACTGCTTTTTTAACGACTCTATGCGTGACAGGCACGATTGATAAAGCGCGCTTAAATCGCCACTCATCGCTTCAACAGAGAGCGTTAGCGCCGAGCCAGTTAAATAGCCACTGATTTTTTCAAGCAGCGCCGCTGGTGATGACCATAAACGGCGCACTTCCGCAGCAAGCTGAATCGACAACGGATAGAACTGACGACGCCAATAATCCGCGACCACTTGCGCTTTTAGATGACTTTCATCGGTCACAAATTCGTTATTAAAACGGCTTCCCGATTCAAACGCATTTTGGGTGAGCATACGCTGGCAAAAACCGTGAATGGTATAGACTGCCGCTTCATCCATCTGCCGTTCCGCTTGCAGTAATATTTGCGCCGCTTGCTTGTGATGACGGGTTTGCTCAAGTAGCGGTTTGATAACAGGGTCATCACTGAAACCGCGCGAAAAAGCGATACGCGCCTCATGAATGCGCCGCCGAATACGGTCGCGAAGCTCAGCAGTGGCAGCTTCAGTAAAAGTAACCACTAGAATTTGATCGACCGTCAGTGGCACTTGATGACGTGACTTTGCATCACCATGCCCAAGTAACAGGCGCAAATACAAACCTGCAATGGTGAAGGTTTTACCTGTGCCCGCCGACGCTTCGATAAGCCTTGCACCGTGCAGCGGGAACGTAAGGGTATTTAATGGTGTTGTGACCGTAGCCGGGGTCATACTCATAAACAGTTAGCCTTTGAATACGCAAGCGAATGTGATCGCGCTTGAATAATGGTATGAATAATCAAAATAAGTTTATAAATTAAGACGTTGTGAGATCTTTCTCACGGTTCGCCAAACGGGCAGCCTTTACTATCCGCGCCACGTGTTTCGTCAATCTCACGATGATGCGAACCAACCAAATCATGGTCGCTCTGACCTGTGGCCGTACAGAAAACGCCCTACACAATAATGATTGACTGGCGGCCACTTTACTTTCCAAGCAGTTATCCATCGCTAAACATCCTGCGCCACTTGAACCCACAATCGTGGTCCTTGCATCACCAACGTGGCCAATAAACGCACCTGCTCAGCTAAGGCTTCATTCCACTGCGGCCAAATCCGCGCGATGTAAACATTGCTTCCTTCACCGTGGCTCATGTAACTTTCATTAAAGCTATCGGCCATTTTCTTGAGCGATTTATCGCGATCATCAACCCATTGACCACGGCTGAAGCCAGCTTCCACACAGGCTAACGCGGTTTTTGGAAAGTAAGCGAGCGGCGCTGTCATACCTTGATAAAACAAACCCACCAGTTCTGCGAGCAACGCTTTGGCTTGTTTGGTATCGGGCATGGGCGGATAAATAAAATGCTGCACACCTTCTTTACGATCGTAGCCCATCAAATGAGTAGGTTGACTTTCGCCCATCGCCGCTAGTGAGAGATGATCAATCCACGCGGCTAAATAGTCCTGCGCGCGAATCGAACCACTGCGGTAGCGCACTAAACCGGATTGATAGCGCTTAGTCAGCCACCCCGTCAGTTGTACGTTTTTGCCTTCACCAAACAATTCAAATCGCAGATCGATCTCTTGGTCATCAAGTGGCGAATGGCATAAGAAAGCGATTCTTTGCGCCAATTCTTGTGCTTGCACGCGATTAGTTTCAAATTCCAAGGATCCAAAAGCACCAATCGGTAACTTTCCTTGCGCGCGCTGCTGGTCAATGAATCTCTCAAGGGCATGCGGTGAATTAGGTTGATCAAGCAGCAACTCTAGCAGTTCATCGCGTAACTGGTAGCTCTCTAAGCCATTTAAGGCAAAGGGTTCATCATCTTCCATTACCGGTAACGGAGGCTCGAACGTCACTTTAAGGCGACGGTTAAAGAAATATTGCACAGGCAAACGCCAAAACCGTTGCAGCTCAACCAGATCTAAACTGACAGGAAAGCTCGCCCCTTGTAAATAATCGCTCAGGGCGAGATTAAACTCACCACTGGCTCGCCCTTGCCGACTGGCGGCAGGTAGCCACTCTTTGGCATAGCTACCGGTTTTACTCAAAAAAGCATTAGGGCTAAAAGGCACCATGGCGTGAGTGGTCGTTAAAGCACAGGCTAAATTTTTGGCCGATTGATCGCTGCCAAGCGCTTCATCCCCGACCAAACAGTAATTTTGTTGGCAATACTCTAAAAGCTCAGAGACCAACACTGAAGGAACGCGTTCGGTATTATCTTGAATTGAGCGTCCAACGTAGCTGATGTACAAGGTTTGCTGCGCCGAGAGCATCGCTTCTAAGAACAAATAGCGGTCATCATCACGCCGCGAGCGATCGCCAGCGCGGGTGCGACCGTTCATCAAATCAAACCCTTCGGCTGGCATAGTGCGCGGGTAAACGCCATCGTTCATTCCTAGTAAACAAACGGTTTTAAAAGGGATGGAACGCATTGGCATTAAAGTACAGAAATTGACTTGTCCCGCCAGAAAACGCTGGCTGATGCGCGTACCTGACAATTTGTTTTGCAAATATTGAGTAATAATACTTGGCGCAAGTGCTTGCTCATAACCGGCCTCGGCCAGTTGATCTTTTAACTGCGACAAGGTGTCGCGAATCGACTTGAGTGCGAGCTCCCCTTCCAGCTCAACCTTGAAAAAATCGCCAAGCATCTCACCGAGCAAGCGGCGCCACTCGTCCACGCTTTGGGTTTGCGCTAACTGCTCGCGGTAATGGCTCACTTGCTGAATAAAGTGCGCTAATTTACCCGCCAATTCAGCGTTGATGCCTTGCACTTCATTATAAGGCGCGAGCGTCACTTCGCCTTGCGTAAATAAACCTGCTGAGGCAGGCATGGCATAACCAAGTAACATGCGCTCAATCCCGAATTGCCAAGTATTTTGCTCGGTCTGTGGCAACTCAAATTGTTGCGCGGTGCTCGCATTGAGCCCCCAGCGAATGCCTGACTCTTCTACCCACAATTTGGCTTGCGTAAAGTCTTGCTCATTAAGCTCAAATTTTGCCATCATCGCCGGAGTTTCAAGCAGCTCTAATAACTCTGATGCTAGGCAGCGAGAATCGGGTAAATGCACTAATTGCATAAATGCCGCTAAGATCGGGCTCTCTTGATCTGCCGTACGGTCTGAAATGGAGTAAGGAATAAAGCGCTCACCCGGCGCGTTACCAAATACTGCCGCAATGGCTGGGCTGTAGGCATTGATGTCCGCCACCATCACAATAATATCGCGCGGTTTCAGTTCAGGGTCAGCATCAAACATTGCCAGCAATTGATCGTGCAACACTTCCACTTCTCGCATCGGGCTATGGCAAGCATGAAGAGTGAGCGATGGATCATCCAAAGCAATCACTTGTTTGTGGTCGCTACTGTCCAGTTGACTATCATCTCGATGTTCTTGCAAATGTAAAATGTCGGCCTGCAACTGATGCAATAAGTTATCGCGTGGCAGATCAATAAAAAATTCGTGCTCTTCATTTTCCGTTTGGGAGAGTAAAAAAAGATTATCGCGCCCAAGTTTCCCCATCGAGGCCAATAACTCATTGCCAACCGCAGCTTCGGTATGCAATTCATCCACGAGGTTAGCTTCAATGTCGCCTTTAAGCGGCGAGCGTTGCCCTTCAAACTGAATCTTATCACCTTGTAAGGCGAACGTTTTACGTTGCTGGCTGTGCAGTCTGGCGAGCGTTTTTCTATCTCGAAGATCGCCCCAATAATGCTGACAAGGGTTGGTAAACATCAAGTGAACATCAATCTGATCGCCCAACGCTTTGAGTGCATCCATATAACGAGGCGGCAGTGACGAAATACCGAAAATAAACAAACGTTTGGGCAGTTTGGTTAAATCAACCGAGCCACGTGCAAGCTGATCAATAAAACTTTGATAGAGATTGGCACGATGGTAGTGCGACTGGCCTTGATCTAGCGTGTATTGATATAAGGCTTGCCATAATATCGGCTGCCATGGGTGCTCATCACCAATCTCGCTCACATCATCGCCCGCCTCCCACTTGGCAATCCAATCGGGGCGGTAGACTAAATAACCATCAAAAATATCGGCAATCTTCTCGGCCAACTGATAGAGCTTGGAATGGTCATCATCCTGTTCAAGATAACGCTGCAAAGGGGCAAAGGGGTCGAGCGTGAGCAAAGTTGGCAACAGATGCATCAGTTTCCACGTCATCGCTTCTTTGTTAAAAGCGCTGCGCTTAGGTACATCAGGTAACACTTTAGTGAACATGTCCCAGATAAAGGTCGCCGGTAGAGGAAACTCAAGGTTCGCCGCCACACCGAGCTCTTTCGCTAAGGCCATTTTGAGCCATTGCGACATCCCCGGGCTTTGCACCAAGATCTGCTCTTTCTCAAAGGGGTTGGCTAACGGTGCACTTTTGATCAAATGCACGAGCAGGATCTTTAAGGTATCGACTTTATTGGAATGGTAGACAGTAAACAAAATGCACTCACGCTTTTCTTGTCACAATAAGGACTGAGATTAGCATAAGTGCATTCTATACTTGAGAATTTTATGTTTTGAATTGCCTAAACTGCAGGCTATTTCATTTCACAGTTCAATGCGTGTTCGTCTTGCTCTTCTAGCTCATTCATGCTGCTGAGTAGTACGCGATGAGGTTGATAGAAATTTAAGTAACGAATAGCAACATAACCCACCACAATAGTTGCCACAATTAACTCTAACCCAGCTAACCAATGCACTTGCTGTACATACTCAGCACTCACCCCAACGGTTTCCATCCAATGTGTGAGTTTAAATAGCGCCGTTGCACCAATCACCATTGGGAAGGTAAACGCTGCGTAGCCTGGGCTAAAAGGCAAGCGTAATAATTTAAAGAAAGCTAAGTAGATAATCGTTGTCATTAACACGGCAATACCAAATAAAATGCCGATGATCACTGGCGATGGGTTAGCCGTGACAGTTAAGTAACCAGCCAATGAGAGGCTCGCTGGCGCCGCCAAAATAGCCATAGTTGGTTTTGCTGCATCTGGAACTTCATGTGTGAACATGAAACGGTAAATCATCATCGGCAGCATCACCGCATAAGCGACTAAACCGAACATCATGGTTGCATTTGCGATTGGTGCAAGTGCTGGGTTTCCAGAAAATGCCACATCGGCCACAATAATACCCACAGGTGGAACGAACCAACTTGGCACCATGTGGTGAAGTTCAAAAGACTGCGCGCGATGGTACAAAAAACTGACCAAGAAGATGATGTGCAAACCCACAGCAAATAGCCATAACGCATCACCAGCCATTGGGTAAAAATGGCCTAATGAATTGGAAACCACCATTGTGCCCATCGCAAAAGTAGGCACAACACTGCCCACAACCGGATGAGCAAGATCTTGGCGTAATAAGTGGCCATGAAAGAGAAATTTAAACGCAAGAACCACCAGCAACACGCTGGCAATAACGGCCCCACTTAATTGTCCATAACCTTGTAATGGTGCAAAGTTTTCCCAACTCCAACCCAAGCTTGCGATGCCTAGAGCTAAACCCGCCATAGGGGTTGGCGCACCCATAACTTTCGCTTTTGCTGCTCGAATCATATTGACCTCTCATCAGAACTAACAAAGTAGTTGTTCAATGTCGCTATCATACGCTTGCCTTTTGTTCTGATATATCTAAATATATAGAACACACGTTCAGATTAATTAAACAAAATTATGGCTGCCAATATTTCTCTTAAGCAATTGAAAGTATTCACTTCAATTACGCAACACAAAACCTTGACCCAAGCTGCAGAGGCGCTGTTTTTGTCAAAAGCGGCCGTGAGCATGTCACTGTCTGAACTGGAAAAACAGCTTGGGCATGCGCTGTTCGATAGGGTCAATAACCGTTTAATCCTCAATCAAGAGGGACAAAAACTGTTGCCGCTCGCCGATGAACTGCTAAGCCGTGCGAGCAACATCAACCAACTGTTTGACAGTGAGCAAACCCTCGCAGGCCAATTGCGCATTGGTACCAGTGATACGATTGGCAACCATGTTGCGCCTTATCTACTCAGTCAATTTCGCCAGCAAACCCAACACATCTCGCAAAGTTTGTTTATTTCCAACTCGGCGCTGATTTGCCAAAAGTTGGTCGATTACGAACTGGATCTTGCGTTGATTGAAGGAAAAACACTGCACCCAGAGCTGATTTCAACGCCTTTTTCACACGATGAAATGTGTATTATTTGCGCACCCGAACATCCACTCACAATGATAAATCAGCTCACCCTCAATGATTTCGAACAGAGCCAATGGGTATTGCGCGAAGCGGGTTCTGGCTCGCGAGAGTTTTTCTTACGGGCTATCGCACCACGACTTGAGCAGTGGCATGAAGCCTTTGAATTGAATACCACTGAAGCCTTAATCAACAGTGTTTCGGCAGGGTTAGGTTTGGGCTGTTTATCCACCCTTGCTGCGCATTCAGCACTGCAAGATGGCCGGGTTAAAAGACTCGATGTTCCGCTGGACATGAAACGCCGTTTTTGGCTATTGGTGCATAAAGAAAAATACCAAAGCCCACTGCTCAAACACTTTATTGAATTTTGTTATCAATGGAACAAAGAGTAGCCATCCACCTCTCACTTTTTCCTGCTCACCTAGACTTCATGGTTTAAAAACTGTATAAACAGCCAGTAGAATTAATGACTAAGTTAGAGGATTAACCATGGCTGTAATCGTCAAGTACGTGGTGGAACGCAACGGAGAAGAAAAGATGACTTTTACCTCTAAAGCAGACGCTGACGCTTATGACAAAATGCTCGATATGGCAGATGAGCTTTTCGAACTGTTAGGGAAAAGTGAGTTGCTAGAAGATGAAGCCAAGCAAGAAGCTTTGGCGATGTTCTTAGCGCAAAACAAAGAAGAAGTGCTTTACGCACTTGGCGCAAAGCGCAAGCCTGCACCGGCTAAGCCTAAAAAAGCCAAAGCGGTAAAAGACGAAGCACCAGAAGAAGATGCAGCTTAAGGCGATTAAACGCTTAACTTAAGATGATAGAACGTGAAAAGGCCGCTGCTTCGTCAGCGGTTTTATATTTCTGTCTAAAGAAATACATCGCTAAAAAGACAAAAGGTATCGTTTTACGGACTTTCTCCCCTTTTGCCCTTTCCTACCCCTGCCTCACTCTTTATGATGCTTGATAAATCGAGTGCGCCGCAATGATGCTCAACCTACGCTGGCGAGCGCATCAATAGTGACAACATGGAGATATCAAGATGGCTTACTTTGCACTTGCCTTTGGCACGGCAACCAAAAACCGTGATGGAAAAATTATTGAAGCGTTTTTTCCAGCGCCAATTCTCAACCCAAGTGACGCACTAGTGAGCGAGCTTGCTCAAGTCTCTGGTTATGGCGAAGGCAACCAGTATATCGACATCTCAACCGAGCAAAGCGCCCAACTCGCCGCGATATTTGCTCAACATGATCAGGCTAACAATGCCAGTTTTGCCGATAAAGCCGCTAACGCCTCACAACCACTGGTGCTGGTTATTTTAGCTTCCGACCAACAGCCTCAATCAGTCGCTGAAGGCTTTTTGAAGCTACAACTGATTTCACACCGTTTAGTGAAACCACACGGTACTGTGCTTGATGGTATTTTTGGCCTGCTGCACAACATCGCATGGACTAATGAAGGTCCTATCGACCTACCTGAACTAGCAGATCGTCAAATTGAAGCTCGCCTTTCAGGCCGTGCTTTAACGGTAGATTGTGTCGATAAATTCCCGAAAATGGTTGATTACATTGTCCCTGCGGGCATCCGTATTGCGGATACCTCGCGCGTTCGCCTTGGCGCGCACGTGGGCGAAGGTACCACTGTGATGCATGAAGGTTTTATCAACTTCAACGCTGGAACAACAGGCGTGAGCATGGTTGAAGGGCGTATTTCTGCTGGTGTGGTTGTTGGTAATGGATCGGACATCGGCGGTGGCGCTTCTATCATGGGTACGCTTTCTGGCGGCGGTAAGGTCGTGGTTTCTATCGGTGAAAATTCACTGCTTGGCGCAAATGCAGGCTTAGGTTTCCCACTCGGTGATCGCTGCACGATAGAATCAGGTTTGTATGTAACTGCTGGCACTAAAGTGCGTATGCTCGATAACCAAGGCCAAGAAGTGGAAATCGTCAAAGCACGTGATTTAGCTGGTGTATCGGATCTACTTTTCCGTCGCAACTCGATCACAGGTCAAATTGAGTGTTTAGCCAATAAATCAGCCGTTGAACTGAACAGCATGCTGCACAGCCATAACTGATCTAGTTTTTCTGATAAAAAGGCTTGGCGATGTGCCAAGCCTTTTTCTTTTGCGCGCTTTCTACTGCTAGGCTACTTTCTACTTTTTTATTTTGCTACTTCCACGTTACGAGCCAAACCGTTATCCCGGATGGCCATCGACTCTCGGCGTAAGTAACATCGTGCCGAATTTCCACACAAACAAAGTAAAAGCCAATATCCAGAGTGCGGCACTGATATTCACCATCAAAAAGAGTTGCGCTGGAAAAAACGCCACACCGAGGCTGCGTACCAATGCCGACATCATCAAAGCCGCAAACGCAATACTCATTTTAGGCCCTTGATAAATCGCCCTGCCGGTATGCCCCATGGTCACGCGTGCAATCATCGACAAAATCAAGCCTGAGATGGCTCCAATGGCAAAGAGATGGATCAGGTTATGAGTGACATATACATCATCAATTAACCCGCGCAGTAATAAGCTCAAAGGAATACAGGCATACGCGGCGTGCAGCGACCAAACCAGAGGCTCACTCAATGTTAGCCATGGTTTCCAGCGCATCCAACGTACCCACTGCGCTAACCCAGCCAGTAACATGATAGGCTGACCAATCTGCACCATCGTCAGCGGGAAGAAACTCAAAATAAACAAGGCCGCAATGGGTGCATTGGCTAACCAATCGAGCCATACCCATGGCTGTGCTTTTTCAAAGTTAAAACGCCTTGCGCTGAAGAAAGGGATCACACGTGCTCCCATGACCGATAGCAACAATGTGAACCACCACAACATCGCCTGCCATACCGCCGCCGAGCTAAAGGGCGGCATTCCTTTAATGGTGGCATAACTCGCAAAGTTCGCGCCGATCGCTAAAATAAACAACGGTACAAAAAAGAGATTTTTCCAGCCTTTCGCTTGCACTACTCGGCAGCCAATTTCATAGGCTGAAGCGGCCAAAAAAAGCGCTTCGACGGAAGAGATGACCCACAAAGGTGTCGGCGTCCACAATAAGATTCGAGGCGCTAGCCACAAGGCGACTAACACGGCTAAGCGATAATGTTTAGTGCCATTAATGCCAGTCCAGTTCTGTACGGCAGTCAATAGAAAACCGACCACAATTGCCATAGCAAAACCAAACAGCATTTCATGTACATGCCACCACAGCGCAGGAACTTGCAATGTCGATGGCTGACCGGTTTGAAACATCCAGACCCATAACGTCACCGCTAAAACGGCATATACGCTACCAAGTAGGAAAAAGGGACGAAAACCAAGGCGCAACCAAGCGGGTATGCGTTGTTCTACTTTTATATCGGTAATATTGAGCACTGTGACCTCTTACGGCGGTGGTGGATATCATGACAGACGACCAACACCACAAGCACAATTCAAGCCAATAAAAATACCCAATAAAAACAATAAAATAAGAAATATCACTCATAAAAAGAGTCATAACAACTCAATAAAAAAAGTCATTATGACTCAACGAATTCATTTAAACCCTATCCTAACCCGTAGTTACACGCATAGCACTGCGGTTCAAGCTAATCACCACACAAGCCGTCTGTTTTTGTTTACCAAAACCGATGATTTGTGACAGCGCTTTTTTGCCGACCGGAATGAAGGCCGAAGCCATCGCATCCGCTTCTGTTTCTGCATGTGGATCGTGAATGAAGAAGAATTTATCGCTTATACCACTGAGTACGATCCAATGCGGCTCTTTCTTACCATCGAAACGATAAGTGCTGATGAGTAGCAGCACACATGCCCCTTCCGTCACCCACGCTTCTAGTTGCTCTTGACTCGGTGGTGCATCAATCATCGCCACATCTTGATGACTAAGCTGCTCACAAAAATCAAGATGAACCAATTCGATAACTTGTTTTTTATTGGCATCTCGCACGCTATCAATAAAAGGCGTGCTTTTGGATTGGCTCCACAGCTCCACATGATAACCGCGTCGACTAGCAGCCAGTGCCAACCCTTGGCCGCTGCACCCACCGTGCCCTGCCGCCATAAAAATCGTTGTTGCTTCTCGCCACAGTTGCAGCTCAGCGGTGCGACTCGGCTCAAACGATTTAGACAAGCAAGAAAAGCTCATCAGCAAGCATGCCGCACCGCAAGTAAATGGCGTAGTCTGAACATAAAGTGGCATCGGTAATTGCACCTTAGGCCCTTGTGGCGACAAGCGTTTTTGCATCCGGCGTCCATTACACAAATCATCGTAATAATGGATAAGAAATTTCAGGGTTTTATAGCCCATTTTTTCATATAAATTTATCGCTGCCGTATTGTCTTCACGCACTTCTAATCGTAATGTAGTGGCACCTTGATCAAGAGCAGCACGCTCGCATTGCTCGACCAAATTTTGAGCAATCCTCCGGCCTCTGAAATCAGGTTTTACGGCAATCGAATACAACCTTGATAGCTGTGTACCTTGATGAAATAGTAGCAATGCATATCCAGCCAGCTCTGTGCCAGCATCGGCCACAAACAACACCGCTTGGTTGGAATGTAAAAAACGCTTCATTTGACGTGGAGAGATTTTATCTCCGTCAAACAGCTGTTGTTCTAACGCATTAAGAGCAGTGAGATCAGCACTTTTCGCAAGACGAAAGTCCATACGACGTCCTTAAGTGGTTGGCAAGATTGCGGCTCAATATTATTCCTATTGATTAAGGAAAAGAATAGCAATGGCAAACCTTTTGATCGTGACCGACCAGTCCAGTGACTGGCAACAATATTTCCCCTCAGAGCAAGTGGTAAGTGTAGACCAATACCTCAACAGTAATGGCACCCATACTCATCGCAGCCTGCAAGTGGTCAATCTGTGTCGCGATTATGGCTACATGAGCAGCGGCTATTACTGCTCGCTGATGGCAGAGGAACGCGGCCACCGCGTTATCCCTCGAGTGATGGCAATCAACGACATCAATCAACCCTTTTTACTCTCTTCTGGCTTATTGAAACTCAATAAACTGTGCGCCCAAACCGATTTTATACAGTGCAAAATTTATTTTGGCCGCACCGCAGAAAAAGGCTTGGATAAACTGGCTCGCCGCCTGTTTGAACAGTTTATGGTGCCCGTTATTGAGTTGGAAATGAACCGCGTTCAAGGGCAGTGGCAAATCAGCAAAATTGGCCCTTTCCCATTCCAAGATTTGAACGACCAAGAGCAAGATTTCTTCGTCGAATCATTAGAGCTGTTTTCAACCAAAGTTTGGCGTAAACCGAAGCAAGAGAAAAAATACCGTTACGATATTGCCATGCTGGTGGACGAAGAAGAGAAAATGCCACCTTCTGATCCCTCAGCATTAAAACGTTTTCGCCGCGCCGCAAACCGTTTAGGGGTTAACCTAGAAACCATTTCACCGGATGACTTATCGCGTTTGGGTGAATTTGATGGCTTGTTTATTCGCGCCACCACGAACATCAGTAATTACACTTACCGCTTTGCAAAAACGGCTGAGAAAATGGGCTTGGTGGTGATGGATGATTCTGAATCGATCATGAAATGCACCAATAAAGTGTTCTTAACTGAGTTGTTGCAACGCAACAAAGTGCCTGCGCCAAAAGGCGTGATTTTGCAAAGTTTTGATGAGCAATGGAAAAGCAATGTCATGCAGGAGTTGAGCTTTCCCATGGTATTAAAAATTCCAGATGGCGCATTTTCACGTGGCGTGGTCAAAGTACGCGACGAGCAAGAGCTGGAACGCGAAGCCGGCGCACTGTTTGAAAAAAGTGCTCTGATTTTGGCACAAGCCTTCATGCCAACTGACTTTGACTGGCGCATCGGTGTAATGAACCGCCAAGCCATCTTCGCCTGCAAATACATGATGAGCCGCGGCCACTGGCAAATTTATCAACACCACAACAGTGGCCGAGTCTCTTCTGGCGGCTTTGAAACCTTGGATTTAAAACAAGTACCTAAAAACGTGGTTGATGTTGCCTTAAAAGCGTCAAACCTTATCGGCAGTGGCCTGTACGGCGTTGACTTGAAAGAGATTGATGGCCAAGTTTATGTAATTGAAGTGAATGATAACCCTAGTATTGATCACCAAGTTGAGGATGCGTTTTTAGGCGATCTTCTTTACGATAGGATCATGACTGAGTTTCTGCGCCGTATTCAAATGCGCGGCTTCTGATCTCAATTGGTATAATCTACTGCTCCTCAATGCTGAGTCATTGAGGAGCAAGTTATAAGGATATTCATGGAATTTTTGATCGACCAGTGGCATTTTTCTGCATCCGCTCCGCAGCAAAAACTCAATAGCGCTTCACTGATTGAAGCAGGGAATTGGTATCACTGCCAACGCGATATTCCCGGTTTAAAAGAGTGGTTGCTGCAGTATCAGATCCCCATTTCAATTGTCGACAGCCTCTTAGCAGAGGACACTCGCCCACTGTTTGAGCAATACGATGATGATAACTTTTTACTGATTTTGCGTGGCGTCAACATGAACGACAACGCCAACCCAGAAGATATGTTGAGCGTGCGCATTCTCTATTTCAATGGCGCGCTGTTTTCAACCCGAAAAATCCCGTCAAAAGCCGTCAATGTAATCCGTGACCTACTGCAGGCCGGGCAAGGCCCGCAAACCCTTTCAGATGTACTCGTGCAGATCATTGATGGTTTAAACAAAAACATCGATAACTACTTAAACAGCATTGAAGCGAAAATCACCCAATACGATAACGAGATTGAACTCAGTGACGAGCTGATGCAGACGCATAAAGCGCTGCTCAAAATCAAACGTTTTATCAAACCTCAGCAATACGCCATCGATGATTTCAGTGATTCCAAAGTCTCGCTGGCAAATGATAAAAACTTGCGTCTGCGCCACAGCGTTAACACCATCACGCGCATTAATGAAACCCTCGATTTTTACCTTGGTGAGCTCGAACTGATCAAAGGGGAATTACGTCAATATCATGCAGAGAAGATGAACCAAAACACCTATTTATTCTCGGTGATTGCGGCGATCTTTCTACCAACAAGCTTTTTAACTGGCTTACTTGGGGTTAATGTCGGCGGTATTCCCGGCACTGAATCCCCCGTTGCTTTTGCTCTCTTTTGCATCGCACTGGTTGGTATTTTTGGTTTAGAGTTTTGGATTTTGCATCGGTTACGTTTTTTCAATAAGGAGTCGTAATTCACTGATGATGTATATTTTTGGTTATGGCAGCTTGATCAACTCCGCTTCTCGCCAGTTAACAGGGCAAACAGGAAGAGCTATTCCCGTGGTCGCGCATGGTTTAGTTCGTTACTGGGGAAAAATTGATGAGAGCTACATATTGTCACCTTTGGTGGTGAATGAAGGACAAGGGCAAGTCAACGGCGTACTACTGGAGATCGATGAAACCGCTTTGGCAGAATTTGACCGTCGAGAACGTGGTTATGAGCGAGTGCCCCTCAACGCTAATCAAATCGAGAGTAATGACGCTTTTAACCTCCAATGGCCGATTTGGGTTTATGTCAAAGAGGCACCAGAACCTCCCTGCGAGCGAAGCCCTATCGTACAAACCTATGTCGATACCGTGCTGGCTGGTTGTTTAGAGTTTTCAGAAACCTTTGCGCGCCATTTTGTTGAGCACACGGTAGGCTGGCAACATCCGCTGATTAACGATCGCCTCGCGCCGAAATACGGTAATTTAGCAGGGGTAGAACCCTGTCATCATGCGATCATTGATGGGCTGATTGCTACGGTACGTTAGCGCATTAGCTTTTATTCCAATTTTAAACGTTTACATTAATTAGAAGCCTTGACTTACCTATATAGAAAGTCGTAATTATCACATTGATTGCATTGTTCGTTTGCCTTATTTACACCACCATTGTTAAATACAGCGAGCAATAGCAAGAGGTGTAATATGGCTACCATAAAAGATGTAGCTCGCGAAGCCGGTGTGTCAGTGGCAACGGTTTCACGAGTCATCAATAAATCCCCTAAAGCGAGTAAAACATCGATTGAAGCGGTCACCGCCGCAATGAGTTTGCTTGGCTATCGGCCTAACGCCGCCGCACGAGCTTTAGTCAGCCAAAGTACCGACACCATAGGCGTGCTAGTCAGTGACGTTTCCGATCCTTTTTTTGGCATGCTCGTGAAAGCGGTCGATAATGTGGCTCATGACAATGGCAAGCATCTGTTGATTGGCAATGGTTATCACCGTGCTGAAGAAGAGCGCCAAGCGATTGAACTGTTGATCAACAGCCGTTGTGACGCTTTGGTGATTCACTCGAAAGGTTTATCGGATCAAGAATTGATCGACTACGCCGCCGAAGTGAAATCGATGGTATTGATCAACCGTCATATCCCGCAACTGGCTAACCGCTGCATCTCATTGGATAACTACAAAGGTGCTTATTTGGCGACTGAGTTTTTGATCCGCCACGGTCATAAAAAAATCGCTTGTATTGGCTCTTCTCATTCGATTGAAGACGCTACAGATCGCGTAGCTGGTTATCAAGCCGCGTTGAAAGATCACGGTATTGAGATCGCTCCTAATTACATCGAGTTGGCCGAACCACACAGCGAAGGTGGCGAGCAAGCGATGACTCACTTGCTGATCCGTTCGATCGACATGACTGCCGTGGTCGCCTACAACGATAATATGGCAGCGGGCGCGTTAAATGTGCTTGAGGAGAATGGTGTAAAAAGCCCTGAGCAAATTTCAGTGATCGGCTTTGATGATGCGTTGATCGCACGCTACATTCGCCCAAGGCTGACCACCATCCGCTACCCAATCGAGATGATGGCTGAAAAAGCCGCTAAACTGGCACTCCAATTAGCCCGTGGCGAAACGATAGAAAAAGAACCGATGATTTTCTCACCAACTTTGGTGCGTCGAGATTCGGTAGAAAAAATCTGACGCACTCAGGTTACACTTTCACTCGCCACTTTGGGCATCAATACTCAACATCTAAGCGACGCACCCACCTTAAACGTCAAATTGGTAAATGGTGGTATGAGTATATTCTTGCTCTGGCAGAGTAATACAGCTGGGTTGCTGCCATTCGGCATGATTGGGAGCATCCGGCAAGTATTGAGTTTCTAATGCGACCCCCGCATAGCCTTGATAAACCCCACCGCGCCGATTGGGCGTCCCCGATAGCCAGTTTCCACTATAAAGTTGTATGGCAGGCTTAGTCGTAAATACGCTCATGGTTACCTTTGCATCTGGTGACTTCAGTTGCGCGGCGCACACGGTTAAATCAGTTTTATCAGGCAATAAATAACTGTGGTCATACCCTTTGCTTGCTTGTTGCTGCTCATCTTTGAGTAAGTCACGACCTATTGATTTTGCAACGCGAAAATCAAAGCCCGTGTCGATGACAGATTTTGGCCCTGACAATGGGATTCCATGTGGATCTGTGGGTAAAAATTGATCGGCTTTTATAAAGAGTGAATGATCTAAAATCGTATGATCACTCTCTGCGCCTAGCAAATTAAAATAGGCGTGGTTGGTTAAATTAAGCGGCGTTGGTTTATCTGTGGTCGCTAAATAGCGGAGGATCAATTGATTCTGATCGTTCAGTTCATAGCTCACGGCAATGTCAACATTACCGGGAAAACCTTGGTCACCATCCGATGAATGGATTGAAAACGTCACCTGTTGAGCACTTTTGTGAGCAGTAGTCCAACGACGCTGATCTAACCCTTCAAGACCGCCATGCAAACTATTTCCAGCTTGGTTGGTCGTCACTTGATAGCGTTGATCATTTAATTCAAATTGGCCTTTAGCGATCCGGTTGGCATAACGGCCCACAGTGACGCCCATATAGCTTTGTTGCTGCTGGAAGTCGCTCATGGTGGAAACACCCAACAGAACTTCTCTGCGTTCCCCATCCTTAAGCGCCAACTCACAACTGAGCCATGTCGCGCCAATATCCATTAATACTACGCGGCTACCAATGCGGTTAGTCAAACTAACAAGTTGTGCAGGGCGGCCATCATAGGCCACTTGCTGAGTCATAGTGTGAACAAGTGAAGATGTACAGCAAGCCTCCACTAGACCAGCTCCCTTTTTTGCTTGGCAGACGTAAATCGACGCTTTCAGGCCAGTCGCCACTTCATATTTCTCATCGACAGCCGCTTTCACTGCATCAACCAATGTCGGTGGGACAAGTGCCACAATACAGCCACCAAAGCCGCCCCCAGTCATACGCACACCGCCTTGGTCACCAATCACTTCTTTGATGATATCAACCAAGGTATCAATCTCTTTGACCGTAATTTCGAAATCATCACGCATCGATGCGTGTGATTGGGCCATCAGCTCGCCCATGCGCTTCATGTCGTGGGCGCGCAACGCTTGGGCCGCTTCAACAGTACGGTCATTTTCAGTAATGATGTGACGAGCACGTTTAGCCACCAGCTCATCAAGCACAGAGACTTTTTGGTTAAACTGTTCAATGCTTACATCACGCAGCGCTTTTACGCCAAAAATACGCGCAGCCTCTTCACACTGCTGGCGGCGGGTGTTGTATTCGCTATCCACCAAGCCGCGTTTTTTATTGGAGTTGACGATCACGACGGCCATCTCTTCTGGCATTGAAACCGCTTGTGTTTCTAGGCTACGGCAATCTAAAAGTAGCGCGTGGTTTTCACGACCTTGCGCCGAAATCATTTGATCCATAATACCGCAATTACAGCCGACAAATTCGTTCTCGGCCTGTTGGCCATTTAGTGCGATTTCCGCTTGAGAAATATCCAGTTGATAAAGTTCTTTAAAAGTTTGACCGATCACGACCTCAAGCGCAGCCGAAGAGCTAAGCCCCGCTCCCTGTGGAACATTACCGCTGACAGTAATATCCGCCCCGGTAAACGAGTACCCACGCGCAAGCAAACATTTCACCACGCCGCGAATGTAGTTCGCCCACATTTTGTCTTGTTGGAAAGTAATCTCTTGGGTGAGGTCAAACTCATCAAGTGCATTGCCATAATCAACAGATACGATGCGGACTAAATTATCTTCACGCTTGGCAGCCGCTACCACGGTTTGATAGTTAATTGCGCAGGGGAGCACAAAACCGTCGTTATAGTCGGTGTGCTCACCAATCAAATTTACACGGCCTGGTGCTTGGATGATATGACTAGGCGCGTAGCCCAACACTTGCTCAAAAGACGCTTTCACATTTTGGATTAAATCAAACATTTGCATTCCTAAACTCATAAACTGGTTTTCATTTCTCATTAACCACTTAGCGCTATGAAAAAACTTTGTTAAGCCAAAGTCGTTGGAGGCGCAGCGAGGTGATAAGTAAATTCAGCCAAAGAACATAGATTACCTATGTTCTTTGGGTGCGTTTACGCAGCAACAAGGCTACAACTTCACAGATGACGTTACTGCTCTTTGTAGTGAATATCACTTAGCTCGCGCAGACGCTGCGCCGCTTGTTCTGCGGTTAAATCTCGTTGGCTTTCAGCCAACATTTCATAACCCACCATAAACTTACGAATCGAGGCACTGCGCAGCAGTGGTGGGTAGAACAGTGCATGCAGTTGCCAATGGTCAATGTTCGTACCCTCTTCAAAGAAAGGCGCGTAATGCCAGCCCATAGAATAAGGGAAAGAACATTGGAACAGGTTGTCGTAACGGCTGGTCAGTTTTTGGATCGCAACGGCGAGATCGTCACGTTGCGCATCACTCAACTCACTCATGCGACGGATATGCGTTTTTGGCAGCAACATTGTTTCAAATGGCCATGCAGCCCAGTAAGGCACAACAGCCACCCAATGCTCTGTTTCCAGCACAATGCGTGAGCCATCTTTCAGCTCAGCTTGCACATAATCCATCAGCAGGTTACTACCCTGTTGTTGGTAATACGCTTTTAGGTTGTGCTCCTTGCGTTCAATTTCATTGGGTAAGAAGCTATTAGCCCAGATTTGGCCATGTGGGTGAGGCTGGGAACACCCCATGGTTTCACCTTTGTTCTCAAATACTTGCACCCAAACGTACTCTTTACCTAACTCTTCGAGTTGATCGTTCCACGTATCAATCACGCTGCGAATGTTGCCCACGGATAACTCTGGCAGAGTTTTGCTGTGATCTGGAGAGAAACAAATCACTCGGCTCAAACCACGCACACCTTGAGTTTTGAATAGAGGGCTATCGGACTCCGGTGCATCTGGCGAATCCACTATCAGTGCTGCGAAGTCGTTGTTGAATACGTATGTACCTTGGTAATCTGGATTGACATCACCTGAGATGCGCGCGTTTGTCGGACAAAGAAAACACTTCTCATCATAACTTGGCAGTTCATCTACCGCTGGCTTTTCATCAGCCCCGCTCCAAGGGCGTTTAGCGCGATGTGGTGAGACTAAAATCCACTGCCCCGTGAGTGGGTTGTAGCGACGATGTGGATGATCCACTGGGTTAAATTCAACATTCGACATATTGCTTACTCAATTATGCTATTTGATAGTCCAGCACATCACGCCAGATAAAAATTAAGCTGATTATCACTCTGGAAAAAGTCTAACAGCCTTACTCGCTTTCAATCTGTGATCAAAACACCACAATGTAAACGTTTCCACAAAAACTCTAAAACAATTCCCTTCACTTAACTGATTTTATTTAAATTACGTATACAATACGCACAGGTAGGCTCTAGTGAGATATTTTGCAGCCCACCACCTTGCACCATCATCTTCTCTAGTTCGACTTACCTTGCTGAGTTTTAGCCCATGCCCCAAAGCCGTGTAGAACTGAATAACCGAATGAATATCGTCACTTTGACTTGGCCGATCTTTATTGAGATTTTATTACGGACGGCGATTAACACCAGTGATGTATTTATGCTGAGTAGTTATTCAGACAAGGCTGTATCAGCGGTTGGGGTTATCACTCAAATCAATTTTTTCTTGCTGATTGTCTCAATGATGGTCAGCAGTGGTACAGGGATCCTGATTGGACAATACAATGGCTCTGGCCGCCAAAGTGAATCGGCACATGTTGGGGTGGCCAGTTTACTGCTTGGATTAATCATTGGCTCATCGCTCAGTTTAGCAGCTTATTTGAGCGCTAATTCAGTCATGAATGCCTACGGCCTAGAAGCGCAGGTTGCACAATATGGCTATGAATATCTGGTTATCAGTGGCAGCTTTACAGTAAACGTTACCATCGGCATTGTACTGGCGACGATTTTGCGCAGTAACGGCTACTCCAAAGCGCCGATGTTCATTAATTTATTTGCCGGATTATTGAATATCATCGGTAACTATATTGCTATTTTTCAACCCTTTGGACTGCCCGTCTACGGTGTACAAGGGGTTGCGATATCAACAGTGTTCAGCCAAATTGTCAGCACTATTTTGCTGTACTACACCGTTAAGTACTACCACATATCACTACCGGTGAAAGAGTGGAAAATCATCCCGAAGCCGCTATACCAGAAGATCATCAAGATCGGCATGATGAATGCGGGAGAGATTCTTTCCTATAACATGATGCAACTGACGGTGATTTTTTTCGTTGTAAAAATGGGCACGGCTTCATTGGCCGCGTTTACTTATGCGCAAAATATTGCCCGTCTCGCCTTTGCATTCTCAGTGGCTCTTGGGCAAGCCGGGTAAATTCAAACTAGCTACTACATTGGTAAAGGTTGGGTGGATGAGATTCTGACTAAAGTACAACAATATTTTGTGGTTGGCTTTCTCGTCTCCAGCACATTGACGATCTCAATTTATCTACTGCGCGCTGACATCATCGCCCTCTTCACTTCTGATCCTGAGATAACGGCCTTGGTCGCAGGGTTAATTGCTGGCTCCATTGCAATGGAAGCCGGGCGCACGTTTAACCTAATTTTTATTGCCGCACTCAAAGGCGCAGGAGACATTCGCTTTCCAGTGCTGATGGGCATATTAAGCATGTGGACTTTTGGCGCAGGTTTAACTTACTTATTTGGCTTACATTGGGGATGGGGAGTTATGGGTGCATGGGTGGCCATTTCGGTGGATGAATGGTTTAGAGGCATCATCATGTTTAGGCGTTGGCGATCTAAGGTTTGGACTAAGTTTAAACTCAGTTAACCCATACCAGTCTGTTTATCATTTCTCAGCGGTTTACAAATGGTTAAGGATTAAATTTGAATCTGCTCAAACATCCTTTTAAAGTAGCGAAACAACGTCTATTTAAGAGTGCTTATGCACATGTTTACTATTTTCAAAACTTTTTTTCTGCTTGGGTGGATAAGCTTTGGTGGGCCAGCCGCTCACATTGGTTATTTCCGCAATACATTCGTTGAAAAATTAAAATGGATTGAAGATAAAGAATACGCACAGATCGTTGCCTTAAGTCAGTTTTTGCCAGGGCCAGGTTCAAGCCAAGTTGGGTTTGCACTAGGATACCATCGTGGTGGCTTATTGGGTGGATGCGCCGCTTTTGCTGGTTTTACACTCCCTTCGGTTTTGATCATGGTTGCCCTTGCCATCGCCAGCAGCCAATTACTACAAACCCCCTTATTTCAAAACGTGATTCACGGCTTAAAACTGCTAGCCGTTGTGGTTGTCGCGGATGCCACATGGGGAATGTATAAAAACTTCTGTAAGAATCGCTTAACTGTTGGGTTGTGTGTTGCCACCGCTGTGATGCTGATTGTTGCACCCAGTATTGGAACGCAAATTGGAGTTCTCATTGGGGCAGCGCTGATCGGAGTGAAATGGCTCCCTAGTCAAGATTTAGCCACTGAACGTTCATTTGTCCCCGCTTTCGTCCCTTTCACTCTCTTTATTGGCTTACTGGTCGGTTTACCTTTTGCCGCCCACTTAATGCCTGAAATCGCTCTATTTAACCACTTTTATCAAGCGGGTAGCTTAGTGTTTGGCGGTGGGCATGTCGTACTTCCATTACTGCAAAATTTGGTTGGCGACGCGCTTGAGCCGGATCTGTTTTTAACAGGATATGCCGCAGCACAAGCGGTTCCTGGTCCAATGTTTACCTTCGCCACTTACATTGGCTACGCTCTACTACCACAAGCGCCAATCTTAGGCGCAACGCTGGCGACCATTGCCGTCTTTTTGCCGGGTTTTTTGTTACTGCTCGGCGTGCTTAAAAATTGGCAAGCCTTAGCAAACTATCGATCAGTATCAGGAGCAATCAACGGTGTTAACGCCGCCGTCGTTGGTTTGCTGCTCTCAGCCTTATATCACCCTGTATTTACAAGCTCGGTCAGCAATCATCTAGATATGGCGATCGTTCTGACCGGTTTTTACCTACTAAAACAGCTCAAACTGCCTATTGTCTGGCTGGTTATATTCTTTATGCTCAGTGGTATTGCACTTGGATTAAACTGAAATTGGCCATACGCCTTGTGACTAAAAATGGCGTCAAATAGCCGTATTTATCTAGTGACCCTGCGTCATCCAACGGCTTTCCAGTACCACCTCATATTGCTTGGTTATATAACCCATTTTTTAGTTAAATTTCACGCACGCATCGCTTATCTGTTCTAAACTTATCAATTAGAAGAGCTTCTCCATTTCAACCTTGGAGACCCTGTAGCGCAGAGGAACACGCGATGGATACGCATAGCAAAGGTTGCGAGCACGCCTATTTTCCACATGTTGGTCCACTCAATAAGCAACTGGCTAACATACACCAACGAATGCAAGTCAAAGTCCCAGAGATTGACCGTATCTCTTTTGCGCTATACGACCATCACCATGACAATTTGAAAACCTACGCCGACAGCACCTTTCACGGGGGCGAGCTTATACATTACGAGTTTCCACTTGCTGAGCTTCCAGTCCTTAAGCAATGCGCACAAAACGGCCAGAGTCGTAGCGTTGAAAATATCCCAATCCAATTGAAGCCAGACTATCCTCATACTCGCTGGCTAATTGAGCAAGGTTATTGTTCATCACTGGCGATTCCGACTTACCACCAGCAAGCATTTATTGGCTTTATTTTCCTCAACTCGTGTCAAAGCCATTTGTTTACCGAACAGGTAAGGCAGAATGTAGAACCTTTTATTGAGATGATTCGCTTTGCAGTTTGCTCTGAATACGATTTAGTCCACACTATTTTAGAGACTGTAAATTTGACTCAAGCGCGCTCCCCAGAGCATCAACTGGAATCGAAAGAGCATAAAGAACGTATTAGCTGTTATGCCAAAGTCATCGCTACTGAGGTTGCTGACATTTATCAACTGGATGATGAAACCATTGATAACATTATCCAGTTTTCGCGCTATCACGACATAGGCAAACTTGCCCTACCGACAAGCTTATTACTTAACCCAAATACATTAGATAAACCAGAGCGCGCTCAACTGTATAGCCACATAGAAAAAGGGATTGAAATCATTAATCAAATTATTGATGACATAGGTACACCTGATCACCCTTGCATATCCATATTAAAAGAGATCGTCGCTTATCATCATGAGTTTTTGGATGGCAGTGGCTATCCTTACGGCCTAATGCAAGACAATATCCCGATATCGGCACGCATTATTGCTGTTGCCAACGTCTTTGATGCCTTAACAAGCCATCGTCCATACAAACAAGCTTGGTCTGTTCCTTTTGCCCTTCTCGAACTGGAAAAAATGGTCGTGAGCGGCAAGCTTGATAAACACTGTGTCAATACCCTTCGCTATCATCAAGATTACTTAAAACATGTGATTGATATTCACCCAGAAATCGACCCGAAGGATAGATTCAACTGAACAGAAATAAACGTCACTCTGAGTTAATAGTGTCAAAATAAGAAAGTGAATCCAGCGCTCAACTTTAACGTTTAGTAACTACAATCTTCTTTTACCTAACCATTCCACCATGCTAAGGTTAACAAAACATTAACATAAGAATAATAATATTTTTGCCAATAACATGGAGTTAGAGAATGATTCAGCCTAACGAGTTAAGCAAAGCAACTTGTGCTCTCCCACCACCGAATGAAATGATCTTGAAATGGGCAGCGGAACGCCCCAACCAAGTTTATTTAAGACAAATTATTAACCGAAAATTTGTTGAATACACCTATGCTGAAGTGGCCGACAAAGCACTCAGGCTCGCCTCGGCGCTACAAGCGCTAGGGGCAAAACCCCAAGATAAAATTGCACTCATTTCCAAAAACTGCGCTGAATGGTTTGTGTGTGATCTCGCAATGATGCTCGGCGACTTTGTCAGTGTTCCCATTTTTCCAACAGCTGGCGCCGATACCATCGAATACTGCCTCACCCATAGCGAAACAAAAATAGTCATTGTGGGTAAACTCGATAACGGCCAAGCCACCCAACAAGTATTGAGCCATTTGCCAGATATCATCAGTATTGCGCTACCCTATGATTCTGCTCCCACTTGCGATCACCTGTTTACAAAATTGATTGAGCACTATCCGCCAAGCACAGAACGCCCTGTACATCATGACAATAAGTTGATGTCTTTAGTGTATACATCGGGTACGTCGGGCTTGCCGAAAGGGGCTATGCTGACCTACGGTGCATTTAGCTGGTCAGCTCAGCAGCTTATAAACCACATTGGCATTCAAGAAAACGACCGTTTATTTTCCTACCTCCCTTTGGCTCATATTACTGAACGTGTTTATATTTTTGGCTCTTCCATCATGGGTGGGGTACAAACGGCTTTCCCTGAATCATTAGACACCTTTATTGAAGATGTCAAAATGCAGCGCCCGACACTCTTTATCTCAGTACCAAGGTTATGGACTCTATTTCAGCAACGCATTCAAGACAAATTACCGCAGAAAAAGCTCAATTTTCTGCTAAAGATCCCTTTTGTAAGCACGCTGATTAAGAAGAAACTTGCTGATGGCTTAGGGCTTGATCAAGCACGTGTGCTTGGTTGTGGCTCGGCTCCCGTATCACCGGCGTTATTAGAGTGGTATCACCAAATTGGGCTGAACATTACCGAAGCTTGGGGCATGACAGAATCTTTTGCTTATAGCACCCTGAACTACCCGTTTAGAGCCGACAAATTGGGGTCGGTTGGACGAGCAGGCCCAGGAATCGAACTTAAAATCGCTAATAATGATCATGAGATTATGGTGCGTGGCCAAGGACTATTTTCTGGCTATTATAAAAATGACATTGCAACTCAAGAGTCATTTGATAAAGAAGGATGGCTACATACTGGCGATATCGGTTTTATTGATGCTGAAGGTTATCTCACCATTCAAGGGCGCAAAAAGGATACCTTTAAAACAGCCAAAGGCAAGTTTGTGGCTCCCGTACCTATCGAAAATAAACTGTTCGAATACACTCGAGTCGAGATGATGTGTCTGATTGGCTTAGGGCTTCCCGCCCCTATTTTGCTAGTTGTTCCACATAATTTCCCTCATTTTGATCGCGTTCGTTATGAGCGTACTACTCAAAAAGTCATTAAGCGGATGAATGAGGAATTGGAATCGCATGAGCAAATCAAAGGCGTGCTAATGATAAAGGAGCCATGGTCAATTGAAAATGGTGTCCTCACTCCTACCTTAAAAATCAAGCGGCATGTATTAGAACAGAAATATCATGAAATGGGGCACAATTGGCCAAAAGGACAACTGGTTGTTTGGGAAGAGTAATCCATTCTAATGGAGCAGGTTGGACTTAACCTCTAACCTGCCAATACACCAAGTTTTCACACTAACAACCTCCTATATTGCCTAATATTTTGTCCTAATTTAACTCCTGTGCCTGCTATACTTAGCTTAAATAACGCCATTGAATAATTGGATCATGACACAAGATAATAACCCGCTGCATGGGGTCACTTTAGAAAAACTACTCACGGAGCTCGTTGAATACTATGGCTGGGAAGAGCTCAGCTATATGGTCAATATTAACTGCTTTAAAAAGGATCCGAGTATTAAATCAAGCTTGAAGTTTTTACGTAAAACTGAATGGGCACGTATTAAAGTTGAAGAAATCTATATCAACCTTAAGGGCTAACTAAACGATATGAATTGAGTGGTATAAACTACCTTCACCCGGCAGTTTCCACTTTTATCGGTTCTGCTTTTATCGGTTTTTATGCCCTTTTCTATTTCGTTGTTACATAAAAAAGCCCCACCAGCTTTCACTGGTGGGGCTTTTTACGTTCAGCTTAGCTTTTAAGAATTACTTCTTATCTGCTTCTTTACGTGCTTTAACGTCAGCAATAACTTGCTCTGCAACGTTTGCAGGACATGCAGCGTAGTGTGAGAACTCCATAGAGAACTGACCACGACCAGATGTCATTGTACGTAGGTGACCGATATAACCAAACATTTCAGATAGAGGAACGTTCGCTTTAATACGTACACCTGTTACGCCAGCTTCTTGATCTTTAATCATGCCACGACGACGGTTAAGGTCACCGATAACATCACCAACGTGATCTTCTGGAGTAAACACGTCAACGTGCATAATTGGCTCTAGAAGTTGAGCGCCAGCTTTAGGCATAGATTGACGGAATGCACCTTTCGCTGCGATTTCAAATGCGATTGCAGATGAGTCAACTGCGTGGAAGCCACCGTCGAACAGTTCAACTTCAACGTCTAGTACAGGGAACCCAGCAAGAACACCTTGGTCCATCATAGACTTAAAGCCTTTCTCTACAGCAGGCCAGAATTCTTTAGGTACGTTACCACCAACAACTACTGATTTGAACGTGAAACCTGAATTTGGCTCACCTGGTTTGATACGGTAGTCGATCTTACCGAACTGACCAGAACCACCAGACTGTTTCTTATGCGTATAGCTGTCTTCAATTGCTTTGGTGATAGTTTCACGGTAAGCAACTTGAGGAGCACCAACGATAAGATCAATGCCGTGTGTACGCTTAAGGATATCAACTTTGATATCTAGGTGAAGTTCACCCATACCTTTTAGGATGGTTTCGCCAGTTTCTTCATCAGACTCAACTTGGAATGATGGATCTTCTGAAACCATTTTACCTAGCGCAATACCTAACTTCTCAGAACCGCCTTTGTCTTTAGGAGCAACAGCGATAGAGATTACAGGCGTTGGGAAAATCATTGGCTCAAGAGTACATTCGTGTTTAGGATCACATAGAGTGTGACCAGTTTTCACGTTTTTCATACCAACGATAGCGATGATATCACCCGCTTGAGCGGAATCAAGTTCGTTACGATCGTTCGCGTGCATCTCAACCATACGGCCAATACGCTCAGTCTTACCAGTAGCACTGTTAAGAATGGTGTCACCTTTCTTCAGTTTACCAGAATAAATACGGATAAACGTTAGGGCACCAAAACGGTCATCCATGATCTTGAATGCAAGTGCGCGGAATGGTTCGTCAACAGAAACTGTTGCAACTTTACCAGTAGGCTCACCTGTTTCAGGATCAGTCAGATCTTGAGGTACAACTTCAGCTGGAGCTGGAAGATAATCAACAACGGCATCTAGTAGAAGTTGCATGCCTTTGTTTTTGAATGCTGAACCACAGAATGTAGGGAAGAACGCTAATTCACGAGTACCCTTACGGATACAAGCTTTTAGTTGCTCAATAGTTGGCTCTTCGCCTTCCATATAAGCCATCATTAGCTCGTCGTCTTGCTCTACTGCAGTTTCGATTAGCATTTCACGGTATTCTTCAACTTGCTCTACCATGTCTGCTGGAATTTCTTTGATTTCGTAGTTTTCTGGCTGACCTGAATCATCCCAAACGTAAGCTTGACGGTTTAATACGTCAACAACGCCAACGAATTCGTCTTCACGACCAATTGGAAGAGTCATAACAAGTGGGTTTGCGCCAAGAACTTTCTTCACTTGTCCTACAACGCGGAAGAAGTCTGCACCCATACGGTCTAGTTTGTTTACGAAGATCAGACGAGCTACTTCTGAATCGTTCGCGTAACGCCAGTTAGTTTCTGACTGAGGTTCAACACCGCCAGAACCACAGAATACACCAACACCGCCATCAAGAACTTTCAGAGAACGGTAAACTTCAACTGTGAAGTCAACGTGCCCAGGAGTATCGATAACGTTAAAACGGTGATCTTTCCAGAAACAAGTCGTCGCTGCTGATTGAATTGTGATACCGCGTTCAGCTTCTTGATCCATGAAATCCATGGTAGAAGCGCCATCGTGTACTTCACCTGTACGGTGGATTTTACCAGTAAGCTTAAGAATACGCTCAGTGGTAGTGGTTTTACCGGCATCAACGTGCGCGAAAATACCAATGTTTCTGTATTTTGATAAATCTGCCATTGTCTTACTCTGTTAATAAGGTATAAAGTGCGCGCAGAGTATATCACAATCTGTCAAGACTGATACCCTTGCATACGCTTGCTTGAAAAAAAATATAGTACGGTTACGAACTGTCGGTGAAATATAGGTCATAACCGTAAAAGAGGCGAGTTTAATTAAGATTTATAACTCATCAAATGCTTCAATTGCTTCAGATAATTTCTTCACACCGTGCAATTGCATGCCAGGTATTCCACCTTTAGGCATATTCGCCATCGGAATAATTGCTTTCTTAAAACCATGTTTAAATGCTTCATTTAATCGCTCTTGACCACTAGGTACTGGGCGAATTTCTCCCGCCAAACCGACTTCGCCAAACACGACAACATCTTTAGCAAGTGGTTTATCTCTGAAGCTTGAAAGCAGTGCCATGAGAAGTGCTAAGTCGGCGCTTGTTTCCGTCACTTTAACGCCACCAACCACATTAACAAACACATCTTGATCGGACATTTGTAAGCCACCGTGCTTGTGAAGCACAGCCAATAATAAAGATAAGCGATTTTGCTCAAGCCCAACGGCGACTCGCCTTGGGTTTGCTAATTGTGAATAGTCAACCAGTGCTTGGATCTCCACTAGCAGTGGACGCGTTCCTTCCCATACGACCATCACCGAACTGCCCGAAGTATCTTCTTCGCCTCGCGAAAGGAAAATGGCAGAAGGATTACTCACTTCACGCAAGCCCTGTCCCGTCATGGCAAAAACGCCGAGTTCATTGACCGCACCAAATCGGTTCTTGTGACTGCGTAATGTACGAAAACGACTATCAGTCCCTCCGTCGAGCAATACCGAGCAGTCAATAATATGCTCTAGCACTTTTGGACCAGCCAAAGAACCGTCTTTAGTAACGTGTCCGACTAAAAATACGGCAACGTTGTTTTGCTTAGCGTAGCGTGTGAGCGTTGTCGCAGACTCGCGCACTTGTGCCACCGTACCGGGAGAGGATTGGACGTCAGCCACATGCATCACTTGAATTGAGTCTATGACCATGATGCGGGGCTGCTCTTTTTCAGCGATTTGGCAAATGCGATCTACATTGGTTTCCGACAGCATTTTAAGCTTATCTTTAGGTAAACCAAGACGAGAGGCTCGCATCGCGACTTGCTGAAGCGATTCTTCACCCGTGACATACAAAGCAGGCATTGACGCTGCGAGCTGACACATGGTTTGCAGCAATAAAGTCGATTTCCCAGCGCCAGGGTTACCACCGATTAAAATCGCCGCGCCGGGTACGACACCACCACCCAATACACGGTCCAACTCTTTAAAGCCGCTAGAAAACCGTGGGACTTCCTGCAGATTAATATCCGACAGCACTTGGACTTGTGATTCCGTTACCGCCCCAGCGTAACCACCTAGTCGCTCATTACGTGCAACCTGCGGCGATGCTGCCAAGCGTACTTCGGTGATAGTATTCCATGCACCACAAGCACTACATTGACCTTGCCAACGCGGAAAATCTGCGCCGCAATCATTACATACATAGGCGCGTTTTGCTTTTGCCATGCTTCCTCAACAATTCCTGTTTCTTGTTGGTAACCTATACTTTTCAAGCTTAAAGATTAAACTGTTAAGTAATCATGAAGTGATATAGGTTGATTTACGTTTAAATAAAGGTTGAACCTTCGCAACAGATAACTAAAGATTATGATAACGATGCCGATTAATCTTTGAGACGGACACTCTAACAGAAAAGTATGCAGCAATCTGAAATTCTATCAATCGCAGAGCGTTTGATCCCAGCTTACCGTTTACCTGATTTTGAATACCTTCTTTCACAAATGACAGAAGATGAATCACCGTCGGCAAAATTACTGGTCAAAATGGAGCTCAATCGCATCATGGCTCCTTGTGTTAAAAGTATTGACTTACGAGGTCGGGTACAAGGGGAATGCCGAGAATATGAATTAGATGGCCGCAAACATTGGTTCGACGATGTGGCCTTTAACGCGTATCACAAAGGGGTCAAAAAATTTGGTGCGTACACGGAAGGTGTATGGGAAGCATTAAACAATACGCCAAACAACTTCCGTGTGATGCAACAACGTGGTGCCCAAAACCCACAAAAAGACGGTGGTGGCAGTACGTTTTTTGAGGCTGAGCCAATTAAGCTTGGTTATGATCTCAAGCGTCAAGAAAATCGCTTAAAAGTCACCTCACAAGTTGAAATTCACCTACCTAGTAAACAGCTGGTCAATGGCCTCAGTGTTGATCTATCCGTTTCGGGTGCAAAATTTAAAGTTCCCGCCGCTTTTAACTACAAGCTCGGTGAGGTGATCAAAGTCTATTTTTCCGAACTCAACAAAACGTCAGAAGTGGTTGGACTGCACCACGCCATTGAATATCGTATTTTAGGTATTGATGAGTCTTACGATAACGATGCCGTGAAATTTCTGCGTACACTAAAACTTTCCGACACTAACATCATCGAAAAAGTGATTACTGAATCGCTGCAAAATAACACTCAAAAAGCACGCCACGATAACCAAGATAAACTCATCCGAGCTCGAACCCGTGGTTACGAGCACACCTATTTAAAACACACCTGTAACTTACCAGTGTTTTTTAGTGGCAGTGAGTTGAAGTTAGTACTGCTGACTGAAAATAACCAACCGATCTGGCAATACTGGCACGACGAGCGTAATCAACAAGCACTCGGTTCGTTATTCAATAAAGAGCGGATGGAACAGTTAACCAAGCCGGGGATGCGGGGTAGCAATAATGTGCTTTATGCTTTCAAGCATGAACATCAGGAAAAAACGCTCTTTTTTTCAATGATGATGCCAGAGGCTAACCGTGAACAAAGAAAAATGTTTTGGCATGTTGGCGCTCGTCGACAAAGTTGGAAAGCGTTTCGCTTATTTGTCTTTGAACTCTCGGATGAAGAGCGTCAAGAACTTGCGGTTCATGCCCATGAATTGTCAGATCGCTCAAGCCACTTAACGCACTGTGGCGTTTTACAAGAAATTGGCGATGAGGATTCGGCAAAAGATTACCTATTGACTGACAAACCCAATTTACCCAATAGCGAACTCAATAAATTTCGTCATCCAAGGCAGATCATTGGTCAACCTACAGGCATTTATTTTGATGCTCGCTCGCGTAGAAAAGAGCCTCGTTACCAATTCAAGACACCGCTGACTATCACTTCAGGATCTGGGGTAAATGCAACTGGCCACACGATTGATTTATCCAAACGTGGTTTAAGTATTATTGTGGATACACCACTGCCCGTGAAAGCAGGCGATAACGTCACCATCAATTACCACGAATTACAGCTTTACGACAAAAAGCTGCCACTGCATAGCCTTCCCTATAATGTCATTCGTATTGGGCCCGAAGGTCGGCGTCTACAATTGGTGATAGAAGAAAATATACATACCATCAAAACAATCGCTTTTTTCAATAGCATTATTGAAAACAATCAAGATAAGTTGTTACAGAAAGAAGAAGTGCTACCAAGTCATAACTTGCTGGAAGGGTTGCACAACATTTTGCTTGATAAGATGATAAGTTCGCCGATTTTCGTTGATAAACACGGTGCAAATTTACGCCCTAAAGTGATTGGCGTGAATTATCCCTTGCCGCCTCATCTTGTGTTACTGGCTAAATTAGGCCAAGAAAATCGCATCACGTTAGAGCCAATATTCAAAGGTCACACCAATACTCTACTGGCTAAACCGATGCGGCGCATTGAAGGAGCGATACCGCAATATCACGACGTTTATATTGCGGCAATCAAATTTGGCACGCGTATTCAATCAATCCAATCGAAATTATTAAGTGATTTTGAAAACACTAAAGAGCGTATTGATTTCATTCAAAAAGCGCAGCACATGGGGGAAATTTACATCTTGAGGATTTGCAGTGCACCCGTCTTTGACCCAATCACTACGCTGCTGCGCAGTGATCTTAATGAGTTGGCACAAATTAGTCTTCATCACGCTCGTACGCTAGAAAAAGAGATCACCTCAATCATTGGTTATGGAGAGGTGATCGATATTACAGAAGAAGTATTGATCCGCTTAGAGCTGACCTTGTAAAAGCGACTGACTTTTGTAAAAGAGAGAGTGGGCATCGATCACTCTCTTATCTCTTGCGGTTGAGCTTTACTTAAGGTTTCACTTTCCAACTGAGTTTTTGCTGCTTCACCAATGAGGCAGAGAGAATACAGAGCACGCCACCAAGGCCTGCAAAACGGACCGCCGCTTGTGCTTTTTCTTCAACTTTAGGTTTAGCATGATAAGCAACGCCTAACCCCGCGGCAGCCATCATAACTAAATCATTCGCCCCATCGCCAACCGCGACAGTATTGTGCAATTCAATCTCATAACGTTGTGCTAACTCAACCAAAATATCGGCTTTGGTTTGTGCCGAAACGACATCACCTAGCACTTGACCAGTAAGCTTGCCATCAACAATTTCCAACGTATTGGATTGCGCATGATCAAGTTGCAGTTCGCTTTTTAAATAATCTGAAAAATAGGTAAAGCCACCGGATGCAATCGCCGTTTTCCACCCCAATGCATGCAGTGTCGCCACCAGTTCACGTAAATCGGACATCATGGGTAATGTAGAGCGAACCGCTTCAAGAATCGACTCATCGGCACCAGCAAGCTTTCCAACCCGCTGACGCAAGCTTTGCTCAAAATCCAATTCACCTTGCATCGCTCGCTCAGTGACTTCGGCCACCTCCTCTCCGACACCCGCTAACTTAGCTATCTCATCAATACATTCAATTTGAATCGCCGTGGAGTCCATATCCATCACAATCAAACCCGGTTTAGAAAGGTCTGGTACTTCACACAAACGGGCATAATCAATTTCGAGCCCTTGTAAAATTTTCTCGTGCTCTGTTGTCAGCTCACCTGACATCAACGCCACTTCATAATGCCCCACTTTCCACATATCGAGGACAGCGTTGTAGTAACCGGTAAAAAAGTCAATATCATCAAAATGTTGAGTGGAGAGATAAGGTGCAAAAACAATCCAACTTGCTTTTGCTTTGTCAAATTGTGAAGAGAAACGAGTTTCAGGCAAGCGGTTGAGCAGCGTTGTGTGCCTTTTGATCGGCAATGTTTTGAGGGCATCCATGTTTATCATTCCTTAATCAATCCTTTTCCTTCAGCCTGCTTAAACGCACCACAAGCAAAATGGGACCAACTCGATTCAATGCTCGAGTATCAATAAATGGGTGTATGCCCCTGACGTTACCCTATTGCAATTTAAAAACGCAAGTCTCAATATGAGTAAAGTTTTTATTTATCCAATCAGGTGGGTTATGGACGGCTCTTTATTTTCATTTCGCGTCGCAATTCGTGTGCTTACCGTCATTTTATTAGCAGGCATGTTCTTCTTTACCGTAAAAAACAGCGTTGTGATCAGTAAAGGTAACGAACGAATTCAGGCCAACCAACTAGAAACATTAACTAAGGTTTTGATTTCACAGGCATCATTATCTGCGGGCAGCATGATATCAGAGCAAGATCAAGAGCGCCTGCTAGCCCTCACCAACCAGTTAGCTCAAGACAAACTGGTGTTTGATGCCACCATTTATGATTCCGAAGGGGTCAAATTAGCCGCCAGCGATAACGCGTTAAGCGTACGCGAAGTATTAGGATTGGATACACCACTGCGCACGGCCAGCATTGGCCGTCAGCAACTGGTTGAGCCTGTCTATCATGAAAGCAGTATCATTGGTTTTATCCGCATTACTTTTGAAACTGGCCGCGTCACGGCGATTTCAGATCACCACTATCGTAAAAGTGATCGCTACATGTATCTCATGCTGCTAACCAGCTTTGTCAGCGGTGTATTGCTCACACTGCTACTACTGCGTCGAAAACCGAAGAGTGGTGGTGAGAACCTGCTGCTACAGAATGTGGATGATATGACTTAGCAGGCTTTGTAAATAAAAAAAACCTCAGTTGCGACACTGAGGTTTTTTATAAAAGAAGATTATTGAGCGTCGCCAATCAATACTGAATCTAACGCAATTTCAATCATTTCATTGAAAGTGTTTTGACGCTCTTCTGAAGTCGTTTGCTCGCCAGTTTTGATGTGATCAGACACAGTGCAAATCGTCAGTGCTTTTGCGCCATATTCCGCCGCTACGCCGTAGATTCCTGCCGCTTCCATTTCTACACCAACAATGCCGTATTTATCCATCACATCGAACATCTCTGGATCTGGCGTGTAGAAAAGCTCTGCGGAGAACAAGTTACCCACTTTCACGTTAATACCACGCGCCGTAGCCGCTTCTTCTGCGGCTTTAACCATTTTGTAATCGGCAATCGCAGCAAAGTCGTGGTCTTTAAAACGGATGCGGTTAACTTTGGAATCGGTACAAGCCCCCATACCAATCACAACATCACGCACTTTGATATCGTCGCTGACCGCACCACAGCTTCCGACACGGATCACTTTTTTCACGCCAAAATCTTTGATAAGTTCCGTCACGTAAATTGAGCATGAAGGGATCCCCATGCCATGGCCCATTACCGAAATTTTACGACCTTTGTACGTCCCTGTATAACCAAACATGTTACGGACATCACACACTTGAACCACATCATCAAGGAAAGTTTCTGCGATGTATTTTGCGCGAAGTGGGTCACCCGGCATTAAAACGACGTCTGCAAATGCACCCATTTCAGCATTAATATGTGGAGTTGCTATTAAAAGTATCCTTTATCTAAATTGACCAAAGAATAGAGAGTGATCTCTCTATTCATCCTCAAAAAATGAATCGCTACGCTTACTGTAAGAAATTGGTGCCGTAATCCATCGCAGACGTACCGAAATAGTGCGCCAGTGACTGACCAATATCAGCAAACGTCTCACGGCGGCCCAATGAACCGGGGGCCACTTTATGCCCATAAATCAAGACTGGAATGTGCTCGCGCGTATGATCCGTACCCGGCCAAGTTGGATCGCAACCGTGGTCCGCTGTAAGAATAAGTACATCGTCCTCTTCCATTAACTCAAGCACTTGTGGCAGACGCTTGTCAAAGTACTCCAGTGCCGCAGCGTAGCCCGCTACATCACGGCGATGACCATAAGCGGAATCAAAATCAACGAAGTTAGTGAAGACGATGGTGTTATCTTTCGCTTGTTTGATTTGTTCTAGTGTTGCATCAAATAAAGCCGGGATGCCTGTCGCTTTGACTTTATGAGTGATGCCGCAGTAGGCGTAAATATCAGCAATTTTACCAATAGAAACCACGTTACCTTGCTTCTCATCAACCAATTTTTGCAGCACGGTCGCCGCTGGCGGCTCAACGGATAAATCACGACGGTTGCCAGTACGAGCAAATTCTCCCGCTTTCGGGCCAATGAACGGGCGCGCAATCACGCGGCCAATGTTGTAATCCGCCAATTCTTCACGTGCGATCTGGCAAAGTTCTAACAAACGATCAAGACCAAACGTCTCTTCGTGACAAGCTATTTGGAACACTGAGTCAGCTGAGGTATAGAAAATCGGTTTACCCGTTTTCATGTGCTCTTCACCCAAATCATCTAAAACCTGAGTGCCTGATGCATGGCAGTTACCAAGAAAACCATCCAAACCTGCGCGTTCAATAATGCGATCTGTCAGCTCTTTCGGGAAACTATTTTGCTTATCGCTGAAATAACCCCATTCAAACAGCACAGGAACACCAGCAATTTCCCAGTGACCCGAAGGAGTATCTTTACCTGATGAAAGCTCAGCGGCGTGGCCGTACGCACCGATAATATCAGCGTTGGCATCAAGCCCCGGAGCAAAACGCCCCGTTGACTCTTTATGCGCCATGGCAAGCCCCAGTTTCGATAAGTTTGGCAGCGTCAATGGGCCCAGGCGATCCGCATTATTCGCTTCGCCTTTAGCACATTGGTCTGCGATGTGGCCCAAAGTGTCAGCGCCAACATCACCAAATTGTGGTGCATCAGCGGTTTCGCCGATACCAAATGAATCTAATACTAAAATAAATGCTCTTTTCATTGCTCTCTCCAACCGATATTTTTATACGTCTTCTGCGCGAATTTGGCCGTAGACATCGGGTGTTGGTGTGTATTCTCCGCCAATTTGAATGGCGCTTTGTAATGCTTTGGCCGCTTGTTGCCATTGCGCTTCATTACGCGCATGGATCACCGCCAACGGCTTGCTGCTATCGGCAACGTCACCTAGGCGAATAAATTGGTCAAACCCAACCGCGTAATCAATAGTGTCAGTTGCGACGCGGCGTCCACCGCCCATCTCCACCACGGCCATGCCAATCGCGCGAGTATCCATTGCCGATACGACGCCACTTTCTAGAGCGTAAACGGGCTTAACCAGCTCGGTTTTTTCAAGATAGTGATCGTAATTTTCAACAAAATCAGCGGGGCCGCCTAACCCTTTGACCATTTTGCCAAAGCATTCAGCCGCTTTTCCGTTATTAAGAACGGCCATCAGTTTCGCACGAGCATCATTGCTGTCTTTTGCTAAATTGCCTAATAACAACATCTCAACGCAAGAGGCCAAGGTAATTTCCAGTAAGCGAGGATTGCGATATTCACCAGTTAAAAAGCGTACCGCTTCACGCACTTCAAGGGCATTGCCTGCCGAAGAGGCCAGCACTTGGTTCATATCCGTTAAAATAGCCGTGGTTTTTGTACCGGCGCCGTTAGCCACTGCGACGATAGATTTAGCCAACTCTTCAGAAGCTTCGTAAGTCGGCATAAATGCGCCAGAACCGACTTTGACATCCATCACCAAGGAATCTAACCCAGCGGCTAATTTTTTAGAAAGAATCGAGGCGGTGATGAGTGAAATATTGTCGACCGTTGCGGTAATGTCACGTGTGGCGTATACGCGTTTATCCGCTGGCGCGAGATCACCCGTTTGGCCGATGATAGCAACGCCCGCTTCTTTGGTTACTTGACCAAATACGTCATTACTTGGCGTGATGTTATAACCGGGAATCGACTCCAATTTATCCAGCGTGCCGCCCGTATGACCAAGGCCGCGCCCTGAAATCATAGGGACAAAACCACCGCAGGCTGCGACCATGGGGCCAAGCATCAGCGAAGTGACATCGCCTACGCCGCCAGTTGAGTGTTTATCAACGATAGGACCACCGAAGTTCATCGCATCCCAGTTGATCACCATCCCAGAATCACGCATAGCACACGTCAGTGCAATGCGCTCTGGCATAGTCATTTCATTGAAGAAAATCGTCATGGCAAAGGCCGCAATTTGGCCTTCGGAGACGGTATTATTCGCCACACCTTGAATAAAAAAGTTAATTTCTTCGGTGGTGAGGATCTCGCCGTCACGCTTTTTGCGAATGATTTCTTGAGGTAAAAAAGTTTGAGTTGAATACATTAGTTGCCTCCCAAGCATGATGCTTTGGTCAGTAAGGTAAAGAGGTAATCGGGAGCTGATGGCTCAGCTCCACGAGTCAGACTTATTATTATCAGTCCTACTTCAGCGTATAATTAATACGCAGCTGGATCGGCTTTTTGGTCTGTTACTTCTAATGTATTCAAAAGATTGGTTAGCAGGCTTGAAGCCCCAAAACGGTAGTGCATGCTGTCGGCCCAATCTGCGCCAAGTAGCTCATCAGCCATCGCGAGATACAATGCAGCATCTTGCGCTGTGCGTACACCGCCCGCAGGTTTAAAGCCTACAGTTTTGGCAACGCCCATATCGCGAATCACTTCTAGCATCATGCGTGCGTATTCTGGTGTTGCATTCACAGGGACTTTGCCCGTTGAGGTTTTGATGAAATCAGCGCCCGCTTCAATACAGATTTGAGACGCTTTTTTGATTAATGCTTCTTCTTTTAGCTCACCAGTTTCGATGATCACTTTAAGCAGAATGTCACCACACGCGGCTTTGCATTGCTTAACAAGATCAAAACCGACTTGCTCATTACCGGCGATTAATGCGCGGTAAGGGAACACAACGTCGACTTCATCAGCACCGTACGCAACAGCGGCTTTAGTTTCCGCAACGGCAATCTCAATATCATCATTACCGTGTGGGAAGTTGGTAACGGTTGCGATACGAATCTCTGGCGTGCCTTGCTCGCGAAGTGTCTTCTTCGCAATAGGAATAAAGCGAGGGTAAATACAAATTGCAGCGGTATTACCTACAGCCGTTTTGGCATCATGACAAAGGGCAATCACTTTCGCATCCGTGTCATCATCGTTTAGCGTAGTCAAATCCATCAATTTCAGTGCACGTAGTGCGGCTGCTTTTAAATCGCTCATTTCTATCTCCGATCAATATATTCAAATAGTTCACTAGTAAACCACGCTCAGTGTTGAGAGCGAGATGGCTTGCTAGCCACAAATGAACGGACTTGGTTCCTTGAAGACTCGAAATGCACTTGCATTTCAATTGCTATCCCTGTCACCGCACAGTACCAATTTGGCCTATGGCACAACCATGATATGCCGCTTATTTGCACTCATCGCCGTGTCTAACGTATATCCGTGTGTAGCTTATACCCGTATCTAATTTATATCAAAGCAACACGACATGATAAAACGGGCTGCCTTTGCGTCAAATCATACTCCATGTATTGATTGGCGCTAGCTGATATCTTCACTCTTCTATTGAAAATGAATCTCACTGATACAGTATAGATTTTCACTACAAAACTGTAGCGTCATTCATAGAGCAAACGGTTTGTATCTCAAAAAAGATCAGCGTCAACGATAATCTCGTTTACCGATAAACTCTGATCTATCCATTATAAAGCTAACTTATAAAAGAGAGCTTGAGGTGATAAACACTGACCACCCGACTAAAGAGTGAATCAAAGTATTCCTTTCGCCAAAACAAAAAAGCCCCGCAGCAATCTCTTGCTACGGGGCGATGTTAAACGGCGTCTATATCTCTTTCTCTTATTTAATTAGAAAGAAAGGAAGAAGCCAGCAATGGTTGCTGCCATTAAGTTAGACAGTGTACCAGCACAAACAGCTTTTACACCCATCTTCGCGATATCGTGACGACGGTTAGGAGCAAGACCACCTAAACCACCGAGTAGAATCGCAACAGAAGAAAGGTTGGCGAAGCCACACAGTGCAAATGAGATGATAGCTTGAGTTTTCTCAGACATCACCGCACCAGTAGCAGCAACGATCTGTGCGTTCTCACCCACGTAAGGTACGAAGTTTAGATAAGCAACAAATTCGTTTACAACCAGTTTTTGCCCGATGAAAGAGCCCGCTAGCGTTGCTTCTTCCCATGGCACACCAATTAGGAATGCTAATGGAGAGAAAAGCCAACCAAGCAGTAGTTCTAGAGTCAGCTCAGGCATACCGAACCAACCACCCACACCACCAAGCATACCGTTAACTAAGGCGATTAGACCAACGAAGGCAAGTAGCATTGCACCTACGTTCAGCGCAAGTTGCAGACCAACAGAAGCACCACCTGCAGCAGCATCGATTACGTTGGCAGGTTTATCATTGCCATCCATATCGCTACCCAGTTCTTCGTCTGGAGTATCGGTTTCTGGTTTGATGATTTTTGCAAACAGTAGACCACCCGGTGCTGCCATGAAAGAGGCCGCAACAAGGTACTCTAGCGGCACACCCATCGATGCGTAACCAGCAAGTACACCACCCGCAACTGAAGCCAAACCACCACACATTACTGCAAACAGCTCAGATTGAGTCATTTTAGGTACAAACGGACGAACCACGAGTGGCGCTTCTGTTTGACCTACGAAAATGTTGGCTGCAGCAGACATCGATTCCGCACGAGAGGTACCGAGTGCTTTTTGTAAACCACCACCTAGAATCTTAATTACCCATTGCATAACGCCAATGTAGTAAAGCACAGAGATAAGTGCCGAGAAGAAGATTAGAGTAGGTAGAACTTGGAAAGCAAAGATGAAGCCAATACCGTCAACTGAAAAGTTAACTAGGCTGCCGAATAGAAAACCAGTACCGTCTTTACCGAAGTCGATGACGTTTTGAACACCCGCAGAGAAACCTGCAAGGAGATCACGACCCCATGGTACGTAAAGAACGAAACCACCGATAATAAATTGGATAGCAAAAGCGCCACCCACTGTTCTTAGATTGATAGCTTTGCGGTTATCAGACAGTAGAACTGCAAGTCCTAGCAGAACTGCCATACCGACTAGGCTCATAAACAGGCTCATAGTTTATGATTTCCTTATTAGGTTATTGTTGGCGTGTTATAAAATGGAGCTCATGAAGCGGGGTGATTATACTCATCACCACTAAGATAAAGTAATGCCAGCCTCACACTTTCTTATAAGATTTACTGCCCATTCACTCATTTATGTGAGCACGTTCAATATTTACTGATACTAGAATCATTAAACCTACATTTCATTTCGAATTTATTCACACCGGAAAGAACAGAGAATGGCTGTTTTTCCACCAAACATCAGCAACCGTTTGCTCTGATTGGTTCTTCAGCAACGCAAGCGTTTGCAGGATAATCGGCAGTTTTTGTGGGTGATTCGCTTGCCCTTGAAAACCATTGAGTGGCATATCAGGAGCATCCGTTTCTAGCACTAAACTTTCGATGGGGAGTGCAGCAATAGTAAGACGGGTTTTGTTGGCTCTTGGATAGGTAATAACACCACCCACGCCAATCTTAAAACCCAGTTCAATAAACTGGTTTGCCTGTTGAACGCTGCCAGAAAAAGCATGCAGCACTCCACCTTGGCTAAATTGATGTTTTTTTAACAGTTGTATAAGGCGGTTGTGCGCTTTGCGGCTGTGTAATATCAATGGAAGTCTGGCTCGTTTCGCAAGCTCTAGTTGCATTTCAAACATTGTTTCTTGCAAAGCGGGAGCAATATCCGTCGTAAAATCTAAGCCACACTCCCCCAGAGCCACGCATTGAGCTGGTTTTTGAAGTAACTTTTGCTCAAGCTCGTCGATATCCGCAGGGGAAGAGGTTGATAAAAAACAGGGATGGAAACCGAGAGCAAAGTAGAGTTCAGGATAACCGTTAGCAAGCTCGGCCACTCGTTGCCAGTTACTTGGACCAACGGCGGGAATCACTATTTTCTCAACCCCCTGCTGGCGAGCTAAATGTAAATGGTGTTCAAACTCACGCTCAAAGATAGGAAAATCGAGATGGCAATGCGTATCAAATAAACGCAGCTTCTTATTCTCGCTCACGTTCTTTACTCTGAACAGGATCTTGACGATAAGGAACACAGCTACGTTTTTTATCTGGTGTTAAACCCATGTTCTCACACCAACGATCATAACGCGCAACCTGCTTTTTCAACCACTGCCACATAACCGCCTCTCTTACATCACTGCTCTTCGCGTTTAAAGACCAACTCAGTTGCTGATGACTCCTGTTCTACAAAAGAGTAGCCAGCACTGTCAAACTGAGCCAATTGCTCTACAGAAGAGATTTGTTTATCGATAATGTAGCGCGCCATCATGCCACGAGCCTTCTTAGCATAGAAGCTAATGACTTTGTATTGCCCTTTCTTACAATCCTTAAATACCGGAGTAATGATGCTCCCCTTAAGCTTTTTCGGATTAACCGCTTTAAAATACTCGTTGGAAGCGAGATTAATCAACACATCATCACCTTGCTCTTTCAGAGCTTGATTGAGTTTATCGGTAATGATATCCCCCCAAAACTGGTACAGGTTAGTCCCCCGCGGGTTACCCAATCTCGTGCCCATCTCTAAACGGTATGGTTGCATCAGATCCAGTGGTTTCAATACGCCATACAAGCCAGAGAGCATTCTTAAATGCTGTTGTGCATGTTCAAATCCGGCATCCGATAACGTTTCTGCTTCAAATCCTGTATAAACATCCCCTTTAAACGCCAAAATGGCGGGGCGTGCATTATCCAACGTGAAGGTTGGGCTCCACTGCGCAAAGCGAGCCACGTTGAGCCCAGCGATTTTATCGCTCACTTTCATCAACGCTGAGATGTCGGCAGGAGTCAATTGACGGCAAACATCGATCAACTGAGCTGAATGGTCAATAAGCTCCGGCTGAGTATATTTGCTTGTCACCAACGGGGATTCGTAATCTAACGTCTTGGCTGGGGAAACAACAATGAGCATGATATTCCTTCCTTTCTATTCTTATTTTATGACTCACAGAGTACAAAAAAAGCCATGCGGTGTCTGCATGGCTTTTTCAATCTATTTAATCGTCAGTAACGATAACAGGCTATTTGTTGTTGTACCAAATGCCATCTTCCAACTGAGATTTTAACTCAGGGTAATCATTAGCATCGAAGGTGGGAACCTTACCTGCGGCTAGCTGACGGTTATAATCTTTCGCGAGCTTAATCACAATGCCAGAGAGCAGAATGATCGCCACCAAGTTAACAATCGCCATTAACCCCATCGAGACATCCGCCATTGCCCATACGGTAGGCAAGGTCGCCAATGAGCCAAACATCACCATGGCAAGAAAAACAATACGGAACAACGTTAACCCTTTCTTATTGTTGTGCTCTAAGAAAATCAGGTTCGTTTCGGCATAAGAGTAGTTGGCAATAATTGAAGTAAAGGCGAAGAAGAAAATCGCAAAAGCAACAAAAATCCCACCCCAACTGCCCACTTGTGAGCTTAATGCGCGCTGAGTCAGCTCGATACCGGTAATTTCACCGTGTGGTACATATTCACCCGACATCAAAATAATGGCGACGGTTGCTGAACAGATCACAATCGTATCAATAAAAACACCCAACATTTGCACGTAACCTTGAGAAGCAGGATGCGGCGGATAAGGCGTTGCAGAAGCCGCTGCATTAGGTGCTGAACCCATACCCGCTTCATTGGAAAACAGACCGCGTTTGATGCCGTTAATCATGGCTTGAGCAATCGCGTAACCTAAACCGCCTGCGGCCGCTTCTTGAAGGCCAAATGCACTTTTGAAAATAAGGCTTAATACGGCTGGTAGCTTTTCTATATTAGTGACCATGACAAACATCGCAATCGCTAAGTAAGCTAATGCCATGAAAGGTACAATCAACTCAGCGGTACGCGCAATTTTACGGATACCACCAAAAATGACGAAAGCCGAAATTGCAACGATGAAGATACCGACATACAGCGGATCAAATCCAAAAGCATTTTTCATAGCCCCTGCAATTGAATTAGCTTGAACGGCATTGAATACTAGGCCAAAAGCAATAATCAGGAAGATGGAAAACAGGACACCCATCCAACGCATACCAAGGCCTTTTTCCATATAGTACGCAGGGCCACCGCGGTAGTTACCATCTTTGTCACGGGTTTTGTATAGCTGAGCCAACGTGCTTTCAGCAAATGAAGTCGCCATACCAAGCATAGCAATCAACCACATCCAGAAAATCGCGCCTGGACCACCCGCCGTTAAAGCAACGGCTACACCGGCCATGTTTCCCGTACCAACACGCGCAGCAAGGCTAGTACAAAGTGCTTGGAAAGAAGAAATACCGGCTTTATCTGCTTTGCGGCTGTTTTTCAACACACTAAACATGTGGCCGAAATGGCGAAATTGAATGAATCCTAGGCGAACGGTGAAGTACACACCAACACCGACTAAAAGATAAACAAGGATGGATCCCCAAAGTAAATCATTCATTAAATTGATTAAGTCTGTCACAAGAACCTCTCATAGAGTGATAGCGCTGACCTAAGCGAAAAGCTTCACGAAAAAATGCACATGCTGCGAGTCAACGTTCTAACCAGCATGTTTTTATCGATATTATGCAATGCATTTTATTCGTCCAAAAAGTGAGGAGTCTCAACTTTTGAAGGGGCAACGTATTTTTGACGGGCGGATAATGCAACCTGAAAGAACAAAAATCAATATGCAACAAGTTTGGTTAAAATGTTATTTTTCACTATAAAATCACCTTTGATTAACATTTAACAAACCAATACAGTAACAGCTTAGCAACCAAAACAACCCAAACTGGAAACATTGAAAGATAAAAAACAACCATAAAAACCCAGTTGCACTCACTTAATCTCACCCCTTGAGAATAAAGGGCTAATCAGTTTCACCACTAAATCTTGCATAAATTTATGATAATCTTTTATTGAATGGTCATAAAACAACCAACCAGGCAATTGTAAATTTTCAAAACAACATTTATTTAACATTTAAAAATGCAAATAAAATCGTTTGCGTCGCTTAACCGCTCCCTTTTTGTACTAAAGAATCCCACTGAAACTGTGAAATTCTGGTCAAAATCCAATAAAAGGTTCATCAAAAGGAAACAAATGAGAAACAAATCATAGCTAGGCTAGCGAAAACTGTGCTATCTAGAGAGCACGACATGGCGTAATAACAACAACAAGAGGTTGCTTATGGAAAGCTTGCAATTTGACGAAATGTTGGAAATGGAAATCACAAAACTCCGCTCTAGTCGCACTAAACCAGTCAAAAGAATGTGGCGAGAAATTGAAGCGATTCAGGATCAAAAACGGTTACAAAGAGAATTGATGGAGATGGATGTCTGCTTCGAGGCTGATCAAATAAAACTTTGAGTAAAAAGGCACTTCAACAGTGCCTTTTTTGTTTAACTAAATCAGCAGAGATTACTGGCACTCTTGTGCGGTTTGCCGAACTCGGTGAGCTAATTGTTGGTACTGCTCCGCAATTGTCTCACCAAATACTGGGTCATCTTCGGATTGTTGCCAGCTCGCCTCCACCGCTTGCCAATCAGTCACATTAAAGGTGCGGCTGATCAAAGGTAAAACCGATTGTTCTTCTAACTCCAGATGACGCTTCTGGGAAGAAATAAATGCATCAAGCTGCTCGATGAACACGTGCTGTGGTACAACGGCATCTTGCAAAATCATATCGACAATCTCTAGAAAAGCATGAGTTTTCTCAGAAAGTTCTACATGTTCTCTCGCTAAATTTTTAATATCATTATGTTGACCATAATGATCAATATAATAGTGATAGAGAATATCTTCTTTGGGGTGGTGTACTGACTCTGAATGCGTCGCCAAGTAGTCAATAATCTCTCTCACTAAAGAGTAGTTGATACTTTGTTCATTACTCAATTGCCGTTGTTTATCTCGCAAAATGGCAAGCAAACGCGCCATATACCCGTGTTCTCTACGGATCCTTTCAATCATCATTGTGCTTCTCCATTACACTTATTTTAGATAAGTGTATAAAAGCTTCAGCGTGCTTGTTTTGACCCTGCTCGAAAAAACATCAATTAATCACTTATCCAATACGGGTTGCCAATTCACAGGCGCTTTCCCCTGCTCAATAAGTAATTGATTAGTCTTTGAAAAATGTTTACAGCCCAAAAAGCCTCGATGCGCAGAAAGAGGAGAAGGATGCGGTGCTACTAATACATGATGTTTACTGCGATCAATCATGCTGCCTTTCTTCTGCGCGTGTGAACCCCACAACAGGAAGACAACACCTTCACGCTGCTGATTTACCGCCTCAATCACCCGGTCGGTAAAGGTTTCCCAACCAGTATTAGCGTGCGAATGCGCCATACCTTGTCCAACGGTCAATACGGTATTGAGCAATAGTACCCCTTGCTCGGCCCAGCTTTTTAGGTAACCGTACTGAGGAGTAACAAAACCGGGGATATCTTGCACCAGCTCTTTGTAGATATTCACCAGTGAAGGTGGGGTTTTAACGCCGGGTAACACCGAAAAACATAACCCATGAGCTTGATTTGGCCCGTGATAAGGATCTTGCCCTAAAATCACAACCTTAACATCGCCAAATTCGGTAAAACGAAACGCATTAAACACGTCAGCAGCAGGTGGATAAATCACTTTCCCCGCCAGCCTTTCCTTTTCAACAAACGCTATCGTCTGTTGAAAATACTCCTGCTGTTTTTCATGGCCGATAACATCGTGCCAAGTCAATGATTGAGTCATAACAACGCTCTGCAAATTAACTAATTACAGCATTGTAACCATAAAAAGCCACCACTGCATGAGTCAATGTCACAGAGCTTTTGCCAGTTAATGTGATTTTTGTGGCGTTCGAGTATGCCCTTGACCATTCACATGTCGGTTAGGTATAGGCAATCGGACTGGTGGTCGAGCTATTGATGGTGAACGTGAGATCATATGAAACATAGTGACATCCTCCTTCATTTTGACGCTGCTATGCCTTTGTCTTTATGAAAGAAAGATGCCAACTTATTTAAGATGCTACTGAATCTACCGATTGTGCGTGTAGATCTCTTAATGTTTGAATTTCTTGGGCCCAAATGTCTGGATCGATTGTTTCTAAAATCAATGGGATACCATCAAACCTTGCATCTTTGGCAATAAATTCAAAGCATGGCCAACCAATTTCGCCTTGCCCTAGAGAATGATGGCGGTCAACACGGCTGGCAAACTTTGCCTTTGAGTCGTTGATGTGCATTGCACGTAAGTAGTGCATTCCCACCACGCTATCAAACTCTGAAAAGGTTGCCTCGCACGCCTCAACTGTGCGCAAATCATAACCTGCAGTAAAAGTATGACACGTGTCAAGGCACACACCTACTCGCGATTTATCCTCAACTTGCTGGATAATTTCGGCTAAATGTTCGAAACGCCAGCCTAGATTCGTCCCCTGCCCTGCGGTGTTTTCAATCACAGCAACGACCTCAGGCACGGCTTGATGTGCAAGGTTTATCGATTCTGCAATTGTCGCAAGACATTCACTTTCTGAGACTTGTTTAAGGTGACTACCCGGATGAAAATTCAGAAGCGTCAGCCCCAGTTGCTGGCAACGTTGCATTTCATCAATAAAAGCTTCGCGTGACTTAGCAAGCTTATCGGCTTCTGGCGCGCCCAGATTAATAAGGTATGAATCATGCGGCAAAATGTGTTCACTTTTAAAACCAAGCATGTGACAGTTAGCCTTAAAAGCGCGAATGGTTGCCTCTTCGAGCGGTTTAGCAACCCACTGGCGCTGGTTTTTAGTGAATAAAGCAAATGCATTTGCTCCAATTTCTCTCGCTCTCAATGGGGCTTGGTCAACGCCACCAGAGGCCGATACATGAGCACCAATAAATTTCATTCCACGGCCCTGAATTCTATTTGTCATTAAATCACTTTGTACTTTCAACATTGGACTTCAATTGTCTGATTTTCTGTTACTTAGGTCAAACACGCGCTAAAAATGTAGTAAAATTACAACAAAACAATATATAAAAAATATTTTATGTATTAAAAAAAATAGAACTCGTTGTTTTTAAATGCTTTATTGATTTAAATCAATAAAATAAACCCCACATTATCAATGTTTATCGTTGTTTTTTGACCTAAATCAATATTAATTTTAAGGATATTAGCCATATAATAACCAACTCAACAAAGTTAGAAAATAAACACCAATAACGCCACTTAAGTGGACTAGGAGATAGTGATGATTCAAGGCATTCAAATTACAAAAGCAGCAAACGACAACCTACTAAATTCTATCTGGTTACTCGATAACGAAAAGAATGAAGCACGTTGCGTTGCCGCTAACGCAGGCTACCAAGCAGATCAAGTTATCGCGGTCAGCGACCTTGGTGAGTATGAAAGCCGTGAAGTTGCGATTGAAACAGCACCTCGCATCGAAGGCGGTCAGCACCTAAATGTGAACGTTCTTAAGCGTGAAACTCTTGAAGATGCCGTTGCACACCCTGAGAAGTATCCGCAACTGACGATTCGTGTTTCTGGTTACGCTGTTCGTTTCAACTCATTGACTCAAGAACAGCAACGTGACGTTATCGCACGTACTTTCACTGAGACGCTATAATCATAGCGTTGATGAGAATATTCATATCCAAAAATGGCGCTCAATGAGCGCCATTTTTATCGTTAGAGGAATATCATCCTGACTTCAATAAGATGAAATCAGGATCTCTTTAAGGCTGAACGCGTCTTAACACCGTTTTTAGAGCGTCAAAATCATTGTCTAACTCTTCAGAAAGCAACGTCATCACTGCATGTTTTGCAAGAGGAGCTGGTAATTCAATGTCAGTGCCTAGCACATCGTCAACGACTTCTTTAAATTTGGCAGGGTGCGCAGTACACAAAAATAGCCCCGTTTCTCCCGCTTGTAACTGCTCATCCAAAACTCGATACGCAATGGCACCATGCGGTTCACACAAATAACCTTGCGCGTAAAGTTCACGAACTGAATCCGCACTTTGTGCATCAGATACCGCACCTTTACCTAAGGTATCTAGCCCCCAGCCCTTTAAGCGACAAAGCTCTTCGATGCGCGGCCAGTTGTTCGGCTGACTCACATCCATCGCATTCGATGTGGTCGCGACAGTGGGTTTTGGATCCCATTGACCCGTTTCTAAGTAACGAGGAACGGTATCATTGGCATTGGTTGCCGCGATAAAACGCTTGATTGGTAAGCCCAATGCTTTTGCCAACAGACCAGCGGTTAGGTTGCCAAAGTTGCCACTCGGTACGGAGATGACTAAGTTTTCACGCTGCGCTTTGCTTAATTGTGATGCGGCCTCAAAGTAGTAGCAAATTTGTGCCATTAATCGGCTGATATTGATTGAATTTGCAGAGTTTAAACCGATCTCTTGGCGAAGCTTAGCGTCATCAAAAGCCTGCTTAACTAACGCTTGGCAAGCATCAAAGTCACCATTTATCGCGACAGTGTGAATATTGTTGCCCAGAGTGCAGAAGAGTTTTTCCTGTAACGGGCTGATCTTACCTTTAGGGTAAAGTATCACGACCTTGATGTCGGGCATTCCATAAAAGGCATGAGCCACCGCAGCGCCAGTATCACCAGAAGTCGCGGTTAAAATGGTGATCTGTCCACCATTTGAAACGACGGCCAGTGACTGCGCCATAAAGCGACCACCAAAATCTTTAAATGCCAGCGTTGGACCGTGGAAAAGCTCTAGAGCATAAATGCCGTCTTTCACTTGCTTAATCGGTGCTGGAAACTGAAAAGCCGCATTAACCATCGCATTCACTTGCTCTGCTGGTAATTCATCACCAATCAAGGCGCTGAGAATTTTTGTACTACGAGAGATAAAATCTTCGGCTAGTAACGCGTCAATATCTTCAAACTGAGACAACTCTGCTGGGAAAAATAGCCCTTGATTGCGTCCTAATCCTTGGCGTACGGCTTGGCCAAAAGAGACTTGTTCATCATTTTCTTTTATGTTGTAAAGCTTCATAGAGCACTTCCTGTAACGGTCGAGCCATTTTTGTCTAAACGACAAATATGGACGAATCCTTCTTCATTTTGTACATAATGTTGTTCAAGCCAACGAGCAACTCGCTCGGCAACCTCTTTTTCTTTGCAAATACTGAACAGTGTTGGGCCACTGCCGGAAATGCCAGTGGTGAGCGCTCCGGCTGATGCAGCGTATTTACGCGCATCCGAAAAGCCGGGCAGAAGTTTCTCACGATACGGTTCAGCAATCACGTCTTTGATCAGTTTAGCCGCTAGCTCAGGCTGACCGGAGTGGCAAGCATGAATGAAACCTGCGAGATGACGGCCATGCGCAATGATGTCCTGTCGACGATATTGTGAAGGTAAGATCGCTCGCGCTTCGGCTGTGGAAACTTTAATCCCAGGATACGCCATCACCCAATACCAATCGTCAAAACAAGGCACTTCTTGGCTGATGATACCTAGCTCTTCAAGCATCAATTGCACGCCGCCTAAGTAGCAGGGGGCAACGTTATCATAATGTATACCGCCTGAAATTTTGCCTTCCATTTCGCCCATCAGCGCTAAAAGCTCGGTTTGATTAAGTGGGTTACCGTGAAACTGGTTCAACGCATCTAAAGCTGCAACAATTGAACAAGCACTCGAACCTAAGCCTGAACCAATCGGCATATTTTTTTCTAACGTCATTTGCAACGGCTTTACTGCAATGCTCTTTTTTTCAAGCTCTCTGGCAAAAACAAGCCAGCAATCGTAAACAATATTCTGCTTTGGATCTTCAGGCAGCTTGTCGACAAAGCGACCTGCAGTTTCGAGTACAAAAGGTTCGCTGCCCGCTTTAACTTCAACGCGATCCCCCAATAAACTACCATCAATTGGCGACACGGCCGCCCCTAAAACATCAAACCCAACGCTCACATTACCAATTGAAGCTGGGGCATACACCACCACACTCATGTCACTTGAACTCATCAATTAAACCCCTAACTTCCAACCTAAGGTGCGCATCACATCAGAGAACACCCCTGCTGCTGTTACTTCTGTACCCGCCCCATAACCACGCAACACCAATGGAATCGGTTGATAATAACGGCTATAAAACGCCAGTGCATTCTCACCATCTTTGACTTTAAACATTGGGTCATTTTCATCGACTACTGCAATTTTCACCTTGCATTGGCCTTCTGATATTTCACCAACATAACGTAATACCTTACCTTCGGCTGCTGCCTTAGTGGATAACTCTTGGAAATAAGCATCAGCCTGCGGCAAGCGCGCCATAAACTCTTCAACTGTACCCGAAATATCAAAACCCGGTGGCAAAGCAAGATCGACTTTTACGTCATCCAGTTCTAAAGGTATTCCCGCCTCACGAGCTAAAATTAACAGCTTGCGAGCCACATCCATTCCCGACAGATCATCACGAGGATCAGGCTCAGTAAAACCTTTGTCTTTAGCCAGCTGCGTAGCTTGACTAAGTGTCATACCTTCATCCAGCTTGCCGAAAATAAACGAGAGAGAGCCAGATAAAATACCGCTGAATTTTTCCAACTCATCACCAGCAGCAATGAGATTTTGCAAGTTTTCAATCACAGGTAAACCAGCACCAACCGTCGTTTCGTACATCAGTTTACGGCGCGAGTTGCGCGCCACTTCACGCAGCTGGTGATAGTAGGCCATGCTTGCGGTATTGGCTTTTTTATTAGGCGTCACAACATGAAAACCCGCAGCCAAAAATTCGGCGTACTGGTTGGCGATCACTTCACTGGAAGTACAATCAACTAAGACAGGGTTAATGATATGGTTACGCTGCACTAGAGAGATAAGCCTTGCGAGGCTAAATTCTTCACTCGCGCTATGCATTCGATCACGCCAATGCTCCAGCGGCAAGCCTTCGCTATCCAGCAATAGTGCCTTACTATTCGCAAGGCCACACACTCGAATCACAATTCCTTTATCGGCTAGTTTGGCTTGCTGACGATGAATTTGATCAACTAATTCGCCTCCGACACCGCCGACACCGACCACAAACACATCCAAGAAATGCTTAGAATTGAAGAGATTTTCATGACAAGCCTTGATCGCTTCTGAAATTTTATCTTCTGGAATCACCGCCGAAATAGCTCGCTCGGAAGAGCCTTGTGCAATGGCAACAATATTGACGTGAACTTCAGCCAGCGATGAGAAAAATTGAGAAGCCACTCCGCGCGAAGTGCGCATGCCGTCACCAACCAGAGTGACAATCGCAACGTCATCCATAAACTCGACAGGCTCAAGTAGGCCATCTTTTAATTCCAGTTCAAACGCTTCCGATAATGCTCTTTTGGCAAGGGCTTTATCTTGCGCCTCAATACAGAAACTGATGCTGTATTCTGAAGAGGATTGTGTAATCAGCACAATAGAAACGCCTGCGGCAGACATCGCGCCAAACACACGGCTAGCCATGCCGACCATGCCTTTCATGCCAGGGCCGGAGACGTTGACCATAGTCAAATTATTGAGTGTAGTAATACCTTTGATAGCCAGCTTATCTTCACCAGTATCTTGACCAATCAGCGTGCCTGCGCCTTGAGGATTAAAACTGTTTTTGATAAGACACGGAATATGAAATTGTGCAATCGGTGCAATGGTTTTGGGATGTAACACTGACGCGCCAAAATACGAAAGCTCCATCGCTTCTTGGTAGCTGAGTGATTTTAATAAACGAGCATCCGCAACCAAACGTGGGTCACAGTTATAAACGCCATCGACATCGGTCCAAATCTCACAACAATCTGCACGTAAACATGCCGCAAGCACGGCTGCAGAATAATCCGAGCCATTACGGCCTAGACAGACCAATTCACCCTTTTCATTACCAGCCGTGAAACCCGGCATAATGTTAACATGCGCTTGCGGAAGTGGATTTTGCTTGAAATTTTGCGTGGAGATCTCAACATCAACCATTGCCTCAAGGTACTCACCTTTAGCAAAAAGATATTGTACTGGATCAATCAGTGCAGCCGCTTGTCCTTTTGCTTCAAGTACCGCTTTCATCAGTTGGATAGAGACTCGCTCACCTTTACTGATAATGCGCGCATTGACGTTGTCTGGACACATACCGAGTAAATTAATACCGTGCACAAATTGACGCAGCTGAGACAGTGACGTTTTTACTTGATTGTCAAAAGCGGCCGAATCCACATTAGGTAATTGTGCTTTGATGCCAGCGAGTAGATCGAAAAATGAGAATTCAAGCTCCGCTATTTGGCGTTCTGCTTCGCCATTACGCAAAGCACTCTCAATAACTGCCACTAATTTATTGGTGGTTTTTCCCGGTGCAGAGAGCACAACGGCGACTTCTTCTTGTTGTACATTGTTAACGATGATATCTGCCGCCCTTAAAAAACGATCAGCATCGGCTAACGATGAACCTCCAAACTTTAATACTCGCATCCCTTCCTCCAAAACAATTCAAATTGGTATAAAAAAAGGCCTGTATCTGGTGGGATACAGGCCTTTTTTGTAAAAACTTTTCGCTCAGCGGCCCGCCCCAACATGTGTCATGTCGGTAATAATAATGGTGGTTGTCATTACTACTAGGCTGCGCTGTAACATAGAAAAATTTAAATACTCGTGTGTTTAATTGCCTTTACGTTTACCTTACTTCATCATCATTAGTCAACAAAAATCTGCTATTTTTTATAGTCATTCCGAATTAATCAAATTTAAAACCACCACACAAATAAGATACTTATTGCACGTTAAGCACAACCATTTTACACATAAGCAAATAACAAAATGCTATATACATAACGCTGTCATCGTGTGAAATTTGTGCTTTAATTGTTGTTACCGCAGTGGACGCAGTAACTCAAAACAAGAATAAGGAGAGGCAGATGAAACTAAAAGTTGCACTATGTTTATTTCTGCTTGTCTCTTTATCTAGCATGGCCAATACCTTACCTGCACTTCCTTCTTCACAGAGCCAATCTCCACATCGCTTATTTCTTTCAAGCGAAAGTGATGGTCAACAATTTGATAGTTGGACTATTGATGGCGGTTATTCTTATAACCTTTTTGACAATTTAGATCTGTACATTGGAGCGAGGATAAACAATTCCGACTACGGATCCGAAAGTGGTTTTTTAAGTGGCCTTAGCTACCAGCTAACCCCAAAATTATCACTAAAAAGCACCTTACGGTCAGCCGCCAGTAATCCGAATGATACGAGCAGTGCCGATGCTATGGCGGCGGAGCTATCTAGCCGACTTCAACTGTCAGAAAACGTTGATTTACATGCCACCCTTGATTATCAAGAGTGGCAGCAAGGCGTTCAATTTGGGGTGGGTTTCAGATTCTAGTGCCAGTCTAGCGCTTGAGTTGACGTTAAAACACCATTCCAATCGGCATAAACATAGTCACCCGGCTGAATCATCTGGTTGAGGATAGTCAGCGTCACATTAATTTCGCCTGCACCTCTCTTATCGGTCTTAAGTGGACAACTCGCTAACGCTTTCACGCCTAAATCCATTTGCGATAACGCAGCAACATCGCGTATCGCTCCATAAATGATGACCCCTTCCCAACCGTTTTCAATCGCCATGATCGCCAGTTGATCACCCAATAACGCTCTTTGACACGAACCGTTACCATCGACGACTAAAACTTTCCCTTTACCATTTTGGCTTAATACGTCACGAACTTTAGAGTTATCGTGATAGCAACGCACGGTGACAATTTGCCCCCAAAAAGCACTCCTTAAACCAAAAGTTTGCAAAGGCAAATCCAATATATTGATTTGCGATTCAAACTTATCGCAAATATCTGGTGTGATATCTATCATCCTTCTTCCTTGATTATTGTTTATTATTTTCATCTGACACATTAGACGCGCTGTAAAACCACAGCTCAATGAACCATAATGCCAGATACTTTACTCACCTATTCATACAAACGATGTAAAGAAAAATCCGCTAAGAATGAGCATAACTTGGCGGCCAACTGCATTTAAAAGACTTAATATTCATATTGGTGACATCCATAATAGTGCGATATCCCCCGCTGTAAACGTTGATTTTTTACGCAATTCCCATTTTTTGACAAGTATATACCCGTGATCATTGAAGATGCTTGATTTTCAATAGAATCAGGATCATGCTACAAACCATGAAAATCACACTGACTCCTCAACAGAAACTGCAACTCGAACAGATGCACGACATTGAGCGTGATAGTCGAGTTTGCGACCGTATTAAGGCTGTTTTGCTGGCTTCTGAAGGCTGGAGTCAGACTATGATTTCACAAGCTCTTCGTATTCATGAATCGACCGTTGCACGTCACCTCAGTGACTACGTACTTTCTGAAAAACTTAAGCCTGAGAATGGAGGAAGCCAAAGCAAGCTTTCTGCTATTCAAACCATGCACCTAATCGAGCATTTGACTGAGAAAACCTATTCTCATACTCATCAAATTGTCGCCTATGTTAAAGAGACGTTTGGGCTTGATTATACTGTTTCTGGTATGAACAAATGGCTTCACCATAATGGTTTTAGCTACAAGCAACCGAAAGGCATACCACACAAGTTTGATGAAGCAAAACAGCAAGCATTCATAGAGGCGTATGAAGCGCTAAAGGCAAGCTGTGGCGAGGATGAATCGATAGTCTTTATCGATGCAGTTCACCCAACACTATCAACAAAGATATCGCATGGCTGGATACGTACTGGTCAGGATAAAGTGATTGAAACAACGGGTAATCGTAGCCGATTGAACATTATTGGCGCACTGAACCTGTCGGATATTGGTGCAACCATTGTTCACGACTATGAGAGCATTAACAGTGAATCGATTGTTCGTTTTTTCTGTAAGTTAAGAGAGAGTTATTCGTTAGCCCATAAGCTTCATATCATATTAGATGGTGCGGGATATCACCGCAGTGACTTAGTCAAAGATGCGGCGTTTGTCCTGAATATTAAACTGCATTATCTTCCACCTTACAGTCCAAACCTCAACCCAATAGAGCGGCTATGGAAAGTAATGAATGAGAAGTCGAGGAACAACGTTTACTTCAAAAGAAAACGGGACTTCAAGGCGGCAATAGACCAATTTTTTTCTGTGACTCTTCCAGAGATCGCAGGCTCTTTGACATCTCGAATTAATGATCATTTTCAGGTTCTCAAGCCTGCATCTTCAAGTTGATTCGGTATAGAGTTAACAAGTTCTTTGCTGGTAAATTTCTATGTGAGGTAAATCCCATTGCGCCTAATGCTACCATCCCCAGCGAAAATCCCCAAAAAGCATGCTATTTGCATGGGTAATGTGGTGTAAATTTACAACTGCTTAAGACGATTAATATTTGTTACATTAGAACTCTTGATGTAAATCAACAAAGTGATTGGAATTAACATTCTGCCGTTGTTAGCATGCTGTTAACATTATAGAATCCGCCTTAAAGGCTAGTAGAACACCGAGGGTATGGAGACCTCAATGCAAGATATGCCTAAGGACGGCGGGCAACTGAAGTAAGTGTTTTTTTCAAAACTTTAGTTTATTATCGGCAGCAGATTACCTGTATGTTGCAATTTTTTGCCTACAATTAATTCTATTAGCACAATTTTTTCACAAGTTTAGGTACCGCCAATGCAAACCCCGCAGATTCTTATCGTTGAAGATGAGCAAGTAACTCGTAACACTCTTAAGAGTATTTTTGAAGCAGAGGGATACGCTGTTTTTGAGGCCAGTAACGGTGAAGAGATGCACCATGTGCTGTCTGATAACCCCATTAACTTGGTCATTATGGACATCAATTTACCAGGTAAAAACGGTCTTCTGTTAGCTCGTGAGCTTCGTGAACAGGCTAATGTTGCACTGATGTTTTTGACTGGTCGTGATAATGAAGTTGATAAAATCCTCGGTTTAGAGATCGGGGCTGATGACTACATCACCAAACCATTTAACCCACGTGAACTGACGATTCGTGCTCGTAATCTTCTAGGTCGTTCAATGAATACCAATACGACTCAAGAAGAGAAACGCAGTGTGGAAAAATATGAGTTCAACGGTTGGGTATTGGATATCAATAGCCGCTCTTTAGTGAATCCGGATGGTGAAGGCTACAAGCTTCCTCGCTCAGAATTCCGCGCTTTACTGCACTTCTGTGAGAACCCAGGAAAAATCCAAACTCGCGCAGATTTGCTTAAAAAGATGACTGGCCGTGAATTGAAACCACACGACAGAACAGTAGATGTGACGATTCGTCGTATCCGTAAACACTTTGAATCAGTATCAGGTACGCCAGAGATCATCGCCACAATTCATGGCGAAGGCTACCGCTTCTGTGGTGATCTAGAAGACTAAGCGTCTACCCCCAGATAGTTAGAAGCCCTTTAACCTCAGGTTAAAGGGCTTTTTTCATGGCTGACTACTGTGCGTGGAGCCGTTCTATAAATCTAATAGACTTTGTCGATGAAGACGCTCTTTTCGATAAGCCACTGCGCTGTTGTACCATCACTCAATTGCAAAGCTACATTAACGGGCTTATCCACATTAAGCTGCATCGGCCATTCAAACACAACTTCCCATTGATCTTCACTTTGAGTCCGTAAATCTAACGATTCACTGCCCACCAGCCAATTTTTATCCCTTTGCTGGACCATCAACGCGTCAATCGTTAAATTGGCAGGTAATATTGCCGATGAATCCAATCTTAATGTCCCATGCACAAGAGGTATTTCGCTCTCATTAGCTGTAGGCATTTGATTGATCCAAAGGTTACTTTTCAACCCAATGGTGATATTTGATATCACGGCACTGCTGTCCTGCAGCCAATTAACTTGCGGTGAACTACAGCCAGATAGTAGCGCCATGACTAATGAAGCCAACCCGATTTTTTTCATACCATTACCTTTGAGTTAACCATTGTTTCAAGACTTGAATATCGTGTTGATACCCATTTTTAATTTCATCTATCCAGTCACCAATATTTTCCCACCAAGCAGGTAGCTCTGGCGACTGTGCCTTTTGTGCAACGTTTTGGATGTGTTTCAAACCAATTGAACCCGCAGCACCCTTGATTTTGTGTGCTTCTGAAACAATGCCTGCTTGATCTTTTGCTACCATATTGGAGTCTAGCACTTCAACATAACTGGGCATCATCTGCTCGAACATTTGGATACTTTCCAGCACAGGTTTCGGGCCAACAATATCGATATAAGACTCAAGCATTTCAAAATCGAGCAAATGCATGTTCAACTCACTGTGTTCTTCTGAGGCAGCCTTAACCTTAGCGTCGGCAAGTTGAATCGCCTCACTATGGGTGAATTTTGCAATCACCTCTTGAATCGCCAGTACTGACAATGGTTTACTGATCGCGTCATCCATCCCTTTCTCTAGATATTCAGCTTTATTTTTCAATACGTTGGCGGTCAATGCAACAAGTGGCGGAAGGTTATCATAAGTTTCTCGATAAAACGCAGCGACATCAAACCCGGTCATGTCTGGCAGTTGAATATCGAGGAAAACCAGATCGTACTCTTGCGGCACAAATTTTTGTTTGGCTTCTTCACCTGTCATAGCGACGGTAACCGTGTGTCCTAAACTTTCTAGCAAAGAACGAGCAACTGTAATATTGAGCTCAATATCTTCAACCATAAAAATGGCTAAACTTTTTTGAGGAACGGGTAACGTTGGTTTGAATTGGGCATCTTGTGCCAAAGGCACACGAATTGAAACGGTGAAGGTGCTACCAAAGCCTTCTTCACTGCTCACAGAAATATCACCATCCATTAAGTTGATTAACTGGCGAGATACCGCTAAGCCAATCCCCGTGCCAACAGCGTGCAAATTGTCCTTACCCGATTTAACTTGGTAATACATGGCGAAGATTTTATCGAGTTCAGCCTCTGGTATACCAATGCCTGTGTCTTCAACTTCCATGGTAATGTGCGCAAACTTATCCTCAATGTCAGCGCAGACCGTCATGACGACGCCACCTTCTTTGGTAAATTTCATCGCATTGCTTATCAGGTTCCACAATACCTGACGCAGGCGCGTAGCATCCACTTCAATCGCAACAGGTAAATCACTGAGCCGTTCGAGATCAAACCTAAGCCCTTTTTGCTCTGCCATCAACGCCGAGATGCTTTCAATTTCAGCAACAAATTCTTCAAAATTCAACGGCGCTGGCAGTAGTTCTAGTTTCCGGCGGTCAAACTTATCCATATCAATGATATCGTTGAAGATATTACCTAACGTAATGGCACTGACATTAATGGTCTGCATGTACTTACGCTGTTCTGGGGTCATGGGGCTATCGAGCAACATACGGCTCAAACCAACGATACCGTTGAGTGGTGTGCGCAATTCGTGGCTGATGGTCGAAATAAAGGTGGTTTTATCCCGGCTCGCTTTTTCCAAAGACTCTTGGTTGCGTTTGCGTTCGGTAATGTCTCGCCCAAAGCCCACCAACCCTAAGTGGCGGCCATCTTTGCTGTAAAAAGGGACTTTTCGCAGTTCAAAATAGTTTTTGCGGCCATCAGGGTATTCGAGCCACTGCTCATAAGTGATGGCTTGATTGTCGGCAAACACTTTTTCGTCAGTTTCAACGATCTGTTGCGCCACTTCTTTGCTATAGACATCCCATGGAGTTAACCCAACCAACTGATGCTCACGCTTGCCCGTTAGCTCTTCCATCGCTCGGTTGCAGCCAGAAAAAACGCCGTTCGCATTACGGTAGTAAATCAGATCAGGAGAAGCATCGATAAAAGAGCGCAATAAGGCGGTTCTTTCTGCCAATTCAAGCTGCGTTTTTTCGCGTTGATAGACCTCATTTTCTAAATCAGCCATCGCCTCTTCACGCGCTTCCTCGGCCTTAATTCGCTCTTCAATTTCTTGGTTGAGTTTTTCGATATTTTGCTGAAGCTTATAATTGAGCTCTTGATCGCGTGAGCGCATGTCTTTGAGCTTAGAAACCAACTTCGAGAGGCGTTGACGTGACTCTTCTAACTGATCAACCACCACTGAAAGGAAATAGACCGCCCAAGGCGTGATCAATAAACCAAAAAAGACAGAACGAACGATGTCGATATCATCAACATAACCATTGAGCACCAACGTGATACCAACTTGCACCACCACTGCCAAGGCCACTAAAGCGAGCGCAAGAAGAATGGAGAAACGAAGAATGCCCAGTTTGACCAATAGGTCGACATAGTACTGGGCAAGGTTTTTCATGGGTTTCATTAAACACTTCCATGTAATAACAATGCCACTAGTCTAACGCGTTTAACGTCGATTCGTCAGCCAAGTTAATCACAAGGATTTGCGAAATTGCTTGAATCTTTAGCTGTTTGGAAGCGTATAGACAAACGCTCGACTTAAGCGTGAGCCTTGCGCGCCACCTTGATTAAGTGCTCGACCTATTTCGGTCATCGCAAGCCAACGATTTTCACACCACAGTGGCGCAAGCAGGGTCGGCCGCCGGGCGGCTGACGAGACTCGGTGATAAATGATCTCAGGTGGCGTCATTTGAATCAATTCACTCGCAATGGAAACATACTCTTCTAACGTTGGCGCTTGTAATCTTCCTGCTCGCCACGCTTTGGCCATCGTACTGCCTTCAACAATATGCAACCCATGCAACTTGATGCCATCAGTGCCTACCGCTAAGACTTGCTTTAAGGTTTGAAGATTATCGGTACGCGTTTCTTTAGGTAGCCCCACAATGAGATGCGTGCATACTTTGATCCCCAAGGCTCGAGCGCGCTCAGTGATCAACGCATAACATTCAAAATCATGACCACGGTTGATCCGTTTGAGCGTTTGATTATTGGCGGTTTGCAAACCCAGTTCGAGCCAAATTTCAAAACCTTGTCGCACATAATCGGCCAATAAATCGAGCACAGCATCGGGTACACAATCAGGCCGAGTGCCGACGCATAACCCAACAATGTCAGCCGATTGAAGCGCTTGCTGATACATATTTTTCAACACCTGCACTTCCGCATAGGTACTGGTATAAGCTTGAAAATACGCGAGATATTTTTTGGCACGTTTGATTTCACCAGCGCGTTCTGTCAATTGCTGCTCAAGACTTTGGGCTTGTGTTTCTTCATCAGCAAAAGAAGCGACATTACAGAAGGTGCAACCACCTCGCCCAATCGTGCCATCTCGATTCGGGCAGCTAAAACCACCATGCAGGGTCAGCTTGTGAACTTTTTCGCCATAACGGCGCTGTAGATCTTGGCCGATCGTGTTAACCAGTTGATGTAATTGCATTGAAGAAATACCGCTTATAGATAGTAATGAATCTCAGTTAGATTTATGTAACTAAATTACATCCCTGCAAAATAAATTCACAAAGAGTAGCCGTATCAAACACTCTCCAACCTAACAAAAATCAATAAACATTCATAAAAACAGCGTTATTTGCTTAATGTTGCACCAATGTTAAACAGTGCATGCATTTTTAACGAAAAAAATGGGCGACTAAAATGAGTTTTCGTTGGAATTCCTATAAACAAAATTGTAGGATACTTACACATCCGCCCTATTTTTTGTGATATTCCTTACATAAATAGTTGTGGAAAAATCGGTGATATTCGCACCCCTCCTATACAAACCACTAGCAAGTGGCATAAATAAATTGAATATCACTAAGGAATGTTTTTCTCGCCATATTTTTCCGGCGAGAGACGGAAAGGATTCGAACCCGCCAACACAGGCAGGTTTAGATTGATAACAATTAAAGGACAAGTCGCATCGCTAAGTATGCCTTAGCACACGTGCGTCTAAATTGAACTGGAAGGATGTATCTATGGTAGATAGAGAGCAGGATTCACGAGGTCTATATACTCCTGAATTGGAGCATGACGCTTGTGGTATCGGTTTTGTTGCCCACCTGAAAAACCGTAAGTCTCACCAAGTTGTGACTCAAGCTTTAGACATGCTTGCTCGTATGGAACACCGTGGTGGCCAAGGTTGTGACCCATGCTCTGGTGATGGCGCAGGTATCTTATTACAAAAACCTCATGAGTTTTTACTCGAAGAGACCGTTAAACTTGGCTTAAAACTGCCTTCGTTTGAAAAGTACGGTGTCGGCGTGGTGCTGTTTCCGAGAGATGAGCACAAACGCGCCCAGTGCCGTGATATTTTAGAACGCAACGCCAAAAGACTCGATTTAGAAGTACTGGGTTATCGCGTTTTGCCAACCGATAACTCAATGATTGGCGCAGACCCACTTAGCACTGAGCCTCAATTTGAGCACGTTTTCATCTCCGGTGGCCCAAGTACCACCCCCGCAGAATTAGAGCGTAAATTGTACGTTCTGCGTAATTATACCGTTCGCGTTTGCCTAGAAAGTGTGTCCAACATTGGTGATGATTTTTACATCAACTCCATGTCTTACAAAACCTTGGTGTATAAAGGTCAGCTCACCACAGAGCAAGTACCGCAGTACTTCCTTGATCTACAAAATCCGACCATGGTGACCGCGCTGGCATTGGTGCATTCTCGTTTTTCGACCAATACATTCCCTAAATGGCGCTTAGCTCAGCCTTTCCGTTACATTGCGCACAACGGCGAAATCAACACAGTTCGCGGCAATTTAAACTGGATGAAAGCGCGCGAAGCGATCCTCGAATCAGATTTGTTTACACAAGCTGAAATCGACATGCTGCTGCCAATTTGCCAAGAAGGCAGTTCAGATTCCGCCAACTTCGATATGGCATTAGAGTTACTGGTTCTGTCTGGCCGCAGCCTGCCACACGCCCTGATGATGATGATCCCTGAAGCGTGGCAAGAAAATAAAAATATGGATCCAACCCGCCGCGCATTTTACCAATACCATGCTAACGTCATGGAACCGTGGGATGGCCCAGCATCAGTATGTTTTACTGATGGTGTACAAGTTGGCGCAACACTGGACCGTAACGGCCTGCGCCCATCACGTTATACCGTGACTAAAGATGATTTTCTGATCATGGCTTCTGAATCTGGCGTGGTTGAAATTGCGCCAGAGAACGTGGAATACCGCGGCCGTTTACAGCCAGGGCGTATCTTTGTCGCTGATTTAGAGCAAGGACGCATCATTTCTGATGAGGAAGTGAAAGACAGCATTGCCAATGCGCAGCCCTACGCCAAATGGGTTGAAGAGAACCTCCTCAGCTTGAAAAAACTGCCTGAAGCGAGCAACCAGTACAGCCAACCTGCTCCTGAGCGTCTAATGTCCCGCCAACAATCGTTTGGTGTCAGCTCAGAAGAGGTGAATGAAATCATTCTTCCTTTGGCAAAAACCGGTTATGAACCGCTTTCGGCCATGGGTGCTGACTGGCCTCTGGCTGTGCTTTCACATCAATCACAGCATCTCTCCAACTACTTTAAGCAGTTGTTTGCTCAGGTCACCAACCCACCGATCGACCCGATCCGTGAAAGAATGGTGATGTCGCTCAATACTTACCTCGGTAAAGATCAGAACTTACTGACAGAAACGCCACTGCACTGCTTAAAAGTCGAGCTAGAATCTCCGGTTCTTTCCAACTCAGAGCTTGAGAAACTGCGCGCTATTGATAACGAACATCTGCAAGCGAAAACCTTAGATATCGTATTTCAAGCCAGTGAAGATCAAGGCAAATTAGAACGCGCGCTGAAACGCATTTGCCAATATGCCGAAGATGCGGTTATCGATGGTTACTCGATTATTTTATTGACCGACCGCGCGGTAAACTCAAACCATGCGGCGATCCCTGCAATGCTGGCCGTCGGTGCGGTTCATCACCACCTGATCCGCAAAGGCTTACGAGCTAAATGTGACATAGTGGTAGAGACCGGCGACGCGCGTGAAACGCACCACTTTGCGACATTGATTGGCTATGGCGCAAATGCGGTTAACCCGTATTTAGTCATTGAAACTATTATCGATTTACAACGAGTCAAAAAACTCGACCCGACCATTGCAGCGAAAGATCTGTTTGACAATTACCGCAAAGGCATCAACGGCGGGCTGCTGAAGATCTTCTCCAAAATGGGCATTTCCACCCTGCAGTCTTACCACGGTGCGCAAATTTTTGAAGCGTTGGGCATCAGCAAATCAGTGGTAGATAAGTACTTCACTGGCACTGTATCGCGCATCCAAGGTTTGACCATTGATGACATCGCAAAAGAGGTGTTAGTTCGCCATCGCGTGGGCTACCCGACTCGCGAAGTTCCAGTGCAAGTGTTGGATGTGGGCGGCGTTTATCAGTGGAAACAGCGTGGCGAAAAACACCTGTTTAACCCAGAGACGATTTCGTTGCTGCAACAATCAACACGCAACAAAGATTATGTGCAGTTCAAGCAATACGCGAAAGCGGTAGATGACCAAGGCGACAACGCTGCCACGCTGCGTAGCCAGCTTGATTTTGTTAAAAATCCAGCCGGTTCGATTCCCATTGAGGAAGTGGAACCGATTGAACGTATTTTAAAACGCTTCGCAACTGGTGCCATGTCGTTTGGTTCAATCTCCTACGAAGCGCACTCAACGTTAGCCGTGGCGATGAACCGTATTGGCGCGAAATCCAACTCGGGTGAAGGCGGTGAAGATCCAGCACGCTTTGAACGCAAAGAAAATGGCGATTGGGAACGCTCTGCAATTAAACAGGTCGCTTCTGGTCGTTTTGGCGTGACCTCCTACTACCTCACCAATGCCGATGAACTACAGATCAAAATGGCTCAAGGCGCGAAACCAGGTGAAGGTGGGCAACTGCCGGGTGATAAAGTCGATGATTGGATCGGCGCGACACGCCACTCGACTCCGGGAGTCGGTCTTATTTCACCACCACCGCATCACGATATCTATTCGATCGAAGATTTGGCGCAACTGATCTTTGATTTGAAAAACGCGAACCGTACCGGCCGAGTCAACGTGAAATTAGTTTCCGAAGCCGGGGTCGGTACTATCGCTTCCGGTGTGGCTAAAGCCAAAGCGGATGTGGTATTAATTGCCGGCTATGATGGCGGCACGGGTGCATCACCGATGTCTTCGATTCGTCACACAGGCTTGCCTTGGGAGCTCGGCCTTGCTGAAACGCACCAAACCTTGCTTAAAAATGGCCTGCGTAATCGCATTGTCGTGCAAAGTGACGGTCAGATGAAAACACCACGTGACCTTGCAATGGCGACATTGTTAGGCGCGGAAGAGTGGGGAATTGCCACCGCTGCGCTAGTGGTTGAAGGGTGTATCATGATGCGTAAGTGTCATAAAAACACCTGCCCAGTAGGGATTGCGACACAAAACAAAACCTTGCGTGAGCGCTTTGATGGCCGCGTAGACGATGTCGTCACCTTCTTCCAATACATGGCGCAAGGCTTACGTGAAATCATGGCTGAACTGGGTTTCCGTACTATCGATGAAATGGTTGGCCAATCGCATAAACTGAAAGTGCGTGACAACATCAACCACTGGAAATACAAAAACCTCGATTTGTCACCAGTGTTGTACATTCAAGAGCCTCGTGCAGAAGATGGTGTTTATTGCCAAACCAAACAAAATCATCATCTAGAAAACGTGCTAGATCGTCAGCTAATTCAAGTAGCCAACCCCGCGCTTGAGAAAGGCGAAGCGGTTAACGCAGTCTTCCCTATCGTCAACACTGACCGTAGCACGGGTACTATGCTGTCGAACGAAATATCGAAGGTATATAAAGACCAAGGTCTACCTCAGCCAATGAAAGTTAAATTCAACGGCTCCGCAGGACAATCATTCGGGGCATTCCTTGCTAAAGGGGTGACGTTTGAAGTGGAAGGTGATGCCAACGATTATTGGGGCAAAGGTTTATCTGGCGGTACGTTAGTGCTCTACCCTGACACACGCTCAACCATCATTGCGCAAGATAATATCGTGGTGGGTAACGTCTGTTTCTATGGCGCAACTTCTGGTGAATCCTATATTCGCGGCCTTGCTGGAGAACGTTTCTGCGTGCGTAACTCAGGAGCTAAAGTGGTCGTAGAAGGTATCGGCGATCACGGCTGTGAATACATGACAGGTGGAGTCGCAGTGATCCTCGGTTCGACAGGACGTAACTTTGCGGCTGGTATGAGCGGCGGTGTAGCCTACGTGTGGAATCGACATGGAGACTTCGAAACTAAGCTTAACGCTGAATTGGTTGATCTCGACCCACTGCAACAAGAAGATACCGATCTGCTACGTGAGATGCTCAACAAGCATGTTCAGTTCACAGGAAGTGAAGTGGCTCAGTTATTCCTTGATAATTTTGAAGCAAACCTCACCCAAATGGTGAAAGTGATGCCGCGTGACTACAAAGCGGTTCTTCAAAAACGCAAGGCTGCAGCTGCGCAAGTACAAACGGAAGAAGTGGAGGCCGTATAAATGGGTAAACCTACTGGATTTTTAGAACATGGCCGCGAGCTGCCAAAAAAGCTCGATCCAACGGTTCGCATTCAAAACAACCAAGAGTTTGTCCTCAACGAAGAGTTTGGTAGCAAAATTAATACTCAAGCGTCTCGTTGCATGGACTGCGGAGTACCGTTTTGCCATAACGGTTGCCCTATCGGTAACATTATTCCTGAATTTAACGATGCCGTTTATCGTGATAGTTGGGAAGAAGCTTGGAAGATCTTAAGCTCAACCAATAACTTCCCCGAGTTTACTGGTCGCGTGTGCCCTGCACCTTGCGAAAGTTCGTGCGTACTCGGGATCAACCAAGATCCCATTACCATCTGTAATATCGAAAAAACCATCGTGGAAACGGCTTATCGCGAAGGCTATGCCAAAGCGAAAAAGCCGCGTTCTCGTACTGGAAAAACCATCGCTATCATTGGATCTGGCCCGGCAGGTTTGGCCGCAGCTGAGCAGTTGAACAGCGCGGGTCACTCAGTTACTGTGTTTGAACGTGATGAAAAAGTCGGCGGCCTGCTGCGTTTTGGCATTCCGGATTTCAAACTGGGTATGGACGTTATTGATCGCAAAATCAATTTGATGGCAGAAGCGGGCGTCAAGTTTGAAGTAAACGCACATATCGGTGTTGATATCAACGCACAGCAACTACGCCAAGAGTTTGATGTCATCTTGCTTACTGGTGGCTCTACCGTGCCTCGTAACCTGCCGATTCCGGGGCGCGAGTTAAAAGGGGTTCATTTTGCGATGGAGTTTCTGGCACAAAATAACCGCCGCGCGAATAACATGGATCTTAAAACTGATGAGATCCACGCTAAGGGTAAACATGTGGTGGTGATTGGTGGTGGTGATACTGGTTCTGACTGTGTCGGAACCTCAAACCGACACGGCGCCGCAAGCATCACGCAAGTTGAAATCATGCCGATCCCGGCCAATAAACGCCCAGCCAATATGCCTTGGCCGCAATATCCAATGATTTTGCGCACCTCAACTTCCCACGAAGAGGGCTGCGAACGTCATTGGAATATTCTGACCAAAGAGTTCCTCGGCAACGAGCAAGGTCAAGTCACGGGGCTACGTGTTGCTGATATCGTTTGGCAAGATGCAAAACCGGGTGAGCGCCCGAACTTTGATGAAGTCGCGGGCAGTGAACGTATTATTGCGTGTGATATGGCTTTCCTTGCTATGGGCTTTTTACATCCAGAACCACATGGTGTACTTGCTCAGCTTGATATCAAGTTAGATGAGCGTGGCAATGTGGCAACACAAGGTTTTGCGACCAACCAAAAAGGTGTTTTCGCTGCAGGTGATATGCGCACAGGACAATCGTTAGTCGTACGTTGTATCAATGAAGGGCGCGAGTGCGCACGCGAGATCGACGCTTACTTGATGGGCAACACCAACTTAGAAGCGAAAGCCGACTCATTGATGCTTTCAGCCTAGTGCCTCGCGCTCTTTTCGCTGGTTCAAGGTGATCCAGAGCGCTAAGCAGCGATGATTCCTTCCAACGTTCTACTTTTTGGCCAGCATTTAATGCTGGCCTTTTTTATGGCTAATTCTTATTCCATGAGATTACCCACGTTAACAAACTGTAACAACAAAAATCCTATCTCATTGAATATATTATATTAATCTAGATGATTAGGTGGTAAATCCCATTGCAACATGATTTTTCACCAACAACTTGACCTTTTGCACCATAAGCTATAGGTTGTGAAGTCAGTGAAAATTAAAACAATCATTTTTGTTAAAATTTAAATTGAGAATGAACGCATAATTACCCACTTAAAACAACAAAAATAGAATAGTTAGTCATTTACTGTCTGGATGACAGAGAAGCAAAGGGAGAATTGCAATGGCTCTATATGATCCAAGTTTAGAGAAAGACAACTGTGGATTTGGTTTGATCGCCCACATGGAAGGCCAAACCAGCCATAAATTAGTCAGAACCGCGATTTCAGCATTAGATCGCATGACCCACCGTGGCGGCATCGCAGCCGATGGTAAAACCGGTGATGGCTGTGGTCTATTACTACAAAAACCAGATAGTTACCTACGACTCATCGCTGAAGAAAAAAGCTGGAAGCTCGCCAAACAGTATGCGATTGGTATGATTTTCTTCAGCCAAGATCCGGTCAAAGCGCAATCAGCGCGCGATATTATCAACAAAGAACTGGCGCAAGAAACACTTACAGTGACAGGTTGGCGAACCGTACCAACGAACCAAGCTGTACTTGGCCCTATTGCTGCCGAATCCGTGCCTGATATTCAACAAGTCTTTATTAGTGCTCCAGCGGGTTGGCGTGAACGAGACATTGAACGACGCCTTTACATTGCTCGCCGTCGCATTGAAAAACAGATCACCGAAGATCGTGATTTCTATATTTGCTCACTATCGACTCAAGTCATTGTTTACAAAGGCTTGTGCATGCCTGCAGACCTACCGCGCTTTTATCTTGACCTAGCTGATCTACGGATGGAATCAGCCATTTGCTTGTTCCACCAGCGCTTTTCAACCAATACTCAGCCACGTTGGCCACTGGCACAGCCGTTCCGCTACTTAGCGCACAATGGTGAAATCAATACTATCGAAGGGAACCGTCAATGGGCGCGAGCACGGGCTTACAAATTTGCCTCTCCCCTACTACCGGATCTGCAAACCGCCGCGCCATTTGTCAATGAAACAGGTTCCGATTCATCAAGCTTAGACAACATGCTCGATCTGTTTTTAGCGGGGGGAATGGATATTTTCCGTGCCATGCGTATGTTAGTGCCGCCGGCGTGGCAAAATCACCCTGATATGGACCCAGACCTTCGTGCCTTTTACGACTTTAACTCAAAACACATGGAGCCATGGGATGGCCCAGCAGGCATTGTGTTATCGGATGGCCGTTATGCTGCTTGTAACCTTGATCGCAATGGCCTTCGCCCTGCGCGTTATGTGATCACCAAAGATAAACTCATCACCCTCGCCTCTGAAGTCGGAATTTGGGATTACGCGCCCGATGAAGTGGCTGAAAAAGGCCGCGTTGGGCCCGGTGAACTGCTGGTGATCGACACCCGCCATGGGAAATTGTGGCAATCTAGTGAAATTGATAACGATCTCAAAAGCCGCCACCCTTATGGCGAGTGGATGAAAAATAACGTCCACCGATTAACGCCATTTTCTGAACTCAGTGACGACTTGGTGGGCGAGCGCAGCTTTGACAATGACGAGCTAAAAACCTATCAAAAACAGTTTGCAATGAGCAACGAAGAGATTGATCAAGTACTGCGCGTACTGGGAGATGTAGGCCAAGAAGCGGTGGGATCAATGGGTGATGATACGCCGATGGCGGTGCTCTCTTCGAAAGAGCGCTTGGTTACCGATTATTTCCGCCAAAAATTTGCCCAAGTTACGAACCCGCCTATCGATCCACTACGTGAAAAGCACGTGATGTCACTGGCCACCAGCATCGGCCAAGAGATGAACGTGTTCTGTGAAACCGATGGTCACGCTTATCGTGTTACCTTTGATTCACCTATCTTGCTCTATTCCGACATGCAACAGCTATTGGAGCTCAGCGACAAACACTATCGCAATACCATTTTAGACATCAATTACGATCCACAGCATAAGGATCTCAAGCAAGCTTTGCTCGAACTTTGCCAACAAGCAGAGGAGGCTGTACGCCAAGGATCGGTATTGATCGTATTGTCTGACCGCGCTTTGCATAAGGATAAACTGCCGATCCCAGCGGCAATGGCCGTGGGCGCAGTACACACTCGCTTAGTCGAAGCCAACTTACGCTGCGATGCAAACATCATTATCGAAACCGCCACCGCACGTGACCCTCATCAATTTGCGGTCTTAATCGGCTTTGGCGCAACCGCCGTCTACCCTTACTTGGCCTACGAAACGCTCGGCAAAATGATTGATGATGGCACGTTGGAAAAAAGCTATCGCGAGGTGATGCAAAACTACCGGTACGGTATCGACAAAGGTTTATTGAAAATCATGTCGAAAATGGGCATTTCAACCGTTGCCTCTTATCGCTGCTCGCAGCTGTTTGAAGCGGTTGGCCTACATAGCGACGTAGTTCAGTTGTGTTTTAAAGGCGTCACCACGCGCATTCAAGGTGCTAACTTCGAAGACTTCCAACAAGATCTATTTAATTTAGCGCGCAAAGCGTGGACCAAACGTAAAACGCTCGAACAAGGTGGCTTATTAAAATACGTGCATGGTGGTGAATACCATGCCTATAACCCAGATGTGGTTGGTACCTTACAAGCCGCAGTTAAATCAGGTGAAAGCGCCGATTACCAAAGCTTTGCCCAGCAGGTCAACGCACGCCCCGTCGCGATGCTACGCGATTTACTGCGCTTAAAAAAATCAGCGACACCGCTACCACTGGAAAAAATTGAACCCAGTACGGAGCTATTTAAACGTTTTGATTCTGCGGCGATGTCGATTGGCGCCTTAAGCCCAGAAGCTCATGAAGCGTTAGCGACCGCAATGAACCGCTTAGGTGGCTACTCCAACTCTGGTGAAGGTGGAGAAGATCCACGCCGTTTTGGCACTGAACGTAACTCCCGTATTAAGCAGGTCGCATCAGGGCGTTTTGGCGTGACTCCGCATTACCTCACCAATGCTGACGTACTGCAAATTAAAGTGGCGCAAGGAGCGAAGCCGGGTGAAGGTGGCCAACTTCCCGGCCATAAAGTGACCGCAGAAATTGCCAAGTTGCGCTATTCAGTACAAGGCGTAACCTTAATTTCGCCACCGCCGCACCACGATATTTATTCGATTGAAGATTTAGCCCAGCTGATTTTCGATCTCAAACAAGTTAACCCAAAAGCTTTGGTTTCGGTCAAATTGGTTTCAGAGCCGGGCGTTGGCACCATTGCCACTGGCGTTGCCAAAGCCTACGCCGATCTTATCACTATTTCTGGTTATGACGGCGGTACAGCGGCTAGCCCGCTCACCTCGGTAAAATACGCTGGTAGCCCTTGGGAACTCGGCCTTGCTGAAACCCAACAAGCGTTAGTCGCAAACGGCCTGCGCCACAAAATTCGACTTCAAGTTGACGGTGGTCTAAAAACAGGACTGGACGTGATTAAAGGCGCGATTTTAGGTGCCGAAAGCTTCGGTTTTGGCACAGCTCCTATGGTCGCGATGGGCTGTAAATTCTTACGGATTTGCCACCTTAATAACTGTGCGACGGGCGTAGCAACGCAAGATGAAACGCTGCGGAAAGAGTATTTCAAAGGCTTACCTGAGATGGTGATGAACTATTTCATCGGTCTTGCCGACGAGGTCCGTGGTTACTTGGCGCAGTTGGGCGTTGAAAAGCTCACCGATCTGATTGGCCGCACCGATTTACTAGAAGTACTTGAAGGGATGACCGCCAAGCAAAGCAAATTGGACTTATCCGGTTTATTGGAAGCGCCAGTATCGGCTCAGGGTCATCCGCTTTACTGGACTCAACCCAATACACCGTTTGATAAAGGACAACTTAACCAACAATTTGTCGATGACGCTTTAGCGGCAGTTGAAGCACAACAATCGATCAGCTTGTATTACAACGTACAAAATACTGACCGCTCGCTCGGTGCTCGCCTATCTGGTGAAATCGCCAAACGTTATGGTAACCAAGGCGTAGCCGCCTCGCCGATTAAAATTTATCTCGATGGCACAGCAGGTCAGTCATTTGGTGTATGGAACGCGGGTGGTGTTGAGCTTTACCTTACTGGTGATGCCAATGACTATGTTGGTAAAGGGATGGCAGGCGGAAAGCTGGTCATCAAACCCCACCTTGGTACCGCTTTTAACTGCAACGACGCTACGATCATCGGCAACACCTGTTTATATGGCGCAACGGGCGGCAAGCTGTTTGCGGCTGGCAAAGCGGGAGAGCGTTTTGGTGTGCGTAACTCTGGCACTATCACAGTTATCGAAGGCGCTGGTGATAACGCTTGCGAATACATGACAGGCGGAATCGTCGCCATTTTGGGCGCAACAGGCGTTAACTTTGGCGCGGGTATGACGGGCGGCTTTGCTTACGTGATGGATGAAAACGGTGATTTCCAAGGTCGAGTCAATAGTGAATCAGTAGAGGCTATTTCATTGCAAGATCTCTACATTCACCAAGAACATTTACGTGGTTTAATTGCCGAGCATTTGGAAGAGACGGGGTCGGTGCATGCTGAACAGATCTTAGCGAACTTTGATGAATGGATTCCAAAGTTCTATCTCATCAAACCCCAAGCGGCGGATCTGCAAACCCTACTCGGCCATCAAAGCCGCAGTGCCGCCGAACTTCGCGTTCAAGCGCAATAATTGGAAGGAGCCAGATTAATGAGCCAGAACGTATACCAATTTATTGATGTGAATCGAGTTGATCCGGCAAAAAAGCCGCTCACTATTCGCAAAATCGAGTTCGTCGAAATTTACGAACCCTTTACTAAACAGCAAGCGACCGCTCAAGCGGATCGCTGCTTAGATTGCGGCAACCCTTACTGCGAATGGAAATGCCCAGTACACAACTACATTCCGCAATGGCTAAAACTGGCCAACGAAGGGCGCATTATTGAAGCCGCTGAACTATCGCACCAAACCAACAGCTTGCCCGAAGTCTGTGGGCGAGTCTGCCCACAAGATCGCCTCTGTGAAGGTTCTTGTACCCTAAACAATGACTTTGGTGCGGTCACCATAGGTAACATCGAAAAATACATTAACGACAAAGCGTTTGAGATGGGCTGGAAACCAGACATGTCACACGTGGAGTGGACGGATAAGAAAGTAGCGATCATTGGTGCAGGCCCAGCAGGCCTAGCCGCAGCCGATATTTTAGTGCGCAACGGGGTGAAGCCTGTGGTGTTTGATCGCTATCCTGAAATTGGTGGTTTGCTAACCTTTGGTATTCCCTCTTTCAAACTTGAAAAAGGCGTAATGGAAAACCGCCGCCGCATTTTCAGTGAGATGGGCGTCGAATTTCAGCTCAACATCGAAGTAGGTAAAGACATCACACTGCAAACGCTGCTTAATGAATATGATGCGGTTTTTCTCGGTGTAGGGACTTACCAAAACATGCGCGCAGGGCTAGAAAATGAAGAGGCAAACGGTGTTTACGATGCTCTACCCTTCTTGGTGTCAAATACTTATAAAGTGATGGGTTTGGAATCACCCCAACCATTTATTGATATGGCGGGCAAAAAAGTCGTGGTACTTGGAGGCGGAGACACTGCGATGGATTGCGTGCGTACTTCCATTCGCCAACATGCCGCCAAAGTGATTTGTGCCTACCGACGCGATGAAGAGAACATGCCGGGTTCACGCCGAGAAGTGAAAAATGCCAAAGAAGAAGGCGTAGAATTTATGTTCAACCTGCAACCGCTCGCCATTGAGGTCAATGAACAAGGCCAAGTGAGTGGCGTTAAAGTGGTGCAAACCGCCTTGGGGGAGCCTGACGCGGCTGGGCGTCGCAAGCCCGAGCCAGTTGCGGGCAGCGAACATGTGTTGGCAGCCGACGCCGTCATTATGGCGTTTGGTTTTCAGCCACATGCCATGCCATGGCTTGAGCCATTCGGCGTTGAACTTGATCAATGGGGACGCATTAAGGCCGCGTCGCAGCAATCGTTCCAGTACCAAACCAGTAATGAAAAAATTTTTGCTGGTGGGGATGCCGTGCGCGGCTCCGATCTGGTCGTCACGGCCATTGACGAAGGGCGCAAAGCCGCAGAAGGAATACTTGACTACTTAGGCCTTTAAGCCTTAACTGCTTAATATCCTTGAAGGATTCATGGTAACGTGAATCCTTTTTTCTTAGGCCATTTTCCTTCAACCATCGACACTGCAGCTTGCTTGTATTTTGGCGATTGGTAATGAGGATTCATTTGATAAGGACTATCATGCGCGTAGTACTAAGTTTACTGATGTTTGCCACACTAACCGCTTGCAGCCAAGGAGTGACAACTATGACCGATCGCACTGCGACCCCTTGCGGAAATAAACCGAATTGCGTTTCAACTCAAGATGAGCGTAACGCGTTCTCGCTATCTCCCTTTATCCTCAAAACAGGCGTCTCTTTAGATAAAATTGAAGCGGTTGCGCTTTCTATTCCTCGCTCTAAAACGGCGGTGAAAGAGGACAATTATCTCCGCATTGAATGCACCAGTCGTATTTGGCGATTTGTGGATGATCTTGAACTTAAGATAGAGAACGGCCGTTTAATCGTACGATCTGAATCGCGCATTGGTTATTCAGATATGGGCGTCAATCGTAAGCGAGCAGAAACACTGCGAGAAAACCTCACCAAAGCAGGCTTGATTGAATAGTTGCTCAATATCGCACTGGCGGAAAGTTTCGTGCTAAACTTCGGCCAATTTAGCTATTAACCGAATAAGAGAAACCTCATGAAAATCGGCATTATTGGCGCGATGGAGCAAGAAGTCGCGATATTAAAAGACGCAATCGACAATGTTCAACAAGTCAGCAAAGCGGGCTGCACCTATTTTTCAGGTCAAATCCATGGGGTGGATGTGGTGGTGCTACAATCTGGCATTGGTAAAGTCGCTGCAGCCATTGGCACCACTCTTTTACTTGATGAATACCAACCAGATGTAGTGATTAACACCGGTTCTGCAGGTGGTTTTGATTCAAGCTTAACCATGGGTGATGTAGTCATTTCAAGCGAAGTTCGTCACCATGATGCCGATGTAACAGCATTTGGCTATGAAATGGGGCAAATGGCAGGTCAACCAGCCGCTTTCAAAGCGGATGATGCATTGATCCGCGTTGCAGAACAAGCACTCACACACATCAAAGATAAGCACGCGGTACGCGGCCTGATTTGTACCGGGGATGCTTTCGTTTGTAGCGCTGAGCGTCAAAGCTTTATTCGCCAACACTTCCCAACAGTGATTGCCGTTGAGATGGAAGCTTCAGCAATTGCACAAACTTGTCACCAATTCAAAGTGCCTTTTGTGGTCGTTCGCGCCATTTCAGATGTAGCAGATAAAGCGTCGCCGATGTCCTTTGATGAATTTTTACCGCTTGCCGCACAAAGCTCATCAGAAATGGTGATTAAGATGATCGAACTGCTTAAGTAAGCAGTGACAGACTCAACATGGACGAGTTAATCACCTACTTGTATGCCAACGGTACGCTCCTCGTGATGTGGGGAGCGGTTGCCTTTCATCTTATTTTACCCATCCCGCGTAACGCTCATCCCGTCACTTTGTGGCGAAAATTTGCGGAAATATTAGCGGATAAAGTCAATACCAGTAGCAGTTATTCACAAAGCCTACTTTCCGGCTCACTGGCTTGGCTATTGATGTGCCTACCCGCATGGGTCACCTTAGTCGCGTTAAAACCTTTGGTATGGCAACCTCAACTATTTGATTTAGCTCTACTATTACTCGCATTTGATTGGCGTAGCCAAGAGTTATTAGCCAATCAGCTTATCGATGCACTCAGCAAGGAAGACAAAAAATACGCTCGCAGCGTACTTGCCCCTTTTGTCAATCGTGAAACCGATAGCTTGTCAGCGCTGGGGTTAGGTAAGGCGGGGGCTGAAACCCTCATTATTGGCTATGGGCGCAACGTGATCGCGGTGCTATTTTGGTACGCCTGTCTTGGCGGTATTGGCGCGCTGATGTATCGTCTGATCGCGGAACTCGCCAGAGCTTGGGCGCCTTCGCGAACGGCGTTTCATCCTTTTGGTATTCCATCGGTACGCTTGCTGGCTGTGCTTGACTTTGTGCCACTGCGCCTATTTAGCCTATTGATTATCATTGGTCGCAACGCATCAAACACCTTCTCAGCCATGTTACAACAAAGCCGCTTATGGCCACTTCCTGGGCCTGCATGGCTGTTAACCGCCGTCGGCAATAAACTATCACTGGCCTTAGGTGGCCCAGCCATCTACGGTGATAAAAAAGCCCTGCGCGTAAAAATAGGCGGACGTATCGCTCCATCAGCCTTCCACCTTGCGCAAATCCAAAAACTGTTAGCTTGGCGTATTTTCGCGTGGATAGCATTAGAGAGCGTGATACTGCTACTCGTTCATCAAGGATTTTAGATGCGTTTACTGTTTCTCAATGTTGTCGTCACGCTGTGCGTAGCTTTTCCAATTCAAGCGCAAGTTAAACGCATCATTAGCTTAGCGCCTCATGCCACGGAATTGGCCTTTGCCGCTGGCCTTGGTGATAAATTGGTGGCCGTCAGCGAGTACAGTGACTACCCGGCACAAGCACTCAAACTCGAAAAAGTGGCCAATTACCAAGGGTTGAATATAGAACGCATTCTTACCCTGAAACCGGATTTAGTGATTGCTTGGCCCGCGGGCAATCCGGCGAAGGAGCTCGATAAATTAAAGCAGTTAGGGCTGACGATTTATGCGACAAAAACTCAAAAACTCGATGACATTGCCAATAATATTGAAGCACTTAGCCAATTTTCCGATGATCCAAGCATCGGCCAGCAAGCGGCGCGTGATTTTCGTCAATCACTCCTCACTCTGAAACAGAGTTATGGCAGCCAAAGTAAAGTTCGTTATTTCTATCAACTCAGTGAAAAACCGATCATCACGCTGGCCAAAGGCAGTTGGCCCAGTGAGGTCTTTGAATTTTGTGGCGGCGAAAATATTTTTGCCAACAGCGCATCCCCCTACCCTCAAGTTGGGATTGAGCAAGTGCTGCTGGCTAAACCTGATGTAATTTTCACCTCTGAACATGCGATAGAAAATGGCACTATGTGGCAAAAGTGGCAACAGCAACTACCCGCTGTACAAAACGGGTTTGTGTGGACACTGACCTCAGATTGGTTAAATCGACCAACGCCCAGAACACAGCAAGCGATAGAAGAAGTGTGTGAGCACTTTTCCGTCGTTCGCCAAAAACGCTAACGCTTACGTAATAAAATCTCGTACAATTCCTGCCCGAATTTTGTTCCATTAACGACTAAAGAGAACCCAGTAACATGGACTCCATGCTGCTCTATTTTATTGACTTATTTGGTACGGCTATCTTTGCCATTTCTGGTGTTTTATTAGCTGGTCGATTAAAAATGGACCCGTTTGGCGTGGTCGTGCTTGCGAGCGTGACTGCAATTGGCGGTGGAACAATTCGTGATATAGCATTGGGTGCAACGCCAGTTTTCTGGATAAAAGACACCACTTACCTTTGGGTCATTTTCATCACTTGTTTACTCACCATGCTGCTGGTCCGCAGGCCTAAACGCGTTGCTTGGTGGATCTTACCCGTTTGTGATGCAATCGGTTTAGCCGTGTTTGTTGGCATTGGTGTTGAAAAGGCGATGAACTATCAAGACTCGGCCATGGTTGCGGTGATCATGGGTGTTATCACTGGCTGTGGCGGCGGTATTATTCGCGATGTACTGGCCCGTGAAATTCCAATGGTGCTGCGCAGCGAAGTCTACGCTACAGCTTGTATCATCGGCGGTCTGTTTCATACCACAGCACTGGCGATGGGCTACGATAGCTCAAGTGCCTTTCTGGCCGGAGTGGCCTCAACCTTAATCATTCGACTTGGCGCGATCCGCTGGCACTTATCACTGCCCACTTTTGCACTGAATAAATAAAGCCGATCTCATCAAAACCACAAACAGTAACATGTACAGACGCTATGGGTTATGGTCGCTTTGCGATAAGATGAGCTAATCTATTCCTCATCGTCATTAATTATGTTGCTAGAAGGTATCGAAACTTTGCTGGTGCTGAGCAAAGAAAAAACCATGGGGCGTACGGGCAGCCTACTCTACATTAGCCAGTCCGCCGTTAGTAAGCGGATTGCTAATTTAGAAAAAAGGGTCGGTAAAAAGCTGATTGAGCCTGATGGCCGACAGATTAAATTAACCACAGATGCACAGGCCTTGGTTGAAACTATTGGCCCAAGCTTTAGTGAGTTATGCGGTTTAATTTTCGATCAACAATCTTTTACGGATGCCACATTGATCAGGATAGACTGCTCAGAAACGTTAGTCGCTGGCTATATTAATGCCACAATGGGGCAGTACCTCAAGCACGATAAGTTCATCACCATCACCACGAACCATACGCCGAGGATTGTTCAGCACGTTCAATCAGGCAAAGCGACACTAGGATTTTGCGCAGGCTACTTGCCCGCTAATCATGGGCTAATGACGTTTCATCTGGTAGATGAACCCTTTTACATTGTCAGCCAAACACCCTTATCTTCATTACCTAAACAGCTCGTTACCAATGATTTATCCAACCCAGCGAACGCCTATCAAGTCGATATATTGGCGAAACTCGCCATCACGCCACAGATGGAAATGGACTCGTATACGGCCGCAGCGCAATTGGCATTAGGAGGCATGACGCCTGCTTTAGTGCCACTTTCAGTGATTAAAGCGCTGAACATTGAACCTCGCTATTACTTTGATTTTGATGAACTACAACCTTTGGTTCGGCCTGTTCATCTCTGTCTGCGCAGCAATAGTTATCGCTCGCCAAGAGTCAAAAGATTGATAACAACCATTGCTGATGCTGTTGCCAAAGAAGTTTCATTGCCATCAACATCGACATCACAATAACTAATGGGCGGATCCATTTCTGCCCTTTAGTCACCACTATCTTTGCGCCCATTCTCGCCCCTAAAAAACCACCAACGGCCATCACCAGCCCTATCTTCCAAATCGGCAAGCCAGCAATAACAAAAAAAAGCAGCGCAGCAATGTTTGAAGTGAAGTTGAGAACCTTGGTTCTTGCAGTCGCTTCAATCAACGAAAAATGACCTAACACGACAAAACAGACCGTAAAAATAGACCCGGTGCCCGGACCGAAAAAACCATCATAAAAGCCGATACCAAAACCGACCGTAAAAGCAAAAGCCGTTTCAGACAATGGAGCAGGCCCATTGTGGGTTTTCGTCGCGGGTGCAAGTAGAAAATAAAGTGAAATGCCGATCAGCAACAGCGGGATTAAGCTGGTCAACAAACTGGCATCCATATGCTGCACAAGTTCAGCCCCACACGCAGCGCCGATAAAAGTACAAGTTATCGCCAACTTCATCTCTTTTAGGTTCACAATGCCATTGCGTACAAAATACCAAGTGGCGGAGAAACTGCCAAATGAGCTTTGTAGCTTATTGGTAGCCAGCGCTTGAGTCGGTGGCACGCCTACTGCCAGCAAAGCCGGCAAAGTAAGCAAACCGCCACCGCCAGCCATCGCATCAATGAACCCTGCAATCCCTGCAACCAAAAACAACAGGCCTAATACTTCCAGTGAAAGTTCCATTTCTTATCAACGCATTGAACAATAAAAACCAACAATAGCACCACTTAAAAGGTGAAAACAGCGAAAGCCAAGACAACAACCCATTCCCATTTTTCATCAATTAAAAAGCTATCCTCTAGGCCAAATCTCTTCTTCATTGGTAAAACGATTCAATTCGGCCGAATAAAAAAAGCCCGCTTAATTCAGCGGGCAATGAGGTTGTCATGTAGGTCTTAGACCTACTGATTTATTATTTTTTAACGCTTATGCTAAGTGTGCTTTCACTTGCGCGTGTAACTCTTGCACTGACGTAACTGATGACTTCGCATCGGCCGTATGAGACATACAGGTTGCAAAGGCAGCATTCAGTGTTGTGGTGTAGTTGACTTTTTGTGCTAATGCTCCACGACGAAGAACTTTAGAATCTTCAATCGCTTGACGCCCCTCGGCTGTATTAATGATGTAGGTGTATTCATTATTCTTAATACGGTCAAGAATATGAGGGCGACCTTCATGCACTTTATTCACCAAACGTGGGTTAATACCGGCTTCACCTAAAATTACAGCTGTACCGTGGGTAGCATCAAGCTGATAACCTAATTTCACCAGTTTCGACGCTAAATCAACCACACGCTGTTTATCACCTTCACGTACAGAGAGCAGAGCTCGGCCGCCTTCAGGATAAACATTACCGCAACCTAATTCCGCTTTTGCATAAGCTTCAGCAAACGTTGCACCCACACCCATCACTTCACCCGTTGAACGCATTTCAGGGCCAAGCAGTGGGTCAACACCAGGGAATTTATTAAATGGCAGAACCACTTCTTTCACTGAGTAGTAAGGAGGAATGATCTCTTTAGTAAAGCCTTGTGACTCTAGAGACTGCCCTGCCATCACGCGCGCGGCAATTTTGGCAAGCGGTGCGCCCGTTGCTTTTGACACAAACGGTACAGTACGAGCGGCACGAGGGTTAACTTCAATCAGGTAAACTTGATTATCTTTAACCGCAAACTGCGTGTTCATCAAACCACGAACGCCCAATTCAAACGCCAGCTTCTCAACTTGTTCACGCATCACATCTTGGATTTCTTGGCTTAACGTATAAGCCGGTAGAGAGCAAGCTGAGTCACCAGAGTGAACACCCGCTTGTTCGATGTGCTCCATGATGCCACCAATGACGACACGCTCACCATCACAAATCGCATCGATATCGACTTCAATTGCATCATCGAGGAAGCGATCAAGCAGTACTGGGGATTCGTTAGACACACTGACCGCTTCGTTAAAGTAACGACGCAGATCTTGTTCGTCATAGACGATTTCCATCGCGCGGCCACCAAGAACGTAAGACGGGCGTACCACCAGCGGGAAGCCGATGTCTTTCGATTTTTCAATCGCCTGTTCCATTGTGGTCACTGTTGCGTTTTCTGGCTGCAGCAGACCTAAACGATCAACCGCTTGTTGGAAACGCTCACGATCTTCGGCGCGGTCAATCGCATCTGGGCTAGTACCAATGATAGGCACTCCAGCGGCTTCAAGTGCACGAGCCAATTTCAGTGGTGTTTGACCACCGTATTGCACGATGACGCCTTTAGGTTTTTCAACACGAACAATCGCCAATACATCTTCGAGTGTCACTGGTTCAAAATAGAGGCGATCGGAGGTGTCATAATCTGTTGAAACAGTTTCAGGGTTACAGTTAACCATGATGGTTTCATAACCATCTTCGCGTAGCGCGAGTGAGGCGTGAACACAACAGTAATCAAATTCGATACCTTGACCAATACGGTTTGGACCACCGCCGAGCACCATGATTTTGTCTCTATCGGTCGGTTGTGCTTCACATTCGTCATCATAAGAGGAGTACATGTAAGCCGTATCAGACGAAAACTCCGCCGCACAAGTATCGACACGCTTGTAAACCGGATGAATATTATATTGGTCACGCATACGACGAATTTCACTTTCAGCCACGCCAAGCAGTGAAGAGAGACGCGCATCCGAAAAACCTTTGCGCTTCATCTTGCGTAGAACATCCGCATTTAAGCCAGCAAAACCGCCCGCTTTGACTTCTTGTTCCATTTTGACCAGTTCTTCGATTTGTACCAAGAACCAGCGATCAACGTTAGTCAGGTTGAAGACCCCATCCACTGACAAACCAGCGCGGAAAGCATCTGCGATATACCAAATACGCTCAGCACCCGCTTCTTTCAGCTCATGGCGAATTTTAGTCAGTGCATCTGGCGCGTCTAAATCAACCATTTCGTCTAGGCCGTTTACGCCAATTTCCAGCCCACGCAGTGCTTTTTGCAGCGATTCTTGTTGGTTACGACCAATCGCCATCACTTCGCCCACCGACTTCATTTGCGTGGTTAAGCGATCGTTAGCACCGGCAAATTTTTCGAAGTTAAAGCGAGGGATTTTCGTCACAACATAATCAATAGTTGGTTCAAACGACGCTGGGGTTGCACCACCAGTAATGTCGTTCATTAACTCATCAAGTGTGAAACCTACTGCCAATTTGGCCGCAACTTTGGCAATAGGGAAACCCGTCGCTTTCGATGCAAGAGCCGAAGAGCGAGAAACACGTGGGTTCATCTCGATGATCACCATGCGGCCATCTTTCGGGTTGATACCAAACTGTACGTTCGAACCACCCGTTTCCACACCGATTTCACGCAGTACGGCTAGCGATGCGTTACGCATGATCTGATATTCTTTGTCAGTTAGCGTTTGCGCAGGAGCTACCGTGATCGAGTCCCCCGTGTGAATACCCATTGGGTCAAAGTTTTCAATCGCACAGACTATGATGCAGTTGTCCGCTTTATCGCGAACCACTTCCATTTCGTACTCTTTCCAACCGATGAGTGATTCATCAATCAACAACTCGTTGGTTGGCGAAAGATCAAGGCCACGGCGGCAAATCTCTTCAAACTCTTCTTTGTTGTAAGCGATACCGCCGCCGGTTCCACCCATAGTAAATGAAGGGCGAATAATGCAAGGGAAACCCACCATCTCTTGAACGCGGTAAGCTTCTTCCATAGTTTTTGCCGTATCAGCGCGAGGACAAGCTAAGCCGATTGACTTCATCGCTTTATCAAAGCGAGAACGATCTTCCGCTTTATCAATCGCATCAGCCGTTGCGCCAATCATCTCAACGCCAAACTCAGCCAGAACACCATGCTTTTCCAGTTCAAGTGCACAGTTCAATGCAGTTTGGCCACCCATGGTCGGTAATACCGCGTCTGGGCGCTCTTTTTCGATGATTTTACGCACTACTTCCCAATGGATAGGCTCAATATAAGTCGCATCGGCCATCTCTGGGTCAGTCATGATAGTGGCAGGGTTCGAGTTAACCAAAATCACTCGGTAACCTTCTTCACGCAGGGCTTTACATGCTTGAGCGCCAGAGTAGTCAAACTCACAAGCCTGACCGATTACAATCGGGCCAGCACCTAGAATTAGAATACTTTTAATGTCAGTACGTTTTGGCATTGTCTACTACTCCGAATTACGCTGTGTGCTTTTTAATTAGTTCAATAAAATGGTCAAACAAAGGGGCGGCATCGTGCGGGCCAGGACTCGCTTCAGGGTGTCCCTGAAAGCTAAAGGCTGGCTTATCGGTGCGGTGAATTCCTTGTAGTGAACCATCAAATAGCGATTTGTGCGTTGCACGAAGCGTGATAGGCAGCGTTGCTTCATCAGCAGCAAAACCGTGGTTTTGTGCCGTAATCATCACCACATTACGATCCAAATCTTTCACTGGATGGTTCGCGCCATGGTGGCCAAATTTCATTTTTACTGTTTTTGCACCAGACGCCAATGCCAAAATTTGATGTCCTAAACAGATACCAAAAATAGGCAGTCCTTTCTCTAAGAACACTTTGGTTGCTTCAATCGCATAAGTACATGGTTCTGGGTCGCCAGGGCCATTTGATAAAAAGACACCATCAGGTTTCAGCGCTAGAACTTCTTCAGCCGAGGTTTGTGCTGGTACCACAGTTAGGCGGCATCCTCGGTCAACCAACATACGGAGGATATTGCGCTTTGCACCGAAATCGTAGGCAACAACGTGATAGGGCAACTCGCTGTCATCTTTCGCTTCAGGAAGTCCATCTTCGAGCGTCCACGAACCTTGTTTCCATTGGTACGCTTCTTTTGTTGTAACTTCTTTCGCAAGATCCATTCCTTTTAAACCGGGGAACTCTTTGGCTTTCACCAGCGCCAATGCTTCATCTAAATGGTCACCTGCCATAATGCAGCCATTCTGAGCTCCTTTTTCACGCAAAATGCGCGTTAGCTTGCGCGTGTCGATATCGGCAATGCCCACAATATTTTGTGATTTAAGGTAGTCAGAAAGGGAAAGTTCATTACGGAAGTTAGAAGCGATAAGAGGGAGATCGCGAATCACAAGGCCTTGTGCATGGATAGAAGAGGATTCTTCGTCTTCGGAATTGGTTCCGGTATTGCCTATGTGGGGGTAAGTAAGAGTAACGATTTGTTGAGAATAGGAAGGATCAGTGAGGATTTCTTGGTACCCCGTCATCGAGGTATTAAAGACGACTTCACCAACGGATATTCCATCAGCGCCAATGGATACACCGTGGAACACCGTCCCATCTTCTAGGACTAACAGTGCTGACTTACTCAAGACAACCTCCAGAATAAAAATGCAAAAAATATAAATTAAACTGCAAACCTGTCTTCCTTAAGGCCATAAAGTCGCGCCATAGGGTGATTTAGACAAATTGGCGGCATTCTAATGACCACCATGATTACTGTCAACATTTCATAATAAATTAAGGCAACATTTAAAGCGTTAGAGATAAAAAGCGAACCTAAGACAGCAAAAAAATAGGTTTGATGAGTAAAAAAATGAGAATGGAGGAATTAGAATCAGCAAACTGAAACTCTTTGATGCATTTTAAACAATCAACGATAAACAAAATCACGCAAACGTTAATCAAGCAGAGAATAAGTGCAATTTCAGAGATCTAAAACAAAAAGAAAGCAATACCAACTAAAAATACAACAAAAGTAAGTCAGTAAAGTGAAAATAAAGAGAGATAATTAAATCGGTAAAAAGAGGTGTAACAAAGATGCGCCAGCAAACACTGACGCATAATTATGTAATCAAAGATCGTTCAAACCTAACACGTCAGTCATGCTATAAAAACCCGCAGGTTTATCAGCAAGCCAAACCGCCGCTCTCACTGCACCATTGGCAAAAGTCATACGATCCGTCGCTTTATGGGTGATTTCTACACGTTCACCGATATCAGCGAACATCGCGGTATGCTCACCCACGATATCGCCAGCACGAATCGTAGCAAAACCAATCTCATTTTTAGTACGTTCACCGGTAATACCTTCTCGCGCATAGACGGCAACGTCACTCAGTTGGTTGCCCATAGCATTAGCAATCGCCTCTCCCATGCCAATTGCGGTTCCTGACGGAGCATCCACTTTATGACGATGGTGGGCTTCAATTATCTCAATATCACAGTAATCACCCATCACTTTAGCCGCTTTTTCAAGCAATTTGAAAACAAGGTTAACCCCAACGCTGTAGTTAGGAGCCATGACAATCGCAATCTGTTGTGCGGCAGCATTGATTTGTGCTCTTTCTGCTTCAGAAAAGCCCGTTGTGCCAATCACTAGCTTCTTACCGTGTTTTTTACATAACTCAATATTGGCTAAGGTGCTCACAGGAGCTGTAAAATCAATGATGACATCGAAGTTATCTACGGCATTCTCTAGGTTATCCACCAACGCGATATCAAATCGCCCTTCACCGCATAACTCACCGATATCAACACCAACCAACGAGGACTCAGGACGCTCTGAGCCCGCACCCACTCGAGCATGGTTATTTTGATAAGTGGCTTTCACCAAATTGCGGCCCATTCGACCCGCCGCTCCTGCAATCGCAATTCTCACCATTGCGTTATTCTCCATTGTGACGACATCAGCTTAAGCTTGCATCGTTTCTCTTCGTTCAAGGTGTTTCTGTAAACTATCAACATTTGCTTGTGGTGGCTAGCGACTTAGGCAAACTCTTTCATGACGCGCTCGACGATGGGCACATTGGCTTCAGGAAATGAATAGTTTGCCAACTCAGAAACCGCTACCCATTCTCCTTGCTGCCCTTCTTTACCATACGGCTGATGATCAAATTGTGTCACGCAAATAAAATCAAAAGTTAAGGACTTGTCTGAATAGTCAAACTCAAGGTATTGGTAAGGAGATTGCTCAGTAATATGAATACCAATCTCTTCATCTAGCTCGCGGAAAATGGCTTGTTCAATCGTTTCTCCCGCTTCAACTTTGCCGCCAGGGAACTCCCAAAAACCGCCTTTGTGAAGATGATCTGGTCGTTTGGTAATGTAAATTTCTGATTTATCGCTATTGAAGATAATAGCCGCAACAATATGAACACGTTTCATAAAGACTCCGATTCGCCGACTTCCCAACCTAGAAAATAAAGATGAGAAATATTGAGTTAAAAAAAGAGTCGCCTAAGCGACTCTTGGGGTGATCATTCAAGGGATCAGTTGATCTGTCCGTGGCACTGTTTGTACTTTTTACCGCTACCACAAGGGCAAGGCTCATTACGACCAACTTTGCGCTCTTCACGAACCATAGGCTGGTGTCCTTGATCTTCTGAAGCTTCATCTGCAACCGAACTATCGGCACTTTGGTGCTGGAACTGTTGGCGACGCGCGGCTTCTTCCGCTTGCGCTTGACGCTGTGCTTCCATACGTTCAACTTCTTCTTGCTGCTGTACGCGCACCTTCGACAAGATAGTAATCACATCGGTTTTTAAAGAATTCAGTAGTTCTTCAAACAGCTCAAATGACTCACGCTTGTACTCTTGTTTTGGGTTTTTCTGCGCATAGCCACGTAGGTGGATGCCTTGGCGCAAATGATCCATCGCCGCTAGATGCTCTTTCCACAAAGTATCCAGAGTTTGTAGCATGACCGATTTTTCAAAATTACGCAGAACAGAAGCCCCAACCGCTTTCTCTTTTTCACGATACACACTAACCGCTTGTTCAAGAATACGTTCGCGCAGCGCTTCTTCGTACAATTTATCATCAGCATCTAGCCATTGCTGTAATGGCAGCTCTAAATCAAAATCGTTTTTCAAACGATCTTCCAATCCTTTAACATCCCACATATCCTCAAGTGATTGTGGCGGAATGTATTCGTCAATAACGGAAGTCAGAACATCTTGACGATTCTGCTCAATCATTTCGCTGATATCGTCTGCTTCCATGAGCTCATCACGCAGCTCATAAACTACTTTACGTTGATCGTTAGCAACATCATCGTATTCAAGAAGCTGTTTACGAATATCAAAGTTACGTCCTTCGACTTTACGTTGCGCTTTTTCAATCGAGCGAGAAAGCATCTTACTTTCGATCGCTTCACCTTCATCCATACCACTTTGGATAAGGCTTGCCATACGATCTGAGGTGAAGATACGCAGCAGTGAATCTTCCATCGATAGATAGAAACGTGAAGAACCCGCATCCCCTTGACGACCAGAACGACCACGTAACTGGTTATCGATACGACGAGATTCGTGACGTTCAGTACCAATAATGTGCAGACCACCAGCGGCTAACACTTGGTTATGAACCTCTTTCCACTTAGCTTTGATCTCATCGATCTGCTCTTGTGTTGGATTCTCTAGCTGCTCAATTTGTGCCTGCCAGCTGCCGCCCAATACAATATCAGTACCACGACCAGCCATGTTAGTCGCAATCGTCACCGCGCCCGGAATACCCGCTTGCGCTACAATTTCTGCTTCTTTTTCATGGAATTTCGCGTTAAGCACGTTATGTTTCACTTTAGCTTGCTTCAACGCATTAGAAAGTAGTTCAGATTTCTCAATCGAAACCGTACCGACTAGCGTTGGCTGACCTTTCGCAACACGCGCTTTGATGTCTTCAATGATCGCCGCAAATTTTTCAGCTTCAGTGCGATACACCACATCAGGCATATCATCACGAACCATAGGTTTATTGGTTGGGATCACCACGGTTTCCAAACCGTAAATCGATTGGAATTCGAACGCTTCGGTATCGGCAGTGCCCGTCATACCAGAAAGTTTTTCGTATAAACGGAAATAGTTTTGGAAGGTGATCGACGCAAGAGTCTGGTTCTCGTTTTGGATTTTAACACCTTCTTTCGCCTCGACAGCTTGGTGTAAACCTTCAGACCAACGACGACCTGGCATAGTGCGGCCAGTGTGCTCATCAACGATGACCACTTCGCCCTCTTCTGTCACGATGTAATCAACGTTTTTCTCAAATAACACATGCGCACGCAATGCGGCATTGACGTGGTGAAGTAAGCTAATGTTCGTGGGTGAATAAAGAGTATCGCCCTCTTCCATCAAACCATTTTTCACCATCAACTCTTCAACAAATTCTTGACCCGTTTCAGTCAAATGAACTTGTTTTGATTTTTCGTCAACCGTGTAGTGACCATCACCACGATACTCTTCAGAATCTTCTTTATCTTGCTTTTGCAGAAGTGGAATGAGGGTATTAATGCGGATGTACAACTCAGAACTATCTTCTGCAGGACCCGAGATGATCAACGGCGTTCGCGCTTCATCAATAAGAATCGAGTCTACTTCATCGACTACGGCAAAGAAACGTTCACGCTGTACACGATCTTCTTTACGGAAAGCCATGTTGTCGCGTAAGTAATCGAAACCAAACTCGTTATTGGTCCCGTAAAGAATATCGGCTTGATAAGAAAGTTTTTTCTCTTGTGGTGGCATATTGGGTACGTTAATACCGACCGTCATGCCTAAAAATTCAAACAGTGGGCGGTTTGTTTCTGCGTCACGTTTAGCAAGATAATCGTTGACAGTAACAATGTGCACGCCTTTGCCAGGCAAGGCATTGAGATACGCAGGTAAAGTCGCGGTTAACGTTTTACCTTCACCAGTGCGCATTTCTGCGATTTGACCCGCGTTGAGAACCATACCGCCGATCAACTGTACGTCGAAGTGACGCATACCATATACGCGCTTGGACGCTTCACGCACGGTGGCAAATGCTTCAGGAAGTAATTGGTCTAAGGTTTCACCTTGCTCTAAACGTTGACGAAACTCAACCGTTTTGGCTTTTAATTCTTCATCAGTTAGTGCTTCAAAAGTAGGCTCGTAGCTGTTGATCTCTTTGACAATTTTTTTAAGGCGGCGCAGCGTTCTGTCATTGCGACTGCCAATAACCTTTGTCAGTAGCTTAGTTATCATGTGTCAGGAATCTCTCTTTATTAGATCGTTTTCGATCTACTCTTAATGCCGTCAGTCTCTACCAGTTTTGAACTAAGGATACTGAGATAAATCATGTATCACAGATATTGTGACGGTGAGGTTTATTTTCAAGGTATTAAATAATTATGTAACGCATAGTGTAAGGAATTTTTGCGGCAACAACCAATAGCAAAACTGTTTGTTTGAAGCACACTTAATATTTTTACGCTTTTTGAGCACTGTTTAAGCAATAACATGGATTTATTACTATACGCATCATAGGCACCACAATAGAATTGAATGGCAACTTAAGAGGGAGACACCATGCGCGATCACCGTCCCACGTTAACGAAAGAGCTGATCAGCGATTCATCTCTAAAGAAAATACAGCAACATGCCACCGAGATCCTCGCTTTAAATAAAGTGCTCAATAAGTTGCTTCCTAAAGGAACGGCCGATCATGTCCGAGCCGCTAATGTGCGCGGTGGTCACTTAATCGTTGAAGTGGCCAGTGCATCAATAAAAATGAAGCTTGATTATGACCGATTACACATTTTGAATCAGTTACGCAACCAAGGATTTGCCAAATTGATCAGCATTGAGCTCAAGATAAACCCAGCGCTCTATCGTAATCGTGGTATGAAAGAAGAAAAAGAAACGGTCGCTCGCCCACCACTATCTGAAAATACGGCCCAGGCATTACTGATGGTGGCGAGTAGCGCTTCCCCTAAAGTCAAAAAACGTTTGGAAAATTTGGCGAAATTGGCTAGGCCCAAATAAGCGTCATCAATGAATTAGTACAAATAAAAAGGCCAGACAACTGTCTGGCCTTTTTATTTAAAAATTGCGATTAAGCGAGAACCATATTTGGTTCAGCAAACGCCACTGGAGAGCCAACTTCTTCTTCAAAAGTAGCCCATTCCCACGCCTCTTGGTCGGCTAAGACCGCACGCAGTAGCTGGTTATTTAAACCATGGCCTGATTTATAAGCACGGAACTCACCCACAATGGAGTGACCACACATGTACAAGTCACCAATGGCATCCAATACTTTATGAGTGACAAACTCATTGGCAAAACGCAAACCTTCTTCATTAAGAATACGGTATTCATCTAATACGATGGCGCAATCAAAGCTACCACCTAAACAGAGGTTTTGCGATTGTAGGTACTCAATGTCACGCATGAAACCAAAAGTACGAGCTCTTGAAATTTCTTTGACGAAACCTTGCGAGGAAAAATCAAACACCATGCGTTGTTCATCAGAATCGATAGCAGGATGTTGAAAGTCAATCTCAAAATCCATACGAAAACCGTTATGGGGTACAAGTTCCGCCCACTTATCACCATCTTCAAATCGAACTGGTTTCTTAATTCGAATAAAACGTTTTGGTGTATTCAGCGTTTGAATGCCCGCTTGTTGTAGCAAGTAAACAAATGGGCTAGCACTACCATCCATAATAGGAATTTCAGGTGCGTCAACTTCGATGATAACGTTGTCGATTCCCATGCCCGCTAATGCTGCATTTAAGTGCTCAACAGTAGAGATACGAATACCTTCATCGTTGACCAAAGCAGTACATAGCATGGTATCGCGAACAGATTCAGGGTCCGCAGGGAAGTCTACTGGAGGATTGACATCAGTACGGCGGTAAATGATCCCAGTGTTTGCAGCAGCAGGGCGAAGCGTTAATGTGACTTTACGACCAGAGTGTAAGCCCACCCCAGTTGTTTTCACTATTTCTTTCAGAGTTCGTTGTCTGATCATCTACTTGCCTCTATGTCAGTGCGACAAAACACGGTCGGTAAAGCACCGACCGCGAATGCTACCATAATTTTGAACAGTGTCAAATTATGTCTAATTGTTAATCAGCCTGACGACGTAAAAATGCTGGGATATCAAGATATCCATTTTCCTTATCTGCTTTCGGTGCCGTATTTTGGCTTGCACCGGAAGAAGATGAAACAGTTGACGACGATGCTGATTGCGGTTTCACTTCTGCTCTTTCTTGCAAAGGCTGTGCCGTTTTTTCTTCGATTTTCGCTGCTTGCTGAACCATTTGTGGTTGAACTGCTGGTGCGACTTTGGCTTTACCGCCTGCAACTAAAGTAATGTCTGGCTTTTTCTCATTGCCAATACCCGTTGCAACGACAGTCACGCGAATTTCGTCTGCCATATCAGGATCTAACGAAGTACCGATGACAACTGTCGCATTGTCAGACGCAAACGCCTTAACAGTATTACCGACGGTTTCGAATTCGTCTAGTCGCATATCCAAACCAGCAGTAATATTGACCAACACGCCACGAGCGCCTGCAAGATCAATATCTTCCAAAAGAGGGCTAGAAATTGCCATCTCTGCCGCTTCTTCTGCACGATCTTCGCCGCGAGCGACTCCACTACCCATCATAGCGTGGCCCATTTCTGACATCACAGTACGTACGTCAGCAAAGTCCACGTTAATCATGCCTGGGCGTGTAATTAGCTCTGCAATACCTTGCACTGCATTTTTAAGCACGTCATTCGCGCTTGCAAAGGCTTCGAGCAAAGTAATACCACGACCTAATACTTTCAGTAGTTTTTCATTAGGAATGGTAATCAAAGAGTCAACGTGTTTTGACAACTCTTCAATACCTTGTTCAGCAAATGCCAAACGTTTTTTTCCTTCAAAACTGAAAGGTTTCGTGACAACCGCTACGGTTAAGATACCCAGTTCTTTGGCAACTTCTGCAATAACAGGAGCTGCACCAGTACCTGTACCACCGCCCATACCAGCTGCGATAAACACCATATCGGCACCCATCAGAACTTCTTTAATTCTTTCTCTGTCTTCTAGAGCTGCATCACGTCCAACTTGCGGGTTTGCACCAGCACCCAAACCTTTAGTGATATCACCACCAATTTGAATGACGCTACTTACGCTTGTTTTACGAAGTGCTTGCGCATCGGTATTGACACTGATGAATTCCACGCCTTCGATGGACTCACGCACCATGTGTTCAACAGCGTTACCGCCACCACCACCAACTCCAACGACTTTAATTACAGCATCGTCAGACATTTCCATCATCGGTTCAAACATGTGTTATCTCCGTTTTCCCTGCAACTCAGGTTAAAACTCTTTTTGTATCCAGTTACGCAAACGACCAATTAAGCTCGACATGGATTGGCGTTTCGGTTCGCTGTATTCCGTGTCGTCATTAATTTGGCTCTCTTTCGCATAATGAAGTAAACCAACCGCCGTAGAATGATACGGCTCTTTTACGTAATCTGTAAGGCCACTCACCTCTAAAGGCTTGCCTACGCGAACTTGATTGCGGAAAACGCGTTCCGCACACTCAACCAAACCTTCAATTTGCGCAGCGCCGCCAGTTAAAACAACACCAGCCGCTAAATGGTGTTTAATGCCATTTTTGCGCAATTTGTCTTGGACAGTATCTATAGTTTGGTTAACTAATCCCATTAATTCAGTGTAGCGAGGTTCAATCACTTCCGACAAGGTTTGTCTTTGCAAACTTCGCGAAGGTCTTCCTCCTACACTTGGGACGTTAACGGTATCATCCTTGCTTACCAATTCACTCAGCGCACAGCCATATTTTACTTTAATCTCTTCAGCATCACTGACTGGTGTGCCAAATGCAAAAGCAATATCACTGGTTACTGCGTTTCCTGCATAAGAAAACACTTCAGTATGTCGTAACGCACCACCGGTCCAGATAGCAACATCCATAGTGCCTGCGCCTATATCAATCACGCACACACCTAACTCTCGCTCATCTTCCGTAATAACTGCATTACTTGCCGCTAAACCAGAGTAAACCAGTTGTTCAACTTTTAAACCACAGCGTTCTACCGCTTTGATAATATTTCTCGCCATATCATTATGACAAGAAATAAGATGCACGCTCACTTCCATGCGCACACCTGATAAACCAAGCGGGTTTTTAATTCCCTCTTGGTAATCAATCGTAAATTCTTGAGGAATGACGTGCAATATTCTTTGCTCTTCCCCAATTTTTATTGATTTGGCGGTATGAATCGCTCGATCCATATCTTCTTGAGAAACTTCTTCATCCGAAATAGTTCCCATGCCTTTTTCAATACGGCTCGCAATATGTCGCCCAGATAGAGAGAGAAACACATTACTAATTTGGCATTCCGCCATTAATTCTGCTTGGTCAACCGCTCTTTGGACAGACTTAACGACCGATTCAAGATCGTTAACTCCCCCTTTATCCATCCCACGGGATGGGCTCGTACCAGCGCCAATAATATTAATTTGACCGTCAGGCAGTATTTCACCGACTAAAGCTGACACGGTGGCTGTGCCTATATCAAGACCAACAATAATGTTGTCATCAGCGGTCTTAGTCATTTTTACTCTCTTGTGCTTCTTGTTCAGGGAACCAACCTACTGCGGCTCCTGTATCATATCTAAGATCGATATAGCTAACTTGTTCAGCTTTATTACCTAAATTCTTATACAGCGAAATAAAACGTGCAACTCGCTCATCTAGTGATTCTTTACCTAACTCTAAGCGGATGCCATTATCTAAAATTATTTGCCACGCTCGACGATCGTTGAGTAACAGTGACGATATATTTAAGTTTAATGATTGAAACTTAGGGTTCGTTTTATTCCAAACATCCAGTACTTCGCGACTGGTTCCTTGCGGGCCATAAAGTTTCACTCTATCGCCGTTCAATTGACCAATATCACCATTAAATACCGTGCCATATCCGTCTAACAAAGCGTTGCCATTCCAAATCGCTACCGCTCTATACTCTGTCAGAAACACTTTTATTGTGTCAGGCCATTGTTTACGAATCGATGCATGGGCCACCCACGGGATGACCTGTACACTCGATTGAAGTACGTTAATATCTTGCGACATGAAAGTACCGATATGATCCAACTGAGCAAAAGCGCGCTGCACATCTAGCGAAGATACGTATTGCAAGTCACCTTGTAGAACAATTTTTGAAAGCGGTAGCCTCTGTTCGTCCCACATCCAACTGAGTGTTGAATAAATGAGTGAACTTATCAGCAACAACACCACAAATAAAAAAATAGCGCCAGCGGCGTGATCTTTTATGAGTGGCGAACGGGACACAGCTCGGCTTTCATCGAACACATTCATTAACAAAGCCTGATGTTCCTGTTTCTAAATCGCAATCGCATGCCCTATTTGGTTCACAATAGAGGTAAAAGCACTGACTTTAACCTCCGGATTATACTGAGGTCGCTGAAAGTATCAAACATTGAAAGTAATAAATCTGGACTGGATACCATGTTATTCAATATTGATACACAAATAAGCCATTTAAATTAAACCTGTTGCATTTTACTGATATTCAGTTCGAGCCCCGCTAAATGTTTCGCTACCTTGCCGATATCCCCAGCACCTTGCGTCAGCACGAGGTCACCATCTTGTAATACATTAGCCAGAATCGAAGGCAGTATGGTGCTGTCGGGAACAAAAATAGGATCAATTTTACCGCGACTGCGTATCGTTCGGCACAACGATCGACCATCGGCTCCCGCAATCGGCTTTTCTCCTGCTGCATAGACATCGAGCATGATCAGCACATCGACTTGCTCCAGTACATTGGCAAAATCATCATACAGATCGCGAGTTCGACTGTAGCGATGGGGTTGGAAAATCATCACTAGCCGTTTTTCTTGCCAACCACTACGCGCCGCCTTAATAGTCACGCCCACCTCGGTCGGATGATGACCATAATCATCAACGAGCATCGCAACCCCATTGCCCGTATCAAACTCGCCAAGATGATCAAAACGACGTCCCGTACCTTGGGTGCTAGCCATCGCTTTTAAAATCGCTTCATCGCTGATGTCGTCTTCCGTTGCCACGGCAATAGCCGCGGAGGCATTAAGCGCATTATGACGACCTGGAATATTCAGCGTGATATCCAGATTGGCTCGTCCCTGTCTGACGACCGTAAACTGGCCTTGTTGCCCCTGCTGATGGTAATTCTCAATCCTGACATCGGCATCATCGGCAAAACCGTAGGTGATCACTTGACGGCTGATACGTGGAATGATTTCACGCACAACAGGATCATCAATACATAATATCGCCTGACCATAAAATGGCAGGTTGTGTAGGAAATCGATGAAGGTCTGTTTGAGCGTTTCAAAATCACCGCCATACGTATCCATGTGATCCGCTTCGATGTTAGTCACGATACTAACCATAGGCTGAAGATGAAGGAATGAAGCATCACTTTCGTCAGCTTCAGCAATCAAAATCCGACTTGAACCCAAACGCGCATTGGTGCCAGCGCTTTTGACTAACCCGCCATTAACAAACGTGGGATCTAAACCAGCCTCAGAATAAATTTGCGTAACCAATGCCGTAGTCGTTGTTTTACCATGCGTACCAGCCACCGCAATGCCATGACGAAAACGCATTAATTCCGCCAACATTTCTGCACGACGAACAATAGGAATGCGTCGCTCACGCGCCGCTTTCAGTTCAGGATTTAGCTCATCGATTGCAGTAGAGACTACCACCACGCTGGCGAGTTCAATATTAGTGGCTTGATGACCGATATAAATGATAGCCCCTTTACTTGCCAATCTTTCAGTCACAGGGTTGGAAGCGAGATCAGAGCCGGTAATTTGGTAGCCTTCATTGAGTAATACTTCTGCAATTCCGCTCATTCCCGCCCCACCAATACCGACAAAGTGAATACACTTGACGCGGCGCATCTCTGGCACCATGGCACGGATTTGAGCTAAATCTTGAGTATGTTTAATGGTCATGAAAAATTTCTCGTTATTGGGTAAGTGCGATGATAGCGTCGGCAACGACTTTATCAGCATCCAGCTGTGCGGCTGCACGCGCTTGTTGCGCCATCAACAGCAAATCATGACGCTCAAGAGAAGCAATCTCTTGCGCTAGTTTTTCTACTGTGAGCTGCGGCTGTTCAATCATTTTGGCCGCACCACAAGCGACTAAGTGATCCGCGTTAAGCGCTTGCTGTCGGTCTTTATGCATAAAAGGGATAAATATAGCGCCAACACCGGCCGCTGCCACTTCAGAAACCGTTAATGCTCCCGAGCGGCACACCAGTAAATCAGCCCACGCATAAGCGCCAGCCACATCCTCAATGAACTCGGTAACGTGTGCATTTTTGATCTGAAGCGCGCGATAAGCTTGCTCAACCGACTGTTGATTATTCTTGCCTGCTTGATGGCAAACTTGGTAATCATCGCCAAGCACAGCTAGTACGTCAGGCAAAGTTCGGTTCAGAATCTGCGCACCTTGGCTGCCGCCCATCACGAGAATGCGGATCGGTTCATTTCGCTCAGCAAAGCGCACTTGCGGTGCGGGTAATGTAGCGACATCTTGACGTACAGGGTTACCTACGACTTGTGCCTCAGTAAAGGCACCGGGGAAGGCTTGAAATACGCGTTTGGCAATTTTCGAAAGCCAACGGTTGGTTAACCCTGCTACGGCATTTTGCTCGTGAAGCACAACGGGAATTCCCATAGACCACGCTGCCACGCCACCGGGGCCACTGACGTATCCGCCCATGCCGAGCACCGCATCAGGTTGCCACTGCTTCAAATAACGACGCGCTTGAAAAATCGCGTTCACAATTTGAAAAGGCGCTTTCAGCAAACGCCCTATGCCTTGGCCACGTAAACCTTTGACCTGAATAAAGTCGATCTCAATACCATGTTTAGGCACTAATTCTGCTTCCATCCGATCCGCAGTCCCTAGCCAGCGGATCTGCCAACCTTGCTGTTGGAGCTGTTTAGCCACAGCGAGACCGGGAAAAACATGTCCCCCCGTGCCACCAGCCATAACCATTAAACGTTTATTGTTTATCATTGGATTCTTTTTCTATAGACACTCGATTGCGATCTTTGAGTCGACATTCATGATCAATTCTCAATAAGATCGACACCGCAACCGACATAATAATTAAGCTTGAACCGCCGTAACTGATCAAGGGCAGCGTTAGGCCCTTAGTCGGCACCATACCCGCTGCAGCACCCACATTGACGAGTGTTTGGAATGCAAACCAAATTCCAATCCCAAAGGCCAAATAGCCACCAAATTGCTGATCATGCTCAAAGGCTTTTTTACCGATAAACACCGCTTTAAGCACTAGACTAAAAATCAGCAATAGAACCAGTACAACGCCAACAAAACCGAGCTCTTCAGCCAGCACTGCAAATACGAAATCAGTGTGCGCTTCAGGTAAGTACTCTAGCTTTTGAATCGAGTTACCAAGCCCTTGACCAAACCACTCTCCACGACCAAAGGCCATCAAAGATTGAGTCAATTGATAACCGCTGCCAAACGGGTCTTCCCACGGGTCAAGAAATGAAGTTACACGGCGAATACGGTAAGGCTCTGCCGCAATCAGTGCGATTACCGCAACAATTCCAGCCACCATGAGCGCAATAAATTGTGATAGTTTGGCCCCAGCAATAAACAGCATACCAAACAGAGTCACCAGCATCACAACTACGGTTCCCAAATCTGGCTGACCAAGTAGCAAGATAGCCAAGGTTCCAAACACCATAATCGGTTTCATGAAACCACCAAAAAAGGTTTGCCTCACTTCATCTTGTTTACGAACTAAGTAACCAGCCATGAAAATAAACAGTGACAGTTTCGCGACCTCAGCAGGTTGCAGGTTAAATAACCCCAAAGGGATCCAACGCGAGGCACCATTGACCGATTTGCCCGCGAGCAAAACCACAATCAGCAGCATAAAAGAGACGCCAAGTAGCACCGAGCTGTATTGCATCCAACGTTTCATTGGCACTTGCAACACCACACTCGATGTCACGATGGCCAGCATCAAGAAAATGGCGTGACGAAACATAAAGTGAAACGGTTGATCCGTTAAACGCGAACTGATAGGAAACGAAGCCGATGTCACCATCACCAGCCCAGTCAGCATCAAACCTAAAGCAATCCATACCAATTGACGATCAAACAAGGCTTCAGGCGCTTGGCTCTGAAACCATTGACGAGTCATTTTGATGAGGCTTGAAAAGGACAAAATGCAATTTCCTACTGATTAAGCGTAACGCTGCGCAAGCTCGGCAAAGGCGTCACCTCTGGCCATAAAGTTTTTAAACTGATCAAAACTGGCACAAGCAGGCGAGAGCATCACCATATCACCACGGCGCAGCTGCGGTTTGATCGATACGATAATCTCTTCCATCGATGAATAGAACTGAGCCGATGGATGCAGTGGCATGAATTGCCCACCGTCAACGCCAAAACAGCACAGTTTTACGTTCAATGTTTTTAGTATCGGTGCTAATGGCGAGAAATCAGCGCCCTTGCCAACGCCCCCCACAAGCAGATACAAAGTCCCTTGGCAATTTAACCCCGACAACGCCGCTTGAGTGCTTGCGACATTGGTCGCTTTCGAGTCATTGACCCATTTTACGCCGTGATTATCAGCAACAACCTGACAACGATGTGTCAGCCCGCGGTAAGATTTCAATGCATCAAGCGCAGATGAGTAATCAACACCCGCCAAATCGAGCAGTGCGAGTACAGTGAGCACGTTGGCACTATTGTGTCGTCCCACTAAGCTGAGCTCCTCGCTTGCCAACAATGACGTGCCTTTCGCCACTAAGAACGATTTTCCATCAATCATTTGCGTGCAATAGTCGGCGTCATGTTCAACGGAAAAACGTGCGATGTGACCTGAAAATGAGGGAGGTTCCGTCTGGCTATCATCGGCGTTCACGACCGCCGCTTGCGCATACTTAAAAATGCGTAATTTAGCTTGGCGATACGATTCCATACCATCGTAGCGATCCATATGATCTTCAGTCAGATTGAGAAAGGCAGCAGAGACGAGTTTTAAACTTGAGGTCGTTTCTAGCTGGAAGCTTGAGAGCTCCAGCACATAAAGATCGGCCTCTTGCTGAAGTAGATCTAAAGCAGGCACACCAATATTGCCGCCAACGGCAACCTTAACCCCAGCAGCTTTAGCAAGTACTCCGGTTAAATCCGTCACTGTGCTCTTGCCGTTGGCTCCTGTGATAGCGATAACAGGCTTATCCACCTGCCAAGCAAAGAGCTCAATATCGCCCACCACGGGAATATGTTGTGCTAACGCCTGTTGAATCTCTGGCGTAGCTAAAGCAATACCCGGATTAGTAACAATCAGGTCAGCGTCAAATAGCCAAGCTTGGTTCCAGCCACCACAATGTAGCTCAACTTGCGAGCTTAAATGCTCTCGACCTGGCGGGTTTTCCCGCGTGTCGATCACCTTAATCGTGAGCGAGCGATCTAAACTCAAAAGGTAGTTCACCACCGAGAGGCCCGTCATACCGAGCCCCACGACCACCACATTATTAACAGTTTGCCAACGATCCATCTTCATTCCATTCAACACCGTTTTGCTCTATCACTAGCGCACTTTTAGTGTAGCCAAACCCACTAACACCAACACAATTGAGATAATCCAAAAACGGACGATCACACGTGGTTCTGGCCAACCTTTCAATTCATAGTGGTGATGGATAGGGGCCATCCGGAAAATACGTTGACCACGTAATTTGTAGGAACCGACTTGTAAAATCACCGACAAGGTTTCCATCACAAACACACCGCCCATGATCACTAACACAAACTCTTGACGAACCAACACCGCAATTGTACCGAGTGCACCGCCTAGAGCGAGTGAACCCACATCGCCCATAAAGACTTGTGCAGGATAAGTGTTGAACCACAGAAAACCTAAACCGGCCCCCACAATTGCAGTACACACCACCACTAGCTCTGAGGCATAAGGAACATAAGGAATATGCAGATAACTGGCGAAATTGACGTTCCCAGTTGCCCATGCAATCACAGCAAAACCGGCAGCAACTAAAACAGTCGGCATGATGGCTAAACCGTCCAGACCATCGGTTAAGTTCACCGCGTTACTGGTTCCGACGATGACAAAATAGGTCAGCACAATGTAGAGCAAGCCCAGTTGCGGCATCACATCTTTAAAGAAAGGCACCACAAGCTGAGTAGCTGCGGTATCGTTGCCATGCGCATAGAGAGCAAACGCCACTATCAACGCAATGGCCGACTGCCAAAAGTATTTCCAGCGCGCGATCAATCCATCACTGTTTTTACGCACCACTTTGCGATAATCATCCACAAAACCGACTACGCCATAGCCAAGCAGCACCGCGAGTACAGCCCACACGTAAGGGTTTGAGAGATCTGTCCACAGCAGTACGGTAGTAATGATAGAGGCGAGGATCATAACACCGCCCATGGTTGGCGTACCGCGCTTACTAAAATGTGATTCTGGACCGTCGTTACGCACTACTTGACCAATTTGCAGTAGTTGCAAACGTTTAATCAAGCGCGGCCCCATCCATAACGACAGAGCAAGTGCGGTTAAAATACTGACGATGGCCCGAAATGAGAGATATTCGAACAGACGAAAAAAAGAGAAGTATGGCTGGAGTAGATCCGCGAGCCAAATAATCATGAGTATTTCTCCTTGAGAGCAGCCACAATTTTACTCATACCCGCACTGTTTGCACCTTTGACAAGTAAGGTATGAGACTCTTGATCGAATTGTGATAATTGCTGCTCGATATAAGCAATCATGTCCGCATGGCTTTCAAAATGGAGGCCATGGCATAGGTCACTGATCACTTTTGCATCGCGACCGTAAGTAAGGACATAGTCAAACTGGAATGGTGCAGCATGTTCACCGACTTGACGATGAAGTGCAAGGCTTTCATCGCCCAACTCAGCCATATTACCTAAAATTAACCAACGCCTTGCAGAGAAAGTGTTAAGTAGATCAACCGCCGCTTTCATTGCTGGAACACTGGCATTGTAACTGTCATCAATCAGTTTCACAGTCGAGCTCAATTGGGTGACATCAACACGCCCTTTCACCGGAGCTAGATGCGCAAGTCCGTACTGCACCTCTTCAAGATTTGCACCCAACTCAATGGCTAATGCCGCCGCCGCCAACGCATTAGAAACGTTATGTTCACCCACAATATTGAGCCCAATGTCAATATGACCGACGGGTGTGATCATTTCAAACTGGGCTTCACCTTGTTCATTAAGCCTAATACCACGGGCGTAAAAATCTGCCATTTTACGGCTGGAAAAGGTTTTAACGGTTTTGTCCGCTAAAATAGCACTCCACCGCTCACCACCGTGGCTTTCTAAATTAATAATGGCTGTCGAACCTGAAGCAAGGCCTTGATAAATTTCACCTTTCGCCTGTTTTACACCCTCAATTGAGCCAAAACCTTCCAGATGCGCCACGGCAACATTGTTCACCAATGCGACATCCGGCTTCACTAAAGAGGTGGTATAAGCAATTTCACCAATATGATTCGCCCCTAACTCAATCACTGCATACGCATCATTAAGACCAGAGCGAAGCAGAGTGAGCGGCACGCCGATATCATTATTAAAATTGCCAGCAGTAAAGAGCACGCGGCCTTTGGCTGATAAAATATTTGCCACCATCTCTTTGACTGTGGTTTTACCGCAACTGCCTGTAATCGCAGCGGTCGGTGTTTGACACTGTTGGTGAACCCAAGCGCCAAGCTGGCCTAACGCCTGTTTGGTGTCGGTGACCACCAGTTGAGGAACCGAAACCGCCAAAGGGCGCTGAACCAATAACGCCTTTGCACCAGACGCAACCGCTTGTGCAGCAAACTCATGAGCATCAAATTTATCCCCGACCAAGGCAACAAAGAGCGCACCGGGTTTGATTTGACGCGTGTCGGTCGAGACCTCAGACACGGTGACATCACAACCAACCAATTGTGCACGCAAAACGTGCGTCAATTGCTGTAAAGAGACTTCTATCATGCACTTATCTCCAGTAAGGTTTGCGCCGTTTCGCGATCCGAATAGTGAATAGTTTGATGGGCCATCACTTGATAATCTTCATGGCCTTTGCCTGCCAATAAAATGATGTCTTGCTGATCGGCATGTTGCAGGGCGTATTGCACGGCAGCATAACGATTGTGTTCAACGTGTGCGCGACTTGCAAACTTAAGTCCTGCCACCATATCTTGCACAATGTCTGCCGGTTTTTCGCTACGAGGGTTATCGTCGGTCAAAATGACCTTATCGGCGCAGCGCTCTGCAATTTCGGCCATCATCGGACGTTTGCCTTTATCGCGGTCGCCACCACAACCAAAAATCGCCCATAGCTGACCTTGGCAATGAACGCGAAGTGCCAACAGTGCTTTTTCCAAAGCATCGGGCGTGTGTGCATAATCGACGACGATCTTCGCACGATTTGGCGCTTGAAAGAGTTCCATTCGCCCTAAGACCGGCTGCAGTTGAGAAGCCGTTGTCATCAAGGCTTGTTTATCAAACCCTAAAGTCAGCATAGTGGCAAAAGCGAGTAGAAGATTGCTGGCGTTAAATTCGCCAATCAACGACACGCTCAATTCACCTTGACCATAGTAGCCGTCGAAGGTTAATGAAATACCATTATCACTGTAAGAGACCGAGCTCGCCCACAGCGCTTTAGCGCATTGCGGTTGCTGCTTTAAAGAGACAGCAATCGGTGCTTTCAGCTGTGCTAACCAACTCGCACCCACCGCATCGTCGGCATTGATGACAGCGTGTTGGCAGTGATGAGCGGTAAATAAGGAGAGCTTTGCTTTGGCGTACTCTTCCATGGTTCCATGATAATCGAGATGATCGCGGCTTAAGTTAGAAAACACGCCCACAGCGAACTTCAATGCTTGAACTCGCCCTTGAACTAATCCGTGCGAAGAGACTTCCAGCGCGGTATAGCGAGCGCCCTGCTGCGCTAATTGATAGAGTGTTTCTTGGACCTCAATGGCATTACCTGTGGTATTGGCGGCAGGCTGTAAATGGTTAAGAAAACCATTCCCCGTCGTACCCAGCACCGCCGCTTTCTCGCCTAACAAGTCAATCCACTGCGCGATTAATTGAGTAATGGTGGTTTTACCGTTGGTTCCCGTAACCCCAATCAACGTATTGGTCTTCGAACGATAAAGCCGCGATGCTAGTTGAGATAGATGTTGGTTTAGATCAGCAAGGTAAATCACTAACACGCCATTGACCGTAGTCATACTGCCATGCGGATGCTGCCCACACGCTTGAGCCAATACCAGATTCGCCCCAGCTCGAGTAGCGCTATCAATAAACTGCCTTCCGTCGATGGCATGGCCGACCACTGCAATAAAGGTATCATTGGGTGATATTTTACGGCTATCGAGCACTAAACGAGTCACCGACAACGTTGAAATAGAATGGCCATCGAGGTCAAGCCAAGGGGCGATGAGATCTTGTAAACACATACTCGGCGTCATTGTGCTTCTCTCTTAATTATTTTTGGAATCGATTTTCATCAGGAGCGACATTGAGGATCTGCAACGCTCCTTTCATTATTTCGGCAAAGACAGGGCCGGCAACGGAACCGCCATAATATAAGTCACCTTGAGGTTCATTCACCATCACCACTAACGAGACTCGAGGGTCGCTCACTGGAGCAACTCCTGCCGTGTAAGCAAAATATTCATCACCATAACCGCCGGCAATCGCTTTGCGCGAAGTGCCTGACTTGGCCGCAATGCGATAGCCCGGAACCGCGGCTTGAGTTGCTGTGCCACCGGGTTGGGTAACGGTTTCTAACATTTCCAACACTTTCTTAGCATTAGTTTTATCAACCACTTGGCGTGATAAATCTTGCTGGTTGCTGTCAATAATATGGATTGGTTGGTACTGACCTAAATTGCCTAAAGTGGCATAAGCATGAGCCAACTGAATGGGGGTAATTGACAAACCATAGCCAAATGCCAAGGTGGCAATTTCAAACGGTGACCAACGGCGGCGATTCGGGAAAATACCCAAAGTCTCACCGACGAGGTTTAAACCGGACATTTCACCAAGCCCTACAGAGGTATACATACCTAATAGAGCTTCGAGAGGCATTTCAAGCGCCAGCTTAGCCACTCCGATGTTACTCGATTTTTTCAGAATTAAGGTTAAATCGGCTTTGCCGACTTTTGAGGTATCACGCACTCGACTACCACCGATTTGCATGATGCCATTCCCTGTATCAATCACCGTTTTGTCATTCGCAACGCCATTTTCAAGCGCGGCCAATACCACAAAAGGTTTGACAGTTGAGCCAGGCTCAAAGGCGTCCGTGATCACGCGGTTACGCATTTTAAAACTTTGCCAATCGGAACGGTTATTGGGGTTGTATGAAGGGGCGTTAACCATCGCTAATACTGCACCCGTTTTCACGTCGAGCAAAATGGCCGATGCCGAAGTGGCACGATAGTCCGCCACAGCTTGCTTGACCGCACGAAAGGCGATCGCTTGCAAACGTTGGTCAATGGTCAACGCCAGTGGCTTGCCCTCTTCACGCTCTTCAAGCGAGATATTTTCCACCACTCGGCCATACCGATCTTTGCGGATCACCTGTTTGCCAGCTTCCCCCGTCAGCCATTTATCATAGCTGCGCTCAACCCCTTCTAAACCGTGGCCATCGATGCCCGTCACACCAATTAAGTGTGCACTCGCCTCACCGGCTGGATAGTAACGGCGAGATTCGGCCTTGAGCCCCACACCCGCTAATTTAAGTTCGCGAATATAATTGGCCATTGCAGGGCTCACTTGACGCTGCAAATAGATAAAACGGCGGGTTTGGTTCTCTTCAATTTTTTTCAGCAGCTCACTGCGCTTAATGCCTAACACATCAGCCAGTGCGTACCAGCGTTCACGTTCAACTAAGCCGCCGGCTTTAAAAATAGCCACAGGATCAGCCCATACTGCATCGACAGGAACACTGACTGCGAGAGGTTCACCACTACGATCTGAAATGATTCCGCGTGCCGATGGCAAGGTTTTGGCTCGGACAGAGCGCATATCCCCTTCGCGGATCAAATTATCCGGTTCGATAATTTGGATGAAGGCAACGCGCCCAACCAATAAAGCGAAAGCAACGAATACAAAAAAGAGGATGAGATAGAATCGCCAACGGATCAAAATAGGAGATGTCGCTTTTTCTTGACGAGGTGCCGCTTGGGCTTTGTCTTTGTTTTTTTTCATTTGAGCGTAATCACCACTTCTTTATCAGAATCAGGTCGCTTCATTTCCAGCTCTTGTTTGGCAAGATTCTGCACGCGGCTATGTTCTGCGAGGGCCGTTTCCTCAAGAATGAGGTTACGCCATTCATTATCGAGCCGCTCGCGCTCAACTAAGGTTTGATCTTTTTCTGAAATCGCCTGCCTAGAATGGTGGGTAATAAACACCACTCCCATCGCACTGGCAAAAATTAACATTAACAAAATAAGCGGCACTCGACCCACCGTAAACAGGTCAAGTGCAATCAGTTTGGTTAAGTTAGGCGGCGATTTAGACATGGACTACAGTTTTTCAGCAACTCGTAATACTGAGCTGCGTGAACGGGGATTGAGTTCCACTTCTTCTTTAGTTGGCATAATCGCTTTCCCAACTGGTTTTAAGTTGGCTGAGCCCAATGCCTGAATTTGTATTTCTGTTAACGGTAAACCATGTGGAACCTCTGGGCCTTTACTCTCTTTACGAATAAAGCGTTTGACCATGCGATCTTCAAGCGAATGGAAACTGATCACCGATAAGCGCCCTTGTGGGGCTAAAATCTTGGCTGCACCTTTTAATGCAGTGTCGATCTCTTCTAATTCACTATTGATATAGATACGAAATGCTTGAAATGAGCGCGTAGCCGGGTGTTTTTTCTCTTTAAAGCTTTTCGGCGCAGCTTCTGAAATCAGTTTAGCCAATTGACTGGTGCGCGTCAGAGGCTCTTTTTCATCGTCTTCACGGTAAGCGACAATCGCTTTGGCAATACGGCGCGCGTGCTTGTCTTCACCAAATTCACGAATCACCCAAGTAATGTCGTCCAAATCGGCTTGCGCAAGCCACTGCGAGACAGGGATCCCTGACGTCGGGTCCATACGCATATCAAGCGGGCCATCTTTCATGAAACTAAACCCGCGCTCGGCATCGTCCAACTGCGGCGAGGAAACGCCTAAATCAAGTAGCACTCCATCTACTTTCCCAACCAGATCGTAGCGCTCAGCGTATTGTGCCATGCCAGAGAATGGGCCATGAATGATAGTAAAACGCGGGTCGTTAATTTTTCCAGCTTCAGCAATCGCTTGTGGATCGCGGTCTATGCTGTAAAGCCGACCATTGTCACCCAACTTAGAGAGAATTGTACGACTATGACCACCACGGCCAAACGTGCCGTCGATATAAATACCGTCTGGTTTGATAGCAAGGCCATCAATGGATTCATTCAGTAGTACAGAAATGTGTTGAAAAGGTTCAGTCATCGTTTTCTCATCGGGCTAAAGCTGAAATATAGCAATCGGCTACGGCGCAAGTATTCAGTTTACTGATTTAACGCCGCATCGCTACCACTTGACGTTGGCATCACGTGATATTGCGCTAAGTTTAGTGCTTACGAAATAATTTTCGTCAATAAAAAGCAAAAAACCCATCATAACCGCAAGAGTTATGATGGGTCTGCAATAGGTGGAGTTGACGTATAAGCCGGGTTCTGTTCCGCTTGCGCGGCAGTAGCCATTCGTCTAGGCCAGCAATCACTCACTGGCTCAAGCAACCTACCCGCTTCCTTACGCGAGCAACGCAATGTGGAAGCCTATTTGGTCTTGCTCCGGGTGGAGTTTACCTTGCTACGAACTGTTGCCAGACGCACGGTGCGCTCTTACCGCACCCTTTCACCCTTACCTGTGCCCATTCCGAAGAAATTGGGCCATCGGCGGTCTTCTCTCTGCTGCACTTGTCGTAGGCTTTCGCCCCCCAGGCGTTACCTGGCACCCTGCTCTATGGAGCCCGGACTTTCCTCCCCTCCATCAGTCTCCCCAGCACAAGGCTAAAGGACATCAATGAAGCAGCGACTACCCAGTCAACTCCGAGGGCGGATTGTATAGAGAAAGATAGGCACTGTCTAGGCTCAAACAACTTCTGTGTTTAATTCACGCTTAAGCGTTTAATTATCCATCGATTTAAAACATCAAGATGCCGCTGGCTAATTAAGCCGATAGGTTTTCAAGCCCCCACTTATAAAGGGCATTTTTCTTAAGGTTATAAATTTCAGCCGCCAATGCGGCCGCTTTTTTCAGAGGCAGCTCTTTTGTCAAAATCGCTAAACTGCGCAATGCTTCGTCCGGCAAGCTATCGTCCACGCTTTCTCTGTAACCATGGATCAGTAACACCATTTCACCACGCTTGCGGTTCTCATCTTCATTAATCCAATTAATCAGTTCGCCTAACGGCAAACCTTGAATCGTCTCGAAGGTTTTGGTGAGCTCGCGGGCTAGCACCACGTTACGATCTGGCCCTAAGATAGCTAACATATCTTGCAGTGATTCGCTAATTCGGTGTGGTGACTCATAAAAAATACAGGTGCGTTCAGCCTTAGCGATCTCTAGGAATTTATCTTTACGCCCTTTGCTTTTCGGCGGCAAAAAACCTTCAAAACTGAAACGATCAGAAGGCAAGCCTGATGCACTGAGCGCAGTAATCACAGCACAGGCGCCCGGAAGTGGCACAACTCTCACACCAGCTTGACGACACTGATTGACAAGATGGTACCCTGGATCACTGATCAGTGGCGTTCCTGCATCAGAAACCAACGCAATAGATTGCCCTGATAATAATTTATCGACTAACACTTGTGCTTTTTGCTGTTCGTTGTGATCATGCAAGGCAAAGGTTTTAGTCTGGATATTGAAGTGAGCGAGAAGTCTGCCAGTATGGCGTGTATCTTCCGCAGCGATAACATCAACACTTGAGAGTACTTCAATGGCTCGCTGGGTAATATCACCCAAATTGCCAATTGGCGTAGGAACAATGTAGAGAGTTGGGATCTCTGCTGGCAAGGTTTTGCTATCTGTCATTTGTTTACCATCACTTCAACGATTAATATAGAGACAATTTTACACGGAATAACGAAAGAACTCATGGCTATGAAGAACCATCCGAGACTCAGTGTACCACGCTTATTCACGCCCGTTGCATTAGCAATGGCTTTGGCGGCGTGTTCGTCTTCACCGTCGACGCCCACCTCAGTCGATATTACGCAAGATCCCACCAAGTCAGCGCAAACTTACTTGATGCAAGCAGATAGTAGCCAAGGTTCGCTGCAAAATGATTGGTTGATCATGGCTCTTAAAGCCGCCATTAACGAAAACAACAGCGAACAAGCGCAACTGTTGATTATGCGCTTAGCCAAACAGTCGCTCTCTGAAGCGCAACAAGCTGAATGGCAAATGGCTAAGGCGCAGTTGTTGAGTAATGCGGAACAGTTTTCACAAGCGCTCTCTCAGCTTAATTTTCAGGCTTGGTGGAAGCTAAGCCCTGAAACATGGGCTCAATACCATCAAATGCGCGCCGATATTTTTACCGCGCTCAGCCGCCCTTTTGATTCAAGTAGGGAGCTTATTGCATTAAGCACTTACGTTGATGATGCCGAGCAAGAGGCGATTGCCGATCAAATTTGGCTCAATTTCAATCACTATAGCGAACGTGAAATTACCCAATTAAATCCAGAGCCTAACGAAAACGTGCTCGATGGCTGGCTACAACTGGCTGTATATATGAAAACGCTCAATAGCAATATTCCGCAGTTGAAGAATACGCTCGAAAAATGGCTTGCGGAAAACAGCAATCACCCAGCGGCTCGTTATACGCCTAAAGCGATACAAGATATTTTAGCGCTGGAAATCATCAAGCCCACTAACACCGCGTTGTTACTTCCTCTTTCAGGAAAGTTTGCCACGCAAGCTCAACTGATCCGTGATGGCTTTATCATGGCGATGATGAATGACCGTAACCGTGACCTCAATGCTACCTTGACTGTGATTGATACCAATGCCGAAGACGCCGCGCTCATAGACAAGCAATTGATTGAAAAAAACATTGATTTCATTGTTGGGCCACTCATCAAAGAGAACATCGAGAATCTACATAAGCTTCAACAAGCACGCTTAGCTTCTATCCCTACGCTGGCGTTGAATATTCCAGACCAAATTGAAGATCATCCTAACACTTGCTATCTTGCACTTTCGCCAGAGCAAGAGGTTGAACAAGCCGCTAAGTATCTGTTTAGCCAAGGCTATCAATACCCTTTAATACTCGCTCCTCAAGGTAATTACGGCCAGCGTGTAGTAGAAGCGTTTAACGCAGAATGGCAAAAATACAGCAAGAATAAAGTATCGGTGAACCTATTTGGTGATAAGCGTCAATTGCAACGCAACATTAACTCAGTATTTGGTCTACAAGATAGCCAACAAAATATCGCGCAAATGGATGCGTTGATGGGTATTGATTTGCAAAGCCTGCCCCGCAGTCGTCGTGATATCGATTCGGTTTATATCGTGGCTAACAGCGCAGAATTGACTTTAATTAAACCCTTTATCGAGGTCGCAATTAACCCTGACACTAAGCCACCTAAACTGTTCTCAAACTCTCGTAGTAACAGTGGTAACACACAGTATGAAGACCTCTCTGGTGTAACTTATAGCGATATTCCATTACTCATTCATCCCAATTCAATGCTGGATAATGAAATGAACCAATTGTGGCCAAAGAACTCCAATAGCGAGCGACGCTTACAAGCATTAGGTATGGATGCTTATCAGTTAATGATTGAGTTGCCACAAATGAAGGTCGTCGAGGGGTATAGTATCGATGGCAAAACAGGCACATTAAGTATTGATGAGCAATGCGTGGTACAGAGAGAGATCAGTTGGGCGGTGCATGGCGCTCTTTAGTCGCCGCGCAGTTGGTCAACAGTATGAAACCGCAGCCAAACACTATTTATTAGGTTATGGTTTGGCTTTTATTGAACAAAACTTCAATACCAAAGTCGGTGAAATCGACCTCATTATGCGAGATAAAAACACCTTAGTGTTCGTAGAGGTTAAATACAGAAAAAACCAATGTCATGGGCATGCCGCAGAAATGGTTACTACCGCAAAAATGGCAAAGTTGATGAAAACCGCGAATTTATGGCTACTGAAACATGGCCTATCGCCCTATGACACCGATTTTCGTTTCGATGTGATCGCCATCCACCAAGATGTGCACCACATTGAGTGGATTAAAAACGCAATAACTCAAGGATAAACGATGCTCGACAGCATTAAAGACAGTTTTACCGAAAGCATCCAAATTCAAATTGCGGCTGCTGAAGCACTACCCCATGCGATCACGCATGCTGCACAAGCCATGGTGGCAACGCTACTTAACGGTCATAAAATTCTCTGTTGCGGTAATGGTGGCTCTTCGGCCAATGCCCAGCTTTTTTCTTCTTGCTTACTGAACCGTTTTGAAACTGAACGCCCGAGTTTACCCGCCATTGCATTAACCGCAGACAATACCACGTTAACCGCAGTTGCTAACGACTATCACTACCAAGAAATATTCTCGAAACAGGTACGTGCATTTGGTCAACCTGGTGATGTTTTGTTGGCTATTTCAACCAGTGGTAACAGCAAAAACATCATTAAAGCGATGGAAGCGGCTGTGACTCGTGATATGACGATTATCGCTCTCACAGGCAAAGACGGTGGAGAAATGGCTGGTCTTCTAGGTGAAAATGATGTGGAGATCCGCATCCCCTCGCAGCGGACGGCTCGAATCCATGAAGTTCATATGGTCACCCTACACTGCTTATGTGACTTGATTGATCAAGTCCTTTTCCCTTCTCATGAAGAATAGACAATGAATAGATTAAAACTTTCACTCATTCTACTGTTGAGCTTTGCTGTATCAGGTTGTGCAGGAGTTATCCTTGCTGGCGCGGCAACAACAGCGAGCCTAGTAACAGACCCTCGAACCACTCAAGAAATTTGGAATGATAATAACATCGAATTTGAAGTAGCAGGTATCGCCAATAAAGCCCCCTTTAACGGAAAAACTCGCATTACGGCCAGTTCTTATCAAGGGATTGTCGTGTTGATGGGACAAGCTGAAAACTCCGGATTACTCAATGAGTTTGAAAATAAAGCACGTGAGACAAAAGGGGTCAAAACCATTCATAATCAAGTCAGAATAAAAGCGCCTTTATCAATTGGCGAAATCAGTAACGACAGTTGGATTACGACTAAAGTAAAATCAGCGCTGTTGGCCAATTCTGAACTGAACACAATCAAAATCAAAGTAATCACAGAAAATAGAGAAGTATTTTTACTTGGCTATGTCTCGGCAGAACAGGCTAATCTAGCCAGTGATATTGCCCGAAACATATCAGGCGTAAAACAGGTGATTAAGGCATTTCAATACAGCGAATAACCTCGGTTATCCTTTGTTTTTTTTTAGAAAAAAAGCAGCGAATATCGCTGCTTTTTCGATCATGACTGCTTAATGTGTGAAAATGAGTTACTTAATAACTCTTAAGCTTGGTTTTCCCTTCGGCCGAGAGGTTTCTTGTGCTCGAGTCTCTAATAATTCCTCATCTTCTTGAGAAGCAACGCTTAACATCGGCTCTTGTTCAGATTCCTCTGTTATGCCCGCTTCTAGATAAGGGATATAAGCCTCTTCAGGTTCAAACATAGTACCTGCACCGTTTTCACGTGCATAGATAGCTTGCACTGCGTACAAAGGCACTATGACCGAATGAGGACGTCCACCAAAGCGAGCATTGAACGTAATCGCTTCATTGCCAAGCTCAAGGTTACCTATCGCTCTTGGGGCAAGATTAAGGATAATTTGTCCATCTTGCACAAACTCCATCGGCACTCGTACACCCGTAAGAGTGGCATCCACAACAACATGAGGAGTCAATTCATTTTCTAATAGCCAATCATAAAATGCTCTAAGCATATAAGGTCGGCGAGGAGTCATTTGAGAGATATCCATCAAACTGCCTTAACGAACTAAACGCATCTCACGTTCAGCTTCTGTTAAAGAAGCCAAGAATGAATCACGCTCAAAAACACGATTCATATATACTTTAAGCTCTTTAGAGCCAGGACCAATCAGATCAATACCCAAAATAGGTAAGCGCCATAGTAATGGAGCTAAATAACAGTCAATGAGGCTAAACTCTTCACTCATGAAATATTCGTATTCCGCGAACACAGGACCAAGAGTAAGCAGATCATTGCGTAATTTATTACGAGCTGCTTCTGACTCTTCCGCATTACCCTTCACTACTTTCTCAGCCAGTGAGTACCAGTTTTTCTCAATACGGTAAATCATCAAACGGCTATTACCACGAGCCACAGGATAAACAGGCATCAGCGGTGGATGAGGGAAACGCTCATCTAGGTATTCCATGATGATCTTTGAGTCATAAAGAGCAAGCTCACGATCAACTAACGTTGGTACTGTCTTATATGGGTTTAGCTCAATAAGGTCAGCTGGCAGATTGGTTTCATCAACTAATTCTACTTCAACACTGACACCTTTTTCCGCTAGAACAATACGTACCTGATGACTATACATATCAGATGCACTCGAAAATAGCGTCATCACAGAACGTTTATTGGCAGCTACAGCCATGGAGCCCTCCAGCACACTTACAGATATAAAAACAATGGAGGCCAAGCCTCCATTGAAGATTCTAAAAATTAGAAATTAACGCCGCATGGTAGCACAATTAATGCACATCACGCCAATATTCTTTCTTCAATAGAACGACCACGATAGTAAATAGCACAAGGAATGCCATTACCCACCAACCTAAAGTTTGACGTTCAAGCTTGACTGGTTCTGCTGAATATTCAAGGAAGTTAACAATGTCACGGACCGCTTGATCATACTCACTTTGGCTCAGCTCACCCGTTCCATCAGACTCGGCACCAATAACAGCCTTGACTTCCTCGCCATTGACAAGATGAGTACCATAAACTGGTTGTGGGATCCCTTGTAGCTCTTCAAGCACATGAGGCATACCGACACTTGGGAATACGATGTTGTTTACGCCAAAGGGCCGGCTAGGATCGGCATAAAATGAACGAAGGTAAGTATACAACCAATCTGTTCCTCGAACACGAGCCACAAGCGTTAAATCTGGTGGTGGTGCACCAAACCATTTCGCTGCCGACTTATCTGGAATCGCATTCTCCATCAGTTGACCAATTTTGGCATTCGGATCAAAAATCAAATTCTCTTTCATCAAATCCGAGGGAATATTCAAATCATTCGCTACACGCTCATAACGCTGGTACTGAGTTGAGTGGCAACCAAAACAGTAGTTCATGAATAGCTTTGCACCATGCTGCAGTGATGCTTGATCTGTTAAATCATTATTTGCTTTATCTAAATGTACATTTGCGCCAGCTGCCAAAGCAAGAGATGGCAGCATTGCAAACAAAATTACAATCCACTTTTTCATTTAAATGTCACCCTCTCTGGTAATGGTTTCGTTGCTTCATTTTTGCTGTAGAAGAACAACAAAACAAAGAACATGAAGTAACCAACGCTAAATATACGTGCAAGCATTGTGTAAGTGGCTGTCGCAGGTAACGCACCTAAAACACCTAACGCAATAAAGCAGATAGTGAACTGAATAATATTGATTAAGTGGAACTTACTACGATAACGGTAAGAACGAACCTTACAACGATCCAGCCATGGCAATAAGAACAACACCACAATCGATGCACCCATCGCAGCCACACCAATTAACTTATCAGGAACAGCACGTAAAATTGCATAGAAAGGCGTGAAATACCAAACAGGTGCGATGTGTGCTGGCGTTTTTAGTGGGTTTGCCGCTTCAAAGTTAGGCGGCTCAAGGAAGTAGCCCCCCATCTCTGGGTTAAAGAACAACACATAACAGAACAGGATTAAGAAACCAGCTACACCAATAAGATCTTTCACTGTCCCGTAAGGATGGAATGGAATCGAATCAATGATGTCGTATTTCTTGGTGTAGTAGTCGTGAAATTTAAACTGCGTTTTATAATCATCGCCCATCGACCCTTTTGGTACTTTGGTTTCGATACCGTCAGGGTTATTAGAGCCGACTTCATGCAGTGCTAATATATGGAGAACAATTAGCAACAATAAAACAATAGGTAAAGCAATCACATGCAGTGCAAAGAAACGGTTCAGAGTGGCACCTGAAATAACGTAGTCACCACGTATCCATAGAGTTAAATCATCACCGATAACGGGGATTGCACCGAACAAAGAGATAATAACTTGCGCTCCCCAGTAGGACATTTGTCCCCATGGTAGCAAGTATCCCATAAAGGCTTCGGCCATCAACACTAAGAAGATCAGCATGCCAAATAGCCATAGCAGTTCACGAGGCTTCTGATAGGAACCGTAAATTAAGCCACGGAACATATGTAGATAAATCACCACAAAGAAAGCTGAAGCGCCAGTGGAGTGCATATAGCGCAGTAACCAACCATACTCAACATCACGCATTATGTATTCAACAGATGCAAAAGCCCCTTCACCTGATGGCACATAGTTCATGGTTAGCCACACACCAGTGAGCAGTTGGTTAACAAGAACCAACATGGCTAACGATCCAAACAAATACCAAAAGTTAAAGTTTTTCGGCATTGGATATTCAGATAGGTGTTTTTTGTAAGCGTTCATTGCAGGTAAACGCTTTTCTACCCAATCAAGTAAAACTTGCATTATGCAGCCTCCCCTGTCTCATCTAATCCTATGACAATACGAGTATCGCTAAGATACATATATTGAGGGATAACCAAGTTTAGTGGTGCCGGAACACCTTGAAAAACTCGACCCGCCATATCAAATTTCGAACCATGGCAAGGACAGAAAAAACCAGATTTAACCCCTTGAACTTGTTCACTAAAAGAATCAGGCAAATAAGTAGGTGAACAGCCAAGGTGAGTACAAATACCCACAGCAACGAAATATTCAGGTTTAATCGATCGATAAGCATTTTGCGCATAATTAGGCTGCTGCTGCTCATCCGATTGAGGATCTCGAAGTTGGTTTTCGATATCTTTTAGCCCATCGACCACTGATTGAGAACGACGAACAACCCAAACAGGTTTTCCTCGCCACTCAACACGAACCATTTGCCCCTCTTCAAGTTTACCGATTTCAACTTCAACGGGGGCTCCAGCCGCTTTGGCTTTGGCACTTGGGTTCCAAGATTTAATAAAAGGAACGGCGACAGCAGCGGCTCCTAACCCTCCGACAACGGCTGTTGTCGCGGTTAAGAAACGTCTGCGACCGTTATTTAAAGGCGCATTGCTCATCCAAACATTCTCCCATTTGCTCCCTGTGGATTATTATTATTCCGCTTATCAAGAGCATGGCTAACAAAATACGAATCTAGTTGTATTTATTTGATGGCAAATCATAAATAAAACCCTACTTTTTGACAAGATAAAGCTACCTTTTCGTAACATTCGTGAAGTAAATCGCACGTGAGGTCACAAAAGGAAGATTAAAGAGCAACAACCAAATGATGTGATTAAAAAAATGAGTGTTTGCTAACACCAAAAAACAAAAAGCCCGGTATAAATACCGGGCTTTTGAACCACAATCCAGTAACACTGGAAGCGAATCTTTTGAAAAAAGATTAACGCTTAGAGAATTGTGGTTTACGACGTGCTTTACGCAGACCAACTTTCTTACGTTCAACGCAACGAGCGTCGCGAGTAACGTATCCAGCTGCACGTAGAACAGGACGTAGTGATTCGTCGTATTCCATTAGAGCGCGAGTGATGCCGTGACGGATAGCACCAGCTTGACCAGAAATACCACCACCTTTAACAGTGATGTATAGATCTAGTTTCTCAGTTAGTTCAACTAGCTCAAGAGGTTGTTTAACAACCATGCGAGAAGTTGGACGACCAAAGTAAACATCAAGGCTACGCTTGTTGATTACAATGTTGCCGCTGCCTGGTTTAATAAAAACGCGTGCAGCTGAGCTTTTGCGACGGCCAGTGCCGTAGTATTGATTCTCTGCCATTTTCGAAATCCCCAATTAGATGTCTAGTACTTTTGGTTGTTGAGCAGCATGGTTGTGCTCAGCGCCAGCGTAAACTTTCAGCTTACGGTACATAGCACGGCCTAGAGGACCACGTGGTAGCATACCTTTAACCGCTAGCTCAATAACCATCTCTGGCTTACGAATAATCAGCTTGTCGAAAGTGATTGATTTTAAGCCGCCTGGAAATTCAGTGTGACGGTAGTAAGTTTTAGCTGCTGCTTTGTTACCAGTTACAGTAACTTTCTCAGCGTTTACAACGATGATGTAATCACCAGTGTCCACGTGAGGAGTGTATTCAGCTTTATGTTTGCCACGTAGGCGAGATGCAATTTCACTTGCTAGACGACCTAGAGTTTTACCCTCAGCGTCTACGATATACCAGTCGCGTTTTACAGTTTCTGGTTTAGCAACGAAAGTTTTCATGCTAATAATAACCCGTTAAATAAAATTTACACTAAAAGGAGCATTAAAATGCCCCCACTGTCTAAGAGTCCAAAGTTGCCCCTTCGAGCGTTTGGTTTCTCTCGGCCTCTCGTTTCACAGAAACAGGCCTGCAGTAACGGTGGGTCGCAGGATTATAGGGAAGTCAGTAGAAAAAATCACCTCTTTTTGAACAAAATTACGAATTTTTTATTTTGCTTTAAAAGCGTTCGGATTGGGCTAGGCCAGATGTTCCCTTGATAAATACTCATGACTTTGCATTTCAATTAACCGCGACTGACAACGTTTGAATTCAAACTCAAGTTGCCCATGCAGATACAGATCGTCCAACGCCACTTCGGCTGAGATAATTACTTTTACATGTCGTTCATAAAATTCATCAATCAACGCAATAAAACGCCGCGCTGCATCATCGATGGCGCGATCCATTTGCTTCACATCAGCCAACAGTACTGTATGGTAAATTTTGGACAACTCAATGTAATCATTTTGGCTTCTTGCCGTTTGGCATAACTGCTCGAAGGTTGCATACAAAATACCATCACCAGCTTTTACAACAGAGAGAGTGCGGTGATTGATTTCGATCTCACTGAGCGCCTCTTTTTTCTCGTCACCAACCAATTGCCGATAGTAATGTTGTAAATTGTGGCTTGCTGCTTCATCCAATGGATAGTGGTAAATTTCCGCTTGCTCTAATGTTCTTAAGCGATAATCAATGCCACTATCGACGTTCAACACATGACAGTGTGATTCAATCAAAACAATTGCAGGGAGAAAGCGTGCTCGCTGCAAGCCATTGCGGTATAAGTCGTGCGGTGGAATGTTCGATGTCGCCACTAAGATAATACCGCGCTTAAACAGTGCTTGAAACAAGGTACCCAAAATCATCGCATCGGTAATATCTGATACAAAAAATTCATCAAAACAGATAATTTCCGTTTCAGACTTTAAAATATCGGCAACCTTTTCTAAGGGCTCTTCAACTCCAGCCAGCGCCTTCAACTCATCATGAACTCGGTACATAAAACGGTGGAAATGCACTCGCATTTTGCGAGTGGTTGGCAGAGCTTCAAAAAACGTATCCATTAGATAGGTTTTTCCTCGCCCGACACCGCCCCAAAAATAGAGCCCTTTAGGTAAGTTAGGCTGTTTAGGTTGGCGGCCAAGCCATTTGGTCCAAACCGCGGAGGGCTTAACTGGTTGGTTAAGATAATCCTGAAACTGATGGTAGAGTAAATCCAGCGCATCGACGGCGCTTTCTTGGGCTGAGTCTCGCTGAAAACCGAGTTTTTTTACATCGTGTTCATATCGCTGTTTTGGTGTCATGACCGCCTACTGCACTAAAGAAAATGGAAACTGCTATTTCGTGTATTTCGCTTTATTGGCTAGAGCAGTCATAGTAACATGTCCAAGCGACGTGTGTAACCAACAGGTAAAAAACATGTTAAATAACAACAATAAGGAGCTGTTATGCCTTGGATATATGCCATTGTAGGCTTGCTAGTAGGGGCCGTGTTGGGAATGGTCATTTCACGATTGACTACGCCTCAATATAAAAACCAAAAGTCTCTACAAAAAGAATTAGATAACGCGAAATTTAGTTTGGAACAACAACGCCAAGAATTGTCGGATCATTTTGCTCAAGCGGCAGAAATACTCGATACCCTAGGTAAAGATTACACCAAACTGTACCAACACATGGCCAAAACATCGTCCGAAATTCTGCCGAATATGCCAGAGCAAAATAACCCATTTATCAAAAAAATCGCTCTGCATAATGATACAGATAAAAGCAACGATGACATTTTGGAACAGCCACCGAAAGATTATGCTAATGGCGCAACAGGGCTTTTTAATACCCCTAAAAAAGAGATCATTCATTCTGCAGACGTGGTTAAGGTGAAAGCCGTTTAATCTGAATTCATGAACTTTATAAAGGTTTTTGAGTCATAAACCTCACGAGAGTGTTGAAGTTTTGTCTTTCGTACAAATATTAAACTTCGAACACAGTTATTCCAAAGGAGCTTATGATGAAAAAACCTTTACTTCTTTTAACCGCTCTATCGTTAAGTTTAAGTTCAATCATCACCCCACTACCCGCAATGGCAGCGCTACCCTTTTCTGTCAGTGGTGAGCAACTGCCGAGCTTAGCACCGATGCTAGAGCAAGTGACACCAGCGGTTGTGAGTATCTCAGTTGAGGGAACTCAAGTCTCCCATCAACGTTTACCCGAGCAGTTTCGATTTTTCTTTGGTCCTGATTTTCCAATCGACCAATCGCAAGAGCGGCCATTCAGAGCATTAGGCTCTGGTGTCATTACTGACGCAGACAAAGGTTATGTTGTGACTAATTATCACGTCATCGATGGCGCTGATAAGATTCGCGTCAAACTATACGACGGCCGAGAATACGATGCGGAGCTCGTCGGTGGCGATAAAATGTCCGATGTCGCGCTGATCAAACTCAAAAAAGCAAAAAATTTAACCCAAATTCGTATCGCGGATTCAGACAAACTGCGTGTAGGTGATTTCACTGTCGCGATCGGGAACCCGTTTGGTCTTGGTCAAACGGTGACTTCCGGCATTGTTTCTGCGCTAGGACGAAGTGGACTTAATCTTGAAAACTTTGAGAACTTTATTCAGACCGATGCCGCGATTAACAGTGGAAACTCTGGTGGTGCCTTAGTCAATCTCAATGGTGAATTGATTGGGATTAATACCGCGATTCTTGGGCCGAATGGTGGCAACGTTGGGATAGGTTTTGCAATACCATCAAATATGATGAAAAACTTGACCGAACAGATCTTAGAATTTGGTGAGGTAAAACGTGGCGTGCTCGGCGTTCAAGGGGGTGAAATAACCTCTGAACTGGCTGAAGCGCTAGGCTATGAGTCAAGTAAAGGGGCGTTTGTTAGCCAAGTTATCAAAGATAGCGCCGCCGATAAAGCAGGGATCAAAGCGGGTGATGTCATCACAGCTATTAATGGAAAAAACGTTTCTACCTTCAACGAATTAAGAGCCAAAGTGGTAACATTAGGTGCAGGTAAAAAAATCACAATCGATGTTATCCGCGATGGTAAAAGCAAAACCTTCGACGTAACCTTGAGTGAAAACAACACCACAACCAAAGCAGAGCAACTGCACTCGGGGTTGACTGGTGCGGCACTGACCAATACGACGGATCAAGACCCAATCGCTGGCGTTAAAGTGACTGCTATAGAGAAAGGGTCAGCGGCAGAAGCGTATCAACTACAAAAAGAGGACATCATCATTGGTGTTAACCGCCAACGAGTGAAAAACCTCGCACAATTACGCGAAATTTTGGAGAAAAAGCCGAGCATACTTGCGCTGAATATCCAACGAGGTGATAGAACCATTTACTTGGTTATTCGCTAATTAGTGAGAATCGCTTGTGGAGCGATCAGGGCAGCATTTGAATGCTGCCCTTTTCTTATTCAATCATGTAGTGCTATTCTTCCTCTCTCAAGCTCAGGTGTAAAATAAGCTGAGTATATAACGGGTTTTGTTTGGGGAAGATATGCTTAACTTTTTACTTCGTTCAGTGGGGCTTGGGCTTCTCGCTGCTGTTGTTATTTTACTAGCGGTTCCCTCGCTACGTTCAAATGTTCTCCCGCAAATCGCGGCCGAAGAGTCTCCCAATGCGCTCTCTTTGCAAATTTCGTTTAACCAAGCCGTTCGCCGCGCCGCACCTGCTGTAGTCAATATTTACAACCAAAAATACACCGAAAGCGATCGCAGTAAACTGTCGATTCAAGGGTTAGGCTCTGGTGTGATTGTGAGCGAGAAAGGGTACATCATTACGAACTATCACGTAGTAGCCCAAGCCGACCAAATCGTAGCGGCCCTACAAGATGGCCGTCTCGCAGCCGCGCAATTAGTAGGCAAAGATCGACGCACGGATATCGCAATTTTGCGAATCGAAGGAACGAACCTTCCCGTTATTCCACAAAATCCCAATTACTCGGTGAAAGTTGGCGATGTAGTACTGGCCATTGGCAATCCATACAACCTTGGACAAACCACTACTTTTGGTATCATTTCTGCCACTGAACGTTCATCAGTCAGTACCGATGGACGTCAAGCTTTCATCCAAACTGATGCGGCCATTAATGAAGGCAATTCAGGTGGAGCTTTGGTCAACACTCAAGGAGAGCTCGTAGGTATTAACACGGCTTCGTTTCAACAAGCAACTGAAATGAAAACCGATGGTATATCATTCGCGATTCCCTACAAATTAGCCAATACCATTATGGAAAAAATCATTGCTGATGGACGTGTGATTCGCGGCTATATCGGTATTGATGGGCAAGATATTACCCCTGTAACATCTCGCTTACTTGGCAGTGAACATATTGGCGGCATAGTTGTGTTGGGCATTGACCCCAATGGCCCTGCGGAAACGGCTGGTTTTAAAGAGCGGGACATTATTCTAAAAATTGGCGGTAAAAAAATTAATGGTCGCAAGAGTGTGATGGAAATTGTCACTGACTTGCGCCCAGGTACAGTTGTCGATGTGCTCATCTTACGTAAAGGTGAAGAGATGACACTTCCCGTGACAATTGTTGAAGACCTACGCGAATAAAACTAAGCCACCAAAAACAAAACAAAGAGACATAAAAAAGCCCCCAACTCACGAAGGGGGCTTTTATTTATAGACTTTTACTCTTGCTCAAGATCTGAATCACTAAGTTCTGATTCAATCTCAATCGCAGTAACACGTTGTAACCCTCTCGGCAGTAAACTACCTCGACGTCCACGCTCACCACGGAAGTTTTCTAGATCGCTGGCTTTTAAACCAAGTTTGCGTTTGCCAGCATAGAGCGTAATAGCCGCTCCTTGAGGCAAGGAGATTAAGTGTGACACAAACTCTTCACGCTCTTTGGACTTAGCCGCAGGAATATTGATTATTTTGTTGCCTTTGCCTTTGGTTAGCTGTGGTAAATCTTTGATTGGGAATAGCAACATTCGGCCCTGATTCGTGATCGCTAAAATGTCATCAGACTCCAAATTACCGATGGCCTGCGGCGTCATTACCTCTGAGTTCTCAGGCAAATTAACTAAGGCTTTACCACTACGGTTTTTCGACAGCAGTTCACCACCTTTACACACAAAACCATAACCGGCATCCGAGCCCACTAACCAGAGTTGATCCTCTTCCCCCATCACTACTTGGCGGATAGACGAGCCCTCTGTGATGTTGAGACGACCCGTAATCGGCTCACCTTGGCTGCGCGCCGAAGGTAGCGAGTGGGCTTCAAGCGAATAACTTCGACCATCGCTACCCAAGAATACGACCTGCTGATTGCTCTTACCACAAGCATGAGCCAAATACTGATCGCCAGATTTATAACTCAAACTTTGGCAATCCACATCATGCCCTTTGGCATGACGTACCCAGCCTTTTTCCGAAAGCACAACGGTGATCGCTTCACTTGGCACAAGGTCACGCTCAGTCAAGGCTTTAGATTCAGCACGCTCAATCAGTGGTGAACGGCGATCATCGCCATACTTCTCAGCATCTGCTTTGATCTCTTTCTTCAACAAGGTGTTCAAGCGACGCTCAGAACCAAGCAACTGCTCTAATTTTTCGCGCTCTTTAGCAAGCTCATCTTGCTCACCACGAATCTTCATCTCTTCAAGTTTGGCTAAGTGGCGAAGTTTGGTATCTAAAATCGCATCGGCTTGAATAGCACTAATACCAAAACGGGCCATCAGTACCGCTTTCGGTTCATCTTCAGTACGAATGATTTCAATCACTTCATCAATATTCAGATAAGCGATTAGTAAACCTTCCAAGATGTGCAAACGCGCCATGACTTTATCAAGACGGTACTGCAAACGGCGGCGAACCGTGGTGCGGCGAAACTCAATCCACTCAGAAAGAATAGTCACTAAACCTTTCACTTCTGGGCGATTGTTTAAGCCAATCATGTTCAAGTTAACACGGAAGCTTTTTTCTAGATCGGTTGATGCGAACAAGTGGCTCATCAACAAGTCACAATCTACACGGTTAGAACGCGGCACAATAACAATGCGCGTAGGGTTCTCGTGATCCGATTCATCGCGTAAATCTTCAACCATTGGCAATTTCTTCGCGCGCATTTGGTTAGCGATTTGTTCGAGCAATTTAGCGCCTGAAACTTGATGAGGTAATGCGGTGATCACAACATCACCACCCTCTTTATGCCAAACCGCGCGCATTTTGATACTGCCGCGACCTGAGCGATATATTTTCTCAATTTCAATTCTGGGTGAAATAATTTCCGCTTCGGTCGGATAATCTGGCCCTTGCACATACTGCATCACATCATGCAGTTGCGCTTCCGGGTTATCGATCAGGTGAATCGTCGCATCGGCAATTTCACGCACATTGTGTGGCGGGATATCGGTCGCCATGCCCACCGCAATTCCCGTGACGCCATTGAGCAAAATATGAGGTAAACGCGCCGGCAGCATTTGTGGTTCTTGCATTGTCCCATCAAAGTTAGGCTGCCAATCAACGTTGCCTTGTCCAAGCTCACCCAGTAAAACTTCAGCGAATTTAGACAGTTTCGCTTCGGTATAACGCATCGCCGCGAAGGATTTTGGATCGTCCGGAGCACCCCAGTTACCTTGACCATCCACCAGTGGATAGCGGTAAGAAAAGGGTTGTGCCATTAATACCATCGCTTCGTAACAGGCCGAATCACCGTGCGGGTGGTATTTACCGAGCACGTCACCAACGGTACGCGCTGATTTTTTGTACTTGGCTGACGCCGAGAGTCCAAGCTCCGACATCGCATAAATAATACGTCGCTGTACCGGTTTTAAACCATCGCCAATATAAGGCAGTGCGCGATCCATGATGACGTACATCGAATAATTGAGATAGGCGTCTTCAGTGAACTTACGCAGCGGCAGTTTCTCAACACCATCAAAGGTTATTTCAGTTGACATTTATTGCACCTCTGCCATATCGCCATAACGTTGCAACCATGCGCGGCGGTCATCTGCACGCTTTTTACCTAGCAACATGTCCATCATCTCATCCGTTGCTTCAGCATCATCAATGGTCAGTTGCACCAAGCGGCGCGTGTTTGGATCCATCGTTGTTTCACGCAATTGAAGCGGATTCATTTCACCCAAACCTTTAAATCGTTGGACGTTGATTTTGGCTTTTTTCTGGCTAAGTCGCTCTAAAATGCCCTCTTTTTCAGCATCATCGAGTGCATAAAAGACCTCTTTACCGCAGTCGATCCGATACAAGGGAGGCATAGCAACAAAAATGTGGCCCGCTTTGACTAGTGCTCGGAAATGTTTGGTAAATAAGGCGCAGAGCAAGGTGGCAATATGTAAACCATCAGAGTCAGCATCTGCGAGAATACAGATTTTACCGTAACGCAATCCATCGAGATCGTCGTTATCAGGATCAATCCCAAGCGCAACAGAGATATCATGCACTTCTTGTGAAGCCAGCACTTGGTCTGCCGACACTTCCCACGTATTTAAAATTTTCCCACGCAGTGGCATAACCGCTTGAAATTCACGATCGCGCGCTTGCTTAGCACTGCCGCCTGCTGAATCCCCTTCGACAAAGAAGATTTCCGTGCGGCTCAGGTCTTGCACTGAACAGTCGGTCAATTTACCGGGGAGCGCGGGGCCTGATGCGATTTTTTTCCGTACCACTTTTTTGCTGGCTCGCATGCGGCGATGCGCATTGGCTATGCACACTTCGGCAAGTAATTCAGCGAGTTGTGGTTTTTCATTCAGCCATAAACTAAAGGAGTCTTTTATTACACCTGAAACAAAAGCCGCGGTTTGACGTGAAGAAAGGCGCTCTTTGGTTTGCCCTGCAAACTGTGGGTCTTGCATCTTAACCGACAACACATAAGAACAGCGGTCAAAGACATCTTCACCAGTTAACTTAACGCCACGCGGCAACAGGTTGCGGAATTCACAGAATTCACGCATCGCATCGAGCAACCCTTGGCGTAAGCCGTTAACGTGCGTACCACCTTGTGCGGTAGGGATTAAGTTAACATAGCTTTCAGTGATCATCTCACCACCTTCAGGTAGCCAAATCACTGCCCAGTTGGCCGCTTCAGTTTCAGCGACAAACTCACCCGTAAATGGCTCTTCGGGCAATAAGGTGTAACCCTTTACGCCTTCTGCGAGATAATCTTTTAGGCCGTCTTCGTAGTACCAACGGTGCTCAAGATTGTTAACCTTATCACTAAAGGTGATCTCGAGCCCCGGGCAAAGTACCGCTTTAGCGCGCAAATTATTGATTAGGCGAGTCACTGAAAAGTTAGGCGAATCAAAGTAGCTGGTATCGGGCCAAAAGTGGACACTCGTCCCTTTATTGCGACGACCACAGGTGCCAGTCACCGTCAATTCCTCGACTTTATTACCGTGCTCAAACGCCATTTCATATATTTGCCCATCACGGCGAACGGTCACTTCCACACGCTTGGATAGGGCATTCACTACGGAAATACCTACCCCATGTAAACCACCGGAGAACTGGTAGCTTTTGTTTGAAAACTTACCACCCGCATGCAATTTACAGAAGATAAGCTCAACGCCTGATATTTTCTCTTCAGGGTGAATATCAACAGGCATACCACGCCCATCATCGATCACTTCAAGTGATTGATCTGCGTGGAGAATAACTTGTACCTTGGAGGCATATCCGGCTAGCGCTTCATCGACACTGTTATCGATAACTTCTTGGCCTAAATGGTTAGGTCGCGCGGTGTCCGTATACATCCCAGGTCGGCGACGTACTGGTTCTAAACCATTAAGAACTTCAATGGCCCCAGCATTATATTGTTCAGTCATAATACGGAATGCTTTTATAGATAAATGATTCGTTACTTTTTCGACAGTTTATCAATGATGTGCTTGTGATTAATTAACGACAACAACGCTGATTTTTTCAGCATTACAAACTGCAAAAGTATAGATAGGACATAGTCTGGAAGAGCCTTGCTTATGTCAAGCGAGATAAGTAAGTTACAGGTAAAATTATGACTCTCCCCTCAATGAATCGGTCAGAGATCTAGGAATTCGATGATTTGTCGCGGATATCGCTCAAAGTTAACAAAACTATGATCGCCGCCAAATTCAACCGTCTGTTTTGCTCCCGTCAATTTAGCGACGGCTTGACGGTAATCTAAGACTTCATCGCCCATTTGTTGCAACAACCAAAATGACGTGACGTCATTAATTTTAACCTCTAATGCTTTGAGCTCTTCAATATGTTTCGCCTCTAGCCGATAGTGCTCTTGCGTGTAGGGGTTGACTTGTTCGCCTAAAAAATTGACCAATAATTCATACGGTTTGATTGCTGGGTTTATCACCACGGCACGAAAACCAAACAAATGGTTTAACCAAATAGACAAATACCCGCCTAATGAACTCCCCACCAGCGCAATACGATATTGATCTTGATGTTGATGAATAAGATCAAGTAGATATTCCGCAGCTTGCGCGGGAAAACTGGGTAACTTAGGCACCATCACTTTGATATCAGGACGCTGCATTTGGCAATACTTCACCATCACTTGTGCTTTGTGCGACAGCGGCGAGCTATTAAAGCCGTGAATATAAAGCAGCATAGGTTGACGAGTAGGCATCTCAGTATCCATTAGCGTTAAAATCCGGTTGGAATGCGCCGTTAGCTAAACGTTTGACTTGAGTTTCTATTTGACCATCAGCAGATAGCGTCAATTCACGCCATCCTGGGGAAGTGCGATCCAAAGCAAAATCATCTGAATTGGGCTTAAATTGTACACAGGTCGAGGGAGTGGCCATCACTCTGACACCGTGATGGAGTTTATCCATATTTTGATGAACATGACCACACAGGACGGCTTTCACATTGCGATGTTGCGTGACGATATTCCAAAAAGCATCGCTGTCTTTAAGGCTATGTTGATCGAGCCAGGCGCTCCCCACCAATAGAGGATGATGATGCAGCACAATCAAGGTGTGTCGCTGATGGTGCGTCGATAATTTTTCGTCAAGTAAAGCCAATTGTTGATCGCTCAGCCGTCCGTGCGGTACGCCCACCACTTGAGAATCGAGCATCACCATCTGCCAGTGTTCACCGAGTAATACATGCTCCGACTGTTGAATCTGCTCTGACGGGAATACGGCGCCCATATTGGGTTTAAAGTCGTGATTACCGGGAAGCCAAAAACAAGTTTTTTCTAATGAAGAAATACCACGAGAGAAACGAAGATAAGACTCAGCACTATGATCTTGCGAGATGTCGCCCGTAGCCAGAATTGCATCAAATTCAACATGTTGTGCGCAAATCTCTGCCACAACAGCATGAAAGCTATCTACCGTATTAACACTCAACAGGCTGCCATCATCCGGCGCAAACAGATGCGTATCGGTAATTTGTAGCAGCTTGATGCTGTCTGAATTGTCTAGAGTTGGCGACACGTTCAAAATTTATTAATCCAAATTGAATGACTAATTTTCATCTATGACGAAGACTAAATTGGAGCTCGACTAATCCCGTGCTTTAAACAGAAAGTAAGCCAATCGCCTAAAAAGCGATTGATTTGCGCTTTCTCATCTTTTTGCATCATTTGTTCATTCGGGTAATCATAGCGAGCTTTGATCTGATTTATCCGCGCACTTGCACACACTTCGGAAACACGTGCATCGTGGTAAAGCCTGACAGACATCGACGGTAATGGAAATACTGAAACGTCATCACTCTGACAAATCTCCACTAAAGTTGTGTACTTTGTGACCTCTAGCACTTGTAATTGATAGGTAATTTGAGCAGCCTGATAACAGCGTAAGTCACCCACGCTCGGCTGACTTGGTAACAAAGCGTTCAATTTCGCGTAGTTAGTTTCGTACACACGCATTAGTTCCGATAAATCAACGTGATACGGTTTTTTCAATGCTAATTCTGCCATTGCAATTGTAACTGTTGATAGTTTAGCTCTAACCATTGTAAAGCGATAATTGAGGCACCATTCTCAATTTGGCCGTTTTTCACTAAGCGGTAAGCCTCTTCACGGCTCATGACATGAACTTTGATGTCTTCACCTTCATAGTCAAGCCCATGTACGCCTTTAGCTTGCGTTGCATCGATTTCACCAACAAAGACGTCGAGTAATTCAGAGCATCCACCAGATGATGGATAATAAGAGCTAATTTTTTCGATTCGGTTCACTTCAATTCCCGCCTCTTCCATCGCCTCTCGACGAATAACCTGCTCGGACGTTTCATTAGGGTCGATGACTCCAGCAATAATCTCCAGTTGCCAAGGATGGGCGTGCTCTAGTGCTCCAACTCGAATTTGCTCTATAATCACGACTTCATCACGCGCAGGATCATAAGGAAGCATAGCCGCAGCATGACCTCTTTCAAACATTTCTCTTTCAATCTCCTCACTCCATCCACCTTCAAACAACTTGTGTTTAAAGCGGTATTTCACCATGCGGAAAAAACCTTGGAACAGTGTTTCTTTTGAAATGACGTCCACATCTTGGGGCGTAAAAATGTTGTACTGTTTGTCAGACTGCTGCATTTGAAACCTCGCTCAGTGAATCTCATAGTTTAATCATGGAATTCATCCATCACCAAGGATATTGCTCAACTTTTTATATAAATTTTATATTTATTTTTAAACGAGTATCGAATTTTATTGCACAGATGGACAGTTATGTGTAAAAAAGTGCAAAGTTTCGAGTGAATTACCACCAATTTAAGTTAAACTCCTTAAAAGTAACCTTCTTACATATTAAGGCAGGGAATAGGACCAATGAAAAAACTGCTTCCACTATTCATCAGCGCAGCATTAGGCAGCCTGAGTTCTTCAGTATGGGCGGATACTCTTACTGAAATCTATAATCAAGCCAAAGAAAATGATCCTCAGTTACTGAGCTCTGCAGCTCAACGTGATGCTGCATTTGAAGCGGTCACATCTAGCCGTGGCGATCTGTTACCACAAATCAACCTGACCGCTGGTTACAATATTAACCGCAGCGATATTGATGCACGCGAAAGTGATAAGCTCACCGCAGGCATCAGTTTCTCTCAGCAGCTTTATCAACGTTCAAGTTGGGTTTCTTTAGACACGGCAGAAAAGAATGCACGCAAAGCGGATTCAGCCTATGCGGCCACCCAGCAAGGTCTAATTTTACGCGTTGCACAAGCCTATTTTGAAGTGCTTCGCGCCAAAGATAACTTGGCATTTGTCCGTGCAGAAAAAGCCGCTGTTGCTCGTCAGTTAGAGCAAACGAAACAACGTTTTGAAGTCGGCCTTTCTGCGATTACTGACGTGCATGACGCACAAGCGCAATACGATGGCGTGCTTGCTGATGAAGTTTTGGCAAAAAATAGCCTCACCAATAGTTATGAAACCTTGCGTGAAATTACTGGCCAAGAACATTCTGATTTAAGTGTGTTGGATACTAATCGTTTTTCAGCCAGCAAAACAACACAGCCGATTGATGCTCTGCTTGAAGAAGCCCAACAGAAAAATCTCTCTTTGCTGACCGCTCGTATTGCTCAAGATGTCGCGAAAGATAATATTTCATTAGCAAGTTCAGGGCACTTACCCTCACTGACTCTTGATGGCGGCTACAAGTACGGCGATGAAAGTAATAATAACAGCGGCTCTAAAGGCGATTATAACGATTTTAATGTCGGTATTAACCTTGCGGTGCCATTGTACACTGGCGGAAAAACCACTTCGCAAACCAAACAAGCTGAATTTGCGTACGTTGCTGCAAGCCAAGATTTAGAAAAAACGTATCGCAGCGTTGTGAAAGATGTACGCGCATTTAACAACAACATCAATGCCTCTATTGGCGCTTTACGTGCTTATGAACAGTCAGTTATTTCAGCGAAATCAGCACTGGAAGCGACCGAAGCAGGGTTTGATGTCGGTACACGGACTATTGTTGATGTGCTTGATTCAACGCGCCGTCTCTACGATGCGAATAAAAATCTCTCTAACGCACGTTATGACTATGTGCTGAGCGTACTGCAATTGCGTCAAGCAGTAGGCACCTTGAGCGAGCAAGATATTTTAGATATCAACGCTGGCTTAAAAGCAGACAGCTAAAAAAGTAAAAGCCGCTGAATTTTCAGCGGCTTTTTTGTAGCGATTGGCTCATTTGATACAATCAGCCAAAGGATGTGGCGTGATGTTAGCCTCTGCCGCCTTTAATCGCTTCAATAATTTCTGTGGTTGAGCAACCATCTTCAAAGTTCAACACTTTGACTTCTCCACCCGCCGCAATCACTTCTTCACCACCGGCGATATCTTCAGGTTTATAGTCACCACCTTTCACCAATAAGTTAGGTAGTACAGCTGCAATCAAACGCTGTGGCGTATCTTCAGAAAAAGGAACCACCCAATCGACAGCGCCCAATGCAGCCAGTACCGCCATGCGGCGATCCGTTGTATTGACTGGGCGACCTGGGCCTTTCAAACGCTTAACCGACTCATCCGTGTTAACGGCAACAATCAGGCGATCGCCCAATTTGGCTGCGTGGTTAAGATAAGAAACATGTCCTGCATGCAAAATATCAAAGCAACCATTGGTCATTACCACCTTTTCGCCCTGAGCTTGAGCCACTTTTACCGCATCAATTAAGGCTTGTTCACTGATGACACCATAATCAGTATCTTTGCTACCGTGAACCGCTTCCGCTAGTTCAATGGTTGAAACGGTTGAGGTGCCCAATTTCCCAACCACAACACCCGCCGCCGCATTGGCTAATGCGCACGCTTCATCAAGTGGTTTACCTGCTGCAACTGATGCCGCCAACACTGAAATCACCGTATCTCCAGCGCCCGTTACGTCATACACTTCTTTGGCTAATGTTGGTAAATGGAATGGCTTCTGATTGCGTTGTAACAGTGTCATGCCATGTTCGCTGCGAGTCACCAACAGCGCGCCAAGATCAAACTGTTCAATCAAGGCAAAGCCTTTTTCTACTAGCTCTTGCTCTGTTTTTACTTTGCCTACGACCTGTTCAAATTCAGACATATTAGGTGTGAGCAATGTTGCACCGCGATAACGTTCGAAATCGGCTCCTTTAGGATCGATAAAAACGGGGACGTTGGCTGCACGTGCTTTTTGGATCAATTGCTGCACATGCTCTAATGCACCTTTAGCGTAATCGGACAAGATCACCGCTTTCACTTTCGGTAACGCCAGCTCCATGCGAGATAAAATCAGTTCTGGATCGGTGTTCTCAAACTTATCTTCGAAATCCAAACGGATCAGTTGCTGGCCTCGGCTTAGCACGCGTAATTTTGTAATGGTTGGATAATTTGGCAGAGCAACAAAATCACAACTCACTTTCAACGCTGTTAACGTTTCAGTCAGAACGTTAGCAGGCTCATCCACGCCAGTTAAACCAACAATGTGCGCATGACCGCCCAGCGAAGCAATGTTCATTGCAACGTTTGCCGCGCCGCCTGGACGTTCTTCGCTATTCTCTACTTTTACTACAGGAACGGGGGCTTCTGGTGAGATGCGACCAGTTGGGCCATACCAGTAGCGATCAAGCATCACATCGCCAATAATCAATACACCTGCATCATTGTAGTCAGGTAGGATTGGTTTCATTGTGGATCTCCAATTTTTGTTATTGCGCTGAGTGTAACACAGCTCATTGAGTCTCTAAAACACTCAACCTAGCCACTGCTGCCAAGCGTTTGTGACTCGTTTTCGCAGGTCAACAAACTTACTTTCGTCAACATCCGCATCCAAGTTAAGCAAGTTTCGATGATGGATCTGATTGCGCATTGAGGTATAGGCATCGGTGAGAGCCAGCGCTTGTTCTTCCTCCATAACACCTTGGTTCAGCAGTGACTCAAAAATGCGTACGTTGTCTGACCAAAACGTCAATTTTGGCTTTTCATGGCTAAAACGCAGCACTAGATATTGAGCTAAAAACTCAATATCAGTGATGCCACCAGCATCTTGTTTAAGCATAAAGCGGCCACTTTTCTTTCCCCCCAAATGATCGCGCATTTTTATCCGCATCGCGACGACATCCTGCTTGAGCTTGGTTTCATCTCTTGCCAATGACAAAATCTCATGGCGGGTGCGATGGAAAGCCTGTTGCAGTGGCTCATCACCATAAATCATTCGGGCACGAACTAAGGCTTGGTGTTCCCACGTCCACGCTTCATTGCGCTGGTATTCATCAAACGCTTCAGCGGGGCTAACTAACAAACCGGACGCTCCAGACGGGCGCAAACGAGTATCAACTTCATACAAAATACCAGAGGCGGTACGAGTGGCAAAAATGTGGATCACGCGCTGGGCTAAGCGCAAATAAAACTGACGGCCATCAATCTCTTTTGCGCCATCGGTGTAACAATCCACTGGGCAGTCATGGAGAAACACGATATCAAGATCGGAATTGTAGCCCAACTCCCAGCCCCCCACTTTGCCATAGCCAACGACTGCAAACCCTTTACCATTCCTCTCTTTTAAATGAGTGGGTTGGCCGTATTTTGCACTGACTTGCTGCCAAGCTTGGTTGATCACAGCTTCAACGATGGCTTCAGCAAGGTAGGTTAAGTGATCGCTCACTTTCATCACAGGCAACGCACCGGCAATATCAGCAGCAGCAATACGCAAAATGCAGATCTGCTTAAATTGGCGTAATCCTTCCATTTGCTGCTCCATATCCTCTTCAGGAATACGAGCAAGAAAATCACGCAGTTCAGTTTTATAAGCGGACAACTCCATTGGATTATAGAGATGCTGCGGGTCGATAAGTTCATCGAGTAAAATGGGGTAACGACTAAGCTGTTCCGAAATCATCGGGCTTGCGGTACATAAACGCACCAGTTGCGTCAATGCCGCAGGGTGTTCATCTAGCAGCTCAAGGTAAGTGGTTCGAGTCACAATTTTGTACATCAAATGCAGCACACGAGGTAAGCCAAACTGCGCATCTGGGTGAATGAAAATCGCTTGGAACAGTTTTGGCATCAACCGGTTTAATACATCTCGTCCGCGTGGGCCCAGCGTTTTTTTCGCCAAATCCTCTTTAAATTGGATCAATACATGCGCCATGCCGACAGGATCATCACAGGTAAGCTCTTGTTGAAAAATCGTTTCAAGCACATCAGGCTTGTGCGCCATATCCCACAGCTCGTGAAAATGTTTAGCAACGCACTGGTCATCATCTTCTTCATCATCGCCAATCAGAGTTGCAAATACTTGATGTACTTTGATCATGTGTTGATGCGTTTCGTGAAGCAGCGTTACCCAGTCAGTGCATTGCATAGCAACAGCTAAGCGAAGTTGATCCAGTTCATTGTCTGGCAAGGTTTGCGTCTGCTTGTCGGCCATCGCTTGCAATAGGTTCTCAAGGCGACGTAAAAACAGATAAGCTTGTCGTAAATCGGCCACTTCTTGCGGTTTGAGCAGGGCAAGTTCTTCTATTGCAACCAGTGTTTCTAATAGTCCACGCTGACGTAAACTGGGTTCTCGTCCACCACGAATTAACTGAAATACTTGTGCGATGAATTCAATTTCGCGGATCCCGCCCGCGCCTAATTTGATGTTGTTATGCAGCCCTCGACGTCTCACTTCGCTGCTGATCATCGATTTCATACGGCGCAGAGATTGAATGGCGCTAAAATCGATGTAGCGGCGGAACACAAATGGCCGCAGCATTTGACGCAGCTCTTGGTACTGCGGATACATTTCCCGCCCCATTACTCGAGCTTTGATCATCGCATAACGCTCCCAATCACGCCCTTGCTCTTGGTAATAATCTTCGAGCGCCGCATAGCTCATCACCAGTGGGCCACTTTCACCAAAAGGACGCAAACGCATATCAACTCGGTAGCAAAAACCGTCAAAGGTATGTTGATCCAACGCTTTAATGATTCGCTGGCCTAAGCGGGTAAAAAATTGCGCATTCGCGATGCTGCGGCGAGCGCCTTGTGTTTCACCGTTTTCAGGATAAGTAAAAATGAGGTCGATATCCGATGAGAAGTTCAACTCACCGCCACCTAACTTGCCCATGCCGATGATCAGCATAGGTTGTGCTTCACCTTGGTCGTTAGTTGGCGTTCCCCACTCGAAGCAGCAAACAGCGTACTGCCACTGGTAAGTCTCAAAAATGAGTGCTTCCGCCAGTGCTGAAAGATGTGCAAGGCTCTCTTCTAATGTCCAACTGGCGGTGAAATCTCGCCAAGCGATGCACACCATTTCACGGTTACGAAACTGACGCAAAATACGATGCCCTGACATTTCATCTTTGCACTCTTCTAGCTGTATAGCGAGATCGTCTCGGTAATGCTCTAGCCTTGACTCTCCCGCCAACATTTCCGGTAATTGCATACACAACCGTTCATCTCGCAATAATGCTTCATTGATAAACTGGCTCATCCCGACCACATACAACAGCTGTTTTTTCAATGGCTCGGACCACTGTGCAATGCTCGGTTGTTGCTCTAGCAAATGTTGATAGGTTGTGTGCGCAAAAGCGTGAAGTGATGAAGGCAGTAACATGAGACATCCTTGTGAATTGAGACCAATGCAGTCGCTAGAAGGCTATTTATAGCAAACTTATATCAATAAAAAACGCCCAACAACAAGAATTGTGGGCGTTGATTGAAGGATCGAATTTCTACAGAGTTAGACTTTGAACATCGTGATTTTCCGATCTAACTCTTCGGCGTTGCTTTGCATGATCTCTGATGTTTCAAGCAACTCACCAACCACTGTTACTGAGGCTTCAACAAGCTCCCTCACATTGGTTAGATTTTGGTCCATTTCCTGAGCCACGCTAGTTTGCTGCCCAGCGGCCGTTGCGATTTGGATATTCATGTCATTGATCCGTTGCACTTGATTCACAATACCATCTAATTCAGTGCCCGCATTCGTAACCAGCTCAACTCCTTCAGCCGCTTCAACTACACTTTTTTCCATTAAATCAACGGCTGAATTGGCACTATTTTGTAATTGAGAAATCATCTCTTGGATCTCAATCGTCGCTTTTTGGGTGCGCTGCGCTAAGTTACGCACTTCATCGGCCACCACCGCAAAACCACGCCCAGCTTCACCAGCCCGAGCCGCTTCAATGGCAGCATTGAGCGCGAGTAGGTTGGTTTGCTCGGAAATACTTTGGATGGTTCCAACAACACTGCCAATCGCAACCACTCGTTCTTCAACTTGGTTGACGGCTTGCGCTGATGCCGCGATATCCTTCGATAGCTCACTCATCTTAGTGATGGTGCCTTTGACAAAACGCTGACCAGTTTCTGCTTGACCTGACGCTTGCTCGGTTAGTGCTGATGCATTTTGTGCATGCTCTGCGACCGTTTGCACCGTCGATGTCATTTCACTCATGGCGGTGGCCAATTGGTCAATTTCGTTAAACTCTTCTTGAGCCGAATCTTTGGTTTCTGACATGCTGATGGTCATGACTTCAGTAAGTGACGAAAGCTCTTGTGAGGCATCCACTTGCATCTTAATGACGTCTTGCAACTGGCGGCGGGTTTTCTCAAGCTCTCGCGCAACGTCGCCGTACTCATCTTTACATTCCATATTAATCGGTGTGGAAAGATCACGACTTGCCATCAACTTAATTGAATCACTTAAATATTGTGTTTGGCGTAGCATGACTTTGGCTGCGGCGAGTAAAAGCACAACAAAAACGATGATCATGAATGCCGTTTGCCATACTACTTGAGTCAAATAAGCATCATAGTGTTGCTGAGCGATTTCGGTATTCTGAGTTGCTGCAAGCAGTGATTCGTAAAAAGTACGAGCATCCCAAAGCTGCTTTGCGATGATCAATACTGTACTAAACACCATCAGCATAACCATTTTAGGAACGAGACGAATATCGGTAATCAAACGTTCCCATGGCTTAAATGCCATTGTTGCCATTGTCAGTTCTCCACTATGTCTTATATGTTGAAATTTCGGTAAGTAAGCAAACTCAAAAACTAAAAAAGCTATTTATTTTGAGCTTCGTATGAAAAAAGATGATATCAAAGATGATATCAAAGATGAGACAAATCCAATGTGTTTATTGTTGCTGATCCACTCACTCATGGCATTATTTGTGATCTCAGGCTTGTTGTTCATCCCTGTCAATCATGATACCTGTTAGGTTTCTATCGACCCTGATTTTTTGAACTGTAGTCGTTTCGTTGTGCAACCTGTTGAAGATTTGATCTCATCCACAAATCAATTGCAATTAATGAAACTACATGAGCAGAGATATAAAAAAAGAGACACCGCAGTATCTCTTTTTCATTTTGGCTGTGAGCCATGTTGATTAGCGACTTTTACGCCAATAAGGCTCGGCTTCAATACCAATTTGTCGCGTCTGCTCCATTGCATGAACAATGGAGTTTTGTTGGCGAATCAGCCATCGCTTGAGTTGTTCTTGTTCGTCTTCTTGCAACTTGTCGATCAAATTCTCTAGCGGCTTGAGCATTAATAAATCATCTATTCCTTGCAGTAAATCAGCCCAAGGGAGACGGAAGTTTTTGCGTTCTTCAATATCATAAAGGCTCGCAAAACCAATGCCAGTGTAGAGATTACGCATTAAACGATACTGCTGATCAACATACTCTTGAGGGCTTAGCTCAACTTTAGGAGGAAAAGCTTCCATTAACTCGGCCCATGTGCGATCCAACTGCTTCACCGAAAACGAACCGACGTTACGCGCCATTTTTTCTCTGGCTTTATCGTCCAAGAAGGGTTGCCATCCACGGCTCAAAATCCAACGACTGAGATCAAGCAGTAACCCTGTATACCGCGCCGAACTGAGCAGCTTTAAGTTTTCTTCCCGATTAGGTAGTGCCTCTTGCTGCTCTTTTAACTCGGCGATGATAAATTTACGAGCGTCCAGTTTACGCAGTGCGTGGCCTTTATCTTCAAGCAGATTGGTTAGGTAGTCATGAGTTTTTAACCACGATAACTCTTGCTCCAACCATTTCAATTCCTGACGTAAAATAGCGCTAGCGCGACGTGGCACAATGCCGCCATAAATGCTCAGGATCTGACGTAAAAAACTGGTGGCGTGGCTTATCTCATGTAACGCTGGAATTGAATCGCGCTCGGTGTAGATCTGTTCATGGTGATGCCAATGGGATAATGCATGCTCTAGCGAGTGAATAAAACACTCTTCCACGCTGTCAGTACTGACTGTATTGACCAAGGTTAAGGCGTGAACTTCATCACCTTGATAACCAGACGCAAGACGATAGCCTCGCGCCGCTTTACTCAAGTTACCCAGACGCATACCACCGTGCTCACAAAACTGGCGAGCTAACGTAAACAAGGCATCCGTTTGCCCCGATTTCAACTCCAGCTCCACTTCGCAGATAGGTTCTTGTTTTTCACCTGCAACAACAAAACCTTGATCGAAAGCCACTTCAACTTGGCTGCCATCGGCCATGCCAATCAGCCACTGCTCGCGTGTGAAGTTGGTCGAAAATAGAGGCATCAGTTCAGATTGTAAGGTCGTAATATCTTTACCTTGTGGCCAGATATCTTCCGGATGAAGCGTCAAGTTCGGTTCATTGCTGTTGTGCTCAGCATTGTATTCTGGTCTTTGGTGCAACCCTGCAACGACTCGACCCGCCGTTTTAACAGTTTGAACATACACATCATCAAAGCGACGAATACGAAGCCCTGTGTCGTGTTGACGCAACCAGTTGTCAGGTGTATCGAAGTAAGTGTTCCCTAACGCTCGACAACTGTGCTGAAGTACTTTGATTTCAGAGATCTTGTAACGCAAAATTTCCGAAAATTCTGGTGAAACAAAAAACTTCAGTTCTATCTCGGTTTCCATAACTAACCCTTTCAAAGCAGATAGCGAAAGAATATGGCCTAATGCACAGTGGGGCAAGTAACAAATATCACCGGAATGATGATCTAAAACAGTTTTAATGAGAGATTTAATGGGTTAACATGCGCGCCTTTATAGCCATCGCTCAACATTTCGCCATGAATGGTGTATGTTATTTTAAGGTTATATTTTTTAGGTTGAACGACCATGCCAGTAAATACAATTATGGGGTTATTTGCAAAGTCCCCTATAAAGCCTTTGCAGCGCCACGTTGTGTGTGTGAATGAATGTTGCTCTCACTTAGTCAATTTCTTTGAAGTTTGTTCAAAGGGTGACTGGGAGAAAGCAGGTGAAATTCGAGCCCAAATTTCTCATTTAGAGAAAGAAGCGGACGTACTCAAGCGTGAAATTCGTCTTAAACTACCACGCGGTTTATTTATGCCTGTCGATCGTACTGACATGCTAGAGCTGTTAACTCAGCAAGATAAACTGGCCAACCTTGCAAAAGATATTGCAGGCCGTGTCTACGGTCGTCAATTGATCATCCCAGAGCCTCTTCAAGAAAACTTCATTGCCTACGTAAAACGCTGCCTTGATGCAGCAAATCAAGCGCAAAAAGTGATCAATGAGCTCGATGAGTTATTGGAAACAGGATTTAAAGGTCGTGAAGTCACACTGGTGGCGGAAATGATCAATCAACTGGATGTGATTGAAGATGACACCGATGCGATGCAGGTTCGACTCCGCCAACAATTAATGGCTATTGAGTCGAAAATGAATCCGATCGATGTAATGTTCTTGTACAAAATTCTAGAATGGGTGGGCGGCATTGCCGATCAAGCTCAGCGCGTTGGCGCTCGTCTTGAACTAATGCTTTCTCGCTCTTAAATCAGTAAGTTAACCAAATAACGAAGAGCAAAACTTGATCCATCAGCTTAGGCGTTGATTATTTTCTCCGCTGATGGTTTTGACTCGCTTCGAGAAAATGAGTCCAGTTATGCTCCGCTTGTTATCAAAAGACTAGGTATTACGATGGATATCCTTGCGAACTACGGCACTGTCCTGATTCTTGTTGCAGCCGCTTTTGGCTTCATGATGGCGATTGGTATTGGTGCAAATGATGTTGCTAATGCAATGGGAACTTCAGTAGGCTCAAAAGCGCTAACCGTAAAACAAGCTATTATCATTGCGATGATTTTTGAATTCGCTGGTGCATATTTAGCGGGTGGTGAAGTAACCGAAACCATTCGTAACAGCGTCATCGAACCCGCACTTTTCGCTCACCAACCCGACGTTCTTGTTTATGGCATGATGTCTGCACTTCTCGCCGCCGGAACATGGTTATTGTTGGCTTCATACATGGGTTGGCCTGTATCAACGACTCACTCTATCATCGGCGCCATTATCGGATTTGCCTGCATATCTGTCGGCCCAGAAGCGGTTGATTGGGCCTCAGTAAAAGGCATCGTAGGCAGTTGGATTGTCACCCCAGTCATTTCTGGTTTGTTCGCCTACTTAATCTTCGTCAGTGCTCAACGATTGATTTTCGATACTGAAAATCCACTGATGAATGCCAAACGCTTTGTTCCTATTTATATGTTCATCACCACTATGGTGATCGCACTGGTTACCATCAAAAAAGGCCTTAAACATATAGGCTTACACCTGAGCACCGGTGAAGCATGGTTATGTTCTGCGGCGTTATCAGGCCTTGTTATGGTCGGTGGTTACTACTACATCAAGAGAAAATTTGCCAACCGCGAAGAAGACCATGGGTTTTCCGGTGTTGAGAGCATCTTTAGCGTATTGATGGTGATCACTGCGTGTGCAATGGCTTTTGCGCATGGTTCAAATGATGTAGCTAACGCGATTGGTCCTCTGTCTGCGGTGGTTTCAACTGTTGAAAGCTTGGGTGCTGTCAGTGCTAAAAGCTCAATCGCTTGGTGGATTTTGCCACTGGGTGGTTTTGGTATTGTGGTTGGCCTAGCTACCCTTGGTCACAAAGTGATGGCGACGGTCGGTACGGGTATCACTGAACTGACGCCAAGCCGTGGCTTTGCCGCTCAGTTGGCAACAGCGTCAACGGTCGTATTGGCATCAGGTACTGGCCTTCCAATCTCAACCACACAAACACTTGTTGGTGCGGTATTAGGGGTTGGTTTTGCTCGTGGAATTGCGGCATTGAATCTAGGTGTGGTGCGTAATATCGTTGCTTCATGGATTGTCACCTTGCCAGCAGGCGCTTTACTTGCGGTCATTTTCTTCTATGCCCTGCAAGCAATATTTGGCTAATACAATAAGTCAATAGATTGTAAGTGCAATGTCATTAATTGACTCAAACGCACAGAAAGGGAGGCTTAGCCTCCCTTCTTTGTTGCACCAATCAACGAAACTTCTTAATATTTGTCGAAAGCATTTTAATACCTCATTTGATAGCTAAAGGACTTATCGTGAAAAAACTGATCTGCATGGTTTTACTGACCATGTTGGCTGCGCCAACGTTTGCGCAAGACCGCTATATTGCGGACAAACTCTTTACTTATATTCATTCAGGTCCAAGTAACCAATTTCGCATTCTCGGTAGCATCGATGCAGGAGACAAAGTAAAGCTGCTTGATGTTAATAACGATACTGGTTATAGCCAGATTGCCGATGAGAAAGGCCGCACGGGTTGGGTTGAAAGCCGTTTTGTCACTCGCCAAGAAAGCATGGCGATGCGTTTGCCTAAATTGGAGAGTGAGCTGGCCGAAGTGAAAAGTAAATTGGCCAATGCAAAGCAAAATGCAGACAGTGAAAAAGCCGGATTGGCCAATTCATTAGAGGCTCGCAATCAACAAATTTCAGAGTTAGAACAAAACTACAGTGATATCAGTAAGCAGCTCACTGATTCACAAACTGAAATTCGCGAACTGCGCGCTAAGCTGGATACTCAGAAAGAGGATCTACTGCTTAAATACTTTACTTATGGGGGCGGCGTAGCGGGTATTGGTCTGTTACTTGGACTAATTTTGCCACACATTATCCCACGCCGTAAGAAACACCCTTCTGGTTGGGCATAATCTCCCTAACAGACTGGATCTATCACTTGAAAAACGGTCACCAGAGAAAGGTGACCGTTTTTTTATCCTTTCCAATCATAAAGAGCTGGGATTTCAATCAATTCACCATCGAAACGTATCAAGGTCGATTGCGGATTGATCTCGACTAATTGCACGCCATTCACCACATCATCACCTACCTTTCGCTCTACGCCATTAATTTTTACCCATCGTTTATCTGTGCGGCTTGAATAAACGTGAGTCTGGAAATTCAGCGCTGGGATACGTCCTGAAAAGGTATCAAGATGTTCTGTGAGCAGAAGATGACCTTTTGATGTGTCTCCTACCAGTACGACTTGATCTTTGCCTTGAATCGCCAACTCAACTCGTTGTGCCAATTCCGGGGATAATTGACTTAAGTCGAGATCATTAAGGCCAAACTCCTGATCTGCGTTTTTATCTCGCGGCTCACGAGTCGTCAACTGGGTACCATGTAAAGGAGTAAATGGCGGCGTAGAGCTTGTCTCTGCAAGAGTTTTCACTCGTGGTGTATTGGTTTGTAACTCACCAAAGTCAGGGTATTCCAGAACTTGGTAAGCCCCCTCTTGTTGCACAACTTGTGTCGCATTGCGCTTCAATTGTTCTAGCTCATTGATTCGCGCTTGATATGAATGATAAACAAGATAACCGCAACAAAGCAGCGATGGAGCAAACAACGCGGTAAGTGATGATTTCGAGCACCATGAAGATGGCAAGGATTGATTAAATACTGCCACATGAGAAGAGTGAGGTAAGCTTTTGCTCTGGTGGCTAAGCTCTGATTGCTCTAATGCTTTAAGCACTTGCGACATTATCCTTGCTCCTTAGTAATGAGAAGGCGAGGTGCGTTGTGTTGAGTCAATAGCTCAAGCCGACTTATAGTGCGAGCCCCAGCAATACCATCGCTGTCCATTTTTTGCCAGCGTTGGAAAAAAGCTACTTTGCGCTTTACCTCACCATCAAATTGTTGATGCCCTGTAGCTTGCTCTCCAAGTAACTGAGACAATTTTTGGTCAAGCAGTTCAACATCATCTCCTTGCATGCCCTGTTTCAACGTTCGGAGTAAATCGTGCTGCCAAATGTAGTGATATTCTCCTGTCCATACGTCATTGAGCTGACTTTGGTTAATTTGCACATGCTTTCCTGACATTAACAATTGCACCTGCTCAGCATTGATCTGGTACAGCACCGCATAAGCTTGTGTTTGCTCCGCAGCTAAAGTGAGCACCACTGGCAAATTTAACTGCTTTAATTGGTTGAAATCACCCTGCATACGCTGACATTGAAAGCGTCCTTGTGCTTGAGCATCACAAAAACTATCGGCCAAAGATGCGCTGTAACCCCACACTTTATAAAGATCGCTAATGGCCGCTTCCAATGCCTTCGAGCGTTCTAGATCTTGTTCCAATTGAGCACTGATCACCACTTGAGTGATCGGTTTAGGTAATTCAGGGGAAGGCAACGCAAAGCGCATCATGCGATCAATCCATGGCGGGCTAAACCACGCAATGAACACAGCTAACATTAAGCCCGCAATGAGAGGAGAGCGATACGATATTGAAGACGGTACGAGGCGAGCATGAGGCGACTGATAGACCGAAGACTGAAAATTCATGACCTCTTGACCCGCGGTACGCACTAATTCAAATGAGAGCGCTTTCACGCCCTGCTGATAGGCTAACTTGAAACTCGCATCGCACACTAAGTTAATTAAACGCGGAATACCGTGGGTCTGTTCTGCTATCCATTTGATACTTTTCTGATCAAACCAATCCTTGTGACCGCCCTTGTGACCGCCGGCTAACGCTAAACGAAAGTGGATGTACTGCTCTGTCTCTTGAACATTGAGAGGCAGCAAGTGATAACGACCGGTAATACGTTGCGCAAGTTGGCGTAATTGAGGTAATTGCAATTTTTGTTGTAACTCAGGCTGACCAATCAGTAAAACCTTAAGCAACTTACGGCTCTCCGTTTCAAGGTTAGTCAGTAGTCGCAACTGTTCCAGTACATCGGCGGCCAGATGCTGCGCTTCATCTATCACTAATAGCGTCTGTTTCCCTTGCGCGTGGTTATGCAGTAAATGATGATAAATTACTTGGCTAAGCGCTTTTAAACTCCCTGAAGGTGGGTAAGACAGCGCAAACTCATCACAAATCGCTTCAAGCAACTCGATGTTCGAAAAAGTTGGATTTAAAATAAACCCCGCCTGAGTACTATCATCGAGTGCCGCAAGCATCGCTCTTGCGATGGTTGTTTTGCCAGTCCCCACTTCGCCAGTTAATAGCGCAAAACCACCACCATCACCCAGCCCTGCTTGTAAATGTTGCATCGCTTCACGATGACGATGGCTCAAAAATAGGTAACGAGAGCTCGGTACAATTGAAAATGGCGGCTCGGTAAATCCAAAAAATTCCTTATACATTCTCTCGTCTCTATCATTTCACTGTGATGAAAAGTACCATTACTAACATCAATCGCCAATGGCGTTTCAGCATATTTAAGGTAATCCGGTGCAAGTATACTTAGTTGGGGGCGCGGTACGCGATCAGTTGCTCCATATTGATATCTATGACAAAGATTGGGTTGTAGTAGGCAGCAGCCCAGAGCAAATGCTGGCCACTGGTTTTACTCCTGTAGGAAAAGATTTTCCCGTATTTCTTCACCCGAAAACGAAACAAGAGTATGCCCTTGCTCGCACTGAGCGCAAAACTGGCGCTGGCTACACAGGCTTTGCCTGCTACTACGCACCCGATGTGACTTTGGAAGAGGATCTCGCCCGCCGCGATCTGACCATTAACGCCATCGCACAAGATAACGCTGGTAAGCTTATTGACCCTTATGGCGGCCAGCGCGATCTGCACAATCGCCTACTGCGCCATGTTTCTGATGCCTTTATCGAAGATCCTCTGCGCGTCCTTCGCGTGGCACGCTTTGCAGCCAAATTTGCGCATTTAGGTTTTACCATTGCCGATGAAACCATGGCACTGATGAAACAGATAACGCAATCAGGTGAGCTGCAACACTTAACCGCCGAGCGCGTATGGCAAGAGTGGCAGAAATCACTCGCCACTCAGCATCCAGAAATTTTCATTTCTGCTTTACGTCAATGCGGTGCGCTCAAAGTAGTATTACCCGAACTGGATCGCCTGTTTGGTGTTCCTCAACCGGAAAAATGGCATCCTGAAATTGATACCGGAGTACACACCTTGATGGTTGCAGCGCAAGCGGCGAAGCTCTCTTCATCGATAGCGGTTCGTTTTGCAGCGCAAGTGCATGACTTAGGAAAAGGAGTCACACCTAAAAGCGAATGGCCCAGCCATAAAATGCACTGTCACACAGGAATTAACATCATTAAAGCCTTGTGCGAGCGGGTACGTATTCCAAATGAGTGTAAAGAGTTGGCACTGCTCGTCTGCGAGCAGCACTCCAATATTCATCGAGCGGCAGAATTAAAACCCAGCACCAAACTCAAAATACTCGATAAACTTGATGCATGGCGCAAGCCTGAGCGCTTGCTGGACGTTTTACTTTGTTGTCAGGCCGATCATGCGGGTCGATTAGGTTGCGAAGAGACCCCTTATCCGCAACGCGATATTTTTCTCAAAGCTTATCAAGCGGCACTGAGTATCGATGTACAACAGGTGATCCGTGATGGTTTTCAAGGGAAAGCGATCAAAGAAGAACTGGATAAACGACGGATCGCAGCGATTAGCGCGGTGTAAATCTTTCTCTTCTCAACTCGCAATTCAAAATGCGAGTTGAGATAGCAGAAAAAACAAAACGCCCTGCAATGCAGGGCGTTCTTTAAAGTAATGATGCTAAGCTGTACCCCGTGGGATTAAGCTTGGCCTTTCACTTCTTTAAGACCGTTGAAAGGAGCACGACCAGCTAGCGCTTCTTCAATACGGATTAGTTGGTTGTACTTAGCAACACGGTCAGAACGGCTCATAGAACCCGTTTTGATTTGACCTGCAGCTGTACCTACCGCTAGATCAGCGATAGTTGCATCTTCAGTTTCGCCAGAACGGTGAGAGATTACCGCTGTGTAACCAGCATCTTTAGCCATCTTAATTGCAGCTAGAGTCTCAGTTAGAGAACCGATTTGGTTGAACTTGATAAGGATTGAGTTAACGATACCTTTCTCAATACCTTCTTTAAGGATCTTAGTGTTAGTAACGAATAGATCGTCACCCACTAGCTGAATTTTGTCGCCTAGAAGTTCAGTTTGGTGTTTGAAACCAGTCCAATCAGACTCGTCCAAACCGTCTTCGATAGAAACGATTGGGAATTGCTCAACAAGGCCCGCTAGGTAGTGGTTGAACTCTTCTGAAGTGAACGTTTTGCCTTCACCTTTCATGTTGTAGATGCCAGCGTCTTTGTCGAAGAACTCAGATGCTGCACAGTCCATCGCTAGAGTGATGTCTTTGCCTAGCACGTAGCCAGCCGCTGCAACCGCTTCTGCAATAACTTCTAGCGCTTCAGCGTTAGATTTTAGGTTAGGAGCGAAACCACCTTCGTCACCAACAGCAGTGTTGTAGCCTTTAGACTTCAGAACTTTAGCTAGGTTATGGAATACTTCTGCACCCATACGTACTGCTTCTTTAAGAGTTTTTGCGCCAACAGGTTGGATCATGAACTCTTGGATGTCTACGTTGTTATCTGCGTGCTCGCCACCGTTGATGATGTTCATCATTGGTAGAGGCATAGAGAATTGGCCAGCAGTACCGTTTAGCTCAGCAATGTGCTCGTATAGAGGCATGCCTTTCGCAGCCGCAGCCGCTTTTGCGTTCGCTAGAGAAACCGCTAGGATTGCGTTCGCACCGAAGTTAGATTTGTTTTCAGTACCATCAAGGTCGATCATCACTTGGTCGATAGCTGCTTGATCTTTAGCATCTTTACCAACTAGAGCATCAGCAATTGGGCCGTTTACAGCTGCAATCGCTTTAAGAACACCTTTACCTAGGAAACGTGATTTGTCACCGTCACGTAGCTCAAGAGCTTCGCGAGAACCAGTAGATGCACCAGATGGCGCAGCTGCCATACCTACGAAACCGCCTTCTAGGTGAACTTCAGCTTCTACTGTTGGGTTACCACGTGAGTCGATGATTTCGCGACCTAGAACTTTAACGATCTTAGACATTAATGTTTCCTCTCGTTGAATTTAAATGTCAAAACTATAAAGGGCAGCAGCACAACAATTGCAACTGCCCGTATCCTTGTTACTTCTCTGATTCACCGCGTTGGAACTCACCTGCCGCTTTAATAAAGCCTGCAAATAGTGGGTGACCATCACGAGGGGTTGACGTGAATTCTGGGTGGAACTGAGCTGCTACAAACCATGGGTGAGCAGGGTTCTCAATCACTTCAACTAGCTTCTTATCAGCAGACAGACCTGATACTTTCAAGCCGGTTTTTTCGATCTGCGGACGAAGTTTATTATTAACTTCATAACGGTGACGATGACGTTCATGAATGGTTGCACTACCGTAAAGCTCATACGCTTTAGTGCCTTTTTCTAAGTGGCATAGCTGCGAACCAAGGCGCATAGTACCACCAAGATCAGACTTTTCAGTACGCTCTTCTACGTTACCTTCGTCATCTACCCATTCAGTGATCAAGCCTACCACAGGGTATTGAGTCTCTTTGTTAAATTCTGTTGAATGCGCACCTTTCATACCCGCAACATTACGTGCGTATTCGATCAGCGCCACTTGCATACCTAGACAAATCCCTAGGTAAGGAACTTTGTTTTCGCGGGCATATTGCGCAGCAAGAATTTTGCCTTCGATACCGCGGTCACCAAAACCGCCAGGTACGAGGATTGCGTCCAAACCAGTCAGCACTTCCGCACCTTTGGTTTCAACGTCTTGAGAATCGATGTATTTGATTTTCACGCTCAAACGGTTTTTCAAACCTGCGTGTTTCAGTGCTTCGTTAACCGATTTGTAAGCATCAGGCAATTCAATGTATTTACCGACCATCCCGATCACCACTTCAGCGGTTGGGTTAGCCTCTTCGTAAATCACTTGTTCCCATTCAGAAAGATCCGCTTCCGGTGCTTTAATACCAAAACGGTTACAAACGATATCATCCAAACCTTGAGCTTTGATCAGTTGAGGGATCTTGTAGATAGAATCAACATCTTTCATCGAGATAACGGCTTTTTCAGGCACGTTACAGAACAAAGCAATTTTCTTACGTTCGTTCGCTGGGATAACGCGATCGCTACGACAAACCAAAATATCAGGCTGAATGCCGATAGAAAGCAGCTCTTTAACTGAATGTTGAGTCGGTTTGGTTTTCACTTCACCAGCAGCGGCAAGGTAAGGAACTAAAGTCAGGTGCATAAACATCGCGTGTTCACGGCCCACTTCAATCGCAAGCTGACGAATCGCTTCCATAAATGGCAATGACTCGATATCACCAACGGTTCCGCCTACTTCAACGATAGCGACATCGTGACCTTCAGAGCCTGCGATAACGCGATCTTTAATCGCATTGGTGATGTGTGGAATAACCTGAATCGTTGCACCTAGGTAGTCACCACGGCGCTCTTTACGCAATACATCGGCATAAACACGACCAGCAGTAAAGTTATTGCGCTTGGTCATTTTGGTACGAATAAAACGTTCGTAGTGACCAAGGTCAAGGTCAGTTTCAGCGCCATCTTCCGTGACAAACACTTCACCATGTTGAGTTGGGCTCATTGTGCCTGGGTCAACGTTGATGTAAGGGTCAAGCTTCATCATAGTCACTTTAAGACCACGAGCTTCTAAAATCGCCGCAAGAGATGCTGCCGCAATACCTTTACCTAGAGAGGATACAACCCCGCCAGTAACAAAAATGTAATTTGTCGTCATGTTTAACCTGAAATTGGTTGAATGAGGGAAATGGATTTCTTCTGGACGGGATAAAAATATACCAGAAGCCCTTATTCGCTACAACGTGAAATCTATCACACTGTCATTTTTTATTTTTTGCTTCAAATCAAAGAGCACCGCTTGATATGGCTTATCACACCACTCAAATGAGTCAAATTTGTCTCAATGGGTGGGTTTTATTGTGGATTGCCAACACAGGGTATTACTTCGGCTCCAAGCGCTTCACTTCATTCCACATCGCATCCAATTCTTCGAGAGAAAAATCGGTCAAGGTTTTGTGCTGACGTGCCACCAGCATTTCAATGCCTTTAAATCGACGTGAAAACTTTCGATTTGCTTTATTTAACGCCACTTCTGGATCAATTTTTAAGTGCCGAGCAAAGTTAACGGTGGCAAATAATAGATCGCCCATTTCATCCTCTACTCGAACCGGATCAGGGTTGATTTGCAACGCCTCTTCCATGACTTCTTCGATCTCTTCTTGAACTTTATCAACCACTGGGCCGATAGAATCCCAATCAAAGCCATATTGGGCACACTTTTTTTGAATCTTTGTAGCACGTAAAAGAGACGGAAAAGCGTGTGGTATTGAGTCTAGAATACTTTGATCTTTTTTTCCTGCTTGTACCTTTTCTTTGGCTTTTTCAGCTTCCCAATTGGCGTTGATTTGCGCTTCATCCTCAAACTTGGCACCCGAAAAAACATGAGGATGGCGGCGCGTAAGTTTTTCATTCACCGTTTCAACAACTTGCGAGAAATCAAACAACCCTTGCTCTTTCGCCATTTGACTATAAAAAATAACTTGAAACAGCAAGTCACCTAATTCTTCTTTGAGATTAGGCCAATCTTGGTTGTGGATCGCTTCCACCACTTCATAGGTCTCTTCGATTGTGTAAGGAACAACCGTGTCAAAAGTTTGCTTGATATCCCAAGGACAACCTGTTTTTGGGTCACGCAACTGTGCCATGATCTGTTCCAGTTGTTCGATTGGGTGGCTCATTTATCCGCTCCTTACATCAATATTTAAAATAAAAAAGCGAGCAGTCATTGCCACTCGCCTTTAAAAACCCAAGGCGCTTGCGTCGCGATTTAATTGCGATTCACGCCAATAAGAGTGTTACTGTGATATGAAATTTAGCCTAGGCGTTTCACCAACATGACATCTTTGATCTGCTCTACTCTCATTGATACTCGTGACAGCGCTTCGATGTTGCTCACTTCAAGATCAAAATCCATGATGATCAACTGTCTTTTGTAGTCGCTACGACTTTTCATGCTGATGACTTTCACTTTCTCATTCGCAAGCAAGGTGGTGATGTCTTTGAGTAACCCACCTCGCTCCATCGCTTCAACGCGCAAAGTCAAAATATAGGTTCCAACAAACCCGCGCCCCCAAACGGTATCAATGATGCGTTCAGGTGCGTGATGGCTCAGCTCTTCTAGCTGTTCACAGTCACTGCGATGGACTGAAATACCACGCCCTTGAGTAATGTAACCTTTGATCTCATCACCCGGGATAGGTTGGCAACAGCGCGCTAGGTGTGTCATGAGGTTATCTACCCCTTCCACTACAACGGCATCTTTGTGCGCTCGATGTGGCTGATCTGGACGAGTTTGTGCATCTTGCAATTTTTGCAGTGCTTGTTGATCTTCTTGCTCAGCGGTCGGCTTATTCACCAAGGCATTGATGTGATTGACGATTTGGTTGATCCGCAGATCACCACTGCCAATGCCAACGTACAGCTCGTCAGGCGTATTGACGTTAAAACGTTTGAGCGCGTATTTATCGGCATCTTTTAACGTAGCACCGATTTTGGCTAATTCTGATTCGAGGATCTCTCGTCCGGCTTCAAGGTTTTTCTCACGGCCTTGTTTACGGAACCAAGCGTTAATCTTGGCGCGCGCACGGCCTGAATGAACAAACCCCGTTGCTGGATTTAGCCAATCACGCGAAGGATTCGGCTCTTTTTGAGTGATGATTTCGACTTGATCACCCATAGATAATTTATGAGTAAATGGAACAATACGACCCGCGACTTTGGCACCGATACAGCGATGCCCCACTTCAGAGTGAATATGGTAGGCAAAATCAAGCGGCGTGGCTCCCATGGGTAAATCAACCACATCACCACGAGGTGTAAAGGCGTAAACGCGATCATCAAACACCTGACTACGCAGCTCGTCGATCATCTCACCCGAATCAGACATCTCTTCTTGCCAATCAAGAAGCTTACGCAACCAAGTAATTTTCTCATCGTAACCGCTGCGGGCAACCGTTGCGCCCTCTTTATATTTCCAGTGCGCAGCAACCCCAAGTTCAGATTCTTCATGCATCTGCTTAGTACGAATTTGAATTTCGATGGTTTTGCCTTCTGGCCCTAAAATCACCGTATGAATGGATTGATAGCCATTCGGTTTCGGATTCGCAACATAATCATCAAATTCGCTAGGCAAGTGCTTGTATTTGGTATGAACGACGCCCAAGGCGGCGTAACAGTCTTGCAGTTGATCAGCAATAATGCGAACCGCACGCACATCAAACAGTTCATCGAAAGCCAACCCTTTCTTCTGCATTTTGCGCCAGATGCTATAGATGTGTTTCGGACGGCCACTCACTTCGGCATTGATATGAGAAAGCTTCATCTCGGCGCGCAGATCTTCGACAAAATCGTGAATATATTGTTCGCGCACGATGCGGCGCTCGGAAAGCTGCTTAGCAATTTGTTTATAGGTATCGGACTGCTGGTAGCGAAATGCGTAATCTTCAATTTCCCATTTGAGCTGACCAATGCCCAAGCGGTTTGCTAAAGGGGCATAGATATTGGCGCACTCTTTAGCCGCTACACGGCGAATTTCGTCAGGTTCATCTTTTACTTCACGTAAATTACAAATGCGCTCCGCTAATTTGATCACCACGCAACGAAAATCATCCACCATCGCAAGCAGCATGCGGCGAACGTTATCCACCTGCTCTGAAGCTTCACTGCCTTGCAAGGTAACGTTTAACTGACCAAGTGCCGCCATCTCTTCGACACCATCAATCAGCTTCACTATGCCTTTACCATAGGTCTCTTCTAATACTTCACGGTCAAAAAGCCCACTACTGACGATAGGAAAGAGCTGAGCCGCGACTAAAGTGGCGCGATCCATCGATAAGGTAATCAGGATTTCGATCATTTCACGGCCGCGCCACAGCAGTAGCGGTCCTTTGGCCTGACCTTCTAATAACGTTTCACACTGACGGTATACGTCCGTCAGTTTAGAAGCTGTGCTTTTATCTTGATGTAAACTCGCAATCCATTTATCTAGCTCAAACTGTTCGTCTGGATTCAAGTGTGCGCTTCGTACCGCAACCATCTGATTCGTCCTAGTTTTATAGTTTGTGGTATTCGACTAACTTCGACTGAGTTAGTTCTCTGTCTACCGACTTTTTACAAATAGCGCCATCGATTCTAAATGACTGGTGTGTGGAAACATATCCAACATGCCAAGTTTTACCAACTTATAACCTTGGCTGAGTAAACTTTGACTGTCTCTTGCCAGTGTCGCCGGGTTACAAGAAACGTACACCACGCGCTGAGCGCCGAGTTTAGCCAATTGGTCGACAATGCCTGCCGCCCCGGCTCGCGCTGGGTCGAGTAGTACTTTAGCAAATTTTTGCTTTGCCCACGCTTGCGTTGACATATCTTGTTCCAAATTTGCTTGGTAGAACGTGATATTGTCGATTTGATTGCGCTGCGCGTTTTGTGTCGCTTGCTCAACCATCTCATCCACACCTTCAATGCCCACCACCGATTGAGCGTATTGGGCCATCGGCAAACTAAAGTTCCCTACGCCACAAAATAGGTCCAACACTCGGTCATCATCAGTCAAAGCTAACCATTCCAATGCTTGAGCCACCATTTTTTGGTTTATTTGGCGATTGACTTGAATAAAGTTGGAGGGCAAAAATTCGATAACTGATCCGGTTTCGCGGTAGCTTGCCATCTCTCCGTGAAGACGTTCGAGCTGATCGCTTTCTGGCATCACATACAAAGTGAGATGCTGCTGAGCAAACGCCAGCAGCGCCGCGTGATCTTCACTTGGCAGCGGCTGAAGATGGCGCAACACCATCACCGCGCCTTGATCACCCAGCACCAATTCAACATGGCCAATCGCTTGCTGATATTTAAATTGCGTTAACAGCGCTTGGATAGGTGTAAGTAGCGTGTTGAGTTGTGGTTCTAGCACTGGGCAGTCCGTCACGTTAACGATTTGCTTGCTCTGCTTTTTGCGAAAACCAAATTGCAGCTGTTGCTGCTTTTTGTCCCACAACACGCTGATGCGGGCGCGGCGGCGATAGCCTTTATCGGCGCAACTTATTGCGGGGCTCAATGCCAACGTTTGTCCGGCGAATTTACTCATCAATTGCGAGAGTGTTTGCTCTTTGTGCGCCACTTGCGCACTGTGCTCTAAATGCTGCAGATCGCAACCACCACATTGACCGTAATGGCGACAAAATGGCGTCACGCGTTGTTCACTGGCCGTTAAGACTTTAATCAACTGACCGCGAGAGTATTTACTTTTGCTTTCAGTTAGCTGCATCAGCACTTGCTCACCGGGCAGCGCGCCATCAACAAAAAGCAGTTTATTGTGTTGATAAGCGATACCAGAACCTTGATGATCAAGACGTTCAATCAATACCGTTTGATGTTTTGTTTCTAATTGCGCTTTCTTTTTCGGTTGGAAAAAACGTGCCATGCTCTGTGCCTAAGTAAAATTAAATCGATGTTTTTTGCCCTAGCGTCACTATTTAGTGCGGGGATGATTGTCGAACTTACTCGACTTGATTAAGCTAGCCGTCAATTAAACGATTTTCGTACAGGCTTGCTCATCAAATTGCGGGCTATTTTCCCATATCCACACCACGATGTTTAGACAATAATGACCAGATATGGCTTACGCGCGCGCGTTATTACTTTAACCTTAGCTCCAACCTTAATTATCGGCTTGTTGCTCAGTGCTTTTTTCTCATTCAATCGCTACCATGATCTGGAAAAACAGGTGATCAATGCGGGGGCAAGCATCATCGAGCCCTTGGCCATTGCTAGTGAAGACGCCTTAAAAAACCAAAGCCGTGAGTCGGTACGCCGCATTATCAGCTACGCGCATCGAAAGAACTCTAAATTTGTCCGTAGTATTGCGGTGTTTGACGCCAACCACGAACTGTTTGTCACCTCGAATTTTCACCCTAACTTTGAAAGCTTAACTTATCCAAAAGATAAGCCCATTCCGATTTTAAGCAGCTCAAATCTCACCGAGAACACTTTAATACTGCGCACGCCAATTTTGGCCGAAAACCGTCTAACCGAAGGTATAAATGCCAATACATCAACGCCTGCGCTCGGCTATATCGCGATAGAGTTGGATCTCTCTTCATTGCGTTTACAACAGTATCAAGAGGTATTTTCCGCTTTTTTAGTGCTTGCGCTTGGGCTCGGTTTATCAGGGATGTTCGCATTCCGACTCCTGCACGATGTGACTCGCCCTATCTCACACATGAAAAACATGGTGGATAGAATTCGTCGCGGCCACCTTGATGTGCGGATCGAAGGCAAAATGCACGGTGAGTTAGATTCGCTCAAAAAAGGGATCAACGCGATGGCGGTATCGCTATCGGAATATCACGTCGAAATGCAGCACAGTATCGACCAAGCCACCTCGGATTTGCGAGAAACCTTAGAGCAGTTGGAAATCCAAAACGTTGAATTGGACATTGCCAAAAAACGCGCCCAAGAAGCCGCGCGCATAAAATCAGAATTTCTTGCTAACATGTCCCATGAGTTGCGCACGCCACTTAACGGTGTCATTGGCTTCACCCGCCAAATGCTCAAAACCCAGTTGACGAATAGCCAAGCAGATTACTTACAAACCATTGAAAAATCGGCTAATAACTTATTGAACATCATCAATGACATTTTGGATTTCTCCAAGCTAGAAGCCGGTAAGTTAGCACTGGAAAATATTCCGTTCGAGTTTCAAGAGAGTTTGGAAGAGGTGGTTAACCTCCAAGCGACCAGTGCTCATGAAAAAGGATTGGAAATCACTCTTAAAGTGGATCAAAAAATCCCAGCAGGCTTGGTAGGTGACCCACTTCGTATCCAACAAGTGTTGACCAACCTTGTCGGTAACTCGATTAAGTTCACCGAACGTGGCAACATCGACATCAGTGTTGAATTGCGCTCACAACGCGACAATGTGGTTGAGCTGCAATTTATGGTGCGCGACACCGGCATTGGTATTTCAGAGCGCCAACAAGCACAGCTGTTCCAAGCCTTTAGCCAAGCCGATGCCAGTATTTCTCGTCGCTACGGCGGCACTGGACTTGGTTTGGTTATTACTCAGAAATTGGTCAGCCACATGGGCGGCGAAATTAGCCTCACCAGCCGTCTTCACCAAGGTTCCACCTTCTGGTTTACGCTGCGTCTCAATACCACTGAAATGCCGATGAGCGACTGGCTTGACCCACATATTTTAAGCAATAAACAGCTGTTGCTCGTTGAACCCAATATGCAAGCCGCCTCAATCATCCAGCAAATGTTGGTGCAGGCAGGGTTGAGCGTCACATATCGATCGGTGATGCCAGAAGAGACGGATCGCTTCGATTATGTATTACTCAATTTAGCACCAAGTAGAGAGACTGATTTAGATTTGGTTGAGCAGTGGGTCACAAAGGCTATTCAGCTTGCCGACAACGTGATTATCGGTACACCAAGTACCGAGCTCGCACTATCCGATTATTTAATGCAGCATCATCCAGTACAGTGCATTACCAAGCCACTGTCACGTAAAAAATTGCTGCAACTGTTAATCGCGCACCAACCGGTACAGCCTGCCATTCAAGATCTACCGATCACACTCGATACACTGCCCCTGAAAGTAATGGCGGTGGATGATAACCCTGCCAACCTCAAACTGATCATGGCCCTGCTGCAAGAACGTGTTGAAACCGTCATTGCTTGCACGAATGGCCAAGAAGCGGTCGAACAAGCAAGCCGCCAGAAATTTGATATGATTTTGATGGACATCCAAATGCCACAGATGGATGGGGTCACCGCTTGCCAGGAAATTAAGAAAACGGTACTCAATCACCAAACGCCCGTGATTGCGGTAACGGCTCATGCAATGATCGGAGAGCGCGATCGTCTGCTGAAAGAAGGAATGGATGATTACCTCACTAAGCCGATTGAAGAGCACATCTTGCAGCAAGTGTTAGCACACTGGAACCCCTACGCCAACCGTAAACAGTTGGAGAAATTACAACTCACAGAACAAGTTATACCGTCTCCGTCACAGGAAGCTGAGCAGCCTAATCACACCATTATCATTGACTGGCAAAATGCACTCAAACAATCAGCCAACAAGGAAGATTTGGCCAAAGAGCTGCTACAGATGCTAGTTGATTCGATTCCACAGGTGAGCCAAGTCGTCAGTATGGCGTTGGAAGATGATGAATACTCTACTCAAGATCTACTGCACCATATTCATAAACTGCACGGCAGTTGCTCATACAGTGGCGTACCCCGCTTGAAAAAAGTGTGCGCGGCGCTCGAACAGGCATTGCGCTCCGGCAAATCCATCAGCGATGTCGAACCGGAATTATTTGAGTTACAAGATGAGATGGACAAAGTGATCGCTACCGCTAAACCGTATTTAAGCGAATGAGCAATTTAACCGAAGAGACAATTTAACCGAATGAAAAAAGGGGCTTGCCGCGCAGTTGCCATGTTTGCTTATCAGCAAGCAGAGAAGATTGACAGATTAAGACTCTAAAATCACCGTCGCCACCGCATAATGACGCTCATCAGAAATGGTTAGGTGAATGTGATTCACACCGGCTGTGGCAGCCAACTGCTTAGCCTTACCTGATAGTGTTAGCACGGGTTTTCCGTTGGCGTCGTTGGTGACGGTAAAATCCTGAAAGCTAACGCCATGCGCAATACCCGTACCAAGCGCTTTAGATGCCGCTTCTTTAGCGGCAAAACGTTTCGCTAAATAGCGCCCTTTTTTCTTGAGCGAATGGAACACCGCCAATTCATCTTGGGTTAGCACCCGCTCGGCAAAAGCATCGCCACTGCGTGACAATGCTTTTTCTATGCGTTCAATTTCCGCAATATCAGTCCCTAAGCCGATAATCGCCATCGGTAGACCTTATTTGCGAGCCGCTTGCATGATGGCTTTCATATCGGCGACCGACTTCTCCAAACCATCAAATACAGCACGCCCGATAATCGAGTGCCCAATGTTGAGTTCGTAAATTTCAGGCAGTGCAGCAATGGCAGCTACGTTGTGGTAAGTCAAACCGTGACCAGCGTTCACCGTAATGCCCAAATCACTTGCATAACTCGCAGCCGCCGCAATTTTCTTTAACTCATCTTGCTGATCCGCTTCGGTTGTTGCATCGGCGTAATGACCAGTATGCAATTCAATAAACGGTGCACCGCAAGTTTTAGCTGCGTTAATCTGCTCACGATCAGCATCAATAAACAGAGAGACTTTGATGCCTGCAGCGGTCAGTTTTTCGGTTGCCGCTTTCACTTTGTCAAGCTGTCCTAATACGTCCAGCCCACCTTCCGTCGTTAGTTCTTCACGCTTTTCAGGCACTAAACACACAAATTCAGGCTGGGTTTGCAGAGCAATATCAATCATTTCGTCGGTAACGGCCATCTCGAGGTTCATTCGAGTTTGCAACGTCTCGCGCAAAATACGCACATCGCGATCCTTGATATGGCGTCGGTCTTCACGTAGGTGAATGGTAATGCCATCGGCTCCGGCACGCTCTGCCATTTCAGCAGCATGCACGGGATCTGGGTATTTAGTACCGCGGGCATTTCGTAACGTGGCGATGTGATCGATATTAACGCCTAAGTAAATTGCGCTCATTTTCCTATACTCCGTACTCTGGAAAAACTAGACATGGGCAGGAAAAGCTCCCTGCTTTTTAAAGGTTTGCCGCCAAGATACGGCTTTAACGCTATGCGTGTAAAGCGTTTTGCCGCTTGAAGCTGCTCTTTACTGACAAAGCGCCGCTCACTAATGGCAATCAACTCATCACCCATAAACGTGAGGTTATCGCGCCTAACAGAAGCGATAAAACCTTTTTGCTCGCGATAGCGATAAGTCATGCGAGGATCGATAGCTTCTCCCGTTCCGGCGCAATGCAAAAAATCAACGCCATAACCCATTGAAGCTAGCAACGCGAGTTCAAAACGGCGCAGTGCTGGTTCTGGATTTTCATACTGAGCCAACTCGGTGAGTGCATGCAGATAATCATGGAACAGACCCGGGCAAGGCACTTCTTGCGCAAGCACACGGCCAATCAGCTCATTGACGTACATGGCAGAATAGAGATGAATACCACTGAGCGGTAAGCCAAGGCTAATCGGTTCAGCTTGGCGCAAGGTTTTCATTGAACCGTTGCCTGACCATTTGAGCAATAAGGGGGTAAAAGGTTGCAGTGCACCTTTTAAGTTCGATCGTTTACTACGTGCGCCTTTGGACATTAAGGTGACGCGGCCATACTCCTCACTAAACACATCAAGGATTAGGCTCGACTCGCTATAAGGACGTCGATGAAGGACAAAACAGCGCTGTAAACCGTCTGACATATCAGCACTCAAAGGTGAGCGATGTTCTCGCCCACCTCGAATAGAGGTTATAGATCGTCAATATAACCAAGGCTACGAAGGGCACGTTCATCATCTGCCCACCCGGATTTCACTTTCACCCAAGTTTCTAGGTAAACCTTGCGACCAAACAACTCTTCCATATCTAAACGTGCTTCACGGCCGATGGTTTTAATTTTTTCACCACCTTTGCCGATCACCATTTTTTTCTGGCCGCTGCGTTCAACGAGGATCAACGCGTTGATATGAAAACCATCGGTTTCAGGGTTATAGTCAAAACGTTCAATTTCAACGGTTACTGAATACGGCAGCTCTTCACCAGTAAAGCGCATCAGTTTTTCACGCACAATCTCGGAAGCCATGAAACGCTGTGAGCGATCAGTCACATACTCTTCAGGGAAGTGATGCGTGGCTTGAGGTAAATGCTCACGCACATGTTTGCGCAATACATCGACGTTTTTGCCATGTTTTGCCGCAATCGGCACGACATCAACAAATTCCATTTTCTTCGATAGCTCTAACATGTGCATCATTACATCGTTACGATCTTTCACGTTATCGACTTTATTGACACACAACACTACAGGGAAATTAGCATTACGTAGTTTGTTGAGCACCATTTCATCATCGGCGGTCCACTGAGTGCCATCGACTAAAAACAGCACTAAGTTAACATCACTGAGTGAACTACTTGCCGCACGGTTCATCAAGCGGTTAATCGCACGTTTTTCTTCGATGTGTAACCCCGGAGTATCAACGTAAATCGCTTGGTATGGCCCCTCTGTATCGACACCCATAATGCGGTGACGAGTGGTTTGAGGCTTGCGCGATGTGATGGATATCTTTTGTCCCAGTAAGTTATTCAGCAGGGTTGATTTCCCGACATTGGGGCGACCCACAATGGCGATAAAACCACAGTGCTGCTCACCACTTTCCGGAGTTGCTTCATTGCTGTTGGTGTTTGATGCGAAGTACGCATCCAAATCAAATTCGTTATCAGCCATTTGTCAGTTGCTCTAGTGCAATTTCAGCCGCCGATTGTTCAGCTTTACGACGACTGGTGCCTTTACCAATTACAGGCGTTCCCATTCCTGCTACATCACACGATACCGTAAATTCTTGGTTGTGTGCTTCACCTTTAATATTAGTCACTGTGTAGATAGGCAGTTGCTTTCTTCTACCTTGCAGAAACTCTTGTAGGCGAGTTTTTGGGTCTTTTTGCGATACGCCCGGCTCAATGGCGTCAAGGCGCTCTTGATACCAGCTCAAAATAATACGTCGTACTACTTCGGTATCGCTGTCTAAATAAATCGCACCAATGATGGCTTCTACGGCATCAGCAAGGATTGAATCACGGCGAAAACCACCACTTTTCAACTCACCTGGACCTAATTTTAAGTAATCTCCTAGGCAAAATTCTCTGCCCAGTTCAGCCAATGTGTGACCACGCACAAGCGTAGCGCGCATACGACTCATATCCCCTTCGTTAATTTTAGGGAAACGGTGGTACAGCTCATCAGCGATGACAAAACTTAAAATTGAATCGCCCAGAAACTCAAGACGTTCATTGTGCTTACCATTTGCACTGCGATGTGTCAGTGCTAAGGAAATAAACTCGGGATCATTAAATGAATAACCGAGTTTAGTTTCTAATTTACTAATTGGAGAATTCATGCTCTCTCGATGTAGTGATGGCTAGCCAAAGCTAGCCTAGTTAATGCCACCAATGCGGTTAAAACGCACACCAGTTGGGATCCACGAAGGTAAAACGCTATCGGCACCACGTTCAAATTCAAAACTTATCCAAATACCGACCGCTTTACCGACTAAGTTTGCTTCTGGAACAAAGCCCCAGTAACGGCTATCAGCACTGTTGTCACGGTTATCACCCATCACAAAATACTGACCTTGAGGAACAACCCATTCATTAACGCCATGGCGTGGCTGATAAGCATCAACACGATCACGACGCAATGGATTGATCAAAATCTGGTGTTCAATCTGACCTAACTTTTCATTCACTTGAATTAAAGGGATGCCATTTTGGTTGAACTCACTCTCTTCAACATTGGACAGTTTGACCTGTTTACATTCTGTTGAACCTTGAGCTTGAATACAAATCTCTTTGTTGCTGCTATAACGAACTGTATCGCCCGGCATGCCGACCACGCGCTTGATGTAGTCAATGCTTGGTTGCGGCGGGTATTTAAAGACCACGACATCACCACGCTCTGGTTTACCAGTTTCGACCAGTTGAGTACGCCATACTGGGTCTTTCAAACCGTAAGCGTATTTCTCAACTAAGATGAAGTCGCCCACCAGCAACGTTGGCATCATTGAGCCAGATGGAATCTGAAAAGGTTCGTACACAAAAGAGCGTAGCACCAGCACAAAAGCAATCACAGGGAAGATGGAAACACTGTTTTCAATCCACCAAGGTTGCGCGGAAATTTTGGCGCTGAGTTTGTCATCCAAGCCGTTGGTTTGCGCTTCAATAGCGGCCATCTTCTGTTGACGTTTTTTCGCCCACACCAACTTCTCCAGCACCCAAACTATGCCAGTCACTAATGTGACGATCACCAAGATGAGTGAAAATGTATTCGCCATGGAGTTCCCTTATCTAAAAATACGAAAGTGAAAGAGCCGAAACTCTTTCACTTAATGGTGACTGCTGCATGCATAAGAAAGCCAAAGCAATGCTTAATCTTTACCTACGTGCAAAATGGCAAGGAAGGCTTCTTGTGGCAACTCAACATTACCAATTTGCTTCATGCGCTTCTTACCTTCTTTCTGCTTCTTAAGCAGTTTTTTCTTACGGCTAATATCACCACCGTAACATTTCGCCAGTACGTTTTTACGCAGCTGCTTCACGGTTGAACGAGCAATAATGTGGTTACCGATCGCCGCTTGAATCGCGATATCAAACATTTGGCGAGGGATAAACTCTTTCATTTTCTCAACCACTTGACGACCGCGCGTTTGCGAATTGTCTTTGTGAGTGATGATGGCTAGCGCATCCACTTTGTCACCATTTAGCAAGATATCCACACGAACCATGCTTGAAGCTTCAAAGCGTTGGAAACCATAATCAAGTGATGCATAACCACGAGAAGTTGACTTCAAGCGGTCAAAGAAATCAAGTACCACTTCGGCCATCGGCACATCATAAGTCAAGGCTACTTGGTTACCGTGATAGACCATATCAACCTGCACGCCACGTTTTTCAACGCACAACATAATGACGTTACCCAAATATTCAGAAGGGGTCAAAATGTTACAACGCGCAATCGGTTCACGAATCTCTTCAATGTCGTTCACCGCAGGCAATTTAGCAGGGCTATCAACATAAAGCATCGTGCCATCGGTCTTCTTCACTTCATAGACTACCGTTGGCGCAGTGGTGATAAGGTCAAGATCGTATTCGCGCTCTAAACGCTCTTGAATAATCTCCATGTGGAGCATACCCAAGAAACCACAACGGAAACCAAAACCAAGGGCGGCCGAACTTTCTGGCTCATAGAATAACGAGGCATCGTTTAGGCTCAGTTTACCTAACGCATCACGAAAGTTTTCGTAATCATCAGAAGAGACAGGGAAAAGCCCCGCGTACACCTGCGGTTTCACTTTTTTAAAGCCTGGCAATGCTTTTTCACACGGATCTTTCGCGCTGGTCAGTGTATCACCCACAGGAGCGCCGAGAATGTCTTTAATACCACAAACCACCCAGCCCACTTCACCAGTGTTCAACATGGTTTTGTCGACTTGTTTTGGCGTAAAAATACCTAAACGGTCAACACCCCAAGTTTGGCCTGTGCTCATCACTTTAATTTTGTCATTTTTCTTCAGCGCACCATTTTTCACTCGCACTAAAGAGACAACACCTAAGTAGTTATCAAACCAAGAATCGATGATCAACGCTTGCAGCGGCGCAGCAGGATCGCCCTCAGGAGCCGGAATACCAGAAACGATTTTTTCTAGCACTTCATCCACGCCAAGGCCTGTTTTCGCAGAGCAGCGCACTGCGTCAATAGCATCAATGCCGACGATGTCTTCAATTTCTTCCGCTACGCGTTCAGGCTCTGCGGCTGGCAAATCAATCTTATTTAGGATCGGGACAACTTCAAGATCCATTTCAATGGCGGTATAGCAGTTAGCCAATGTTTGCGCTTCAACGCCTTGACCAGCATCCACTACCAATAGAGCACCTTCACAGGCGGCTAAAGAACGGGAAACTTCATAAGAAAAGTCAACGTGTCCAGGAGTATCGATAAAGTTGAGCTGGTATGTCTCGCCATCGTTTGCTTTGTAATCGAGCGTCACACTCTGTGCTTTGATGGTGATGCCACGCTCACGCTCAAGGTCCATAGAGTCTAGAACTTGAGATTCCATTTCACGATCACTTAATCCACCACAAACTTGGATCAAACGGTCAGATAGGGTCGACTTACCATGGTCGATGTGGGCGATAATCGAAAAGTTACGAATGTGCTTCATAGATTTGGGATGACTAAACTCTTGAAAAAAGGGACATAAGAAAGCCACATCAAGCGGCGTTTCCATAAAGTTGGCCGATTCTACCCAATTTCGGTAGGGTTCGCATCATAAATTAGGCGATAGATTCACCAAGGACTCGGACCAAAACCACCTCTTGCTGCGATCGTTTTTCAAGAACCACAGAGCAACGTTTGGCAATTCCGATCCCCAGCGCGATAAAAACAGCGGCCGTGATGATCACGATGCCCTCACCTAAACCGAGCCAAGGGGCCAAGAGGCTCTCACCCAGCCAAGCGCCAAACATCATCATAAAAAGCGGCACCAAATACACTAAGGCTGCCGATTGAAGCAAGCTTTTTTCGGGGAAACCGATTTCAACCGTCTGGCCTTGCTTCACTGGTTTTTTCGTATCGAGTTGCCATAACAGCGCTTTGTTACCAATCGCTTTCGATACGATCCCAGTACCACAGCTTTTGGAGGACGAACAACTGCTGCAACTTGTCTGCTGCTGACAACTGAGTTCAACGTGAAACCCTTTAGCATCAGGTTGAACAGCGGTGACTGTTGCTAACGCCGTCATCATGGTTTGGTTGCCTCTGTTGAGGGCACCGCAGGCTGGACAAACGTCACCGATTGAGCAATGCGCTGCGCCGTTGCTGGTGGAATATCACCGACCACTGAGATTTCATTGTTTCCTTTCACCACACTATGCAAGGTACGGCGGCCTTGACGAACCAGTTGGCCTTTCAGCGAATGGTTGTCACTATCGGAAATATAGACAGAAAAACTAAATAGCCCATCACTGAACATCTGGCTCTCTACCAAACGCTCAGTAATCGCCATACGATAACGGTTAAGCTCTTTGGGTTCAAAGCCTTCAGGTTTCCAACTCACTTGCCAAAAACTTTCCGTAAGGTTGCCTTTCGGTAACGTCAATACCTCGGGTAACTCAACGTCATTTAGCCCTTGCATCGCCTGCGCTAATTTGTCGCTAATGGCGTAAGAGATAGTGCGATATTGCTCAAGCACCTCGCCGTCGCGATCGACTAAATCAGCTCGCAATGGCAAGTTACTGGTTTCATCTACCCACAAAATATAGGAATAGCGTAAGCCATCTTTCGGCACCACTCGCACCACTTGGCAAGCCGTACCCGCTTCACGTGCACGGCCAACTTTGACGAAATCGTAGTAACGGCCTAATTCAGTGACATTGCTGGTTAGCATCGGAATCGTCGGCGCAACCATAGTGCTTGACTCAATGGTGAACGGTTCTACCCCAGGTTCAATGTAACTCACTTCATTGCCACGGCGAATCACTTCACGGATCGGGCCGCTGAGATAAACGAGATGCGCAAATTGCTGATCGCCTTGACTTGCATGACGATACAGCAGTGGATCGATGCTGTTTTTCTTAATCAGAATGTAAGACAGCTCATAATTTAAATGCTGACTGGCCTCGTTCATTTGAAGCAACAAAGCCTCTGCAGGTTGGTCTTCTGCAAAGGCTAATGTAGAGTTCAAACTGAACAGCGCCAGTGCACTGATCAGAAATTTATTCATTCAACTACCGATTCAAGTACATCGTTATGTGGGCTTGCACTTTCACTGTTCAGGCGAAGTTGCAGCTCGTAGTCTTGCAATAATGCGTTTACGCGGCGACGTTGTTCTTGCACGCTGGTTTGGCGCTCTACTGAATCGCGCGTTAAGCTCACAGGCTCTGCGCTGCCAGCCAACGGAATGGTTTGCAGTACGGGTAAATGGTCGTTTTGATCCACTCCTGAATCACGGCCACCGTATTGTTGAACACCTAAAATCACCACAAACGACACACACGCAGCAACCGCAACCTGGCCAAATTGGGAAAGCCAAGCCGGCAACTGCCGACGAGCTTGAGCTGGCGTCGGCTGAGACTCACGGCTTGCATCACGAAAATCAATAACCGAAGCAGATTGTAAACGACTGTGTGCGGGTTCGTCATCCAATGCTAATGCAACGCTCTGTGCAATATCCCACTCAGCTCGGACTGGGGCATCTCCACGCATCACATCACCAACCAAATGGTAATTTTTCCACGTTTGCAAACTTTCTTGGTCGAGCTCTAATTCTTGAATGAGCGCTTTATCGACCATTTCCCCATCCATGAGTGCTGAAAGTCTTTCTTTGTCAGCCATTATTTATTCACCATTTTCGTTACCAGTTTGAGCGCTATAAAAGAGGTTTAATTTTCTTTTCTACCGCTTCACGAGCACGGAAGATGCGAGAACGCACCGTTCCTACAGGACAATCCATGACTTCTGCTATTTCCTCGTAACTTAAACCATCCAGTTCACGCAAGGTCATCGCAGTTTTCAAATCTTCAGGCAACGCTTCTATCGCACCAAAAACGACCCGCTGCAATTCTTTCGACAACGTAATGTTCTCAGGGTTCGATATTTCTTTTAATGCGTTGCCACTTTCGTAATATTCAGCATCTTCAGCATCAACATCGCTAGCGGGCGGTCTACGACTTTGGGCTACAATGTGATTCTTAGCGGTATTAACAGCAATACGGTATAGCCAAGTGTAAAAGGCACTCTCTCCGCGAAAACTTGGGATAGCCCGATACGCTTTGATGAACGCTTCTTGTGCGACATCGGCTACATCTCCGGAATTGCTCACATACCGAGAAATAAGGTTGCAGACTTTATTTTGGTACCTTAAAACCAAAAGGTTAAATGCTTGCTTATCTCCACTCTGAACTCGCTCAATCAATACTTGATCGGTCAGCTGCTCGTTCATTCGAGCCTGTACTCCTATTGTTATTCCCCTTACCTTCTCAGATATGGGCATTCATTATGCAAAATGTAGTATTGACACCACCGCTTACATGAGCACTATTGTGACTCAAGGGAGAATAGAAAGTTCCATTCTGTCTAAAAATATTTGCCAAGCATTATTCAATAAATATGATCTAATTTCACTATAGGGGATCCCCAGTATAGTGAGGGTCGATAAGACGAAAGACAATGGCATTTACAAAGTATTGCATCAAATCTTTCTCTACTGCTATTGGCTTGAAGCCATAGCGATACCGTTAGTGGATAAACCTTGCGGCTGAATCACTTCAAGAGTATAGATAGATGCAATGCATATTTAAAATGAGAGTTGGACAACTCTACTCTAGTTCGGGAATTTAAAAGTTTTATGAACGCAAACCGTGAACATCTATGCGATGTATTAGTCGTAGGCAGTGGCGCAGCGGGTTTATCGCTCGCACTACGCGTAGCAAAACACAGTAAAGTCATTGTACTGAGTAAGGGACCACGCAGTGAAGGTGCCACTTATTACGCCCAAGGGGGGATTGCCGCTGTTTTTGACGAATCAGACAGTATTGAGTCACACGTCGAAGACACTCAAATTGCGGGCGCAGGGATCTGTGAAGAGGATACTGTCCGTTTCATCGCCGAGCATGCTAAAGAGTGTGTTCAGTGGCTTATCGATGGCGGCGTTCCTTTTGACAGAGAAGAGAATGACAGTGATGAAGCACCTCGCTATCACTTAACTCGTGAAGGCGGCCATAGTCATCGCCGCATCTTGCACGCGGCTGACGCCACTGGCATGGCAATGCAAACCTCCTTGCAAGACAATGTTCATAATCACCCCAACATTACTATCCTTGAACGTCACAATGCATTGGATTTAATCACCGAAGATAAAATCGGTGGTGATAAAAAAAGAGTGGTTGGCGCTTATATTTGGAACCGCAATGAGGAACACGTTGAAACGATCCGCGCTAAGTTTGTCGTTTTAGCCACGGGCGGCGCCTCAAAAGTGTATCAATATACCTCTAACCCTGATGTTTCCTCAGGTGATGGTATCGCAATGGCGTGGCGTGCAGGATGCCGAGTGGCGAACCTTGAGTTCAATCAATTCCATCCAACTTGTCTTTTCCACCCTGAAGCACGTAATTTCCTACTGACAGAAGCATTACGTGGCGAAGGCGCTTTTTTAAGACGCCCAGACGGTTCACGATTCATGCTCGATTTTGATGAACGTGCCGAACTGGCTCCTCGTGATATCGTGGCTCGCGCCATCGACTATGAGATGAAGCGTTTAGGTGCTGATTGTATGTATCTGGACATCAGCCACAAACCGGCCGATTTTATTGAAAAACATTTCCCAACCATTTATACACGCTTGATGGATTTGGGCATTGATATGACCAAAGAGCCGATTCCGATTGTTCCTGCGGCGCACTACACTTGTGGTGGCGTTATTGTCAATAAACAAGGTAAAACGGATCTGCATAATCTGTATGCGATCGGCGAAGTTAGCTACACAGGTTTGCACGGTGCTAACCGAATGGCGTCGAACTCTCTATTAGAATGCGTCGTTTATGCTTGGTCAGCGGCAAAGGATATTTTAAAAGGATTACCAACGGCTCAGCTCCCACCAAGCTTACCCGGTTGGGATGAAAGTAAGGTCAATAACTCTGATGAAGAGGTCGTAATCCAACATAACTGGCATGAACTGCGCCTATTTATGTGGGATTACATGGGGATTGTCCGCACAGATAAGCGCTTAGAGCGAGCACTACGCCGCATTCAATTACTGCAACAAGAAACCCACGAATACTATAGTCATTTCCGCGTTTCAAATAACCTGCTTGAGCTGCGTAACTTACTGCAAGTGGCAGAGTTAATGGTGCGTTGTGCTATGCAACGTAAAGAGAGCCGCGGTTTGCACTACACGCTCGATTATCCAGAGTTAGCCGAAAATAGTGGCCCAACTATCCTAACGCCAGACGAGTAACCTCGCCAACGATCATCTGTTAGCGTCAAGTTGACCGAATGAATAAAGGAGCGTTTATCGCTCCTTTATTGTTGGTGATTGGTTATGGGTAACCTGCCGAAGCTGCACCAATAAACGGCGATAATCCGCTTCCACACAACTGTCGCGCCACACTAGATAGCGCTTACCTTGTTGTGCATAAATGATCAACACCATAAACGCAAACTGTGTAGAAACCTTTTCAATGGACAGGTTCTGGTCGGCACATTGCCACTCACCGTGACTCGTGAGCTTGAATTGGCCGATTAAGCTAGGGACTAACAGTGAGGTACTCTTTTGCGCCGTGATAAGAGGTGCGTAAAATAAGGGGAGCGTTACAAGTGGAATGGGCGATATCAATAATGCCCACACGGCTATCATCAAACAAATGAAGTTAGTAATGCGGGCAAAATGGGAAGGAAATAATACGAAATTAACGCACTTTGCTGAGGTTGTGAGCAACAATTTTATCCACCATTGCCGCATGCCCAAGATTTTCGCTACGACCATGCCCCATGATCCAAGTAAATAGATCAGGGTCGTCAGACTCAAGTAGGGAAACGAAATCTCGTTGCTCATTTTCATTCAGAGAATCAAAGCACTCTTCAAAGAACGGCATCACAACCACATCGAGCTCTAACATTCCACGACGGCATGCCCACTTGATTCTTGCTTTTTCTTCAGTGGTGTACATCGGTTTTCCTCACCTTATGTTTATTTGCGTTGAGTGTATCAACTGGATGAAGATACAACTAGTAGATGAGTCACAGTCCCTGTTCAAGCTGACAAAAAAAAATTTCCGGATTAACATGGGGCTCAAGATTCTCTTTAGGTAACGACTATGGACTGGCAAAACACATTGACACCTCTCGCAGTAACCGCCAATGACTCACTTCCACCACTGATGCTGACTCATCTTGCATCCTGGGGCGCTATCATCATTTCAGGCAATGATAAAAAAGCCTATTTGCAAGGCCAAGTGACCTGTAATGTCGTCACTCTTGAACCAACACAGTCAACCTTAGGTGCCCATTGTGATGCGAAAGGCAAAGTGTGGTCCGTCTTTCGCCTGTTCCACCATCACGATGGTTATGCGATGTTCCAGCCTTTATCAGCAATAGAGGCTGAATTAAGAGAGCTGAAAAAATACGCTATTTTTTCTAAAGTCAATATCAGCCAGAGCCAAGACATCGCACTGGGCGTTATGGGCGAACAAGCTGAGCAATATATCAATACATTAACGGCGGATGAAGGTGAGGTGCGTTTGATTGACGGCGGTAGCGCCATCAAAATTTCATCCCAACGTTGGCTATTACTTGTTTCAGAGCAAACCGCGCAACAGCTCATGACGCAAAGTGAAGCACTGAAAGTCACCGAGGAAACGTGGACTCGCTTTGATATCGAAGAAGCAGTCCCCGTCCTTGGTCAAGCGGATCAAAATGAGCACATACCGCAAGCCGTTAATCTTCAGGCCTTTAATGGTATCAGCTTTAATAAAGGGTGTTATACAGGCCAAGAAACCGTCGCTCGCGCTAAATATCGAGGTATTAATAAGCGTGCAATGTACATCCTTCAAGGCAACATTGAGCAACCGCTAAGTAATGATCAACCAATCATGATCGAACGCTCAGTTGGAGAAAACTGGCGTAGTGCTGGGCAATTAATGGTTCATTACACGTTTGCTGATAATACCGCTATCGGTTTAATAGTCTTACCAAACAATCTCGAGCCAGAAACTGAGTTTCGTCTTGCAAGCCAACCAAACACTCGTTGGTTTATGCCAGCTCTCCCCTACTCTCTTACTGACGAATAAGCTTCTTCCTCATATTGACCATGCGCCTCTTTACGAGGCGTATGCTTTCTAACACTCGCCTATCTCGAATAAATTTCAGGAAAAAGAATGCAATAATGTAATCCATTACATTGGCACGTGATCGCTCTCTAAATCACACAACATTAGAGGTGAATTTTTAGTCATTATTGAAACATAAATAGTCATCAGGTTTGTTTTGACGTACTCTTAACAATGCATCTGTGACTATTCGCCCGCCTATTATTTAAGCGGGCTTTTTTTCAGGCTATTCTTAACCAAAATTTAACACTTTCCATAAACAGCAGCTATTCTTTAAAGTGTAATATTTGTCGTGCTTAATATGCACCAAGTGAATGGTGCACTGAGCATTTTTTGTTAGCACTATTTTGAGGAGATAATCACGCAAACATGGGTATTTATCCAACATTTTGCCTACGGCAGCACAAATATCCAAAAGGGTCACCAATAACTGCATATTCCTCTATGGCAATCACACTATTAGAGGCGCAATTTATTTATAATTTGCAGTGTTAGAATAACAGAAGGATCGAAGTATGAGACTGTTTAAGCGCTATACGCCAGGTATGATAGCTAAACACGTAAGTCGGCTTTTTAAAGGAAGAATCTATATTTACGGGGTTGGAAAATTTGAATTCGATAATGGCAAACTGATCTTGCCAGAGCGCGCAGACAAGCGCCACTTTCAGACGGTGAAGGAAGTGAATCAGGAAATCATGAGACTACGCTGCGCCTACGCATAATACGAGTTTCATTAAAGAATTTTAAAAGGGTTGGCCATAAGCCAGCCCTTTTGCCATCATTAGGTTAATCACTGTTAGGGCTCAAGCAGCACCATTTTACTCTTGGCAAGATCAGGTAAATCACCTTTTAAACCCAGTGCTCTTTTCATAATCTCATCTTTGGCTCCAGGAAGTTGTCCAGCCAACTGCATGCCAATGCCACGGATCAGTTTCTTCGCCGGGTTATCACCTTCAAAAAGATCTTTGAAACCTTGCATCGCGGCAATCATTTTGGCGGCTTCTGTTTTTCGCCAACGTTCATAACCTCGCAAATTTTTGAGCAAGCCAATATCTTCACCTTGATGCCACAACGCGAGTAGTTCTTGAGCTAAGCTTGCAGCATCAAGTAAACCTAAATTAACACCTTGCCCGGCTAGCGGATGGATGGTGTGTGCCGCATCACCAACGAGTGCGATTCGTTGTAAAGCAAAATCTCGGGCATAACGCATTTTAAGTGGGAAAGCAGCACGTTCACCGACCACCTCACACAAACCTAAACGATGATCAAACTCAGCGGTCAGTATCTTATTGAATTCGAGCTCAGACAGGCTGAGCAAGCGCTGCGCTCGGTTGGGCTCTGTAGACCAAACGATTGAGCTCATATGAGGATCAGACATAGGTAAAAAGGCCAGTGGACCTTGTGGTGTAAACACTTGCCTTGCCGTCGATTGATGTGGTTCCACCGTGCGGACATTTGCCACTAGCGCACTGTGTCCATAATCCCAATGGGTTAATGGAATGTCTTGCTGCTGACGAACCCAAGAGTTTGCGCCATCGGCTCCTACTATCAATTTTGCGGTGAGTGATTGACCATTATCGAGCGTTAGCCACGCTTCACTTTCTCCGACAGCCAGCGATTGGCATTGAGCGGGCATAAAGAGTGTCACATTCGCTTGCTTTTGTACTTGTTCGAGTAAGGCTAATTGAATGACGCGATTCTCAACAATGTGTCCCAGATCCGGCTGAGTCATTTGATTGGCACTAAATTCGATCCGCGCAAAACTATCGCGTTCCCACACTTCCATCGCCGAATAAGGCGCAGAGCGACGAGAAATGATGCCTTGCCATGCACCAAGGTTTCGCAACATGATTTCACTGGAACGGCTTAAAGCGGAGACTCGCACATCCGGCAGCTCTGCAAGTTCAAGGCTGGGTACTCGGCCCTCAATCACGGCGATGCGCAGTTCGCTATGCTTTAATGCGGCGGCCAGTGCAAGGCCAACCATTCCGCCACCCACAATGACAATATCGACACTTTGCATCATATACAGACCCTTTTATCTATTCACTACGCCAAGCGTTCGGCGCAGTAGCGGCATTTTCAGCCACGGTAAATTATCCATCATCATGAGGCCTACATTGCGACCAATACGAGTGGTTAGCCAATCATTGGAAAAGAGATGCACCAGGGATGATGTCAGCTTAATGGTGGCATCACGATCCGCTTCTCGGCGTTGGGAAAAAGCCTGTAAGCCGTGATAGCAGCCAACATCGGCTTGCTGCTTGATAAGCTCATCCGCCAAGCTTGCCACATCTCGAATACCTAAGTTAAAACCTTGTCCCGCAATCGGATGTAATGTCTGAGCGGCATTGCCCACAATGGCAAAACGATGTGAAATGTTCTGCTCTCGATAACGCAGTTGTAATGGATAGCAGGCACGAGTGCCCACTTTATTCATTCGCCCTAAACGCCAACCAAACGCATCTTGAAGCTGTGCTAAAAAACCCTCATCACTGAGTGAAAAAACTTGCTGGGCTTTCGCGGGAGGTAAACACCAAACTAAAGAGAGTCGATTATCACTCATTGGTAATAACGCTACAGGACCATCGGCGGTAAATCGTTCAAACGCCCGTCCTTGATGAGCTTTTGAGCTCACAACGTTAGCAATAACCGCGACCTGTTCAAAATCATGCTCTTGTTGGATGAGGCCGATTTGCTCGCAGCAGGTCGATATCGCCCCATCGGCTGCGACCAATAACTTAGCTTGGATCGTTCGTTGATCGTTAAGGGTGACAGTGACCTTATCCATACTGCGTTCCACTTGCTGAACCGCGCTTGGGCAAAATAACTCAATATGCGGGCTCTGCTGCATTTTTTGCGCGTAAATCTGCCCAACATCGGCTAATTCAACCACGTAACCTAATGCTTCTAAATCGAGTTGCTGACAAGTGATATCGGTCATCCCAATATGAGACCGATCCGACACATGAATATGTGTAATTGGGATGGCGACCTCTTGCAGCGACTGCCACAAGGAGAGATTTTGCAAAATTTGTACGCTACCGTGGGATAAAGCAATTGAACGCGAATCAAAGCCGGGATGGGCGAGCTTACCATCCAGCGGGTGCGCTTCGACCACAGCAATCGCAAGCTTTCCTTGAGAAAGCGTATCTAAGGCCAACGCCAGTGTTGCACCGGCCATCGCCCCACCAGCGATAATCACATCAAATTGCTTCACAGTCATCTCTCTTTAATGCACGGTCGGCTGAGTTTCTTGTAGAGGTTTGATACCAAATTCAGCATGAATTGTTAACACACAAGCTTTTATATGCTCGATGACGTGTTCCAAAAGTTGAGCTTGCTCATCCAAGTCATCCTCTTCATCGATACCGAGCTTGGCAATTTCTTCTAGATCAGCCAAGGCCTCTTTAGTCTCTGCGGACGCTTTTTTCAAAACAACCCCAATCAAGCCAAGCCCAGAAATAAAGTGATTTACCCAGTCGGCTACGCCATCAGCCAAATCAAATACACTGGCACTCGCCTCTTCATCTGGCAACAGTAGTGACAACTCCATCCCGCTACCAGTGAGCTCTTCGATTGTAAAGGTGAGTACTTGTTCAGCCAATGTCAACGGACGATCTGGCCAACCCATACCTTCGTTAGTGTAATCAAAAATAAGTGGCTGCCAGCTCTTATCATTTAAGCCCAGACCACCGGCCAGCATGCCCGTTAGCAACCCATGCAACTCAGCAGGGTTAACCGCAAGTGCTGCAGATTGAAGGGCAGTGGCAAGAGAAAGATAATCCGGTAGTTTTTTTTCGCTCATGGGAAGCTCGTAATAAAATCAAATAAGCGCGATCCTACCACTTAGCTTCCAATGCGAAAATGCTCAAAGCGTTAATTGTGGGTAGCTTTTACTCAATTTGCCTAATAACTGTGTTTTTAGTCCCTCATTTTTTACTGCTCGCTTTGAAAAGCTTGAATCTTAGGGCCGCTTTACCTATAGTTTCCACCTCGATGGGCATGTGAGTGGCACCATCTTAGACAGCGCGATAAGAGTTCATCCATCATGAGTAATCAAGCGGTAGACGTAGAAATTTTAGGAAAATTGACTCGTGTGAATTGCCCTGCGGGACAAGAGCAGTCTTTAATCCAAGCGGCGCAAGATCTTGATAACCGATTGAAAGAGATGGCAGAGCGTACTAAAGTTACCAATGAGGTAAAGCTACTCACGATTACTGCGCTCAACATTTGTTATGAATTGCAAACCAAAAACAATGAGAGCCTAGGCCAACAAAATCAATTAACCGAGCGCATGGAACAGCTCGCTGCATCTCTTGAAGATGCCATCAGTAAAGTGAAGCTAGGACAGCAGTAGTCTTTACCAGCGTAACCAAATTTACCCTAGAGTGTTTGTCAGCCGGATTTAAGTCCCTGAGCCGATAAGCAACACCAAAGGGTTAGTACTTGGTAGCTATTGAGCAAGCTCGGCTCGTACCGAGAAGCCTGCGGTTACCATTGCTGATCCGCCTTGAACCAGCTGGTTCAAGGGCCAAAATCCGCAACGGCACTCTGGGGTATCCTTATGCAAAACACTCGACACACACTTCGTCAAGTCATCCGCCAGCGGCGTAAACAGCTATCACCTACGCAGCAAAAACACGCTTCAATTGAACTTGTCTCTCGTTTTTCAACACTGCCTGAAGTTTTAACGAGTCAGCACATTGCCCTCTACTTGGCAACCGATGGTGAGCTAGAAACACAACCGCTCATAGCGTGGTTATGGCAACAAGGCAAACAGACCTATCTTCCCGTTTTACACCCCTTCTCGAGTGGGAATTTATTGTTCTTGCGCTATGATGCTCAAACCATAATGACGCGAAATAAATACGGCATTGCCGAACCCAAGCTCAACCAAACATTGATCAAATCAGTAAATGAGCTAGATATCATCTGCACACCATTGGTGGCATTTGATCAAACAGGGCAAAGGCTCGGGATGGGCGGCGGCTATTATGATCGTACGTTAGAAGCTTGGTTTAAAACGGGTAAAGGTGCCCTACCCATAGGTTTAGCTCATGATTGCCAACAAGTGACTCATCTGCCGAGCGAAGCATGGGATATACCTTTACCTCAAATAGTGACTCCAAGCCAAATCTGGCAATGGGAATCATAAATTATTGAGGCTATAATCGCCCCGCAACATTACCGTCACTATAAATCGATATCAGGAGATTGGCATGACTCAAGATGAAATGAAAAAAGCCGCCGGCTGGGCCGCACTCAAATATGTAGAAAAAGGCAGCATCGTTGGTGTGGGTACGGGTTCAACGGTCAATCACTTCATTGATGCACTGGGTTCGATTAAAGATGATATTAAAGGTGCGGTTTCAAGTTCTATCGCCTCAACAGAGAAGCTAAAAGGCCTAGGTATTGAAGTGTTCGACTGCAATGATGTTGATCAACTCGATATTTATGTTGATGGCGCAGATGAAATCAACCCTGCGCGCGATATGATCAAAGGCGGCGGCGCTGCGCTCACTCGAGAAAAAATCGTTGCCGCTATTGCGGATAAATTCATTTGTATCGTTGATGGTACAAAAGCGGTCGATGTTCTAGGTCAATTCCCACTTCCAGTTGAAGTGATCCCAATGGCGCGCTCTTATGTGGCACGTCAACTGGTGAAACTTGGTGGTGATCCAGCCTATCGCCATGGCGTAATAACGGATAACGGTAACGTTATCTTGGATGTGCACGGATTAAAAATTACTGATGCCAAAGCATTAGAAGATAAAATTAATGGGATTGTCGGCGTAGTAACCGTTGGTTTATTCGCTCACCGAGGTGCTGATGTCGTCATCACTGGCACGGAAAATGGTGCCAAAATCGAAGAGTAAGTCACAAAATAAGGCTACTTTCCGTTATTTCATTACAAACGGCACCCATGGGTGCCGTTTTTCTTTGCTATGCCCTAGAAAATCATGCCTTATTTCGTAATTTTCTTACCCAAAACAAAAAAAGTTTGTTACTTTATTGGTCAGAAGACGCACAAGGAAAACGTTTGTCTTCCAACAAAATGGTTAATCTTCCTCTTTACATTAGCCCTTTTGCTTTATGTGCGCCGTGTTTGCCCACCTTCCCATTTTTAAGGACGAGAATAATGGCCAAAGTTTCACTCGAAAAAGACAAAATCAAAATCTTACTCCTCGAAGGGCTACACCCTTCAACGGTTGAAGTACTGCAATCTGCCGGTTACAGCAATATTGAGTATCACAAAGGTTCTCTGGGTGATGAACAACTGCTCGAAGCGGTGAAAGATGCTCACTTCATCGGAATTCGTTCGCGCACTAATTTGACTGAAGCGGTAATCAACGCGGCAGAGAAGTTGGTTGCTATCGGCTGCTTCTGCATTGGCACCAACCAAGTTGACCTGAATGCAGCCGCAAAACGCGGGATTCCTGTCTTTAATGCACCATTTTCGAATACTCGCAGTGTTGCTGAACTCGTTTTAGGCCAAACACTGCTACTACTGCGTGGGATTCCTGAAAAAAATGCATTGGCGCATCGTGGTATTTGGAAAAAAAGTGCTGATAACTCTTATGAGGCTCGCGGTAAACGCTTAGGTATTATTGGCTATGGCCACATTGGCACCCAGCTAGGTATCATTGCCGAAAACCTCGGTATGCAAGTCTATTTCTATGACATAGAAAACAAACTCTCACTCGGTAATGCAACGCAAATACATACCATGAGCGAGCTACTGAATAAATGTGATGTCATTTCTCTGCATGTGCCTGAAACTCCAGATACTAAAAATATGATGGGTAAAGAAGAGTTTGCACGCATGAAGCCTGGCTCTATCTTTATCAACGCAGCACGCGGAACGGTAGTCGACATTCCCGCACTCTGCGATGCATTGGCATCAAACCATCTAGCTGGCGCGGCAATAGATGTATTTCCAGAAGAACCCGCCACAAACTCTGAACCTTTTGAATCCCCACTGATGCATTTTGATAATGTCATTCTGACACCGCACATTGGTGGCTCAACTCAAGAAGCACAAGAAAATATCGGTATTGAAGTAGCCGGTAAGTTGGCAAAATATTCAGATAACGGCTCAACCTTATCAAGCGTGAACTTCCCTGAAGTATCGCTGCCAATTCACCGTGATAGTTCGCGTTTACTGCATATTCACGAAAACCGTCCGGGTATTCTGACACAAATCAACACCATCTTCGCCGAAGAAGGGATCAATATCGCCGCTCAATATTTACAAACGTCAGCGGATATCGGTTATGTAGTGATTGACGTAGAAACTGCTCGCTCTGCGGAAGCTCTTACTAAGCTGAAAAGCATCAGCGGCACCATTCGTGCGCGTATTCTTCACTAAGCACTTCTCTAGTAAAAGCACCAAACGACAAAAAGGCCACATAAAATGTGGCCTTCCTTATTTCGATAGGGAGCTCGGTAAATTAAGCTTTAAGCGCTCGCTCCCCGCGAGCAATACCTACCACGCCACTTCGCGCGACTTCGATTACTTCAGTGACTTCCGACAACGCTTGAATAAAGGCATCGAGTTTTTCGCTGGTTCCGGCAAGCTGCACAGTATATTGCGCCGCAGTGACATCCACGATCTGCCCACGGAAAATATCAGCCGTACGTTTCACTTCGGCACGCGCAAAACCGCTGGCTTTGACTTTCACCATCATCAGCTCACGTTCAATGTGTTCGCACTCTGACACTTCTTGCACTTTAAGCACATCAATCAACTTATGCAGTTGCTTTTGAATTTGTTCAAGTTGCATTTCATCGGTCTTAGTGGTGATGTTTAAGCGTGACAATGTTGCATCATCGGTTGGCGAAACCGTTAGTGATTCAATGTTATAACCACGTTGAGAAAATAGACCAACAACGCGAGACAAAGCACCCGATTGGTTTTCCATTAATATTGAAATAATGTGTCTCATATTATGTTCTCTCCGTTTTGCTTAACCACATTTTGTCCATCCCTTCGCCTTTAATTTGCATTGGGTAGACGTGCTCCGTTTCATCCACATTAATATCAACAAAAACCAATCGATCTTTCATATCGAGTGCTTTTTTAAGCCCTGCTTCAAGTTCATCAGGCTGTGAGATACGGATGCCAACGTGGCCATAAGCTTCTGCAATTGCTGCAAAATCGGGAACAGAACTCATATAAGAATTAGAGTGACGTCCTTGGTAAATAATATCTTGCCACTGTTTTACCATGCCAAGAAAACGGTTGTTTAAGTTAATAATTTTCACTGGAATATCATATTGCAACGCGGTGGAAAGCTCTTGGATATTCATTTGAATACTGCCATCCCCAGTGACAATCACTACCTCTTCTTCTGGCATGGCAAATTTAACCCCCATTCCAGCGGGTAAACCAAACCCCATGGTGCCCAAACCGCCAGAGTTGATCCAACGACGAGGCTTATTGAATGGATAATAAAGTGCGGCGAACATTTGGTGCTGACCAACATCGGAGGCCACATATGCGTCTCCATTTGTCAGTTTATGTAAAGTTTCAATCACTTGCTGCGGCTTAATGCGTTCGCTGGATTTCTCATAAGCTAGGCATTGGCGGTCGCGCCAGCTTTGGATATCTTGCCACCATAGTTCAAGCGCCTGCGAATCATTACAGCCACCTTGCTCAGAGAGCAATTGCAGCATAGTTTCCAGTACTTGTTCGGCTGATCCCACTATCGGCAGATCGACTGGCACATTTTTAGAGATCGACGAAGGATCAATGTCAATGTGCATGATCTTAGCGTTCGGGCAATACTTTTTTAGATTATTGGTTGTACGGTCATCAAAACGCACGCCAATACCGAAAATCAAATCCGCATTGTGCATCGCCATATTGGCTTCATACATGCCATGCATTCCAAGCATGCCTAACGCATTTTTATGCGTCCCAGGGAAAGCACCAAGCCCCATTAACGTGCTGACTACGGGTAAATTGAGCGTTTCAGCCAGTTGTAAAATGTGCTGATCTGCGCCTGAAATAACAGCGCCACCACCAATGTACAATACGGGTTTTTTGGCTTCTAACAACGCTTTTAGCGCCTTTTTAATTTGCCCTTTATGACCAGAAGTAGTTGGGTTGTATGAGCGCAGTTTGATCGACTCAGGATACGTGTAAGGGAGTTTGATCTGAGGATTCATCACATCTTTAGGCAGATCGATCACGACCGGCCCCGGGCGCCCTGTTGAGGCAATATAAAAGGCTTTCTTAATGGTTTCAGGAATATCTTCAGCTTTTTTTACAAGAAAACTGTGTTTGACGATCGGACGAGAAACCCCAACGATGTCACATTCTTGAAACGCATCGTTACCAATGAGGTTATTTGGCACGTTGCCTGAAATAACAATCATTGGAATTGAGTCCATGTAAGCGGTAGCAATCCCTGTGACGGTATTCGTCGCCCCTGGGCCAGAACAAACAAGTACCACACCCGTTTTTCCGGTTGCTCGAGCATAGCCATCTGCCATGTGCGTGGCCGCTTGCTCGTGGCGAACAAGGACATGTTTAATTTGGTCGGTTTTTGCGTGCAGCGCATCGTAAATATCAAGAACGGAACCACCTGGGTATCCAAATATTTGCTCTACACCTTCTTCGATCAGAGATTGAACCACCATCTCTGCGCCAGATAACATCTGTTGATTGGATTGCGTTGCCATTTTTTCTCCTTACCAGTACCCAACACATGGTCAGTCAATGGGCCTGGTTTTACATAGTTTAGGGCTTATTTGTAGCCTAATTCGAAAACTTTCCACTTTCGGCTATGTCTTGCTTTTGTCATAACAAAAAACAAGGTAACGCAACAACTGTAACTCTTTCTTATCATCGGGTCGAACGCCAAATAGCGCACACTTTGGCAAATGTTTGGTTAAATGGAATTTTATTAGGTAACTATCGTAAAACTGGCATTAAAAACAGCTCAATCCATGAATAATTAGCAAAAATAAAGCAAAAAATATTACCATGCAGCAATGTAACGTTATGAGGAAGCGAGGTTTAACTTCCGTCGTAATATAAAAAATCCCCCACACTTTATCTGAAAAGCAAGTGGAGGATTTTTAAACAATGAAAAAACTATCTTAAGATAATCTTACTCACCTTTAGTCTTTTCTTTGTACATTTCCTCGATTTCATCTTGGTAACGATCACTAATGACTTTTCTACGCAGTTTCTGAGTCGGCGTCAGCTCACCTTTGTCCATTGAAAAAGCCTTAGGTAATAATTTAAACTTTTTCACCTGCTCAAATTTGGCTAGCTCTTTTTGCAAATCATTGACTCGTTTTTCCAGCATCTCAACCACTTGGTTGTTCTTGATAAGATCTAATCTGTCATGATATTTGATGTTGAGCTCCTTGGCGTAAACCTCCAAGCTGTCATAACAAGGTACAATTAAAGCCGATACAAATTTACGTGTGTCAGCAATCACCGCAATCTGTTCAATAAAGTGATCTTTACCAATCGCTCCCTCAATAACTTGTGGCGCAATGTATTTACCACCGGAGGTTTTCATCAGCTCTTTGATACGATCAGTGATGAAGACATTACCTTGCTCATCAATGTGCCCAGCATCTCCTGTTTTGAGAAAACCTTGTTCATCGAATGCTAACGCCGTTTCTTCTGCCATTTTATAGTAGCCGCGCATAACCATTGGTCCGCGAACAAGAATTTCATTGTTGTCACCGATTTTGACCTGAGCTCCTGGCATCGACATGCCTATTGAATCAGGATTAAAACACCGGTCATCCCAACAAGAAACCGTTGCTGTGGTTTCCGTCATGCCATAACCCAACTTCACGTTAATGCCAATGGCATGGAAAAATCGGCCGATGGTTTCATCTAATTTCGCGCCACCGCAAGGCATGAAATTAATCCGCCCACCAAGCAATGCACGCAATTTAGACAACACGATTTTATCCGCTAACGCGTAACTCTTTTTCAGCATGAAGGATGGTTGGCGCTTTTCTTGGTGACAAAGAGCCATCTTAGCCCCCATATTGACTGCCCAAGTAAACAGCACTTTTCGATGTAACGGCGCTTTCGAGACTTTTTCGTGAATAGCGGAGAAAATTTTCTCGTAGAAGCGAGGAACCGCACACATTACCGTTGGCTTTAGCTCACTCAATGCATCACGTACTTGCATCGTATCCTGCAAATAACAGTTAGTCGCACCGCTGTAAAGAATGTAAAAAGTCCACGCCCGTTCAAACACGTGTGACAATGGTAAAAAACAGAGTGACACATCATCCTTAGAGATGTTTAACCGCTCATCATGCCCTTCAAGCTGAGCGCCAATATTACGGTAATCAAGCATCACGCCTTTAGGTTGACCTGTGGTGCCAGAGGTATAGATGAGCGTCAGCAGATCAACCATATTCGCCTGTTCAAGGCGAGACTCTAATTCCGCTTGCTGGCCATCTGTATTTTGTTCAATAAAAGTCTGCCAATGGATGCCATGTTGAAAACTTTTTAGATCAATGCCATCACTCATGGCGACAATTAATTCAAGCTGTTCGCACTCATCAAAAAAATCCAGTGCCGCATCGTATTGTGCCTGTTCACCGACCAAGAGCACTTTGACATCAGCATCTTGAATAATATAACTGGCCTGCGCTGGCGTATTAGTTGGATAAATAGGTACCGTAACGGCTCTTAACTGCAAAGTAGCCAAGTCAGCTATTGTCCACTGCGGCATGTTATTCGAAAAAATCCCGACTTTATCTTGGATTTTTATACCTTGCGTTAAAAGTGCAAGTGACATCGCATCAATACGTTGACCAAATTGCTTCCAGCTGATCCCATGCCACTCTTTCTCTATTTTGTGTTTTAGAGCAATGCACTCGCCACCTTTGACAATCTGTTCACGAATTCTTTTTACGATATGGAAATTTAAATTGGGCATCTTTTTTACCTGTAGCTTACACATGTAAGCTTTTTGAGCGCACAAGTGTACATTTAGAAGCAAAAAAGGCAACTGACGGATGTCAAAGTTATCAATTAATTCTACAGACAAAAAAGCCCTGAATGGATATAACCAATTCAAGGCTCAAAGAGGCGTATCACTAAGTTTAGATCACCGTACAAACTAACGGGTAAACGTTAGTTTAATGCAACAACTTCGCCGCAAATCATCATTAACTGATCACGCAGCCAAATATGGCCTTTGTCTTTTTCACTAGACTCATGCCAACTGAGATAACCACTGATTTGACCATTTGCAAATGGGAAATCGAGGATTTGTAACTGATCTCGGTTAGCCGCATTCTCAACCATCCAACGAGGTGCAATCGTCACCAACTCAGATTGTCCGACCACATAAAGCACGTTGCTCAAACTGGTCCCTTCATAATAAGGAACACAGTCTAATTCGCGGTATGCTTGCTCAGAAAAGCTACGTTGCCCATGGATGCGAGATAACTTCGCATGCTTTTCAGCTGTTAGGCTATCAGCGTTAACAGAGCCATTGATGCGTGGATGAAACTTAGATGCCACCACCACTAATTCATCTTGGAAAATTTCCGTACTGGAGAAACCTTGCTCATCAAAACGCGCGTAATCAATCACAAAATCGATCTCTTGGTAACGCATACGCTCGGCTAACAAACGGTTAAATTCCGCATCAAGATGAAGTTGGACCAAAGGCGCTTGTTCATGAACTGATGACATAATTTTCGGCGCGAAACGCATATCACAAGGACTGCAAATCGCTAATTTAAATAAGCGGGTTGATGTTTCAGGAGAAAACACCGAACTTGGCAGTTCATTACGGATTAATTGCAGTGCTTGACGCATCGGACCGAACAGTTGACGTGCACGTTGAGTAGGTTGAATACCTCGCCCTTGTCGCATAAACAGTTCATCATTAAACATTACCTTCAAACGCGCTACAGCATTGCTGACTGCTGGCTGAGACATACCCAAATTATGAGCAGCACGGGTAATATTTTGCTCTTGCATTACTGCATCAAAAACCGTCAGCAGGTTTAAATCTACACCACGTAATGTGCTTTCCATGCGGTAACTAGCAATAGCGCTCATTGCATCTTTTTTATCTAACATTTTTGGGACGCCTCTTGTTGTTATCGTCAATACCGTAAAAGTAATTTTTTATACCCGTGATCATTGAAGATGCTTGATTTTCAATAGAATCAGGATCATGCTACAAACCATGAAAATCACACTGACTCCTCAACAGAAACTGCAACTCGAACAGATGCACGACATTGAGCGTGATAGTCGAGTTTGCGACCGTATTAAGGCTGTTTTGCTGGCTTCTGAAGGCTGGAGTCAGACTATGATTTCACAAGCTCTTCGTATTCATGAATCGACCGTTGCACGTCACCTCAGTGACTACGTACTTTCTGAAAAACTTAAGCCTGAGAATGGAGGAAGCCAAAGCAAGCTTTCTGCTATTCAAACCATGCACCTAATCGAGCATTTGACTGAGAAAACCTATTCTCATACTCATCAAATTGTCGCCTATGTTAAAGAGACGTTTGGGCTTGATTATACTGTTTCTGGTATGAACAAATGGCTTCACCATAATGGTTTTAGCTACAAGCAACCGAAAGGCATACCACACAAGTTTGATGAAGCAAAACAGCAAGCATTCATAGAGGCGTATGAAGCGCTAAAGGCAAGCTGTGGCGAGGATGAATCGATAGTCTTTATCGATGCAGTTCACCCAACACTATCAACAAAGATATCGCATGGCTGGATACGTACTGGTCAGGATAAAGTGATTGAAACAACGGGTAATCGTAGCCGATTGAACATTATTGGCGCACTGAACCTGTCGGATATTGGTGCAACCATTGTTCACGACTATGAGAGCATTAACAGTGAATCGATTGTTCGTTTTTTCTGTAAGTTAAGAGAGAGTTATTCGTTAGCCCATAAGCTTCATATCATATTAGATGGTGCGGGATATCACCGCAGTGACTTAGTCAAAGATGCGGCGTTTGTCCTGAATATTAAACTGCATTATCTTCCACCTTACAGTCCAAACCTCAACCCAATAGAGCGGCTATGGAAAGTAATGAATGAGAAGTCGAGGAACAACGTTTACTTCAAAAGAAAACGGGACTTCAAGGCGGCAATAGACCAATTTTTTTCTGTGACTCTTCCAGAGATCGCAGGCTCTTTGACATCTCGAATTAATGATCATTTTCAGGTTCTCAAGCCTGCATCTTCAAGTTGATTCGGTATAGAATAGATAACCTGCCATTTATTATATTTACCCAGACACAACTGGGTGGAGGCTACTATCTGCTAAGCATTTATCGATTGGCAACAAGATTGATAAAATATCAGTTTTTTTTATCCAAACAAAAAGATTGTCCTTATTTATCAGTACGATGTATTTTTATAAAAAACCATAAAACAGAAAAATTTATGCATTTTATTCAAAACATTGAATCAAGTGATGAATAACAAGCCTTTACCTTGATACATTCACCAAATAAATTAATTACGTCAAAATTCAAAGCGTTTCGTCAATATTAGTTAAATGACACATAACTAGGGAAATCAACCTGCCGCCATAAAGACTGGCTCAGCTCTTTATGATTATCCCATTTGCCATTTTGTACCCATTCAACCAAGGCTTTCGCTACATTAGGATAGACAACGCGCTCGACCTGTTTTTCATCCAACCAACGGCGTAACTCCGACGGGTCCAAAAACTCCATAGATGCAGCAAGCCCGAGATTCTCAAGAGTGGCAACGTTACTTTGCTGCTCAAATTGACCCGATAGTGGCTTAAGTAGCAGCTTTTTACCCAATGAAAGTGCTTCTGATGGTAATTCAAAGCCACCATTAGCAATTACGCCATCGCAGCAATGCAAGTGATATTGAAAATGGGTATGACATAAGGGACGCAACTCAACATTTTCAACGGATTGCGCTTCCATTAAGGAAGGGTGATAACAAATAAATGCTTGATTTGAAAAACGAAAAAGCAACTCAAGAATATCATCAACATGCTCAAATGGAAGATAGACCAAAATGAAATGCTCGCTAGACGTATGCTGCTCTGAACGATAGATAATCGGAGGAAGGATCGGTTGATCAAAATGATACCAATGTAAACCGACGTGGTAGTTGGCAGGCGCAAACTGTTGAATAATCTGTTTATCCAGCCAACTTGCCCCTTTCAAAGGCACATTATAACGAAATGCATTTTGATGACTTATCCCAATACACGGAATACCTTGCTGTTTAGCCGCCCATGCCGATACTGGTTCAAAGTCATTAATGACCAGATCATACGGAGACAAATCGAGGTTTTTTGTCTCACTCACGAAAGTCAGCAAATTATTATTCAGCGCCGTTTTAACGTAATTTACGTGTCCCTGTTCAGTTTCAAAAGTAAAACCGCGCCGAGTTTGGTAATCACCGAAACTTTCCATCGAAAAGTATTTCTCTTTTTCACGTCCAGAAAAGAGAAATTGCACATCAATTTTGGCTTCTCTCAACGCTTCACTCATCACTCGTGAACGAGCAATATGGCCATTTCCGGTGCCTTGGACACCATACAGAATTTTCAAAAGCCTCTCTCCACCAACCACAAAGCAAATCTTGCGCTGCTTACACCAAGCAGCGCGCCAATCACGATATCCGTCAAGAAGTGAACCCCAAGTAGGATGCGAGATACGCCAATTAAGCCAGCCCAAACCAAGACAAAAGCATCGCTATGAGGATAGAAGTGGCCAATTAATGTCGCCATAACAAACCCTGCAGCCGTATGACCAGAGGGCAAACTGTAGCGATCCGAAGGGGTAATAAAGGCAATGAATGAAGGAGAAAACTCTTCAGGGCGACGACGCTGAAAGCTATTTTTCAATCCCCAATAAATAGGGAGTTCAATCGCGAAAGCGGCCAGTCCAGCCATTAAGAATAGCTGGCCATTAAGCGGGTCTAAATACCAAGCTAAAGCACCAATCAACGCGTACAAATGCCCATCCCCAGTATGGGAAATAGCTTTGCTGATCTGCGCTACAGGCTGATTAAAACGATGCTGTAAACAAAATAGCGAAAACGCTACGTCAAACTTAACAATTTGTCCGATGGCACGCATGAGCGACTCCTGTCATTCCATAAACCTCTTACGCTCTAAACGTAGAAGTTTAAAATGACAAATACGTGACTGTTTGTTGGATAATGAATGAATTTAACCGATGACAAACGTTCTTGCGTGAAAACATTCCGTGCTACAAAAAGTGATCCTCTCTACCAATTCTGCTCATTTTTACCGCTTTTGACTAAAACTGATCCGATATGAATAAAAAAACAACTTAATGGTTGACGAGTTAAGTCGAGTACGGTACTAATTTGTTAACTTAATCTTGTGGAATGTTACGAATGACTATCCGTTTTTCTATCCTGCTGGGCCTGCTCCTTATCGTGAACCATTCGCGCGGGTAGGTTGTGGAAGAAAAACACAACACAAGATGACAAGAGCCCGCACTGAGATGCGGGTTTTTTTATAACTACATTTAGGAAGTAAACGATTAACCATCGGTGCAAGGGAGCAAACATGAATAATCAAGTCATTATATTCGACACCACACTACGTGATGGCGAGCAAGCTTTGTCAGCAAGCTTAACCGTTAAAGAAAAACTGCAGATTGCTTACGCATTAGAGCGCCTTGGTGTTGATGTTATTGAAGCAGGTTTTCCAGTTTCCTCCCCAGGTGATTTTGAATCGGTCAAAACGATTGCCAAACACATTAAAAACAGCCGCGTCTGCGCGCTTTCTCGCGCGGTAGCAAAAGATATTGATGCAGCAGCCGAAGCTCTGAAAGTCGCCGATGCTTTTCGTATCCATACGTTTATTTCAACCTCAACCATTCATGTGCAAGATAAATTGCGCCGCAGTTATGATGATGTGCTCGAGATGGCAGTCAGTGCGGTGAAACACGCCCGTAACTACACTGATGACGTCGAATTTTCCTGTGAAGATGCGGGCCGAACGCCCATTGATAATCTCTGTAGAATGGTCGAAGCCGCAATTAATGCCGGAGCTAAGACCATCAATATTCCAGACACGGTCGGTTATACTGTTCCTAGCGAATTTGGTGGCATTATTCAGATGCTGTTTGAGCGAGTCCCTAACATAGATAAAGCCATTATTTCCGTTCATTGCCATGATGACTTGGGAATGTCAGTCGCAAACTCGATTGCCGCTGTACAGGCTGGCGCAAGGCAAATAGAAGGCACCATCAACGGTATTGGTGAGCGCGCTGGTAACTGTTCACTGGAAGAGATCGCGATGATCATCAAAACTCGTCAAGAATTCCTCGGCGTACATACTGGCTTAAAGCATGATGAGATCCACCGCACCAGTAAGTTGGTTAGCCAACTGTGCAATATGCCGATTCAAAGTAACAAAGCGATTGTCGGTGCCAACGCATTTAGCCACTCATCGGGTATTCACCAAGATGGTATGCTAAAAAATAAAAATACTTATGAAATCATGACTCCAGAGTCAATTGGCCTAAAAAACCAAGCGCTGAACTTAACGAGCCGCAGTGGCCGCGCCGCAGTAAAAAGCCATATGGACAGCATGGGTTACAACGAGAACGAATACAATTTGAACGCATTGTATGAAGATTTCTTGAAGTTAGCCGACCGAAAAGGACAGGTATTTGACTACGATTTAGAAGCGTTGATGCACTTCTCTAATCTGCGTGATGAAGATGATTTCTATAAGTTAAATTATTTGAGTGTCCAATCTGGTAGTGTCATGGCAACCACCAGTATTAAATTGCTTTGTGGTGATGAAGAAAAATGTGAAGCTGCCGTTGGTAATGGCCCTGTCGATGCGCTTTACCAATGTATTTACCGTCTAACTGGCTATGAGATCGTATTGGATAAATTTGACCTTACCGCCAAGGGCGAAGGTGAAGATGGACTCGGGCAAGCCGATATTATTGCCAACTACAAAGGGCGAAAATATCACGGTACAGGCGTCTCTACGGATATTGTCGAAGCATCAGGGCAAGCCTTATTGCACGTGATCAATAGCATTCATCGTGCCGATCAAATTGCAGAAATTAAACAAAAGAAAGTGGCAACCGTTTAACGTACCTAGATTAGAGTTTTCAATCTTTAGAGCTCACTGGGGCAAGCAAATATAAAAATAGTAAAGGACTAACATGACAGACAAAACATACAAAATTGCCGTTCTTGCAGGTGATGGTATCGGCCCAGAAGTAATGCAACAAGCACACAAGGTATTGGATGCGATTGAAAAAAAACATGCTATCCGGTTTGCCAGAGAAGAACATGATGTCGGCGGGATTGCGATTGATAACCACGGTTGCCCGCTACCTGAAAGCACCATTAAAGGATGTGAAGAGGCAGACGCCGTATTGTTTGGTTCCGTAGGCGGTCCTAAATGGGAGCATTTACCACCCAACGACCAACCAGAGCGCGGTGCACTCCTACCGCTTCGCAAACATTTTCAACTGTTTTGTAACTTGCGTCCTGCTCAAATTCACTCAGGCTTAGAAAGCTTTTCTCCTTTACGATCCGATATCTCCGATCGTGGCTTCGATATTGTGGTTGTTCGAGAATTGACTGGTGGTATTTATTTTGGCCAACCCAAAGGACGCGAAGGAGAAGGGGCAAATGAAAAAGCATTTGATACCGAAGTTTACCACCGCTACGAAATCGAACGCATTGCAAAAATAGCGTTTGAGTCCGCACGATTACGTCGTAAAAAAGTATGCTCAGTCGATAAAGCGAATGTATTACAAAGCTCTATCTTATGGCGTGAGGTCGTGGAAGAGATCGCAAAAGATTATCCGGACGTCGAGCTTTCACACATTTATATCGATAATGCCACTATGCAGCTCATTAAAGATCCCTCTCAATTTGATGTCATGCTGTGCTCTAATATTTTTGGTGACATCATTTCCGATGAATGCGCCATGATCACAGGCTCAATGGGTATGCTACCTTCCGCTAGCCTTAATGAAAGCAATTTCGGTCTCTATGAGCCAGCAGGTGGCTCTGCACCTGATATCGCAGGAAAGAACATCGCTAACCCAGTAGCACAAATTCTTTCCGCCGCTTTAATGCTACGTTATAGCTTGGGCGAAGAAAGTGCCGCTCAAGCTATCGAAAATGCCGTATCAAAGGCGCTTACCGCAGGAGAACTCACCGCAGATCTTGCCAGTGGTAAAGCGGCACTTTCAACCTCTGAAATGGGCGATAAAATTGCCAGCTATATTTTAAATTCATAATTAGTAGGACTAGGCTCGCCTAGTCCTTTATAAAGCTCAAAGAGCTCAAGGAAGAAGCAATGTCGCAAGCAAAAACCTTATACGAAAAAATTTATGATGCCCACATTGCGGTATCAGCTGAAGGGGAAACCCCCATCCTTTATATCGATCGTCATCTCGTTCATGAAGTGACATCACCGCAAGCATTTGATAGTTTACGCGAAAAGGGACGTAAAGTTCGTCAGACGAGTAAAACATTCGCTACCATGGACCATAACGTTTCAACCACCACAAAAGACATTAATGCCTCGGGTGAGATGGCTCGAATCCAAATGGAAACATTGTCCAAGAACTGTGCTGAGTTTGGCGTAACACTCTACGACTTAAATCATAAATACCAAGGCATCGTTCATGTCATGGGGCCAGAATTAGGTATTACTCTTCCCGGTATGACCATTGTCTGCGGTGACTCACACACAGCAACACATGGCGCATTTGGCTCGTTAGCGTTTGGCATCGGTACATCAGAAGTTGAGCACGTACTTGCAACCCAAACATTGAAACAAGCTCGCGCGAAAACGATGAAAATTGAGGTGACAGGCAAAGTCGCTCCAGGCATCACCGCTAAAGATATCGTGCTAGCCATTATAGGTAAAACAACGGCGGCCGGTGGTACAGGCTATGTCGTTGAATTTTGTGGTGAAGCGATTACCGATCTTTCAATGGAAGGTCGTATGACGGTGTGCAATATGGCGATTGAGCTTGGAGCAAAAGCCGGTCTTATCGCCCCTGATCAGACTACTTTCGACTACATTAAAGGTCGCAAGTTTTCTCCTCAAGGAAACGATTTAGAAGCTGCCATTGAGTACTGGGCAACGCTAAAAACCGATGATAATGCCAAATTCGATGCAGTCGTTACCCTAAATGCCGCGGACATCAAACCACAAGTAACGTGGGGCACAAACCCAGGCCAAGTAATTGCTGTCGATGAAACCATTCCATCTCCCGATAGCTTTAGTGATCCTGTCGAAAAAGCATCAGCAGAAAAAGCATTAGCGTATATGGGACTGGAAGCGGGTAAATCCTTATCAGACTACAAAGTGGATAAAGTTTTTGTCGGTTCTTGCACAAACTCTCGCATTGAAGATATGCGAGCAGCAGCTCAAGTCGCGAAAGGTAAAAAAGTCGCACCACACGTTCAAGCATTGATTGTTCCAGGTTCAGAGCAAGTTAAAGCGCAAGCGGAAGCGGAAGGCTTGGATAAAATATTTATTGAAGCGGGTTTTGAATGGCGCTTGCCGGGCTGTTCAATGTGCTTGGCTATGAACAATGACAGGCTCGGTGCAGGTGAACGCTGTGCATCAACATCCAACCGCAATTTTGAAGGCCGCCAAGGTCGAGATGGCCGCACACATTTAGTCAGTCCTGCAATGGCCGCCGCCGCCGCCATCGCTGGACACTTTGTCGATATCCGTAATATTCATTCTTCAACACTCAACTAAACAGGGGATCACCAATGTCAGGTTTTAAACAGCACACAGGTTTGGTCGTTCCTCTTGATGCAGCGAACGTCGATACAGATGCCATTATCCCTAAGCAATTTTTACAGAAAGTAAATCGCACTGGTTTTGGCAAACACCTTTTTCATGATTGGCGTTTTCTAGATGATGCAGGTCAACAACCTAATCCAAATTTTGTCATGAATAAACCTCGCTATGAAGGAGCGAGCATTCTACTTGCTCGTGAAAACTTTGGGTGTGGTTCTTCACGAGAACATGCCCCTTGGGCTTTAGCGGATTACGGCATCAAAGCCATGATTGCACCCAGTTTTGCGGATATTTTTTATGGTAACTCAATCAATAACCAAATGGTTCCAGTCCGCCTTACAGAGCAAGAAGTTGATGAAATATTCCAATTTGTTGAAGGAAATGAAGGTGCTCAACTAACTGTAGATCTTGAACGAATGGAAGTTAAAGCCAATGGAAAAACATACTCATTTGAAATTGATGAATTTCGTCGCCATTGCTTACTTAATGGATTAGACAATATCGGTTTGACGCTACAGCACGAAGATAAAATCGCTGATTATGAAACAAAAATTCCTAGCTTTTTGAAATAGCGAGTATCGATTTAATTTCCAGAGGTTGGTGTAGATGCACCAACCTTTTATTTTATCTGAAATTTATCAATCCCTACCTAGGTCATATAACCTATGAGATGAGAGGTAAATGATGAAATATCTATTAACGCTATGTTTGACACTCGGGTCAACGAATGTATTTTCTGCTCCTAAATCACAACTATGGGATTATTGGAACTCTAGTAATGAAGAAAATACACAAGCCATTTCACATCAAATTTGGCAGACAACACTTGATACTTATCTAATCCAAGAAAATCACAACAACCTCTTCGATTATCAAAGGGTCAACTCAAAAGATAAAGAGCAATTAGAGCTCTATATTTCACAATTATCAGCCCTTGATCCAAGAGAGTATGCAAAGCTGGAACAATATGCTTACTGGGTCAACTTATATAATGCCTTAACAGTTAACTTAATCGTCGATCATTATCCAATACCATCCATCACTAAACTGGGAGGATTTTTCTCATTTGGCCCTTGGGAACAAAAGATCATTACCATCAATCAAAAAGAGCTGACTCTCAATGATATTGAACATCGAATTTTAAGACCCATTTGGAAAGATCCTCGAACCCATTATGCGGTCAACTGCGCAAGCCTTGGCTGCCCAAACTTACAAAAGCAGGCTTTCACAGCAGAAAATACTGAATTATTACTGGAGAAATCAGCCACTGAGTTTATCAATAGCGAAAAAGGAGTAAAGGTCACCAATGATAAATGGGTTCTGTCTTCTATTTATGACTGGTTTGCTGAAGATTTTGGAACGAAACAGCAATTATTTGAGCACTTAGTGCAGTACAACAAGGCACTAAAAAGCGAGAAAAAGAGTATCAGCTATCACTATGATTGGACATTGAATGATACGAATAGATAGAAAAAAACCTCAGCATTTCTGCTGAGGTTTCGTAATTCAAACCTGGCGATGTCCTACTCTCACATGGGGAGACCCCACACTACCATCGGCGCTGTTGTGTTTCACTTCTGAGTTCGGCATGGGTTCAGGTGGGTCCACAACGCTATGGTCGCCAAGCAAATTCTTTTAGCTTACAGAGCTATAAAACTGGTGCTGATACCCAGAATCGAACTGGGGACCTCATCCTTACCAAGGATGCGCTCTACCGACTGAGCCATATCAGCACACTGTATCTTGTGTCACAAGTGACTAAAAAGCCCGCTCTTACAAACGGGCTCTTATAAATTCAAAGCCTGGCGATGTCCTACTCTCACATGGGGAGACCCCACACTACCATCGGCGCTGTTGTGTTTCACTTCTGAGTTCGGCATGGAATCAGGTGGGTCCACAACGCTATGGTCGCCAAGCAAATTTCTTAATTCGGAAAGCTGTTTCGTTCTCATTCACACATTCAATGTTCTTCCATTGAGCCCACAAAACCCCTTCGGTGTTGTATGGTTAAGCCTCACGGGCAATTAGTATTGGTTAGCTCAACGCCTCGCAGCGCTTACACACCCAACCTATCAACGTTCTAGTCTCGAACAACCCTTTAGGACACTTAAAGTGCCAGGGAAGACTCATCTCAGGGCTCGCTTCGCGCTTAGATGCTTTCAGCGCTTATCAATTCCGAACTTAGCTACCGGGCAATGCCATTGGCATGACAACCCGAACACCAGCGGTTCGTCCACTCCGGTCCTCTCGTACTAGGAGCAGCCCCCTTCAATCTTCCAACGCCCACGGCAGATAGGGACCGAACTGTCTCACGACGTTCTAAACCCAGCTCGCGTACCACTTTAAATGGCGAACAGCCATACCCTTGGGACCGACTTCAGCCCCAGGATGTGATGAGCCGACATCGAGGTGCCAAACACCGCCGTCGATATGAACTCTTGGGCGGTATCAGCCTGTTATCCCCGGAGTACCTTTTATCCGTTGAGCGATGGCCCTTCCATTCAGAACCACCGGATCACTATGACCTACTTTCGTACCTGCTCGAACCGTCATTCTCGCAGTTAAGCGGGCTTATGCCATTGCACTAACCTCACGATGTCCAACCGTGATTAGCCCACCTTCGTGCTCCTCCGTTACTCTTTGGGAGGAGACCGCCCCAGTCAAACTACCCACCAGGCACTGTCCGCAACCCCGATGAGGGGCCTACGTTAGAACATCAAAACGACAAGGGTGGTATTTCAAGGTCGACTCCACGCAATCTAGCGACTGCGCTTCTAAGTCTCCCACCTATCCTACACATGTAGGTTCAATGTTCAGTGCCAAGCTGTAGTAAAGGTTCACGGGGTCTTTCCGTCTAGCCGCGGGTACACTGCATCTTCACAGCGATTTCAATTTCACTGAGTCTCGGGTGGAGACAGCGTGGCCATCATTACGCCATTCGTGCAGGTCGGAACTTACCCGACAAGGAATTTCGCTACCTTAGGACCGTTATAGTTACGGCCGCCGTTTACCGGGGCTTCGATCAAGAGCTTCGACCTAAGTCTAACCCCATCAATTAACCTTCCGGCACCGGGCAGGCGTCACACCGTATACGTCATCTTGCGATTTTGCACAGTGCTGTGTTTTTAATAAACAGTTGCAGCCACCTGGTATCTGCGACTCTCGTCAGCTCCATCCGCGAGGGACTTCACCAATAAGAGCGTACCTTCTCCCGAAGTTACGGTACCATTTTGCCTAGTTCCTTCACCCGAGTTCTCTCAAGCGCCTTGGTATTCTCTACCCGACCACCTGTGTCGGTTTGGGGTACGATTGCTTATAATCTGAAGCTTAGAGGCTTTTCCTGGAAGCAGGGCATCAATGACTTCACTGCCGTAGCAGCTCGACGTCGTGTCTCAGCCTAACAAGAAACCGGATTTACCTAGTCTCTTAGCCTACGCACTTGAACCAGGACAACCGTCGCCTGGCCCACCTAGCCTTCTCCGTCCCCCCATCGCAATTATAAGCAGTACGGGAATATTAACCCGTTTCCCATCGACTACGCTTTTCAGCCTCGCCTTAGGGGTCGACTTACCCTGCCCCGATTAACGTTGGACAGGAACCCTTGGTCTTCCGGCGGGGAGGTTTTTCACCCCCCTTATCGTTACTCATGTCAGCATTCGCACTTCTGATACCTCCAGCATGCTTTACAACACACCTTCAACGGCTTACAGAACGCTCCCCTACCCAATACAGTAAACTGTATTGCCGCAGCTTCGGTTTACTACTTAGCCCCGTTACATCTTCCGCGCAGGCCGACTCGACCAGTGAGCTATTACGCTTTCTTTAAATGATGGCTGCTTCTAAGCCAACATCCTGGCTGTCTGAGCCTTCCCACATCGTTTCCCACTTAGTAGTAATTTGGGACCTTAGCTGGCGGTCTGGGTTGTTTCCCTCTCCACGACGGACGTTAGCACCCGCCGTGTGTCTCCCGGATAGTACTTACTGGTATTCGGAGTTTGCAAAGGGTTGGTAAGTCGGGATGACCCCCTAGCCTTAACAGTGCTCTACCCCCAGTAGTATTCGTCCGAGGCGCTACCTAAATAGCTTTCGGGGAGAACCAGCTATCTCCGAGTTTGATTGGCCTTTCACCCCTAGCCACAAGTCATCCGCTAATTTTTCAACATTAGTCGGTTCGGTCCTCCAGTTGATGTTACTCAACCTTCAACCTGCCCATGGCTAGATCACCCGGTTTCGGGTCTATATCCAGAGACTGAAGCGCCCAGTTAAGACTCGGTTTCCCTACGGCTCCCCTATTCGGTTAACCTTGCCACTGAATATAAGTCGCTGACCCATTATACAAAAGGTACGCAGTCACACCACGAAGGTGCTCCTACTGCTTGTACGTACACGGTTTCAGGTTCTATTTCACTCCCCTCACAGGGGTTCTTTTCGCCTTTCCCTCACGGTACTGGTTCACTATCGGTCAGTCAGTAGTATTTAGCCTTGGAGGATGGTCCCCCCATGTTCAGACAGGATAACACGTGTCCCGCCTTACTCGATTTCACTTATAATGATGGAACAGTTACGGGGCTATCACCCTTTATTGCGCCACTTTCCAGAGGCTTCACCTGCATCATTAAAAGCTTAAGGGCTAGTCCAATTTCGCTCGCCGCTACTTTCGGAATCTCTGTTGATTTCTTCTCCTCGGGGTACTTAGATGTTTCAGTTCCCCCGGTTTGCCTCCTTACCCTATGTATTCAGGTAAGGATACGTACTTATGCACGTGGGTTTCCCCATTCGGAAATCGTAGACTCAAGTGGCTGTTACTGCCTAATCTACGCTTATCGCAAGTTACTACGTCCTTCATCGCCTCTGACTGCCAAGGCATCCACCGTGTACGCTTAGTCACTTAACCATACAACCCGAAGAAGTTTCGTGTTGTAGACAAGTCACCAAGGTTGTCTCTCATTATTTGAATGAGCGAGAGACGTTTGATTTTGCCGGACTCAATTTTGAAAACTTACCGAAGTAAGCTTTCCCAAGAACACTTGAATGTGTTTGGTATCAATACGTTAAACGCATTGATGTTGAGAACTTTTATTTGATAACAACAAACACGTTCGTTGTTATCAGTCAGCTTTCCAAATTGTTAAAGAGCACGATTTTCTAATGAAAACCATTTTTAAAAACACTATTGCTAGTGCACTTAAAGATGGTGGAGCTATGCGGGATCGAACCGCAGACCTCCTGCGTGCAAGGCAGGCGCTCTCCCAGCTGAGCTATAACCCCATCAGGTGTGTGATACTGTGTGCCAATCTTCTGGGATGAAGAATTGGTGGGTCTGAGTGGACTTGAACCACCGACCTCTCGCTTATCAGGCGAACGCTCTAACCACCTGAGCTACAGACCCAGCATCGTCTCTTAAACTGTATAAACCATCAATCTGTGTGGACACTCATCAGTGTAATCTTCGTATAAGGAGGTGATCCAGCGCCAGGTTCCCCTAGCGCTACCTTGTTACGACTTCACCCCAGTCATGAACCACAAAGTGGTGAGCGTCCTCCCCGAAAGGTTAAACTACCCACTTCTTTTGCAGCCCACTCCCATGGTGTGACGGGCGGTGTGTACAAGGCCCGGGAACGTATTCACCGTAGCATTCTGATCTACGATTACTAGCGATTCCGACTTCATGGAGTCGAGTTGCAGACTCCAATCCGGACTACGACGCACTTTTTGGGATTCGCTCACTATCGCTAGCTTGCTGCCCTCTGTATGCGCCATTGTAGCACGTGTGTAGCCCTACTCGTAAGGGCCATGATGACTTGACGTCGTCCCCACCTTCCTCCGGTTTATCACCGGCAGTCTCCCTGGAGTTCCCGACATTACTCGCTGGCAAACAAGGATAAGGGTTGCGCTCGTTGCGGGACTTAACCCAACATTTCACAACACGAGCTGACGACAGCCATGCAGCACCTGTCTCAGAGTTCCCGAAGGCACACCTGCGTCTCCGCTGGCTTCTCTGGATGTCAAGAGTAGGTAAGGTTCTTCGCGTTGCATCGAATTAAACCACATGCTCCACCGCTTGTGCGGGCCCCCGTCAATTCATTTGAGTTTTAATCTTGCGACCGTACTCCCCAGGCGGTCTACTTAACGCGTTAGCTCCGAAAGCCACGGCTCAAGGCCACAACCTCCAAGTAGACATCGTTTACGGCGTGGACTACCAGGGTATCTAATCCTGTTTGCTCCCCACGCTTTCGCATCTGAGTGTCAGTATCTGTCCAGGGGGCCGCCTTCGCCACCGGTATTCCTTCAGATCTCTACGCATTTCACCGCTACACCTGAAATTCTACCCCCCTCTACAGTACTCTAGTGAACCAGTTTCAAATGCGGTTCCGAGGTTGAGCCCCGGGCTTTCACATCTGACTTAATCCACCACCTGCATGCGCTTTACGCCCAGTAATTCCGATTAACGCTCGCACCCTCCGTATTACCGCGGCTGCTGGCACGGAGTTAGCCGGTGCTTCTTCTGTCGCTAACGTCAAATGATGCTGCTATTAACAACACCACCTTCCTCACGACTGAAAGTACTTTACAACCCGAAGGCCTTCTTCATACACGCGGCATGGCTGCATCAGGCTTGCGCCCATTGTGCAATATTCCCCACTGCTGCCTCCCGTAGGAGTCTGGACCGTGTCTCAGTTCCAGTGTGGCTGATCATCCTCTCAGACCAGCTAGGGATCGTCGCCTTGGTGAGCCATTACCTCACCAACTAGCTAATCCCACCTAGGCATATCCTGACGCGAGAGGCCCGAAGGTCCCCCTCTTTGGCCCGTAGGCATCATGCGGTATTAGCCATCGTTTCCAATGGTTATCCCCCACATCAGGGCAATTTCCTAGGCATTACTCACCCGTCCGCCGCTCGCCACCCAAGGAACAAGTTCCTCTGTGCTGCCGCTCGACTTGCATGTGTTAGGCCTGCCGCCAGCGTTCAATCTGAGCCATGATCAAACTCTTCAATTAAAGTTTTGTTGGTCCTAAGACCGGCTCAATGAATACTGACTTCAAAACTGTTTTTACTCGAAAGTAAAAAGTAATTTTAAAGCTATTGTTGTTCCAACAGAACAACAATGAATTGACTGTGCCAAAATCAAGTAAACTTGATTCTGATTGGTCACTCAGTTCATTGATAAATCTTTTTTGATTATCATCAATGAGTGCCCACACAGATTGATAGGTTTATATTGTTAAAGAGCGTTCTTCGCTGGGTTGCCGAGGCTTCCTTTGAAGAGGCGGCCATTCTAGCGAGATAATGGAAAGTGTCAAACACTTTATTAAATTATTTCGTCTTATTGATTTGACCTACTGATTGGCTGCTGGTTGGGCTTGAACCCTTACTGGCTGTGCCGTGTCAGTGAGGCGGCATTATAGGGAGAACGAAGATGAGTGCAAGCGGTTTTTAGAAAAAAGTACCTTCTGATAGCTCAAGTGAACAAAAAGACGCCAAAGCGTTAAATATCGATTAATTAGCGACCTATTTCCCTCTCTAAATCTCCTTGTTATCACCAGAGCATTGAGGTGACACACTTCATATTGCGTGCTTTTCTTCGTCAATGAAAGCTCGCACTGAGGCAGTACAAAGAAGCATATTACTCATCACTATCGAAGAAATAAGAGATTCTAGAGCGTGGGTTAAGATAGTCTCGGATTTTATCCGGAAGTTTATGCGGAAGAATAGCATTAACAATTTTCAAATCTCGATCAGCTAAATCAATAATGGGCGCTTGGGTTCGCGGAACCTAAGGGTCGTAAATCAATACATTAGGATATAGTAAGTGGCTGGCGTTTACGGAGATGACTAACCCAACCATATTGTTAGAAAGCTGAACAACGGTTCCCGGAGGGAAAACGCCCATAAATTTAACCAATACGTTTAAGTTTTCGTTACTATATAAATGATTACAATGCTTATACATATAGGAAAGTGCAATATAAGGAATCTTCTGCTCTGCAACGATATTGGGATGACACAAATTATCAAATACATTCGCGACCGTAATGGGTAGTGTTTAGAAATCTGTGTCATTTCAGTATGATATACAAAACAGGAATGACACATGAACAAAGACTTCGATCTAGAACAAGCTATTAAAGCCCTTCAGTCAGGCCAAGACCTGACAGGTAAAGATGGCTTCTTAACTCCGCTCATTAAACAAATCACAGAAGCTGCTTTGAAAGCAGAACTCGAACAGCACCTTGAAGGTGATGAGCAACCTAACCGTAAGAACGGCTCAAGCAAGAAAACGATTAAGTCTTCTGTCGGCACGTTTGAACTGGATACCCCACGCGACCGCTCTGGAACATTTGAACCCCAGTTAGTTAAGAAGAACCAGACTAAATTGACCGATGAGATCGACCGTAAGATCCTATCCATGTTCTCGCTCGGTATGAGCTACCGTGATATCCGTGGTCACGTAGAAGATATGTATGGCATTGATGTCTCTGAGGCCACCATCACAGGTGTTACCGACCGTTTGATACCTGAGCTGAAGGAGTGGCAGCAACGTCCGCTCGATGCACTTTATCCCTTTGTCTGGCTTGATGCCATCCACTATAAAATCAAAGAAGACGGACGCTACGTTAGCAAAGCGATATACACAATATTGGGCTTAGATGTTGAGGGGAAAAAGGAGCTACTCGGTCTTTATCTGTCAGAGTCGGAAGGCGCTAATTACTGGCTCTCCGTGCTAACAGATCTGTATAACCGCGGCGTTGAAGATATCTTGATCGCCTGCGTAGATGGGCTAACAGGCTTCCCAGAAGCGATAGCAACCATCTATCCTGATACAGAAGTTCAGCAATGCATCATTCACCAAATCCGTAACTCTATGAAATATGTTGCCTCTAAGCATCAGAAGGCGTTTATGGCCGACTTGAAGCCAGTCTATCGGGCTGTCAGCAAAGAAGCGGCCGAGATGGAGTTGGATCGTTTGGAAGCCAAATGGGGACAGCAATACCCAATAGTGATTCGTTCCTGGCGGAACAAATGGGCAAATTTATCGGTTTACTTTAAATATCCAGAATACGTCCGAAAGGCTATTTACACGACAAATGCTATTGAAGCCGTACATCGCCAATTCCGTAAACTGACCAAAACTAAGGGTGGGTTCCCAAATGAAAATAGCTTGCTTAAGCTACTGTATGCTGGGATATTGAATGCTTCTAAGAAATGGACAATGCCAATACAGAATTGGAATATGACATTGTCTCAACTGGCGATTCATTTTGAAGGTCGCTTGGATGACGTCTTAGATATTTAGCCAAAATTAGCTGACACAGAATTCTGAACGCCCTCCCGTAATGACCTGTGAAAGCTCATCAATAGCCGATTCCTTTAAACCAAGCGGATACCCACTGCCGTCATTGAGTTCATGATGCTGTTCTATTACTCTCTTTGCACTTTCTGGAAAGCTATCGATATGACTCGCAATATCCAAACCATACTTAGTATGTAATTTGAGATAATTTTGTTCGGGCTCTGTCAGTGTTGTTTTCTTTCTAACAATCGCGGTGGGAACCTTAATTTTGCCTATATCATGAAACAGCGCAGCAAAAGCAAGTTCTTTGATTTTTTGAGCATCATACCCTTTCGCTTTTCCTATCATCATTGCAATGACCGAAACGTTGAGTGAATGAAAGTAGATGCCTTCAAACTCACTTTTGCCATTCATTAAATGCAGCGTAACGCTATCTTCACTCAGTAGCTTATCGACGATATCTTCAACCAAAATTGAAGCTTCATCTATCGCATCCTCTGGCCGATTGCGTATCTTGTTCATTACCGCACGCATGCGGGATAGAGAACGCTCAAACTCTTTTTCACAGTTTAGAACTCGCCTACGATATGCGTTCAACTTTTCAATCCGTTTCTGCTTCTCTTCCCACAATTTTTCAGCCTCACTCTCCATCTCTGAAGATTTTTCTATGGCTTCCGGCTGCGTATTGACAGGTAAGGGTTGAGTATCGCTTTGCGCAGGATTGATATAAACATGTTGAATCCCCAAGTGTTTTATCAATTGAATCTGTTCTTGGGATTTAATCTTAAAGCTATTAAAAAGAAAGGGGTGTTCGTTCCACTTTACGGGCAACTTAATGTGCAGGCCAGGCTGCAATCTATCTACTGTGATTTTTATGCTTGCCACAATTTATATAACACCTTAAGTACTAAGTAGTTAATGAGTTTAAAAGAAGTCACTCAAAAGTTCATCAACTACATATTAGTAGTGTTGATATAAATGTGTATGGCTAGAAGCAAGAAATGTGCGCTGTTCAATATAGAAGTATGTGAAGGCTATCAAAAGAGTCCCATTCATCTAAGATAGTGGACTATTATTTCGAGGACAAAAACAACAAAGCCCCGACTTTCGTCGAGGCTTTGTTGTTTAAATTATGGTACCGGTGGGCGGACTTGAACCGCCACTCCCGAAGGAAACGGATTTTGAATCCGTCGTGTCTACCAATTTCACCACACCGGCATCTTGGGCATTGCCCTTTGATGGTTGGCATTATACGTAAGAAAGTTATTGGCGCAATAACAAAATATTGAAATACAAATCGTTTGCCGATATTTTCGCCACAAACCTTCAAGCTGTGCGTCTCTTCTCTTTTCAGATCCTCTTCGAGGCTATATGCTGCTGCAATTTCGCGAATACAAAAGATGTTTAGATATGATGAGTAACTCTATTTCTCTACCGCCTGCCGGATTACTACGCCGATTTGGTGCGCTCATTTACGATGCATTAATCATCATTGCTCTTGAGATGATGGCTGCTGGTGTTGTCGTTGCTATATTAGAAGCTCTCGTTGCGTTGAATGTGATGAGCTATGGCTCGTATGCAGATGTCAGCGACTTTCTCACTCGTCATCCCATTTGGAGCTATGTTTACACATTTTACCTTGCCGCTGTCTGGGTCTACTTCTTCGTCTTTTTCTGGACAAGAGCAGGCCAGACATTAGGGATGCGTGCTTGGCGACTTTTGATAATTAACGAACAAGATGGAAATTCAATCAGCGCCACGCAAGCTTTAATACGTTTGTTCACCTCAGGCTTTGGCTTGGCAAACCTCACCGTACCCTTTGATCAACAAAAAAGAGGGTTCCAAGATATTTGGGCCAAAACGAAAGTAGTGGTACTTCCTAAAGTTAATTGAGTCGGAATAACAAAAAGGAAAGTTTGCCCTTCCTTTTTGTTAATAGTTCTTACCTGTCATTTTTAGAGTTTTCGTCTTAACAACATTACGGCAACGCTGAGAAACACCAAACTGGGTGCGACGGCACCAAACACTGGTGGGATACCATAAACAAGACTCAGTGGGCCGAAAAACTCACTGGAAATATAAAATGTAAAGCCTGCAATCACGCCTGACAAAATCCTTGCGCCCATAGTAACGCTGCGCAATGGCCCAAAAATAAACGACAGTGCCATTAGCATCATCACAGCAATAGAAAAAGGTTGAGTAATTTTACGCCACAACGCCAGATCGTACCGTGAAGCATCTTGCTCCGACGTTTTTAAATAGCTGACATAATCATACAAGCCACTCAGTGACAACTCTTCAGGCTTGACCGTGACAACCGCCAGTTTGTCTGGAGCTAATGAGGTCGTCCAACGGTATTCAGGTAATGTTTGCTTTGTTATCAATACATCATCGCGCATGTCGGTGATTTGAACATTTTTCATTACCCATTGATTGTCTTTATCGTAATCCACCTCTTCGGCAAAAAGGATGTTTTGCAAACTCTTATTGTTATCAAAGCGCCACATATTTAAGCCATAGAGTTTGTTGTCATCAATTTTACCAATAAAGATAAAATCATTCACATCGCGCGCCCACACACCGCTGCGCACTGAAACAATACTAACCGCCAGAGAGAGAAAAAGCTCGCAGATCTCGCGCCATCTTCTGCGCTTGGGGTGCTCCCCATTGGCCAAGCAAGGTGACAATGATCATTAATGGCACTGCGGTTTTTAATACCGACATACCGATATTAAGCTTAGAAAACCCCGCAGCTTGCATGACAACGAGCTCAGAACTTGATGCCAACATACCTAACCCAATCAACGCACCGAGTAAGGCGGCCATAGGAAAAAACATCTCGATATCACGAGGAATGCTCAACACCACAAACAGTAAAGCTTGCAGTAAATCGTAGCTTCCTTCCCCGACTTTCCTCAATGCTCAACATATTTGATAATGCCGGACAAACCAACAAAGGTCGCCAGCACTAGCGAGGTTGTCGCAACAATAGTACGGCCGACGTATAAATCTAAATCTTAAACACGCGTTATGCTGCCTTCTTTAGTCTTAGTTTATCTTTGAAGCGCCGCACTGGCACACGTGTCCATGATATTCACTGAAATCGCCGCCAAAGTAACGCAGCATTGATTGGCCACATACCGTATCACCGTAGCAAGTGAGCCCATCTTCAATGGCGGACTTGGTTGCGCTGATGGCCATAAATAGGCCAAATAAATTAAGATTGCAGTCCATTTTCGCAAGGCGTCCTTGCCGAGGGTTAACGCCGACAAAGGGACACCAGCATGGTGAGTAATGGAATACAAATCACCAGAGAAATTCGCCATTGCAACTCAGCTTCGCTCTTCGATCCGGGTTGGAAAGCAGATTGGATGTCGGTAACGCCTCCCATCACGTCCTTTGGGTTTAACTTCACGCTGCCCAATTAAACCTTCGTATTCGTCAAATTTTGTGATCATTAATCAACGCGTGTTGGCACGCCTTCATAGCGAAATCCCGTCATACATGGTGATCATCTGACGGCCATCACTGAGCTCTTTGAACATCACCAGAATTAGAGAACATCACACTCGGGGAGTATCGAATCCTTTGGTGCAAAGCTGCGCATACAAACACATTATGCAGTTTTTTGTTTTCAATATTTTCGATGAAACTACTGAGGAACCATCTGGTGTGCGTTGAAATTGTCCTCTCTGTAGCAAATCAACACTATTTTTCTGCTGCGAGCTGCTCCATAATTGTGCTTCTTTGTCTTGGCTCCAAGCGCCAACCAGAATGCGTTAAATGCTGCAGCACCTGAAGTGATCAAAGCCAAATAGAGTGCAGCACGGATCAAAAATTTATTGCCGATGCCAGTGGCATTCATCCCGTAATTTCGCTTTCTGCGTACAAACGCCCAAAAGTCAGTAAGAAGCCGATATACAAACTCAAAGGCAGCATTAATAACCCCATTGCGGGCATATTTAAACTCACAATAGATAGATCATTCGTGCTGGAATGTCACCATCGGAAGCTTCAGCCAAACGCGAATAAATCGTTGGCTAAGAAACACGAGAAACAGTACGAAAAAGATCGAAAATTGGCTCTGAGTGTCTCGCGGATCAAATATCTAACAATAATCACGCTGAAATTACCTATACAAAACTTGTTTTTTCTTGATTGAATCACTATAATTTCCGTTGAACCTTTTATTTTTAAAATTTTCACTAACTGTTAGACGTTCAATTAAAAGTAGATCCAAACTCGGATTCAACCACTAAGAGCACATTATCTAACATTTAGTTCTATTTGTCTTCAGGATGTAGGAGTACGCATGGAGTTCAGTGTAAAAAGTGGCAGTCCAGAGAAACAACGTAGCGCATGTATCGTTGTTGGAGTGTTCGAACCACGCCGCCTTTCTCCAGTAGCAGAGCAGCTTGATAAAATCAGCGACGGCTATATAAGTTCACTACTTCGCCGTGGGGATCTCGAGGGTAAACCCGGCAGATGCTACTGCTGCATCAAGTCCCTGGTGTTCTGTCTGAACGCGTTTTTACTGGTAGGTTGTGGTAAAGAGCGCGAATTAGGCGAACGTCAGTACAAAGAAATCATTCAAAAACCATCAGCACACTGAACGAAACGTGTCAATGGAAGCCGTATGTTTTCTGACTGAACTACACGTTAAAGGTCGCGATACTTATTGGAAAGTACGCCAAGCGGTTGAAGCAACGAAAGATGGTCTGTACACCTTTGATCAATTCAAGAGCGTGAAAACCTGAGACTCGCCGCCCACTGCGCAAACTTGTCTTTAACGTACCGACTCGCCGTGAGCTTAACTTAGGTGAAGCGCGCGATTACACACGGCCTTGCGATTGCATCCGGTGTGAAAGCGTCGAAAGATCTCGGCAATATGCCACCCAACATTGCCAACCCAGCTTATCTTGCATCTCAAGCGCGCCGCTTAGCGGACGACTACGAGAGCGTCACCACCAAAATCATTGTGAAGAAGAGATGGAAAAGTTGGGCATGACCTCTTACCTCGCTGTCGGTCGTGGTTCAAAAAATGAGTCGATGATGTCGGTCATTGAGTACAAAGGGCAACCCAGATCCAGATGCAAAACCAATTGTGTTGGTGGGTAAAGGCCTAACGTTTGATTCCGGCGGTATTTCATTAAAACCAGGCGAAGGCATGGATGAAATGAAGTATGACATGTGCGGTGCGGCGTCAGTCTTTGGGCGCAATGAAAGCATGGCTAAATTGAAATTGCCATTAAATGTCGTGGGTATCTTAGCCGGCTGTGAAAACATGCCAGGCAGCAATGCCTATCGCCCTGGTGACATTCTCACGACTATGTCTGGCCAAACGGTTGAAGTACTCAATACCGATGCCGAAGGTCGCTTAGTGCTATGTGATGCACTCACTTACGTTGAGCGTTTTGAACCCGATTGCGTGGTAGATGTGGCGACACTAACTGGCGCTTGTGTGATTGCATTAGGTCACCACATCAGTGGCGTGGTTTCAAACCACCAACCCATTGGCGCATGAATTGGTTAATGCTTCCGAACAAGCAAGCGATCGCGCATGGCGTCTACCAATGGCCGACGAGTACCACGAGCAGCTAAAGAGCCCATTTGCTGATATGGCAAATATCGGTGGTCGCCCTGGTGGTACGATTACCGCTGCTGCTTCTTATCTAAATTTGCTAAGAAATATAACTGGGCGCATTTGGATATTGCTGGCACCGCGTGGAAGTCAGGTGCAGCAAAAGGATCAACAGGTCGTCCCGTCTCATTGCTCGTCAGTTCTTATTGAACCGCAGCGGCCAAGAGTCTGAGGAATAACCTCAAAATGTGAAAAGGGCCGCAAGGCCCTTTTTTGTTGATGAGCGATTAGATAGTAGGTGACAACATGCAGCGAGCCACCTTTTACATTGCTGAACGAAGAAAGCCCACAGGCAACGCTGGCAGGCTTTGAGCAATATGTCCTATTTCTGGCTCATCACTTCGCCAAACAAGGGGCAAAAATTTATCTGCATTGTGATGATAAAACTCACGCCTGAACAGTTGCCGAACATTTATGGCAAGTGCCTGCAGAACAGTTTGTCGCGCACAATCTGGTGGGTGAAGGCCGAAATACGCAACACATATCGAGATGGCTACCCAACGTCAAACCCAATTGGAATCGTCAACTGGTAATAAATGTGGCGGATAATCATACACCTTTGCGAACGCCTTTGCTGAGGTGGTAGACTTCGTCCCCTGCGAAGAAAAAGCAAAGCAACGAGCACGCGAAAGGTATAAAATCTACCGTCAAGCTGGCTACCAATTACAAACAATCGAGATCCAACATCCATAGGTCAAACCTTATAGTTAAGGCGATCTTTAACAAGATCCTTCACTTATGAAGTTTGACTAAGATTAACCATTCACAAGTATCCATTTAAGAGCACTATGGAAAAGACATATAAACCCAACAGCAATCGAACAAGCTCTGTATCAGACTTGGGAAGAGAACGGCTACTTTAAGCTCACGGTGATACATCAAAAGATGCGTACAGCATCATGATCCCACCGCCGAACGTCACTGGTAGCCTTCATATGGGTCACGCATTCCAAAACACCATTATGGATACTTTGATCCGCTGCGAACGCATGAAAGGCAAAAATACCTTATGGCCAAGTGGGTACAGACCACGCCGGTATTGCTACCCAAATGTTGGTTGAACGTAAAATTGCCGCAGAAGAAGGCAAAACCAAACACGATTACGGTCCGTGATGCCTTCATTGACAAAATTAGGGAATGGAAAGACGAATCAGGTGCACCATCACTAACAGCTTCGCCGCCTTGCGCATCGGTAGACTGGGATCGTGAACGATTCACTATGGATGCGGGCCTATCAAATGCCGTTCAAGAAGTGTTTGTTCGCCTTTACAAGAAGATTTACTCTACCGTGGTAAACGTCTTGTGAACTGGGATCCAAAACTGCACACTGCAATTTCTGATCTAGAAGTAGAAAACAAAGACGTCAAAGGTCACATGTGGCACTTCCGTTACCCACTGGCTGACGGCGTAAAAACAGCAGACGGTAAAGACTACATTGTTGTTGCGACCACTCGTCCTGAACCATGCTGGGTGACACAGGCGTAGCGGGTTAACCCTGAAGATCCACGCTACCAAGCTCTGATCGCAAAGAGATCATGCTGCCAATCGTCAATCGTCGCATTTCTATCGTGGGCGATGAGCACGCAGACATGGAAAAAGGCACAGGTTGTGTGAAGATCACCCCTGCTCACGACTTCAATGACTATGAAGTCGGTAAGCGCCACCAACTGCCGATGATCAACATTTTCACCTTTGATGCCAACATTCGTGACGCCGCCGAAGTGTTCAACACCAATGGTGAACCAAGTGACGCTTACAGCAGCGATCTTCCTGCTAAATACCAAGGCATGGAGCGCTTTGCGGCACGTAAAGCATCGTAGCTGAATTTGAAGCTCTCGGCCTGCTTGAAGAAATCAAAGATCACGACCTCACCATTCCTTACGGTGACCGTGGTGGTGTGGTTATCGAACCGATGCTGACCGACCAATGGTACGTACGCACAGCGCCACTAGCGGAAGTCGCAACCAAAGCCGTTGAAAGATGGCGAGATTCAATTTGTGCCTAAGCAGTACGAAAACATGTACTTCTCATGGATGCGTGACGTGCAAGATTGGTGTATCTCACGCCAACTTTGGTGGGGTCATCGTATTCCTGCTTGGTATGACAACGACGGCAACGTTTATGTCGGCCGTAACGAAGAGAAAGTGCGCGAACAAAACAACCTAGCACCAGTGGTGGTACTGCGCCAAGATGATGATGTATTGGACACTTGGGTTCTCCTCTGCTCTTTGGACTTTTGGTACACAAGGCTGGCCAGAAAATACTGAGGCACTAAAAACATTCCACCCGTCTGACGTTCTTGTTACTGGTTTTGACATCATCTTCTTCTGGGTTGCACGCATGATCATGGATGACCATGCACTTCTGTAAAGATGAGAATGGTAAACCACAAGTGCATTTTAAAACTGTTTTATGTTCACACGGCCTTATCCGTGCATGAAAACGGCGACCAAAATGTCAAAATCTAAAGGCAACGTGCTTGATCCTATCGACATGGTCGATGGTATTGATCTTGAATCTCTGGTTGAAAAACGTTGTGGCAACATGATGCAGCCACAGCTTGCAGCCAAGATCGAGAAAAATACACGTAAAACCTTTGAAAATGGTATCGAATCTTATGGAACCGACGCACTGCGTTTCACGCTAGCAGCGATGGCTTCAACCGGTCGTGATATCAACTGGGACATGAAACGCCCTAGAAGGTTACCGCAACTTCTGTAAACAACTCTGGAACGCGAGCCGTTACGTGTTGATGAATACCGAAGATCTCGATTGTGGCTTTAACGCAGGTAGCGAGCTTGAGTATTCGTTAGCCGATAAATGGATCGAGTCTCAATTTGAATTGGCGGCTAAAGAGTTCAACAACCATATCAACAACTTCCGTTTAGATATGGCGGCAAATACCCTTTACGAATTCATCTGGAACCAATTCTGCGACTGGTACTTAGAGCTGACTAAGCCCGTATTATGGAAAGGCAGTGAAGCGCAGCAACGTGCAACACGCCGTACATTAATTACGGTATTAGAGAAAACATTACGCCTCGCGCACCCAGTGATCCCGTATATCACTGAAACCATTTGGCAAAGCATTAAGCCATTAGTGGACGGCGTTGAAGGGGATACCATCATGCTGCAAGCGCTGCCTCAGTACGATGAAGCGAACTTCAACCAAGCGGCGCTGGATGATATCGAATGGGTGAAAGCCTTTATTACTAGCATTCGCAACCTACGTGCCGAGTACGATATCAACCCAGGCAAACCTCTTAACGTGATGCTAAAAGGCCGCCAAAAGCAAGAAGTGGCACGTTTAGAAGCGAACAAAGCGGTACTGTTGTCACTGGCTAAACTGGAGGCTCTACGCGTTCTTGAAGAGGGTGAAGAGACTCCCGCTTGTGCAACGGCGCTGGTTGGTCAATCTGAACTGATGATCCCAATGGCTGGTTTGATTGATAAAGATGCGAGCTAGAGCGCTTAGCAAAAGAGATTGCTAAAACTCAAGGCGAAATCAAACGCATTGAAGGCAAACTCAATAACCAAGGGGTTCGTCGCTAAAGCACCCGAAGCCGTTGTCGCTATCGAGCGTCAAAAGCTGAATGGCTATCAAGATACCTTGGTTAAACTGGAAGAACAGAAAAGCGACCATAGCCGCGCTATAATCGCGATTGCGTTACCATTAAAAAGGTCGGTGTGAAAATACCGACCTTTTTGTTCTATTCACGCCATCAGCAGACGCGATTTTTGTGCTCTCCGCGCTCAAACGCGGCAATGTTATCCATCAAAATCGTTGCCAATTGTGAAATAGCTGAGTCACTACCCCATGCCACGTGTGGTGTAAGCAACAAATTTGGCAAATCCATATTGGCTAGTAAGGGATTTGTTTTATCCGCTGGTTCTCGACTGAATACATCCACTCCAGCGCCAGCAATTTGCCCAGATTTCAATGCTGTCACAAGTGCTTGCTCATCAACCAAACCACCACGGCCTGCGTTAATCAACAATGTATTAGGCTTCATCATCTTTAATTCGTTCTCACCTATCAGATTTCGGGTTTGTTCGCTCAATGGGCAATGTAAACTCACAACATCCGCCTCCGCTAACATTTGTTCAAAGGGCATAAAACCTTGCCGGCATAACTTGGCCCCCTTTCGTTCAGCAAATATCACCTGCATGCCTATCGCTCGTGCCAACGTTGCGGTTGCCTGTCCGAGCGCGCCACTCCCGACTACACCAAGCGTTGAACCTGCAACATCCCCTATCGGATGAGTAAAAAAGCAAAATTGTTGATTGCGCTGCCACTCGCCATTGGCAATATCTTGATGATAAGCAAACAGGTTACGCCTTAAGGCATAAATCATCCCAACTACATGTTCCGGAACAGAACGGGTGGCGTAGCCTTGAACATTCACCAGTGCGATGCCTGCTTCACGACAGTAATCGACATCGACGTTATTGACGCCTGTGGCCGACACAGCAATCAAGCGCAATTTCGGACATTGTGAGAGTAGCACCCTATCCAGCACCACTTTATTGGTGATTACGATATCGGCTTGAGATAGGCGATCGAGCGCTTGTTCGGCAGAAGTAAAGTCAAACTCAAGCCAATGATGAGCAAAAGGTAAGCTTGGCAATCGAATATAAGCAGGGATTGTGGCCCTATCGAGAAAGACAACCGTGGGTAGTGACATATCAGCTCCTTGTCGCCACCCACATCACACTAAGGTCGTGGCAACGTTTTGTAATCTGGTAATTTTCGCTCAGGATCAAAGTGTTGCAAAATTTGCTCTTGTGCTTCGGGATAAAAGTCACAAGCAACAAAAAGGTTACGCAACCAATGACTCTTTGGGTGATAAAAACTGAGCTCTGCGGCATGCAATGCTAAGCGATCAGAAAAATCTTGCGCTTCTTGCGGGGCATAAAACTCATCACCCACAATCGGATAACCCAAAGCTTGCATGTGAACACGTAATTGGTGCGAACGGCCAGTTACGGGAAGAAGACGTACAATTGTCGTTTTTTCTTCTCTTTTCGCTACTTGATATAAAGTTTTTGATGGTTTTCCATCTTCAAAGCAGACTTTCTGTTTAGGCCGATTTGGCCAATCGCAAATCAGGGGTAACTCAACCACCCCCTCGTCAAGCCCCATTACGCCCCACACGCGAGCGTAATAAATTTTATGCGTTAAACGGTATTGAAACTGCTTTTTCAATGCCCCTTCCGCGTATTTATTTTTTGCCAGCACCATCAAGCCAGAAGTCGACATATCCAAAACGATGCAACACTTGGATCTCTGGATATTGCTCAGCCACACGACTCCACATACTGTCGTGATGCTCAGGCAAGCGTCCTGGAACCGACAGCAGACCTGAAGGTTTATTCACCGCGAGAATCCTGCTCATCCTTCATAGACAATATCCAATCCAAGGATCTGTGGGCGGCGTGTATTCAAGCATAGCCATCGAAGGTTTCTCCTAAAAAAATCGGCGCATTATAACAACCTCTCCGCCAAGCCAATAGAGAAGAGTCATCTTAGTTTCGTTAAATCACGAAATCGTCAGTAAGTTAGCCTTGCTTAGAAATATCACTTGCAAATGTAACTTAAAATTGACAGATTAACTGGGGTGTGATATTGATTGATGAGCTTGACATTAAAGTCAGCTTCAAAAGCAAAAATTATAAATAACACAACATCAAGTCTAAGGAACAAGAATGGAACACAGCGTCCCTTATCAATCGGCCAAACGTTTAACCCTATCACAACTGCTTCGTACCACTCGGGCCGGGCATTATGATGGCAGCAGCAGCCGTCGGCCGCTCTCATCTCGTCGCGTCAACTCAAGCAGGCCGCAATTATGGCTGGCAACTCGCAGGCCTCATTTTGCTGGTCAACTTATTAAAATACCCCTTTTTTAAGGCTGGCATTCAATACACCATGGGGACAGGCAAAAGTTTAGTACAAGGCTATGCCTCATCTCGGGCGTGCTTACTTAAGGGTTTTTGCCCTCTTACGACGTGGTATCGGCCATATAAACACCGCCCGCGTTACTGCTGTTTAGCGCCAGCTTACTGGCCTATTTTGTCCCTTTTGAGCTGGGCAATATTGTTCTTTCCGTGATTGTGCTGACCACTTGTTTGCTGATCCTTTTTGCAAGGCCACCTTTCGCGCGCTCGACTCACTTTCTAAATGATTATGGCCAGATACCTGACAATTCGCCACCTTACTCGCCGTGTGATTGCCGTCGCAAAACCCAGCGCAGATAGTAGTGGAAACCTATTTCACCTTCACCTTGGACACTCGCCGCGATCGGTTTTTTGGTAGTAACTATGGGCTGGATGCCCGCACCCATTGAGATTTCGAGCATCACTTCAGTGTGGCTCAAACGTCAATGCCAAGAGCAGCAAGTGACGCCCGCAATCCGCACTATTTGATTTCAATGTGGGCTATATCGGTACTGCAATCTTGGCGATTGTATTTTTGGCGCTTGGTGCCTTAGTATACACGGAACAGGCGTTGAGCTCTCGAAATCTGGCGTCGGCTTTTGCAATCAATTGGTCGATTGTACGCTTCAACCCATAGGTGAGTGGTCACGTTATTTGATTGCAGTGATCGCCTTTTTCTGTATTTTTGGTAGCACCACTCACCGTTATTGATGGCTATTCACGAGTGATTGCAGAATCACAACGTCTTTTGCAAAACAAAGAGAGCCAAAGCCCACGTTGCTACCAAGCTTGGGTCATCGTGGTATGGCTTTAGCGCTGGCCATCATTGCCTTTTGGGCTTCAGCCACTGATAGCCAATGCTGAATTTTTGCGATGATCATGGCGTTTATGACCACGCCAATTTTTGCGCTGCTCAACTATATACTGGTGACTAAAACACCTTTCCAGCTGAACTCGCAGTAGAAAAAACTCAAAGCGCTGTCTATCGTAGGGCTTGTTTATCTGTTTGGCTTTTTAGCGCTATTTATTTGGTGGAAGTGGATTATGTAACAGCAGACAAAACAAAGGCCTATCGAAAAGGCCTTTGTTTATTTTTAATGTAAACGCCACAAGGGCCAAGTAAAGGGATCAGTTATGCGTCACAACGATTAAACGCAACGAATCCAGTTGGAATTGCGCTTTACCGATGTAACCGCTTAACTCGTTAATCTGCTCTTCAATCGCGCTGATTCTCTCCATCACGAATGTTTCGGGTTGACTGCTTTAAGCGCCAATAGCGCTCCAGTTCACCGTTTAAGCTCGACTGCATCTCTTTTTGCGCTTGTCACGAATCGCTTCAACACGGCTCACAACTTGGCTTTCACTGGCAGCAATTAAGCTATGCTACATCTTTTTGACATCTCGTCGACGTAACAAGCCTTGCTGGCCAAATGACGATTCACAGGCTTAATTGGCGGTTGAAGCTTTCAAACTCAACTTGCGCGGAGAGATCATTACCACGCGCATCCCATCATCAAACGGGATTGGTGTTTGAGGAAGGAAGCGGCTGATGCCACTGCGTTTTGGCGCTTGTGCATCCACCACATAGATCAACTCAAGCAGCAAAGTCCCAACAGGCAGAGCTTTATTTTTCAGCAGAGAAACCGCTGATGTTCCCACGCCTTCGCTCATCAGTAGGTCGATCCCGCCTTGAATCATCGGGTGTTCCCACTGATGAAATTCATATCTTCACGCGATAATGCCGTATCACGATCAAAAGTGATGGTCGCTCCTTCATACGGCAAACCGGGGTAGCTTGGCACCATCATGTGCTCTGATGGTGTGACCACCAGCGCGTTTTCACCCCGATCATCTTGGTTTAAACCGATCGCATCAAAGTAACCAAGTTAGTATCGCCATCCGTTGATGCTATACTTTCGACGATTTTCAATGCTTTTTCGCCACCGTTTGAATGCATTTCAAGCAGTCGGTCACGCCCTTGTTCAAGCTGAGCCTTCAACGTTTTGTTGAGCGTTGCTGACTGTTCAATGATCTCATCCAGCGTATCGATATTTCCCGAAGCCAGCATGTCAATCAGATCATCGGTATATTTATCATACACAGCGCGGCCTGTTGGGCAGGTTTCAGCAAATGCATTCAAGCCTTCATCAAACCAACGCGCCAAAATCGCTTGCGATGTGCCTTTAAGGTACGGCACATGGATATCGATATCACGGTGTTGACCAATACGATCCAAACGGCCAATGCGTTGCTCTAAAAGATCTGGGTTAAACGGCAGATCAAACATCACCAACTGGTTAGCAAATTGGAAGTTACGCCCTTCAGAGCCGATTTCACTACAGATAAGCACTTGCGCGCCACCCTCTTCTTGTGCGAAATAAGCGGCGGCTTTATCACGTTCTAAAATCGACATACCTTCATGAAAAACCGTAGCGCGAATGCCTTCACGCTCACGCAGCGCTTGCTCCAGTTGTAACGCGGTGCTAGCGCGAGAAGCGATCACTAAAATCTTTTCGCTGCGTTTCTCTTTCACTTTTTCAAGCAGCCAATTCACGCGAGAATCGAACTGCCACCAGCTTGCATCATCGCCTTCAAACTCTTGGAAAATCTCTTCGGGATAGAGCATTTTCATCGCGCGAGCCTGAGCACTGAGCTTACCGCCGATCATGCCAGCCACTCGCATCGAAGTCGTGTATTGCGTGGGGATTTCCATCGGCATCAAGTGCACATTACGCACAGGGAATCCTTTAATCGCAGCGCGGGTGTTTCTAAACAGCACGCGGCCTGTGCCATGGCGATCCATCAGATTATCAATCAGCTCTTGGCGAGCAGAGGCTTTGCTCTCTTCATCGGCATCGCTTTCAATAATGCGAAACAGCGGCTCAACGTCTTGCTCTGAAAGTAGCTCGGTGATTTGGTTTTTGGCTTCGTTTTGCAACTTCTCACCCGAAAACAGGGCACTGACTGAATCGGCTACGGGCGCATATTGCTCTTCTTCTTCAACGAACGCCTCATAATCGTAAAAACGATCGGGATCGAGCAAACGCAAACGCGCAAAGTGGCTTTCACGGCCCAATTGCTCCGGCGTTGCCGTTAGCAGCAGTACCGCTGGGGTGTTTTGCGCTAGCCCTTCGACCACTTGGTATTCGCGGCTTGGTTTATCTTGGCTCCATTCTAGATGTGCGCTTCATCCACCACCAATAGATCCCACTCCGCCTCAAGTGCTTGTTCAAAACGTTGACGACTTTTACGCAGAAAATCGAGCGAACAAAGCACATATTGCTGAGTATCAAAAGGGTTATGTGCTTCAGCGAACGCTTCAACACAGCGCTCCTCATCAAAAATGGAGAAATGAAGATTAAAGCGACGCATCATCTCCACCAACCATTGGTGCTGCAAGGTTTCCGGCACCACAATTAAAATACGTTCCGCGCGGCCAGAAAGCACTTGTTGATGAATGATCATCCCCGCTTCAATGGTTTTACCTAACCCGACTTCATCGGCTAATAACACGCGGGGCGCATGGCGACGGCCAACCTCATGTGCGATATAAAGCTGATGAGGAATCAGGCCCGCGCGCATGCCACATAAACCACGCATTGGGCTTTTGTGTTGTTGATATTGGTTAGTCAGGGCGCGATAACGCAACACAAAATTATCCATGCGATCAATTTGACCTGCGAACAATTTATCTTGCGGTTTGTTGAAACGGATTTGGTGACTTAAGAAAATTTCACGTAGCGCCACGCCGCTTTCATCGTTGTCTTCGCGCGTACCGAGATAAGTGAGTAGTCCTTGTTCTTCAACAACTTGCTCAACGCGTAGCGACCAGCCTTCTTGGCTTTCAACCACATCGCCGCTGTTGAACGTCACTCGTGTTACCGGGGCGTCACTGCGTGCATAAACGCGGTTTTCTTCTGATGCAGCAAACATCAAGGTCACAGTACGCGCATCAAGCGCTACCACAGTACCTAAACCAAGATCACTTTCTGTATCGCTTATCCAGCGTTGCCCCAAAGCAAAACTCATGAATCGACTACCTTATTTATTTGGAATGGATTGTATCGATCTGCTACCACGTGAAGGCAACCCCTAATTATGATTGTTGTTGGAGTGTGGTGCAGAAAAAGGTCGCTAATCTTACTTGATGGCGTGATACAGGTCACGTGTAAAGCGAAGGATAACCAAGATTTTTTTCTTCAACTTTTGGTTGACATCAAACTGTAAGAAATCGGTGGCATTTGTAGTAAACAAGGTTGCTATACTTGTTGTAACGATGCTTGCTTTGCCAGCCAAAAGGATGACTCTGGCACGAAGCATGCAGAACCAAACAGACAATGAGTATCAACACAGGCTTGCAGTAAGTCATCGAGCGATCGAGTCACTACCGGCATCCATTGATCGATAACCTCTACTTGCTGGCATCTTTTGTTAAGCACGCTGCGTAGCAGCAAGGAGACGCTTATGGGCGATACCGATCGGAAACTGTTTGTACTTGATACCAACATCCTGCTTCATGAACCTTTAGCCATTTACTCCTTCCAAGAGCATGACGTCGTCATTCCGATGACCGTTCTTGAAGAACTTGACCGGATCAAAGACAGCAAACGCGATGTTGCACGAGATGCGCGGGTCGCAATTCGTGCTTTAGAACACTTATTTCACGATGCCACCCCAGACGAAATTACCGAAGGTATTCCATTCTCTAAAGAGGCCAGCAAGACGGGAACTATCTCGATTCTCGCCGACTTTGAGTTGCAAGAAACCGTCAAAGCCTTTGCTGACAAAGCCGGCGATAACCGTATCCTCAATGCTGTTCTTTACCTGCAAGCGAAACGAGCGCCACGCGCTGTGGTTCTCATCACCAAAGACATCAACATGCGATTGCGCGCTAAAGGTGCAGGCGTGCGCTATGTTGAGGATTACCGCACTGACCAATTGATTGATGATGTTCAGTACCTGACCAAAGGCTTCCAAGTTCGTGAAGGCAACTTTTGGAGCAACGTCGATGAAGTTGAGAGCAGAACCGTCGGCGGAAAAGCCTTTCATACGCTAGATAAGGCGCCATTTGATCCGACCTTTATTAATCAATATGTCATTGATGAAGAAAGCGATTTTTCGGCGCGCGTGCATGAAATCAACACAGACAAAATCACGCTGCTTGATATTGGTCGCGAGAGAATGATGCACCGCAAAGCGTGGGACATCACCCCGAAAAATATACCAAGCGATGGCACTTGATGCTTTGCTTGATCCAAGCATTGATTTGGTGATTTTAACTGGAGCCGCTGGTAGCGGGAAAACGCTGCTCGCGATGGCCGCCGCTCTTGAACAAACCATTGAGAAGAAGATGTTCGATAAGATCATCGTCACCCGTAACACGCCAGATATCGGAGAGTCGATCGGCTTCTTACCCGGAACAGAGGAAGAGAAAATGATGCCGTGGCTGGCCGCGGTAACGGATACACTGGAAGCCTTGCACAAAAACGATCACTGCACCGAAGGTTCACTCAAATACATCTGCGATAAAGCCAATATCCAGTTTAAATCGATCAACTTTATGCGTGGGCGCTCAATCCAAAATGCCTTTGTGTTACTCGATGAGTGTCAAAATTTAACCGCTTCTCAAATCAAAACCATCATCACGCGCTGTGGTGAGGGCACTAAAATTGTCTGCTCTGGTAACTTAGCGCAGATTGACTCCCACTACTTAACCCCGGTGACCTCAGGTTTGACCTACATGGTTGAGCGCTTTAAAAACTTTGAAGGCAGCGCCAACATTCACTTAAATGGCGTCGTGCGCAGCCGCTTGGCCGAATTCGCTGAAGAGAATTTATAATCACATTAGGCGAGATATTATTAATATCTCGCCTTTATTTTAAAATAATTATTCACAAATTTAGCATTTATATGTTTTACTAAGGCCATTCATCATTCACCGTTTAGGACTGGATATGGCTTTCAATTAACGCATCACCGCAACTTTCTAAAACTGCTCGATTTCCACGCCGAAAGAGATCCAATTTCTGCTCAATCTCTCTGCTGATCTCAAAAAAGCCGAAATACGCCGGATCAGAACAGAAAAGATTAGCGGGTTAAAATATTGCGCTGATTTTTGAGAAAGCCTCATCACGAACACGATGTGCATTTGAAGTGGCCGCGTTTCGACTCAAGGCGCTCAAGTCTCTTACAATCGGGCATCAGGGTCGCAAATGGTCATAAAGAGTCGATGAAAGACACCGCTCGCGTACTCGGAAGAATGTACGATGGCATCCAATATCGCGGTTTGGACAAGAAATTGTCGAAGAGCTTGGCGCACATGCTGGCGTTCCTGTATGGAAACGGCTCACCAACGAGTTTCCACCCAACACAGATTTTAGCTGACTTTTTAACCATGATTGAGCATGGCCGTGGTAAGCAGTTGCACCAAGTGTCACTGGCTTATCTAGGCGATGCGCGCAATAACATGGGCAATTCCTGATGGTGGGCGCAGCAAAAATGGGCATGGATATTCGCCTTGTGGCACCCAAACCGTTTTGGCCAGAAGCATCACTCGTCACCACTTGCCAAGAAATTGCCAAGCAGACGGGAGCCCAAATCACGCTCACTGAAAATGTACAAGAAGGCGTGCAAGGATGCGATTTTCTCTATACCGACGTTGGGTTTCCATGGCGAATCAGCCGATGCATGGGATGAACGCGTGGCTTAATGACACCTTACCAAATCAATATGAATGTGATTAAGCAAACTGATAATCCACAGGTAAAAATTTATGCACTGCTTGCCTGCGTTTCATAACGACGAAACCACTGTAGGTAAAGAGGTGGCGGAAAAATATGGTATGAAAGGTTTGGAAGTCACCGAAGAGGTGTTTGAGTCTGAATATTCGATTGTGTTTGATGAAGCTGAAAACCGCATGCACACCATCAAAGCTGTGATGGTCGCGACTCTCGGCGCTTAAAAAAAACAAGGCAACAATGGATCGAAGCCCGATGAACTTACATGAGTAAGTGATTCGGGTGAGTGAAAACAGCTAACGCCGCGACAGTGCCAAAGCGACTTTTAATCCTCAAAATCATTGGTGCTGTCGCAAGGCAGCAAGAGAACGAAGCCCGATGAACTTACATGAGTAAGTGATTCGGGTGAGTGAAAGCAGCTAACGCAGCGACAGTGCAATGATGAAGAGGATTGCGAGGTAATCGCTTGCGCTCACACAACGAAAGCGTATAATTCCCAGCAATTTGTCTGAGGGGTAGCTATGAAAACGGACGTTGTTATTCACATCTACAACGCAATTCGATTCAATGTAGGTCAGCGTGCTGACTTACTGGGCGCGTTATTTTTCCCCTCTCTTGATTTTTAAAGCCTCCCTATTGGGGGGCTTTTTTATGGCTACTAAAAATTATAGGGAAGACGGACCATGGTGAATTCGCTTATCAAAAGCACATTATTTCGATTCCGGAGCTCTCTCGTGACGAGCTGGAATTGATTGTGAAAACCGCAGGCCAACTCAAAGCGGAACCAAAACCAGAGCTGATCAAGCACAAAGTGGTAGCAAGCTGCTTTTTTGAGCCGTCGACTCGTACTCGTTAGTCTTTTGAAACCGCTATTCAACGCATCGGCGGCAGCGTGATTGGCTTTGATAATGGTGGCAATACGTCACTGGCGAAAAAAGGCGAAACATTGGCCGATTCTGTACAAGTGATCTCCTCTTATGTGGATGCGTTTGTGATGCGCCACCCCCAAGAAGGCGCAGCACGTTTAGCCTCTGAATTTTCAAACGGCGTTCCTGTGATTAACGCTGGCGACGGTGCTAACCAGCACCCAACCCAAACACTGCTTGATTTGTTCACCATTGCCGAAACACAAGGCCGTTTAGATAACATTAATATCGCCTTTGTTGGCGACTTGAAATATGGCCGTACCGTCCATTCTTTAACCCAAGCTTTGGCTAAATTTAACCACATTCGCTTCTTCTTTGTTGCGCCGGATGCGCTGGCTATGCCTGACTATATTTGCGAAGAGTTAGATGATGCAGGCATTGAGTACAGCCTGCACACCGATATGGAAAGCGTTATTCCACAGTTAGATATTCTGTATATGACGCGCGTCCAAAAAGAGCGCTTTGATGAATCAGAGTACGCGCACATTAAATCGGCGTATATTTTAACAGCCGCCATGCTTGAAGGTGCGCGTGATAACTTAAAAGTGCTGCATCCGCTTCCGCGCGTGGATGAAATCACCGTTGATGTGGACAAAACGAAGCACGCTTACTTCTTCCAACAAGCAGAAAACGGGGTCTACGCCCGTGAAGCTTTGCTGGCGCTTGTGTTAAACGAAACCCTGTAATAAAGGAGCCCCAACCATGACTAAAGAGACTCAATTGCAGGTTGAAGCAATTAAAAACGGCACGGTTATCGACCACATTCCTGCGCAAATCGGTATTAAAGTATTAAAGTTATTCGATATGCACAATTCTCATCAACGTGTCACGATTGGCTTAAATTTACCCTCTTCCGCGCTGGGCGCAAAAGATCTGCTGAAGATTGAAAATGTGTTCATTAATGAAGCCCAAGCCAATAAATTAGCACTTTATGCACCGCATGCGACTGTCAACCAAATCGAAAACTACCAAGTGGTGAAAAAGCTAGCGTTGACACTGCCTGAGCAGATCAATGATGTTTTTGCCTGCCCAAACAGCAACTGTATTTCCCACAATGAACCAGTCGAAGCAGCTTTAAGGTTTTCGAAAAGAAAAACGATATTCGTTTGAAATGTAAGTATTGTGAGAAAGTTTACTCACGTGAGATTGTGACCGAACGCGAGTCATAATTAACCCCGTTTAAGTCTATCGATGCCTCACTTTAGTGGGGCATTTTGCACTTTACCTGCCGTTTCTTTAAAGGCAAACTGACGCCTACCCTTCCCATAAAAACAGATGGAACACAATCATGACTAAAGTACTTCATACCGAATCCGCTCCTGCCGCAATTGGCCCTTATGTACAAGGTGTCGATCTTGGCAATATGGTGCTAACTTCAGGGCAAATTCCAGTCAACCCAGTCACCGGTGAAGTGTCAGCAGATATCGCAGTGCAGGCTCGTCAATCTCTCGACAACGTAAAAGCCGTGGTCGAATCTTCTGGCTTAACAGTTTCTGACATCGTAAAAATGACTGTATTTGTTAAAGATCTGAATGATTTTGGCACGGTGAATGAAGTCTACGGTAAGTTTTTTGATGAACATAACGTGGCAAACTACCCAGCGCGTTCATGCGTAGAAGTCGCTCGCTTACCCAAAGATGTGGGTATTGAAATTGAAGCGATTGCGGTACGTAAATAAGTATTGCTCATAATCAGCACAGTGTAAGCACCACCAGCATACCACTCTGACGTGAATGTGCTTTTTCAAACCTCGAACCCCGTTCGAGGTTTTTGTTTAATCCAAAAAATCAATTTTTACACCTCACACTTGCTACTTTAGGGTTAGTCACCAACACTTATCATACTTTGAACCGTTCGAGGTAGTGAAATGCAAGGGATTATCTATACCGTTCTTTCTGATTTAGTCATCGAAAAATTTGGCGCACTGTTTTGGGATCAAATGCTCGAGGATTTAAAACCTAGCTCTCAAGGTATATACACCGCTGGAGAGCAATACTCCGATGACGAACTGCTTGCAATGGTGGCTTATTTGAGCGAGAAGAAAAACATCCCCACCGATGATTTAGTCCGGCTTTATGGACAATACCTATTTTCTCGCCTGTACAACAGCCTTCCTGAAAATTACCCAAATAAAAACAACTTATTAGAGTTTTTGATTTCGGTCGATCAAGTGATCCATAAAGAAGTGAAGCGGCTCTACCCTGATGCCTATTTGCCGCAATTTCAATATAAAAGCGAGGGCGATCGATTAACCATGTATTACACCTCGAAAAGAAAATTATGCGCTGCGGCGGAAGGACTCATCATCGGCGCTTCAGAACAATTTGGTGAAGAAGTCGAAATCGAGCAGCCCCAATGCATGCATCATGGTGCTTCATTTTGTGAAATTGTTGTCACCTTTAAGGGCAAACATGAGTGAAATAGAGCAATACCAACGCATTTATGAGCGTGAGCGTCAGGCTCGTTTGCTGGCAGAGCGGTTACTGCAAGAAAAAAGCCGCGAGCTCTACGATAAAATTTTAGAGCTGCAAGAGACTCTAGATCAACTTCATAGCGCGCAAGCACAGCTTGTACAATCAGAAAAAATGGCCTCTGTCGGTCTGCTGGCGGCTGGCGTTGCTCACGAGATCAATAACCCAATCGGTTTTTGTCTGAGTAATTTAAATACGCTGCGTGATTACTCTCACGCCTATATAGGAATTGTCGCTTTGGTAGCACAGCACAAAGCCGAAATTGCTAACACAGATTTCTACCGCAATTATCAAGATTATTATCAACGACATGATATTGGTTTTGTCGAAAGTGATTTAACTGACATGCTTCAAGAGACTTCGGGTGGATTGCTCCGCGTAAAAGACATTGTCACTAGCCTACAAAGCGTTTCTCACTCCAGTGATGGCCGATTTGTCGAGTGTGAGTTAAATTCGTGTATTGAATCGACACTACACATGGTCTGGAACCAATTTAAATATACGATGGAAGTCGAGCAGCGATTGGATGAGGCTTTGCCGAAAATCAATGGGATATCAGCAGAGCTACAACAAGTGTTTATGAACCTATTTATTAACGCCTCTCACGCTTGCGAAGCACAAGGAAAGTTAACGATTAGCACCGATTCTGTGGTCGAAAAAGGGAAACGCTGGGTGAGGGTCACTGTGGCGGATAATGGGCATGGCATGAATCAAGACATCATCAACAAGGTGTTTGATCCTTTCTTCACCACCAAACCTGTCGGCGTAGGGACGGGTTTGGGTTTATCGATTTCATACAGTATTGTTGAAAAGCATGGTGGGAAAATGCAGGTCGAATCTGAAGTGGGACAAGGCACCACCTTCATACTTCTTTTCCCCACCATTCGGTAAAGCGGTTACTGGCTGCGTGATGTGACTTTCTTACCATCAAGCATCGCGACCTCTTCATCCAGTTGCGCTAATTTGGCCACCATCTGCTCACGGCATAATGTCGCTAATTCCCGTAAGTTTTCTTTCCCATATCCTTCAATACTGATCGGTGGCAGCATCTCAACAATCACATGACCATTGTCCCAACGGTTCAGCTTAATATCATTAGTTGAGCTACAAACGATGGGGATAATCGGTACACCTGCGCCAATTGCCGCATGAAACGCCCCCATTTTAAAGGGCAGCATGCCACGGCCACGCGAGCGAGTACCTTCTGGAAACATCCACACAGACACATCACTGGTTTTGATGCTATCGACAACTTGATCAATGGTGCCTTTGGCTTTGTTGCGATTGGCTCTATCAATTAAAATATTTCCTGTTAACCAATACAACTGACCAAATACAGGTGTCCAAACTAAGCTTTTTTTTCCTACTGTCACGACTTTCGGCGTCACAGCCGCAGCAACAGTACACAGATCCCAGTTATTTTGATGATTCGCAATGTAGATGTGCTGGCCGCGTTGATAAGCATCTTCTGGGATACGCAGTTCTAATTTAATGCCCATCAATTTTGACATACGGGCAAATAAACGCCCAAACGTAAATACATGTTTGGGATTGCGTGGGCTAAGTAAGCAGTAACCACATCCAAAAACAAACATCACAATGGCAAACAGTGCGACTGCCAATAGACGCAAAAGAGCAATCATTTCAGTTCTCCATGGAACAAAGATAAAAAATGAGCAAAGATAAAAAAGCCGAAACCCAGAGATTTCGGCTCCATTGCATGAGCGAGAGTTTAACTGCTGACTTGAATGCGCTCAATATTAGCGCCAAGAGCCGACAGTTTATCTTCAATTCTTTCGTAACCGCGATCGATATGGTAGATGCGATCGACGATGGTTTCACCTTTTGCGATACAACCGGCAATCACTAGGCTGGCTGAGGCACGTAGATCGGTCGCCATCACCTGCGCGCCACTCAACGATTCCACATCACCACAAATCACTGTATTCCCTTCAATCTCCGCTTTTGCTCCCATACGCATCAGTTCAGGAACGTGCATAAAACGGTTTTCAAAGATGGTTTCAGTGATCTTGCCACCACCTTTTGCCATCATATTGAGTAGGGTAAATTGTGCTTGCATATCGGTTGGAAAGCCAGGATGAGGCGCAGTGCGAATCGAAACCGCTTTAAGCTCTTTTCCGGTCATATCAAGGCTTATCCAGCCCTCGCCCGTTTCAATCTCAGCGCCCGCTTCTTCCAGTTTTGCTAGCACGGCCTCTAACAAATGCGAGTGAGTGTTGTGGCAAACAATTTTTCCGCGAGAAACAGCCGCCGCGACTAAAAACGTGCCCGTTTCAATGCGATCAGCCACAACAGCGTGTTTACCACCACCCAAACGTTCAACACCTTCAATGGTAATGGTATCGGTGCCTGCACCGGACACTTTTGCACCCAGCTTATTCAAAAACAGTGCGGTATCGACAATTTCAGGCTCACGCGCAGCGTTGTCGAGCACGGTTGTGCCTTCGGCAAGGGTTGCAGCGCACATAATAGTAATCGTGGCCCCCACGCTCACTTTATCCATGACGATGTGTGCACCTTGTAGACGACCTTCGACACTGGCTTTCACGTAGCCATCTTCTAAGGTGATGGTGGCACCAAGCTGCTCTAAACCGTGAATATGCAGATCGACAGGGCGGGCGCCAATGGCACAGCCTCCAGGCAATGAGACTTGTCCATAACCAAAACGAGCCACTAATGGACCGAGAGCCCAAATAGAAGCACGCATGGTTTTGACTAAATCATACGGCGCGCAATATTCATCAATTTGACTAGGATCGACATGAACTGAGCCATTACGTTCGACTTTAGCGCCTAAACGTTTGAGCAGTTCCATTGTGGTATCAATATCACGAAGGTGTGGCACATTGGCCACTTCTACTGGCTCAGAGGCCAAAATAGACGCAAATAAAATAGGCAGTGCAGCGTTTTTGGCACCGGAAATGGTCACTTCACCTTGAAGAGGTTGTGTTGACCCAATAACTCGAAACTTTTCCATCAATAAACCTTACAGCGACATCAACTTTTTATCACGAGCCCACTCTGTTGGTGTGAACGCTTTAATAGAAAGAGCATGAATGTCGTTTCTTTGAATGTACTCCATCAGTGGAGCATAAATTAGTTGTTGTTTTTTAACGCGACTCATCCCTGCAAAACAAGCATCAACAGCGATAACTTCATAGTGGCTACCTTCACCTTTGACGTGGATCTCTTCAAGGTTTAGTGCTTGTTCTAATAACTGTTGTACTTTTGCGCTATCCACAATGTTCCCCTGCTTAATTCTTTATATGTTGAGCCATTAAACGATCAACGTTGCTCAATTGGAATAGTGTGCGCAGTTGCTCTGGCACGAAACTGAGCATTATATGACAGTTTCGTTTTTTTGCATGCTCTATTAGGTGGATTAACATCACCATTCCAGCAGAGTCTATGCGTTCAACGTTTTTCAGTTCAATCTCAAACTGTGTACTCACCGGGTTCCATTTTTGGATAAACGCCCATAAATCAGGCAAATGCTCTCTGTCTAATGCGCCCGACAAAGCCGCAATCGGCATATCAGTTTGATGCCACTGCGGATGAATCATTGCGCTTTACCTTCAAAACGGATCGGCTGATCCGCCAATTGTTGCAGTTCATTGGCAACCGCTAAGATGCCATCTTGGCGAATTTTACCGCTCCATTCAGATTGCTTACTGGAGAGCAAACTCACTCCTTCTGCAATCATATCAAAGGCTTGCCATTCGCCATTTTTCTCTTTGCGCAATTTAAACTCAAGTTTGATGTTCGGTCGTGGCGTATCAATAATATCCACCTTCACGCTGGTAATGCGTTTATCATCCGACACCGCCTGTTCAGGCTCGAACTCAATAATTTGGTTACTGTACTGAGTCAATACTTGCGCATATGCACTGACAAGATAGGCACGAAATGCGGTGATGAAAGTGGCGACATCTTCACGCTTGGCCCCTTTTAAGTTTGGGCCCAATAACTTCAGTGCCGCATACTGCTCATTGACGTAAGGCATCAGCTCCTGTTCCACAATTTCTTTCAAATATTCAGGATGGTGGTGAATCGCTTCTTGTTCGGCTTTCAAACGAGTAAATGCCGTTTCAGACACCTGCTTCATCATGGTATAGGGCTGGGTTTTATCCACATTGGCCGCTTGCACAAACATGGAGGCAAAGAGGGTAAATACAAAAATCAACGTCCGTTTAAACACTGTTTTTATAAACTCTGTTGTTATAAACACTGTTGTTACTCCTTACCTTTTTTTTGTGAGCCACCACCGACGCTATACAGCACTTGACCAATCAAATCTTCTAATACGAGGGCGGATTTTGTGTCTTCAATTAAGTCGCCCTCTTTTAACATCTGTTCATCTTCAAAGACAAAACCGGGCACAAGCCCAATGTACTGCTCGCCGATCAATCCAGAAGTTAGAATTTGCACACTCGACGTTTCTGGAAATTGATCATATTGACTGTTAATAGCCATAGTGACCACCGGAAGCAAGCTCTTTCTATCGAGTTTAATCTCGGCCACTCGCCCAACGACTACACCACCCACTTTGACTGGCGAGCGCACTTTTAAACTACCGATATTGTCAAATTCAGCTTTCAATTGGTAAGTATGGTTGGAACCCAACCCTTTTACGTCAGCGACCTGAAAAATCATCACCAGAATTGCGCAAATTCCAGCAAGGACAAAGCTACCGACCCAAAGTTCTATTTTTCGTGTTTGCTGCATGATTAATTCCCAAACATCAATGCGGTGAGTACAAAGTCTAGCCCTAATACAGCTAAAGACGAATGCACTACGGTTCTTGTGGTGGCACGGCTAATACCTTCCGAGGTTGGAATAGCATCGTAACCGTTAAACAGTGCAATCCAAGTCACTGTGATGGCAAACATCACGCACTTGATCATACTGTTGCCAATATCTTGCCCTAGCTCTACCGATGACTGCATCGCAGACCAAAAACTGCCGTGATCAATCCCTTTCCAATCCACGCCAACAAGCTGGCCTCCCCAAATGCCGACCGCCATAAAAATCATCGCTAGCAACGGCATTGATATTAGCCCAGCCCAAAAGCGAGGAGCGATAATACGTTTGAGCGGATCAACCGCCATCATCTCTAAACTGGAAAGCTGCTCGGTGGCTTTCATCAGGCCGATCTCAGCGGTAAGTGCAGAACCAGCACGCCCAGCAAACAGCAGCGCAGTCACCACGGGGCCAAGTTCACGCAATAAAGAGAGCGCGACCATCTGCCCAAGGCTACCTTCCGCGCCGTAATCGACCAAAATCACATAGCCTTGCAGGCTCAACACCATGCCAATGAACAAGCCAGAAACGACAATAATCGCCAGCGACTGAACACCAACACTGTAGAGCTGCTTCACTAACAATGGAAAATTCTGAATAGGCCGTGGGCGGCTCACTAATGCGCCAAACAGCATCAAGCTCGCTTTGCCAAAGGCTTGGCAAAATTCGAGCGTACGGCGACCGAGCCCTTCAATCCAGTCAGTCAATGTAGACATCATGAGAATAGATCCTTTTCTAGGCTTTGCGCTGGAAAGCGAAATGGTACAGGGCCATCAGCCTCGCCTTGTAAAAATTGTTGTACGCGAGGATCGCTATTTTGGTAAAGATCGTTTGGCGTTCCTTTGGCAATCACTTTGCCGTCAGCCAGCAAATAAACCCAATCGGCAATGCTCATCACTTCAGGAACATCATGAGAGACCACTATCGAGGTCACCCCTAAAGCTTGATTCAAATTGCGGATCAATTCCACCAGCACGCCCATGGTGATCGGGTCTTGCCCCACAAACGGCTCATCATACATGATCAGTTCCGGATCCAGCGCAATCGCGCGCGCTAATGCAGCCCTTCTTGCCATGCCACCGGATAATTCGCTCGGCATGAGCAAGGCGGCACCGCGCAGACCAACCGCTTCTAATTTTAGTAAAACTAATGTCTTAATCAGCGATTCATCTAATTGAGTGTGTTCACGTAAAGGGAAAGCCACATTATCGAACACATTTAAATCGGTAAATAACGCGCCCGACTGAAACAACATGCTCATTTTTTTACGAGCTTGATACAGCTTTTTGCGACTGAGCATCGGGATGTTTTGTTTGTCGAACCAAATCTCACCTTGTTCAGGAAACAGTTGTCCGCCAATAAGACGTAGCAAAGTGGTTTTACCAATACCCGATGGCCCCATAATGGCGGTAATTTTTCCTTGCGGAACGCTGAGACTCACGTCATCGAAAATCTTCCGTCCTGAACGGGAGAAGGTTAAATTCTTGATTGTGACAAGATCGTTGATTGGCATCATGAGTGTTTCACTATTGTTGTCCGCCCCAAAATGATGGGCAATCATAAGCATAACGTTCTAAAATTAAAAGCACTGTTCAATTACATCCTAAAGTAAAGCATCATCTTTCGCCAAAACAATCTTCCGGTCATTTATTGATGGATAGCTAACTAAACCATGAATTGAACGTAATTAATTGGATCTTCAGCTTCCCTTTTCGCAACCAACACGTCAAAATTAGCGGTTAATTGCATCATTTTTTCACTCATTTCATTAATTAGGTATCATCATGATCGAAGCGGTAGCGTTTCTCATTGTAGGTTTGGTGTTTTTAGTCTGGAGCGCTGACAAGTTAGTCTTTGGTTCTGCCGCGCTTGCTCGCAACTTCGGCATCTCGCCATTAGTGATCGGCATGACTATTTTAGCAATGGGATCGTCAGCACCAGAGATGATGGTATCGGCAACGGCCGCTTTGGATGGAAAAACCGATACTGCCGTCGGTAACGTACTCGGTTCTAACATCGCTAATATTGCTTTGATCTTGGGTATTACGGCACTCATCAAACCGCTGTCAGTTAGTTCTGCGGTGCTCCGCCGTGAACTGCCGCTGATGATTGCGGTCACATTACTTGCGGGTGCGTTATTGTGGGATAACCACTTAGGATTCTATGAAGGTGTGTTGCTGTTTGCACTTTTCGCCGTGTTTATCATCGCGATGCTACGCATTAGCCGTAACGAACAAAAAAATGGTGACGCGCTACTTGCCGAGCAGGAATCTGAAATACCGCAAGGCGTGAGCAACGCAAAAGCGGCTATTTGGGTAGTAATTGGGCTTATCATTCTGCCGATTGCTGCCAGCGTGTTAGTCGATAACGCCGTCATAATCGCTAAGTTTTTTGGCATGAGCGACTTGGTCATTGGCCTGACGATCATCGCTGTTGGAACCAGCTTGCCAGAATTGGCCGCCTCACTCACAAGTGTGTTGAAAGGCGAAGATGATATGGCTGTGGGCAACATTATTGGCTCGAACGTATTCAATATTCTTGCCGTGATGGGCTTACCCGGCATTCTTAATCCATCGATACTCAGTGAGCATGCGATGGGACGCGATTTTTGGGTGATGCTTGGCGTATCTCTGCTACTGGTTGCCATGGCTTTAGGGAAATCGCGTAGTATTAACCGCATTGAGGGAGGCGTGCTCTTCCTCGCTTTTATCGGATACCAAGCTTATCTACTTATGAATATGACCGCTTAACCCAAACTCGGAGTATCGAATGTCGAATCAGTTTGATTATCGCAGTGTTGCACAGCAAGTTCTCGCCACCGAAATGGCGGCTTTACAACAGCTAGAGCAATACTTTGACGATTCATTTTGCCAAGCGTGTGAAATGATCATTGCCAATGAACACGGCAAAGTGGTGGTGATGGGTATGGGTAAATCAGGCCATATCGGTAAGAAAATTGCCGCGACCTTAGCCAGTACTGGCACTTCGGCATTTTTCGTACACCCAGGAGAAGCGGCGCACGGTGACCTTGGTATGATCGAGCGTGGCGACATCGTAATTGCTATTTCAAACTCTGGCGAATCCTCGGAAATTTTATCACTGTTTACTGTGCTAAAACGGCTCAATATTCGCATCATTAGCATGACAGGCAACCCGTCATCGAATATGGCAAAGTTGGCCGATCTTCATTTGCAAATCACTGTCCCACAAGAAGCATGCCCGCTTGGTCTTGCGCCAACCTCCAGCACCACCGCAACGCTAGTGATGGGCGATGCGTTAGCCGTCGCACTCTTGCAAGCACGCGGTTTTACCGCTGAAGATTTTGCGCTGTCTCATCCCGGTGGGGCTTTAGGTCGAAAATTGTTGCTCAAGCTCTCTGATATCATGCACATTGGCGATGCACTACCAACAGTGCAACCAAATGCATTGATCCGCGATGCCTTACTTGAGATCAGTCAAAAAGGCTTGGGGATGACCGCGGTAGTAGACAGCAACATGCAGCTTATTGGCATCTTTACTGATGGCGATTTACGCCGCATCTTAGACAAACGAATCGATATTCACAGCGCGGCAATCAGCGAGGTGATGACGCAAAACCCAACGGTAGCAAGCCCTAACATGCTCGCGGTCGAAGGGTTAAACCTAATGCAAGATAAACGAATCAATGGCTTGATGCTGTGCGAAAATGGCACATTGGTCGGTGCATTAAACATGCACGATTTGCTCAAAGCAGGAGTGATGTGATGACCATGATTGATACACTCTACGGCCCGGTCTCACCGCCTATTCTCGATATAGCTAAGCAGATAAAACTTCTGATCTGCGATGTGGATGGCGTCTTCTCTGATGGCTTAGTTTATATGGGCAATCAAGGCGAAGAGCTAAAAACCTTCCACACTCGAGATGGCTACGGCATAAAATCATTGATGAATGCTGGCATTGAAGTGGCGATCATCACAGGTAGGCAGTCAAAAATTGTCGAAAACCGTATGGCCGTATTAGGCATTACACTGGTTTATCAAGGTCAGGATGACAAGGTCAAAGCCTATAACGATATTTGTCGCCAGCTCAATATTGCCCCAGAACACACAGGGTATATCGGTGATGACTTGATTGATTGGCCGGTAATGGAAAAAGTCGCGCTGAAAGTCTGTGTCGCGGATGGTCACCCGCTATTAGTTAAACGCGCAAACTACGTGACCCATATAAAAGGTGGGCATGGCGCTGTACGCGAAGTGTGTGATTTGATTTTGCAAGCTCGCGGTGAGTTAGATGTGCACAAAGGCTTAAGTGTATGAGTTTATCTCGTGTCCTCTATGTGATACTGATTTTTATCGCATCGTGGTCAGCCTATTACTTGTTCGATAAAGAACAAAGTACCGATATACAAGTTGCTCCGAACTTGGAGTTACCGTCGTTTAGTGGAAAAAATCTCGACAACACCACCTATAACGAGCAAGGTATCCGCAGCTACATCATTCAATCGACGCATCTGGATCATTACGCAAAAAGTGGCGACACCATTTTCGAGTACCCGATACTCAAAGTCTTCCGTGATGGTATTTTGCAAGAGTGGGAGATTACCGCTAAACGCGGCGTACTCGATGAAGAGCAAGTACTCACACTGTATGACGACGTACTGGCAAAAAACCTATTAGCAGATTCTAGTTTTGATACGCTTTCAACCATTAAGATGAGCATTCAACTCAATAATCGCGATTTTTGGGCCGATAATCAGGTCGATTTGGTTGGGCCACAATTCGAAACACAAGGACAAGCGATGAAAGGCAACTTTGCCGACAATACCGCTATTCTTTATAACCATGTACAAGGTAGATATGAAACTCTCACACCTTAGTCTTATTGCTTGTTTAGCGATTTCTGGTCACGTATCCGCGTTGTCTACCGACAGTGCTCAGCAGATTTATCTGAATGCAGACAGCCAACTGCTCGACATGAAAAGCAACCAAATGACACTCCTTGGTAATGTCAATCTCAAACAAGGCAGTATCAATATCAACGCCGACAAAGTGATTGTAACCCGTGATGCGAAAGATGGCTCCATTCAAGAAATTGAAGGATATGGCAACCTCGCCACTTTTTCGCAATTAACCGACGATGGCAAAACCTTGTATGGTGAGGCGAAAGAGCTCTATTACAAATTGGCCGAAGATCAGTTGACGATGATCGATCAAGCCATGTTGTCACAAGACGATAGCATCATCCGTGGTACGAAAATTCGTTACAAAATTTCGTCACAGAAACTGATGGCTGATGGTAACTCTAACGAGCGAGTATCGACCGTGCTTCAGCCGCAAGCCACTACGACACAAGAATAATTATGGCCATACTTAAAGCAGAACATTTAGCGAAAAGCTATAAAAAGCGCAAAGTCGTCTCTGACGTCAGCTTGCAAGTAGAATCGGGGCAGATTGTTGGATTACTCGGCCCTAACGGCGCAGGAAAAACCACATCGTTTTACATGATCGTCGGCCTTGTCGCTCGTGATGAAGGTAAGATCAGCATTGATGATCACGACATCAGCATTTTACCTATGCACAGTCGCTCACGCTTAGGGATCGGCTACTTACCTCAAGAAGCGTCTATTTTTCGAAAATTATCGGTCGAAGATAACATCATGGCGGTACTTGAAACCCGTGAATCGATGACCCGTGAAGAGCGCCAAGATAAACTCGAAGATCTACTAGAAGAATTTCACATTCAACATATCCGCCATAGTGCGGGGATGGCGCTATCGGGTGGTGAACGTCGCCGAGTTGAAATTGCCCGCGCTCTTGCCGCAAACCCACAATTTATTTTGCTTGATGAACCCTTTGCAGGGGTCGACCCCATTTCCGTTATCGACATTAAAAAGATCATCCAACACCTGCGAGATCGTGGCTTAGGCGTTTTAATCACAGACCACAACGTTCGAGAAACATTGGACGTCTGTGAAAAAGCCTATATTGTAAGCCAGGGTCGTTTGATCGCAGAAGGTACACCACATGACGTGCTCAATAATGAAGAGGTAAAACAAGTTTATCTCGGTGAACAATTCCGTCTATGATTAAGTAGAGAGTGACATCAATTCTAAAAATAATAAGGTAACTGGCACTGAATGAAACCCTCATTACAACTGAAGCTCGGCCAACAATTAGCGATGACACCGCAGTTACAACAAGCCATTCGTTTGTTGCAACTCTCCACATTGGAACTCCAGCAAGAGATCCAAGAGGCTCTAGAGTCTAATCCATTATTGGATGTTGAAGAGGCCTATGAAGAGAATGCCACCGCCGATGTTCATAGCATCAATGAGGAGAAAGAAACCAGTGCTGAGGTGTTAGATATTGAGCCACAAGACAGCTCTGACTTAATTGAAAAATCCGAAATCAGCAGCGAGCTTGAGATCGACACCACATGGGATGATGTCTACAGCGCGAACACAGGCAGCACAGGGATCGCCCTTGATGATGACATGCCCGTGTACCAAGGTGAAACAACGCAAACCCTGCAAGATTATCTACTGTGGCAATTAGATCTCACACCGTTTAGCGACACCGACCGCAGCATTGCTCTTGCCTTGATTGACGCCATCGATGACTACGGTTATCTCACCGTTTCTTTGGATGATATTTTAGAAAGCTTTGCCGATGAAAATATTGAGCTTGATGAAATTGAAGCCGTTCGTAAACGTGTTCAGCAGTTTGATCCCCTCGGTGTGGCTTCAGTCAACCTTCAAGACTGCCTGCTTTTACAATTAGCGACCTACCCTGCCAGTACCCCTTGGTTAGAAGAAGCTAAACAGCTGCTGATCCAACACATTGATCTGCTCGGCAACCGTGACTACAAGTTGATCATCAAAGAAACCAAGTTAAAAGAAGAAGATCTGCGAGAGGTATTGCAGCTCATTCAACAACTTGACCCAAGACCGGGAAATAACATTTCAACCGAGCACGCCGAATACGTTGTGCCTGACGTGTCTGTTTACAAAGATCACGGCAAATGGGTGGTCACAATAAACCCAGATAGCGTACCAAAACTTAAGATAAATCAACAATATGCAGCATTAGGCAAAGGTAACAGTGCCGATAGCAACTACATTCGCAGCAATTTGCAAGAAGCAAAATGGCTTATTAAGAGTTTAGAAAGTAGAAACGAGACACTGCTCAAAGTTGCCAAGTGTATTGTTGAACATCAACGTGATTTCTTTGAGTATGGTGAAGAGGCGATGAAGCCAATGGTACTCAATGACGTTGCTTTAGCGGTAGAAATGCATGAATCCACCATATCAAGGGTGACAACGCAGAAGTACATGCATACTCCGCGTGGTATTTTCGAATTGAAATACTTCTTCTCCAGCCATGTCAGTACCGACAGCGGGGGAGAGTGTTCATCGACTGCAATACGAGCACTGATTAAAAAACTGGTGGCCGCTGAAAATACAGCCAAACCATTAAGTGACAGTAAAATTGCAGATCTACTGGCTGACCAAGGGATTCAGGTAGCTAGACGGACGATAGCTAAATACCGTGAATCGTTGGGCATTGCTCCATCGAGTCAGCGCAAACGCCTACTGTAAGGCACAAAACAGAGAAGGAAAGTCTATGCAAATCAATATTAATGCCCATCACATTGATCTGACCGATTCAATGCAAGACTATGTAAACTCGAAGTTTCAAAAACTTGAGCGATTTTTTGACCATATCAATAACGTACAGGTTGTTTTACGTGTTGAAAAAGTACAACAGATCGCTGAAGCTACGCTCCACATAAATCAAGGTGATATCCACGCCGTGGCCGACAATGAAAATATGTATGCTGCCATTGACAGTTTAGTGGATAAACTCGTAAGACAACTCAACAAGCATAAAGAAAAGCTAAGTAGTCATTAATCATGCAATTAAGCGAAGTACTCTCATTGGACTGCACGAAAAGTGCGGTCCAATGCACCAGTAAAAAAAGAGCCCTAGAAATCATTAGCGAAATCGCTGCTGAGTATTCAGGTCAAAATTCCACCGAGCTGTTTGAATGTATGCTCAGCCGAGAAAAAATGGGCAGTACTGGTATTGGTAATGGCATCGCCATTCCTCATGCAAGAATGACCAACAGTGATCGTGCCATTGCCGTTTTGCTGCAGTGTGAAGAACCGATTGAGTTTGATGCTATTGATAATCGACCTGTCGATCTACTGTTTGCGTTGCTCGTTCCTGAAGAGCAGTGCAAAGAGCATTTAAAAACGCTCGCTTGTATGGCCGAGCGCCTCAATGACAAACAAGTTTTAAAACAGCTTCGAAGTGCACAAAGCGATCAAGAGCTGTACGACATCATGACTAACCAATAACCACCGAGCCGAAACTATGCGTTTAATCGTTGTGAGTGGTCAATCAGGCGCAGGGAAAAGCGTTGCTTTACGAGTACTGGAGGATCTCGGCTACTATTGTGTCGATAACCTTCCCGTCAACTTGTTGGATGCGTTTATTCAATCAGTCCAAGGCAGTAAACAAAATGTCGCGGTGAGTATTGATATCCGTAACTTGCCCCAAGAGCCTAGTTTGGTTGCGGATGTTTTAGAGCAGCTAAAACAGAATAACGACGTTAGTGTGCTGTTTCTCGATGCCAGTAAAGAGACACTACTCAAGCGCTACAGCGAAACGCGTCGTATCCATCCTCTCTCATTAAACGCCGATAAACCTTCACTTGCGCAAGCGATTGAATTGGAAAAGTCGCTGCTTGCACCGCTCAAAGAGCAAGCCGATTTAGTGCTCGATAGCAGTAATCAATCGTTGCATGAGTTGAGCGAAACCGTACGCATGCGAATTGAAGGACGTGAGCGCAAAGATCTGGTGATGGTGTTTCAGTCTTTTGGCTTCAAATATGGACTACCCAACGATGCAGACTACGTGTTTGATGTGCGTTTTTTACCCAACCCACATTGGGAACCCGATCTTCGCCCATTAACTGGCCTGGATGCGCCAATTAAGTCGTTTCTTGAACGCCATAGTGAAGTAATTGAACTTAAACAACAAATTCAAAAGTTTGTTGAATACTGGCTGCCGATGCTCGAAAAAAACAACCGCAGTTATCTCACAATTGCGATTGGTTGCACCGGTGGTAAGCACCGCTCCGTTTACCTGACTCAACAGCTTGGCGAGTACTTTGCTCAATTGGGTCACCAAGTACAGATACGCCATACATCATTAGAAAAACAGCAATAGGAGCGATGGTATGCCACTATTAAGTAAAACGGTTTTAATCCAAAATCGCTTGGGCCTTCATGCTCGTGCAGCCGTTAAGCTGGTTGAACTGTCGCAATCTTTTGATGCGGTGGTCACCATTCAAAGTGAAGAAGGAAAAGAAGCCACTGCAGACAGTGTGATGGGTTTATTGATGCTCGAATCCGCACAAGGTCAATACATCACCATCAATGTTGAAGGCTCACAAGCAGAGCCTGCTTTGCAAGCGGTTAGTTCGCTGATTGAACATAAATTCGATGAAGACGAGTAAGCACAAGGCTTACACTCCACTCTCCCACAGACAGCGCATGCGCGCCCCTGATAGTCAAAATAAATTCAGTGCTTAATAAGAACTTATTAAATAAGGCCTAGAATTAAGTTACTATTCAACACATTGTAAGAATCCTAAGTAGGGGGAAACCATGGCCGAGCAAATTGAATTTGATCAAGCTCACCTAACCCTCCAAGAAGTCAGCGAAGCTTTAGAAAATGGTCGTTTTGTCCATGTCCGTCGCCAATTGCAGGACATGGAGCCAGAAGATATTGCTCACCTCTTAGAAGCCTCTCCACGTAAAAGCCGGGAGGTGTTATGGCAACTCACCGACCCAGAAGACTACGGTGAAATCCTTGATGAGCTCAACGAAGACGTCAAAGATGCCCTAGTTTCCAAAATGGCACCCGAAAAACTTGCAGAAGCGACCGAAGGCATGGACACCGATGACGTGGCCTATGTACTGCGTAGCTTGCCAGATGACGTGTCACGCGAAGTGCTTTCGCAGATGGACAGCGCTGATCGCCAGCGCGTTGAAACCGCACTCTCCTATTCAGAGGAAACAGCCGGCGGGATCATGAATACCGACGTGATCACCATTCGTGGTGATGTTGATATTGACGTGGTTTTACGCTATTTACGCATGCGCGGCGATCTGCCCGAAGCAACCGATGCACTTTACGTGATTGACGATGAAAGTAAGCTGATTGGGCATCTCTCACTCACCACCTTGCTGACCACGCAACCGGATATTCCAGTAAGTGAAGTCATGGATGATGCCGATGAGGCGATTTTGGTCACCACCAGCGACTCCGATGTTGCCAGCCTGTTTGAACGTCGCAACTGGGTGTCCGCGCCTGTGGTGGATGAAAACCAACACTTGGTCGGTCGGATCACCATTGATGACGTCGTTGACATCATTCGTGAAGATGCCGAACACTCAATGATGAGTATGGCTGGTATGAACGATGACGAAGATACCTTTGCTCCGGTAGTCAAATCCGCTCGTAAACGGACCATCTGGCTTGGGGCAAATGTTTTGGCCGCCCTAGCCGCCGCCTCTGTTTCCAACATGTTTGAAGCGACACTGGATCAAATGGCTGCCATTGCCGTGCTAATGACCATTGTTCCCTCAATGGGTGGTGTCGCAGGTAACCAAACCGTGGCCTTGGTCATTCGTGGTTTAGCATTGGGACATATCGGTGACAGTAACCAACGCGAATTGCTATTCAAAGAAGCGGCAATCGGTTTTTTAAATGGCATCATGTGGGCCACCATCATTGGTGGCATTGTGGTGGCATGGAAAGGCAATTGGATGCTTGGCGGCATCATTTTCGCAGCAATGATGGCCAACCTACTCATTGCAGGGATCGCCGGCGTCACCATCCCAATTTTACTGAAAAAAATGAAAATCGACCCGGCTCTTGCTGGCGGAATGGCGTTAACAACCGTCACCGATGTGGTTGGGCTTTCTGTCTTTCTCGGCTTGGCGACCATTTTGATGTAGCCATATTTTGATGTAACCCTATAGTGATACATACCCAAACCACCCATAAAAAAAAGCTTGGTTGTTATACCAAGCTTTTTTATATTCAGATTAAGCGATTATTCGCCCGCAATTTTCATCGATTCAAGTAAAATAGACCCAGTTTGGATTTGCGAGCGTGTTTCGACATCACTCCCTACCGCAACCATTTGCTGGAACATATCTTTCAAATTGCCCGCGATAGTAATCTCAGATACAGGGTATTGAATCACACCGTTTTCAACCCAGAAACCAGCGGCGCCACGCGAATAATCACCTGTCACTGCATTAACACCTTGGCCCATCACTTCAGTGACTAACAAGCCTGTACCCAACGCTTTGAGCATCTGCTCAAAATTTTGCCCTGTGGATTGAACATACCAGTTATGGATGCCACCCGCGTGACCAGTTGGAGTCATCTTCATTTTACGAGCGGCATAGCTGCTCAGAAGATAAGTCGAGAGCACGCCATCGGTAATGATTTGGCGGTCTTGCGTAAACACCCCTTCGCTATCAAATGGGCTTGATGCCAACGCACGCAATACATGGGGTTTTTCGGCAATATTGAACCAATCGGGTAAAATTTTCTCGCCTAACTTATCAAGTAAAAAGGAAGATTTACGATACAAGCTGCCACCACTGATCGCCATCACCAAATGACCAATCAAACCTGTCGCTACATCCGCGGCAAACATCACCGGAACTTTGCCCGTCTTCAATTTTTTTGCATCTAAACGGCTGATGGTTTTTTCTGCAGCTTGTTGCCCGACCAGCTCTGGCGACCATAAATCGTCGCGGTGACGTGCAACGGTATAGCTATAATCACGCTCCATCTCACCATTTTTACCCTCACCGATCACGCAGCAGCTAATGCTATGACGGCTAGAGGCATAACTCGCGAGCAAACCATGGCTATTACCATACACTTTCACACCGTAATGGCTGTCATAACTTGCGCCATCACTTTGTTTGATCTTGTTGCTGTAAGCTAACGCTTTCTCTTCTGCAGCAATGGCAATTTTAGCGGCCATGTCCGGGTTAGGTTCATCCGGATGGAAGAGATCTAAATCAGGAATATTTCGCACCATTAACTCTTTAGGTGCAGGGCCTGCATAAGGATCTTCAGAAGTGTAAAGCGCAATATCAAGCGCTGCAGCGACCGTCTGCGCAATTGCTTTTTCACTGAGATCTGACGTCGACGCACTGCCTTTACGCTGCCCACGATACACGGTGATGCCTAACGCCCCATCACTGTTAAATTCTACGTTTTCAACTTCACACATTCGCGTCGAAACACTCAGGCCGGTACTTTTGGTGATCGCCACTTCGGCAGCATCAGAACTGAGCGCAGCCATCTCTAATGCCTTAGCAACCGCCGCTTCAAGTTCGATGCGCTGCTGAGCAACTTGTTGTTTTACGTCCATATCTCATCAATTATTAGCAAACAATGTCATTAGGATAACAAGAATTTCGCTTTCTCCCCACGATTCTTGCTAAAATAGCTGACATACATAACTCAATAGATGAAGAAAATGGCGCGTAAGAATCAAAAAGCTCCTTGGGAAGAAGAAGAGGAGATCATTTGGGTTAGCAAAACCGAAATGAAAAACGACATGACTGAGCTACAAAAACTGGGTGAAGAGCTGGTTGCTCTGAAGCCGTCTCAGTTAGCAAAAATTCCGATGTCTGAAGACTTGATGGATGCCATCAAAGATGCTCAACGTTTTAGCATGGAAGCCAGACGCCGCCAACTGCAATACATTGGTAAAATGATGCGTACCATCGATGCCGAACCGATTCAAGCGGCATTGGATAAACTGCGTAACAAGCACTCACAAAATACCGCTATGCTGCACAAACTCGAACAGATGCGTGATCGTATTGTGGAGAAAGGTGACAGCGCGATTGAAGATGCGATGGCACTCTATCCAGAGATGGATCGTCAACGTCTGCGCCAATTAGCGCGTCAAGCAAATAAAGAGAAAGCCAACAGCAAACCACCAAGAGCATCACGAGAGATTTTCCAAGTGCTCAGAGAGCATAACGATAAGTCAGTTTAACCTGTCATAGTGCTGATTAGACGCAAAAACCTCACCTAAACGTGTGAGGTTTTTTTTATTCCCCTGCACGCACAAAATCACTGAGCTGCGCGTCTGCGTGTTGCGCGGAAAGTGCCTCAATGCGATCACTCACTAACACATGTCCTTGAGCCATAAACGCAAAATGGCTCGCAATCGCTTTGGCATCACTAATATGGTGCGTCACCATCACAACAGTGATCGCTCTTTCTGCGGCTAACTGCTTAACCAAAAGCAGCATCTCTTCTCTGAGTAGCGGATCCAAGGCGGAAAAGGGCTCATCCAGCAGCCAGATAGGATGTGGTTGTACAAAACAGCGCGCCAGAGCAACTCGTTGACGCTGCCCCCCTGAGAGCTGCTCAGGCAAGCGATCAAGTAGCGCTGCCAAACCCACTTGCTGCGCGGCGCACTCAACTAACGCCTTTTGCGAAGTGGTTAATTTCAGCCCCGGATGTAACCCAAGGCTAATATTTTCACGCACAGTGAGATGGGCAAAAAGATTGTGCTCTTGAAACAGCATCGAAAAAGGACGCAAGTGTGGCTCTTGCCCAAGTAAGGATTGCCCTTGTACTTGGATATCGCCGCTTTTCGGTGCAATAAAGCCCGCAACTAAGCTCAGTAAAGTCGACTTGCCCGCTCCGCTTGGCCCCATCAAAGAGAGAATCGCCCCTCGCGGTACAGAAAGCGAAAATTCAAACCACTCCTGTTGATACTCATAGTGCACGGCCTTGAGTTCTAACATTGCTTTACCTTTGAATGTGAATGAAATAACCGCTCAATGAGGGCAAAACACCCCACACTGAGTAGCAACAGCGTAAGAGAAACCACCGCCGCCGCCTGCATTTGGTAACTGCCCAGCAGTTGGAACAGGTAAAGCGGTAAGGTTCTAAACTCTTGGCTACCAAATAGAGCAATCGCACTTAAATCCCCCATTGAGAGCAAAAAGCTGATCGCAAAGGCATGCGCTAAGGGTTTACGCAACGCACGCAGCTCAATCACTTGCAAACGCTGCCACCCTTTAATGCCAAGGCTGGCACATAACCATTGATATTGCTGCGCGATATGCAGCATAGGTTGCGCCAATGTTTTCAACACATACGGCAATGCCATTAAGCCATTGACGAAAAAAACCACCCAATACGCTAGGCTAAATGCATCGGTCCAGATACGCAGCAACAGAAAAAGCCCGGTGCTGATAACAAGCCCTGGCGTGACCAAAATAATCGCGCCAATCAACTCTAGTTGGTCCGCCTTACGGTTGTGCTGCTGCAGGCGCAAAGCGCGAGTCGTGATGAGTATGGCAACCCCAGCCGAAACAGCAACCACGCTTGCCAATAACGCCACTTGTAGTGAAGCCCAAAGCGCACGCCAGAATTGCTCATCACTCAAGACGTGAAAAAGCTGCGAATTTAAACCACTCAAGATGACCATCACCAGCGGCGGAAGTACTAACAGCAACGCAAGGAAGATCCATGCGCCGTCCCAGCATTGTGCTTTTCGATTGTCTCGACTAACCACATAATCACTCGCTTGACGCCCTGTGGTGATGGCTAATGGCTTCGCTAGACGTGAAATGGATAGAGACAGCAGCCCGCATAACAGCATCTGCCACAGCGCAAGCAGCGCACCAGCTTGTAAATCAAAATCAAATTTGATCGCCTGATAAATCGCCAGCTCAATCGTGGTTGATTTAGGCCCGCCGCCAAGTGCCATCACAGTGGCAAAACTGGTAAAACAGAGCATGAACACCAAACCACAGACATGAGGAAGCTGCTGACGCAAACGCGGCCATTCAACCCAACGAAATTTGTGCCAATGACTCATGCCAAGATGCGCGCATAACTTATGTTGTTCTGCCGGAATCGACTCTAACGCTTGCAGCAATAAACGGCTGGCATACGGGAGATTAAAAAACAGATGCGCCAGTAAAATACCGTTTAATCCGTAAATGGAAAACGGCAGTTTGCTATCAAACCACGCGAGCAGCGAGGCGAGCAGACCGCTATTACCATAAATGGCCAACAAACCAAATACGCCCACCAGCACCGGAAGCACTAAGGTCGTTGCAAACAATTTGATCAGCAGCGCACGTCCCCAAAATCGACGACGGTAAAGTGCGTGAGCAACAGGAACCGCGAAACCAACACTGAGCAGCATCGACAAGCTGGCTTGGTAAAAACTAAATTGAGTGACATGGCGATAATACGGGTCTTGCCATACGTGCATCACATTTAAGCTGGGTGCTTGTAACAGCAACGCCGCCAAAGCACTGATGACAAAGGTCGCGACAAGCATCGCGACCCCAATGCCTATTTTAGGAATAGCATTCAAACTTTATCGCACCTTAAAACGTTAAGGCGGTTTGCCACTCACGGATCCACGCTTTACGCATCTCAGACACCTCTTGTGCGCTAAAGGTAAGCGCCTTTGGTGGCACAGCCAGCGTTTCAAAACCTTTCGGTAGCGCGACAGACGTCACAGGATACATCCAGTTTCCGGTTGGCATCACCGACTGAAATTGATCACTTAAAATAAAGTGCATGAACTCATCGGCCAATTTGCCGTTATCACTGTGTTTTACTTTCGCAGCGACTTCCATTTGCATGTAGTGTCCTTCGGCAAAATCGGCAGCCGCGTACTTGGCGTCATTTTCCGCAATCAAATGATAGGCTGGAGAGGTGGTGTAAGAGAGCACCAGATCGGACTCACCTTTTAGAAACATCGCATAGGCTTCTGACCAACCTTTGGTGACTGTCACCGTCTTATTGGCGAGCTGTTGCCATGCTAAATTGGCTTTCTCACCATAGACAGATTTCATCCACAGCAGCAAACCTTGACCGGGTGTTGAAGTGCGTGGATCTTGATAAATCACTTTAAGATCATCGCGCTTTTCTACCAACTCTTTTAAGCTTTGGGGTGGGTTTGCTAATTTCTCTTTATTGTAAACAAAGGCAAAATAGCCGTAATCATAAGGAACAAATGTTTCATCACTCCAACCACCGGGTAGCGTGACTTGGCCCGTCTCGACATTATGATTTGCCAATAAGCCAGTCTGTTTTGCCTCGGCCATTAAGTTGTTATCTAAACCGAGTACGATGTCTGCTTTACTGTTATTACCTTCAAGACGCAAACGGTTTAGGATCGATACCCCATCATCGAGTGCCACAAACTGAAGATCGCAAGCGCATTGTGCTTCGAATGCTTTTTCAATCGCCGGTCCCGGGCCCCATTCTGATGCGAACGAGTCATAGGTATAAACGGTAAGGATATTGTCAGCGGCATGCGCTGAAAAAGAGGTGATGGTGGCAAGTGCAATGGTATTAAGAGTGGTGTTCAACTGGTCGCTCTCCTTGGTTGAGCGGCACAGGCTTGAGGAGGATGAGAATATTCCATTATTCCTATTCTGAGATCCTAACCCAATTCCTACGCCAGCATTATCTGGTTCAGGTTTACGGGTCCCAAGCTCACGCTTGATCTCAGCAGCATTCATTGAGATGAATGATTTGCTCCCCGTTGAGTGAGGTGGATTGTAATTGGAATTAACGCAATAAGCTACACCGTTGGGCGTGAGTCATATCCCCAACGTGGCACAAGCCCTTGTTCAACGCCTAAATGGTCCAAAATACGCGCCACCATAAAATCGACCAAGTCTTCAATTGACTGCGGCTGATGATAAAAACCGGGGGCAGCGGGCATAATGGTGACGCCCATTTGCGACAACTTGAACATGTTTTCTAAATGTAAGGTGGAAAACGGAGTTTCGCGCACCACTAACACCAATTGGCCACGCTCTTTCATCACGACATCGGCAGCACGTTCGATCAAATTATCGGACATGCCATGGGCAATCGCCGCAACGCTGCCTGCCGAACATGGGCACACCACCATCTGTTTTGGCGCGGCAGAGCCCGAAGCCACTGGTGAAAACCACTCTTCTTTGCCGCACACGACAAGCTGTGAGGCATCGCAGTGTAAATGTTCCACCAACGCTGCTTTGGCTGCCTCACTCCCACTGGGCAACTTCAAACCGTGCTCGGTTGCAAGCACAACGCGCGCGGCCGAAGAGATCAAAAGATACACTCGGTAATCTGCAGCCAATAAACACTCCAACAGACGAAGTCCGTAAGGAGCACCTGAAGCGCCAGTAAAGGCTAAAGTGATGGCTTTCTGTTGTGTTGTCATAACTCTCTATTTCGTTTGTGTCGCTGGCATTACATGGCTTGATTTAATGCAAGTAGGAGCTTGTTATGAATACCTTCAAAGCCACCATTGCTCATCACCAAAATGTGATCGCCCGGCTGGGCTTCCTGCGCAATTTGCGCGACGAAAGCATCAATATCATCATTCACTTGCGCTGGTTGTGAGCATTGGTCAGCCACATCCTGCACCGACCAAGCAAGATTGTTCGGCTGATAGAGATAAACTGAATCGGCTTGCTGTAATGACGCCGCTAAAGTTTGCTTATGTACGCCCAACTTCATCGTAGCAGAACGAGGCTCTAAAACCGCGATAATTTTCTGATCGCCTACCTTGTTACGTAAACCGCCCAAAGTAAGTTCAATGGCCGTTGGATGATGAGCAAAATCGTCATACAACGTAATACCGTTCACTTCGCCTTTGAGCTCTAAACGACGTTTGGTATTGATAAATTTGCCCAAAGCTTGACAGGCTAAATCCGGAGTGACACCCACGTGACGCGCCGCGCCAATCGCCATTAAGGCGTTATCGACATTATGATCGCCAACCAAATCCCAAGTCACGCGCCCCACGCGTTCATTGTCAAAGAACACATCAAATTGCGAACCATCACGCGTAATTTTTTCAGCTTTCCACTGCGCTTGCTCACCGGTAAACTCAGTTTCGCTCCAGCAGCCACGTGCGAGAACATCCGCTAATGCGCGCTCTTTTTGCGGAGCAAAAATACGACCATTGCCCGGAACAGTACGCACTAGATGATGAAATTGGCGCTTAATCGCTTCAAGATCGTCAAAAATGTCCGCATGATCAAACTCTAAGTTGTTCAACACTAAAGTGCGTGGGTGATAATGGACAAACTTAGAACGCTTATCGAAAAAAGCGCTGTCATATTCATCGGCTTCAACCACAAAAAACATGCTTTCGCCCAAACGCGCAGAAATACCAAAGTTGCCAAGTACGCCTCCCACCAAAAAGCCCGGTTGGTAACCGCAATCTTCTAAGATCCACGCCAACATGCTCGACGTGGTGGTTTTACCGTGTGTACCAGCCACCGCAAGGACCCAGCGGTCATGCAACAGGAACTCTTGCAACCATTGCGGGCCAGAAGTGTAACGCAAGTTGTGGTTCAGCACATATTCAACACACGGATTGCCGCGACTCATGGCGTTGCCAATCACCACCAAATCAGGCTTGGACTCTAATTGGGCAGGGTCAAAGCCTTCGATAATCTCGATCCCTTGAGACTCCAATAACGTACTCATCGGAGGGTAAACGTTGGCGTCGCTGCCGGTAACTTTATGACCTAATTGCCGCGCTAAAACGGCAACACCGCCCATAAACGTACCGCAAATCCCAAGAATGTGAATATGCATAAATCCTAGCCTCGCACATGGCGTTGTGAGTGATTGTCTCCATTATCACCATCCATTTAAGAAAAGCGAGCATGTTTGCAACTTCTAAAAAGTCGACAAACAAATTGAGATCTCAATCTGTTACTTCATTACCATTAAAAAGATCTAAGCCCTAAAATCGCAGTGTTACCCAAACGTTATCAAATGGGTGCCTCGTTTCGGCCGACATCCCAACAAGAGGATGCGTTGTGAAACAATCACTCCCCCCTATATAGCTATGTTAAGGAAATAACATGTCTGAGATTCGCACTCTTGGCGAGTTTATTGTTGAGAAACAACATGACTTCCCCCACGCAAGCGGTGATCTTTCATCTCTGTTGTCCTCTATTCGTCTTGCGGCAAAAATTGTTAATAGAGAAATCAACAAAGCAGGCCTTGCTGATATTACCGGTGCAGTTGGTACGGATAATATTCAAGGCGAAGAACAACAAAAACTCGATGTGTACGCCAACGAAAAATTTAAAGCGGCGCTTGAAGCGCGCGATCAAGTGTGTGGTGTCGCCAGTGAAGAAGAAGATGAAGCGGTTGCGTTCAGCAAAGAGCTCAACAAAAATGCAAAATACGTGGTGTTGATGGACCCGCTGGACGGCTCATCCAACATCGATGTCAATGTCTCTGTCGGCACGATTTTTTCTATTTATCGCCGCGTATCGCCAGTCGGCACGCCACCAACACAAGAAGACTTCTTACAACCCGGTAATAAACAGGTTGCGGCTGGTTATGTTATTTACGGCTCTTCAACCATGTTGGTGTATACCACTGGCAACGGCGTGAATGGCTTTACTTATGATCCGTCACTCGGCACTTTCTATCTTTCACACCCCAATATGATGACCTTCGATGATGGTAAAATTTACTCCATCAATGAAGGTAACTACATCCGCTTCCCAACCGGCGTCAAAAAATACATTAAATACTGCCAAGAGAATGTGCCTGAAGATAATCGCCCTTACACGTCACGTTACATTGGTTCACTAGTGGCGGATTTTCACCGTAATCTGCTCAAAGGTGGCATCTATCTATACCCAAGCACGCAAAGCCATCCAAACGGCAAACTGCGTCTATTGTATGAATGCAATCCTATGGCGTTTTTGATTGAACCAAGCAGGCGGTATTGCTTCTGACGGTGTCAATCGCGTGTTGGATATTAAGCCGACAGAACTGCATCAACGTGTGCCATTCTTCTGCGGTTCAAAAAATATGGTCCATAAATTGGAAGAGTTCTTGGAACTCAATCGCGATTAAATCAGCTCAATGAGCGCCTAACTCTAGGCGCTTTTTTTATCGATAAATATGAGGCAAGACTCTCTTTTTACGGTTTACAACCGTTTCCTATTTACCGCTAAAGTTGCAACACAAGCGTTTACGTTCTGTTAATCAACCCAAAACAATTCAAGTCCAGCGACGAAAAAGGAAATGCTAAATGAGCTTAAACAACGTTCCGGCAGGAAAATCACTGCCTGATGATATTTACGTGGTGATTGAAATTCCAGCCAACGCCGACCCAATCAAATACGAAGTCGACAAAGAATCTGGCGCGGTATTTGTGGACCGTTTCATGTCTTCACCTATGTTCTACCCATGCAACTACGGTTATGTGAATCACACCTTATCGCTCGATGGCGATCCTGTCGATGTGTTGGTGCCCACGCCTTATCCGCTCATGCCAGGCTCGGTGATTCGCTGCCGCCCAGTTGGCGTATTGAAGATGACCGATGAGTCTGGTGAAGATGCCAAAGTGGTGGCGGTTCCTCACTCCAAGCTCACCAAAGAGTACGACCACATTCAAGACGTAAATGACCTGCCAGCACTACTGAAGGCGCAAATTACACAGTTCTTTGAACGCTATAAAGAGCTTGAAGCGGGCAAATGGGTCAAAGTCGATGGATGGGAAGATGCCGCTGCCGCGCGAGCTGAAATCCTGACTTCATTTGAACGTGCTCAAAAGTAGTCACCATCATTAAACAGTCACGATAGTTATATACCCAAACAACTTGGAGTTGCAGGTAGGCGGCAAGTGAGTGAGTCCCCATGAGCATAGGCAAACTATGTGATTGGGGTGAACGAACGTAGCCAACACTGCTGCAGCTTCAAGTAGGAAGGGTATAAGTGTCGTTATAAATAAAAAGCCACATCCTGCTAATACGCTGTGTGGCTTTTTATTTCCATTTTCAACGCGTTCGTTACACCCCGTTGGCACCAGTCTCCAGAATCAATCACAGCAGTAAGACGGCTGTGATCTTGATAGAGATAAATCCACGCACGGCCAAATGGGGTTTCGATCGTTTCACGGCGATATTCGATGGGAATATCTTCTAAAAGATCGAGTTTTGCTAGTGTCTGCTCATCTCCTCGATATACCTCACCGACTATCGATTGCTGTCCCTGAGCCAAGCCAGGATATGGACCTAGATCATACAGCGCATAGTCAGCTGGGCGTGTAGAACGATCCTAATATTTCCGCTTGTCTCAAGCAGATGCGCATTACTTTCACCACGGCCGTAATGTGCCGTAGACAAAACCAGATGTTGCATATGACTGTCCCTAGTTAAATTCAAACTGATACAAAAGATCCACCGCGCTATCTAAACCGGATTACCGCTTCAACGTACAAATCCCTCATCAAGCGGTAACGCACGGTAAATTCGCCCACCGAGCTGAAAATACAACACCATATTTCACTTGTAGCCCGGTAAAATATAGCCGCTTTACCGTCACTTGTGAATCATCACCGGAACCGGCCGTATCCAATTGCAGGATCTTGGCACACCGAAGGCTTGACCAATTTCGCCCACCACCTTACGCTTTGGTGCCAAGCTCAAACCAATCAGTGCAGTGGTCATCGCATTGCCACCCGCGTCGCCATCATATTCTGACCACGAAGTAGGTAAGAAAGTGCATTAGCTTGGGGCATCGCGGGTTCTGAAAAAATGGAGACTGCGGGTTCATCGCAGAGCCGTCACTTTTACCCCTGCAATCACGCCATCTTGAGTGTTATCTGGGTTGCCGCACCGCTTTAATCGAAACATAAGGTTTGCATAAACCGGGGTCCATTCATTTAATATTTGGCCTTCTTGGATAAGCCAATTCTTGGCCAAAGGAATCGATACGAACCATTTGGATATTTTCTTGTCGACAGTAGATAATGGGCCTTTATCCTTTTGCGCCACATTGAGCGGCAATCAAGCCGCCTTGCAAACCAAAGGCACTGAGCCGGAAATCATCACCAATCGAGATGTTTACATTCGTTTCAACGTTAAATGCATGGCGCTTTTGCTCGCTCACAGCCTGTAAAGCAGCGTCCAATATCACTTGATCTTTGGAGACACCAATCGCGCTCGAGGCAACTCTTCTACCACGATACGTCCCCCAAGGTAGGTTAATATTCCCTGTCACAGTGGGCCCAGTTGAGGTTCTAGTGTGATGCTCATGTCTGGGATAACTTTAATCTTGACGATAGGGCGGCAGATCCACCAACAGCTCATCGGCTAGCACACGTAGGTTGGCGCGCCACTGCTCCATTTTCTGCAGTTCGGGCATCCCCATGGATACTCAACTCACCATCCGCAGTTTGAATCGCTGCATTGAGCAAGGCTTGGTAACCATTAAAGTCCATCGCCACTCGGCCCGAGGTAACATCCAGCGGCGAAATATCGCCTTTGACGACAATGTCATCCACCACCACGCTGCCCATCACTTTCGGGTGCAACATCGGCCCACTGAAGGCAAGTTGGACTGCTAATCTTCGATTTTCGCTTGGCTATAATCCCCAAGCAAGCGCTGTAGAAAATCAATATTAAAAGTGGAAAGCGTTAATGCGCCATCCATCATTTTTTCTTTGCCATTAGAGTCCGCAATGGTGATTTGCCCCGACAGATCGCCATTATCGTCACATCCACTTAGCCAACGAGCAAACAGCTTGTTTCTGTTCAAGCGTACTTTCAATAGTGACGCTATCCCAACCTAAAGTAATGGCTTGGTCGATGTGCAGGCGTGACTGCACCTTGGCTTAAGCTGAGTGACACTTTCGCTTGAGGCGCAGTAATTGGGCCGCCCATTGAGCTGTGAGACTGACATCGGCTTGGCCTTTAAGTTGAGTCTCTTGCGGTAAAAACATTGCGATTTGCTGAAAATCAAAATGGTTGAGAGAGAGCTCGGCCGCGCCACTTTGCCCCACAGTCGCGTCTTTATCTAAGCAGAGCGATGCTCCCTCTTGCTGCCAACATGCGCGGCAATCGTAGCTTGTTGTTTATCGATATTAACCGCAACAGGTGTCGCTTGGTTTAATAGCCACGCCCTTGTTCTGTGGACAGTTGTACTCGTTTCCAGCGCACCTTGCCACTGCATCGCCGGCTTATCTTCAAAAGATCCGCTGATTGGCCAAGCTGTTGAAATCAGATTTGAAATGACGTCTAAGCTCAGTTGATGCTGCGCCTGCGTGCCTGAAAAACGCAAGTCCACACTATCAACTAACTGCTGCTGTAGCTCAACTGGCTCGCCTGCAATTTCACTTCGGCTTGTGGTACAGGAAGTGGCGTAAACAGTCACCAGTTAAAGTCACCTGCTTTATGGGTCGCTTGTTGCTGCCAAGCAAGATCATTTGCATTGAGGCGCAGCTTAATTTGTGGCTGCTGTAAATCACCACGCAGATAAATATCGCCAATCACTTTGCCGTGCAAATCAGGAACACTTTTCACCAGATCCGCAAAATCTACCGTTAAGCCCTACCCACTCTTTATCCAGCTCACCTTTGGCCGTAATCTGGTTGGGTCCATGGGCTAACGTTAAGCCGCTGGTCGACACAGTAAAAGCGCCTTTCCTGTCATATCTGATGCCGGTTTTTTAATTTGACCTTCAATATTCAGTGGGTAGCCACGCAACACACCCTCAATATCCAAAATAGGCAGCGCAACGTTCCAACCGCCCTGCTCGGTCACTCACCCGTGGTTTCGAGCTTACCGCTGATCACGCCTTCGCTTGCGGCCACTGTAATCCGGCTGAAGTCTGTTCTAAATTCAGCGCCGCTTGCCAGTGAATTGGGGCTTGCCAGGTGGCCATCACTTGGCCAGCAATTTGCCCCCTAAGGTATCGATGAGCAAAGAATCTAAGTTGATTTGCTGTAAAGTGCCTTACCAGCAACATCCAGCGTCACATCGGGCAGAGGGGGGATCTTTACCGTGGCAATTGTGCCATTGAGCGCCACGCTATATCCGTCGATGAGCCTTGAGTTTTTAAACTCGGCACGCGAACAAAATAGTCTCCTTGCCCAATCATGGCCACTGTGCTTGAACATCATCCAACGAAATATCAAACGGGATCTCAGGTTGCAGTAGCGCCAATTGCGCATTTAAGTTTGCGTGCGCAAGCCCGCCAATTTCGCGTTTAGCGTTAAATCACCCAAGCTACCCGAAGCCTCTAGCGCCAGTGTTTGCCCCTGACTTCGCCATTTTGAGGCGTGCTTTTTAAAGAGAGATTGAGCGGATAGTCTCCCTTCAACTGCGCTATCAGCTTTTAGGTTGGCAATCAATTGTGGCAGCTCAAGCTCAAGTGATTTTAATGAAACACTGCTCGATTAAGCATTGGCGACCAAACCGAAGATGCTTGACTACCAAAGCTCAGCTTGCTGAAGAGTAAACTGATGTGATATCAAAACGCTCCACTTCCAATTGCAGCGGAATGATCACTTCTGGCAAGGTGATGGGCGTTTTCACCGTAGGTGCCGCCGTCGATGATACGGTTGTGGGATGGAGTGGATTGGTAGATTGTGCGCTTAGGCTGAATCGACATCTTCATTGGTCGCAAGGCGTCAGTTGAATATCGCTCCAACTGGTTGTTGCCAATCCGTAAGCGAGTACTTGAAATGAGGCATGAGTAGAAGAATTGCTTCCATGCCAGCGTATTACCCAAAATATCCAGCTGAGATATCATTGAGCTCCACACGCCAAACCTAATTGGCACCGGTGTAGAGATTGACGTAATGGGATCAGAGGCAGACGAAGGCTCACCTTGCGTCGAAGGGGGGAAGCTCTGGCAGTGCCAGCCTTAATCCACTGATCGCCAGTTCATTTAAGCAAATTGAAGGCTCCAATAAGCAGCTAGCACGTATGCTAATGTCACTCGCTGGTACATCGAGAGTCGAGCTTTAATGCTTCATCGAAAAGGTGACTTGGTTGAGGCGTGAAACGTGGAAAAATTGGCACCTTGAGCGGCTGGCAACCTGCAGTTGTGGCAGCGCTTTTTGCGCTCCCCACAACAGACCGTTAAGCCTGTATTGGTAAACAACAAGGCTGCGAGTGCAATATATACCGCGCCCAACAAGGTGAATAAAATCGCCGATGCCCATTTGGTTATCTTCAACATCACTTTGGTCATAGTTCAGGCCCCAAGGTGAAATGCAGCTGAAATTCATCGCCGGGATTAGCGTCAAGCCCCCATGCAAATCTAAGCGGATCGGTCCACCGGAGAAGCCCAGCGAATCCCGGCTCCCACACCAGTTTTCCAATCCGGCGAGTTATTAAAGGCATCGCCGTAATCGACAAACAGTGCGCCCCACCAATTTTCCAACCAAGCGATATTGATACTCCAACGAACTGGTGGCGATGTATTTGGCCCCAGTCAGTGCGCCGCTGGCATCTTTAGGTGAGATAGATTGATAGCTATACCCCCGTAAATTGTTATCGCCACCAGCAAAGAAGCGCAGAGAAGGCGAGAGTTTGTCAAACTCTTCACTGAAGTTTGCGCCACCGTCTAAACGCAATAAACCACGATGGTTTTGCCCAGCGCTGCGTATCCAAGCCGTGCCCGCCAACAACCGCACCACACGCGTTTCAGAGACGAAATTTGGATCGCCATACTCAAGTGTGATGCTCTGTTTATCGCCCACATCGGCATTGAACCACCACGAACACGCGTACGAGAATAGGTCGCTCCCGGTAATACAAACTGGCCGACATCGCTTTGCCAACCTTGTTCGTAGTTTTCTATCAAATAACGAACGAATAGGGTTCGATGCCAACCACCATCACGCAGCCAGTGGCGTTCAAACGATAAGTTAGACTCCAAACTCTTCGTATCACGGTTATCGACATTCTTCATTCCATACTGAATTCGATAATATTCACGCCGCACATCTTCTAGCGGTATTTTGTAGCCAGCGGTAATGGTCTGCTCTGGGGCAGAAAGGGAGAAGCTGCTATCAAAACTGTGGCCGAGGCTGTTAACCCAAGGTTTCTTCCACTTGAATGAACCACGCACTCCCACATCCGTTGAGTAACCTAAACCGGTTTCAAGCTGATTTCGAGCTTGCGGTGCAAGGGAAACCTTCATCGGCAGTTCGCGACCGTTCTCCAGTTGGCTAAGATCGGGTTCAACAAAAACAGAGGAAAACCAATCGGTATTGGATAAGTTTTGGTTATATTCCCCTACCTTGGAAACAAGGTAAGGATCATTGGTTTTATAGGGCTGAAGCGAGCGAACTCGCTGATCTTCATTTGGCTGCCAGTAATGAGCGAAGGACCAAAATGGTAACGAATACCACTGTTAAAATGAAGGCGTACGAAAGCTTCATTCAACTCTGGCGCAACTTCCAAACGGCTTAATTCAAAATTCCCGTTAAATAACCTTTTTGCAACGCTAAGTTACGGATACCCGATTTCAAAGCATCGTACTGGCCATGATTAACCGCCGCGCCCACTTTAAGGGCATTGCGGTTAATGAGATTGGCAAAATCAGCATCAGATTCAGCTTCCCCGCTGATCACCACATCCATCTCTTTAATGGTTGTTAGCGGTCCAGGATTGATATTGACCATCAGCTCTTGCTCATCGCTCACCACCACAAACTCAAATTGAGGATGGTAGTAACCCAGCGCGACAAGCGCTTCCGTCATGCTTTTCTCTAAACGAGATTGAAAACGAAGATGCGTTGAATAGTCGCTCTCTGGAATCGACGATAAATAGGCTTCAACGTTGTTTTCTAATTCACCCTCTAAACCATTAATGGTTAACGCCACCTTGGCGTACGCCGAAGTGGAAATAAGTAGCATCGTGAATAGAACTGGTAATGATTTTCGTCTCATGCTTAATTAAAGGAACAGTTGAGTAAACAGATCGTTAATAGATGGAAATCATACCGCCAATAGCAAGCTCCGTCTGTATGAAATCAGTCAATTATTCGGGCTGAATGTGAAACAGTGGCTCAACAACAATAAATAAAGCCAAAAATCGGTACACAAAAGGAAAGCTCATGCTCAATAAACAAACAATGGTCAGCGCACAAACAGCACTGAAAGGACGAGAAACCCCTATGTCAGTGGAGGAAATTCATTACGTTAACCACAGCAACATCACTGAGCAGCCTAATGAGCATCAGCAACAAATAGTGATTGGTATGGGCTGTTTTTGGGGCGCTGAACGCTTATTTTGGCAACTCGATGGTGTGGTGTCGACTTCAGTAGGCTATGCCCCAAACCCAACTTACGAAGAAGTATGCAGTGGTGAAACTGGCCATACTGAAGTGGTACGCGTAATCTTTGATCCACTGCGCTTGCCATTAGAAAAGCTATTAAGTCATTTTTGGGAAAAGCACGATCCGACCCAAGGCATGCGTCAAGGTAACGATAAAGGCACTCAGTATCGCTCCGCCATCTATACCTATTCAGAACAACAACAGCAAATAGCACAAGCCTCAAAGCAGCGATACCAGCAGGCGTTGTCAGCCAGTCAACGAGCCTTAATTACCACCGAAATTGCACCCGCTGGTCCTTACTACTACGCCGAAAGCTATCATCAACAATATTTAGCTAAAAATCCGAATGGTTATTGTGGGTTAGGAGGAACAGGCATCTGCTTCCCACCCCAGCTCAGCGAATAAAGCGTGTAGAATTGAGGCTTTGTTAGCATTTTGTTAACCGCTTAATGGCCTCTTTTCGTGGTTTTATTGATTCTATGCTATACCTTTGTTGCTCAACTAAAAGGGACCCCTACAATGAAAAGTAAACGAGTGATCGCCATTCTTATGGCCTGCTGTCCAGCGCTTGCCATGGCACACAACATTACCCAAGGTCAGCAAGTTGCTGATGTTTCAGTGGAAAAATATGGTGAAATCATCCTACAAGATGATAAAACGGCCTTTCAAACTTGGGATACCAGCCAACTGCTAGGCAAAGTGCGCGTCATTCAAGCCATTGCTGGTCGCAGCAGTGCTAAAGCGTTAAATGCACCATTGATGGCTGCCATTACGGCCGCACAATTTCCCGCAGAAGGTTATCAAACCACCTCGATCATCAACCAAGATGATGCGATTTGGGGCACAGGATCGTTTGTCAAATCTTCCGCTCAAGACAGCAAGAAAGAGTTTCCGTGGTCTTCCATGGTGCTAGATGCAGCGGGAAATGTAGCCAAAGCGTGGGATTTAAAAGAGGAATCATCAGCGATCATCGTTCAAGACAAGCAAGGTAAGGTACTGTTTGTTAAGGAAGGTGCATTGAGTGATGAGGAAATTCAAACGGTTTTAGGCTTGATCAAACAGAATTTATAATAACCTTAGGTGGCCGATAACACGGCTGCCTTTGCTAAACATATCGTGGTGAAAGGTGCTTTTATAAAAATAAGAGTACGCTTTATTCTCACAATATTGTTATATTATAACAATTATCATTTTACTACTGTATTGGTTTGATGTTTACCCGTCTACATTGCCCCATTACCGAGCTCAAAGCATTGCATTATGTGCCATGCTGCTGATGCTATGGTTGAATGTCGCTTATGTAGATCATCACCTCGATACTAATCCTGCGCATCACGCGCAGCATCATTGCCAACTTTTTTCTGGCTTTCAAAATGGTCTAAGCAGTGCGCTGCCTATCCTTCCTGTCATTAGTGGCAGCGAAATTCGATCATCAGTAGAGAAAACTCAGCGTCGCCCGTCAGTTCATTACGCTTATCTTGCTCGCTCGCCTCCTCACTTTTAGACGTCTTATCTAGTTATTTATGATTTGTTACCCAAAGCCAACGCGCTAAGGGCTATTTTGATGTTTAAAAGGAATCACCCAATGTTTATCCAACGTAAACTCGCTCTCTCTATCGGCCTAATTTTAAGCATGCCAGCACTGGCAAATGAAGAGTTTCGCCAACATGAGGCTCATGTACATGGCCACGTCGAGTTCAATATTGCTCAAGATGGGCAAGATTTACTGATTGAAATCACCGCCCCCGGCGCTGATGTAGTCGGCTTTGAACATGCACCACAAAATGATGAACAACAACAGCGCTTAAATAAAGTCCTTGAGCAGTTCAGCCACGCCGATGGCATTTTCCAACTGCCCGCTCCGGCCAAGTGTCATTTAGAAGAAAGTCGTATCGCGCATACGTTAAATGGTGAGCACCACGACCACGACCACGACCACGACCACGACCACGACCACGACCACGACCACGACCACGACCACGACCACGACCATCATGAAAAACATAATGATAAACATCAAGATAAAGATGCTCAACACGCACACCATGACCATAAAAAAGATGTGCATGATGAAGGCGAGCACAGTGGTCACGGTGAATTCACGGTTCAGTACCAATATCACTGCGATAACATGCCGCAATTGCAGTACCTCGACACGCAATGGTTTAACTTGTTCCCAAATACCCAAACTATCTCTGCCAATGTACTGACAGACAAAGCACAATCTGCCTCTGAGTTGAAAACAAACAGCACTCGCATTACGTTTTAAGGCGTATAAGCAACAACCTAGAGTAAGCACATACTTACTCTAGGTTCACTGTCGTTAAAGGAATTCACAATGAGTGATTTGCATATTCTATCGCTGACGTCTGTCATTGAATTGAAAGAGGTCGAATTTCGTTGGCCGAATAGCTCACAACCAGCCTTATCTATCCAAGATCTTTGTGTAAAACGTGGAGAGCACCTTTTTATTAAAGGGCCAAGTGGTTGTGGCAAATCGACCTTGCTGAGCTTACTGACCGGGATCAACCAAGCACAACGAGGGGAGGTCTCTATTTTAGGCACCAACCTGTCGACGCTAACTTCTCGTCAGCGGGATCGTTTTCGAGCCGATCACATTGGCTACATTTTCAACAATTTAATTTATTGCCTTATCTCTCAGTGATTGAAAACGTTACGCTACCTTGCCACTTTTCCAGCACTCGCCAGCAGAATGTGGCAGGCGATCTGATTGAGAAAGCACAGCAGCTACTCACTCGATTACATCTTGCACCAGAACTATTGGCCAAACCGGTTATCGAACTGAGTATTGGCCAGCAGCAGCGTGTCGCGGCGGCGAGAGCACTGATTGGCGAACCCAAGCTGATCATCGCCGATGAGCCAACCTCGGCGCTGGATCACGACAATCGACTCGCGTTTATCGAACTGCTATTGGAAGAGACGAATCGGGCAGGTTCAACACTGGTGTTTGTGAGCCACGATCCCACCTTAGAAGCTTTATTTGACCGCGCAGTTTATCTCCCTCAATTGAATCAGGCAGGAGTGACAGCATGAATGTAATTACCAATCTGGCGTGGAAAAGCGTACTTAACCGCAAAACCACAGCGCTACTCTCCATTCTGACGGTTGCCATTTCAGTCATTCTGTTAATGGGGGTTGAACGCATTCGAACTCAAGCCAAAGAGAGCTTCGCCAACACCATTTCAGGGACGGATCTAATCGTCGGCGGCCGCTCTGGACAAGTCAACTTGCTGCTCTATTCGGTATTTAGAATTGGTAATGCCACCAATAATATCGACTGGAAAAGCTACCAAGCCTTCAGTGAGCATCGCAGCGTCAAGTGGGCGATCCCCATTTCCTTGGGTGACTCACACCAAGGGTTTCGCGTTATGGGCACCAATCACCATTATTTCGAGCATTTCAAATATGGAAGTAAGCAACCACTCACCTTCTCTCAAGGCACTGATTTTCATGGTTTATTTGAAACGGTATTGGGTTCAGATGTCGCCGAAACCTTAGGTTACCATATTGGCAGTGACATCATTATTGCGCATGGGATCAGCGATGTGGGTTTTAGCCGCCACGACAACCTCCCCTTTAAAGTGGTGGGCATTTAGCGCCAACGGGAACGCCCGTAGACAAAACGGTGCATGTCTCATTAGAAGCGATTGAAGCCATTCACGTGGGTTGGGAATCGGGTGCGCATTTAGGCAATTCACCATCCAAAGAGCAGCTTGAACAACACAACTTCCAACCCAAGCAGATCACCGCCATGTTGATCGGTTTAAAATCGAGAATTCAAACCTTTGCACTGCAACGTGAAATCAATAACTATCGCCAAGAACCCTTGAGCGCCATTATGCCCGGCGTCGCTCTGCAAGAACTGTGGGGTATGATGTCGATAGCAGAACAAGCTTTAATGGCGGTGTCGGTATTTGTGGTGGCAGCCGGGTTACTTGGTATGCTCAGCAGCTTACTGACAAGCTTGCAGGAAAGACGCCGTGAAATGGCGATTCTGCGCGCCATGGGCGCACAACCTAAACATATTTTTGCTCTGCTTATCAGCGAAGCGACGACGCTGACCTTTATTGGCATCTGCGTTGGATTAGCGGGGTTATATTCACTGCTCGCACTGGCGCAACCTTTTATTGCGCAGCATTATGGAATTCAAATCACACTCAGCACCTTAAGCAGCTATGAGTGGCAATTATTAGCTTATGTACAACTGGCTGGCATTATTATTGGTGTTATCCCAGCTCTACGCGCCTATAGACAATCACTTAGCGATGGAATGACCATTCGAATTTAGGACTTAACGATGAAAAAACTACTGCTTATCAGCACGCTGCTGCTATCAGGCTTGTTACCGATGTACGCACAGAGTAATGAACAAGTACTGACGCTCGATTGGATCGATCTGATCCCCGAGAACGAACGTAACCAATTCAACGCCGATGGCATGCCAGCATTGAACCATGATGGCGAAATGACGGCTGCACAATCAAAAATCGGCGGAGTTAGAAAAGAGCTCAATGGCAGCGTGGTCAAAATACCCGGCTTTGTGATCCCACTGGAAGGTGACGCCAACAACGTTACTGAGTTTCTACTGGTGCCCTACTTTGGCGCATGCATTCACGTGCCGCCACCGCCACCAAACCAAATTATTTATGTGAAATATCCGCAAGGTGCTCCAATCCAGCAGCTCTGGGATGTAATTTATCTGATTGGGACACTGAAAACCGAAAGTGTTAGCCACGATCTGGCCGAAACAGCGTATGTGATCGAAGGCACTGCGATCGAAGAATACGACGACATGTAGTTAACAAAATAGCAACCTATTGATTCATCTAAACTAAACGATATATTTAGATAAATACGCTAGCAAAGCGACATATATCAACAATAGTAAAGTAATCGATAGGTGCTTTTTCAGTCTATTTTCTTTCCAACACTGCATAAGCGCCCCACAAATTCCGATAACAATTTTAACAAGTTATTATCATTAGGGATAGCGCAAATTTATGATCTAGAACGAATGTTTTTCCTAGATGGAAAATGCGTTACACGTTACATTTTAATCCATGAATGAAATGGGTGATTGAAGCGGACATAAAATGGCAGATACCAACAACCCTGTAGTGATTGAACATCAAGCCAACTCAGGTCAAAGCCACGAAAAAAAATCGAGCTACATCAAAGACAGTGGTAGTCGCATTTTGAATATTGCTCAATATCACGGCTTAGATGCGCTGCTACAAACGGATCCGCCAGAAAAAACCTCGCTTGATCGCGCCTTATTTAGAGAACAGCAACGTAAAGAGCAGCGACAAAAAAACCTAGAGCAGATCGTCAAACTGGCGCATATCTCTTGTAAAAATGAGACCGCGGGAGAGCCTGATCAAGATTGGTTACACCGTTTTTTCGATATGGCGCAAGACATCCACAACTCTTCGATGCAGCGACTTTGGGCGCAAGTACTCAAACGCGAGGTGACCAACCCCGGTTCAACCTCAATGAAAGCACTGCAAGTATTACAAGACATGACACCAAAAGAGGCGCAGATACTCCAAAAAGCCTCAGCGTTAGCCTGCTGTTTTGGTAGCGATAATAGCCGCAAGCTGTTGGTCGGCATTCGTGCTACTAACGGCATTTTTAGTTTAGGAAAACGCATCAGCACATTTGTCATCAATATGGGTAGTTTCCAATTACCCTATTCGAGCCTGTTAGTACTGATCGAGCTTGGCTTACTGCACGCCACTGAACTGGAATCTGGAGAAATTGAACTTGAACCGGCACTGCTGTTGACCTATCAAGGCAAGAATCTGTCACTGCAATCGATGAGTAAAGGAGTCAGGCTGCTCTATTACCGTTTCAGTCCCACTGGCAATGAGCTGTGTAAGCTACTGGGTAATAAACCGAATATGCAGTACTACGATCAGATGTTGGCGGTGCTTAGCCAGAAATTCACTGTCCACACCGAAGTTGCCAGCAGCTCTTTTCATCACGCCGTCTAGCCTCAAAAATAAAGGGCTCAAGCTGATGAGCCCTCTTCTACATTAGGCGATAATCGCTCGCACTTGCAGCGCTGTTAGGCAAATTTCCACCAGCTCATCAATGCTTTTTTCGCCAGCCGCAAGATCGATCTCAGGGTTTTGCGGCGACTCATACTCAGAGTCAATGCCCGTAAAATTACTGATTTCACCAGCGCGCGCTTTTTTATACAGCCCCTTCGGGTCGCGCTGCTCGCACACGTCCAACTTGGTATTGACAAACACTTCGATGAATTCACCTTGTGGCAGCATATCGCGCACTAATTGACGCTCAGCGCGATGCGGTGAAATGAATGCTGATAACACGATTAACCCAGCATCGGCCATCAGCTTCGCGAGTTCACCAATACGGCGAATATTTTCTCGCCGATCTTGCTCTGAGAACCCAAGGTCGCTGCACAAGCCGTGGCGTACATTATCCCCATCGAGCAAATAGGTGTGATACCCGAGTTGAGCTAAACGCTGTTCCAACGCACCAGCAATGGTTGATTTTCCCGCCCCTGACAGCCCCGTAAACCACAATACTGCTGGCTGTTGTTGTTTTAAGTTGGCGCGGAACGACTTATTCACCGTATGCTGATGCCAGACAACATTTTCATCTTTATTGGCCAAATTCGTACTCATTACTCAATCCTTTGTTGTCTCAAACTAGCCAATAGAGGGACGCTGTAAGCGGCAATCCCTCCCACCGAATCACCACAGTTAAGCCTTGAGTAACTGACGAAGATCTTTGGCTTCCCAGTGTGGAAAGTGCTTGCGGATCAAGGCATTCAATTCAACTTCAAACGCAGAATGGGCACTTTGAGCATGAGCGATGTTTTGCAAACTATCTCGAACCAAGCCCGCCCCCACCGTCACATTCGTCAGGCGATCGATGATGATAAAACCACCAGTATTGGCACTGTCTAAGTATTTATCCAGCGCGATCGACTCTGTTAGCGACCATTCACACAAGCCAATGCCATTGAGCGGCAACTCTTCACTGTGATAAGTCGATAAATTATTAATATCGTACTGGTGACGCACTGCTTGCAACTGGCCGACGGTTTTCTTACCTGCAATTTTGATGTTGTATTCACGCCCGGCTTTGAGTGGTTGTTCTGTCATCCAGACCACATCGGCTAATAGATGGTTAGTTGATTCAACCTGCGCTCCTTGCAGCACAATAAGATCACCACGGCTGATGTCAATTTCATCGCTGAGCGTTAACGTCACCGCTTGGCCTGCTTGCGCTTGCGGCAAATCTCCATCGAAAGTAACAATACGTGCCACGGTGGATGTTTTTCCAGACGGAAGTGCAGTGATTGCATCTCCAACGCTGATGCTGCCCGCTGCAATCGTGCCAGCAAAACCGCGAAAATCGAGATTCGGTCGGTTCACATACTGCACTGGAAAACGAAACTCACCAGCTCCTTTTTGCTGATCTACGTCCACCGTTTCAAGCAGCTCCAGCAGTGATGGGCCTTGATACCAACGCATATGTTGACTTGCTTCGACCACGTTGTCCCCTTCCAGAGCAGAAAGCGGGATGATCTGAATATCAGTATCACCTTGCAGATGCTTTGAAAATTCCACGTAGTCTTGACGGATCTGCTCAAAACGATCTTGTGAGTAATCGACCAGATCCATCTTATTCACCGCCACCACAAAATGCTTCAAACCTAACAGATTGGCAATGAATGAGTGGCGACGCGTTTGATCCAAAATGCCTTTACGGGCATCGATCAAAATCACCGCGAGATCGCAAGTGGATGCGCCCGTCGCCATATTGCGCGTGTACTGCTCATGCCCCGGAGTATCGGCAATGATGAATTTGCGCTTTTGAGTAGAGAAATAGCGATACGCCACGTCAATGGTGATCCCTTGCTCACGTTCCGCTTGCAGGCCATCAACTAACAGAGCTAAATCGGGGCGCTCGCCCGTCGTGCCAACACGCTGGCTATCGGAATGGACGGCGGCCAGTTGATCTTCATAAATCTGTTTTGTGTCATGAAGCAAACGACCAATCAAGGTACTTTTTCCATCATCAACTGAGCCACAAGTCAGAAATCTCAGTAACGATTTGTGCTGGTGTTGCGTGAGATAAGCTTCAATACCGATCTCAGAAAGCTGAGCCTGAACTGCACTATTCATAATCTTTCCTTAGAGGCTTAGAAATAACCTTGGCGTTTTTTCAATTCCATCGATCCTGATTGATCGTGGTCGATCGCGCGGCCTTGTCGTTCACTGGAAGTGGCCACCAGCATCTCTTCAATGATGCCCGTTAGCGTACTGGCCTCTGATTCAATTGCGCCAGTAAGTGGATAACAACCTAACGTGCGAAAACGCACACTCTTGTGCTGAACTTCTTCTCCAGGTTGCAGCTTCATCCGCTCGTCATCGACCATGATCAGCATCCCATCGCGTTCGACAACTGGGCGAATGTCCGATAAATACAGCGGTACGATCTCGATGTTTTCCAAATAGATGTATTGCCAAATATCCAATTCAGTCCAGTTCGACAACGGGAAAACACGAATGCTCTCACCTTTATTGATTTGGCCGTTGTAGGTTTTCCATAGCTCCGGACGCTGGTTCTTCGGATCCCACGTGTGGTTCTTATCACGAAAAGAATAAACACGCTCTTTCGCGCGTGATTTCTCTTCATCACGACGCGCACCACCAAAAGCAGCATCAAAACCATATTGGTTCAACGCTTGTTTTAAACCTTGGGTTTTCATGATGTCGGTATGCTTTGAAGAACCATGCTCAAAAGGGCTGATCCCCATCGCGATCCCTTCTGGGTTTTTGTGTACCAAAAGCTCAAAACCATACTTGTGCGCCATACGATCACGAAATTCAATCATCTCGCGAAACTTCCAGTCAGTATCGACATGCAGCAAAGGAAACGGAATTTTCCCCGGATAAAAAGCCTTGCGCGCTAAATGCAGCATCACCGAAGAGTCTTTACCAATCGAATACATCATTACTGGGTTATCAAATTCAGCAGCCACTTCACGTAAAATATGAATACTTTCGGCTTCGAGCTGTTGTAAATGGGTTAAGCGTTGTTGATCCATCTGCATGCTTCCTTTTCGCTCGCATTGCGAGCCTTGTGCAATGAGAAATTGGTTTGAGTATTGAGTTGGAACTAACTGACTAGCCTTGCAATCAGGCGTAATTCACTTGGTTTTGCTGCGCGGGTTGTTCACCAAACCAATGCAGTTTTTCCGACAGCGCAACCACTTCGCCCACCACAATCAAGGCCGGAGCCTGTGCCTGCGCCGCCAGTTGTGATAAGTCACTGAGCTGCCCTTTGAAGACTTTTTGCGAACGCTGAGTACCGCGTTCAATAATCGCGATTGGTGTGTTGGCTTGGCGTCCATGTTCAATCAACTGCTGCTGGATATAACTCGACTTCATCAAGCCCATGTAAATGACTAAGGTTTGATTACCACGCGCCAGTGTTGACCAATCCATGTCATCGTTTTCCGCTTTAAGGTGACCGGTGACAAACAGAGCGGATTGCGCATAATCACGATGAGTCAGTGGAATTCCCGCATAGGCCGTTGCGCCTGCCGCCGCTGTAATACCGGGGATCACCTGAAATTTCACCCCCGCATCAAACAGCACTTCCAACTCTTCACCACCGCGGCCAAACATAAACGGATCACCGCCTTTAATACGCACGACTTTGTAACCTTGCTGCGCAAAATCGATCAGCAATTGATTGGTTTTTTCTTGAGGAACACTGTGGTGTCCAGCGCGCTTACCCACGCAGACTAAGATGGTATCGCTCGGCACCAGCGCCATAATTTCATCAGACACTAGGTAGTCGTACAACACCACGTCGGCTTGTTGTAGAAAGCTCAACGCTTTGAGCGTCAGCAGTTCTGGGTCGCCCGGCCCTGCACCAATCAAAGCCACTTCACCGCAGGTCAATTGGCTTTTGACGTACGATGGAGCGCTACTTGCCAAAGCATCATTGTTGACCGCAACTAAGCGCGGCCCTTTGATTGGCAACTGAGAAATGGTTTCCGTCGTACTCATTGTTGTTATCCATAACTTAATTCATGGATGCATTATGGCGGGCTCTTCATATTACCTGAAATTCTAAAATTTCATTTTTTATATCAAAAGCTGATAAGGGAATGGATAATTCCGAATAAGAAGTGACTATCTCTCTGATTAAAAGCCAATCAATGATGAGATCTTGTCGACAGAATGCCGGTGAGTTAACGCGTAACATCACAAATTGATATTCATTGAAATCATCGTTTCATAAGATTTTGTTACATTAGACGAGTTATTTGTTCCCTACCCCTAACTGGAGTACACAATGAAAGTGGCAGTGAAACCTCTCTCCATCGCGATTTTGAGCGGTATGTTAGCAATGGCTGGCCCAGCAATGGCGGACACCATTAAACTGCGTATCGTCGAAACGACCGATATTCACACCAATGTGATGGATTACGATTACTACAAAGACAAGCCATCGAACCAGATTGGTTTATCCCGTGCGGCGACGTTAGTGAAGCAAGCGCGCAGCGAAGTCGAAAACAGCATTTTGGTCGATAACGGTGATTTACTCCAAGGTAGCCCAATGGGCGACTATATGGCCGCCAAAGGCATCAAGGTTGGTGAGGTTCACCCAGTTTACAAAGCGATGAATCAGCTCGGCTACGATGTAGGTAACATTGGTAACCATGAATTTAACTACGGTTTGTCCTTTTTAAAGGAGAGTATTAACGACGCCGCATTCCCGTATGTCAATGCCAACGTCTATGACCAACAAACGGGCAAACACCTCTTCAATCCCTATCTCATTAAAACGCACACGTTCAAAGATACCGATGGCAAAGAGCACCAAATTAAAGTGGGTTACATTGGTTTTGTCCCACCACAAATCATGGTGTGGGATAAGAAAAACCTTGATGGCAAAGTGTTTGCCAAAGACATCAAACAAACAGCCGAGGAGCTGATCCCGCAGATGAAAAAAGAGGGTGCCGATGTGATCGTGGCAATCCCGCACTCTGGTGTCTCAGCTAACCCATATTCCGTTGGTGCAGAAAACTCGGTTTACTACCTCACCCAAGTAGAAGGCATTGACGCAATTGCTTTTGGTCACTCTCACGCGGTATTCCCTAGCCAAGATTTTGCCAAACTGCCAGGAGCAGATGTAACTAAAGGCACCATTAATGGCGTAACCGCTGTCATGCCGGGGCGCTGGGGTAGCCATGTTGGTGTGATGGATCTGACTTTGCAAAGCAAAGATGGCCAATGGTCAGTCGTGAATGGTCAATCCCAAGCTCGCCCAATCTTCGATAAAGCCAATAAGAAATCATTGGCAGCAGCCGATACAGGCATAGTGAAAGCCTTAGAGTCGGACCATAAAGGCACGCGAGATTTCGTGAATCAACCGATTGGCCAAGCGAATGATGTGATGTACAGCTTTTTAGCCTTGGTACAAGATGACCCAACCGTGCAAATCGTTAACCTTGCACAAAAAGATTATGTGGAACGCTTTATTCAAGGCGACCCTGATCTTGATGGTTTGCCGGTGTTATCCGCCGCGGCACCTTTTAAAGTCGGTGGCCGTAAAGATGATCCTGCCGGTTTCACCGAAGTCGAAGCTGGCCAACTGACATTTCGTAACGCAGCAGATCTCTATCTTTACCCTAATACATTAGTAGCGCTGAAAATGACGGGTAAAGAAGTGAAGGAATGGTTGGAATGCAGCGCGGGGCAGTTTAATCAGATTGATCCGCACAGCACTCAACCACAATCCTTGATCAATTGGGCTGATTTCCGCACGTATAACTTTGATGTGATGGATGGGGTGAATTATCAAATCGATGTGACTCAACCCGCCAAATACGATGGTGATTGTAAAGTGGCGCATAAAGATGCTGAGCGCATTGTAGGCTTAACTTATCAAGGTAAACCTATCGATGTAAAACAGACCTTTATTGTCGCCACCAATAACTACCGCGCTTATAGTAATAAATTTGCAGGCACGGGCGCACAATTTGTTGCCTTTGACTCACCCGACGAAAACCGCACGGCCGTTGCAAACTACATTTCGCGCGTGAGTAAAGAAAAAGGTCAAGTCACGCCAAGTGCTGATAACAACTGGTCGTTTGCTCCGATTAAAACTAATACCGCGTTAGATATTCGTTTTGAAACCTCTCCAAGCGAGAAAGCAGCACAGTTCATCAAAGAGAAAGGCCAATACCCAATGACTTTGGTGGAAAACGATGAGGTTGGTTTTGCGGTTTACAGGATTGACCTTACACAATAACTCCCCACTCAAATCGATTGAAAGAGGCCAATGAATTAAGGCGCTTTCACCCCACAAACGCAGCCTTTCGCTGCGTTTTTTATTTCCCGCTCGGCAACCCTAACTCTGATCTTGATGGTTCTTGGCTATCCACGCTTCATTTAAGGTTCGTTACAACCTCGGTTTAATTTTCAAACATTAGTTTGATTAAATTTAATTATAAAAAATCATCAAATATGCAATTTTTCTATTCTTTGGCAGGTCTTTGTCCTCGTAATGAGAATAAAAGCGCAATCAGCGCCTTATTCTATACTTGATCATAATTTGCTAAGGAGGAAGTGTGGCGCTTGCTATCGACATTCAAACCTTTCTAACAGCCGAAAGTCATTCACTGACTTTACTATTCATCGGCGTAATTTTGCTTTCCTATTTGTTAGAGGATGTCGCTATTGTCACCGCCGCCACACTGGCTTTGCAAAATCTCATGTCCCCCGGCTTGGCGTTGTTGGCTATTTTTGTCGGCATTGTTAGTGGCGATCTCGGTTTGTATTACTTAGGCCAAGTGGCACAACGCGTTCGTCCGCTTCGTTATCAAGCGCTGACCAATAAACATTTTCGAACCGTCCGTCGCAAACTGCACCATCATACTTTTTTAAATCTGTTTATTATTCGCTTTGTCCCCGGCCTAAGAACGGTGGGCTTTACTTTGAGCGGCTTTTTTTCTATTCCGTTGGCGCTATTTCTGTGCTCCGTACTGACGGCCACAGCACTGTGGACACTGATCGTTTTTTCAACGCTTTATTACCTAGGGAGTCAGGTTTGGCAGCAGTCCTCTCATTATCAATGGAGCATTATTCCTATCGCGGTTGGGCTATTAATGCTCACCAATCGTCTTCTCAACAAATCATTTTCTAAAGGATTGTCATGAACGCCAAATTAGAAATACCTTGCATTGCACATGGCAAAATCAACGCGGGTATGCCGCTTTTAGAGCAAGACACCAAACGCAGCATTTCTCCTTATGAATTTCTGCCCAGTTGGTTTTTCTACACTCCGGTGGTGATTCAAAGCCTGCTGCAAGGGCTGCGTTATGGCAACTGGGGCTTACCCTTAATTGCAAACCCCGGCATCAAGCTCAGCGGCATGGTTGGAGAGTCAAAACACGACATTCTTAATCTAGCCGGTGAATACGCTCAGCAGTGGATATCGCCCTTTATCACCCGAACGAAAAGCCATCAAACCGCTCAGCAGCAAACAGCACAGGCTCTGTCTGCAATGCAACAAGCATCGTTGGATTTCCCTCTTGTCGCTAAACCAGATTTAGGCTGCCGCGGCGTTGGCGTAAAACTGCTGCAAAATGAACAACAACTGAGTGACTACATCCAATCATTCCCGATTAACGCCCGTTTTTTACTGCAACAAAAAGCGCCGTATCAAGCTGAAGCTGGCGTGTTTTATGTGCGCTATCCCGGTGAAGCTCAAGGCAACATTATTTCCATCACGCTCAAGTACGCCCCGTTTGTCACTGGGGATGGCATTCACACTTTAAAGCAGTTAATTGAACGCTGCCCACGCGCAGGGCAACTCCCTCACCTCTATTTTCCTCGCCACCTTGAGAAGCTCGATCAGGTTCTTGAAGCAGGGCAGGAGTTTCAACTCGCCTTTGCGGGCAGCCATAGTCGCGGATCGATTTTCCGCAATGGTAACCGCTATATCACACTCGCTCTCACCAACAAGTTAGATGAGATTTTTAACAATGTTGACGGGTTTCACTATGGGCGGCTCGATATCAAGTTTGCCAATATTCACCAATTGATGGCTGGAGAACAGTTCACGATTTTGGAAATCAATGGCGCAAGCAGTGAAGCCGCTCATATTTGGGATAGAGAAACACCGCTGCGTGAGATCTTCTCAACCTTACTCAGACAGTACCGAATCTTATTCGACATTGGCGCGCAGCAGCGAAAGTTAGGCCATCAAACACCCAAAATGGCTGAACTGCTGAACGCTTGGCGCAAAGAAAAGGCCTTAACCGAACACTACCCAAGCACGGATTAACCTTATCCATAAGAACAATCATAGGGATAGAAATATGTTTGCAATCACCACAAGTTCACAACAAAGTGCACCACAGCCTAATCATGCCCCCGTGATCCAAGGCGGCATTGAAACACTGGAATAAGCGCACCAGTTTCTCGAACAGTTAGAAGATAGGCACTACACCCACTTAGCCACGCCAATTGTCGCCAGTTCAGTGGGGCAACATTTTCGTCATTGGTTGGATCTGTTTCATGCGCTGGCTAACTCAACTAGCACTATTGATTACAACCAACGCCGTCGGGGCCACCTCGTTGAGACGTCCCGCGCTGCGGCCTTGGCCGAAATTGAGTATTTAATTCAATGGTTAACGCAGTGCTCGGCCTCACTCCAAAAATCCGTTACGGTACTTGTTGAAACCTCATTGCAGGAAACGCAAGTGTGCTCTCTCTCATCAACATGGGAGCGAGAGTTAAGCTTCGCCACTTTGCATGCACAGCACCATTTTGCGATGGCTAAAGTGGTCGCTCATTTGCTGCATGTAGAAACCGATGCCGCTTTCGGCTTAGCGCCAGCCACGGCCTCCTTCATTCGGGGGCAATAACATGTGCTCAGTTTCTTGGTTACTCGACAAACACGGCTATCATCTGTTTTTTAACCGTGATGAACAAAAAAACCGCCCATTAGCGTTGCCGCCTAAACAATACACGCAAGCTGGTGTTGAAGTGTTGATGCCGATTGATCCTGCCGGTGGAGGCAGTTGGATCAGCCTTAATGAATGCGGTTTGGCTTTGTGCTTGCTCAATAATTACCAAGGTAAAATCCCCCAAGGAGCCGATGCCGAACGCTTAGTGAGCCGCGGTCAATTGCTTAAGCATTTATCCAGTCAAGTCAGTGTCGAGAAGGTTATCCAAGCGTTTACACAGCTTAATCTTCAGCAATTTGCATCATTCACTTTGCTTGCTTTCGACCCTAATTTAACTGATGTATACCCGTGATCATTGAAGATGCTTGATTTTCAATAGAATCAGGATCATGCTACAAACCATGAAAATCACACTGACTCCTCAACAGAAACTGCAACTCGAACAGATGCACGACATTGAGCGTGATAGTCGAGTTTGCGACCGTATTAAGGCTGTTTTGCTGGCTTCTGAAGGCTGGAGTCAGACTATGATTTCACAAGCTCTTCGTATTCATGAATCGACCGTTGCACGTCACCTCAGTGACTACGTACTTTCTGAAAAACTTAAGCCTGAGAATGGAGGAAGCCAAAGCAAGCTTTCTGCTATTCAAACCATGCACCTAATCGAGCATTTGACTGAGAAAACCTATTCTCATACTCATCAAATTGTCGCCTATGTTAAAGAGACGTTTGGGCTTGATTATACTGTTTCTGGTATGAACAAATGGCTTCACCATAATGGTTTTAGCTACAAGCAACCGAAAGGCATACCACACAAGTTTGATGAAGCAAAACAGCAAGCATTCATAGAGGCGTATGAAGCGCTAAAGGCAAGCTGTGGCGAGGATGAATCGATAGTCTTTATCGATGCAGTTCACCCAACACTATCAACAAAGATATCGCATGGCTGGATACGTACTGGTCAGGATAAAGTGATTGAAACAACGGGTAATCGTAGCCGATTGAACATTATTGGCGCACTGAACCTGTCGGATATTGGTGCAACCATTGTTCACGACTATGAGAGCATTAACAGTGAATCGATTGTTCGTTTTTTCTGTAAGTTAAGAGAGAGTTATTCGTTAGCCCATAAGCTTCATATCATATTAGATGGTGCGGGATATCACCGCAGTGACTTAGTCAAAGATGCGGCGTTTGTCCTGAATATTAAACTGCATTATCTTCCACCTTACAGTCCAAACCTCAACCCAATAGAGCGGCTATGGAAAGTAATGAATGAGAAGTCGAGGAACAACGTTTACTTCAAAAGAAAACGGGACTTCAAGGCGGCAATAGACCAATTTTTTTCTGTGACTCTTCCAGAGATCGCAGGCTCTTTGACATCTCGAATTAATGATCATTTTCAGGTTCTCAAGCCTGCATCTTCAAGTTGATTCGGTATAGAATAGATAACCTGCCATTTATTATATTTACCCAGACACAACTGGGTGGAGGCTACTATCTGCTAAGCATTTATCGATTGGCAACAAGATTGATAAAATATCAGTTTTTTTTATCCAAACAAAAAGATTGTCCTTATTTATCAGTACGATGTATTTTTATAAAAAACCATAAAACAGAAAAATTTATGCATTTTATTCAAAACATTGAATCAAGTGATGAATAACAAGCCTTTACCTTGATACATTCACCAAATAAATTAATTACGTCAAAATTCAAAGCGTTTCGTCAATATTAGTTAAATGACACATAACTAGGGAAATCAACCTGCCGCCATAAAGACTGGCTCAGCTCTTTATGATTATCCCATTTGCCATTTTGTACCCATTCAACCAAGGCTTTCGCTACATTAGGATAGACAACGCGCTCGACCTGTTTTTCATCCAACCAACGGCGTAACTCCGACGGGTCCAAAAACTCCATAGATGCAGCAAGCCCGAGATTCTCAAGAGTGGCAACGTTACTTTGCTGCTCAAATTGACCCGATAGTGGCTTAAGTAGCAGCTTTTTACCCAATGAAAGTGCTTCTGATGGTAATTCAAAGCCACCATTAGCAATTACGCCATCGCAGCAATGCAAGTGATATTGAAAATGGGTATGACATAAGGGACGCAACTCAACATTTTCAACGGATTGCGCTTCCATTAAGGAAGGGTGATAACAAATAAATGCTTGATTTGAAAAACGAAAAAGCAACTCAAGAATATCATCAACATGCTCAAATGGAAGATAGACCAAAATGAAATGCTCGCTAGACGTATGCTGCTCTGAACGATAGATAATCGGAGGAAGGATCGGTTGATCAAAATGATACCAATGTAAACCGACGTGGTAGTTGGCAGGCGCAAACTGTTGAATAATCTGTTTATCCAGCCAACTTGCCCCTTTCAAAGGCACATTATAACGAAATGCATTTTGATGACTTATCCCAATACACGGAATACCTTGCTGTTTAGCCGCCCATGCCGATACTGGTTCAAAGTCATTAATGACCAGATCATACGGAGACAAATCGAGGTTTTTTGTCTCACTCACGAAAGTCAGCAAATTATTATTCAGCGCCGTTTTAACGTAATTTACGTGTCCCTGTTCAGTTTCAAAAGTAAAACCGCGCCGAGTTTGGTAATCACCGAAACTTTCCATCGAAAAGTATTTCTCTTTTTCACGTCCAGAAAAGAGAAATTGCACATCAATTTTGGCTTCTCTCAACGCTTCACTCATCACTCGTGAACGAGCAATATGGCCATTTCCGGTGCCTTGGACACCATACAGAATTTTCAAAAGCCTCTCTCCACCAACCACAAAGCAAATCTTGCGCTGCTTACACCAAGCAGCGCGCCAATCACGATATCCGTCAAGAAGTGAACCCCAAGTAGGATGCGAGATACGCCAATTAAGCCAGCCCAAACCAAGACAAAAGCATCGCTATGAGGATAGAAGTGGCCAATTAATGTCGCCATAACAAACCCTGCAGCCGTATGACCAGAGGGCAAACTGTAGCGATCCGAAGGGGTAATAAAGGCAATGAATGAAGGAGAAAACTCTTCAGGGCGACGACGCTGAAAGCTATTTTTCAATCCCCAATAAATAGGGAGTTCAATCGCGAAAGCGGCCAGTCCAGCCATTAAGAATAGCTGGCCATTAAGCGGGTCTAAATACCAAGCTAAAGCACCAATCAACGCGTACAAATGCCCATCCCCAGTATGGGAAATAGCTTTGCTGATCTGCGCTACAGGCTGATTAAAACGATGCTGTAAACAAAATAGCGAAAACGCTACGTCAAACTTAACAATTTGTCCGATGGCACGCATGAGCGACTCCTGTCATTCCATAAACCTCTTACGCTCTAAACGTAGAAGTTTAAAATGACAAATACGTGACTGTTTGTTGGATAATGAATGAATTTAACCGATGACAAACGTTCTTGCGTGAAAACATTCCGTGCTACAAAAAGTGATCCTCTCTACCAATTCTGCTCATTTTTACCGCTTTTGACTAAAACTGATCCGATATGAATAAAAAAACAACTTAATGGTTGACGAGTTAAGTCGAGTACGGTACTAATTTGTTAACTTAATCTTGTGGAATGTTACGAATGACTATCCGTTTTTCTATCCTGCTGGGCCTGCTCCTTATCGTGAACCATTCGCGCGGGTAGGTTGTGGAAGAAAAACACAACACAAGATGACAAGAGCCCGCACTGAGATGCGGGTTTTTTTATAACTACATTTAGGAAGTAAACGATTAACCATCGGTGCAAGGGAGCAAACATGAATAATCAAGTCATTATATTCGACACCACACTACGTGATGGCGAGCAAGCTTTGTCAGCAAGCTTAACCGTTAAAGAAAAACTGCAGATTGCTTACGCATTAGAGCGCCTTGGTGTTGATGTTATTGAAGCAGGTTTTCCAGTTTCCTCCCCAGGTGATTTTGAATCGGTCAAAACGATTGCCAAACACATTAAAAACAGCCGCGTCTGCGCGCTTTCTCGCGCGGTAGCAAAAGATATTGATGCAGCAGCCGAAGCTCTGAAAGTCGCCGATGCTTTTCGTATCCATACGTTTATTTCAACCTCAACCATTCATGTGCAAGATAAATTGCGCCGCAGTTATGATGATGTGCTCGAGATGGCAGTCAGTGCGGTGAAACACGCCCGTAACTACACTGATGACGTCGAATTTTCCTGTGAAGATGCGGGCCGAACGCCCATTGATAATCTCTGTAGAATGGTCGAAGCCGCAATTAATGCCGGAGCTAAGACCATCAATATTCCAGACACGGTCGGTTATACTGTTCCTAGCGAATTTGGTGGCATTATTCAGATGCTGTTTGAGCGAGTCCCTAACATAGATAAAGCCATTATTTCCGTTCATTGCCATGATGACTTGGGAATGTCAGTCGCAAACTCGATTGCCGCTGTACAGGCTGGCGCAAGGCAAATAGAAGGCACCATCAACGGTATTGGTGAGCGCGCTGGTAACTGTTCACTGGAAGAGATCGCGATGATCATCAAAACTCGTCAAGAATTCCTCGGCGTACATACTGGCTTAAAGCATGATGAGATCCACCGCACCAGTAAGTTGGTTAGCCAACTGTGCAATATGCCGATTCAAAGTAACAAAGCGATTGTCGGTGCCAACGCATTTAGCCACTCATCGGGTATTCACCAAGATGGTATGCTAAAAAATAAAAATACTTATGAAATCATGACTCCAGAGTCAATTGGCCTAAAAAACCAAGCGCTGAACTTAACGAGCCGCAGTGGCCGCGCCGCAGTAAAAAGCCATATGGACAGCATGGGTTACAACGAGAACGAATACAATTTGAACGCATTGTATGAAGATTTCTTGAAGTTAGCCGACCGAAAAGGACAGGTATTTGACTACGATTTAGAAGCGTTGATGCACTTCTCTAATCTGCGTGATGAAGATGATTTCTATAAGTTAAATTATTTGAGTGTCCAATCTGGTAGTGTCATGGCAACCACCAGTATTAAATTGCTTTGTGGTGATGAAGAAAAATGTGAAGCTGCCGTTGGTAATGGCCCTGTCGATGCGCTTTACCAATGTATTTACCGTCTAACTGGCTATGAGATCGTATTGGATAAATTTGACCTTACCGCCAAGGGCGAAGGTGAAGATGGACTCGGGCAAGCCGATATTATTGCCAACTACAAAGGGCGAAAATATCACGGTACAGGCGTCTCTACGGATATTGTCGAAGCATCAGGGCAAGCCTTATTGCACGTGATCAATAGCATTCATCGTGCCGATCAAATTGCAGAAATTAAACAAAAGAAAGTGGCAACCGTTTAACGTACCTAGATTAGAGTTTTCAATCTTTAGAGCTCACTGGGGCAAGCAAATATAAAAATAGTAAAGGACTAACATGACAGACAAAACATACAAAATTGCCGTTCTTGCAGGTGATGGTATCGGCCCAGAAGTAATGCAACAAGCACACAAGGTATTGGATGCGATTGAAAAAAAACATGCTATCCGGTTTGCCAGAGAAGAACATGATGTCGGCGGGATTGCGATTGATAACCACGGTTGCCCGCTACCTGAAAGCACCATTAAAGGATGTGAAGAGGCAGACGCCGTATTGTTTGGTTCCGTAGGCGGTCCTAAATGGGAGCATTTACCACCCAACGACCAACCAGAGCGCGGTGCACTCCTACCGCTTCGCAAACATTTTCAACTGTTTTGTAACTTGCGTCCTGCTCAAATTCACTCAGGCTTAGAAAGCTTTTCTCCTTTACGATCCGATATCTCCGATCGTGGCTTCGATATTGTGGTTGTTCGAGAATTGACTGGTGGTATTTATTTTGGCCAACCCAAAGGACGCGAAGGAGAAGGGGCAAATGAAAAAGCATTTGATACCGAAGTTTACCACCGCTACGAAATCGAACGCATTGCAAAAATAGCGTTTGAGTCCGCACGATTACGTCGTAAAAAAGTATGCTCAGTCGATAAAGCGAATGTATTACAAAGCTCTATCTTATGGCGTGAGGTCGTGGAAGAGATCGCAAAAGATTATCCGGACGTCGAGCTTTCACACATTTATATCGATAATGCCACTATGCAGCTCATTAAAGATCCCTCTCAATTTGATGTCATGCTGTGCTCTAATATTTTTGGTGACATCATTTCCGATGAATGCGCCATGATCACAGGCTCAATGGGTATGCTACCTTCCGCTAGCCTTAATGAAAGCAATTTCGGTCTCTATGAGCCAGCAGGTGGCTCTGCACCTGATATCGCAGGAAAGAACATCGCTAACCCAGTAGCACAAATTCTTTCCGCCGCTTTAATGCTACGTTATAGCTTGGGCGAAGAAAGTGCCGCTCAAGCTATCGAAAATGCCGTATCAAAGGCGCTTACCGCAGGAGAACTCACCGCAGATCTTGCCAGTGGTAAAGCGGCACTTTCAACCTCTGAAATGGGCGATAAAATTGCCAGCTATATTTTAAATTCATAATTAGTAGGACTAGGCTCGCCTAGTCCTTTATAAAGCTCAAAGAGCTCAAGGAAGAAGCAATGTCGCAAGCAAAAACCTTATACGAAAAAATTTATGATGCCCACATTGCGGTATCAGCTGAAGGGGAAACCCCCATCCTTTATATCGATCGTCATCTCGTTCATGAAGTGACATCACCGCAAGCATTTGATAGTTTACGCGAAAAGGGACGTAAAGTTCGTCAGACGAGTAAAACATTCGCTACCATGGACCATAACGTTTCAACCACCACAAAAGACATTAATGCCTCGGGTGAGATGGCTCGAATCCAAATGGAAACATTGTCCAAGAACTGTGCTGAGTTTGGCGTAACACTCTACGACTTAAATCATAAATACCAAGGCATCGTTCATGTCATGGGGCCAGAATTAGGTATTACTCTTCCCGGTATGACCATTGTCTGCGGTGACTCACACACAGCAACACATGGCGCATTTGGCTCGTTAGCGTTTGGCATCGGTACATCAGAAGTTGAGCACGTACTTGCAACCCAAACATTGAAACAAGCTCGCGCGAAAACGATGAAAATTGAGGTGACAGGCAAAGTCGCTCCAGGCATCACCGCTAAAGATATCGTGCTAGCCATTATAGGTAAAACAACGGCGGCCGGTGGTACAGGCTATGTCGTTGAATTTTGTGGTGAAGCGATTACCGATCTTTCAATGGAAGGTCGTATGACGGTGTGCAATATGGCGATTGAGCTTGGAGCAAAAGCCGGTCTTATCGCCCCTGATCAGACTACTTTCGACTACATTAAAGGTCGCAAGTTTTCTCCTCAAGGAAACGATTTAGAAGCTGCCATTGAGTACTGGGCAACGCTAAAAACCGATGATAATGCCAAATTCGATGCAGTCGTTACCCTAAATGCCGCGGACATCAAACCACAAGTAACGTGGGGCACAAACCCAGGCCAAGTAATTGCTGTCGATGAAACCATTCCATCTCCCGATAGCTTTAGTGATCCTGTCGAAAAAGCATCAGCAGAAAAAGCATTAGCGTATATGGGACTGGAAGCGGGTAAATCCTTATCAGACTACAAAGTGGATAAAGTTTTTGTCGGTTCTTGCACAAACTCTCGCATTGAAGATATGCGAGCAGCAGCTCAAGTCGCGAAAGGTAAAAAAGTCGCACCACACGTTCAAGCATTGATTGTTCCAGGTTCAGAGCAAGTTAAAGCGCAAGCGGAAGCGGAAGGCTTGGATAAAATATTTATTGAAGCGGGTTTTGAATGGCGCTTGCCGGGCTGTTCAATGTGCTTGGCTATGAACAATGACAGGCTCGGTGCAGGTGAACGCTGTGCATCAACATCCAACCGCAATTTTGAAGGCCGCCAAGGTCGAGATGGCCGCACACATTTAGTCAGTCCTGCAATGGCCGCCGCCGCCGCCATCGCTGGACACTTTGTCGATATCCGTAATATTCATTCTTCAACACTCAACTAAACAGGGGATCACCAATGTCAGGTTTTAAACAGCACACAGGTTTGGTCGTTCCTCTTGATGCAGCGAACGTCGATACAGATGCCATTATCCCTAAGCAATTTTTACAGAAAGTAAATCGCACTGGTTTTGGCAAACACCTTTTTCATGATTGGCGTTTTCTAGATGATGCAGGTCAACAACCTAATCCAAATTTTGTCATGAATAAACCTCGCTATGAAGGAGCGAGCATTCTACTTGCTCGTGAAAACTTTGGGTGTGGTTCTTCACGAGAACATGCCCCTTGGGCTTTAGCGGATTACGGCATCAAAGCCATGATTGCACCCAGTTTTGCGGATATTTTTTATGGTAACTCAATCAATAACCAAATGGTTCCAGTCCGCCTTACAGAGCAAGAAGTTGATGAAATATTCCAATTTGTTGAAGGAAATGAAGGTGCTCAACTAACTGTAGATCTTGAACGAATGGAAGTTAAAGCCAATGGAAAAACATACTCATTTGAAATTGATGAATTTCGTCGCCATTGCTTACTTAATGGATTAGACAATATCGGTTTGACGCTACAGCACGAAGATAAAATCGCTGATTATGAAACAAAAATTCCTAGCTTTTTGAAATAGCGAGTATCGATTTAATTTCCAGAGGTTGGTGTAGATGCACCAACCTTTTATTTTATCTGAAATTTATCAATCCCTACCTAGGTCATATAACCTATGAGATGAGAGGTAAATGATGAAATATCTATTAACGCTATGTTTGACACTCGGGTCAACGAATGTATTTTCTGCTCCTAAATCACAACTATGGGATTATTGGAACTCTAGTAATGAAGAAAATACACAAGCCATTTCACATCAAATTTGGCAGACAACACTTGATACTTATCTAATCCAAGAAAATCACAACAACCTCTTCGATTATCAAAGGGTCAACTCAAAAGATAAAGAGCAATTAGAGCTCTATATTTCACAATTATCAGCCCTTGATCCAAGAGAGTATGCAAAGCTGGAACAATATGCTTACTGGGTCAACTTATATAATGCCTTAACAGTTAACTTAATCGTCGATCATTATCCAATACCATCCATCACTAAACTGGGAGGATTTTTCTCATTTGGCCCTTGGGAACAAAAGATCATTACCATCAATCAAAAAGAGCTGACTCTCAATGATATTGAACATCGAATTTTAAGACCCATTTGGAAAGATCCTCGAACCCATTATGCGGTCAACTGCGCAAGCCTTGGCTGCCCAAACTTACAAAAGCAGGCTTTCACAGCAGAAAATACTGAATTATTACTGGAGAAATCAGCCACTGAGTTTATCAATAGCGAAAAAGGAGTAAAGGTCACCAATGATAAATGGGTTCTGTCTTCTATTTATGACTGGTTTGCTGAAGATTTTGGAACGAAACAGCAATTATTTGAGCACTTAGTGCAGTACAACAAGGCACTAAAAAGCGAGAAAAAGAGTATCAGCTATCACTATGATTGGACATTGAATGATACGAATAGATAGAAAAAAACCTCAGCATTTCTGCTGAGGTTTCGTAATTCAAACCTGGCGATGTCCTACTCTCACATGGGGAGACCCCACACTACCATCGGCGCTGTTGTGTTTCACTTCTGAGTTCGGCATGGGTTCAGGTGGGTCCACAACGCTATGGTCGCCAAGCAAATTCTTTTAGCTTACAGAGCTATAAAACTGGTGCTGATACCCAGAATCGAACTGGGGACCTCATCCTTACCAAGGATGCGCTCTACCGACTGAGCCATATCAGCACACTGTATCTTGTGTCACAAGTGACTAAAAAGCCCGCTCTTACAAACGGGCTCTTATAAATTCAAAGCCTGGCGATGTCCTACTCTCACATGGGGAGACCCCACACTACCATCGGCGCTGTTGTGTTTCACTTCTGAGTTCGGCATGGAATCAGGTGGGTCCACAACGCTATGGTCGCCAAGCAAATTTCTTAATTCGGAAAGCTGTTTCGTTCTCATTCACACATTCAATGTTCTTCCATTGAGCCCACAAAACCCCTTCGGTGTTGTATGGTTAAGCCTCACGGGCAATTAGTATTGGTTAGCTCAACGCCTCGCAGCGCTTACACACCCAACCTATCAACGTTCTAGTCTCGAACAACCCTTTAGGACACTTAAAGTGCCAGGGAAGACTCATCTCAGGGCTCGCTTCGCGCTTAGATGCTTTCAGCGCTTATCAATTCCGAACTTAGCTACCGGGCAATGCCATTGGCATGACAACCCGAACACCAGCGGTTCGTCCACTCCGGTCCTCTCGTACTAGGAGCAGCCCCCTTCAATCTTCCAACGCCCACGGCAGATAGGGACCGAACTGTCTCACGACGTTCTAAACCCAGCTCGCGTACCACTTTAAATGGCGAACAGCCATACCCTTGGGACCGACTTCAGCCCCAGGATGTGATGAGCCGACATCGAGGTGCCAAACACCGCCGTCGATATGAACTCTTGGGCGGTATCAGCCTGTTATCCCCGGAGTACCTTTTATCCGTTGAGCGATGGCCCTTCCATTCAGAACCACCGGATCACTATGACCTACTTTCGTACCTGCTCGAACCGTCATTCTCGCAGTTAAGCGGGCTTATGCCATTGCACTAACCTCACGATGTCCAACCGTGATTAGCCCACCTTCGTGCTCCTCCGTTACTCTTTGGGAGGAGACCGCCCCAGTCAAACTACCCACCAGGCACTGTCCGCAACCCCGATGAGGGGCCTACGTTAGAACATCAAAACGACAAGGGTGGTATTTCAAGGTCGACTCCACGCAATCTAGCGACTGCGCTTCTAAGTCTCCCACCTATCCTACACATGTAGGTTCAATGTTCAGTGCCAAGCTGTAGTAAAGGTTCACGGGGTCTTTCCGTCTAGCCGCGGGTACACTGCATCTTCACAGCGATTTCAATTTCACTGAGTCTCGGGTGGAGACAGCGTGGCCATCATTACGCCATTCGTGCAGGTCGGAACTTACCCGACAAGGAATTTCGCTACCTTAGGACCGTTATAGTTACGGCCGCCGTTTACCGGGGCTTCGATCAAGAGCTTCGACCTAAGTCTAACCCCATCAATTAACCTTCCGGCACCGGGCAGGCGTCACACCGTATACGTCATCTTGCGATTTTGCACAGTGCTGTGTTTTTAATAAACAGTTGCAGCCACCTGGTATCTGCGACTCTCGTCAGCTCCATCCGCGAGGGACTTCACCAATAAGAGCGTACCTTCTCCCGAAGTTACGGTACCATTTTGCCTAGTTCCTTCACCCGAGTTCTCTCAAGCGCCTTGGTATTCTCTACCCGACCACCTGTGTCGGTTTGGGGTACGATTGCTTATAATCTGAAGCTTAGAGGCTTTTCCTGGAAGCAGGGCATCAATGACTTCACTGCCGTAGCAGCTCGACGTCGTGTCTCAGCCTAACAAGAAACCGGATTTACCTAGTCTCTTAGCCTACGCACTTGAACCAGGACAACCGTCGCCTGGCCCACCTAGCCTTCTCCGTCCCCCCATCGCAATTATAAGCAGTACGGGAATATTAACCCGTTTCCCATCGACTACGCTTTTCAGCCTCGCCTTAGGGGTCGACTTACCCTGCCCCGATTAACGTTGGACAGGAACCCTTGGTCTTCCGGCGGGGAGGTTTTTCACCCCCCTTATCGTTACTCATGTCAGCATTCGCACTTCTGATACCTCCAGCATGCTTTACAACACACCTTCAACGGCTTACAGAACGCTCCCCTACCCAATACAGTAAACTGTATTGCCGCAGCTTCGGTTTACTACTTAGCCCCGTTACATCTTCCGCGCAGGCCGACTCGACCAGTGAGCTATTACGCTTTCTTTAAATGATGGCTGCTTCTAAGCCAACATCCTGGCTGTCTGAGCCTTCCCACATCGTTTCCCACTTAGTAGTAATTTGGGACCTTAGCTGGCGGTCTGGGTTGTTTCCCTCTCCACGACGGACGTTAGCACCCGCCGTGTGTCTCCCGGATAGTACTTACTGGTATTCGGAGTTTGCAAAGGGTTGGTAAGTCGGGATGACCCCCTAGCCTTAACAGTGCTCTACCCCCAGTAGTATTCGTCCGAGGCGCTACCTAAATAGCTTTCGGGGAGAACCAGCTATCTCCGAGTTTGATTGGCCTTTCACCCCTAGCCACAAGTCATCCGCTAATTTTTCAACATTAGTCGGTTCGGTCCTCCAGTTGATGTTACTCAACCTTCAACCTGCCCATGGCTAGATCACCCGGTTTCGGGTCTATATCCAGAGACTGAAGCGCCCAGTTAAGACTCGGTTTCCCTACGGCTCCCCTATTCGGTTAACCTTGCCACTGAATATAAGTCGCTGACCCATTATACAAAAGGTACGCAGTCACACCACGAAGGTGCTCCTACTGCTTGTACGTACACGGTTTCAGGTTCTATTTCACTCCCCTCACAGGGGTTCTTTTCGCCTTTCCCTCACGGTACTGGTTCACTATCGGTCAGTCAGTAGTATTTAGCCTTGGAGGATGGTCCCCCCATGTTCAGACAGGATAACACGTGTCCCGCCTTACTCGATTTCACTTATAATGATGGAACAGTTACGGGGCTATCACCCTTTATTGCGCCACTTTCCAGAGGCTTCACCTGCATCATTAAAAGCTTAAGGGCTAGTCCAATTTCGCTCGCCGCTACTTTCGGAATCTCTGTTGATTTCTTCTCCTCGGGGTACTTAGATGTTTCAGTTCCCCCGGTTTGCCTCCTTACCCTATGTATTCAGGTAAGGATACGTACTTATGCACGTGGGTTTCCCCATTCGGAAATCGTAGACTCAAGTGGCTGTTACTGCCTAATCTACGCTTATCGCAAGTTACTACGTCCTTCATCGCCTCTGACTGCCAAGGCATCCACCGTGTACGCTTAGTCACTTAACCATACAACCCGAAGAAGTTTCGTGTTGTAGACAAGTCACCAAGGTTGTCTCTCATTATTTGAATGAGCGAGAGACGTTTGATTTTGCCGGACTCAATTTTGAAAACTTACCGAAGTAAGCTTTCCCAAGAACACTTGAATGTGTTTGGTATCAATACGTTAAACGCATTGATGTTGAGAACTTTTATTTGATAACAACAAACACGTTCGTTGTTATCAGTCAGCTTTCCAAATTGTTAAAGAGCACGATTTTCTAATGAAAACCATTTTTAAAAACACTATTGCTAGTGCACTTAAAGATGGTGGAGCTATGCGGGATCGAACCGCAGACCTCCTGCGTGCAAGGCAGGCGCTCTCCCAGCTGAGCTATAACCCCATCAGGTGTGTGATACTGTGTGCCAATCTTCTGGGATGAAGAATTGGTGGGTCTGAGTGGACTTGAACCACCGACCTCTCGCTTATCAGGCGAACGCTCTAACCACCTGAGCTACAGACCCAGCATCGTCTCTTAAACTGTATAAACCATCAATCTGTGTGGACACTCATCAGTGTAATCTTCGTATAAGGAGGTGATCCAGCGCCAGGTTCCCCTAGCGCTACCTTGTTACGACTTCACCCCAGTCATGAACCACAAAGTGGTGAGCGTCCTCCCGAAAGGTTAAACTACCCACTTCTTTTGCAGCCCACTCCCATGGTGTGACGGGCGGTGTGTACAAGGCCCGGGAACGTATTCACCGTAGCATTCTGATCTACGATTACTAGCGATTCCGACTTCATGGAGTCGAGTTGCAGACTCCAATCCGGACTACGACGCACTTTTTGGGATTCGCTCACTATCGCTAGCTTGCTGCCCTCTGTATGCGCCATTGTAGCACGTGTGTAGCCCTACTCGTAAGGGCCATGATGACTTGACGTCGTCCCCACCTTCCTCCGGTTTATCACCGGCAGTCTCCCTGGAGTTCCCGACATTACTCGCTGGCAAACAAGGATAAGGGTTGCGCTCGTTGCGGGACTTAACCCAACATTTCACAACACGAGCTGACGACAGCCATGCAGCACCTGTCTCAGAGTTCCCGAAGGCACACCTGCGTCTCCGCTGGCTTCTCTGGATGTCAAGAGTAGGTAAGGTTCTTCGCGTTGCATCGAATTAAACCACATGCTCCACCGCTTGTGCGGGCCCCCGTCAATTCATTTGAGTTTTAATCTTGCGACCGTACTCCCCAGGCGGTCTACTTAACGCGTTAGCTCCGAAAGCCACGGCTCAAGGCCACAACCTCCAAGTAGACATCGTTTACGGCGTGGACTACCAGGGTATCTAATCCTGTTTGCTCCCCACGCTTTCGCATCTGAGTGTCAGTATCTGTCCAGGGGGCCGCCTTCGCCACCGGTATTCCTTCAGATCTCTACGCATTTCACCGCTACACCTGAAATTCTACCCCCCTCTACAGTACTCTAGTGAACCAGTTTCAAATGCGGTTCCGAGGTTGAGCCCCGGGCTTTCACATCTGACTTAATCCACCACCTGCATGCGCTTTACGCCCAGTAATTCCGATTAACGCTCGCACCCTCCGTATTACCGCGGCTGCTGGCACGGAGTTAGCCGGTGCTTCTTCTGTCGCTAACGTCAAATGATGCTGCTATTAACAACACCACCTTCCTCACGACTGAAAGTACTTTACAACCCGAAGGCCTTCTTCATACACGCGGCATGGCTGCATCAGGCTTGCGCCCATTGTGCAATATTCCCCACTGCTGCCTCCCGTAGGAGTCTGGACCGTGTCTCAGTTCCAGTGTGGCTGATCATCCTCTCAGACCAGCTAGGGATCGTCGCCTTGGTGAGCCATTACCTCACCAACTAGCTAATCCCACCTAGGCATATCCTGACGCGAGAGGCCCGAAGGTCCCCCTCTTTGGCCCGTAGGCATCATGCGGTATTAGCCATCGTTTCCAATGGTTATCCCCCACATCAGGGCAATTTCCTAGGCATTACTCACCCGTCCGCCGCTCGCCACCCAAGGAACAAGTTCCTCTGTGCTGCCGCTCGACTTGCATGTGTTAGGCCTGCCGCCAGCGTTCAATCTGAGCCATGATCAAACTCTTCAATTAAAGTTTTGTTGGTCCTAAGACCGGCTCAATGAATACTGACTTCAAAACTGTTTTTACTCGAAAGTAAAAAGTAATTTTAAAGCTATTGTTGTTCCAACAGAACAACAATGAATTGACTGTGCCAAAATCAAGTAAACTTGATTCTGATTGGTCACTCAGTTCATTGATAAATCTTTTTTGATTATCATCAATGAGTGCCCACACAGATTGATAGGTTTATATTGTTAAAGAGCGTTCTTCGCTGGGTTGCCGAGGCTTCCTTTGAAGAGGCGGCCATTCTAGCGAGATAATGGAAAGTGTCAAACACTTTATTAAATTATTTCGTCTTATTGATTTGACCTACTGATTGGCTGCTGGTTGGGCTTGAACCCTTACTGGCTGTGCCGTGTCAGTGAGGCGGCATTATAGGGAGAACGAAGATGAGTGCAAGCGGTTTTTAGAAAAAAGTACCTTCTGATAGCTCAAGTGAACAAAAAGACGCCAAAGCGTTAAATATCGATTAATTAGCGACCTATTTCCCTCTCTAAATCTCCTTGTTATCACCAGAGCATTGAGGTGACACACTTCATATTGCGTGCTTTTCTTCGTCAATGAAAGCTCGCACTGAGGCAGTACAAAGAAGCATATTACTCATCACTATCGAAGAAATAAGAGATTCTAGAGCGTGGGTTAAGATAGTCTCGGATTTTATCCGGAAGTTTATGCGGAAGAATAGCATTAACAATTTTCAAATCTCGATCAGCTAAATCAATAATGGGCGCTTGGGTTCGCGGAACCTAAGGGTCGTAAATCAATACATTAGGATATAGTAAGTGGCTGGCGTTTACGGAGATGACTAACCCAACCATATTGTTAGAAAGCTGAACAACGGTTCCCGGAGGGAAAACGCCCATAAATTTAACCAATACGTTTAAGTTTTCGTTACTATATAAATGATTACAATGCTTATACATATAGGAAAGTGCAATATAAGGAATCTTCTGCTCTGCAACGATATTGGGATGACACAAATTATCAAATACATTCGCGACCGTAATGGGTAGTGTTTAGAAATCTGTGTCATTTCAGTATGATATACAAAACAGGAATGACACATGAACAAAGACTTCGATCTAGAACAAGCTATTAAAGCCCTTCAGTCAGGCCAAGACCTGACAGGTAAAGATGGCTTCTTAACTCCGCTCATTAAACAAATCACAGAAGCTGCTTTGAAAGCAGAACTCGAACAGCACCTTGAAGGTGATGAGCAACCTAACCGTAAGAACGGCTCAAGCAAGAAAACGATTAAGTCTTCTGTCGGCACGTTTGAACTGGATACCCCACGCGACCGCTCTGGAACATTTGAACCCCAGTTAGTTAAGAAGAACCAGACTAAATTGACCGATGAGATCGACCGTAAGATCCTATCCATGTTCTCGCTCGGTATGAGCTACCGTGATATCCGTGGTCACGTAGAAGATATGTATGGCATTGATGTCTCTGAGGCCACCATCACAGGTGTTACCGACCGTTTGATACCTGAGCTGAAGGAGTGGCAGCAACGTCCGCTCGATGCACTTTATCCCTTTGTCTGGCTTGATGCCATCCACTATAAAATCAAAGAAGACGGACGCTACGTTAGCAAAGCGATATACACAATATTGGGCTTAGATGTTGAGGGGAAAAAGGAGCTACTCGGTCTTTATCTGTCAGAGTCGGAAGGCGCTAATTACTGGCTCTCCGTGCTAACAGATCTGTATAACCGCGGCGTTGAAGATATCTTGATCGCCTGCGTAGATGGGCTAACAGGCTTCCCAGAAGCGATAGCAACCATCTATCCTGATACAGAAGTTCAGCAATGCATCATTCACCAAATCCGTAACTCTATGAAATATGTTGCCTCTAAGCATCAGAAGGCGTTTATGGCCGACTTGAAGCCAGTCTATCGGGCTGTCAGCAAAGAAGCGGCCGAGATGGAGTTGGATCGTTTGGAAGCCAAATGGGGACAGCAATACCCAATAGTGATTCGTTCCTGGCGGAACAAATGGGCAAATTTATCGGTTTACTTTAAATATCCAGAATACGTCCGAAAGGCTATTTACACGACAAATGCTATTGAAGCCGTACATCGCCAATTCCGTAAACTGACCAAAACTAAGGGTGGGTTCCCAAATGAAAATAGCTTGCTTAAGCTACTGTATGCTGGGATATTGAATGCTTCTAAGAAATGGACAATGCCAATACAGAATTGGAATATGACATTGTCTCAACTGGCGATTCATTTTGAAGGTCGCTTGGATGACGTCTTAGATATTTAGCCAAAATTAGCTGACACAGAATTCTGAACGCCCTCCCGTAATGACCTGTGAAAGCTCATCAATAGCCGATTCCTTTAAACCAAGCGGATACCCACTGCCGTCATTGAGTTCATGATGCTGTTCTATTACTCTCTTTGCACTTTCTGGAAAGCTATCGATATGACTCGCAATATCCAAACCATACTTAGTATGTAATTTGAGATAATTTTGTTCGGGCTCTGTCAGTGTTGTTTTCTTTCTAACAATCGCGGTGGGAACCTTAATTTTGCCTATATCATGAAACAGCGCAGCAAAAGCAAGTTCTTTGATTTTTTGAGCATCATACCCTTTCGCTTTTCCTATCATCATTGCAATGACCGAAACGTTGAGTGAATGAAAGTAGATGCCTTCAAACTCACTTTTGCCATTCATTAAATGCAGCGTAACGCTATCTTCACTCAGTAGCTTATCGACGATATCTTCAACCAAAATTGAAGCTTCATCTATCGCATCCTCTGGCCGATTGCGTATCTTGTTCATTACCGCACGCATGCGGGATAGAGAACGCTCAAACTCTTTTTCACAGTTTAGAACTCGCCTACGATATGCGTTCAACTTTTCAATCCGTTTCTGCTTCTCTTCCCACAATTTTTCAGCCTCACTCTCCATCTCTGAAGATTTTTCTATGGCTTCCGGCTGCGTATTGACAGGTAAGGGTTGAGTATCGCTTTGCGCAGGATTGATATAAACATGTTGAATCCCCAAGTGTTTTATCAATTGAATCTGTTCTTGGGATTTAATCTTAAAGCTATTAAAAAGAAAGGGGTGTTCGTTCCACTTTACGGGCAACTTAATGTGCAGGCCAGGCTGCAATCTATCTACTGTGATTTTTATGCTTGCCACAATTTATATAACACCTTAAGTACTAAGTAGTTAATGAGTTTAAAAGAAGTCACTCAAAAGTTCATCAACTACATATTAGTAGTGTTGATATAAATGTGTATGGCTAGAAGCAAGAAATGTGCGCTGTTCAATATAGAAGTATGTGAAGGCTATCAAAAGAGTCCCATTCATCTAAGATAGTGGACTATTATTTCGAGGACAAAAACAAACAAAGCCCCGACTTTCGTCGAGGCTTTGTTGTTTAAATTATGGTACCGGTGGGCGGACTTGAACCGCCACTCCCGAAGGAAACGGATTTTGAATCCGTCGTGTCTACCAATTTCACCACACCGGCATCTTGGGCATTGCCCTTTGATGGTTGGCATTATACGTAAGAAAGTTATTGGCGCAATAACAAAATATTGAAATACAAATCGTTTGCCGATATTTTCGCCACAAACCTTCAAGCTGTGCGTCTCTTCTCTTTTCAGATCCTCTTCGAGGCTATATGCTGCTGCAATTTCGCGAATACAAAAGATGTTTAGATATGATGAGTAACTCTATTTCTCTACCGCCTGCCGGATACTACGCCGATTTGGTGCGCTCATTTACGATGCATTAATCATCATTGCTCTTGAGATGATGGCTGCTGGTGTTGTCGTTGCTATATTAGAAGCTCTCGTTGCGTTGAATGTGATGAGCTATGGCTCGTATGCAGATGTCAGCGACTTTCTCACTCGTCATCCCATTTGGAGCTATGTTTACACATTTTACCTTGCCGCTGTCTGGGTCTACTTCTTCGTCTTTTTCTGGACAAGAGCAGGCCAGACATTAGGGATGCGTGCTTGGCGACTTTTGATAATTAACGAACAAGATGGAAATTCAATCAGCGCCACGCAAGCTTTAATACGTTTGTTCACCTCAGGCTTTGGCTTGGCAAACCTCACCGTACCCTTTGATCAACAAAAAAGAGGGTTCCAAGATATTTGGGCCAAAACGAAAGTAGTGGTACTTCCTAAAGTTAATTGAGTCGGAATAACAAAAAGGAAAGTTTGCCCTTCCTTTTTGTTAATAGTTCTTACCTGTCATTTTTAGAGTTTTCGTCTTAACAACATTACGGCAACGCTGAGAAACACCAAACTGGGTGCGACGGCACCAAACACTGGTGGGATACCATAAACAAGACTCAGTGGGCCGAAAAACTCACTGGAAATATAAAATGTAAAGCCTGCAATCACGCCTGACAAAATCCTTGCGCCCATAGTAACGCTGCGCAATGGCCCAAAAATAAACGACAGTGCCATTAGCATCATCACAGCAATAGAAAAAGGTTGAGTAATTTTACGCCACAACGCCAGATCGTACCGTGAAGCATCTTGCTCCGACGTTTTTAAATAGCTGACATAATCATACAAGCCACTCAGTGACAACTCTTCAGGCTTGACCGTGACAACCGCCAGTTTGTCTGGAGCTAATGAGGTCGTCCAACGGTATTCAGGTAATGTTTGCTTTGTTATCAATACATCATCGCGCATGTCGGTGATTTGAACATTTTTCATTACCCATTGATTGTCTTTATCGTAATCCACCTCTTCGGCAAAAAGGATGTTTTGCAAACTCTTATTGTTATCAAAGCGCCACATATTTAAGCCATAGAGTTTGTTGTCATCAATTTTACCAATAAAGATAAAATCATTCACATCGCGCGCCCCACACACCGCTGCGCACTGAAACAATACTACCGCCAGAGAGAGAAAAAGCTCGCAGATCTCGCGCCATCTTCTGCGCTTGGGGTGCTCCCCATTGGCCAAGCAAGGTGACAATGATCATTAATGGCACTGCGGTTTTTAATACCGACATACCGATATTAAGCTTAGAAAACCCCGCAGCTTGCATGACAACGAGCTCAGAACTTGATGCCAACATACCTAACCCAATCAACGCACCGAGTAAGGCGGCCATAGGAAAAAACATCTCGATATCACGAGGAATGCTCAACACCACAAACAGTAAAGCTTGCAGTAAATCGTAGCTTCCTTCCCCGACTTTCCTCAATTGCTCAACATATTTGATAATGCCGGACAAACCAACAAAGGTCGCCAGCACTAGCGAGGTTGTCGCAACAATAGTACGGCCGACGTATAAATCTAAAATCTTAAACACGCGTTATGCTGCCTTCTTTAGTCCTTAGTTTATCTTTGAAGCGCCGCACTGGCACACTGTCCATGATATTCACTGAAATCGCCGCCAAAAGTAACGCAGCATTGATTGGCCACATACCGATCACCGTAGCAAGTGAGCCATCTTCAATGGCGGACCTGGTTGCGCTGATGGCCATAAAATAGGCCAAATAAATTAAGATTGCAGGTCCCATTTTCGCAAGCGTCCTTGCCGAGGGTTAACCGCCGACAAAGGGACCACCAGCATGGTGAGTAATGGAATACAAATCACCAGAGAAATTCGCCATTGCAACTCAGCTTTCGCTCTTCGATCGGGTTGGAAAGCAGATTGGATGTCGGTAACGCCTCCCAATCACGTCCTTTGGGTTTAACTTCACGCTGCCCAATTAAACCTTCGTATTCGTCAAATTTTGTGATCATATAATCAACGCGTGTTGGCACGCCTTCATAGCGAATCCCGTCATACATGGTGATCATCTGACGGCCATCACTGAGCTCTTTAACATCACCAGAATTAGAGAACATCACACTCGGGAGTATCGAATCCTTTGGTGCAAGCTGCGCAACAAACACATTATGCAGTTTTTTGTTTTCAATATTTTCGATGAAAACTACTGAGGAACCATCTGGTGTGCGTTGAAATTGTCCTTTCTGTAGCAAATCAACACTATTTTCTGCTGCGAGCTGCTCCATTAATTGTGCTTCTTTGTCTTGGCTCCAAGGCGCCAACCAGAATGCGTTAAATGCTGCAGCACCTGAAGTGATCAAAGCCAAATAGAGTGCAGCACGGAGTCAAAAATTTATTGCGATGCCAGTGGCATTCATCACCGTAATTCGCTTTCTGCGTACAAACGCCCAAAAGTCAGTAAGATGCCCGATATACAAACTCAAAGGCAGCATTAATAACCCCATTGCGGGCATATTTAAACTCACAATAGATAAGATCATTCGTGCTGGAATGTCACCATCGGAAGCTTCAGCAAAACGCGAATAAATCGTTGGCTAAGAAACACGAGAAACAGTACGAAAAAGATCGAAAATTGGCTCTTGAGTGTCTCGCGGATCAAATATCTACAATAATCACGCTGAAATTACCTATACAAAACTTGTTTTTTTGATTGAATCACTATAATTTCCCGTTGAACCTTTATTTTTTAAAATTTTCACTAACTGTTAGACGTTCAATTAAAAGTAGATCCCAAACTCGGATTCAACCACTAAGAGCACATTATCTAACATTTAGTTCTATTTGTCTTCAGGATGTAGGAGTACGCATGGAGTTCAGTGTAAAAAGTGGCAGTCCAGAGAAACAACGTAGCGCATGTATCGTTGTTGGAGTGTTCGAACCACGCGCCTTTCTTCCAGTAGCAGAGCAGCTTGATAAAATCAGCGACGGCTATATTAGTTCACTACTTCGCCGTGGGGATCTCGAGGGTAAACCCGGCCAGATGCTACTGCTGCATCAAGTCCCTGGTGTTCTGTCTGAACGCGTTTTACTGGTAGGTTGTGGTAAGAGCGCGAATTAGGCGAACGTCAGTACAAAGAAATCATTCAAAAAACCATCAGCACACTGAACGAAACGGGTTCAATGGAAGCCGTATGTTTTCTGACTGAACTACACGTTAAAGGTCGCGATACTTATTGGAAAGTACGCCAAGCGGTTGAAGCAACCGGAAAGATGGTCTGTACACCTTTGATCAATTCAAGAGCGTGAAACCTGAGACTCGCCGCCCCACTGCGCAACTTGTCTTTAACGTACCGACTCGCCGTGAGCTTAACTTAGGTGAGCGCGCGATTACACACGGCCTTGCGATTGCATCCGGTGTGAAAGCGTCGAAAGATCTCGGCAATATGCCACCCAACATTGCCAACCCAGCTTATCTTGCATCTCAAGCGCGCCGCTTAGCGGACGACTACGAGAGCGTCACCACCAAAATCATTGGTGAAGAAGAGATGGAAAAGTTGGGCATGACCTCTTACCTCGCTGTCGGTCGTGGTTCAAAAATGAGTCGATGATGTCGGTCATTGAGTACAAAGGCAACCCAGATCCAGATGCAAAACCAATTGTGTTGGTGGGTAAAGGCCTAACGTTTGATTCCGGCGGTATTTCATTAAAACCAGGCGAAGGCATGGATGAAATGAAGTATGACATGTGCGGTGCGGCGTCAGTCTTTGGCGCAATGAAAGCATTGGCTAAATTGAAATTGCCATTAAATGTCGTGGGTATCTTAGCCGGCTGTGAAAACATGCCAGGCAGCAATGCCTATCGCCCTGGTGACATTCTCACGACTATGTCTGGCCAAACGGTTGAAGTACTCAATACCGATGCCGAAGGTCGCTTAGTGCTATGTGATGCACTCACTTACGTTGAGCGTTTTGAACCCGATTGCGTGGTAGATGTGGCGACACTAAACTGGCGCTTGTGTGATTGCATTAGGTCACCACATCAGTGGCGTGGTTTCAAACCACAACCCATTGGCGCATGAATTGGTTAATGCTTCCGAACAAGCAAGCGATCGCGCATGGCGTCTACCAATGGCCGACGAGTACCACGAGCAGCTAAAGAGCCCATTTGCTGATATGGCAAATATCGGTGGTCGCCCTGGTGGTACGATTACCGCTGGCTGCTTCTTATCTAAATTTGCTAAGAAATATAACTGGGCGCATTTGGATATTGCTGGCACCGCGTGGAAGTCAGGTGCAGCAAAAGGATCAACAGGTCGTCCCGTCTCATTGCTCGTCCAGTTCTTATTGAACCGCAGCGGCCAAGAGTCTGAGGAATAACCTCAAAATGTGAAAAGGGCCGCAAGGCCCTTTTTTGTTGATGAGCGATTAGATAGTAGGTGACAACATGCAGCGAGCCACCTTTTACATTGTGAACGAAGAAAGCCCTCAGGCAACGCTGGCAGGCTTTGAGCAATATGTCCTATTTCTGGCTCATCACTTCGCCAAACAAGGGGCAAAAATTTATCTGCATTGTGATGATAAAACTCACGCTGAACAGTTTGCCGAACATTTATGGCAAGTGCCTGCAGAACAGTTTGTCGCGCACAATCTGGTGGGTGAAGGCCCGAAATACTCAACTCATATCGAGATTGGCTACCCCAACGTCAAACCCAATTGGAATCGTCAACTGGTAATAAATGTGGCGGATAATCATACAACCTTTGCGAACGCCTTTGCTGAGGTGGTAGACTTCGTCCCCTGCGAAGAAAAAGCAAAGCAACGAGCACGCGAAAGGTATAAAATCTACCGTCAAGCTGGCTACCAATTACAAACAATCGAGATCCAACATCCATAGGTCAAACCTTATAGTTAAGGCGATCTTTAACAAGATCCTTCACTTATGAAGTTTGACTAAGATTAACCATTCACAGTATCCATTTAAGAGCACTATGGAAAAGACATATAACCCAACAGCAATCGAACAAGCTCTGTATCAGACTTGGGAAGAGAACGGCTACTTTAAGCCTCACGGTGATACATCAAAAGATGCGTACAGCATCATGATCCCACCGCCGAACGTCACTGGTAGCCTTCATATGGGTCACGCATTCCAAAACACCATTATGGATACTTTGATCCGCTGCGAACGCATGAAAGGCAAAAATACCTTATGGCAAGTGGGTACAGACCACGCCGGTATTGCTACCCAAATGGTGGTTGAACGTAAAATTGCCGCAGAAGAAGGCAAAACCAAACACGATTACGGTCGTGATGCCTTCATTGACAAAATTTGGGAATGGAAAGACGAATCAGGTGGCACCATCACTAAACAGCTTCGCCGCCTTGGCGCATCGGTAGACTGGGATCGTGAACGATTCACTATGGATGCGGGCCTATCAAATGCCGTTCAAGAAGTGTTTGTTCGCCTTTACCAAGAAGATTTACTCTACCGTGGTAAACGTCTTGTGAACTGGGATCCAAAACTGCACACTGCAATTTCTGATCTAGAAGTAGAAAACAAAGACGTCAAAGGTCACATGTGGCACTTCCGTTACCCACTGGCTGACGGCGTAAAAACAGCAGACGGTAAAGACTACATTGTTGTTGCGACCACTCGTCCTGAAACCATGCTGGGTGACACAGGCGTAGCGGTTAACCCTGAAGATCCACGCTACCAAGCTCTGATCGGCAAAGAGATCATGCTGCCAATCGTCAATCGTCGCATTTCTATCGTGGGCGATGAGCACGCAGACATGGAAAAAGGCACAGGTTGTGTGAAGATCACCCCTGCTCACGACTTCAATGACTATGAAGTCGGTAAGCGCCACCAACTGCCGATGATCAACATTTTCACCTTTGATGCCAACATTCGTGACGCCGCCGAAGTGTTCAACACCAATGGTGAACCAAGTGACGCTTACAGCAGCGATCTTCCTGCTAAATACCAAGGCATGGAGCGCTTTGCGGCACGTAAAGCCATCGTAGCTGAATTTGAAGCTCTCGGCCTGCTTGAAGAAATCAAAGATCACGACCTCACCATTCCTTACGGTGACCGTGGTGGTGTGGTTATCGAACCGATGCTGACCGACCAATGGTACGTACGCACAGCGCCACTAGCGGAAGTCGCAACCAAAGCCGTTGAAGATGGCGAGATTCAATTTGTGCCTAAGCAGTACGAAAACATGTACTTCTCATGGATGCGTGACGTGCAAGATTGGTGTATCTCACGCCAACTTTGGTGGGGTCATCGTATTCCTGCTTGGTATGACAACGACGGCAACGTTTATGTCGGCCGTAACGAAGAAGAAGTGCGCGAACAAAACAACCTAGCACCAGTGGTGGTACTGCGCCAAGATGATGATGTATTGGACACTTGGTTCTCCTCTGCTCTTTGGACTTTTGGTACACAAGGCTGGCCAGAAAATACTGAGGCACTAAAAACATTCCACCCGTCTGACGTTCTTGTTACTGGTTTTGACATCATCTTCTTCTGGGTTGCACGCATGATCATGATGACCATGCACTTCTGTAAAGATGAGAATGGTAAACCACAAGTGCCATTTAAAACTGTTTATGTCACAGGCCTTATCCGTGATGAAAACGGCGACAAAATGTCAAAATCTAAAGGCAACGTGCTTGATCCTATCGACATGGTCGATGGTATTGATCTTGAATCTCTGGTTGAAAAACGTTGTGGCAACATGATGCAGCCACAGCTTGCAGCCAAGATCGAGAAAAATACACGTAAAACCTTTGAAAATGGTATCGAATCTTATGGAACCGACGCACTGCGTTTCACGCTAGCAGCGATGGCTTCAACCGGTCGTGATATCAACTGGGACATGAAACGCCTAGAAGGTTACCGCAACTTCTGTAACAAACTCTGGAACGCGAGCCGTTACGTGTTGATGAATACCGAAGATCTCGATTGTGGCTTTAACGCAGGTAGCGAGCTTGAGTATTCGTTAGCCGATAAATGGATCGAGTCTCAATTTGAATTGGCGGCTAAAGAGTTCAACAACCATATCAACAACTTCCGTTTAGATATGGCGGCAAATACCCTTTACGAATTCATCTGGAACCAATTCTGCGACTGGTACTTAGAGCTGACTAAGCCCGTATTATGGAAAGGCAGTGAAGCGCAGCAACGTGCAACACGCCGTACATTAATTACGGTATTAGAGAAAACATTACGCCTCGCGCACCCAGTGATCCCGTATATCACTGAAACCATTTGGCAAAGCATTAAGCCATTAGTGGACGGCGTTGAAGGGGATACCATCATGCTGCAAGCGCTGCCTCAGTACGATGAAGCGAACTTCAACCAAGCGGCGCTGGATGATATCGAATGGGTGAAAGCCTTTATTACTAGCATTCGCAACCTACGTGCCGAGTACGATATCAACCCAGGCAAACCTCTTAACGTGATGCTAAAAGCCGCCAACAAGCAAGAAGTGGCACGTTTAGAAGCGAACAAAGCGGTACTGTTGTCACTGGCTAAACTGGAGGCTCTACGCGTTCTTGAAGAGGGTGAAGAGACTCCCGCTTGTGCAACGGCGCTGGTTGGTCAATCTGAACTGATGATCCCAATGGCTGGTTTGATTGATAAAGATGCGGAGCTAGAGCGCTTAGCAAAAGAGATTGCTAAAACTCAAGGCGAAATCAAACGCATTGAAGGCAAACTCAATAACCAAGGGTTCGTCGCTAAAGCACCCGAAGCCGTTGTCGCTATCGAGCGTCAAAAGCTGAATGGCTATCAAGATACCTTGGTTAAACTGGAAGAACAGAAAGCGACCATAGCCGCGCTATAATCGCGATTGCGTTACCATTAAAAAGGTCGGTGTGAAAATACCGACCTTTTTTGTTTATTCACGCCATCAGCAGACGCGATTTTTGTGCTCTCCGCGCTCAAACGCGGCAATGTTATCCATCAAAATCGTTGCCAATTGTGAAATAGCTGAGTCACTACCCCATGCCACGTGTGGTGTAAGCAACAAATTTGGCAAATCCATATTGGCTAGTAAGGGATTTGTTTTATCCGCTGGTTCTCGACTGAATACATCCACTCCAGCGCCAGCAATTTGCCCAGATTTCAATGCTGTCACAAGTGCTTGCTCATCAACCAAACCACCACGGCCTGCGTTAATCAACAATGTATTAGGCTTCATCATCTTTAATTCGTTCTCACCTATCAGATTTCGGGTTTGTTCGCTCAATGGGCAATGTAAACTCACAACATCCGCCTCCGCTAACATTTGTTCAAAGGGCATAAAACCTTGCCGGCATAACTTGGCCCCTTTCGTTCAGCAAATATCACCTGCATGCCTATCGCTCGTGCCAACGTTGCGGTTGCCTGTCCGAGCGCGCCACTCCCGACTACACCAAGCGTTGAACCTGCAACATCCCCTATCGGATGAGTAAAAAAGCAAAATTGTTGATTGCGCTGCCACTCGCCATTGGCAATATCTTGATGATAAGCAAACAGGTTACGCCTTAAGGCATAAATCATCCCAACTACATGTTCCGGAACAGAACGGGTGGCGTAGCCTTGAACATTCACCAGTGCGATGCCTGCTTCACGACAGTAATCGACATCGACGTTATTGACGCCTGTGGCCGACACAGCAATCAAGCGCAATTTCGGACATTGTGAGAGTAGCACCCTATCCAGCACCACTTTATTGGTGATTACGATATCGGCTTGAGATAGGCGATCGAGCGCTTGTTCGGCAGAAGTAAAGTCAAACTCAAGCCAATGATGAGCAAAAGGTAAGCTTGGCAATCGAATATAAGCAGGATTGTGGCCCTATCGAGAAAGACAACCGTGGGTAGTGACATATCAGCTCCTTGTCGCCACCCACATCACACTAAGGTCGTGGCAACGTTTTGTAATCTGGTAATTTTCGCTCAGGATCAAAGTGTTGCAAATTTGCTCTTGTGCTTCGGGATAAAAGTCACAAGCAACAAAAAGGTTACGCAACCAATGACTCTTTGGGTGATAAAAACTGAGCTCTGCGGCATGCAATGCTAAGCGATCAGAAAAATCTTGCGCTTCTTGCGGGGCATAAAACTCATCACCCACAATCGGATAACCCAAAGCTTGCATGTGAACACGTAATGGTGCGAACGGCCAGTTACGGAAGAAGACGTACAATTGTCGTTTTTTCTTCTCTTTTCGCTACTTGATATAAAGTTTTTGATGGTTTTCCATCTTCAAAGCAGACTTTCTGTTTAGGCCGATTTGGCCAATCGCAAATCAGGGTAACTCAACCACCCCCTCGTCAAGCCCCATTACGCCCCACACGCGAGCGTAATAAATTTTATGCGTTAAACGGTATTGAAACTGCTTTTTCAATGCCCTTCCGCGTATTTATTTTTTGCCAGCACCATCAAGCCAGAAGTCGACATATCCAAACGATGCACAACTTGGATCTCTGGATATTGCTCAGCCAAACGACTCCACATACTGTCGTGATGCTCAGGCAAGCGTCCTGGAACCGACAGCAGACCTGAAGGTTTATTCACCGCGAGAATCTGCTCATCTTCATAGACAATATCAATCCAAGGATCTGTGGGCGGCGTGTATTCAAGCATAGCCATCGAAGGTTTCTCCTAAAAAAATCGGCGCATTATAACAACCTCTCCGCCAAGCCAATAGAGAAGAGTCATCTTAGTTTCGTTAAATCACGAAATCGTCAGTAAGTTAGCCTTGCTTAGAAATATCACTTGAAATGTAACTTAAAATTGACAGATTAACTGGGTGTGATATTGATTGATGAGCTTGACATTAAAGTCAGCTTCAAAAGCAAAAATTATAAATAACACAACATCAAGTCTAAGGAACAAGAATGGAACACAGCGTCCCTTATCAATCGGCCAAACGTTTAACCCTATCACAACTGCTTCGTTCACTCGGGCCGGGCATTATGATGGCAGCAGCAGCCGTCGGCGGCTCTCATCTCGTCGCGTCAACTCAAGCAGGCGCAATTTATGGCTGGCAACTCGCAGGCCTCATTTTGCTGGTCAACTTATTAAAATACCCCTTTTTTAAGGCTGGCATTCAATACACCATGGGGACAGGCAAAAGTTTAGTACAAGGCTATGCTCATCTCGGGCGTGCTTACTTATGGGTTTTTGCCCTCTTAAGCGTGGTATCGGCCATTATAAACACCGCCGCGTTACTGCTGTTTAGCGCCAGCTTACTGGCCTATTTTGTCCCTTTTGAGCTGGGCAATATTGTTCTTTCCGTGATTGTGCTGACCACTTGTTTGCTGATCCTTTTTGCAGGCCACTTTCGCGCGCTCGACTCACTTTCTAAAATGATTATGGCAGTACTGACAATCGCCACCTTACTCGCCGTGGTGATTGCCGTCGCAAACCCAGCGCAGATAGTAGTGGAAACTATTTCACCTTCACCTTGGACACTCGCCGCGATCGGTTTTTTGGTAGTAACTATGGGCTGGATGCCCGCACCCATTGAGATTTCGAGCATCACTTCAGTGTGGCTCAAACGTCAATGCCAAGAGCAGCAAGTGACGCCGCAATCCGCACTATTTGATTTCAATGTGGGCTATATCGGTACTGCAATCTTGGCGATTGTATTTTTGGCGCTTGGTGCCTTAGTACTACACGGAACAGGCGTTGAGCTCTCGAAATCTGGCGTCGGCTTTTCGCATCAATTGGTCGGATTGTACGCTTCAACCATAGGTGAGTGGTCACGTTATTTGATTGCAGTGATCGCCTTTTTCTGTATTTTTGGTAGCACCATCACCGTTATTGATGGCTATTCACGAGTGATTGCAGAATCACAACGTCTTTTGCAAAACAAAGAGAGCCAAAGCCCACGTTGCTACCAAGCTTGGGTCATCGTGGTATCGGCTTTAGCGCTGGCCATCATTGCCTTTTGGGCTTCAGCACTGATGCCAATGCTGAATTTTGCGATGATCATGGCGTTTATGACCACGCCAATTTTTGCGCTGCTCAACTATATACTGGTGACTAAAACACCTTTACCAGCTGAACTCGCAGTAGGAAAAAAACTCAAAGCGCTGTCTATCGTAGGGCTTGTTTATCTGTTTGGCTTTTTAGCGCTATTTATTTGGTGGAAGTGGATTATGTAACAGCAGACAAAACAAAGGCCTTATCGAAAAGGCCTTTGTTATTTTTAATGTAACGCCACAAGGGCCAAGTAAAGGGATCAGTTATGCGTCACAACGATTAAACGCAACGAATCCAGTTGGAATTGCGCTTTACCGATGTAACCGCTTAACTCGTTAATCTGCTCTTCAATCGCGCTGATCTCTTCATCACGAATGTTCGGGTTGACTGCTTTAAGCGCCAATAAGCGCTCCAGTTCACCGTTTAAGCTCGACTGCATCTCTTTTTGCGCTTGTTCACGAATCGCTTCAACACGGCTCACAACTTGGCTTTCACTGGCAGCAATTAAGCTATGCACATCATTTTGTACCGACGTAACAAGCTTGCTGGCCAAATGACGATTCACAGGGCTTAATTGGCGGTTGAAGCTTTCAAACTCAACTTGCGCGGAGAGATCATTACCACGCGCATCCATCATCAAACGGATTGGTGTTTGAGGAAGGAAGCGGCTGATGCCACTGCGTTTTGGCGCTTGTGCATCCACCACATAGATCAACTCAAGCAGCAAAGTCCCAACAGGCAGAGCTTTATTTTTCAGCAGAGAAACCGCTGATGTTCCCACGCCTTCGCTCATCAGTAGGTCGATCCCGCCTTGAATCATCGGGTGTTCCCAACTGATGAAATTCATATCTTCACGCGATAATGCCGTATCACGATCAAAAGTGATGGTCGCTCCTTCATACGGCAAACCGGGGTAGCTTGGCACCATCATGTGCTCTGATGGTGTGACCACCAGCGCGTTTTCACCCCGATCATCTTGGTTTAAACCGATCGCATCAAATAAGCTCAAAGCGAAAGTAACCAAGTTAGTATCGCCATCCGTTGATGCTATACTTTCGACGATTTTCAATGCTTTTTCGCCACCGTTTGAATGCATTTCAAGCAGTCGGTCACGCCCTTGTTCAAGCTGAGCCTTCAACGTTTTGTTGAGCGTTGCTGACTGTTCAATGATCTCATCCAGCGTATCGATATTTCCCGAAGCCAGCATGTCAATCAGATCATCGGTATATTTATCATACACAGCGCGGCCTGTTGGGCAGGTTTCAGCAAATGCATTCAAGCCTTCATCAAACCAACGCGCCAAAATCGCTTGCGATGTGCCTTTAAGGTACGGCACATGGATATCGATATCACGGTGTTGACCAATACGATCCAAACGGCCAATGCGTTGCTCTAAAAGATCTGGGTTAAACGGCAGATCAAACATCACCAACTGGTTAGCAAATTGGAAGTTACGCCCTTCAGAGCCGATTTCACTACAGATAAGCACTTGCGCGCCACCCTCTTCTTGTGCGAAATAAGCGGCGGCTTTATCACGTTCTAAAATCGACATACCTTCATGAAAAACCGTAGCGCGAATGCCTTCACGCTCACGCAGCGCTTGCTCCAGTTGTAACGCGGTGCTAGCGCGAGAAGCGATCACTAAAATCTTTTCGCTGCGTTTCTCTTTCACTTTTTCAAGCAGCCAATTCACGCGAGAATCGAACTGCCACCAGCTTGCATCATCGCCTTCAAACTCTTGGAAAATCTCTTCGGGATAGAGCATTTTCATCGCGCGAGCCTGAGCACTGAGCTTACCGCCGATCATGCCAGCCACTCGCATCGAAGTCGTGTATTGCGTGGGGATTTCCATCGGCATCAAGTGCACATTACGCACAGGGAATCCTTTAATCGCAGCGCGGGTGTTTCTAAACAGCACGCGGCCTGTGCCATGGCGATCCATCAGATTATCAATCAGCTCTTGGCGAGCAGAGGCTTTGCTCTCTTCATCGGCATCGCTTTCAATAATGCGAAACAGCGGCTCAACGTCTTGCTCTGAAAGTAGCTCGGTGATTTGGTTTTTGGCTTCGTTTTGCAACTTCTCACCCGAAAACAGGGCACTGACTGAATCGGCTACGGGCGCATATTGCTCTTCTTCTTCAACGAACGCCTCATAATCGTAAAAACGATCGGGATCGAGCAAACGCAAACGCGCAAAGTGGCTTTCACGGCCCAATTGCTCCGGCGTTGCCGTTAGCAGCAGTACCGCTGGGGTGTTTTGCGCTAGCCCTTCGACCACTTGGTATTCGCGGCTTGGTTTATCTTGGCTCCATTCTAGATGGTGCGCTTCATCCACCACCAATAGATCCCACTCCGCCTCAAGTGCTTGTTCAAAACGTTGACGACTTTTACGCAGAAAATCGAGCGAACAAAGCACATATTGCTGAGTATCAAAAGGGTTATGTGCTTCAGCGAACGCTTCAACACAGCGCTCCTCATCAAAAATGGAGAAATGAAGATTAAAGCGACGCATCATCTCCACCAACCATTGGTGCTGCAAGGTTTCCGGCACCACAATTAAAATACGTTCCGCGCGGCCAGAAAGCACTTGTTGATGAATGATCATCCCCGCTTCAATGGTTTTACCTAACCCGACTTCATCGGCTAATAACACGCGGGGCGCATGGCGACGGCCAACCTCATGTGCGATATAAAGCTGATGAGGAATCAGGCCCGCGCGCATGCCACATAAACCACGCATTGGGCTTTTGTGTTGTTGATATTGGTTAGTCAGGGCGCGATAACGCAACACAAAATTATCCATGCGATCAATTTGACCTGCGAACAATTTATCTTGCGGTTTGTTGAAACGGATTTGGTGACTTAAGAAAATTTCACGTAGCGCCACGCCGCTTTCATCGTTGTCTTCGCGCGTACCGAGATAAGTGAGTAGTCCTTGTTCTTCAACAACTTGCTCAACGCGTAGCGACCAGCCTTCTTGGCTTTCAACCACATCGCCGCTGTTGAACGTCACTCGTGTTACCGGGGCGTCACTGCGTGCATAAACGCGGTTTTCTTCTGATGCAGCAAACATCAAGGTCACAGTACGCGCATCAAGCGCTACCACAGTACCTAAACCAAGATCACTTTCTGTATCGCTTATCCAGCGTTGCCCCAAAGCAAAACTCATGAATCGACTACCTTATTTATTTGGAATGGATTGTATCGATCTGCTACCACGTGAAGGCAACCCCTAATTATGATTGTTGTTGGAGTGTGGTGCAGAAAAAGGTCGCTAATCTTACTTGATGGCGTGATACAGGTCACGTGTAAAGCGAAGGATAACCAAGATTTTTTTCTTCAACTTTTGGTTGACATCAAACTGTAAGAAATCGGTGGCATTTGTAGTAAACAAGGTTGCTATACTTGTTGTAACGATGCTTGCTTTGCCAGCCAAAAGGATGACTCTGGCACGAAGCATGCAGAACCAAACAGACAATGAGTATCAACACAGGCTTGCAGTAAGTCATCGAGCGATCGAGTCACTACCGGCATCCATTGATCGATAACCTCTACTTGCTGGCATCTTTTGTTAAGCACGCTGCGTAGCAGCAAGGAGACGCTTATGGGCGATACCGATCGGAAACTGTTTGTACTTGATACCAACATCCTGCTTCATGAACCTTTAGCCATTTACTCCTTCCAAGAGCATGACGTCGTCATTCCGATGACCGTTCTTGAAGAACTTGACCGGATCAAAGACAGCAAACGCGATGTTGCACGAGATGCGCGGGTCGCAATTCGTGCTTTAGAACACTTATTTCACGATGCCACCCCAGACGAAATTACCGAAGGTATTCCATTCTCTAAAGAGGCCAGCAAGACGGGAACTATCTCGATTCTCGCCGACTTTGAGTTGCAAGAAACCGTCAAAGCCTTTGCTGACAAAGCCGGCGATAACCGTATCCTCAATGCTGTTCTTTACCTGCAAGCGAAACGAGCGCCACGCGCTGTGGTTCTCATCACCAAAGACATCAACATGCGATTGCGCGCTAAAGGTGCAGGCGTGCGCTATGTTGAGGATTACCGCACTGACCAATTGATTGATGATGTTCAGTACCTGACCAAAGGCTTCCAAGTTCGTGAAGGCAACTTTTGGAGCAACGTCGATGAAGTTGAGAGCAGAACCGTCGGCGGAAAAGCCTTTCATACGCTAGATAAGGCGCCATTTGATCCGACCTTTATTAATCAATATGTCATTGATGAAGAAAGCGATTTTTCGGCGCGCGTGCATGAAATCAACACAGACAAAATCACGCTGCTTGATATTGGTCGCGAGAGAATGATGCACCGCAAAGCGTGGGACATCACCCCGAAAAATATCTACCAAGCGATGGCACTTGATGCTTTGCTTGATCCAAGCATTGATTTGGTGATTTTAACTGGAGCCGCTGGTAGCGGGAAAACGCTGCTCGCGATGGCCGCCGCTCTTGAACAAACCATTGAGAAGAAGATGTTCGATAAGATCATCGTCACCCGTAACACGCCAGATATCGGAGAGTCGATCGGCTTCTTACCCGGAACAGAGGAAGAGAAAATGATGCCGTGGCTGGCCGCGGTAACGGATACACTGGAAGCCTTGCACAAAAACGATCACTGCACCGAAGGTTCACTCAAATACATCTGCGATAAAGCCAATATCCAGTTTAAATCGATCAACTTTATGCGTGGGCGCTCAATCCAAAATGCCTTTGTGTTACTCGATGAGTGTCAAAATTTAACCGCTTCTCAAATCAAAACCATCATCACGCGCTGTGGTGAGGGCACTAAAATTGTCTGCTCTGGTAACTTAGCGCAGATTGACTCCCACTACTTAACCCCGGTGACCTCAGGTTTGACCTACATGGTTGAGCGCTTTAAAAACTTTGAAGGCAGCGCCAACATTCACTTAAATGGCGTCGTGCGCAGCCGCTTGGCCGAATTCGCTGAAGAGAATTTATAATCACATTAGGCGAGATATTATTAATATCTCGCCTTTATTTTAAAATAATTATTCACAAATTTAGCATTTATATGTTTTACTAAGGCCATTCATCATTCACCGTTTAGGACTGGGATATGGCTTTCAATTTACGCAACCGCAACTTTCTAAAACTGCTCGATTTCACGCCGAAAGAGATCCAATTTCTGCTCAATCTCTCTGCTGATCTCAAAAAAGCGAAATACGCCGGATCAGAACAGAAAAGATTAGCGGGTAAAAATATTGCGCTGATTTTTGAGAAAGCCTCAACACGAACACGATGTGCATTTGAAGTGGCCGCGTTTGATCAAGGCGCTCAAGTCTCTTACATCGGGCCATCAGGGTCGCAAATTGGTCATAAAGAGTCGATGAAAGACACCGCTCGCGTACTCGGAAGAATGTACGATGGCATCCAATATCGCGGTTTTGGACAAGAAATTGTCGAAGAGCTTGGCGCACATGCTGGCGTTCCTGTATGGAACGGGCTCACCAACGAGTTCCACCCAACACAGATTTTAGCTGACTTTTTAACCATGATTGAGCATGGCCGTGGTAAGCAGTTGCACCAAGTGTCACTGGCTTATCTAGGCGATGCGCGCAATAACATGGGCAATTCCCTGATGGTGGGCGCAGCAAAAATGGGCATGGATATTCGCCTTGTGGCACCCAAACAGTTTTGGCCAGAAGCATCACTCGTCACCACTTGCCAAGAAATTGCCAAGCAGACGGGAGCCAAAATCACGCTCACTGAAAATGTACAAGAAGGCGTGCAAGGATGCGATTTTCTCTATACCGACGTTTGGGTTTCCATGGGCGAATCAGCCGATGCATGGGATGAACGCGTGGCCTTAATGACACCTTACCAAATCAATATGAATGTGATTAAGCAAACTGATAATCCACAGGTAAAATTTATGCACTGCTTGCCTGCGTTTCATAACGACGAAACCACTGTAGGTAAAGAGGTGGCGGAAAAATATGGTATGAAAGGTTTGGAAGTCACCGAAGAGGTGTTTGAGTCTGAATATTCGATTGTGTTTGATGAAGCTGAAAACCGCATGCACACCATCAAAGCTGTGATGGTCGCGACTCTCGGCGCTTAAAAAAAACAAGGCAACAATGGATCGAAGCCCGATGAACTTACATGAGTAAGTGATTCGGGTGAGTGAAAACAGCTAACGCCGCGACAGTGCCAAAGCGACTTTTAATCCTCAAAATCATTGGTGCTGTCGCAAGGCAGCAAGAGAACGAAGCCCGATGAACTTACATGAGTAAGTGATTCGGGTGAGTGAAAGCAGCTAACGCAGCGACAGTGCCAATGATGAAGAGGATTGCGAGGTAATCGCTTGCGCTCACACAACGAAAGCGTATAATTCCCAGCAATTTGTCTGAGGGGTAGCTATGAAAACGGACGTTGTTATTCACATCTACAACGCAATTCGATTCAATGTAGGTCAGCGTGCTGACTTACTGGGCGCGTTATTTTTCCCCTCTCTTGATTTTTAAAGCCTCCCTATTGGGGGGCTTTTTTATGGCTACTAGAAAATTATAGGGAAGACGACCATGGTGAATTCGCTTTATCAAAAGCACATTATTTCGATTCCGGAGCTCTCTCGTGACGAGCTGAATTGATTGTGAAAACCGCAGGCCAACTCAAAGCGGAACCAAAACCAGAGCTGATCAAGCACAAAGTGGTAGCAAGCTGCTTTTTTGAGCCGTCGACTCGTACTCGTTTGTCTTTTGAAACCGCTATTCAACGCATCGGCGGCAGCGTGATTGGCTTTGATAATGGTGGCAATACGTCACTGGCGAAAAAAGGCGAAACATTGGCCGATTCTGTACAAGTGATCTCCTCTTATGTGGATGCGTTTGTGATGCGCCACCCCCAAGAAGGCGCAGCACGTTTAGCCTCTGAATTTTCAAACGGCGTTCCTGTGATTAACGCTGGCGACGGTGCTAACCAGCACCCAACCCAAACACTGCTTGATTTGTTCACCATTGCCGAAACACAAGGCCGTTTAGATAACATTAATATCGCCTTTGTTGGCGACTTGAAATATGGCCGTACCGTCCATTCTTTAACCCAAGCTTTGGCTAAATTTAACCACATTCGCTTCTTCTTTGTTGCGCCGGATGCGCTGGCTATGCCTGACTATATTTGCGAAGAGTTAGATGATGCAGGCATTGAGTACAGCCTGCACACCGATATGGAAAGCGTTATTCCACAGTTAGATATTCTGTATATGACGCGCGTCCAAAAAGAGCGCTTTGATGAATCAGAGTACGCGCACATTAAATCGGCGTATATTTTAACAGCCGCCATGCTTGAAGGTGCGCGTGATAACTTAAAAGTGCTGCATCCGCTTCCGCGCGTGGATGAAATCACCGTTGATGTGGACAAAACGAAGCACGCTTACTTCTTCCAACAAGCAGAAAACGGGGTCTACGCCCGTGAAGCTTTGCTGGCGCTTGTGTTAAACGAAACCCTGTAATAAAGGAGCCCCAACCATGACTAAAGAGACTCAATTGCAGGTTGAAGCAATTAAAAACGGCACGGTTATCGACCACATTCCTGCGCAAATCGGTATTAAAGTATTAAAGTTATTCGATATGCACAATTCTCATCAACGTGTCACGATTGGCTTAAATTTACCCTCTTCCGCGCTGGGCGCAAAAGATCTGCTGAAGATTGAAAATGTGTTCATTAATGAAGCCCAAGCCAATAAATTAGCACTTTATGCACCGCATGCGACTGTCAACCAAATCGAAAACTACCAAGTGGTGAAAAAGCTAGCGTTGACACTGCCTGAGCAGATCAATGATGTTTTTGCCTGCCCAAACAGCAACTGTATTTCCCACAATGAACCAGTCGAAAGCAGCTTTAAGGTTTTCGAAAAGAAAAACGATATTCGTTTGAAATGTAAGTATTGTGAGAAAGTTTACTCACGTGAGATTGTGACCGAACGCGAGTCATAATTAACCCCGTTTAAGTCTATCGATGCCTCACTTTAGTGGGGCATTTTGCACTTTACCTGCCGTTTCTTTAAAGGCAAACTGACGCCTACCCTTCCCATAAAAACAGATGGAACACAATCATGACTAAAGTACTTCATACCGAATCCGCTCCTGCCGCAATTGGCCCTTATGTACAAGGTGTCGATCTTGGCAATATGGTGCTAACTTCAGGGCAAATTCCAGTCAACCCAGTCACCGGTGAAGTGTCAGCAGATATCGCAGTGCAGGCTCGTCAATCTCTCGACAACGTAAAAGCCGTGGTCGAATCTTCTGGCTTAACAGTTTCTGACATCGTAAAAATGACTGTATTTGTTAAAGATCTGAATGATTTTGGCACGGTGAATGAAGTCTACGGTAAGTTTTTTGATGAACATAACGTGGCAAACTACCCAGCGCGTTCATGCGTAGAAGTCGCTCGCTTACCCAAAGATGTGGGTATTGAAATTGAAGCGATTGCGGTACGTAAATAAGTATTGCTCATAATCAGCACAGTGTAAGCACCACCAGCATACCACTCTGACGTGAATGTGCTTTTTCAAACCTCGAACCCCGTTCGAGGTTTTTGTTTAATCCAAAAAATCAATTTTTACACCTCACACTTGCTACTTTAGGGTTAGTCACCAACACTTATCATACTTTGAACCGTTCGAGGTAGTGAAATGCAAGGGATTATCTATACCGTTCTTTCTGATTTAGTCATCGAAAAATTTGGCGCACTGTTTTGGGATCAAATGCTCGAGGATTTAAAACCTAGCTCTCAAGGTATATACACCGCTGGAGAGCAATACTCCGATGACGAACTGCTTGCAATGGTGGCTTATTTGAGCGAGAAGAAAAACATCCCCACCGATGATTTAGTCCGGCTTTATGGACAATACCTATTTTCTCGCCTGTACAACAGCCTTCCTGAAAATTACCCAAATAAAAACAACTTATTAGAGTTTTTGATTTCGGTCGAATCAAGTGATCCATAAAGAAGTGAAGCGGCTCTACCCTGATGCCTATTTGCCGCAATTTCAATATAAAAGCGAGGGCGATCGATTAACCATGTATTACACCTCGAAAAGAAAATTATGCGCTGCGGCGGAAGGACTCATCATCGGCGCTTCAGAACAATTTGGTGAAGAAGTCGAAATCGAGCAGCCCCAATGCATGCATCATGGTGCTTCATTTTGTGAAATTGTTGTCACCTTTAAGGGCAAACATGAGTGAAATAGAGCAATACCAACGCATTTATGAGCGTGAGCGTCAGGCTCGTTTGCTGGCAGAGCGGTTACTGCAAGAAAAAAGCCGCGAGCTCTACGATAAAATTTTAGAGCTGCAAGAGACTCTAGATCAACTTCATAGCGCGCAAGCACAGCTTGTACAATCAGAAAAAATGGCCTCTGTCGGTCTGCTGGCGGCTGGCGTTGCTCACGAGATCAATAACCCAATCGGTTTTTGTCTGAGTAATTTAAATACGCTGCGTGATTACTCTCACGCCTATATAGGGAATTGTCGCTTTTGGTAGCACAGCACAAAGCCGAAATTGCTAACACAGATTTCTACCGCAATTATCAAGATTATTTATCAACGACATGATATTGGTTTTGTCGAAAGTGAGTTAACTGACATGCTTCAAGAGACTTCGGGTGGATTGCTCCGCGTAAAAGACATTGTCACTAGCCTACAAAGCGTTTCTCACTCCAGTGATGGCCGATTTGTCGAGTGTGAGTTAAATTCGTGTATTGAATCGACACTACACATGGTCTGGAAACCAATTTAAATATACGATGGAAGTCGAGCAGCGATTGGATGAGGCTTTGCCGAAAATCAATGGGATATCAGCAGAGCTACAACAAGTGTTTATGAACCTATTTATTAACGCCTCTCACGCTTGCGAAGCACAAGGAAAGTTAACGATTAGCACCGATTCTGTGGTCGAAAAAGGGAAACGCTGGGTGAGGGTCACTGTGGCGGATAATGGGCATGGCATGAATCAAGAACATCATCAACAAGGTGTTTGATCCTTTCTTCACCACCAAACCTGTCGGGCGTAGGGACGGGTTTGGGTTTATCGATTTCAGTACAGTATTGTTGAAAAGCATGGTGGGAAAATGCAGGTCGAATCTGAAGTGGGGACAAGGCACCACCTTCATACTTCTTTCCCCACCATTCGGTAAAGCGGTTACTGGCTGCGTGATGTGACTTTCTTACCATCAAGCATCGCGACCTCTTCATCCAGTTTGCGCTAATTTGGCCACCATCTGCTCACGGGCATAATGTGCGCTAATTCCGTAAGTTTTCTTTCCATATCTTCAATACTGATCGGAGGCAGCATCTCAACAATCACATGACCATTGTCCCAACGGTTCAGCTTAATATCATTAGTTGAGCTACAAACGATGGGGTATAATCGTACACCTGCGCCAATTGCCGCATGAAACGCCCCCATTTTAAAGGGCAGCATGCCACGGCCACGCGAGCGAGTACCTTCTGGAAACATCCACACAGACACATCACTGTTTTGATGCTATCGACAACTGATCATTGGTGCCTTTGGCTTTGTTGCGATTGCTCTATCAATTAAAATATTTCCTGTTAACCAATACAACTGACCAAATACAGGTGTCCAAACTAAGCTTTTTTTCCTACTGTCACGGACTTTCGGCGTCACAGCCTGCAGCAACAGTACACAGATCCCAGTTATTTGATGGATTCGCATGTAGATGTGCTGGCCGCGTTGATAAGCATCTTCTGGGATACGCAGTTCTAATTTAATGCCCATCAATTTTGACATACGGGCAAATAAACGCCCAAACGTAAATACATGTTTGGGATTGCGTGGGCTAAGGTAAGCAGTAACCACATCCAAAAACAAACATCACAATGGCAAACAGTGCGACTGCCAATAGACGCAAAAGAGCAATCATTTCAGTTCTCCATGGAACAAAGATAAAAAATGAGCAAAGATAAAAAAGCCGAAACCCAGAGATTTCGGCTCCATTGCATGAGCGAGAGTTTAACTGCTGACTTGAATGCGCTCAATATTAGCGCCAAGAGCCGACAGTTTATCTTCAATTCTTTCGTAACCGCGATCGATATGGTAGATGCGATCGACGATGGTTTCACCTTTTGCGATACAACCGGCAATCACTAGGCTGGCTGAGGCACGTAGATCGGTCGCCATCACCTGCGCGCCACTCAACGATTCCACATCACCACAAATCACTGTATTCCCTTCAATCTCCGCTTTTGCTCCCATACGCATCAGTTCAGGAACGTGCATAAAACGGTTTTCAAAGATGGTTTCAGTGATCTTGCCACCACCTTTTGCCATCATATTGAGTAGGGGTAAATTGTGCTTGCATATCGGTTGGAAAGCCAGGATGAGGCGCAGTGCGAATCGAAACCGCTTTAAAGCTCTTTTCCGGTCATATCAAGGCTTATCCAGCCCTCGCCCGTTTCAATCTCAGCGCCCGCTTCTTCCAGTTTTGCTAGCACGGCCTCTAACAAATGCGAGTGAGTGTTGTGGCAAACAATTTTTCCGCGAGAAACAGCCGCCGCGACTAAAAACGTGCCCGTTTCAATGCGATCAGCCACAACAGCGTGTTTACCACCACCCAAACGTTCAACACCTTCAATGGTAATGGTATCGGTGCCTGCACCGGACACTTTTGCACCCAGCTTATTCAAAAACAGTGCGTATCGACAATTTCAGGCTCACGCGCAGCGTTGTCGAGCACGGTTGTGCCTTCGGCAAGGGTTGCAGCGCACATAATAGTAATCGTGGCCCCCACGCTCACTTATCCATGACGATGTGTGCACCTTGTAGACGACCTTCGACACTGGCTTTCACGTAGCCATCTTCTAAGGTGATGGTGGCACCAAGCTGCTCTAAACCGTGAATATGCAGATCGACAGGGCGGGCGCCAATGGCACAGCCTCCAGGCAATGAGACTTGTCCATAACCAAAACGAGCCACTAATGGACCGAGAGCCCAAATAGAAGCACGCATGGTTTTGACTAAATCATACGGCGCGCAATATTCATCAATTTGACTAGGATCGACATGAACTGAGCCATTACGTTCGACTTTAGCGCCTAAACCGTTTGAGCAGTTCCATTGTGGTATCAATATCACGAAGGTGTGGCACATTGGCCACTTCTACTGGCTCAGAGGGCCAAAATAGACGCAAATAAAATAGGCAGTGCAGCGTTTTTTGGCACCGGAAATGGTCACTTCACCTTGAAGAGGTTGTGTTGACCCAATAACTCGAAACTTTTCCATCAATAAACCTTACAGCGACATCAACTTTTATCACGAGCCCACTCTGTTGGTGTGAACGCTTTAATAGAAAGAGCATGAATGTCGTTTTCTTTGAATGTACTCCATCAGTGGAGCATAAATTAGTTGTTGTTTTTTAACGCGACTCATCCCTGCAAAACAAGCATCACAGCGATAACTTCATAGTGGCTACCTTCACCTTTGACGTGGATCTCTTCAAGGTTTAGTGCTTGTTCTAATAACTGTTGTACTTTTGCGCTATCCACAATGTTCCCCTGCTTAATTCTTTATATGTTGAGCCATTAAACGATCAACGTTGCTCAATTGGAATAGTGTGCGCAGTTGCTCTGGCACGAAACTGAGCATTATATGACAGTTTCGTTTTTTGCATGCTCTATTAGGTGGATTAACATCACCATTCCAGCAGAGTCTATGCGTTCAACGTTTTTCAGTTCAATCTCAAACTGTGTACTCACCGGGTTCCATTTTTGGATAAACGCCCATAAATCAGGCAAATGCTCTCTGTCTAATGCGCCCGACAAAGCCGCAATCGGCATATCAGTTTGATGCCACTGCGGATGAATCATTGCGCTTTACCTTCAAAACGGATCGGCTGATCCGCCAATTGTTGCAGTTCATTGGCAACCGCTAAGATGCCATCTTGGCGAATTTTACCGCTCCATTCAGATTGCTTACTGGAGAGCAAACTCACTCCTTCTGCAATCATATCAAAGGCTTGCCATTCGCCATTTTCTCTTTGCGCAATTTAAACTCAAGTTTGATGTTCGGTCGTGGCGTATCAATAATATCCACCTTCACGCTGGTAATGCGTTTATCATCCGACACCGCCTGTTCAGGCTCGAACTCAATAATTTGGTTACTGTACTGAGTCAATACTTGCGCATATGCACTGACAAGATAGGCACGAAATGCGGTGATGAAAGTGGCGACATCTTCACGCTTGGCCCCTTTTAAGTTTGGGCCCAATAACTTCAGTGCCGCATACTGCTCATTGACGTAAGGCATCAGCTCCTGTTCCACAATTTCTTTCAAATATTCAGGATGGTGGTGAATCGCTTCTTGTTCGGCTTTCAAACGAGTAAATGCCGTTTCAGACACCTGCTTCATCATGGTATAGGGCTGGGTTTTATCCACATTGGCCGCTTGCACAAACATGGAGGCAAAGAGGGTAAATACAAAAATCAACGTCCGTTTAAACACTGTTTTTATAAACTCTGTTGTTATAAACACTGTTGTTACTCCTTACCTTTTTTTTGTGAGCCACCACCGACGCTATACAGCACTTGACCAATCAAATCTTCTAATACGAGGGCGGATTTTGTGTCTTCAATTAAGTCGCCCTCTTTTAACATCTGTTCATCTTCAAAGACAAAACCGGGCACAAGCCCAATGTACTGCTCGCCGATCAATCCAGAAGTTAGAATTTGCACACTCGACGTTTCTGGAAATTGATCATATTGACTGTTAATAGCCATAGTGACCACCGGAAGCAAGCTCTTTCTATCGAGTTTAATCTCGGCCACTCGCCCAACGACTACACCACCCACTTTGACTGGCGAGCGCACTTTTAAACTACCGATATTGTCAAATTCAGCTTTCAATTGGTAAGTATGGTTGGAACCCAACCCTTTTACGTCAGCGACCTGAAAAATCATCACCAGAATTGCGCAAATTCCAGCAAGGACAAAGCTACCGACCCAAAGTTCTATTTTTCGTGTTTGCTGCATGATTAATTCCCAAACATCAATGCGGTGAGTACAAAGTCTAGCCCTAATACAGCTAAAGACGAATGCACTACGGTTCTTGTGGTGGCACGGCTAATACCTTCCGAGGTTGGAATAGCATCGTAACCGTTAAACAGTGCAATCCAAGTCACTGTGATGGCAAACATCACGCACTTGATCATACTGTTGCCAATATCTTGCCCTAGCTCTACCGATGACTGCATCGCAGACCAAAAACTGCCGTGATCAATCCCTTTCCAATCCACGCCAACAAGCTGGCCTCCCCAAATGCCGACCGCCATAAAAATCATCGCTAGCAACGGCATTGATATTAGCCCAGCCCAAAAGCGAGGAGCGATAATACGTTTGAGCGGATCAACCGCCATCATCTCTAAACTGGAAAGCTGCTCGGTGGCTTTCATCAGGCCGATCTCAGCGGTAAGTGCAGAACCAGCACGCCCAGCAAACAGCAGCGCAGTCACCACGGGGCCAAGTTCACGCAATAAAGAGAGCGCGACCATCTGCCCAAGGCTACCTTCCGCGCCGTAATCGACCAAAATCACATAGCCTTGCAGGCTCAACACCATGCCAATGAACAAGCCAGAAACGACAATAATCGCCAGCGACTGAACACCAACACTGTAGAGCTGCTTCACTAACAATGGAAAATTCTGAATAGGCCGTGGGCGGCTCACTAATGCGCCAAACAGCATCAAGCTCGCTTTGCCAAAGGCTTGGCAAAATTCGAGCGTACGGCGACCGAGCCCTTCAATCCAGTCAGTCAATGTAGACATCATGAGAATAGATCCTTTTCTAGGCTTTGCGCTGGAAAGCGAAATGGTACAGGGCCATCAGCCTCGCCTTGTAAAAATTGTTGTACGCGAGGATCGCTATTTTGGTAAAGATCGTTTGGCGTTCCTTTGGCAATCACTTTGCCGTCAGCCAGCAAATAAACCCAATCGGCAATGCTCATCACTTCAGGAACATCATGAGAGACCACTATCGAGGTCACCCCTAAAGCTTGATTCAAATTGCGGATCAATTCCACCAGCACGCCCATGGTGATCGGGTCTTGCCCCACAAACGGCTCATCATACATGATCAGTTCCGGATCCAGCGCAATCGCGCGCGCTAATGCAGCCCTTCTTGCCATGCCACCGGATAATTCGCTCGGCATGAGCAAGGCGGCACCGCGCAGACCAACCGCTTCTAATTTTAGTAAAACTAATGTCTTAATCAGCGATTCATCTAATTGAGTGTGTTCACGTAAAGGGAAAGCCACATTATCGAACACATTTAAATCGGTAAATAACGCGCCCGACTGAAACAACATGCTCATTTTTTTACGAGCTTGATACAGCTTTTTGCGACTGAGCATCGGGATGTTTTGTTTGTCGAACCAAATCTCACCTTGTTCAGGAAACAGTTGTCCGCCAATAAGACGTAGCAAAGTGGTTTTACCAATACCCGATGGCCCCATAATGGCGGTAATTTTTCCTTGCGGAACGCTGAGACTCACGTCATCGAAAATCTTCCGTCCTGAACGGGAGAAGGTTAAATTCTTGATTGTGACAAGATCGTTGATTGGCATCATGAGTGTTTCACTATTGTTGTCCGCCCCAAAATGATGGGCAATCATAAGCATAACGTTCTAAAATTAAAAGCACTGTTCAATTACATCCTAAAGTAAAGCATCATCTTTCGCCAAAACAATCTTCCGGTCATTTATTGATGGATAGCTAACTAAACCATGAATTGAACGTAATTAATTGGATCTTCAGCTTCCCTTTTCGCAACCAACACGTCAAAATTAGCGGTTAATTGCATCATTTTTTCACTCATTTCATTAATTAGGTATCATCATGATCGAAGCGGTAGCGTTTCTCATTGTAGGTTTGGTGTTTTTAGTCTGGAGCGCTGACAAGTTAGTCTTTGGTTCTGCCGCGCTTGCTCGCAACTTCGGCATCTCGCCATTAGTGATCGGCATGACTATTTTAGCAATGGGATCGTCAGCACCAGAGATGATGGTATCGGCAACGGCCGCTTTGGATGGAAAAACCGATACTGCCGTCGGTAACGTACTCGGTTCTAACATCGCTAATATTGCTTTGATCTTGGGTATTACGGCACTCATCAAACCGCTGTCAGTTAGTTCTGCGGTGCTCCGCCGTGAACTGCCGCTGATGATTGCGGTCACATTACTTGCGGGTGCGTTATTGTGGGATAACCACTTAGGATTCTATGAAGGTGTGTTGCTGTTTGCACTTTTCGCCGTGTTTATCATCGCGATGCTACGCATTAGCCGTAACGAACAAAAAAATGGTGACGCGCTACTTGCCGAGCAGGAATCTGAAATACCGCAAGGCGTGAGCAACGCAAAAGCGGCTATTTGGGTAGTAATTGGGCTTATCATTCTGCCGATTGCTGCCAGCGTGTTAGTCGATAACGCCGTCATAATCGCTAAGTTTTTTGGCATGAGCGACTTGGTCATTGGCCTGACGATCATCGCTGTTGGAACCAGCTTGCCAGAATTGGCCGCCTCACTCACAAGTGTGTTGAAAGGCGAAGATGATATGGCTGTGGGCAACATTATTGGCTCGAACGTATTCAATATTCTTGCCGTGATGGGCTTACCCGGCATTCTTAATCCATCGATACTCAGTGAGCATGCGATGGGACGCGATTTTTGGGTGATGCTTGGCGTATCTCTGCTACTGGTTGCCATGGCTTTAGGGAAATCGCGTAGTATTAACCGCATTGAGGGAGGCGTGCTCTTCCTCGCTTTTATCGGATACCAAGCTTATCTACTTATGAATATGACCGCTTAACCCAAACTCGGAGTATCGAATGTCGAATCAGTTTGATTATCGCAGTGTTGCACAGCAAGTTCTCGCCACCGAAATGGCGGCTTTACAACAGCTAGAGCAATACTTTGACGATTCATTTTGCCAAGCGTGTGAAATGATCATTGCCAATGAACACGGCAAAGTGGTGGTGATGGGTATGGGTAAATCAGGCCATATCGGTAAGAAAATTGCCGCGACCTTAGCCAGTACTGGCACTTCGGCATTTTTCGTACACCCAGGAGAAGCGGCGCACGGTGACCTTGGTATGATCGAGCGTGGCGACATCGTAATTGCTATTTCAAACTCTGGCGAATCCTCGGAAATTTTATCACTGTTTACTGTGCTAAAACGGCTCAATATTCGCATCATTAGCATGACAGGCAACCCGTCATCGAATATGGCAAAGTTGGCCGATCTTCATTTGCAAATCACTGTCCCACAAGAAGCATGCCCGCTTGGTCTTGCGCCAACCTCCAGCACCACCGCAACGCTAGTGATGGGCGATGCGTTAGCCGTCGCACTCTTGCAAGCACGCGGTTTTACCGCTGAAGATTTTGCGCTGTCTCATCCCGGTGGGGCTTTAGGTCGAAAATTGTTGCTCAAGCTCTCTGATATCATGCACATTGGCGATGCACTACCAACAGTGCAACCAAATGCATTGATCCGCGATGCCTTACTTGAGATCAGTCAAAAAGGCTTGGGGATGACCGCGGTAGTAGACAGCAACATGCAGCTTATTGGCATCTTTACTGATGGCGATTTACGCCGCATCTTAGACAAACGAATCGATATTCACAGCGCGGCAATCAGCGAGGTGATGACGCAAAACCCAACGGTAGCAAGCCCTAACATGCTCGCGGTCGAAGGGTTAAACCTAATGCAAGATAAACGAATCAATGGCTTGATGCTGTGCGAAAATGGCACATTGGTCGGTGCATTAAACATGCACGATTTGCTCAAAGCAGGAGTGATGTGATGACCATGATTGATACACTCTACGGCCCGGTCTCACCGCCTATTCTCGATATAGCTAAGCAGATAAAACTTCTGATCTGCGATGTGGATGGCGTCTTCTCTGATGGCTTAGTTTATATGGGCAATCAAGGCGAAGAGCTAAAAACCTTCCACACTCGAGATGGCTACGGCATAAAATCATTGATGAATGCTGGCATTGAAGTGGCGATCATCACAGGTAGGCAGTCAAAAATTGTCGAAAACCGTATGGCCGTATTAGGCATTACACTGGTTTATCAAGGTCAGGATGACAAGGTCAAAGCCTATAACGATATTTGTCGCCAGCTCAATATTGCCCCAGAACACACAGGGTATATCGGTGATGACTTGATTGATTGGCCGGTAATGGAAAAAGTCGCGCTGAAAGTCTGTGTCGCGGATGGTCACCCGCTATTAGTTAAACGCGCAAACTACGTGACCCATATAAAAGGTGGGCATGGCGCTGTACGCGAAGTGTGTGATTTGATTTTGCAAGCTCGCGGTGAGTTAGATGTGCACAAAGGCTTAAGTGTATGAGTTTATCTCGTGTCCTCTATGTGATACTGATTTTTATCGCATCGTGGTCAGCCTATTACTTGTTCGATAAAGAACAAAGTACCGATATACAAGTTGCTCCGAACTTGGAGTTACCGTCGTTTAGTGGAAAAAATCTCGACAACACCACCTATAACGAGCAAGGTATCCGCAGCTACATCATTCAATCGACGCATCTGGATCATTACGCAAAAAGTGGCGACACCATTTTCGAGTACCCGATACTCAAAGTCTTCCGTGATGGTATTTTGCAAGAGTGGGAGATTACCGCTAAACGCGGCGTACTCGATGAAGAGCAAGTACTCACACTGTATGACGACGTACTGGCAAAAAACCTATTAGCAGATTCTAGTTTTGATACGCTTTCAACCATTAAGATGAGCATTCAACTCAATAATCGCGATTTTTGGGCCGATAATCAGGTCGATTTGGTTGGGCCACAATTCGAAACACAAGGACAAGCGATGAAAGGCAACTTTGCCGACAATACCGCTATTCTTTATAACCATGTACAAGGTAGATATGAAACTCTCACACCTTAGTCTTATTGCTTGTTTAGCGATTTCTGGTCACGTATCCGCGTTGTCTACCGACAGTGCTCAGCAGATTTATCTGAATGCAGACAGCCAACTGCTCGACATGAAAAGCAACCAAATGACACTCCTTGGTAATGTCAATCTCAAACAAGGCAGTATCAATATCAACGCCGACAAAGTGATTGTAACCCGTGATGCGAAAGATGGCTCCATTCAAGAAATTGAAGGATATGGCAACCTCGCCACTTTTTCGCAATTAACCGACGATGGCAAAACCTTGTATGGTGAGGCGAAAGAGCTCTATTACAAATTGGCCGAAGATCAGTTGACGATGATCGATCAAGCCATGTTGTCACAAGACGATAGCATCATCCGTGGTACGAAAATTCGTTACAAAATTTCGTCACAGAAACTGATGGCTGATGGTAACTCTAACGAGCGAGTATCGACCGTGCTTCAGCCGCAAGCCACTACGACACAAGAATAATTATGGCCATACTTAAAGCAGAACATTTAGCGAAAAGCTATAAAAAGCGCAAAGTCGTCTCTGACGTCAGCTTGCAAGTAGAATCGGGGCAGATTGTTGGATTACTCGGCCCTAACGGCGCAGGAAAAACCACATCGTTTTACATGATCGTCGGCCTTGTCGCTCGTGATGAGGTAAGATCAGCATTGATGATCACGACATCAGCATTTTACCTATGCACAGTCGCTCACGCTTAGGGATCGGCTACTTACCTCAAGAAAGCGTCTATTTTTCGAAAATTATCGGTCGAAGATAACATCATGGCGGTACTTGAAACCCGTGAATCGATGACCCGTGAAGAGCGCCAAGATAAACTCGAAGATCTACTAGAAGAATTTCACATTCAACATATCCGCCATAGTGCGGGGATGGCGCTATCGGGTGGTGAACGTCGCCGAGTTGAAATTGCCCGCGCTCTTGCCGCAAACCCACAATTTATTTTGCTTGATGAACCCTTTGCAGGGGTCGACCCCCATTTCCGTTATCGACATTAAAAAGATCATCCAACACCTGCGAGATCGTGGCTTAGGCGTTTTAATCACAGACCACAACGTTCGAGAAACATTGGACGTCTGTGAAAAAGCCTATATTGTAAGCCAGGGTCGTTTGATCGCAGAAGGTACACCACATGACGTGCTCAATAATGAAGAGGTAAAACAAGTTTATCTCGGTGAACAATTCCGTCTATGATTAAGTAGAGAGTGACATCAATTCTAAAAATAATAAGGTAACTGGCACTGAATGAAACCCTCATTACAACTGAAGCTCGGCAACAATTAGCGATGACACCGCAGTTACAACAAGCCATCGTTTGTTGCAACTCTCCACATTGGAACTCCAGCAAGAGATCCAAGAGGCTCTAGAGTCTAATCCATTATTGGATGTTGAAGAGGCCTATGAAGAGAATGCCACCGCCGATGTTCATAGCATCAATGAGGGAGAAAGAAACCAGTGCTGAGGTGTTAGATATTGAGCCACAAGACAGCTCTGACTTAATTGAAAAAATCCGAAATCAGCAGCGAGCTTGAGATCGACACCACATGGGATGATGTCTACAGCGCGAACACAGGCAGGCACAGGGATCGCCCTTGATGATGACATGCCCCGTGTACCAAGGTGAAACAACGCAAACCCTGCAAGATTATCTACTGTGGCAATTAGATCTCACACCGTTTAGCGACACCGACCGCAGCATTGCTCTTGCCTTGATTGACGCCATCGATGACTACGGTTATCTCACCGTTTCTTTGGATGATATTTTAGAAAGCTTTGCCGATGAAAATATTGAGCTTGATGAAATTGAAGCCGTTCGTAAACGTGTCAGCAGTTTGATCCCCTCGGTGTGGCTTCAGTCAACCTTCAAGACTGCCTTGCTTTTACAATTAGCGACCTACCCAGCCAGTACCCCTTGGTTAGAAGAAGCTAAACAGCTGCTGATCCACACATTGATCTGCTCGGCAACCGTGACTACAAGTTGATCATCAAAGAAACCAAGTTAAAAGAAGAAGATCTGCGAGAGGTATTGCAGCTCATTCAACAACTTGACCCAAGACCGGGAAATAACATTTCAACCGAGCACGCCGAATACGTTGTGCCTGACGTGTCTGTTTACAAAGATCACGGCAAATGGGTGGTCACAATAAACCCAGATAGCGTACCAAAACTTAAGATAAATCAACAATATGCAGCATTAGGCAAAGGTAACAGTGCGATAGCAACTACATTCGCAGCAATTTGCAAGAAGCAAAATGGCTTATTAAGAGTTTAGAAAGTAGAAACGAGACACTGCTCAAAGTTGCCAAGTGTATTGTTGAACATCAACGTGATTTCTTTGAGTATGGTGAAGAGGCGATGAAGCCAATGGTACTCAATGACGTTGCTTTAGCGGTAGAAATGCATGAATCCACCATATCAACAAGGGTGACAACGCAGAAGTACATGCATACTCCGCGTGGTATTTTCGAATTGAAATACTTCTTCTCCAGCCATGTCAGTACCGACAGCGGGGGAGAGTGTTCATCGACTGCAATACGAGCACTGATTAAAAAACTGGTGGCCGCTGAAAATACAGCCAAACCATTAAGTGACAGTAAAATTGCAGATCTACTGGCTGACCAAGGGATTCAGGTAGCTAGACGGACGATAGCTAAATACCGTGAATCGTTGGGCATTGCTCCATCGAGTCAGCGCAAAACGCCTACTGTAAGGCACAAAACAGAGAAGGAAAGTCTATGCAAATCAATATTAATGCCCATCACATTGATCTGACCGATTCAATGCAAGACTATGTAAACTCGAAGTTTCAAAAACTTGAGCGATTTTTTGACCATATCAATAACGTACAGGTTGTTTACGTGTTGAAAAAGTACAACAGATCGCTGAAGCTACGCTCCACATAAATCAAGGTGATATCCACGCCGTGGCCGACAATGAAAATATGTATGCTGCCATTGACAGTTTAGTGGATAAACTCGTAAGACAACTCAACAAGCATAAAGAAAAGCTAAGTAGTCATTAATCATGCAATTAAGCGAAGTACTCTCATTGGACTGCACGAAAAGTGCGGTCCAATGCACCAGTAAAAAAAGAGCCCTAGAAATCATTAGCGAAATCGCTGCTGAGTATTCAGGTCAAAATTCCACCGAGCTGTTTGAATGTATGCTCAGCCGAGAAAAAATGGGCAGTACTGGTATTGGTAATGGCATCGCCATTCCTCATGCAAGAATGACCAACAGTGATCGTGCCATTGCCGTTTGCTGCAGTGTGAAGAACCGATTGAGTTTGATGCTATTGATAATCGACCCTGTCGATCTACTGTTTGCGTTGCTCGTTCCTGAAGAGCAGTGCAAAGAGCATTTAAAAAACGCTCTCTTGTATGGCCGAGCGCCTCAATGACAAAAGTTTTAAAACAGCTTCGAAGTGCACAAAGCGATCAAGAGCTGTACGACATCATGACTAACCAATAACACCGAGCCGAAACTATGCGTTTAATCGTTGAGAGTGGTCAATCAGGCGCAGGGAAAAGCGTTGCTATACGAGTACTGGAGGATCTCGGCTACTATTGTGTCGATACCTTCCGTCAACTTGTTGGATGCGTTTATTCAATCAGTCCAAGGCAGTAAAACAAAATGTCGCGGTGGTATTGATATCCGTAACTTGCCCCAAGAGCCTAGTTTGGTGCGGATTTTTTAGAGCAGCTAAAACAGAATAACGACGTTAGTGTGCTGTTTTCTCGATGCCAGTAAAGAGACACTACTCAAGCGCTACAGCGAAACCGCGTCGTATCCATCCTCTCTCATTAAACGCCGATAAACCTTCACTTGCGCAAGCGATTGAATTGGAAAAGTCGCTGCTTGCACCGCTCAAAGAGCAAGCCGATTTGTGCTCGATAGCAGTAATCAATCGTTGCATGAGTTGAGCGAAACCGTACGCATGCGAATTGAAGGACGTGAGCGCAAAGATCTGGTGATGGTGTTTCAGTCTTTTGGCTTCAAATATGGACTACCCAACGATGCAGGACTACGTGTTTGATGTGCGTTTTTTACCCAACCCACATTGGGAACCCGATCTTCGCCCATTAACTGGCTGGATGCGCCAATTAAGTCGTTCTTGAACGCCATAGTGAAGTATTGAACTTAAACAACAAATTCAAAAGTTTGTTGAATACTGGCTGCCGATGCTCGAAAAAAACAACCGCAGTTATCTCACAATTGCGATTGGTTGCACCGGTGGTAAGCACCGCTCCGTTTACCCTGACTCAACAGCTTGGCGAGTACTTTGCTCAATTGGGTCACCAAGTACAGATACGCCATACTTCATTAGAAAAACAGCAATAGGAGCGATGGTATGCCACTATTAAGTAAAACGGTTTTAATCCAAAATCGCTTGGGCCTTCATGCTCGTGCCAGCCGTTAAGCTGTTGAACTGTCGCAATCTTTTGATGCGGTGGTCACCCATTCAAGTGAAGAGGAAAGAAGCCACTGCAGACAGTGTGATGGGTTTATGATGCTCGAATCCCGCACAAGGTCAATACATCACCATCAATGTTGAAGGCTCACAAGCAGAGCCTGCTTTGCAAGCGGTTAGTTCGCTGATTGAACATAAATTCGATGAAGACGAGTAAGCACAAGGCTTACACTCCACTCTCCCACAGACAGCGCATGCGCGCCCCTGATAGTCAAAATAAATTCAGTGCTTAATAAGAACTTATTAAATAAGGCCTAGAATTAAGTTACTATTCAACACATTGTAAGAATCCTAAGTAGGGGGAAACCATGGCCGAGCAAATTGAATTTGATCAAGCTCACCTAACCCTCCAAGAAGTCAGCGAAGCTTTAGAAAATGGTCGTTTTGTCCATGTCCGTCGCCAATTGCAGGACATGGAGCCAGAAGATATTGCTCACCTCTTAGAAGCCTCTCCACGTAAAAGCCGGGAGGTGTTATGGCAACTCACCGACCCAGAAGACTACGGTGAAATCCTTGATGAGCTCAACGAAGACGTCAAAGATGCCCTAGTTTCCAAAATGGCACCCGAAAAACTTGCAGAAGCGACCGAAGGCATGGACACCGATGACGTGGCCTATGTACTGCGTAGCTTGCCAGATGACGTGTCACGCGAAGTGCTTTCGCAGATGGACAGCGCTGATCGCCAGCGCGTTGAAACCGCACTCTCCTATTCAGAGGAAACAGCCGGCGGGATCATGAATACCGACGTGATCACCATTCGTGGTGATGTTGATATTGACGTGGTTTTACGCTATTTACGCATGCGCGGCGATCTGCCCGAAGCAACCGATGCACTTTACGTGATTGACGATGAAAGTAAGCTGATTGGGCATCTCTCACTCACCACCTTGCTGACCACGCAACCGGATATTCCAGTAAGTGAAGTCATGGATGATGCCGATGAGGCGATTTTGGTCACCACCAGCGACTCCGATGTTGCCAGCCTGTTTGAACGTCGCAACTGGGTGTCCGCGCCTGTGGTGGATGAAAACCAACACTTGGTCGGTCGGATCACCATTGATGACGTCGTTGACATCATTCGTGAAGATGCCGAACACTCAATGATGAGTATGGCTGGTATGAACGATGACGAAGATACCTTTGCTCCGGTAGTCAAATCCGCTCGTAAACGGACCATCTGGCTTGGGGCAAATGTTTTGGCCGCCCTAGCCGCCGCCTCTGTTTCCAACATGTTTGAAGCGACACTGGATCAAATGGCTGCCATTGCCGTGCTAATGACCATTGTTCCCTCAATGGGTGGTGTCGCAGGTAACCAAACCGTGGCCTTGGTCATTCGTGGTTTAGCATTGGGACATATCGGTGACAGTAACCAACGCGAATTGCTATTCAAAGAAGCGGCAATCGGTTTTTTAAATGGCATCATGTGGGCCACCATCATTGGTGGCATTGTGGTGGCATGGAAAGGCAATTGGATGCTTGGCGGCATCATTTTCGCAGCAATGATGGCCAACCTACTCATTGCAGGGATCGCCGGCGTCACCATCCCAATTTTACTGAAAAAAATGAAAATCGACCCGGCTCTTGCTGGCGGAATGGCGTTAACAACCGTCACCGATGTGGTTGGGCTTTCTGTCTTTCTCGGCTTGGCGACCATTTTGATGTAGCCATATTTTGATGTAACCCTATAGTGATACATACCCAAACCACCCATAAAAAAAAGCTTGGTTGTTATACCAAGCTTTTTTATATTCAGATTAAGCGATTATTCGCCCGCAATTTTCATCGATTCAAGTAAAATAGACCCAGTTTGGATTTGCGAGCGTGTTTCGACATCACTCCCTACCGCAACCATTTGCTGGAACATATCTTTCAAATTGCCCGCGATAGTAATCTCAGATACAGGGTATTGAATCACACCGTTTTCAACCCAGAAACCAGCGGCGCCACGCGAATAATCACCTGTCACTGCATTAACACCTTGGCCCATCACTTCAGTGACTAACAAGCCTGTACCCAACGCTTTGAGCATCTGCTCAAAATTTTGCCCTGTGGATTGAACATACCAGTTATGGATGCCACCCGCGTGACCAGTTGGAGTCATCTTCATTTTACGAGCGGCATAGCTGCTCAGAAGATAAGTCGAGAGCACGCCATCGGTAATGATTTGGCGGTCTTGCGTAAACACCCCTTCGCTATCAAATGGGCTTGATGCCAACGCACGCAATACATGGGGTTTTTCGGCAATATTGAACCAATCGGGTAAAATTTTCTCGCCTAACTTATCAAGTAAAAAGGAAGATTTACGATACAAGCTGCCACCACTGATCGCCATCACCAAATGACCAATCAAACCTGTCGCTACATCCGCGGCAAACATCACCGGAACTTTGCCCGTCTTCAATTTTTTTGCATCTAAACGGCTGATGGTTTTTTCTGCAGCTTGTTGCCCGACCAGCTCTGGCGACCATAAATCGTCGCGGTGACGTGCAACGGTATAGCTATAATCACGCTCCATCTCACCATTTTTACCCTCACCGATCACGCAGCAGCTAATGCTATGACGGCTAGAGGCATAACTCGCGAGCAAACCATGGCTATTACTCCATACACTTTCACACCGTAATGGCTGTCATAACTTGCGCCATCACTTTGTTTGATCTTGTTGCTGTAAGCTAACGCTTTCTCTTCTGCAGCAATGGCAATTTTAGCGGCCATGTCGGGTTAGGTTCATCGGATGGAAGAGATCTAAATCAGGAATATTTCGCACCATTAACTCCTTTACGGATGCAGGCCTGCATAAGGATCTTCAGAAGTGTAAAGCGCCAATATCAAGCGCTGCAGCTGACCGTCTGCGCAATTGCTTTTTCCACTGAGATCTGACGTCGCGCCCTGCCTTTAACGCTGCCCAACGCTACACGGTGCATGCCAACGCCCCATCACTTTTAAATTCTACGTTTTCAACTTCACACATTCGCGTCGAAACACTCAGGCCGGTACTTTTGGTGATCGCCACTTCGGCAGCATCAGAACTGAGCGCAGCCATCTCTAATGCCTTAGCAACCGCCGCTTCAAGTTCGATGCGCTGCTGAGCAACTTGTTGTTTTACGTCCATATCTCATCAATTATTAGCAAACAATGTCATTAGGATAACAAGAATTTCGCTTTCTCCCCACGATTCTTGCTAAAATAGCTGACATACATAACTCAATAGATGAAGAAAATGGCGCGTAAGAATCAAAAAGCTCCTTGGGAAGAAGAAGAGGAGATCATTTGGGTTAGCAAAACCGAAATGAAAAACGACATGACTGAGCTACAAAAACTGGGTGAAGAGCTGGTTGCTCTGAAGCCGTCTCAGTTAGCAAAAATTCCGATGTCTGAAGACTTGATGGATGCCATCAAAGATGCTCAACGTTTTAGCATGGAAGCCAGACGCCGCCAACTGCAATACATTGGTAAAATGATGCGTACCATCGATGCCGAACCGATTCAAGCGGCATTGGATAAACTGCGTAACAAGCACTCACAAAATACCGCTATGCTGCACAAACTCGAACAGATGCGTGATCGTATTGTGGAGAAAGGTGACAGCGCGATTGAAGATGCGATGGCACTCTATCCAGAGATGGATCGTCAACGTCTGCGCCAATTAGCGCGTCAAGCAAATAAAGAGAAAGCCAACAGCAAACCACCAAGAGCATCACGAGAGATTTTCCAAGTGCTCAGAGAGCATAACGATAAGTCAGTTTAACCTGTCATAGTGCTGATTAGACGCAAAAACCTCACCTAAACGTGTGAGGTTTTTTTTATTCCCCTGCACGCACAAAATCACTGAGCTGCGCGTCTGCGTGTTGCGCGGAAAGTGCCTCAATGCGATCACTCACTAACACATGTCCTTGAGCCATAAACGCAAAATGGCTCGCAATCGCTTTGGCATCACTAATATGGTGCGTCACCATCACAACAGTGATCGCTCTTTCTGCGGCTAACTGCTTAACCAAAAGCAGCATCTCTTCTCTGAGTAGCGGATCCAAGGCGGAAAAGGGCTCATCCAGCAGCCAGATAGGATGTGGTTGTACAAAACAGCGCGCCAGAGCAACTCGTTGACGCTGCCCCCCTGAGAGCTGCTCAGGCAAGCGATCAAGTAGCGCTGCCAAACCCACTTGCTGCGCGGCGCACTCAACTAACGCCTTTTGCGAAGTGGTTAATTTCAGCCCCGGATGTAACCCAAGGCTAATATTTTCACGCACAGTGAGATGGGCAAAAAGATTGTGCTCTTGAAACAGCATCGAAAAAGGACGCAAGTGTGGCTCTTGCCCAAGTAAGGATTGCCCTTGTACTTGGATATCGCCGCTTTTCGGTGCAATAAAGCCCGCAACTAAGCTCAGTAAAGTCGACTTGCCCGCTCCGCTTGGCCCCATCAAAGAGAGAATCGCCCCTCGCGGTACAGAAAGCGAAAATTCAAACCACTCCTGTTGATACTCATAGTGCACGGCCTTGAGTTCTAACATTGCTTTACCTTTGAATGTGAATGAAATAACCGCTCAATGAGGGCAAAACACCCCACACTGAGTAGCAACAGCGTAAGAGAAACCACC